>NZ_RBXB01000008.1 GCF_003634775.1 Chryseobacterium defluvii | reverse complement strand
CTGGCTATTACCGGAAAACCGATTCCCGAACCTATGGTCTTAAAAAGGTTTTTTCCTAAAATCTTCGTCTGGAATATATATTGCCATAGCTTTTTGGTGTCATCCCAAAAATAATAGCCCTCAAAACCTGCTGATCCGGCATTATCCAATGAAACCAGCATCGCATTCTGGCTTGCGGCCGGATCAGTCGTTGAGAAACGGCTTACCGTAGGAAATAATATTCCTGCGGAACTCTCCGGGGTATCAGGCGTTTTTGCCTGAATATCCAGTGTGGCTTTAGGCGCATTGGTATTGATCCCTACTCCATTTTGGGCATGAAGACTTACTAAGGACACCATCAGAAAACAGGTAATAAATATTTTTTTCATAGCTCTAAGTCTTTAATTAATCATTCAGATAGGTCATCGTGATGCAATTGGTTCCATATCCTGTATAAACACTGCTCCCGGTTTCTGTGGTTTTTTGTATGGTTACCTGTAAAATATCATTTTGGGCCAAAGCCACAATCCCACTAAGGGCAACACTCGTTGCTGTTGTACCCTCATTGGTTAAAGAATTGGAAGTCGTCAGAATGGTGGCCCCGTTCTTTTTAATTCTATAGGTATATATGGCTCTGTTTTCGTTAACCGTGCCTACTGTTTTCTTTAAGGCCGAATTAAAGCTGATCAGGTAGTTCCCGCTTTTCCCTACCGTAACCTGATTCCCGGAAACTGAAAAACCCGAAGGGTTAAATGCTTTAAGGGTATTGAATAATACAGTATTCTCGGTATTCCCCGATGCGGAATAACCGGTTCCCGTCACCACATAAATAGCATCATCAAACGTCCGGTTAAAAGTGCTTAGAAAAGTAACCCAGGCGGTACCGTCCCAATAATAAAAACCATCGGGAAGCGTGGCATGCTGAAATAAAAAAACCATATGCCCTTTTGCCTGGGGTGCAGGAAAAGCCTTTACTCTCGGAATTAAGATCCCGTCCATACCCGTAGGTGAGGAAATACTCGACGGTTCTATGTGCAA
>NZ_RBXB01000007.1 GCF_003634775.1 Chryseobacterium defluvii | reverse complement strand
ATTATAAAAGTATTTCATTAATTTTCCGCTTACCTAAAAGCTCTCCTGCGCTACCTACTATCTCTCGTTTTCAGTGGGGCAAAGATACTATCTTATATCAACACAAAACAAATTTATTTAACATAAAATACACTTTTAGTTCATATTCATCCTTAACTCGCTGAACCTCTGTAACAATATTTTTAAACTATTGTTTGATAAATTAGCCTAAGCTAAGTCATAAGAATAAAATGAAGAAGGATTAAATAGAGCTTACATCGTAAGGTGGAACAAAAAAGGCTAAATTAATTTAAATTTCAGGAAGTAAAAACAGAAGATCAATGAACAAAAGGTGAGTAATGCTTATAAAGAGTTTTAGTGTAATATTCGGATTATGATGGGTAATTATATGGAGAAAATTTGAATATGATTCTTTTTTAAGTTTCAAAGTACTGTTGTATTGATTTCAGATTTATTATCGGCTCAGTAAGGGGCAGATGGATCGATTGATATGGTAAAGATACGTATGCAAATTGTGTATTGCTTTTGGGAGAAAACTAAAAACAGGATAAATTATTCTATGTATATCGGGATCGGATGATAAATGGATAATGAGATCTGAGGCATACTTCAGGATAATAAAGTATCAATTTCAGGATGTAAGCCCGGGGTTTGAGTGATACTCCGACTTAGCTATATTAAAATACGGCTTGTTTACTTCGTTTATTTCAATAACAGCAAGCACTTTATTTCATCTGAGGTGTTTCCGTTACAATTCCAGCCAGTAGCTATCAAAGCAGAATGGTCTTTACCATCAGTGCCCTTTGAGTAGTTGTCAGGCTATGAAGGTAATCTGATTAATCACCTCTTTCCGACGGGTGGGTAGAGGGCAGATGATACATAGGGTGTACTATATGTATAATGTATAATGTATAATGTATAATGTATTATGTATTATGTATAATATACACTGATACCACATGTGCCTATACGTATAGTCATAGTCATAGTCATATGGATATAAAACAAAAAAACCTCACACATTACTGTATGAGGTTTAAAAATAAAAACTGGCGGTGACCTACTCTCCCGCTTTCGCAGTACCAT
>NZ_RBXB01000006.1 GCF_003634775.1 Chryseobacterium defluvii | reverse complement strand
CCTTTTGCCTGGGGTGCAGGAAAAGCCTTTACTCTCGGAATTAAGATCCCGTCCATACCCGTAGGTGAGGAAATACTCGACGGTTCTATGTGCAAACTGGCAGAAGGAACTTGCGTTCTTATTCCAACCTGGGCGAATGAAAGCATAGAAGCCAAAATGGCCCCCAAAATGATTGTATTTTTCTTCATTATGTTTTTAGAATTGTGTTTTACTTGATAAGTAGATCAGTTGAAGCTAATTGTAGATATTCCAACTTGTGAATTTCCCGGAATATGAGTAAGTACCGGTGGGTAATTCTATATTTTTCATCTTAGTGTCGTGTTTTAATAAATAATTTTAAAAATCTAAAAGATATAAGCTCGTTATTTTACAGTCTAAAATCAAACAATCAGATTCTTTTTATTTGTGTATTTCTATTACAAATCACTAAAAATATTTCATTTCTAACAAAAAACTTCAGTACCAACGAAGTACTTCTATTTACAAATTGCTAAAAATCAATAATTTATTATTCTTCGATTTTTTTACGAAGCCATAACGTCGTATCATCTTTTGGAGGAATATTGAGTCTTTTTCTCAGGTTATATTTATTATTTTTAATGGTTTGAACGGCTTTAAAAGTATACTCAGCTATATCTTTTGTATTGAAACCTAAATAAATATAAGCACATAGAATAATTTCCGAAACTTTAAGATTTGCATTGATCTCTATCAGCTTTTTACGGAATGTAGGATATTTTTCCTGAAAATGTGCCCAAAATTCAGGACTGTTATTTTTTGCCAGCTGAATGATCTCATCAAAAGCCTCTGTTTTATGGTCATGAAAAGAATTCTTTATACTCTTCTTCTCTTCACCTGAAAGAAATAATATATAATATGCCAATGAAATAATCGTCGTTACCCCTCCAATGACCAGGTAATAGATACTAAAACTTTGTTTATGTTTTTTTTTGTCTTGCTTTGATAACATACTAATAGGTATCTTTAATTAATAATTCTTAAAGACATAATAATAATGATGCTTGAATAAGCATCAGTTATTTACATGTTGCATTTTTTCTATACCTAGTTGAGCGTGTATGTGTATCTTACTAAGATCAAAGTATTCATCCTTTTCCATTTGTGCTTAAGTTTTTTAAAGTTATAAAAGCACAAAGCAAAAGAAGTCAGGATTGAAATCAAAAAAAATAAGGTACCAACAAAGTACCTTAAAAATATAACGAACACGGATAGTGGTGTTTAGCTATCCATATAATTTCTTATCCAAAGTGAAATATCATCTTGGGGTGGAATATTTAAGCGTTTTCTCAGATTATATTTATTATTTTTTATTGTCTGGACAGCTTTAAAAGTATAATCTGCTATATCTTTTGTGTTGAAGCCTAAATAAATATAAGCAGATAATATGAGTTCTGATGTTTTCAGATTAGAATTAATATCCAATGTTTTTTTACGAAATTCGGGATACACTTCTTGGAAACGTCCCCAAAATTCCGGGCTGTTTTCCTTAGCGAGCTGTATGATTTCCTCAAAGCTTTCATTTACTTTTTGCTCCAGCTCTTTTACCTTCCGTTCATTTTGTAAGATATATGCCTTATTTTTTTTGAGCAGAAGATCTTTTCTCCTGATCTTCCGGTCATGCAGAAAACTTAATATACTTAATATGATGATTCCTAATAACAGTCCACCCAATGTATAGTACAAATTCTTTTTTGATGCTTCAATTTGCTTTTTCTCATCTTCGATAATTTTTTTCCCGGAGGTTTGCGAGGCTATCAGATTCCTCTGATCAATACTGTCTCTGAGCCTTGTATACTTCTGCAGATATTCATTGGCTTTATAAACATTGTTCTGAAGAGTATATACTTCAGCTATACCTTTATAATTCTTCATTACATTTTTAGATCTCTTCATTTTAAAAGACAATTTCAGGGATTTTTCATAAAACCCCAGTGCTTTTTTATACTCCTTTTGATCCTTATAATACTCGCCAGACATATAATTAAACACCAGATGATCAAAGATACTTGTTGATATTTTTAAAAGCCCTTCGGCTTTATCCAGGTAAAATTTTGCGGAATCCTGGTTTTTCTTACGTGTTATAAAATAATAGGTAAGATTGGTAGCCTCTACCACCCGGGGAACATTTTTATATGCTTTATGAGTATAATAATACATTGAATCACTATTTTGAAGTATTCCGAAATTGACCGCCATACTTCCATAAATATCATGCAGAAGTTTCTGCTTCTGTATTTTGTCATTTATTTTTAATACCTCTTGTAATGCTTTGCGATAGCTTTCATTGGACTTCTCAATAAATCTCAGCTCAAAATAATTTTTTCCATAAACCGTAAAAAGTGACGCTACTAATAACGGATCATTCTCATATTCGGAATACAATGCTTCAGCCTTTTGCAGATAAATCTGTTCTTCATCATATTTTCCCAAAGAATGAAGATAGCGGGCAATCTGGATATATCCTCTTGCTTTACCTTTTGCATAATTGATATTTTCTGATAATTGTATTGTTTTTTTGCTATATTCAATTCCCTCATATATCTTACCTTTCTGAAGATACTGATCATCATTTTGTAATCTGTCTATTTCCGCAGGAGACAATTTCTGGGAATACAATATACAGGATGCCAAAAAAAAGAAAAACAACAGCATCAGATTTTTCCTATTCATTCCTTTCATTCCAATTTTGCTATATTTTTAAAAGCTTCCCATATATCGTAATGTAATATTAGAAAGGGTACCGTTTGGGGTAATGGTAGATGGATCCGTAAAGCTGGGATCCCTGTAATACCTGTTGATAGAGAAACGCAGCCTGTCATTTA
>NZ_RBXB01000005.1 GCF_003634775.1 Chryseobacterium defluvii | reverse complement strand
TAAGATAGTATCTTTGCCCCACTGAAAACGAGAGATAGTAGGTAGCGCAGGAGAGCTTTTAGGTAAGCGGAAAATTAATGAAATACTTTTATAATTAGGAATAATTATGGGGGATAGGATCTTGAAAAACTTTTCAATTTTTTTTAAGGAAAAAGTTGTGAGATTTAAAAAGATTTGTATCTTTGCAGTCCCTAAATAAGGGAGCGCAGGAGTATAGGATTGGATGGATGAAGAGAGGGTTAAGGTTAATAAAAAAAACTTTAAAATTTCTTTCAGAAACATTTGGTCAATTAGAAAATAATTTTTACTTTTGCACTCGCAAATCAGGGCCAACGAATGACAGAGATTGGTTTGATTAAAGCGATAGAATAGAAGATCATTGAAATATAATATAACAACCAAGTAAGGAAAAAACTAAAGCGTTAAAAAACTTTGAGTGAGTCAGACAAACATACAATGGAGAGTTTGATCCTGGCTCAGGATGAACGCTAGCGGGAGGCCTAACACATGCAAGCCGAGCGGTAGAGTCTCTTCGGAGACTTGAGAGCGGCGTACGGGTGCGGAACACGTGTGCAACCTGCCTTTATCAGGGGGATAGCCTTTCGAAAGGAAGATTAATACCCCATAATATATTTTGAGGCATCTTAAGATATTGAAAACTCCGGTGGATAAAGATGGGCACGCGCAAGATTAGATAGTTGGTGGGGTAACGGCCTACCAAGTCAATGATCTTTAGGGGGCCTGAGAGGGTGATCCCCCACACTGGTACTGAGACACGGACCAGACTCCTACGGGAGGCAGCAGTGAGGAATATTGGACAATGGGTGCGAGCCTGATCCAGCCATCCCGCGTGAAGGACGACGGCCCTATGGGTTGTAAACTTCTTTTGTACAGGGATAAACCTTTCCACGTGTGGAAAGCTGAAGGTACTGTACGAATAAGCACCGGCTAACTCCGTGCCAGCAGCCGCGGTAATACGGAGGGTGCAAGCGTTATCCGGATTTATTGGGTTTAAAGGGTCCGTAGGCGGATCAGTAAGTCAGTGGTGAAATCTCATAGCTCAACTATGAAACTGCCATTGATACTGCTGGTCTTGAGTAAGGTAGAAGTAGCTGGAATAAGTAGTGTAGCGGTGAAATGCATAGATATTACTTAGAACACCAATTGCGAAGGCAGGTTACTATGTCTTAACTGACGCTGATGGACGAAAGCGTGGGGAGCGAACAGGATTAGATACCCTGGTAGTCCACGCCGTAAACGATGCTAACTCGTTTTTGGGTTTTCGGATTCAGAGACTAAGCGAAAGTGATAAGTTAGCCACCTGGGGAGTACGAACGCAAGTTTGAAACTCAAAGGAATTGACGGGGGCCCGCACAAGCGGTGGATTATGTGGTTTAATTCGATGATACGCGAGGAACCTTACCAAGGCTTAAATGGGAATTGATCGGTTTAGAAATAGACCTTCCTTCGGGCAATTTTCAAGGTGCTGCATGGTTGTCGTCAGCTCGTGCCGTGAGGTGTTAGGTTAAGTCCTGCAACGAGCGCAACCCCTGTCACTAGTTGCCATCATTAAGTTGGGGACTCTAGTGAGACTGCCTACGCAAGTAGAGAGGAAGGTGGGGATGACGTCAAATCATCACGGCCCTTACGCCTTGGGCCACACACGTAATACAATGGCCGGTACAGAGGGCAGCTACACAGCGATGTGATGCAAATCTCGAAAGCCGGTCTCAGTTCGGATTGGAGTCTGCAACTCGACTCTATGAAGCTGGAATCGCTAGTAATCGCGCATCAGCCATGGCGCGGTGAATACGTTCCCGGGCCTTGTACACACCGCCCGTCAAGCCATGGAAGTCTGGGGTACCTGAAGTCGGTGACCGTAAAAGGAGCTGCCTAGGGTAAAACAGGTAACTAGGGCTAAGTCGTAACAAGGTAGCCGTACCGGAAGGTGCGGCTGGAACATCTCATTTTAGAGCGTCTTACGGGACGATAAACAAAATTAGTACGCAAGTACATATACTTACTTAAAGTTTAAGCTTTAGTTTTTTATTTGGTTGATATATAAAACAATACAACACCCACTAGAAATTAGTAAAGGGATAGAGAGATTTTAGATTATAAATTATAGATTTTAGATTTAAAGAATTATTTAAAATTTTCAATTTAAAATTTAAAATTAATAATGAAGTCTCGTAGCTCAGCTGGTTAGAGCGCTACACTGATAATGTAGAGGTCGGCAGTTCGAGCCTGCCCGAGACTACTAATTAAAGCGGATAGCAAATAGCTTATAGCTACTGGCAAAAAGGCCAAAAGCAATTAGCCAAAAGCTAGAGGCAACTAGCGGGGAATTAGCTCAGCTGGCTAGAGCGCCTGCCTTGCACGCAGGAGGTCAAGGGTTCGACTCCCTTATTCTCCACAGTTTTGGAGGTTTAGTTTAAAAGTGACGATTGGAGCCAAAAACAACAATTGTTTACTAGACCAAAAAGAAGAAAATAAGATCATTGACATTAACGGTAAAGACATCACAAAGAGAAAACCGAGCACTTATAAGTGCTTGAGTAACCAAAAATAGGAAAGAAATCGTTAAGGGCGTATGGCGGATGCCTAGGCTTTCAGAGGCGACGAAGGACGTGGTAAGCTGCGAAAAGCTGCGGGGATTGGCACACACGAATTGATCCGCAGATATCCGAATGGGGCAACCCGGCAGGTTGAAGACCTGTCACCTCGTAAGAGGAGCAAACCCGGAGAACTGAAACATCTAAGTACCCGGAGGAAAAGAAATCGAAGAGATTCCGTAAGTAGTGGCGAGCGAAAGCGGATTAGCCCAAAAGCTTTTATATGTTTAATAGAATGTTCTGGAAAGAACAGCCATAGAGGGTGATAGCCCCGTATATGAAAGGCATATTTGAGTGATAAATGAGTAGGGCGGGACACGTGAAATCCTGTCTGAATATGGGGGGACCATCCTCCAAGGCTAAATACTCCTGAAAGACCGATAGTGAACAAGTACTGTGAAGGAAAGGTGAAAAGCACTTCGAATAGAAGGGTGAAATAGAACCTGAAACCGTACGCCTACAAGCGGTCGGAGCCCACAAGTTGGGTGACGGCGTGCCTTTTGCATAATGAGCCTACGAGTTAATTTTACTAGCGAGGTTAAGGTATTAAGTACCGGAGCCGGAGCGAAAGCGAGTCTGAATAGGGCGCTGAGTTAGTAGGATTAGACGCGAAACCTTGTGATCTACCCATGGGCAGGTTGAAGCTCTGGTAACACAGAGTGGAGGACCGAACCGGTTGACGTTGAAAAGTCTTCGGATGACCTGTGGGTAGGGGTGAAAGGCCAATCAAACTGGGAGATAGCTCGTACTCTCCGAAATGCATTTAGGTGCAGCGTCGATGTTAAGTTTATTAGAGGTAGAGCTACTGATTGGATGCGGGGGTTTCACCACCTACCAATTCCTGACAAACTCCGAATGCTAATAAATGTTCGTCGGCAGTGAGGGCATGGGTGCTAAGGTCCATGTCCGAGAGGGAAAGAACCCAGACCAACAGCTAAGGTCCCCAAATATATGCTAAGTTGAAGCAACGCGGTTGAACTGCATTGACAGCTAGGATGTTGGCTTGGAAGCAGCCATTCATTTAAAGAGTGCGTAACAGCTCACTAGTCGAGCGGTTCGGCATGGATAATAATCGGGCATAAGCATATTACCGAAGCTATGGATTTATAATTAATTATATCTGGTAGGAGAGCATTCTGTTTGCGCCGAAGCAGTATCGTGAGGTATTGTGGAGCGGACAGAAAAGAAAATGTAGGCATAAGTAACGATAAAGGGGGCGAGAAACCCCCTCACCGAAAGACTAAGGTTTCCTCAGCCATGCTAATCAGCTGAGGGTTAGTCGGGACCTAACGCGAACCCGAAAGGGGTAGTGGATGGACAATGGGTTAATATTCCCATACTTGCTCACAATAAAAGGGGACGGTTCGATGTAGCTATTGAAGACGGACGGAAGTGTCAAGGCCTAGCCTTCGGGCGAAGCTGTTATAGTGTAATCGGATCCAAGAAAAGCCGAAGTGAAGCAACCCGTACCAAAACCGACACAGGTGGTCGAGGAGAGAATCCTAAGGTGCTCGAGTGAGTCGTGGCTAAGGAACTAGGCAAAATAGTCTCGTAACTTCGGAAGAAGAGACGCCAACAGCAATGTTGGCCGCAGTGAAGAGGCCCAGGCGACTGTTTATCAAAAACACAGGACTCTGCTAAATCGAAAGATGCTGTATAGGGTCTGACACCTGCCCGGTGCTGGAAGGTTAAGGAAGGTGCTTAGGGTTAAACCGAAGGCATTAACTGAAGCCCCAGTAAACGGCGGCCGTAACTATAACGGTCCTAAGGTAGCGAAATTCCTTGTCGGGTAAGTTCCGACCTGCACGAATGGTGTAACGATCTGGGCACTGTCTCAGCCACGAGCTCGGTGAAATTGTAGTATCGGTGAAGATGCCGATTACCCGCAATGGGACGAAAAGACCCTGTGAACCTTTACTATAACTTCGTATTGACTTTGAGTAAGTAATGTGTAGGATAGGTGGGAGGCTTTGAAGCCGGCACGCTAGTGTTGGTGGAGCCGACGTTGAAATACCACCCTTTACTTACTTGGAGCCTAACTTCTTTTAGAAGGACATTGCGTGGTGGGTAGTTTGACTGGGGTGGTCGCCTCCAAAAGAGTAACGGAGGCTTTCAAAGGTACCCTCAGCACGCTTGGTAACCGTGCGTAGAGTGTAATGGCATAAGGGTGCTTGACTGTGAGACCTACAAGTCGATCAGGTGCGAAAGCAGGACATAGTGATCCGGTGGTTCCGTATGGAAGGGCCATCGCTCATAGGATAAAAGGTACTCCGGGGATAACAGGCTAGTCTCCCCCAAGAGCTCACATCGACGGGGAGGTTCGGCACCTCGATGTCGGCTCGTCACATCCTGGGGCTGGAGAAGGTCCCAAGGGTTGGGCTGTTCGCCCATTAAAGTGGCACGCGAGCTGGGTTCAGAACGTCGTGAGACAGTTCGGTCTCTATCTATTGCGGGCGTTAGATGTTTGAGAGGGCTTGATTCTAGTACGAGAGGACCGAATTGAACAAACCTCTGGTGTATCAGTTGTACCGCCAGGTGCACCGCTGAGTAGCTATGTTTGGAAGAGATAAGCACTGAAAGCATATAAGTGCGAAACTCGCCTCAAGATGAGACATCTTTTAAGGGTCGTGGGAGATGACCACGTTGATAGGCTACAGGTGTAAAGTTGGTAACAGCATAGCCGAGTAGTACTAATTACCCGTAGATTTATAGCCTATGGTAACTATATATAAGCCTTATAAGTGCAGTTAAGGTTTTGTCTTTGTGAAAGTTTTTATCGATTAAAACAGGTAGCAGATGATAGCTATCAGGTGGCAGGGAAAACCTGCAACCTATTACCTACATCCTGCAACCTTATATACCTTCTTTAGGGTGGTTTTAGCGGTGGGGCTCACCTGTTCCCATTCCGAACACAGAAGTTAAGCCCACCAGCGCCGATGGTACTGCGAAAGCGGGAGAGTAGGTCACCGCCAGTTTTTATTTTTAAACCTCATACAGTAATGTGTGAGGTTTTTTTGTTTTATATCCATAT
>NZ_RBXB01000004.1 GCF_003634775.1 Chryseobacterium defluvii | reverse complement strand
ACCACATTACTCACCACCCCGTTAACAGTACTGCTCAAACTGCTTCCCGACAAGGAGAGGGCATTGGTATTGATAACAGGTGCAGATGCTGTCACTCCGTTAATAGTAGAAGTCAGGATATTGGCTGTGCTGGTTAAAGTATTCGTTGTAGGAGTACTTGCTGCTGCCGGGCTAAGAGGCTTCCATGTTCCTCCGTTGATGGTTCCTGATTTATTGTCATAATACCAGAATCCCGAGGTTAATGTTCCCTGTGTTGTCCCTACTCCTGCTACTCCGCCCACATTGGTGTTGTAGACCACAAAGCCGTCATAATAAGTAGGAAAAGAGGTAGGGATCCCTATCGGCACCCCCCCGAATGAGGTAAAAGTAGTAAGATCTACTCTTGGATATAAAAGTCCTTTCCCTACATTCGTAGAGGAATTGTAGGTAGGGTTTGAAGAGGCATCTATAAATGCCGAACTTCCGGAAACAGCCATATTGGTGGCGCTGTTTGCTATTCTAATCTGTGATTGGGCTATTCCGCCCCATACTATCCCGGCGATTAAAATAATTTGTCTGATTTCTTTCTTCATCTTTAAGTGTTTTTTGTTGTTGTGTTTTTTGTTGTGTTTTTTTATTAATAACCTGATATAAGAGACCATGGAGAAGCAGCATTCCCTGTGTAAATTAATATATTACCCTGTCCAGGATAGCATAGCTGATTAGCTGTTTCCCTTGGTAACGGACTGATTTCCACAGAAGCAGCTCCTAAAACTGAGACATATATTCTCTTACCGACAGGCACCCCGGTTGTAGGTAAGGTTAAAACAGGATTCGGACCGGCTGCAGTGGTGTATAAAATAATATCATCAGTCGGCAGTGCTGTATAGTTCCCGGTTTGATTGGTAACATTCATGGTCGCACTGGCCGCTGCACCGCCTCCGGCTTTTACCCATTTGGAACCATCATTGTAGTACAATCCGGGGGTTACGTCTGATACGGTAGCCGTATTATACACCATCATTCCTGCTACGTGAGCGCTAAGAGGTGAAGGACTGGTTGTGGAGCTCAAGGCAATACGTGTGTTGAGAATACCTTTGTTGGTGGATACTACGTCTAAAGCAGCATCAGGATTAGGGGTCGTCGTGTTTATTCCGACCTGGGCAAACGAGAACGCTGAGGCCAAAATTGCCCCTAAAATAATTGCATTTTTTTTCATTGTGTATGTTTTTTTAATTAATGTAACCTGTATTGTGAAAATATTTTCGATATCCACACAAGGTCTTTTTATTGAAAAGTTTATATCATAGAATAAAAATTAAGTTATAACCTGATGATCTCAGAGCTTGGTCATAATTAAATCCAAAATTGTTACCGTTATGAGGCTTGTTCATAAAGCAGCTTTGGGTAGAATAACTATCTCCACCCATATAATTAATGAACAGAGTAACTTTTTTCATCAACTGAGGTGCTTTCATAAGCCATAACAAGCTTCTACGTGTTGGCATAGGCATAGCTGTTGGCTTGAGTTGATCCTGAAGGAAATCTCCTGGCGACAGTCTGGTACATTATATTTTTTCATCATTTGTGTTTTTTAATATCATAATGTTTAAGGTGTTGATAATTGTTGAAGAGAAAAATTCCTGCTCTCTTTCAAAGATGCAGGTATACCAATATCTGCACTTGTAGTAGGTTTATTTGCGAATGCCCAATTCATAGTGAGGTAAACCTTGTCTCCGGCATTCAAATGCACTATACAATTCACAGTAATCGGTGTATTGGCAGCATCTGCAATGTCTTTCATAATATTTGCCCTATTCCCTCCGATAATATTGCTGGTAGATGTTCCGTTTTTAGTAATATTCAGGTTAATCCCCGACCATTGGTATGTACCTGAAGTTACACCCCCACTTCCAAAATAGGCATACCCCTCAATTTTATACACCCCGGATTCCAAAATCTGCCAGTAATCTCCGGCATCATTCCAAACCGCAGAGCCTCCCTGGTTTACAATAATATCTCCCGCCGAAAAAGGGATAACCTGTGGAATACTGCTATTAAAATTGGTAAAAGCCGCTCCGGTAAAACTATACGTATCCGTAGCTCCCAATGCTGCTATGGTAGGGGTTGTTTTATTAATTAAAAGGGAGACTTCCCAGGTTGTTCCGCTTGCCGTTCCTTTACTAATAAGCATAGCATACCCTCCCGGAGTAACAGAGATACCGGCAACACCTGTTCCTGATTGGTTATCAATAAGTTCAGCCCCATTAGCTGCAATTGTAAGATTGGCTGTTCCTACATTTTTAAAGTAATATATTCTGCCCAGGATATTTCCTGCTGCAGGAGCGGCTGCCGTTGCTGCAGGCAAAGTAAATGTTGCTGCAGAAGATCCGTTAAAAGACATATAAAAGTCATTGACCCCAAGTGTTGTTGAAGCTGAAACATTTTTATATTGCCCTGCTATAGAACCGCTTACCGTAAGAGTACTTCCCGGCAGAACGGTATTGATGCCCACATTCCCGGTTTGTGCATATCCAAACCCTGAGAATGCGAATAATGCTAAAGCTGGTAAATTTTTCATGGCTTATATTATTTAAAAATTAATGTTGTTTTAAAATGGTATAGTCCATTGGATGTTATGAACTATACCTATTTCATCATTATTTGTGGTTTAGAATCGTATTATTCTCCATTTTACTTCTAAAAAGCATTACTACATTACTAGTATCTTTTACATTTTTATTTAAGTATCAATCCCTACACTATCAAACCAACTAAAAAAATCTAAAACAAAATGGTATCAAGTGTAATTTTATTGTACTAAATAATTTAAGAAGTAAAGACTTAACCTGACCTATCAAAACCGGAACAAATCTATTAAGTCAAATCAAAAAACACCTTACTGCATTTACACTCACTAATACAAACCCTTGTTTTATCACACAAAACACAATATCTGCAGTGTAAATGCAGTAAGGTGTTTTTTGATTTAATCTTCTCAATATCACCTGTGTCACTGGACCCGACCTGTTACAGGATTAAGTTTATTGATCACATGTAAACCATCCTATTTATTTAATTTAATTGACTCCTATTGCAGTAATGGTTAAAAAATCAGTGCCACTGCCTCCAAAATCAATTGATCGGTTGGTTGTCGTAGGATTTCTGAATTCTCCGCGAAGGGTTACGGTATATGTTCCCGGTGTTAGCTGCAAAGTATGCGAACTGGAGAAAACATTGAATCCTGCTACTCCCAAATCGGATGTCACATTCAATGGAATAGATTGATATGCAAATGGAGCATTAGATAAACTGCTTCCTGATGGCAAACCTGTAAAAGACAAATACGAACCTACTTTTTTTAGACCAGGTTCATTAAGTCCTGGTAAGGATGGGATATTCCAGGAAAGCTGATATGAAAGTGTGACAATAGATATTTTACTTACTATAAAAGTCTTTGACATCATATCTACAATATCATTAACACCATTAGCTGATGTGGCTCTTTGTGTGGTGGTTACCTGATCTGCAAAAGTACCACCCTGCAGCAGAGAAGGTTGCTTGGTTGCCGTTTTTAAAACGCCGTTGCTGTCTGCTACTACCAGTTTATCGGTAGTACTGTCCCCATTATTGGTATTGATATCACGTATTCGCACATTTCCGGAGCCTATATCTAGTCGTTCTGTAGGTGCTGTTGTGTCAATCCCTACATTTCCGGTCTGAGCAAAAAGGACTCCATAAGAAATAAGCCCTAAAAAGGTAATAAATTTTTTCATCTGTATTCATTTTTACTTAGTTGTTTTTATTTTTTTTATCTGGTCCTGGATATTATGATCCAATACAAGAACTCAAGCAAATCTAATGCTCTGATGTGAAAATACATTCACTGCAATTACACTGCAATACAATAAATATTTAAAAACCAGAAAGTTATGTAAAAAACAGCAGTGTAATTGCAGTAGGTAGCCTGTAGACTATTAAATCCTATTTTTATATAATGCAAACTATTAATAACTGATGCTTTTCATTGTGGAATTAGAATCTGTTATTTTTTTATTTGCATTGTAAGATTTAAGGTTTCCAGAAAGACCATACTGTTCCATTGAAAACAGCCAGCTGGTGCTTCACATTATCATAAACGATCATCCCCGGGGCAGGATTGATGATATTTAAATGCGGACTGTCTACTTTGGGAAGGATCATGGCCTTATTGGTATCTGATAATACCAGAATGCCCGGAGTCGTATCTGCTACAGCATTAGATCCTATAACGGTCTTTGCAGTTGCCTGCTCCGAAAGCGGATCCTGCAACACTGTATTCACTGTTCCTGTTGTATCTGTGCTAAGATCAAACCAGCTGCCGTTCTTCCTGTATTTTACTTTTTTATCCGCAGTGTCATAGATCATAGTCCCATCCACGGCTCCTGATACTGCTCCTGCAGAGGTTACCCAAGGTAACAGGAGTCCTTTTGATTCAGTATTTCCGAATTCTAAAGAAACAGAGGAATTTGTTACTGAGCTTTTGCCTATGGCCACCTGTGAATAAACACAGGCGGAAATAAAGGCAAATATAGGTATGAATATTTTTTTCATCTTCTTATTGTTATCAATTATTGAATGTTGTATTAATTTGGACACGTTTGTGTGGTAAAGCATAGCCAGCTGAATGTAGCACCATTATCTGTAGTGGTATAGATTTTTAAGCAGTCAGCTTCTTCATCATATACCATCATTCCTTCTACAGGATTGGCAATAGCATTTACCTGAGCGGTAGTAGGAATCCTGTTCACTACAAATCCTTTGGTTTTAGATTCAAGAGCCGTCCAGGCTCCTTTTCTCACCATCGGCCAGTTGCCCATGTTAACTCCTGCTCTTCCTAATGCCGTAATCCCATGCTTGGTATCCAGTGCTGTTCCGGCTGTCACTGCAGGTTTGTAGCATACTGCCTGGATATCTGTATCTGTTGCCGTATTATTGGCATTATTAATTTCAGTTGTATTAGAAGGAGGAGTAACCGTTACCGTATTAACAAGGTTTCCTGAATAAGCAAGAGGGATATTCACTACAACAGTATACGTTACAGTTCCTCCAACCGTGAGACTCACCAGATCATTAATTGCTCCGGATTGCGTTCCGGATACGGATGTAGTAGCTCCACCAGCCACAACTGCAGTATAACTGACATTCGCAGCGGGAATTCCGGCAGGAACAGCATCTGAAACAGTAGCCCCTAAAACTCCAAATGGTCCGTTATTCCCTACAACTATAGTATAAGTAGTAGTAGTTCCCGGAGTATAATTCAATGTTCCGTCCGTTTTGGTAACATACAAATCAGTGCCGAAAGATATAGCTGAGGTAACACAATGCGCCCCATCATTTCCTGAACTGACAGGTGCATTGGAGATCAGAACCCTTTGTCCCGTGGTAAGATTGAACTGGTAAAAGCCACCAGCACTGTCTAGCCCAAATATTTCTCCGGTATTGGATGCGAACATGGCTCCGAAACTTGCAGCTCCCGGAGCAATTCCGATTGGAGTTACAATTCCTGTAGTCGGGTTAACGGATACCAGTTGTCCGTTGGCCGAGTTAACACCATATAAAAGTCCTGTTGTTACACTATATGCCATATCAGGTAAAGTAACACTGGTTGAAAGTGTAACTAATGTAGCAGTTAACGTAGTCAGGTTTACTTTATATATCTGGTTGTTATTTGTACCTACTTTTATATAATAGTTCCCTAAATTATCAATCTCTCCGGAAGTATAGCTAGCAGTACCTCCCGGAAGTCCCCCAACTGTTCCAAGATCAGTATAGGTACCATCGGCATTGATACGGATAATTTTCCTGGAGCTGCTAATCATTCCGTACATGAAACCGTCAAGCGGATTAATCCCTATCGCATTATAGTCTGAAGCAGCCGGTGTACCAATTTGTGTGTATGTAAAAGGATTAGTTGAAGCACCTATATTATACAGGGTATTCGTTTGGGAAAGGTACATACTGGAAGTACATCCGAATTTTGGTAAGCACTGGATATCCTTGATTGCCGAATTCGCTGAACTTCCTATTCCCTGTCCCTGGTCACTTCCAACATCTGCCGCACCTCCGCTGTTAACCAAAACCGGAACTCCCTGTGCATCTACTGCACTGTTAATGCTTCCATTAGCATTAAGTTGGGCTACAGTAACATTTTCATCTCCTTCCAAGGCATCAAAACAGCCATCATTATCACTGTCCAAATCCAATTGATTGGGAATTCCGTCTCCATCTGTATCCATTGGGTAGCAGTAAGGCATACTGATCCAGTAGTTGTAATCTCCTGTTTGTTCAACGGCAACGGCCAAGCTTTGTTGGGAAATATTCCGGATTTGGATACTGCCTGATGCCAGGATTTGTGTAGTAGGGAAAGTGACCACAATTGGTGTTCTAACAACTACGCCTGTACTGGCCGGCGGATCTAGTTTTGACTCCGCTACCTGCGAAACATTTCCACTGGCCCCGTTAAAGTAAGTTACCGGCGCATAGACTGTTGGAGAGGTATAGTCTGCTACATAGTAAAGACTGGGGTTGTTATCATCAGGAATAACAATCCGCATGTACAGCACTCCATTGATCCAAAGTTCGGTGGTTACTCCGTGGGAATAATCATCAAAGGAAAACTGAAAAGATAACTGATTGGTTGTAATAGTGGCACCGGGAACTGAAAAGCCTGCCGTAGCAATCGTAGTACCCCTTGTGTCCGAGTATTCACCTACATAAGGGTCTGCGCCATAGCCAAAGGTAAAGCCGCTTCTCAGGGGATCACTTTCGACCTGCGTCCATTGTAAAATGTTGTTTGAACAAACAGATCCTTCATCTGTATCCAGAATTCCATCATTATCATCATCAGCATCTATTGTATTGGCAATACCATCTCCATCTGTATCCTGAGCTTTTACTATTGTTGTACCTACTGACAGGAATAAACATAGAACAAAGAAATTAATTAAAAATTGCAGTTTTTTTCTGGTATAATTACCTATACCTCCGAATTTCAATACTGCAATATTACAATTAAAATCAGGTGCTGTGGTTTTAATCCCTACATTACCAGCCTGAGCAAAAAGAGGCCTATAAGGAATAAGCCCTAAAAGGGTAATAATTTTTTTCATCTGTTTTTTTTTCTTAAGTGTTTTTTGATTTTGATCTTCCCAAACATCCAAACCAGAATATTTAAGCTGATGCAAAAACTCAATCAAAACTAATGCTAAGACAGGGAAATACATCTACTGCAATTACACTGCAATACAATAAATATTTAAAAAACAGAAGGTTATGTAAAAATAGCAGTGTAATTGCAGTAGGTAGCATATTGACCATTAAACTCTATTTTTCTCTAATGCAAACTATTAATAACTGATGCTTTTCATTATGGAATTAGAATCTGTTATTTTTCATTTGCATTGTAAAATTTAAGGTTTCCAGAAAGACCATACTGTTCCATTGAAAACTGCCAGCTGGTGCTTCACATTATCATAGACGGTCATCCCAGCAAAAGGATTGATGATATTCAGATGCGGATTGTTTGTTTTGGGAAGATCATGGCCTTGCTGTTAAATCAGTGTCATTATAAAAACTTCCTGTATCTGAGTATCAATAGAATTTTAATTGAACTTTGTTTATAACCTATAAGATTAAATAAATTACTATAATGACGTGATCCACCCATTAAAATCAGTATCTGCCGCAAGATTTAACTTTTTCCGTAACCTGTATTTTTTTGATTCTACGGTACGGATAGACATATTATCGTATTGTGCAATTTCTTTATTCGAAAAATTAAGCTTTACCATTGCACAGAATTTTATATCATTGGCCGTAAGATTAGGATATTCAGAAATAAGATTATGGTAAAATTCAGCATAGACTTCTTTAAATTTTGTCATGAATAACGGATCTCTGCTGATCGCCAGTTGTACTACTTCTTCATACGCAGAATCCAGCTTTTTCCTGAGTTTATGGGTCTCAAGATCAGTTTGGTTGAGCCTAGCTTCTTTTTGTTTTTGTTTTTTTTCATATACATTAAACAGAATAAGAATAACAGCAGTGCTTGCTAAAATAACTGCAATAATAATATAGTAGAGTTTATTCTTATTTTTCTGCTCATTTTCTGTATACTCATTGAGGAATTTTTCTATGGACATATTGAGAATGCCCTTGTCTGCCAGAGTAATACTGTCTTCTAATTTTGCATACTTCTCAAGGTATTCATTTTCCTTCTCAACGTCATTTATATTTTTATAAGCTTCGGCAATAAGTTTATAGGCTTCAAGATTTCTTCTTTTGTTTCCCATTTCTTTGGTAATCGCCAACGATTCAAAAAGAAACTTCAATGCTCTTTCATTTTCTCCTTTAGCAATATACAATTCACCATAAGCTCTTAATACGTTGGACTTTCCTTCAAATAAATTTTTAGTTGACAATGCAAGATTATGGGCTTTATTTACATAGTATTCAGCAGAATCAATATTTTTAGTTTTCAAATGTCTTTCAGCAATATCTATATAAAGCATTGGTGTAGGAAATTGCATACATTTCCGCTCATTGCTATAAACAGAATCCATCATATTCAAATAGCCAAAACTTGACCTTTTCCAGTCATAGACAGCAAACATCCTTTTTTTTCTTTCTTCCTTATCTTTTATTTTATAGGCAAACTCTAAAGATTTGTTAAAACTTTTAATTGATTGCTCATATAATCCCAGAAAATAATAGTTCCTTCCATATAAATGATTCATACGAGCTTTCAGTGCATCATCATGAAGGTGTTTAAGCTTTTTATCAGCTATGTTTAGAAAATAAAGGCTCTCTTTATTACTTGTCAGTGCACATAATGCATGTGCAAGATTAAGGTATCCTACTGTTTCCCCTTTGATATAATTGAGCTTTTGACAATCCAAAATCAGTTTCCGCTCCTGCAGGACTATTCCTTTATAATCACCCCGATTCATCATTCTATCAAAAACAGACTTTTGCAGGCTGTCAATTTGAGCTGTATTTGCCAATCCTGTCTGTGCATAATAATATAAAGAGAATAATAAAAAGAAAGCACATAATATTTTTTTTACGTTGTAAAATTGAACCATACTTTATACATTATTACAAATTAAATATTTATGATAACGATGCTATCCATCCATTAAAATCAATATCAGAAGGAAGATTCATTTTTTTCCGTAGCCTGTATTTTTTTGATTCTACTGTCCGGATGGACATATTCCCGTAGTCTGCAATCTCTTTATTGGAAAAATTAAGTTTTACGAAGGCGCAGAATTTCAAATCATTAGATGTCAGGTCAGGATATTGCCGGGTCAGGTTATGATAAAACTCGGAATAGGTTTCTTTGAATTTGGTAATGAATAAAGGATCTCTGTTGATGGCAAGCTGCATTACGTTTTCCAGTGTATCATCTAGCTTCTTCTTGAGAATATCCGTTTCCGCTTCTTTTTGTACAATAAGTATATCCTTCTGCTCTTGTTTTCTTTTATATATTGTAAGGATAATTAAAATAGCAGCCATACAGATTAAAATGATCCCGATAATCATATAGTAAAGATTCCTCTTGCTTCTTTTCTCAGCCTGTGCATGCTCTTTCAAAAGCTTTTCTATAGGAATCATCAAAACACTTTTGTCCACTGCATTGAGACTATCGTTCAGAAAAGTATACTTTTTCAAATATTCATTCTCTTTTTCAGTATTGCTCATCATTTTGTATGTTTCAAAGATAAGCTTGTAGGTATCTCTGGTTACATTTGTAAAGCCTCCCTTCTGGCTGATCTTCAATGATTCGAAAAAATATTCGAGGGCTTTTTCATATTCCTTTTTTTCTATATATAATTTTCCATAAGTTTCTAAAACAATAGCCTTTTGTCTTACAGGACATTTACGACACAATGCTAAAGCTTTTCCAAGGTAATATTCTGCCGAATCTGTTCTTTTATTGTTCAGATTTCTTGCAGCGATTTCTGCATAGAGCTCAGGATCCGGTGATAGCATAAGGCTTTTACGCTCCATCTTAAAGATAGAATCCGGCATATTCATTTTACTGAAATTCTTTCTTTTCCAAGTGTAGATAAGATATAGCCGTTTCTTTTTTTCCTCTCTATCGGTAATAACGTGGGAAATTCTTTCGGCTTTTTTAAGAGCATCTTTAGACTGTTTATATAATCCTAAAGCAAAATAATTTTTAGCATATACTATATTCAATCTTGTATTCAGCAAAGGATCATGATAGCCCTCCAACTTCCGGTCTGCAATTTCAAGAAATTGCAGACTTTCTTTATTTCTGTTAAGGACAACTAATGAACTTGCGATATTGAGATATCCTGTAATAACCCCTTTGGTGTAATGCAGTTCTTCAGATTTTTTGATCAATTTCTGTTCTTGCAAGACAATGCCCTTAAAGTCTCCTATTTCCTGTAATCTTTCAAATTCTTTTTTTTGAAGACTGTCAATTTTAGCAGTTTCAGTACCTACCTGTGCAAAGTGGTATGAAAAGATGAATACAAAGAAAAAGCAGAGTTTTTTCTCAAAGTTATAATGTGAGGCCATAAACCATTTTGTGTTTATACAAATGTAAATAATTTCCTGTTTTACGCAACAATCAATTAAATAAAAAAAATTAATTATTTCAAACACAAACAATTAAAAAATTCGCTAAAATTAAAATATTCACAAATATTTGATATATTTCATACAATATTTATTTTCACAAAATACATTATTTACAGTACTTGCCACATCTTTTCACAATATTTTATATCTTTGGATTTCTTTACTATTACAATGAAAAAAATTTTATTAACACTTATTATTGCTGCTGCTTTTCAGAATGTATTGGCGCAGGAAATCACTTTAGATAAAATATATTCCGGATATTATCGTGGAAAAGGGATTGCCGGAATTACTTCTATGAAAAATGGTGAAAATTATTTAGTCATAGAACAGGGCGGAATTGCCAAATATTCCTATAAAACCTCTCAAAAGGAAGGTAATATTATTGACGGGCAGTTCGAGAGCTACGAATTTTCTGATGATGAATCTAAAATTCTTTTGCTGAAAGACAGCCAGCCCATTTACAGACATTCTTTTTTAGGAAAATTTGATGTAAAAGATCTGAAATCCGGAAAAGTAATCAGCTTAAATGATGGAAAACCTGTCCAGGAGCCCAGATTTTCTCCTGATGCAACTAAAGTAGCCTTTATTGCTGAAAATAATTTATTTTACCAGGATTTAAATTCAGGAAAAATCACACAGATTACTACTGACGGTAAGAAAAATTCAATTATTAACGGATTGGGAGACTGGGTATATGAAGAAGAATTCGGGCATGCAAGACAATATGAATGGACGAAAAACTCCGATGCCGTTGTTTTTGTAAAATCAAACGAAAGTGAAGTTCCGGAAATTTACATTCCTATTTACGGAAAATCTCTTTATCCATCTGAAATGCGTTACAAGTATCCTAAAGCCGGAGAGAAAAATTCTGTGGTTACCGCACAATTATATCGTTTGGATTCAGGAAAAACAATTCCGCTAAATTTAAATTCTTTCAAGAATTATTATATCCCGAATGTTCTTCAGACGGCCAAAGCGGATGAAATTGTTTTAATTACCTCTGATAGAATTCAGAACGCTGCGGATATTTTAAAAGTCAATACCAAAACAGGAGCTGTTCAAAAATTGTTTACTGAAACAGATGAAAAGTGGATTGATATGGATGGTCCAACTCTTGAATTTTTAGAGGATAATTCTTTCCTTTGGGGTTCGGAAAGGGATGGAAACCGCCATTTATACTGGTATGATAAAGACGGGAAACTTAAAAAACAGGTAACAAAAGGAAACTGGGAAGTAACCGATTATTACGGATATAATCCAAAGTCTAAAGAGATTTATGTTCAGACCACTGAAAAAGGAAGTATCAACAAGGTAATTTCCAAGATCAATATTGAAAATGGAAAATCTCAGTTGATTTCCAATGCTGAAGGGAATAATGCAGCTAATTTCAGCAAAAACTACAATTATTTCATAGAAACCTCATCTACTGCCGCAAGGCCTCACACATATGTTTTAAAAGACGGAAACGGAAAAACAGTAAAAGAACTACAGAATAATAACGATCAGTTGAAAAAACTTCAGGCTGATAATTTTGTTGTGAAAGAATTCATTACGATTCCAAATTCAGCAGGTGATCAGATGAATGCATGGATTATGAAGCCTAAAAATTTCGACCCATCCAAAAAATACCCGTTATTTATGTTTCAGTATTCGGGGCCGGGCTCTCAGCAGGTTGCCAATTCCTGGGATAACGGAAACGCCCTATGGTTCAATCATCTGGTTCAGAAAGGATATATTGTAGCTTGTGTGGATGGTCGTGGAACCGGTTACAAAGGGGTTAAGTTCAAGAAAATAACTTACATGAATTTAGGAAAGTATGAGATCGAAGACCAGATTACCGCTGCAAAATGGTTCGGGAACCAGTCTTATATTGATAAAAGCAGAATCGGAATGTTTGGATGGAGCTATGGTGGTTATATGACCAGCTTGGCTATGACCAAAGGCGCAGATGTTTTCAAAGCCGGAATTGCAGTAGCACCGGTAACCAACTGGAGATATTATGATACCGTATATACGGAGCGATTCATGAGGACACCACAGGAGAATGCTGACGGATATGATAAAAACTCTCCAACAGAATACGCTAGCTTACTGAAAGGAAAATTCTTAATGATCCACGGAACTGCGGATGACAATGTACATTTCCAGAACTCCATGGAATTCTCAGAAGCGTTAATCCAAAATAAAAAACAGTTCGAATTCATGGCTTATCCGGATAAGAATCATAGTATTTACGGAGGACAGACAAGACCGCAACTATATCAGAAAATGACGGATTTTATTCTGGAGAATTTATAAAAATAAACGGCTTTTGTCATTCCGCAGGAATATAAAGAGTCTGACAATATCATTCATCCCTCTCATTTTTTGAGAGGGATTTTTATATTTATTTTATTAATCATTTTAAGAAAATCTAATTTATTTTATGAATTAAAATTAAAAACCTATTTTTGGGAAATTTGAAATTTGAAAATATGAAGACTAAACATCCTAAAGGCCTGCCTTATCTGTTTTTTACTGAAATGTGGGAGCGTTTCGGATATTACCTGATTCTCGGAATTTTTGTTTTATATGTTATTGAGCCTACCGGCCTAGGTGGCGGTCTCGGACTTCCTGATAAAACCGCTGACGATATTTTTGGGACTTATATTGCCCTTACTTATCTTACGCCTTTTATTGGAGGCTTTTTGGCAGACAGAGTATTGGGATATATCAGATCTATTTATTTAGGAGGTATTTTAATGGCTGCAGGATATATTGGAATGGGTGTTTTCAAAGATCTCTCTTTATTTTATACTTCTCTTGCATTGATCATTATCGGAAATGGTTTCTTTAAACCCACTATTTCCACGTTATTAGGAAATCTTTATTCTGAAGAACCTTACAAAGCCAATAAAGATTCCGGATACAACATTTTCTATATGGGGATCAATATCGGGGCTTTTATCTGTAATATTATTGCTGCGTTCATGCGTAATAAATTCGGTTGGGGTGAAGCATTCATCACTGCCGGAGTGGGAATGTTGATCGGACTTGTTATTTTTACTATCGGTAGAAAACATTACCTCCATGCTGCCGAAATGAAACCTGTACAGGAAGGAGATACCAAGCTTTCTGAGATTTTAATGAAGGTTTTTTTACCTGCCATTATAGCCGGGGCAATCGGTTGGTTTATCCCTGGTAATATTATCGGAAGTGACAATACGGATGCATTTATTTTTGCATGTATTCCCGTTATTTATTTCTATGTTTCTCTTTATTTCAAAGCCAAACCGGATGAAAAAGCTTCGATTGGAGCTTTACTTTCCATCTTTTTGATCAGCATGTTTTTCTGGGCAGTTTTCAAACAGAACGGAACAGCACTCACCAGATGGGCGAATTATTACACGGACAGAAGTGTTCCTGCTGCCCTGGAAAAGCCGTTGGAGGGAATCTATATGGTGGACGGAAAAGGCTACGAGGATAAAGAAGTCCCTGTATATGATGACCAATATCAATCTCAGAAAGGTGAAGATGGAAAAGCTATTAAAACAACAGGGAAAGATATTTATTTCAAAAACATTTCTCCTGAGCAACGTGCGGCACTAGAAAAAAGTCCGGGCCAGAAAGTGTATTTATACAATACTGAATTATTTCAATCCATCAATCCTTTCTGGGTAATTGCTTTAACACCTGTTGTAGTAGGATTTTGGGCGATGTTACGAAGAAAAGGAAAAGAGCCTTTAACTCCAACAAAAATTGTGTTAGGATTGTTTATCTCCGGGCTTTCATGCTTAGTGATGGTTTTAGCCGTAATGGCTGGTGATAATGGCGCTGTAAAAGTCTCTCCGTGGTGGTTGGTAGCGAGTTATGGAGTTATTACAGTAGGAGAATTGTGTCTTTCACCGATGGGATTGTCTTTTGTATCCAAGCTTTCTCCTGCCAGAATCACTGCGTTGATGATGGGAGGCTTCTTCCTTGCCAACTCTGTAGGAAACAAGCTTTCCGGGATTCTTGCGAGCACATGGTACAGTTATGACAACAAAATGAATTATTTCCTTGTTAATTTTGCCTTATTGATCTTTGCAACGTTATTGGGGCTCTCCATGTTAAAGAGATTAAATAATATCATGAAGGAAAAAGGACATTAATATCACGTATTTTAATAAATATATAAAGCTGTAGAATAATTCTATGGCTTTTTTGTTTAAAATAAAATTAAAACCTTGTCAAAAACTCAAAAAAAACTATATTTGCTAGTCTTAACAAAAATTAACAAGAAAATATGGATACAGTTCAGCAAAAAGGACACCCGAAAGGTTTGTGGGTTCTTTTCAGCACAGAGATGTGGGAGCGTTTCAACTTTTATGGAATGAGGGCTATTCTCAGTCTATTTATGGTTCACGCTTTGATGTTAGGTGAATCAAATGCTTCTATCATTTATGGTGGATTTCTTGCATTATGTTACCTTACTCCCTTATTAGGTGGTTTTATTTCGGATAGATTTCTAGGTAACAGATACTGTATTATTTTAGGAGGTAGTTTAATGGCTATTGGCCAATTATTATTATTCTATAGTGCAAATACCTTTGATGGTAATCTTGATTTATCAAAGAGTGTATTTTGGCTAGGACTTCTTGTAATTATATTTGGAAACGGATTTTTCAAACCAAATATTTCTTCAATGGTTGGAAGTCTTTATCCACCTAGTGAGAAAACAAAATTAGACTCTGCATTTACTATATTTTATATGGGAATTAACATCGGAGCATTATTGAGTCAGTATTTTGTTCCTATGATTGCAGACGTTGTAGTTGATGGTAAACAAGACCCTTATGTTTTTAAATGGGGATACCTTCTTGCCGCAATAGCAATGATTTTGGGTACTCTTATATTCTTTTTCCTAAAAAATAAATATGTGGTAACGCCGGAAGGAAGACCTATCGGCGGATTGCCAAAACATAACACAAGTGCCGATTTCGAAGAAGGTGAAACTCAGACCGCTAAGTTTTCAGGTGTATCTTTAGGAATCACCGGATTAATATTTGCTGCGTTGTTTTTCGTTTTTAGATATATCCTAGTAGGTGAATTCGGATTCAGTTCTGTAGAAATGGGGCAATTGATCAAAGGAATTATCTACCCTTTCATCTATTCTGCGGGTATTTCTTTGGCATTCCTGATCATGAGCTCTGCAGAAAATAAGGTGGAGAGACAAAGAATCTGGGTAATTTATATCGTATCATTTTTCATCATTTTTTTCTGGGCAGCATTTGAGCAAGCAGGTTCTTCATTGACTTTCATTGCATCGAATCAGACCGACAGAACATTCTTATTCGGTTGGCAAATGCCGGCCTCAATGGTACAAATCTTCAATGGTTTATTTGTAGTTATATTAGCTGTCCCATTCAGTTTGATGTGGGATAATCTTAGAGCCAAAGGAAAAGAACCTATTTCTCCCTTTAAACAAGCTTTAGGTTTAGCGCTTATTGCCCTTTCATATTTTATTATAGCCTACAATGTAAAGGACTTAGGAAATAGTGGCTTACTTGCTATCAAATGGCTCATTCTTCTTTATTTTATCCAGACCTGTGGTGAGCTTTGCTTATCTCCTATCGGTTTATCCTTGGTGGGTAAATTAGCTCCAAAAAGATTCGCTTCGTTATTATATGGGGTATTCTTTATTTCCAATGCAGCAGGTTATGCCTTAGCTGGTACTTTAGGTTCAATCCTGCCGGCAACGGGTGATAAGTTCAAAAAAGCACAGGAAATTGGAGTGAACTTACAAGATGTTTTAGATAAAAAAGTAACTTTAACAGCTGATCAGGCTGCAGCATTTGAAAAAGCTCAGCTTCCGACACAGAATCCTACTTTTGCAGGATTTGAGATCCACAACTTATTTGAATTCTTCATGGTATTCGTTGTATTGTGTGGTATTGCTGCTGTTATTTTAGCATTAATTTCTCCTTTATTGAAGAAAATGATGCATGGTGTAAAATAATTGATATCAAAATAGGATAAAACCTCCGCAAAGTCGGAGGTTTTTTTTATTTTCGTTAATCTAAAAAAAATATATAATGAGCTTAACTCTGGATGAAATACAGAATTTCAAAGGAAAGTATCCAAAACAAATATGGAGCCTTTTCTTTTCTGAAATGTGGGAACGTTTCTGCTTCTACGGAATGCGTGGAATGCTGGTTTTCTTTATGATTTCCCAACTCAATTTCCACGAGGTGGAAGCTAATCTTCAATATGGTGCCACACAGGCATTTGTATATGCATTTACCTTTATAGGTGGGCTTTTCGCTGATAAAATACTAGGTTTTAGAAAATCTCTGTTTTGGGGTGGGCTCCTGATGATTGCAGGAAGCTTGATTCTGGCTGCAGATCCACACCAGTTTTTCTTTTTGGGAATTGCATTTACTGTGGTGGGAACAGGTTTCTTTAAACCTAATATTTCCTCGATGGTGGGTCAATTGTATAAACCTAATGATGCAAGAGCTGATGCAGGTTTTTCGCTTTTCTATGCAGGAATTAATTTAGGAGCTCTATTAGGAGGTTATTTATGTATTGCTATTGGAAAAGGAGAATTGCTTGATCATATGATTCCTGAAAATTTGAGATGGAATGTCGCTTTCGGACTTGCTGCCGTTGTAATGGTGATCAGTCTTATCAATTTCATCTTCACTCAAAAAAGTCTGGGAACAATTGGTTTGCAACCGGGACATCCTTTGGCTGAAGTAAAATCAGTACCGATCCCAAAATGGAAAGAATATGGTGTATACGTATTGTCACTTGTTTTTGTCCCTTTGATTATGACAATGGTCGCCAAAACGGAATATACAGATTATTTTATGTGGGCCATCGGACCCTTGACACTGATCTATTTATTCTATGAAATGACTAAAGTAACGCCTTCTGAGCGCAAAAAACTTTGGGCCGCTTTAGTTTTCATTTTATTTTCCATTTTATTTTGGGGAATCTATGAACAAAGTGGAGGTTCTCTAAGTATTTTCGCTGCTAAGAATTTGAATAACGACCTTCTTGGATTAGATCCCAATGGAGTTAACAATTCCGGTGGAGCATTTTTTATTATTTTCCTCGCACCCCTTATCGGTTTATTATGGATCTGGCTGAATAAAAGAAAAATAGAGCCTAATACTCTTGTAAAATTCGGATTAGGCTTTATTTTCCTTGGAGCAGGTTATTATGTATTATTTGCTACAAGACTTTTTGCCAATGCTGCAGGTATCACTTCATTAAATTTCTTTACGATCGCACTTTTGATCATCACATTGGGAGAACTTTGCCTCTCTCCTATCGGCCTGTCGATCATGACGAAGCTTTCCACTAAGAATCTTCAGGGAATGATGATGGGAATGTGGTTTTTGGCCTCTGCTTACGGGCAGTACGTAGCAGGAATTATCGGTGCAGGTATGGCAACAGCGAAGGAAGGTTCTACCAATTATGACGCTTTGATTACCTATACGGAAGGCTACAAACAATTAGGATTATATGCTGTAATTGCCGGAGTGGTATTAATTTTGATATCACCGTACGTGAGAAAATTAATGCAAGATGTAAAATAATTGTAAGCGAATTATGCTTATTTTTATTTGTAATTACAAAATTTATGAAAAAAATTCTAAGCATAGTTTGCCTGTTATTGTTGCAGATAAGTTTTGCACAGGTAAAATGGATGACTATTGAGGAAGCTCTCAAAGCCCAGAAGGAAAATCCGAAGAAAATACTTATTGATTTTTATGCAGATTGGTGTGGCCCATGCAAAATAATGGACAAAAAAACGTACGGTCATACCGTAATTGCTGAAATTTTAAATGAAAAATACTATCCTGTAAGATTCAATGCGGAAGAAAAAAAGAGTATCGAGATTTTAGGAAGAACATTTTCTAACCCAAATACTGAACAGAAAAGAGGCAGAAATTCTCTCCATGAATTCACTCAGTATATGAATGTAGGGGCAGTTCCAAGTACCGTATTTTTAGATGAAAGCGGAGGTCCTATCACAATTCTGCAAGGAGAATTATCTGCTAAAGAACTGGAACCCTACCTAGAATTAATATCAAAAGACTTATACAAGAAAATCCGTACCCGGGAAGAGTGGGAAGATTATCAGAAAAAATTCAAATCTAACATAAAAGATTAACCGGTAATTCAAGTATCGAAATACAAGATCTCAACATAAATAAGATTTTCAATTTTTTGGAAGTCTTTTTTATTTTACCGAAATTCGGACCTTTATTTATGAAAGAAATACTGAAAAAATTTTCAATGGTTTTTCTGATTGCCGGTATCGCTTCTTTGCTTGCGGGCATTTATGGTATTTTGCATGATCAGATTACTTATAGTATTTCACCTGAGTATTACACCAAATTTAAGTTTATCCAGTTTAAGCTGGATGAAGAATATTATAGTATAAGAGAAAAAGTAACAATTGTAGGTTTTTTGGCAACCTGGTGGTTTGGATTGTTTCTGGGATTAATCTTAGGAATTTTCGGTTTAAGACATAAAGATTGGAAAACAATGCTTAATGTGTCAATGACATCAATTTTCATTGCTCTTATAGTTGCGTTCATCACAGGAATAATTGGATTGTTATATGGAAAATTCATAGTATCAAATCAGCCAAAATCCGAATTTAATCATTGGTATATTCCTGCTCACCTTATTGATTTTAAAAATTTCATCTCCGTTGGGTCTATGCATAATTTCAGTTATGCCGGTGGAATTATAGGTTTAATTGCCGGTCTTATTTATTCCTTCAAAAAATCACGTTCTGCTATACTCCAATGACATTAGAAACCTCCATAGAATATGTAAAAGGAATTGGCCCCGAAAGAGCCAAGCTCATTAAAAATGTGCTTGGAATTTCCACTGTGGAGGATTTTTTGAACTTCTTCCCTATCCGCTATCTGGATAAAAATAAGGTGTACAAAATTTCACAACTCAAGCAGAATAACCTTGATGTTCAATTAAAAGGAAAAATCACTCAGGTTCAGGAAATCCAGACCGGAAAAACGAAAAGGCTCTCTGCCAAATTCAATGATGATACGGGAACAATGGACCTGGTCTGGTTCCAGTATTCAAAATGGATGAAAGAACAGCTTCCCATCAACCGTGAAATCTATATTTTCGGAAAAGTGAATCTTTTCAACAATCAGTTTTCCATGCCGCATCCGGAAATAGAAATTGAAGAGAAAAAGGAAAGCGACAATCGTCTAAGACCCATTTATCCAAGTTCGGAAAAGCTTACAAAACGCGGGCTCAACCAAAAGTTCTTTCAGGGTATCCTGCGAAACATCTGTAAGGAAATCCCTAACCTTATTCAGGAAAACCTTCCTGAGTATATAATGAAGTCTTTTAAATTTCTTTCCAGGCAGAACACTTACCTGAATATTCATTTTCCAAAGAATATGGAATATTTTGAGAAAGCCGATCACCGTTTAAAGTTTGAAGAATCGTTCTTTTTCCAACTCGGTTACGGTTTGAAAAAACTGCATCACAAAACACAATCTTTCGGAAATCCCTTTCCAATTGTAGGGGATTATTTCACCGGATTTTATAAAAACCATCTTCCTTTTGAACTCACCAATGCGCAAAAGAGGGTTTTGAAAGAAATACGGCAGGATATGAAGAAGCCGGTTCAGATGAACAGGCTTTTACAAGGAGATGTGGGTTCGGGAAAAACAATGGTAGCTCTGCTTACGATGCTGATTGCAATGGACAATGGTTTTCAAAGCTGTATGATGGCCCCGACAGAAATTCTCGCCCAACAACACTATAACGGAATAAAAGATCTTTTAAAGGGCACTGAGGTAAATGTCCGGCTTTTAACCGGGTCCACAAAAGTATCCGAAAGAAAAGTCATTCATGAAGAACTTGAAAACGGAACACTTTCCATTTTAGTGGGAACCCATGCCGTTTTAGAAGATAAAGTCAGATTTAAAAAACTGGGGCTAGCAATTATTGATGAGCAGCACAGATTCGGAGTGGCACAAAGGGCCAAGCTATGGGCTAAAAATAAGATCCCGCCTCATATTCTGATCATGACCGCCACTCCTATTCCAAGGACTCTGGCTATGAGCTTTTATTCTGACCTGGATGTTTCTGTGATTGATGAGATGCCTGTCGGAAGAAAGCCTATCATTACAGCCCACAGGCGTGAAAAAGACAGAGTTTTTGTTTATAATTTCTGCCGGGATGAGATTAAAAAAGGCAGGCAGGTCTATTTTGTATATCCTTTGATTGAGGAATCTGAAACTTTGGATTATAAAAATTTAATGGAGGGCTTCGACCATATTGTACAATCATTTTCAGAATATAGTGTAACCATGCTTCATGGAAGAATGAAACCTGATGAAAAAGATACGGCAATGAATGATTTCGCATCCGGAAAATCGGAAATTATGGTTGCAACTACAGTAATTGAAGTGGGAGTAAATGTTCCGAACGCTTCAGTTATGGTTATTGAAAGTGCCGAAAGATTCGGGTTATCCCAGCTTCATCAACTTCGTGGCCGTGTGGGAAGAGGTGCAGAACAAAGCTATTGTATCCTCATGACTTCCGATAAGTTATCTACAGAAAGCAGAACCCGCATCAAAACCATGACAGAGACGAATGATGGCTTCAAAATTTCTGAAGTGGATATGCAGCTTCGGGGGCCCGGAGATATTCTGGGGACACAACAAAGCGGCGTAGTGGATTTTAAAAGACTGGACCTGGTAAAAGATTCCGCCATCATTAAAATCACCAAGAAATCTGTGGAAAAGATTCTTGAAGCTGATCCTTTATTGGCAAGGCCGGACAATCAGATCATCAAAAATTATTACCTGAAATATTATAAAGGGAAAAATAAATGGAGTAAAATTTCATAAAAAAACCGCGATAAGAATAATCTTAACGCGGCCCCTTATAAAACTGTTATTTAGAAGAAATTTACTTTAATCTTCTTTAAAATGTATCCTAGTTCTGCAGCCCATATTTTATGATAAGGTTTGAAAATACTTATAGGGAATTGAATTGGTGTAAAGCTGCAGTCTATAGATATAAAAAACAAAATGAATTATGTTTCCAACTTGCTTATTATAAAAACTAACTGATGTTGTTAAAGGAATTAAAATGAAACGAATATGCTATCCTTTAACCATTGAGTTTTCATGATTGTACCGTTTTGTTTAAAGATCTTCTACGCTTTACCATTGGAAATTGATAATCCATTTTGTTGAACTAACATTGTGATTTATATTTTTAGCTTTCTAATTCAGCAATGATTTATCTGTGTTTGTTTCAATAATCAAATTTGCATTGTTGTTTTGCATTACAAAATTGATGATACTGAGGTCAAAAAAAATTATATTATTCTGTTTAATCTTTATAAAATTTTCACTTTTGCGTGAATATTATGCTTCGAATATAATTGTGTTCTGCTTTACCAAGCTCCTATTTTTCATCCTACTTTCATAATAAAGTTATCTTTGTTTAATCCGGAAGTATGATACTGCCAATTGATCGTAATAACTTCAGTAATTATTTTTTTTAAAGCTTTATATTCAGCTGGTCTGTTAAAACAAACATTGGCTCCTTTTACAAAAAGCTCATCCGCTTCCTGGTCTGAAAAACGATCTGAATATACCACATTCACCATATTATTCAATCTGATATCTGATTTGATTTCTTCAAGGCACTCCAGTCCACTTTTTTTAGCCAGATTATGAGCTATAAAAAGAACTTCCGGAACAATATTATTTTCGGTATTCAGATACTTCATCAAATCTTCTCCGTTCCAGAACATCTGAACTTTGATGTCAATCTTCAGATCTTTCAGTATATCTTTAAAATAAACCACATTTCCCTCTTCATGATCTGCCACTATAACATTAAGATATTCTTTATTCATAGAGCATTTTAGAATTAATAGCCTGACTCTGAATTTTTCTTCTTTTTGTAATGATCTTTTGAAATTGGGACGGTGTTATTCCGGTTGTATTTTTAAACTGTGTACTCAGATGTGCCACGCTGGAATAGTTAAGTTTGTGCGCAATTTCAGTCAGACTTTGTTTATTATTAATAATCAATTCTTTAGCATGCTCAATTTTCTGAAGAATAATAAAATTCTCTATAGAAGTATGAGCAATCTCTGAAAACAAATTAGACAAATATCCATAGCTGTGTCCCAGCTTCTCAGCAATATAGATAGAAGCTTTCACAGGAACGATCTCCTCAGAAAAAACCAATTTCACAATAGCATCTTTTATTTTCTGCACCAGTACTGTTTTTTGGCTTTCTATGATTTCAATGCCATAATCTTCAAGGTTCTTCTTAAAAACCATATGCTGTTCCTGGGTTAATGATTCATAAAATTCTACTTCCCCGAAATTCAGCAGACGGTACTTAATACCTTGTTCCTTTAATTTTTCATCCAATACTTTCTTACAGAGCGCATTGAAATCAAACTTTACGTACATTTTCATCCTTGTATAGTGTGTAAAAATTTTAGTAAATATAACAATTTATTTCAAAACAAAGTGAATTAGATTAAAAAAAATCATTTTTTTATTAAAACGCAAAAAACTCCTGCATTATTGAATACAGGAATTTAAACACTAAGGATGAAAAAAATATACTGATAAAAAGCTAGAACAGCTTAAAACCAAGCATATGAATGTATTATTTAAAAGTGATTTGGTTCTGATACAAAGATGAATTAAAAAAACAGATCACTTGTTATAGAATTATAATTAAATCTTACAGAATTTTAAGTCAATAATCAGTGAATTAAGAACTCCATCAGGAAGTCATCCATAACAAAATTATTTCCAATATCAAAAACCCCTTCACCATACACTCTGTATCCCTGGGATTCGTAAAATTTCTGTGCACTATTATATTTATTCACATTAAGAATAATTCTGTGATCCCCTCTTTCATAGACTTTTTGCGTAAGGAACTTCAATGCTTCCTTTCCAAAGCCTTTTCCTTTACTTTCAGGAGTAAGATAGATACGATGAAGTTTTGTGGTTCCTTTTTCATACCCATGCTCATACCCGATGAATCCTTCAAAAGAATTATTAATTTCATCCAGTATCAGATAGTAATGATATTCAAGATTCTGAAATTGGCCCGCAATCTCGTCATGAGAATACATGGTTCCCAGCATGTATTCCATTTGTTCCCGGGAAAGAATGTCAGCATAGGCATTTTCCCATGATCTTCTCGCCAGATCCTGAATAAGAGAAATTTCCTCTACAGTTGCTTTGATCAGTTTCATAATTTTTCAGATTAAAAAAAGTGAAAAGCCAAGCCTTTCACTATATGTTTATTATTTAAAACTACCGTCACTCAATTTAAAACAGTAAGAATAAATACTGTTTCAGATAGGTATCTCTTTCTTAGATGGCAGCCATTTCTGTCTTTATTTTAGCATATAACCCTTCCGAAGCCGGAACAAGAGGTAATCTCAGGTAATTTTTAATAATTCCTTTTTCAGTCAGAACAACTTTAATTCCACAAGGATTACCCTCAGCAAAAATCAATCGGGTGATCTCAACCAGCTTATTGTGAATTTCGTATGCTTCCTTTACTTTACCATCAAAAGCTAACTGTACCATCGTAGAAAACTCTTTTGGATAAGCCTGCCCGATTACCGAAATTACCCCATCACCCCCTGCAAGGGTTACAGGTAAAGTATATTCATCATCCCCAGATACCAAAGAGAATCCTTCAGGTTTCTTTCTCAGAATATCAAAATACTGAAGAATATTAGGAGCTGCTTCTTTAATCAGAAATAAATTAGGGAATTCTTTTGCCAGACGCAAAGTAGTGTCTGCCTCAATATTTTGTCCCGTTCTTGAAGGCACATTATAAATAATAATGTTCTTTCCTGTAGAAGCCAGTACTTTATAATGCTGATAAAGCCCTTCCTGATTAGGTTTATTATAATAAGGAGATACAGATAGTACGGCCTCGAAAGCTGAAAGATCTGTTTCTTCGATTTGCTTTTTTACTTCAAAAGTATTGTTACCGCCAATTCCCAATACTAAAGGCAGGCGTTTATTATTCACTTTAATGATATGATCCACTACCTGTTTCTTTTCTTCATCAGAAAGCGTTGCAGCCTCTGCTGTAGTTCCTAAAACAACCAGATAATTGGTTCCGTTCTCAATGTTATACTCCACTAGCTTTGTCAAACTTTCGAAGTCAACGGATAAATCTTCATTAAAGGGTGTCACCAAAGCTACACCTACTCCTTTTAGTATGCTCATTTTTTGAAATATTTTCCCCAAATTTAATAATTTAGACCAAGAAATTTGTAATAAATAATAATGTTTTATTATACATATAATTATATTTGCATATACTAAAAGAAAATATGAAAAATAAATTCTTATTAATAGGAATTGCTTTGGTTTCACTTATAGCTTGTAAAACTACTTCTTTACAGGTTGCCAATGTGCAGACACAAAAAAATATTTCTATTAATAATGAGCTGAAAAATGATGAGGAATTTGTAAAAGTTATTGAACCTTATAAACAAAAATTGGACAGGGAGATGAACCAAAAAATCTCTCATACCAGTGTAGATCTTACCAAACAGGGTGATAACAGCAATCTGGGAAATCTTTTAGCAGATTATACTTTTGATGGTGCTAATGAATGGGCAAAAAGCAATTTGAAAAAAGAAGTCGATGCCGCGTTGATTAATATCGGAGGAATCCGTACTACCATCGGGAAAGGAGATATTCTTCTCAAGAGTATATTTGAAGTCATGCCTTTCGAAAATGAGGTCATCATCGTAAAAATGAAAGGAACAGATCTGCAGGGACTTTTTGATTATTATGCAAAAACACAGGTTAATAACCCTGTTTCCCATTTATATATTGAAACCCAAAACGGACAGCTATCCAGAACTTTAATTAACGGAAAGGCCGTAAATCCCAACCAGGATTATTATATTGCCACATCCGATTATCTGGCTTTGGGAGGTGATAATATGAAATTCTTTGCCAAAGGCGAGATGATTCCCACAGGAATTAAATTAAGGGATTTATTCATAGATTATTTTAAGAAAAATCCTGAGGTGATTCCCAACACGGATGTTCGTTTAAATTTTATCGGTAAGAAATAATGGATAGAAAACATTTTTTAAAGGCAGTAGGTAGTGGTACTTTAGCAATAGCTTTAGCTCCGGGAATGGTGATGGCAGAAGGTGTAAAGGTTAATAATTTTGTATCCGCAAATAAACTTACCATCCTGCATACCAATGATCAGCACAGCAGAATAGAGCCTTTTGACGAAAGCTATACGAAAAATCCCAATCAGGGAGGTTTTGCCAGAAGAGCAAGCCTTATTCAACAGATCAGAAGCCAGGAAAACAATATTTTATTACTTGATTCCGGTGATATCTTCCAGGGGACTCCTTATTTTAATTTTTTCGGTGGCGAGCTTGAATTCAAGTTAATGTCTATGATGAAGTATGACGCCTCTACTATGGGAAATCATGATTTCGATAATGGACTGGACGGGTTTTTAAAAGTATTGCCCAATGCCAGGTTTCCTTTTATTTGTTCCAATTATGATTTTAAAAATACCATTTTGGACGGAAAGACATCTCCTTATAAAATTTTCAACAAAAACGGAATAAAGGTTGGAATTTTCGGAGTAGGAATACAATTGGATGGATTGGTCGGGAAAAAACAATATCAGGAAACTGTTTATTCAGATCCTGTTGAAGTTGCCCAACACTATTCCAATTTTTTAAAGAAAGATCAAAAATGTGATCTTGTCATCTGCTTATCCCATATAGGGTATGATTACAAAGATGATCCCAATAAAGTAAGTGATAAAATCTTAGCCATAAAAACAGAAAATATTGATCTGATTTTGGGCGGGCATACCCATACCTTCTTACCGGAGCCTCAAACTTTCCAAAACAGACAAGGCAAGAATGTTCTGGTGAACCAGGTGGGTTGGGCCGGGCTTCTTCTCGGCAGAATAGATTTTTATTTTGACTCCAATAAAAATATACAACATATTTCCTGGAATAACCAGGCAATAGATAGCAGCATAACAGTATAATATGAAAAAATTCTCCATCATTTCCCTTGGTATTTTAGCCTCTTTTCAATGGGCAAACGCACAGGTTATCTCTTCAAAAAAATGGGCGGACTTATTCTCCTATAATAATGTCCTCGCCATGAAAGAAGATAACGGAAAAATTGTTGCTGCTACAGAAAACGGAGTCTTTTATTATACAATCTCATCAGGTGAGATTACTAAATTATCTAAAGCTAATGGTTTACATGAAGTCAAAATCTCTGCTTTTGATTATAATCCTCAAACCAAAATAGGTCTTGTGGGTTATCAGAACGGATCATTAGACGTCATCACTCCGGAAGGTATAACCTATGTTGTGGATATTCCTATTGCAACAGGGTATAATGGCAGTAAAAGAATCAATCATATCTCTATTACAGGCGATAAAGCTGTCGTATCGGTAGGCTATGGCGTTTCTATTTTCAACTTAAACAGTAAAGAGTTCGGAGATTCTGCTTTTTTTATGACAGGTGGAGTATACGAAGCAAGTAATGAAGCCACAATTCTTGGTAATAAAGTATTTTCTGCAACCAACACAGGGTTAAAGAGCCATGAAATGAATACCACCTTCCCCGTTTTTTCGACATGGACTACGGAGATGGCCGGAACATTTACTCATGTTGACTCGGAATCCGTTCTTACATTTTCAAGTCCTACTACTGCTTATCTGTATAATAGTGGAACGTCTACTCCATTACCTCAAACGTTTACCAAAATCCATGATGTTGTTGTTACTACGAATAACATTATTGTAACAGACCAAAACAGAGTTTATAATTTCAATACAAATGGAACAGCAAGCGGAACAGTAAGTTTCGGTGAGGAGTGTAATACTGCCACTTCCATTAATGGAAAAGTATACGGAGGGACTATTTTATCAGGCATTAAAGATGAAAGTAACACCATTTTCAAACCGGACGGCCCTTATTTCAACTATTCATATAAAATCAGCTTATATGATAATAACCAACTTTTGGTTTCAAGTGGCGGAAGAGAATCAAGATTCAATACTCCACTAGCTAATGCTAAAAATCCCGGCTTTTACTATTTCGACGGAATGCAATGGATTTATCCTTCGTATTTTGTCAACACCAATAAAATATTCAATGTCTTGGATGTAACCGCAAACCCTAGTGACATCAGTGAGGTATTTTTTGCTAATTACACCTTTTCAGATGGGCATGGTATCCATAAAATGAAATATAATGCTTCTACCAAAGACTTTGATTTCGTTAACTATTATGATCTCGGGACCCCAAGTGTTTTTTTCTTCCGGCCGGTAGGACTTACCTATGATGATCAGAACAATTTATTTGCTTCTATCTCATTTGTGGAAAATGGTACTGCAGGAATGGCAGCTTATGATAAAACAGCAGATAAGTTTATCGTTAAGAATACCAATTTCAGTAGTGCTGTGCAAAAACCATTGTATTATGAAAAATTATTTTGGACTCCGCTTCCAAGAAACAGTACCTTTTTCGCTTACGATTACAAAAATACACCTACTAATGTTTCTGATGACGGCATATATACCTTAAGCCAAGCCAATGGCTTTGCAGGAAATTCTAACGGAACCCTTTCAGTGGCTATTGATAAAGCTGGTGATGCCTGGATTGGAACCGACAGTGGATTGAGGATATTATCCAATGCGGTGGTAGCTATAAAAGAGCCTAACGCTGAAGTGAAGCCGATTGTCATTGAACAAAACGGTATTGGTGAAGAACTTTTCAGAGATTCCCAGATCTTACAGATAGAAGTAGATGCAGGAGATCATAAATGGGTTTCCGTAGATGGTGGAGGCGTTTATTATCTGTCCTCTGACGGACAACAAACCATAAAGCATTTTACCAAAGAAAACTCTCCTCTTCCAACGAATAGCATCACGGATATAAAAGTGGACAGAAAAACAGGAAAAGTTTATTTTGTTTCCTATGACGGGATTGTTACTTATCAGGGGGATGTAGCAGATGTAACCTCCAACTTCGGGAATGTACTGGTATATCCGAATCCAGTGGTATATTCCAATTTCAAAGGTAAGGTTACCATCAAAGGTTTAGCTGAAAAAACGAATATCCGAATTACGGATGCGGCAGGAAATGTAGTACATTCAGCAGTAGCAAGAGGTGGCTATTACGAATGGGATCTCAATAACCAAAGAGGCTCCAGAGTAGCTTCGGGAATTTATTTTGTATTGATGACCAATGAGGACGGATCGGATAAAGCTACCGCTAAAATAGCTGTGGTGAATTAATGAACTCACAAAAAGGATTTTTACTTTCACTGATAAAATACGGGGAAAATGATGCGGTTTTGCATTGTTTTACGGAAGAGGACGGCTTTCAGAGTTATTTTCTGAAGGGAGTGTACTCCAAAAGGAATAAAAAGAAAGCTTTGCTTTTGCCCTTAAATCAACTTAATTTTTCCATCAATTCAGCTAAAGGAAACAGTATAGCATCTGTCTCCGGGTTTGAGCTTGTCCGGAATAATGATATATATACGGATATCAGAGCCAATACAGTGGTATTTTTCATTTCAGATTTATTGAATCAGATTTTGAGGCACGAAAATAAAAATACAAGGATTTTCGTTAGCATTAATGAATTTATTGATGAACTGATTCAAAATAACTACCAGTCCCATTTAATTTTCCTTGTCAAAATTTTAAATATTCAAGGTGTTGCTCCTTTGATTAATGAAGGAAAATATTTAGATCCGGAAACAGGCATTTTTTCTCAAAATTTAACGCATCAGTTATTTACTGAAGAAATTTCCGGTCTCTGGAAAAGCATTATTTCAGCAGAATATCCTTATCAGATAAAAATCCATCCGCAAATCAGGAAAAATTTTCTGGATAGTCTTCTGGTATACTATCATTATCATATTACGGATTTTAGGATTCCGAATTCCTTAGAAGTCATTCAGCAGATTTTTGAGTAAAAAAGATTTATTCATCTTCTTTTTTGCTCTTCAACGTTGTTCGTTTCATCCGGCATTTCAGTTTCAGATTCTGCCATTTCCTTTTTAGAAAACCTGGGTTGTAAAATTTTAGCGATCAATCCTGTCCATCCGGTTTGATGAGAGGCACCTACTCCACGTCCGTTATCTCCATGAAAATATTCATAGAAAAGGATATAATCTCTGAAATCAGGATCGGTCTGGAATCTTGGATATTGTCCGTTTACAGGGCGGCTTCCACTCTCATCCTTTAAAAATATCTTGGATAATCTTTTGCTTAAAGCATCTGCGATCTGATCCAAATTGGAATAATTTCCGCTGCCTGTAGGGTATTCAACTAAGAAATCCGGACTGTAATAAAAGAAGAATCGCTGAAGGCTTTCAATAATTAAAAAATTGATGGGAAACCAAATGGGACCACGCCAATTGCTGTTTCCGCCGAAAAGATCGCTGTCGCTTTCCGCAGGAGTATATGTTACACTGTAATCCGTTCCATTCAGATTCAAATGATAAGGATTCCGCTCATATTCCTTGGACAATGCACGAACTCCATAATCACTCAGAAATTCTTCCGGGTTCAGCATTCTGTATAATAATCTTTTTAAACGATGGCCACGTAAAAGGGAAAGCAAATGTTTTGAATTCTGTCCTTTTACTTCCCAATGAGAAACCAGCGCTGCGAGTTCCGGTTTGTTTTTCAATATCCAATTCATCCTGCTTTTAAAATTGGGGAGATTTTCAATCATTTCATCATCAATTACCTCAACTGCGAACATAGGAATCAATCCTACGATAGTTCTTAACCTTAAATACATGTGGCTGCAGTCGCTGGAAGCAAGGGCATCATAGAAAAATTCATCGGCTTCATCCCAAAGGCTGAAATCTTCGTCTCCCATATTATCCAATGAGTTGGCAATAGACAGGAAGTGTTCAAAGAACTTTGTTGCCATTTCTTCATATACATTATTATATTGGGCTAATTCCAATGCAATTCTCATCATATTCAGGGCAAACATGGCCATCCAGCTCGTTCCATCCGACTGTTCAAGTTGTTCACCATTGGGCAGCACGGCATTTCTGTCGAAAACTCCGATATTATCCAGTCCCAGAAAACCACCTTCAAAAATATTGTTCCCATTGTTGTCTTTTTTATTGACCCACCATGTGAAGTTCATCGTCAGTTTTTGAAATGCGCTTTCCAGAAACTCAATATCTGGCTTTCCTTTTAAGTATTCATCAATTTTGAATACCCGGAAAGTTGCCCATGCGTGAACGGGAGGATTGACATCGCTAAGATTCCATTCATAAGCCGGAAGCTGCCCGTTTGGGTGCATATACCATTCAAAGAGGAAGAGTTTTAACTGATGCTTGGCAAAATCCGGATCGATTAAAGAAAAACTTATAGCATGAAAAGCCAGATCCCAGGTTGCATACCACGGATATTCCCACTTATCCGGCATGGAAATGATATGTTCGTTATTAAGGTGTTTCCATTCGTAATTTCTTATTCTTTCACGGGATTTCGGAGGTTTTATTTCAGCTGGATCTCCTTTCAGCCATTTTTCCACATTGTAATGATAGAACATTTTGTTCCAGAGCATTCCGGCAAAAGCCTGCCTTTGAACCATTTTTTCATCATCGGATTGTATTCCTTTCTGGATTTCCGCATAAAATTCATCCGATTCTTTTTGTCTCAGAGTAAATATTTCATCAAAATTCTCAAAAGGTTGGGGTAAATCTTTATCTGTGATTCTAAGCTCAAAAGTTTTAGTTTCTTTTGCCTTAAAATGTTCATTAATAAAAAAAGAAGCTTTTGTTCCGATATCTTTCGGATTAACGGATTGTGAATTTCCATGAATGACAAAATCATTAATGCCGTCTTTACAATATTTCGATTTGTTTGGTGATTGGTATAGTTTTTCGCTATTGGTCTCATTGTCGCAAACCAGAACTTTCAAAGACTGTCTTGCATATATATTTTTTATTTCAAGATCCTTATGCTCAATCCTAATGCAATTCGCTTCTTCAGAGCATAATTGCGGTTTATAATCATCATAACCCCAATTCCATGTATTCCTGAACCAAGCCGTAGGCAAAATGACCAACGGCGCTTCTTTTTCTGACTTATTGATCACAGTAAGCCTTACCAGAATATCTGCCTGACTTTCTTTGGCATACTCTATAAAGATGTCAAAATATTCATTCTGATCGAAAATTCCGGTATCAATCAACTCATATTCCGGTTTATCCTTGTTTCTTTCCTTATTGGTTTTTAACAGATCATCATAAGGAAAAGCATTTTGAGGATATTTATAAAGCATTTTCATGTAGGAATGGGTAGGGGTGGAATCCAGATAATAAAAATATTCTTTTACATCTTCGCCATGATTTCCCTGATCGTTGGTGAGGCCAAAAAAACGTTCTTTCACCATTTTATCTTTCCTGTTCCATAAACCTACTGAAAAAACAAGCTTTTGAAGATCATCACAGATCCCGCAAATGCCTTCTTCACCCCATCTGTATGTTTTTGATTCTGCCATATCATGATGAGTGTAATTCCAGGCATCACCATTGGCACTGTAATCTTCACGCACAAGCCCCCATTCTCTGTTGCTTACATATGGACCCCATTTTTTCCAGGAAATATCAGGAATTCTTTGCTTTTCAGTCATGCTATTGAGTTATGAGTTAGAAGTTATGAATGATGAGTTAATGATGTGAATGTTCAATAGTGAATTGTGAATGTAAATGTTGTTTAAAAATTGACCATTCACTATTCACTCTTTCATCCTCCTGTGGAAAAGCTTTCAAAAGTGGTCATTCCACCGTCTATGAAAATACTGGCTCCGGTAATATAGTCTGAAGCATCACTTGCTAAAAATACAGCCAGATTGCCTATATCCTGAGGTTGCCCGATTCTGTTGTAAGGAATGAGTGTAAGAAGTGAATTCATCGCTTCCTGTGTACTCCACGCATTGGTATTGATGGGTGTCTGAATGGCTCCCGGGCAAATGGAATTTACACGGATTTTATCTGCTCCATATTCCTGCGCTAAAGTCTGCATCAGCATTCTGATTGCCCCCTTACTTGCTGCGTAATTGGCATGTCCTGCCCAGGGAATGACTTCATGTACGGAACTGATATGAATAATTTTTCCGCAGGCAACGGAACGTGAAGGATCTATTCCCCGTCTTAGAAACTCTTTAATTGCTTCTCTTGCACAAAGAAATTGTCCTGTAAGATTGACTCCAATCACGGCGTTCCATTGATCAAGGGTCATTTCAGTAAATTTTGCATCTTTTTGGATTCCTGCATTATTGACTAAAATATCAACAGTTCCAAATTCCGCTACTACATCCTGAAACATTTTAACGACCTGATCTTCTTTAGACACATCACACTGATAGGTAATTCCTTTTCCTCCTGCATCCGTTATTTCTTTCACCACAGCTTTAGCGTCATCTGTGGATCTTTCCGAAGAGTGATTTACTATTACAGTTGCCCCTGCTGAAGCCAATGATTTGGCAATTCCGGTGCCGATTCCGCTTGAAGCTCCGGTAACAATAGCGATCTGATTTCGAAGTGATATTTCCATAGTTTTGATTTGATGTTACTCAAAGTTAGCAGAAAGTATCAAGCCAAACAGAAAATCCGGAATTAAAATTTTCTTAAAGTTTTTTGTACATAAGGTACTGAGGACCACTTCTTCCGATCCTGGTTTTTCCTTCGTAGCGATATCCAGTTTTCAGATACAATTCGTAGGCAAAGGTATTTTTCTGATTGACCGCCAAAACTATTTCATCACAGTTTTCAAAATGCTGCCTGATAAAATCATCCATGTTCTGCATGGCAGATTTTCCAATACCTTTCCCTTGCATATCCGGATTTATGGATAGTGAACGAACTAAAACCGAATTGGGATTATCTGTAAGATCGAATTTATCGCTTCCAAAATCCAGCACAAAAAATCCAGCTGGTTTTCCCTCATAAAAAATGGTTACCGGATGCGCCAGATGGTCGGCTCTTTCTTCGATCCGTTGCAGCGCTTCTTCTGCTGTTGCCGTAAATTGGGACTGGTTTTCATCCAAAGTGTAGCTTATCCCTGAAAGGTCTTCGGGTTGGAAAAATTGTAAGTGTACCATTTTAATTTAATGATGATAAATATCTTCGTACATAACTCCTGCACGGATTTCTATGGGCAGTTTATTTTCTTCAGGTACAATCGGGCAATGGTAGTCATGGGCATTGTAAGCGCAATACGGTTGATACGATTGATTAAAATCCAATATAATGGTATTTCCTTTTTTAGGAATTCTCAAATCCATGTATTTTCCGCCGCCGTATGTTTCTTTTCCATTGGTTTCATCACGGAAAGGCAAGAAAAGATAATCTTTATATTTTTCCTGCTTGATGAGATCTAAGCTTTGATATAAAGTTAATGCATAAGATTTTCCATCCAATTTAAAGTTGACCCTTCCGTATTCTATATAAAGCTTTGTTTTTCCGGAAGAGGTCGGAATTTCAAATGGTATTGCATTTTCGGTTTTGGTAATTTGGGCAGTAATTCGATATTTCATATCCACCGGAAAAAAAGGATGCTTTTTAAAATTGGCTAAATTCTCCCCACGTAAAGGTGTTTCTTTAGGATTCAGGTATTCTGCATTCAATGTTTTCTGAAATTTTTTAATTTCCACCATTTCTTTTGAGTTTTTTTGAGCAAAAACAAATAATGGCAATATCAGGAACAGGATTATGGATTTTTTCATTAGGATTAACTTTATTTTTTAAGATTTTTACTTTGTGAATTAATAGGCTTCTGAAATTTTAACTCTGTAAATATCTGAAGAGTTCCTTTTGATAGATTCTACAAAGAAACCACCTTCTTCGGGAATCACTTCTTTCAGATCAAAGGTTTTACAGTCTCGCGGTAGCCCTGAAAATATTAAAGTAAACCAAAAATCACGCATAAAGGGAACCGGAGTCCAATCTGGAAATATGGAAATATTTTCCGCATGGATCAGCGTACTCCTGTGTTCAGACTGGTTATCGAAAAGATACGTAGAATGCCAGATCCTGATCAGATTACCCAGAAAAGGAGAAGCCGGGAAGCAGCAATGCACAATAACCTGTTTCTCTTCTTCTACTTTAGTCTGAAGGGATTCCAGAATTTCTTTTACAATAATTGGTTTTGTAATGGTCTCGGACACAATTTTATGGTAATGAGTAATCAGTAATGAATAATATAAATTGTCTGAAATTATTGCTAATTATCCATTGCCAATTACTGATGTTAATATTCTAATTCCAGTTTTTCTTTGGTATAATTTCTCACTTTTTCTGTAAGTTCAGGATTTCCTGCCAATTTCTGCCCGTAGGAAGGGATCATTTCCTGAAGCTTATTTTTCCATTCTCCCTGGAGTTTGTCCGGAAAGCATTTTTCTATTACATTCAACATCGCGTATACTGCGGTGGAGGCTCCCGGAGAAGCACCTAATAAGGAAGCTATTGTTCCCTTTTTATTAACAACTACTTCAGTCCCGAATTCAAGCTTCCCACCTTCTTTTTCGTCTTTTTTGATGATTTGTACCCGTTGTCCCGCTACTTTCAGCTCCCAGTCCTCTTCTTTGGCATCTTTGACAAACTCTCTTAAATGCTGTATTCGCTGTGCCTTGTTCATCGCTACCTGCTGAATGAGATATTTGGTTAACGGAATATTATGCCACCAGGCTCCAAACAGGGATCTTATATTTGTAGTATTGATGCTTTCTGGCAAATCCAGATAACTTCCCTCTTTCAGGAATTTGGTTGAAAATCCTGCAAACGGACCAAAAAGAAGTGCTTTTTTACCATCAATAATTCTTAAATCCAGGTGAGGAACGGACATAGGTGGCGCATCTACGGTTGCCTGAGTATACACTTTCGCATGATGCTTCTCTACCAATTCCTGATTATGGGTCACCAGCCATTGTCCTGAAACCGGGAAACCTCCGTATCCTTCACTTTCTTTAATATCTGAACTATCTAATAGTGGCAATGCATATCCTCCTGCTCCAATGAAGACAAAGTCTGCTACAACTTCCTGCTTATGATTGTGGATTCTGTCTTTCACTTTCATTTCCCATTTTCCGTTCTCACGGGGATCAATATCTTTTACTTCATGATAGAGAAAAACTTCCACATTAGAATCTTCAAGCAAATGTCTTCCCATTTTTCTAGTCAATGTTCCGAAATTCACGTCCGTTCCCATATCCATTTTTGTGGCCGCCATTACTTCAGATTTATTCCTTTTGCTCATGACCAAAGGAATCCATTCCTTCAGTTTATCATGATCTGTAGAAAATTCCATTCCCGAGAACAGGACAGATTGGGTCATTTTTTCATGGCGTTTTCTCAGATACTCTGCATCTCTTTCACCAAATACCAGACTCATATGCGGACAGGAATTAATAAAGTCTTTGGGATCCTGCACATAACCTTTGGTCACTAAATACGCCCAGAACTGTTTGGAGATTTCAAACTGTTCTGCAATACTTTCGGCTTTGGAAATATCAATGGTTCCGTCCGGTTTTTCCGGGGTATAATTAAGCTCACAAAAAGCGGAATGCCCGGTTCCTGCATTATTCCATGCGGCTGTACTTTCTTTGGCAAACCTTCCCAACCGTTCGAAAATGGCAATCTCAAGACTGGGATCTAATTCATGGAGTAAGGTGGCTAAAGTGGCGCTCATAATTCCGCCTCCTATCAGTACGACATCATATGCAGGTTTCGGTGTTCTGCTTATAAGTGAATGTGGCATAAACTTAATTTTATTACGAATTTCGGGAAAAGTTTTTAAACCCGGAGATGGGTTTAACGTTTTTAACACGTTAATTTTTTCCAAAAAGCAATAAAAAAACACCAGTGAAATCCACTGGTGTTTTTTTATTTTTATTATATTATTTAATTCAGTTTTGTGGTCAGCTTTTTAAACTGTTTTTCAGCATTTTTCCCCTCATAAAGAATTCCGTAAATGGTCTCTACGATTGGCAGTTTAAGACCTTTTTGTCTGGCTGTCTTATAGATGGAATCTGCAGCATAATATCCTTCTGCCACCATGTTCATCGACTGGATTGCGGATTTTACCGTATATCCTTTTCCGATGAGATTTCCTAAGTTTCTGTTTCTTGAGAATAATGAATAGGCGGTTACCAAAAGGTCTCCCAAATAAGCGCTTTCATTCACATCTCTTGGTGCCTCGTAAATAGCTTCCAGGAATGTTTCCATCTCACGGATGGCATTGGAAACGAAAACCGCAGTAAAATTATCTCCATATCCTAACCCACTGGCAATCCCTGCTCCGATGGCAAATATGTTTTTAAGAATCGCACTGTATTCATTCCCCAAAATATCTTTGCTGGAATGTACTTTAATAAAATCCGAGTTGAAAATACTTTCCAGTTTCTCGGAAGTTTCATCTTCCACGGTTGCAATGGTAAGGTAAGAGAGTCTTTCCATTGCGACTTCTTCGGCATGGCATGGGCCTGCAATTACAGCCTGATTCCTAAAACCGATCTGAAATTCATCTCTAAGATAATGGGCTACAACATCATTTACCTTGGGAATAATCCCTTTAATGGCAGAAACAAAAATCTTGTCCTTGTATTCACAATTCATTTTATCCAGAGTATCCGACAGGTAAATAGACGGAGTTGCCAGAACTACAATATCACACGCAGAAACAAGTTCATTGATGTCCGTTGTCAGTTTCAACATTTTAGGATTGAAAGTGGCTGCCGTAAGATAAGTAGGATTATGACCACGAAGTTCAATGGCTCCTTTCACAAATTCACTTCTTACACACCAATGCACTATTTTACAGTTTTCAACAAGCATTTTCACGATAGCAGTCGCAAAGCTTCCGCTTCCCACTACCCCAACGGAAAGTTCTTTTTTATTTTTTTTCGTGCCTGAAGGTTCTGAAATTGTTTTCTTTTTCGCCATAATTGAAATGTGAACTGCAAATATATTAAAACAAAGATTTAGGAAGGCTTTTACAAGGATGATAAAATCCAATTTTTGGAAAAATTAACACTTCAACACAATTAAATATTTAATTAAGCGTTAAATACAGAAATAACTAAATTTTTATTAAAAATAACCCTCAAAACCTATTTTTAATTAAATTTGCAAGCTTAAAAAACTGTTATTTTAATACTAAGAGAAGAAATATGAAGAAATTTCTAGGCAGCAAAAAGAACGTAAATATCCTTCTGGGAGGTCTTTTACTAGTAGTTTTTGCGCAAGGTATTTTCATTGCTAAACTGTTTTCTGAAAGAGATGACAAAATGTATGAAGTGAACCTTGTAAAAATAAACACTGAAAGAGACAGTGTAGATTACTTAAAAATGAAAACGGATCTCACATTGGTAGATCAGACCGTAGCACAGCTGAATTCGTTCCTGAAATCAAAAAGCATCTCTAATGAAAAGCTGATGGTACTAAGTAAAGACAGTATTTCAAATTCTGTTTACCTGGCGAAACAAGCCAACCGATACAGCCAATATTTAATGGACTTACAAAATAAACTGATGCAGGTTCCTTTGGGAATGCCTACTGACGGGTATATTTCCTCTAATTTCGGTATCAGAAAAAATCCTATCCCGTTTAAAAGAGTTTTTGCTTCTGTAAAAACTCCTTCATCTGGATCAAAGGCTGCTCCTGCTGTTGCTTCGGTATCAAAACCTGAAGTAAAAGCCGAGCCGGTTGAAAAAACGATTGAACTTACAGACAGCTATGGAAATAAAAGAGAAGTAAAAGTAATGGTAACTCTAAAAGCAAGTAATACTGCTCCTGCTCCTACTTCCGGTTCTACGAAATCTGTTGCTACTGCTACAGGTTCCAAAGCTCCTGTTGAAGGGAATAATCCTCCTGCTGAAGCTGACCAGATGCAGTTTCACAAAGGGTTGGATATTGCAGTTGCCTTTGGCTCCGATGTAAGAGCTGCTGCTGCAGGAACTGTCATTTTCTCCGGGCAGAAAGGTGGTTACGGAAACTGTGTGATCGTTTCTCATGGAAATGGTCTTGCCACTCTTTACGGACATTTATCCCAACTTGTTGTAAAAGCCAATGATAAGGTAAAAGTGGGTCAGGTAATTGCCAAATCCGGAAATTCCGGACGTTCTACAGGACCTCATCTTCATTATGAAGTACATAAAAACAATACTCCGGTGAATCCGAAGTTGTTTATGAATCTATAAAATAAAAATTTCGGCGGCTGTCTTTGACAGCCGCCGAAATTTTTGATTACTCCTGTTATTTTATAAAATTCAATGTTCCCTTAAAGTGAAGGAATGAACCGTCGGTTCCGGCAATATTGGAGTAGACTACATGAGTGTTATAATCCTGAACATGAGTAACATTATCTCCTCTTTTGGATTCGTGCCAATAGACCATAAATACATTTTTGGCTACTTCTACAGCAGTGTATTCAACAGTGTCTGTAGCTCCTTTTAAAGCTCCTTCTGTGCCTACAAAAGTCATTGTTTTATTATCTTTAAAATCAATGATAAACTTCATTCCTCCTAAATCAGCCTCCACTTTTCGTCCAATCGCAGGATAAGGAGATTTCAAATCCCATTTCATTTCCCCAAAAAACACTTTTATGCCCATTCCCAATTCGTCTTTCCCGGGAAGATTTGGATATTTGCTCACCATGAACTTTATGGCATCCTCTGATGATTTATTTTCTGTCACTGCCTTTTTATAGTTTTCCAGATAATCTTTAACAAAATCTAAAGAGCTTGGGGAAATTGACGGCTTTACAAAGTGTGAAGGAACTACCTGCTTAGGCTGTAATGCTTTCATATCATTGATCTGACCGATCCATTGACCTATAGCTCTTTCATTTTGTGTATCTGCCATCCAAAGATGAGAATCTGTGGAAACAGAAATACCACCTACGATTGTTTTAATGGAAGGAATCCAAAGGAAACTATGAGCAGGATCTTCAGGGTTCTGTTTGATTTCTATTGCATTTCCTTCCAGATCAGGAATGGTGTTCACTGCTTCAGGAATGATGATTTCCGAAGGGGCATCTTCTTTCAGCCGGGGCTTCCAAACAGCCAGTTTATGATCTTTTGATGCTGAGATCAAATAAGCAGTCTGAGCTGTCGAAATAATTTTTGCTTTTGGAAATGCTTTTTTGATTACGCCAAGCCCAAAATAGAAATCCGGGTCGCTGTGAGAAATAAAAACAGTCGTTAGATTCTTTCCGGTTGCTTTTATTTCTTTAACCAACTCTTCTGCATATTGTTTCTGGAATTGAGCATCAATTAATATGGCATCTTTATCACCATAAATAATTGTTGAAGTAATAGGGAAAATGGCTTTTGTTCCCGGATTATAAACTTTGATTTTTAAGTTGCCTGCCAACAAAGCGCTTGTAAAACCGAGCAACCATAAAAGTGAGAATAATTTCTTTTTAAGCATCATTAAGTTATTCTGATTTAATGTTTTATTAATAAGCTGCGGTAAAACGTTCGCGGATGTGGTTATTCTGTTCCAATTCATCTACTAAAACAACGGCAACATCTTCTACAGAAAGAATGCTTCTTCCGTTTTCATCAAGTACCGGAGTCTCCAGAGAAGTTCTGTAATTTCCTGTTCTTGTTCCTACGTTGGCCTGATTCATTTCTATGGCCGGGCTGAAAAACGTCCAGTCTAATGTCTGGTTTTCTTTGATTTTGTTTAAATAATCCCTTGCTGCTGTTGCTCCCGGTTTGTATGCTTCAGGGAAATCCGGCGTGTCTACAATCTGGATATGATCCGGTGTATAAAGACTTCCTGCACCACCTACTACGATCAATCTTTTTACTCCTGACTTCTCTACTGCTTTTTCAATATTTTCAGATCCTGTAAGAAAATCCTGGTAAAGATTCGGATTCGTCCATCCTGCATTAAAGGTACTGATCACAGCATCATTTCCTTTTAGGCCTTCCGCAAGCTCCTCTACATTATTAATATCTATGCTTTTCGCGGTTACTTTTTCGTTCTGTTGAACTTTGGATGCATCTCTTACAATAGCCTGCACTTCATAGCCTCTGTTTTCTAATTCTTTTACAACATGCGAACCTACAAATCCTGTCGCACCAATTACTGCTACTTTTTTCATATTCTTTTATTTTTTAATTGTAATAATTTTTGTTACATTTATGGTTAAAAAAATTTACTCAAACTGATCGCTGAATTCCTTCAATGACTTATTCCCTAAAAAACTGACAACCAATTTATCGGTTTCGTCAAATAAAGTATTTAAATGGTCATTGATTTCTTTCCCAACACTACAAGCCGGATTCGGGTTCTGATTTTTTTTTCCTAAAACCTCAGTATTCTTTACAGCCGAATAAATGTCTGAAATACTGATGGATTCCGGATTTTTTGCAAGCATACTCCCGCCTTCTTTTCCCTGTCTGCTTATAATCAGGCCCGCTTCCCTCAAAACACTCATCTCTTTACGTACAATCGCCGGATTTATATTGATACTACCTGCAATCCACTCAGAAGTTAACCATTCCTGAGGGCTTTTTTCCAATAGTGTCATAATATGTATTGCCGTGGCAAATCTTGTATTGTTCATTGTAATTACCGGACAAGGTACAACAAATTTTTAAATGTAACAAATTTTATTACAATTAATTTTTTATTATAATATCAATCTGTCCAAATCCAATAGTAAATAATTGATATTCTGATTAATAGTTCTTGTAGCAGACTGCATCTGGTTGAGCATGGCAGCACGGTTATGGAGATCATCAGCCCTGTAAAAGCCTCCATCACTGAAAATAACAGACTGATCTGCTTTTAGCTTATTATCATCAAACTGATAATGAAGCCATCTTTCTCTCATATTTTGAATGATAGAATGTGATTCTTTGTTGGAGAATTTCTTTTCGGTGTACATATACCATATAAAAGGCGGGAAGTTAGGAGATTCGAGTTTTTCGCGCCAGATATCTCTTAAAAGGTTTCTTTGATGAATAAATTCTACTTTTTTACCTTTAGGATTCAAAGTCGCTAATCCAAAGCCGGCTCCCAAAGCTCCACCACTGATGTCTATGGCACTGCTCCAGCCCTCATCTTTTACTATTCCCCCGGCAATGGAAGCCGCAGCTCCGGCAACAATGGAATATAAGATCAGTTTATTATTCCTGGAGTCATTAAGATTATCCACATAATTCCCAATTTGCGCTACCCTCTCCCCTTCACAGTCAAATTCAGCGGCTACGGCATCCAGTTCCGTTAGGGCAATGGTAATTTTGCTGTTGATTTTACCTTTAAGCTGTAAGACTTTTACCTGGGAGGCAATGGAAGAGTCTTTTTTAAGCTCGATGATTTTATGAACTTCATCAAGGGTATCCAGTGCATTCAAGATCAGAATACTTTGATCTGAGAACAACCCTCTAAGCTCTGTGTTGGCAGCCAGGATGGAATCTGAATTATATGAAGGTATTTTATTGGTGTAATTATATTTAAACGGAGCTTTGCAATAACTGTCTTTCAGGGTAAGAATATTCTGTCTGATGGTCTGATTCTTTTTGGAAACACATGAAGTAAGCAGACTTAAGATAGCAACAAAGTAAAATAACTTTTTCATTCAATCTGATTTTGTTTACATGGATGATCATAAATCATCATAAAAGCAAAAGCTTTGTCAATTCATTATACTAATATAGTACAAATAAAAAAACTGGCCTGAGTTCAGGCCAGTTTTTAAGCTATATTTAAGGCAATTCTTATTTTATATCTAATAATTCCACTTCAAAAACCAGAGTACTGTTGGGCCCGATTTCTTTGCTGATTTGCTGATCTCCATAGGCTAAATGCGGAGGAATAATAAGTCTCCACTTACTTCCAACAGGCATAAGTTGAAGAGCTTCCGTCCATCCTTCGATCACTCTGTTTAAAGGAAAAGATGCAGGTGTGCCTTTTTTTACAGAGCTATCGAAAATTTTTCCGGCAATGGTTGTTCCGTGATAGTGGCATTTTACAGTGGATTTTGGACCGGGTTTTGGACCGTCTCCTTCAGTAATTATTTCATATTGCAAACCGCTTGGCAGCTGTACCACGCTTTCTCTTTTGCCATATTCTTCCATATAGGCTTTTCCTTCATTAAGGTTTTTTTCGGCCTGTTCTTTTTTACGTTTGGCTAACAAATCTGATACTCCCATTGTTAAATATTTTTACAAAGATAAGCTTAAAAATACATTTAGATTTTAATTTCCTTTATGATGTTTTTATAGGTTCTTCCTATTGGCAGTTTTTTATTATTGATTATTATTTCCGCCGCAGAAAAGCCTTCAATTTTTTTTAAGGAAACAATATAGGATTTATGAATGCGTATAAATCCGGAGGGACTCAACATATTTTCCATTTTGCTGATCGGCATTTTTACCGTGATGGATTCTTTCTTTGTGTGTACAGTAATATATTCCCGAAAGCTTTCAATATAATATATATCCTCAAGGTAAATTTTAAACTGTTTTTTTCTGATGGTAAGAAAAATATAGTCACTGTGAGTTGCTTCCAACAATGCTTCTTCAGCTTTCGCCAAGTGTCTGAATTTATTAAGTGCTGTCTGGAAGCGTTCATAAGAAACGGGTTTCATCAAATAATCCACAATATCAAAATCATAACCTTCCAATGCATATTCCTGATAGGCTGTAGTGACAATGGTAAATGGTGGATCATTTAATTTTTTTAAAAAGTCAAAACCTTTTATCACGGGAAGATTCATATCCAAAAACAGAAGATCAGGTTTATTGAATGATAATAAATTGGCAGCATGAACTGCATCCGAACATTTTCCTATGATCCTGAAATCATCATTCCGTAGGATATAATTCTCAATAATTTCTGCTGCAATGGGCTCGTCTTCTACAATAAGACAATTATATTTTTTCTGTAGTTCCATGAGTAAAGTGTATTTTCAAAACGACTGAATATTTTTCATTCCGGTTATCAATGATCAATGAATGATCCGGATATAAAATCTCCAATTGCCTTTTTATATTGGTCATTCCTATTTTGGTGGTTTCTTTTATATGGGTTTCTTTGGAGTTTTCAACGGTAAATAGCAAGGTTCCGTTTTTAAGCTTTATATCAATATAAATATATGCTCCTTGTAAGCTTTCTGATGCACCATGTTTAAAAGCATTTTCTATAAACTGTAATAAAATAAGAGGGGAAATTTCCTGAGAAGGATTGTCAATTTCTTCTGTACATCTCAGATCAAGATTTCTATATCTCAATTTTTGAATATCCAGAAAATCTTTCATATTATCAATATCCTTTGATATGGGGATATTATGAGTGGATTCATAGATATTAAACCGCATCATTTTAGAGAGTTTCAGAATAATATCCGGTGTTTCATCTGCTTTTTTCAAGGAAAGCCCATAAATATTATTAAGTGTATTGAAAAGAAAATGCGGGTTGATCTGGGCTTTTAGAAATTTAATTTCATTATGGTATTTTTCAGTTTTAATATCATTAAGGTGTTTTTGAAGCTCTATTTGCTGTCTGGATTTCTCAAAACCAAATCCAAGAGCAATGGCAAAAATAATATTCATCACCGCATTGAAAATTCCGAATTGGGAAAATCTGGAAATATCTTCTTCAATTCCATAAATAACAGGATAAACAAAATCGTGACAAATCAGCCTGAATAATATGATTCCTACAATAATAACGAGTATTGTTGCCGCAATTTTTTTCCATACCGAATTAAATATGGAGAATTTCCCATCGGCAATAGCCAGAAAAAGATAAAAACATGGGATCTCCGAGAACAAAAAACAAAACTCAGATAATACCGAGTAATAAAATATCACCGGTTTTGAGAGAGACAATTGCTTAAGTGCTTCCAAAAGGTAGGCAAACTCTGCGTGGATCTCTAACAGGAAATAAAATATCCAAAAATAGATATGATGTTTTAATTGATGGGTATTCATTGGATAAAGCTAAAAAAATTGCTCCAATTATGATGGAGCAAAATTCTTCATTCATAGAATGTTATATCCTAAAAATCTACTAACAGTCTGTTATCATCTACAAAACATTCTTTTTTCTGAAATGAAGAGGCCCTTTCGGGAATGCAATACTCAGGAAACACATGATAAGAAGGAAACTGAACTCAACACCATTTCTGCCTCCGCCAACTACAAACCAGCCCTCCTTACCATGTATCAATATAATACCGACTATGAAAATCATGATATTGGCAATTGCCGTAACTTTTAAGAATCTATTTGCCAATAAAGGAATCACTGAAAAAAGATGGATTAATTTGATTGTCCAGGCCAAATAAATCCCCCATGGAGAAAATCCTATACCATCCAGGTAATCTTTTCCAAAACTGTTGATATCACCACTTATGATAGAGGGTACACTATGCATAATCAATATGAAAGCCAATGAAAACCTTAGTAAAATTGTATTCTCCATAAATAATAAGATTTCATTATTCAAAAGTATTCATTAGAACCACGTTATGTTAACAATTTCGATAAACTACAGTTAACTGTCTATTAATATTCAAAAGTTATATTTGGCTTTATAATTGAATTGAAAAATATATGACAGATCATGCTTTAAAATATAATAGAGCCTTTGATGAGTTAACAGATGAAGAGAGAAAGCTTCTTGAAATTAATAAAAAAAGTATCGCGGATTTTGTTGAACAATCATCTTCTTTAAGCGACGTACATTATGCCACCAGAAATGCGCACGCCAAAACATATGCAGTTGCTGAAGGACAATTCATTGTAAATAAAGATATCCCTGATGAATTAATATCTTTCTTCGACAAAGAAAAGTTTGATCTTATCATACGGTTTTCTAATGCCCACCTGAAAATTCAGAGGAATAAAAGAGATATTCCCGCATATGGTTTTTCTGTAAAAATTAAAGATGAAACCGGAGGCACGCTTGCCAATTATCCGTTGGTTAATTTCCCATTATTTCCAATAAATTCAGTAAGTACTTTTTTGAAAATATTTACATCCGTCAACAGATTGATGACTAAAAAACTGAGCAGTCTGTTGCCGTTGATCATACAGAGTTTGAAAACTCTCCCATCTTTCTTTACCTTGTCTTTTATGAAGAATACTTTGCAATTCATCCGTAAGAGGAAAGATTTTATTTTATCCTTTGGCTATTTCTCTGTCGGTGCTTATCGATTAGGAGAAAATATGATTAAAATAAAGCTGAAACCGGTAGGCATAGATAAAGATTTTGGAAAAGGAACGAGCATAAAAGAATCGATGACCGGATATTTCGCCTCCCATAATTATACTGCAGAAGTTTTTATTCAGGTTTGCTATAACATACAAGATCAGCCGATCAACCGGCTGAATGTTGAATGGAAAAACTCGCCTTTCATTAAAGTCGGAGAAATCAAGATCGAAAAGAATTCCTTACTCAATCCCAATGCCTGTGAAAATGAAATGCTATCATTTAATCCTTTTGAAAGCAAATCTTTATTCCAACCTGTCGGCAAAATACAGAAGCTCCGCGATGAAGCTTATAAAGTCTCCATGCAAACAAGGTTAAAGATCAATAAACTCTTGAAATACAAATAAAAAGGCTTTACAAAAATGTAAAGCCTTTTTATTTGTATTTTATTTTCCGTTACTCTTTATCTCCTGTCACTTTTTCAGGGAACATGATCGATAAAAGAACCGATATCAGCAATACTCCACCTACGATTCCTAACGAAACTGGCGATGAAATATGAATCCACGGGGCGATTAACATTTTAACCCCGATAAAAGCCAGGATAATAGCCAGACCATACGGCAACTTGCTAAACATATGAATAAAGTTAGCCAGCAAGAAATATAGAGATCTAAGCCCCAGAATAGCAAAAATATTTGAGGTATAAAGGATGAAAGGATCATTTGAAATGGCAAAAATCGCCGGAATGGAATCTACCGCAAAAAGAACGTCCGTAAATTCGATAACTCCTACGACTACCAAAAGAGGGGTTGCCATTTTGATCCCATTCTGGACCGTGAAAAATTTATCCCCATCATAATTATCGGAAACTTTCCAGAAGCTTTTGATCAGTTTAGCTCCCGGCGTATCTCCAAAGTCTTCATTATCATCATCCTGGCCTTCTCCCCACGATTTGATTCCAGCATACACTAAAAACAATCCGAAAAGGGTCATTACGATATTGATCTTTACCGGCTCTCCAAACACATTCATCTCAGGCAGATAGGTCAGATTAATCAAGCCGATTCCTGCAAAAATAAAGATAGCCCTGAATATCAGTGCCCCGATGATTCCCCAGAATAAAACCTTATGGTGAAGATGTTTGGGAACTTTAAAGAACCCGAAAACCAGAATAAATACAAATAAATTATCTACCGAAAGGGCTTTTTCTATCCAATAGGCAGCCTGATACTGCGTGAATTTCTCCACGGCAAGCTCATGGCCTTCAGCCTGATTAAACACCCAATAAACAACTCCTGAAAATACCATGGACAATGAAATCCATACTACAGACCAGATCGTGGCTTCTTTAGAAGATACTTCATGACTTTTTTTATTGAAAACCCCTAAATCCAGGAGCAACATAATGACGACCGTTATAGCAAATCCCCACACCAAACCGGGATGCAGATCCAAGATACTTTGACTTTGTTCCACTTTAATAGTTATTATTTATATTACAAAAGCAATAGCTGTAATAACAGATATTGCCACTTTACATTATTTTAGATTGTATAAATTCTTACAAATATTTTTGCTGAACCGTCTGAATGGTTTCCTGCAATTTTTTATCCGTAGTAGGATCTCCAATAGCGTTGAATTTCCATTCTCCGTTTCTCTTATAAAACACTCCCATTACCATAGCAACATGACCTTTGAAAGAAGCATCATTCGCTATATCATATTTTGCAAAAACTTCCCTTACATTGGTTGGAGAACCTTCATAAATACGGATGGAAGCAAAAGGGATTGTTCCGAAATCCTGTCCTTTATAGCTGTTCAGAACCATTGCCACATGCTCTACATTAGGTTCAAGCTGGCTAAAGTCTACCGTGATTACTTCATTATCCAATCCGTCATCCCCGTTCACATCTCCTGTTAAGTCATCTCCGCTATGTTTTACAGATCCGTTTTTAGATTTCAGGTTTCCAAAATAAATTATTTCAGTAGCATTTTTGTTTGAATCATATAAAATACAGCTTCCATCCAGATCCACTGCTTCTCTTTTTGTTCCAAAGAGTCCCTTTTTTTCAATAGCCCCCCAGTTTATTCCTACACAAGCCTGCGTAAGAGCCGTCCCGTTTTCTTTTGTCAGGTTAATTCTTTGACCTTTTTGTAAATTAATAGCCATTTTTTTTATGTTTTTATTATTATTTTCTTAGGCAAAATTTGTTTTGCTTTTCATTAATTATTTATATTCAGATTAAGCATGGCACGCAAAATATTTGTTTCTTCATTCACATCAAATATTTGGTTCATGATATCAATATTCTCCAGATTCCGTAAATAGTCCTTCAAAACGGAATCAACCTTATCGGGCAGTGTACGTTTCCTTTCGTGGATAGTTTCCTCCAGCTCTTCGTTTTTTCTCTTCAGCTGATTGATGATTGAGATCTGATTGGATTCATTTTCCGAAGTATTGAGATAAGACAATTCATCGTCAATCAGATACAGTTTTTTCTCTTCAACGTTGAATATAAAATGTTCGTCAGACTGAAATATTCTGAATAATTCATATTCATTCCTGTCGATCCGGAAACCACATACAAAACGGACTTTGAAATTCTGTATATTGAGCTTACCCAATAACTTTCTTTCTATGGAATAATCCTGATACTGATAAGAAGGAACCGGGTGAGATTTCAGTTTTGTTTCATCCGCTTCTGTTCTGTAAAACTCTGCCGCATATTTTTTTTGAAAATATAGAACATCATTCCAGTTCAGGGTAAATTTATCCTCCGTAAGGTCTTTATATAATGCCTTCAAATGCTGGGAAAATGTACCACTATACATTTTCCTGTCAATTTCAAAACTATCTACTTTCTTTTCTTCAAAGGCGGAAATATACTGGTTATTGACATTAATTTCATTGATGACAGCCAATAGATCCGTTTCTTTTTTCTTCTTAATCTTATTCAGCAACTCTATAAGGCTGTCTGTATATTGCAGATGAAAAAGCTCCAGCTTATTATAATCCAATGTCTTGTTTTCTTCAAATAACTTATGTATAATATCCGTTTTAATATAAATCGATATTATATCAACATTTTCAAAGAAATTCGAAAGAAGTTTAAGCTTCGTTAATCTTCTTTTGCTTTGAGACATTATGCTTACAGCTTCTTCATTCACTTGTATACTGTATTAACCTCTGATATTTGCTTTTAATTCGTGTTCCAGTGTTTGCAGGTCCTGATCCAGTTTTCTTCTATTTTCTGCACCTTGTTTCTGGATTTGTTTCACTTCATTCAACGTATTGATCAGCATAGTGGTTGTTTCTCTCAATGTTTCGGCAGATACAATGGTTTGTTCATTAGCTTTTGCCACATTTCTTGAGTTCTGTCCCAGACGTTCCGCATTCTTTCTTAAAATCTCTTCTGTTGTGGAAGATACTTTCTGTTGAATTTCAATATTCTGCTGTTGCCTGTACATGGCTACTGCCAATGAAAGCTGATTTTTCCAAACCGGTAATGTTGTGGTAAGAATCGTTTGGGCTTTTTCAGCAATGGAAACATTATTATTTTGCACCAGCCTGATTTGCGGAAGAGACTGCATCATGATCAGACGAACTACTTTAAGATCTGCCATTCTTCTGTCTAATCTTGCTATGAAATCCCTTTTATCAGCAATCTGATAATCGGCATAATTCTGTGCATTGGCTTCCATTTCGGCAAGTTCCTGCCCGGCTTTTTCCATTCTTAGATTTCCTGCAATCACAAGATCTTCTATTTGTTTGATGGAATTGATATTGCTGTCGAAAATCGTCTGTAAAACTGCATTATCTTTAGAAGAAGTAATAATCCCGGCGTTTACTTTATGTGAAATCTGATCAATATTATTTACGATCTTATCATATTTCGCAAAAAGATTTTCCACCTGTGTCATTACTTTTTTCATGAATGGCAATCTGCTCAGAAATCCCTTTACTTTATTGGTGTTATTCAATTCATCAACATCAACATAGTTGAGCTCTACCAATAAATTATTGATCAGTTCTCCAACTTCTCCCGAGTTTGATCGTCTTACATTTCCTAAGAAGCTGTCGCTCTGGTTAGCCAGTGTTTTCTGCAGATCCGAACCAAAATTCACAATGGATCCCGGATTGGTTTCATCAATAGAATTAGCAAGAGCCTCATATCGCTGACGCTCTTCTTCCTGGATCTGGGTAAGGTTTACATTTCCGTCTCTGTCTACAAGAACCGGAACAGCACCTTGAGCAGGCTGGCTTGGCTGAGCGGGTTCAAATGTTTTAAGAGGTTCAATTGATCCAAGTGGATCAATGGGTTGATTGGGTTGATTATCCATGATTAATTATTGATAGATTTCTACAAATTTCTCTAGTCCTTCTCTTTGTCCGCTTCCTACAGCTTCAAATTTCCATTCCCCGTTTCTGTTGTAGATTCTTCCAAATTCTACAGCTGTTTCGATAGAGAAATCCTCATCCAATTCATATTTTAAAAGTTCTTCATTGGTATCCGGATTAAAAATCCTGATGAAAGAGTTTCTTACCTGTCCGAAATTTTGTTTTCTGGCATCCGCATCATGAATTGTCACCACAATGGTGATTTCCTTTATTGCAGAATCAATTTTAGTAAGATCAATCTTAATTTGCTCGTCATCTCCTGCTCCGTCACCTGTTAAGTTATCTCCTGAATGAATCACAGCCTTATCCGGCGACTCAAGATTATTATAAAAAACAAAATGACTATCCGAAACCAACTTTTTATTTTCCCCCAATAAAAACAGGGATGCATCCAAATCGAACGCAGTTCCAGTAGAAGTATTATTGATATCCCATCCTAAACCTACTATAAATTTAGGTGCATTTATATTTTCTCTTTGTCCTTTCTGTAAATTAATAGCCATAGTATAGTTCTGTTTGTGTTAATGTATTTATATTATTTTCGTATTCTTTTATTAAATGATAATTATTACTGATCGCCAATTCCAATAAATGATCCATCTGCTCCTTTTTTACTTTAGACGAAAGATATTCAAATTTACTTGATTCTAACCCTAAAATATATTTTACGATCCTTGTATTAAACTGAAAACTGGGTCTTACCATTACTTCAGCAATATGATCAATATTTTTCACTGCATAGTAATTGAAAAAATTCTCAATTTTAGGATCAATATCAAAATTCATAAGCTCAGCATAATACAGAAACACAAAATCTGCTTTTACATCATATTCGTTAAGAATTTTATGAACGGTAAATTCATGGCTGCCTGTAATTTTGATATCGTCTATAAAAATACAAAGTTTTCCTCTTAAAAAATCCTTATCAATATAATAGGTGTCATTGGCAATCAGATTTTTACGATCCTCAAAATTAAGATTCCCATAATCTGTAATATAAGTATGATTACGATTGATTTTTGATAAGATACTGGTTTTTTTTCCTTTTTGGAATAAATAGAAATCCAGTTGTTTTTTAAAATAGAAACATAAAAAATTGGAAGCTGTAGGAATCGCCATATAAGGACTTGGCAACACTACAATTTCTTTATTTGTATGTAAAAGGTCTTCATTTTCAGAAATAAATCCGTCAAACAGTTCTTTTGCAAATTTTTCCGCATACGACTTATCGCCATATTTGAAATAGCTGTATTCCGCAGGCGAAAAAGTGAATTCATCCGCCGAATGAATGTGGTGTAAGCTGTATCTCCTATTCATGTTGATTTAGTGTTTAAGTAAGTGTGCGTTGAAACCAAAGTTCTTTGCGCCATGATAATCAGCAATCAGATTATCCCCGATATGTAAAACCTGGCTCATGGCAAGATTTTCTTTGATGTTATTTTTAACCTCCTGAAAAATAAGGGGATTGGGTTTTGAGCAATTCATCTCATCCGAATAAATATGGAAATCAATATATTGATCCAGATTTTCTCCCATCAGAAATTTCCTCATTGTTTTGCCTTTGATAAATCCTGTATTGCTTAAGATATTAATTGTTTTTCCCTGATTTTTGATTTCGTCAAAAAACTGATGTAAATTTTCAAAAATCACAATAGGTCTGTATTCCAGAAAAAGATCTTCGCTTTTCTGATAAAATTCGTTTAATTTTTCTTTATTTACCTCTTTTACATTAATGTTCAGTGCACTTAAAATCAATAAATAAATTTCAAAAGTATCAATATTCCCGCCAATTACTTCATTGATTGTATTACACAAATCATCATAATATTTTACAACCTTCGTAATTTCTTCAGTTGGTTTATCAATGTTGAAAAATGAGGTGAACAGCTCAACTCTTTTTGCTTTAAATTCAGGATGAGATTTGATTAAGGTAAGCCACAGGTCAAAAGAAAAATGACAGTGGTTGTGAATGTCGATATCTGTTTTCAAAATGTTACAAGTTAAAAGTTTTATTTAGCTCTTTCTTGAAAAAGATTTATTTTTTTATCATTAGTTTTTAATTGAATCATTCAATAGATTCCAAAGATAGAATTTTTAAAATTAATGCATGAATATCATACTCAGTTTTAAGATATTTTATGATTCATCTCAATTCGTTGATTTAAATTCTGAAAAATATAAATTCACAGAAATATTCCAAAAATTTTTGACAATAAAAAAAAATCTCTAATTTCGCACCGACTAAAAATCAACAATGTCAACAAAAATGATAAATATTATTACAGTAAGCAATCCTATCAGAGCGGTGTACTTTGGTAGCACTAATTATTTATCTGAATAACATAGATCTTTATTTACAAAATATATGGAAGACCTATCTGTTCAGATAGGTCTTTTTTGCTACCCTATTTCCAGGTTTTAACATCAGGGCTTCATACAGAAGTCCAAATTATCAATATTTAAATACAAAAACATGAAATACAACACACGAAATATAGGGATTATAGCACACGTAGATGCAGGAAAAACAACTTTAACGGAAAGATTGCTTTACTACACCGGATTAATTCATAAGATCGGAAATGTAGACGAAGGAAATACCACTATGGATAAAGATATCCAGGAAAAAAACCGTGGAATCACCATTTCTTCCGCAGCTATCTCCACTCAATGGAAAAAGGATCAGAATGTCTGTAATATCAATATTATTGATACTCCCGGACACATTGATTTTGCGGTAGAAGTTGAACGTTCATTAAGGGTTTTGGACAGCGTTGTTGCAGTATTTTGTGCTTCTTCGGGAGTACAGCCACAGACAGAAAATGTATGGTTCCAAGCTGAGAAACACGGAATTTCAAAAATCTGCTTCATCAATAAAATGGACAGGATCGGAGCAGATTTCTTTGCAGTTGTTAAGGAAATTCAGACAAAATTGAATGCCGTTCCTTTGGCTTTACAAATCCCAATAGGGGCCGAAGATAACTTTGAAGGAGTGATTGATCTGATCAGACAAAAAGCTTTATACTGGACAGATGAAACCGGTGAAACCATTGCTGAAAAAGAAATTCCGGAAAATTATAAAATGGAAGCTGAGCAATACAGAGTAAAATTAATGGAAACTCTTGCAGAATCTGATGAGATTTTCCTGGACATTTTCCTCGATTCTCAAAATGAGATTTCAGAAGAAATGATTATTGAAAGCATCCAAAGAAATTGCCGCTCAAGGGCTGTTGTTCCTGTTTTATGCGGATCTGCCTTTAAAAATAAAGGAGTTCAGCCTTTGCTTGATGCTATTGTCACTTATCTGCCTTCACCGGATCAGTTGCCTTTAATACAAGGAAAGAATACCGTTACTGAAGAAGATATTGAAATAGCAAGAAATGCAGAAGAGATTTTTTCAGGACTGGTTTTCAAGGTAATGATCGATAAGCATATGGGTAAACTGGCCATGTTGAGAATCTATTCCGGAAGAATACAATCCGGAGATACCATTCTGAATGTAAGAACCTGTGAAAGCTTCAGGGTTTCGAGGATTCTGAAGATGCAGTCTGACAAGACCTTATCCGTTGATGAAGGAAAAGCCGGAGATATCGTGGCTTTAACGGGGATAAAAGATGCTAAAACAGGAGATTCATTATGTCCAGTGGAAAAACCTGTGCTATTGGAATCCATCACAATTCCTGCGCCGGTTATCAGGGTTTCCATTGAACCCAAAACCAATCAGGATGAGAAATCTTTCGGTTTGGTTTTGTCTAAAATTCAGGAAGAAGATCCTTCATTAGTTGTTGAAAGAGATTCTCAAACCGGGGAAACTTTATTGAGCGGTTTAGGTGAATTGCATCTCGAAGTAACTTTGGAAAAAATACGTCTGAATTATGGAATTGAAGTTAATCAGGGAGAACCTAAAGTTTCTTATAAGGAAATTTTAACGGAGACCAGAATTCATCGTGAAAAGCTGGTAAAGCAAGGTGGAGGAAGCGGACATTTTGCCGACATCACTTTTGAAATAGGACCGAAAGAAAATAATGATGCAGGGCTTGAATTCATTAACCGGATTAAAGGAGGTGTGATTCCGGGTGAATTTATTCCTTATATTGAAAAAGGGTTCAGGGAAGCCATGGAAAATGGTCCATTGAAGGGCTATCCGTTAGAGAGCATGAAGATCACCCTTTTTGACGGATCTACTCATGTTCAGGATTCTTCAGCTTATGATTTTGAAATGGCGGCAAGAGACGGTTTCAGAGCAGCAGCCAAAGAATGTAAGCCGAAATTTTTAGAACCGATCATGCAGGTCGAAATTCAAAGTATCGAGGAATATACTGGCGTGATAACCGCTGACATCAATAAGAGAAGAGGAATCATCACTTCCATTGATGAAAGATCAGGGAGAAAAATTTTCACCGCAGAAGTTCCTCTAGCTTCCACTTTCGGATATATTTCCGATTTGAGAACATTAACAAGCGGCAGGGCTTCCATCAGCATGAAATTATCGCATTATGCCTTAGTGCCTGATTTCGTTATCAATGCATTAGTAACCTAAAAAACAAGGGCTGTAAAAATAATTACAGTCCTTGTTGGTTATTATCATTTCTTTAAAATTTTTTCTTTATTTCTCGGGCATTACTTTATAAGTAGGATCTTCTTCAATATTTACTTCAATGACTGCTTCGGCATTTTTAAGCATTTTCCTACAGTCTTCACTTAAATGACGTAGACGAGCCGTTTTATTCTGTTGAGCATAGCGCTTCGACAGCTTATCTAAAGCATCAATAGCACTCATATCCACAATCCGGCTCTCTTTAAAGTCTATAATTACCTCATCCGGATCATTCACGGGATCAAACTTATCAGCAAATGCTGTTACAGAACCAAAAAATAAAGGTCCGAAAATTTCGTAATGCTTTATTCCTTTTTCATCCATGTATTTTCTGGCTCTGATCCTTTTGGCATTATCCCATGCAAAAACCAGTGCTGAAATGATGACCCCAATCAAAACAGCCAATGCAAGATTATGCAAAACGATTGTTATGAGCGCTACGGTAACTCCAACGAATATGTCCGATTTAGGCATTTTATTGACAATCCGGATGGAAACCCATTGAAATGTGCTGATTGCCACCATCATCATCACCCCTACCAAAGCCGCCATCGGAATTTTTTCAATAAGTGGGGCTCCTACCAGAATAATAATCAAAATAGTGATGGAAGCAATAATTCCTGAAAGCCTTGCCCTCGAGCCTGCATTAAGATTGACCAGCGTCTGGGCTACCATTGCACACCCGCCCATTCCTCCGAAAAAACCATTGGTAACATTGGCAATTCCCTGCGCAACTGATTCTTTATTAGCACTTCCCTTAGTCCCTGTAATTTCATCTACCATGGATAAAGTAAGCAGAGATTCTATTAAGCCTACGCCGGCCATTACCAGAGCATAGGGAAAAATAATCTTTAGTGTTTCCAAAGAGAAGGGAATCTGAGGAATCTGAAAAGCCGGAAGCTTTCCACTGATATGTGCTATATCCGCTACCGTTTTAGTATGTATATTAAATCCGAAAACAACAGCAAAGACCAATACAATAGCTACTAATGACGCAGGAACGGCCTTCGTGATCTTTGGAAAAAAGTAAACAATGGCAATGGTGAGAGCAGTTAAACCTCCCATTATATATAAATTAGTTCCTTGGATCCATCGGGAAGCGCCATTATCCGTTATTTTAAATTGTTCAATCTGGGCCATGAAAATAATCACCGCCAATCCGTTGAGGAAACCATACATTACCGGTTGAGGAATTAATCTTACAAATTTTCCGAGTTTACATACCCCAACTGTCATTTGGAAAACCCCGGCAAGAATTACCGTTGCCAAAAGATATTGCACGCCATGAGACTGTATCAATGCTATCAAAACTACGATGGTAGCTCCGGCTCCGCCGGAAACCATGCCGGGACGCCCACCCAATATTGCGGTAACCAGTCCCATCATAAAAGCAGCATACAAACCTGTCAGTGGTGAAAGACCAGCCAGAATAGCAAAAGACAGGGACTCCGGAATCATGGTCATGGCTACTGTAAACCCTGCCAGTAATTCGTTTTTATAATTTATTTTTTTTGAAAAATCAAATAAATAGGTATTCATAGAGTGGCAAAGGTATTCACTTCAAATTACTTCTGCAATTACTATTATTCCATTTATTTGTTGGAGGGAATTGTCGCTTTTACATCATTTATATATAACTTGATTGCTATTAAGTTTTTAATTTTTTGTTCTTTTTATTAAGAATACTTTAACATCGTATTCGTTTAATTTTTTCCCCTGAATAATAGAAAACACCCTCATTATATCACCTTTTATGGATTTATTATTGAAGTTTTTAACATTATTTTTTTAATTATTTTTTTTATTTAATTTCTATTTTTTTTATATTTGAACACAACACATTGATTATTTTCTAGAATTACAAGACAATTAAGAAAATTTCCATAATAATCAATAATTAAAAAGGATGTGCATGAAAAAGCTTTAATAGGGGTGTTATTCCTCTCTATAGGATGAAAATTGGAATGAAGTTGAGAGAATACAATAAGAAGTATGTGTATGATGATTATAGCTAAATAATGTATAACACATGGGTATGATATGGCACATTTTCACCTAGTCTGAGTAATTATAATCCCTATTTATTTTTTCACTGTTAATCAAAAATATTTAATCGTTAAATGTTATATAAAGATATACATATAGGTCACTTTATTAAAGAAAGAGTGGAGGAAAAGGAAATTACAATGGAGAGAATCTGTAATTTTCTTAACAGGGATGAAGAGTTTATTGAAAAGGTTTACCACAGCAAATCAATAGATACCGATTTACTATTAAGATGGAGCAAGTTACTGGAATATGATTTTTTCAGGCTGTACAGCTCACATCTTATCTTATATGCTCCTCCGGCAGCGGTAAATAAAAACGACACTCCAAAATCTGATAAGATTCCTTATTTCAGAAAAAATATCTATACTCAGGAGATTAAGGACTTTATCATCGGTAAAATCCTTTCCGGCGAGATGACCCACAATGAAATCATACAGGAATATTCTATTCCTAAAAGTACTTTGCACCGCTGGTTACAGAAAATAAGGAATAACAATAAATAACACACAAACATCTAATGCGTCCTAATTATAAAAAAATTTTTCATGATATTCTTAAAAAAGAACATCCTGAGAAATTAAAAGATCCAAGTATCAAAAGATTGCTTAGCAAACTTAATACGACTGAAGATGTGCTGAAGCTTAATGAAAAAATTTTCAAGCAGTCTAAAGAAAAGCAGCAAAACAATCAGAAGCTCAGAACCTATGATAAACAAACCATACTTAAGCTTTTACATTACCAGGACAAACATGGTTTTTCCACAAGTTATATGTCTAAAAAATACAAGATAAGCAGAACTACCATCACCAAATGGAGGAGAATGTTTGAAGAAGAAATTCAAAGTATATAGCATAGCCGGTAAATAATTTACCGGTTTTTTATTTCCAGATAAAAAAACTCTGATAAAATAATTTTATCAGAGTTTTAAAAAAGGTAATAGGCAAGAAAAGATCTTTAAGCGGGGCGCTGTCAACGCCGGAATCGAACCGGTTAACCTTGCCGGCGTTACCGACTTCGTTATTCCTCCCCAATAGTGACGAACGATGAAACTTTTCTTTACGACACTTTTAATTTTTTAAACAAGGCAATTATCAAAAAGCGTAATGTCGTGCTCTAACCATCTGAGCTACTCTTCCTGTTTTAGTGTGGAAGAGGCGGGACTCGAACCCGCGACCCCGTCGTGATGAGCGAAGTAACACTATTCTACGGCACTTGTTTATTTTTTAATGCAAATAAGGAAACAGGCGAAAAAAGTTTGCTTTTTTTTCAAAAGCGTCGTTCTTACCGATAATGGGCAGTGAACCGGTAATTCTACATCTTCAAGAGACTTGCATTTTCTTATGAAAACTTTTACCCGGTTGGCTTTCAACCCAACTTCACTCGTTCGGTCGCCCGAATTACGCTACCTTAGGACCGTTAGTACGAAGGAACTTTTCTCTACGACACTTATTTGCTAAAGCTTTTAAAATTAAAGAGGCAAAAAACGAGAAAACTAATTGTACAAACCTTTTCAGGTTTATTTCTGGAGTCGAACCAAATGAACCGAAGTAAGTTTTCTCTACGGCACTCTTTTATCAACATCAGGGCAATTTTCACACAGAACCTTTTCTCCGGAGTCCTTCCATTTAGACGATTGTTTTTCAACAAACAGGAATCGAACCTGTATTGCCGGTCTGGAACGAAGTATTTCTGTACTACGGCACCTGATTGTATTGATAGTTTCTTTGAAAAGAGGCAAAAGGCGAAAAGACAGACATGTATCCATTCCTTACTGTTATTCGGGAAAATACACATTTTTTAGATTTACATCTAATTTCCTATCGAAGTAAGCCTTCTCTACGGCACTCTTTATTTTTTAAATCAAGGTAATAATCATAGAATCTTATCTTTCCATTTGCTCTACCTGCTGAGCTACTTCTCCTTTTCGAGGGAAAAGGCAGGAATCGAACCTGCGACCCAATGATTAACCAATCGAAGTATGATTCTAAAACGACACTTGATATTTATATATAATGGTTAGTGTTTTTCTGATTACAAATTTATATTGTAACTACGCACTGTTTTTACGTAGTAATATTAAAAAAAACCAAGTAACAGTCAATAAGAGTTTTTTCAAAGTGAAAGTTTGACGATGGAACTCTTATTTACGACATTGGTTATATAAACCGAGCGATACAGCGAAAAGACTCATTTTCAATTCGAAGTCGAAGGATTTCTTTTCTTACGGCATCGGTTATGCCAGTTTATAGTTAATGGTTATTAGTTTTTATTTAAAAGCAGTGCCTTTTACAGCACTACTTTTTTAATCATTGCTACGGCAGATTTTCTGTCTTCCAAAGCATTCAGTACATCGAAGATTTTGTCGGACCAGCCAGCAATCAGATATACATCATTTTGTTTGATATCTAAAGGTTGTCTGCCATAACCTGCCAAATCAAAAATATACAATTTCGCGTTGGGCGCAATGGCTTTGTAACGGTTCCATGAATCTTCAAAAGAATTACGGGTTCCGCTGCTGTTCCACAGTTGGGTATCGGTGAAGATCATAATTTTATCAGCTTTTTCTCTTTTTCTGATCAGATCTTCGATTACCAGATAACCGTTGGTGGAATACCCTACTTCACCTTCACGCTTATAGAATTCATTGACGTTTCTTAAAATACCATTTTTAGGCATCGGAACTCTCTTCCAGGTGTCACCAAAGATACCTGTAACCACATTTTTACATTGTGACTGCAAGATCATCGACATCAACAAACCGATATCGTATAGTAAAACTTTACTTTTCGCAGAAACCGGCTGTTGCATAGAACCGGATACGTCAGCTGCAATTACCACCGAAGTATCGAAACCGAAACCTTTAATGTTCTGAGCACTCACCATTACCGCATTTTCCAATGCTTCTAATACTGATGACAGGTATTTTGAATGGATTGTTTTCAATTCTCTATACGCAGCCAAAAATCTGAATGGCAATTGTTTTGAGCTTTTAACCGCTTTTTCATCCGATAAGTATCTGCATACTTTTTCCATGGCTTCAGAAGAAACTTCCGCTTCCAGAATATTTCTAAGGTTACGTAAAGTAGCCATATAACCAAGCTTATTACTAAAAATCAGTTCTTCCCATTTGTTTTTGAAAGCTGATTTTCTTTCTGCTTCATCAGCAAATTTTGTCTGACCCAGAACTGAAAGTTCAACTTCCCATGTATAAGGGGTATCCAACGTATCATTTACGATCTTATTGAAAATAGCTTGCTGATCTTCATCTTTTGCTTTCGGGTGTACCAGAAACAAAGCGTCTTTCAGCGTAACTTCAGCTTTTCTGTTGTATTTGGCAAACTGGTATTCATCAAACTTATTGAATGACTTTACCAGACCTTTCTGAATCTGCTTTGAAAGCTTATTCAACTTTTTGGTTTCCGTTCTTTCGTTCGCCAATTGATAGTAAGCTAATAATTCCGTAATTTCATCGGCTCTTTTAACAACACCATCAATAGTTTTGCTTACCAGGTCGGTACCTGAAGTTTGTTTTGCCAATTCGGTTGCCAAAACCAAAGGAATGGAACGCAGATACATATCGTTTCTTGCGTATACAGCCAGCTTGGCTACGAATTCAGGATCATTTTTCTTAATCAGAGACTGGATTCTTTGCAGTCTGTCATTTCCTTTTTCATAAGTTGTGTTTGATAATCCTGTTGTAACAACAGCACTATACAATTCTTCAGCAGGCGTCATTGTAAACGCTTTTGCACCTTCGTAGTTCGCCACTACATTTTTCTCTTTTCTTAAAAAATTAAATTTCATGAGTTACTGTTTTTAATGTTAAACAAACGGAAGATCATCACCTCCTCTCTGATTTCTGATGCAAAGTAAAAATAGAATTACGCAGTGTATTTGCGTAGTAAAATTTTAATTAAAAAAAAAATAATTTTTTAGTAATTTCCTGTTAAAAAGGGAGTTAAGATGAGATATAAAGTGTCTATCTTTTATTTTCATTAAAGAAATGGGAGTTTTTTCATTTTTGATAATCCGTTTTCTAGCTTTGTATTAAAAGTAAGATCATGATCACAGGATTATATGAAACTCATATTCAGGTAAGCGATTTGGAAAGTGCTATTGCATTTTATACAGAAATATTAGGATTGAAGCTCGCCCACAGGGACGAGACACGCCCGATTGCTTTTTTATGGATCGGAAAAGAAAAGCAAGCTATGCTTGGATTATGGGAACAGAAAGAGAATCTGCAGCCAAGACATTTTGCTTTTTCCGCAGATGAAAATGATATTCTGCAATACTCTGTAGATTTTCTGAAAAACCGGAATTTAAAACCTTATAATTTTCTGAAAGACGGTATTGAAAAGCCGATGGTTTTTGCCTGGATGCCTGCTTTAGCCATTTACTTTAAAGATCCGGACGGGAATCAACTGGAATTCATTTCAATTCTGGAGGGTGAAGGAAAGCCTGAGCTCGGTGTAATATCTTATGAAGAATGGGTTCTTAAAACAAAGAACTAGATAAAAGTTTTAAGGACCAGTCTCAATTTTGACACCCATGATTAGCAAAAACAAATAAAAAACTCCCATCAAGGGAGCTTTTCATCGTAAAAAATTTAATTTCTGGGAGCAAAAGGCGGCTCCCATCTCTTTTTCTTCATTAATTCCTTCACTTCTTCGTAAGAGATGGGATAGAAATTATGACAATCTACTCCTACATCAAGACTTAAGCTCATCTCATCATCAGGTAAAGTTCCGTGTGAATGGCCATATAATTGCCATGTTCCACGATGTGAACCGTTCCAGGTGCGCATGGAGTAATGCAAAAGTGTAATCTTCTGTTTTCCGGTTTTTGCCTCTTCGTCTTCGATGTATATTTCATCGTAATCTTTTATCCATTCGAACCGACCCGGAACACGAAGGGCGGAATATTCATGATTGCCTTTTATCAGGTGGATTTTGCCGTTCAGCTGATCCAGGACTTCTTTGGTAAAATCCGGTTTCCCTAAACTGACATCTCCCAAGTGATAAACGATATCATTTTCCTTTATTTTCTCATTCCATCTTTTAATGAGCTCTTCATTCATGTGTTCCGGAGACTCGAAGGGCCTCTCTGAAAATTTTATAATATTGGCGTGGCCAAAATGATGGTCCGCCGTAAAAAATATATTGGGTTTCATTGTTTTGATATTTTAATTGTTTCCTATTGATTACAATTTTTTAAAATTTTTTAGAAGATGAAGAATGTTCTCTTTTCCTATAGGATTCATGGAATGACAATAGAATTGCGGTAATTCTGTTTGATGATCCAAACAATATTCTACCAGCCATTTCGCACAATCGTAGCCCGTTTTTTCAATATACTCATTAGAATCCTGTTTCAGATAATGTTCATCTGCAAGGTCATGATCAAAAGAAATTATTTCAGGAATCCCTTTTTCTAAGATCCTGTTAACGAATTGATCATAATTCCGAACAATATGCCAGTCTTTTCTGAGAAAAATATCCTGTTTTGTGTAATGATATACCTCAATAGGATATCTTACATCATCTAAAAACAATAATCTTTTTGTCATTTCCATTGTTTATTATTTAATTCAAGTTCATTCTTTCTTCATGCTCCTTATCACGTCTGTCAATTTCCCCGAAAGGACTTCCTTTGAAGTAACCGACATTCATAAATCCGTTTTCTTCTGTTAACAGGGATTCTCTTTCTTTGACAGCTCCGGTGTTTTTACTTCCGTAATTTCCTTCCAACTGCTTTGTGGCGGGATTAATGTCTCCCCAAGATGCAGTTTTTCCTTTGTATAGAGGTTCTACGAAATAGGTAATTCCTGTGACGGAAGATTTTACAATGAATCTTCCGGTTTCATCGGTATTCGTAAGGAATCTTTGTAATACTTCTCGTCTCATAATTTTTTATTTTAAGATTGTTATTTATTTAAAAGGATTAAACCACCATATCTGCACAATTGGAACTTGCGAAAGCATAAGGTTTAGCCTTGAACACATATCCCATTCCCAGAATATATCCCATGGCATCTTTCAATGCTGAGTTTGATTTGAATTCCGGATCGGTATTGATGTCTGCGTGCACCTCCATTTCCACGCCATACATGTCAAGAATAGAACAGATGGCATAAGCAATTTCTACAGATTTGTTGACTTCATTCAGCATTCGTTCTTTGATACTGATACTTTGTATCTCTCTTTCTTTTCTGATAAAGGTAAACGCTCCTTTTCCCTCACGAATAAATACTACTGCAGTAGCGTAATTAATAGCATCACCATATACGTGTGAGTCTGAACCCACACAAACTTTCAGTCGGTGTCCATTGGCTTGTTCGCGGATGATGGCTTCTTCTACCAGCTGTGTGATAGGTTGATGGAATAATTTTCCATGTAAGTTTTGCCATGTTTCTTGTTGCGTTTCCATTGTTTTACATTTTAAATTCTACATATTTTTTATAATTGATAAATGATCGCTGATAATTGAATAGTAAATTGTTATTTCTCTTTTTGCACTCCGAACAGGATTCGAACCTATACCATCAGTTTTGGAGACTGACGTGCTACCTTTATACTATCAGAGTATTTTTGTTGATTCATTAGGACTCGAACCTAAACTACAAGAGTCAAAGTCTTGTGTGCTGACCCATTACACTACGAATCATTATTTTTTGTGGATCAGAAACGAATCGAACGGCTCCCTTTTGTTTTTCAGACAAACATGCACACCTTGTACACCACTGATCCTTTTTGTACCTCTCCCCGGATTCGAACCGGGACTATACGGAGTTTAAGACCGTTTTCTCTGCCAGTTGGAATAGAGAGGTGTTTTGTACAGGAAGAGGGATTTGAACCCCCAATACCTTGAGCCTAAATCAAGTGCGTCTGCCAGTTCCGCCATTCCTGCATTTTTTTGAGTAATGAGTAATAGATTAGTAATATTAAAATTGAAATACTTGCGTATTGCCTATTACTCATTATTCATGATAAGGTTAGAGAAAGCCTGTTTATAAAAATATGCCTGTTAGTAATATTTGTAAAGATCTTCTGCGCTTGACAAACCATCCCTTCTCCTTTTTATTTTATTTTGACTTGTGTTATTAAAAAATCAACTGACCAGGAGTCGAACCTGAACAACAAGAGTATATTTCCTGCATGCTGCCATTACATTATCAGTTGCATGGTGGAAGTGGTAGGATTCGAACCTACTCAGCAATAAAGCAGCAGATTTACAGTCTGCCCCGGCTCTCCAGCTCCGGCGCACTTCCTTTTTAAATGAATAATAAGTAATAAGTAATTCTCTGATTTACTTTGAAGAAAATTTAAAGCCTGTCTGTATTTTTTGTTTGATATAAGAACTTCTGCGCCCGACAAACTTTAATTTTTCTTCTGAACTTATCTCATTTTGTTACTAGAGATGGTTATGGGATTGCTCATAACCATTGTTTTTTATTTGAATTCGCGAATGTTTCACATTTCAAAACCCACTCAGCTTTGCAACGGTTTTGCAGACCGTCCCGACTCTTCCACTTCGGCGAACCATCATTTTGGAGCAAGAAAAGCTTGTCTGTTTGTATTTTTGATGTAAAGAGCTTCTGCGCTTGACAAACTTTCACTTTCTCCTTTGAAACAATTACTATTCAGTTATTTGCGATTTCGGAAAGATTCGAACTTTCAACCTTCGGCTTAACAGGCCGTTGCTCTGCCATTGAGCTACAAAATCATTGTAATTTCGGAAGGATTCGAACCTTCAACCTGCGGCGTATGAAACCGATACTCTAGCCATTTGAGCTACGAAATCTTTTGTACTCCATAAGGGAATCGAACCCTCATTTACTGCTCGAAAGGCAGGCGTCCTGAACCATTAGACGAATGGAGCAAATTTTGTCTGGAAAATAGGATTCGAACCTATGACCTCCCGCGTCCAAGGCGGGTAAACAACCACCGTTATCTTTCCAGTTTTTGAGGTTCAGTTCCAATTTCTTTTCCGAGAGACAGTCGGAGCCGAAATTTTCCGTGAACCTTTGCGGTCTATGCGAGAATCGAACTCGCGGTGCCCGAGAGACAATCGGGCAGGTTGCCATTACCTCAATAGACCTTTTTGCGGAGAGCAAAGGAATCGAACCTTCACTACTGTTGTAGAACTCATTAGCAGTAAGCCGCAACAAACCAATATTTGCCTGCTCTCCTTTTTGTGATCCCGAGAGGATTCGAACCTCTACTCCCCGGTTTAAAAGACCGGTGCTCTAACCATTTGAGCTATGAGATTGTTTTTAAAATGTAAATGGTCAACTGTCAATCCGCTTTACTTGTCAATTTTTTAAAAATCAACCATTGATCATTCACTTTTATTGGTAATCCCAGAAGGATTCGAACCTTCAACCTTCGACGTATCAGGTCGACGCTCCAACCAATTGAGCTATGGGATTTTATAATTGGGGTATCTCCGGGAATCGAACCCTGTTCTTCGGTGCCACAAACCGACGCTTTACCAAATAAGCTAGAGAAACCATAAAAAAAGCACCTCTTTTCAGGAGGTGCTATACTATTTTAACGTATCAGGTCATGAGAAACCTACGTATATAAGCACCTTTTATCCACAAATTCACTATCAAGAATACATACAAGCTCCATCGGTTCCTGCCCGTGTAATCTTGAATAAGGATTGAATATGTTGTGTAATTGTTTCATTTTATTTTTCTTGTTTTTAATCAAGTTATTTTTTGATGAGTGAAAATGTTGTTCCTTTTAATTTTCGGTTGCAAAGTAAATATGAATTTTTTAAACTCACAAATAAATTTAAATTGCAAAACACTGAAAATCAAGCAGTTGTTGTCAATTTTTAAAATAAGAAATTCCTGTCCGCAATGTTTTGCAGATATTGTTTTTACCTAAATGACTGTCTCTCATCGGGTTGCTTATCACTCTATTTTATCGTATTAAAGTTTCATTGCTAATTAAAAAATTTTCACTTTTATGGTTATTTTTTTTCATTCTAAATAATTTCTTCCCTAAAACACAAAAAACGCCCCGAAAATCGAGGCGTTTTTTGTTATATTTTGATTAATTTTTACAGGTTTACAGTAAATAATTTTTCAAAGTAAGCACATTTCGCCTCGTTCCATATCATCTCATCATATCCAAACAATCCTTCTATTGAAGGGCTTTTGCATAGATTTACATTGATATGTGCTCTTTGTAGTTTCATAAATTTTATGTCGCAAAGATAATCTTTTTTATTTTTCAGTGCTTATGATGCTCTATTCCCAACTTATTTTTTCCTTTAAAGTTGATATATTTGTGATGTTAAAAAATGATTATGAGTATTCACATCAGTGCAAAAAAAGGAGAAATTGCTAAAGTTGTGTTGCAGCCGGGAGATCCGCTTCGTGCACAATACATTGCCGAGAATTTTTTAGAAAATGCAAAATTGGTAAGCAAAACCAGGGGAATGTTTTATTATACCGGTATGTATAAGGGTAAAGAAATTACTGTTGGAGCCAGTGGAATGGGCTTTCCGAGTATCGGTATCTATTCGTATGAGTTATTTACGGAATATGATGTAGAGACGATCATCAGAATTGGGACCTGTGGTGCTTATACTACGGATTTAAATCTTTTTGATGTATTGATCGTAGAAAATGCAGCGAGTGAAAGCACGTATGCAAAATATGCCTGGGGAATTGAGGAGGAGATCATTGCACCGCAAGGAAATATTTTCAATATCATCAATGAAACTGCCAAGGAAATGTCTTTACAAGCCAAGGCAACCAATATTCACAGTAGTGATATTTTTTACAGAAAAGACCCGAATATCCCGGCTATTGCAACAAAGTATAATTGTTTAGCCGTAGAGATGGAGGCTTTTGGTTTGTTTGCCAACGCAAAACATTTAGGAAAAAATGCAGCGACAATTCTTACCGTATCTGATATTATTCCTACCCATGAGAACATTTCTGCTGACGACAGGGAAAAGGCTTTGAAACCTATGATCGAGCTGGCTTTGGAATCGGCATGGAAGAGCATTTAAGCAATATCCCTTTTATGTAACTATAAAAAAAGAGCTTTACTAAATCAGTAGAGCTCTTTTTTATAATCTGAAAAATTTTCCGGCGACCCGTGTTGTTTCATCTGCTACTTCAGAAATGCTGATTTTCTTTAAGTGAGCGATGGTTTGGGCCACATACGGTAAAAATGAAGGTTCATTGCGCCTGTTTTGAATCCGGGGCATATTTTTAGGTAACATAAAAGGAGCATCGGTTTCAATCATCATCCTGCCAAGAGGAACATATTTGATGACGTCTTCTAAATGCTTAAATCTCTTTTCATCACTGATGGCTCCCGTAAATCCCAAGTAGAATCCTTTGTCAAGGTAAATTTTCGCTTCTTCTAAAGTCCCTGTGAAGCAATGAACGACTGCTTCAGGAAGTGAGGGAAGATATTCATCTGTGATTTCATTAAATCTTGTAAACGCAGCTCTTTCATGAAGGAAGAGAGGTTTATTGACTTCAATTGCCAACTCAAGGTGGGCACGGTAACATTTTTCCTGAACAGGCCTTGGTGAAAAATCCCGGTCAAAATCCAACCCGCACTCTCCTATGGAAACTACATGGGAGTATTTTAAGAGTTTTCTGAGCTCGTTGATCCTTTGATCGTTGAAAGATTTTGCATCATGAGGATGAATTCCTGCGGTTGAAAATAGAATTCCAGGGTAATCTTCAGCTATTTCGGCTGATTCTTTACTTCCTCTTACACTCGTTCCGGTGAGGATCATTTGCTCTACTCCGTTATCCAGAGCTCTGTTGATAATTTCGTCTTGTTCATTGTAGAACTGCTTATTGGTCAGATTAATGCCAATATCAATGTAGTTATTCATTTTTTTAAATTTAATTGGCAAAGTTTATAACTCTATACGTAATCTATTTACGCAGAAGAGATTTATTCATTGATAAAGGTCTCAAGAAAACCTATAAGTTGTGTGCCACCATGGCTCCAGCGGATTCCATGACCTTCTTTCTCTCTTATCTCAAAGACCAGTTCGTGCTTATAATGAAAGAAAACATTCCACCAGGTTTTATGATCAATAATATAGTTGATTCTTTCCATTACCTTTTCCTGCTTCTGCCGGTTGTTACCTTTTACTTCACCCCAAAAAGGATCATCCATTCTTCCCACATGCTTTTCCCAAGCTCTCTGGGCGATGGTCATTTCATCATTGAAAAGTTTTGTACAACTTTCAATTAAAGTATTTTTCAGAGGCGGAATTGCCGTTTCATCACGGACGCTGGCCGGGGTTATTCTTTGTCCCATGATATTCAGCCAATGTTCAAAAGAAATATTTTCAAGTTGTTGAACTATTCTTTCATTAGGATCAGAGCTTTCAAGAATCTTGATAAAAGTAGTAAAACCATCCTCTCTGTTTACTGGTATTTCTTCATTAAAATATGGAAGATCCCAATCTAAAGTTCCATTTTTGAATTTCAGAATATTTTTTTCGATATTTTGAAGGTGTTCTTCAGCTAACACTGAGCTGTATTTATCTTTCCATTTCTCAGAAAATAAAGGAATGTAGTTTTCAAATAAATTTGTCTTACTCATACTCAAAAATAGAGCTTTTAAGGATAAGCTCATTTAATTAAACAGTATTATCATAATCGGACAACTTTTATTTACCAGCAATAAAAAAAACCGTAAAACTTTAATATAAAGTATTACGGTTTTTTATTGTGGCCCCACTTGGGCTCGAACCAAGGACTTGCTGATTATGAGTCAGCTACTCTAACCAACTGAGTTATAGGGCCTCAAAATTGGGTAAATTTTGTGACTGCAAAAATAGCAAAATTTCTTTCACTACAAAATTTTTTATCCCTTTTCTTGACAAAGTTCTACCAGTACACCGTTGGTGAATTTCGGATGCAGGAAGACAACTAATTTATTATCAGCACCTTCTTTAGGCTCTTCGGAAATAAACTGAAATCCTTCTTTTTTAAGCCTTTCAACCTCTTTCGTTATATTTTCAACGCCAAAGGCCAAATGATGGATGCCTTCTCCCTTCTTATCAATAAATTTTGAGATCGGGCTTTCAGGATTACTGGCCTCCAAAAGTTCCACTTTACTTTCTCCGGTTTCGTAGAAAGAGGTTACTACTCCTTCTCTTTCCACACTTTCTTTTTTGTACGATTTTTTTCCCAGTAATTTTTCAAAAAGTTCATCAGAAACGCCTAAAGATTTTACGGCAATACCAATATGCTCTAACTTCATAGTATAATATAATTAAATCATAAATTTCATACGGAGAACGAAACTTCAACGCATCAATTCAAACAAAAGTACTAAATTTGCATAACTTATGGAGAGCAACAGACAAAGAAAAGTAGCACAAATTATACAGGAAGATTTCGCAGAACTTTTCCGAAAACAGGCTGCAGACAGCAAACAAGGCATTTTAGTAACAGTTTCAGACGTAAAAGTAACTGCAGATCTGGGTATTGCTAAAATTTATTTAAGCATATTCCCGCAGGAATTCCGTTCTGCCATTATGAAAGAAATTGAGGAGAACAAACCTCAATACAGAAATTTTATCGGTCAGAAAATGGCGAAACAGGTACGTGTAATTCCTCAGCTTAACTTTTACCTGGATACTTCTCTTGATGACGTTGAAAAACTTGAAAAAGAATTAAGAGGCGAAGGCGACAATCCTGTGTTATAATTTTGAAGAACATTGCATTTTACATAGCATCACGATACCTTTTGGCAAAAAAAGGCAGCACTGCGGTTACGTTTATTACGTGGCTGGCCGTAGGGGCTATGACTGTGGCTGTGGCTGCTATGTTCGTAATCATTTCTGTTTTTTCCGGGCTGGAAGAGCTCAACAAAGAACTTATTTCCAATCTTCATGCTGATCTTACGATAAAAAGCAGCACCGGTAAAACCATCAAAAACCTTGACAAAATAAGCGAGGCCTTAAAAAGCAATCCTGAAGTCAGCAGTTTTTCCCGTGTCATTGAAGAAAAAATATACATCAGCTATAACGGAAAAGGTGACATTGCTTATCTGAGGGGTGTAGATTCGGCTTATATAAAAGTAAATCCCATCCACAAGGATGTTTTCTACGGAACATATCCCAGCTTTGAATATTCGAACGAAGTCTTAATGGAGAATTCGCTGGACAACAGACTGTCTTTACCCGTTGCTTCTTCAGGGAACTATGCAACTGTTTTCATGCCTAAGCCCGGAACCGGCATTATCAGCAAAGAAGAAGACATCTATAACAAAAAAGATATACTTGTAACGGGAGTTTTTCCCGGGAAAGACCAATTAAACAATTATATCATTTCTCCCATTGAACTGGCTGAAGAGCTTTTGGATCTGCCTAAAAAATCAGCCTATCAGATTGTCATCAAGTTAAAAAATGCTGAAAATACAGATATTGTAAAAGCAAAATTACTTTCCTCTTTCGGCAAAAATATCGAGATTAAAACCAAGGAGGAAGAAAATGCAGCTTTCTGGAAAATGATCAATACAGAAAAGCTTTTTATCTATCTGATCTTTGCTTTGGTAATTTTTATTACCACCTTCAATTTGGCAGGGGCAATCATCATTTTGCAGCTTGATAAAAAAGAGCAGGCAAGATCCCTGATTTCATTAGGCTTCCCGCTTAGCCATCTGAGAAAAACCTATTTCTACACCGGCATTCTGATTGTTGTTTCAGGAATTATTACCGGCTTAATTTTAGGAACGGCATTATGCTATTTCCAACTTTATACAGAATTCTTCAGAGCCAATGAAACGCTGCCTTTCCCTGTAAAAATAGTGGGTCAAAATTATCTTATCGTCGCACTAACCGCTGCCACATTTGGGTTTACCATTTCCTGGTTCTTTTCAAAGATCAGTAAAGAGTATATTACTAAAAATTAATACATTAAGTATTCATTTTTTTGTACCTTTACCGCCCAATTTTTACAAATGAAACGAATTTTATTTTCTTTTTTGATATGCTTCGTATGCATTAATACCCATGCACAAATCCCTGCAGGTTATTATAACGGCACTACAGGATTAACGGGTTACGCATTAAAAACAAAGCTTAACGAGATTATTACGGCCGGTCATAGTGACCAGGGATATAACGGGCTCTGGATTGGATATCAGACCACAGACCGTGACTATTATTATGAAAATAATGGGAAAGTATTGGATATGTACTCTGAAAATCCTGCCGGAGCCGATCCTTATGAATATACTATTATCTCAGACCAATGCGGTAATTATTCTGCAGAAGGAGCTTGCTACAACAGAGAGCATACTGTTCCGCAAAGTCTCTTTAATTCGGCAAGTCCGATGAAAAACGATATTCATTTCATTCCACCTACCGATGGAAAAGTGAATGGAATGCGAAGTGATTATCCTTACGGAGTTGTCACCAACCCTACATGGACTTCTCAAAACGGCTCTAAATTAGGCCCTAATACAACACCTGGTTATTCCGGGACGGCCTTTGAGCCGATCAACGCGTTCAAAGGTGATATTGCCAGAATGATTTTTTATTTCGTAACCAGATATCAAAACCAGGTTCCCGGCTTTACGAGCGGTAACATGCTGGACGGAACAACAACAAGAAGTTTAACACAATGGGAATTGGAAATTCTTTTAGCCTGGCATGATGCAGATCCTGTTTCTCAAAGAGAAATTGACAGAAATAATAACGCTTATGCATTCCAAGGGAACAGAAACCCATATATTGATCATCCGGAATGGGTGCATGATGTGTGGGGATATGTAAACACAACTCCGGATACCACTCCACCCACTACTCCGCTTAATCTGGCAGCGTCCAATATCACAGGAGGTTCTGCTACCATAACATGGACTGCCTCTACGGATAACATAGCCGTTACAGGATACAACGTTTATATCAATGGGGTTCTTTACGGAAGTTCCGGAACTAATTCCATCAATATCATTGGCTTAAATCCAAATACAACTTATCAGGTTACCGTGGTAGCTACAGATGCTGCAGGAAATGTGTCCCCTACCTCTGCTCCGCTTAGCTTCACTACCAATAACACTCCATCAACGGGTTCTTCCAATGAATTATATATTTCCGAATATGTAGAAGGTTCGTCAAATAATAAAGCTATTGAATTATCCAATGCTACCCCAGACCTTATAGACCTTAGTAATTATTCCATTAAAAAGCAGGCTAACGGAAGCGGGGCATGGCTAAATGAAACAGTATTATCCGGAACTCTTCAACCCGGAGCCGCTTTTGTAATCACCAATTCTGGAGCTGCTTTTACTTGTACATTCACCAGTAATTTAAGCTTAGGAGGATCTCCGCTAGACTTTAACGGTAATGATCCTGTCGGTTTATTTAAAAATGGAGTTCTTATTGATATTGTAGGTACGTTTAACGGAGGAACAGCTAATTTTGCAGCCGATGTTACTTTAAGAAGAAACGTAAGTAATCCTTCTACAACGTTTTCTCTTTCTCAATGGAATTCTTTCCCTCAAAATACGTGTGATAATTTAGGAATCATCAATCCAAATTCTGTATTAGGCACTCATGAAACTGAAAAAGCTCCTCAATTCAGTATTTATCCAAACCCTGTAACAAATAATGAATTGTTTGTAAAAGGAAAGGATATTAGTACAATATCCCGAGCAGAAATTTATGACCTGTCAGGAGCATTAATTCAGGTGATGGTAAATCCTTTCAAGAATTCCAACAAAATTATCCTCAGAAATATCACAAAAGGAAATTACATTCTTAAAACAGATAAAACCGCTACAAAATTTATAGTAGAATAATAGAAAAAACATCAATCTAAAGACCGATTTCTTCGGTCTTTTTTTTATTTTTGATCTATGGATTCCAATAAAAAACTAGGCTTAATAGGAAGAAACATTTCTTATTCTTTTTCTAAAAAATTTTTCCGGGACAAATTTCAGAAGCTTATGCTGAAAGATATTTCCTATGATATTTTTGATTTAAAAGAGATCAATGAAGTGGAAGGTCTCTTTTCTGATCCGCAACTGTTAGGATTTAATGTCACCATTCCCTATAAAGAAAAAATAATTGATTATCTGGATGAGTTAAGCGATGAAGCGGAAAAGATAGGTGCCGTAAACTGTGTCGTTATCCAGGAAGGCAAAAAAACCGGATACAATACGGATGCCTTCGGATTTGAAAAGACATTGCTGCTCCATAAAAAAAACCACCATACATCCGCTTTAATCCTTGGAAACGGCGGGGCTGCAAAAGCAGTACAATATATTATGGATAAAAACGGAATTCCTTCCCAAACGGTTGCAAGAAATTCAGAAATTAATTTTGAAAACTTGGATGCCGCAACAGTACAAAAGCATCCTATTATTGTACAATGTACGCCTGTAGGTACTTTTCCTAATGTGGATGATTGCCTGAAATTCCCTTTTGAAGGGCTGTCTGACAAACACTTGGTAATAGATTTAATCTACAACCCCAGCTATACGCAATTCATCATTAATGCATCCGGAAAAGGAGCAAAAACTGTGAACGGTTACTATATGCTTGAACAGCAAGCAGAAAAAGCTTGGGAAATTTGGAATTTTCAAAAAAAATAACATAAATTAGTGCATTAATTGGCTTTTAGCTGCAAGATAACACGCCCACTCATAAAAGATTTGCTATGATTACAGAAAACAATCTTTCTGAAAACGAAGAAAAGAAGAATTCTAACGAAGTACCGCAAGAAGAAACATCGGAAAACACCGCTTCTCATGATGAAAATCTGCATGAAGATGATGCAGAACATATGGAAGAGCAAGTGCATACGGACATTTCTTTATCTGATGCTTTAAAAGAAATGGAAAAAATCATCAACGCTCCCAATGCTGGTGAAAATTTCAAAACATTCAATCTTTTAAAAGAAAAAGCAAGTCATTACATCCATGATGAAGTGGAAGATAAAAAACATGAGTTTGAAGAAGCAGGAAACGCTCCTGAAAATTTCAGTTATGAACATCCTTTACAAGCAAGGTTTTCAGCGCTGGTAAATATCTTCAGAGAAAAGCAGGACAATTTTCAAAAGAAGCAGGAAGAAGAACAAAAGAAAAACCTGGATCACCGCCAAAGTATCATTGAAAGGCTTAAAAACCTTTATACCAATTCAGAACCGGGTACCAACCTGTTCAAATCGATCCGTGAGATCAAAGAAGACTGGGCTAATGCCGGACAGGTAGCCAAATCGGAATTCAAGATCCTTAATAACAATTACTTCCATCACCTGAACCAGTTTTATCAGATGCTGGATCTGAATAAAGAATTTTTAGAGCAGGAATACAGTCATAATCTTGAAAAAAGACAGCACATCATCGCCCGTGCTAAAGAATTGGAAAACGAGCCTGTAATTCAAAAAGCATTAAACGAATTACAATATCTTCATAAACTTTGGAAAGAAGAAGCAGAGCCTGTAGCTGAAGAATTCCGTGAAAAGACCTGGGAAGAATTCAAAGAAATCTCCAATAAAATCCATGAAAGGAAATCAGAGCTTTCTGCAGCTATTGAATCGGAACAAAATAATAATCTTGAAAAGAAAAACCAGATTATTGAGGAGATCAAAAAACTCTCTGAACCTTCTGAAACTCCTAACCATAATTATTGGCAAAACGCTATCAAAAAAGTGGAAGACCTTCGCTCCGAGTTTTTAAAAACCGGAAGTGTTCCAAGAAAATTATCGAACCAAAACTGGAATGATTTCAAAACAACCTTAAGAGGTTTCAATACCAATAAAAACAGCTACTACAAATCTTTAAAAGGTTCTCAGCAAGCTAATCTGGAGGAAAAATTAAAATTGATCCAGACCGCCAAAGACAATGTGAACAATGAAGATTGGGACATCGCAGTTCCTTTATTCAAAAAGCTTCAGGACGACTGGAAAAAAATCGGTCACGTTCCTAAAAGCATGACCAATAAGATCTGGGATGAGTTCCGTGATGCCTGTAACGCATTTTTCAATAACTACAGAGAAAAAAGCAATGCTTCTACGGATAACTGGAAAGAAAATTACAAGCATAAAAAAGAGCTTCTTGATGAACTGAAAACAGTGACCAATGAAGAAGGAAGCATTGAAAGAATTGAAGCGATAAAAACAGCATGGAACAATATAGGAAAAGTTCCGAGGGATAAAATCTCTATCAATTCAGAGTTCAACAAAACGTTGAGAGAAAAGCTGAAATTAAACAAGATCAATGAGCTTGAGCTTAAAGAAGAAGGGCTATCTGAAAACCAGCTTACCGATAAAGCCAGAAAAATCAAAAGCCAGATTTCTGATCTAGAAGCTGAAATCGTAAAGCTGGAAAACAATTTATCGTTCTTCAACAATCCGTCAAGAGAAAATCCTCTTTTAATGGATACTTTCAATACTATTGATGACAAGAAGGCCCATTTGGAAACCTTAAAACAAAATCTCCACAATATTATTTCAGGAGACAGTTAAAAACTAAATTCACATTTTTGTAAAAAAAACCAATATGCAAAAAGAAAAACTTCGCGCCATAAGAAAAAAGAAGGGGTATACTCAACAACAGATTGCAGATATCATCGCAACAGATGTGTCTAACTATAGCAGAAAAGAGAGTGGCGATGTGAAGATTATAAGAGAAGAATGGGAAAAAATAGCCAAATTCTTAGATGTTTCACTGGAAGATATCTATGAAGAAGAAGACAGCAAAATTGTTATTAATAATGAGAATCATTCTACAGGCGAAAATTCAAGCCATTATAGCCTTCTCTATAGTAATTCTTACAACATTCCAAATTCTATATTGGAAAATCTGCAGGATTACATCAATCTGCTGAAGGAAGAAAATAAAAGCCTCAAAGAAGAGCTAAAAACCATTAAAGAAAAAACAAAATAATTTAAAGGTAAACTTAAAATACAAAAAGGCGAAGCAAAGCAATTTGTCTTCGCTTTTTTCATATGATGCAGGACGAACTATATATAAAAAGATGTATTGAGCTGGCCCGAAAAGCATTGGGCAGAACCTACCCCAACCCTTTGGTGGGAAGTGTGATTGTTCATGGGAATAGAATAATCGGAGAAGGCTATCACCATAAGGCAGGAGAGAACCACGCTGAAATCAATGCCATAAATTCTGTTGAGAATAAAGAACTTCTTCCCGACTCCACCATCTATGTTTCTTTAGAACCTTGTGCCCATTATGGGAAAACACCTCCTTGTGCATTAAAAATCAAGGAACTTGGCTTTAAAAAGGTAGTTATCGGAGCAATGGATTCCCATGATAAAGTAAACGGAAAAGGGAAAAAGATCATTCAGGATGCCGGAATTGAAGTCATTTCCGGAGTTTTGGAAAAAGAATGCATTGAACTGAATAAAAGATTTTTTACGTACCACGAAAAGAAAAGACCCTACGTTATTTTGAAATGGGCAGAATCCGGTGACGGATTTTTGGACAAAGATTTTAAGCCAACTCCGGTTTCAAATACCCTTGTTAATCAATTCGTGCATCAATTAAGAGCCGATGAACATGCTATATTGGTTGGAACACAAACTGCTCTCAATGATAACCCAAGCTTAACGGTGAGAAATGTGGAAGGAATAAACCCTGTGAGAATTTTAATTGATTTTGATTTAAAGGTTCCACAAGATTTCAAAATCTATAATAAGGAATCCCGTACTATCGTTTTCAATACCCATAAAGAAGAAACTGCAGACAACATCCGGTTTGTAAAAATTGGAAAAGAAAACTTCTTACCCGATTTAATGGATGCATTATATAAAGAACAGATACAGTCTGTTATTATTGAAGGAGGCCGTTTTACCCTGCAACAATTCATCAACGCCAATCTTTGGGATGAAGCCATCGTTATTAAAAATGAAAATTTGAAACTGGAACGCGGAACAAAAGCCCCTGAATTCAGTCATATTCCCAATGAGATCTTGACTTTAAGAGATAATACCATTAAAAAATACGTTCATTAACTATTTTTCAAATAAAAATTATCAATAAACAAATTCTCTATTGTTTGATTTAAATAAAATAAGTAATTTAGGTTCGAATAATGATTACTATTTAAATCCTATTACTATGAAAAATCTAAAAAAACTTTCAAGAAAAGAGCAATCAAAAATCAATGGGGGTGACCGAAATGCTAAAATTTTATGCTCATGGTCAAGCCAGAATACACCACCTTGGAATTCATCACAGGAATGCCCTTCAGGATGGGTAGTTTGCGTGTCATTAAATTGCTGCTATGACCCTAATCCACTTTTAATTAATGGTTGCCCTGACTAATTCAAAATTAAACCTGTTAATCCTCAATCTTGAGGATTTTTTTTATAAAAGTATATTTAATTACTTTTACAGAGTTAAAGCATGAAATCAATGATGTTCGAATACAAAACCATAGAAAAGCCTATAGAAAATATCTTATTAAAAGAAAAAGGCAGCAAATTCATAGGATTTGCCTATCCTGTAAGCAATGAAGAAGAACTGAAAAATGCTTTAGAAAAAATACGAACAGAACATCCGAAAGCAACCCATCATTGCTACGCTTTCAGAATCGGTTTAAATGGTGAAAATTACCGTGCCAATGATGATGGAGAACCCTCCGGGAGCGCTGGTTTACCCATTTACAATCAACTTTTAGCCCATGATATCACCAATGTCATCGTCATTGTAGTTCGATATTATGGAGGAACGAAACTGGGGGTTTCAGGATTGGTAAAAGCTTACAAAGAATCTGCAAAAATGACTTTGGAAGTAGCCCATATCATCGCCAGAGAATTGGAAGTTGAGATGGAAATTCAATTCAACTTTAATCAGCAGAATACCATCTTTACCCTGCTTTCGAAATTTGATGCTAAAATAGTCACCTTCGATTCACAGGAAAGAGCTGTTATTGTGGCCAAAGTAAAAACAAAACATAAAGATGATATTCTGGAATCTTTAACGCAATTACAATTTGTGGAATGTAAATTTTTAGATTAACAATCTGCTACAACCCCACTCTTTTCTGTGTCTGTGGATTATACAGTATTATTTTCAATTTAGTATGGGCATATTTTTGTTTCATGTAAGCGGCAATCTTTGTATATATTTCATTTTCAGGCAAGGGTACAGATTTAATTTCACTTAAAGCCCAGTTTTGTAAATTGATACATTTCCCTCCTTTACAAACTATATTGGTTTCAGGTTCAAAATAAGGCTTTAATTCCTCTTCTTTTTCAGAAAAACAGATATACATTTGATCTCCTTTCCCAGAATACAGATTGAAGGAAAAATATTGATACCAGCTTCCAAAAAAACTCAAAATTGGCAGTACAAACCAAAGTATAAGCCAGTAGAAATTTAAAGCACAAAAGTTTTTAGTAACAGGTTCAATAGGTTTAGCATAAATGATTAGCAAAATAAATATCATAGTTAAATTCCAGAACCAAACTACAGAATTATGCTGCAATCCAAAAGGACCAATGACAATTAAAATAACCAGATGGGTAATTATTAATAGATAGCTTATTTTCTTTTTTGATTTTGACAGTAAAAGTAAAATAGCTAAAAACAACTCAACTATAGGAATTATCAATCCAACGAAAAAGAGTTTATACTTCAGGATAATGTCCATTGACAGTCCTAAAAAATCGATAAGGATCATATTCATCCACGCCAAAGAAAGAAAACTACGATTGAGCTTATGCAAACCACTGAAAAGATAGACCGATACCAAAAACATGTGCATCAACAATACAATGCTTTTAGGTTTATGAAAATTGATGATGGTGACTAAAAGAATACACATATACATATATTCCCAAGGTTGCCACCTTACAGTATCTAGTGAACAGCTTACTAATTCTGATAAAAACAGAGAAATAAGAAGCCACCGACTGGTTTTAAGAAACAAGACCATCAGTAAAGCCAAAAGAGAAAACCCAAATAAGAATTCGTGTAAAAAACCGGGAATATATTGTAAAAACTCTAATGGCGGAATGACCGGGTACATCCTGTCCGTAATCCAGGTTTTATAACTCCATATTTTAGTGATCAACCAAAAAAAAGCAACTGCTTTAATTAAATAGGTCACTTGTTGTTTTTCTGAAGCCAATATGTTTCTCTTGTACATTAAAATCTTGGGATAATATTTATCAAAAATATCAAATTAAATAATAGCACAATAAAAAAGCATCTCAGACCAATTGTCTGAGATGCTATATTTTTTTTTGAATGTGAATATTAATCTCTTCTTCCTCCCATCAATAAAGATGCCCAGTAAAGAAGTTGTGCCAAAGATCCTATAGCAGCTACAACATACGTCCTTGCAGCCCATTTCAGGCTATCCTGAACTCCTACAAATTCTTCTGAAGTTACGGTTCCTGTATCTTTCAGCCATTTCATCGCCCTGTTGCTTGCGTCATATTCTACAGGGAGTGTTACAAAAGCAAAAATGGTAGTGAATGCAAACATAGCCACTCCAATAGCCAGAACCGTTGTATTTCCGTTTGGATCATCAATAGTTCTCGTAGCGGCCATAATACCGATCCCTGCGATAAGAATAAACTGCATCAGATTAGAACTTATATTAACAATCGGAACCAGTTTTGAACGCAATTGAAGCATAGAGTATCCTACAGCATGTTGTACGGCATGTCCACATTCGTGGGCAGCTACAGCTGCAGCCGCGGCATTCCTCTGCATATAAACACCTTCCGAAAGGTTTACGGTCTTATCTACAGGGTTATAGTGGTCTGTCAATTGCCCCGGAACAGAAATCACCTGAACGTCTGTGATTCCATTATCTCTCAACATTTTTTCCGCTACTTCCTTTCCTGAAAGCCCGTTTCGGAGATGTACCTTAGAATAATGTTCAAATTTAGATTTCAATCTGGACGAAACAAACCAGCTCACCAGCATCGAAATCCCAATAATAATATAATAGCCTGTCATTTTTTATTTAAATACTTTTAATCTTTTAAGATGTAAAAACTGTGCCAAAGTATTACATATTATTATTTATATTTGTTCTCTAATTACCTCTTAGAAAGCTATGTCGAAAGTTTCAGTAGTTGAAGTAAAAACACGTGACGAATTAAAACAATTTGTGAAGTTTCCAATGGATCTTTATAAAGGGAATCCTTATTATGTTCCATCCTTTATCAATGATGAAATCAACATATGGAGTCCCAGTGAAAACCCCGCATTACAATACTCTGAATCAAAACAATATCTCGCTTTTAAAGATCAAAAACTGGTAGGAAGAATTGCTGTCATTATCAACCATAAGGAAGAAAAAGAATTAGGTATCCGAAAAGTACGGTTCGGATGGATCGACTTTATTGATGACCCTGAAGTTTCGCAAGCCCTGATTCAAAAAGCCATAGATTACGCCAAGGAGAAAGATATTCATAAAATCGAAGGCCCCATGGGCTTTACCAATCTGGATAAAGCCGGAATGCTGACATTAGGTTTTGACAAATTGGCAACCATGATCGGGATCTATAATCACGAATATTACCCAAGACACCTTGAAAATTTAGGACTTATCAAGGAAAAAGAATGGGTGGAATTTGAATTGATGTTTCCTGAGGTTTTACCGGAAAAAATCCATAAATTCAATGAGCTGATCTCCCAAAAGTACCAACTTAAGGTTCTAAAATTCAATTCAAAAGAAGAAATCATACAGTATGTAGATCCTATGTTTGATTTACTGGATGAAACGTATAAACACCTTTCAACCTACACTCCTATTTCAGAGGAACAGCGTAAAACATACAAGGAAAAGTATTTTAAACTTATTGATAAAGATTTTATCGTTTGCATAGCCGATGCCAATAACAATCTGATCTCGTTTGCTATCACAATGCCTTCTTATTCCAAAGCATTGCAAAAATCAAAAGGAAAACTGCTTCCTTTCGGTTGGTGGCATTTTTTACAGGCCGGAAAGAAAAACGACCGCGCCAATTTCTATTTAATCGGCATTCACCCCGAATATCAGAGAAGGGGGGTTACTTCCATTATTTTTAAAGAAATCTGGAAAATTTTCAGGAAGAAAGGCGTGAAATATTTAGAAACCAATCCTGAGCTGGAAGAAAACAAAAATATTCAGCTGTTGTGGCAGGACTATAATCCTGTAAATCACAAAAGAAGAAGAACTTATTCTTTAGACGTGTAAATGATTTTTCTCACCAAAAGTTCAGAGACATATTCGTAAGTTTACCTCATGAAATCACAACTGATCATTTTCGGTATTTTAATCGCAGGATTTATTGTTTACAACCTTTTTTTTCAAATAAAAGATGACAGAACCAATACTGTGATTAACATTATGTATACAAGTATACTTTTTGCGTACATTTCTTTTATGGCCTATTCTTTACTTAAAAAAATGAGAAAATAGCAAAGGATTACGAAGAGTTATTAATTTATTCCCTATTTTTATAATAAATTAATATTTTTTCGCCATGAACCTACTATTAAAGAATATTTTTTTCGGAGTTTTTCTTATTTCAATAAAATTATGTTCACAGCAATTTTATGTAAACTCTATTATTGATAATAATACAAATAAAGTATACAAACTTGATGTTTCAAACCCCAGCCAGATAGACGAACCATTCTGTCCGCCTACAATGGGTACTTACCCTGAAACATACACAGATATTGCCATTGACGGTTCAAACAATATTTATTACGTAACCAGTACAGGAAGGCTATACAGAAAAAACAGTTCCAATTCCACTTGTGATTTTCTTGGAGATTTCACGGTAACAAACGCTTCAATCACCTCACTAATTTCTGATTCCGGGAAATACTTGTATGGAACAGGATCTCCAAACAAATTATACAGGTATGATATCAGCTCCGGCATTTTTACAGACATGGGCAATCTCCCTTCGGGTCAAGTTAGCGCCGGTGATCTCTTTTTTTACGAAGGAAGACTTTTTATATGTACGCTAACGGGGATCCTTGAAATCAATATGGCGAATCCTTCACAAAGCTGTCCGTTTATGACTTTGGGATCTTCAAATATCTACGCCGCATTCTCCATCAATTATGGGACTCATTCCAAAGTGTATGTTATACGTACTTTATTTGCAACTTCCGAGTTATCTGAGCTGGATATGATCAATAAACAAATAGGACCTGCCATTAACACATATGCCCACAAAATTAATGGTGCCGCAGCAATATATGACCTCACTTCCACTGAAGCTGCATGCACACCAACTCCTTTAGCTGTTCGGGAAACCGATACATCCGGTATCTATTTTAATGTAATTAATCCCGTAAAAAATACTATTATCTGTCATACCAATATAGATAGACGTGAAATCATCTCTATACGGCTGTTTGATAATTCAGGCAGGCTGATAAAAGATTTTTCCAATCAGAATCAAATGGAAAGATTAGATGTTTCAGGAATATCAAAAGGAATCTATGTATTAACATTAAGCACAAAAACAGGAAAAACCTACACCAAAAAGATAATTATCAATAGCTAATTTTTATTAATTCTAAATTACCTGTTTTTCTTATTTTGATCCTACTTTTAAGCTGATAAATTTTATGCTTTCTTGTTTATTCGCTAAATTTGCAAATTGAGATAATAATGCAAAAATGAATTTACCTGAAAGTTATATTCCAATTCTTATACAAGCAGGTGTTGCTGTTGCTTTTGTAGCCGTTTCATTGCTTGGAGCACATTTTTTAGGTCCACGCCAGAAAAAAGGAAATTCTGTAAAAAACCAGAGCTGGGAATGTGGAGTTGCTGTGGAAGGAAATGCAAGAACGCCGTTTTCCATTAAATATTTCCTAACGGCTGTATTGTTTGTACTATTCGATATTGAAATCGTATTTTTTTATCCATATGCGGTAAACTTCAGAGAATTCGGATTTGAAGGATTCCTTGCGGTGCTTACATTCGTAGCCATTTTCTTTGTGGCATTCTTTTACGTTTGGAAACGTGGCGCATTGGATTGGGATAAATAAACCTTAACATTAAAAGATTAAAGATTTAATGATTAAAAAATTAGTATGATTTTAAATTTTTAAATACTTCAATCTTTAAATTTTATAAAACAAGATGTCAGATAAAAAACCAGTAATAAGAACAGATGCACCTGCTCCCGAAGGATATGAAGGAGAAGGATTTTTCGCAACGAAACTGAGCAGTGTAATCGGAATGGCCAGAAAATTTTCTCTTTGGCCGTTGCCATTCGCAACCTCTTGTTGTGGTATCGAGTTTATGGCTACCCTGAACCCGACATATGATGCTTCAAGATTTGGGATGGAAAGAAACTCTTTCTCACCAAGACAAGCCGATATGTTGATGGTTTGCGGAACTATATCAAAGAAATTAGGACCTGTCCTAAAAGAAGTGTACACCCAGATGGCTGAGCCGAAATGGGTGGTTGCAGTAGGAGCTTGTGCTTCCAGCGGTGGTATTTTTGATTCATATTCTGTATTACAGGGAATTGATAAAATTATTCCGGTTGACGTATACGTTCCCGGATGTCCTCCAAGACCGGAGCAGATCATTGAAGGAGTAATGCAGGTTCAGGCTCTTGCCGAAAGTGAAAGCATCAGAAGAAGAGACATGCCTGAATATCAAAAATTATTAGATTCTTACAATATAAGCAACTAACGGAAATGACAAACGAATTTGTATTAGAAGCAATCACAAGAGAATTTCCGGAATCTGTAATTTCCAGTTCAGAACCTTATGGGATGTTAACCGTGGAAATTAAAAAAGATGATATCAAAAAAGTAATTCATTATCTGAAAGATTCGTCTTTGGAAATCAATTTCCTTACAGATGTTTGTGGAATCCATTATCCTGAATACCCGGAGAAAGAAATAGGTGTTATTTATCATTTACATAATATGATGACTAACTTCAGAATCCGTCTGAAAGCTTTTATGACCAGAGAAAATACGGAAATAGATTCTCTTGTCGATCTATATGCAGGCGCTAACTGGATGGAAAGAGAGACCTATGATTTCTACGGAATTAAATTCAAGGGACATCCGGATCTGAGACCTATTTTAAATATGGAAGATCTTGGATATCACCCAATGTTGAAGGAATATCGCCTGGAAGACGGTACCAGAACCGATAAGGACGATAGTATGTTCGGAAGATAAAAATAATGCAATAAGCTTAAAGTTATAAGCAATACGCTTAAAGCCTAAAGCCTAGAGCCTAAAGCATTTAAATTATGAAAGATAACTCATTATCTAATATACTTAACCAATACGAAAGTAAAGAACAAATTGACGGGCAATTATACACCCTCAATTTAGGACCTACTCACCCTGCTACTCACGGGATTTTCCAGAATGTCTTAACGATGGACGGAGAGAGAATTCTTCACGCCGAGCAAACCGTAGGATATATCCACAGGGCATTTGAAAAAATTTCTGAAAGAAGAAATTACACCCAGATTACCACTCTTACCGACCGTATGAACTATTGTTCTGCGCCAATCAATAATTTAGGTTGGCATATGACTGTAGAAAAGCTGATTGGAGTGGAAGTTCCTAAGCGTGTAGATTATATGCGTGTCATCCTGATGGAATTAGCAAGGATTGGGGATCACTTAATTTGTAACGGTGTAACAGGAATGGATTCCGGAGCAATTACAGGTCTTACCTATATGTTCATCGAAAGAGAGCGTATTTATGACATGTATGAGCAGATCTGCGGAGCCAGAATGACAACCAATATGGGAAGAATCGGTGGATTTGAAAGAGACTTTACTCCCAAGTTCCACGAACTGATCAAAGATTTCTTAAAAACTTTCCCACCAAGATTCCAGGAATTCTGTAACCTGTTAGAAAGAAACAGAATTTTCATGGACAGAACCATAGGGGCCGGAACTATTTCCGCGGAAAGAGCTTTAAGCTATGGTTTCACAGGTCCGAACTTACGTGCAACAGGGGTAGATTATGATGTAAGAGTTGCAGAACCTTATTCTTCATACCAGGATTTCGACTTCATTATTCCTGTAGGAACTTCAGGAGATACTTACGACCGTTTCATGGTTCGTCAGCAGGAAATCTGGGAATCAATCAAAATCATTAAACAAGCATACGAAAACCTTCCTGAAGGGGACTTCCACGCAGATGTTCCTGATTTTTACCTTCCTGAAAAGGCAGATGTCTATCAGAAAATGGAAGCATTAATTTACCATTTCAAAATCGTAATGGGAGAAACAGATGTACCGAAAGGAGAAGTTTACCATGCTGTGGAAGGAGGAAACGGAGAATTAGGTTTCTATTTGGTAAGTGACGGAGGAAGAAGCCCGTACAGACTTCACTTTAGAAGACCATGCTTTATCTATTATCAGGCGTATCCGGAAATGATTACAGGTTCTGTAATTTCAGATGCGATCGTAACGATGTGTAGCCTGAATGTAATTGCGGGAGAATTAGACGCATAATTTGGATTATAAATTTTGAATTATAAATTATAAATTGATTTTTAGACTGCAAGATTCATCTAAAATCTAAAATCTAAAATCTAAAATTTCAAAAATGAGCGAAACAATAGCTTTTAAACCGGAAAGTTTAGAACAGGTACATAAAATTATCGCAAGATATCCTGAAGGGAGACAAAAATCGGCATTACTTCCTGTACTGCATTTGGCACAGAAAGAATTTGGAGGCTGGTTAGATGTTCCTGTGATGGATTATGTTGCTGAATTGTTAAGCATACAACCCATTGAAGTATATGAAGTAGCCACTTTCTATACGATGTTCAATATGAAACCTGTTGGGAAATATGTTTTAGAGGTATGTAGAACAGGACCTTGTATGGTATGTGGAAGTGAGAAAATCTTAAACCACATCAGAACCAAACTGAACATTAAGGACGGAGAAACTACCGAAGATGGCATGTTTACCTTAAAACCTGCTGAATGTCTTGGCGCATGTGGGTATGCTCCGATGATGCAGTTGGGGAAATTTTATCACGAAAATTTAACGATAGAAAAAGTAGATGAAATCCTTGATCTTTGCAGACAGGGGCAAATTGCTTTGGATTAATTAAAATATACAATGAGTAAAAAACTTTTACTTAAAGACGCACATATAGAAGGCATCCGCTATTTTGAAACATACCGTAAACAGGGAGGTTACACAGCTGCAGAAAAAGCCTTGAAGATGACTCCTGACGAAATTCTTGAAGAAGTAAAAGCTTCAGGACTTCGGGGACGTGGTGGAGCAGGATTCCCGACAGGGATGAAATGGAGCTTCCTGGCAAAACCAGAGGGTGTTCCAAGACACTTGGTGGTGAATGCTGACGAATCTGAACCGGGAACTTTCAAAGACAGATATTTAATGGAATTCCTTCCTCATTTATTGATCGAAGGAATGTTGATCTCTTCTTATTGTTTAGGATCAAACGTTTCTTATATCTATATCCGTGGAGAGTATTCGTGGATTCCTGATATTTTGGAAGAAGCTATTGAAGAAGCAAAAGCAGCAGGATTCTTAGGTAAAAATATTTTAGGAACCGGTTTTGATTGCGAAATCTATGTTCAGAGAGGAGGTGGAGCTTATATCTGTGGGGAAGAAACCGCATTGCTTGAATCCCTTGAAGGAAAAAGAGGAAATCCAAGATTAAAACCACCATTCCCGGCTGTAAAAGGACTTTGGGAAAGACCAACAGTAGTAAATAACGTTGAATCTATTGCGGCAGTAGTTCCCATTATTGATATTACGGGAGCTGAATATGCTAAAATCGGAGTAGGAAGATCTACAGGAACAAAATTGATTTCCGCATGCGGAAACATTAATAAACCCGGAGTATATGAAATCGATATGACGATTACCGTTGAAGAATTCATTTATTCTGATGAATATTGTGGAGGTATTCCGAATGGAAAGAAGCTAAAGGCTTGTATTCCTGGAGGAAGCTCAGTACCGATTGTTCCTGCTAATCTATTGTTAAAAACCGTAAACGGAGAACCTAGATACATGAATTATGAATCATTGGCGGATGGTGGATTTGCTACCGGAACGATGATGGGTTCGGGAGGATTCATTGTTTTAGATGAGGATCAATGTATCGTAGAGCATACTATGACTTTAGCCAGATTTTATAATCATGAAAGTTGTGGGCAATGTACTCCTTGTCGTGAAGGGACAGGGTGGATGTACAAGATTTTAAAGAAGATAGAGAACGGACAGGGAAAAATGGAAGATATCGATCTTCTTTGGGATATCCAGAGAAAAATCGAAGGAAATACCATTTGCCCATTAGGTGATGCCGCAGCTTGGCCTGTAGCAGCAGCAATCCGTCATTTTAGGGATGAATTTGAATGGCATGTGAAAAATCCGGAATTGTGTTTAACACAAAACTATGGACTGGCCCATTATGCAGATCCTATTCCGGCACCTTCAGTTTAATTCCTAAATACAAAGAAAAAACAATTGAAAAATAGATTATTGTTGCTGTTATTGCTAACAGTGACTATGAGCGTGAAAGCTCAAAGAGAAGCGTTCAAAAAAGGTTCAGTAATGATATTTTGGGGATGGAACAGGGGTTGGTTCTCTGATTCTGACATCCATTTTTATGGTCAGGATTATAACTTTACCCTGAAAAATGTGTCTGCACATGACAGGCCGTCCTCTATAAAAAATTTCAGCCATTATATCGATCCTACAGAAATTTTTATTCCGCAGGTAAATTATCATATTACCTATTTTGTAAAAGATAATGTAGGAATTACTTTGGGGTTGGATCACATGAAATATGTAATGGATCAGGACCAGACTGTTGAATTTGAAGGGTATATCAATGATCCGAAATATGCAGCCATGGTAAATAATGGAAAAGTTGATCTTTCAGATGCAAAATTTTTGAAATATGAGCATACCAACGGTTTAAATTATCTTAATCTTGGTGTTCAGAAATACAAACAGATTCTTAATAAAAATAAATTTGATGTATTTTGGACCTATGGATTGGGAGCAGGGGTTTTAATACCTAAAACCGATGCCACATTAATGGGAAAAGAAGAAAGTGATCATTTCCATTTGGCGGGATTTGGCCTGGATGCAAGAACTGGCATCAACGTGGTATTATGGAACCATTTTGTTGCAAAGGCTGATTTAAAATACGGGTATATCAATTTACCAAGTGTGAGAACAACCCTGGAAAATGTAAAAGTTGATAAAGCAACTCAGGATTTTGCCTTTTGTGAACTGGTATTTGGGATTGGATATACATTTAATACGAAAAAGCATAATTAAAATAGAGCTTAGTGTCTGATAAACATAAGCGAAAAGCATAGAATATGAGCGAAGAGGTTAAAAAATTCAAAATAACTATAGACGGACAGACTACTGAAGTTTTGCCGGGTACTTCTATTTTGGAAGCCGCAAGACAAATCGGTGGGAAATCTGTACCTCCTGCAATGTGCTACTACAGCAAATTGGAAACCAGTGGAGGGAGATGCAGAACTTGCCTTGTGGAAGTTTCTAAAGGGTCTGAAGCAGATCCCCGTCCTATGCCGAAATTGGTTGCAAGCTGCAGAACCAATGTAATGGATGGTATGGAAGTAAAAAACCTTACTTCTGAAAAAGCTCAGGAAGGAAGAAAAGCCGTTACCGAGTTTTTATTGGTTAACCACCCGTTAGACTGCCCTATCTGTGATCAGGCCGGTGAATGTCATCTTCAGGATCTAGGATATGAGCATGGTGTTGAAAATACAAGAACTGAGTTCGAAAGAAATACATACGATGCCGATGACCTGGGGCCGAACATCAAATTGAATATGAACCGTTGTATTCTGTGTGCAAGATGCGTTCTTACGGCAAATCAGCTAACAGACACCAGAGAGCACGGAATTCTTTTCAGAGGAGACCATGCTGAAATTTCAACGTATTTGAACAAAGCTTTGGATAATGACTTCATCGGGAACATTATTGATGTTTGCCCGGTAGGAGCATTAACGGACAGAACAGCCCGTTTTGCAAGCAGAGTTTGGTTCACCAACCCTATGAATGCAACATGCAAATGTGATAAGTGTTCCGGAAAAGCTGTTCTTTGGATGAAAGGTGATGAAATTGTAAGAGTTACGGCAAGAAAAGACCAATGGGGAGAAGTGGAAGAATTTATCTGTGATACATGCCGCTTCCACAGAAAAGAATTAAAATTCTGGAATATTGAAGGTCCTAGACATATCGACAGGCATTCGGTAATTTCCTTGAACCATTACGAAAAGCCTAAAGATGAACTAAGGGTATTGGATAATCCGATGGCCAAAGAAATTAGCGAAAAAGACGAACAATTGTAACAAATTATAAATTTTAAATTATAGATTTTAAATGACTTGAATCTATAATCTAAAATCTAAAATCTAAAATTCAGAATGGATTTACTAACATTTAAACTTATACTTGTACTGGCACTTTTCCTGTTATCATTAACGATAGCAGCCTACTCTACCTGGGCGGAAAGAAAAGTGGCATCTATCATGCAGGATAGAATTGGTCCCAACAGAGCAGGCCCTTTCGGATTACTGCAACCTCTTGCAGATGGTGGAAAGTTTTTCTTTAAAGAAGATTTTACACCTGCCAATGCAGAAAAATTTCTTTTCGTATTAGGACCAGCCCTGGTTATGTTTATTTCATTGATCACAGGAGCTGTTATCCCTTGGGGTAAAAGTTTAAATATTGCAGGTACTTCTTTTGATCTTCAGGTTGCCAACATTGATGTAGGAGTTCTTTTCATCATTGGAATGGCTTCTATTGGAGTTTACGGAATTATGATCGGAGGTTGGGCATCGAACAATAAATATTCTTTATTAGGTGCTATCCGTGCCTCTTCTCAGATGATCTCCTATGAATTGGCTATGGGATTAGCTTTGCTTTCTATCATCATGATGACAGGAAGTTTAGATTTAAAAGAAATTACGGCTAGCCAGACAACAGGAAAAATATGGGGGCTTTTTGCTCTTGACGGGATGAACTGGAATATTTTATACCAGCCAATTGCATTCCTTGTTTTCTTCGTTGCTGCTTTGGCTGAAACCAATAGACACCCTTTCGATTTACCTGAGTGTGAATCTGAATTGGTAACAGGATATTCTACAGAATATTCATCTATGAAATTAGGATTATATATGTTCGGGGAATATGTGAACATGTTTATTTCCAACGCTTTCATGGTGGTTCTTTTCTTCGGAGGGTACAATTATCCGGGAATTGAATGGGTAACTCAGAACTGGGGAGAAAATACTGCGGGAATCTTAAGTATCGTGGCATTTTTAACTAAAACCGTTATCGGAATTCTGATCTTTATGTGGATCAGATGGACGCTTCCGAGATTCAGATATGATCAGTTGATGCACTTGGGATGGAAAACATTGATTCCAATGGCATTAGTAAACCTGATTATTACCGGAGCTGTAATTTTAGCATTCGGAAATTAAAATAATTGAAATTTGAAAAATGAGTTGATGTGACATGGTCCTGATGATTTCCATCTCCCGGTTTCCATCTTCTAACATTTAATATAATAAAAAATGAAACTTACCAACAGATCAAAAGTTGTTTCCAATAAAGAAATGACCCTTGCTGAAAAAATCTACTTACCTGCGATCTTCAAAGGAATGGGGATTACTTTAAAGCATGCTGTAAGAACCGTGATAAAAGGTGCTCCTGCGGTATATTCGTATCCGGAAGTACAAAAGCCGAGAACGACTATCTGGAGAGGCCAACACGTTTTGAAAAGAGATGAGGAAGGCAGAGAAAGATGTACAGCTTGCGGACTTTGTGCTGTTGCATGTCCGGCAGAAGCTATTACAATGACTGCTGCGGAAAGAACCAAGGAAGAAAAACACCTTTACAGAGAAGAAAAATACGCATCCGTATATGAAATCAATATGTTAAGATGTATTTTCTGCGGTATGTGTGAGGAAGCCTGTCCAAAATCTGCTATCTATTTAACAGACAGATTGGTGGATGTGGAAACCAACAGAGGTTCTTTTATCTATGGGAAAGATAAATTAGTTGAAAAAATAAATGAAAGGATTGACATCACGACAAGACAATCCGAGAAACAAAGAAATGCGGTAAAATAATGGATCAGTTTTTATTTTTCTTGGTGGCGTTTTTAGCAGTGGCAAGTGCAGTATACTTCGTATTTGCAAGAAATCCTTTATATGCTATTTTGTCATTAATTGTTACCATGTTCTCTATTGCAGGCATGTACATTCTTTTGAATGCCCAGTTTTTGGCAATCATTCAGATTATCGTTTACGCCGGAGCTATCATGGTATTATTCCTTTACATCTTGATGATGCTTAACCTTAATAAAGAAGACGAAAGTAAGAAGAACAATACTTTAAAATTTGTTGGAGTTTTTACAGCCGGTCTTTTATTAACAGGTGTTTTAGGTGTTTTCAGAGGAGTGAAAGACAAGCATGTTGTTCTGGATAATGTAGACAGAGGAGTGGGTCTTACTAAAAATCTGGGAAGACTTTTGTTTAATGAATATGTTTTACCGTTTGAACTTGCATCCATCCTTATTTTGGCAGGTATTGTAGGTGCGGTATTAATCGGTAAAAAAGATTTATAAATTATGGGAGAAGTAAATACATTCATACAAAGCATCCCTTTGGAATATTTCATTATTCTTTCGTCAGTATTATTCTGTCTGGGAGTATTGGGAGTATTGTTGAGAAAAAATGCTATTGTGATTTTAGGTTGTGTAGAGCTTATGCTTAATTCCGTAAACCTTTTATTGGCTGCTTTTTCAGCGTATAAAGGAAATGGTGACGGACAACTTTTGGTTTTCTTCATTATGGTGGTAGCTGCTGCGGAGGTAGCCGTTGGTCTGGCAATTATTGCTATGCTATATAGAAATACCCGTTCTGTAGATGTAAGTATATTTAATAAATTAAGAGGATAAGGAATGGAAAATTTAGTGTATGCAATAATACTTTTACCACTTTTAGGGTTTCTTATTAACGGTTTATTCGGGAAAAGTCTTCCAAAAATAGTAGTTGGGGTTTTAGGAACATTAGTTGTTTTTGCTTCTTTCTGTATCTCTGTCAGCCTTTTCATGGATTTCGATTCAGAAAGCCAGCCGGTAATCGTAAAAGCTTTTGAATGGTTCAGAGTAAACGGGGTTCAGATCAATTTCGGATTCCAGATCGATCAGCTTTCATTAATGATGATTATGATCATTACAGGGATCGGTTCTTTGATCCACCTGTACTCTATCGGATATATGAGCCACGATAAAGGTTTCTATAAGTTTTTTACTTATCTGAATCTATTTATCTTCTCCATGTTACTTTTGGTAATGGGAAGCAATTACCTTATCCTGTTCATCGGATGGGAAGGTGTAGGACTTTGTTCTTATTTACTGATCGGATTCTGGTATACCAACGAAGAATATGGTAAAGCGGCAAGAAAAGCTTTCATCATGAACAGAATCGGTGACCTTGCGTTACTGATCGGTATCTTCATGATCGCTTCTCAGACCAACGCTTTAGACTACCTTTCTGTAGCACAGAATGCTTCAAAATTTGAATTGGACGGAACTGTCATTATCTTCATTACGGCGAGTTTATTTATCGGTGCAACCGGTAAATCTGCTCAGGTTCCTTTATATACATGGTTACCGGATGCGATGGCCGGTCCGACTCCCGTTTCTGCGTTAATCCACGCGGCAACGATGGTAACGGCAGGTATTTATTTAGTAGTAAGATCAAACTTCTTATTTACTTTAGCACCTACTGTTCAGGGAGGCATTTTATTCATCGGGTTCCTTACTGCAGCTTTAGCAGGATTCTATGCGCTTCGTCAGAACGACATCAAAAAAGTATTGGCCTACTCTACCGTTTCACAGCTTGGATTTATGTTCATTGCTTTAGGGTTAGGAGCGTATACAACAGCAATGTTCCACGTAATGACACACGCTTTCTTTAAAGCTTTATTATTCCTGGGAGCTGGTTCTGTAATCCATGCTATGAGCAACGAACAGGATATGCGTTTCATGGGAGGACTTAAAAAAGTTATTCCGATTACTCATGCTACTTTCCTTATCGGGACATTAGCGATTTCAGGATTTCCTTTACTTTCAGGGATGATTTCCAAAGACGAAATTTTAGTAGCTGCTTTTGCTAAAAACCCTGTTTACTGGGTGATTCTGTTTATCTTGGCGGCAGTTACGGCAACCTATATGTTCAGACTGTATTATCTGACCTTCCATGGAGAATTCAGAGGTACTGAGGAACAAAAACATCACTTACATGAGAGCCCGCTCAATATGACGCTACCCTTGATCGTATTGGCCATTCTCTCTGTAATCGGGGGGTTCATTAACCTTCCTCACTTCATCGGTCACGGACATTACGCAAAATTAATGGAATGGCTGAAGCCTGTTCTTACAGAAGAAAGTTTCAAACAAATGGAAACTACCCTTTCGGGTGTAGAATTCAATACGGAAATGATTCTTTTAGGAGCTACCGTAATCATGTTCTTCTCGGTATGGTTCATCGTTAAAAACACGTATGTGAATAAGAAAAAGATGGCTCTTGCAGAAGAAAACTATACCGGATGGGAAAAGCTTTCTGCTAAAAAACTATATATTGACGAACTTTACAATGCATTAATTGTAAAAACTGTTGAAGGATTAGGACGCGGAGGAAAGATGTTTGATAAGGGTATCTTAGACCGTTTTGTAGACTTCGTGGGAGAAGGCGCTGAAGACAGCGGAAGATCTATGAAGAGGCTTCAGAACGGAAATGTAGAGAATTACATTCTTATCATGTCATTGGCAGTGGGAATTATATTAATTGTTAACTTTTTATTACAATAATAATGTCTTATATACTATTAACATTATTACTTTTACCTCTTGTAGGTTCGGGATTAACTTTTGCCTGGAATAATAAATCCAGCAAACATTTGGCGCTAGGAATTGCATTGATACAAATGCTACTTACTTTCTATGCAGTATCGGATTTCAATTTTGGTCCTACTGTAGACAGTAAGCTGCAATATGAGATCACCTATCCATGGTCACAATTTATTAAAAGCACCCTTCATTTCGGAATCGATGGAATGAGTATGCTGCTTTTATTGCTGACCAATATTTTAACGCCGATCATCATCTTATCTTCTTTCAATGAAAATGTGAGCTATAGAAATTCTTTCTACGGTTTGATCTTGCTGATGCAATTCGGATTGGTAGGAGTTTTCACTTCGCTTGACGGATTACTGTTCTACATTTTCTGGGAAGTGACTCTGATTCCGATATGGTTTATCGCCGGACTTTGGGGGCAGGAAAATAAAAGGTTGGAATTCACCACGAAATTCTTCGTATATACATTCGTGGGATCATTATTCATGTTAGCAGGATTGATCTATGTGTACAATCACTCAGCATCATTTGCTCTGACAGATTTATACAATGCTCAGCTTAATGAAACACAGCAGACAGTGGTATTCTGGTTCATTTTCTTTGCATTTGCAGTGAAATTACCGGTATTCCCTTTCCATACCTGGCAGCCCGATACCTATACCTACTCTCCTACTCAGGGATCCATGCTTTTATCAGGGATCATGCTGAAAATGGCAGTGTATGGAGTAATGCGTTACCTATTACCGATTACCCCGGTTCCGATTGCCGGAATTTCAGGGCAGATCGTAATTATCCTTGCCATTGTAGGAATTGTTCACGGAGCATTAATTGCTATTATCCAGTTTGATATGAAAAGAATCATTGCGTATTCCTCTTTTTCTCACGTAGGATTAATGGTGGCAGGAATCTTTGCTTCTGCAGTGGTAACTTTAAGGGGAACTTTCACTATTGAAGGTGCGGAAGGGGCTTTAGTACAAACTTTTGCTCACGGAATCAACGTGGTAGGTCTTTTCTACTGTTGTGATATTTTATATAAAAGATTTAAATCAAGAGACATCAGACAAATGGGAGGCTTGGCTAAAGTAGCTCCTAAATTCGCGGTGTTATTCCTGATCATTATATTAGGTTCAATGGGTGTTCCTTTAACCAACGGGTTCATCGGAGAATTCATCTTATTGAAATCAGTATACAGTTTTAATGGATTGGCAGCAATAATTGCAGGTCTTACGGTAATTCTTTGTGCTGTTTATTTATTGAGATTTTACGGAAAAGCTATGTTTGGGGAAGGAGATGAAGCTGTTCTAAGTACAGCAAAAGATTTATCAGGAGTAGAATTTTCCGTTTTGGCAAGTTTAGCAGTTTTTGTGATCCTGCTGGGGATTTTTCCTCAACCGGTCATAGAAATGGTGAGTAGTTCGTTAAAGTTTATCTACCAATCAATGGTAAGCTAATTTGATATTTTAAGAAATGAGTGTTTTAATTATTGTTTTCCTAACAGCAGTTGTTGCGTTATTTTCAGGAGTTTTTGAACAAGGGAAATTCGCAAGATATATTGGGATTTTGGGATTAATCATCGCATTATGTGTAAGCTTCATGCCGGAATGTGCGTTCTTCGAACAGTACAGGCATATGTATGAGTACACCGCAAATACTGCGTTATTCACTAAAATATCAATTGTAACGACATTATTATTATTCTTTTTGGGAGGTTTTGCATTCAGCAACCATAGAAGTCACCAGTCAGAATTATATGCATTAATGCTTTTTGCCTTGTGTGGTGGGATTATTCTTTTCGGATTCCAGAATTTGGTAACTCTTTTCTTAGGAGTTGAAATCCTTTCTATTCCGTTATATGTAATGGCGGGAGCTAATAAAACAGATTTGAGATCCAACGAAGCTTCCATTAAATATTTCTTAATGGGTGCATTCGCCACCGGTTTCTTATTGTTCGGAATTGCATTTATTTACGGAAGTGTAGGAAGTTTTGATTTATATAAAATCCATGATTTCGGAATGGCCAATCCTAACAACGTAATGATGATTTTAGGCGTTTTATTGATTCTTTGTGCATTGGCCTTCAAAGTTGCATTGGCACCTTTCCACATGTGGAGTCCTGATGTATATTACGGATCACCTTCACTGATTACTGCTTTTATGGCAAGTGTGGTAAAAATCTCAGGATTTTTCGCTTTATTCAGATTAATGACCATAGGGTTCGGAGGTGTTACAGCAGAATGGATTAATGTTTTCGGAGTATTCTTAATCATCACATTACTTTTGGCAAACGTTATGGGGCTTGCTCAAACAAATGCAAAAAGAATGTTGGCGTACTCATCCGTTTCTCACGCAGGGTACATCGGTTTGGTGTTCTTCGGAATAACAAGCCTCTCAACTTATAACCTTGCCTTCTACCTATTCGCTTACTCATTATCAACAGTGGGTGTTTTCATGTGTCTGATTTATGTAGAAAAATTAAAAAGAGAAACTTCTTTTGGAGCTTTCAAAGGATTGGCAAAAACAGAACCTTTATTGGCTACAACAGCGGCCATCTCTATGCTTTCAATGGCTGGAGTCCCGTTAACAGCAGGGTTTATGGGTAAATTTGCATTATTCTCACAAGCGATGAACGGAGCAGCATTCTTGGTGCTGATAGCAGTTTTAGGTTCCGCAGTTTCCATTGCTTATTATTTGAGACTAATCATCGCAATGTTTTTCTTTAAAGAAAGTTCATTCAGATCTTCAGAGAAAGTAACGCTTACGTACAATATTGTAGCAGTGTTTGTTATTGCTTCCATTATTCTGCTAGGTATTTTCCCTGATTTGTTTGCAAGACAGTTCGGATTATAAAAATCTCAGCATAAAAATAAAAGCACAACCTTAAAGTTGTGCTTTTTTTATAACTTTACTTTAAATTTCAGCTTTGGCCAATCTTTACAAAAAAGACGCTCCATTCCAGGTTTACATTTCATTCAAAAAATATTTGGATGTTCTTGAGCATATCCGTTATAACGATCGCCTTGAATATCGGGTGAACTATGCTGAATCTCTTATTGACAGAACCAAAAATTTTCAGGAGATCAAAAACGGCTTCCAGGATATCACTCTGTTGGAAAAGCATGAAGACCTCATCAAACTTTTGTTGGCAGATCTTTTTCCCACCGGGCTAACGATGAACGAAATCAAAGCGGCCAGTATTCCTCTTTCCAATATTACCTTCAATTATACGGAAAGGTTTAAAAATATTCTTAAAGACGCCGGAAAGGACTTTGAAATAGAACTCAGAAATATAGATGATGATGAGTTTTATGTGTTCTGCTGCTGCCTGATCTTACAGTCGTATTTTAAAAAAGATATCAAAACCTCCCTTCCCTTTTATTATGATATCCCGAATAAACAAGGGATTATGAAACATTATAAAATAACGGTAAATTCAGATTTCACGGAAATCTATCCTACGGAAAAGGCAAAAATACCTTCCGATGAGATATTGGATATGCTTTTGGAAAATCTGGATGACATCAAACTCTGGAAAAAATATTTCCCTTCTAAAACATGGGTATTGAGTGGTTTCACGATTATTTCCCTCGTAGATTGTACTTCGGAGGTTGCTTTGTCTGACCTGAAATCAAGCATGATCAAAATTGATCCTGAAAATCTGGTCCCGGATGAAAACCTGAAAGAAATTTTCAAATCTTATTTTGATGTTGCCGAACTGAATTTTGGATTGATGCTTTTCAACAGCAAGGATAATAAGCTGGAAAAAATCCCGATCTATGATAATTTTTTCACCAATCACCTGCTGGATTTCTGGATCAATTCCTTTGATGAAGAAACCCAAAAGGAAGCTTTTAACAATCTCAATTATAATTCCAAGCCCATCGTTGTTTCCAATGTAGACAACATGGATGAGGATATTAAGAAGCTAGCATCTTTTAATATTCTTAGCGATAATAATATTAAGAGTTTCATGGTGATCCCTATCATGAAAGATAATGAATTGTTGGCTGTCATGGAGTTTACTTCTTCCATTGCCAATAGTTTTAATGGTTTAAAGTTGAAAAAACTGGAGTTCTTTTCAGATATTATTATCTTCTCACTTTCCAGGTTCACTTTTGAAAGGAACAGCCAGATCGAAGCTATTATCCAACGGGAATACACAACAATCCATGACAGTGTGGTATGGAAGTTCAGAAATGAAGCTGAGAAATATTTTAATGCTTCCCTGGCTAAAAAAATGTATACTCTAAAGCAAATTTCATTTAAAAACCTTACTCCGCTCTTTGGATTTTCAGATATACGTTCTTCTTCGGAAAAACGCTTTAACCTCATGTTGGAAGACCTTAATCAGCAAATTGATTTTCTCCATGATATTTTCTCCCTGATCAATTCTGATTCTGAAAAATACTTATTGGCATTAGATGTTTTTGAAAACGAACTGAATAATGAGATCAAAGCGGATACGGAACAACGTCTCCAACGGTTACTTCGGGACGAAATTCATCCTTATTTACAGGGGAAATTAGAGGTAAAATCTTCAAAAGAGATAAAAGCAAAAATCAAGGAATACTTTTCGCAGATCTTCGCTCAAACCGATCTGTTCTACATCCATAGAAAAAGCTTGGACGATTCTATCACGCTGGTAAATCGAAAACTGGCAGATATGCTAGATGAAAGCCAAGTTAAAGCTCAGGAGATTTTTCCGCATTATTATGAAAGGTTTAAATCTGATGGTGTGGAGCATAATTTATTTATCGGAAGCAATATTGCCCCGGATCAGCATTACACGTCAAAAGTTGTTCATAAATTAAGATACTGGCAACTGAAAACCATCTGTACAATGGAAAAGGAGTTTCAAAGCTTTAAAAAAGATTTGCCCATCCCATTGGATATCGCTTCATTAATCTTTGTATACAATGAAAAGCTGGATATCCGTTTCCGTATGGATGAAAAGCGTTTTGATATTGACGGTGCCTATAATTCTTACTATGAAATCATCAAAAAGAGGCTGGATAAAGCCCATGTAAAAGATTCTTCAGAAAGGATAACCTGCCCGGGAAAAATCACCATTGTTTATTTCGGGATGGAAAACCAGAAAGAATACCTCGAATATATTTCCAAGCTTCAGAAAAAGAATATTCTTCAGGCTGATATTGAGTTTTTAAGAGTGGAGGACCTTCAGGGAATTACGGGATTACTGGCTTTGAGAGTTTCTTTGGTTCAGGATTAGTCAATAAAATAAGAATCCATTTTTTCCATTTCCTTTTGAGGAATCCCGGCCTGTTCAAAAATAGAGAACTCAATAGTTCTGCAAATGGTATTCAGTGCAAGATCGTTTTCCTCTTCTCCGAATGGTTCACCGATCTCCTGAATAATAGCATCCAGGGCAATAAAAGTATAGCTGATCAAAAGCACGATTAAAGGCATCATCCAGCCCAAAGTATCCACCAACCCGAAAGGCAGCCAGAAACAGTAAAAATAAACGGTGCGGTGTAATAAAATACTGTAAGCAAAAGGCAATGGTGTATTATGGATTCTCTCACAGCCTCCCAGAATATTTGAGAACTGGTTGAGGTGGTGATCCATAGAAGTTAAAACAATTGTATCGATATTCCCTTTTGTACTTTGTTCTTTCAGCCAATCGGCAATAAATCCTAAAATAATATTCGGGATAAATTTCTTATTTTTCAACTCTTCAAGCTGCTTTTGACTTAGCAAATGGGCAATATGTTCCGTTCCGGGCTTTTCCCTTAGCTGATAGTTCAAAGACCAACAAAATGCGGATATGAGCTTGACGATTTTTTGCTTTTCTTCTTTTGCTTCAGGAGAGCTATCATCAACAAGTGATAATATCTGCCTTGTTAAAGAACGGGCCTCAATCACAAGCAATCCCCATAACTTTCTTCCCTCCCAATAGCGGTCATAGTTCGCAGAATTACAAAACCCCATGAAGATAGCCAAGGCCAGCCCAATTAATGTAAAAATAGTGGGATTAAGGTGTACCTTATAATCGAAAATTTTCCCTTTGAAATAGTATATGGCCAGAGAAAACAACGTAATGATGATAAGCTGAGTCACTATTTTCTTAAGCACGGAACCTCTCCATATAAATAGCATTTTCAACCAGTTGGTACGCTGTCTTACAATCATTTTTACCGGATTTTGAGATTAAAGCGAAAGAAAAGCGTACCCGAATGACAGCACAGAGATAATGATTCCCGCCATAAAAATCTTATAGGTTAAAGACAAAAGCCTGTATTTCCTGTCCAAAACTTTCCCCAAAAAATATAAATCTTTTACCATGGAATCATAAATATAATCCCTGTCTTTGATCAGATCTCTCATGGCATTATTATAATCATCAAACAGCATCTGATGAAAATTCCCAAAGAATAATAAGTTCACTTTCCTGTTGGATACATCCTGATTGGTAAATCTTGTTTTGGTAACATTGGGCTTTGTAGATAATATCGCAAAAATGATCGTCAATACACTTGATAATAACAAAATAAAGCTTGGAAGAATAAGATGTGCATTTTTTGGAGTATCCAACTTTGGAACCAGAACAGAAAGACAAACCGAAATGATAATCGCATTCACCGAAAGCAAAATATTGGCCTTACTGTCCGCAATATCACTCAATCTTGTATGATTATTGAGAGTAACTCTGAACAAAGTATCGACACTTCTGTCGGATTTCGAATCTTTTTTGTTTTCTGAGCTTTCTTTCTTCTCTTCTTCTTTCTCCAATTTTTTTTCTATTTTTTTGATATTTTTCTTTTTTAAAGGTTCCCAGTTTTCTTTGGCGTAATCGGTATAATAATGATGCTTGTTTTTCAACATTTCCAGATTCCCGGCGTTCCATTCATCATTCGAATAGCATTTCACGTTGGTAAGTTCCCATTCTTTTCGTAAAGCATCTGAAATATCATTATAGTCATGGCTTGCAAAATGGCTGCAATCCGCATCCTTTACAATTTTCTCCAGCAGATTTACAGGTTCTCGATCAATTTTAGTGGCCAGAATCAATTGAGAAACATCATTGATATAATTTTCCGGGTAATTTTCGTTTTGAAGAAAATTTTTCAAAATTTCAATTCCTTTTTCTTCATGATTTTGGGCACACTCAATATAGCCTGTGTCATGAAACCATAAAGCCAGCAAAACCTTTTCCCGGTCTTCAGCCGGAACAGGTGTATTTTTCAAGATTTCCTCCGCTTTATTTACGGTATATGTTGTATGGATAAAATTATGGTAAAAATATACAGAAGATAACTTATCTTTGAATAAGGTTTCAACATAATCTTTAGCTTTGTGTAGAATATCCATTACTGAATTTTTGTTAATGTAAATGTATGAATTTATCCTTTATAACACATCTAAAAAAGTTCTCTACTCCATTTAGATTCTTACTGTTATCAGTACTTTTAGTTTCCTGTGCTACCTATAACGTAAAAAAAGGAAAAAACTTGCAGGAAGTTGAAAATTCTGATATCAGATCGGAGAAAGACTTTAAAATTTTCCTTATTGGTGATGCGGGAAATGCAGATGAAGTTCAGGCACAGCATACATTGAACTTTTTAAAGAGTAAACTCGATTCTGCCGATAAAAATTCAATGCTTATTTTCTTAGGAGATAATATTTATCCTTTGGGAATGCCGAAAGAAACGGATAAAGAATATCCATTGGCTAAAGAAAAAATGGAACATCAACTGGCCATCACCAAAAATTTCAAGGGAAAAACATTAGTCATTCCTGGAAATCATGACTGGTACCACGGATTGGATGGATTAAAAGCCCAGGAAGACTTTGTTAAAGTCTATTTAAATGATAAAAAAGCATTTCTTCCTAAAAATTCCTGCCCGATTGATGATGTAAACCTTGCAGATGATATCAAACTTATTGTTATTGATACAGAATGGGCCTTGATCAACTGGGATCAATATCCGGGAATCAATAAGAACTGCCATATCAAAACCCGTGAAGACCTTTTTGTTGAATTTAAAGACCTGATCAATAAAAACCAGGACAAAAAAATTATTGTTGCCCTGCATCACCCTGTAATCAGCAGTGGCACACACGCAGGATACACCTCTGCAAAGTCTCACCTTGCTGCTCTTAAAGGCAAAGTACCTGTTCCTGTGGTAGCCAGCCTGATCAATATTTTCAGAAGTGCTTCCGGGGCAAGTCTTGAAGACATCAATAATCAGCATTATGCAGATTTGGCCAACAGGCTGAAAAGTATTGTACAGGATAAGGAAAATGTCATTTTTGTGTCCGGTCATGACCATAATTTGCAGTATCACAAACAAAGAAATATCAGACAGATCATAAGCGGTGCCGGTTCCAAAACTGATCCTGCAACTATTGCCGAGTCCACTGACTTTTCTTATGGTGGAAGCGGATTTGCCGTTTTAAATATCCGGAAAGACCAAAGTGCGGATGTAGAATATTTTTCAACGAAGAATAACAGGTTTCAAAAACTGGCACATATCAATGTAATTGAAAAACCGAAACCTTTCATCAATAACTATCCGAATTCATTTCCTGCTATGGCTACTTCAACCATTTATCCAAAAAAATTAACGGAAAAAAGTGGATGGTACAGATGGCTTTGGGGAGAACATTATAGAAAATACTACGGAATCCCAATCGAAGCTCCAACAGCCAATATTGCTGAACTGAACGGAGGATATACTCCTTTCAGAGAGGGAGGTGGAAATCAATCGAATAGTTTAAGACTGATGTCGCAGGACGGACAGGAGTTTGTGATGAGGGGAGTTAAAAAAAGTGCAGTCCGTTTCCTGAATAATATGGCTTTCAAGAAAAGCACTTTCGGTAATGAGCTGAATAATACTTTCCCGGAAAAATTCTTGCTGGATTTTTATACGACCAACCACCCTTTCACCCCGTTTTCTGTAGGAAATATGGCTGATAAAGTGGGTATTTTCCATAGCAATCCTAAATTATACTACATTCCTAAGCAACAGGCTTTAGGGGAATATAACCAGACTTATGGTGATGAAATGTATATGATTGAAGAACGTTTTTCTTCAGATCCTAAGACGTTACAGGCTTTGGATAATGCAAAAGATATTGTCTCTACGGATGATGTGCTGAAAAACTTCACAAAAAACAGCAAGTACTCTGTTGACAAAGAATCTTACATAAGAGCAAGAGTTTTTGATATGCTGATCGGAGACTGGGACAGACATTCTGACCAGTGGAAATGGGCGGAATATAAAATCGGAGATAAAGTGGTTTATAAACCTATTCCAAGGGACAGGGATCAGGCTTTCAGTAGATATGACGGTGCTGCCTTCAAGATTATTATGAATATTCCGGCCATCCGTCACATGAAAACTTTTAAAGAGGACATAAAAAATGTGAAATGGCTGAATATGGAGCCTTACCCATTGGATCTTATATTTTTGAAAGGCGCTACTCAGGAAGAGTGGATTGCTCAGGCAAAATATATCCAGGAACATTTAACGGATAAAGATATCGATGAAGCTTTCAGCAATTTGCCTAAAGAAGTTCAGGATGCAACGATTTCAGATATCCAAAGGAAACTGAAGATCAGAAAGACCAAATTGCAGGGTTATGCTTCCAAGTATTATGATGTACTGCAGGAAAAAGTTCCGTTGGCAGGAACCGTAAATCCTGATAAATTCGTGATCACCAAAACCGGAAATTCTGTTGAAGTAAAACAGTATCAATTAGACAAAAACAAGGAAAACCCTGAATTGGTATTTGAAAAAATGTATGATGACAGCAAAACCAAAGAGCTTTGGATTTACGGGCTGGAAGATGATGATATATATGAGGTTGCAGGAGATGGAAAACCTAAGATGAATATCCGATTAGTCGGAGGGTATAACCATGATGTATATAACGTTGCTGATGGTAGAAAGGTGAAAATTTATGATTTTAAATCTCAAAAAAACACTTACAATACCCATTCAACAACAAAGCATATTTCTGATGATTATGATGTGAACACCTACAATTATAAACATCCGAAATATAGTTTCATGGCTGGTTATCCTAACGCAGATTATAATCCTGATGATGGGGTGATTATAGGAGCACTGGTCAATTATACCGTAAACAATTTCATCCGTGATCCTTTTACTCAGAAACATAGCTTAAGAGCTAATTTATATACCGCAACCGGTGGATTTAATCTGGCTTATAGAGGAATCTTTAAAAAAGCAATTTCCGGATGGGATTTTAATCTGGCTGCTTCCTACTCTACTCCACGTTTTGCAGAAAATTTCTTCGGCTTGTCCAACGAAAGCGAATATAATGAGGATGAAGTGGAAAGAGAATATAACAGGGCCAGAATTTCAAAATTCAATTTTGCACCTTCTATTTCTAAAAAAAGCTGGCTGAATCTACAGCATCAATTCCAGCTTACATTTGAAAACAATAAAGTACAGAGAAAAGGAGACCGTTTTGTAGATATTTCGCCTGATGTGAATCCTGAGGTGTTCAATGATCAGCAATTTGGAGGGGCCAATTATACATTCAGCTTTAAAAACCTGGACAATAATGCTTTTCCGACTTTAGGAATGGAATTGGTCCTGAATGCTGACTGGAAAACCAATCTTTCTAATTTTGACAAAAATTTTATTACCTTAAACGGAACATTATCTATTGATCACAGAATTGATAAAAGAGGAAACTTCGTCTTTGCCAACTCCAGTAACGTCATGTGGATCAACAACAATAATTTCGAATTTTACCAGGCTGCAAGTATCGGGGGAAATAATGGAATGAGAGCTTTCAGAAATGACAGGTTCTCCGGAAGATCTTACTTTACCAACAACTCTGAGATCCGTTGGGACTTCGGAAGGGTAAGAAATAATATTGTCCCGGTGAATATGGGTATTCTGGTAGGCTATGATATCGGACGTGTATGGAATGACCATGAAAATTCTAAAAAATGGCATCAATCCGTAGGAGGTGGATTCTGGATGAGCATTGTGGAAATGTTTTCTGCGAGGCTGAATTATTTCCACGGATCAGATGGTGGAAGAATTTCCGGAGGTGTGGGAATGACTTTTTAATATTCTTCTATTTCCAAACAGATTTTTAATATCGTTTGCCAATGAGCAGGATCATCTCGCTTTGTCATTCCGAACGTAATGCAATGAAGTGAAGAATCTCTTTGTTTTGTTGAGATTCTTCCTTCGTCAGAATGACAGTGCGACCGTTTTTACATTTGGATTAATAAAAATTAGAACGAAAACTTATACACGTTCCCACCCGTTTTTTTATCCGACTCATCAGCAATCAGCAACGTTTTATCATCCAGGAAAACAATGGCTTCTTTTTGAGAATTATGTTGTAAAGACATTTTCTGAATCTTTGATCCATTAAAATCATTTGGAGTAAATCCTGAAAGAACGTGAATATTCTTATGCGTTAGCAATACAATTTTATCTTTTGTACTGTTGATTGCAGCAGATGTAATGGCTGCATCACTATATTTTCCAGACAGCTTCAGCTTTCCGATCAGTTTCGCTTCGAAATCACCTTCTTTATTGGGAACCTGGAAAACCAGGAAGGTTCCGTCAAAACCTTTGCTTCTGTTCTTTGTGAAAAGATAGAAGTTCCCATCCATTTCTACAAAAGCCTCACAATCATATAGCCAGTTTGATTTTTTAGGCGGAAATTCAGTCTGCCCTTCATAATGGAATTTTGTGGTTTGGATTGCTTTCGTTGTTTTCTGGGTTGTATCTTTAAGATCAACTTTCACAATAGACAGATCCTGTCTGTTATTATCATTATTCCCAAAATCCCCGATATACATATTTCCCTTCGGATCAGCAGTAATATCTTCCCAATCTGTATTGTCAGCATTTTCTACTAAAACTTCGGCTATAAGATTCCCTTTTTGGTCTACGCCATAGATGATATTTTTATTTCCCTGATCTTCAATAGCCCAAGCTGTCTTTTTATCACCGGATAAAGTGATTCCCGAAACTTCTTTTAGTTTTGAGGGCAATGAAAAATCTATTTGTAAAGTATCATTTTTAACCTGTTCATGTTGAGATTTCGGATTGCAGCCCGTAAACAAAAGCGAAGTTATCGCACAGAATATATACATTTTCATTAGTTCTTATTTAAAATTTTAGCCTCTTCCCAAAGTTCATCCATTTCCTCCAAAGACATATTTTCCAGCAGCAAATTTCTTTCCAAAGCCAGCTTTTCCATTTTCTGGAATCTTGAAATGAATTTCAAATTGGTTCTTTCCAACGCGGAATCCGGATTGATTCCCGAAATTCTTGCATAATTGATCAAGGAAAAGAAGACATCACCCAATTCCTGTTCTTTTTTATGAGGATCGGTTTCATCATGGAATTCTTTGATTTCCTCATCTACTTTTTTCCAGGCATCTTCCGCATCATGAAATTCAAAACCGATCCCTTTTACCTTATCCTGGATTCTATAAGCTTTTACAAGGCTTGGAAGACTTTTCGGAACACCTCCTAGAATAGATGCATTCCCCTCCTTTAATTTTAGCTTTTCCCAATTCTGCTTTACTTCCTCTTCATCTTTCACCTTGGTGTCACCGTAAATATGAGGGTGACGAAAAATCAGCTTTTCATTTAAAGAATTGATCACATCAGCAATATCAAAACTTTCCTTTTCCGAACCAATCTTAGCATAGAAAACCAAGTGAAGCAATACATCGCCCAACTCCTTTTTGATCTCCTGCAGATCTTCCTGCAAAATAGCATCTGAAAGTTCATAAGTCTCTTCAAGCGTTAAATGGCGAAGCGACTGTAAGGTTTGTTTCTGATCCCACGGACATTTTTCACGCAGATCATCCATAATATCCAATAGCCTTCCGAAAGCTTCTAGTTTTTCCTGTTTGGTATTCATAGGTAATGGGAATTCAATCCCACAAATTTACGTGTAAAAAATGAAAAACCTTGTTAAGAAAACTCTCAACAAGGCTTTTATTTTTTAGTTCGGGTAATTGATTATCCCTGTTTTCTGTGTGTACTTTTAGGAGCTGATTTTGCAGCAGAAGTGGCTTTTACTTTCGGAGCTGCAGGTTTTTCAGCTTTTGGAGCTGCTTTTTTAGGAGCTGCTTTTTCAGTTACTTCCACTTCTTCCTGAGCAGGATCCAACGTTTCAGGCTCAGCTTTTACAAAGCTTTCAGGAGTAATATATCCTGCTTTTTGAAGGATATTATACCATTGTGCCAGCTTCTTGATGTCTGATGCATATACTCTTTCCGTGTCATAATTAGGAAGAGAAGCCGTCATGAATTCTTTTAAATCCGCATCAGAAGACTTATGAGAAATGGTTTCCTTATAATCGTGGTTTTTGGCAATATTTTCAAAAACTTCAAACAAAGGAACTTCTTTATCAAAGGTAAACATTGCGATATTGTCCAGTAAACTCACCTGGCTGGAGTTTCCTATACTCACTTTTTTCTTGGTTGTAACATCTTCAATAATGAATCCGCTTCTTAATTGAGAAACTAATTTGTAAAGTCCTGGCTTTCCAGAGATTGAAATTATTTTTTCTAACAGCATAATTTTATTTTTAAAATTTCAGCAATCAGCAATGCGTTTGCTTTTATATTATTTTTTACTTCTTATTATTTTACAATTATTTTGGAAATCTCATTTTGTAATTAATGCTTACATCACCCTGAGAGATTTTACTCAATTTTCCTTTCACGAGCTTCTTTTTTAAAGCACTCAGATGATCGGTAAATAAGATTCCTTCAATGTGATCATATTCATGTTGAATTACGCGGGCTCTAATATCGGAAAAAGTTTCTGTATGCTTCACAAAATTTTCATCATAATATTCGATCACAATCGTACTTTTTCTTTTTACGTCTTCTCTTACATCAGGAATAGAAAGACACCCTTCATTAAATTTCCATTCTTCACCGGATTCTTCAAGAATTTGGGCGTTGATGAAAACTTTTTTGAATTCTGCTAATTCATCCTTAATATCATCATAATCCTCATCTTCCGCCAAAGGAGATACATCTACTACAAACAGTCGAATATCCAGTCCGATCTGAGGAGCAGCCAAACCTATGCCATTGGCGCTGTACATCGTCTCAAACATATTATCGATGAGTTCCTGCAGCTCCGGATAATCTTTATCGATATCCTTGGCTACTTTTCTCAAAACAGGGTCCCCAAAGGCTCTTATTGGTAAAATCATGTTGTTCTTTGTTCTAAAAAATTCTGCAATATAATGGTTGCACTTACTTTATCTATTAATCCTTTTTCCTGTCTCTGTTTTTTATTTTTCCCGCTTTGGGATATAAAAAACGAAGCCATCCTGGATGTAAATCTTTCGTCGAATCGGTGAACAGGAATGTCTGGAAATTCTTTTTCAAACTCTTCAATGAATTTCAGAATATCGGTTTCCACTTCCGAAATATTTCCCTTCAAATCTACAGGAAGCCCTACAACGATCTCTTCTACATTATGTATGCTGAAATATTTCTTTAAAAATTCCAGTATCAATTTTGTATCCACCGTATCCAGGCCACTTGCAATAATCTGCATGTCATCTGTTGCAGCAATACCACAACGTGCCTTTCCATAGTCTATTGCAAGGATTTGTCCCATAGGTTTGCAAATTTAATAAATTTTAATGATTTTATTCATAACGTAGTTTTTTTTATAAATCATGTTTTATTCCATTATTTTTTTTATAATTTTAATCTTCCAAAAAAACGAAAATATGAAGAAACTCATCCTTGTAAGGCATGCAAAGAGCGACTGGCCGGAAGAGACTGATGACTTCGACAGACCTTTGGCAGACAAGGGGTTGGAAGAAGCCATGAACATGTCCAGATTTATGAAAAGCAATAATATTTCTATAGATTATCTGGTCTCTAGTCCTGCCGTACGTGCGCTGAATACATGTAAAATTTTCAATCAGGCTTATCAGCTCAACATTGGAACGGATGAGAAACTTTATAACCCATCGGAGAACAATTTTCATTCCGTAATTTATGATCTGGATGATTCCCATGATTCGGTGGCTTTCTTTTCACATAACAACGGAATTTCCAATTTTGCCAATTCTATTTCGAATGACATCTTCCATTTCCCAACCTGTGGAGTTGCGGGATTTGAGATAGAATGCAATTCATGGGCAGAATTTGAAGGAGCCCAAAAGAAACTGCTGTTCTTTTATGAGCCGGGTAAAATTTAACGTTAGTTGCACATGTTTTCACTTCTTCATTTTTCTATTTCTTTTAGCATGTCAGAAAAGAGAATTAAACTATTTTGATACGATCCAATTTAATGATATTAAACTTGCAAAAGCCCGTGTAGGAGACTGGAGGTATTCCCATAAAGAAAATTTTCAGACGTTCAGGGATTTCCAGAGATCAAAAAAGATAAAGCCACAATCTGATAAAAAGACTATTTATCTCCAGCCTATAGGTGATTTCAATGAGTTACAAAAAGAGCAGATCAAGCTCACCAAAGAATATCTCAGCATCTATTTTCAGCTGGACGCTAAGATTTTGCCGGTTTTATCCAATTCTGTTTTTCCAAAATCAGTAAGACGCACAAAAGAAATGAATGAACAAATATTAGCAGGATATGTTCTTGATAGTATTTTAATTCAAAGAAAGCCTAAAGATGCTGTTGTATTGATGGGCATTACGGAAAAAGATTTGTTTCCAAGACCTGAATGGAATTTTGTTTTCGGATTGGCTTCCTATCAGGATGGCGTTGGGGTAACTTCCATGTATAGATTTTCCGATGGCTATTTAACCGATTTCAACTTTAATAAGAGTCTCGAAAGGCTCATTAAAATCAGTTCTCATGAAATTGGCCATATGTTTGGGATTAGTCATTGCCTGAACGCCAATTGCCTGATGAACGGGACCAATTCACTTTCTGAAACCGATTTTCATCTCGCAAGAGCATGCTCTCTTTGTCAGTTGAAATTGAATTCAAGCCTGAAATACGACAATCAAAAACGTCTAGTAGAATTAAGAAAATTTTTTGAAAGCAGGCATTTAAATTCTGAACTTGCTCATGTGGAAAAGGACATAAAATTATTGAAATAAGTGTAACTTAGTCTCTCCCTGAAAATAAAATTCACATGAAGAATAAAACGAATATGTTCATTTTTATAGCAAGCGGATTTTGCCTGCTTTATATCTTATTTTTAGTTTATTATTCCGTTTCATTGGATCAAATCCAGGTGATTAATGTTATTGCTGAAATGATTACTATCCCATTGGTTTTGCTTACTATTGGGTTATTCTTTTATAATGCATGGAAGCTGGTCAAGAATAAATCAGAACCGCTTTCTCTTAGTTCATTAAGTCTTTTGCTGAATATAGCCTGTATTGTTACGATGTTAATCGCTAAATAAAAAGCGTCAACACGTGTTGACGCTTTTTATTTAGCGATTTTAACAAAACCGATTGGGTTGTTATTTCTTTTTCAAATCGAGATCCTCAAAATCAAAACTGAAATCTGTGATATCGGAAACAGGCTTCATTCTCGCTGACCGGGCTTTTCCGCTCTCATCATAGCTGAAAATAATGTAGGCATCTGCATCATAACTTCTGTCATCCCATTTCACAATGAAACTATTGTTGGAGAAAGGAAGCAATTCACCTTTCAGTCTTGGTGAATTTTTGCATACGATTCTGTAAGTATTCCCTTGTTGAGAAATCTCTACATCTCCGAACCAGATATCGTTATATATTCCTATAAACTGCTCCGCTTTAGGTTGCAGGTTCTTCTCTTTTTTAAAGGCTTCAGATTTTGCAAAAGCATCTTTCTTTTGTTTTTCAAATTCCGCATTCATTTTAGACATCCTGTCTCCGTATGTTTTAAGCCAGTTTCTGTCTGCCACACCTAAATAAGCATCTTTCACCGTATTGGTAATGGTATTGAAAGCTGCCCCCGACTGTTGATTCGTTAATACTACTATACCTAGTTTTAAATCGGGAATTAATGTAAACTGGGTTACAGTTCCAATTAATCCTCCTGTATGCTGGATCTGTTTATGCCCTTTCACATCACTTAAGAACCATCCTAATCCGTATCCATAGAAACCTGTATCATAAGGATTTTTGGCAGCAACATTACTTGGGATCTGTAGGCTCCAAAGCTGCTGAACCTGTTTATCGGAAACCAGTTTCTTACCGTCTTTTGTCGTGAAATTATTCAACAAGCACTCTGCCCAGACCGTCATATCTTTGATATTGCTCATAATTCCTCCTGCAGCATTAGCAGTTTCATTCCAGTCGTGAGGAACAGCTACTGCTTTTCCATCTACCGGAGCATGAGCATCAATTTTGTTGGTAACCGCCTTTGCTCTGCTGTAGCTTCCGAAGCTTGAACTCATTCCTACCGGTTTCATAATTCTCTGTTCGATAAATTCTGCCCAGCTTAATCCGGAAATCCTATGAATAACCTCACCCGCAACAATAAACATGACATTATTATAATCAAGGGTTGTTCTGAAAGGATTCTCCGGCTTCAGGTATCTTACATTGCGAACAATATCATTCAGTGTCAAATTCCCTCCTTCCGGGAAGAACATCAAATCTCCCTGGCCAAGACCTAATCCGGCTCTGTGGGTCACCAAATCTTTAATCGTTACCTCTTGAGACACATAAGGATCATACATCTGGAATTCAGGAATGTATTGGGAAACTTTATCATCCCAGTTCAGTTTCCCTTCATCTGCTAAGATAGCCAAGGCAGTACAGGTAAACCCTTTTGAATTGGAGGCAATCCCAACCAGTGTATTGTTATCCATAGGTTGTTTGGAGGTTAAAGAACGTACTCCAAAGCCTTTTGAATAGACTAATTTCCCGTCTTTTACAATTCCAACGGACATTCCAGGAACATCAAATGTTTTTAAGGTATTTTGAATCAATTCGTCCAGTTTTTTTTCTTCAACCTGTGCATTTGATATACCGATGATAAAAAGAAAAAGGAAAAGAGAAAGTTTCTGCTTCATTGTTGTAAGATTTTTGCGAAGATAAGAAATTGTTAAAACTATTATTTCTGTATATTTGGCCCAATTTCAAATATTATGGATCTTAGGGGATTATTTTCGGACAAGACAAAGAAAAATAAAGAAAAAATAGAAATTCTCTTTCCTGCTATTCTGAACGGGGAAGTTTTTACAGGCGATCTTCTTACCTTCGTTTCTTCAGCAAAAGACCCGGTGAAAGCAGACTGTATAGAAGCTTTGGAATTTGCCACGAAAATCAATTCTGAAATATTGGATAAAGACCTGTTTGAATTTATAGTGAAAAACCTTTCGGAAAAAGCTCCAAGAATAAAATGGGAAAGCGCAAAAGTAATAGGGAATACCGCCCGGCATTTCTCAGACAATTTGGATGAAGCCATTGCAAAGCTTATTGAAAATACGTCACACGAAGGCACTGTTGTTCGATGGAGCGCAGCATTTGCCTTAAGTGAAATTCTCCCTATTAATCAGCAACTAAAAAGCAGATTATTGAGCACATTAAAGGATATTTCTGAAAAGGAAGAAAAGAACAGTATTAAAAAAATCTACCAGAAGGCCATCAAACTTGCAGAAAAAGGATAAATCAACCCCAAAATGACAAGAAAAATATTAACTTTATTTGTACTTATTTTAGGACTTCATTCCTATTTTTCTCAGGATGTTGTTATTAAGGATGACAGGGTTTTACTAGACGGAAAACAAATTTTAAAGGCAGAAAAGATCAATGTAGCACAGTATTCATTTTTCAGTATGGCCGATGATGAAGAGATTCTTCTTTACAGGTATATGGATAACGAAACTTCCAAATATTTTGACGATGATTATTATGTATTGAATTTCCTGACGGAAAAGATAAAAATAGAGTCCTCCGATTTTACAAAAATTTTCAACATCATGAATTCCAGAAAAGGAATGGAAAAACTGATTAAATGGTTGTTAAAAGAGAGAGTGATCAATCAGGATGGAGTATTGAATCCGGACAGATTAGCTATATTTAAAGAGAAATACGACGAAAATATTACAGAAAGAACATTAAGATAATGACCAAGATCCTGCTGCTTTCCGACTCTCATTCTTATATTGATGCCAGAATCTTAGAATACGCCCGACAAGCGGATGAAGTATGGCATTGCGGGGATTTCGGGAGTATGGATGTGATTGAACAGCTTGAAAAAATCAAACCTTTAAAAGGAGTTTATGGCAATATCGACAATGCAAAAATCCGTTCTGAATTTCCTGAGGTCAACAGGTTTTTCTGCGAAAATTTTGAAGTCTTAATGATTCATATCGGTGGTTATCCGGGGAAATATACTCCTTTGGCCAAGAAAGAAATCACTGAAAAAGCTCCCAAACTATTTATTTCTGGCCATTCGCATATCTTAAAAGCGATGTATGATGACAAGAATAAGCTTTTTCACCTCAACCCGGGAGCCTGCGGAAAACAAGGCTGGCATAAAATGAGAACCATGATGCGTTTTGTAATTGATGATACGGAGATAAAGGATCTGGAAATTATTGAACTGGGACCGAAAATAGAGTAAATTGAGATTCTTCGCTTTGCTCGGAATGACAAAAAATACAATATTATGAAGATTGGCGACAACGTTTCTGTAGTTGATGAGGATTTAGACGGGATAGTAACTTCCGTAAAGGGGAATATTGTCGTTTTTAAAGATGAATTTGGATTTACCTACCAATATCCCAAAGAGAAACTTGTTCCTAAAAATGCCGGTCTTTATGACAATATAAGGGTGGAAAAGAAACAGGAATTTCAAAAGGTGATTTCCAGAAAGCATCAGAGAAACCATCTTGTCCTGGACCTCCATTTTCATAACCTGGTTAAAAACCCTAGTGATTACGACAGCTTTGAAAGGCTTTTCATTCAAAAAGAAAAATTACTTGAGGTAATGGAATTTTGCAGGAAAAACCATCTCAAAAGACTGGAGATCGTTCACGGCATCGGTGACGGCATCCTTCAGAAACTGGTATGGGATACGTTGGAAAGCCAGACTGGCATTGATTTCTACAATAAGGAAATACTTCATCATCAATCAGGTGCAGTAATGGTAGAATTTCACTAAATTTGCACCAATTGAAATATGAACGTACTTAATTTACTTTTTACCAAAGACGGATTAATTTACCAGATTGCTAAAAACAAAAGCATTCTGGAAGAAAAGTCTTATTTCGTTACAGAAGAATCTCCCGGAAACTTTATTGCTGATCAATTGGGTGATATTTTGATCAAGCAGAGGTTCGACGAAATTTCCGTAGTTTCAGCATTTAATCATTTTACCCTGATGCCGGAAGGATTTTCGGAGCATGATAACGGGTATGATTTAATTGCCTTCAATGCTCCTGTGGATAAGGAAACTGAGGAATTAATGCTTTCCGTGAACAAAAAATTTAAGGTTCAGTTTTATTATACTTTTCCTAAAAATTTCTATAAAAAAATAAAAGAGCTGGCTGTTCCTGTAAGGTTTAACTTTTCAGGTGAAAAATTTCTGAATACCATCAACAACAGAAATGGCAAAGAAATTCACATCAATCTTTATCACAATCAGTGTGAGTTTTTTGCTATAGATAACAAAAAGGTGATCTTATACAATAACCTGGATGTAAATTCGGAAGTGGATTTTCTTTATTTCATTATGTTTACTTTAAGCAAAATCGGCTTTGGAATCAACGAAACTCATTTTTATGCTTACGGTGAAACGACCGAGAATGAAACGTTTATCTCCGAATTACAGAAATTTGTAAAGAATTTAAAAATTGTATTTGATAACGTTCCAAAAAAGAATTTCATATTAAATTAGGTCACAGGTTGCAGATAATAGGATTTATTTCCCTCCTGCTACCCATTACCTACCCTCTAACCCCTAAACAATATGTACAGAATAATCTCAGGCAAATGGAAAGCCAAAAAAATAGCCGCTCCGAAGAATTTTGATGTAAGACCTACGACGGATTTTGCCAAGGAAGCTTTGTTCAGTATTCTGGAGAATACCTACGATATGCAATCAGTTTCTGCACTGGATTTGTTTGCAGGAATAGGGTCTATTTCACTGGAGTTCGCATCAAGAGGATGCCAGGACGTAACGTCTGTTGAAATGAATCCTAAGCACACAGGTTTTATCAATTCTACGGCATCCGAGCTGGATATGGCCTTGCAGGTGAATGTTCAGCGAGGAGATGTTTTTGACTGGCTGAAAAAATTCAGAAATAAAAAATCTTTTGAAATTGTTTTTGCAGATGCCCCTTTTGAAACCGAAGAGAAAAAATATTATGAAATGCTCTCTTTAGTGCTGAACAATAAATATCTGAAGAAAAACGGTGTTTTCGTTGTGGAACATCAAAGCAGATTAAAATTTGAACATCCTAATCTGATTGAAACCAGAAAATACGGAAATGTAAGTTTCAGTTTCTTTGAACCCAATAAAGAGGAAACTACAGAAATAGAATAATCAGGAAGCTTTCTTCCTGATTTTTTTGATTATGATAATCAACTAAATAAGAAAGCTGTTTCCTATATGAAACAGCTTTCTTATTTTATAATACCTTTAATTCCAGATCAATGGTTTTACCAAAGAATTTCTTGGATATTTTCTCAAAATTCTTGGTGAGATCCGAAAGATAAAAATGATAACTCGGTTTGGGGTTGTTGTCATTCAGGAGATTATATTTATCCAGGATAATTTTCAAATGATTGGCTACGATATTCGGTGAATCGATAACACGGACACGGTTTCCGTAATATTGCTTAATCTCATCAATCAACAAAGGATAATGGGTACAACCCAGAATCAGCGTTTCAATATTTTTCAGTTTGCTATTACTTAGATAATTGTAGATGATTGCATGGGTAATCGGGTGGTTTTTGAATCCTTCTTCAATAGCGGGAACTAATAAAGGAGTAGCCAGCTCATCCACCTTGATGAACTTATTATGTTTTCTGATGCTCTTCTTATACAATCCTGAGTTCACAGTTGCTTTGGTGGCAATCACGCCCACATTATTATGAATTTCATAAGCTACTTTCTCAGCAACCGGATTAATAACATCAATAACCGGGACTCTGCACGAGACGGATTCCAAAACCTCATTTAAGGCATTTGCAGTGGCTGTATTACAGGCGATAACAATCGCTTTACAGTTCTGCTCCAACAGAAAATTGGTAATCTTGGTAGAATATTCAATAATGGCTTCCCTTGACTTTTCACCATAAGGAAGGTGCTTCGTATCACCGAAATAAATAAGATCTTCATTCGGAAGAAGTCTTTTTATTTCTTTAGCTACCGTTAAGCCTCCCACTCCACTATCAAAAATCCCGATGGGCTGTTTAGGTGAAAGATGCGAATAATCTTGTTTCTTAGTTTTCAAATGAACTGAAATTTTATACAAAAATAGTGAATTTCTCCTTTTAAATAATTAAGATTTATCTATCTAAACAATGAATAAATCCGAAGCAATTCCATCCGCCATAAACCAGTGCTTTTCGGGAATTTTCAGATGATTATTTTCAATGATAACAAGTCCTTCTTCAATTTTAGGTTGAATTTCATTGTGAAAACATTCTACCAAGCGACTTGAAAATTCATTCAATCGGTCTAAATCTATTCCCCACATTGTTCTTAAACCAATCATTATCATCTCATTAAATTGTTCTTCAATAGATAAAAATTCTTCTTCTTTAGCCAAAAGATTAGAGTTTAATTTTTTAACATATTGCTGATTGCTGGCAACATTCCAACTTCTAATATCAAGGCCATTATAGGAATGAGCAGAAGGACCGATTCCTAAATACTCTTTGTATTTCCAATAAGCTGAATTATGCTTTGAATAAAAGCCGGGTTTAGCAAAATTGGAAATTTCATAATGGTCGAAACCGTTATCTTTTAAAAAATCTGATAAATAATAAAACTCTTTATTCTGCTCTTCTTCTCTTGGATTGGAAACTTTACCTTTCAGTATCCAGTCATTTAAAGCCGTTTTGGGTTCAACTGTCAAAGCATAGGAAGAAACATGCGGAACTTCCAAGGCAATTGTTTTATTCAGGTTTTCTTTCCAGATTTCAAAATTTGAGGTGGGAGAACCATAAATAAGATCAATACTAAGATTTTCAAACCCGAAATCCTGTGCTCTTTTAATAGAGCCTTCTGCTTCCGAGGCATTGTGGGCACGATTCATCAGCTTTAAATCCTCATCAAAAAAACTCTGCGTTCCAATAGACAGGCGATTAACGGGTGAACTGGAAAGTGCTTTTAGAAAACTTTTGTTCAAATCATCGGGGTTGGCTTCCAGGGTAATCTCTATATCACTGGCAAAACTGAAGTATTTTAAGACCTCATCAATGAATGAATTGATCTCATCTCCCGAAAGTATGGAAGGTGTTCCCCCTCCAAAATACAGGGATTGCAGTGTTTTGTTCTGTAATTCATCTTTTCGAAGAACAATCTCTTTCTTAATGGCAGCAAGCATTTCATCTTTAAACTGTAAAGATGTTGAAAAATGAAAATTGCAATAGCTGCATTTCTGCTTACAGAATGGAATGTGAATATAAATCATAAAAAAAGCTCTGAAAAAATTCAGAGCTCAAATTTATTTAAATTAAATGGATTAATATCTAAATCCTCTGTGGTTAATGAAGTTATCAAATTCATAACCTAATCCGATCATGAAGCTGTCTCCTCCATATTGCTGAATATCAGAAAGTCCGATATTATAAGTGGCACCAATCATGAATTTATTGAATTTCACTTTTACGATTGGAGCAATCTGAAGCTGTTGGTTATCAAATCTGTTCTGAACAGATCTGTAGCTTAATCCCGCAGAGAATGAATTGATCTCATTAGAGAAGGTAGCCATTAAGTTGTAATCTACCATTCTTGTTGAGTTGGTATTCAGGTTGATCAACAATGAAGGTGTTAAAGCAATATTATCTGCTAAATTCCAGTTGTATCCTAAGTTTAAGAAAAACTTGATTGGAGAAGGCTCGTAGTTGTTTACGATAGATTCATCATTACTTAACGCAATATCATTAACAGAAACTCCCCCGAAAATATTTCTATAGGTAGCAGCTAAACCGAAGTTGGCATATACCATAAAAATATTACTTTCATTGCCCTGTAATAAAGGATCATATCCTTCTTCAGTATTAATTTTTGAATAGTCAAAATTCATGTTGTAAAAATTAACACTTGTACCGAAAGAGAACTGATCTTTTCTATCTCCCTCACTACTTAAAGGAATGAAATAAGAAGCACCAGCTGTAATCCCTCCCGCAGAAATAGGTCCGTTACTGTCTCTGAATACAGAAAGACCAGCACCTACTCTATCGAAAATGTTCGCATTGATCCCTATGGACTGAACATTCGGAGATTCACTGAACTTTGAAAATTGTTGTTGATAGTTGGCGTTGAGCTGTACGTAATCTGTTTTTCCGTATTGAGCTGGGTTGAACAGGAACTCACCATCCAAAAGATATTGCTGATAGTATGGTAGTGATTCTTGTGCTTTGTATGCATTCGACAAAAGAGCTAAACATACGATAGCATATAGTTTTCTCATAACAAATCTTGATTTCAATTCAACAAATATAAAAAAATTCTCAATATATTTTTAGTTTTCTAAATATTTTCTCCATTTTTTTACGGCTTCCTCCATATCTTGAGGCATTGGGCTCTCAAAATATAATTCTTTCTTTGTAGTCGGATGCACAAATCCTAAAGTATGGGCATGAAGCGCATGTCTAGGCAAAATATCGAAAACATTCTTTATAAATTGCTTATATTTTGGCAGATTAACTCCTCTTAAAGGAGTATGCCCTTCATATCTTTCATCGTTAAACAAAGTATGCCCTATGTGTTTGAAATGAGCTCTGATCTGATGTGTTCTTCCCGTTTCCAGCTTGCACTCCACCCAGGTCATGTATTTAAACCTTTCCAAAACTTTGTAGTGGGTAACGGCATGTTTTCCCTGGCTTCCGTCTTCGTATACGGACATCTGCATCCTGTTTTTAGGATGCCTTCCGATATGTCCCCGGATCGTACCTTCATCTTCCTGCATATTCCCCCATACAAAAGCCCAATATAATCTTTTGGTAGTTCGCTCAAAAAACTGTTTGGCCAGAAAACTTAATGCATATTCATTTTTGGCAATCACCAAAAGTCCTGAAGTATCCTTATCTATTCTATGAACAAGGCCTACTCTGTCCAGATCGGATTTTTGTCCGTTCTTTTCAAAATGGTATGCCAGCGCATTCACCAAAGTACCATCCCAGTTTCCGAATCCCGGATGCACCACCATTCCTGCTTCTTTATCTATAACGACAAGATCATCATCTTCGTATATAATATTCACGGGAATATCCTGCGGGATGATCACATTTTCTCTGGGTGGATGGGCCAATAAGACAGAAATCTGATCGCCGGGTTTTACCCGATAGTTTTGCTTTACAGGGTTACCGTTTACAACAACATTTCCCGCTCTGCAGGTCTGTGAAATTTTGTTTCTGGAAGAATTCTGACGATATATCAGTAAGAACTTATCAATTCTTAACGGCTCTTGCTTGTTATCTACAGTTATATTAAGATGTTCGTACAGTCCTTTATTCTCCTCATCAATATCTAAATTGTTGGGGTCTAATAATCCTTCATCTAAAAAATCTTCATTATCTTCTGTCATTACTCTTATATTTTATACAAAAGGCTCCAACGTGCTAGAGTTGAAGCCTGTAATTTTAATATTGTAATAAACTATTCTACTACTACTTTTTTAGCTTTCGGTTTTTGAGCCGGTTGCTGTGTAGTAGTAGAGGTTTTATTATTACTACTTGTGTTGGAACCGCTTCCGGAAGTACCGGCAGTGGCAGTTTTAGGTTTAGTATCCGTTTTAGTAGCTGTAGTTCCTGATGCTGGTTTTGCCACACTTGCTGTAGTTTTCGGAGCTTCGGTTTTTGCAGGCTCCGGTTTTGGAACTACCGGCGGTGGAGCCTGTTCATAATTGGGTGTCGGATGGGCAGGTACTTCCTCATATCGTATAGGAGGCAAAGAAGTGTCTACTTTCATACGGTATACGGAATTCAATTGTTCTATTTTATCGCGCAATTCAGCCGGTGTCTTTTTACTTGCCCAAAGATCCATCTGCATTCCCTGATCTCTGACATCACCTGCTGCAGGGTCCTGATAATAAATAATATCCGATTCATCTTTACCGCCATCCTCATGCTCTACCAATCCTACTTCAAACATGCTTCTTGCGATAACTCCTCTGGCTTCTTTTACGGTTAGTCCGACTACATTAGGAATTGAAATATTTCTCATAGGCCCTGAACCGATTACTACGTCTATAGTAGAGAATCTAGGCAATAGTGATCCCGGTTTAATAGGATTCCCTTTGAATAAGACCCTTAAAACAGCATCTTTCTGTATGCTTGGTTCAAAAATCGTATCTCCTACTTTTAATCCTACCTGATCCAATCTCTGGAAAGCCAGCCCTGAATATTTATTAATAATATCCGGAACCGCAACTTTCGCCCAAGTTTTAGGATTTACTCTTATTTGAATAGCTCTTCCATCTTTTACACGTGATCCTGGTGAAGGATACACCTGTAATACTTGAAAAGGTCTATATTTAGGGTCATATTTAAAACTATCCACTTCATATTCCAACCCTGCATCATCTAATATTTTGATAGCATCATGCACAGATTTATTAACAACATTCGGAACAGGTATTTCCTGACCATGGTTCGTATGGTATTCCAACCATCGGAATGTAAGCCAGACCAACCCCACGAAAACCCCTATGGCTACTAATAAGTTCAGTAAAACTTTCCAATTGAAAAGTGATTTAAGCATACTTAAAAATACTTTAATTATAACGGCAAATATAATTAATAATTTTAGAATGTGATTTTTATTTAACACATTTCATTTTTCATTTCAAAATTTCTGATTTTCCCATATTACAATACATAATTTCATTAAATTTGCCTTAATTGATACTATATGGTTATGAACAAAAAAAGTGTTGCCGTGGTAATGGGTGGCTATTCTGACGAATATGTGGTTTCCCTAAAAAGCGGTCAATTAATCTATGATTCTTTAGACAGAGATCTGTATGATGTATATAAGGTTGTGGTTCTTAAAAATGAATGGTATTTTTTAGATAAGAATGACAAAAAATACGAAATCAACAAAGGAGATTTTTCGGTAACCCTTGAAAACAATGAAAAGCTGAAGTTCGATGTCTGCTTCAATATTATTCACGGGACACCGGGGGAAAACGGGATACTGCAGGCTTATTGGGATGCCATCGGGCAAACATATACGGGCTGTGATTTTTACCAAAGTGCATTAACGTTCAATAAAAAAGATACTCTTGCCGTATTATCAAAATACGGAATTCCATCTGCAAAAAGCATTTATCTGAGAAAAGGTGAGAACATCAATGTTGATGAAATTGTAGAAAAACTAAAGCTCCCTCTTTTTGTAAAGCCAAACCAATCGGGGTCTTCCTTAGGAATTTCGAAAGTAAAGGAGAAATCGGAACTCATTGCAGCTACAGAGATTGCCTTCAAAGAAGATGATGAAATTTTAATTGAAAGTTTCCTAGACGGAATGGAAGTTTCCGTTGGTGTTATTGATTTTAAAGGAGAAACCATTGTATTGGGAATTACAGAAATTGTCCCTACTAATGAATTCTTCGATTATGAAGCTAAATATGAAGGTGCTTCAGAAGAAATTACTCCTGCAAGGATCAATGATGAAACCAGAATCCGGGTAGAAGAAATTGCCAAAAGAGCTTATGATTCTTTAGGAATGAGTGGCTTTTCAAGAAGTGAATATATTTTAATGGACGGCATTCCTTATATGCTGGAAATGAATACCAATCCAGGATTCTCTCCGGCAAGTATTTTGCCCCAACAGGCAAGACATTACGGAATATCTATTACAGACCTTTGCGGAAACGAAGTTGAAAAAGCTCTGGCTAAAAAATCAAAATAATCATGAAAATTGCTGTTTTCCCGGGATCATTTGATCCCATCACTCTTGGACATTACGATATTATTGAAAGAGCAGCGCCGCTTTTCGACAAACTGATTATCGCCATCGGACAGAATTCTCAAAAGAAATATATGTTCCCCCTGGAAAAAAGAATGGAATTCATTCAAAATTCTGTTACCGAATTTGCTAATGTGGAAGTAGATTATTTTGAAGGTTTGACTGTTGATTACTGTTTTGAGAAAAACGCGCAATTCATTCTCCGTGGATTAAGAAACCCAGCCGATTTTGAATTTGAAAAAGCAATTGCCCATACCAACAGGACATTGGCTCACAAAAAACTGGAAACGGTATTCCTCTTAACCTCATCAGGAAAGTCTTTTATAAGCAGCAGCATTGTAAGAGAAATCATCAACCATGGAGGTGAATACGAATTATTGGTTCCGGACTCTGTAAGAGTTGAAAAATAAACAAAATTAATAAGCGATAAATGATAATTGATACAATGGTAGACAATTTGCTTATGAAGAAATCATTCATCAATTATCATTTACCATTTATATCATATGCACGAACAGTTCAACTTTGCCATAGAAGTCCTGGGAACCATTTCCTTTGCAATGTCAGGAAGTTTTGCAGCCATGCAAAAACGCCTTGATCCTTTCGGGGTACTTATTATTGCCTTCGTAACTTCTGTAGGTGGCGGAACTGTAAGAGATTTATTATTGGACATTCCTGTATTCTGGATGCATGATCTGTTGACTTGTGCCGTTATTTTGATCACGAGCATATTTTCCATGATTTTTAAATCCATGGAAAAAAACTTCAAGGTTACCTTATTTATTTTTGACAGCTTTGGTCTTGGTCTTTTCACCATTATTGGTGTTCAGAAAGGACTCAATGCAGACATCCATCCGTTGATTTGTATTGCTTTAGGAACAATCACAGGATGCTTCGGAGGGATTATCCGGGATATTCTGCTCAACAGAATCCCATTGATCTTTAGAAAAGAGATTTATGCTACAGCCTGTATTGTAGGGGGCTCAGTTTTCCTGTTAATGACCAAGTTTACATCACTTTCTTATACGATCATTCAGATATTTACGATTTTATTAATTGTAGCGATAAGAACGTTCGCCGTGAAATATCATTGGCAAATGCCTAAATTTTATGGCTACGAAAATAATTCGGAAATGTAATTTACTCCGGTATCAACATAAAAAATGCACCTTCTCAGGTGCATTTGATTTTTTATTCGGTTAAAATTAAAAGAATTTTCCTCTTTGTCTCATATTCGGATTATGCATATGCTTCTGCATGGATGGCATTTTCAATTGCTCCTTCATCATTTTAATCTGATCGGTCATCATTCCTGAGCTGTCCAGTCTTTTTGCTTCTTCCAGTAATTTCTGCCCTTCCTGTTTTCTTCCTTTGGAGATAGCAGCAGCAGCAAGGTTTAAAGTAGCCATTGCTCTGTCATGCTTCATATTCAATCCATAATCTAACGCTTTTCTCATAAGAGGTTCCACTTTCGTAGGGTGCTCCTGGGCCAAGGTCAATCCCTGCAGATAATGGAAATACCCATATTGGGATTGATGAAGCTGAGATTGATAATTGGTGATATTATTAAGAAACTTGGATGCCTTTTCCATATTTTGCTTTCTTAATTGCCAGAAAGCCAAAAGGATATTTTCATTTTTGAAAAAAAGAAAAATAGGAAGTGCAGCCAGAAGAAAAATTACGATTCCCCAACCCAGATTTCTGGTAAAAAACATCATGTAGATTCCGGTAAGAATAAGAAGTGCGGCAACTACAATTTTTATATACTTGTTCATTATTACAATTTAGAAGTGCAAAGATAAAAAATTTAGAGGTTAGAAGCTAGAAGTTAGAAGTTAGATTTTTATGACTATTCACTCTTGATCTTTTCATAGGTCTGAAAGCAAAAATCGTACGGATTTTTCTCATCCTTTTCATGGCAAATTTCCTGTGTTTTCACCCACGCCTTACTATCTATTTTAGGAAAAAACGTATCTGCCTTCAAATCTGCTTTCACCAGGGTGACCTCAAGCTTGTCTGTAATATCCATTGTTTGTTCATAGATGTTTCCACCACCGATAATAAAAATGTCTTCATCTATTTTTTTAGCAAATTTCACAGCTTCTTTGATGCTTCCTACGATCAAAATACCCTCTTCAAACCAGTCTTTCTTTCTTGAAATAACAATATTGGTACGGTTAGGAAGTGGTTTCCCGATACTTTCATAGGTTTTTCTGCCCATAATAACCGGATGTCCGGAGGTTAAATTTTTGAAATGTTTCAAATCTTTGGGAAGATGCCACAGAAGCTGATTATCAGAACCAATCTCATTCTTCTCTCCCATTGCGACCACAATTGTTATCATTAAAATAATTTTTCACAAAATTAGCACATAATTTGTATATTTGGTTAGCACAAAAATTTAAAAAAAATAAACTATGAGAAACAAAGGCTGTCTGAGCGCAGGAACTATAGGTATTGCTCTCCTTATTATTGTTGTTATTATATTCTTTTGGGGTAAAAACGGATACAACAATTTCGTAGCTCAGGAACAAGGGGTGAATGCCAAGTGGTCTAACGTGGAAACGGTATACCAGAAAAGAGCCAACCTGATCCCCAATCTGGAAAGAACGGTAAAATCTTATTCAAAATTTGAGCAGGAAACATTAACAAAAGTTGTTGAGGCACGTTCTAAAGCTACTTCCATCAACATTGACCCTACCAATATGACCGAAGCAGATATGGCTAAATTCCAGGCTGCACAGGGAGAATTAACCGGGGCTTTAAGCAGGTTGATGGCAGTTGTAGAACAATATCCTAACTTAAAGGCGGATCAGCAATATATCAACTTCCAGAGGGAATATATTGCCATTGAAAACAGTATCAGAACAGAAACTGTGTATTATAACAACGCTGTTAAGGATTACAACACATCCATCAAGCAGTTTCCTAATAATATTTTGGCCAACTTCACCAACTTTAAAGAAAAACCTTTATTCAAAGCTGATGCAGGAGCCAACAAAGCCCCTGAAGTTTTCTCTGAATAATGAGCAATTTCCTTACAGATCAACAGATAGCTTCCCTAGTGGAAGCTATTCAGTCGGCAGAAGAACATTCTACAGGTGAGATTAGAGTGCATATAGACTCTAATACGGAAGCCCATAATGCAGAAACCGCATTTGAAGTTTTTAAAAAACTATGTATGAATAAAACGGCTGACAGGAATGCTGTGCTTTTTCATGTGAATTTTGAACAAAAATATCTTACCATAATCGGAGATACCGGGATTCATGAAAAAGTACATCAATCTTACTGGGATCATTTGCATGATTATATTACATCCGAATTTTCCAAAGGAAATTATTATAAGGCATTAAAAAGCGCCATTCTGGAAACAGGTCTTGAACTTAAAAAACATTTTCCTGTAGAAGGAGAAAATCACAACGAACTTCCTAATGAAATTACGTTCTCTTAAAATAGTATTTTCATTTCTATTCATCTGCTTTTACCATATTGTATCAGCACAGTATACTATTCCCCAAAAACCGAACATTCTCTACCCTGTGTATGATGAAGCAGGATTGCTGACCCAGCAGGAAAGAGATGAGCTGAATAACAAACTTATCAAGTTTTCAGATTCTACCTCAACCGAAATCGAAGTAATTATTATTCCCTCTACAAAAGGAGAAGATATCAATTTTTTGGCGACTATGTTCGGAGAAAAATGGGGAATCGGACAGAAAGGAATAGACAATGGTGTTGTTTTCCTCATCGCTACAGAAGACAGGAAAATGGCTATCCAGCAAGGAAGAGCTGTTGAAAAATATTTAACGGCCTCAGTTGCCGGACAAATTCTGGATTATATCGTGACTCCTAATTTCAAACAAGGGCTTTGGTACGAAGGGATCAATCGGGGAACCTCAGCGATCATGGAAGCGCTACAGGGTAAATTTAAACCTTTAGTGACGCCGAATGACAGCTCCGGAGATTCATCAGGTATTTTAACCATTATGATCATTGCCTTTATAATCTTCATCATTCTGATTATCATCATCAAAAATAAAGGCGGCGGCGGAGGCGGCTACAATGATGACGATGATGTGATCATCACCCGAAGGGGCCGCAGAAATTATCCGGGGGGATTCTTCCCGTTCCCGGGCAGCTTTGGCGGTGGGTTCGGTGGCGGAAGTTCCGGCGGTGGCGGTGGCTTCGGAGGCTTTGGCGGAGGCGGAAGTTTCGGCGGCGGCGGTGCATCCGGAGGATGGTAATTAAAAGGTATAATAAATATAAACCCGGTCATTTCTCTGACCGGGTTTTTTATTATTCTTAAAATATACATTCCCTCTTATATTCTTATTATTAAAATCAACAGGCTATATTCTATGGCATATCCGGCAAAAATTTATTAAATTTACTGAAAACAGGTTTCATGAAAAAGACGTTGGTGATTTTTGCACACCCTTATCTGGAACACTCCAATTCGAATGTAGAACTCATCAATTTCTATGTTCGTCATCAGCATTACACGCTCAGAGACCTGTATGAAGAGTATCCGGATTTTCATATTGCCGCCTTCAGAGAAAGAAAACGCCTGAAAAATTACGACCGTTTCATTTTCCAGTTTCCGATCATCTGGTTCGGAATGCCTCCCTTATTAAGATTATGGATTGATGAAGTTTTCGACCGGGATTGGCTGAAGGAAGGAGAATATAACCCCCTACAGGGAAAAGAGGTTTATATTCTGGTCACCACCGGCGGAAAGGAAAGATCGTTCAGCAAAACCGGAACTTACCAGTATACCATCGAAGAGCTGATCAGTGGATTGATTGTTTCTTTACGTGTTTTCAAAGCTGATATCAAGCTTATCAAGGTGGTGTATGAAGCCAATAAACTCACCAAAAAAGAAATCATTAAACATAAGCAGGAATTTATGGAAATTCTTAATCAATAGCCTATGGAACCTACGTTAGCCATGAACACCCTCCTTTTCCTGGGCGTAGCCATTATTATGGTCCCGCTGGCCAGGAAATTCGGTTTAAGTTCCGTTATTGGGTATATTGCGGGAGGAATTATTATTGGTCCTTATGTTCTCAGGCTTACAGGAAAGGATGTGGATGATATTATGCACGCCAGTGAATTTGGGGTAATTATGCTTTTATTCTTAGTAGGGCTAGAGCTGGAACCCCGAAAGTTCTGGGAGATGCGGAAAAAGATTGTAGGATTAGGGCTTACCCAAATGCTTCTTACCATTGCCTTGCTTTTTCTTGTTTTCATGACAGCCGGATGGCGGCTTGATAAAGCTATTGCTATTGCTATATGTTTCGCATTGTCTTCCACCGCTATTGTTTTGCAGACTTTGCAGGAAAAAAATTATCTGAAAACCACAGCCGGAGAAGCTTCGTTTTCCACCTTGCTGTTTCAGGATATCGCCGTAATACCGATTCTCGCTATTTTACCGATCATTGCTAATTATAAGGCAACCCATCACAATAATGAAATACAGGTCCTTATTCAAACCCTTCCGGAATGGCTACAGGCTGTAACGGTAATTATGGGGGTGGTTCTTTTAATTTTACTGGGACGATATGTTTTTGTTCCATTTTTAAGGTATGTTTCAAAGTCGGGTATGACGGAATTGTTAACTGCGTCTTCCCTGTTTTTGGTGATCGGAGTTTCAGAGCTCATGATAGTGATCGGATTATCCCCAGCCTTAGGAGCTTTCCTGGCAGGAGTTATGCTGGCCAACAGTGAATTCCGGCATGAACTGGAGGCCCAGATCGATCCTTTTAAAGGCTTATTATTAGCCGTGTTCTTCGTAAGTGTTGGTTCAACAATGAATTTCAGCGTTATCCAGCAGGACCCCTTATTTATTTTCAGTACTGTATTTGCTGTTCTACTCATAAAATTTATCGTTTTGTTTGCCATCGGAAGATTTTTCCGTATTGATACCCCACAAAGCTTATTTTATGCTTTTGCGCTCTCTCAGGTTGGGGAATTTGCTTTTGTTTTGATCAATTATGCATCCAGTCTTTATCTTTTAAACCCCGAACTAAATGCTCAGATGATGGCAGTAACAGCTATTACCATGTGTATTACTCCTTTTCTGCTGATTATCAATGACAAAATTATAACTCCAAGATTTATTAAAGATATTCCGGATGAAAGCCAAGATTTTAATATTCTGGATAGCAACGTCAGCCAAAAGAAAATTATTATTGTCGGTTTCGGGCATTTTGGAAGTACGGTCGGACGTTTATTAAGAGCTAATAAAATATCGGCTACTGTTTTGGACAGGGACTCGGACCGGGTAAAATTATTAAGAAGTTATGGCTTTAAAGTCTATTATGGTGATGCTACAAGAATTCCCATTCTGAGGGCGGCAGGAATTGAAGACGCTGAAGTTTTGGTGCTTTGCCTGGACGATCCGGATGATAATAAATTCATTGCAGATATAGTCCGTGAACATTATCCTAAGGTGAAAATCTTCGTGAGAGCAAAAAACAGGATTGATGCGTACGGCTATCTCAATAACGGTATCAATAATGTGTACCGTGAGACATTGGGAACAGCAGTGGATATGGCTGTTGACGTTTTGCATGAAACCGGAATGCGAAAATACGCAGCAAGACGTCTTGGACAGAGGTTCATGGCAATCGATAAGGCCTCTATCAGAAGACTGGCAAAAACTAAAGATAATGATGATGAAATCCTATTATTTACCACAAAAGAAATCCTCCAGCGTGAAGAGGAATTATTGGCCTATGATAATATAAATTTTGAAAATAAAAACTGGGAAGGATCCTCATCCGCAGATGAAGAAGATGAGGAGCCCAATTAATCTTTATTGAACAGTTACACTTCCGCCACTGCTTTCGTTTTTCGTAACATTCGTAACATTCCCTTTTTTATAGGCATTTACACTCCCTCCTGACGAGGCTTCCGCATCTATTTTTGAAGTAACACTTATTTCAACACTTGCTCCGCTTGATGCTTCAGCTATCACATTCTCTGCTGTTACTTCCCGGGCAGAAATACTACTTCCGGAAGAAGAACTTATATCCGCATTTTTGGCTTTTCCGGACATTGTAACGCTTGCGGCCGAAGAAGCGTCCGCATCTAAATCCACCGCCCAGATCTTACCTTCAAAATTTCCGCTGCTATCAACTGAGATATCAAAGTCATTGGCTTCCATATCGCCAGTGATTTTTGCAGCGCTGGAAATTTCAATATTTGTTTTTTCCTGGGTGAATTTATCTTTTACTACAATATTTGCAGCAGAGTTGGCTATAAGTTTTGAGAAATCTTTTGTATATATTTTTGCAGTCACTCTGTGGTTATTCATGACTCTTATTCCCGTTTTATAATGAATATGCAATTTTCCGCCATCATTATCCACCAGAATTTCGTCAATGATATTTTCAGGAGCGGAAATCACCACTCTCTCTTTATCCGATTTTACAATTTCAGCTTCAATAGATTGAGAAACCTCAATTTCATCAAAATCACCATTGAATTCTTTCTCTTTAATGGGACCGTGATCTTTATTGGTAACCTGGTCTACCCAATTATTGTTTTTTTCTCTTCTTTCCTGTTTTTCGTTACAAGAGGCTAATAATGCTACAGCTGAAAAAATAAAAAGAGTTGTTGGTTTCATGTTTACTGTTTTAATAAGTTAAGTTTTAATATCTTTATACTTTAATAACAACTAATTTATGAAAAATATTTCATCAGTATTGTTAATTTCCGCTTTGGCATTCAATTACTCTTGTACTACAATGAAAAAAAATGATACTCAACAGGAGATTCCTGTACCGGATTCATCATTATCCTCCAATCCTTTTATGAAAAAAAGCACGCTTCAGTATGAAGCTCCGGAGTTTGATAAAATCAAGGATGAACATTTCAAACCGGCTTTTGATTTCGGATTAAAACAGCATGATGCTGAAATTTTAAAAATTGCAAATAACCCTGCAACTCCTACCTTTGAAAATACAATTGTAGCACTGGAAAAAAGTGGTGAAGTATTCAAAAGGGCCATTATCGTTTTCTCTAATTTAACCAGCGCCAATACAAATCCTACATTACAGGCATTGGATGAAGAATATGCTCCTGTTTTTGCTGCCCATTCGGATAAAATGTACCTGAATGAAAATCTTTACCAAAGAATAAAATCAATTAAAGAAACCGGCCTGGATGCCGAAAGCAAAAGGCTATTACAATTTTATAAACAGAATTTCGAAATTGCGGGAGCCAACCTGTCTTCTGCAGATAAAGAGAAGTTGAAGCAGATTAATCAGGAAATGGCTTCTCTTTCCACCCAATATTCCAATAAACTTTTGGAAGCAAGAAAACAAGGGGGCGTGTTCTTTTCAGACGTGAAAGAGTTGGACGGACTCTCTGCCGATGAAATTGCAGCTGCAGCAACAGATGCCAAAAATGCAGGGCAGCCCGGAAAATATCTTCTTACGTTACAGAATACAACTCAACAGCCTTTATTGCAAAATCTTAAAAACAGGACAACAAGGGAAAAATTATTTAAGGCTTCCTGGTTAAGAGCTGAAAAAAGTGATGGAAATGATACCAGAGAAACAATTGAAAAGCTAGCCAAGCTCAGATTAAAAAAAGCTCAGATTTTAGGCAAGAAAAATTTTGCGGAATGGAAGCTTCAGGATCAGATGGCTAAAACCCCTGAAGCAGCTGTAAAACTGATGAACCAGATTGCAACTCCCGCTGTGGAAACAGCAAGACGTGAAGCTAAAGACATTCAGGACCTGATCGATCAGCAAAAAGGTGGCTTTAAAGTAGAACCTTGGGACTGGAATTTCTATGCGGAGCAGGTAAGAAAAGCAAAGTATGATCTTGACGAGAACCAGATTAAACCCTATTTCGAGGTAACAACCGTATTGGAAAAAGGTGTTTTCTATGCTGCAGAAAAGTTCTATGGAATTACTTTCAAAAAGAGAACAGATTTACCTGTTTATCATCCTGAAGTAGTAGCGTATGAAGTTTTCGACCATGATGGTAAATCTATTGCTATTTACTATTTGGATTTCTATACCAGAGATTCTAAAAATGGGGGTGCATGGATGAGTAATTTTGTGGAGCAATCCTATTTATTGGGAACCAAGCCTGTAATCGTTAATTGTTTCAATTACCAAAAACCGGCTCCTGGTAAACCTTCATTAATTAGCTATGATGATGTTTCTACAATGTTCCATGAATTCGGACATTCTATTCACGGGATGTTTGCAAGCCAGCAATATCCTTCTCTTTCGGGAACCAGTGTTCCGAGAGATTTCGTAGAGTTCCCTTCTCAGATCAACGAGCACTGGGCTTTAGATCCGATCATTTTAAAAAATTACGCTGTTCATTATGAAACCAAGCAGCCTATTCCACAAACTCTGGTTGATAAAATTAAAAAAGCAGCAACTTTCAATCAGGGGTATATGACAACAGAATTGGTTTCTGCCGCTGCCTTGGATATGGACTGGCATACTGTTACCAGTGAGAACCAATTAATTCCCGTTCTGGATTTTGAAAAACAATCTTTGACAAACCACGGCTTTACCTTGGCAACTGTACCTCCAAGATATCATACTCCTTATTTTGCTCATATTTGGGGCGGCGGATATTCAGCAGGATATTATGCTTATTTATGGTCTGAAACACTGGATAATGACGCCTGGGAATGGATTAAGAATAATGGTGGCTTGACAAGAGAAAATGGTGACCGTTTCAGAAAATATATTCTTTCCGTAGGAAATTCAGTGGATCTGAACCAGGCATTCAGAGACTTTACGGGACATGACCCGGATATCAAACCATTGTTAAGAAGCAGAGGATTTATAAAATAATATATTAGAAGCATTCATATGGAATGCTTCTTTTTTTATCAAAATAAATTCCAATTCAATTTTTTTTGAGATTTTTGTGGTTGACAATTTAAAAATATAGAATGGACTGTCCTTGTTGCTCAGGAAAATTATACGAAGATTGCTGTAAACCTTATCACACCGGAGAAAAGCATGCTCCGACCGCCGAAGCATTGATGCGTTCAAGGTTTTCCGCCTTTGCCATACCCAATGGTGAATACTTAATGGACACTACCCTTCCGGGAAAGCGAAAATTTCATCATAAGGCTGATCTTCAGGAATGGGGTGAGATCAATGAGTGGACAAGGCTGGAAATCGTACAGACACCGGCCCTGAATCAGGTTGAATTTAAAGCATATTATACCGATCAGAACGGGAGCTCACAGCTTCACCATGAATTTTCCATTTTTCAGAAAATGCATGACCGGTGGTATTATGTTTCAGGTGAATTTATGGAGTAATCATGAAATACTTGTGAAAATAAAAAATGTCCGATAAAATCGGACATTTATATTTTAGTGAGCATCGGTTCCGTCAATTCCGTGAGCATGGCCATGTGCCAGTTCTTCTGCTGTTGCCGGACGTGTGTTCAAAACTTCTACCTGGAAATCCAGAACTTTTCCTGCCATTGGATGGTTAAGATCCGCTACTACAGCTTCGTCTGTTACTTCCACTACAATTGCCTGAAAATTATTCCCCTGATTATCGGATAGAGGTAAAATAGCTCCTACAGGCGGAGTTCCGGCTTCCTTGAACATATCGATAGGTAATTGCGCCAAAGCATCCGGCTGTCTTTCGCCATACGCTTCTTCAGGCTGAATTGTAAAAGCTGCTTTATCACCAGCTTTCAAACCAAGGATATTTTGTTCAAATTTTGGGATCATCATTCCCACACCGTATAAAAATGTAAGAGGATTTTCTGCCGTTGTTTCTTCTACAAGAACTTTACTTCCATCTTCTTCAATTATATGAAGAATGTAGCTTACTGCTACAACATGATTGTTTTCAATTGTCATTTTTTTCTTTTTTGTCGTGATGCTTTTTCACGATTAACGGCACAAATATACTATTTTTAAATGAGCGATTTGGAAAAACACCAAGGAAGAGTCTTAAAGCCATATTCCGGTCGTTTTTTCTTATTTTTCGTTTCTTTTTTTCTGCCTTAGAACATAGAGGTATAAGCTTTCCACTTTTTCTCTTGCCCAAGGAGTCTTTCTAAGAAATTTCAATGATGAGTTTATGCTTGGATTATCTGTAAAGCATCGGATTTTAATCTGCTCACCCAGTTTTTCAAATCCATTATAATATTCTACCAGTTCTTCAAGAATGGCATCCAGTCGTTTTCCGTGTAGCGGATCTTTGGAAGGCTGCTGCATGTTATTTTTTTGTAAAATTAAGGGAATAATTATGAAATATAAAATAAACCCCCTTCGCTGAACTTCAGCGAAGGGGGTTTATCTTATAGATCTTTTACGACCGGTTTTACTTCTTTTCCAAACAGTTCGATAGATTTCATCATACTATCATGGGCCGGATCACCTACATCCATGTGTCCTATAAATCTTGTAATTCCGAAGATTTCTTTCATATAGGCTATTTTTTCAGCAACTTCAGCCGGATTTCCGATAAACAGTGCCCCGTCTTTACTCCTTCCTCCATCATACTGCATTTTAGTGTAAGGAGCCCAACCTCTTGAAGAACCAATTCTGTCCATCTGGGATTTGTAAGTATGGAAATACCCTTCAATTATTTCCGGATCATTGCTTACAAATGTATGAGAATGAATAGCTATCTGCATATCAGCAACATCATGTCCTGCTTTTTTATATTCCTGCTTATAAAACTCAATTAAATTCCTAAACTGGATCGGCATTCCCCCAATAATAGCCACCACTAAAGGCATTCCTAACTGCGCGGCGTTAAGGACAGATTGAGGGGTTCCCCCAACAGCTCTCCAGATGGATAATTTCCCGGCATTTTTTGCCCTTGGATACACAGTTTGATTTTGCATCGGAGCACGAAGCTTTCCTGACCATGAAACATTTTCTTCTGAATTTATTTTTAATAATAAGTCCAGTTTTTCGTCAAAAAGCTCTTCATAATCATTCAGTGAATAGCCATATAAGGGAAAAGATTCTATAAAGCTTCCCCGTCCTACGAAGACTTCCGCACGGCCGTCAGAAATCAAATCCAATGTTGAAAAATCTTCATAGACTTTTACCGGCTCGGATGAGCTTAAAACCGTTACACCGCTTGCCAGCTTTATATTTTTAGTGATACTGGCGGCAGCTGCCAATACCATTTCAGGAGATGAAACAGCATAATCCGCACGATGGTGCTCTCCCATTGCAAATACATCAATTCCCACCTCATCCATTAGCTTTACCTGCTCAAGGATCTCACGGATTTTCACTCCTGCATCTCTATATTTTCCGGTTGTCTGGTCGAAAGCCAAATCGCCAAACATTCCTATTCCTAATTCCATATTTCTGATTTTTAGATATACAAAATTACAAGAACCAAATTTCAAATACATTGATGAATGATAAGAACCATCTTGGGGTTGAAAGAAGAAATCCAGCCTTAAAGGCCGGATTCTTGTTATTTCTTCAGATATTGATCAAAATAATCTGTTACTTTCTGCATCAGATGCACTCTGTCTTTCCCGATCACATTATGCGGATGTCCCGGATACATAAAATAATCTAACTGGATTCCGTTATCTACAGCCGATTTCAGGAACTTCACCGAATGCTGCCAAACGACTACATCATCCTGTGCCCCATGAATCATCAATAATTTTCCTTTCAAATTCTGAACTTTATCCAAAAGATTGGCTGCTGCATACCCTTGTGGGTTTTCCTGCGGTGTATCCATATATCTTTCCCCATACATGATTTCGTACATTTTCCAGTCGATAACAGGTCCTCCCGCAACGCCTACTTTGAAAACTTCCGGATGACGAAGCATGAAACTTGTCGTCATAAAACCCCCAAAGCTCCACCCGTGAATACCCATTCTCTCTGCATCTACATAAGGAAGAGATTTTAAATAATCTACTCCTTTCATCTGATCATTCATTTCTGTGGTTCCTAAGTTCCTGAAAACGGCCTGTTCAAATTTCATCCCCCGGTTGGCAGAACCTCTACCGTCCATCGTAAAGATAATATATCCGTTTTGGGCCATATATTCATACCAAAGATTTCCTGAAGCCGGGAACGTGTTTGTTACTAACTGCAAATGCGGTCCGTTGTACAGATAGACAATAACCGGATATTTTTTATTGGAATCAAAATCTGTCGGAAGAATAATTTTCCCATACAAAGGCGTTCCGTCGTCAGCTTTTAAGCTTACGTTTTTAATCTCCGGTCTCTGATATTTTTTTAACGGGTTCTCAGAGGTAAGAATGGTATTTGTTTTAAAGGTATTGGTATTGATGATATTGACAATTCTTGGGGTGTCCGCATTGCTATATGCATCATACAGATAATTTCCGTCACTGCTTAAAATCCCCGTATGCACCCCTTCTGCATTGTCCAGTCTCTGCATCTTGAAATTCGCCCAGTTGATTTTATATAAATGTCTTTCCAGTGGAGTTTCTTTAGTAGAAGCAAAATAGATTTCTTTCTTCTTTTCATTAAATCCTAGAATATCAGTAACCAACCAGTCTCCTTTGGTGATTTGGGAAACCAATCCTTTTTCAAGGCTGTAGTGAAATAAATGGTTATATCCTGTTCTTTGACTCTGCCAAATAAAATCTGTATTGGAATTCGGGAAGAAAACCAACGGATGTTGTGGTTCTACATATTTGCTATCGGTTTCTTCAAAGATGGTTTTGATGAAATTCCCTGTAGCCGCATCGTACTGATTCATTTTCAGATGATTCTGTCCTCTGTTTAAAACTCCCACAAAAATATATTTTGAATCCGGGCTCCAGGTAATTGCCGTTAAATACTGGTCTTTCTCGCCATCTATCTTCAAAAATGTCGTCGTTTGATTTTTAATATCGAAAACACCAAGGGTAACTTCATGGGAAGTTTGCCCCGCCATCGGATATTTTATATTATGATTTACCGCCGGAGTTACAGACCAGTCGATTATCGGGTAGTCTGCTACCATCGTCTGATCCATTCTGTAGAAAGCTACACTTGCTGAATTGGGAGCCGGAAAAATTCCGCCCTCGATACCAAATTCATTTCTGTGAACCGCTTGTCCGTTGATGATATTCTCGTTCGAATCATTCGTTACAGCAATGGTTTTACCACTTCTGTTCACGTATAGATTGTTCTTTACGGTATAAGCAAATGTCTGATTATCTTCAAATACTTTTACGTTGGCTGCTTCACTTTCTACAGAAACCGCATTTTTGATTTTCCAGTCAGCTCCGGATTTCTCTACCCAAAACATCTGGTTATTGGCATTGAAATATCCCTGAGATCCATTAATGAATTTGATCTGAGGTACTGCTTTTAGCTTTTTATCTGTAAAATGCTTATTCAGCTGCATAAGAGATACCAAAGTATCCTGCTTATTGGATTTAAGGTCCGTAATCAAATACCCTCCCTTTACTGACTGGATGTAAGATTTACCATCTCCTGTCCATGCAAACTGAGAAATATTCTTCACTGCCAAATTGCTTCTGAGTCCATTAACCGCTTCAGCCATTGTAAATTTTTGAGTCTGGGCAAAAACCGATCCACCCCAAACCAGCATTAATAAAGAAAGTCTATATAGTTTCATTGCATAAAATTGAATCCACCAAAAATAAGAAATAAAAATCATCCGTTAAGAAAATGTTAAAATAAAACATTTATAAATGAGAATAATTCCTTAACTTACTATCAGCTTTTGTTAAAAAGTATGATTTATTAATTTGAGGACAGGAAGCAAACGTTTTTTTTAACATAGAGGATGGATTTGATGAATATTTTATTTCTTATCCTAAATCAATGTTTTGTGGCTGTGTGATAGCCTACATTTGCATTATCAATAACAATAAAAAATAAATACAATGGCAACAAAATGGAATTTAGATCCTACGCATAGTGAAATCACATTCAAAGTAAAACACATGATGATTTCTAACGTAAAAGGAAGCTTCAGAAATTTCAATGCGGAAATTGAAGCAGAAGATGATTCTTTCACAAACGCTAAAACTACCGCAACCATCCAAACCGATTCTGTTTTCACTAACAATACGGACAGAGATAATCATTTAAAATCGGCTGAATTCTTCAATGCTGAGGCTCACCCTACCATTACTTTCGAATCTCAGGCTTTGCAGGATAAAATTACCGGTAACCTTACGATCAACGGAATTACTCATTCTATAACATTGGAGGTAGACTTTGGGGGTATCAACAAGGATCCTTGGGGAAATACAAAAGCAGGGTTTTCTTTTGAAGGAAAAATCAACAGAAAAGATTTCGGACTGAACTGGAATGCAGCTCTTGAAGCAGGAGGTGTAATGGTAAGTGATGAGGTAAAAGTTGCCGGAGAATTACAGTTCGTAAAACAAGCATAATTCTTAACATTCATATGAAAAGGTTCAGGGATTTCTAAAGCCTTGAGCCTTTTTTATTTTTAAATCAATTCAATATCATGAACCTCAACGATTTACAAAACATCAGCAGTCAGTTTAAGAATACACAGAGAATGCCTGTTTTATTTCTTGGGCATGGTTCACCTATGAATGCCATTGAAGAAAATCAATTTGTACAGGGGTTCAGGAAAGCGGCACAGGAAATCCCTAAGCCGAGTGCTATTTTGTGTATTTCTGCCCATTGGTATACTCAGGGGACATTTGTAACAGCTATGGATATGCCGAAAACCATCCATGATTTTTACGGCTTTCCGAAAGCTTTGTTTGACGTTCAGTATCCTGCTCCCGGAGATCCGAAACTGGCAGCGGAAACAGCTGAGCTTTTAGCGCCTGTTGCGGTGAAAGAAGATCATAATTGGGGGTTGGACCATGGAGCATGGTCTGTAATCAGGCATATGTATCCCAACGCAGACATTCCTGTAATTCAATTGAGCATTGATTACACGAAACCTCCGCAATATCATTTTGATCTAGCAAAAAAACTGACTTTACTTCGGGAAAAGGGCATTTTGATTATTGGAAGTGGAAATATAGTTCATAATTTAAGATTAATAGACTGGCAAAATATCAATACGGTAGGAGCCGGCTGGGATTGGGCGATTGAGGCACGGGAGAAAACCAACAACTGGCTTCTTGATGGAGATTTCCAGCATATCATTGATTATCAAAAACAGGGAACATTTTTACAATATGCCGTTCCTACTCCTGATCATTACCTGCCTTTGATCTATACATTAGGTTTAAAAGACCAATCAGAAAGTCTGACACTGTTTAATGACGAGCTGATAGGCGGCTCTCTGAGTATGACGAGTGTGAGAATAGGATAATAAAAAACCGGAAGATCGTATCTTCCAGTTTTTTATAAGTAAAATGTTGATTAAATTCTGTGAATAGAAACAACATGTGGCTGACCATTAATTGGTTTATAAATTTCCACAATGGCTTCCCAAACCACATCTGCAGGTGGCATTGACGCTATGCATCTGTAACGGTAGTTAGTTCCGTTTACCAATTGTGTAGATACCTGTTCAGGAGTATACTTTACCCCTACAAATCCATTCATTGCTTCATCAAATACTTTTTGATCTTCCGGTGTAAGAGCGTGGTACTTTGTCCAGCCTCCTACTACTAATTCTTGTGTTGACATGATTATTATTTTGTATTTAGTTCCTACTCATATGGCCTTTCGGAAATATGCCCCGTTTTATAATGGTTTCTGGTCTCCATGACTATTATTGTATATCGTTTTACTCAAGTATTCTTTGTAATTACATGACAAAGTTATTATAGACGAAACAGATATATAAGAGTATTTATACTTATTTTTCTCTGTAAGTATAATCACTTAAGGAACAGAATTAAAATAATCATTCCTCAGTGTAAGCTGAGGAATGATCTTATTGTGAACGAATGAAAATAGTTTAAATCTTTACTGTACAGCCTGTAATACATTAATATTTCCGTATCCATAATCTGAACTAGGAGTCGGATAATACGTGGCAGACTGTCTCATTTTATTCAACACCTGTTCCCTGGTCCAGGATGGATTTTTAGACCATACTAAAGCTGCAATTCCAGCAGTAGAAGCAGTAGCCACAGAGGAACCTCCCACATAATCAGCCTGTGCATTATAATAACTTAAAACAGGAATTGAACTTCCTGAAGTTCTTTCCATCTGATATGTAAAATCAATTTCCGCTCCGGAATGGCAGACATCACATTTCTGATTGGAAGTATTTTCTTTTACCCCTGTCACCGCTTGTGTTTCAGGCATCCATGCCGGGAAAATCACGCCGGCAAAATTGGTAAAACTGGTAGACGTTCCTCCCGCACAGAAAATAAGTTTTCCTTTGGAATACGCATATTTTACGGCATCTTCAATTTTTCCGACCGAAAAAATATGGCCCATCGACATGGAGATGATTTTTACATTCGGATTATTCGCTAGTTCTGTAAATGCTATTTTCACTCCGTTCTGCTCATGATAGCCATCCAAAACAACATTAGAAGCTGCTCTATAGGTAATAAGGCTCGCATTATAAGCTACTCCTACGGGTTGCCCAAGATTATTTCTCGGTGCAGCCATTGCGGAAGCCATTTTCGTTCCGTGTCCACATTTATCACTTGCTCCGTCATAGCCTGTACTCCATGGCCAAACAGAATCAACGTATACTCCTTTTTTTGTGATTGTTCTTCCTGATGAGGAACCATTATTAAAACTGTTGCCTAATAAGCTTTGTTCAGACGATACTCCGGTATCCACCAGCCCGATTGTAATCCCAGTTCCTGTACTGTAGCTCCAGGCGCTTGTAATATTATGTTTATAGAATGACCACGGAGCTTTTGCATTAGGCGTTACGGTTGTATAATCTGCCGCATTTAAAGCTGTAGACTCAAATCCGCATCCGGATGAACTGCCGCTGGATTTTGCCACGCTTCCGTTTACATTATTTTCAATATCGAAATAACGGTAATCTGCAGGTTCCAAGTAGCGGATGTTTTTCATTTGGCGTAAAGCTATGATCGTCTCCTGCTTTTCAATAATCACGTCTATTTGATTAAGAAACTGATCGGAATTCAATACAAGCCTGTCCTGTTTCCCTTCATACTTTTTGATGACATCCAGAACTTCATTTTGAACAGCTTCATTATCCGGAGAAAGACTTCGGTCAAAATCTTCCCGTGAAGAGCCAAAGCCTATGGAAGCTACTTTATTCCCCCGGAAGACGGCGCTCCACAGAAGATAATCGGATGCTCCGCTCCATGCAAAGGAACCTGTGCTTTTAATAGACTGATTGATTTCAGCATTGATCTGCTTTTCCGTTAAAGGATCTTTTTGGGTCACAGCAATTTCAGGTGACTCATTTTGGATTTCATCCCTGGAACATGAGCCCAGGATAAAGAATACCATGAGAAGGTAGAATACATTTCTTTTCATATAAAATAATATTTTTGATTGGTACTACCAAGATATCACTTTACATTGAAAAACAGACCGTTAAAAATCAGATCATCTTTACATTTATTATGTCAAAAATAACATTCTTCAATTACAATACCTTCTCAAAGCAAACACTGTTTTCGATCCCTATATATTGCCCGTAATTAGGAATCCTTTGATATCCGTTCTTTTCATAAAGAGCAATGGCTTCCGGCTGTTTTATGCCTGTTTCCAATACACTCTTTCCATACCCCGATTCTTTCGCCCAAACTTCTAGTTCATGCAGAATCTTGGAGGCCAATCCCAGATTTCTTTTCTGAGGATCGGTATACATTCTTTTGATCTCCACGCTATCTTCGGAAAATGGTTTAAAAGCACCGCACGCGACAGCTTCACCATCCAGGTAAGCTACAACACAGTTTTTTAATGCATCAATGGTATTGAACTGGTGATAAAAGGCATGATCATCACCATCCCGGACAGCAAGATCCGCATCTAAGAATTGTACCAGGTTCTGAAAATCAGCATCTGAAGAATCTATTCTTTTTAAGATCATTGTTTCTTGTTTTAAATATAAAAAGCTTCCAATGGAAGCTTTTTATGATATAATCTATTAATTAACTATAAACTTTCTCTCATTGATTAGTTCTGCAATTGCAAGCATATCTTTTCCGATCAGTCTGTCATCTTCCAACTTAGCCACTTTAGAACGTAGAATTGCAAAATTCTCTTCAATAATTTTTGAACATTTAGCAGGTCTTCTGAATTCCAGTCCCTGTGCTGCAAACATCAGCTCAACGGATAAAATATTCACTAAATTCCCAAGTACCTGATTGAATTTTCTTCCTGAAATGCTGCCCATAGAGACATGATCTTCCTGTCCCAAACTCGTAGGAATAGAATCCGCTGATGCCGGGAAACATAATGTTTTATTTTCTGTTACCAATGCGGCAGAAGTATATTGGGGAATCATAAACCCTGAATTCAATCCTGAGCTTTCCGTTAATAATCTTGGAAGACCATACTTGCCTTCCAGTAATAAATAACTTCTTCGGTCTGAAATATTTCCTAATTCAGCCGCCGCCAGTGTTGCATAATCTAAAGGCAGAGCCATTAACTGACCATGGAAATTCCCTCCTGAGATAGATTCTTCTGCACTCAGAACAATCGGATTATCTGTTACGGAATTCAGTTCCGTCTCCGCCATACTTTTAAGATGGTCAAAAGCGTTTCTGCTTGCTCCGTGAACCTGTGGAACGCATCGCATAGAATATGGATCCTGAACCCTTTCACAATCTTCATGGGCTTTCATATTTTCCGAGTTCTTCAAAAATTTAAGCATTCTTGCCGCCACTTTTTTACTCCCCGCAAAAGGCCTGATTTCATGCAGCTCTTTTTTGAATGGGCTTGCAGAGCCCCTGTATGCCTCAAGACTCATAGCAGCTGTCATATCTGCCAAGTCTAATAAATATTCAAATTTCTCTAGTCCTTTAATCGCATGAGCTAAAATAAATTGCGTTCCGTTGATTAATCCCAGCCCTTCTTTGGGTCCTAATGTAAGAGGCATTAATTTATTTTTCTTTAGAACTTTTGCGGTTTCTTCCACTTTATCACCATCCCAAACCTGTCCTAATCCCAAAAGAGGCAATACCAAATGGGCCAAAGGGGCCAAATCTCCTGAAGCTCCTACTGAACCTTGTTCCGGAACTACAGGAATAATGTCTTTTTCAAGCATCAAAATCAATCTCTCGATCACATCGAGGGAAACTCCTGAAAATCCTTTTGATAATGCATGCACTTTAGCTATCATCATGATTTTCGAAAGCTCTTTATCAATAGGTTTTCCTACCCCAACAGCATGAGAGATAATCAGGTTATATTGAAGCTGGGCCGTTTCATCGGCTGAGATTTTAGTATCACAAAGAGGTCCGAATCCTGTGTTGATTCCATATACACATTGATCGGACTCCACTATTTTCTTTACGTTCTTCTGAGATTTTAAGATTTGATCTTTTGCAGCCTTATTAAGTTTTGCTTTCCCCGGATTTTTACAAATTTCCAACACATCATGAAAGCTGAAAATATCTATACCATATATCATTGCTAAAATTTTGCTTAAAATTACGCATTTAACAATAATTGTAAAAGCTAAATTTCAGGGGTGAAATATTTTTACGAAACAAGCAATTTAATTTATTATTTTTACCGTTCTAACAAAAAAAATTATAAACTATGAAACTTAAAGTTTTACTGCTTATGTTTTGCTTTACAAGTACCCTGTCTTTTGCTCAGGACAAAATAAAGTACTCTAAAGAAGACATTAAAAAAATGGAAACCTACCTGTTTAATGAAGGTTTTTCCTCTCCCTCACCAAAGAAAACATCAACGATCATTTTAAAGGACGGGTCTACTCATAAAGGATTTTGCAGTGATATCGACACAAAAAAAGGGCAAATCTATGCCATTTCCATCAAAGACAGCATTACTAAAAAAGCTGTGACTTTCAATGCCGATGAGGTAAGTGAAATGTATGTATTCCCAAGCAACATCGAGAAAATTGCAAAAGTGGCTAAATACATGGGGAACATCAGAAATTTTGGCACTAAAAAATTGACGAAGAATACGACCAATGACCGTATCCATTTTATCAATCAAACTGTTTCTCTAAAGAATAAAAAAGAGGATAAGGAATTTTTGATGCAATTGATCAATCCCGAATTCAGTGATGTTATTTCCGTATACTATGATCCTTTTGCCAAAGAAACCGGGGGATTCTCCGTCATGGGTTCTCCACAGTTAGGAGGAGGGGTGATCAAGTCTTATTATGTGAAAAAGGGTGATCAGATTATTTGGCTTCATAAGGATGATTTTGAAGACAACTATGATTTCCTTTTCGGAGATAATGCGGAATTTGTGAAAAAATATCCTAAAAATTCTGTAAAATGGGATTACTTCAGCTTCCTGATCAGTGAATATACCCAACTGAACAATGGATAGTCATATCTATATAAAAATATAAAGCTGTAGAATTCTACGGCTTTTTTTATTCTTTTAAATCACAGGAGGATTCCGTAATTTTGTTATATGAATCCTTCTTTAGAACTACAACTCAAAACTTTGCCTTCAGAACCCGGCGTTTATCGTTATTATGATAAAAATGATCAGCTATTGTATGTCGGGAAAGCCAAAAACCTAAAGAAAAGGGTACTTTCCTATTTCAATAAAAACCTTTCAGGATACAGGATCAAAATAATGGTCGGTAAAATCCAACGATTGGAAACTACCATTGTGAACAGTGAGTATGATGCTCTTTTATTGGAAAACAATCTTATTAAGGAACATCAGCCGTTTTATAACGTCATGCTGAAAGATGATAAGACCTATCCTTGGATTTGTATTAAAAATGAGGAATTTCCGAGGATCTTTCTGACCCGGAATGTGATTAAGGACGGATCCGAATATTATGGGCCTTATGCCAAAGTACGGCCTGCAAAGATTTTACTGGATACTATTAAACATATCTACAAACTCAGAACCTGTAATTTAAATCTTGCCCCTACTAAAATTGATGAAGGAAAATATAAAGTCTGTCTAGAATATCATATTAAAAACTGCGCCGGACCCTGTGAAGGTTTGGAAAGTAAACAAGATTATGATGAAAAGATTGATGCGATCCGTGGAATCATCAAAGGGGATTTCCGTAAAGCTAAAGATTATCTGGTGAACCAGATGATGAAGTATGCTTCCAATCTTCAATTTGAAGATGCACAGATCGTTAAAGAAAGGCTGGATATTCTTGAGGATTATCAGGCTAAAAACACGGTTGTAAATCCAAACATAGACGATGTGGATGTTTTCGGAATGACCAGTGATGAAACAGCTGCTTACGTTAATTTCTTTAAAATCCGAAACGGTAATATCATTCAGAGTTTTACTACAGAAATTAAGAAGGTTATTGAAGAAACAGATGAAGATATTATGGAAGAAGCACTGATTGAAATCCGTCAGAAATTCGCTTCCGATTCCAAAGAAGTATTGCTTCCGTTCCATTTATCTGTAGAAATTCCGAATGTGAAGCTTATCGTTCCCAAAGTGGGAGACAAAAAAAGGATCGTTGAGCTTTCTGAAAAGAATGCGAAGGAATACCGTCTTGAAAAATTAAAGCAGGTACAAATTGTTGATCCGGAAAGGCATACCAACAGAATTATGGCAGAAATGCAAAAATTACTGAGAATGCCTGTAGAGCCCAGACATATTGAAGGATTCGACAACTCCAATATTCAGGGAACCAATCCTGTCTCCGCATGTGTTGTATTCAAAGACGGAAAGCCGAGCAAATCGGATTACAGAATCTTTCATCCCAAAACGGTTGAAGGCCCCAATGATTTTGCCACTATGGAAGAAGTCATTTATCGCCGCTATAAGAGAATGCTCGACGAAGGAGAAAATCTTCCACATCTGATCTTGATTGATGGTGGTAAAGGACAACTATCTTCTGCTGTTAAAAGCCTGAAATTATTAGGCCTGTATGGAAAAATCACTATTATCGGTATTGCCAAAAGGCTGGAAGAAATCTATTTTCCGGAAGATTCCATTCCTTTGTATATTGATAAAAAATCCGAAACGTTAAAAATACTCCAAAGAGTCCGGGATGAAGCTCACCGTTTTGGGGTGAAGCATCACAGAACCCGAAGAAAAAATTCTACTATTAAATCTGAACTGGAAGAAATTCCGGGTGTCGGAGGAAAAACTATAGAACTTCTATTGTCTAAGCTGAAGTCTGTAAAAAGGATTAAAGAATCCAGTTTGGAAACATTAGAAGAAATTCTGGGGAAAAGTAAAGCGAAGATAATTTATGAGTTTTTCAATAACGACAAATAATACCTATAAAAAAAGCTCTCATAATGAGAGCTTTTAATTTATTATATTTTGAATATTATTTTCCGGAAAAGACTTCTTTTGAGTATTCACCATTAGCTTGAGGAAGCTCAATAATAATATTTTTCCCTTCAAAATAACCGATGGTAGAATCCCCATTGGCCAGTTTCACCCTGAAAACATCTTTCTTGGCAGTAGCTCTAAAGGTTGCAAAAGGAACAGAACTATTGGAATCTGCAAGAATAAACTGATTGGCATCTATTTGTATCTTTTGTAGATCAAGCTTTCCATTACTGTATCTTTTGGCTTTTTTCTCAACAGGAGAAACGGATGCGGTGGTGGTTGAAGCTGGAGCAACAGAAGTAACTTCCTTAACTTCATTTACCACTGCCAGTTGAGTAGTTGTTGTTCCCATATCCACAGGACTTGAAACCGGAACACTTACTAAAGACTGCTGTAACGCTTCATTATATCCCCCTACAAATTCTTTGATATTGGAACTTCCTTTAGAAGACAACACAACTTTATCATTACAATCTTTAAATTGTAACAAGACTTTATTTCTCAGTAAACTGCTGTCATTAAGGACATCTGCATTAATAACTGAACATTGATTATCTTTTAATTCAGATGGCCAATCGCGTTTATCTCCTTTAATAACAATATATTTTTTCCCTTTTAAGGATTTTTTCAGGAATGCTTCCAATCCGTAATCATCCTTAAAGTCTGTAAACTTTTCAGGAACAGCAACATATTTATAATCGGAAACTTTTTGTCCGTATGTCATGATCAGGCAAAAAGTTGATATGATGATTGATATCCTTTTCATTTTGAATAATATTTAAGTATAGGGCAAATATAGATTAATCATTTCTAAACATGCCCATATCCAGTTTAAGAGAGAAGAAATTAGAATAAAAATTTGATCCGCCTATCCCGGAATTAGTGATCGCATAATCTAACGTAAGCCCTCTATATCTGATGCCGATACCAGCGCTTGGCTGGAAAGAGACTTTTCTTTTTAAATCTTCTATATCTGTGATCGACTGGAATCTGTTGATCCCCAATCTTACGAAAATCATTTTCTGATATCCCAGTTCAGCTCCGGCATAAGGCGTAATACTGGCAAAATCTGTTGAAATAAGAGCCGCTGTTTTCGCGAAGTCTATATTTAATCCCGCTTCAGGAAGTACATATACACTACTGTTGATTTCAAATAATTTACTAGCTCCTACATTAAGCTTAGGCATAGTTAATTCCATTTTATCTTTTGGAGCAGGGTTGAATTCTTCACCATTCACTACAGTAGAGAGCTCATCCTGGTTAATGCTCCAGAAATTGACAGTCGTAGTAGCGTCACGAAGCATCCCTCCGAATTTCCATCCGTTATCACCTTTATAAATGGCACCTACATCAAAACCAAATCCATAACCACTTGCAAATTTTCCAACATTTCTATAAACAATCTTAGCATTTATCCCTACATCCAGTTTTGGATTTCCACCTGGATTAAAAGCATAAGAAAGTATAGCAGCATAATCAGATTGAGAAAATTTGGTAATCTTATCATAATCAATATTCCCTTCAGAATCAATCATCTGGGTCGTATTTAAGATATTATCAATTCCTAATCTCACAATGGAGACTCCAAAAACACCGGTCTCCAGCACTTTTGCATATGCCAGATAATCATATTTTGCTATAGACTCAAAATATTCGGCGTGCATAGCAGCTCCTTGCCAGTCTTTTTCAATGGCCATTAATCCCGCAGGGTTCCACATTGGAGAATATACGTCATCCTGATTGGAAATCACGGCACCCCCCATACCCAAACCTCTGGCTCCTGCTCCGATATTTAAAAATTCATTGGAATATTTTCTGATAATCTGAGATTGTAAAAATCCAAATAATAAAGAAAATACAACTAAAAGATATTTTTTCATCATATAATTGATGCTTAATTTAAGGTTTTTTGTTTTTTAGCTTTTATTAATCCATTGGCAATAATTGCCAGTATCATTACTCCTGAAGCTATATAAAATATAGGACTCATATGCTCTGATTCTCCAAAGATAAAAAAAGCTAGTATAATTCCGTAAACTGGTTCTAAATTAACTGTTAAAATTAGTGTGAAAGGCGAAATGTACTTCATCAGTTTCACCGATTCCAGCATTGGAAAAGCTGTGAAAACACTTGCTAACAAGCATATTAACGCTAAATCCCGGTAGTTTATTTCATTCATTTGAAAAATTTGCCCTGTAAATGAATAAAATATCAATAAAATAAACCATCCACAGAAAATTTCATAAAAAATAATATTTCCTGAACTCGTTTTTCCAAACATCTTCCCATTAAAAACCGAAAAAATAGTCCCGAATACGGCACACAAAATTCCGTATAAAATCCCCTCTTTATATTGGAACTCCGTTTTAAAGATCAATAAAATACATGCTACGATCACTACTCCCATAACCACCTCTGAAAGATCTATTTTACGCTTAAAAATAACAGGTTCCAGTATGGAAGCAAATAGAGTGGATAACGACAAGCAGCTTAATGCTATAGAGACATTTGAAACTTTTATCGAATAAAAAAAACAGTACCAGTGAAGAGCCATGGCAATACCAATAGCTGCCAATTGGAAAAATATTTTTTTAGAAACCTTAATGCTCTCTTTTTTATAAATTCTTATGAATATAAATAAGAAAACTGCCGCGAACAACATTCTGTAGAATACCAGAATCTGAGCATTGGCATGAATCAATTTTCCTAAAATTGCAGTAAACCCCCACAAAAAAACAATCAAATGCAACCTGAAAAGTGCTAATTTATGCATACCTCTAACTCTTTGAATTCTAACAGGCAAATTTACAAATAGGTTTTACAATACCTAAAAAAAATGTATGATAATATGAAAGTTATAAACAGCTTTATATACGGGAAAAATAAGTTAACAAAAAACCCTGAAAGTTTGTTCAACTTTCAGGGCCTTCAAATAATAAACTATTAAAAAAATAAACTAGGAACTTAGAGTATTTATATAGAGAATATAATCCCTATTACTCTGATGTAAAGTTAGAAAAAATATCAATTATTTAAAAATATTTTTTTGTTAAAAATTTCACAAATTTCTGAGAACCAATAATTTAAACAACCGTTTTAATTCGATTCAAATTCCTTATAAAAATAGTATCTTTAGGCGTAAAAAATTGAAATTGTATGGACATTGAATTCAACAAACGAGAAGATCAAAACAGATTAAAATTATCAGAAATTAATCGTTTACTTGCTGACATCAAAAAGGGAGGTGGAGAAAAAAGACTTCAGAAGCTACGTGAAGAAGGGAAAATGACGGCAAGAGAAAGAATTGAATATCTTCTCGACAAAGATTCTGATTCCATAGAAATCGGAGCATTTGCCGGTTTCGAAATGTATAAAGAACATGGTGGCTGCCCCAGTGGTGGTGTCGTTGTAGTAATGGGCTATATTTCAGGAAGACAATGTATTGTTGTTGCCAATGACGCATCGGTAAAAGCAGGAGCTTGGTTTCCCATTACCGGAAAGAAAAACCTGAGGGCTCAGGAAATTGCCATGGAAAACAGGTTGCCTATTATCTACCTGGTAGACTCTGCAGGGGTTTATCTGCCTATGCAGGATGAAATTTTCCCTGATAAGGAACATTTTGGAAGAATCTTCAGAAACAATGCTAAAATGAGCTCTATGGGGATTCTTCAGATTTCCGCAGTAATGGGGAGCTGTGTAGCCGGAGGAGCTTATTTACCTATTATGAGTGATGAAGCCATGATTGTTGATAAAACCGGATCTATTTTTTTGGCCGGAAGTTATTTAGTTAAAGCTGCAATCGGAGAAACTATAGATAATGAAACTCTTGGCGGAGCCACAACGCACTGTTCCATCTCCGGAGTTACAGATTATAAAGCCAAAGATGATAAAGATGCTCTGGATAGAATTAAAAACATCATGAAATCTGTTGGAAGCACTGAAAAAGCGGGTTTCGACAGAATTGAAAGTTTCCCGCCAAAAGAAAATCCCGATCATATTTTTGGAATTATGCCGGCTTCTAGAACCGAGCAATATGATACCTGCGAAATTATCAAATGCCTGGTTGATAATTCCGAATACGAAGAATATAAACCTGATTATGGCAAAAGTATTATTTGTGCCACCGCCAGAATCGACGGCTGGTCTGTGGGAATTGTAGCCAATCAGAGAAAACTCGTAAAAAGCGGTAAGGGGGAAATGCAGTTCGGAGGAGTGATCTATTCTGATTCTGCAGATAAAGCAACACGATTTATTGCCAATTGCAACCAAAGAAAAATACCCTTGGTCTTTTTACAGGACGTAACGGGTTTCATGGTAGGATCAAAGTCTGAACATGGAGGCATTATAAAGGATGGAGCTAAAATGGTAAATGCCGTTTCCAATTCTGTTGTCCCTAAGTTTACAATTATTACTGGAAACTCCTATGGAGCCGGGAATTATGCAATGTGTGGAAAAGCTTATGATCCCCGATTAATTGTAGCATGGCCCTGGGCAGATCTGGCGGTAATGGGTGGAACACAAGCTGCTAAAGTTTTAGCCCAGATTCAGGAATCTACGCTGAAAAAGCAAGGAAAAGAAATTTCCGAAGAAGAGCATAATGAAATCTTAGATACCATTTCTAAAAGATATCAAAAGCAAACAGAAGCTACCTATGCAGCGGCAAGGCTCTGGACAGACGCTATCATTAGCCCGGTGGATACCAGAAAATGGATTTCTATGGGTATTGAAGCAGCAAATCATTCGCCGATAACAGAAAAGTTTAACCTGGGAGTTATCCAGGTATAAATGTTTACAACAAATACAAATAACAATAAAAGGTGTGAAAATCTTCACACCTTTTATTTTCTAACTATCTGGTAAATAAAACAATTGTCAGTCATAGTCATATATATGGATATAAAACAAAAAAACCTCACACATTACTGTATGAGGTTTAAAAATAAAAACTGGCGGTGACCTACTCTCCCGCTTTCGCAGTACCAT
>NZ_RBXB01000003.1 GCF_003634775.1 Chryseobacterium defluvii | reverse complement strand
ATTATAAAAGTATTTCATTAATTTTCCGCTTACCTAAAAGCTCTCCTGCGCTACCTACTATCTCTCGTTTTCAGTGGGGCAAAGATACTATCTTACATCAACACAAAACAAATTTATTTAACATAAAATACACTTTTAGTTCATATTCATCCTTAACTCGCTGAACCTCTGTAACAATATTTTTAAACTATTGTTTGATTTTTAATCCTTAGTTACAAAACAGGCTGAGATTTATAGATTACACTTAGAAAATCAGCAAAGGACTTTTCTAATCTAATAATATCACCGGACTTTACATTTAAGCCTCCAACTCCTGATTCGTCTGATTTTACTTTCAAGGCAGATACCTGAAAGTATTGATTGGATTCCCCTGTTTTGGGCTGAACCTTTATAGTAGAGCCTAAAAGTTTTTTGGTTGAAATTGTATATACTTCGCCCGGCTCTGTATCTAATATAATATAGGATCTTGGTAAAAGGTTATAATCTTTTTTATTGATATTTATTTTTTGTTGTTTGCCTGAAGAGGCGAACAAGTATAATTTTCCGGATTGTGGAGATAACTTTTCTTTTGGCAGATAATATAAGCTTAGCTTATAATTTGATGGATTGAATTCCTGAAGAGAGCCGTCAATATTTTCAAAGGGCTTTAGCACAAATGTATTGGCTCCAATTTCTTTTGCTTTTTTGTGAATCAGTGAAAAAGTTAGCGCATCATCTTTAGAGAACCCCTGGATTTCGACTTCACCTAAATATTGTGCATCAGTGATTTCTTCATTGATCTTATACAAAAATTTATCTGTGTTATCATTGGTCTTTTCAACTTTTGTTAAATAGACATTCTGTGCATAGAAAAGCTGCATCAAAAATACTGATATGATAATTCCAAAATTCTTCATTATGTAAGGATATTAATACATTCTTCCAGACTATTTTCCCAATGTTTAGGTACTATTTTATAGGTTTCCTCTATTTTATCAAGACACATGGTACTTCTTTTTGGCCTTTTGGCCGGAGTTGGATATTGTTCTGTAGTTAAAGCATTCAATTTAATTGAAGATTTTGATAACTCCGCGATTTTTCCGGCAAAGTTGAACCATGTTGTTTCCGGATAGTTGGAGAAATGGAAGATTCCAAATGTTTTTTGTGGGGCTTCTATGATATCCATGATCGCTTCTGCCAAATCGTTGGCATTTGTTGGCTGCCCGTATTGATCTGCTACAATTCCAAGTTCATCTTTTTGGGAGAACAGGTTCAACATTGTCTTTACAAAATTTTTATTGAACTCTGAATATAACCATGAGGTTCTAAGAATAATTGTCTGAGGGTTGGCTTCCAAAGCCAACTCTTCTCCTTTTCTTTTGGACTCTCCATACACTCCAATCGGGTTTGTGAAATCATCTTCGGAATAACAAAGATTGGTTTCTCCATCAAAAACATAGTCTGTAGAGACATGAATAAACACTGTTTTATAATCTGCACATGCTTTGGCAAGGAATTCCACTCCTTCAGCATTCACAGCAAATGCTTTTTCCTGCTCTTTTTCTGCAAGATCTACTGCTGTATAAGCTGAAGCATTAATACAGAATTCCGGTTTGTTATCATAGAAGAAGTCATTGACCTGACTTTCATCCGTAATATCTAATGTCTGGGAATCCGTAAAAATAAACTCATATTTGTTTTCAAAGTCGGGAGCTATTTTTCTGATACAGTTTCCTAATTGACCATTGCGGCCTATTACTGCTATTTTTTTCATGAGTTTTTAGCGTTTTGAGATCTTAAAAACTTAACTCTTGTCTGAAATTCTTTTTGTTCCAGATCAACATAAAACTTGTGGAACGTTTCTTTGATATCTTCCGGATGGATCTCAGATTTTCTGGTTTTAATATTGAAATAGATAACCGTCACCCACAATACTGCATGGACAGTCTTTTCATCCAAGCTTTTCATTAAAATTTCCACTTTGGCAGTTCTATCCTGAATATCGATGGTTTTGCTACTTATGACTACCTGGGTATTGTATCTTACTTCTTTCAGATAGGCAATTTCATTTTGTATGGCAATCCACGTACAGCCTGTCTGCTTGGTATATTCTTCATAAGTGAAACCGTAAAATGTTTCTACATGATCTTCTCTGGCATTGAACATATAGTCCAAATATTTCACGTTATTCAGGTGTCCTATCGGATCGCAATCACTAAACCGTACTTTTACGGTGGTCGATACTTCTCTTTCCATACGGCAAAAATAAAAAAACCGCCTCTAAAAGAGACGGCCAGATCTATAAATCTTTGTTAATTTGTTTAATTATTGAAGATTTAATTCTTTTTTTACAGCTGCAGTAGCATCCGGACCTGCTTTATAAACAAAAGCGGAAGAATTAGCATCCATGATGTAGTCATAGCTATTAGCTTTAGCTACTTTTGTTACGGCATCATTTAATTTTTTCTCGATTGGCTCATAAGCTGCATCTTGTTTAGCGATGAAGTCTTTCTGAGCTTTGTCCTGCATTTGCTGGATTTCATCCTGCATTTTAGCCAATTCAGCTTCTCTAGCTTTGTTCTCGTCAGCAGTTTTCTTAGGAGCTTCTTCAGTATATTGCTTTAATTTAGCTTGTCCAGCATCTGCTTTCTTTTTAATTTCAGCCTGCTTAGTATCTAAGAAAGTTTTTAAATCAGCATCTGCTTTTTTCTTTTCAGGCATTGCATTCAGAACACCTATAACATCTAAAGTAGCAATTTTTTGAGCTTTTGCCATACCTACAGATACAACCATCATTACTGCTGCAAATAATACACTTAATTTTTTCATAATTGGTAAATAAATAATTTAATTTGTTTTTTAGATCTTAAATTCCAGTAAAAGTTAATTACCTTTTACTTTTATTATTAGTTTTTTCTTTTTTATCCGGTGTGGATGTTCCTTTTAACAAGATATCCAATACTTTATCTGTATAATCATATCTTTTTTGAAGGAAAATAACATTCACGTTATTGCTTTTATCAAGAACTATGCCCAACCCGTTTTTTTCAGACATCGTCTTTACAGCTCCCCATATCTGATCCTGGAAAGGTTCTACCAGATTTGTTCTCAATTTTGTAATCTCACCATTGGCACCGAAACGTAAACTAGTAGTGGTTTTAATATTTTTTTCCAGGTCCATTACTTCTTTTTCTCTCAGTTTCAGCTGGTCGCCTATCAGTAGAACTTTTTCGCTTTCAAAAGCTGATCTTTTCTTTTCATACTCAGACTGAAGATTCTGAAGTTCTGACTGCCATGTATCAATCTGTGCATTCAGTCTTGCTTCTGCTTCTTTATATTGAGGAAGCTTGTCCAAAATATATTCAGTGTCCACAACACCAATTTTTTGTGCGTTGCTTAGCCCGAAAAGCAAGAATAATACAAATGTAAAAATTACTTTAAAATTCTTCATATCATTATAATGATTGGTTCATTAAGAAGTGTGTCTTCCAACCGGAAGGATCTGTTCCAATTACCGTTTTATCGAATCCATATGCAAAATCAAATCCGATCAAACCAAACGCTCCCATATAAACTCTTACCCCTACACCCACTGATCTTTTTAACTGGAACGGATTATAGTTACCCCATGAATTCCAAACGTTTCCTCCCTCTGCAAAGGTCAGCGCATAGATTTTAGCGGTTTGGTTCAATGAAATCGGGTATCTTAATTCTAACGTAAATCTATTATAGATTGTACCTCCTCCTTTTTGAGTGATATCGTCGATCGTTCCTCCATACGTGGAAGCATTTTCATATCCTCTTAGTGGAATTAGTTCTCTACCGTCATATCTACCTCCGAAAAGGCCGGTTCCTCCCACATAGAATCTTTCGAAAGGCGGAGCTCCCAATTCTCTGTTGTAGCCATCCATGAAGCCCATCTCAGCAGAAGATCTCAAAACCAGTTTTCCAACGATCTCATTATATACATCTGCTTTAAATTTAATTTTATAAAACTCCATCCACTTATACTTCTCTGTTGGAGACATTGTTGAGTAATCTTTATTACTGAACAATGAGTAAGGAGGGGTAAGTTTCGCTGAAATTTCTATGTTGGAACCTACCGTCGGGAATATAGGATCTATTCCCGCAGAGTTTCTGCTTAGCCCAATATTCAAACTGAAGTTATTGGCATTTCCGTAATATTCTGTGGTATCGCCAAATTCAAACGGATAATTTTTAAAGTTATATTTCTGGAACTGAATTCCTGTATATAATGAAAAATAATCATCCGGCCATTTTAATAATCTGTTAAGACCAACCGACGCGGAGAAGATATTTAATTTCTGTGCGTTACCGCTAACATCCGAGTATTTAACTCTGGAATTGTTCAAGCTTACTGAAAGTGAAGTTTGTCTTGTTCCGAACAACCATGGCTCTACGAAAGATATCCCATAGTTTTGGAAATATTGTCCTGCCTGTGCCTGGATAGACAATGTTTGCCCATCTCCTTGCGGAACTGGCTTGAAGTCTTTAAATTTAAGGAAATTCTTCAACGAGAAGTTATTAAACGTTAATCCTAACGTTCCAATAAAGCTGTTCCCACCATATCCGGCCTGTAATTGAACCTGTGAAGATCCTTTTTCAACCAGCTTCCAGTTGATGTCTACCGTATTATCCTGTTGGTTAGGCTGAATATCCTGCCCAATCTGCTGCGGATCGAAGAAAGACATCCCTGCTAAATCGAAATATGTTCTTTTGATATCACTTTTCGCAAATAAGCTTCCCGGTTTTGTTCTTAAAGCACGAAGGATAACGTGGTCATGAGTAGTAGTATTCCCTTCCCATGTTACTCTGTTCCAAGTAGCTTTTTCTCCTTCACTGATACGGATTTCGAGATTAATGGAATCTCCGGAAACGGATTTTTCTACAGGAGTAACATTAGAGAAAAGGTAACCGTTGTTCATGTATACGGATTTAATATCAGAATCATCTTCTTTTCCTCCGTCTTCTCCTACCTTCTTATTGAATCCTACCGCATCGTAGATATCTCCTTTTTTATATCCTAAAAGTCTCTGTAAATATTCTGTAGAATATACCGTATTCCCAGTGAATGTAATATCCCCGATGTAATATTGCTTTCCTTCATTCAGCTTTACGTTGATCTCGTAATCATTTTTTTTGTTTCTCCATACTGAATCTGACACTATGGTAGCATCTCTGTATCCTAAGGAGTTATAATAGCTGATAAGGTTTTGCTTGTCTTCCTGATATTTTTCTTCAATGAATTTTGAAGGTTTTAAGATACCACCAATACCGAATCTCTTCTGTTTGGTTTCTTTGAAACCTTTTTTTCTGAGTTTGGTATCCGTGATTTTAGTATTTCCTTCAAATTCAATGTGGTTGATTTTCACTTTTTTTCCTTTGTCTACATTGATGGTCCAGTCCACAAGTGACGGATCATTGGCATTTACCTTGTCTTCAATGGTAATTTTAGCATCGGCAAATCCTTTTTTAACGTAATCCTTAGGAACGTTTGTTTTAAGACTTGAAATCAAATTCTGAGTAATCTTGGTACCTGGCTTCAGGTTGTTATCTTTTGCCAGTTTTTCATTTTTAGATTTACTAATTCCTTTTCCTTCGAATTTTACTTCTCCAAGTTCTTTCAAATCCTGTAAATAGAATCGTAAAACTACTGTTTCACCCTCTATACTTTGTACATACACTTCAACTTCAGAAAAAGATTGAGTATCCCAAAGCTTTTTAATGGCATTACTGATTTTTTGTCCAGGAATATCCACGTTTTCGCCTTTAGCTAATCCTGTAAATCTTAATATTTGAGCTGGTGTGTATTTTTTAACCCCATCTACAACAATATCCTTAAGAGTGTATGTGCCTGTTTGATTTTCCGCATATACAGGATTGTTCACTTTTGTGCTATCCTGTGGAGTTACCTGTCCATAAAAATGTGCAGAGGCAGCAAACATAATGATGGGTAATAGTCTAAACTTCATTTTATCGTAGTCTTTCTTTTCTTTAAAATTTTACTGAATTTTTATTTGTTCTCCGGTCATGCCGAATCTTCTTTCTTTGTTTTGATAATCTACAATACATTGAAAGAAAATGTCTTTTGTGAAATCCGGCCATAGAACATTTAAAAACTGCAGTTCTGCATAAGCGATCTGCCAAAGAAGGAAATTACTTATTCTGATTTCACCACTGGTTCTGATAAGTAAATCTACAGGAGGAAAATCTTTTGTGTAAAGATAGTTTTCGAATAATTTTTCATTAATATCCTCTACATTTACCTTTCCTTCCTTTACATCTGTGCTTATATTTTTAACGGCATTCAGTATTTCGTATTGAGAGCCATAACTAATGGCCAACACTAAATTCCCTTTTGTGTTTTCTTTGGTAAGTTCTACCACACGAAGGAGTTGTTCTTTTACCAATGGTGGTATTTTTTCCAAGTTTCCGATAACATGCATTCTCAAGCCTTTGCTGAAGATTTCTTCTGCTTCAAGCAACAGAGTTTCCGCCAGCAAATTCATCAATGTATCCACTTCATCTTTTGGACGGCTCCAATTTTCCGAAGAAAATGTATAGAGAGTTAAATAAGGTATATGGATCTCGTTGCATGCATTAATAGCATTTCTCACTGCATTAATAGCATTTTTGTGACCAAAAGTCCTTTCTTCGCCACGAGATTTCGCCCATCTTCCATTGCCATCCATGATAATGGCTACATGTTTCGGTAAATTCTCAGAATTTATTTTATCTTTAATCAACGACATATTTATTAATCACAATAACATGGAGGTCTTCCGAAAGAATATGTAAGCCCTAAGCTAAAGGTATTCATCCAATCTTTCGATCTTGAATCTCCAACATTTCTTTCACCTATGAATGCATTTTCTCTTTCTTTGGAAACGATATAATAGTTCCCAGACTGAAGCAATGATCCGCCTGTAGACGGGTCTAAAATATCAGCACTATACGTGGACTTTACATCTTTAGTAAGGATTTTACTATGATCCAGCTGATCCGTCAATGTATATCTGAATGTGGCTTCAGCAAATATTCCCCAATTATAATTAAACTTATATTTCAAGCCTACTCCAAAAGGAATCTGCATTACTGTTTTTGTACCTGTAGAGTATACTGGTGTTGTGGTAAAATCAAGCTCATTTTGCGGAGCTTGTGCCACACCGTCTGCATCTCTTCTAAAATCATTTACCAGGGTAGCCTTCGGAGCATCAAACATTAAAGCACCTACTCCCGCAAAGATATAGGGGCTCGCCATGCTTACCTGCTCGTTATTTACAGGAAAAAAGTTATATTCAAACATTAAGCTTGCCTCATATACGTTGTTTTTCCCGTATGAATTTCTATTTCTTCTATATTCTTCCTTTGCTACTTTATCATTAAACTGAACCTGATTGTATCCAAGGTCTAATCTAACCGTCTGATAAGGATTAAAATTAAATCTGTATAATACCCCTCCATAAAAAGGAAATCCCCACTCTGACATTCTATCTAAATCCAATGGCTTTTGTAAAATATAATTGGTTCGTCCTATATCAGCCACTAGGTTACTCATACCTAGACGAACTCCCAATTCATTTCTTTGTGCTTTAACACCTGCCATTGTCCCCAATATGGCAAGGAAGCTAAACAATAATTTTTTATTCATAAAAGAACATGGATTTATGGTTATTTTAAAATTTAATTTTTGCAAATATAAAACATTTTTATATTAATGATATTCTTAATGTTTAGTTAAAAATAAACAAAAAATAATAATTTGTTATAAAGTAAACGACAAAGTGACAAAATTATTCTTTTTCTAATAACTTACAACTTATCTCCTATATAAAAACCCCCATTAAATGAGGGTTCAAAAATATTTATTTTTTATTAAATATTGCCTGTACTTTATTCCTTATTCTGATTAAAAGAGGTTCTTTATAGTTTTTGTCTTCATCAAAATAACCATAGCCATAACCGTAACCATAGCCATATCCATAGCCGTAACCATAACCTTGCTTCACATTATAATCGTTATAAACAAGTCCTAAATGATTAATTTCATCATTATGATACTTTTCCGTTATCATTTTAAGCATATACTTTTCTGTATACTCATGACGAACTACATATATATTGGCATCAGAATGTTTCATAAGATCGTAAGAATCCGCAACCAGCCCTACAGGTGGTGAATCTATAATAATGAAGTCATATTTCTCCTTTAATTCCTGGATGAAATTTATATTTCTCTCGCTCATCAAAAGTTCGGAGGGGTTGGGTGGAATTGGTCCTGAAGTTGCAACATCAAGATTCGGAATTTTTGTTTTATTGATAATCCGATCAATTGAAACTTCTCCCGTTAAGTAATTGGAAATTCCGTATTTATTGTCAATCTTAAAATCGCCAAAAATTTTAGGTTTCCTAAGGTCCATCCCCAATAGAATGGTCTTTTTATCACTCAGTCCCAAAACAGATGCCAGGTTAATGGATACATATGTCTTTCCTTCCCCGCCAACAGAGGATGTAATGAGGATAACTTTACTCTTCCCGTTTTCATTAGATAAAAATCTTATATTCGCTCTGATTCCTCTAAAAGCTTCCGAAACAGAAGACTTAGGATGCTCAAGAACAGTAAGCATATTATCATTGGTGTTATTCCCGATAACGCCCAACAACGGAATCCTTGTAGCACTCAGCAATTCTTTAATGTTTCTGATTTTGCTGTCCAGCAATTCTCCGATTAATATAAGAAGAAATGGTAATAACAAGAGACCTCCTATAATAGCTGCTTTAGTTCCTTTCACATTGGGTCCGATGGGCATCTGTCCTAAGTTTTTTGCAGGGTCAATCACTGTAATATCAGACTGATTGGTAGCTACTTTCATTTGGGCATCATTCTGTCTGGCAAGAAGACTGTTATAAGTAGCTTCGATCATATTATATCCCCTTTCCGCATCCAGATATCTTCTTTCTTTTTCCGGATAGGCATCCAGATCGGAATTGGCAGCAGAAATATCCTGGTTTAGCCTGTTAATCTGCTCATAATATCCGTTATAATAATTTCTTAAAGAACCAGAAGATGCCAGCTTCGCATCGTTAATCAGCCTATTGATTTCTTTCATAGGCTCAGAGTTTGGCGTATAAATAGTGGCCATTTCTCTTCTCTTAAGATAAAGTGCTTTCAACTCGGACACAGATGCTGAGAAAAGCCCATCTTCAAACCCTGCCGCATTGGTGCTGATCATTTTGTCAAAGTTTTGTGTCTCCAGAGTATTTCTTATACTATTTAATGAGTTGATTTTGCTCATTAAATCAGCTTTTTTAGCTTCAAGCTCTTTTATTTTGTTCAAAGATTTCTCATCCCTGTCTTTAATATCATATAGCTTTTCCGAAGTTTTCAGGAAATTTAAAACTGAAGCACTAGAATCCAGTTTCTTTCTAATATCATTAATGCTTCCTAATAAGTAAGCTTCTGTATTTTTATTGACTATATTTTTATCCGCCAGTCTTTTTTTCTGTAATTCAGCAACGGATTTATTCAAAAAGTTCACAGTTCCATTAAGATTATATCCTTTTTTAGTAATAATCATAATGCTGTTTATTTCTTTGTCAAACTCAACTCCTATAGTAGAAACAATACCATTAACAGCATTATTTACAGAACTAAGGCTTACAATAATATTCTCCAGATTAATTTTAGTGGGTACCGCATTTTGTACTAACTTGAATCTTAAATTAGGAGTTGTATACCATTCATTTACTTTTATAATTTTATTTTCCGGTCTTCCATAAGGGTTAACGAAGTGAAAACCTTCGCTTTCATAACTATATAAACTACTGCTCTGACCTTCTTTCGGAAGCACAACTTCATAGGAGTTATTACCTTTAGGAATCAAAGTGATAGGATAATCGATCTGCTGAAGATGTTTTTTGTCTACCTGTAAGAAAACAGGAGAATCATATTTATCCAGATAGGTAGATTTTATTGCTCCTTTTGTCGAATAGTTAACGAAGAGATCTAATTCTTTCACTAAAAACTCATTGTGTGATCTTGAAAGAAGCATTTTCTTTAAATAGATCCCATCTTGGTTTCCAGTGGGTGTCCAGATGAAATTGATAGACTGGTTAGGGGTAAAATAACTTGATGTATTATTGGAAACACTTAAAGACAGGTTGGAGGCATAGATGTTTTGAGCATAGTATTTACTGTATACCCAAGAGATCGCATATCCTAAAAGCAGCATAAAAACAAACCAATACCAGTTTTTAAGTATCCGTCTTAAGAAGTGTTCTATATCAAATAATGCAAAGGAACTGTATTTCTCTTTCTGAGAATTATTTTTCTCTACAGCGGTTTCTCTTTCTGGAATCATGACTAAAGATTTTTTAGGAGTAAATAAATGGATAATGCAGTAGTAATTACTGAAACTCCTGTAGTTAAAGTCTGAATCGGATCCTTTCCGAATCCGTTCAAGCTTTTTGCTCTTGTGTTCAGATAGATTTCATCACCGTTCTGTACATAGTAATAAGGTGAATTCATTACGTCTTCACGGGTAAGGTCTATTTTTGCAATCTTGATTCCTTCAGGTAATTTCCTGTGGATCACAATATTTTGTCTGTCAACCGTTCTGTTTAATCCACCATTGATAGCTAAGGCTTCTGTGATAGTCAATGTATTTTTGTGAGCCACTTTTTCTCCCGTCATTCCGGTTGTCTCAACATCTCCTAATATATAGTATGTAATTCCGTCCGTATTCAGTCTGACTTCAGATTTTCCTTCCTGGAAATTTTCATTTACTTTTTCCTGGATTTCTTTAGTTACTTCTTCAATTGTTCTCCCTTCTGCTTTTACATAGCCGATTCCGAAAACATTGATATCCCCGTTGGAGTCAACTTTCAGTCCGTTAAAGTAAAAATTAATATTTCCACCATTACCACCGCCAGCACTATTTATTACTGCCAAAGGATTGTTGGTGGTGGGGGTAACTGTACTTCCGGATGTATTCAGGGAAGAATAAAACTGCGCCGCGTCCCCTTTAGGAGTGGTAACGATATTAAGATTCAGAATATCATTTTTGGTAATTCTATAAACCGGAATATTGTAGGGAACCAATCCTTCTTCATTGATTACGAGACTTTCATTAGGCTGCATATATCTTACATCTTTGGTAGTAATGCACGATGTAATGAACAAGGGTAACAAAAAAAATAAATACTTATAGCTCTTCATCATATTTCAATGTTATTTACAAAAATAAAAATTTAAATGATTAATTGTTATTATTTCTTAAACGATAAATGAAATCCGGTAGATAAGCTCCTATAAACCCTAATATTAGAATAATAATTAATAATAGATTTACATTTATATGTCTGAAATAATAAGCAACGGTTACAATAAAAAGGTAATATATTATAATATAGAAACTGGATCTCCTGTGCGTAAGATTAAGTTTCAGCAATTTGTGATGAATATGGTTTTTATCAGCATCAAAAGGAGATCTTTTATTGATGATTCTCACAATGATGACATTCAAAGTGTCTACAATAGGTAAAATTAAAATAGCAACCGCCACTGCCGGTGCAGATTGCAAGTGATACCTCGGTACATTCGGCAATGCCTTATCGATAAAGATATCTATAAAGCAAACTGATGTAAATGCGAGTAAAAACCCTAACAACATTGAACCCGTGTCCCCCATAAATATCTTATTGGTCCGGTAATGCGACAAATTATAATACAGAAATGCCAGAACAGCTCCAATGATAATTACCGATAAAACAACCAGAGGATAATTATATTCTCCCAATCGATAATAACTTATCCCAAAAAGAGCACTGCATATTATAGAATATCCTCCCGCAAGACCATCAATACCATCAATAAGGTTGAATGCATTGATCAGAATAATAAAGGTAACAATACTGAATATAATACTCACCACATAGTTTAGCTCATATACTCCAAAAATTCCGAACAAGCTTCTGATTCTTATATCAGAGCCTATTACGACAAGGGACGAAACTATGATTTGAGCTACCAATTTTTTATATGCCCTCATCACTACAATATCATCCATCACCCCGATATATAAGAGGATTACCAGAGAGGCAAACAAGAATTTATACAGATCAAAAAGCTCATATGCGAAAACGGAGGCACATATTCCTATGGAATAAAAAATGGCAATTCCGCCAAGATTAGGAATTTTTCGAAGATGGGAACTTCTTATACCTGGTTCGTCCATCAGATTTTTCCTTCTGGAAATTTTAACAATAGTAGGGATGGAAAAGAAAGTAATTAAAAAAGAAAATATAAAACCAAGTCCTATTTTTACATAAAAAATAGGGATTCCACTTTGAGTTAAGAACAATTCAAAATTCTTCATTTTTTTATTCAAGTACTTGCTTTGTTCCGGTAAGAAGGATACATCCTGAATTTATAAAAATCCAATCGAAACAATAGTACCTTACATTTGTGTTTACATTAATTTCCTTATCAGTGTCTTTTGGCCGGCAAAATAAAGCAGATAAAAAATCTTTTTTTTCAAAGGCAAAGATAAAAGATAATTCTTATCAAAACGATTATAGTTTAATATATCTTTAATTTTTATTCCTCTTTGTACTATAAAATCACTAAGTTTATCGCCCATTTCATAGAAAAGCCTTTCGTCTTTTACAAAGGCCAAATAGGCTAAAAAAGAGTATACTCCTTCAAAAATCTGAAAATTTTTAAGCTCTTTTATTCTTCCTGAATACATGGATTTTTTAAAAATTTCTTCGACGTCTTCAACAGCCTTCAAAATATGCAGTCCTTTTTCCGTATGCGTCTTTGTAATAGAATCGCTGCGTTCCAGGTATTGATAATGGAAATTTTGGGTCTGTGCAATAACGGTACATTCCAGTAACAGCTGAGGGATTAACTGAATATCTTCAAAATGCACTCCTTTTTTAAATCTTTTATTGGAAAAAAGTTCTTTTTTGAACAATTTATTACATGCAAAATAACTGATATCGGAAAATACTGAAAAATGCTGACGCAAATCGATTCTTTCATGCATATTGGGAATCTGGGTAAGCTTTTGGGTTACCTTTCCATGCTCATTCACCTTCTGGATGTTGCAGATCACCATTTTCGACTGATGTTTTTCCGCTAATCCCATCATTTCCTCGAACATGGTTTCCGTAACGTAGTCATCACTATCCACAAAACCGATATAATCTCCGGTTGCCCGGTCAATTCCAAAGTTACGGGCATCGCTTAATCCTCCGTTTTCTTTTTGATAGGCTTTTATTTTTCCGGGATATTTTTGAGCATATTCCTGAATGATATGTCCGGAATTATCCTTGCTTCCATCATCAATGACCAGAATTTCTATTTCCTGAAGTGTCTGGCTGACTAAAGAGTCGAGGCATTTTGCCAAATAATTTTCGACATTATAAACGGGAACAATGATGGAAACTTTTGAGGGAACGTTAGTCATACATTATATTTTCGTCAGTCTTGTGCTCAGCCAGCCTTTTTTGGCCTCATCAAAATCTTTTCTTGAGCAGGGAATACAGTTTTCGATATTATCATCATCTCCGAAATACCATAAATTACTGAAAGTATCTCTTTTGAAAACATATTGTCTATCATCAATCAATACGTAAAAAATTTCATAGTGCCTCTCTTTCGGATGTGTTTTTTGGATATTAATCCCTTCGATCAGGTACCAGATCATCTGTGCTAAAAGCTGATGATTAAGCTGATTTTCAGAATAAATATTATAATTGAAAATCCCCACCGATTTAAGGTTTTCGCTCAACCCTATTTCTTTCATGTAAGCACAGATTTCTCTCCGGTTTAAACCGTTTACCTGTGGATTCATTGAAAAAGCATCACTGAAGCTTTCAATAGCATCACAATTTACTGTTACCAGATCTGCTTTTCTGAAGAAAGGCTCTGTTTTTTCCGTAGAGTTCATCATTTCCGCCAGACGGATGATATCAAACTCCACTTCTTTGATCAGCTTTATGGAATCTACTTCGTTCAGATGTTTCTGATATCCCAAATGATGGTAATTTTTGATAGAAAAATTCTTGGCACCGAAAATTTTACTTAAAAAAGTATGTTCATTGATTTCTTCCCCCTGCTTAAGGGAAATACTATTGCTGATCTGTGTATAATTGATATTTTTCTGGTGAAAATTCAATGCGGAGAATAAAGAGAACGCAAAATCATTAGACCCGCCGATAATGACCGGGATTGCCCTGTTATAATGACAAGCGGACAGTACCTCCTGTAAAATATAATGACTATCCTGAATGGTTTTTCCTGAAACCAGATCGCCTAAATCTACTACAGGAATCTCAAAATCCAGTTGTGAAAGCTTATAAAATTCTTTTCTCACCGCTGTAAAATCCTGTACTTCGCCCTCTCCGTTCGCTCCTCTGTAATCAGAAACGAATAGAAGAACAATACTGTCTTCTTTTATTTCTTTTGTAATTCTGCTTCCAATCTGCCAGTTTTCAGTCTTGAAATTTCTGGGTGAAATGATGAAATCTTCAAAATCCATATTTTTAATTTGAAAATTTGAGAATGTGATAATGTCTTAATTATTCTATTCCGCAAACATACAAAAAACCTTATCAAATTAATATTTTTACAGAATCAAACCATAAAAAAAGCCATTAACAGGGTTTGCTAATGGCTTTTATATTTTTTCAAACGTATTACTTCTTTTTAGCGGCTGTTTTTTTAGCTGCCGGTTTCTTCGCTGCCGGTTTCTTTTTCTCGGCGAAGGCATTTTTATCCTGATCTGTAATCCATTTTTTTACTTCATCCAAAGAAACGTCCTTCAATTCTTCTGCAACATACTTTGTATCATCTTTTTTCTTCGGAATTTTAAACATTGCCTTGCCGAATTTGATGAAAGGGCCCCATCTTCCGTTCTCAATGGAAATTTTTTCTTTTTCCCATTGCTGGATATACCGGTTGGCTTCTTTCTCCAGCTTAGCTTCAATCAGTTCATTGATATCGCTTTGTGAAAGATTTTCGAAATTATATTTTTTCGGGACATTCACGAAGATATCTTTGTATTTGATAAATGGACCGAACCTTCCTGTTCCTTTTGTTACAGGTTCTCCCTTATAAGTAGCTATAGGCGCATCCGCTTTTTTCTTTTCCCTGATAATTTCTTCTGCACGCTGCTGATTTACAGATAGCGGATCTTCCCCTTTTGGTATACTGATGAACGTTTCACCCCATTTTACATAAGGTCCGAATCTTCCTACTCCTACAGAGACTGTTTGTCCTTCAAAATCATTAAGATCAAAAGGAAGTTTGAAAAGCTCCAATGCTTCCGCTAAAGTGATGGTTGCAATATTCTGACCCGTCATTAACGAAGCGAATACCGGTTTTTCCTCATCATCTGTCTCGCCGATCTGGATCATCGCTCCAAATCTTCCGATTCTCGCATGAACATTTTTACCCGTTTTAGGATCAATACCTAATAATCTGTCTCCGGTTGCACGGTCTGCATTTTCTTCTACATCTTCAATTCTCGGATGGAATTTGGAGTAAAAATCCGTCATCATTTCTTTCCATTTCTGGTCTCCGTTGGCAATTTCGTCAAATCCTTCTTCCACCCTTGCCGTGAATCCATAATCCAGGATTTCTTTGAAATTATCCGTCAGGAAGTCATTCACCACTTCTCCGATGTCTGTAGGAACAAATTTGTTTTTATCACCGCCAAATTTTTCTTCAAGAACGGCTTTTTTAATGGCGCCATTTACCAGTGACATTTTAAGAACTTCCCGGGTTTGCGGTTCGATCTCACGTTTATCCACATACTCGCGGTTCTGAATGGTCTGAATGGTGGGAGCATACGTGGAAGGACGACCGATTCCCAGTTCCTCCAACTTTCTTACCAACCCTGCTTCCGTATATCTTGCCGCTGGTCTTGTGAACTTTTCTGCTGCAATAATCGTTTTATAGCTTAAAATTTCACCAACAGTTACTTTTGGTAATAATTTTTCGTTGTTTTCCTCATCTTCTTCTTCGGTTTTAACAATTCCGTATGCTTTTAAGAAACCATCAAAAACAATCACTTCTCCCTGTGCTTCAAACTGTTGAGGCAAATTTGAATTACCGATTTCAATAACCGTTTTTTCAATTTTGGCATTGGCCATCTGAGAAGCTAATGTTCTTCTGTAAATTAATTGATACAGTCTGTTCAACTGATTATCTCCAATGCTTTTTACACTAAAGTCCGTAGGACGGATAGCTTCGTGAGCTTCCTGTGCGGAAGCTGATTTGGTTGTATAGTTTCTCGGCGCAGAATATTCTGCTCCGTATTCTGAGGTAATTTGATTTTTCGCTCCTTCAATCGCTTCCTGGGAAAGATTTACAGAGTCCGTTCTCATATAGGTAATGTGCCCTTCTTCATATAATGTTTGAGCCAGGCGCATAGTCGTGGTTACATTATATCCCAGTCTGGAAGAAGCTTCCTGCTGAAGGGTAGAAGTGGTAAAAGGAGCAGATGCAGAACGGGTTCCCGGCTTCGTTTCCACATTCAGAACTTTGAATTCTGTAGTTTTTGCCAGCTCAAGGAATTTTTCCGCTTCTTCTTCTTTTTCAAAGTCTTTTTTCAGCTTTGCTGTTATTTCCTGCTCATTCTTATTCAGGAAAACCCCATCTAATCTGAAGCTTGCTTTAGGAATGAACTCACGGATTTCCTTTTCTCTTTCTACGATCAATCGCACGGCAACAGACTGTACTCTTCCTGCAGATAATCCCGGTTTTACTTTTTTCCAAAGAACGGGAGACATTTCAAAACCTACGATTCTGTCTAAAACCCTTCTTGCCTGTTGGGCATTTACCAGGTTCTGATCTATATCCCTTGGATTATCAATCGCTTTCAGAATGGCATTTTTGGTAATTTCATGGAAGACGATCCTTTTTCTGTTTTCCGGCTTCAGTTTTAATTCATCAGCTAAATGCCAGGCAATGGCTTCTCCTTCACGGTCCTCATCGGAAGCCAGCCAAACCATGTCGGCTTTTTTCACGGCTGCTTTCAGTTCCGCCACCAGTTTCTTTTTATCCGCCGAAACTTCATAATCAGGACTGAATGTAGCAAGATCAATCCCCATTCCTTTTTTAGGTAAATCCCGGATATGCCCAAAGCTGGATTTCACTTCGAAATCTTTCCCTAAATATTTCTGAATAGTTTTTGCTTTTGCTGGAGACTCTACGATTACTAAATTTTTCGACATTCTAAAAAATTTTTGCAAAAGTAAAGTTTTTTTATCAGATAGATTTTTTTAATCACATTTTATTTAATAATTCTAAAGGTGCAATGAAGATTCTGTAGATGATTCCTTCGAATGTAAATCCTTTGCCGGACATTTCAACCCTATAGATGAGTGATATTATGATAATGAATAATGTGATATAAAATTTCTTATCAAAAACAACAGGTTCATAAGCATACACCGAGCCTCCTTTCCTTAATAACAAAGCGAAAAGGACAATGATGAGCATCATATGAATATACATCCATCTTCCCCAATCAATTGCCAAATAAAACAGCGGTAACGAAAATAAAAAAGCACCGGCTAATAAAATAGATAATAGCTTTCGGTTGTTTAGATATTTTAAATAATACCCAATGTGAATTATACTTATTGCCAAGCTAATTATATAAAGCCTGTATTCTTTGATGTGTTCTTTTATATAAAGTCTTTCGTCAATCTGCCAGTAAAAAATCCCGTATGTAGGGTACACCCCTCTGCTGTTTAACATTTCTAATGACATTCCTTCGTTTACATTTTTACCAAAAAGTATGATAAGAATGGCTGGAATTCCGGCAGCAAGAAAATATTTGATATATCTTTTAGCTTCAAAATTTCCTGTTTTTACATAAAGTGCAATAGCAAAATAAGGAATATAAAACAAGGTTACTTCATGCAATAAAGTACTGACACAAAGCAAAATACAAAAAAGATATTCTTTATATTTTGAAAGCTTTTCCTGATCTAGAAGGTAGACAAACCATGTGAACAGCAGAAAAACAATAAATTCCTTCTTTCCCACATAGGTAACCGTATTTAAAAGCCCTACAAATCCTATGGAAGAAAGCAATAACGATACATACAAGAGTGTCGTAACCTTATACCGTATCAGCTTGGTATAGCACCAGAAGAACAGTGAAATAATTGAAAACTGGCAAAAATATACCAGGTAGTTGAGCCCGATTCCAGTAACGTCCTGCAAAAGAAAGAAGAAACTTCCCGAAAGTCCTCTTCTTTTAAAACCTCCGTCCTGATAATTGATCAGCCAGTCTGCCAGAATATAGCCATCATCCTTAAAGTTATAAATATAAGTAAAGACAAGGGTATAAATAGCCGTAGCAACAATAAGCAAATAAATCAGAATCTTACTATTGAAATACTGTCCGGCTTTTTGGAACTTCATACGTGTGTTTTTAACATTAAAAATGAAAAGAAACATAAAAGCTGTTCCAGTTCATGTTATATATTCATCATTTTCAATTTCAAAAATATGAATTTACATGTATCTGAACACTACTTTTATGTTTCTTTTAAACAAATAGTATGAAATGCTCTTATTCTTTGATGATTTTAACTACAGTTTCCTCATTGTTAATTCTCATAAGATAAGTTCCCGTAACCAATGCTGAAAGATCAGTTTGTTTGTTCTCAAATTTTCCCGATTTCACAAGCTGGCCGGACATATTATAAATCTGGTAATAGTATCCTTTATCACTTGGTGCATGAATATAAAGAACACTTTTCACAGGGTTCGGATACACTTTGATCTTATTAGCGATTAGTCTTTCATCTATTTCCGTTTTGGTCAGAGGAGCTGCAGCTTTAGTTACCGGAAGTGAAGTAATCTGTAATTTTGGAATCACTCCTTCTTCGTTCCCGTTAGCATCGTACTTTATTTTAACACAACGGCAGCTCATTCCGAAATAAGGATCATTATTATCATGGAAAGCAATGATTCGATTGGCAGAAGAGGCTGCATCAAACAACATGTTCACAGGTCTTCCTATGTAATTTGAGTTCAATGCGGCGGTCCACACTCCGGGATACTGAAAATTAATGAAATTGAATGTTCCCTGTGGAGCCTGATTACCGATTACACTTCTAAATCCTCTGGATCCGGAATTAGGATAATTTCCTATTTTATAAGATGAATCGTTAAATGTATATCCAATGGTAGAAGTCGTGCTCGGATTTCTCACCCGGATACCTGAATAATCATTGATGATACTATAAGAGGTTGCTACATTCTTATCTTTTTTATAGAAAGGGGTAAGTCCGAAATCCTTATTGGAAATAATAGCAACACCTGACAGGTCGGGTATCCTCCATCCTGCAGGACAAGGATCAAATGGCGATTTTTTTCCTCCTCTTCCCCATCTGTCCGGAGCAAGATTAGGCTCAGCAGACAACCAGTCCGAACCGTTTGTATAGTTTGGAACGGCACTGTTGAAAGGCGCAAAGGTACTCGGAATCATATACACCAACGGATTCCCTACAGAATAAGCAAGCACTTTGGCTATTTTTTCCGAAACTTTATCGGAAGCCTGCACATTAGCTGTTCCGGTATAAGTATTATAAGGAACAATATAATTTCCAGACATATTGTTATAGGTTGATGACGACAAAGTAGAATAGGTTACAGAACCGCTTGCCATAACATTTCCTAAGAATACATTATAAGAAGCCCTGTTATCTGCGTGCTGGAAAACAGGAAGCGGATCTTTTCTCCCCCACTGATAATGTAAACCAGTTGCAGCCCTGATCTTCGCCATCTCAGCTGTAGTAGGTGTAAAAGGATTTACCACTACCGGGAAAGCATCTGTTGCTCCTAAATTCCTGTCCATAAACTCTGTCTGGAAAACATTATCTGCCTTGTTTACATAGTTTACATAGTTGGTAACAGAAGTATTCGGAAGCTCAGTAGTATATGCGTTTGATCCTACCGGAGTATCCGTTACCCAGATATGCCAACTCCAATATACAGGATTGGTCGTATTTTCGTTATGAAGTGTAATTACTGCATTACCACTCTGGTTAGGCTTTACGGTAACCAGGATTTTAGTATTGGCAATATTATCCAGTGTTCCAGGAGAAGGATTAACTACAGTAACGGTATTGATCAGTTCCGTATTGGTAGACCAAAGAACATTAGCTTTTAAATTGCTAAAGCTTGAAGAATTAAGGATCATCTTGTTATTTAAAAGCTCACTCTGAACAGAAAACGCCTTGCTTACAGGAATTTCAACGGTTGAAATCACTGTATTTTTAACAATTTGATAGGTGTTGGGATTATCCATACCTACTTTGTATTCACTGGCAGATACCAAATATTCTGTGGGGAAATCATAATTATTCACCACATATAACGGGTCTTTTATACACCTGCATCCCGCAGCATTAGATGTTGGTCCCGAAGACAGAGGTGAATACCAGTATCTCCCCTTTACATCAGGAAATCCGGAATCCGGAATATCCGATTGCCCTTTATCTGGAATCAGAGATAAAGCTCTTGCCCCGACAGCCGGGGTTGCATCAAAATGCCTTGTCATTGTTGCTGTCCATAAAGCAGTCTGGTGCTGATCCGTATATTGCCCGTTATGGAAATTTAAAACCAGCTGTCCCGTTCCCGGGAAAACACCCATATTAAATCCTCCCACATTGGATAAATCAAAACCAAAATTAGGATAGATCTTAAACCCTTTCATGAATGTTGGGGTAGAGGTATCCGTTGGTTTAATGATATGATAATTATTGGACTCAAAAACATTTTTCGCCATATTGGTTCTTACTCCGAAAGGCGAAAAATCAATTCTCACATCATCGATATATGATGCTGAAGCTGAATTAGCCACTAACGCTGAAGGGATTCTCCACCCGTTGGGACAAGGATCAAAAGATGATTTATCCCTATAAGGATTGGCATTATTATCATCATTGTAATTAGCAGCAATCAATCCCTTTGAATTATCAGACCACAAATTCAGCTCACTAAGCTGATTGGCTGCCAATCCGGAAAATATACCAAACCAGTTTACCGGCAGGTTAGCATTATTGTTATAATATGCAGGTCCTGAATTGTCATCTTTATTAACGTAAATAAGACTTAACGGATTTTTTACTGACAATCTTATATTATTGGTAATACTGGCATTTGACAATAAAACAAATTTTCTTAGGTCATCAATTTTAATAGCATTCGTCATATTTACTGCTCCTCTGTGTCTCACTCTTCCTATAGAGCCGGAAACTTCATAGAAATCATTTCCCCGCCACACTAAAGGCGGAATAGGGTCTTTTCTGCCCCACTGATAGAGTAACCCGCCATTACGATTCCAGTCTGATGCTGTAATGGAGCTGCTTATCGCTCCCAAATTCCTATCCATCCATCCCCAGTCTGCATCCGGAATAGCTTCAAGAGTACCGTCGCTCTTTTCTCTTCTCAGGGTATTAAAGCTCTTATAAGTAGATCCATTGGCAGGATTATCTGTAACCCAAATGTGCCAGCTCCAAAAAATCTCATCATTTACTCTTAAAACGACAACAGCATTTCCTTTTTTAGACTTATTGACCGGTACTTTTATTTTTGCATTCACTCCGGAATCTACAATTTCAAGGGAGTATGCCTGTCCGGTTTTTATCAATCCGTGAACATCCTCCCATAATACATCCGCTGTAACCTTCCCGGCAGGAATTCCGCTTCCTTTAAGATATTTATCTTGTTCCCACATTGCATAAGCCTTTTTTACAGGAATATACAAACCTTCATTGTTTAAGGCAGGATCAAATATGTAACTGTTGGGAGCTTTTGTCCAGTCTTGGGAATATGCATAAGCCGATACTATGCAAAAAATTGCAATAAAAATTTTAAAGACTAACTTTTTCATGGCTTGTAATTATTTTTCAATTCGAATTTAAATAAATCACAACAAAACCATTGATTATTGTGATAAAATTCAACATTAAAGCACTATTAATTAACTTTTGCTAAAAAATACGTTATCTTCTGCTAAACAACGCATTATCCTCTGTTAAAAAATAGATTATCTTTTGTTAATAATTACAGCCATGGAGTAACCAGACTTTTTGACATTCTGCACTTTTAAAGCTAATACGCTTTCTACTGATTTTAAAAAGCAGGTCCATTGAGACCTCACTGTTTCTTTTTCTTGCTTTTTTACTAAATTTTTCATATCCTTAAGTTTGTGCTGCTATCAAAAGTGCAATATCTAAGCCTTTGCTATAAAATAATCATTTATTTTATATATAAAACCGAGATAAACAAATTATTTTATTAATACATTAAAATTAAACGATTACTAATGAAAATACAGCATATAAATTTCATCCGTCGCAAAAGTATGTATAATTATTAAATGTTTATAAATAATTTATTTATTTTAAGAAATATCAGGTCATAACTTCATTTTTCCAACTTTCAAATCAACAAAAAAAGCAGTACCAACAGGCACTGCTTTTTATATAAAATTTTAGGTTAATATTACGGAAGGAGATGGTTTCTGTAAAGATCAATTGTAAATCTTCCGGCCTTTATATTATTAAAGCTTGAGAATACTACAAAGTTAAATACTACCAAAGCAAGAATAAAGGTATAGATCATTTTTTTAGTGTTTTCAGATACCACATACATCGTATTAGGAATCAGAATATATGAAAACCCAATAAATGCTCCCGCCAATCGGGAAGAAAAAATGGGATTGTTCCTGAAAATAAAATAAAGACATATTCCTATAACTGCATAGTTTCTATGATACTCATAATAAGGAAATTTTTCTTTCATCTTTGTATCGAAAGCAAAAAGGAAAAAAGTTAAGATAGCCATCATAGCCTCAGGAATCCCGAAGCCGCCATTAAGTCTTTGGGTGGTTTCATCTATATATCCGTTGAATCCCATCGCAAGCGTATTATCAGCCGCCACATTGTTCAAAAATTCACCAAATGCCCGGTAGACTTCAAAAGGGGATAAAAATACGGAAGTAATGATGAGAATAAGCATAACGGCTTTATTCAGAGGAATACGGGCTACCCAGTACATCGGAAGGAAAAGATAGCAGACATTATGAATACCACCCGCCAGATAAATACACAGGAGATAATAGAATAATTTTCTCTCCTTAATAAATCTTATCGCAAAATAAACAACAAACGACCCCAGATTCTGCCTGATCTGCCCGCTTTCCCCAATAAAAAACCCGGGAATAAACATAAAAGCCATGAAGGTAAAGGGATAGAACGTATTATCTTCAATATATTCAATTTTAAAGAAGACAGCGAGCGCTGCAATAACAAGAGTAAGAATATAAAAGGGCGCATTGAAAACGTTCAATAATATTTTGTTGATCAGCACAAACAGCCACTCAACTTCCATAGGTTGATTCCCTTCCATACGAAGAGCTTTCAGAAAGATCGTTACATATTCTTTAGTATCCGAATAAATATAAATCCCCTTATAACTTCCATAATCCGGACCCACCTCATTTCGGAGTCCCGCAAGAATCACAAGATAAATCCCTAAAAAATATAGCCATCGTTTCTCGACTCTTCCCCGGTACACTTCCTGAAAGCTCATAATGAGCATGAAAACCAATGCAATTATATAATATGGATGTAGTAAACTCATTTATTATGGATGAACAATTTTAAATTTCTGTGAAGCAAGCACGATTCCTGTAAGAATTAAAGGCAAAAATAACCTTGCTTCCCAAAAAAGCCCCACTAAAGTAATCATTATAAGATATGGAAGTGAGAAAAAAAGATATTTTTTCAATATTCCCTTTCCTTCCTCACTACATAGTTTGTACCCAAAATACAATGCAATTATTCCGAACATTAGCCCGGCTATATTGTATGGACTCGTAAAATTCTTAATCAGATAAACCCCTTCAAAAAAAGAAGCATCCTGGCGGATTGACAACCTAAGACCAACATAAGGCAGCACAAATGCTATCACCAGTAACAACATTTCTTTTATAACCGCAAAATCTCTTTTCTTCCATGTTTCAGGGTCAAAGAAAACCGCCGCAAAAAAAGCAATATTCAGACAAGCTGTTTCTCTGGCAAATGTCGAAATAATGATAATGATGCTCAGCAACATAAGATCCATAGGCTTTCGGCCTTCTAAATAGGTAAGGGTAAAATAAACCCCTGACAGATAAAAGAAAATAGCGATCAGATCACAATTGGTCGGGACGTATTGCAATATCACTATAAAAAATACCGCCAACAAATGAAGCATTCTCCTAACATTACTATTCTGAATGATTTCCACCGGCTTAAGTTTGAAAATCTTATCTAAGATGACTGAGGACAAGACAAAAAAGAAAGCATTGATCAAAAAGGTACTGTGATAAAAAACAGACCCATTTTTCAAAAGGAAATTTTTAGTGAATGGTAAATACCGATCTATAATGTAAGTCATTACTTCCGTAACATGCACACTGAGAAAATTAGGAATTACCCTGTAAGCATATACAGATTCAAACATAAAATCAGGTGCCTTTTCAGCAGATTTTATCCAGACCACATAAGCAGACTCAAATCCATAATAGGATATAAAGAAAAGCAGGAGAGGAAAAATTATTATAAATAAAAATCCGTTTATTTTTTCATCAATTGGTTTTAACATATCAAAACAGCATCATTTTTGTGTAAAATTTTGTTTAAAATACATTTTAATTAAGGGGAACTTTTGCAAAAGTATAAGTTTTTTTCATTTCACCTAGAAATATTTTATTGATTTTCAGCGAAAACTTGTCTGTAAAAACTTTTAAACTAATGCTTAAAAATTTAAATTTGCAACCTTATTTTATAATGCAATGCATCGCTTCTTCATTTATTTATATTACCTGATTTCTAAAAACAGAATTTTATCTGTTTTTATTGCATTGGGCATTGCTATAGCATGTGGGTATTTTGCTTCAAAAATTAATTTTGAAGAAGATATCAATCAGATTATTCCTAAAAATGAAAAGTCCGATCTTACAGGAAAAGTTCTTAAGCAACTCAACTTTTCAGATAAGATTATTGTTATCATTGAAAATAAATCCGGTGAAAACAGTTTCCAGCTTTCCGAAACCGCTGATGCTTTTTTACAGAAGTTGCAGCCTCTGCAGAAGTACGTGGGTTCTGTTCAGGGGAAGGTGAATGATGATGAAATCTCCGAAACTTTTGATTTTGTCAACCAGAACCTGCCTTTATTTCTAAGCGAAAACGATTATAAGGAAATTGAAAAAAAATTACAGAAGGACAGCATTGCCAAACAGGTAGAAAGCAATTACATTTCATTAGTATCTCCCACAAGTCTGGTGACCAAAGATTTTATTAAAAAAGATCCGCTGGGAATTACTTTTTTAGGAATCAAAAAGCTCAATGCCTTAAATATCGGCAAGGATTTCAGGCTGGAAGACAATTACATTGTTACCCAAGACGGCAAGAATCTTCTTCTTTTTATTGAACCTAAAAATAAAAGCAACGATACTAAAAACAATGAAGCATTCGTTGATCAGCTGAATGTCATTAAAGATACTATCAACCAACAATTTAAGGGAAAAACAGAACTCAGTTATTTCGGTTCACCGGTAATTGCCGTTGCTAATGCCAAGCAGATCAAAAAGGATATCCAGAACACAGTTCTGATTTCGATGACGGTCCTTTTTATTTTGCTGATGTATTATTTCAGAAACTTTTTTACTCCTGTTATTGTTTTTCTTCCGACGGTTTTTTCTGTTTTACTTGCTCTGTTGACCTTATATTTTATCAAGGATAAGATTTCGGCAATCTCTTTAAGCGTCGGAGCCATTCTTATAGGGATCACCATTGATTATGCACTCCATATTCTTACGCATTACAAGCATAACAATAATATTGAAGAGCTTTATAAAGAAATCACCCAACCTGTTATATTAAGCAGCGCTACCACCGCTGTTTCATTTTTATGCCTCGTTTTTGTTCGTTCCGAAGCATTAAAGGACTTGGGACTTTTTGCATCTATCACAGTCATCCTGTCTTCTGTATCTGCCTTAATTATCGTACCGCAACTTTATCATCCTAAAGAAAGTGCCAAAAAACAGAATACAAATTTTATTGATACAATAGGGTCTTACCCTTATGAGAAAAACAAACCTTTAATTATCGGATGTTCCCTGGTTATCATTGCCTGCCTGTTTGGTTTCAGACATGTCGGATTCAATGAAGATATCGGCGACCTGAATTATATCCCGAAAGAATTAAAACTCAATGAAGCCAAGCTGGAAAAGCTTTCTGATATTACCTCCAAATCTATTTACACAATTTCTTATGGAGACTCTGAGGAAGAAGCATTGTCCAGAAATTCCCAACTAAGCCAATTCTTAGAGAAAGAAAAGCAGGAAGGGAAAATTTTAAGCTATAATTCTTTAGGAAATGTTGTTTTATCTGAGAAAGACCAACAGAAAAAGATTGAAACCTGGAAAAATTTCTGGGATGAAAATAAAAAAAATCAGACTCTATCTGAACTGGTAAGCAATGGAGCTCAATTTGGATTTAATAATGCAGCTTTTACACAGTTCAATGACATTTTAAACAAAAACTACTCTGCTTTAAGCCTGAAGGATTATGAAAAAGTAAAAGCCTTACAGGTTTCAGAGTTTGTAAGCAACGAAAAGGAATTTTACACCGTTTCCAATGTTGTGAAGGTAGATGAAAAGAAAAGAGACGCTTTTATCAAAGATGTCGAAAAGAAACATCATGCGTTAGCGATCGACCGCCAACAAATGAATGAAAACTTTTTAGGCTTACTAAAAAGAGACTTCAATACGCTGATCAATTATTCTCTTCTCGCGATCATTCTGACGATTATTGTTTTCTTCAGGAACTTTGAACTGACAGTTCTTACGATGTTCCCGATTGTTTTAACGGGAATCGTTACCGCCGGAATTTTATATTTTTTAGGATTGGAGCTTAATATTTTCAGCACGGTTGTCTGTACTTTAGTGTTCGGAGTTGGAGATGATTTCAGCATTTTCCTCACAAAGGCCATGCAAAAGGAACATACAACGGGGAAGAATGAACTTCCTACCTACAGAATTTCTATCATTCTGGCCGTTTTCACCACTGTCCTTTCCATCGGGTCTCTTATTTTCGCCAAACATCCTGCGTTACATTCATTGGCACTGGTTGCTTTAATCGGAATGTTTTCCGTGATCATCATTACCTCAACATTGTATCCGTTCTGGTTCAGATTTCTGATCATCAACAGAGCTAAAAAAGGACTTTCACCTATTACCTTCAGATTGTTTCTACACTCTGTTCTTTCCTTTTTATATTATGGATTGGGGGGACTGTTCTTTTCCGTATTCGGGAGCTTCTTGGTAAAGAATTCAAAAGGGAAAACATTAGACTTCATTAAATTATTAATGGCTAAGTTTTTAACTTCTGTCTTATTTTCGAATCCATTTGTAAAGAAAAAGGTGATTAAAAACGGACATGAGGATTTCAGTAAACCGGCAGTCATTATTGCTAATCACACTTCTTTTTTAGACACTTTAGCGATTGCCATGACCACTCATAAAATTGTGTACCTGGTGAATGACTGGGTGTATCAGTCTCCCGTTTTTGGGAAAATGGTAAGAGCTTTGGGCTTTTATCCGGTTTCCCAGGGAATAGAAAACGGGATGGAAAAATTGAAGGAAAAGGTGGATCAGGGATATTCTCTGGTTGTTTTTCCGGAAGCAGAGCGTTCTTATACTCATGATATCAAAAGGTTTCACAAGGGTGCTTTTTATCTTGCCGAGCAGTTTGGACTGGATATCTTGCCTCTTTATATTCATGGAAATTCCGAAGTTTTGCCTAAAGGAGATTTTATTATTTATGATGGGAGCATTACCGTTAAGGTTGGTGACAGAATCAAAAAGGATGATGTAAACTTCGGCAATAATTACTCAGAAAGGACGAAGAAGATCAATGCTTATTTCAGGGAAGAATTTGCTCATCTGAGGAAAGAAACTGAAGGTGAAAATTATTTTAAAAAGAAATTATTGTTGAGCTACCTGTACAAAGAAGACGATGTTGTAAAACAAGTAAAGGGAGATTTCAATGATAATAAATCAGTATATTTTGAATTGAATAAACATATCTCAAAAGAGGCAAGTATTTTGCATGTTTCGGATGATTTCGGGCAAAAAGATGTTTTGCTTACCCTTTATCAGGCCGGAAGAAAAATATTCAGTTGGATCAGAAATGAAGAAAAGCGTGAGATTGCTAAACAAAATTATTTGGTAAAAAGAAGAAAATTAAATTATATACATGATATTTCGGATGTCAATAAAAAGATAGATGTACTTTTGATTTCGGATGAAAGCTTTGGGATAAATACAATTCCCAATTTACCTGAAACCATCATTTTCCTGAACATGAATAATACAGGATTCGAAAACAGTGCTTATCAGAAGGTATTTGACACCGAAGCAATAAAAATTTTCAAAAAACAGTAAATAAATCTGAAAAGTATATTTTTGTAAACACTAAAAAAATTTAATGAAAAAAAACATACTTGTTATATATTATTCACAAACCGGGCAGCTGGAAGATATTGTGAAGAATGTATCCAAACCTTTTGAGGATAAAAAGGAGGAATATGAGGTTACTTATTATAATATCCAATTAAAGACGGATTTCCCTTTTCCATGGCCAAGTGATGTTTTTTTTAACACTTTCCCGGAATCTTACCTACAGATTCCGAGCGAAATTCACCCCCCATCCTCTGAAATACTGGATAAAAAATATGATCTGATCATTTTTGGGTATCAGGTTTGGTATCTTACTCCTTCTATTCCTATTATTTCATTCCTGAAAAGCGGCTATGCGGAAAATCTTTTAAAAGACACTCCTGTAGTTACTGTTTCCGGAACAAGAAATATGTGGATGCTTTCCCAGGAAAAACTGAAGGTATATTTAAAAAATCTGAAAGCTAAACTCGTAGGAAATATTGCATTGGTAGACCGGCATGATAATTATACCAGTGTATTAACGATCTTGCGCTGGCTGACAACAGGGCAAAAAGAAAAATCCGGGATATTACCTGCTGCGGGAGTTTCATATGAAGAGATCACCGGTGCAGGAAAGTACGGGGAAATCATCAAAAAACATTTTGAAAACAACACCCTGGAAAATCTACAACCGGATTTGGTGAAGAACGGAGCTGTTGAGATCCGCCCATTCCTGGTGCGAGTGGAAAAAGTAGGAAACAAAATCTTCACCGTTTGGTCCAACCTCATCATCAAGAAAAAAGAAAAACGCCCCTTGCTGGTCAAATTCTTTAAGGTATATTTGATGGCTGCAATCTGGATTATATCCCCGGTTGTTTTAATATTTCATATATTGCTGGGCCCTTTATTCTGGGCTAAAAGAAAAAAAGAAAAAGAATATTTACAAGGAATAAAATTAAAATAAGATGTACGACGTATTTATAACAAAAGCTTCAACATACTTACCCAATGAGCCGGTTTCTAATGATGACATGGAAACGTATCTTGGCTTGGTAAACGACACTCCATCTAAAGCAAGGGCTTTAATTTTAAGAAACAACAAAATAAGAACCAGATATTACGCATTAGATAAAAACGGAAAACCTACCCATACCAATGCCCAGATTACGGCAAAAGCGGTAGAGGGCCTTTTCGATGAGAATTTCTCAAAAGAGGATATGGAATTACTGTCCTGCGGAACGACTTCTGCAGATCAGATCCAGCCGTCTCATGCATCTATGGTTCATGGCGAACTGAATTTAGGGAAATCTATAGAGATCAATACTTCTATGGGGCTTTGTAATTCGGGGATGAATGCATTCAATTATGCTTTTCTTTCTGTAAAAGCCGGAGTAAAACAAAATGCAGTTTGTGTAGGTTCTGAAAGATTTTCGTCCTGGATGACTGCTGATAAATTCAATCATGAGGCAGAAAATTTAAAATTACTTGAAGAAAGACCCATCATCGCCTTCAAAAGAGAATTCCTAAGATGGATGCTTTCCGACGGGGCAGGTGCTTTCTTATTGGAAAACAAACCAAGAGAAAACAGCACTTCTTTAAAGGTAGAATTCATTGATTTCTATTCTTATGCTCATGAAATTGAAGCCTGTATGTATTCAGGTTGTGAAAAGCAGGAAGACGGAAGCTTGCAGTCTTGGGCAGATTATCCTTCAGACGAATGGCTGAAGCAATCTATCTTTGCTTTAAAACAGGATACCAAACTATTAGATGAATATATTCTGGTAAAAGGCGCTGAAAGCTTAAGAGCATCTTTTGATAAACACCAATTAGATCCTGAAAAAATTGACCACGTTCTGGCGCACATCTCTTCAGGATATTTCAAAGAAGGATTAAAGGAAGAGTTTGCTAAAAAAGGAATGGATTTCCCTTGGGAGAAATGGTACTACAACCTTTCCGAAGTTGGAAACATCGGCGCTGGTTCTATTTTCATTGCTTTGGAAGAACTGATGAATTCCGGTACACTGAAAAAAGGAGAAAAAGTATTGCTTTGTGTTCCTGAAAGCGGAAGATTTGCATACTCTTGCGCTCTGTTAACTGTTTGCTAATGGAAAACAGATTGCCAACAGCTGATCAGAATTTTGTGGAGAGCCTTATTCCGCAAAGATTTCCTTTCGTGATGGTGAATGAGCTTTCGGAATATTCCGAGAATCATTTAATTTCAGGATTTAAAATCAAGGAAGAGAATATTTTTGTTCATAATGGTGTTTTTCAGGCTTCAGGGTTAGTCGAGCATCAGGCTCAAAGCGTAGCATTACATACCGGATATCAATTTTATCTGTTGGGGAAAGGGGCCCCTACAGGGTATATCGGAGCTATTAAATCTTTTGAAGCTGAGGCTTTACCCCAGGTAGGAGATCGTATAATATCGGAAGTGGAAATTCTGAATGAAATCATGGGTGTTACATTGGTCAATATTATCACTAAATTAAATGGTGTAATGATTGCACAATCTCAAATGAAAACTGTTGTAAAATAGCTTACATGAAAATCAAGGAAGGCAATCTCATCAATATCCATCATTATTTACCTCATCGTGAACCCATGATGATGGTGGATTATATCCTGGAACTGACCAAGGAAAATGTTATTACTTCCTTTATGATTACGGAAGACAATATTTTTGTCCATAACCATACATTCGCAGAATCCGGGCTGATTGAAAATATGGCTCAGACCTGTTCATCCATTTTTGGACAAAGTTTCTTTGAAAATCCGGAGGCAGATGTAAAAGTGATCGGTTTCATTACCAATATTAAAAAGATTGAGATCTTATCTTTACCGAAAGTGGGCGATAAAATTACTTCAAAAGCCTCATTGATCTCACAGTATGAAAATATCTGCAATATGTTTTGCGAAACGTTTAATAATGACGAGTTATTGATTAGGGCAGAAATCAACTTATTTATTCAGGAAGTTAAACCGTAAAAGATTAAACCAAAATATTAAAAAGCTGTACAAAAAAGTACGGCTTTTTTCATTTTTAAGCCACAGATCCCACAGATTTACACAGATGATTATGCTTATATTAGATAGTAGCTTACATTTTCTAATACGTAAACATCAGTGGGAAATCAGTGGGAAATTCAACAAAAAAAGTGAGGTATTTCTACCCCACTTTTAAATATATTGTCAACTAAAAGATTAGTATCCGAAAATTTCTTCCAGGCTTACTTCCTTAAACTCTCCCATTTTATTAATAGACTCCATGTTCAGGTTTTCTCTTTTCCCGATAATAGCAGTATTATATTTTACAGGCTTAACCTCTGTATTATAGAAGTTGGTAAGTTGCGGTAATGTTAATCCCTGGATTTCAGAATAAATATCCTTTCTGATATCATAATCAACACCTAATTTTTTAAGTGCCAGCTGATTAAAGAAAATATTAGTTCTGTTGATCCTGTTGGAAGCAATTTGTTTCAAGGCTGAACCTCTTGCATTTTCAAACTGTGTAGGGATTTGTGGCAGTTGCACCATAAGATCATTCATCGCATTGACAGCTAAAGGAAGTTTATTGGCTTGTGTCCCTATATAGTTGGTAATATAGTTAGGATGGTTCTTTTCCGTTGCATTGGCATAAGAAACGTAAGCAGAATAAGCCAAAGATTTACTTTCTCTGATCTCCTGGAAAACGATAGAAGATAATCCACGTCCGAAATATTCATTGAAAACATTAGCTTTCCCGAAATTTCCAAGATTTACATTGCTTCCTTTTGCTACTTTAGACATTTCCATCTGAACCATATCATAGTTGGTGAAGAACACCTTTCCTTCCGTTGACGGTTCAGGATATTCTTTTGCTTTTGAAGGCTGAAGGCTTGTCGCTATAATATATGGCTTTACGGCCTTTTCAAGACTTTTCTGCTCCTGTCCGTAAAGAAAAACTTCATATGGATATTGGTTGATCGTTTTTATTTTTTTCATCAATTCATTGACGTCGATACTTTGTAAACGTTCTTTAGAAATAATATCCGTCATTCTGGAATCTTTCCCGTACTTCGCATAATTATTAAGAGCAGCCATAATCCTGTTCTTATCTTTTTTAGCAACCGCTCTTGATTCTAAAATAGCCTTTACCGTCTGATCATAGATAGCTTTGTCAGCTTTTACATTGGTGATCCAATGATTCATTAGCTCTACTCCTTTCTGCATATTGCTTTCAAGCCCGCTTAAAGTGATAACCGTCTGATCATTAGATGTTCTGAAGCTATTTGAAATTCCTAATTTATAAAACTCTTCTTTCAATTGTTCCGGAGAATATTTATCTGTTCCCAGATACTCTAAAACAGTCACAGCCAAAGACAATTCTTTATCGTTATCTGTTCCGAAAGGGAAAATATAGCTCACTTGGGCAATTTCATTGTATTTATTTTTAACAAAGCTTACCTTCTTATCTTTGATCTGGGAAGTCTGAATAGCAGTCTTATAATCTATAAATTCAGGTTTGATTTCTGTTGCTTTTGTTGCCAGAAGATCTTTAAGGAAAGGGGATTGCGCTTCTCTGTTCAGCTTGATCGGGGTAATTCCCGGATTTTCCACACGAACAAGTTTATCATTCACTCCTTTTTCTTTGTAAACCACTACGTAGTTCTCTTTGAAAAATTCATTCGCAAATTTTACAATTTCCGCTTTTGTGATCTTCTCATATTGGTTAATCTCGTCAAGCTCCTGTTCCCATGTTCTTTCGTTGATATAAGAATCATAAAGATTGGTTGCCAATCCATCAGCCGTTTCCCAGCTCTTCATTCTCTGAACTTTTTTATCATTAATGATCGCTTTCAGCATCCAATCAGGGAATTGTCCTTTTTTCACCAGCTCCAGTTGGTCAAGCAATAGTTTTTTAGCCTCATCAAAGCTTTGTCCCTCTTTTGGAGTTACAGTAAGAGAAAAAGAACCATACATTTTAAAAGGAGATTCATTAGCTCCCGCTCCCAATGTTTTTTGCTTTTGATTGATATTAAGGTCAATAAGACCGGCATCTCCTCTGTTGCTTAATATTTCAGCCACCATATCCGCCAGTCTGGCTTCCTGTGTTCCGTAAGAATCCGTTCTCCAGGCAATGGTCATTCTGGGAGTCGATGGACTTTTTACCGTTCGGGTCACAATATTTGTCATCGGCTCTTCCGTAACCATTTTTTTCATTGGTAGTTCTTTGTATTTGAAACCTCCGAAATATTGGTCTACCAATTTGATTGTTTTGTCATAGTCAAGATCACCCACCAGAACCACGGCCATATTATTAGGAACATAATAGGTATCAAAATATTTATGAATCGCCACCATGGAAGGGCTTTTTAAATGCTCTGAAGTTCCGATGGTAGTCTGTTGCCCGTTGGGATGTTTTGGGAAAAGAGCATCCATTAATGCATAGTTTACGAGACGGCCATCATTATCCTGAGCTCTGTTATATTCTTCATAAACCGCTTCCAGCTCTGTATGGAAAAGTCGCAAAACCAATTCTGAAAATCGTTCCTTTTCCACTTTAAGCCATTTTTCCAGTTCGTTGGAAGGAATATTATTTTTATAAACAGTTTCGTCCAACCATGTATGTGCATTGGTTCCCGTAGCTCCTAGTGATGAAATGGCTTTATCATATTCGTTAGCAATTGCATATTTAGAGGCTTCCTGGGAAACTTCATCTATTTTTTTATACAATTCTTTCTTCTTTGCAGGATCTTTTTCAGCTTTATGCTGCTCATAAAGATCAGAGATCTGCTGAAGCAATATTTTTTCTTTTGCCCAATCCTGGGTTCCCAGGTGTGAAGTTCCTTTGAAAACCATGTGCTCAAGATAGTGAGCCAATCCTGTATTGTCGCCCGGGTCATTATTTGAACCTGTTCTTACCGGAATATACGTTTGAATTCTCGGAGCATCATCATTCTTTGCCAGGTATACTTTTAATCCATTTTTTAAGGTATATACCCTTACACCGGACTGATCTTTCTTTACCGTTTCATAAGTGTACCCTTGATTATCTGTAATCTTTTGAGTATCAAATTTCTGAGCCATTGCACTGATCATGCAAAACAGCGAGACAGAAATAAAAAATTTCTTCATAGTAATATTGTTTAATCCAAATTTCTTTAAAGTACATTAGTCTTACTTGATGATCTACTTGTTACACAAGAATCTAAAAAGCAATATATTTTTTTCTATCTGCCATAAAAAAACTGAAAATCAGCAATATTTACCCTACTTTTCCACGAAAAACTTTAGTCAGATTTAACATGACAAACATATAATGTATTTTCACTATTTTAGCCAACTGATTAAAACAATCACAAAAAAAACAGGTGAATAATTTTTCATCTGAAGTCTAAATTAAATATCTTTTTTAGATGAAAAAACAAGACCTTCCTCAGGACGAAAGTAATCTGAAGTCAGCAAATATGACCGAAGTGTTGTATGTGACTGATGAAAATGATAATTATACGACGGCAAACAGCATTGGTTGGGAAGCTAAAAAAGCGGCTTTGGAAGAATCAATGGAGCTTATTCATGAAAGAATTGAAGAAGCCAGGCAAGCCGTTGCCAACAATAAGGTAAGTCCTATTATTTATTTCATGGAGCTGAATAAAATGGACCTGAGTGTACTTTCAGCCTATGTGGGAATGTGGCAATGGCGTGTAAAAAGACACACTAAACCAAAAATATTTAAGACACTAAGCGAAAACGTACTGAAAAAATATGCCGATGCATTCGGGATTTCAGTGGATGAATTAAAAAACTTTGACGGAAAAAAATGAAATTGAATTTTGAACACCATCAGACAGCGCATTGCGAAAACGGTGTTGCCTCTAATTTATTATTATATAAAGGATTGAAACTAAGCGAACCTATGATCTTCGGGATCGGGTCAGGATTATTCTTCGTATACCTTCCTTTTTTAAAAGTGAACTTTGCGCCGGGGTTCAGCTATCGTCCGATGCCGGGCGCTATTTTCAGTAAAGCGGCAAAAAGACTGGGAATTAAAATCAAAAGACAGAAATTCTCCAATCCTAAAGAGGCTCAAATAGCCTTAGAGAAAAATTTAGAAAACAATATCCCGACAGGTTTACAGGTAGGAGTTTTCAACCTTACTTACTTTCCTGAAGAATATAAATTCCATTTCAATGCCCACAACCTGGTGGTATATGGAAAAGAAGATGGAAAATTCCTTATTAGTGATCCGGTAATGGATTACGTAACCTCCCTTTCCGAAGAAGAACTGGAAAAAGTAAGATATGCCAAAGGAGCACTTCCTCCCAAAGGGCATATGTATTACCCTATCTATGTTCCGGAAACCGTGAACCTGGAAGAAGCTATTAAAAAAGGAATTAAAGATACCTGCAAAAATATGCTGGCTCCTGTTCCGCTTATCGGGGTAAAAGCTATGCGATGGGTTGCCAAGAGCATTCCAAAGTGGGCAGAGAAAAAAGGAACAAAAGTGACCAATCACTATTTGGGACAACTGATCAGAATGCAGGAAGAAATTGGAACCGGAGGCGGAGGTTTCAGATTCATTTACGGAGCATTCTTACAGGAAGCAGCAGAAATCCTTAAAAATGATCAGCTAAAAGAGCTTTCAAAGGAAATTACCATGATTGGTGACCTTTGGAGAGATTTTGCCGTAGATATTGCAAGAGTCTATAAGAATAGAAATTCAAAAAGCGACATCTACAACCAGCTTTCAAAATCTATGCTTCATATTGCCGATCTGGAAGAAGCCTTCTATAAAAAACTGAGAAAAGCTATCTAAAATATGGCTGAGAATATTATTGAGATCAAAAATCTATATAAGAAATACAAAAATTCTGACGAGTTTTCTGTAAACGATATCTCTTTGAATATCGACAAAAATGAGATCTACGGAATTCTTGGGCCCAATGGTGCAGGAAAAACAACATTGATCTCAATGCTTTCGGGATTAATTAAACCTACTTCCGGACAGTTTAAGATCAATGGATTATCTCCTCAGAAACACAGCTTCAAAATAAAGCAAATTATCGGAATCGTCCCACAGGAATATGCTCTTTATCCTACATTGACAGCAAGAGAAAATTTGATGTTTTTCGGAAGTTTATATGGGTTAAAACATAAAAGTCTTCATAAAAGCATCGATGAGTCCTTAGAAATCATGGGATTATCAAAGTTTGCAGATAAAAAAGTAGACCAGTTTTCAGGCGGAATGAAACGCCGCTGCAACCTCATCGCAGGAACGCTACACAACCCGAAAGTGCTTTTTCTTGATGAACCAACTGTAGGAGTAGACGTTCAGTCTAAAAAAGTGATCATTGATTATTTAAAAGAACTGAATAATAACGGAACGTGTATCATTTACACTTCCCATCACCTTTCGGAAGCGGAGGAATTCTGTACGAAAATTGCGATTATCGATAAAGGCAGGATCCATGCGATCGGAACACCGGAAGAGCTTGTTGCCCAAATTGCCAATGCAGAAAACCTTGAAGATGTATTTATATCATTAACCGGAAAAGAATTGAGAGATGTTGTATAAATTGTGGCGAAGCTTTATCAAGGAAATTCTTTTGCTGAAAAGAGATATCGGTGGTATTGTCATTATTTTCGTAATGCCATTATTGCTTATTGTTACCATTACCTTAATTCAGGATTCTACCTTTAAAAACCTTGAAGGATCAAAAATCCCGATCATTTTCATTGATAATGATAAATCCGAAGTTTCAAAAAATATAAAAAAAGAGCTGGAAAACAATAAGACCTTCCAGTTATTGACCAATTTCAACGAAAAATCAGCTCAAAATGCAGTTTTTTCAGGCGAGTACCAAATGGCGATCGTCATTCCTGAAAACCTGACCAAAGACCTGAATTCCAATATAGAAAACAAAGTACAGAAAATAGTAAGCTCATTCGGATTGGAAACCGATTCTACAGCTACTCAAAAAACCGTTTCAAAAGCCAAAGACATTCATCTGTATTTTGATCCGGCTACCAATTCAGGATTCAAAAGTTCTGTAATGAACTCCGTGAACAAAATGGTTTTTGAAATTGAGAATAAAAAAATCTATAAATCATTTCAGGATCAGTTGGGAACTACCGAAAATCTTGAAGAAAATAAAAACCTGATCAGCTTCAAGGAAATCACCCCTAAAAAAGGCGATGCAGAAGTTCTTCCCAATTCTGTTCAGCATAATGTTCCGGCGTGGACGTTATTTGCCATTTTCTTCATTGTCGTTCCGCTTTCCATTAACTTAGTGAAAGAAAAAAGCCAGGGAACGAGTGTAAGAGTCAGAGTAAGCCCTACTCCGTATTTCATTCATATCCTGGGAAAAACATTTACCTACCTTATTATATGTATCATCCAGTTTTTATTGATGGTTGCGGTGGGGATTTACCTTTTCCCTTATATGGATCTTCCGGCATTTGATGTTTCAGGGAAAATGTTCCAGTTAATTGTTGTCACTTTGTTTGCAGGATTGGCCGCAATAGGTTTCGGAGTTCTGCTGGGAACTATTGCCGATACTCAGGAACAGTCTGCCCCTTTTGGCGCTACTTCAGTAGTGGTTTTGGCAGCTATCGGAGGAATTTGGGTTCCGGTTTTCCTGATGCCTGAATTTATGCAGCATGTAGCTAAGTTCTCCCCTATGAATTGGGGATTGAATGCTTATTATGATATTATTTTAAGAAACAGTGGTATTGGAAATATAGGTAAAGAATTAGCTCTGCTCTTTGCCTTTTATATTGCTATGGTAGCTATTTCCATTTTTTACGAAAGAAAACAAAATGCAGTCTAAAAAAAACATATTACGTTGTACGGAAGAAGTCAGAGTACGGTTCAATGAGACAGATCCATTGGGAATTGTCTGGCATGGACATTACATTGTATACTTCGAGGATGGAAGAGAAGCTTTCGGAAGACAGCACGGACTGACCTATCTTGATATCCAGAAGGCAGGCTATGTAACCCCTATCGTAAAAAGTACCTGCGAACATTTTCTTCCCCTAAAATATGGGGAAACGTTTAGGATTGTAACCACTTTCGTGAATTCTAATTCCGCAAAGCTTATCTACAAATATGAGCTTTTCAACCAGGAAGACAGGTTGGTTTGTAGCGGAGAGACTATTCAGGTATTTTTAGATTCAGAGGGAAATTTATGTTTATACAATCCTGAGTTTTTTCAGAGTTGGAAAGATAAAATGGGATTGTCATGAGGAAGGAAATTTATATTACAGACTATAATTGTGTAACTCCATTAGGCCTGAACATTGCTTCCAATTGGGAGGCTTTGTTAAAAGGACAGTCCGGAGTTGCTTTACATAAGATCATTGAAAATCAGGAGGCGTTTTATGCCTCCATGATGAATTCTGAACAACTGGAAGAAGAATTCAGTAAAAACTTCAGCAATCAGGATTTCACAAGGTTAGAAAAGATGTTTCTTTTATGTTTAAAACCTTTGCTGGAAAAACATACCATTACAGGGGAAACAGCTTTTATTCTTTCTACCACCAAAGGAAACATCAGCTTATTGAAAAACCAGTCTGCTTTACCTGAAGGTGTTTATCTTTCTGCTTTAGCACAAAAAATTGCTGATTTCTTTGGTTTTAGCACAAAACCGGTCGTGGTTTCCAACGCCTGTGTTTCCGGAGTGATGGCAATTGCTGTTGCTAAGAATATGATCCAAGCAGGAAAATATAAAGACGCTTTTGTAGTTGCAGGTGATGAAATTTCAGAATTTGTGATCTCCGGTTTCAATTCTTTTCAGGCTATCGGAACTACGCCCTGCAAACCATACGATAAAAACAGAGATGGAATCAACATTGGCGAAGCAACTGCTGCTGTTTATGTAACCTCTACCCCAACCGAGAACGAAAAATTCAGGTTTAAAGTTTTAGGGGACTCCGCTATTAATGATGCCAATCACATTTCAGGGCCTTCGAGAACAGGAGACGGATTGTATGCAAGCATCAAAAATGCGATGACAGAAGCCAACGTTTCAGCAGAAGAGATTGATTTTATTTCTGCACACGGAACCGCCACTTTATACAACGATGAAATGGAAGCCATTGCTTTCAACAGAATGGAATTGCACAATGTACCTTTAAACAGCATGAAAGGCTTTTACGGACATTGTTTAGGCGCATCAGGGTTGCTGGAAAGCATTATTTCTATGGAAAGTGCTTTACATAACACCTTAATTCCATCCAGGAATTTTGAAGAGACGGGAATTTCCCAGCCTTTACATATTATTAAAGAAAACCAATCTGCGGTAATTAATTATATTTTGAAAACTGCTTCAGGATTCGGAGGGTGTAATGCGGCGATTGTTTTAGAAAAATGTTAACAGGAAAAATGATGAAGAAAACAGGCCATTGTATCATAGAACATTCAACAATAACAGTTAACGGAAACGTTATTGTTGAAAATCAAAACGAAACCTTTTCAGAATTTGCCAAAGAAGCTTATAAAAGTTTAGAGATCAGCTATCCGAAGTTTCACAAAATGGATAACCTGAGCAAACTGGCTTTCCTGGCTGCCGAAACTCTTTTGAAAGACAAAGACAACAGTAGAACAGCATTGGTTTTTGCAAACAAATCATCCAGTTTAGACACTGATTTTAAATATCAGGAAAGCATCAATTCTCAGGAAAATTATTTCCCGAGCCCTGCTGTTTTTGTTTATACATTACCTAACATTTGCGTAGGAGAAATCAGCATTAAACATCAAATGCAGACAGAGAATGCCTTTTTTATTTTGGATGAATTTGATGAAAATTTTTTAAATGAATATTCCCACCAGATTCTACTGTCCGGAAAGGCAGAGAAAGTATTATGCGGCTGGGTGGAACTCTATCAGGAAAGTTATAAAGCTTTCGTATATTTGTTAACATTGTAAAAATGTAACAATATATCAATCTAGCAGTGTAACAATATAACATTGGTACATTGGCAAAATGGTACATTGCTACATAATAAAAATTATATTTTTTTATGGAAAACTTAAAAACAGAATTAAAGAACAAAATTATTGAAGTATTAAACCTTGAAGATGTTTCTGTAGAAGAGATCAAAGATTCGGATCCGCTATTCGGAGGCGGATTGGGATTGGATTCTATTGATGCTTTGGAATTGATCGTGCTTCTTGATAAAGACTACGGAATTAAATTGGCTGATCCTAAAAAAGGAAAAGAAATCTTCCAGTCTATTGATACTATGGCAAAATTCATCGAAGAAAACAGAACAAAATAATTAATGTAACAGTGTAACAATGTATCAGTTTACCAATATTTTACATTGCCAGATTGATACATTGCTATATCATATAAACCATGAGTCAAAAAATTGCCATAACGGGAATGGGCATCATTTCTTCCATTGGAAACAATGTGGAGGAGAATTTAAATTCACTTAAAAATGGTAAACATGGCATTTCAGACATTGAATTGTTTGAAACCCGCCACGCCGGAAACATTAAAACAGGTGAAATAAAATTATCTAATGAAGAGCTTGTACAGAAACTTCAGCTTCATGAAGACAACAATGTAACAAGAACTTCTTTATTAGGAATGGTTGCCGCAAAAGAGGCTGTAGAAAATGCCGGAATTTCAGATATCAATCAATACAAAACCGGCCTGATTTCTTCCACCAGTGTAGGGGGAATGGATATCACTGAAAAATACTTCTACGCTTACGAAGACTTTCCCGAAAAGCAAAAATATATTGACGCCCATGATGCAGGGAATTCTTCATTGGCTATTGCAGATTATTTAGGATTGAAAGGAATGGTGTCTACCATCAGTACCGCCTGTTCATCTGCAGCCAATGCCATTATGATGGGTGCAAAGCTTATTAAAAATGGTATTTTGGACCGTGTGATCGTTGGCGGAACAGATTCTCTTTCCAAGTTTACGTTGAATGGATTCAATACCTTAATGATCCTTACTGATTCTTATAATACACCTTTTGACAACAACAGGAAAGGATTGAATTTAGGAGAAGCTGCCGCATTTTTAGTGCTTGAGTCTGATGAAGTGGTGAAAAAGGAAAACAAAAAAGTCCTGGCTTATCTTTCAGGTTACGGAAATGCCAATGATGCCCATCATCAAACGGCTTCTTCAGAGAACGGACAAGGCGCTTATTTAGCGATGCAAAAAGCTTTACAAGTTTCCGGGCTACAAAAGGAAGATATAGATTATATTAATGTTCACGGAACAGCAACTCCCAATAATGATCTTTCGGAAGGCATTGCGATGATCAGGATCTTTGGAGAAAACAATGTCCCTGAATTCAGTTCTACAAAAGCCTTTACAGGGCATACTTTGGCTGCAGCGGCCGGAATTGAAGCCGTATTTTCAATTTTAGCGATGCAGAACAGCATCATTTTCCCGAATTTGAATTTCAAAACGAAGATGGAAGAGTTTGATTTAATTCCTGTGACAGAATTGAAAGACAAAAATATTAATCATGTGCTTTCCAATTCGTTCGGGTTTGGAGGAAATTGTTCAACCTTAATTTTCTCGAAATCATGAGTGCGGTTTACATCAACAGTGCTTCCTGCATTTCTGTTCAGGACACTTTAAATGAAGATTTCTTTCAACATCTTACCCCTGAAAATTCTTCGCAGGTGATCAAAGCGATTGAACCTAATTATAAGGAGTTCATTCCGGCAGCAATGATCAGAAGAATGTCTAAGACGGTAAAAATGAGTTCTGTAGCATCTCATTACGCTTTGAAGGAAGCAGGAATTCAACAGCCCGATGCCATTATTGTAGGAACGGGAATGGGATGCTCCCAGGATTCCGAAAAGTTTTTGAAAAATGTGATTGATAATCAGGAAGAGTTTTTGACTCCTACTTTTTTTATTCAATCCACCCATAATACGGTTGCAGGACAGATTGCTCTGGGCTTGCAGTGTCATGCTTACAATTTCACATACGTGAATAGTTCTTCATCCCTGGAATTTTCATTTCTTGATGCCAAACTACAGATCAATGATGGAGAGGCGGAAAACATTCTGGTAGGTTCTACGGATGAACAAACCGAGCGAACAATGGAGCTTTATCGCCTGAACAATACGATCAAGAAATCAGAAGATATTCCGTTTGACTATCTGAACTCAACAACAGATGGTGTTATTTGGGGAGAAGGATCAAGTTTTTTTGTTGTAGGAAAGGAAAAAACAGAAAATTCTTATGCTCAGCTTAAAGACATCCAGCTCCGTAATACATTAGAGCTGGATGAAACTCAAAACTTTATCGGAGATTTTCTAGCTGAAAACAATCTTACAGGTAATGATATTGATGCGGTTATCTTAGGTTTCAGCGGAGATGCAAAATCTGATGTGTATTATGCCAAAGCAATGGATTTATTTCCCAATTCAGCGTTGTTATATTATAAACATTTGAGTGGTGAATTTAATACGGCAAGTGGTTTTTCAACATTTATGGCTTGTCATATTTTGAAAGATCAGCAGATTCCGGAAGTGATGAGGATCAATTCAGTGAAGAAAGATGGCATTAAAAATGTTCTTCTTTATAATCACTTGTCCGGACATGATCATAGTTTGGTTTTGTTGGAAAGAGCTTAATTGTCTAGAAGACAAAACTGCGAATTCATAAACTTGTAAAAAAGCAAAATCGTTAAGCCGTAAGTGAATCAAGAGTTTGTCATTCTGACGAAGGGAGAATCTCAACTGTACTATTTAGATTTTTCATTTCGCTATGCTGCATTCAGAATGACAAAGTGAAAGAAACTGTAAACTTAAAAAGTATAAAAAGTGAAACATTACCTATTCATCCTGTTTTATCTTTTCTGTAACGTATTTATTTATATGTTCCAAGGGAGTTTCTGGGTGTATTTGGTGTGTTTTCTGGCTTTTTCTGCTGTAGTTGTATGGGGTTCTTTTGATATCCAATTAGGATATTTTGTTAACAGCATTACTCATAAAAGGACAAGAATTAAAGAAATTGCACTCACTTTTGATGACGGCCCTACCGAGTTTACCCCGAAGTTTTTAGATATACTCAAAGAGCATCAGGTTAAAGCTACCTTTTTCTGCATCGGAAAGCAGATTGAAAAATATCCTGAAACTTTTCAAAGAATTATTGCGGAAGGACATACCATCGGAAATCACACGCTCTCTCATTCCAATTCAACAGGGTTTTTATCCACTTCCAAGATGATTGAAGAAATTGAAACATGTGATGCGATCATTTCTAAAGTCGGAAATATCACAACGGATTTCTATCGCCCTCCTTTTGGTGTTACCAATCCGAATATTGCTAAAGCCATCAGGAGAACCCATAAAAAAAGCATCGGCTGGAATGTTCGTTCTTTAGACACGATCACTGACAGCGAAAAGAAAATTTATAATAGAGTCACCAAAGGTTTAAAAAAAGGAAGTATCATTCTTCTTCACGATACCTCGGAAAAAACGTATAACGTTTTGGTCAATTTATTGCTATTTTTGAAGGAGAAAAAGTACTCCACTTTTACAGTGGACTCAATAATATCTAAACCGCAAAAGTCATAAAAGACTTTTTATAACACTTAGCTCATGAAAATCTTTGATTTTTCAATTTATGTGAACTTGATGCTCAAAGCATTATCCTTAAAGATACTAAAGTGTTTTAACTTTATAACCTTTTGTGACTTTTGTGGTTAATTAATACCTTAAAAAAATGATTAAAAATATTGCTTTCGGAACATTTTTATTAGTTTCAAGCCTGTTTTTTGCTCAAAATACAGCAATGACAGGAGCGGAAGCTAAAGCATTTGTCACCCAGGTTTCTTCGGGGACCCAACAGATCAAAACATTGCAGAGCGACTTTACCCAAACCAAAAAGATGGATTTTTTGGATAAAAACATTGTAACCTACGGCAAGATGTCTTTAAAATCTCCGAATATGCTGAGCTGGAGGTATACAAAACCCTATCAGTACAGTATCATTTTTAAGGATAATAAGATTTTCATTAATGATCAGGGAAAAAAATCATCGGTAGATGCTAAAAGCAAAACCTTTGAAAAGATCAATAAGCTGATCGTGGGAAGTTCAAATGGAAAAATGTTCAATGATCCGGAATTCAAGGTCACCTATTTTAAAAATGCGAATTTCATTATTGCCAAGTTTACTCCGAAATCAGCTCAGTTATTAAAATACATTAAGCAGATTGAATTATACTTTCCTAAAAATCAATCTACCGTTTCACAGGTAAATATGCTGGAAGCTTCTGGAGATACTACGAATATTGTTTTCAAAAATACCAAAATCAATGCACCGGTCGCTGCTTCAGAGTTTTCTTTATAGTTGCGTTTTGCTGGTGCTGGTTTCGTGTAAAACCTTTCAGCTTACGGATGCAAAAGCGGTTTCTAATTCTGAAAAAACTGTAGAAAATTTATATTTTTCTTCTGGGGAAGACTATGTATATAAATGCCAGATCGACATTTATAAAAACCATGTAAGCGGAATCCTGATCATTAAAAAGCTGAATGAAACGACACACCGTGTGGCCCTAACTTCTGATTTCGGAAACAAACTGATTGATTTTGAGATTTCTGATCGAGATTTCAAGGTTAATTATGTGATTCCTGATCTGGATAAAAAGATCGTTATTAATTTTTTAAAGAATGATTTCCAGCAACTTTTGAAAAGGCAATATCCGGTAAGTGAAAGTTTTGAAAATTCCCAATCTAAAATTTACCTTTCAAAAATTGACAAGAAGAGCTATTATTTATTTTTCAATAAAGGAAATGGTTTGCTAAACAAGATCATTTACACGAAAAACAGGAAGGAAAAAATCGATTTTACTTTTGAGGCAAAAAAACATATCTTCGCGGATAGTATCCATCTTCAGCATAAAGATTTTAAGATCAATATTAAACTTGTTCAAATAACCGAAACCGAATAACTGATGCAAACCATTCTTACAGATTTTTATACTTTACAATCCTACGAAAAAGCAGAGAACGGAAACTTCATTGCCAATATCCGACTGAATAAAGATCATGATATTTTCAAAGGACATTTTCCGGGAAATCCCGTGACTCCGGGAGTTTGCATGATGCAGATTGTAAAAGAACTTACGGAAGAGTTTACCGGTTCCCAACTATTTTTAAAATCTGCGTCCAATGTGAAGTTTATGGCCATCATTAATCCCGTTGAAACTCCTGAATTGAAACTTCAACTGGATATTCACGAAAGTGAAGGAGAGGTTAAAGTAAAAAATACAACATCTTTTGGCGAGACTATTGCATTAAAAATGTCAGTAAACTATAATAAATAGACATTATGAAACTTCTCTTATCTTTATTTACCGGATTGTTTCTTTTCTTTCAGTCCGCAGATATAGAAGCATTAAGGAATAGCTACGCCAAAGCCAATCAATCCGGTGCAAACACCCAAAGCTTTATCAATCTTGCTGAAAAGCAGTCTTCATCTGATGTAATAACTACAGGATATAAAGCAGCCGCCAAGATCATGGAGGCCAAGATCACAACGGACAAAGGCAAAAGAAAATCATTTATAAAATCCGGAGCAACAAGCCTTGAAAATATCATCAAAAATAATCCGAATAATGCGGAATTAAGACTGATCCGGTTAAGCGTCCAGGAAAATCTTCCCAAGATTGTAGGTTACCGGGGAAGCTTAAAAGATGATAAAACTTTCCTTATCAACAACTACAGTAAGCAGAATACAGGTTTAAAAAATTATATTAAACGGTTTGCTTCACAATCTAAAACTTTTACTCCCGCAGACAGAGCTTTATTAAAATAAAACAATGACCATCCCTGAAGTACGAAACGCCATTTCTGAAAAGAAAATATGTGTTTTAATACCGACTTATAACAATGAGAAAACTCTGAAAAGAGTAATAGACGGTGTTTTGGACTATACCGAAAATATCATTGTGATCAATGATGGCTCCACCGATTCCACTCCGGAAATCCTGAGTGCTTACCCGCAGATTACGACCGTTGCTTTACCTGAGAATAAAGGAAAAGGCAACGGGCTTAAAACCGGGTTCAGAAAGGCTAAGAAACTGGGATATGATTATGCAATCACCATTGATTCAGACGGGCAGCATTATCCGGATGACATTCCTGTTTTTGTGGAAACCTTACTTCAGGAAAAAGAAGATGTTCTACTGATTGGAAACAGGAATATGTCTCAGGACGGAATTCCTAAGAAAAGCAGTTTTGGAAACCGTTTTTCCAATTTCTGGTTCTGGTTTGAGACCGGAATTAAACTGGAAGACACTCAATCCGGTTATCGTTTATATCCTTTACATAAAATTCCGAAGAAATATTTTACCCCAAAGTTTGAATTTGAGATCGAGATCATTGTAAGGACTGCATGGAGGCATGTTCCCGTGAAAAATGTTCCGGTGAAGGTTTTATATGACCCTGCCGAAAGGGTTTCTCACTTCAGACCGTTTAAAGATTTCACAAGGATCAGTATCCTGAATACCATTCTGGTGATCATCACTTTATTTTATATTATTCCGAGAAACTTCGTGAATAATTTCAAAAAAAAAAGCTTTAAAAAATTCATAAAGGAAGATGTCCTTGAAAGTGACGGCAGCAACCGCACGAAGGCATTTTCCGTTGCACTGGGAATCTTTATCGGCTTATCTCCGTTTTGGGGACTTCATACATTGCTCGTTATTTCATTAGCTGTTCTTTTTAAATTGAATAAAGTATTGGCTTTTGTTGCTTCCAATATCAGTTTGCCACCGTTTATTCCTTTCATCATTGCTGCAGCCTTATTTTTGGGAGCGCCGTTTGTTCAGGGAGACAGTAATATTCTGACACAGGAACTGAATTTCGACCTTGTAAAAAACAATTTGCTGCAATATGTGATCGGAAGTGCGATTTTGGCGACTACCATGTCTGCTCTTTCAGGAATTGCCACTTATCTGCTTTTGCATAAATTAAATCCAGAGAATAATTAATTATCAAGCTCACGTTTTCTATTTTTAATAAAATCTTTTGGGCGTACTCCGTTGATTTCGTAAAACAGATCGGAAAAATTCTGCCTTGATGCTATTCCACATTCTTCCGCATAGCTTTCAATGGTATAATTGAGATAGGTTTTGTTGTTATAAATTTGCTGGGTGATGTAATTAATTCTAAGTTCTCCCAGATATCTATTGAAATTTATCCCTTTATATTCATTAATGACCTGCGAAAGATAATTGGCGTTGGTTCCCAGTTTCAACGCCAGTTTCGTAAGGGTAAGTCCTTTTTGATTAAACTGTTTTTTTTCTTCAAATTGTTCCAGTTTTTCAAGGATGTTCTGGACTTTGTCGTCATCAATCTTGGATTTTCTTTCCTTTGGAAGTTGGAAATCACCTTCAACAATAGGATTTTTATGATCTGTATAATTTTTACGGATTTTTTCTTCGAGTAAAGTGTATTTTCTTTGAATATTTTTCTCTCTGCTGTATTTTATTATGAGGAGTATCATTAATACCGTCATTAATGCGATGAGCCCGTATATAATAACAGTGCTCCATAATGTTTGCCTCTCCAATTTGTTTTTCTCATCATACAGCAACTTGGTATCATATTCTTTATGAATTTTAGATGATAAATAACTGAAGTCCTGGGTAATAATGCTATCTGCTTTTAGAAGCTGCTTTGTATAATATAATTCTTGGCCTACATCCTTCTGTTTCTTATAATAGCTGATCAATACTTCATAATTTTTTCTGATCTCCGGGTGAATGAAATGATGTTTCTGAAAGATAGAATCCACTTTTTTAAAGTTGGCAATAGCCCTGTTCTCGTCTTCAAGGCCATAATAACTTTTGCCTATATAAAAATAGTTTACAGAAGCCCAGGCAAAATTATTGTTCTTAAGCATTCTGGGAAGGGACTGATTTAAGAATTGGATAGCGCTTTTATATTCTTTCTTATAATAATATGCTATTCCTTTACATTTGAGAAAATAACTTTCTTCCTGACTAAAATCTTTAATACCAGCAGTATATTTTAACCCAATTTCGATCAAAGAATCGGATCTTTTATAATCATTCAGGTTCAGATAGCACTCCGTCATTTGATGCAGACTATTAAAATAGCCTTTTTTATTATTAAAGATCATATTAGGGTGCAAGTTCTTTTCTTTAATCTCAGAAGAAAAGTAATCTGCACATTCTTTAAAATGGATGAGAGCATCTTCATAATATCCCAGATAGCTTTTTACTACTCCCAAATGATAGATAATCTTATGTCTGAGGTATTCATCTTTTATCGTTTTAGAATATTGATAAGCCTGAAGATATTCATTGAGCGCCAGCTGATATCTCTTATAATTAAAATAATAGACAATTCCCTTTCCTAAATAGGCCATGCTTATCAATTCATTATCTCCTGATAATTTAGCGGCACCTATCGTGCTGTCTGCGTAGGCTAACTTGCTTTCATTGGAGGGAGAATAGAAGACTCCGTCTTTATATCCCTGTACAAGTTTAGAATAATTCTTTTCAGTTTTTGCTTTATCAATATATTGATTGATATACTGAAAAGCCTTATCGTCATTCTCTTCATAGTGTTCATATTCCTTTCTAATATTTTCAAAACTTTTTTCTTTTTTCTTATAAGAATATAAAAGATTGAGAAATATTAAAAGAAACAACAAAAAAGCAGTTCTTTTAGCAATCATAAAATGGTATTAGTTTTTATATAAAAATAGATAAAAACATTAAAATATCACTCTTTGTAGAATAATTTTTATTAACCCAATATTCATGGGGCATGGAAAAAAAATCTACCCGTCTTAATTCGCAAATTAGACCGTCCTAATTTCCCAATAGCGACAAAGATCGTTTTTCACCCTGATTTTCTTGTTCTACCTTCCAAATCGGAAACAAGCTCTAGCACAACATCTTAAATCATAAAACCATGAAAAACTATTTCCCAATAATTATTGTAGCAATGATCTTGATTGTAGTATTGAACTCCTGTAGACAAGAAGACAGCATTACGGAGTCAGTCATAGAAGAAGTAATGCAAAATGATCGAAATAATGATGAAGCTTCTAAAAATGATACAATAGATAACAATATCACTCCTGCTGATCCACCTGTAAAGGATGGGCAGCAATGGAAACAAAAAAAGTGATTATTATTCATCCGGTTTTGTAGTGCGCAATACAATAAAAAGGTGAATCTTAATATATGTGTAACAACCAAAATTTAATTTCAAAATTTTAAAACCATGAAAAAAATCCTTTTTGCATCAGCAGGAATTTTAGCAATTTCCCTAATGTCTTTCACAGATTCTAATAACAAAAAAGCAGATCCTATTTTCAAGATAGAAGGACAAAGAGTTACTCTTACGAATACACAAGCAGTAAAACCTGCTGATCTAGATTTCTTAGCTCAGCATATGGTAGGCTGGTCAGTTTGTGATTATCAGGCTATGAGCAATGAGTGTACAACAAAGTACAGAGATTTCCCGGACAATGCTCAGACTGTAGCTCAGATCAAACAAATTATTGCTAGATATCAATAATTTCCATCTAAAGACAGGATGAGTTACAGCTCATCCTGTCTGTTTTTATAAAATATTGGAGCAAATAGGTTTTGTTTCAATGGCTATAACATCAAAAGTAAGTGTAATCATGACTCATAAGCCCAGAAAAATAGAAGTTGCCATATTTGCGATAGTTATTCTTAAAGTGTTTATTACAGGAGTAGTAACAACGATTTCCAGTTTCTGTGAATTTTATGAATATAAACAACCGGAACTCGCAGAAACGATCAATAAAAGTTCTTTGTATAGAAATCCCATTTTCACTTATACGGGTTTTGATACCGGGTATGGGTTTTTCGCTCCCAACGTTTCAAGCAATTTTATCATTTTCAGTGAAAACGCAGAGAAAGTCTATAATTCTTCAGATCTTTTGCAGACCAATGAGGGAAAAACACGTTTTATGGGGGCAAACGATGTATTCTTCAACAATTTCGGGAATAAAAAAGATGAGGATAAAATGGCGGCCAATAAGATCATTCTTAAAAGAATTAATAAAATGTTTGAAAAGAAATATAATTCTAAGTTCACCACCTCAGTGTATTTGTATGAATATCCTAAGCTGGGTGAGGTAAAAATCAAAAAAGAGCATTTAATAAAAATCGATGAAATAAAATGAAAACTATAACCAACTCCATATTTTCAAAACCATTCACCCCTGATTTCATTGTATTTTTCAGAATCGCCACAGGCATTATCATACTCATTCATTTTTTATCTTTTTGGAAGGATTTCGATTTACTATATACGAATAACAGCATTATTCCTCTCGAATTACATACCATTTACGGTACTTATAATGTATTGACGGTAGAAAGTATTCTGGCATTTTTTAATAACTTCTTAGATAATCATCAATCCATTTTACTTTTTAAATTTTCTTATATTTTTCTTTGCTTAATGATTATCTCAGGTTTTTTTAGCAGACTTAGTGCTATTATTCTTATCATACTGCAAATCTCGTTTATCAAATCCGGCAGTCTTTTCTTTTATGGTGCCGATTTTTTTACGAGCATGTCTTTATTCTATATTGTAATTTTCCCCTCAAGCTCTTATTTCTCTATCCAGAAAAAACTATTTCCCTTATTTTCAGAGAGCAAGCAATCATTAACACTATGTAAAAGATTGATTCAGATTCACTTATGCCTCGCTTATTTTTTTTCAGGGCTGGATAAGATATTAGGATTCAACTGGTGGAACGGGGAATCTGTATGGAAAGCAGTACATCTGCCGAATCTTTACAGCTATATAGAAATAGGTAACCATATACAAAACCCTTTATTTTATATTATATTGGGGTGGGGAGTTATTATTATAGAACTTTTTTATCCTATCTTTATTAATATAAATAAGACGAGAAAGATCTGGCTTATGCTTACCATTTCAATGCATCTTGGCATTATTCTGAGCTTTAACCTTTTCTTTTTCTCTTCTATAATGATCGTATGGAACCTCACATCATATTACTTTAATTATTATCATGAAAATAAAACCATTTCCACCCATTCTCATCCTTCTGCTAGTGGCATTTACTAGCTCCTATGCACAATCATACAAGTTTATATACGATTTTAAATGGAAATCAAACAAAAAAAGCATGGAGTACAATAGCGAGCTTTGTGCTTTGATTACGAGAGATAATCAGCCTTCTTTTTTTGAGTCCTATGAAAATTTCAGGCTGGATTCTTTAAAAACAAAAATAATAACCGATTATTCTAAAAATAACCGACAAGGACCTTTGCGACTTCCTTCTGATGAAAAAAAATCTGTTTACAGGCCTTTGATTATCAAAAACCCTGTAGACAAAACAATTACAGTAGAAGAAAAGGCCTATGTCAAACTATTTTCAGTGACTTATAACTGTCCAATAAAATGGGTGATAAAATCAGACAGTAATACAGAAACTATCTTAGGATATAAAGCTCAAAAAGCCGTTTGTGAATTTGGAGGAAGAAAGTGGACAGCCTGGTTTACCAATGAGATCCCCATTATGGATGGTCCATACAAATTCTCCGGACTTCCCGGACTTATTCTGAAAATTCAGGATTCTGAAAAGAACTATATTTTCGAAATAAAATCCATTACAAAAGAAAGTAATGATATTGAACACCGCAATTTTGGTTTTTCCAAAGCAGCCAGTCTATCACCTAAACAATGGGAGAAATTTTGGGATAGTTACCGGAAACAGCCTTCGATGGTCCTTGAAAATCTGAATACAGAGAAAACAACTTATGTCATCAACGGTAAGGATGTCAATAGCCGTGAGGTAAAAGATGCTTTTAATAAAAAAGAATGGGAAGCAATGAAATTTTTTGAAGATCCTATAGAATTAACCCCAACTTGTAATTGACATGCTGATTTTCTATGATAACTGGTGCCCGAATTGCACAAGATTTGTGCAAATAGTCAAAAAGCTCGATTGGCTTTATTGTATTGAAGAAAAACCGTTAAGAGACATTCTTCACACCAATAAATTCCCAAAACTTGATAGAACAGTTGCTCTGAAACAAATGGCATCCTATAACGGAAAATGGCATTATGGTTTCACATCAATTTACTTTATTCTTATCAAGCTACCTGTATTTTGGATCTTTATACCTTTTCTTTATTTGCTCAAAATATCCGCGATCGGGCAATTCTTATACTCGGAATTAGCTCTTAAAAGAAAAATCATTCCGATCCATTGTGATGAAAATAGTTGCGAAATACCTTAGAGCTTTAGATACGGCAAAGGGATTAAGAGTCTTTTATTTTAGCTTTTCCAATGTTTTTCTTAAATATTTCTCAATATCTTCTTTATCCGGAAGCGTTGTAACTTCTTTTGTCAGTGCTTTTGTAAACTCGGTTTTTGCTTTTTCATAATCCTTTAACTGATAATAATATTTTCCAGCCTGATAATATACCCCCCAGAAATCCGGATTTAAAGATTGATAATGGCTGATGAAATCTTCTGGAAGCAATATATCCTTATTAATAGCGTCAATTATTTCAGAGTTCATTATTTTATATTGCTCATAGTTTTTGAATTCCCGGGAATGTACAAACGGGTCTTCCGCAATATTCATCTGTGATTTTGCCAGTTCTCTTTTCTGCAAACTTTCGCCTGAGAAAATTTCATTCAGGTCATAGCAGACAAATTCTCCTAACTGATACGGATTTGAAGAAACCCAAACCAATTTCTTCTGAGGCGAAAATATTACCGCATGATGTGCCAAAAGCTGGTTGATCGCTTTCTCATTTCCATAACCTATCTTCTCTCCTTTTAAACCGGATTGATCTCTTAAAATGGCCGCCATTTTCTCCGGATTCAGCTTTTTCTTTTCCTGTAAAAGCTCCTGAAGCTTTTCATAACGGTATTCGGAATGGCTTTCTACAATATGCTTCTGATTCCTTTGATCATTTTTATAGGCTTCTGACTGGAAATGATTGGTACAGAATACCTGGCTTGAATTCTGAACCCTGTAAACCCCGAAATTTGTTGGAGAAACTTCAATAATTACTGCATTTTTATCGTTCGCGCTTCCCACCAGAATAGATTCGGAAACGAAAACTTTTCTTTTTTCAGCAATGGCAATCGCCTCATCAATAGTGGCAGCGTATTGTAAAATCTCCCGCGTGACTAAGGAAATAGGCGTTTTCGCCGTTAAAGGAATTTTTGATTTCCCGGCATTAATGGTAACGGTAATTCCTTCCTTATTCATTCCCGAAACTACCCCTATCATTCCCGGCCAGCTTACGGACATATATGGGATCCCCTGTTCGGGTTTTACAAACTCAACGACTTTATTTTTGGAAAAATCATCTCCGACATAGAAATCGAAATTCCTTCCGATCAGTAAATCTCCATCTTCTGTATTTTCATTCCACACGGCTAAGGAGGTACAACCAACCATCGCTAAATCCTGTAATACATGTCCAATATCATGAGCCCCATGTAAATACAGGCTTCTTAAATATTGGGGAGCAATGAAATTGTATTTTTCAGATGAATATCGGGATAACCCATATAATTCTGCCTGATAGTCTTCCCTTACATTAAGGTACATTTTCCTGTTGTACCATTTTAAAAAACCTCTTAATAATTTCTGCTTGAATTTGGATGGAACAAAGCCTTCCACCTTAGAGAAGAATATTTCTTCCTGTTTTTGCATTAAATCCTGAGTCAATGCACCATTATTATAACCCAATTGTAAAGGATTTCCCTGTATATAGAGTTCCCACAGCTGTTGCCTGTTTTTAGTCAAATAATTATGTTTATAACTAAAAGTAGAATCATTGATTTTACTGACTTTAGGAATTTCTAATGAATATTGCTTAACGTCCGGAAGATGATGAACGGATTTTGAAACACCGCAGGAAATGAGGTGGACAATGAGGAACAGTGAGAAAAATGCTAGTGCGAAACGTTTGATACTCCGACACAAGAAGGAATCTCTGCCCTCATCTGTACCCTGGATGACAACATTCAACCAATTATTACTCACTTTTATTCATCATTTGAGTGAGACGTTCATCGATAAGATCCCTTCCTAAGATTTCAGCACAGGTATTGAATGCGCCAATTGTTACTCCCAAAATTCCATGCATATTGACGGATTGCCCTGTCAGGAAAAGGTTATTTATTTTAGTTCGGGGTGAAACCATTGTTTTAAGAGGGTTTTCCGAGCTTTTCATGTATCCGTACATATTTCCTTCAAAACTCCCGATATAATCCCGGTAAGATAATGGAGAGGATGTATACACTTTTTTGATCACATGTCTTAAATCCGGAATTTTCTTTTCCAGCGCATCAATCATTTTCTCAGCTTTCTCCTGTTTGAATTTTTCGTATTGTTTTCCTCTTTCGTGTTCATCAGCCACTGTATTTACCGTATTTTTCCAGGCTTCAACCTCATCAAAATTCATATAAGAGATAGCGGTTAAACTTTCGGCAAATTCCGGGTAAAGTTTTGACGGGGTAGAGGAAAGCATATAGGTTTCCGGCCAGGCTTCCGTTGTATATCGATAAGTACTCCATACATGTTCTGTGGAAGAATGGTGGTAAATATTATAGTTAAAAGCCTGGATTGTGTGAGGTTTCAAAACAAGATAAACACTGAAACATGAGGGCGCCGGCTCCCAGCTCATCACCCTGTTCAAAAAAGATTTCTTTAGCCGTTCTTCGCCGATCAGTTGTATGGTAGAACGAATTTCAATGTTTGAAATAAATTTCTTCGCATGGTATTCTTTTCCGGATTTGGTTTTTACAGTGTCCAACAGGTCATCTTTAAAAATCATTTCCGAAACTTCAGAATGTTTATGAACTTCTGCTCCGTACTGCCTTAATTTCCGGATCAGCAATTTAGAGATCTGGCTTCCGCCTCTCACGCATTTGTAAGCACTTTGAATATATGAATTTACGGTGAGAGCATGAACATAAAAGGGAGCATTCTCCGAATCTCCCGCGTACAGGAAATTGGATCCTAATAAGACTGATTGAAGTTTTTTATCCGAAGTAATGGATTCTATGAACCTTTTGGTATTAAGATGGAGGATCTCCCGGTCATAATTATCGTTTCCGATAACATTATATCTCGGAAACTGGCTACATACATATTGGATTTCTTCGCAATAATTCTCAATGTTTTCTTTTTCATTGGGAAAAAACTCAGATAATTGCTTTACAAAGTTTTCATAGCCTTGTGCATGAGGGTACTCGGTTGTATCGTCTTCAAAAGTAATTCTGTCGAAGGCATCCTCATCCATCTTTTTGATCTCAAGGTCATCCATTATTTCCAGATAGGAAAAATATTGGTTTAGGTTCTGTCCTTTGGAAAGTCCGCCTAAATAATGAACACCGGTATCAAAGATCAGCTTATCCCGTGAAAAAGTTTGCAGGTTTCCGCCATATTGGTTGTTTTTCTCCAGAACACAAACTTTCAAGCCTTCTTTAGCCAAAATAAGTGCCGAAACAAGGCCTCCCAATCCGCTTCCGATTACAAGTATGTCGTATTCTTTTTTCAATAGAGAAAAGTGTTTTTTAGCAAGAATTTTAGAGCTTTTCTTTACAGGTATATATAGGTCCTTCTGTAAGAATTCTAACCAGGTTTATATTCCTAAGAAATGAAGAATCATAATACCCGGACTTAAAGTTTTATCCTCTAAAAATCTTAATGGTTTGAGTTATTTTATTATTAGTTTTCAGACTTAAAATTAGAAAAATTAATCAATATCATCCCAAAAATCGAAATAATTGAACCATTGGGCAGGATATTTTTTCAACATGAACTCAAGATTTTGAACATAAGAATGTAAAAGTCCCTGTGCATCACGTTTTTTAATATTTTGAGCCAGTCTTGCAAATAAGTGATAATGCAGGTTGCTTTCTTTCATCACATATACATACACAACAGGAACTCCCAATCTGGAAGCAATTAAAAATGGTCCGGCAGGAAATTTGGCACTTTTCCCCAGCAATTCCGCTTCGAGATATTTTGAGCCTTCGAAATAGCGGTCACCGGTAAAACAGATCAATTCATTATTGGAAAGCGCCTGATTAATATCAAAAATATGCGACATATCTTCTTTCACATAGATGAACTTAATATTGCTTTTTTTAACCGTTACACTTTCCAGATATTCTTTGATCACCGTAACTTCCTGATCTGTGGTCACCAAATTAATCTGGCAATCAAAATCTATATCTGCAAAAAAGTGTTCTGCAATTTCAAAGTTTCCTATGTGGGCGCTGATAAGAACACCTCCTTTTTTTTCATTTAAAAGGTTCTTCAGGTTTTCAACACCATCAAATTCATAAGTAAAACGATCTCGCAGCCCTACAGAAATAGCAGTTTTATCTATTAGGACCTTGCCGAAAATGAAGTAGCTTTTGAATATAGACATCTTGGATTTCCAAAAGCTATAGTTCAGCCTTTTGCGGAAATAATAAAAGATATATTGGTTGCTTTTTTTCAGAAAAAGAAAATAGTAGGCTGCTACGAAATAGAGAACAATATATGAGCTTCGGATACCAATATTTCTAATGCACCAGACGAATATCTTATATCCTAATATTGTCCCTTTAGACTTACCTTTCCATTTGTTCATAATTGAGTTTACCAATGTACAATATAACAGTGCAACAATATTTTATTGGAATTGAGCAACATTGGTATACTGCTGAATTGGTATTGTTACATTAATTAAGTCAAGTTCTAATCTAATAATTAAGCGTTTTTTTCAGCAATTTTATTCTCGATAGTTGTATAGAAATCATCAAAGGTAACCATCTTTTTAAAATCGGCTTCTCCCAACTTCACTCCAAAGTTAGATTCTATTACCACTACCATATCAATATAATCCAGACTGTCCAGACCCAATGTATTTTTAAGGTTGGCTTCATTGCTGATTTCGTCACCATCTACCTCAAATTCATTAACCAGAAAATCATTAACAATGGCAACAATTTTTTCCCTTTCCATGTTTTTAATTAAATTTTTTAACAATTAATGCGGAATTGGTTCCCCCAAATCCGAAAGAATTTGACAAAAATACGTCAATTTTTTGATTTTTCGTTTCGGAGACTAAATTTATCTTTTTCGCCTCATCGTCAGGATTTTCCAGATTGATGTTCGGGGCAACGAAATCGTTTTGCATCATCAGAATAGAATAGATCACTTCACTTGCTCCTGCCATCCAACATTCATGACCTGTCATGGATTTGGTAGAACTTACAGGGACTTCACTTCCGAAAATTTCATAAATGGCTTTGGCTTCATTGGCATCACCAATAGGTGTGGAAGTTGCATGAGCATTGATATAATCAATATCTTTTGCAGCTAAGCCTGATTGCTTTAATGCTCTGTCCATTGCTAAAGCTGGCCCGTCAACATTTGGAGTGGAAATATGCCCTCCGTTGGATGAAAACCCATAGCCTATAATTTCAGCTAATATGGGCACTCCTCTTTTTTGTGCGGATTCCAGGCTTTCAACAATCAGAGAGGCTGCTCCACCACTTGGAATTAATCCGTCTCTTCCTGAATCGAACGGTCTTGATGCTTTTGCAGGCTCGTCTTCTCTTACTGAAAAAACGCCCAATCCATCAAAGCTTGCCATTGAATATTTATTGGTTTCCTGAGCACCACCACATACAATCATATCCTGGAAACCATTTTTGATCATCATATAAGCCAGTCCTAAGGAATGTGATCCGCTTGCGCATGCTGCACTAATGGTCAAATTAATCCCTCTTAGCTTAAATATGGTGGAAAGGTTCATGGTAACAGTAGAGTTCATGGATTTGAAAATGGCTCCTGAACCCATTAAGGTAGTGTCTTTCTTTTCTCTGGCGATATCAATTGATTCGATAACTGCCTGAGAAACACTGTCATTTCCATATAAAATCCCCACTTCATGGGTATCAAGATAATCCTGATCCAGGTTGGCTTGTTTCAAAGCATCCATCGTGGCAAGATAAGCGTATTCACTCTCTTCTCCCATACTTACTCGCTGTCGTCTGTTAAGAAGGTTTTTTAAATCCGGTTTCGGGACAACACCTGTAAGTCCTGATCTGAAACCAAACTCTTTTCTTTCTTTCACTAAAGCAATACCGGATTTTCCTTGATACAGGGATTCTTTGACTTCTTCCAAAGAAGTCCCGATGCAGGAATAAATTCCCATTCCGGTAATTACAACCCTATTTTCCATTTAAAATTTAAAGGTTTTAGGTTGCAGGTTGTAGGTACAGCTTTTTTACTGTTACCCATTATCTGCCACCTTATTTTATGAGTAAATTCCCCCATTAATATTAATAATTTCACCTGTAATGTAAGAAGCTTTTTTAGAGGCTAAAAATGCCACCAAATCTGCTACTTCTTCTGCTTCTCCAAATCTATTGGCCGGAATCATTGCTTTCAGTTCATCTTCATTAAATTCCTGTGTCATATCTGTTTTGATAAATCCGGGAGCCACTGCATTCACAGTGATATTTCTTTTAGCTACTTCCTGAGCCAAAGCTTTTGTAACTCCTACCAAAGCGCCTTTTGCTGCAGAATAATTGGTTTGCCCGGCAGTTCCTTTCACTCCGGAAACAGAAACCATATTGATGATTCTGCCATATTTGTTACGCAACAGTTTCTGGATAAAGAAATTGGTTACGTTGAAAAATCCATTTAAACTGGTATTGATCACACTGTTCCAGTCTTCATTTTTCATCCACATGAATAATCCGTCTCTCGTGATTCCTGCATTATTTACAATCACTTCAACAATCGCATCAGGATTTTTTTCCTGCCAATCTGATAAAACTTTCAGTGTTTCCTCTGCATTTCCTACGTCAAATTTCAGGATCTCCCCTGTAGCTCCCAATTCTGTAACTTTGGCCAATGTTTCATTCGCTGCCGCTTCATTGGAAGTGTAGTTAATCAGCAGATGATAGTTTTTCTCTTCTGCGAGTTTTATACAGATAGCCCTCCCTATTCCTCTGGAGCCTCCTGTTACTATTGCACATTTCATGTATTAATGTTAGTTTTATTTCAACCCTTAATTACTGACAATTAATTATAAGATTTAATTACATTGTCTTTAAATATTTCTTTACTTCTTCCAGATACGGATACATCACCATATCATCGGAAAAAGCCGGGATAATTTTTCTGATCTCATCGTACAATTTTTTGGTAGATGAAGACACCTTATCCTGAAAACCAAGATATTCAATAGCCTGAACAATCGTAATTGCTTCAATAGTCAGTACTTCGAAAGCATTTTCAATTACCTTTCTGCAAATTACGGCTGCATTCGTTCCCATGCTCACAATATCCTGATTATCATTATTATTAGGAATACTGTGAACATACATGGAATTGGATAACATCTGACTCTCTGCCGTAGTGGAAGTTGCCGTAAACTGTACTCCCTGCATTCCAAAATTAAACCCTAATTTACCTAAATTTACAAAAGGAGGCAAAATTTCGTTAATTTTCGAATTCAAAAGGTAGTTCAACTGCCTTTCGGCTAGCATCGTCAACTTAGTGACTACCAACTTCAATTTATCCATTTCCAATGAGATATAATCTCCGTGGAAATTTCCTCCGTGGTAAACATGCTGATCTTCAACATTGATAATCGGGTTATCATTCGCTGAATTGATCTCATTTTCAAGAACTTTCTCAGTATATTCCAACGTATCCAGGACTGGTCCTAAGATTTGTGGAACACATCTTAATGAATAGTATTCCTGAACTTTATCTTTAAATACGGTCTCTTGCTCTTCAAAATGAGTGTACAAATGGTCTTCTCTTTTCCTGATCAGCTGACTGTCAGATAAATGCGCACGCATTTTTTCTGCGATTTTTTGCTGACCATAATGTTTTTTAGTTCCATTCAACGCTTTTGACAAATGATCATCATATGCCTGAACAATTTCATTGATGGCACAAGAAAGCTGAATAGAAATTTCAGTTAACTGATTGGCTTTGTAAGCATTCACAATTCCTATTCCTGACATAACAGAGGTCCCGTTCATTAGAGCCAGACCTTCACGGATTTCTACTTGTATCGGCTTTAAGCGTTCTATTTCAAATACTTCTTTTGTCGATTTTCTTTCTCCTTTATAGAAAACCTCTCCTTCACCAATAAGTACCAATGCTAGATGAGCTAATTGGACTAAATCTCCACTTGCTCCTACTCCTCCATGTTCAAAAATCAACGGGGTAATATTTCTGTTAATTAGTTCTTTAAGTAAATCAACAACAGATTGATGAACGCCTGAATTTCCTAATGACAGGGTATTTAATCTCGCCAACATACATGCTTTCACTTCTTGTGGAGGCAATGGATTTCCGATTCCTGACGAGTGGCTTCTTATCAGGTTATATTGTAACTGGTGCTTATCTTCATCATTGATCTTAAACTGGGCCATCGGTCCGAAACCGGTGTTCACACCATATATTACTTTATTCTTCGAAAATTCTTTTAAAAACTGAAAGCTAGCATCAATTCTGGCTAAAAGTGCATCATCCAGTTCTATTTTTTCATTTTCAACGATAATCTTTTGAAAATCCTTCAGTTCTAAAAAGTTATTTATTTTCATCAATTAAAAGTAATAATATATAATTTTATAAAATATTAATTAATTGTCATTAATTTTGCGGCAAAGATAGAAGTTATTATTAAAATAAAAAATCAAAGATGGACAAAGAGTTTGTTGACGTTCTCGTAATTGGGGCAGGACCTTCCGGATGTGTATCTTCTTCATACTTAAAGAAGAATAATATCAGCGTAAAGGTTGTTGAGAAAACAAAATTCCCAAGATTGGTGGTAGGCGAAAGCTTAATTCCAAGAGTGATGGATCATTTTGATGAAGCCGGCCTTTTTCCTGCTTTGGATAAAATGGGCTTTGAAAAAAAGCTGGGAGCTCGTTTTTTACGCGGTGACGAAGTCTGTCTTTTTGATTTCAGTGAAAAATTCGGAGAAGGCTGGGACTGGACCTGGCAGGTTCCAAGAGCTGATTTTGATAATACTTTAGCCCGGGAAGTTATTAATAAAGGTATTGATCTTGAATTTGAAGCCGAGGTTACAGATATTAAATTTAATGGGACAGATTCTGTTACTACCGTGGTTAATAAAGAAGGTAAAGCTAAAGAAATCCACGCCAAATTTGTGATCGATTCCAGTGGCTATGGAAGGGTTTTACCCCGCTTGCTTGATCTTGAAAAACCTTCTAAACTTTCGCCACATTCCGCAATTTTTTCTCACGTGGAAGATATTAACAGAGAAGAAGGTGTTGAAGGAACCCTGATCTCTTTTGATATTATTGAAACTGAAGTCTGGCTTTGGGTAATTCCTTTTTCCAATGGCAACACCAGCGTTGGAATTGTAGGCCCTACAGATTATATCGATAAGTTATCGGAAAACGGAGATCCCGCAGAAGCTTTAAAAAGAGCTATTTCCCTTTCGGATTATTATGTAAAACGTTTCGGAGACGTAGATTTCCTTTTTGAACCGAAACATCTGAAAGATTATTCCTGTTCCGTGAAAAAATTATTCGGAGACGGCTTTGCTTTAACAGGTAATGCCTCTGAGTTTCTGGATCCGGTATTCTCTTCGGGAATGGCTTTTGCCACAGAATCAGGAATGCTTGCTGCAAAATTGGCACTGAGACAGATAAACGGCGAAACCATAGACTGGCAAAAAGAATACTCAGATTATATATTGTACGGTGTGGATGTTTTCACAACGTATGTAAAGGAATGGTACACAGGAAATCTTCAGGAATTATTCTTCCACAGACCTGAAAATGAGGATGTAAAAAGAAAAATATGCGCTGTTTTAGCGGGGTATGTATGGAATAAGGACAATCCTTTTGTAAAGAAACATGATACAGTCATTAAAAATCTTGCAAACCTCATTAAATCAGAAAGAGAGCAACAGCAATAAAAGATTTCGGCGGCCTTTGGCCGCCGAAATCTTTTATTAATACTATTTTATTTTTTTCTCTATCATTTTTGCCAAAGTCTTCCCTGTTTTTGCATAGCCCTCCGCTATTCTATCGTTATTGTTAGGCAAACCAACAAAGTTATCTCCTGGAGCGTTTGTTGCTTCGATGGCCAACAAGGTATTTCCTGGATTTGCCGTTTCAACAAACTTCAGAAGTGTACTTACTTTTGAGGGTTGATTCATTACTCCTGCAAACCATCCCGGATAAATCCACGTTGTTACAACAATCACAGTATATTTGGCATTAGGATTTAAACCTGTTTTAATAGCCATATTTTTATTCATAGAAGCAAGGAACTTGTCTACAAAAGATGTTTCCTTTGAGGAATTCCAATCTGTTTTCCATCTTTCAGCTTCTGCATCCCCTTTATCTTTGGCAATTTCTTTTACTCTTTTTTCCAGATATTGTGCTTCTGTCATTTTCTCTTTATAAAAGGTCACTGTACTATAATCAAACTCAACGTTTAATTCCTTTTCGCCTTTTAAAAATTCAAAATTTCCCGATACAACTTTCATTTTCTGTGCTAAAACAAAAGATGAAGTAATAATCATTACGATCAATAGTAATTTTTTCATGGTTGTTAATATTTATGTTTATTTATTCTTACTTATCAAATTATCTCAAATCTATAAATGTAATAGGTTTCCTGCTATTCGGATGATGAACCACTTTAGACAATACATCGAAATCCCATATTTCAATTTTAGGGCTTACTCTTAACTTAGCTCGGAAATGATCCCTTATTTCATTCACGAAATTTTCATCCTCACGCTCTGTACTCACTTTGATGATGATCTCATCCAATCCTATTTCATTAGACTGGATCACAATCTGGTAACAGGAAATCGTGGCAAAATCATTCAGGATATCATTCATGGCAGGTGGATATAAGGTGGTCCCTTTATATTTGATCATCTGCTGTTTCCTTCCGATAACAGGTCCTAAACGCATCGTATTTCTTCCACATAAACAAGGTTCATAATGAGCTTTCACTATATCTCCTGTTTTAAATCTCAATAAAGGAATGGCTTCAACGCCTAAAGTAGTAATGGTAAGCTCACCGCTTTCATCTTCTTTCACTGGGTTTCCATCGTCATCGAGAATTTCCGTGATAATCAGTTCGGGATGATGATGCCCTCCGATCTGAAACTCACATTCCGTAAAAGCCGTGCTCATTTCTGTAGAGGCATACGTAGAAAAAAGCTTAATATTCCATTTTTCTTTGATCTTCTGCGATAGAATATTATCCGTAAAATCCTGGTTTTTGATGCTTTCCCCGATACAAACTGCTCCATAAACACTGGAATTTTTATAATCTAATCCATTTTTCTCTGCATAATCGATCATCTTTAATAAAAAAGACGGAACAGTGATCAGATATTTGGGTTTATATCTGAAAATAGAATCCCATTGCAATTCGGGAATTCCGGGTCCCATTCTGACAACACTTGCCCCCATTTTCCTTAATCCCAGAAAATAAGCCAGCCCTGCCATAAACCTTTTATCAATAGTGGTGATCATCTGTACAACATCTCCTTTCTGAATTCCAGCACAGGCAAAAGAAATAGCTTCATTATAAGCCAATCTTTCAAGGTCATTGTCCGATAACCCAAAAGTTACGGGATCTCCTAATGTTCCTGAAGTCGTACTGTAATCCACAATTTTATCATTAGTTATACAGAAAAAATCATGATTATACTGTTGAAGGTCATTTTTCGTGGTTGTCGGAATTTTCTGTAAATCTTCCAAAGATCGGATATCAGCAATACCAATATTACTTTCCTTAAACAGTCTCTGGTAAAAAGGAGAATTTCCTTCAAGATAAATTAACAGCTCCCTGAGTTTTTCCTCCTGAAACTTTTTAATTTCCTGAACAGTTGATTTTTCAATTGACGGATATAATTCCAATAGTTTCGATTTTAAGTAACAAATTTATTAAAACTTAACTATACTTCTTTCTTTAATTCCTGTAGAGATATATTTTCCCACAGATCACACAAAATTCCACAGATAATCATATGTAAAATCTGTGTGATCTGTTCAATCTACGAGATAAATAAAAGCAGTTTTCAATATTCATATCATCTTTATATTACCATTCTGGAAGTGAAGTTTTTAATAGACAAAACCTAAATAAAACATATATTATAAACCGACAAAATTCACTAAATTTGCAAACTTAATTAATCATCGAATTGAGATATTTACAATGAGCCAATTTAAAGAATATAAAAACCTCAACCTTATCGACATAGCCGAGAATGTATCGGAATTCTGGAAACAAAATAAAACGTTCAGCAAAAGTGTTGAGATTCGTGAGGGCAATCCTGAGTTTGTATTTTATGAAGGACCTCCTTCTGCAAACGGTATGCCTGGAATCCATCACGTTATGGCGAGAGCATTGAAAGATATTTTCTGCCGTTTCCAGACACAGAACGGAAAGCAGGTTTTCCGTAAAGCAGGTTGGGATACTCACGGACTTCCAGTGGAACTTGGTGTAGAAAAAGAATTAGGAATCACGAAAGAAGATATTGGCAAAAAAATCTCTATTGAAGACTATAACAAAGCTTGCCGTGAAGCGGTGATGCGTTATACCGATGTTTGGAATGACCTTACGGAGAAAATCGGATATTGGGTAGACCTTGATGATCCGTATATCACGTATAAGTCAAAATATATGGAGACTGTTTGGTGGTTGCTGAAACAATTGTATGATAAAAGCTTATTATACAAAGGGTATACGATCCAGCCTTATTCTCCAAAAGCAGGAACAGGACTTTCTTCCCACGAATTGAATCAGCCGGGAACGTATCGTGATGTTTCAGACACTACGATCGTGGCTCAGTTCAAAGTAAAAAAAGAATCTTCTGAATTATTCAATGATGTAAATGGAGAGGTAAATATCCTGGCCTGGACAACAACTCCTTGGACCTTACCTTCCAATACGGCTCTTGCGGTAGGAAGAGATATTGAATATTATTTAGTTAAAACGTTCAATCAATATACATTTGAGCCTGTAACTGTTGTTTTGGCGAGGGTACTTTTAGAAAAGAACTTTGGTAAAAAATATGCAGAAGGAACTGATGAGGATTTTGCTAACTATACTTCAGAAAGCAAAACAATTCCGTATAAAGTTCTAAAAGAATTCACGGGAGAAAAGCTTGCAGGAACTCAGTATGAGCAATTAATTCCTTGGTTCACTCCATCTGAAACTCCTGAAAAAGCATTCAGAGTAATTTTAGGAGACTTCGTAACTACTGAGGACGGTACAGGTATCGTTCATATTGCACCTACTTTTGGTGCAGATGATGCAAGAGTTGCGAAAGAAGCAGGAGTTCCGCCAATGTTGGTGAAAGATGAGAATGACAATCTTGTTCCGTTGGTAGATTTACAAGGTAAATTCCTTGCCGGAGATAATGTTCCGGAAGTTTTCTCTGGAAAATATATTAAAAATGAATATTACGATGAAGGTACCGCTCCTGAAAAATCTTGGGACGTAGAATTGGCCATCTTATTAAAAACAGAAAACAAAGCCTTCAAAGTAGAGAAATACGTCCACAGTTATCCACACTGCTGGAGAACTGACAAGCCGGTATTGTATTATCCTTTGGATTCATGGTTTGTGAAAATGACTGCCGTGAAAGACAGATTGGTTGACCTGAACAAAGAAATCAACTGGAAGCCGAAAGCGACCGGTGAAGGGCGTTTTGCCAACTGGCTGGAAAATGTGAACGACTGGAACTTGTCCCGTTCAAGATATTGGGGAATCCCATTACCGATCTGGAGAACGGATGATTTAAAAGAAGAAAAGATCATCGGTTCTGTAGAGGAATTATATAATGAAATCGAAAAATCAGTTGAAAAAGGATTCATGACTGAAAACCCATTCAAAGGTTTCGAGATCGGAAATATGTCTGAAGAAAATTACGCTTTAGTAGACCTGCATAAAAATGTAGTTGATAAAGTAGTGTTGGTTTCAGAATCAGGAAAACCCATGAAGCGTGAAAGCGACCTTATCGACGTTTGGTTCGATTCAGGTTCAATGCCCTATGCCCAATTACATTACCCTTTTGAAAATAAGGAAATGATTGACAGCAATAAAGCATTCCCTGCAGACTTCATCGCAGAAGGTGTTGACCAGACCCGTGGTTGGTTCTATACACTTCATGCAATTGCCACTGCTGTCTTCGACTCTGTTGCTTACAAAAATGTAATGAGTAACGGTCTTGTTTTGGATAAGAACGGACAGAAAATGTCAAAGCGTTTAGGAAATGCCGTTGATCCGTTTGAAACACTTTCTGTATACGGACCGGATGCAACACGTTGGTACATGATCTCCAATGCCAATCCTTGGGAAAACTTAAAATTTGATATTGAAGGAATTGATGAAGTAAGAAGAAAATTCTTCGGCACGCTTTACAATACTTATTCATTCTTTTCTTTATATGCGAATGTTGATGGGTTCAGCTATGCAGAAAAAGAAGTGGAAAACCGGCCTGAAATAGACAGATGGATTCTTTCCGAGCTTAATCTTTTAATTAAAGAGGTAAAAGCGTTCTATGAGGATTACGAACCGACAAGAGTAGCAAGAGCGATCAGCACTTTTGTGAATGATAATTTGAGTAACTGGTATGTAAGATTATGCAGAAGACGTTTCTGGAAAGGTGATTATACAGAAGATAAGATCTCCGCTTACCAGACTTTATATACCTGCCTTGAAGTAGTTGCTAAATTATCTGCTCCCATTGCTCCGTTCTTTATGGATCAGTTATATCAGGATTTAAATAAGGTAACCGGAAAAGAAAAATGTGAATCGGTACACTTAACCGATTTCCCTGTTGCTGATGAAAGCTTAATTGATCAGGATCTGGTTGAAAAAACCCATTTGGCACAAAATATCACCAGTATGGTTTTCTCTCTGAGAAAGAAAGAGAATGTAAAAGTACGTCAACCATTACAGAAAGTATTGGTTCCCGTATTGGACTCTAAAACAGAGGAGCAAATCTTAGCCGTTGCGGAACTGATCAAGCAGGAAGTGAATGTAAAAGAATTACAATTGATCAATGCGGAAGAAGCATCCCATTTAATTGTAAAACAGATCAAACCTAATTTTAAAGCTCTGGGTCCTAAATTAGGAAAAGACATGAAAGTGGTTGGGAATGAAATCGCCGGGTTCTCTGCAGAACAGATTACAACTCTTGAAAAAGAAGGGAAAATAGACATCCAGGGCTATGAAATCACCCTTGATGACGTGGAAATCTCAACGAAAGATATCCCCGGCTGGACAGTAACTTCCGATGGAAAAACAACTGTGGCATTAGATTTGACGTTAACAGAGGAATTAAAATCTGAAGGTATTGCAAGAGAATTCATCAACAGAATTCAGAACTTAAGAAAAGACAAAGATTTTGACCTGACCGATAGAATTAGAATTTCTATCGAAGAAAACTCTCCATTCCTTGAAGATATCAGGAAAAATGAAGAATATATTTCGTCAGAAGTCTTGTCAAATAAAATAGAAGTTGTATCTTCACTTCTTAATTTTAACGAAATCGAAATAGATAACGTTAATTTTAAGATAAATATTGAAAAAAATTAACATATAGTTATTGTATTTCAAATTCCATTTCATAATTTTATTAAAAAAGAGAAAAGAACATGCAAGACGAAAGAGTAAGATATAACGATTCTGATTTACAGGAATTTAAGAAAATCATCCACGAGAAAATTGCAAAAGCTGAGAAAGATTTGGCACTGATCAACGAAAGTTTTATCAATGACCAGAATAACGGAACGGATGATACATCCCCTACTTTCAAAGCATTCGAAGAAGGGGCAGAAACCCTTAGTAAAGAACAAAATGCAATTTTAGCGGGAAGACAGGAAAAATTCATCCGTGATCTGAAAAATGCGCTAATAAGAATTGAGAATAAAACCTATGGTGTTTGCCGGGTAACAGGAAAGTTGATCCCTAAAGAAAGACTTCTTGCGGTTCCTCACGCTACGTTAAGTATCGAGGCAAAAAACATGCAGAAATAGCAGTAGGTTTGCAACAATAAATTTGGGTTTATATGGTATTTCATCAATACTTTATAAACCTAATTTTTAATGTATACCCATGAGCGAATATTTGATTTTAGGGATTATTCTTATCGCGGTTCTTTGGTTTTTCAACAGGGATTGGATCAAAAACAGGTTCTTTCCGGATAAACAAAAGAATTATACCATTGATGATCAGTTTAATTCCGACAGGCGCGGAAAGAGAAAAAGAAATCGACCAGCTTTTAGGTAAAATGGGCAAAAATGGCATCAATGATCTTTCTGCAAAAGACAGGAAAAGACTTGATGAATTGTCCAAAAAGTAAAATTAAAGAAAGATAAAATTTAGAAACCTTGAAAAAGATCCTAGCCGTAACATTCCTTATATTATTAATTGACCAGGCTTCAAAAATCTATATTAAAACACATTTTAACCTTGATGACAGTATCTCTGTCTTACCGGGATTCAAACTTACCTTTGTAGAAAACCCGGGAATGGCTTACGGACTTCATTTCGGAGGAATAATCGGTAAATATTTCCTGGTGATTGTAAGGGTATTATTGATCGGAGGAATGATTTATCTTTTCAAAAAGTGGCTGCAAAGAGGAGAATCCAATTACCTTTTGATTCCAATGGCCATGATTTTTGCCGGAGCAATCGGAAACCTTATTGACGGAATGTTTTATGGTTTGATTTTCGACAGCGGAACAGTCTATGACCCAAGCATCGATCGATGGATCGGCTATGGCGGAGTTTCTAAATTCGTCCCTTTTGGTGAAGGGTATTCCACATTTATGAAAGGTTGTGTGGTAGATATGCTCCACTTCCCTTTGGTAGACTGGAACGTTCCTGAAAATGTTCCGTTAATCGGAGGAAAACATATTGAATTTTTCAAATATATTTTCAATGTTGCGGATTCAGCCATTACCATTGGAGCGGTCCTATTGTTAATTTTCAGGAAAAAGGCATTTCCCAACGGCCTTGAATTTTAAAAAATGAAAAAAATAATCAAAAATATTTTTAAAATTTTCCTGCTTCTTATCGTCGCAGGAATTATTTTTATTGCTTTTGCCAACTACAGCATTAAAAAGCAAAGTGACGCTTTTGTATCTTATACTATTGCAGATGTTCCCGCAACGAAAACGGCATTACTCCTTGGAACCAGCAAAACGTTAAGCAACGGAATGCCGAATGCTTATTTCTATAACAGGATTCAGGCAACCGTTGATCTTTACAAAAGCGGGAAAATTCAATATGTAATCGTAAGCGGAGACAACAGCAGAAAAGATTATAATGAACCTGAGGATATGCAATTGACTTTAATGAAATATGGTATTCCGCAAGATAAAATTTTCATGGATTTCGCCGGTTTTAGAACACTGGATTCTGTTGTAAGGGCAAAAGACATCTTCGGGCAGAAAAAACTGGTTATCATTTCGCAAAAGTTCCATAATGAGAGAGCTGTCTTTTTAGCCCGGAAAAATGGAATGGAAGCCTATGGATATAACGCACCGGATGTCAACAAATATGCCGGATTAAAGACCAATATCCGTGAATATATAGCCAAGGCAAAAGCTTATTGGGATTTGCTTTTCGGAGTTGAACCTAAATTCGGGGGAGATAGGATTTTGATTCCATAAAATATTTCCCTCGCAGATTAAAACAGATAACGCAAATCCTTTTTTAATAGCATAATTGTCTGTGAAAATCTGAGTAATCTGTGTGCGAAAAACATTCGGACTTTTAATAATATTAGTATTGATTCCAGAAAATCCATTCAAACCTATTAAATTTGCAATTCATTAATTTTTATAAATAAAAACAAATGTCAAGAATTCTTACCGGCATTCAAGCCACCGGAACACCGCACCTTGGGAATTTATTAGGTGCTATTATTCCTGCCATCGAACTATCGAAGCAGGAAGGAAATGAGTCATTTTTATTCATTGCGAACCTTCATTCGCTGACACAGATTAAAAATGCGGAAGAGCTAAAACAAAATACCTACGAGATCGCTGCGGCTTGGCTTGCTTGTGGGCTGGATACGGAAAAAACCTATTTTTACAGACAAAGTGATATCCCTGAAACCTGTGAACTATCTTGGCATTTATCATGTTTTTTCCCTTATCAGAGATTAACGCTTGCTCATTCTTTTAAAGATAAAGCAGACAGACTTCAGGACGTCAATGCAGGTTTGTTTACCTATCCTATTCTGATGGCTGCAGATATTTTATTGTACGATGCGGAAATTGTGCCTGTAGGAAAAGATCAGCTTCAACATTTAGAAATAGCCCGTGATGTAGCTTCCAGATTCAACAACCAGATGGGTGAGGTTTTTGTACTCCCGCAATCTGAGCTTCAGGAAAACACGAAATACGTTCCCGGAATCGACGGACAGAAAATGTCTAAATCCAGAGGGAACATCATCAATATTTTCTTACCTGAAAAAGAACTGAAAAAGCAGGTAATGAGCATCGAAACGGATTCTAAAAGCCTTGAAGAGCCAAAAGATCCTGAAACGGATAAGGTATTCGCCATTTATCAATTGATCGCCACTCCTGGACAGACGGAAGAATTAAGAGCGAAATACCTGGCTGGAAACTTCGGTTACGGACATGCTAAAACGGAACTTTTACATTTAATTTTAACCCGTTTCGCTAAAGAAAGAGAATTATTTACCTATTACATGAATAATTTGGATGAATTGGAAGCCAAACTTCAGGAAGGAGCTGAAAAAACAAGAGTAATTGCTCTGGAGACAATCAAAAGAGTAAGAACAAGTTTGGGAATTTAGTATTCCTGACTTTAAATCCATAAAAAAGCCTTTCAGATTGAAAGGCTTTATTTTTATTCTCCAATTTCTCTCCTCTCCTGAGAGGTAAGATTCATATCATCCGCAAGCTTATTTTTACTTGGTTTCAAAGTGACAAAGTAAAGGATCATCAGAACAGAAAGTATCAGAAATGCAAGATTAGATTCTACTAAAAATAATATAATTCCTAATAAAGCAGGTCCTTCAATTAAAGCAAATTTTATAATCAATGCCTGCTGAATTTTTGCAATTTTATCTTGTAAAGAATCTTTTGTCTCAATTTTACTTTTCAGCGTATTATACAAAAATCCACTGGCAAAAACTCCGGCGATCATAACGACCATCATAATAATCAAAAGAGGGTTTTTGAAATTAAAATCGAAGTTTTCCGTAGGATTTATTACATAAATTATACTCCCCATCGATACCATACCGAAAAGTAAACCGAAAAAAATAACATTGATCCTCTTTAAGGAAGAAGCAAGAGTTGCATTTTGATTTTGAATTTTCATCTTATAGATAGTTTTTTATTTGTAAAAGATACTTGATCGTTTTCAATCCTTCTTCTTCTCTGTTTTCATTCAAGGCATCAAAGAAAATAACATCCATCCCGAAATTTTGCGCGCCCACTACATCTGCAATCCAGTCATCACCAATTAAGATACTTTCCTCTTTTTTTGCTTGAGAAAGCCCTAAAGAGTATTCAAAAATAGCAGGATCGGGTTTTCTTACTCCTACGGAATCTGCACTGGTAATGGTATTGAAATACTTGGCAATTCCCGATAGAAGGCATTTTCTTTCCGTTACTTCCTGAAAACCGTTAGAGATCACATGCAAAGTATATCCCTTTGATTTCAGGTATTGCAAAATAGGTTCTGCCCCCTCCACCAGCTCATTATGATTAAGGATTTTATCAAGAAAATGTTCTTCAAAATACATGGAAAGCGCTTCATTATCAACACCGAAATGGTTGAATGTATCATAAAAACGATGCTTTCTCAGGTATTCTTTTCCAATAATCCCATCTCTGATCTTTTCCCACAGGGTTTCATTAATTTCATGATAAACACTGTGAAATTCTTCAAAATCAATATGATACTGTAAAGTAATTTCCTGTTTTTCGAAAAGGTCTTTGATGGTACGGTAGGCGTTCTTGCGGTGATCCCAAAGCGTATTGTCGAGATCAAAAAAAATGTGCTGAATATTCATACAGCACAAAATTAATAATTTTAATTTTTGGAAATCGGATAATTCTTATTCTTGGTCTTAACAACTTCCAAGTTCTTTGAAAAGTTAAGCAAAAAATCAATTGTTTGTTTTTTTGGTTTCAAAGTTTTCTCTTTTAGGGAATCATTTTTTCTCATAGGCGAGTGAATGTTTTTCCTTAAAACGAGAAATATTAAGAATTATTATCTGGTTAGTATAATATTATTCTCATCCATGATTTTTCTCAGGTTTATCAAGGCATATCGCACTCTTCCTAAGGTTGTATTGATACTCATATTGGTATGATCTGCAATTTCCTTGAAGCTTAAGCCGTCAAAAAATCTTAGTTTAATCACTTCCTGTTGATTTTCCGGCAGGAATTGCAACATTCTCAATAAATCTTCCTGGATCTGATTGGTTACCAGCTGGTCTTCAATGTTTTCAGAGGGTTCTCTTATCAGGTCGAAAATAGAATATTCATCCGTTTCAAAAGTGGTTTCTGAAACTTTGATGTTTTTCGATTTTAATCTGAAGTGATCGATAATAAGATTGTGGGCGATTCTTTTGGCCCAAAGAATAAATTTTCCTTCTTCGTTGTAGCGTCCTTCTTTTAGCATGATGATGATTTTCATAAATGTATCCTGAAAAACATCATTAGCAAGGTCTTCATCATTAATTTTGTAAAAAATGAATGTAAACAGCTCTCTCTGATGACGATGAATAAGCGTTGACAATGCTTCTTCGTCTCCTTTTTGATAAAGGGAAATTAGTAGGCTATCCGATTTTGATTTCATAACTTTCTTCTCAATAATATATTTGTAGACAATTTATCTTCCAGATATTTTATCTGGCTTTAATTGTAAATACAAAACAATTCTTTAGAGTAAAGTCTAATCAATAGGCGGGTACAATTTTATGGATGTAAATATAATAAAATTTTAATAACTGTTAACCTATTATTAATTTTTTCCAAAAAATATTTAAAAAAAATCATTTAAACATATCGTGAATGAATACTGTAGGGATATTTAGTGTGAAATTAATATTCAATCCTTTCAATTGTTTACCATTTAATTCAGCATCTCCGGTGGGAAAAGCATAGCCTCCTGTAAGATCCAGGATCCCGAAAAGGGTGACACCAACCTTAGGAGCGACATATTTATTCGTTCCTTCCGCTCCTATCAAAAAATAATAGGAATGATAGAAATCTACATTTTTTTCAAAATTAAGCAATACATCCGCCTGCAATTTCGGCATGATCGCAAATTGGGAATTGGCAGATCCCATTAGTGCAGAACCTCCCAATCTATAAATCACATCATCATTCTTCAAAAAAAGCAATTTGCCTCCCACTTCCCCAAAACTCTGATTTTGGTATACATATCCCACATTAATCATCTTATGCATTGTATATTGGGCCTTTGAGAAGTTACCTAAGAAAAATACAAGCAAAACAGCAATTGCCAAACGAAAGTTCGTCATCATATCATTTATTTAATGTAAAAATAAAAAAAACTGCCTTATCTGTTGGATAAAGCAGTCATTTATTATTAAAAGCAAGAAATTAAATTCCGAAAGAAGCTTTAATTTCATCTACTTTGTCCAGTTTTTCCCAGGTAAAGAATTCAAGCCCTTCCAGGGTAAGCTCATTCTTTTGTCCTTTATTAAAGGTTTTATTAGCTACATAATGTTCTTTACCCATATGTCCGTAAGAAGCGGTTTCCTGGTAAATAGGATTTCTCAATTTAAGGTTCTGCTCAATAGCATAAGGTCTTAAATCGAAGATAGTTGACACTTTTTTAGCAATGTCACCATCATGAAGATCCACTTTTGAAGTTCCGTAAGTATTGATGTATAAACCACAAGGTTCAGCAACACCGATTGCATAAGAAACCTGTACCAAAACTTCATCAGCAACTCCTGCAGCCACTAGGTTTTTAGCAATGTGTCTTGTTGCATAAGCAGCACTTCTGTCTACTTTTGAAGGATCTTTTCCTGAAAACGCACCACCTCCGTGGGCTCCTTTTCCACCATAGGTATCTACAATGATCTTTCTCCCCGTCAGACCTGTATCTCCGTGAGGACCACCGATTACAAATTTCCCAGTAGGATTGATATGATATTTGATCTGATCATTGAATAAGGCTTTGATCTCTTCTGTCTGTTGAGCCACTACTCTCGGAATCAAAATGTTCTTGATATCTTCACGGATCTTGTTCAACATTTCTTCTTCTGTTCCGAAATCATCATGCTGAGTAGAAACTACAATAGAATCAATTCTAACGGGCTTGTGATCATCAGAATATTCAATCGTAACCTGGCTTTTAGCATCCGGACGAAGATAAGTGATCTCTTTATTCTCTCTTCTGATCGCAGAAAGTTCTTTAAGGATAGTATGTGCCAAATCTAAAGCTAACGGCATATAGTTCGCCGTTTCATTAGTTGCATACCCGAACATCATTCCCTGGTCACCAGCTCCCTGAGCATTAGCCTTACCTTCAAAAGATTCGTCAATTACAGCTCTGTCAACACCTTGGTTAATATCCGGTGATTGTTCATGAATAGCAGAAATAACTCCGCAAGAATCTCCATTGAACATATATTCACCTTTTGTATAGCCAATTCCATTGATAACGTCTCTGGCGATGGTCTGTACATCAAGATAAGCGTCAGACTTCACTTCTCCCGCCAAAACTACCTGTCCTGTTGTAACAAGAGTTTCACAAGCTACTTTTGAATTTTTATCGTATGCTAGGAAATGGTCGATTAATGCATCGGAAATCTGATCGGCAATTTTATCCGGATGTCCTTCTGAAACGGATTCAGATGTAAATAAATAAGACATATTATTCTTTTGTTTTTAAATTAAAAAATTAATGCAGAAAAATATGAAATAATTGCCTAGAAAGCTCAAAAAAAGAATACTGTTTTAGCATTTTTTTATAGAGGTTGCAATCAGGTCAAATTTTTCCTCGTTGATAAACGTTGGCAAATTTAAGCACTATTTTTTTAATACTCAAATTTTTAGCCGCTATTTATAATTTTCTTTAAATTAATGAATTATATTGCTTTATGAGATAGAAACTATTGTGGCTTTATGCTTACAAATTCTTTCGGACTTTGATTAAAATTCAGCTTTTCTTTTAACGAAGCTTTGATAGAATTGGATAATTCATCAATAATTTTCTGTTTGAAAGTCGGTTTATAATAAATCACGCTTATTTCTCTGTAAGGGAAAGGCTTTTTAAATCTGAAAACGTTTTTCTTTTGTTCTTCAGAAAGCTGGCTTAATGCCAATTCAGGTAAAATACTGATTCCGCCTACCTTATCTACCATATGGACAAGAGTCTGGATATTGGAGGCAAGAAAATCTAAGTTCTTGGGTTTTAGAGTATTTTCCTTTAAATGACAAATATTCTCAAACTGATTTCTTAAACAGTTTCCTTCTTCAAGAAGCCATACTTTTTCAACGTTCAGTTCTTCCGGGATGATGTATGAATTCTTTTTATTGGCTTCCGTATCCGAACTGTAGATCATCAATTCCTCATTAAATAAGAAATCCTGATAAAACTCATCGGCACTGTCGTAAGGGGTGGAAATGATTCCCGCATCCAGCTCACCTGCTTTTAAAGCTTTGATAATATTATCCGTGGTCATCTCCTTTACATTCATCTGAATTTTCGGATTTTCTTCTAAGAATTTGAAAATCTCTGTAGGTAAGATGAAAGATGAAACAGTTGGAATGATTCCTATATTAATAGTACCTCCTAAAATATTGTTCAGAAGGTTGGCTTTGTTCTTTAACTCATTGACAGATTCTATAATTACCTTGGCCTGGTCAATAATCTGTAAACCCACATCCGTAGTACGGATGGGATGGGTTGTCCTGTCGAAAACCTTTACATCCAGTTCATCTTCAAATTTTTGTATCATGGCACTTAAAGTAGGCTGTGTAATAAAGCACGCCTGAGCCGCTTTTCCAAAATGTTTATACTTATCGACAGCGATAAGATACTCCAATTGCTGAATGTTCATCTGATTAATATTATCTATTACAAAGATATAACGTTTTTGCTATTAGCAATTAAAAATTCAAGTAAATTTGATATTTATTATGTTTAACAACTACCTTTGAAAAGGAAGAATTATTATTCAAATCATCATTTATATGGATTCTAAAAAATTAACATCAAGTAACGGAGCTCCTTACTATGAACATCAGGATTCCCAGACGGTAGGACCAAGAGGACCAGTGCTGTTACAAGATTTTATCCTTCAGGAGAATCTGGCCCATTTTGTAAGAGAAAGGATCCCGGAAAGAATTGTACATGCAAAAGGCAGTGGTGCTTATGGAAAATTCACTGTAACTCATGATATCACAAAATACACAAAGGCAAAACTATTTTCAAATATTGGGAATTCTTGCAGAATGTTTGCCCGATTTTCAACTGTGGGCGGTGAAAAAGGAAGTGCAGATACGGCAAGAGATCCGAGAGGTTTTGCTTTAAAATTCTATACGGAAGATGGAAATTGGGACCTGGTGGGAAACAACACGCCTGTCTTCTTTATTAAAGATGCCAAGAAATTCCCGGATTTCATCCATACTCAAAAAAGAGTACCGAAAACCAATTTAAAAAGCGCCACCATGATGTGGGACTTCTGGAGCTTAAATCCAGAGTCTCTTCACCAGGTTTTAATTCTGATGTCAGACAGAGGAACTCCCCACGGATACAGACATATGCATGGTTTCGGCTCGCATACTTTTTCTATGATCAATGCGGAAAATGAAAGAGTATGGGTAAAGTTTCATTTGAAAACCAAACAGGGAATCAAAAATTTCACCCATGAAGAAGCGGTGAAAATGGCAGGTGAAAATCCCGATTTTGCACAAGAGGACCTTTGCAATGCGATAGAAAATAGTGATTTCCCGAAATGGACCATGTACATCCAGGTAATGACGGAAGAACAGGCAAAAGAATTCAGATGGAACCCTTTTGATGTTACTAAAGTTTGGTTCCAGAGCGATTTCCCGTTGATTGAAGTGGGTGAAATGGAGCTGAATGAAATTCCGGTTAATTATTTTGCCCACGTAGAACAATCCACATTTTCACCAAGCAATTTAATTAATGGTATCAGCTTCTCTCCGGATAAAATGCTCCAAGGAAGATTGTTTTCTTATCCTGATGCCCATCGATACAGAGTTGGAGTGAATGCTCATCAACTGGAGGTTAACCGATGTCCGTTTTCAATTAATAATTACCAAAGAGACGGATTTATGGCTGACTCTAAAGATTATGGCGATCAACCTAATTATTATCCGAATAGTTTTGATAACATCAAGCCTGATTCATCCTATAAAGATTTCGAATATGAATTAGACAGCTATCACGTAGCGCACTATAACAGGAATGAAAACGACGATGATCATTATACCCAACCCGGTTTATTATATACTAAAGCAATGAATGCGGAAGACAGAGAACATCTTGTTCATAATATTGTTGAAAGTATGAAAGCAATCGACGGTCCAAAGAAAAATGAAATCATAAACCGACAGTTGTGTCACTTCTTCAGAGCTAATATCGAGCTTGGCATGAAAGTAGCTTTGCAACTAAATATCAATATTGATGCGAATATGATGAATCATTCTAAGTAATTATGTCAAATAAATAATCACATACTAAGGAAAAAAAATCAATATTTTTTCCTTTTTTTTGTAAAAAATTTATAATTTGCACTCGATTGTATTTTAAAGTTGAAAATGGGTTACCAAAATATATTATTAGAAAAGGAAGATAAAATATCTATCATTACCATAAACAGACCTGAAAGTTTAAACGCATTGAACGCAAAAACCATTCAGGAAATAAGTTTGGCACTGGATGAATTGAACTCTGATACAGAATGCAGGGTGATTATTATTACTGGGAGCGGAGAGAAATCATTTGTTGCCGGAGCAGATATTAAAGAATTTAGTGATTTTGGACAGGAAAAAGCTGAAGAATTGGCTAGAAATGGACAAAATACACTATTTAATAAAATTGAGAATATGTATAAGCCTGTGATTGCAGCCGTAAACGGTTTTGCATTAGGCGGAGGATTAGAGCTTGCTATGGCATGCCACATCAGATACGCATCGGAAAATGCTAAATTAGGACTTCCGGAAGTTACCTTAGGATTAATTCCTGGGTATGGAGGGACTCAAAGATTACCAAAGCTTATCGGAAAAGGGCTTGCCAACGAAATGATCTTCTCAGCCAAAATGATTCCTGCTCAAAGAGCTAAAGAGATCGGATTGGTGAATGAAGTATACCCTATTACAGAATTACTAACCAAAACAAAAGAATTAGCAAAAAGTATTGCCAGCAATTCACCCATGGCAATATCCAAGGCAATACATGCCGTTAATTTATCAGATACTGATAAAGGCTTTGAAACAGAAATCCAGTATTTCGGCGAGCTTTTTGAATTAGATGATAAAAAAGAAGGAGTGGCTGCTTTTATGGAAAAAAGAAAGCCGAACTTCTAAAACCTTAATACAAAATTATTTCGAAAAAAACAATGCTGCGGTATGAATAAGTTTGATAAAGCTTATCTAAAAATGGCTCTTGAATGGGCAAAACTCTCCTACTGTAAACGAAAGCAGGTAGGGGCTCTTATCGTAAAAGATAGGATGATTATTTCAGATGGTTACAATGGTACTCCTTCAGGATTTGAAAACTGCTGTGAGGATAATGAAGGAAAAACGCACTGGTATGTACTGCATGCTGAAGCTAATGCCATATTAAAACTGGCAGCTTCAACTCAATCTGCAAAAGGAGCAACGTTATATTTAACGCTCTCCCCATGCAAGGAATGCAGCAAACTGATCTTACAGGCGGGAATTACCCGGCTAGTGTATATTAATGAATATTCGGACGATGACGGGATATCATTTTTAAGAAACCATCATATTGAAATAGAGCAAATTTCGGACAATGAATTAAAAAAATAAGCACACAATGACTTGGGATGAAAAAATTAAGGATTTTGAAATCTTTCTTCGATTTGAAAGAAACTTTTCAGAAAACACTCTCGACGCGTATGTACGAGACATCAAAAAATTAAAAGAATACGCAGAAGAAGATCTGGCAAATGTCGGTCCGGATCGTATTGGATACGAGAATTTACAAGAGTATATTTTCAATCTCTCCAAACAAAAATTCAGTGAAAGATCACAAGCAAGATGGATATCTTCCATAAAAGCTTTCTTCAAATTCTTACTGGAAGATGAGTTCCGTGAAGATAATCCGGCTGCTTTGCTTGAAGGCCCAAAATTAGGATTATATCTTCCGGATACATTAAGCTTGCCTGACATCAATAAAATTATCAGCGCTATCGAAGTAAACTCCGATCTGGGAAAAAGAAATCAATGTATCATTGAAGTTCTTTACGGATGTGGACTTCGTGTTTCAGAATTGATTGAATTAAAAATTTCGAATATCAATTTTCAGGAAAATTACATCAAAGTGAACGGAAAGGGCAATAAAACCCGATTTGTTCCCCTTGCTGATTATACCGCTGAATTACTGAAGAGTTACATCAATGACGTACGTGCCAATAACAAAATCAACAAAAAATACGAAGACACTTTGTTTCTGAACAGCAGAGGGACATCCATGTCCAGGGTAATCGTATTTCTGATTATAAAGGAACTTACGGATAAAGCGGGGGTAAGCAAAAAAATATCGCCACATACCTTCAGGCATTCATTTGCCACCCATTTATTGCAAAATGGAGCAGATCTTCGATATATCCAGGAAATGCTGGGACATTCGAGTATAACGACTACTGAAATTTATACTCATTTGAAAACAGAAGAACTTCGGGATGTGATTTTAAGTTATCATCCGAGAAATATTAATATTACTCAATGAAACAAAGTTCCATCTGACATTTGAAAAAATAATTATATCCAGATGAAATTATTGAAATATTGCCCTAGTTGCGGCAAAGAATCTTTACATTGGGACAGCGAAAAAAAATGGAGCTGTCCCATTTGTAATTTTACTCTTTATAATAATGTTGCCGGAGCCGTTGCGGTCGTAATACGATGCGGAAACGAAGTATATCTCACAAGAAGAAACAGGGACCCTAAAAAAGGCAAACTTGATCTGGCCGGAGGGTTTGTTGATCCGAAGGAGAGTGCGGAGGAAACATGCAAAAGAGAACTTTTCGAAGAGCTGCAGCTGGATATCGATATTTCAAACTTACAATACTTAATGAGCCTGCCTAATGTTTATCAATACAAAGAGATCGATTATAATACAATTGATCTTTTTTACGAATACCATGTTCCTGAAAAATTTGAAGTGAATCTTGAACTTTCTGAAATTTCAGAAGCCGTATGGATTCCTTTGAAAGAGCTGGATCTTGAAGATATCGCTTTTGATTCTCAGAAAAGGTTTTTTGAAGAGTATTTGAAAACTATATAATCTTTTCCCACAGATTTCGCAGATGAATACAGATGTTTATGAATATATACACTGTAATAAGTTGTGAAATCTGTGGGATATTTTTTTAAATTAATAGATGTTAGATGTTAAAATACCCTGAAAATAATTAATCAGCAATGTCTTTTCTGCTTCGGATAGATTGGCTTCCTTATGGTAGACTATATACCCGGGCATCGGCATGGTCTTAGCCTGAATAGTCTGAATGGATTTGGTCAGCATATTCGTTTTTAAATCCTTATTGTAGGTTTCCCAGATAGAGAAGTTAAGATGTTCCCTGCCTTCATTGATATGACTTTTCACCGACCATGACAAAGGTGCTATATAGGCATATTTAGGATAAACGGTTTCATCTGAATGACAATCGTAGCAAGCTCCTTTAATTAATTCCTTAATTTTTTCCGGTGTCTTTTGGGAGACTACAAAATTTACCTTTTGATCAACGGGTTTATTTGCTCTGTCTACCGGAATAAATTGGATCAATGTAAAGCCTATCAAACTCCAGAATACTATTTGTTTGAATTTTTTCATTCCAATTATTTCACCGGTGTCAAAAGAGTTCCGTTTTTATTTGCATTATTTAAGGTTGGCACTGGTCTGTCTTGAGTTTTCGGTGTGGTCTCATTAGAAGGCGTAGTTCCTTTAGGACTTTCCAGCGTTCTCGTATCTTTTAAGTCCCAATTCTCAACAGAATCCCACAACGGCCTTACAATGGCCATTTTATAGAATACATGGGAATCTTCTGCAAAAGTTCCGTTTTCAAAATCCGATTCGTCCCAATATTGATTATCATTATTGTCAACCAAAATTCTTACGATATATTCTCCGGGTTTGATGGTATTGAATTTAACGCTTTCTCCTTTTGTATATTTTTGATACTGAACTTTCTCTGACGAATCCAATAACTGAATCCAATAATTTGTTTCAGGTGTATTTTGAAGATTAAAGGCTAAGCTTCCATAATTTTCAATCTTATCGAATTCAAAATCAAATCGTTTGGAAACGGAATTTTTAGCATAAAAGGAAGAAACGGTTTCTTTAGGAACGGTAAGCTGATATTTCTTTCCGGCAACGAAATCGGATTGAATAAGAATCTGATAAGGATTCGTTTCGGAAATTTTGGCTGTAAACTGTTGGGTCGTTACACTATCACTTTTCAGTACCCATTTGTCTGTAGTTATTTTATCAACGATATAATTGGAAGTAATTTTAAAGTCAGATTTCGGAGGTAATACTCCTACTTCATTGTTGACGATATCCATTGCATTTTTTGCATTGTATTTATAAAACAATGATGCATTATAAAGGGTATCTTTCTTTTGATCTGCATTATATCCGAATTTTAAGTTTTCCGTTGCAGTTTGCCCAACATCACTTTTTACGGCATCAAACCAGATATTTACCGTATCCGATTTCGGGCGATGGGTAACTTTAATATCTTTAAGCTTATCATTAAGTGAAACCACTTTTACATGTTGCGGTTTTCCTTCAAAAGTCATTGTAATTCCTCCGGGAGATTCTTTCATCTCCAGATATTTTATAGCTTTTTTAGATGGATAGACCTTCAGATTCAACCCTGAAACTGATTTTTCAAAATCGATGGTTTCCTTCTGAAACCCGATTTTTTCTTTTCCGGGATCATAAATGGAGTTCCCGTTTTCATCTTCAAAAGCTATGATCTTATACTTTCCCGGCGACAGATAATTAAGCTCATAATATCCATCATCATCAACTTTGGTAATATAATACGGTTTCTGTTTAAAATTGATGGTGTCTTTAGCCTGGTACAACCCTACAACAAGCTTGTTATCTGTATTGGTAGTCTGCTTTTTTATTGCAAGAGCATCCTTAATCTCTCCACTGATGTAAAGATCATCTAATTTTTCTCCCGTAGAAAAGGCAAAATTGAAATAACGCAGGATATTGGCCTCGTTATTATCTACAATAGAATTTCCGAAATTGAAGTTATAAGTCGTATTGGCTTGCAAAGTGTCTTCCCATTGGATCAGAACATATTTATTTGCAATATTGGAAGGAAGAATTCTCTTAATTTTCTTAATTGGCGGGGAAATAATCAAATTTTTATTGATATCCTTCAATGTGATGTATTCATCAAAATCCAGGCGTAATTCTTTGATATCCCTGGAAACATTTACTCTTGTAGTATCAATATTAGAGCTTAAAAACTTGGGGGCCAGAGAATCTTTCGGACCACCGACAGGTGAACCAACCCTTGCACATGACTGTACAAGAAAACCGATGATGAATAATAGAAAAAGTTTTTTCATGAAGATGTTTGAGCAAAAGTAAACATTATTCTCCAAAAACTTCATGTCCGCTTTTCAGAGAATCCTGGTTATCATTCATAATGCTGTGAAGCTTGTCTTTCTGTACGGGAAAATTTTCAAAGAGCCCCGATAAGGCAAGTGCCGTATACACCCTGTTGGAGTATTTATTTCCGATGGCAACAATCGTCACTTTTGATTTTAGCAAATGGGCAAAAACAGCATTGGTGCCGTGCCACCATCCATTATGATACGTTAGTTTCTCACCATTATCAAAGATTTTCATTCTGAATCCTAACCCGTAATTATTCATTCCTGCTTTCTCATTGCTGTATGGCGTGAATACCATTTCCATAAGTTCAGGCTTCAGGAAGTTGGCGGAGAACATAGCTTTAGAAAAATTATACAGATCTCTTGGAGTTGTGTATATATTTTTATCACCATAAATAAGGTCCAGCCTATCCAAAGGATATAACCTGTTCCCTCCATAATAAAATGACTGTGCCGCAGTAGGAATATCCTTTTCCTGGAAAACGAAACTGTCATTCATTTTTAGGGGTGTAAAAACCATTTCTTTCATTGCCTGCGGAAAAGGCATCTGAGTTACTTTTTCAATTAATAAAGCCAACAAGGCAAAGTTGGTATTACAATACATAAAACCTGTATCTGTATCTCTGGCCAATTCAGGTTTGTACTTAATGATCATATTTAGAATATCCTGATTCGTCAGATAAGATTTTGAAAGTTCTGCAGGTGCCGGCTGAATTTTAGTAATAAAATATTCATATTTAGGAAGCCCGCTTCTTTGATCCAAAAGAGTTTGAACGGTAACATTAGGATATGGAAATCCCGGAAAATACTGGGATAGGTTATCAGTCAACTTTATTTTTCCCGCTTCCACCAATTTCATCATAGCCATTGCCGTTAGTGTTTTAGAAACCGAAGCTACATGTAGTGGTGTCTCTTTTCCAATTGGCATCTGATTCCCTTCTCTTCCGAAGCCTCTGTAATTTTCATACAAAATTTCATCGCCTTTCGCCACCAGTATTCCACCGCTAAGATTACTCCCTTCCCAGATATTTTTATAATATTTATCAATAAAACGAACAATGGAATCTTTATTAGAAAGTTGGCTGTCTGTTTTCGTAAATACTTTATCCAACTCTACATTTCCAAAATTAGGAAGTTGGGTAGCAGCGGCTACGGATTCGTTTGATTCAGACTTATTTTTACAGGAAAAAAGGAATATAATTGCGGTTAAAACCAATACAAGATTAAGCTTCTTCATGAGTTCAAAAAATGAGCAGCAATTTAATAAAACTCAAAATAATTATTAAATAGTTCATAGGACATTATGAATTATTTAACATAAAAGAAAGCAAAACTGAGATCACAAAAAGAGTAAAAAAAATAAGATTGAATTTACAATTGGGAGTTGATGCTATCTTTAACAAAAGGAGGCAACAATTTTATCCACAATTACCTGAGCAAGTTTTTCCTTGCTTTGATGCGTCCATCCAGCAATATGAGGGGTCACAATTGTCTTTTCTGACTCTAAAAGAAACTTCAGATCATCGTTTTCAGCCTCCAGATGTTCGAATGAGGATTTTTCATACTCTAAAACATCAAGGCATGCTCCTTTTATTTTCCCCGACCTCAACCCTTCAACTAAAAATCTAGTTTCCACATTTTTTCCTCTTGCCGTATTGATGAAATAAAAATCATTTTTCATTTCAGAAATAAACTTTTCATCAATGAGATAGTGCGTTTCAGTGGTCAGAGGAATATGTAAGCTTACAATATCCGCTGTGTTTTTTAATTCTTCCAGAGTAACCTGTGTTGCAAATTCATCAGAAAGACCAGGGAGTATATCGTGGAAAACCACTTTACATCCGAATCCGGACAGTCTCTTCGCAGTAGCTTTTCCCATATTTCCATATCCGATAAGCCCTACTGTTTTTCCTAATAACTCATCTCCCCTGTTTTCTTCCCGTTTCCAGATTCCGTTTTTCACTTCCTGCGAAGCAATGAAAAGACGGTTCATAAGGATCAATAACATTCCTACGACGTGCTCTGCCACAGAGTCTCTGTTACCTTCCGGAGAATTGATCAGTTGAATTCCCAATTGTTGAGCTGCTGCCACATCAATATTTTCCATACCTGCTCCTACTCTGGCAATAAATTTCAGATTTTTCCCTTTTTCAAGGAAGTTTCTATCTAAAGGAATACGGCTTCTGATGATGATGCCATCATAGCTTTCAATTCTATGGCAAATTTCATCGTAAGAAGATGTAAAATCTTCTTCCAAAACAAAGCCTTTAGTCAGCAGTTGTTCTGTGATAAGAGGATGGTTTTTATCTAAAAGGAGAATTTTCATTTTACTTTAAATGCAAAGTCCACAAAGATTCATGATAAGCGGCTTGTTTTTAAGTTGCAAAGGCGTTAACATTTAACAAAGACTATTACGACGTTTTTGGCTAAACTTGTAATTTGGATTAGCTTGGTTCCTGGAAAAGCTTCTTAAGCTCAACAGACTCCAGAGGCTTCATTCTTCCTGAAAGGATCAATGAAAGTTCTTTTCTACGGAAAGCAGCATCAAATCTAGCTTTTTCTTCTTCCGTTTCAGGTACCATTTCCGGGATTGGAATGGGACGGTTAAACTCATCTACCGCTACAAAAGTATAAATCCCTTCATTGGTATGTACTTTTTTCTGGTTGATGGGATCATCCAACCAAACATCTACATAGACCTCCATAGAAGTTGAAAATGCCCTTGATACTTTTGATTCCAGCACCACTACTCCGCCTTCAGGGATCGGATGATTAAAGGAAACGTGATTCACAGAAGCTGTTACCACTCTTCTTTCACAGTGTCTGGCAGCAGAAATGGAAGCACATCTGTCCATTTTAGCTAAGAGCTCACCTCCAAAAAGATTTCTTAAAGAGTTAGTTTCATTAGGAAGTACGATATTGGTCATAATAGTCAGAGATTCTGACGCAGTTTTTATTTTTGCCATTTATTAATCTTAGTGTTTTTAGATGTCAAATTTTTGACACCTTTTTTAGCTGCCGATGATACTGCTGAATCTTTTTTCAAAGAATCAGACATTTTCACCTGAGCGGAATCTTTTTTAATTTTTACTGTATCCTTTACAATTCTGTGTGTTTTGGTTTGTATAGAAACCGCATCAAAAGATTTCTTTCCGAAAAGAAATTCCTGCTGTGTGTAGGCTAAATACATAAGTCCTAAAGCCGGAATAATGAAAAGAAAAACCCATAGAATAGATCTGTTGAATTTATAGTCCTCTTCAGTATTATTTGTTTTCCCGGCTGTTCCGGCAGTATTGATATCTGAGATTCTGATTTCTTCTAATCCGTAGTAGTCAGGATGATCAGTCTGTAACCTATGTCCTTTAAAATGAGTCTCCCCATCTTCAATATATATTGTTCCCAGATTTTGAATTTCCAAAAGCAGATCTGCCTGAAGTCTTTTTTTCCAAAAATCGGTCTGGATCAGCAGTTCATTTTTAGCAGACTCTATGGAAATCTGTTTCTGGTTACTGATAAATGAAACGAGCTCATCAGAACGCACTTCATAATCGGATATAAATGCAATCTGGCTGGAAGGCGGAAGTATGCTCCCGTTCTCCGCATTGATGATTGCCTTGGAATTTTCCAGATAAAATACACCAAAGCCCGGAACTTCAACAGTACCAAATTGTTTCAGGTATTCGAGAATGTAAGCCGAAATATTCATTTGGCAGCAAATTTAAAACTTTTTCATGACTTTTTATGACATTCTTGATATGAAAAAAAAGACTGCCGGAGCAGCCTTCGAGTAAAAAATTTAATCTAACTTCTATTTTACTATTTTAAAAATAAAATATCTGTTTTAATTGTTATTGAATTTTCCAGCTGATCCCAAACATAAAATTGGTTCCCGCCTGTGAAAAATAATAAGGAGAACCATCCCAAACCGCACCGTTATTCACATACTTTTTATTGAAAAGGTTATTAACCAGCAACTTTAAAGCAATATCGTTATTCGCAATTTTGAACTGATACTGTGCATTAAAATCCGTAAGGAAATAATCTTCCAATTGCAGATTTTTATCTTCCGTATTATCCAAATACTGCTTTCCAACATACTGATTCATGAATGCCAGCTGGAAATTTTTTGTCGGACTAAATTTCAATCCCAGATTCGCAATAACATCCGGTGAAAAAGAAGTTTGTGTATTTCCAAGATCTTTCACTCCTGACTCATCTTCTATTTTAAAATCCAGGTTCCTGTTTTGGCTTAAAGTAAGGTTTCCCGAAACCTCCCATTGCCTGGACAATTTAGCCAATGCCCCAATTTCAATACCTCTTCTGTAACTTTTCCCGGAATTGGCCCTGATAAAGGCTCCCACATTGTTTAGCTCACCCGTTAAAACCAACTGATTCACATAATACATGTAATATAAGTTAGCCGTTAATGATAAAATTCCGAATTGCTTTTCAATCCCGGCTTCAAAATCGTGAAGCTTCTCTGCTTCAGTATCATTATTGGCAAACAGATCATCCCTGTTCGGTTCACGGTGAGCATGTGCATAAGAAAGAAAAACCTTTCCTTTTCCTATATTATAGTTAACACCTGCTTTTGGATTGAAGAACAGCCAGTTTCTATTTAAGTCTGCTCCTTCGTAATCACCTTGTGTAATAATTTTTGTGTCGTAATCAATATGTCTTAGCTGCAGGTCTCCGAAGAATTCAAATTGATTCACTCTGATTAAAGCTTTTGCAAATCCGGCTGCTTCGTTTTTCACGGAACGGTTTCTGTAATATTCATGCTCATCTATCTGCGGATAAAAAACACCCGTTACATTTCCGAAATGCCTTCCATAATATTGATTCACTACAACTCCGAAATTAATATCCAGATAATCAAACTTTCCGTAAAGCGTGGAAACCAATCCGTAAAAATCATTATTCAACCATTTTTTTCTGATAAAATCTGAGTATTCTACAGCTTGCCCGCCCTCAATAAGATTAGGCAAATTGTATCTTGAAAAAGGATCACTCTGTTTGTAATTTTCATAATACCCTTTTCCTTTGGTATAATGCAAAGTGGTTTCTAGATTCCATTTCTCACCAATCCCCTGTTCCCAGAATAACTGATAATGGTTTTGCCTGTAATTATCAGTTTCATTATCATAAAATCCGACAATATTTTCCCAATTGGCATCATAAATAGCACCGGAAATATTGAATTTAGGATCTGTTTTCCAGGTTTCCCTGTCAATTCCGTTCCAGGCCTGATATGTCTTTTCTTTTCCGCCAAATGCCATCAAACGAAGCTTTGTTTTCCCGTCTTCGAATAACGCGGTAAAATTATAAGAATGCAGATTAGAAGAAGCCCGGTCTATATATCCGTCAGAATGGATATGGGTATATCTTCCCATTACGGAAAGACGGTTTTTCCAAAATTTTCCGGAGCCCACTTCCGCAGAATATTTGTATGTGTTGAATGATCCGTAGCTGTCATCCGTTTTAAAATAAAACTTCTCTTCCGGTTCCTTAGAAATCACATTAATACTGGCTCCAAATGCTGAAACACCATTATTAGAAGTCCCCACTCCTCTTTGAATAAGAATTTGAGAAGCAGAACTTGTGAGATCCGGTACATTCACAAAAAAGGTTCCCTGACTTTCGGAATCGTTATATGGAACTCCATTCATCATAACATTAATTCCACTTCCTCCGACACCACGAATTCTAAAACCTGTATATCCTACCCCGTTTCCTGCATCGGATGTGGAAATAACCGAAGTCTGGTTTTTTAGAAGTATGGGTAAATCCTGTCCGAGATTTCTACTGTCTACGTCTTTTTGAACATTGATGATCTCTTTAGCAACAGGAAGTCTTTTGGTAAAATTAATGGCTTCGATTTCTCTGATCTTCAAAGAATCTGGATTCTGAGTTTGAGCAAATGCCAAAGAACTTGCGGTAAGTCCTAAAAAAAATAATCCTTTCATTCTATAAATTTTAAAATTTAATGAATAAAAGGGGCGATTATGATACAATTGATGAGTGATCTCTATGCGATCATTTATCGCTTATCATCTATCAATTATTTTACATGTGTCCCTAAACAGCATTACCCGTTCAGGTTCATTGGGTATAATCTCAGCCTGTTACAGCACCCCTTTATTTCTGCCGCGAAATTACAAAAATTATTTGAGTTATCAGAAAATGAAAAAATATAATCCCAATGTATCAGTACGCCTTATTCTTGGAATCAATATAATAATAGCTTTTCCCGTCTTTGGTAACTTCAAACATTTTACCTAATTTCCAGCTGAAGTTTCTTTTAATATTGGAATATTCGAAGGGAATGATAATTTTATTATTAATATCAATCACTCCAAACCTGTCATTGTGTGAAGCTACAATCATCGGGTTGGAAACATCATCTCCTTCCAGAATATGCAAATATTGATATTGAGGATAAATCTGATAATCCCTGTAATCTGCTGCATTCACGAATTTTGCTGGCTCAATGATCCCGTAAAAACCATTGGAGACATACGCCTGATATTGCTGTTGCTTATATTCGCTTTTACATTTTCCCAAATCGGAAGTTTTGTATTGATATACTTTTTTTCCCGCCTGATTGATCCTGTAGGAAATCATATCTTTTTCTACCGTGGCATATTCCTTTGTCCCAAACTTTCTTACCTTTTCATTCGGGGAGCTTAAAAGATTACAGTCCTCTGCAAAAAAAACGGCAATATGATATTCGGGTTGAATAATAAATTTTCCTTTTTGATTGATATACCCGAACAGATCATCTTTCTTTTGCGGAATCAAAACCGGAACATCCTCATTAATCCGAACAAGATCTGGATTCGGTTTGGAAGCCGCTGCTTTTTTAGCAGCTGTTTTGGAAGTAGTTTTCACAGGTAATTTCTTCACAGATTTTGTCTGTGAAAAAATAAAAATCGAAATTAAGGTCAATAAAAAACCAAACGTCTTTTTCATATTCATCATTTGTTTGCAAAATTACGGCCAAAATAGAAAATATAAAAATCATATTTATAAAGAATCTAAATAAATTCATCTTTATAAAATAGTAAAATTTCGTAATTTTGGGAACATTTTTGGATGTTTGATACTTTTTAAAAAGTCCTTTTCTATTCACCTTTGGGACAGGGCATTATCTCACATCATAAGAAAACTACAGATTATACTGACTTCAGACTTACTAATCACTGTCTTATAATCTGATTTAAAAATTGAAAAGACTTCTATATGAGCATTTATAAGGATTACATCAAAGAGATTGAAGAAAGAAAAAACCAGGGGCTTCATCCAAAGCCAATTGACAGTGCTGAATTATTAAGCGAGATTATTGCACAAATAAAAGATCCAGGTAACGAAAACAGAACAGATTCTCTTAACTTTTTTATTTACAACACGCTACCGGGGACTACAAGTGCCGCTGGTGTGAAAGCTAAGTTTTTAAAAGAAATTATTCTTGGTGAATCCATTGTAGAAGAAATATCTCCTGCTTTTGCTTTTGAGTTGCTATCTCATATGAAAGGCGGTAAATCTATTGAAGTATTGCTGGATTTAGCTTTAGGCCATGATATTTCTATTGCCAAAGAAGCTGCAAACGTTCTTAAAACACAGGTTTTCCTTTATGAAGCGGACACGACCCGCTTAAAGGATGCATTCAATGGCGGTAATGAAATCGCAAAAGAAATTCTTGAAAGCTACGCACAAGCTGAATTCTTCACGAAACTGCCTGAAGTTGCTGAAGAAATTAAAGTCGTTACTTATATTGCAGGAGAAGGTGACATTTCCACAGACTTACTTTCTCCGGGTAATCAGGCACACTCCCGTTCTGACAGAGAGCTTCACGGTAAATGTATGATCACTCCTCAAGCCCAGGAAGAAATCAGGACATTGCAGGCACAGCATCCTGATAAAAGTGTAATGCTGATTGCAGAAAAAGGCACAATGGGAGTTGGTTCATCAAGAATGTCAGGAGTAAACAACGTGGCTCTTTGGACAGGTAAACAAGCGAGTCCCTATGTACCATTCGTAAATATTGCTCCGATTGTTGGAGGTACAAATGGTATTTCTCCGATATTCCTTACTACTGTTGACGTAACCGGAGGAATTGGTATCGACCTTAAAAACTGGGTTAAAAAACTTGATGAGAATGGGAACCCTATCCGTAACGAAAATGGAGAGCCTATTCTTGAAGAAGCATACTCCGTTGCTACAGGGACTGTTCTTACTATCAACACAAAAAAGAAAAAATTATATAACGGAGACCAGGAGCTGATTGACATTTCTAAAGCTTTTACGCCTCAGAAAATGGAATTCATTAGAGCCGGAGGGTCATACGCCATCGTATTCGGTAAAAAGCTTCAAACATTTGCGGCACAGCTTTTAGGTGTTGAAGCGCCTCAGGTTTTTGCTCCGTCAAAAGAAATTTCTCATGAAGGACAAGGTCTTACAGCGGTAGAAAAGATATTCAACAGAAATGCTGTTGGTGTAACACCCGGAAAAGTATTACACGCCGGTTCTGATGTTCGCGTACAGGTTAATATCGTAGGTTCACAGGACACCACCGGTCTTATGACTGCGCAGGAATTAGAGTCAATGGCTGCGACAGTGATTTCCCCGATTGTTGACGGTGCTTACCAGTCAGGTTGCCACACCGCTTCGGTTTGGGATAAAAAAGCTCAGGCAAATATTCCGAAACTGATGAGATTCATGAACGATTTCGGTTTGATCACAGCCCGTGACCCGAAAGGCGAATATCATGCGATGACCGATGTAATTCACAAAGTTCTTAACGATATCACTGTAGACGAGTGGGCAATCATCATTGGTGGTGATTCACACACAAGAATGTCTAAAGGTGTAGCCTTTGGAGCTGACTCCGGAACCGTTGCACTAGCTTTGGCTACAGGGGAGGCATCTATGCCTATTCCTGAGTCTGTAAAAGTGACGTTCAAAGGAGATATGAAGGAACACATGGATTTCCGTGATGTTGTTCATGCGACACAGGCTCAAATGTTGAAGCAGTTTGGCGGAGAGAATGTATTCCAAGGTAGAATCATCGAGGTTCACATTGGAACACTTCCTGCGGATCAGGCATTCACATTCACAGACTGGACTGCAGAGATGAAGGCAAAAGCCTCTATCTGTATTTCCCAGGATGATACTTTGATCCAGTCTTTAGAAATCGCTAAAGGCAGAATCCAGATCATGATCGATAAGGGTATGGACAATAAAAATCAGGTTCTTAAAGGACTGATTGAAAAAGCCGATAAGAGAATTGCAGAGATTCAATCAGGTGAAAAACCTGCTTTAACACCGGATGCCAATGCTAAATATTATGCCGAAGTGGTTGTTGATCTTGATGTGATCGTAGAGCCAATGATTGCAGACCCGGATGTAAACAATGAAGATATTTCTAAACGATATACTCACGATACTATCCGAGCGCTTTCATATTATAGCGGAGAGAAAAAAGTAGATCTTGGCTTTGTCGGATCGTGTATGGTTCACAAAGGTGACCTGAAGATTGTTTCTCAGATGCTAAGAAATATTGAAAAACAACAAGGTAAGGTAGAATTTAATGCTCCGCTTGTTGTGGCAGCCCCTACCTATAACATCATTGACGAGCTTAAAAATGAAGGGGACTGGGATTTATTGCAAAAATATTCCGGCTTTGAATTTGATGACAATGCTCCTAAAGGGGAAGCTCGTGTCGAATACAAAAATATGATGTATCTTGAACGTCCTGGCTGTAACCTTTGTATGGGTAATCAGGAAAAAGCAGCTAAAGGAGATACGGTATTGGCAACCTCAACCCGCCTTTTCCAGGGAAGAGTGGTTGAAGATTCCGAACGTAAAAAGGGAGAATCCTTACTGGCATCAACTCCGGTTGTTGTATTATCTGCCATTATTGGAAGAATTCCTAATATAGATGAATATAAAGCTGCTGTTGATGGCATTGACCTGACTAAATTTGCTCCTCCTATCAAGGAATTAGTTAAATAATGTAGTCATTCGCTATTTTAGCTGTTGATAAATATAAATATAAAAACCTTAATTTAAGAGATATGATTTTTGATATTGATATGATCAAAAAAGTGTACGAGCGTTACCCTGAAAGGATTGCTGCAGCAAGACAAATTGTGGGAAAACCTCTTACCCTTTCAGAAAAAATCCTTTATACCCACCTTTGGGAAGGAAATGCTACACAAGCATATGAAAGAGGAAACTCTTATGTAGACTTCGCGCCGGACAGAGTAGCTATGCAGGATGCAACTGCACAGATGGCACTCTTACAATTCATGCAGGCAGGAAAAACCAAAGTAGCGGTTCCCTCAACTGCTCATGCAGATCACTTGATTCAGGCGAAAGTAGGCGCTGATAAAGATTTACAAGAAGGTATCAACAAGAACTCTGAGGTTTTCAACTTCCTGAGTTCTGTTTGTGATAAATATGGAATCGGTTTCTGGAAGCCGGGAGCCGGTATTATTCACCAGGTAGTATTAGAGAATTATGCTTTTCCCGGAGGTATGATGATCGGAACTGACTCCCACACGGTAAACGCCGGAGGTTTAGGGATGGTTGCTATAGGTGTAGGAGGCGCTGATGCAGTAGATGTAATGGCCGGAATGGCTTGGGAACTTAAAATGCCTAAGCTTATCGGGGTAAAATTAACTGGTAAAATGAACGGATGGACTTCAGCAAAAGACGTGATCCTGAAAGTAGCCGGAATTCTTACAGTAAAAGGAGGAACAGGATGCATCATCGAATATTTCGGTGAAGGTGCAGAGTCTCTTTCTGCAACCGGTAAAGGAACAATCTGTAATATGGGTGCTGAAGTAGGTGCTACCACCTCTACTTTCGGATATGATGATTCTATGAGAAGATATCTGGCCGCAACAGGCAGACAGGAAGTGGTAGATGCAGCTGACAAAATTGCTGAACATTTAACGGGTGATGCTGAAGTATATGCTAATCCGGAACAGTATTTCGATCAGGTTATTGAAATCAACCTTTCTGAATTGGCGCCCCATCTTAACGGGCCTTTCACTCCGGATTTGGCAACTCCTGTTTCTGAGTTCAAAGCGAAAGCTGAAGCTAACGGATGGCCTTTAGAAGTTGAATGGGCTCTCATCGGGTCTTGTACCAACTCTTCGTATGAGGATTTATCAAGAGCTGCATCCATCGTTGAAGATGCGGTGGCAAAAGGAGTGAAGCCTAAAGCGATTTTAGGAATCAACCCTGGTTCTGAGCAGGTGAAATTTACGGCAGAAAGAGATGGGTTTTTAGATTCTTTCAGAAAATTCGAGAATGCCAGAATCTTTACCAACGCTTGTGGACCTTGTATAGGACAATGGGACAGAGAAGGCGCTGAAAAAGGAGAGAAAAATTCAATCATCCACTCTTTCAACAGAAACTTTGCTAAAAGAGCAGACGGTAATCCGAATACTCATGCATTTGTAGCTTCTCCTGAAATGGTAGCTGCGATTGCAATCTCCGGAAGATTAGATTTTAATCCGATTACTGATACTTTAACTGCTGAAAACGGGGAGCAGGTAAAACTAAATGAGCCGAAAGGTTCTGAATTACCCGCTAAAGGTTTTGCGGTAGAAGATAACGGATATCAGGCTCCGTCTGAAGACGGTTCTTCTGTGGTAGTAAACGTAAGTCCTACTTCAGACAGACTTCAGTTATTAGAAGAATTCCCAGCTTGGGATGGTAAAAACATCGAAGGGGCTAAAGTTTTAATTAAAGCCTTCGGAAAATGTACTACCGACCATATTTCTATGGCGGGGCCATGGCTGAAATACAGGGGACACCTTGATAATATTTCCAACAACATGTTGATTGGAGCTGTCAATGCTTACAACATGGAAACCAATAAAGTTAAAAACTTGCTGACCGGTGAATATGGTGAGGTTCCTGCTGTACAGAGAGCTTATAAAGCTGCCGGAATTCCTTCCATTGTTGTAGGTGATCAGAACTATGGGGAAGGCTCTTCAAGAGAGCACGCCGCCATGGAACCAAGACATCTTGGAGTAAAGGCGGTATTGGTAAAATCATTTGCGAGAATCCACGAGACCAATCTTAAGAAGCAAGGTATGCTTGGGTTAACTTTTGCTAACGAATCTGATTATGACAAAATTTTAGAAGACGACACCGTAAACTTCTTAGACTTAGATCAGTTTGCTCCCGGAAAACAATTGACATTAGAGTTTGTACATGCTGATGGAACTAAAGATATCATCATGGCCAACCATACTTATAATGCTCAGCAAATTGAATGGTTCAAGGCTGGTTCTGCACTGAACTTAATTAAACTACAAGAAAAAAATTAAGATTAATTGTTAGATCGATTAATATAAAAGCGGCTTCAAATAGAAGTCGCTTTTTATTTTTATTTCTTGTAACGAAACTGTTTTTTCTGCGTCTAACCAAGTGTAGTAAAAAACATTATGAAAAAAACAATTGTTGCCTTATCTCTGATAAGCTCTTTAACGGTGTATGCCCAGGAGAAGCCGAACAATCAAGTAAAAGAAAAACAAATTGAGGGTGTCACCATCACCAAAACTAAAAAAGCTGTTGAGCAAAAAGCAGATCGTACGATCTTCGATTTTTCTGAGCAGCCTCAGCTTAATAATGGAAATGTTTTGGAGGGCATTAAAAAACTTCCCGGACTTATTTCTACCGATATTGCCGGAATGATGTATCAGGGAAAAGTTCTGGATGTATTTTTGAACGGAAGGCCTTTAAATATTACTTCTAATGAACTGAATTCTTTCCTGGAAGGTATGCCTGCCAATTCGGTAGACAGAATTGAAGTAATCACACAGCCGGGTGCAGAATTTCCTGCTACCTCAGGTGGAGCAATCATGAATATCATCACAAATAAAAATGCCAATAAATATTTAACGGCAACCTATTCCGGGAACTATTCATTCACAAACTATGATAAATTCCGAAGCAGAACTTCGAACTCCCTAAATTTGAATGCCAGAAATAAAATTTTCGGATGGCAATTGAATATCGGGCAGAATTACCGTGAAAGTAATCTGAGAACGTTACAGGACGTATTATTGAATAGTAACACAGACAGAATCGGAAGAGGATACTTTGCAAAATCAGGTTTGACTTTTGATCTTGGACAGGACCGATTATTAGTAAACTACGATATTTATCACAACAATAATGACAACTATACGGCAAGTAACGGACTTGCGGATATTCCCATAGCACCGGATACTTTCAGAGAAACGATATTTGAAGCTTCGGATGCAGCTCATACGAACAGTTTAAGGCAGGAAGCGGTAGTAACTTATCAAAAAAGATTTACAGACAAGTCTCAAAAATTGGATTTTCAGTTTGGGTATACAAAATCTGACAGTAAATTCATACAGGATAATTTCTTCCAAAAAGGTGTTTTCACAGATAATAATCAGGAATATTTCATTCCCGGAACAAAAGGGCTTTTGGATAATAAAACGGATATAAGCATTGCCAATTTCAAAGTGGATTACTCTCAACCTATCAATATTCTGGATGGCGGAAAAGTAAGCTTGGGAGGTTTATATGAAAGACAGGATCTGGATACGGAGAGTAAAGGTTTAACTAACTTAGAGTACCAAAGACAAACGGCTTCCACTTATCTGGAATTCCAGGCGAAATTGAAAAAATTTGATTTCATTTTGGGTTCCCGTGCAGAAAATTATGATATCTCCGGAGTAACAAGAGTGATAAAGTCCGGAACAGTTGTTGAGGGTGATTTGAGACCTTTCAACCGATTCAAGTTATTCCCGAATGCAAGTGTTCAGTATAACCTGATGAATCAAGTATATGTAGCTGCCAATTATAATAAAAAAATCAACTTGCCAAGTATTTCTGCTCTAAACCCGAATAACGTGATTTTTGCAGGGCCAAACACGCAGGTGACAGGTAATCCTAATCTACAGCCTACTATTTTTGATAATTACGAATTGAAGATCTCTGCATTTGATTATGCATTTATCGGGTATAATGTAAGCTCTGCTAAAAACCAGGTAGCGCAGATCATCAGGAAGAATGGTAAAAATCTTACTAATGAGCAGATCAACATTTCGAATATGAGAATTCATAATTTTAATGTAGGTCTTCCTGTTCCTTTTATGCTTTTCACTAAACCTTTGAGTGAAGTGATGAAGTTTAATTTCAACCCTGACAAGATCAACTTTATGTATATCTACGCAGGATATCAGAAACATGATATCGATAATCTGAATAATAAAGGATTCTGGATCTTCAACATCATGACACAGCTGATTTTACCTAAAGATATCAAGTTAACGGCAAATTACAGTTATCTGACTCCGAAGGCGGGTTACTTCTACTTTACGGCAGAGAAACCGTTTAATAATTCTTTCGACCTTACCCTTACGAAAAAGTTTATGGATAACCGCTTAACGCTTTCCGTTTTTGCCAATGATATTTTCAATGGTCAGAAAATGCAGGTACGCTCTAATCCGCCAACCGGAGAAAGTGTATTTATGAGCAATAAATATGATACGAGAAATTTTGGTTTATCCGTCAATTATAAGATCCCTACTAGGAATAAGCTGGCCAAAGAAGATCCGAATATCTTAAACAATAATAAGAAAGAGGAGAATGGCGGTGTAATGCAGCAAGGACAATAAAAAAAGGCGGTAATTAAACCGCCTTCTTCTTTTGAAGTATACAAATTATTTCTTGATAATTTTATGTGAAGATATTGTATTATCCTTATATGTCACATTAAGGATATACACACCTTGCTTTAAATCTGATAAATTGATTGATGAGGAGGCCTGCCCGATTACTTTTAGAACCCTTCCAGAAGCTTCAAGTACAGCAATAGATTTTACCTTTTCCACATCGGAAATGTTGATCACATCACTGAATGGATTTGGATAGATTTTCAATTTATTCTTTTCTGCAATTTCTGAAGTTGCTAAGTTTTTCAGTTCATAAGAAACATTATCAATCGACAAACTATTTGCCGGGGTGCCTGGGTTTTTAATTGCCAGCTGAGTTACTCCTGCAGGGAGCACAGGAATATCGAATGAAAAAGGATATACCGTAGCAGTAGTAGCCACACTGAATGTTGTTAACTCAACAAAAGTATTTGTAGTGTCTAAATATCCGATCTGAAGAATTCCTCCTGCAGTAACTGAAGCTTTCGCATCAAATTTCAACCTGTAATTCCCAGACTGCAATGTATTCATCGGAGGTAAGGCTACATAAGCAATACGTGCTCCTGATGTCCACAGATATAAGGTATTAGTCCCTGTAATTGTTGAACTGGTACTATTAGAAATATGTCCTCCATTGGCTGTTCCTAAATTCGTCCAACAAATTGGTAAGACACCTCCAGTGCTTCCATTCGAAACAGCTGGATATCCCTCAAACCCTTCAAAATAAGCCCCTGTAATTGCATCACATTGTGTTGTAAAACTAGCTACACTGGTCCATGTACTTTTGTCTGATGTACCACAAGATGATCTTACCCAAACATAATAAGGTGTTGAAGACTGCAATGGACCAATTGGACTTGATAAGCCTGGGATATTCTGTACAGTAGGTGTAGTTGAAGCAGTTGGCGCTGTATTCGATGTGGAATAATATACTTCATAGGAAGCCGGAGTCACAGATGGTGCGGTCCAATTTACAGTAGCTGAATTTGTTGTAATATTTGTAATGTTTACACCAGAAGGAGTCCAGCAAGTTGGATGTGTTGTAAAATTCGTCACATTTGTCCAGGTACTTTTTTCCGATGTACCACAAGATGATCTTACCCAAACATAATAAGTTGTTAAAGGTTGCAAAGGATCAATAGGTGTTGATAAACCTGTAATGTTCTGTACAGTAGGTGGCGTTGAAGCAGTTGGCGCTGTATTCGATGTAGAATAATATACTTCATAAGAGCCTGGAGCTATTGACGGTGCAATCCAATTTACCGTAGCAGAATTCGTTGTGATATTTGTTATGTTAACACCAGATGGAGTCCAACAATTAGGAGGAGTCCAAGTATATGTTAATCCTGCGGTTGGCATCCCAGGAATAGCATTAACGGTATTCATATTCTGAGTACTGGAGCTTGTTGTTCCCGGTGTAGAATTAATAAACTCTAAGGTTGATGCATTTAGTCGGTTATTGAAATCAGCAGTAGTAGCTCCTCTTAATCCAACCTGTAACGTTCCTGAAATAGCTGTACTTCCTGCTAAATAAGTCCCGGCATCATAAACCATTTTGATAACATTTGATGTTTCCTGCAATCTTATCTGGAACGAGAAACTATATACTGTAGTAACTGCTGTAGCATTATTAGGTCTAAAATTTTTCCATTCTATAACAATTTCTCTATTAGGTGCTGTACCTATGGTTTCCCATACTATACTTCCACTGATTCCATTTACATTAAAAAAACTACTGATGTCTCTTCCGAAAATAGAAATCGCTCCTTCATACGTAGTTGTACTTGAAATAGGACTTGTAGTAGTTGTACTTGGTGCAGTAGTTCCAAAAGTAACAAAACCATTGCTTGATACATTCAACGAGCTATAAGATGTCCCGTTAAAAACAAAATTAAAAGGTAATGTTACAGGATATACGTTACTATTAAGATTCGTTGAAGTGGTATTATCGGTAGCTGTTCCTAATACCGCTGCTGTTCCTGAAGCTGGCGCATAACTTCCCGTTGACTGGGCAAAACTATAAGCATTAACTTGTGCATCGGCAGACTGATGAGTACCAAACAAAAAAGCAAGCCCAAGTATTGCTTTTTTAAGATAACTCTTATTTTTGATGCATTTTGATAAATTGTAAAAATGTTTCATAAGGTTCAATTGAATTAGCCATAAATATACATTTTTTTTGCAAAATAAATCAAAAACAAAAAAAAACACTGCCACATTGTTAATATGCAGAAAAATACAATACCCCTTTAAGCTATAACTCCCATTTCATTATTTAAACAACTCTAAAAATCAATTGTTTGAAATCTCCAGTGTAAAGTATCAACCAATGTCATCTGATTAACCAGGAAAGGAAGTTCTGTTATTATTTTCAAGGTTAAATTAGCCATCATGCTCCCTACAATTCCCGGCAAAGCTCCCAAGACACCCAGACTGTCACAATCCGGAATATCTTCATCAAAAGGAGGTTCGGGAAACAGACTCCTTAAATGTTTGCTTCCCTTATAATTGAATATAGCCACCTGTCCGGAAAAGCTCAAAATACTTCCATACACTAAAGGTTTATTCAATTTAACGCAGGTATCATTAATTAAATATCTGCTCTTAAAGTTGTCTGATCCGTCAATAATGATATCAAATTGAGAAAGGATTTGTTCTGCATTAGAGGGATCAATCTTTTCCTCAACACCAATAAAATGAACATGGTGATTGAGATTTTTTACAAATTCTTCTGCACTCTTCACTTTAGGTTTTCCTACATTATTTTCATTGTGAATGATCTGCCTGTTCAGATTATGCAATTCCACCTCATCAAAATCTGCCACACCCAAAGTGCCTACTCCCGCTGCCGCCAGATATTGAATAACGGGACTTCCCAATCCTCCGGCTCCTACCACGAGAACTTTTGAATTCATTATTTTCCTTTGACCATCCAAGCCGATTTCATCAATAAAAATCTGTCTGCTGTATCGGGAAAAAATATCTTCTCTCTTCACTTTTTGAATAATTAAAACCCAGTATAGACAGAGTCCCAGTCTTTCATTACGGGATCATATCCGGACTTTTTAATGATATTTCTTATTTCTTCCATACTTCTTTCATCACTGGTCTCGAACTGTTCCAGAGATTCCCGGTCTACTGCATATCCGCCGGGGTTGGTTTTAGAAGCAGCACTCATTGTTGTTGCCCCTAATGAAATAATATGATCTCTGAATTTTTCGTTTTCCCTCGTTGAAATGGAAATCTCTAAATCTTCATTCCAAATCCTGTAAGCACAGATCAGCTGAAGAAGATCTTTATCTTCCATAATAAAGTTAGGTTCAATAATCCCTTCTGCGGGCCTGAGTCTCGGAAATGAAACTGAAAATTTACTTTTCCAATAGCACTTTTGTAAATAATCAATGTGTAAAGCATTAAAAAAACTGTCTACACGCCAATCTTCGAGTCCTAGTAAAACACCCAATCCTATTTTGTGAATTCCCGCTTTTCCAATTCTGTCGGGGGTTTCCAGACGGAAATGGAAATTTGATTTTTTACCTTTAGGATGATATTCTTTATACACTTCCTGATGATACGTTTCCTGGTACACCAGGACAGAATGAACTCCTTCTTTGTGCAGCGCTGCATACTCTTCTTCCGACAAAGGCTGAACTTCAATGGAAATATTGGCAAAATGAGGCTTCAATAAACGAACTGCATTCAAAAAATAAGAAATACCTACTGTTTTATGGGCTTCACCACTTACCAACAAGATGTGATTGACACCCATTGATTTGAGCACGCTTGCTTCAATCATCAATTCCGTATCAGAAAGGGTTTTTCTTTTAATTTTATTATCTAAGCTGAAACCGCAATAGGTACAAATATTCTGGCATTCATTACTAAGGTATAATGGGGCATAGAGCTGAATGGTCTTTCCGAAACGTTTTTGCGTAATAAAGCGGGTCATGTTCGCCATTACTTCTAGTTTTTGAGCGGCAACAGGAGAAAGCAGGTTCAAAAAGTCTTCTATTGTTCTATTCTTTTTAGACAGGCTATATTCCACGTCTGATAGGGTCACTTTTTCAAGCCTTTGCTTTACCTCATCCCAATGATAGCGTTCAAAAAAGTCTTTAAAGGTGTTCATAGAAATTCAGATTAATCAAATAAGAAAGAAGTCAGTGGACTTGATGCTTCCGCATGATCGGAAATAGCTCCTAAGCCAGATTCAAAGGCTCTTCTTCCTGCAATAACACCCTCTTTAAAAGCCAATGCCATATTTACTGGATTTCTTGCCACAGCAATTGCGGTGTTTACCAACACAGCATCTGCACCCATCTCCATCGCTTTTGCCGCATCTGAAGGAGCTCCGATTCCTGCATCCACCACTACCGGAACATTGCTCTGACTGATAATGATCTCCAGAAAATCCAACGTCCGTAATCCCTTATTGGTTCCAATTGGCGCTCCTAATGGCATTACCACGGCTGTTCCGGCATCCTCTAAACGTTTGCATAAGACCGGATCGGCATGTATGTAGGGCATCACTATAAATCCTAGTTTTGCCAATTCTTCTGTAGCATATAGTGTTTCTATAGGATCGGGCAATAAATATTTGGGATCCGGATGTATTTCAAGCTTTACCCAGTTTGTTTCCAGGGCCTCTCTTGCCAATTGAGCCGCCAGTACTGCTTCTTTTGCCGTTCTTGCTCCCGAAGTATTGGGCAAAAGATGAGTTTTCGCAGGCTTTAAAGCAGTTAACAAATCATCTTCAGAAGCACCTGAGTCTATTCTTTTCAAAGCCATAGTCACCATATTGGTTTCTGAGGCTATAATAGATTTTGTCATTTCCGTAAGATTCCCAAATTTTCCTGTCCCTAAAAACAGTCTTGAATCAAAGATCCTGTCTGCTATTATTAATTGTTGATTTTTCATTGCATTACTTTTTTAAATTCACTGATGATGGAAGGTTGGGTAGTTAACTCTCCCGAAACAGCCACTCCATAGATTCCGATCTGTTGTAATAATTCTATATCATGTAAAGTAACTCCTCCAATGGCAAAGATGTTGGGAATTTCTATTGATTTTTCTTTCAGGCTTTCAATAATTTTCTGATACCCTTCAAATCCCAGAACCGGGCTTAAATTTTCTTTGGTAGAGGTAAACCTTAGCGGCCCTAAGCCTATATAGTCACAGGATTCATTAATTCTTTGCATCACATCGGAAAGAGCATTGCCCGTCCCACCAATCAGTTTGTGTTTTCCTAAAATATTTCTGGCTATTTCAACCGACAGGTCTTTTAATCCCAAATGAACTCCGTCTGCATCAATTTCTTTGGCTAATTGAACATGATCATTAATAATGCAAACAGCGTTATATTCCGAACAAAGCCACTTCGAAGTTTCGCAGAGCTTAATCAATTCATTTTCAGGAGCGTTTTTCCAACGAACCTGCACCCATTTTATTCCGTGATCTAACGTTTTCCGGATATTGATCTCCTGTTCCTGTTTGGTGTTTCCCTGTGATATGTATTGTAGTGTTTCCATTGTTAAGTTGAGTGGAACCCTAATAAAGAAGGGTTGCTTTTTAAAAATTTTTCTGTGTATAATTTCCCTTTTTTACAAGCTGTTTCCAGATTTTCTCCTCTGGCAAGATAACTCGCAATTGCAGAAGAAAGAACGCAACCGGAACCATGCTTAGGGTAATAATCAGAACTATCGTGACTTGGTTCAATTGAAATTTCTCTTCCTTTATTTTTTAGAATATCAATTCCCAACCGGTCTTCCCTATGCCCTCCTTTAATGAGTACCGAACATGCATGCCTATTTAAAAGATTGCTTAAAATCTTGTATTCATCATAGTTGGGAGTGATTAAATCAATCTTTTCCAACACATCTTCCAGAAGATGGATTGTGCTTACATCGAAGAATGTAAATTCTGACGTACTTTTCAAAACAGGATCCCAAACTATCATGGCTTCAGGATTATTGGATTGGATTGTCTTCACCGTTTCAATAAGCATCATTGCATCTTTAATGACCCCAATTTTCACTGTTTCTACCGGATACTTTTTCATTAGGGCATCAATAGATGCTATTATCCCCTTTAAAGATTGCCATTCCAGGCTCAGACATTCAGATTCTGTTTGCAATGTCATTGCTGTACAAACCCCAAAGCCCAATACATTCAATTGCTCCATTGTTTTGATGTCTGCTAATAAACCCGCGCCACCACTGGGATCATATCCCGCAATACTCATTACGAAAGGGCGATTTGTCTGCATTTCCTGAAAACTTGTAAAGGTTGCTCATTATTCCATATTGCACCTAATAAGGCCACCCCATCTGCTCCACTTTGGAAAGCTTTATCTATATTATTTTCATTAATCCCTCCCAGAGGAATTAATTTCACATCCTCATTATTTCTATCTTTAATATTTTCCAAAATAGTTGTATTTTCTCCATACCCTTTTTTGGAAATGCTTGGAAAAACCGGACTTATGAATGAATATTCCCATTCTTTTCCCAATTTATTGTACATCCTGACATCGTGTACAGAAGTTGAGATGATTTGATTTTTAAAGTGAGTCCCCAATCCTTCCAGCCTATCTTTTTCTCTGATATGAAATCGGGAAATAGAATATTCTTTTCCCAAATCATAATGGCTATGTAATATTACTTGAGCATGATATGACGAATCTATTTGATCAAGAAAATTTTTCATTTCTTCGTTGTTAATAAAAGGTTTTCTGATATGAAGCAGATCCAATCCTTCCAGAAACAATCCATTGATAATTTCCGTTTCGTTCTGAACAATTTCTTCGGGAGTGATTATAATGATCATATATAAATCTCTTTCCCTTTTTCAATAAATTCCTGCGATTTATCCAGCATCCCTTTTTCAGCAGATTCACGAATTTCCTGTGTAATTTTCATGGAACAGAATTTCGGACCGCACATCGAACAGAAATGAGCGATCTTTGCTCCTTCGGCAGGAAGTGTTTCATCATGATAGGCTCTTGCCGTATCCGGATCTAATGAAAGGTTAAACTGATCTTCCCATCTGAACTCAAATCTTGCTTTACTCAGAGCATTATCTCTATACTGTGCTCCCGGATGTCCTTTTGCCAAGTCGGCAGCATGTGCAGCCAATTTATAGGTAATTACTCCGTCTTTTACGTCTTTTTTGTTCGGAAGGCCTAAGTGTTCTTTCGGGGTTACATAGCAAAGCATGGCGCATCCGAACCAACCGATCATTGCCGCGCCTATTCCCGAAGTAATGTGATCATAACCAGGAGCAATATCTGTCGTTAGGGGACCCAGTGTATAAAATGGGGCTTCATGGCATTCCTTCAGTTGCTTATCCATATTTTCTTTGATCATATGCATCGGGACATGGCCAGGGCCTTCTATCATTACCTGTACATTATGCTTCCAAGCAATTTTTGTCAGCTCTCCCAATGTTTCCAGTTCTGCAAACTGTGCAGCATCATTGGCATCTGCAATGGAACCGGGACGAAGCCCGTCACCAAGAGAAAAGGCGACATCATATTTCTTCATGATCTCACATATTTCTTCAAAATGAGTATATAAAAAGTTTTCTTTATGATGGTAAAGACACCATTTTGCCATGATGGAGCCCCCTCTTGAAACAATTCCCGTCACCCGGTTAGCCGTTAAATGGATATACCGTAATAAAACGCCTGCATGAATAGTGAAATAAGAAACTCCCTGCTCTGCCTGCTCGATCAGGGTATCTTTGAAAATTTCCCAGGTGAGATCTTCCGGAACACCTTTCACTTTTTCTAAGGCCTGGTAAATAGGAACCGTTCCGATGGGTACCGGACTGTTTCTGATGATCCATTCCCGTGTTTCATGAATATTTTTCCCCGTTGACAAATCCATAATAGTATCTGCTCCCCAACGACATGCCCAAACTGCTTTTTCTACTTCTTCATCAATACTTGACGATACGGCACTATTTCCGATATTGGCATTAATCTTTACTAAGAAGTTCCTTCCAATAATCATCGGTTCACTTTCAGGATGATTGATATTGTTCGGGATGATTGCTCTTCCTGCGGCAATCTCATCTCTTACAAATTCAGGCGTGACTTTATTTTCAGGAGTATTGGCTCCGAAGCTGTTTCCCACATGTTGGAAAGCCATATCTTTTGAAACGGAATCGAGTTGTTCTATACGTTGATTTTCCCTGATAGCTACATATTCCATTTCGGGAGTAATGATCCCCTGTTTTGCATAATAAAGCTGGGTAATCTCTTTCCCTTCAGCGGCAACTTTAGGCTTATGGTCATAGGAAAACCGTAATTCGTCAAGTTTCGGATCTGCCAAACGTGCTTTTCCATATTCTGATGAAATTCCTTCTAAAACGATTACATCTTTTCTATCCAGAATCCATTGTTCCCTGATTCTTGGAAGTCCTTTTAAAATGTCAATTTCTGCATTTTCGTCAGTATAAGGTCCTGATGTGTCATATACTGTAACAGGAGGATTATGCTCCAGCTCCCCATTGGTAAGCTTGGTAGGGCTGAGCTGTATTTCACGCATTGCAACATTGATAGGATGTATATTTCCTTCAACATGAATTTTCTTTGAGTTCGGAAATGGCGAACATGTGATTGAATGAGCCATGAGTATTTGTATTATGGTATGAAAATTAACCGCCCTGAGTGGCAGTGATGATTAAAATTGAATCCTGGTCTTTGAGAATTGTTGTTGCCCAATCGGATCGAGGAATAATACGATTGTTAAGGGCTATTGCGATTCCCTTTTTCTTTCCGGACGCTTCCATAGCGAGTAGTGCCTCCAGGTTTTCCGGAAGTTCATTAAATGTTTTTCTGATGTGGTTGATTATGAGTTCCATTCCTAAATTTTATCTATACACTTTAGGAATGGCTATTATTGTACAAGAACGTACAGCAAAAGTCATTTACTTTTCCCTACGCTGGTATAATCCAGATCAGGTTCAAAGGGTAAAGTCTCAGTCTGTTGATCAACAGACACCCCTAAAGTATGGAGCGAAGTTAGGTATTTTTTCAGAATAGACAAAATACGATCTGTCAAAAAAACAAAAAATCCGGAAACATAAACATCCGGACGGATCAATTGGTGATTAAAATTTATTGGTTGATTGACTGTTCTTTCACACTATTAAAAGTTTGTCAAGATAAGACATCATAAATCAGGGCTCTCATTTTTCATTTAATAAAAAAGAGAAGCTATTTGCTTCTCTTTTTATTTTAATTTCATTTATACGTTTTAGAAATCTTTTATTCACAAGCTCTCCAAATAGCATCATTTTGAGGAAGCGGAGCAACAATTTCTATATTTTCCTTTGTTACGGGGTGAATAAACTCTAGTTTTCTTGCATGAAGATTAATTCCTCCATCCGGGTTTGAACGAGGAGCCCCGTATTTCAAGTCCCCTTTTATAGGAACACCCATCTTGGAAAGCTGTGCACGGATCTGATGATGCCTTCCCGTTTCAAGGTCAATTTCAAGGAGCAGGTAATTATCAAGATTTTTAATAACAGTATATGTTAAAATAGCTTCTTTTGCTCCTTCCGTAGCTTTAGGAAAAACAATTGCCTTATTATTTTTTTCGTTTTTCTTTAAATAATGAACCAGCCTTTGCTTCTGGGGAATCATTTCCTTGGCAACAACGGCCCAATATGTTTTTTCGATTTCTCGGTTTTTAACCATTTGAGTTAATCTGGTAAGCGCTTTTGACGTTTTAGCATAAATCACCAGCCCTGAAGTGGGTCTGTCGATACGGTGAACCAGGCCCAGAAAAACATTCCCCGGTTTATGATCTCTTGTTTTTATATGGCTTTTGATTAAATCCAGCAAAGATTCATCTCCTGTTTTATCCCCCTGCACAAGCTGTCCTACTTTTTTATTAATAACCAAAAGATGATTGTCTTCGTAAACAATTTGTTCTTCCATGATTTACTGACGGTAAGTAGGTCTGTTTGTAAATGAAAGGATAATCCCGGCCAAAAGGCCTAGTGTTTTTATTCCCGAAATCTTCCATTCCAGTGGAAACAATGCCCCGACAATGCATAGTACGGCAGCACCATACATGGCATACATGAAATTTTTATTGGTTAAAAAAGGAGCCTGCAAAAAAAAGCTGATCCCGATCAACACATAAAAAACTTTCCTTGAAAGTAACAGATTGATTTCCGGAGAAAAAAAATTGAACCATCCCGCTGCAAGACAAAGCAGTGCAACGATTGATAAAATTCCCTGAGTGGATTGCTGGTTTTTCATTAATGAGTATAAGAATATTAATAACTTTCGTTTTCGTTAGGAAAATCCTGGTTTTTTACATCTTTCACGTATTGAGCAACTGCTCCGGTGATTTCTGTATAAAGATCAAGATATCTTCTTAAAAATTTCGGACTGAATCCTTTGTTCATTCCTACCATATCATGATATACCAGAACCTGCCCGTCACAATGAAGCCCGGCCCCGATTCCAATGGTTGGAATAGAAATGCTTTCAGACACTTGTTTTGCCAGATCAGCAGGAATTTTTTCTAATACAATGGAAAAACATCCTAATTCTTCCAGAAGCTTTGCATCATTGATCAATTTTTCAGCTTCAGCTTCTTCTTTGGCTCTTACCTTATAGGTTCCGAACTTATATATCGATTGGGGAGTCAATCCTAAATGTCCCATTACAGGAATTCCGGCATTAATAATTTTCTTGATTGATTTTGAAATCTCTTTCCCTCCTTCAATCTTAACGGCATGAGCGCCTCCTTCCTTCATCATTCTTACTGCAGATTCCAATGCTTTTTCAGGATTGCTCTGGTAGGTTCCAAATGGCAGGTCTGCTACCACCAAAGCCCTGTCTATTCCACGAACCACACTCTGAGCGTGGTAAATCATCTGGTCCAAGGTAATAGGTAATGTTGTTTCAAAGCCCGCCATTACATTGGCTGCAGAATCTCCTATCAATACAGCATCAATTCCTCCTGCATCTACCATTTTAGCTGTAGTAAAGTCATAGGCGGTAAGCATTGTTATTTTTTCCTTATCGAATTTCATTTTTCGCAAGGTTTCCGTAGTAACTTTTTTAATTTCAGAATGAACAGACATAATTATTGTATGTTTAAAAGTTAAAAAGTCGGCTTCCGCCGACTTGCATTTTGTATGGATTATAAAACTACGTGTCCTAGTTTCATTAGTTTGTCGTGGTTCAAAATTTTGATATTTCGCCCATCCACTTCGATGAGATGATCCTGTTTGAATTCAGAGATCAACCGGATTGCGCTTTCCGTAGCAGTTCCAATGATATTGGCAATTTCTTCCCGGGTTAAAGAAATCTTGATAAAACCTTCAGGGTCCACCCCCAGCTTTTGTTCCAGAAGCAATAAAATCTCTGCCAGTCTTTCCCTTACCGTTTTTTGGGCCAGGAAAGTAATGGTATTGGAAGACTCTCCTAATTCATAGGCGATTTTTTGAAGCATCACAAAAGATAATTGTGGATCAACTTCTAAAAGATGCATGAATACCTCCGAAGGTAGAAAAACACATTCAATGTCTGTCATCGCTTCAGCCTTCGCCTGGAAATTCTCCCCGCAAAGTAACGACCGGTAGCCGATAATATCGCCTTCTTTGATAAATCTTAAAATCTGATCTTTTCCGAAAGCACCGGATTTCGATAATTTAGCGGCTCCTTTTTCTAAAACGAACACGCCTTTTGGAATTTCTCCATCCTCAAAAATAGTATCGTGTTTTTGAAAACTCAATCTCTTTTTGGCATTTATATATTTTTCGAAATCTGCGCTGGAAAGTCTTTCTTTAAATGATTTATCATTAAAAACTCTGGCAAATCTTTCTTCAATCGCTAACTGTTGTTCCTGAGGCATTTTACATGACATTTATCACAAAAATAGAACATTTTAACTCGATAAACAAAAAAAATTGTTATAATTTTGTAAGTCAATATATTATGAAGGTGAGTGAGAACTGTTATCATTGCGGACAAGGTATAGAAAAGGAAAGAATTCTTTTTGATGACAAGACTTTTTGCTGCAACGGCTGCAAATCCGTCTATGAAATTCTGAATACTAATAATTTAAGTAATTTTTACGAATTAAATAAAAAAGCAGGAATTCGTCCGAGTGATGAAAATTCTTCACAATTCGATTATCTGGATACTCCTGAAATTTTTGAAAAAGTAACAGACTTTTCTGAAGGAGCTACCAGTCTTGTGACTTTCAAAATTCCAGTAATTCATTGCTCTTCCTGTATTTGGCTATTAGAAAGCCTTCATACCCTGAATAAAGATATTAAATATTCCCAGGTTAATTTCACAAGAAAGACCTTACAGATCTCATTCAATCATAACAATTTAAAATTAAGCGAATTAGCTAAATTTTTAACAAATCTCGGGTACAAACCTGTTATCAGTTTGGAAACTGCTGAAAAGAATGTGGATCATCTCGATAAATCTCTTTTAATCAAATTTGCCATTGCAGGTTTTGCATTCGGTAACGGGATGTTTCTTGCTTTTCCCGAGTACGTCGGTGGAGAGGATTATTGGATGGATCATTATAAAGGGCTTTTCAGGGGATTGATGTTTTTGTTGGCAACTCCGGTTGTTTTTTACTCTGCATCAGACTATTACAAATCCGCCTGGTATGGATTGAAAAATAAAATCGTCAACATCGATGTCCCGATTGTTTTAGGAATTCTGGTTCTTTATGGAAGAAGTATTTATGAAGTCGTAACAGATTATGGCCCCGGATATTTTGATACGTTGTGCGGCCTTTTATTTTTCATGCTTTTAGGTAAGATTTTCCAAAAAAGAACGTATAATGCCCTTTCTTACGATCGGGATTATAAATCTTTTTATCCTATTGCCGTTACAAAAGTAGATTTTGAGGGAAAACAGGATAATATTTTACTTTCTGACATTAAGATTGGAGACAGAATATTGGTCCGAAACCAGGAAATTATTCCTGTAGATGCCATCCTGATTAACGGAGAAGGAAATATCGACAACAGTTTTATTACCGGGGAAAGTGTAAGTATCAGCAAACAGCCGGGCGACAAGATTTTTGCGGGAGGAAAACAGGTTGGCTCATCACTGGAACTTGAGGTCATTAAAAATGTCGATCAAAGTTATTTAACCCAGTTGTGGAATAAGGAAGCTTTCAAGAAATATGAAACCGGACTTGACACTCTAACCAATAATATCAGTAAATATTTCACATTCATCATTTTAGGTATTGCATTGATTTCCGGAATCTATTGGTCTTTTGTTGATCTTGAAAAAATGTTCCAGGTTATTTCTGCCATCTTAATTATCGCTTGTCCATGTGCATTGGCTCTTTCAGCACCATTCACATTTGGACATATTATGAGAATATTGGGCAGAAATAAATTCTACGTAAAAGACACCCTGACTATTGAAAAAATTGCAAAACTGGATACGATTGTTTTCGATAAAACAGGAACAATTACCCATAGAAAAAAGTCAAACATCACCTATGAAGGCTCTGAAATTCAGGAATTTGATTTAGCCAATATCAAAACTTTATTAAAGAACTCAAATCATCCGCTTTCCAAATCACTATATGAATTTTTAGAGATACGGGATGAGTATTTCCCTGTCGAAAATTTTGAAGAAATTTCCGGAAAAGGATATCATGCCAACATAAGGGGAAGCATTTATAAAATAGGTTCTGCCCGTTACAACAATCAGGAATCAAAAAATCTTGAAACAGCCGTGTATATCAGTAAAAATGACGAATTTTTAGGGAAGTTCATTTTTAAAAATGAGTATCGCGGGAAGCTTAAAAACCTTTTCCAACGGCTTACCAATTATAAGATTTTTATTTTGAGCGGAGATAATTCTTCCGAAGAAAGCCAACTCAAAGAACTGATTCCTAATTACCAGGAAATGGCCTTCAATCAAAGCCCTGAGGACAAACTGAATTACATCAAAAACCTCCAGGACAGAGGTCTGAAAGTGGCCATGCTGGGAGACGGTTTGAATGATGCCGGAGCGTTAAAACAAAGCAATGTAGGAATTGCAATTTCCGATGACACCAATACTTTCACGCCTTCCTCCGATGTAATTATGAACGGGGATAAAGTGGTTACCCTTGACAATTACCTTAACGTCTGCAAAGGCTCCATAACAATTGTGAAAATGACATTCATAATTAGCTTTTTGTACAATATTGTCGGTTTAAGTTACGCAGTCACAGGGCATATGCATCCTCTTTTCGCTGCGATCATCATGCCGATAAGTTCTATTACTGTCGTTACATTCACCACCCTTTCAACGTGGATTTTGGGAAGAAAACATTTCAAGAAATAGGCCTATTTAAGGCTTATTTAGACTGGTTTTAAATTAGCCGAAATCCGTATTTCGTGATGAATGTCATTATTTTTCATTAAATTTGAACCCCGAAAATTGGTTAATTTTGTTGTCCAATGGATATTCTATATTTAATGATCTTATGCAGCGTTTCCTTAGCTGCGATTTTTTTGGTCGTTTTTATAGTCAACGCCAAAAAAGGACAGTTTGAAGACGATGAATCTCCAGCTGTAAGAATTCTCTTTGACTCTGGTGAAATCAAGGAAAAAGAAGAGAAAAAGGTTGACAACAAAGAAAAAGACCCGGAAGAAAAAGGAGACAATAAAAAAATTGAAGAAAAAAGTGAATAGTTGATATGGAAACACAAAAGTTTAGTTATGACAATAATATTGTTCGGGCATTCCTTTATGCGACCGTAGCTTTCGGGATCATAGGGTTTTTGTTTGGGCTTACGGCGGCATTAATGCTTTTCTATCCGGAGCTTCCTGAGTTTTTCTTTGGAACGGATGATACAACCATTAAAAGCTTAGCCTCCGGCAATATCCAAGGCTTGATCAATACACAGGGTGCATTTGGATTCGGAAGAATAAGAATGCTGCATACAACGACTGTAATTTTTGCATTTGTATGTAACAGTGTATTTGTAGGAGTCTATTACTCATTACAGAGACTATTGAAAACAAGAATGTACAGTGATACTTTATCATGGATACATTTCTGGACATGGCAGATCATGATTATTGCTGCCTATATTACATTCTTTATGGGAATTAACACCTCTAAAGAATATGCGGAACATGAATGGCCGATTGATATTTTGATCGCATTCTCATGGATCGTTTTTGGAGCTAATATGTTCTTAACTATTGCCAAAAGAAGAGTAAGACATTTATATGTAGCCATCTGGTTCTTTATCGGTACCTGGATTGCTGTAGCAATGCTTCACATCTTTAATAATTTGGAGGTTCCGTTATCATTCACAGGATGGAAATCATACTCTGCCTATGCTGGTGTAAAAGACGCTATTGTTCAGTGGTGGTATGGCCACAATGCGGTTGCATTTATCCTGACAACTCCGGTTCTTGGTTTGATGTATTATTTCTTACCGAAAGCAGCGGACAGACCCGTATTCTCTTATAAACTGTCTATTATTCACTTCTGGTCATTAATCTTCGTATATATCTGGGCTGGTCCTCACCACCTTCAGTATACAGCACTTCCTGCATGGGCGCAGGCTGTCGGAACAGGGTTCTCGATTATGCTTATTGCACCATCTTGGGGAGGAATGTTAAATGGACTTCTTACTCTAAGAGGAGCTTGGGATAAAGTAAGAGAAAATCCTATCCTCAAATTCTTCGTAGTAGCAGTAACCTGTTATGGTATGGCTACTTTTGAAGGACCGCTTTTAGCAACAAAAAACATTAACAAAATTGGCCACTTTACTGACTGGGTAATTGGTCACGTTCACTTAGGTGCTCTTGGATGGAATGGTTTCATGGCATTCGGGGTAATCTATTATCTGATCCCAATCCTGTGGAGAACCAAGCTTTGGTCTGTAAAATTAGCTAACTGGCATTTCTGGTTAGGAACATTAGGAATTATTTTCTATGCAGTACCAATGTATATTTCAGGGTTCACTCAGGGATTAATGTGGAAACAATTCAATCCGGACGGAACCTTAGTATGGAAAAACTGGCTGGATACGGTAACTGCTATTATCCCTTACTTCAAAATGAGATTCTTAGGAGGAGTCTTCTATCTTTCGGGAGCTATTTTAATGGTGGTTAACCTTTATAAAACTGTAAGAGCTGGTTCATTCCAGAAAGAAGTTCCTGCAGAAGCACCTGCTTTAGCTAATATCAGCAAAAACAGAAAAGAAGGAGAAGGAACTCACCTTTGGTTAGAAAGAACACCAGTATTATTAGGAATTTTATCTTTCCTGACCATTTCGATCGGTAGTTCAGTGGAAATTATCCCTACACTATCCCTTAAGAAGAGCGTACCTACTATTTCTGCAGTAAAACCATATTCTCCACTGGAACTTGAAGGTAGAGATATTTATATCCGTGAAGGCTGTAATGCTTGTCACTCACAGATGGTAAGACCATTCAGAGATGAGATCGTAAGATTCAACGGTAAAAATGGACAATATTCAAAAGCCGGAGAGTTTGTATATGACAGACCATTCTTATGGGGATCCAAAAGAACAGGACCAGACTTACATAGAGAAGGAGGCAAAAATCCAAGTTCTTGGCATTACAAGCACATGTATAATCCGAGATCTACCTCTGCAGGTTCTATCATGCCTCGTTACCCTTGGCTAATTGCTAACAACCTGGACAGGTCTAAAATGGTAGACAAAATGGTATTGATGAAGTCTGCTTTCGAAGTACCTTATACAAAAGCCGAAATAGACTCTGCGAACCAATGGGCAGATAACCAGGCGTCAAGAATTGTAAGAGATATCTTCTCTGAAGCGGCCGACTTAAAAGACGCGTATGCTAAGAGACCTAAAGGTGAATTGGAGAAAAAAGAGATTGTTGCTCTTATCTCTTATTTACAAAGATTAGGAACCGATATTAAGACTACTGAGATAAAAACAGCAAGTAATAACTAAACATATTAAAAGGTTCTATAATGATTCCTCAGAATTTTAAAGATATATTATCCAATACCGAAAATGCTGGCTTTTACCAGACATTGGCTCTGATATTCTTTATGCTGTTCTTCGTAGCTTTGGTAATATATGTATTTAGCAGGCCTAAAAAATATTACAAAGAAGAAGAAGAGGCTCCTCTTGAGGATGACTCAGATGAATCTGATTTTAAAAATTAAACTTTATTATGAAACAAAGAACACCGGTTTTTGTAAACATCTTAATAATAACTGGACTTTTAATAGTTTTTTATTATTTGTTTGTTCAAAGCTATTCGTTTTTATCTTCACCTTATTTCTGGGGAACTATTGTAATAGGCAGTATTTTAGCTTATATCCATAGTGCGATTGGAGATTTAATTGAAAATAATAAATTCAAGAAGTTAAGTCCTGAAGAAAAGGCTGCTTATTTGGCAGAGAAAAAAGTTCCTTACTTCAAGAGATTATATAATGCAGCATTCAAAAAACAATCTGCAGCTGAAGAGAAAGATATACTTATCGACCACGGTTTCGACGGAATCATGGAGCTGGATAACCAATTACCAAAATGGTGGGTAGGCTTATTCTGGTTTGGGACTGCTTTTTGTATTGTATATGTGGCAGCATTCTCTTTCACAGACTTTGCTCATCCGATCAAAGAATATGAAGTGGAATATAAAGAACAGATTGCAAGCATTGAAGAGTTTCAAAAATCTCAACCTCCTGTAACCATTGAAACAGCTAAATATTCAGCGGATAATATTGCAGAAGGTAAAGAGCTATTTAAAACAAACTGTGCATCTTGTCACAAAGAAGACGGTAGTGGAGGTATCGGGCCAAACTTGACTGATAACTACTGGATCAATCAGCCTGAGAAAACTTTATTCAAAAACGTTTTCCATATGGACTGGAATGGTTCTCCTACCAACCCTTCGATGAGACCGTTTGGTAAAAACGGAGAGGTTTCCGGTGCAGAGATTGAGAAGATTGCAGCATATGTATATCATATCAATCAGGAACAGCCTCCTGTAACACCAGCTCAGGGTGGTGCTGCTCCTCAGGGAACAGAAGCACATTGGGAAAAAGAATAATTTAAAAAGAAATTAGAAAACATATGAAAAACATAATTTGTTATTAGAAAAAAAATAGTAACGAATTATGTTTTTCTTTTTTTAAATCTATACAACATGTCAGACATAGAAGAAATAGAAGTACGCGGCGGACAGGGCCAGGTTCTGGACCCTGAAACTTACAGAGATTCTATAGGGACCATGGAACAATCCGGAAAAAGAAAATGGGTTTTTCCAAGAAAGCCTAAAGGCCGGTATACCAACTATAGAAATGTTGTAAGCTATATTTTATTACTTATATATTTTGCAGTACCGTTCATCAAAATCAACGGGAACCCATTACTCCTATTCAATGTTATCGATAGAGAGTTTTTCATTTTCGGACAGCCTTTCTATCCACAAGATTTTTTCATCCTTACATTAGGCGCTATCGCTTCTTTGATATTCATTATTGTTTTTACGATTGCTTTCGGTAGAATTTTCTGCGGATGGATATGTCCTCAGACAATTTTCCTAGAAATGATCTTCCGTAAAATAGAATATGCTATTGAAGGAGACAGAAACAGGCAAATGAAACTTGACAGGCAGGAGTGGAACAGTGAAAAAATCTGGAAAAGAGGGTTAAAGTGGAGTATATATATTATTATCTCTCTCATCATTACCCATTTCATGTTCATGTACATTGTAGGCTATGAAGAGGTATTAAGAATTATTTCGGAAGGGCCTTTTGCCCATCCAACCAATTTTATCGTAATGGTACTTCTTACGGCTGCATTTTACTTTGTGTTTGCCTGGTTCAGAGAGCAGGTATGTACATTGGTATGCCCTTATGGAAGATTACAGGGAGTATTGATAGACAAGGACACCATTAATGTTTTCTATGACTTCAAGCGTGGGGAAAACAGAGCTAAATGGAGAAAAGGGGAAGACAGAGAAGCTGCCGGAAAAGGAGATTGTATAGATTGCCATCAATGTGTTGTGGTATGTCCAACCGGGATTGATATCAGAGACGGACAACAATTGGAATGTGTAAACTGTACTGCCTGTATTGATGCTTGTGATGAAGTAATGGAGAAAGTAGGCCTTCCAAAAGGATTGATTCGATATGCTTCTGAAAACGAAATAGAAAAGCAGACTGAATTCAAGTTTACGGGAAGAATGAAAGGCTTCACAATATTTCTTGTCCTGTTGGTAGGATTCCTGGGCTATCTTCTTTACAACCGTGGAGAAATGGAAGCCAAATTCATTAAGCCTGCAGGAAGTACCTTCTTTGTAAGAGACGGGAAAATTACCAATACTTATAATTATACATTCCTAAACAAAACAAACGAGAAAAAGGTTGTAACGATAAAAGTAGTGGAGCCTTCCCATGGTGAAGTGATATACAGCGCTTCCAGTAAAATTCCTGTGGAAAGAGATAAAATTTCAAAAGGAACGATCAATATCAGCTTCCCTGAAAACGAAATGAAACTTTCCAAACAAAATATTACGATCGGTGTGTATGATACCAATGGGAAATTGATAGATTCTTATCAGACCTATTTTGAAGGACCATTTAAATTACAGTTTTAATTGCAGAAATCTTCATGATTCAAAATCTTTAATATAATGAAAAACTTTAGCTGGGGACACGGTGTTGTAATTGCATTATTTGCATTCATAGCTTTTATTTTATCCATGTTATTTCTTTTTCCAAACGGGCAAAAGAACTCTGAAATGGTTACGGATAATTATTATGAAGAAGAACTGCAATACCAGGATGTAATTAATGCTAAGAAAAGAGCAGACAGCCTGCAGGAAAAGCCTGCATATAATCAGACTGCTGAAGGAATTAAGATTACATTCCCTAAAGACTATAATAATTCCAATACTACGGTAAAATTTGTTTTAAACAGAACCGATGACCAGAATTTAGATGTTAAAAAATCTGTTCAGCTTGATGCCACACCATCTTTCCTGATTCCGACACAGGTACTTAAAGCAGGAAATTATACTTTGAGATTGATGTGGACAAAAGATAAAACAGACTACAGAATGGATTATGATGTGATATGGAAATAGCGCTTCTCATATCGGCAATAGGGTTAGGCTTCGCTTCCGGGTTTCACTGTATCGGAATGTGTGGTCCTATTGCTTTGTCGATGGGGTTAACGAAAAAGCAATCGGCCAATTATTACCTTCAGAATCTCACCTATCAATTCGGGAGGATTTTCACCTATGCCTTGTTAGGTGCTATATTGGGAATTATCGGAGAAGGTTTTGAGATGGCAGGTTTTCAAAAATACTTAACCATTACTGTTGGTATTCTGCTTATTGTAATGGCTTTATTTTCATTCGGCGGAAAAGATTTTGCCTCGAAAATTCCGTTTTTCTCAAAATTTCTGTTTTCTGTGAAGTCAAACTTGGGAAAACTCCTGCAAAAGGCCGATTACCGCTCCAGATTCACCACCGGCGTCCTCAATGGCTTTCTTCCCTGCGGTATGGTTTATATGGCTTTGACGGCCAGCCTGGCAAGCGGAGGAATATGGCAGGGAGCTTTATATATGGCTTTATTCGGATTGGGAACACTTCCATTCATGTTTGCAATAGTTCTTGCCGGAAATCTCATGAATCAGGCTTTCAGAATTAAGGTTCTGAAAGTAATCCCTGTTATTATGATTATTTTGGGAGGTTTATTTATCATAAGAGGCTTGGAATTGGGGATTCCTTATATTTCGCCGAGAGCCGAAGCCATGACAGTTTCCAAAGAGAATCACGGTTCCTGTCATTTAGAAGGAGATCACAGTCAACATGAGCATTCAACCAATTGTCACTAACTTTTTAAATTAATACTATGAAAAAAAGCTTATTATTTGTTCTTTTGATTTGCTTTTTCGCTTTACAATCCTGCTCGATTAATTCCGAAATTATATACCATAAGGACTCCGCTTCCACTATGGTGATGGATATTGATATGAAGGAAGCCATGGAAATGATGAAATCCATGGTTCCGGATTCTGTAAAAAACGACCAGAAAGAAATAGCTGAACTGGATAAACTTCCGAGAACCTGGACGAGTCTGTATGAATTAGACAAAAAAGAAGGAAAATTAAAGACTAACAATCCGGATTCCATTAAGATCATGAAAAAAATCTTTATGAAGTCCAACGCCGAAGGTAAGGAGATTACAGGGGTATCTTTAAAAATGGATCATTTTACCAAAGCAGACTATAGTGGTCTTACCAATTTTTCTAAAGAGGAAAAATTACCTGTTGATCAGATGGCATTAAATACATGGGATGGTAAAACCTTAACCATTGACACTGAAAATCTTAATTTAAATGGTTTCAAAGATATTCTGGCCGGTAAAGGTATTCCGGGCGAAGAAAGCTTATCTGCTGATGATGCCGAAAAAACAGCAGCTATGATGAAAATGATGTATAAAAGCATCGGAACCACATTGAAGTTTGAAAACAAAATCAAATCCGTTTCCGGAAAGCATGACTGGATTACTAAAGTAGATGATTACTCCGTAAGGATCAATTATGATTTAGATGCCTTATTTGGCGATGATAAAGATAAAAAGCCCCTTAAAAATTCAGATAAGAAAATAGTTATTGTAACTGAATAAAAATAAACCCACCGGAGTCCGGTGGGTTTTTATTTATAAGCAAGCTCTTAATCAATCAGATCAAATCTTGCATACTCCGCAACCTTCTTAGGAAGCTTAATTCCTTCTGCTGTCTGATTATTTTCAAGAAGGGCAGCCATAATTCTAGGAAGCGCCATTGCTGAACCATTTAAGGTGTGAACCAATTGAGACTTTCCTTCAGTTTTATAACGGCACTTCAAACGGTTCGCCTGGAAAGTTTCAAAGTTGGAAACTGAACTTACTTCCAACCATTTTTCCTGGGCCGCACTCCATACTTCAAAATCATAGGTCATTGCAGAGGCAAATCCCATATCTCCACCACAAAGTCTCAATATTCTGAAAGGCAATTCAAGATCCGTTAAAATCTCTTTTACATGCTCTACCATTTCTTCTAAAACAGCGTAAGAGTTTTCAGGCTTCTCCACTCTCACGATTTCTACCTTTTCAAACTGGTGAAGACGATTCAAGCCTCTTACGTGAGCTCCGTAGCTTCCCGCTTCTCTTCTGTAACATTGAGAGAAAGCCGTATTTTTTACCGGAAGATCTTTTTCATCAAATAGGACATCACGGTATAAATTGGTTACCGGAACTTCCGCAGTTGGGATCAGATACAGATCATCTGCTCCGATATAATACATTTGACCTTCTTTATCAGGCAATTGTCCTGTTCCGTAACCTGATGCTTCATTCACAACATGAGGCGGGTTAACTTCCGTATATCCCTTATCTACGTTTTTATCTAAGAAATATTGAACCAAAGCCCTCTGCAATCTTGCTCCTTTGCCGAAATAAACAGGGAATCCTGCTCCTGCAATTTTTACACCCAGTTCAAAATCGATCAGGTTATATTTCTTAGCAAGCTCCCAGTGAGGAATAGCCCCTTCTCCTAATCCTTTCACATCATGAGACTGGTAAATAATTTCGTTATCATCAGCAGATGCTCCGCTTTTCACCAACTCACTCGGAACATTCGGGATCTGGTATAAAATATCCAATAAAGCCTTTTCCTTTACATCTAGTTGGGCCTGCAATTCTTTACTCGATTCTTTGTATTGTGCTGTTTTAGATTTTGCCGATTCAGCTTCTTCTTTTTTTCCTTCTTTCATTAAAAGCCCGATTTCTTTGGAGATTTTATTGATTTCGGAAAGTTGTGAATCTAATTCAAACTGAATTTTTTTTCTTTCGTCGTCAGTAGCAATAGCTTCATCCACCAACTCAAGATTTTTGAATTGTCTTTTTTTCAGACCTTCTAAAACGCGTTCTTTGTTATCGCGTAAAAAATTGACTTGTAACATTTTATTTAGATGTTAGTTATTAAGTTGTCGACATTCTGTTTTAATGCTGACAGTTTTGCAAATTTAAAAAATTATTTCACGATAGTAACCACATTGGGTACACCCGGTTCTTTAGTGAACTTCAGCTCATGATTATAATATACTTTCGAGACCTGAAATGCGGAGGGAGTCCAATGATATTGAATTTCCAATGTATCATTAATGGTATCTGTGACGTTATTTACCGTTCTCCTTAATGCTAATGCAATTACAGAATGATATGTTCTGTCATCCGGGCTTATGGAATCCAATGTTAATCTTTTTGCTCCGGCAACATATTCAATATAATATGCTGAATCAGCTCTCATTTTAAGAGAGGCATTTACCGGGGCTACATTGGTGTTCCCATTAATATCATTCATGGGGAAAGCAAAAAAATAGCCCGGAGTTTTATTATTCAGAAGATCCTGACCGGCACTGTTCTTAATATAAAGATGTAATATCTGATCTATTTGCTGTAAAGAATCTTCATCACCACTTCTACAGCTTAGCAGTGCGAAAAATATAATTAATATTCCAAATACGATGTTCCTCATTATCAGCAAAGATAAAACTTATTTTAATTTCGGATGCTATGATTAGCAAACCTATGTGATTTATCACCCAGTTTTATTTCGATTTCTTTCTGAGCAGCTTATTGAGTAATATCTGAAATTCGTTTTTAGAAATAAAATAATCCTGAATATGGAATTCGGTAATCTGGTAAAATTTCCAGAAAAGTAAAGCGGATGACAGGCAGTAAGAAATGGAAGTCACAATACAGGCTCCTGCAATTCCCCAATATGGAATAATGAAAAATGATGACATGATGGTAAAAACAACTCCGATGATAGATTTGGTATTCAAAATTCTCAGCTTATTGACCCCGGCAAAATAATATCCTATAATATTACTCATGGCAATAGCCAATATTCCCGGCGATAAAAGCAGGATAATCTGCTTCGTCTGCTGAAAATCTTTGCCAAAAATCATGACATAGAACTTGGCAGGTAATAATAAAACCAATGCAATAAAAACCAATGTGGTAAAGAAACTTATCCTTAAGGAAATTTTTGTTTTTTCAATACCTGCATTTTCATTTTCGTCATTTACAAGATCTGCATATAGGGCTATAGACAGGCTTCTGCTCACCGTCCAAATCGCCTCAGAAAATGCAACACCTATAGAGTATATACCTACACTCATAATTCCTTTATAATACTCTAAAAAATAAAAGGAGAGTCTATTATTCAAAAACTGTAAAAATGAGCTTGTCTGTATTTTCCAGCCATAATCGAACATGGTATTTCTGACTTGCCTGGAAAAGGAAATATCCGAAATTTTAAGATAACGGAGCAACAGAAAAGCGCTGATAAAAAATAAAATCCCATAGCATCCTGTCTGTGCCATAAAGTAGCCCGAAACAGAAGTCTCTTTCAAAATATATATGATGACAATAATAAAAATGATATGGACTAACTGTTGTAAAATGGTAAACAAATTAAACATCTTCATATTCTGCTTTCCTACGAATAAGTTGATATTGGCAGCAAGAAGGGATGATAAAACCGACAAGGAAATCAGATACTCTAAATATTCCACCGTGCGGATCATACTAAAAAATACAGGAATAAAAACCCCAACCAGTACAGACCATATATAGGCATACAAAAGAATCTGTTCTGTTTTGTATTTCGAAGCAAAATAAGTAACACTGCTTCCTACAAAAATATTACTGAAAAATCCTATGATCGTTAAATCTGCAATAACTATTGAAATGACTCCCTTCCCTTCACTACCCCACATATTGGTAGTGTAAATCACAAGTCCGAAATTTAATATCAATATTAAAAACCGGGAAAAGAAAATCCTGAAAATAGTATTCTTTTTCATCTTAATGCAGTGTTTTTGTAACGAAATCTACAAATATATCCCGGATTATACCCCAGTTATATTTTTTTTCGTATTCCTCTCTTGCATTTTGGGCGTGTTTATCATACAATTCCGGAGTATTAATATATTGCCATATAATATCCGCTATCGCTTCAGAGTCTACAGGATTTACCAGGAACCCAAACTTTGACACATCCACATGTTCCCGGGTTGCTTTTAAATTTGTATAGATCACAGGCTTTCCGGAAGCCGCGTAATAGAATATCTTAATAGGAAGACAATGATCATTTTCATAATTCAATTCTCTCAGATCAAAACAAATATCCGCAGATGCATACGCCTGGGTAAAAGTTTCAAATGAAGCCGCTTTTTCGATCCTGATATTATCCCAGTTATATTGGTTCAGAAGATTAGAAAAGTAGAAGGTATCCTTTTCTGTTCTTGTCCCTCCTATTAAAAGAATTTCTACTTGTAGCTGCGGCCGTTTCTGACGTAAGCAGGCAATGGCCTCAAAAAAATTCCCAATACCCTTCTCTTTAGACATTTGTCCTGTGTAACAAAGGGTAATTTTATCAGGTTCTAGTTTTTTAATATGAGGATGAATATAACGATCATCCGGAAAATAGGGTAAAAGGATACTCTTTTTGAATGGAAAGACATAAGCTAGCGGAAATTTTTTGGTGTTCTCCCCAAAAATGAAATGAGTACTTAAATACCCTGCATATAATTGGATCAGGAAAAACTTAACGGCATGAAAAGGTTTTAAATAGGATGGATATTTCTCAACCATTCTCATGGAAGGATACCATTCCGTAATGTCATAAATAATACTGATCTTTTTCTCTCTCTTGATCTTTTTCGCTGCAACTACTGTCAAGGGCTCCGAACAAATAATACAATCCGGCTGAAAATGGTCACAAACCTCCTGAAGTTTTTTATGCTTTTCTTTAATACTGTGATCTAAAATCCCATAAGCTTCCACTTCGATACCGTCGATCATACCCTGAAAATCCGCATAAAGACTACAGATTTTCACTTTATATCCTTGACTTTCCAGTTCTTTTGCCTGGTGATAGAAGATTCTGTCATCATTATAGCTATGCGATGTAGTCAAGAATAAAATTTTAGACATCAGTTATTTGTTTTTTACAAATATACTTAAAACAAAAAAGTGGAACTCTTTCCACTTTTTATTTTTTCCAATGTACTCTCTTTTATATAGATGCTGCCCAACTTTTATCCAGTGGCAGCAAAAAATGACTTAAGAAATCAAGGTAGGTGTTTTTAGAGAAATCAAAAACTTCGATGTCTTTTGATAATTCTCCGCTTCTCAGTTTGGATTTAAACTCCTGAAGCTTCAAAGTTTTTACCTCACCATTCTCCACATAACTGGCTTTCATTCTGTCGAACAATCCCAGTTGATATTCTTCATCGATCTCTCTCATCACTTTTCCTAAGGAGTCGATACTGCAACCTGAAGCCATTTCTTTTTCTTCATCTACGCAGATAACGATGAATTGATTCCTTTCAATTTTAAAGGATGAGGAAAGAGGCTTCCCATGCGCAGCCCAGGTTGCCAAAAAATCAAATAACCTCTCTGTAATCGTCTTTGCTTCTTTGGTTGTGAAAGGCCTTGAAGCCGGATATATAATAACTCTGTAGTCGTTGGTTTCAACAACATTTGATTCTTCAATTTTCATATTTTCAATAAATTAAAGTACAAAATTAATAAATTAAATCGAGTTCTATTTTAATACAAAAAAACTCAGGAGCTTTCCTGAGTTTTATACTATTTTTTCAGATGGTAAAATTTATAAGTCTTCTGCTTCGGCAAGAAGTTCAACAATATCTTTTACCGCAACTTCAGTATTTTTGTTAAAATGCTTTACTCCATCCGTCATCATCGTATTGCAAAAAGGACATCCCGTAGCAATTACCTTCGGTTCAAAAGATAAAGCCTCTTCTGTTCTTTCAATATTGATGTCTTTATTTCCTTTTTCAGGTTCTTTAAACATCTGTGCTCCCCCTGCTCCACAACAAAGGCCGTTGGTTTTGCAACGTTTCATTTCCACCAATTCGGCATCCAGCTTTTCCAACAGCATCCTTGGTGCTTCATACTCATCATTGGCTCTTCCCAAATAGCAAGGATCGTGGAAAGTGATTTTCTTTCCTTTGAAAGCGCCACCTTCAATTTTTAATCTTCCCTCTTCCATTAATTTTTTCAGGAACTGGGTGTGATGCATTACCTCATAATGTCCACCAAGATTGGGATACTCATTTTTCAGGGTATTAAAGCAATGCGGGCAAGCGGTTACGATTCTCTTTACTTCGTAAGCGTTAAGAACCTCAATATTCGTTAATGCCATCATCTGGAAAACGAATTCATTCCCGGCACGTTTTGCAGGATCTCCGGTACAACTTTCCTCCTGTCCCAATACGGCAAATTCTACCCCTATTTTATTTAATATTTTGCAAAATGCTTTGGTGATTTTTTTCGCACGGTCATCGAAACTTCCGGCACAGCCCACCCAAAACAAAACTTCCGGTGATTTTCCTTCGGCAGCATATTCTGCCATTGTTTTAATTTGCATTTTCTTTTTGTTTAATTAAAAAATCCGCATAGTACTCCTTGGCTTTCTTCAATACTTCTACCGGTATTACTGATGCAAAAAAAGGATTGGTTTCGTCATAATTCATATATTTCCAGACATTCCCCGTAGATTTATCATTGATTGCAACAATCATGCTTTCTTTGCTTATTTCTACAGTACTATCATCCAGAAACTTTGCTTTCATCCCTTGTACTTCCATCATCCCTATCATTGCTGTTTTCTTTTCTGCATCAAATTTCTCTTTCAGAAAAGTCATTTTCATTTTCATCGGGTAAGTAACGAATGCGTATTTTATTTGGTCTTTCCCTGAAAAAATTTCTGAAGCATTAAATGCAGTCTTATCTACCTTAATAACTTCCATTTTGAATTCTTCATTTCCCTCAAACATAGCTTTGAAGCCTTCAATCATCGTTTCCCTGTTGATTTTTTCAAAAAGAACCGGGTGGGTAAGATTGAGTATTCCGTTGTAATCTTTTTTACTGAATAACTCCATCATGGATTGAGAGTCTTCAAGAATCTTTTTCTGATCTGCAGATTGTGCCACCAGAAAACCTGAAATTAATACGAAAATGAAGAGTAATTTTTTCATCTTTTGAGCTTTTAATCATTTGCCCAATTTAAACGATCGGCCTGATTATATTGCCACGGAGCGGCATTATTCTCTACATTGGTCATCATCAGGTTAAGTTCCTGAGGAGCCGCTGATTGTTCCATCACCAGGAATCTTCTCATTTCAAAGATAATGGAAAGAGGATCCAACAGTACAGGACAAGCCTCGGTACACGCATTACATGTGGTACAAGCCCAAAGTTCTTCTTTGGTAATATAATCGTTTAATAATTTTTTACCATCATCCACAAACTTTCCGTTTTTATCAATATTTTTTCCTACTTCTTCCAGACGGTCTCTGGTTTTCATAAGGATTAATCTTGGAGAAAGCTTTTTACCGGTAATATTCGCAGGACACACAGCAGTACATCTTCCGCATTCCGTACAGGAATAGGCATTCAGTAGCTGAACCTGGTTTAGATCAAACACATCTTCCGCTCCGAATTTTGACGGAGCTTCGGTCTCGCCTTCCGCCGGTGCAGCATAAGGATCTGCGTTAGGATCCATCATCAATTTGATTTCTTTGGTAACGGATTCCAGGTTATTAAATTTCCCTTTCTTTTCCAGATTAGCATACCAGGTACTTGGAAATGCTAAAATAATATGTAAATGTTTTGAGTAATAAAGATAGTTCATGAAGAACAAAATTCCTACAAAGTGAAACCACCATGCTGCTTTTTCTGTAAAGAATAGGAAACTGTCTCCAAAGTTATTAAAGATAGGAGCCAAAATAGTGGAACTGATCGGGAAACTTCCGTGTTCAGGAAGTAAACCTTTCTGTTGCAGTACCCAATCAGAAGTATTCATCGTAAAGAAAGCCACCATTAAAGCAAATTCAATGATCAGGATCCAGTTCGCGTCTTGCTTTGGCCATCCGAAAAGCTCTTTCATCGTTAATCTCTTAACTCCGTAAAAATTTCTTCGGATAAAGAATACAACAACACCAATAACGACTAAAAGAGCCAGAATTTCCAGTGTTGCCGTAAAAGCATTATAAAATCCATGTCCTAAGATCGTTGCCAAAAACCGGTGTGTTCCGAATAATCCGTCAACAATAATTTCTATAAGTTCTATATTGATGATAATGAAACCAACATACACAAAAAGGTGTAAAATCCCTGCAACAGGACGTTTTACCATTTTGCTCTGGCCCATTGCCACTCTAGCCATGGTTTCCCAACGTTCAGCTTTTCTGTCATTCCGGTTGATTTCTCTTCCTAATCTGATATTCCGATAGATCTTTTGTAAGCTTTTTGCAAAAAGCCCGAAACCTGCAACTAATAAAATCAGGAAAATTATATTATCAATATACTGCATAAGGTTTATGAGTTATTAGTCTTTATTGTTCTTACCAAAAACGGAGAAGTTGATATATCTTTTCGGATTGGCCTTCATATCTTCGATTAACGAATTCAGATTTGTAGATGCAGAATTCAGATTGTTGTAAAGCTGCTCGTCTTTCATTAGCTTCCCTAAGCTTCCCTGTCCGCTATCAATTCCACCGATCACCTGGTTCAGTTTTCCTACTGTGGCATCTAAATTAGCAATCGTAGCATTCAGCTTTTTAGTATCAATGCTTTCAGCCAGGGTTCCGTATTTATCTAATGTAACTTTACCACTTTGCATCGTTAAGCTCGCATCATCCAATACTTTTTGAAGTTTAGGATCATTGTTTCCTACCAATGAATTTACACTTGCTGCTGTAGTTTGCAATGCGCCAACAGTTTTATTAAGATTGCTTAATAATGCTCTGATTTCTGCCCTGTTCTGAGCGTCTACTAGCTGATTCGCATTAGTCATTAATGAATCTACACGGTGAAGGACAACCTGTAATTGGTCTTTAACAGGCCCTACCTGAGAAGACAGGTTATTCATCATGGATAATTTGAAAGCACCCTGTAAGGTGTCTCCATCTTTTGCAGTGGGGCCACCATACATTAGATTTACTCTCATCTCCTTACCGGACATTAATCCCGGCTCGAAAATTTCAAGGGTAGAATTCTTTGAGAATTCAAAGTTATTATCTATGGTAACTTTTACAATAAAATGGATTTTCCCGTCTTTTGCAGTCTGAGGAATAATCTTATCCACTTGCCCCACCTTTAATCCGTTGATCGAAACAGGAGAAGATTGAGCCAGTCCTTCTACATTATCATATCTTGCGTAAAATATATTATCGGTAGTGAAAAGACTTCTGCCTTTCATAAATTGAAATAATAACACAAAGCCTACAATAGCCAAAAGTGCGATCACACCAGCTTTTAATTCTTTACTGAACTTCACTTGCTAAATTTTTTCTATGAGCAAATATAAGACATTTAAATTAATGTTTTTCTTTCTTGCTCTGCGTTAAATACAAAAAAAGCGGCAAAAAGTTTGCCGCTTTATATAAATGAATTTTATTTTTATTGTTGCTGTGTTCCAAGCTTACTCCAGATCTCAATTCTATAATCTTCAATATCTGCATTATCCTGTAAACTCTTCATCCATGCCTGCCCGAACATTCCCGCATTTCTCTGGGTAATAGATTCTGTCAGTTGTTTAAGATCTCCCGGTTGTTTGTTTACGGTTTCATTCTTTTTGATCAGCACATAAACTCCTGTACCTCCTTCAACCGCATTAGAAATCTTACCTTTTTTAACTCCAAATGCAGCACCTGCAACTTTAGGCTCCATTGATCCGCCTACTGAAGGATTTAAAAGATTCACCTGTGCCGTTTGTTTTGTAGTGGCAAACATTTTTGCAATCTGATCTAAGTTGGATGCTTTGGCTGCAGCAATTTTATCAGAGATTTGTTTTGCCGCCAATTTATTTTTAACAATAACTTCGATCTGGTCTCTTACAGATTCCGGATCAGCAAGGCCTTTTTCCTGTTTTCCGTTAAGATATACTACAATTTTATCTCCTGTTCCGTCTACCGTAAAAAATTCTGTATCTCCTTTCTCTCTTTTCTTATCGAATGCCCATGCAAGGATCTCAGAATCTTTATCCGTACCTAAACCTTGTAGCTGACCATCGAATCTTTTAGCCGCTTTAGGATTAGAGAACTGGTAATTAGATTTTTTAGCAATATTTACGAAATCGTTGAAAGATTTTCCTTGAACCTGTTGGATAAATCTTCTTGCTTTTTTATCCGTATCAGCTTCAGTAGCTTCGGAAGGCTTAACAGCTTTCACAAGGTTAGCCACTTTATAACCCATTGCTCCAGGTTTTTTATCCTGAATATTAATGATATGGTATCCGAATTGTGTTTCCACCACTCCTGTTGCTCCTTTAGGATTGTTTGCAAGGTAGGTTAAGAATTCAGGAACAAAAGGCGTTTCCGGTGTAGTCCATCCTAAGCTTCCTCCTTGAGCCGCAGAATTAGGGTCATTGGAAAGCTTAATGAAGTCTGTAAATTTAGCCGGATCAGTTTTTACGATAGCTCCAATAGAATCCGCTAATTTTTTAGCCGCTTCTTTAGACCTTGTAACACCTTCTCCTGCAGGGCTTCCCTTGAATGCAATAAGGATATGTCTTGATAATGTAGAATCAGATGTTTTTTTATCTAAAAGCTTAGATACTACATAAACGTTTTGCTCTTTATAAGGGCCGAAAGTCTGACCGATTGCAGCAGTTGCAATCTGCCCCTGAATAGTCTGAGGCAATTGATTAGGCTTTAAATACTGATTACTGAAAGGCATATCAGAATTAGCCATTACGAACATAGAATCGTTGGTTGTATTCTGGAAATTTTCCTTACCTCCACTGGCATCCGTACCTCCTGAAAATAATTTTGTAATTTCTTTCTGAGTTGCTGCTTCATCTGCTGCACTTGGCTGAGAAGGAAAATATACGATCCCAATATTTCTGCTCGGTTCTGTTTTGAACATGACAGGATGCTGCTTAATATAATTGGCAAGATCCTCAGTAGAAACATTGATTTTAGTTTTTTGAAGATAAGCCGCATAATCAATTTTTACAAAATCGATATCAGCAAGCTGGTCTCTCTGCTTCATTAATTCTTCAGCTTCTTTCTTCCCTGTCGTGATTCCTGCAGAAAGGTTTGCAAATACCTGTCTTGCCATCAATCTGTATTCGATAGCTTTTTTAGATTTCAACCACTGGTTGTAACCTTCAGGACTAGCATTCTTTAATTCTTCAATTTGTTTTTTAAGTTCCTGGGTTTTAAAATTCCCTTTCTCATCGAAGAATTGCTGGTTTTGGGCAAACAACTGATCATACTGGATCTGATTCCAAAAGTAATCTTCCGTCATTTCAAACCCCATTTTTTCAAATTGTTGCTTGATAAGCTTAGATTGCACCAACAATTGCCAAGCCTGTTCTTCAAGACCATTCTTTGGCTGACCTTGTTGCTCTGCCTGCTGCTGAAGTACGAAAAGCTGATCATTGTACTCTTCACGAGTAATTTTTTCACCATTCACTTTTCCTAAAACATCAGGATTTTTTCCAAAAACCTTATCGATACTGTCAGGATTCACCAAGAAGGCTAAAAGTGCCAACGCAATTACTCCCATCAAAAGCCAAGGTCTATTCCTAATCTGTCCTAAAATTGCCATTTTATAAATTATAGTTTTTTATCAGTTTGCGAAAATACACATTTTTAAGAAATTACAGAAACGTATATGCTTTTTTTAATCTTTTTAAACTCAATCTTATACAAAAAAGGAAATTTTGACCAGATTTCTCACCAAAATACAAATGGCATAAGTATTGTGCCATTTAAAATGATATAGTATATCTGGTATTCTTGCAGTATATTATCAAAATATCACTTTAACGATTTAAAACTGAAATGACAATTTGTCATTCGATTGACTATGACAGAATTTGAAGATATGAGTTTAGAAGAAATAATCAGCGACGGATTCGATATTGTGGCCGAGGAGATCAATCTTTCCGACCTTACCGAGACTGAGAAAAATTCCGAACAGAAAATATTCCCTATACTTCCCGTAAGAAATATGGTAATGTTCCCGAATGTGGTGATTCCTATTACGGCAGGAAGAAAAACATCTATACAACTGCTTGAAGAGGCCCAAAAAAATGGAGATCTTATCGGAATTATCAGCCAGAAAAATTCAGATTTAGAGCAACCTGCCGAGAAGGATCTTTTTCAGATTGGTACCTTGGCTAAGATCATCAAAATCATCAAGCTTCCTGAAGGGAATATTACAGCCATTACTAAAGGGTTTCACCGGTTTAAGGTCAAAAAGTACGTTGAAACACAGCCTTATTTTAAAGCTGAAATTTCCAAGCTGAAAGACAATAAGCCTAAAAATATAGAAGAATATGAAGCCTTGCTTGAAAACATCAAGGATCTGGCTTTAAAGATTATCGAACTTGATCCTAACATTCCCAACGCGGCCAATTTTGCGATTAAAAACATCAATAATAATGATGATTTATTAAATTTCATCTGCACCAATGCTAATTTCTCACCGGCAGACAAGCAGAAACTGCTTGAAGAGAAAAACCTGATAGAAAGGGCAAATAAATGTTATGAGATGATGCATGAAGATTTCAGAAAACTGGAATTGAGAAATCAGATTCATCAGAAGACATCAAAAGACCTGGATAAGCAGCAAAGAGAATATTTTTTAAATCAACAGATCAGAACCATTCAGGAGGAATTGGGAGGCGGTCCGGAAAGTGATGTTGAAGAACTGATCAAAAAAGCCAGAGCCAAAAAATGGAACAATGAAGTGGAGGAGCATTTCCAGAAAGAAATCGGCAGACTTCAACGCCAGAACCCTAATTCTCCGGATTATAATGTTCAGAGAAATTATCTGGATTTTTTTACGGATCTTCCCTGGGAAACTTATACTAAAGATATTTTTGACATTGCCAGAGCCGAAAAAGTTTTAGATAAGGCTCATTTCGGACTGGAAGATATCAAAAAAAGGATTTTGGAACATATGGCTGTTCTAAAATTGAAAAACAATATGAGATCTCCTATCCTTCTTTTGGTTGGTCCTCCCGGAGTGGGTAAAACTTCTTTAGGAAAATCAATTGCAGATGCTTTAGGCAGAAAATACGTAAGATTATCATTGGGTGGCCTTCATGATGAAAGTGAGATCAGGGGACATAGAAAAACCTATATTGGTGCAATGGCCGGAAGAATTCTCCAGTCTATTAAAAAGTCCGGAACATCGAATCCTGTTATTGTTTTGGATGAGATTGATAAGATCGGGCAAGGTCTTCACGGAGACCCGAGTTCAGCGCTTCTGGAAGTTCTTGATCCTGAACAGAATAAATCTTTCTATGATAATTTCTTAGAAATGGGTTATAATCTATCTAAAGTAATGTTCATTGCTACAGCCAACTCTCTTTCAACGATACAGACTCCTCTTTTGGACAGAACAGAGATCATCCAAATCGCAGGATATACATTGGAAGAAAAGATAGAGATTGCCAAAAGACACCTCATCAAAAAGCAGCAGGAGGAAAATGGTTTGGATTCTAAATCATTCAAGCTTGGAAATTCTGAACTTAAGCATATTATTGAAGCACATACTTCTGAAAGCGGAGTAAGATCTTTAGAGAAAAGAATCGCTTCCATTGCCCGTTGGGTAGCTTTACAAACGGCATTATTGAAAGAATACGACCGTAAAATTTCTCTTGAAAAAGTAGATGAAATTTTAGGAGTCCCAAGACCGAAGAGCTTATCTGAAATTACCGGAGTCCCGGGAGTGGTTACAGGATTGGCCTGGACAAGTGTGGGAGGAGATATCTTATTCATTGAAAGTATTTTAAGCAATGGTAAAGGAACTCTTACGATGACCGGTAATCTGGGAACCGTGATGAAGGAATCGGCTACAATTGCTTTAGAGTATATTAAGGCGAAGCATCATGAGCTTGGAATTGATCAGGAGGATCTGGAAAAGAAAAACATCCACGTTCACGTTCCTGAAGGGGCAACACCTAAAGACGGACCTTCTGCAGGTATTGCGATGTTAACATCCATGGTATCTTCTTTTAAGAATAAAAAAGTAAAACCGCATATGGCCATGACGGGGGAAATTACTTTAAGAGGTAAAGTGCTTCCTGTAGGTGGAATTAAAGAAAAGCTTTTAGCAGCTACCAGAGCCGGAATTAAAGATGTAATTCTTTGTGAAGCTAACAGAAAAGATGTGGAAGAAATCAAGAAAGATTATTTAAAAAACCTGAAAGTTCATTACGTAAACAGAATGGAGGAAGTAATTGACATCGCTATCGAAAAATAAAAATTTATACATATTAACTCTCAATAAAAAATTCGCTCCATAGTTGGAGCGAGTTTTATTTTCATACTTTGCGGAAGAAATAAATTAATCAAATTATAAAGATGATGAAGCCTTCCAATTAAGGGCTTTTTAGTATTTTTATACTGAATAACTGCAAAATGAACTTTTTTAGAATCCCTTTTCTCCTGAAACTTACCCTTGTTGTCGTTTCCATCATTGGTATCGGATATCTTCTGGCTTTAGGCCAGAGTATTCTTTCTCCTTTTTTCCTTGCATTTTTAATGGCTATGCTGTTTTTGCCGGTGGCTACTTTTATGGAAAGAAAGCTAAGGTTCCCGAGATCTTTATCTACCATGACTTCTGTGATGATCATGCTGATTATTTTAACCGGACTTATATATTTCTTTGGATCACAGCTGTCCAGTTTCAGCAAAGATATACCTCATTTAAGGGCACAATTTGATACGGTTTTCAACAGCCTTCAAAAATGGGTTTCTGAGACTTTTCATGTAAAAATTGATGAGCAGCTGGATTATCTTGATCAGGGCTTAAATAAGCTTTTATCTTCTTCCGGGGTAATTCTCGGCTTTACTTTTGGCATATTCTCAACCGGAATTGGTTTTATTATATTCTTTATTCTCTTTTTCATTTTTATTTTGAATTACAGAAGAATTCTGAACAACTTCATCGTTTCTGTTTTTAATGAAAAGCATAAATCCAGTGTGCAGGAAGTAGTCAACGAAGTAAGGGTGATGACCAAAAAATATATCATAGGGCTTTGTCTTCAGGTGATTATTGTATCCATATTTACGACTATTGTGCTTAGTGTTTTAGGAGTGAAGTATGCTGTTCTCTTAGGCGTTTTAACGGGATTGCTGAATGTGATTCCTTATTTGGGAATACTTATCTCCCTTTTAATATCGTGCTTTATTGCTTTTGCTACCAGTACACCGGCAACCTGCATTTATGTTATTATCGGGTATGTAGGAGTTCACATTATCGACGGAAATATTGTTCTTCCTTTTGTTGTAGGTTCCAAAGTGAAAATCAATGCACTGTTCTCGTTTATTGGTATTGTAATAGGAGAGCACCTTTGGGGTATTGCGGGTATGTTTCTCTGTATTCCGGCCATCGCCATTATTAAGATCATCTTTGAAAGAGTGGAAGATCTGAAACCTTGGGGAAGATTACTTGGAGAGGAAGAGAAGCCTCATAAAAAGAAAAAAAGCTATAAAATCTCTAAAAATATCACCTTACAAGAAAAGGATTAAAAAAGCCCTCCGGTTGGAGGGCTTTTTTAATTATAAAGGACAGAGCGGCTGTCTGCCGTCAGAACAAAGCTGATCACAAGGAATATAGGCTCCGTCATTCGGGCAATATCCTAATGTCCCGCCACCACCCGGATCACCACCTCCAAGGCACGGATGACCGGGAGGAACAATGCATGGGCAGTCTATCGGTGCTATATCACAAGGTTCCGCACCACCATTGATTTTCTTTAAGTTTTCGCGATTTAATTTTTGAAGATTTTTCAACATAATATTACTGTTTAGTTGGTTTGGTTTAGCAAATATATAAAGTATAAGGCATGAAATAATAAAAAATTCTCTAATGAGAGAATATCAATGTGTTTTTTATTTAAATTTGATAAAAAATCCAAGAATCATGAAAATAGTAAAATTCATTGTAAGCTTACTTTTCGGGCTTATGTTCATTAATGCCGGATTGAACAAATTCTTTAATTATATGCCCATGGAGAAACCCACTCCGGAACAAATGAAGCTTTTCGCTGCTTTTGGAGAAATCAGCTGGTTGATGCCATTAGTTGGAATTGTAGAAATCATTGGGGGACTATTATTTATTTTCCCAAAAACAAGAGCTTTAGGAGCTATTGTTATTTTACCTGTAATGGTAGGAATTGTTGTTCATGTTTTCACCATGGATAAATCTCCCATGGGAATGACAATTGCGGGAGTGATGTTCCTGATCAACCTTTGGATGATTATTGATAATAAAGAAAAATATAAAGCTTTAGTAAGCTAATATGTTAAGTGAAAGGTCAATCGTGAATTTTGCTTCGCAAGTGAATTCTTAAAATTGACAACAAGGTTAATTGACTATTGACCATTCATTTTTAAATTATACAAATGCACTGAAGCCTGTAATAGACCTTCCTACAATTAATGAATTGATTTCTTTCGTTCCTTCATAGGAATAAATGGCTTCCGCATCAGCAACAAATCTTGCAACATCATACTCCAGAAGAATTCCGTTTCCTCCCATTACTTCACGTGCCCTGGAAACAATGTCCCTGGTTCTCAAGGTGCAGAAAACCTTGGCTAAAGAAGCGTGCTCATCTTTCAGAATCCCTTCGTCCTGCATTTCGGATAATCTGAATACCATCGTTTGCATAGCGGTGAGATTCGATAACATTTCTACGAGATGTCCCTGAATCATCTGGAATGAAGCGATAGGTTTTCCGAATTGTTCTCTTTTTCTGGTATAATCCAATGCACTTTCATAAGCTCCTCTTGCACATCCCGTTGCCATCCACGCCACTCCGGCCCTTGTCATACGCAGGACTTTCCCCGTATCTTTAAATGAATTGGCATTCTGGAGGCGATTTTCCTCCGTAACCAGACAGTCTTTTAACGTGATCAGTCCGTTCTGAACAATTCTTAAGGCCATTTTCCCTTTGATCTTCTCTACGGAATATCCGGGATTATCTTTTTCTACAATAAACCCTTTTACTTCCCCATTATCCAGATCTCTTGCCCAAATGATCACCAGGTCAGCAAAAGTTGCGTTTCCAATCCATTTTTTTTGTCCGTTCAGTATCCAGCCTTCAGGTGTTTTTTTACAGGTTACCGTTAAACCACCTGCTGCTCCCGAACCTACTTCCGGCTCCGTTAATCCAAACGCGCCGATTTTCTCGAATTTCTGCATTTGTGGAAGCCATTTCTGTTTTTGTTCTTCGGATCCGCAGATGTAGATAGAGCCCATAGCCAATCCGGACTGTACTCCAAAAAAAGTGGCAATAGATGCATCAATTCTCGCCATTTCCATTGCAATGACCCCTTCCATCAAAAACGGCATTCCGGGACAGCCGTATCCTTCATAGGTTACTCCGCAGATATCCAGCTTCTGGAATTTCGGAATCAATTCAAACGGAAATTCATCTCTCAGCCAGTAGTGGTTGACCAGAGGTTTCACTTCTTTTTCCATGAAAGCCCTTACTTTAAGCTGAATGTCTCTTTGTTCCGGTGTCAGCGTATGATAGATATCGTAGAAATCTCCATCAATGGGCGGAAGCTCTTTTTTCGGTTTATCCGGATCAAGCATTTTCATTAATCCGCTCAACTGTTTGTCATCTAATTTTGAAAAATTATGCATCAGTTTCGGAAGGTCCACTTTTTGAGAAATGGCACTCAGCTGATCAAAGTCTATTGACTTGAATAACTCTATTGCGTTTTTGATTTTGGAAAAAGGGCTGGACATAGTTATTATGGTGGTTTTGGTTTGTAAAAAGCATGCAAAAATCAATCCGAAATTAAGCCTTAATTTAATCACGCGTTTTACAAAGTATTGATTTACATATATTTATCCATGCTATTTTATTTACAAATTTTTTACTTGCAATTTTCAAATATTACAAAAAAATCAGGCTGAACTTTGAGGTAAGCAAAACAATAAAAATCAACATTATGAAAACCACTTACATCAAATTATCATTAGCATCATTACTGCTTTTAGGTGTATACTCATGTAAAAAAGGCGAGGCAACAGCAAGCGATTATGAACTATCGGCTTCCGCAGATTCTGCTTCGGCTATGATTTCCGACAGTGTTTCTTCTGTTGCCAATATGAAGGTAAAAGATAAACAATTCATCAAAACAGCAGATGTCAATATGGAAGTGAAGGATGTTTATGAAGCGACGATTTCCATTGAAAAATCAGTTCAGGATCTGGGAGGATTCGTAACTCATAGTGAATTACACAGCAATGTAATTTCGGAAGACATTTACAATACTTCCAATGAAAATGCGATGCTGGTAAAGAAATATCAGACAGAAAACACGATGCAGGTGCGTGTCCCTACAGAAAGATTGGGTGAGCTTTTGACTCTAATCAATAATAAAAAACTGTTTTTGAACTCAAGGGTCATCAATGCGGAGGATGTAACTGCAAATATAAAGTATGCAGAACTGGAAGGGAAAAGAATCAAAAAAACCGGCGAAAATATCTCTCAACTGAAAACCAATAAAGACAAGGTGAAAATGGGAGATGAAAATATGACGGAAGATAATTTGCAACAGCTCGCCAATATGGATGTTACCGATAATCTGAAATACAGTACTATTGATATTTACATCAAGGAACCTAAACTCCGCATTGCTGAAATTGCTATAACCAATTCCCATAATATTGATAATAAATATAAATTCAATTTTATCTACGATGCTAAAAATGCTTTTGTAGAAGGTTTTTACCTGATTCAAAAAATTGCAGTAGGATTGATTACTGTTTGGCCAATTTTATTAATACTGGGATTAGTCATATATTTTTTAAGAAAAAGAAAGCCTTTGAAAAACAATACTCCAACCCTTTCTGAATGATTGATCATGCTATCCTAACCTCTCGGTTATCATCATAATTTTAGATTTTACAAGCCTCCGGTTCCCCCGGAGGTTTTTCTTTTATTTTTTTCAAAAAAAACTGTAACGAAACTTTTCACTCTATTACCTACTCATTAAAACCATAAAAAATCAAAAAATAATATCATGAAAAAATTAGTTACATTTGGATTAGCCGTTTTATTATCATTCACAGCTGTTATTACAAAGGCACAGGACAAAAGTATTTTATGGGAAATTTCAGGGAACGGACTGTCTCAACCTTCTTATCTGCTTGGAACAATCCATGTAATGTGCAAAAAAGATTTTGAAATGAAGCCCAAAGTACTTAAAGCTCTTGAAAAATCGGAAAGCCTTGTCATGGAAATCAATTATACAGATCCGGGAGAAATGACCGCCTTACAAAAAATGCTTCAGGCAGATAAAAAGATCTCTGAACAGCTTACTTCTACAGAGGCAAATGAATTAGATGAAATCTTAAAAGAGTATCACACTAATTTACAAAATGTAGACAATTACAGTTCTCAGGCATTATATGCTCTTATTTCCACCAAAGCAATTCCGTGTCCGCAAACAGAGGTGAAAATGTATGAATTAGAGCTTTTGCAAAAGGCATTAAAGGAGAAAAAAAGTATTAAAGGATTGGAAAGTGTTAACGATCAGTTGAATTCTATAAACAAGGCATACCATTTAAAAGACATTATCGCTCAACTGAAAATGGGTAAAGAATATGAAATCCTGATGCAAAAAACGATTAATGCCTTCAAAAATGAGGACCTCAAAACATTAGATATGCTTCTTAAAGACAAAAGATTCATGAATGAAAAACAGGAAGAAGCTATGCTTTCTAACAGAAATAAAAACTGGGTTGAAAAGATGCCGGAAATGATGAAAAAGGAACGTTCATTTTTCGCAGTGGGAAGCGGCCATTTATGGGGAGATAACGGATTGATCAGTTTATTAAAATCTAAAGGATATACTGTAAAACCAATTAGCAACCTGTAACAAAACCAGAGAAATACGGTGAACAATCAAACAGAAATCACATTTTTGAAACAGGTCAATCAGCACAAAGGCATTTTATACAAGGCCTCCAGAATGTATGCTGATTCGTTAGAGGACCGGGAAGACCTCCAGCAGGAAATAATGATACAGCTCTGGAAATCTTATCAGAGCTTTAAAGGAAACAGTGAATTTTCCACATGGATGTACCGTGTAGCCATCAATACTGCTATTACTTATTTAAAAAAAGAAAAACAAAGAACGACGAATCATTCCGACGCACCTCATCATTTTGAAGTACAGACCGAAGAATACAATCCTGCAAAAGATAAACAATTGGAGATTTTTTATAAAGCGGTCCAGGAGCTCAATCCTTTGGAAAAAGCTATCATCTTTTACTTTATGGAAGGGCTTTCTCATCGTGAAATCGGAAACCATCTCGGGCTAAGTGAAGGCAACGCCCGTGTAAAACTCAACAGAACAAAAGAAAAAATACAGCAAATCATAAAAAAATCAGGTTATGAATTTTGATCAATTAAAAAATGAATGGAATAATGAGAACAATGAAGATATCAATATTCCCGACTCTATAAAAAAGCTAAAGGAGAGCAAACATCCTATTGAACGCATCCAGAGAACAATGAAAAGGGAATTTGTAATGCAGGTTATAGCCATTATATTAATCGCTTTTTTCCCATTTCAATTCGGATTTCCTTCTTCACAATATGTCATTTATTATACGTCCTATGCCATGTTGGTAGTAATTTCCTCTTATTATCTTTATGGGTTCTATCAATTTTACAAACAGACTGAACTGTACACCGGAAATACAAGAAACAGCCTGTGGAAAATCTATTACGAACTGCGTCTGAACATGGAAAGATACCAGTCTTTCGGGTTTCTTTTGCTGCCTCACTTTCTATTAACAATTGGTCTGGCTATTTATAATCAGCTTGAAGAAAAGGGAAAGTCAATTTCTGACCTTGCTTCATCTCATCAGCAAACTTTAATTTTGGTGGTATTGATAGGAACTTTATTTGTGGTAGCAAGTATTGTTTTATGGACAAAATATATTTACGGACGCTACGCCAAGCAATTAGAAACTATCCTGAATGAAACGGAGTATGAATAAGAATATTTCCGATCTCTTATTCCCATAATCGATAAAGGCTTCAGATGAATCTCCGTGCCTTACTTTAAAAAAATGTTATTTATTGACCTCAAATTTATTTGGGGTTTTATTTTTCCTTAAATTTGCAAACCAGGAAATTATATGCTTGGTTTTGAAATATTTTTCAACGCTGTAAACTATTCCTGTTTATATATAATTCTACAATATGCTATCAAAAATAAATCCTATACAAACCAACAGCTGGAAAGCCCTTGACGAACATTTTGCAGGTAATGATTTTGATTTAAGAAGCCTTTTCCAATACAACCCGAGCCGTTTTGAAGAATTTTCTGTAAAAAGAAATAATTTCCTTTTCGATTATTCCAAAAACTTAATGGACTCCCGAACAAAAGAGCTTTTATTAAATCTTGCAGACGAATGCCAGTTAAAGGATGCCATTTCCAAAATGTTCTCAGGAGATAAGATCAATGAAACAGAAGGAAGAGCTGTTCTTCATACAGCTTTAAGAGATTTTTCCGATAAAGAGATTCTGGTTGACGGTGAAAATATCAAACCTCAGATCAAAAGAGTTCTTCAGCACATGAAATCTTTTTCCGAAAGCATTATTTCAGGAGAACATAAAGGTTTCAGCGGAAAAGAAATCACTGATGTTGTGAATATTGGGATCGGAGGCTCAGATTTGGGGCCTGTAATGGTTGTTTCCGCTTTGAAACATTTTAAAACCAGATTACAAGTTCACTTTGTTTCCAACGTGGACGGAAATCATATAGCTGAAGTAGTTAAAGATTTAAATCCTGAAACCACTTTATTCATTATTGCTTCCAAAACGTTTACCACCCAGGAAACAATGACGAATGCCCATTCTGCAAAAGACTGGTTCTTAAAAGCAGGAAAACAGGAAGACGTGGCCAAGCACTTTGTCGCTTTATCCACTAATATTCAGGAAGTTAAAAAATTCGGGATTGCAGAAGAAAATATCTTTGAATTCTGGGATTGGGTTGGCGGAAGGTACTCTCTTTGGAGTGCGATCGGATTGAGTATCGTCCTTGCGGTAGGTTATGACAACTTTGAACAGCTTTTAAAAGGAGCATTTGATACCGATCAGCATTTCCAGGCTGCGGATTTCTCTGAAAACGTTCCTGTTTTAATGGGGCTTTTAGGAATCTGGTATCGTAACTTTTATGCAGCAACAAGCTATGCTATTTTGCCTTATTCACAATATTTAGACAGATTTGCAGCCTATCTTCAGCAAGGAGATATGGAAAGTAATGGTAAATGTGTTGACAGAAGCGGAGAATTTGTGGAATATGAAACAGGACCAATCATTTGGGGCGAACCGGGAACTAACGGACAGCATGCATTCTACCAATTGATTCATCAGGGTACAGAATTGATTCCTGCAGATTTTATCGCTTATGTAAAAAGCTGTAATGACATTTCTGATCACCAGGAAAAATTGCTAGCCAACTTCTTTGCTCAGACTGAAGCGCTTGCTTTTGGAAAAACGGAAGAGGAAGTTGAAGAGGAATTAAGAAATTCCGGGAAATCTGATGAAGAAATAGACAGATTATTAAATTTCAAGGTTTTCCACGGAAACACCCCTACTAATTCATTTATGTTCAAAGAATTAACTCCTTTTTCATTGGGACAGCTAATTGCAATGTATGAACATAAAATTTTTGTTCAGGGGGTGATCTGGAATATCTTCAGCTTTGATCAGTTCGGAGTGGAATTAGGAAAGGTTTTGGCAAACAAGATTTTGCCCGAGCTTGAAAATAGTGAAATGATCACGTCTCATGACAGTTCTACGAATGGATTGATCAACTATTATAAAGGAAATAAGTAAATTTGAACTCAATATCTAATAAAAGTAAAATGGCAGAAATTCTTGACGGACTTAAAGTATCCAAAGAAATAAAAGCAGAAATCAAGGTAGAAGTTGAAAAAATCCTTGAAGGAAAAAGAAGGGCTCCTCATTTGGTGGCTATTCTTGTAGGGAACAACGGCGCAAGTAAGGCGTATGTAAACTCTAAAGTGAAAGACTGTGAAGAAGTAGGTTTTCAATCCAGTTTAATCAAATTCCCAAGTACGGTTTCTGAATCTGAATTATTGGAAAAAATTGATGAATTAAATAAATCTAAAGCAGTTGACGGATTTATCGTTCAGTTGCCTTTACCGGATCAGATCGATCAGGAAAAAATTATCAATGCTATCGATCCAAGAAAAGATGTTGACGGATTCCACCCTGAAAACTTCGGAAAAATGGCATTGGAAATGGATACGTTCTTACCTGCGACTCCATTCGGAATTTTAACGTTATTGGAAAGATATAATATTGAAACAAAAGGGAAAGACTGTGTAATCATCGGAAGAAGTAAGATTGTAGGAAGACCTATGAGTATTTTGATGGGAAGAAAAGATTTCCCGGGAAACTCTACCGTTACCCTTACACACTCTTATACTAAAGACATTGAAGAATATACTAAAAAAGCAGACATCGTTATTACCGCTTTAGGGGATCCTCACTTCTTAAAAGGAGACATGATCAAAGAAGGAGCAGTAGTTATTGACGTAGGAATTACAAGAGTAGACGACGATTCTCCAAAAGGTTACCACCTTGCAGGTGATGTGGATTTTGACAGTTGTGCCACAAAAGCAAGCTGGATCACCCCTGTTCCGGGAGGAGTCGGACCTATGACAAGAGCGATGCTGATGAAAAACACCATCATTGCGTACAAAACTTCGGTCTATAACGACTAATTTTAAAATGAACAAAGAAGAAGATATTTTATTAAAAGAAGGTAAAATGCTCCCTGTGATGGAGCATTTTTACACTTTACAGGGAGAGGGGGCACATACCGGAAAAGCGGCTTATTTTATCCGTTTAGGAGGTTGCGATGTCGGATGTCACTGGTGTGATGTAAAAGAGAGCTGGAATCCTGATCTTCATCCTCTTATGAATGCTGAAGAGATTGCAGAAACAGCTGCAAAACATTGTAAAACAATTGTATTAACGGGTGGAGAGCCATTAATGTGGAATTTAGACATATTAACATCCAGATTGAAAGAACTGGGATGTTCCATCCATATTGAAACATCAGGTGCTTATCCGATGAGCGGTCATTTGGACTGGATTACTCTTTCACCTAAAAAGACAGGCCTTCCGAAAGAGGAAATTTATCAGAGGGCGAATGAACTGAAAGTTATTATTTTCAACAATCATGATTTTACCTTTGCAGAGGAACAGGCGGCCAAAGTTTCGGAAAACTGTAAGCTATATCTTCAGAGTGAATGGAGCAAACGTGATGAAATGTATCCTAAAATCACAGATTTTATTTTGGCTCACCCGGAATGGCAGGCTTCAGTGCAAACTCATAAATATCTGAACATCCCATAAAAATATGTAATTTAGCTTGAAGTATTGTTTTTAATAGTATTTATTAGATGCAAAGAATTCGATATTCTAGATATTTAAAGTCGATTATCATTTTGCTTGACCTCCTGGTTATTGCATCTATCTTTATTTTTTTCTTTATCAGCAGAAATGAAGATTTAAAATATAATCGGGAAACATGGTATCAGAATATATTTTCTCTCTTATTGTTATTTTTATTCTGGATGCTTCTGAGTGGCAGGACAAAAATTTATAATATTCCGAGAAACTTGACCTATACCCTATTTCTTGAGCGTCTTTTAATTCATTTCATACTATTTATAATCGGGGTTTTATTAATAGGAAAAGTAAGTTATAATGTTTTTTTCAACTCAGATATTTACTGGCTTTCCTTTTACTTATTTTTCTTTATTTTTCTTATGAAATCTCTTATATTCTTCGGTATCAAATATTTCCGGAGCCTTGGGATCAATTACAGGAATGTGATGTTTCTGGGCAAAAACAGTTCAACCGAGATTTTAAGAAATATATTCAGCGAAAGGACAGACTACGGATACAGAATCTTCAACTATCCTTATCATGATATTAGTCCGGACAAGCTTGTGGAATTCTGGAAGGAAAACGAAATCCATACTTTATTCTTGTCGAGTGAGAATTCACTGGGCGAACATGCAGAAAACGAAATTTTCAGAAGAGCGGAAGCCCATAAAGTTCATGTTTCTCTGATTCCCAGTATCACCCAAAGTGACTTTTTTCTTTACGACCTGGCTTATATTCAAACACAACCTGTTTTAAACCAGGCAAAATATCCTTTGGATTATTATGCCAACTTTTTAGTAAAGAGAACGTTTGACGTTGTTTTTTCCATCCTGGTGCTCACCTTCATCTGTTCCTGGCTCTTTCCCATTATTGCCGTACTCATAAAAGCAACTACCAAAGGACCTGTTTTTTTTCTTCAAAAAAGATATGGATTTCATGAAGAGGTTTTCACTTGCATTAAATTCAGAACTATGGTTGTCAATGAAGAATCTTCTACAAAAACGACACAGGATAATGATTCCAGGATTACCAAAATAGGCAAATTCCTAAGGAAAACAAGTTTGGATGAAATGCCGCAATTTATCAATGTTTTAAAAGGAGAAATGTCAGTGGTTGGTCCGCGTCCCCATATGCTTGCCGTAGACAATTATTATAAACCTAAAATTGGGAGATACAGTTTAAGAAGCATGGTAAACCCAGGAATTACAGGCTTGGCCCAGGTAAATGGTCTGAGGGGTGACTTCGGGAATATTGAAGTAGAAATGAATAAACGCGTTTTGGCAGATGCATTTTATGTCCGAAACTGGAGTTTTGTTCTGGATCTGGTTATTATTTTGAAAACTGTTTTATTAGTAATTGGTGGGGATAAAAACGCAAAATAAATAATGCTTTAATAAAAAAAGGTTAATTTAGCAGCATGTTAAAAAAGTTTTTCACAGCTGTAGGAGAATATATTATTCTTTTGGGGAAATCCCTTCAGAAGCCTCAGAAAATGAGGGTATTCTGGAAGCTGTTCATGAGAGAGATCAATGATTTAGGAGTCAATTCATTCGGGTTGGTGGTTTTTACCTCTATATTCGTAGGAGCGGTAGTTGCTATTCAGATGTTCAACAATTTCGATGCGTCTTCCTTCCCTATACCGACCACCTTTGTGGGATATGCTACCAAAGCAGTTCTGGTACTTGAATTTTCCCCTACTATTATCAGTTTGATCCTGGCGGGAAAAGTAGGTTCTTATATTGCCTCCAGTATTGGTACGATGAGGGTTTCGGAACAGATTGACGCTCTGGATATCATGGGAGTAAATTCTCCGAATTTCCTGATATTCCCTAAAATAATAGCATGTGTCTTATTTAATCCATTATTAATCGCCATCAGTATTGTATTTGGTATCGGAGGTGGTTATATGGCAGGAATTCTTACAGGCAACTGGACGGAAAATGATTATATAACCGGTATTCAGATGTATATGCCTAACCTGTTCATCTACTATGCTTTTGCTAAAACAACAGTATTCGCTTTCATTATCGCAACGGTTCCCGCTTATTTCGGATATTTTGTAAAAGGAGGATCCCTGGAAGTGGGTAGAGCGAGTACACAGGCTGTAGTGTGGACCATGGTTTTCATTATCATTTCGGAATTAATTTTAACCCAATTAATATTAAGCTGATGATTGAGGTAAAAAATCTTAAAAAGAGTTTTGATGAAGTTGAAGTACTTAAAGGAATTTCAACCACTTTTGAGAAAGGAAAAGTAAATTTAATTATTGGGCAGAGCGGTTCAGGAAAGACAGTTTTTCTTAAAAGCTTATTGAATGTTTATCAGCCTTCTTCAGGGGAAATCCTTTTTGATGGAAGAGATATCAATGTCATGAACAGGGAAGAAAAACAGCATTTACGATCTGAAATAGGTACTTTATTTCAGGGAAGTGCCTTGTTTGATTCCTTAACTGTAGAGGAGAACATTATGTTCCCGCTGGATATGTTTACCAACCTTACTTTCAGAGAAAAGAAAAGGAGGGTCTTTGAAGTAATAGGAAGAGTTCATTTGGATAAGGCCAATAGAAAATTTCCGTCTGAAATTTCCGGGGGGATGCAGAAGCGTGTAGCTATTGCAAGAGCCATCGTAAACCACCCTAAATATCTGTTCTGTGATGAACCTAATTCAGGGCTGGACCCATATACTTCAAATGTAATTGACGATTTATTGCTTGAGATCACCAAAGAATATAATACCACAACCATTATCAATACTCACGATATGAATTCCGTAATGACGATTGGGGAAAAGATTGTTTATCTGAGATTGGGAATTAAGGAGTGGGAAGGAAACAAAGATATTCTGATTACTGCAGGCAATAAAAACCTCATCGACTTCGTTTATTCATCAGAGTTGTTTAAGGAACTAAGAGAATATCTACTAGAAAATAATAAAACTATTGAAAATACAATCACAAAACTAGACGATAATGAAAAAGGTACTTAGTATAGCATTAATAAGTTTTTCCGTATTTGCTTCTGCACAAATTTCTCTTGCCGGTAAAGCCAATTTAATTTTCCCTACAGGTTCTCCGTCTTGGGAAAACATCAAAGGAACTGTAGTGGATGCTGCCAATAATGAAGGTAAAAATAATGTAGGTTTTAACGTGGGACTTTCCTTGAAAGTAGGTCTTCCGACTTCATTTTATGTAATGCCGGAATTGTATTACACTTCTTTTAAAAATGAATATACGGCAGCCAATACAACATTCGACATTAAGAACAACCGTATAGATTTGCCAGTGCTTTTGGGATACAATATCTTAGGAAATACATTAGGTGTTTTTATAGGTCCTGTGGCAAGTTATAATTTGAGTAAAGAAGATACGTTCAACGACTTCAAGGAAAATGCAAGAGATAACTTTACCGTGGGATACCAGTTCGGAGCTCAGCTTGAAATTCAGAAACTGATTATCAATGCAAGATACGAAGGGGCTTTAAGTAAGGATGAAAGAAATTTCATCAACAGGGTATCCGGTGAAGAAATCAGATACGACAACCGCCCTAATTTATTTATGGTAGGGGTTGGATATAAATTTTAATTAATTCATTGAAAATAACAACTATTCAAAAAATCCTCAAATTACATTTGAGGATTTTTATTTTGGTTTTCCAGTTCTGCCTGACGTTTAGCGATTTCGGCAGCCTGTTTTTCTAATTCTTCTTTATCTTTTTGCAGCTGCTTAAATTCCCTCCTCTTCTGCTCTTCTTTGATGGCGCTTCCTTTACTTACGTATCCTACCATTCCACCAATAATAAGCCCTATGCCTATTCCACCCATAATTCCCATAATATGAGAAAGCTTAATCTGCTCTACGGCAAAATCAGTAGTCAGGTAAAAAAGTAAAGCTGATACAGCTAAAAGAATAAGTCCGGTAATTGATAAACTCTTCATAATTTTGTGTTTAGTAATTAAAAAGCCTTATCAAATGTAAGGAAAATTTAATAAGGCTTTTTCAAAATTAAAATTCTAATAACTATATTTTTCCGCCCGCAGCCTTATAATATTCTAATGCCTTAGGAAGATCTCTCTGAATATCAGAAATTCTTGTTTCAGGATTAGGGTGGGTAGATAAAAACTGAGGAGGTCTGCTGCTCCCTTTAGAAGCTGCTTCCATTCTGTTCCAGAATGGGATCGCCGCTCTCGGATCATAACCTGCCATAGACATCAGATATAGCCCCATTTGGTCTGCTTCAGACTCCTGATTTCTACCATATTTCAGCAATGCCACCTGGGAACCTACCGGATACACCTGCTGGAAAATATTTGCCCATTGAGCATTGGATATGGTGCTTCCTAAAATAGCCCCTCCATATTGAGCTACCATTGCCTGGGAAATTCTTTCATTACCATGACCTGCCAATGCGTGAGATACTTCGTGTCCCATTACCACTGCAAGTCCGTTATCATCTTTTGTTACCGGCAAAATACCTGTATAGACCGCTACTTTTCCACCCGGCATACACCAGGCATTTAGCTCGTTGCTCTGTAAAAGATTAAATTCCCATTTATAATTAGCGAGATCTGCTGATCTGCCGATACTTTGATAATATCTTTCAGCAGCGCTTTTTATTCTGTTTCCTACACCTACCACTCTTTTTGCATCTGCTGTTCCGGTAATTACTTTACCTTTGGCCAAAGTTGTTTTATATTCCTGTGCAGACATCGTCATGATTTCAGAATTATTGGCTAACTGCAAAGAAGACCTTCCTGTGATCGGGTTGGTGGTACAAGCTGCAACTGACATTGCAATTGCTCCTATTCCTAATAGATGTGTTATTTTCATAGTTTAGAGTGTTAATAATTCAACTTTAACAATTTCTATTCCAAAATATTCCCGAATGAAGATTTGCATACATTTTGCTATTTAAAATTAATAATTATTAAGGTCATGAAAAAATATATTTCACTTCTATTTGTTTTCGGTTTTTTATTTTTCTTTCAAAGCTGTTCTTCTCAAGCTACAGCAGATCCGAAAACAGTGGATGCATTAGTCAATTCCCAAGAATTTACATTTTATGCCACAAGAGCCAATCCTACGAATTACGATGTTATCAACGTTATGAATTCAATGCCTAATTCTACTTCTACAAGAATGTTGGAGCTGAGTGGCGGAAATTATACCATTGAACTAAAAAACAATACTCTGGAGGTTGTTTTACCTTATTTCGGAAGGTCATTTACGCCATCATACAGCAATAATGACAATAGCTACAGATTTACCTCTAAAGATTTCACGATTAATAAATCCCAAGGTAAAAAAGGAAAATGGATTGTAACAATTAAACCTAATGATGTAAAAAATGCTCCGGAAATCATTATTGAGGTCTTCAAGAACGGAAAAGCTCTAACTTCTATGAGAAGCAATGACAGACAACCTATATCTTATGATGGATATATTGCTAAAAATGAAGAAACATCCAAACAGTAAAATGATCATTTTCTCTACTAAATAACAAACCTGTCAGAAATTCATAAAAAGGAAAAACCTAGCTATCCTTCAAGAATTTCTCTACAAATAACTTTGCTTCGGTACTTGGATTTGAAACCATCGCCGAAGCATTTTTTTTATGCTGAATATAAGCTTCCTCCATGGAGTTATTTCGCTTCATCATCGCCAGAATATACTCCTGTACCCAATAATCGAATCTTTTTTCCGCCTGTTGGGTTCTGACTTTTTCAAAACGGCCGGTTTTCTTCTTTAATCTGATAAATTCATCAATTTTCTGATAAACGTCTCCCAAGCCTTCATTATGTAAAGCCGAGCCTAACAGAACAGGAACTTTCCAGTCTTTTTCTTTGGGAGGAATAAAATCTAAAGCTCTTTTTAATTCAAGGCGTGTATTTTTGGCTTTGGGAAGGTTGTCCTGCTCCACTTTATTAATAAAAATAACATCTACCATTTCCATAATCCCGCGTTTTATTCCCTGAAGCTCATCGCCACCACCTATAATTTTAAGGAACAGGAATATATCTGTAATGTCTGCAACCAGAACTTCAGATTGACCCACTCCTACCGTTTCAATTAAAATATAGTCGTAACCCGCTGCCTCGCAGATCATCATCGTTTCAAAAGTTGTATTCGCAACACCGCCTAAAAAACCGGAGCTTGGAGAAGGGCGGATGAATGCATTTTCCTCTTTTGCGAGTTCTTCCATTCTGGTTTTATCACCTAAAATGCTTCCTTTATTCACTGCAGAGCTCGGATCAATGGCCAAAACAGCTACTTTTCTGCCGTTAGAGATAGCCAATCTTCCAAAATTTTCTATGAATGTCGACTTTCCCGCACCCGGAACTCCCGTTACTCCTACTCTTATGGAATTTCCGGTAAGTGGCATTATTTTCTTTAATAATTCTTCCGCCTGTATCCTGTGTTCAGCCTTTTTGCTTTCAACCAGGGTGATAGCTTTTGCGATCAGGCGTTTGTTACCTGACTGTATTCCCTGTATAAGCTCTTCTGTAGAAAATTTCATTGATTCAAAAATAATAATTAAATGTGAGAATGTGAACGGCGAACCGTGAATTGTCAATGGTGAATGCATTTCACCCGTCAATTTTTCTTTATTAAAAATTCACTATTCACCATTGACAATTCACTTGTCCTTACTTTTTATTTCTTCTAAATTAAAACTACACGGGTTTTTATCAATAGCAAGCGGAATTCATTACATTTGTTACTAATCAAATTTTAAATAACATGAAAAAAATATTCGCTGTAGCATCATTCACTGCTGTTTTATTAGCTTCTTGTACTCCAAAAACATCAACGCCAACTGCTGCTACAGGGCCTGCCACTTCTACTGCTGAACAAATTGCCCAGGGAAAAACGATTTTTGAAAATTCATGCGGCAGATGTCATAAGTTGCCAGATCCAACATCTCACAACTCTGTACAATGGGTAGGAATTATGAACTCTATGGCTCCGAAAGCAAAGCTTACGGATGAGCAACATCAATGGGTTTATGATTATATTGTTTCTGTGAAGAAATAAATCATTTCAAAAAAATAGTATTATGAAAAAATTGATTTCAGGTATGATTTTAGGCTCCGTTTTTATGGTATCATGCGGACCTAAGAGTGTAGCGGTCACCGGGCCTAAGTACACCTCATCCGAACAGTTAGCTCAAGGAAAAACCATTTTTGAAAATTCATGCAACAAGTGTCACAAATTACCGGATCCGGCTAAGCATGATGATCAGGGATGGATAAAAACCTTAAGCAGAATGGCGCCAAAAGCCAAATTGAGTGACGACCAGCATCAAATGGTGTATGATTATCTGATTTCTGTAAATAAAAAATAAGCTTTCTTGGAAAGCTTATTTTATTTCAACTGTATTCCTAATCCCGGCTTTCCGGACAACATTATTTTCCCGTTTTCAACAAAATTGCCTGTTGCATAATCGTTGGAAATGAGATTGGCTCCGTCTAAATCTGAATAATCAGCAAGCCCGGTCAATACACATCCTGCGGAAATCCCAACGGATGATTCTGTCATGCAGCCGATCATTATTTTGTATCCCAGTTCTCTGCCTTTCCGGATCATTTCCAGCGCTGGTGTTAAACCGCCGCATTTCATCAGCTTTATATTGATGCTTTTGTAATAGGGAATAAGTTCTTCCAGAGAATCCATATCCTGGCAGTCTTCATCTGCCATCCAATTGGCAAAGCCCTCTTTCTTTAAAATGCTATATTGATCAATTGGTCTTGGCTGTTCAAGATATGAGAATTTTTGAACTTCTATGTTTTCCTGCAACCAGATACAATCTTCATTGGTAAAGCTTGCATTGGAATCTAAAGCGATATTTCTATTAAGCTGTAAAAGCTTTTCAACATTATCTTTATTCAATCCTTTGCATTTTACTTTGAATCTGTTCCATTTACTTTTTTCAATTTTCAGGATTTGCTTTTCAATATCGTCAACTGAAACTGTAATGGAACTTTCCACCAGATTTTCATGGGGTATATTATTCAGTTCTATGAAACTTTTGTTTTCAAGTTTTCCAAAAAGATCCCAATACGCGCAATCTAAAGCGGACAGTAAAAATGGATGCAAATTCAGACTCACCAGAAACTGAAAAAACTCTTTGGGATGAATGATCGGATGAACCTCAATCCGGGATTGAATTTCTTTTAATGTTGAAGCAAAGTTTGGCAGATTGATCTGATAATAATCTATGGCTATACATTCCCCGTATCCTTTATTGCCCTGATGAAATAATTCTACAAGCAATGCTTCTCTTTTATCATAATTTCCATAGGCAATAGAGAATGTTTCTTTTAACCGGAGCTGTTTTATGGTGAAATTTAGCTTCATATCTTAACTTATCCAGTGATCAAATGATTTGACTTCTATCCATTTTCCATCCACTTTTTTATAAATTGCCGTGTATCCTCTTCCGTTTAAATATCCACAGGAAGTAGAATTTTGAACTACACACATTGTTTTGTCTTTATTGAAAAAAGGCACAGAAAATCTTTGAATACATTTATTGCCATACTTTTTATCAAACTCTGTCCAATAGTCACTTTCTTTATTTTCGTTTAATTGGTACAGTTCCTCATCCGTAGTATATTGTAGGTGCTTTTTTATTCTATTTTTGTCAAATTTAAACTTCTTCAATATTTGAATTTCGTCCCGATAATAAGCGGAATCCTTACTTATAAATATTGAATCATAATTCAAACTGATTCCAAATCCTGGCGGAGGTGGAGGCGGTTCATTGGTATCCATCGGTATTTCTAAAGAAATAGGTTTCACGGAAATGTTATAAACATATGTATCTGTAAATTTTTCTTTTGCTTCTATTTCATTTATCAATTGATTTAAAACCTCATACTTTAGATCTAAAGTTTCATCTTTGGGAATAATCTCTTCTTTTCTATTTTCACTTTTCTTACAAGAGAAGAGCAAAAGCAAGAGCAAAAAAATAATGTATTTCATAAATTAAATCTACAAAAAAGGAGACTCATTTCGTCTCCTTCTCAATTTTATTTTGTTTTTTCTTCGGCATTTTTGACTTGATAAATTTTTTACGATCTCTTACTAAATCCAGACTATATAGTGTGAAGCAATACTTTTCTGCCTCGTTCAAAAATTTCAATGCATTAGAAAAACTTCCTCTTTTCTCGGAAAGTAAAGATCTATGTAACAATAGTGTTGACTTATCGATTCCTTTTATTTTCAATGAATATTCAATTAACTTTTCGGCTTCTCTCAGGTCTTCGTTATCCAATAGACATTTAATATAATATTGAGGTACATTTAAATTCGTCATGTCACATTGCATAGCTTCTTCAAAATAGAGTTTTGCTTTTTCAAAGTCATTTAGCATTTCACTATAGATTCTTCCCATCAGACAAAGGCTGTCCGCATCTTCAGGATCGTAAGACAATGCATAATTCAAGGCTTCCAGACAGTCAGGAAGACTGTATGGATAATTATCTAAGGCTTCGAAATAGTATTTATTCTTAGTTAAGGTCATTGTTGTTGTTTTTTAATTCATTTTTCAGGACATTTCTTTGCTTTTTGAAAGATTTATCCTTGTAATTCTTTTTAAAATCTGTCCCGGAAAATGTACGGACCGGGTTTCCTCTCTGCACCTGCAAATGATTGTTCCAGGTTTCCTGCATTCTTTTTTCCAGCTGTTGAATATGCAGCTCCATCATTTTTTCTTTTAACCGAATAATGGAAAGCTTTTTATTCTCCAACTGTGATCGGGAATCCTGTACAAACACACTTTTCCCGCTGGGAATATGTGTAGCACGAACAGCAGTGTTGACTTTGTTTACATTTTGCCCACCACTTCCCTGGCTTCTCGTCGTTTGAAACTGAATATCTTTTTCATTGAAATTGATCTTTTCCAATCCTTCCATCTCAAAAATTCCGATAAACCAATTGCTTCTTTTATGCAGCTTCCGGAATGTACTTTTTCCTACCCAACAGATACTTCCTAGCCAGCCTTTTAAAAATTGAGATAAATCTTTTCCTTTTAAAAGTATACTTACGGATTTCAATGTCAGGTTTTCATCACCATTTTCACGGTGAATGATTTCATATTCTATATGATTATCTTTTGCTTCCTCAAGGAAGACCTTCAGAATTTTGGCAACTACCCACTGACATTCCAAAGGTCCTCTTCCTGAGGTAATCTGTATTAATTTTTCCATTTTATTTTGGTATTTCACTTAATCTGGAATGACCAACAGGATTTATTCCTTTTTCCAATAAATCTTTGGCAGCCATTACAGCCCAACATTTATCACTGGAATGGATATTTCTGTAAAATGAAAGCAGGATTTCGGGTTTTACAACAGTAAATCCATTAGATTCAACAGTTTCCAACCCGTTTCTTTCAAAAAAATCTATGGTAATCCTGTGAGATTTTCCGTTATCCAGTTCTACCGTTTTCTCATACCTTCGAAAGTTCTCTTCACTGGGTAAATGATCGTAACGGGTCCAGACTTTCTGAAAGCCTTCCTGTTGAAGAATGATTATCACCCCGGCAACATTTTCTTTTTCTACAAAAACATCAATATCCTTATGATCGTGGGCATGTTTATATTCCGTATGCCCTGCTTCAGACATAAAATGCCATGCCCAGCCTCCAGATAAAATGATCTTATGTTTTAATTTTTCTAAAATTTCAAGTCCGTGCCTGATTCTGAATTCCGGCCAGACTTCACCGTATCTTTTTATATTATGTGGTGCTCCCATTTCTTTTTAATTTTAAGTTGAATATTAATGGTTGAGAATGGTCAGCATGAAATAATCTGCCAACCAATAACTCTCAACTATTAACCAAATTATTTATCCATTCTTACGATTCTCGGTTGAAAGGTTCCGAGGATGTCTACCAATTCGCTTTGTGCATTCATCACTTCGTTGATGTCTTTATATGCCATTGGTGCTTCTTCTGCATTTCCGCCCATTAAAATGACATTCTTTAGTTTCAATTCTTTTTTGATGTCATTTTGAGTGAAAAGATTTCTGCATTCTCCTCTTGAATAAGCTCTTCCTGCTCCATGTGAAGCTGAATTCAGGGAATCCGGATTTCCTTTTCCACGAACGATAAATCCTTTTGCCGTCATGGATCCGGGAATCATTCCCAGTTCATTTTTATGGGCCGGAGTAGCCCCTTTTCTGTGAACAATCACTTCTTTTCCATTATGGATTTCTTTCCAGGCAAAATTGTGGTGGTTTTCGATTCTCGCTTTCACTCTTCCACCAACTGCTTTTACCAATCGTCTGTGAATATCATCGTGACAGGCTGAAGCATAATCTCCTGCTAAATTCATAGCTGTCCAATATTCTAATCCGAGGTGGGTATTCAAATCCAGCCATGCAAATTGCTGCGCTTCTTTTGGCAACGGACATTGTTCTACTGCAACCCTTGAATAATACTGGGCGATTTCAGCTCCCAATCCACGCGAACCGCTATGTGAAAGAATTCCCAGATATTTACCTTTCGGTAATCCAATCTGTTCGTCCTCTTCGGTAATTTCCACTTCCCCGAATTCTACAAAATGGTTTCCGCCACCGGAAGTTCCCATTTGCTTAATGGCTTTCCCTTTTAATCTCCTCAAAACCGGAATCATATCAAATGTATCTCTATCGAAAATTTCATGTTCTCCATGAAGTTTATGCGTTTCATACATTCCGAATTTGGTATGTTCAGCCAGTGCTTTTTCATATTTATCTTTAGCACCATCCAGATATGAAATTGGCGTATCCAAAATACTGAGGCTCATTCTGCAACCTATATCCATCCCGACTCCATAAGGAATGACTGCATTTTCCACAGCAAGAACTCCCCCGATCGGAAGTCCATAACCGCTGTGTGCATCGGGCATTAAAGCTCCCTGTATTGAAATGGGGAGTTTCAAAGCAGTATACAGCTGATTTTTCGCTTCATCTGAAATTTGAGGTCCGAAAATCTGAAAAGAAGCACGGTTTGTATTGAGCATTCTCTTCTCTGTTTTCTTTGATGAAAGCAAAGCTTCAGCAATTTGCCCGAATGTTAAATCTTTTTCAAAATGTTCCGGATTCAGGAGTATTTCTTTTAAAAGAGATTTCACATAATGAATGTTTTTTGTTGCAAAATTTCTTTTCATAACCTCCAGAGCGATGTTTACACTTTGGTTGTTTGGATAGCCTAATTTTAATATATCTTTTCCTTTTAGTTTTAAATTTCCCATTGTTTTTGTTTTAGAAATTAGAGGTGAGGTTAGAAGTCAGCTTCTAATATACACACCATTGATCTATCAACTAAAAATTTAGTTGATATGAATTTTTGTCATTTTTGACTAAGAAAAACAAATTCTTCTTGGACAGAATGACAAGATAATTATTATGAACCGGTAAAGAGCCAATCCTTCACTTCGTTCAAAATGATATTAAAAGGATTTCGGGGAAACTAAGTTTGAAATATTGCGCAATAAAAAACCCGAAATCTCTACGACTTCGGGTTCTGATATTTCATTATACTGTTATTCTAAGAATGTACCATACCACGAAGCCTTACCACCATAAGCGGTAATCCAACTGTAGAATTATGATTAAATCTGAACATTTGCTTCGTTGTTATTAAATGGTTAAACTTTAATTTTCTGGTGCAAATATATTAAATTTTCTGAAACTGCAACTTTTTTATCCGAAAATAAGAAAGCCTGAACAAATATTCAGGCTTCTTCTATTTCTACATATGTTGTGAAATCAGTCTTCTGATCCCTGGCTATCCATGGGTTCATCCATCCCTTTGCTTCCCGATTTATATACTCTTTCTGAATCCAGAAAATATAAATTATGCCTTGCTTTGGCAATAATTCCATTGTATGTTTCTTCAGACATACCTTCGGGTACATTGGATTCCGGCTGTTTACGATACACTTCTATTGCTCCCTTTTTATCAAGAATCGCTTTTGCCTTCTGTGCATCTTCAGCAGTATCCGTATACACAATAATGTTATTTTTTCCTACACTTTCTTTTTTGTAGGCTTCTAACATTTCTGTATCATGGGCAAAGATATAATCCCAGAAACTTCTTGTTTTCACATCTTCTTCGTAATGACCATCCGGTGATCTGTTCTCCAGCCTTGATTTTGAAACGATAATATTTGCTCTATCAAAGCCCTGATTTGTTAAATCTTCTTTAATTTCCTCTGTATCTACAGTAGCAGGAAATACTGAAATTACTGTATAAGCCATAATGAAATTTTTCAGTAAATAATACAAAAATCATACAGCTTACCCTTTACAAATGTTAATTAACTTAAAAATTTCTCTAAAATATCCACAGCACATTTCGGAAGGTTGGTTCCGGGACCGAAGATGAAATCGGCACCATTTGCAAAAAGGAAAGCACATGATAATGGTAAAGAAATCAATTACATTAGAAATTTTGATAGCTTTCGAGACTCAAATCATTAACCTATTTTATTATTATTTTCTTTGTGTGCAAAATATTATTGATATATATTTCAACAAGGTAAGTTCCTTTAGTTAAATGATATCGTTTAATATTATACACTTTATTGTAAATACCTTTTTCTTCTTTTATATATGGCTGAATATTAATTCTTCTTCCTTCGAAAGTTGAAATATTTATTAATACTGAGCCTTTCTCTTTTAGTTGATACTTAATGTTAATTATATCATCTGCAGGATTTGGATACACTACTATTTCGTTCTGATTTTTTGCTGATACGGAATACTCTATACTATTATAATTGTTAGGACTCTTCGCCGCTATAAAAATATTATTGCTATTTGATCCGCATCCAAACCAGTTATCTATTCCGGTATATTGGAAATCATGATTTGAGGAAAGCCAGACGTTAATCGAAGAATTTTGATTTGTATTGTTTTTAAAGCCTGCGATATCATCAAAATTTCCATCATTATCGAAATCACCGGAAATTAATCTTCCTGTTATATTATCTGCTTTATAGTTAATATTCTGCCAAAAACCATCTGATGCATAAGGAAGATATTCAAACCCTGTACCTGTACTTCTGAATATATGAGCACGAGTTTCATTGGATCCATAATCATAAAAGGCAATGATATCATCATATTTACCATCATTGTCAAAGTCTCCGGAAACTACACGTCCTGTTATTTTATTAGAATCATATCCCGTTGTATTCCAAAATCCATTAGGATCAGAATAATCGAAACCTGTACCCGTTCCTTTAAAAACATGAATAGATGTCTTAATCCCATTTGCCGTATTTCCATCATCATAAAAAGCGGCAATATCATCAAAATTCCCATCATTATCGAAATCTCCGGAAACTATCTTCCCTGTTATTTTATTAGCATCATAACTTGTTTGTTGCCAAAAACCGTCTGCCCCATTAAGATATTCAAACCCGGACCCTGTACCTCTAAATACATGGATACGTGTCCCTCCGGTACCATAATCATAAAAAGCCGCTATATCATCTACTTTACCATCATTATCAAAATCTCCGGAAACTATTCTATCTGTTATTTTTCCTGAATCATAGCCCTGAGATTGCCAAAACCCATTTGTCCCGGAATATTCAAAGCTATTTACATTTCCTTTAAATACGTGGATAGCTGTTTTTGCTCCATTCACAGGGTCTGTTCCTAAATCATAAAAAAGAGCAATATCGTCCTGTTTCCCATCATTATCAAAATCTCCGGAAACGGTATTCCCTACTATTTGAGCTGAATTATAATTTGGTGCCTGCCAATAAATACTTGACGAAGAAAAGTTGAAATTACTACCTGTTCCCTTTAACACATGAAGTTCTGTTGTCATCCCGTTAATTGGGTCACCCCCGTAATCATAAAACGCAGCAATATCGTCCTGTTTCCCATCATTATCAAAATCTCCCGACACCATTTTATTCATCACTTTATTGGAATCATAATATGGATTTCCGTCTTCAGCAAAAATTTTATAGCCGTGGGTAATCGCATTATAATAATCCACATAATAAGCCCAGGAATGCATTTGGATAAGTGCTCCATAATCCCCTTGATTGTTTGTGCTTGGAAGTATTCTTGATCCTGAATACAAACTCATTTTTATCAAAAAGTTTTTTAGATATTCTTTTTCAGAATTATTAAATAAGTCATTATGAAGTGTTGCATAATAAGCAAGTAATGCTATAGGTTCTACTTGATCATTATCATAATAGTAAGCATAGTCAATATTTGCTAAGGTTTGGCAGTTAGTATCGAATTGTAGCCAGCTTAATGTTTGATCAGATTCTCTTACTCTTTTCTTTATTATATGGTTTACTCCTAACTTTATTGTATTAGATAGATTTTCCCTAATGGAGGAAGAAGCTGGTATTATATCAAATGCTTCTATCAGTCCTCGTACACATACTAAATGATAGACAATTTTTGTATTACTGTAAATTTGCACATTATTCTCAGTTTGAGAAGAAAATTTCCATGTCCCTTTACATTCTTCATTGTTTGTATTATCCAAACTTTGATAAGCAATGAACCAATTACAAATTTCTGTTACCTTATTTAAATAATTGCAGTTTTTAGTTACTTTATAGGCTTTTGATAATCCCCATAATCCAAATGCCATATAATCTGCCGTATTATATTGTGTAGAGGGGTCCAAAATATCAGTAGTTGGAACCGGGATCTGTTCAATAAATCCGGCAATTTTATTTATATCCTGTATCAGGTTTGGCACCCTATCCAGCTTATTTATTTTCTTCAGATACATATAACCATCACACAAGGTAGCCAAGGTATGCCCTGTTTCATAGATATGAATGTTATTCGCTCCTGGGGTATCATCCTGGTCAAAAGTGTTAAGCCCCGGCCTCTCAAACCACCAAATAACTCCTCCACTAGGCTGGATTTGTGTCTGGAGATATTTCAGTCCATCAACGATCTGGTCAATATTCAAATTGTAATTAGCATTACCGTTTTCACCTCTGAAATTATTATAATGAATAAGACCTCTTACAACCTTACTGGTAGATCTTGCCAAGGGATGAGAGCTCCAGTTTTCATTATAAAATTTTGTCCTTTTATCTAATGTATCTTCAAATCCGGAAAAATATCCTCTAAACCAAGCCCCTGAATTCCATGTATTATTGTTAAAAGTTGCCTGATAATTATTTGATGGGTCAACACTTGATATTTTTGTCAGACCTCTGTAGTTATTACTTATTGTACAGATATTATCAATATCATTCAAATTAATATTAGGTAATGTTGCCGGTGAACCTACAGGAGCTATTGTTACTTGTGCATCAAAACATTGTAAGCTAAAAAAGAAAAAGAGAAAAATTATTTTAATATTGGTAAAATTTCCTGTTTTCATAATTTGTGTTTTTATTATTGCTATCCTAAAAATTTCTCTAAAATATCCACAGCACATTTCGGAAGGTTGGTTCCGGGACCGAAGATGAAATCGGCACCATTTGCATATAAGAACTCATAATCCTGTTGTGGAATTACTCCTCCTACAACGATAGTGATATCGTCTGCGCCCAGTTTTTTCAGCTCCTCTACGACCTGTGGAACTAAAGTTTTGTGTCCCGCAGCAAGAGAAGACACTCCTAAGATATGGATATCGTTTTCTACGGCCTGTTTTGCTACTTCTTCAGGTGTCTGGAATAATGGAGCAACGTCAACATCAAATCCCATATCGGCAAATGCTGTTGCTACTACTTTTGCTCCTCTGTCGTGGCCGTCCTGTCCCATTTTGGCAACCATTAGTCTTGGGCGGCGTCCTTCTTCTTCCTCAAATTTTTGGGTTAATTGAAGGGCTTTTTCAAAATATTCGTTTTTCCCGGCGTTCATAGCATATACTCCAGAAATTGTTTTAATGTTTGCTTTATATCTTCCGAAGCTTTCTTCCATGGCATCACTCATTTCTCCTAATGTTACTCTTCTGCGGGCTGCTTCAATACATAATGCCAAAAGATTACCTTTTCCTGTTTTTGCACTTTCGCGGATTTCGTTTAAGATATGTTCAACAGCGTCAGCATTTCTTTCTGCTTTTATCGTATTTAATCTTTCAATTTGTTTTCTGCGGACTTCGGTATTATCAATATCTAAGATCTCTATTTCATCTTGTTTTAAAGATGACCTGAATGAGTTTACTCCAATGATAAATTCTTCACCACTATCAATTTTTGCCTGTTTTCTGGCAGCGGCTTCTTCAATTCTCATTTTAGGAATTCCTGCTTCGATCGCCTTGGTCATCCCGCCTTCCTGTTCCACCTCATCAATGTATTTCATCGCTTCTTCAATCATCTGCTGGGTAAGACTTTCAATTAAATGACTTCCCCCCATCGGATCTACCACATCACATATTCCGCTTTCCTGTTGAAGGATGATCTGGGTATTTCTGGCAATTTTTGCAGAATAATCTGTAGGAAGCGCAATGGCTTCATCCAAGGCATTGGTATGAAGGGATTGAGTTCCCCCTAAAGCTGAGGATAGCGCCTCAATGGCTGTTCTGGTAATATTATTGAAAGGCTCCTGCTCTGTTAAAGACCATCCCGAAGTCTGAGAATGTGTTCTTAACGCTAAAGATTTTGGATTTTGAGGATTGAATTGTTTTAAAAGATTGGCCCAGATGTATCTTGCAGCACGCATTTTAGCAATTTCCATGAAGTGATTCATCCCGATGGCCCAGAAAAAGGATAATCTTGGTGCAAAATCATCAACATTCATTCCCGCTTTGATCCCTGTTCTTACGTATTCAAGACCATCTGCCAAAGTATAAGCCATTTCCAATACCGGAGTAGCTCCTGCTTCCTGCATGTGGTATCCTGAAATGGAAATTGAGTTGAATTTCGGGATATTTTGAGAAGTATATTCAAATATATCCGCGATAATTTTCATAGAAGGCGCAGGTGGATAAATGTAGGTATTTCTCACCATAAATTCTTTCAAAATATCATTCTGAATAGTTCCTGAAAGAAGCTCCTGTTTTACACCTTGCTCTTCTGCCGCTACGATGTAGAAAGACAGAATGGGTAAAACCGCACCATTCATTGTCATAGAAACGGAAATCTGATCCAAAGGGATTTCGTTGAACAAGATTTTCATATCTTCTACAGAATCAATCGCTACTCCTGCTTTTCCAACATCACCTATCACTCTTGCATGATCTGAATCATACCCTCTGTGGGTCGCCAGATCGAAGGCTACGGAAAGTCCTTTTTGTCCTGCTGCTAAGTTTCTTCTATAGAATGCATTGGATTCTTCTGCTGTGGAAAAGCCCGCATATTGACGGATCGTCCACGGTTTTTGAACATACATCGTGGAATATGGGCCTCTTAAGTAGGGTGCAATTCCCGGTGAAGTCTCCGTTAAAGATCTATCTTTAATATCTTCGGCAGTATAGGACGATTTTAGCTGCAAACCATCTTTTTCAAATGGGTAGATTTCTGTATTGTGTCTGGCTATGCTAAATTGAGGAGTTTTGTTCTGGATTTCCCTTCTCATTTTTCAGATTTATTAGGCGCATAAAATTACGGATTTTTGTGTTAATAATTCTGTGCTAATTTCTAAAGTAAAAAGGCGAAATTGCAAAACTGCAAAATCGCCTCTATTAGTGAGTTATAAAATGCTTTAATTTATCGCAAAGTAAGCAATGCTTTTGGAAACAACCATGCTGTTTTAAGATCGCAAAGGCGTTTCACTTAGCAAAGACCCGCCAATGTTTAATTTTATCGGACTTTACTTATTTTCCTAATTTTTTAATTCCCATTTCAAACAAGGCAAAAGAAATAAGATCTGCATTTTCACTGATCACCTGTTCTGTTGCTCTTCCTGCACCGTGACCTGCGTTCTTTTCAATTCTTAATAAAATAGGGTTTCCACATCCTTGTTTTTCCTGAAGCTCAGCTCCGAATTTAAAGGAATGTGCTGGAACTACCCTGTCGTCGTGATCACTGGTAATAATCATTGTTGAAGGATAACAGGTTCCGGCTTTTACATTATGTACGGGAGAATATGATTTTAAATATTCAAACATTTCTTTATTATCTTCGGCAGTTCCATAATCGTAAGACCATCCTGCCCCTGCAGTAAATTTGTTGTATCTCAACATGTCCAGTACTCCAACTCCCGGGAATGCTACTTTTGCTAAATCAGGACGCATAGTCATTGTAGCTCCAACCAATAAGCCTCCGTTTGATCTTCCTGAAAGTGCCATATACTCTTTGGAAGTATATCCTTTGCTCTGCAAATATTCTCCTGCTGCAATGAAGTCTTCAAAAACGTTCTTCTTCTGCATTTTGGTTCCTGCATCATGCCACTTTTTCCCATATTCACCACCTCCCCGAATGTTCGGAACGGCATAGATACCTCCATTTTCCATCCAGATAGCATTGACTACAGAGAAAGCCGGCTGTAAGCTGATATTGAACCCTCCGTAAGAATATAAAATCGTTGGATTTTTACCATTAAGCTTAGTTCCTTTTTTATAATTGATCATCATCGGAATCTTGGTTCCGTCCTTTGAAGTATAGAACACTTGCTCTGAAATATAATCTTCCGGATTGAATTTTACTTTAGGCTTCTGATAAACTTCTGATTTTCCTGAATCCGCATTGAATTTATAGGTGGTTCCCGGAGTAATATAGTTGCTGAACGAAAAATACAATTCTTTTTCTTCTTCCTTACCTCCAAATCCTGAAACATTTCCTTTGCCGGGCAGACTAATTTCTCTGATCAGCTTCCCGTTTTTATCATATTGCTTTACCTGATCAATAGCATCCACCATATAGGTAGCAAAGAAATAACCACCCCCGGAAGAAATCCCCAGGACATTTTCTGTTTGCGGAATCACATCTTTCCATGTATCGGGTGAAGGGTTTTTGATGCTTGTTTTTACCAGGCGCATATTAGGAGCATCTTTATCTGTAAAAATGAAGATATCATCGCCTTGTGTATCAACGATGCTTGCATTGATGTCAAATCCTTTATTAATTTGAACAAAGTCACCTCCGTTTTTTAAATCTTTAATGTATAATTCATTTCCGTTGGTTGCATTCGCCGCAGAAATAATCAGGAATCTCTGATCTTCCGAAACTCCTGCCCCAATGTATCTGCGAGGTGTTTTTTCTCCACCGAAGATCAGTTTATCATCAGATTGTTTTGTTCCTAATTTGTGGAAATATACTTTATGCTTATCTGTCATTCCGGAAAGCACCGTTCCTTCTTTTGGTTTATCGTAGCTTGAATAATAAAATCCTTCATCTCCCTGCCATGAGATTCCGCTGAATTTTACATCCGTTAGAGTTTCATCAATTTGCTTTTTGGTGATGGCATCAATGATGATAATTTTGTTCCAGTCGCTTCCGCCTTCTGAAATAGAGTAAGCAGCTAAATTTCCTTTTTTATTGAATGACAGGTTAGAAAGGGAGGTTGTTCCTTTTTCCGAGAATTTATTCGGATCCAGAAATACTTCAGTGGTTTTGGTTTTATTATTGGTCCTGTATAAAACCGACTGGGCCTGCAATCCGTCGTTTTTGTAATAATACGTATAATCTCCTTCTTTGAATGGAGCTGAAATTTTTTCATAATTCCAGATATCTCTCAGCTGGCTCTTAATTTGTTCCCTGAAAGGGATTTTTGAAAGATAGTTTTGACTATAAGCTACTTCTTCATCCACCCATTTTTTAGTGGGCTCCGAATCATTTTCCAAATCTCTGAAGGGGTCTGCCACAGCAGTCCCAAAGTACGTATCTGTTTGATTTCCTTTTAATGCTTTAGGATAATTCATTATTTTTTGAGAATAAAAAGAGGCCGAAAATAAAACTCCAGCTGTTAATAAAACGGATTTGATATTCATATTTTATGATTTTCTCAAAAATAAGCAAAGTAGGTGAAATAAAAAAAGTTCCGGAAACAGGAACTTTATATGATGATTATCTATTCATTACTATTTTTTGACTCTCAGCTTTAAAAGCTGTCAAAATAAAGATCTGTAAGATTAGTAACAATCTCATCCGGACTGCCATTCCAGTAATATATTTTATCTTCTACCTTAAGCTCATATAAACTGAACTTCTGATCGAAGCTTACTGTTTTATCTGCGTTTTTTAAATCCTGAACGGTCTGTACCAAATACTTTTTCAGCTCTTCCGCCTTTACTTTTCCTGGATCTCCTTGGGGACCGTGCGTTACTTTTGAAGGTATTTTAAAACTTACTGTATAAGTTATCTCAGCAATTTTTTGATCTTCAATATATTCATTAGGAACCATTTTTACGTTTTTAACGGTAAGTTTTCCGTTTCTGAAATTCCCAAACATCGCTCTAAAATAATCTTCCGCTTCCTTTTTACAGGCTGATGCTGTAGCTTTAGAAAATACGGATAGAAAATTATCCGCTCCGTTTTTAATGGTTTCTTCTGATGCCTCTTTAAAGCTCCCCTGATAGGCATCCTGTCCTTCTACTGTGGGCCTCAAATAATCATTAAGCTTAGTTTGTGCCGCTTCATTGTTATTTAAGAACGTTCCGAAAAACAGTTCAAATACTTCTGCCGGTTTTTTCACTTCCTTTTGTGCCATAAGTTGCTGACCCGTTCCTACCAGGAATAAAAATAAGATGAGTTTAAAATTTTTCATATTTATTGATTTAAAGTTCTGTGATATATCATAAAAAAAGGCTTTTGAATATCAAAAGCCTTTTAACAAATGTGGTTATTTTTTATAAGCTTTCCTCTTCACCTTTCATCTTCTCTGCATTTTCTGCCATGATTACGGCATCTATCATTTCTGAAATATCTCCGTTCATGTAAGCATCAAGGTTGTAGATGGACTTATTGATTCTGTGATCTGTAACTCTTCCCTGAGGATAATTGTAGGTTTTGATTTTTGCGGAACGGTCTCCCGTAGAAACCATTGTTTTTCTTTGTGCAGCAATATCTCCCTGCACTTCCTGTAATTTAATATCATATAATTTAGCACGAAGCATTTCCATTGCCAATTCACGGTTGGCTAACTGGGAACGGGCCTGCTGACAAACTACTACAATTCCTGAAGGTTTATGCGTAAGCTGAACTTTTGTTTCAACTTTGTTTACGTTCTGACCTCCCGCTCCTCCGGAACGTGAAGTCTGCATTTCGATATCTGCAGGATTGATTTCTACGTCCACTTCTTCAGCTTCAGGTAAAACCGCTACTGTAATGGCAGAAGTATGAACTCTTCCTTGGGATTCCGTTTCAGGAACACGTTGTACCCGGTGAACTCCGGATTCAAACTTCATGATTCCATATACTCCTTCTCCTTCTACTTTCATGATCAGTTCTTTATATCCCTTGGCTGCTTCATTGGAATCTGTTACTTCATGTTTCCATCCTTTTGTTTTGAAATACATAGAATACATTCTGTAAATATCTTCCACAAAGATCGCGGCTTCATCACCTCCTGTTCCCGCACGTAATTCCACGATCACGTTTTTGTCGTCTGCAGGATCTTTCGGGATCAGTAATACTTTCAATTCTTCTTCAAGTCCGGGAATTTTATCCTGAGCTTCAAGCTTTTCCATTTTCGCCAGGTCTACCAGATCTCTGTCTGAACCATCTGCAATGATTTCGTCGGATTCTGTAATGGTGTCCAAGGCTCCTTTGTACTGATCATATACTCTAACAATTTTCCCCAAATCACTATATTCTTTATTCAAAGAAGAATATCTTTTTTGATCTGAAATCACATCAGGCTGTATAATAAGGTCTGCTACCTCATTATATCTTTGTTTTATAGCTTCTAATTTTGGAATTAATGACTTAGACATTGTAGAATTTTTGTGGCTGCAAAGATAAGAATTATTAATTCATTTTAAAACTCTTAAAGGTTTCAGATGAGGAAAGTCTTCTGTAATCCTCGTTTTAAATAAAAGAGAGACAATTTTTCAATTATCTCTCTTTTTGCTATTAAAAGGTTAATTAATTATTTTATGATCATTTTCTGAATTGCCACTCCGGTATCGGATTTTAAATGAACCAGATAAGTTCCTGCAGGATAATGGGCTTTTAATTCATAAGTGCCGTTCTCATCCTTCAATTTAAATGAATCCAATTTTTTACCACTCATATCATAAATGGTAATTTCTCCGTTTTTAGCCTTGTGATAAATCAACTTTGCCAATCCGTTTTTTACGGGGTTATCTGCGATCTGAAGAGACAACTTATATTCTGCATTTTGATCTATTGTAGATAGGGTTCCGGTATAGTTTCCAAAGATTCTGAATTCTCCCGGCTGAAGTGTAATAGGAGCAGTTGTGGAAGCCACATTTAAAATCGTATTATCCATCAGATTCTGCCATTGTCCGGTATATGGGAAATAAGGTACAACATCTTTAGCCGATGTGTTATAATTAGCTAATACCACAATATTTTTAATTCCTGTTGCCGTCGTATCATATACATATATTCTGGTAATCAAACCATCCGGATCGTTGGTAAGGTTGTTGGATTCTACACTATAGGTTTTCGATTTAAATACCTGATTGGCATTTCTGATATTGATGATTTTAGCCCATGTATCGTAAATTGCTTTTCTATTGGTATTGGTATCATATCCTAATGTAAAGGCAACCGGTTTTTCATCAGTTCTGCAGCCGCTATTGATAGACCCGTCAGGACATCTGTTGATACTGAATTCATACCCAAGCTCACCAAACTGCCAGATCATTTTAGGTCCGGGAATCGTGAAGAAAGTAGCGCCGAAAGTTTTCATTCTTTCCAGTGCCGTATTCAGGTTTTTAACATCGTAAGCTCCATTTACAGCACCATAAGAAAGGTTTTTAAACATCAGTCTTTCTTCATCATGGCTTTCTCCGAATCCCACAGCATGCATATTGGTAAAACCATGAAGTTCATGATCCATTCTGTCATAGTTACTATTATCTTTATACCCCATCGTATTCTGATTGTAAGGATCGGTCTGCTTGTTCCAAAGCATTACTCCTTTCCCTTCAGCAATTCTGTAATTGGCCCACTGCTGCTCTTCAGCATCTGTTCCCAGGTGTTCAAAAATCATATAGGAATTAGGATCAATTGCCCATTGCTTGTCGGCATAATATTTCATAATATCCACTCTGTCCTGTTGATAAGCATTGGTACATGTTTCATCATTTGCAGAACAGCTCTGGGTAAATCCTTTTGTTAGATCCCAACGGAATCCATCAATATGATATTCCGTTAACCACTGTTGCAAAGATCTCTCCACATAATATCTGGTGGCAGTACTTGTATGGTTAAAGTCATTGAAAACATTGTACGAATGCTTTGGAACCTGATTGAAATAAGGATTATTAGCTGCAACATCCCCATATCCGTCGTTATCCGGATCTATATTCCAGAGCCTAACCAATGGGGATCTTCCTGTAGCATGATTGAAAGCAATATCCAAAATTACGGCAATTCCGTTTTGGTGACACAGGTCTACAAATTCTTTGAATTTTTCAGGTGTTCCGTAAGCTTTATCAATAGCATAGTGGAAAGATGTATTGTACCCCCAGGAAAGGTTTCCCTCAAATTCCATAATCGGAAGAAGCTCTATCGCATTGATATTCAAATTCTTTAAATATGCAATCTTATTGATTAAAGACTGCCAGTTTTTTTCCTGGGTAAAATCTCTTAACAGCAATTCATAGATTACCAGATTTTCTTTATTCGGTCTCTGGAAATTGGTTACCTGCCAGTTGTATGGTGTCTGACCTGTTTTAAACATGGAAACCTCAAATTCCTGTCCTGCAGGGAATGCTGGTAAGCCTGGATAGGTAGAAGCCGATATCCACTGGTCGTCATAAGAAGATAAAATCTGTGGTGAGAAAGGATCTGCCACTTTTTTCAGATCATTGGTTCTATACTGAAAAGTATATAGCTGTGCAGGGGTTAATCCATTTAGCTCAATCCAGTAAAGATCAGGGTTTGTGGTATCTCTTTTCATCAGATAAGCATCATTAACTGTCCAGCCATTGAAACTGCCGATCACATGAACGAAATTTTTAAAAGGAGCATATAATGCCAATCCTACTTTTGTATTATCTGTAGGATGATAATTAATTCCCTGCTTTATCCAACTAGGAATTGCTTCAGACACAACATTTCTTGGAACCTGTAAAATGAAGGTTGCGTTTTTGGAATTTGAATTGGCATCTGTTGCAATAAGCTCCATACTTGCATCTCCTGTTACAGTATAGCTGTAAGAATAAGAAGTGGAAGGCGTAGATGTTGAATTCACCACAGTTCCGTTTGCCTTTAACTGGAATGTTGCATTTACATTAGTTGTAGCTGTAATATTGATGGCATTTCCCGTTGGAACTGATGTTAGAGTATTTGCTAAAGGATTCGTCATACTCAAGCTCAAAACACCCACGTTTACAAAATGATCTGCGGTTTGATGGGCTCCTGTCTTATCTTTCAATAAAAAACCGAATCTTCCGATTCCTGTTCTGTTGAAAAACGTAGTAGGAGTAAAGGTTAAAGAATAAGTATCAGTCCCTGCGTTATAGGAAAGCCTGTTCGCTTCATTGGAATTATTCCAGCTTCCGTTGGTAGGACAGTCCTGGCTGTTATTATAATTCGTATCCAAAGACCAGGACCAGATGTAAATAGCATTTCCGACAACACCCCATGCAGATTCATCGATCTGATTTCCGGGTACGCTTAATGTGATCTGATCTGTTTCATTAAATGGATTAGGTGTAATGGTATAGCTGATCTGCCCGAATAGGAGAGTCATCATCAACAATAATACACCAGAATAAAATTTCTTCATAAAGTTTGTTTTTTTTAGTAATTTAATACGAATGTAATTTATTTTTTGAAAACTTCCGATTTCTTGTTAAAAAAAATTAAACTCTCCATTACAGCGAAAAGGATCATATTTACATAAAGCCACCGAATAACAGGTAATTAAGTGAAGTATCCTTTAAATAAAAACATCTTTACTTGTGAATTTATCCAATAAAAAATCCATTCTTATTCAGAATGGATTTATATATGTTGTTTTGCTTTGATATTACTTTTTCAGAATTCAGGTGAAAAAGCAATGACAATCAATTAATGATGATGTCCGTGACTATCGTGTAAGAAAGGACCATTTCCTTTAGGTTCATTGTAGATTACTTCTACACCTTCCTGCTCATAAATGTTTTTTCTTCTGATCTGTTCAGGATCGAAGGACTTTACCTTTCCAAAGTATTCTTTCAAACCTTCTGTTAACCACATAGGAATAACTAAACCGAAGAACATAAAAATACACCAGAACCCTACTAAGAACATGGTGAAGAAAAATATCGTCCAAATGAACTGATAAAATGGCCAAAATGCTGATAACATCATTTTTCTTAAAGATTTTAGGCAAAAATAGAACTTTTTTATTTTCTACACAAAAGATCAAAGCCCTATTTTATAATTTATTTTAATTTTAAACTATTCAAACGTTCACTATTGCTGTTTTTTTGTGTTCTCCAAAACCAACCGGGCAATATCTTTTGTAATCTGTGTCGGCGAATGACAATCGCAATTACTCAGCCCAATGACGTATACATCTTCATCGGGAATATAAACAGCCATCGACTTGAATCCGAAAACACTTCCTCCATGCTCTCTCGTTGAGACTCCGTTGATTTCTTTTAAATGCCAACCGTAACCGTACGTAAACTCTTCTTCATTATTGAGCTTGTATTTTGTGAATGCCTTCCTGATCTGTTCAGGTTTTAAAAATATATTTTGATTCAAAGCACCTTGCCATTTCACCATATCCTCTACCGTTGACATTAATGAACCGGAGGCAAAAGGCACACTGAAGCTGATGATAGTCCTGTTTACATAACCCTCACTCTTTTTATGATAACCATAAGCTCTGTTTTTGATCAATTTTCTATCACTGGCATAATAAGAATTCCTCATTCCTGCTTTTTCGAAAATATTTTTTCTGATAAAATCTTCATATTTTTCACCGGAAACCAATTCTATAAGATATCCCAGCAATACATACCCAGAATTATTATATTCTAATTTCTCCCCGGGCTTGAAATCAACAGGTTCGTTTTTAAAGAAATCCACCATCATTTTAGGCGACATTTCTTTTTGCGCGATCTCCGAAATTGTTTTCATTTTTGTAAAATCCTTAATTCCTGAAGTATGGGTCAAAAGGTGATGAATGGTAATTGAATTACCGGAAGGATAATCAGGAATATATTTAGAAATAGGATCATTTACAGTTAACTTCCCCTGTGATTCCAAGATCAGAATTGAAACTGCGGTAAACTGTTTGGTCATTGATCCAATTTGAAAAACATGTTGAGGGGTCATATTGACATCCAATTCCAGATTGGCTTTTCCAAATGCCTTTTCATACAGAGTTTTTCCTTTCTTTGAAACCAAAAATACACCACCGGGATCATTTGAATTGTTGAATTCCGTCTGAATGATGCCGTCAATCTTTTTATCAAGCTGAGCAAAAGAAATATTAAAAACAATAACGCTCAGGAGTAAGGACAGTAAAAATTTTTTCATAATAAAGCTACTTTGTAGTTCAAAAGTACAAAATAATCACGTACTATGCAATACAAAGTAGCTTGTTTTGAAGACAAATTCTTGTTTTCTTTTTTAATGGGCTAAATTTGCAAAGAAATCATTCCCTTTATCGTCGGTAATGATAAACGCCGGGAAGTCTTTCACTTCAATTTTTCTCACCGCTTCCATTCCTAATTCCGGGAAGTCTACCACATCTACAGACACAATATTGTCTTTTGCCAAAATAGCTGCAGGCCCACCGATAGATCCTAAATAGAACCCACCGTATTTGTTACAGGCATTCGTAACATCCTTGCTTCTGTTTCCTTTTGCCAGCATGATCATGCTTCCGCCATGACTCTGGAATTCATCTACATATACATCCATTCTTCCCGCAGTCGTAGGCCCGAAGCTTCCTGAAGCCATTCCCTCCGGAGTTTTTGCCGGTCCCGCATAATAAATCGGATGATTTTTGAAGTATTCTGGCATTGGTTTTCCGCTGTCTATGATTTCTTTAATTTTTGCGTGAGCAATATCTCTCGCTACAATTAAAGTTCCATTAAGCTTTAATCTTGTTTTGATCGGATATTTTGAAAGTTCTGCTAAAATTTCAGGCATAGGCTTGTTCAGATCAATTTCAACTGCTTCTTCCAGATGCGGCGGAGTATCCGGTAAAAATCTTTTCGGATCCTGTTCCAATTGCTCAAGGAAAATACCTTCTTTGGTAATCTTCCCTTTAATATTTCTGTCTGCAGAACAAGAAACCCCCATTCCGACAGGACAAGATGCTGCGTGGCGAGGAAGTCTGATCACTCTAACATCGTGAGTCAGGTATTTACCTCCAAACTGTGCTCCAATCGCACTTTCCTGGCAGATTTTCTGAACTTTTGCTTCCCATTCCAGGTCTCTGAAAGCTTGTCCTGCTTCATTTCCTTCTGTCGGAAGGTTGTCATAATATTTAGCCGATGCTTTTTTCACTGCTGCCAGATTGGCTTCAGCAGAGGTTCCTCCAATTACCAGAGCTAAATGGTATGGCGGACAGGCAGCCGTTCCTAAATCTGATATTTTTTCTTTGATAAATTCTTCAAGAGACTTTTCGTTCAATAATGACTTTGTCTTTTGGTAAAGGAAAGTTTTATTAGCTGAGCCTCCTCCTTTTGTAAGAAATAAAAACTCATAATAATCTCCTTTTTTGGCATAAATATCAATCTGTGCCGGAAGATTTGAACCTGAATTCTTCTCATCAAACATGGTTAAAGGAACCACCTGAGAATATCTTAAGTTTCTTTTTTGATAGGTATTATAGATTCCTTTGCTTAAATATTCCCCATCATCAACTCCGGTATATACATTCTCTCCTTTCTTTCCCATTACAATAGCTGTTCCTGTATCCTGACAAGAAGGTAAAGCTCCTTCTGCAGCAACTGCGGCATTTTGTAATAAATTATACGCAACGAATCTGTCATTGTCTGTAGCTTCAGGATCATCGATGATTCTTCTAAGACTCTCTAAGTGAGAAGAACGAAGCATAAAAGAAACATCTGCCATTGCTTCTTCTGCCAACAGCTCAAGACCTTTCGGATCTACGGTTAAAATTTCCCTGTCGCCCAGTTTTTCAACTTTTACATAATCTGAGGTAAGCTTCTTGTACACCGTATCATCTTTCTGAATCGGATACGGATCCTGATATCTAAATTCCATTTCAATTTTTTATTGGTGCAAAAATACAGCTTACATAAAAAAACATGAGTAAAATCAGTCATCTGAATTGATATTTATAATCATTATAAATTGTGAGATTTTTACGTTATGAGTAACTTTATAAAAATTTCAATCACAATGAATTACAGAATAGAAAAAGACACTATGGGTGAGGTGCAGGTACCTGCAGATAAGTTTTGGGGTGCTCAAACGGAACGTTCGAGAAACAATTTCAAGATCGGACCTGAAGGTTCTATGCCTCACGAAATTATAGAAGCTTTTGCCTTTTTAAAGAAAGCTGCTGCCTATACCAATACAGATTTAGGTGTTCTTCCTGCTGAAAAGAGAGATATGATTGCCAAAGTTTGTGACGAAATCCTGGAAGGAAAATTAAATGATCAGTTTCCGCTGGTAATCTGGCAAACAGGCTCCGGAACTCAATCGAACATGAATGTGAATGAAGTGATTTCGAACAGAGCTCATGTAAATAATGGAGGAACTCTGGGAGACCCCTCTGAAATTCATCCGAATGATGATGTGAACAAATCCCAATCGTCTAACGATACCTATCCAACGGCAATGCACATCGCTGCCTACAAAAAAGTAGTAGAGGTAACAATTCCTGCGGTTGAAAAATTAAAGAACACTTTAGCAGAAAAAGCTAATGCTTTTAAAGATATCGTGAAGATCGGGAGAACACACCTGATGGATGCTACTCCATTAACCTTAGGTCAGGAATTTTCAGGATATGTTGCTCAGCTGGAATTCGGATTGAGAGCATTAAAAAACACCTTACCTCATCTTTCTGAACTTGCTTTGGGAGGAACTGCAGTAGGAACAGGATTAAATACTCCAAAAGGTTATGACGTTAAAGTAGCTGAATATATTGCGAAGTTTACCAATCATCCTTTTATAACGGCAGAAAATAAATTTGAAGCATTGGCTGCTCATGATGCTATTGTTGAATCTCACGGAGCTCTTAAGCAACTGGCTGTTTCCCTATTCAAAATTGCACAGGATATCAGGTTATTAGCTTCAGGCCCCCGTTCCGGGATTGGGGAAATCTATATTCCTGAAAATGAACCGGGATCATCTATTATGCCGGGAAAAGTAAATCCTACTCAAAATGAAGCGTTAACGATGGTTTGTGCGCAGGTTTTAGGTAACGATACTACTATTTCTTTTGCGGGAACCCAGGGGAATTATGAGCTGAATGTTTTCAAACCGGTGATGGCTTATAATTTCTTACAATCTGCTCAATTAATTGCAGATGCATGTATATCATTCAACGATCACTGCGCTGTAGGTATTGAGCCTAATCATGAGAGGATTAAAGAGCTGGTGGATAAATCCTTGATGCTTGTGACTGCTTTGAATACGCACATCGGGTATGAAAATGCCGCTAAAATTGCCAAAACAGCTCATAAAAACGGAACTACCCTGAAAGAAGAGGCCATTAATCTTGGCTTACTAACTGCCGAACAGTTTGACGAATGGGTAAAACCTGAAGATATGGTTGGAAGTTTGAAATAATGATTTTTTAATATAGATTAAATGTAAGAAAACCTTGGCCAATTCCAAGGTTTTTCTCTTTTTATCTGTTCTGTTTTTGAAGTCGAATGTAAAATTATCCGGAAAACTCATCCAGCATATTTCTGGTCGGAACAAAGAAAAGGGTTCCTGTAACTGCTGTGCTGAAATCCAGAATTCTGTCATAATTCCCAACGGGATTTCCCACAAACATATTTGTCAGCATTTTTTTTGTGGTGGTAAATGTATTGGAATAGGCGATAAAATAGGTCCCGAATTCATTGGTAGATGGGCTTCCGAAAGGCATATTATCTCTTACGATTTTTAATTCTTCCCCGTTTTCCCCTTCAATATTTGCCAAAGCGATATGTGAATTGGAAGGTTTCACGTCATCAGACATTTCAATATCATTTTCTTTTGATCTTCCGATGACCTTTTCCTGTTCTTCAGTCGAAAGGCTTTTCCAGGCATCCATATTATGAATATATTTTTGCACGAAAAGATAGCTTCCGCCTTTGTAGGGTAGATCTTCATCACCAATTTTAGCGAAAAAATCTCTATCTTCCCCATGAGGATTTTCAGTACCATCCACAAATCCGAGAATGGAACGGGCATCCCAATATTTAAACCCGTGAACTTCCAAAATACTTTCTGCAACCGGCGTCAATAATTTTGAAATTTCGATCGCCATATCAAAGATCAGGCTTTTATTATCTGCCCGTAAATGAAAATGCAAATCTCCCGGTGTAGATACTGCAACATGTTTATCTCCTCGTATTTCTTCATAATGAGTCAATTCTTTAGGTAAAGGAGACGGAAGGTCTAATATTTTCCATGCATTATGGCCAATGCCCATTACACAACTGGCCCGGCTGTCAGGAAACCTGTTGAAAACAGAATTATTAAGATTCAAAACCAAGGCGCACAATTGCCGGAAAACGTCTTTCACTTTCGGATCATCTCCAAGTTTCCAAACCATAAAAATGGTATTACTGTTAGGATAATCAGTGACATTTTGAGATTCTATACCCATCATGATTCATTTTTACCTTAAATAACTTCAATAGGACGGGAAACCTGATCCGCAAAATATTGTTCCAGTTCTTTCAATGTTTCAGGATTTGTCTGAATATCTTTTACAAGCAATCCTTTGTTCACCACAACAATTCTATTACAAACTTCGGTAGTATGGGATAAATCATGACTAGAAATTAAGAACGTTACTCCATCCTGTTTAGATAATTCTTTAATAAGGTTTTTTAATTTGATCTGTGTAGAGGGGTCAAGATTGGCAAACGGCTCATCCAGGATAATGATTTCAGGGTTTCCAATAATAGCTCCTACAATGCCTACTTTTTTCTGATTTCCTTTGGAAAGGTCACGAACATATTTCCCGGAGTTTAAAATTTCCCCGTTGAACAAATCATGAAACTGTTTTAAAAATTCATCTACGGTTGCTTTATTTTGTCCCCGAAGCTCTCCGATAAAGTAAAAATACTCTTCCGGGGTAAGATATCCAATCAGGAACGTATCATCTACAAAAGCAGAAACTTTGCTTTTCCAGGCTTCCGATTCGCTGACTTTAATTCCGTCTATGTTTACTGAACCTGTAGTTGCCTGAATAAGATCAAGCATTAAACTGAAAAGGGTTGTTTTTCCGGCTCCGTTGTTTCCCACCAAACCAAAAGTTTCTCCGTTAGGAATTTCAAGATGCTCAATATTAAGAACAGTTGCTGTTCCGTAGGTTTTGGATAAATTATTTATAGTGATCATTATATTAATTTTTAGATTTGAATGCGTCTAAAGTACTGTATTTCTCTACTTTATATTGTTTTACAATAATATCAAAGATTTTCTCTCTGAACAAAAATCCTATTAAGCCTAAAATGGCAATGCTTACCACTCCCGCCGTCATTCCGAAGAAATATTTCGTTAGCCCGAAAACAGCCATCGGTAACAGCATTTTAGGAATCAATAACAGAAGGGCTTTCATATTAAAACTGTTTTTCTGCCCTATCCTTTTTTCTTTAGAATTCAGATCGATCTGGGTTTTATTAAATGCTCCCGACCATAATGTAAATTGTGAATTCACTCCTATATTGTAAAGTCCTGCCGCAAAAAAGGTAACATACAATTCCCATCCGAAATAAGCATAAAATAAAGCAATAACTATTGATACCGCTGTTACGATATTCATCAGCCACCATTTTGCTTTCAGGTATTCTTTGTAAGGTACATTAAGTGTCATCATCAAAGGGTAATAAGAGCTGTCGAAGGACGGAACTCTTTGTCCGAACATAAACTGGAATCCACCGGTAACAAACAATCCCATGAACATCATCATATAGGATGTTTTATATATCGGAGAAGTAAAGATCAGTAACCCATAAAAGATGAATAAGAAACTTCCCAATAAAACCCCTTTGGTGACTTTATTCCGTCTGAGCATTTTAATATCATTATTAATAAAGCTTCCGAGTACACCGTACTTATTCAGGAAAGCAATATTCTCTGTTTTACCAACTGTTTTCTTGGCTTCAAGACCCTGATCAAGATAAAATTCCTGATAAACATGCCTGAAACAGATCCTCCACAATCCTAAAAAAAGTATTATTGACAGGGCTGCAAAATAAGGTCTCTCATAAAAACTGTAAAAGAATTTTTCTGAATAGTGCAGTAAAGGAATCATGTTGTAGTAGGCCAGAATCCCAAACAAAGTAAAGATACCTCCTACTACAATCGCAATCGTTTCCTTATCATTAAAAAGGATGTTGATAAAATTGTTGAGATAAAAAAGCAAAGAAGCTCCTATGAGCCAGGCAAAAGTTCCTGATACTCCATATCCGTTGAATAAACAGATTCCTGCAAACGTAATCAAAAAGAAGGAGTTTAGCCAGCTGAACGCGGATAAGAATGTTTTGATCAGCATGTAGTTAACCAATGTTTTTTTCGAAACATTCAGCGTCAGAAAAGGCTTGATGTTCTGGGTTGGCATTTCCTGCCAAAGGTATTTAAAAGTAAGATCCAGAACCCATGCAATGATCATGTATCTGGAAACGATTTTCAGAGGATCCTGATGTATTTCTTCCCGTATGTAAAAAAAAGCCGCAAAGGCTCCTCCAACCAAACAGGCAATGAAATAAAAAATCCCCATAAACCTGAGAATCTTCATCGCAAGATTGACCCCGACTGACGTACCACGAAAAAAACTTTTTATTTCTAATCTGAGGAACTTAAAAAACATAGTTTACTTTTTTACATTAGTAAATGTAATGTAAAATATGTTACAGATTTTTATCCAATTAATTCTTTAGCCTGTGCTAAAGCAGCTTCTGTTATTTTGCTTCCGGAAAGAAGCTGTGCAATTTCGTTGAGTTTCTCCTCTTCACTTAGCGGAATGATAGTAGATTGTGTTTTCCCGGAAATATCCTGTTTTACCACTTTATAGTTATTATTTCCTTTAGCGGCTACCTGCGCAAGGTGAGAAATAACAATGAGCTGCATGTCTCCAGACATTTCACGCATCAGGTTTCCGATTTCTTCAGCCACTTTTCCGGAAACTCCCGTATCAATTTCGTCTAATATAAGAGTCGGAAGTTCATCGCTTTCCGCAATAATCTTCTTCACCGCCAACATCACTCTTGATCTTTCTCCTCCTGAAATAGCCGTTTGAATCGGCTTTAAAGGAAATCCTGAGTTTGCCTGGAATAAAAGCTGAATATTTTCTTTCCCGAATGGAGTAAACTCTGTTGTATCCTGAAGCTCAATATCTACCCTGGCTTTTTCAAGACCCAGCTTTTTAAGAAGCCCTTCTGCTTTTTTAATAAAATCAGGAATACTTTTCTTCCTGTTCTTAGATAGTTTTTCAGATAAATTCTGAAGGCTTTTCTGTTTTTTAGAAATATTCCCTTCTATTTCGCTTATTAAAGTTTCAAGCTCGGAAGCTCCTTTTTGTTCTCCGGCTAGCTGATCTCTGATTTCTTTAAGTTCATGAATATCTGAAACGTTATGCTTAAGGAATAATGCATTGATTTTATTATTAAGATCAGATAATAAAGCTAAAGTTTCCGGATTGATCTCAATTTTCTCCGATTCGTTTTCAAGCTCGGAAATAATGTCTTTCAATTCTACGAAAGAAGTTTCCATCCTTTCATCCAATTCAGAAAAGGCTGATGAAACTTCAGAGATTTTTGAAAGTTTATTTTTAGCTTCATTAAAAAATGACAGGATCCCGATTTCTTCCTGATGGAATCTGGATAAAATCTGTCCCAGATTCTCGGAAATCATTTCCGCATTCTCCTGAATAGAAAGCTGGTTTTGCAAATCCTCATAATCTACATCATCCAATTTCAATTCTTCCAGCTCATTTAATAAGAATTGTTTATAATCACTTTCCTTGGTATTTTCAGAAAGCTGGGTTTGTAATCTTTTAAGCTGGGTTTTCAGGCTTTGAAATTCGGAAAACTCATACTGATAGTCTTCTATGATTTTTTTGTTATCCGAAAGCCCGTCAATAATTTTAAACTGATATTCGGAAGTAAAAAGGTTGGAAGTTTCAAACTGGGAATGGATATCGATCAGCTGAGAAGAAAGCTCTTTCAACACATCCAGCGTTACCGGAACATCATTGATAAAAGCCCGGGATTTCCCTGAAGGCAGGATTTCTCTGCGGATAATCGTCTGATGCTCATAATCCAGGTCATTTTCAATAAAGAATTTTTTGAACTGGTTATTGAGTGCAAATTCCGTTTCTACAATGCTTTTCTCTTCAGCATTGGAAATGGATTTTACATCCGCTCTTTCGCCTAAAATAAGTCGTAAAGCACCTAAAATAATGGATTTACCTGCTCCCGTTTCACCGGTTATGACCTGTAAACCGTTGTGTAATGATACTTCTAAGGTATCAATCAGGGCGAAATTTTTAATATAAATTCTCGAAAGCATGAATCAGTAGCAGATTACGTTAGGTACTGCAAATATAGAACTTTAGAATTCAGAATTCAATAGAAGGAAATGAAGCTTTTGCTATTTCCATTTGTTCCATTTGGATTCAGTATTCTTAGGAGAGAACATAATCATGAGCTGCTTCAGGTCATTGAGCACAATTCCGCCGTTATTTCCCGTATTAAAGATATTGAAGATCTCATCACTTTTATTATCCATGAAAAGATTGAAGAAATAATTCTGCTGGAAAGAGTTTTCATACATTTTCAGCTGCATCAGGGTATTAAAAATGATTTTTTTAGCCGCAGTCTGATCCTGGTTGAACAAATTATCCAATCCTGCTCTGTGGTATGTATAAATTGTGGAGCGCAACTGACTTAAGTTCGGGTTTACAATTTCCCCGATCAATATGGCACGGCTTCTTGGCTCATTGATCTGCCCCCATCCTTCATACCCTCTGTTCTGGGCATTCTGAGCAATCTGCTGTGCTTTGGCAAACCATTGTGAACCCGCCATAGACTGGAAACTGTCTGCATCATATCCTAAGATCAGATACACATAAAAACTGATGACATCAATTAAGTTTTTTCCGGAAAACTGTCTTTCATTGAAGATCAGGTTCTCGTTCTCAACATATTCAAATCCGAATTTGGTGTCCTGAAGGTTCAGAAGCGGAGATTCATACGTAGTATTGTACACCGGACGAACCGCCTGAACCACAATACTTCCTTTGAATCTATTTCCGTCTCTTTCTGAAATGACGATAGCAAAGTTTGACTTTACTTTTTCGAAATTCTGAAGCTTTTTCCCGGTCCAGCTTGTATTATTGATGAAGTCCCGAAGACTTTTTTCCAACGCTTTGTAAGCCTGCTGGTTACTTCCCCCCAATTGCTGGGCATTCACCTGTACTGTGGCCAGGATTTCCTGGGAAAAGCTGATGTTATATAAGAAAAGCAGTAAAAATAAGCTTATGATCTTTTTCATTCTGTTAGTAAAAATTGAGAACGGAAATTTATTAAAATTATTTTAAAAGTTGATTTTCAACAAAGTTAAGAATATCCTTCGCCACATCATCCTTAGATTTCAGTGCAAATTCTTTCTTTTCCGTTCGGGTAAATATTTTTATTTTATTGGTATCGTTTTTAAAGCCGGCTCCCTCATCGCGAAGAGAATTCAGAACAATCATATCCAGATTTTTCTTTTCCAGCTTCCCTTTTGCATTTTCTTCTTCATTTTGAGTTTCCAAGGCAAATCCTACTAAAAACTGATGAGATTTCTTTTCTCCCATTGTTTTAAGGATATCCGGATTTTTAATCAATTCGATAGTTAAGCTATCATCATTTTTTTTAATTTTTTCTTTGGCTACTTCCTTTGGGGCATAATCTGCAACCGCTGCACTCGCAATGGCGATATCTGCATTTTCATAAAACTCAAATACTTTAGCCAGCATTTCTTTTGCAGAAGTAACTCTATGAAGTTCTACATTTTTATCATTGATTACCTGAGAACTTGGTCCTGAAATCAGAATAACTTTTGCTCCTCTCCCGGATGCTTCTTCTGCTAATGAGAATCCCATTTTCCCCGAAGAATGATTGCCAATGAACCGTACCGGATCGATTGCTTCATAGGTAGGCCCTGCCGTAATTAAAACGGTTTTCCCTTCAAGGCTTTTATTCGTATGCCCTGAATTAAAGAAATCTTCTACTGCTTTAGCAATGGTTTCCGGTTCCGCCATTCTTCCCTGACCGATTAAACCACTTGCCAATTCCCCGCTTTCCGCCGGAATGATGAAATGCCCGTAATCTTCAGCCAATTTCAGGTTCTGTTTGGTAGACGGATGCTGATACATATCCAAATCCATTGCCGGAGCAATAAAAACAGGACATTTTGCGGACATATAAGTGGCAATAACCAGATTATCACACATTCCGTGCACCATCTTGGCTAATGTATTGGCCGTACAAGGTGCAACAATCATCACATCTGCCCATAAAGCCATTTCCACATGACTGTTCCAAGTGCCATTATCACTGTAAAAATCCGTATAGACGGGTTTTTTAGATAATGTGGATAAGCTGAGCTTGGTAACGAAATGTTCTGCATCAGGAGTCATAATGACCTGAACCTCGGCTCCTTTCTTCACAAAACCCCTGATCAGAAAGTGTATTTTATATGCAGCAATTCCTCCAGAGACGGCAATAAGGATTTTTTTCCCGGAAACACCCATGTAGTTTTAATTTTAGAATACTAATTTACTTATTTTTTCTCACGTTCAGAAACAGCAAAGGTCATAAAGAAATTATTCCTTTACGACCTTCGTTTATTTATTCTGCAGAAAAATTATTTTCTGTCTTCTGTTTTTCTGAAATAGATATCTTCATTCATCCATTCTTCAATAGCAATTGAAGTTGGTTTCGGAAGTTTTTCATAATGCTTGGAGATTTCAATCTGCTCTCTGTTTTCGAAAACTTCTTCCAATGTAGAATTATGCACAGCAAATTCATCCAATTTATTATGTAATTCCGTACGGATTTCTGCATTGATCTGCTCTGCTCTCTTTCCCATGATAACAATAGCCTCATAGATTGAACCTACTTTTGCTTCAATCTTATCTCTATCGTAAGTAATTGTATTTACTTCTGCTTTTGTATCTTTTACGCTCATTTTGAGAAATTTATTTTATTTTAAGATGGCAAATTTACGAATTATCTTTGAATTTTGAAAGTCGCAGCCGGCGGAGGTGTCTGAAGTGCTGCACTATCCCTCTGGATCTGCATTGCTTTCTTCTCTGCATCAATCTGATCTTTCATTTGTTGTTCCGTTTTTGCCTTTTCAGCGTTCTTCGCTTCCAGCTTTTTTTGTTTTTCCGTTAAAGCTGCGATTCTTGCTTCCGTCTGTTTTTTAACGACAACAAAATCTTTCTTTTCCTTTTCAAGTTTTTCTCTGATGTCTAAAGCTGTTTTCGCAACATCGGTATTCGGCATTTCTTTTTCGATCTGTCTTGTAAAAGCCAATGCGCTTTCAATACGCTCATCTTTAAGGTCATAAACAGATTTTGTAGCCAGCTCATAACGGGATTTTACGATATAATCATAAATTTTCGGACGAAGCTTTGTACTCGGAAAATCTTCCAATACATTATCCAGGGCTACATTTGCCGCTTTATAGTCACCCATCTTGAAATACTGTCTTGCATTTTCATAGGCTTTGAATTCTAACTTATAAGATAATTCATCAATAAGCTGGCTGATATTTTTAGATCTTTCGGAATTCGGATAGTTATTCAGGAAGTCCTGTAGCTCGTTAATCGCCAGTTCTGTACTCGACTGATCCAGATTATAATCCATAGATCCTTCATAGTAACACAATGCAGACATATAAGCTGCTTCTTCTTTTCTGCTGTCCTGTGGAAAGCTTACTGCAAAGTTTTTGAACTGGTGCCCTGCTAATTTATAGTTCTTGTCGTAATAGTTCGCGTATGCAGAATTGAAAACCACATTCGGAGCATCATCTGTTCCTGCTACAAGGTTCGGAAGCCTGTCGTAAAGAGCCAGTGCATTTTTCCATTTCTTTTTAGCAAAGTTTTCGTTAGCAACTTTTAAAATGTAGTTTTTGTCCGCACTTTTCATGGCTTTATCCTGCTGGCTAACACATGAAGCAACCACAACTGCCGCTAAGAGACCTAAAATATATTTTTTCATAAAAAATTCAACAGTTTCCGGATTTTTCCGATCTACTAATTTGCAAAAATATAACTTTTTTGCCAATAGATTTCTTTTTATGATTATTTAACGTAATTTTAGTCCGCAGCGTATCCCAAAATCGCAAAAACACTGAGTAAGAGGTTCATTCTTACTTTCTTTTCCGCTTCTTTTACATAGGTTTCCTCATTTTTGTTGGGAACATACAATTCATAGAAGTTTTTATTCCGGATCACAAAAAGGGTAGATCCTATAATGGTGGTAAGAATATCTTCCGGTTTCGGAGTAAAGGTAAAAACTCCTGAAGCGACTCCTTTCTTGATTACTTCATCCAGTTTTTTTACAAACAGCTGGTAAAAATCCAGCAATTCATCTTTCAGGTTTTCTGTGTGGCGTAACTCCTGGGTGACAAATCCGTGGAAATAATTATACTTAAACAACTGACTTACAATATATTTAATAATCTCTTTCATTTGCATTTCCGGTTTCCCTTCTTTAATGGTATCCGCAAATTCCGAAAAATTCTCCCTGGTTTTCAATACTCTGTATTGGTAGAGATAAGACATCATTTTTTCTTTGGAACCAAAGTAATAAGAAATCATGGCAACATTGATGTTGGCCTTGGAGCAGATATCCCGGACAGATGTTCCTTCATAACCTTTTTTAGCAATAAGCTCCTCGGCAATGTCTAAAATATGGATTTGTTTTTCTGTAAATTTTTTTCTCATAAAGTGTAGTTTGAGTAAAGTTAAGAAATTTTTAACATAATTATAAACGTTTGTTTAAGAATTTTACGCTAACTCAAATTATGAGTATTTTTGATGATGGATTTTTTTGATTTTCACCATCATAAAAAAAATATATCTTTCGGCGTTTACAATGTGAATATCGGAGAGATTCCCCACGGACATCTGTATTCAATCGGGATTCATCCTAAAGATATTAAGATCAATGCCGTTGAAAACCAGTTTCAATGGCTCCGATCCCATATTTCGGAAAGCTGTTTTGCCATTGGAGAGTGCGGGCTGGATTCTTTTGTTACAATAGATCAACGTATTCAGGAAGATGTTTTTTTAAGACAGATCAAGATTTCCAATGAACTCAGAAAACCATTGATCATTCATTGTGTAAGAAAGTTTTATGAGGTGATCTCATTCAGGAAAAAAGCGGAACAGGCAATGATTATTCATGGATTTAATAAAAAACAGAGTATCGCAGAAGACCTGCTGAAAAATAATTTTTATTTGAGTTTTGGAAAAGCTGTTTTGTATAATTTATCTTTGCAGGAAATTTTAAAAACAGTTCCTTTAGATAAGATCTTTTTAGAGACTGATAATGATGATTTTGTCATCAGAGAATTGTACCAAAAGGTTTCGGAAATCAAAGGAATTTCTTTGGAAAGGCTCAATGAGCAGATTATAGAAAATTTAGAGACGATAAAAAATGGATAAGTACTGGCTGGAAAGAACGGAACTTCTTATAAAGGAAGATGGAATTGAAAAATTAAGTAAAGCTAATATTCTGGTTATAGGTTTAGGCGGAGTAGGTTCTTTTGCAGCTGAGTTTTTAGCCAGAGCCGGAGTAGGAAATATGACGATTGTAGATGGTGACACGGTAGACATTACCAATATCAACAGACAGCTTCCTGCATTACATTCTACTGTTGGAAAACATAAAGTGGAAGTGGTTGCAGACAGGCTTTTAGATATTAACCCTGAACTTAATCTCATCAAAATCAACGAATTTCTAAATCCTGAAAGAATGGATGAAGTGCTGGATTCAGGAAAGTTTGATTATATTCTGGACTGTATTGACAGTGTGACTCCTAAATTATGCCTGATTAAGGCCGCAAGAAAAAGAAAGATCAAAATCATCAGTTCTATGGGAGCCGGCGGAAAAACCGATCCAAGCAAAGTGATGGTGAGAGATATCAGCAAAACTCATAACTGCTTCCTTGCCAAACAGGTGAGAAAAAGACTTAAAAAAGAAAAAATCCACAAAGGCTTCCGATGTGTTTTCTCGAATGAGATTCAGAAAGAGGAGAGTTTAAAGATGACTGACGGAAGTAATTTCAAAAAATCGTTCTATGGAACTATAAGCTTTATTCCTGCTGTTTTTGGTCTTTATGCAGCGGCAGAAGTAATTAATTTTTTAGTGAAAAAAGACTGATGCAGAACTTCAAATATCCCAGAGAAGAAAAACTCAAAAAAAACAGCGAAATTACTTTGCTTTTCGAAAAAGGTAAATGGAGGACCTGTGGAAATCTGAGGATCATTATTCTTAAGGATAAGCCTAATCATCCTGTTGAAGGCATAAAATTCGGGGTTTCTGTTTCTAAAAGATATTTCAAAAGAGCGGTTCACAGGAATCGTATCAAAAGACTTTTGAGAGAATGCTATCGTTTACATAAAGATGTATTTAAAGAAGCTTTTGGAGAGAAAACTATTGCGATGATGTTTTGGGTTTCTTCCGAAATGCCTGAGAAGTTTCAGGATGTGGAGGCTCAGTTTATAAAGTTGTGTCAGGCTCAAAAGAAAATTTAATATTTTTTCTCTCGCTGATTGAGCAGGTTCGCAGATTTTTTTGATTAAATAGGTGTAATTATATGTACAAATTTGTGAAGTCTATGGATGATTATTGATTGGATTTTAACAAATATTATAAATCTTGCATACTTTTTGTAACTTTAGGGAAAACAAATACTGAAATTAAAATGTTAGATAATGTTCCCTATGTGCCTTACGTAATCAGTGCTTTTATTGGAATCGGTCTGGCTGCCGCCTCCGGTTTCAGGGTATTCCTCCCTATGTTTGCCGTAAGTTTAGCTTCCTATATGGGCTGGATCCCGATGAATGAGCATTTTCAATGGCTTTCCGGGCTTCCTACGCTTATTACTACAGGAATCGCAACTATCGTTGAGGTTTTAGCCTATTACATTCCTTATATCGACCATTTGCTTGATACCCTTTCTGTTCCGCTGGCTACCGTTGCCGGTTCTGTTTTATTTGCAAGTCAGTTTGCCGATCTGGGTACTTTTCCTCAATGGGCTCTAGCTTTGATTGCGGGTGGAGGAACTGCTGCAGCGATCAGCTCGGGGTTTGCAGGAACAAGGGCCGCTTCTACAGCCACTACTGGCGGACTCGGAAATTCCGTAGTAGCTACTACAGAAACTGCAGGAGCAGGAATTATGTCTGTTCTGGCAATGGCCGCTCCGGTAATAGCAGCGATCTTTGCAGTTGTTTTGGTAATAGTAGTTATTTTCGTCGGACGAAAAGCGTGGCGAAAACTGCGGAGTAGCAAAGATGTTATTGATCATACATAAAAAATCCCGGCCATTCATGGCCGGGATTTTATTTTAGACGCAGTGAATGACAATTAATTTTTCCCACGTATATCTTTTATTTCCTGAATTTTTGATTCGAAATACTCTTTCTTTTCAGGGTGCTTGTTTGCGAGTATCTGAAATGCATTAATCGCTTTGGTATACAGTTTTTGTTCAAAATACAGCTTGGCCAGTGTTTCCGTCATTAAGTGGGAAATATCATCCCCTTTTTCTTTTATAACAAAATTGCTTTCTTCTTTGAGTTGGGTGATTTTCGGATTGTTCTCAATGAAGGAATCAATGACTTTGATTTTATCTTCAACTTTCGGCTTTTGGATTTCTTCCTGTGTCCTGTCAATTTTCAACCAATTTTGCCATGTATTGATAAATCCGGGAACATTGCTTTCATCTACATCAGAAACTTTAGATTCTTTTTGAGATTCTTCTGTAATTTCCTCTTTCTGTTTTCTTTGAGGCTCATTCATGGACCAGTTTGAACTAAAGAATGAAACATTCATGACCGGAGCCTCTTCCTGTTTCTTCTCTTCATTTTCAGTTTTCGGGGCCTCTTTATCTTCTTTAAGCTCTTCTGTGACCGTATCAAACTTCTCTGAGTGGTCTTCTACCAATTCCGGCAGATCTTCTATGGAAGGAAGAACTTTTTCCTGTTTTGGAGATTCAACAGCTTTTTCAACTTCCGGTTCAGCCATTGGAACAGGTTGAGGTGTATTGATCAATGAATCCGGAACATGAGATTCAAAACTCATGGGCTTCCATGATGCTTTCGTTTCTACTTTTGTTTCAACCTCAGCTTCATACTTTTCAGCTTTAATCACAGGAACCGTATTCTGAGGAATTTCCGGCTTTACTTCCTGTTGCACTTGTTCAGATTTTTTTTCTTCCGCTTTTATCTCCTCCTTCTGTTCTGAAACAATCTCAAAACTTTGGGTTTCTGCAAAATTAATATCATGACTTTGAATTTCAGGCTCCGCTTCTTCTTTTTCAGGAGAGGCTTCTTTTTTAGCCTTCATTTTTTTCTCTACTTCCTCAATCAAACGTCTCATTTCCTCTTCATATTTATTAATCCCTGACTGAGGAGCATTTTGTTTTATTGTTTCTGCTGAAGGAGCAGGCTGTATGGTAACTTCGGGCAGGAATGGCTGTAATCCGTGGAAACTTAATTCTTCCTCATCACGAACTGAGCTTTTTTCTTGTTCTGAAGTAATTTCTTCTTCATTGATGATCTTTTCAGGAGTAAATTCAGCAACTCCTTCCGGTTTATTCACGTCTTCCTGCTTATCCTTTATCTCTTCTGTATTCACCTGAATAGTAACTTCAGGCAGGAAAGATTCTGTTTCATGGAAACTTAATTCTGCTTCATCACTGATTTCCCGTTTTTCTTCTTCTGAGGAAATTGTTTCTTCTTCAATAATAATCTCAGGGGTGAATGTATCTATTTCTCCTGTTTGTTCATCGGAAGTACCTTCATTTGAAGGCTCCACAGGTTCCTGCTCATTGATATCCTCTTTCTTCTCCTGCTTATGGGTAACGATAACCCCGGATTCTAATGTTGATTCCAGATCGATCGTATCCAGGTTTTTATCTTCAAGGAAATTTTCTTCTCCTTCGAATAAAATCCTGTTTCTTTCCCCATTCACATAGATATGCTTAACTTCCGGCTGTGGTTTGCCCAATAAACAAGCTGCCTCTTCAAACTGACTTTTCCCAGAAGGCATTTTATCTTCAATAATTGGCTCTGCAGGATGAAGAACCTCCGTTTCCTGAGGAGACACAAGGGTCTCTTCTTTACTTTTTTCAATGATCTCAGGCTTCGATTGCTGAACCTTACCATTAATTAATTGATACAGAATTTTTTTATCCGTTGTATAGGCTGCTGTAACAGAAAGTTCTTTTTGATAGTTTTCTTTGTCATAAAGATGGACTCCATATAAATGCAGCGCCCTGATATTTTGGATGTAGGGAAAAGAACTGATTTCCTCTTTCAGAAGTCCGAGGTCTTCTGACTGAATATTTTTCGGGTTTTTTAATAATTCTAAAACTCTTGGATTCATGTTACCAATTCGCTACAATATCGTTAAATATTTTATTAATGATTCTATCTGTTACTATCTTCACCTGAGAGGCTTCAATATCACTTTGCGACAAATTGCTGTTAAAAACCGCCTCATCAGAATAAGTTCTGTCAAAACTTGAATCAGGGTGAAGCTTATTTTCATAATGAACTTTTACCGTAATCGTAAGTTTATTCTGTGAATCCTGGATGATTCCCCCCGTATTGGTAGTTTGGGTATTGGAACTGATAGTCGTAGGTGATATGGAATAATCCGTAATCTCTCCTTCGATCAGAATATCCGGGTTTTCTTTGGTTCCTTTCAGTGTGGTTCTTTGCAGGAACCTGTTTTGAATATCCGTTGAAAACTGCTGTGATAATGTTGGGTTTACATATGCTGCATTATTAGGAAATTCATTGATCTGCACTGTTTTTTCATCGGTCAGGGATGATCCGGTGAAGCTATAGCAGGAATGTAAAACTCCCAGACAAAGAAGCAAAATCCCAACCACTAAAGGCTGTTTTATAAGAATAATCTTGTTTTTAATATTCATTTTTATGTCCTATTTCTTTAATCTCATCATATTCAATCTGCTGAATAGCATCTTCAAAGGCAAAATAATGAGTGGTGTATAAATATGGCATTGTTATAAGTATCCCAATTCCGCAAAGCAATATTCCCAGTTGAGAAAGAAAGCTTATCACAATACTAAATAAAAAGATGGATAACAGGTTGTTTTTGGTCATTATTTTAGACATATTCCATGCTGTTTTGATGTCTTTTACTCCTCCCAGAGAGATCAGTGCCGGAATATAAAACGCTTTCAATGCTAAAAAGATAATAACAATCATGATTAAAAAAACGTAAAACATGAAAAACAGACCGAAAACAGGTGATGGCTCTTCATTATGTCCCATGAAAGGAAGCACAAAAAACATAGGAATATAAATGGCAAACACAATTCCAATAATAATTAGCTGATAGATAATATAGGATGAAAAATCATCGAAGTTGAAAATCTCCGAAGGATTTGCCGGTATGCCATTATTTACTTTTCTGCAATACTTATAGAAGTTTCCTGCAGCCATAAGTCCGCAAAATGGAATAATGGATAAAACCATACAAAAAATAAAGGCCAGGAAAAAATTCCCAAAGTCTTTTTTCAAAAGTTCATATCCTTTGTTCAGGTAATCATTGAATTTAAAATCAATTGGTCTTGCTGTAGCTTTCATTGTTTACGTTTACTCTTCGAGGTTATATTGTTTTATTTTTCTATATAATGTTCTTTGTGATATGCCCAATTCATCCGCCGCTTTGTTCCTGCGTCCTTTATGCTTCTCCAAAGCTTTGATAATCAAATCTTTTTCATTGTTTTGCAAGGATAAGGATTCCGGCTGGTTTTCTTCCACTTCAATATCTTCCACATCTTCATAATGATCTTCGGAGTTCGAGATAATAGTTGGGGTCTGAACCGGATTGTTATTTTCAAAATACAATAATGAATTCGAATTGACAGTCTGTTGGGATTCCGGAGTATAAATTCTGTTGATCAGATTTTTCTCCTGATGACTTAAATCTGCTGCTCCTCTATTCTTTATCAGTTCCGAAGTTAAGGATTTTAAATCATTAATATCGCTTCGCATATCAAAGAGGATTTTATACATAATCTCTCTTTCGCTTGCAAAATCGTTTTGTTTTGGAGTATTCGGGTTATTGACCACCATTGGAAGATGGGTTTCCATCGGGATATATTCCGCCAGTTTTTCTACGGTAATATTTCTATTCCTTTCCACTACGGTCATTTGTTCCACCAGGTTTCTCAACTGACGGACATTCCCCGGAAAGGTATAATTTTCTATATAATGAACGGCACTCGGATCAAGCTCCAGTTCCGGCATTCTGTATTTCTCTGCAAAATCAATAGCGAATTTCCTGAACAGCAAATGAATGTCTCCCTTTCTTTCCCTTAAAGGCGGCATATCAATCTGAACTGTATTCAGACGATAGAATAAGTCTTCACGGAATCTTCCGTCATGGATGGCCTTCATCATGTTTACGTTGGTGGCCGCAACAATTCTCACATTGGTTTTCTGTACCTGCGAAGAACCCACCTTCATAAATTCTCCGCTTTCTAATACTCTTAACAGGCGGACCTGTGTCTGCAAAGGTAATTCTCCCACTTCATCAAGGAAGATCGTTCCTCCGTCTGCTACTTCAAAATATCCTTTTCTTGTGGCTGTAGCTCCGGTAAAGGCGCCTTTCTCATGTCCGAATAATTCGGAATCAATGGTTCCTTCCGGAATAGCGCCACAGTTGACTACAATATAAGGCTGATGCTTTCTTTTAGACTCTGCATGGATAATTTTCGGGATAAACTCTTTCCCTACACCACTTTCTCCGATAACCAACACGGAAATATCTGTTGGTGCCACCTGGATTGCTTTTTCCAGGGCACGGTTTAAAGCTGGAAAATTTCCGATAATTCCGAAACGGTTTTTTATATTTTGTAACTCGTTGCTCATAAGTAAATGATAGATTATTATTTAATTAAATTCTACTTTATTGCTGACGTAGAATTCCGGTTAATTTTAAAAATTTGAATGATTTTTTTAATTATTAACCTAATAAATTCAAATAATCCTTGTTTCTGATTTTCGAAACTTTAGTCTTAAAATATAACGTTCCTAAAGAACTCTTTTTATTACGGCTCTCAAAATTTTCAAGAACGACATCCTCCCTTTCATTTCCAAAGCAAAAACCGGCATCCTGATAAATTTTTCCGAATTGCTTTTCGGATACTGATTTTCCGATAACCGCAATTACATTTTGCTTATGGTGTATGGTATGATAATACTTCGTCTTCTTTGCAGAACACGATTCTTGTGTATTCTCTGAATTTTGACAGTCTAACAGCTGAGTATATATTTCGCACAGCTTTTTGTATTCATTAGGTCCTATTGAACCATTGATGATCTGTGCCGAAATATTTCCACAAATTATCACCAATAAAACACTAAGGCAATATTTCTGAAATTTTTCCATTGTCTGAGCTAATATTAAAAGGTGTTGATAATTTGTTAATTTATAATTCCTGTAAAGGTTATTTATGTTCTACTGTTTCCCCTAAAAGTGTGCCTTGTGTATTATCGAAAACAAAAACGTCCACAATGTCACCAATTTTCTGCCCTTCCAGCTTATCAAATACGCAAACTGCATTCTGGGAATTTCTTCCTTTCCACTGGTTTTCATTCTTTTTGGATGTTCCTTCGATCAGAATCTGATGTACTCTTCCTACATAGGATTTCATACGCTTTCTGGAAAGCTCTCCCTGCAAGGCAATTACTTCCGCCAAACGTCTTTGTTTAACATCTGCAGGAATATTGTCTTCCAGTTTTTTATGAGCCGGTGTTCCTGGTCTTTCCGAATAGGCAAACATATAACCGTAGTCATATTCCACTTCTTTCATTAAACTTAACGTATCCTGATGATCTTGCTCTGTTTCATTGCAGAAGCCCACGATCATATCCTGTGAAAAGGCAATATCCGGAACAATAGCTTTCGCTTCTCTTATCAAATCAAGGTATTCCTGACGGGTATGCTGCCTGTTCATCAACTGCAGCATATGATCGCTCCCGCTCTGAACAGGAAGGTGAACATATTTGCAGATATTATCATGCTTTGCAATCATTCTGAATACATCCAGGCTCATATCCTGAGGATTGGATGTGGAGAATCTTATTCTCATTTCAGGAACTGCTTTAGCTACTAAATCTAATAACTGAGCAAAATTTACGGCTGTGGCTTTCTGCATCTCAGAAGCTTTTACGAAATCTTTTTTAGGACCGCCTCCGTACCAAAGGTAAGAATCAACGTTTTGCCCTAATAAGGTAATTTCCTTATATCCGTTATTGAACAAATCTTTACATTCTTGAATAATGGAATGCGGATCACGGCTTCTTTCCCTACCTCTTGTAAATGGTACCACACAGAATGTACACATATTATCGCAACCTCTGGTAATAGTCACGAAAGCTGTAACTCCGTTTCCGCCTAAACGTACAGGGTTGATGTCTGCATATGTTTCTTCTTTGGAAAGAATAACATTGATTGCATCTCTTCCGTCCTCGGTCTCTTTTAAAAGATTAGGTAAGTCTCTGTATGCATCGGGACCTACAACCAGATCCACCAATTGTTCTTCTTCTAAAAACTTGGTTTTCAATCTCTCCGCCATACATCCGAGAACGCCAACCGTCATGTTTGGTTTCTCTTTTTTAAGATTTTTGAACTGGGAAAGACGCATTCTCACCGTTTGCTCGGCTTTCTCACGGATGGAGCATGTATTTAAAAGGATGAGGTCGGCTTCTTCTGCTTTCAGTGTAGTATTATATCCCTGTTCATTAAGGATGGATGCAACAATTTCGGAATCAGAGAAATTCATCTGACAGCCATAGCTTTCCAAGAATAGTTTCTTGGAATTTCCTTCCTTCTCTGCAATAGCAAAAGCTTCTCCCTGTTTTGTTTCGTCTATATATTTTTCCTGCACTTTTGTAGATCTTACATTTTAGAAAGAGATGATACTCATTCTAAAACAGTTTAGTTTGCAAAGATACAAAATATTGTGACAGAATGGCAGTGTTATTCAAAGTTAAAACTTAAAGGTAATCTGAAATGGGATTTAATCGGGATATTATGAAACATGGCAGGTTTCCACTTCTTTTTTATGGATCTTATTGATTGTAAAATCATATTATTAAAATCTTTATTATCAGTCTCCCTTGCCAACTCAACATTCTGCATTTTCCCTTCTTGGTCTATTTCAAAGTTTACTTCGAGACTAAATATAACGGCCGAGTTCGTCTGAAATCTGTTCACATCTATAGCATTGGCAACTTCTTTTCTAAAACCCATAATTCCATCTTTAAATTCAGCTTGTGTTGTATAATTCTCCGGTAGATAAGAGTCTGTATATTTTTCATAAAGATCATCCATATAGATTTGTACTGTAACTATAGCCGGATGTTTTTCTCCGTTAATTTCAGCAGGAATCCAATTTTTCATATATCTTAACACCTCTCTTGAAGCATCGTAAGTGCATTTTGCTTTTGTAATTAATGCACTATCTTGTTTTACAAGTTTTATAGTAGAATCCGGATATACAACAAGTTTTAAATTAAGATATTCATTTTTATTGCTGCACTGTGGTATTTTTTTATCTAAAAGCAATTGATGAAACTCTTTATAAAAATTAGTTCTTCCTCCCTGGTAAAACTGAGAGTCTATAGGATATCTATCTAAAACTTGTGCATTACACAAGGATATAATTACAAAAAATAATAACGTAAGAAAATTCTTATGCCACATAAAATTTATATTCGTTACCATCCCGCGTTTTCATATTTAGATCTCTCATAGTCAAAACTGAATTCCTGGTTAAATTCATTATAAAATTTGAATTTCATCGGTATTCCATTAAAAGTAGCAGGCTCCCATTCTCCTTTTATTTTTTTCAATTCGTTGGCCATATTTGCTTTTTCTGCAGCCGTATAGTTTCCATCAATTTGAAAATTCTCAGCTACACCTTTTTCACTCACAACGAAAGAAAGATATAGCTTTTTATCTTCATTAGTGCTAAGATTCTTTTCAATGATATTCTTTACATGGCCTCCAAAAACCTTCATCCCATTTTTAAATTTCGGTTTTTTATATTCATTCAACTTTGGGTTCTCCTTAGAGTAATAAAGATAAAAGGGCTCAATTTGTATTTCTGCAATGGCACCAACGGGCTTACCATTTTCAACTGCTGGTTTCCACTTTTTAAGATATGAAATTAGTTTTCTACTGAATTCAAAAGCACATTTATTCTTGAAAACACTTACCGTATCAGGATCCTTAACAAAATTAATGGATGCATCTGCATTAACAAGAATAGGCAGCATATATTTCTCAGTACTAGGACATGGAGAAAACTCGTTTTTTTTAATGACTTGGATCATTTCAAGTATTAACGCATCTGTACCTCCTTCATAAGGACTTTGTCCATAAGGATATCTTTCTAAAACCTCTTGTTGTGCCTGAAGTGTATTAAATGAGACAAATAATATTAACAGAAATAAATTCTTAATCATGATCAAAATGGTCTGTGGTAAAATTAATTTTAATTATTTTTTTAGAAACTATTGGCGCTCCATTTTTCGTAGCCGGTTTCCATTTTTTCTTTACTTTCTTAATGGCAAACTGCATATCTTCTATAAACAGTTCACTGTTTTTCACTTTTGGCAAAACATCTAACTGACTTATTTTACCATCTGTTCCCACATCAAAAACGAATACGAATTGCCCATTCACAGCATACTTATTCAAATCGATATATGCATGAATCATTTTTAAAAATTCTTGTGTAAAAGCTGAATCGCCACCCGGGAATTCTGCATTTTGCGAGGACGTTATATTTTCAGTCTGACTTTGAGATTCCTGAGCAATTCCTTTAAAACCAATAAGCAGTAAGGACAATCCTAAAAGATATTTTTTCATAAGTTTACATATCCGCAGAAAGCGAAGAAAAGCTCATTTTCAGTTTCATTTCAGATTTTACCGGTTGTCCGTTGCACATTGCCGGTGACCAGTTTTTCTTGATTCTTCGCACCACATATTGCATATCGTCAAAGAAAATTTCACTGTTCAGAACTTTTGGATCACCCTCGACATCGACTACTTTGCCAGTAGCATCAATGGTAAGGGTAAAAGTAAATTCTCCGTTTAATGTATAGAAATCCGAATTTAAATAAGTATACATATATTTTTTAAGAATCTCTTTATATGCAGCTGTACCTCCTTCAAAACTTGCCGGCTTAAAATCATTACAGCTTTTTATACCCACCTGCATAAAAGGCTCTTTAATATCTATTTTTAAAATATTCTTATTATTTTCCATAATGAAGGAATCATCTCTGTCTTCAAGATCCTGGGCAAATGAAAAACCTGCCATGAAAAGTCCTATAATTAATGCTAGTGCTTTCATACGTGTGTTATTTGTGATTACATTGCAAAATTACAATTTACAAAAAGAAAAACTCCACAGCCATCTGTGAAGTTTTCTTTTATCTTGATTAGATTTTTAAAATTTTAATTATAAGACCTCAATCTGATTTTTCAATAGATCTTCAAACTCATCTCTTTTACGGATCAAATGAGCTTTTCCATCGAGGAATAAAACCTCTGCAGGCTTCAATCTCGAGTTAAAGTTGGAACTCATTTCAAATCCATAAGCCCCGGCATTGTGGAATGCCAAAATATCTCCTTCTCTTACTTCATTCAGTTTCCTATCCCATGCAAAAGTATCTGTTTCACAAATGTTTCCTACAACCGTATAAATTCTCTCAGCCCCTTTTGGATTAGATAAGTTTTCAATAACATGATAAGAATCGTAGAACATCGGACGGATCAAATGGTTAAACCCGGAATTCACGCCTACAAAAACAGTGGCCGTCGTTTGTTTGATCACATTGGCTTTAACTAAAAGATACCCGCTTTTTCCTACCAGGAATTTACCCGGCTCAAACCACAATTCAAATTTCCTTCCGGTTGTTTTGGCAAATTCGGAAAGCACTTTTTCCACTTTTTTCCCTAACGTTTTAACGTCGGTTTCCATTTCACTATCCTGGTAAGCAATCTTGAAACCACTTCCCATATCAAGATACTTCAGATTCGGGAAATGTTCGGAAAGCTCAAGCATAATATCCAATGCCTGAATAAAAACTTCCGGATCTTTAATTTCACTTCCGGTATGCATATGAAGGCCTTCAACATTCAGATTGGTGGTCTTCATAATTCTTTCAATATGACGAAGCTGGTGAATAGAAATCCCAAATTTACTGTCTATATGCCCCGTAGAGATTTTATAGTTACCTCCTGCAAAAATATGCGGATTGATTCTTACAAAAATAGGGTATGTATTTCCGTACTTATTCCCAAATTGTTCAAGAATAGAGATATTATCAATATTAATATGTACACCATGCTGCATGGCTTCTTCTATCTCAGCCAGATCAACACAATTAGGAGTAAACAATATTTTTTCTTTAGGAAATCCTGCCTTCAGGCCAAGTTTAACTTCATTAATTGATACACAATCCAAAGAAGCACCCAAGCTCTTGACATACTTTAAGATGTTTATGTTGGTTAATGCTTTTGCAGCATAAAAGAACTTCGTGTGTTTTAAAAAAGAAGATGTAAGTTTCTCGTATTGAGTTTTAATAGATTCAGCGTCGTAAACATACACCGGCGTGCCATATTCATTGGCAATCTGTAACAAATCTTTTGAATTCATAATTAATAAGTAAACTTCTTTTTTGTTAATAAGAAAGTGCAAAGGTAGTGAGAAATTGTTTATAATTTAAAATCAATAACATAGAAGATTATTCTTTTAATTTGGTTTTAACAGAATAATATACTTTTGATGGTATTTTGAAAAGCTTTTTATTTTGACTATTTAAACAATTCCCAATTCAATCAATTGCAATAAGAACAGTAATCAGGCTTGTTAACTTATCCCTATCCAATATTTTTGGATACTTTAACGTAGTTGGGAAATATAATTATTTTGGCAATGGCAGTGTCTCAAAATCACCACGAATCAATGCCAATTGCAATTCATTGTTTAAATCTGTTGATGATAAAGGAAGATCTATTTTTAATTTGGAAAGCTTGCTTAATGTCTGTATTTGTGTAAAAAGCTCATAAAATCCGTAAGAATTCACTTTCCCGTTTTCAATGATTAAAAATAATTTTTCCCCCAATTTCCTTCCCTGTCCCAACCAAAGCTCATTCCTTTTTTTGAAATCTATTTTTTTCTTGAATGAATTGATTTCCTTTAAGTCATCCTGTGTATTGATAAATTGGATTGCTTTAGATCCCTGTGTAAAAGACCTGAATTTTAAGATGGGCTTTTCAGTTTTATTCAGTTTATTCTTTTCAACAATATACTTGCTGTTTCTGAAATATAGGCCAAAAGGAAAGGATTCTCTCTTCTTTATATTCTTAGAATTCAGCATAAGTTTGGCAATGATATCGGTGCCGGTGAGTTCAAAATTGATCTGTTCCGTACTTTTTTGAATCTGTTCCCATTTTTTAGACTTAGAATTGAAAGCCTTTTTGGAAAACTTGTTAATATCCTGAACGTGATCCGTAAAAACAATTTTCCCCGCTTCATCCTGAAAATAAACAAACCCTTTCTCATTAGGCAGATCCTGAGTCAGCTCTTTGATCTTATTGATATAAGATTTAGCATTGGTTTCCTCATGCTGTTTCTGGATAATTTCGTTCGCAGTATCTTTTGAAATCAGAAGCTTGAATAACTCCAAGGTGGCTCTTGCATCTCCTTCCGCCCTATGGTGATTGGTCAATGGAATTCCCAAGGACTTAACCAGTTTCCCCAAAGAATAGCTCACCTCATCCGGAATGAGCTTTTGAGCTAAAGGAATTGTATCTAAAGTATTGATTTTATAATCATAGCCTAGTCTTTTGAAAGATTGACGCAGCATTCTGTAATCAAAATCAATATTGTGTCCTACCAAAGTGGTATTCTCTGTGATTTCAATTATTCTACGGGCAATTTCATGGAATTTAGGTGCAGTTTTAACCATTTTCGGCGTAATATTGGTTAATTTCTGCACAAAAGGAGTGATATCACTCTCAGGATTGACCAATGATATAAATTGATCAACAATTTTCTGCCCATCATATTTGTAAATAGCAATATCTATAATGCATTCTTTTCTATAACCTGCACCATTACTTTCTATATCTATTATTGAATACATCTAATTTTCTATTATGCAACTCGTTTTTTTGTAACTAATATCAATTATATCTGTCATAAGAAGTCCGAAGAACAGCATTATCAAGCTAAATACATAACCTGTGCCATATGTCCAAAGAGGATTCAGATGTTCATAGTTTTGCTTTACTTGAAAAATAAAAACTGCTGCAAAAACAAATGAACTAATTAAAAAAATACCCCCTCCGAAAACCTGATGCACCCACTTCCTATTGATCAGTAAAGGCAATAATGCTAATATAATAAAAAATTGTATCAAAAAAACTAAAGTTTCCGTTAATGCAGCCCATCACTAAATTCAGGACAGCCAAACCCACAAAATAGAAGGATGATAATTTTTTCATGGTTATTATGTTTTAGTTTGAAATTATCTTCTTCTTCCGCCCAATCCGAACATCCCTAAAATCGCCTTAGCTCCTTCTCTCATTAATGTACTGGTAAAAGTCCTTCCTGCTTTGCTTTGCAATACCTGCTCAAACATTCCGGGCTCTTCTTTTACCGGTTTTGTTTTTTGTGTCGGTGCAGAATTCTGAACAGCCTGCTCCATTCTGTTAACCAACATTTCATACGCAGATTCTTTGTCCACTGCTTGCTCATATTTAGCAACCATAGCAGATTGGCTTGTTAATTCTGAAACTTCGGCATCATTGAGGACATCCATTCGGGATTCCGGAGAAATCAGATAAGTATGAACCAATGGTGTTGGAATCCCTTTTTCATCTAAAGCTGTTACAAAAGCTTCTCCGATTCCCAGATTTTGAATTAAAGCGGAAGCATCATAAAATTCTGTAGTCGGGTAATTTTCTACCGCTTTGGATATTTCTTTTTTATCTTTTGCGGTAAAGCCCCTCAAGGCATGCTGTATTTTCAAGCCCAGCTGAGAAAGTACATTTTCAGGAACATCACCGGGAATTTGAGTAATAAAATAAATTCCCACTCCTTTGGAACGGATCAGCTTTACCATTGTTTCAATCTGTGAAAGTAGCGCCTTAGAAGATTCATTAAAGATCAGGTGAGCCTCATCGATAAACAATACCAGTTTTGGTTTCCCGCTATCTCCTTCTTCAGGGAAAGTCATATAAATCTCGGCAAAAAGTGACAGCATGAATGTGGAAAAAAGCTGCGGCTTATTCTGAATGTCTGCAACCCTTAAAATATTTACAACCCCTTTGCCATCTCTGGCCTGAAGCAGATCCTGAACATCAAAGCTTAATTCCCCAAAGAATCCGGCAGCTCCCTGTTGTTCCAAGGCTACGATGGACCTTAAAATAGCTCCCAGGGAAGCAGGTGCAATTGACCCATAATTGGCGGCTAGCTCAGCTTTTCCTTGTGGGTTGTCCGTAACATATTGCAGAACTTTCTTCAAATCATTAAGATCAATCAACGGCAGTCCTTTATCATCACAATATTTGAAAACAATAGACATGATACTCTGCTGGGTATCATTCAGCTCTAAAATTTTACTTAATAAAACAGGCCCGAATTCAGTAACCGTTGCCCTTAATTTAACTCCTTTTCCACCGGAAATACTCATCAGTTCTACCGGAAAAGCCTGCGGATTGTAAGGCAATTGTGTTTTTGAATACCTTTCTTCAATAATGGAATTCATTTCTCCCGCTTCTGCAATCCCGGAAAAATCTCCTTTAATATCTAAAACCAATGAAGGGACTCCGGCATGAGAAAGTTGTTCGGCAAAAACCTGCAGTGTTTTTGTCTTTCCTGTTCCGGTAGCTCCGGCAATAAGGCCATGACGGTTGATTGTTTTTAACGGAATCGTTACATTTACTTCGGAAACAACCTCTCCATCCAACATTCCTTTTCCTAAAATAATATGCTCTCCTTTGGGAGTATATCTTGCATTAAGTTCTTCAATAAATTGTGCTTTATCTGCCATTTGATATTTTTAACCTATAAATATAAAATTTTTTGCAAAATATTTAGCCATCAAAGTAATAATCTTGAGTAAGTTCAATTATTAATATTACATAATATGCTTAGAACAATCTACCTAAAATCTACCAATCTGAAAGTTCTGCCAACAAGTTGCGAAAAGCCTGATCAGTTCAAAATTTATTTACCATATTACACATGATAAAAAACAGTCTATCCATTCAGTCTTCTTAAAGACCTCCTTTTATCTTGATAACAACCTGTCTATAAGTCAATTTCACAAGATGAAACATAGCGATATTGACAGAAACTATTAGTGATATTTAACATTTAATTTACATTTCATGTAATACTTTGTATCTTTATCTAAAATTTTTAAAATAGAGCCAATGAAAGTTGAACAAATATATACAGGCTGCCTGGCTCAGGGTGCCTATTATATTGTATCAGAAAATGAAGCTGCAATTATAGATCCGCTAAGAGAGGTAAAGCCCTATCTGGACCGTCTGGAAAAAGACAATGTAACTTTAAAATATATTTTTGAAACTCATTTTCACGCCGATTTTGTTTCGGGGCATTTGGATTTAAGTCAAAAAACAGGAGCACCTATTGTGTATGGGCCCACTGCCCAGCCTCAATTTGAAGCCATTATTGCTGAAGACAATCAAATCTTCAATATCGGAAAGATAAAAATAAAAGTACTGCATACGCCTGGTCATACCATGGAGAGCACAACTTATCTTTTGATTGATGAAAATGGTATTGAAAAAGCAATTTTCACAGGCGACACTTTATTCCTGGGCGATGTGGGAAGACCTGATCTTGCTCAAAAAGCAACTAATTTAACACAAGAAGATTTAGCCGGTATTTTATATGACAGTCTTCAGAGTAAAATTATCCCGTTGGATGACAGTATTATTGTTTATCCGGCCCACGGAGCGGGCTCTGCATGTGGAAAAAACATGCAAAAAGAAACCGTAGATACTTTAGGAAACCAGAAAAGAACCAACTACGCATTAAATCAGCCGGACAAAGAGTCTTTCATCAGAGAAGTACTTGACGGGCTTACTGCTCCGCCCAAGTATTTCGGAATGAACGTAGCCATGAATAAAGGAGGATATGAAAGCCTTGATGTCGTTATGGATAAAGGTCTTACCCCTATTCCGGTAGAAGATTTTGAAGCCTATGCCGAAGAAACGGGAGCTTTGATCCTGGATACGAGAAGTGCAGCTGAATTCCATAAAGGATTTATCCCAAACTCTATTAATATAGGATTGAAAGGAGATTTCGCACCCTGGGTGGGAACTTTAATCGTAGATGTAAAACACCCTATATTATTGGTAGCCGATGAAGGCACTGAGGAAGAAGTCATCACAAGATTAAGCCGTGTAGGATTTGATCATGTGTTAGGATATTTACAAGGTGGCTTTGAAGCTTGGAAAAATTCGAATAAAGAAATTGATGAAATTAAAAGAATTTCACCGGCTGAATTTGCCGAACAATTTACTGAAACCGCTAAAGTCGTAGACGTGAGAAAACTCACGGAATACTCTGCGGAACATATTGATAACGCTTATAACAAACCTTTGGATACCATCAGTGATTGGGTAAGCTCCATTGATGATTCCGAGCATTTCTTTTTACATTGTGCAGGAGGATACAGAAGTATGATCGCCGCAAGCATCCTTAATTCACACGGCATCAGAAATTTCACTGAAATTGAAGGTGGCTTCAACGGGATAAAAAAGACAGAAAAATTTCCGACAACAGATTTCGTTTGCCAGTCTAAAACATTGTAGAATGAAAAATAAAATCTCCGGAATTGTTCTCGCATCGGTCTTCGTACTGACTGCCTGTAAGACAGTAAAAACTACGGAAGTTTCTAAAGGGAATATTAAAGAGGCTGTCAACAGTTCCGATGTGACACTGGTAGACGTAAGAATTCCCGAGCAATATGCTGAAGGAACAGCAAAAAATGCCATCAATATTCCTCTCGCTGAGATTCAAAATCATATTGAAACTCTAAAGGGTAAAAAAGTGGTTGTTTTCTGTAATAAAGGGATGCAGGCAGATCAGGCTTTAGAGATTTTAAAGAAAAACGGAGTGGAAGTTTACGACGGCACGACCTGGAAAAATGTAAAAGCTATCCAGGAAGAAAAATCTGCTGATCAAAAATAAAGTTTTAAAGCAAAAATTAAAGCGATGTCACAAAAATTTCAAGAGATCATTAATTCCGACAGACCTGTCTTAATAGACTTTTTTGCAACCTGGTGTCAACCATGCAAAGTTCAGTCTTCTGTTCTAAATACAGTAAAAGAAAATGTTGGAGAAGGAGCAAGAATTATTAAGGTGGATGTTGATCAATATCCCACCCTGGCCTCACAATACGGGGTCCGTGGAGTCCCCACATTAGCGATTTTCAAAAATGGAGAATTGCTTTGGAAAGAAAGCGGCGTACATGATGTGAATACCTTGACCCAGCTTTTAAAACAATATGCATAAAATAAAGACCTGTGAATTCGCAGGTCTTTTTATTTATAATTTTATGGAAAAATGATCTCTGTCATTTAAAAACCGGAAGTGATTTCTGAAATCTTTTAATTCTTCCATATTGAACTCTGCTGAAACAATATTTCCGTTCTTTTGGGATATTTCTGTTCCGTCTGCAAAAAAGCAGTGAGAGCTTTCCTGGTAGAAAATATCATTACCATCTGTTCCTATTCTATTAAGTCCAAAAACAAACGATAGATTTTCAATAGCCCGGGCTTTCAAAAGATGTTCCCAGGCTCCGACTCTTTTCTGAGGCCAATTGGCAACATATAAAATAGCATCATAATCATCGTTATTTCTGGCAAATACCGGAAAACGTAAATCATAGCAAACCTGCAGCAGAAATCTGATCCCTTTATAATCTACTATTACCTTTTCCTTCCCCGGAGTATATACCTGATCTTCCCCGGAAAAAGAGAATAAATGTCTTTTATCATAATATGCAACTTCACCATCCGGCTGAACAAAATACATTCTGTTGTAAAATTTTCCAGTCTGTTCCACAGGAACACTTCCACAGAAAGCGGCATTTTTATCCTTTGAGATTTTTTTCAGAAACTCCAGAGACTCATGATTTCTATCTGAAACTTCGGAAGCATCCATACAAAAACCCGTTGAAAACATTTCAGGAAGGAGAAAAATATCCGCTTCCTGATTTTCAAGCTCCTTTTCAATCTGTTGAAAGTTCTCCGTTTTATTTTTCCAGACAATGTCCAGATTAAGTCCTGTAATTTTCATAAATCGCATTCAAATTCTCTATAAAAATAAGATTTTTAATTGATTTCGGTTTCATTTTTGCTTCTCATTATTTTCGGATAGTAACAATAAAAATTTAAAATTTATGAAGAAATTAGTTTTTATGTTGATGGTGGTTTTTCTAGGAACTACTGCCAGTGCACAGGCATGGACGGGAAAAGGGGATCAGAAAATTCAGTTAGGTCTCAATGCATGGGGATACGGAACAGGTGTTACGGGAACATATGATTATGGATTGAACAAACTTTTATCAATCGGAGCCGGCTTGAATGCTTATTTTGACGGCTATAAGGATAATGATAAGGACAACAGGGTTTTTGTATTCGGAAGATTAAACTTCCATCTTCAGGAAGCCTTACAACTTCCGGAAAAATGGGACATTTATCCTGGTGTTGACTTAGGTGTCCTTGGAAAAGATTTTGGAATAGGAGCCCATATTGGCGCCCGTTATTTCTTCAATGATAAAATAGGAGTTTTTGCGGAAGTTGGAAACAATGGCAGTCTTGGAGTTTCATTTAATTTATAAAAATATTCTATAATATGACAAAGCTTCTCTTTTCGGGAAGCTTTTTCATTTGGCATAGTTTTATAATTGTTACCTTTGCAAATTAAAATCTAAATTTATTAATGGAATTAGCAATTAAGATCTTTCAATTTATATTAAGCATCTCCATCTTAGTAGTTCTTCATGAACTTGGGCATTTTTTACCCGCCAAATGGTTTAAAACCAGAGCAGAAAAATTCTTCCTGTTTTTTGATCCTTGGTTCTCATTATTTTCCATGAAAAAAATCAATGGGAAATGGGAGTACAAACTCTTCTCAAAAAACCTTCCGGATACAGAAACCATTGAAGTGAACGGAGAAAAGAAAGAAGTTGCTATAGATATATCCAAATTACCTGATAACGACTGGAGAAAACATCCTGAACAGACAAAATATGGTATCGGCTGGCTTCCTTTGGGCGGTTATGTGAAAATTGCCGGGATGGTAGACGAAAGCATGGATACCGAGCAATTGAAAAAACCGGCTCAGTCTTGGGAATTCAGATCTAAGCCGGCTTGGCAAAGACTGATCATCATGCTTGGTGGAGTTACGGTTAACTTCTTTTTAGCATGGTTTATTTATGGATGCCTTTCTTATTTCAATGGAGAAACTTCATTTGACACAACAAAGGTTGATGCCCCTATGCATTATACCAACATTGCAAAGGCGATGGGATTCCAGGATGGAGATAAGATCCTGAAAGTAGACGGGAAAGTTCAAAACAGCTTAGATAAATTATCATTAGATATTCTTTTGAGCGATCAGATTACGGTATTGAGAAATGGCCAGGAAGTCACTTTTAATACGAACGATGACGGAAAAGCACTTGCTTTCAAGGATGAAAACCCTAAAGCATTCCTTACTCCAAGATACGCCCCTGTAATCGACTCTATTTTTAATCCGACAACAATTGCAGCGGGTTTAAAAGTGGGGGATCAGGTTGTTTCTGTAAACGGTCAGAAAATCAATTATTATGATGAGTTCCGAAGCCTTGTTGAGAAAAACGGAGGAAAGAATCTTGCCATAGAAGTTTCAAGAAACGGAGCTGTAGTGCCATTAACCATTCCTGTTTCAAAGGAAGGAGCGATTGGTATTGCTTCTTATAAACAATTGGAGAAATATGCCAAAACACAGCACTTCACATTAGGACAGTCTATCGGAAGAGGTCTTACAAGAAGTATCGAAAGCTTAACGTATCAGGTTAAACAATTCAAACTTATATTCAATAAAAAAGTTCAGGGATATAAAAAAGTAGGCGGACCGATTGCTATTGTGAAGAATATGCCTGTAGATAAAGCAAAAGATGGTAGTATTTCCATTAACTGGACTGCATTCTGGAGTTTTACCGCAATGTTCTCAGTTTGGTTGGCTTTTTTAAACCTGATTCCTATCCCGGGATTAGACGGTGGACACGTATTATTCACTTTATGGGAGATGATTACAGGAAAACCTGTACCACAGAAGGTGTTGGAAAATGCTCAGATGATTGGGGTTATCTTCCTGCTAGGCTTGATGTTACTGATTTTCGGAAATGACATTGTAAAATCCATCACGGGAAATTTATAATTTTTTCAAAAAAATTTATTTAAAAAATTTGCCCGATATAAATATTCGTCCTATATTTGCACCACTTAAAACAAAGGACATTCCTCCTTAGCTCAGTTGGTTAGAGCATCTGACTGTTAATCAGAGGGTCGCTGGTTCGAGCCCAGCAGGAGGAGCAAAAAAAAGACTTACATTTCTGTAAGTCTTTTTTTTATTTAATCCATTTCGAGATCATTTTTTGTTATAATTTGACAATAAAATTTGCTTGATATATATTTTTCGTTCTATATTTGCAGCACTAAAACAAGGGAAAATTCCTCCTTAGCTCAGTTGGTTAGAGCATCTGACTGTTAATCAGAGGGTCGCTGGTTCGAGCCCAGCAGGAGGAGCAGAAAAAGAGTTACAAAATTTGTAACTCTTTTTTGTTAAATATTCATCCTGCTTTATTTCGTTATCCCTTATTAATTATTTGATTTATAATATAATAAAATACATCGCGTTAAATCATTACATTTGCAGTTTTATACTCAAATGATAAAGTCATTAAATTTTTATTAATAATTTTAAATAAGTGCACACTTTTTGTTTATGCTAAATGCTTGAAGAAACGAATGATGTTAAATAATAATTCTAAATACTACTATTTACTTTTTTTAATAGTTCTCTCTGGTCTTATCCGTGCCCAAAATACAGCAACCGGTAAAATTGTGGATGAAATGACCAATAAGGAAATCAGCGGTGTAGATATTTTTATCAATGACAGCAATAAACCTTATGTAACGACTACAGCCGGAAGCTTTAATGTACAGTCCGATACCATTATTTATAAATTGAAATTTATAAGAAAGAACTATGCGCTGGAAAGCGTGGATATTACTCCCGAAAACGCCAATAATCTGGTCGTACAGCTTTCACAGGCAAAAGTAAGCAACATTGATGAAGTTGTAATTCACAACGAAAGGCCCAAATACAAGAATAAGAAGGAAAATCCTGCCTATGCGATCATGCAGGAAGTATGGAAAAGAAAAAGAAATAACGGCTTAGACAAATTCGACACCTATACTTATAAGGAATATGAAAAAATCCAGTTTGATGCCAATAATCTGGACAGTGCATTTATGAAGAAAAAGATCTTTAATAAGCTAGACTTTATTTTTGATTATGCAGACTCAACAGCAAGAGGTAAAATGGCACTCCCTATTTTCCTGAATGAAGCCGTCTACGAAAATTATGGTGAAAATAAGCCGGGAAAAAAGACAAAAAAGCTTTTAGTAGCACAAAAAACTTCCGGATTCCAAGACAACCAGGTGGTTACATTAACCGCTAAAAACCTGTATCGGGATATTAATATTTACGACAATATTTTAAATTATTTTGATATTGGATTTCCAAGCCCGGTTGGAACCGATGGATTCAGCACCTATGACTATAATCTGATCGACACCATATCAGTTCGTGGGGAAAACGCCTATAAAATAAAATATCAACCCAGAAGGACGGAAGTTCTGGCCTTTCAGGGATATTTATACATAGATACAGATAATTATGCCGTTTTAGGCGCTACCTTGAAATCCACACAGAAAATCAACGTCAATTTTATTAACGCTATTTCTACAGAGCTCGAATATGATAATCCTGATGAGAATACGTTCTTACCGAAAAAGTTCATTACCGAGATCGAAATGACTCCTTTCTCCAAAAAGAAAACCTCAAAAAGCATTGTTGCCAAAAGAACTGTGGACTATTCGGAATACGAGTTCAACAAACCTATTGAAGCTTCTGTATTCATCAGGAAAGAGGAAGAATATGATGACAAATTTGTGGAAAAAGATGACGCTTACTGGTTAAAGGCAAGACCTGATTCCCTCTCTAAAACCGAGCAGGGAGTTTATGATATGCTGGACAAACTTCAGCAAACCCCGAAATTCAACAGAATAGTAAAGCTGTATGAAACGCTTGGCTCAGGATATTACAATATCACAAAAGGTATAGACCTCGGCCCTATTTTTTCCATATATGGTGTAAATGAAGTAGAAGGAGACAGGATAAGATTAGGAGCCAGAACGTATTTCACCCGTAACGATCCATGGAGAGTTCAGTTTTACACGGCGTACGGTTTTAAAGATCAGCAGTTTAAATATGGAGTTGAAGCAAGGTATATGTTCAACAGAGTGAACAGATTCATGATTGGCGCAGGAACAAGAAGAGACGTTATGCAGTTAGGAGTGCAGCTTACCAATGATGATGGCATCATGGCCCGTTCATTTGCTTCGTCTACGGTGTTTGCCAGAGGGGAAAACGCTTCATTGAGCTCTGTGAATCAAACTAATGTTTTTGCTGCTATAGAGCCTTGGAAAAACTTCCAGATCAGAGTAGACGGAACGATGCAAAGTATAAAATCGGCTAATCCTGCAGGTTTTAATTTAATGTACTATAAAAATAACGATTTAAGAAAAACAGTGAATGATTCCCACGTGACCATCAGCTTAATCGCAAGACCTGGAGCGAAATTCTCTCAAACCGGAATTGACAGATACGAACACGGCACGCTGGCTCCTACCATTGTTTTAAAGTATACAAGAGGTATTGAAGGATTATTTAATGCTGACTTTAATTATAATAAATTGCAGTTTATGTTCTACAAGCCTGTATTGATTGGAAGCTGGGGTAAAACTTTAATTAATTTTGAAGCCGGTAAAAACTTCAACACCGTTCCTTTGGCATTACAAAATGTAATTCCCGGAAACCAGTCGTACAGCTTGGCCACAAATACTTTTGCTCAACTGAATTATTATGAATTTGTAGCAGACACTTATACCACCCTTCACCTGGAGCATCATTTTAACGGTAAGATTCTTTCTTTTATTCCTTTGATTAAAAAACTGAAATTAAGAGAGGTTGCCTTCATCAGAGGTGCTTACGGAACATTAAGCGATGAATCAAAGAAAATCAACGTAGAAGGATTCAAATATTCTGCCCCTAGTGAGCACATCTATTATGAATATGGTTTCGGAATTGAAAATATAGGCTTTGGAAATCTAAGGATTTTCAGGGTAGACTTTAACTGGCGTGGAAATTATCTCGACAGACCGGATATTTCCAAATTCGGCATCAAAGCAGGTTTCCAGTTTGGATTTTAAGAAAAAGAGCTCCTTATCAGGGAGCTCTCTTTATTTACCATTTAAATATTGCTACATCCTCCGCAATTGGGTACTCCTGTTTTGTGGAAAAAGACAACCGGCAATTTCCGCCGTCAAACCACAATACCAGTCGCAAGATATATTCTTACATTTAACCCCTCCTTTTATTGTTCTAAGAGCTTCCTAGAAAGCTTCTACAGTATTTACAATCATGTTATATTATTTAAACGGCTAATGATCAGAAATAGTATTTCATGCATAAAACAATCGAGCCCCAACAAATTGTTGAGGCCCGATATGAAACAAATTCTACTGTTTGTTTATCAATGAATAGTTATTTATAATTAACAGTTACACGGAGTATCTATAACTGCATTTAAGCAATGTTGTTTTTGCCATTCAGTCCAGGTACACCATTCTGCACACCAGCTTGCCAATGGAGGGCAAGAACCTGATCCGCCAATTGACTTCAATTCTTTCTTGTTAAGTTTCTTTAGATTTTTCATAATACTTTGTTTTAATTTGTGCCTACTCTATATGCTTTTGGGCTCCCGCAATTTATTTGATGGTAAACAAATATAAAAAATATTTCACTTCGTAATGAATATTTATGATTTTTTTCAATAAAAAAAGCTCCAACAAATGTTGGAGCTTTTTATTTTATGAAACGCTGATTATGCGTTTGGTTCTACAGATACGAAAGATCTGTTGTTTGCTTTTTTTCTGAAAACTACTTTACCGTCTACTAACGCAAACAAAGTGTGGTCTTTACCGATCCCAACGTTTAAACCTGGGTGGTGCTGAGTACCTCTTTGTCTAACAATAATATTTCCAGCAATAGCTTCTTGACCTCCGAAAATCTTCACACCTAATCTTTTAGAGTGAGATTCTCTACCGTTTTTGGAACTACCAACTCCTTTCTTGTGTGCCATCTTATTAGTGGATTATTTTTATTTATTAAGTGCTTTAAAAGTATCGATGTTCTTTACGATAGCAGCATCTACTTCTTCGTGTGTAAGAACAGTCTTTTCTAATTCAACTTTAACTGCTTTACCTAAAGTAATTAAAGTTTCTCTGTTTTCTTTAGACTGAGACAATCCGTGCTTCTTCAAGTGATAGTTCAATTCGTGATCTTCACCGAAGTTAACTGTTGCGCTGTCTGAAAGAACTTCAGTTTTAGCTTCTGCTTTTGCTGTTTCCTTTTTAGCAGCTTTCTTTGGAGCTCCTTCAAAACCTGTAATACCAGTGATTTGAATTTGAGTTAAAGATTGTCTGTGACCATTTTTCACTTTGTAACCTTTTCTTCTTTTCTTTTTGAAAACGATTACTTTATCAGCTTTTACGTGATCTAAGATTTCAGCATTAACAGTAATACCATTTACAGCCGGGGCGCCTACCGTGATTGTACCGTTTACAGTAAGAAGAACTTTATCAAAAGAAACTGAATCTCCTTTTTCTCCTTTTAAACGGTTTACAAACAACTTCTGGTCTTGCTCAACTTTGTATTGAAGCCCTGCTATTTCTACAATTGCAAACATTGTTTATAAATTTTTAGTTATTTCGAGGTGCAAATATAATAATAATTTTCTAATTAACTAACAATCAATTCCATATTTTTTCATAAATAAAAAATTCACTATGTTTTGAATAATTTTTTATTCTAAAGTGCTCATACATAGTAGATAATTTTATAACTTCGTTTTCACCAAACCAATATTATATGAAAAACAACTTTAAATTCTGCTTATTGGCAGGGGCTATGGCTGTATTCTCACTTACAGCATGTAACGACGACCAGGTGGAAGACACTGTCTCGCCAGAATCCCAAACGGAAACCTCTAAAATTGAACAACCGGGAGATCTTGAAAAGATTTGTGCCTATGTAGATCAGTATTGGACCTCATCATCTGTTTTAAAAACTTCATTGAAAACTACAACAGACACCAATTTCATGACCGGGCAAATGACAAAAATCGCCAGTCTTTGGGGAAGAAGCAATCCCACTTTACGTTTTGTTGACGATCCTAACAATCCGGGTTCTACTTACAATGCCATTTCTTATTCCACCGGGAAAATTTATTATGGATACGCTATCTATTATGATGCAAAATCCAAAGGCGGAGATATCGTGAATGCAATGATTTTAGCTCACGAGTATGGTCATCAGTTGCAATACATTTTCAACCTCCCATCTGTAAGTGAATCTACTGCAAGACCTAATGAACTTGAAGCAGATGGTTTTGCCGGCTATTATCTGAGAAGACCTGCCGGATACAACAAAACCAATTTCTCCGAAATTGCAGCTGCATATGAGTTTGCACAAAGTATCGGAGATTATTATACAACGGACCCTGGACATCACGGAACTCCTGCCCAAAGAAGATCAGCTGTTCGTTTAGGTTTCCTTTTAGGCCAGTACAGCCTTTCCGCTTCTGATTTTGATTACAACTTCTTTTATTATTATCAAGGCGTTCTTAATGGAACTTACAAAATGGGGAAAAACACAAGAAATCCTGAAATTGATACATACATGAGCCAATATATGGAAGAACTGAGAAAAATCCAGACCGGAGAAATCTCCGCAGAGGAGTTTAAAAATCTATAAACATTCATTATTAACATATTTTCAAAAAAGAGGTAAGCAATATGCTTACCTCTTTTTTCATATTATTCATAAACTTTATTTACTTTTGATTATCTTATATAAATAATGAACAGAGATCTCTACATAGACTTTGCTAAAGGATTAGCAACATTATCCATTATATTCATCCATACTGCTTTCTGGTCGGGACAATTCTACATTCCGGCAGAGGTAAGGGTTTTCTCTTTGGTTTTTGACGTCGCTTTATTTTATGCATTGAGCGGAATTACATCAGGATCTGATATTGAAAAGACATTTTACAGATTATTGAAATTACAGATCACTTATATGATCTTTGTAACGTTTTTGTTTTTTGCGGATTATTTTTTCAAGGTATTTGGGCTAAGCTTTTTCTCTTTGGAATCATTTCAGAATTTTTATTCAACGTTCGGTTCTAAATACACCACAACAGATATTTCTACAGAGCCCCAATGGCAAAACCTGGGTAATTGGTATCTCCATCAATACACTAATGCAGATACTTTCCCAGTTGTAATGGGCAGTTTCTGGTATTTAAAAGTATATTTTATCCTGACTGTGTTTGGAGTTTTAATTTTGAAGTTCTTCCCAAAGCATATCAATTGGTTCATAGCCATTTGTCTACTCCTCACTTTAATTTTCAATGTTTTTCCTTGGTTTTATCCCACAGGGCAGGTGGGCTATGTAGCTTTTTATTTAGGCATATTTTTAATTGCCAACCGAATGCGTGGTAAAAAAATTCCGGACAAAGTGATCCCTCTGCTTTACGGATTAGTTGCAGCAGCAATAATATGGATGTTCTGGTACTATGGAAATGACATTTTTTATAAGATCAACAGAAATAAATTTCCACCAAAGATCCCTTATATCATATGGACCTTGTTTTCTTTGGTAACTTTATTTGTTTTATACAACAGGCTCAAAGTTTCAAAGGAGAATCTGATCACCCATATCGGAAAAAATGCCATATTTTTTTATTTTGCACAAGGAATAAGTTCTTCCCTGGTTTACTTTATAGTTGTCCCGCTTCAGGAAAAAATGCCATGGTGGGTTTTAATGATATTCATATATATCACCAATGTTCTCCTTGCCTTTATTATTGCAGAAGGCTTAAAGAAAGTTGATAGCTTAGGCTGGAATGTTTTGGAATATTTACGAAAAAAAACGGCTTTATAAAGCCGTTTTTTTATTCTTTATTTCTTCCTCTTGTTAAAAAAGCTACAATAATAATAAGTACAGCCGCACCTATAATAAGATAGAGAGGATTGGCATACCATTCCGTAGTGGTAGTAGTTTTTGTAGATGTCGTATTTTCACTGGTTTGTGCTTCTCCGACTTTTTCCTGGGCAAATGCCATTGCAGAAAAGAATACTGTCAATAAATAAACCATTAGTTTATTACCCTTAGTTTTTAAAAGTGCAATTGTTTCCATTGTTTAATTTTTTAATATAATATATTAATATCAAAAAAAATACCAGCTTATTAAAGGATTCAATTAAATTTCAAAAAGCATTACAGATCACAAATCTTAATATTGCTTCTTACTTATGACAATTTATTTTAAATTTACAGAAAATTTACAACATGTTTAAGTTGAAACTTCCTACCGATCCAAGGTGGGCAAATATTGCTGAAGGAAACATTGAAGAAATTTTGACGGATCACGCCTGGTGCGAACAGAAGGCAGCTACTAATGCGATTACTCTCATTACAATGCTTCCTGAATATTCTGAAATCGTCACCGAACTTCTTGCTATTGCGCAGGAAGAGCTGGACCATTTCAACCAGGTGCATGAAATTATAAAAAAGAGGGGATATACTTTTGGAAGAGCAAGAAAGGATGATTATGTAAATGAGCTTGCCAAATTTGTTATCCAGGGAAGCAGAGAAGATCTGATCGTTGACAAAATGCTTTTTGCCGCGATGATTGAAGCGAGAAGCTGCGAAAGGTTTAAGGTTCTTACAGAGAATATCAAAGACGAAGAGCTAAAAACTTTCTACCGTGAACTTATGATCTCAGAAGCCAACCATTATACTGCCTTTATCGGATTTGCAAGACAGTTGGGAGATCCTGAAAGGGTAAATAAGCGTTGGGAAGAATGGCTTGAATATGAAGCCCAAATCATCCAGTCATACGGAAATAAACAAACAATACACGGATAAAACTTGAAGAAACTGACCTTTGAAAATATCGCCAATTTTTTCCTGAAAAATTTTTTTCAGGGGCTGGTCATTATTGGCCCTATAGGTCTTACGGTTTTTGTCATTTGGTATGTTGTTACTTCTATTGATAATATTATTCCTTCTGTTGCCAAAGAACTTCCGGGACTTGTTTTTATTTCCCTTATCTTAATAACCGCCCTTTTAGGATATTTAGGAAATAAATTTGTGGTCGGGCGGTTCTTTTTCGATACAATGGACAGTCTTCTGGAAAAAACTCCGGGAGTAAAACACATCTATACTCCTACCAAAGATGTGATGTCATCATTTGTAGGAGATAAGAAGAAATTTAATGATCCTGTCTGGGTTAAAACCAATGAAAACCCCGAAATATGGAGGATTGGGTTTTTGACTCAAAAAGAAATGGCTGACGTTGAAAAACACAATTATGTAGCGGTTTACCTGCCTCATTCCTATGCTATTTCCGGATGGGTGATTATTACCGAAGAAAAGAATATCAAACCAGTGGTCGGGATGACGGCCGCCTCCGCCATGAAATTTGCAGTAAGCGGCGGCGTAGCAGGATTCCACTCGGATGATAATATATTCAAAGCTCCTGAATAAATAGTTGTATGCATGCCGTTATAATATTCGGTATATCTAATATTTTCAAAATATTATGTTAACTTAAAATCATTATACTTTGGATATTACCTTAATTACATTCTTATCTTTATTTTTTAATTTAATCAACCCCAATAATTCTAATAAAATGAACAAGAATCCTCTTTTAAATTGCGATTATGAAAAAGGCGTGTGCGAAATTCTTGAAACTCCTGCCCAGGAAACGTCTTCTGATCAATTAAAAGACCTAAGTGCTGATAAAATTCACATCATATATTTCACAGATCCTATTTGTTCCTCTTGCTGGGGAATAGAACCTCAGCTAAGAAAACTAAAGCTTGAATATGGCGACTATATAGATATTGACTACCGTATGGGCGGATTGCTTCCTTCCTGGGATATTTACAATTCCGGAGGAATCAGCAAACCCAGTGATGTTGCTCATCATTGGGAAGAAGTGAGCCCATATTACAAAATGCCTATTGATGGCGGTGTCTGGATGGAAGATCCTCTTAATTCGTCTTATCCTCCTTCTATTGCTTTTAAAGCTGCACAAATGCAGGATAAAGAAAAAGCGGTTACATTTCTGAGAATTATCCGTGAAATGGTTTTCCTTGACAAATTGAATATTACCAAAAGCGAACATCTTGAAAAAGCAGCTTCTTTGGCAAAATTAGATGTAGATCAATGGAAACAGGATTATGAATCTACAGCTCAGCTTGAGTTCAAAAAAGACCTTGACCTGGGGAGGCAAATAGGCGTAAGAGGATTCCCTACTCTGATCTTTGTGAAGGATGATGAAATGCTTGATGTTCTGTATGGTTCAAAGCCTTATGCAGATTTTGAGCACAGAGTTAAAAAAATTAATCCTGAAGTAAAGAAAAAGACCTACTCTACAGAATGGGAAAAGCTATTTGACGTTTATCCGACTCTTACTACCCAGGAGTTTGCTGTACTTTCTAACATTTCTTTTGAAAAGGCACTCGAAGTTTTACAAAATCTCACGAATGATGATAAAATAGCTCGTAAAAAAGTAAAAAACGGAGATCTTTGGATCTCGAATAACCATAATAAATAAGAACCTCCATACTAAAGATGAATAAAGTTGCAATAATCGGTGCAGGAGTTTCAGGACTCAGCATGGCGAATTATCTGGAAAAGAACAATATTGATTACCATCTCTATGAAAGAAGAAAAAAAGATGATCTGAAAGGACACGGCTTTATTCTTCCTAAAGAGGGTATTGAATATCTTTCTCAAATTATCGATATCAATGAGCTTTATGAAAGAGGGAGCTTTCTTAAAAAATATATCCACTACAATCATACCGGAGAAATTATTTCAGAAAAAGAGCTTGAAGATGTTTTTGTGGTTTCGAGAAGTTCTTTGATAGAGATTTTAGCTAAGAATATTCCCGCAGATAAGATTACATACGAGAAAACACTTAATCTTCAGGGATTTTCGCAAGGCAAAGCAGAAATTGAATTTGATGACCGTTCTGTTTTGGATGCCGATGTTATTGTAGCTTCTGACGGTTCGCGAAGCAGGATCAGAAGAAACATATTCGAAGATGAAATTATGAAGGCGGTGCTTGAAAACGAAGTAGTTAACATTATTGAAAACGAAGAACTTGCCGGCCAGATCGAAAGTAATTTTTTGAAGTTTCATCACGAAGACGGCGGACTAACCTTTGGGGTTCTAAAATTATCCCCCACAAAAATATTATGGTACTGCCAGTTTGATATTACCCGTTTCTTCATCAATGAAGATTATACACCGGATTGCATCAGACAATTCATGCTGGATCACTTTGGAAACTGGAACCCGCTGGTATCTTCCATCATAGAAGGATCAAGCTACGAGAATGCTCATATTTGGAGAGTTTATGAGCTTGAAAAGCTCAATCCTTTTCATCATAACAATGTGGTTTTTATCGGCGATTCTGCACACCCTTTAATTCCTTTTACCAGCCAGGGTGTTACTTCCGCATTAAAAGACTCCTATATTTTAACGAATCTTTTGATGGAAGAAGAAAATATCCGGAATGCCTTCATCAAATATGAAAACGAAAGAAAACCTGAAATTGAAACCCATATTAAAAATGGAAGAACTTTACTAGATCAATTCCTATTACCCCTGGACCAGCAGCCCAAAAATACTTTACCAATTTCTTATAAATAAAAATGTTTACAAATACTGATATTAATTTCGAAGCCCTTAAAAGAAAAGCATATAACGGAAGATGGGCAACATTGGAAGATGGAATTATTCCTCTTACAGCCGCAGATCCGGACTTCAGAATGTCTGAAGAAATAGAAAAGGGAATTATAGAATACATCAAAGACGGATATTTAAGTTATGGCCCCTTTTCAGGGATTCCAGAGTTTAAGAAAAGTGTTGCGGAGCATTTTAATTCTGAAAAGAAAGGTACATTTACACAAGATAATGTACTGGCCGTAAACAGTGCTGCCCAAGGCATGTTCTTAATTGCCAAATACGTTTTGCAGCCGGGAGATGAAGCCATTATTTTCGATCCTGTTGACTTTCTTTTCAAAAAGACCGTTGATGCAGTTGGCGGAACTATTAAACTTTGCCCCGTAGATTCTAAAACTGGAGATATTGATTTCGAAATGTTAGTATCGCTCATTTCCCCTAAAACCAAGCTTATCAGCATCTGCAATCCGCACAATCCGGTAGGAAGAGTATATTCCAAAGAAATTTTAACAAAGATCTCTGAAATTGCAGCAGCACATGATTTGTGGGTGATGAGCGATGAAATATGGAGCGATATCGTATATGATAATATTGAACTCCATACTTATTCTTCCGTTTCTGAAGAAGCAAAAAGAAAAAGCTTCACCGTTTTCGGCTTTTCCAAATCTTTCGGAATTGCAGGATTAAGAATCGGGGCTGTTTTATGCAATGACCAGGAACTATTGGATGATTTTACGGAAAAATCCAATTTTAATTCAACAATAGAAGGAGTTTCCACCTTATCCCAGATTGCGGCAAGTGTAGCCATTGACAGGGCAAAGCCCTGGTTTAAAGATTTTCTGACTCATTTGCAGCATAACCGCGATCTTGCTTACAGCATGCTTGCTAATTCGGGGATTTTAGCACCCAACCTTCCTGAAGCTACTTTTGTCATTTTTCCGAAAATACAGAATGGATTATCCAGCGATGCTTTTGCACAGCATGTATTGAAAGAAGGAAAAGTAGCGATCGTACCCGGTTCGGAAAGATGGTTTGGAAAAGGAGCTGAAGGACATGTCAGAATATGCTTCTCGACGTCTCAGGAGCTCTTAAAAGAAGGCTTGAACAGAATCATTAATAGTTTTTAATATTTCCTGTTTAAAAAATTCTAAACAACGGAATTAAATATTAAAATTTTTCCAATTCGTATTCAAAACATATAAATTTCACACTTTTTATCAAAGAAGTGTGATTTTTTTTACTGATTTAAAAACAAAATTTAATACATTTGATATAATTAATAATCCGAAAACATACAAACGGGTATGAAAAACAGATGTATTGCCGCCTTTTTTCTGGGTACAGCTTCTATGCTATATTCACAGGAAGTGAAAGATACGGTTTCAAAAGTATCTCAATTGGACGAAGTATCCATTACCGGAAGCCGAAATAAAAAGAGAACAGTGGTCAATACTCCGGTTCCTATTGATGTGATTGATATTAAGCAGGTCAGTCAGTCCACCGGACAGGTAGAGGTTAATCAGCTTCTTCAGTTTTCAGCCCCCTCATTCAATTCTAATAAACAATCGGGTTCAGACGGAGCGGATGCAGTGGATCCGGCAACATTAAGAGGATTGGGCCCGGATCAGACATTGCTTTTACTGAATGGTAAAAGATACCATCAATCTTCCCTAATCAATCTTTTCGGAACCAAAGGAAGAGGAAATACAGGTTCTGATATGAATACCATTCCTATCGGTGCCATAAAAAGAATTGAAGTTCTTCGTGACGGAGCTTCTGCACAATATGGTTCTGACGCGATAGCAGGAGTAATCAATGTCGTTTTAAATGACCGGAACAGTGGTTTTGAAGGAAACGCTTTCTATGGAATGAATCTTTTCAAAAGTCCGGGAGACAATGACATTGTTTCAGATAAGAAAGTAGACGGAATTACTTTTGATTTCAGCGGAAATTATGGAACAAAGATAGGATCTAATGGAGGATTCGGAAATTTCACTGCAGAATTCGTCAATAAAGATTTTGCCATAAGAAATGCCAATCCGGAAAAGTATGATGCTCCAAGACAACGCTTTGGTGATGCAAAATCCCAGAATTTTTATTTCTTTGGAAATATTGAAGTTCCTTTATCAGATAATTTAAAGTTTTATTCCCATCCCGGGTTTTCACAAAGAAATACGGATGCTTATGCATGGACAAGAAGTGCGGATGCAGACGGAAACGTTCCTGAAGTTTATCCTAATGGCTTTAATCCCATTCAGGATACCAGTATAACGGATTTTACTTTTGACAATGGATTGAAATTTAAAGTGGCCGATTGGGATGTTGATTTTTACAATGCTTTCGGAAGTAACCGATTTACTTATCAGATTGAAAATACAATTAATGCAACTTTAGGAGTAAATTCTCCAAGAAGTTTTGATGCAGGCGGGCATTCATTATTACAAAATACGACAGGTTTTAACGCCTCAAAAGAATTCAGTGTACTGGAAGGACTGAATATTGCTTTCGGTTCCGAGTTCAGATATGAAAAATTCAATATCATCAAAGGGGAAGAAGCCTCTTATGCCATGTATGATGTTAACGGAAATGTTGTAACAGCAGACACAGATCAGAGTCTTTTGGTTCTTAATCCTCTAAGCGGAGATGTAAGACCAGGAGGATCACAAGGGTTTCCCGGATATTCCCAGGAAGTTAATAAAAGCAGGAACAATTTTGCCGCCTATATTGACACCGAATTGGATATTACCAAGCAATGGATGATCAGCATTGCCGGAAGATTTGAAAATTACAATGATTTCGGAAGTACTATCAATGGTAAGTTTGCAACACGATATGCCATCACGCCTCAGTTTGCATTCAGAGGATCCGTTTCTACCGGATTCAGAGCACCTTCGCTTGCGCAGAAATATTACAGTCTTCAATTTACCAATTTCCAGGGCGGCGATTTGGTAACCATTCAATTGGCATCCAACGATAGTAATCTTGCAAAGGATACGGGGATTCCAGAATTAAAACAAGAAACCTCTTTGAACGGAAGTGCCGGATTCACATTTAACACCGGGAAATTTACAGCAACTGTTGACGGATATTATATTAAAGTTAAAGACAGAATTGTGTTAACGGGTAATTTCTCAAGATCAGATTTGCCTCAAAACGTTCAGGATGCTTATCCTTATATAGATCAGGCACAATTCTTTTCCAATGCCATAGACACCCGAACTAAAGGTGTAGACGTTATTCTAAGCTACAGCGACAATTTAGGAAGCGGGAAATTAACAGCTACTTTAGCCGGAAACTATAATGAAATGGAAATTACGGATGTACACACTTCCGAAAGACTAGCCGGAAAAGAAGAAATTTATTTAAGTCCGAGAGAGCGTGCTTTCATTTTGGCTTCAGCTCCCAAAACAAAAATCAATCTCAACTTAAATTATAAAATCAATAAGTTCAATGCGAACCTTCAGTTAGTAAGGTTTGATAAGGTTACTCTTATCGGCTATGGCGGAGCTGATGATTACCAGATCTATAACCCAAAAGTAACAACAGATATTTCCTTCGGATATGAGTTTTCGAAAAGCCTTAATCTGACGATCGGAAGCAAAAATGTATTCAATAGATATCCTACATTACAAGTCAACCATGTCTCTGATGGAAATACCGAATCAGGAGGGATCTTCGATCCTGTACAGATGGGTTTCTCAGGAAGGCAGGCATTTGCAAGACTCAATTTCAAATTTTAATATTATTTTTAAAAAAGCTCCTGAATTTTTCAGGAGCTTTTTATTTTATTTTTTTGAAATCTTGTAGAGTTTACCACTATCGGTAACCGCATAAAGATTGCCATCCACTCCATCCAGTACATCCCTGAATCTTTCTTTCTGATCTGCAAGCAGACGTTCCTCGCCTACCACCTTATTGTCTTTCATTACAATCCTCGCAATATGCTCACCACTTAGACAGCCGATAAACAGGTTTCCTTTCCATTCATCTATATTCCCGGTATAAAATGTAACCCCGCTTGGAGAAATTACCGGATCCCAATAATAAACAGGCTGTTCTGTTCCTTCTTTCTGTGTAATTCCTTGTCCTACTTTTTCTCCTGAATATTCAATTCCGTAGGTGACATCTCCCCATCCGTAATTTTTCCCCGGTTGAATGAGATTAATTTCATCACCTCCTCTTGGGCCCATTTCAACATCCCAAAGATTGCCGTTAGCATCTATTGCCATTCCTTGCGGATTTCTTACTCCATAAGCATAGATTTCAGGCTTATAGCCGGATTTACCAATGAATGGATTTCCCGGAGCAGGCTTGCCGTCTTTGGTTATTTTAAGTATTTTCCCTAAATAATTATCTGTTTTTTGAGCGTATGCCCTGGTTACCTTATCTGACCTTTCTCCGGTACTTACAAACAAATATCCGTCTTTATCAAAAGCCAGCCTGCTTCCGTAATGTTTATCCCCATCATAAGATGGCTCTGCCCGGAAAATAACTTTTACATCTGTAATATTCTTCATGTCAGCCGAAAGTTTTCCTTTCGCTACAGACGTTAAGTTCCCCTCTCCAAAGGGCTCCGAAAAACTAAAATAAATAATATTATTAGCTTTAAAATCCGGATCAAGAGCTACATCCAACATTCCGCCTTGTCCTTTAGAATCAACTTTTGGGAATCCGGAAATTTTAAAAACCTGTTTTCCATCATTGGAAACAACATTCATGTGTCCTCTTTTATCGGTAATCAAAAATCTTCCATCGGGCAAATTGATAATTCCCCATGGTCTTCCCAAATCTGTATTCAATACCTCTACCTGATAGGGTATTGTTGTTTTTACGGCTTTAATTCTGGTTTGCCCTTCAAAAACCGGTTGGTAATCGGAATTAGGTTTCTGAGTCTCCACGCTTCCATTTTTAATGACTTGCTGTGCACGGGCATTATTTTTCTGACAGGATGACAGAATTAAAAAAATACTTAGGGTCGGTATATAAAAATTGCTGAATCTCATAGTCTTGTGATTATTGGTTATCTACAATGAATGGAAAAATAATGCCATAATATTTGTCGTTTACAATTTAATTTTTACGCCCACATAATGTTTTTTGTGAAAGTTTATTTTAATTTAAAATTCACTTTTTGAAAATAATCCCCTGAATTTGTTCTAAATAATATTCCGTTAGGATTTTCCGAGGCTTTGGGAGTAAAATGGTGTAATATCCTGGATTCAGCCTTGACATCTATGCGATAATGAACTCCTTTTTTATCCTCAGGCAGAATCTTTTGTTCTATTTTATTAATCACAACTGCTACCGGCTGATATTTTTCGTTTGATAAAACAAATGAAACATCATACCCTTTTTCATCTTTATTATGGTAAATTGAATATTCTGCATTATTAATTTCAGGAAAATCTTTAGGCACATTATGCTGACAAGATATAGTGATGACACTCCATAAAAAAAATAACACAATAATATTGTATATATTCCTGACTTTCATATTTTTGATTTATTAAACAAATATATGGAACTATGAAATTTTTATGCAAAATATCCCTTATGGTTTTAAGTGTTTTTTTGATATTTTCATGCCATAGAGATGATGATGAAGCCACTACTGCAGATATCAATGATTTCGTTTGGAAAGGACTTAATTCCTGGTATTATTGGAAACCCAATGTTCCTTTGTTGGCAGATAATGCTTTTTCTTCAGCTTCTGATTATAAAAGCTTTCTGAGGGATAAATCCCCTGACAATCTTTTTTACAGTCTATTATATGATTATCCTAATAAAGACCGATATTCCTGGATTGTAGATGATGTAGATGCACTGTTACAAAGTTTTAACGGAATTTCAAAAAGCTCAGGGATTGATTTTACATTATACTACAAAGACAATGGTAATTACAATGTGGCAGGGATCATTAATTATATTGTTCCTAATTCCCCGGCTTCCCAGGCAGGATTATCCAGAGGAGATGTAATTGTCGCCGTAAATGGCGCAGATCTGAATATTAATAATTACCGTCAATTGCTCAGTGATCAGTTTTCATTATCCATTGCACAGAATGTTTCAGTATCCGGAAATGGAGTGACTACATCAGGAATATCCAAAACTGCTTCTATCACAACAGCTGTTATTGAAGAAAATCCGGTAGCTTTCTATAAAACCTTCTCCCACAATGGCAAAACGATAGGTTATCTGGTATACAATGGCTTTAAATCAAATTACAATGATGAATTAAACGCTGCTTTCGCACTAATGAAGCAGGATCAAATTACAGACCTGATATTAGATTTAAGGTATAACGGAGGAGGATCTGTGGAAACCGCTATCGCATTAGGGCAGATGATTACCGGACAATTTATCGGAAGTCCCTATGTAAGGACGGACTTCAACGATAAGCATAATCAATTTGACAAGACAGAAAGTTTTTCAAATAAAGTTAAATTATATTCATCCGTTAACGGAAGTACACAACAAGCAGGAGAACAAAGCATTAACAGTCTTAATTTCAACAACGTATATATCCTTACCTCCGGAGGAACGGCTTCCGCAAGTGAATTAACCATTGATTCGCTGTCACCTTATATTAACGTTGTTACGGTAGGTGCGGAAACCTACGGGAAATTTGTTGGATCTATTACCCTATTTGATTCCCCTAACCAGGATTTTATATCCTATAGTGCAAGAAATAAAGGACATAATTGGGCCATGCAGCCTATAACGTTTGCCTATTTCAATTCAAATAATGATCCTCATCCTGCCAAAGGCTTTATTCCTGATTATCCAATTAATAATTATGATAACTTCGGCAATATCAAAGAGTTTGGGAATCCCACAGATCCTGCTCTTTCGAAAGCGCTTTATCTCATCACAGGACATGTATTCAAAACTTCGGTTCCTCAGGTAAACTTTAACCGTAGCCAAAGTTTTATTGCCAATAACAAGACCTTAAAAAGATTTGAAACGGAACTTTATATTCAGGATTTACAAAAATGATGATTTCCGGTTCAATGAATTACAATCCGACTCTTAAGTTTTCAGAATTTTAAGATTGGGAGAATATTTTTAATGGATAGCATCAAAAATTGAAATTTTCGATAAGATTTTAAGAATATTTTATAGCAAGAGTTCTCTTCAGGACTCTTTTTTATTTTGTAAATTTGAGATATGAATTTCAACCTTCAATCAGAATATAAACCTACCGGAGATCAGCCTCAAGCTATTAAAAAGCTTACAGAAGGTATAGAGATCGGTGAAAAATACCAGACTTTATTGGGAGTTACCGGATCCGGGAAAACTTTTACCGTTGCGAATGTTGTTCAAAATGTTCAAAAACCGACTTTGGTTCTGGCTCATAATAAAACATTGGCGGCACAGCTTTTCATGGAATTCAAAGAATTCTTCCCTGAAAATGCAGTTGAATATTTTGTAAGTTATTATGACTATTACCAGCCTGAAGCTTACATTGCCACTACAGGAACGTATATTGAAAAAGACCTGAGTATTAATGAAGAAGTTGAAAAGCTACGTCTTTCCGCAACAGCAAGTTTACTTTCAGGGAGAAGAGATGTACTGATCGTTGCCTCCGTATCCTGTATTTACGGTATAGGAAACCCTACGGAGTTCCATAAGTCATTAATTTCCGTAGGAATAGGTGAGAAAATCACAAGAACCGCCTTATTGCACTCTTTGGTTAACGCCCTATATTCCAGAACTTTAAACGAGTTTCAAAGAGGTACATTCAGAGTGAAGGGAGATGTTATTGATGTATTTCCGGCTTATGCTGATAACGCAGTCCGAATTCAATTTTTCGGTGATGAAATCGAAAAAATCCAAAGCTTTGATCCCGTTTCGGGAAATGTGACCTCCAATTTTGAACAGATTCAGATCTATCCTGCCAATCTTTTTGTAACTTCAAAGGAAACGTTAAATGGTGCCATCAGAAGCATTCAGGATGATTTGGTAAAGCAGGTCGACTTTTTCAATTCTATTGAAAAACCACTGGAAGCCAAGAGATTGCAGGAAAGAACAGAGCTTGATCTTGAAATGATTAAAGAGCTCGGGTACTGTTCAGGAATTGAAAATTATTCAAGATACCTGGACGGAAGATTGCCGGGATCAAGACCTTTCTGCCTGATCGATTATTTCCCGAAGGACTTTTTAATGGTTATTGACGAAAGCCACGTAACGGTACCTCAGGTTCATGCTATGTACGGTGGTGACCGAAGCAGAAAAGAAGCTCTCGTTGAATATGGATTCAGGCTTCCTGCCGCCATGGACAACAGGCCATTGAAATTCGACGAGTTTGAAGCGATGCAGAACCAGGTTATTTATGTTTCTGCTACTCCGGCCGATTATGAGCTTGAGAAAACAGGAGGAGCTTATATTGAACAGATCATCCGTCCTACAGGTCTTTTAGACCCGGTTATTGAAATAAGGCCTACGCTTAATCAGATAGACGATTTAATGGAGGAAATTCAGAAAAGATCGGATGTTGATGAAAGGGTTCTGGTGACTACACTGACAAAGAAAATGGCAGAAGAGTTAACGAAATATTTCACAAAATTCGGAATCAGAACACGATATATCCATTCTGATGTGGAAACCCTGGAGCGTATTCAGATCATGCAGGATCTGCGTTTAGGCCTTTTTGATGTTTTAATTGGAGTCAATTTATTAAGGGAAGGGCTTGATTTACCTGAAGTATCGTTAGTTGCTATCTTAGATGCCGATAAAGAAGGGATGCTAAGAAGCAGAAGATCAATGATTCAAACGGTTGGGCGTGCAGCAAGGAACATCAATGGGAAAGCGATCATGTACGCCGACAAGATCACAAAATCCATGCAGGCTACATTAGACGAGACGGAATACCGCCGTGCGAAACAAATAAAATATAATGAGGATCATGGTTTGGTTCCACAAGCTTTAAATAAGAAGATTTCAGAGAGTCTAGTAGGCAGAAGCAAAGACTTCCCGGATGAAAAATACACCCAAAAGGAAATCCTTCAAAAAGTTGCAGAAGCCAAAGCAAGCTACAGCGGAGAAGATATTGACAAAATGATCGAACAAAAACAAAAGGAAATGGAAGCAGCGGCCAAAAACCTTGATTTTATTAAAGCGGCAAAACTGAGAGATGAAATAGAGATGTTGAAAAGTTAAAAGAGAGCTTTTATCAGAAATAAAGGCACAAAATAATGTATAAAATATCCCTCCTCTAAGTATTTGATCCATTTAATCTTGATAAAGTAGTTTCGGCGGCATCTTCGATGCCGCCGAAACTTTAAAATTTATATGTTTTATTCTTAGTTTTCTCATAGCTTACGGCCCCCCGAATCGGTATCAAAAGATCCATCAACCCGTTGAGCTTGATTTCGTAAATGGTAGAAAGCTGCATTCCCAATTTTCCTTTGGGCATTCCTTTACGATAAAACCATTCAAGGTAGCTTACAGGTAAATCCGCAAGAACAGTCCCTTCGTATTTACCGAAAGGCATTGTAACGACACAAATTTCTTTTAATATTTCAGGGTTTATTCCTTCTATCATTTTATACTATTAAATCAATTTTTTGTTCCGGCTCATCATTGCTACCCGGAAGTTGAAGATCAGGAGTATCGTCATCAGAAAATTCATTTCCGTATACCTGAATAAGAAGAAGGGTAAGAGAAATAAGGATCGGACCGAAGATCAGTCCCATAAATCCAAATAAATTCATCCCCATAATAATCCCGAAAACCGTATTTAAAGGATGAATATCTTCTAATTTTTTCAGCAATGTAAAACGTAACAGATTATCTGTCAATCCAACCACAACGATACAATATATCCCCAAACCTATTCCGCTTCCGGTATTTCCTTCCGCAATCATAAAAATACATACCGGAATATATACTATAGCCGCACCAACAACCGGGATCATAGACGCAGCTGCCGTTAAAGCAAAGAGCAATACCGGGCTCGGAGCTCCAAAAATGAAATATCCAATCAAAGCAACAATACCTTGTCCTATCGCCACAACCGGAATTCCGATCGCATTGGCCATGATCAGTTTTCGCATCTTTTCTCCTATCAGAGAAACATTGGCTCTTTTCAAAGGAGCGGATGAAGTAAGAATTCTTTCAAAAAGTCTCGGTTTTTCAAGCATGAAATATAAGATAAAGTACATAGACATCACTACCGTAAGTGTATTGAATGTACTGCTAAGTGCTGTTGTCGAAAATTTGCCTACAGAATCTTTAAGCTTGGCCATATTCTCTTTGCTCAATATATCAAAGCTTGTTTTTGAATAAATATACGAATGTATCTTCTCAAGAAATACATTGAATTTAGTCATATAAGCCTGTGCATTTCCCAATTTTTCAATCAATAGATCGCCTATAAAATAGATCGGCAGAATAAGAATTATCAAACTGGCTAGCATAAGCAAAAGAGAGGAAAGCCAGGGTTTCCATTTTTTTTCTTCCTGCAGGTAAAAATTATACTTCCGGCAAACCACATAAATGGTGATTGCGCCCAGAACCGATGGAATAAAAAGAGCTAGGTTAAAACAGATCAATCCTGCCAATATCAGAATAATAGCAAGGAGAAATACCTGTTTTATAGCAATACTGCTTATTTGTTTGTCTTTATTTATCATTTGTGAACGTTATTTGTCTTGGTTTTCCTAAAAATGCACAATAGGCAGAGTACATCACGGCCATGATGAAAGGTGCCGTAATGATAATTCCTATACAACAGGCTAAAAAGCCACAGACACTAAGCAAACCTCCTAAAAAGGAAGCTCCCAAAAAGGTTCCGTAATTTTCTTTTGCCACATTAAAAGACTTTGTGAGAGCATCGATTGCCGAAGCATTTTCAAAAAGAAGAATAGGATAACCAATAAGAAAGAAAGGAAATACAAAAATGAAAGGCAATACGCACAACATAAGTGAAATCCCTAAAATAATACTGGAAATTATACTATAGATTAGAATATTTACAAAATTCTGTCGATACCCTATAAACAGGTCTGAAAACTCGATTGCATTTTTCGTATTGTATTTATTAACCATATAGATCAATCCTACAAACAGAGGGGAAAGAAGGATTATCAGTACATTGGATAAAGAATAATACAATCCCAGTCCCGGAGAGTTCCAATATCTGAAACCGGAATAATCTCCGTCATAATCTTTCATTTCCTTAAAGCTGTTCCAGGAACTAAACCCCGTAACGGACTGAAGAAAGAAGTCTCCTATCATATAGATGATCATAGCAACAATGGCATAGAGAAATACCCCCTTATACATTTCAAAGGCATGTGAGATGATTGATCCGGTATTTTTCTCGGGGACAGAACCCTGTTGATCAAATTCGTTAAATTCAGACATGGTGTTTATTTTTTTAATGTATTACCAAATTTAATTTTTTTTGGCAAAAAAAGCATTAAACAAAGTCTAAATTTAATTTTTCTCTGAAAAAACAGTCTTGTAAAGAGAATAAATCATAGCATTCCAAAAAGGAAACGTAAACAATCCCCCTATAAGAAATAAAGCAAAACCAAGATATTTAAAGAAAAATGCAACAAGTACACAAACCAATATTTCTATATAATATACTTTCAGTGCTTTGAAGTTGAGAGATATCGCTTCAAATATCCTCTTATCCATAAAAAACATCAATGGAGCTACAAATAACGTCACACCTACCCAGATAACCGCTAAGAATATCGTTGGAACAGTAAATCTGAAAATGAAGAACCAAAAAACATAATATCCGATATATCTAAAGAAATTTAACCCGTTATATCCCACTAAAAGATCTCCTAATTCTAATTTCTCATTCAGGTCTATTTTTCTGAAAATCTGGAAAAACCCTAAATTCAGCGGATACAGAAAAGTCGTTGTCAGCATCATGGCCAATGACATTTTCTGGGTATTTTCATTGGCAGAAATTTCCACGAGCTTTTCCATATAGGTTGTACTTCCCTGCTTCATGGCTTCCACTAATTCCTGGTTCTGTTCCCAGATTCCATATTTTTCTGCAAAGAAAAAAAATACGGTAAGAAGGATTCCGAAATACATAATGGAAAATATCAGCTGGAAAACCAATGTTTTATTCCAATAGAAAAAGGCCTGCTTCAATATAAAATCTATTCCGGGTTTCTGAGGATATTTATTCTGCATCAAAAAAACTTTGTGCAAAAGTAAACATCAATATCTATTTTTGTCGAATGTTTTTAGTGAATCATACAAAATTTATAGAAATGGATGAACTTTCCCTTCAGAAAGTGCCCTATTTTTTCATCATTGACTTTCTTGCGGAGAATATAGAAATATATAAGGAAAATGAAATTGAAAAATCAGGTTTATTAATTGATTTTCAGGAATTTTCAACATCAAAAAACCAACAAGCATTAAACAAAGAAGTTGCATGGAAATCATATCCGGAAACACTGGAAAGATTTAAGTCCGGATTTGACAAGGTTCAGAAAAATATTCGGTTAGGAAATTCATATCTGGTCAATTATACCAGAAAAACCAGAATTGAGACCAATTTAACGCTTGAAGAAATTTTTTATCACTCTCAGGCAAAGTATAAAGTTTTTTATAAAGATTTTTTTGTATTTTTTTCTCCTGAAACATTTGTAAAAATTATTGATGGTAAAATTTTTACTTATCCCATGAAAGGCACTATTGATGCCTCTTTAGAAAATGCAGCGGAAATTTTAAAAAACGACAAAAAAGAAAAAGCCGAACATTATACGGTGGTAGATTTGCTCAGGAATGATCTCAGCATGGTAGCAAATGAGGTGAAGGTGGATCAATTTCAACATATTGATTTCATCAAAACACAACAAAAAGACCTATTTGCCATGAGCTCTGAAATCTCAGGAAATATAAAACCTGAGTTTGAAGGTAAAATCGGAAGCCTTATGAAGAAGCTTCTTCCTGCGGGTTCTATTTTAGGAGCGCCAAAACCAAAGACTTTGGAAATCATTCTCGATGCAGAAGGATATGACAGGGGATATTATACCGGTGTATGTGGCTGGTTTGATGGCAAAAACCTTGACAGCTGCGTAATGATCCGTTTTATTGAAAAAGAAAATAATACGCTGTATTTCAAAAGCGGTGGCGGGATTACCCACATGAGTAAACTGGAAGACGAATATCAGGAAATGAAAAATAAAATTTATGTACCAATTCATTGAAAGCATTAAAGTAGAAGATCAGGAAATTTTCCTGCTGGATTTTCATCAAAAACGGGTAGACCAGACTTTCGCCCACTTTGGGAAAGAAACAACCATTGACTTGTCCAAAGTTTTCAAAAGCCTTGAACACGATGAAGATGGGCTTTTCAAACTAAGAATTGTGTATGATCTGGATAAAAGAATCAGAACGCAAATGCTTCCTTATGCCATTCCCGAAATACAGGACTTTCAGCTGGTTGAAAACAATAGCTTCGATTATTCCTTTAAGTTTGAAGACCGTAAGGAGTTGGATAAAATGAAAACAAGGTCCAAGGCTGAAGAGATCATCATTGTGAAGAATAATCATATTACAGATACTTCCTTTTCCAATCTTTTATTCTTAAAAGGAAAAGATTGGTTTACTCCTAAAACCTATCTTCTGAATGGTGTTCAGCGACAAAACCTTTTAAAACATAAAAAGATAAAAGAAGCAGAAATCACTTTACAAAACATTAAAGAATTCTCACATTTTCAAATCATTAACGCGTTAAATGATTTTGACGATATGTTTATTTATCCTATCGACAGAATTATTAATTTACCAGGAAATGAAGAATATCTGGATCTCTAATTTTCCTTCATAAAATTAAAATAAGCCTTCAGCACATCTGCACTATTCTTACCATAAGTATTTACTTCAAGGATCTTGGGTTGGGCATCCGGTTTAAAGAAGTTATCCAGAACCCGGTCCAAAGTGGGTTCATCTTCAACTTTGGTATAGGAGAACCCGAAGTGTTTGGCCAGATGCTCTGCATTTTTATGATGCTTTGTAGCAATAAACTCGTCCAGTGTATTAGGATTGGCATTTCCTGGCCCCGGAATGATTTTGAAAATATTTCCCTCTCCGTTATTAAAAATGATGATTCTTACAAAAGGAGGAATATATTGGTTCCACAGACCGTTGATATCATAAAAGAAGCTCAGGTCTCCCGTGATCAACAGGGTCGGATTGGCATTTTTAATAGCAAATCCCATCGCAGTTGAAGTAGAACCATCAATGCCACTCGTCCCTCTGTTACAGTAGATTTTCCTCCTGCCGAAATCAAACAATTGGGCATATCTGATTGCCGAGCTGTTGCTGAAGTGGATATTATAGTTTTCCGGAATGGTCTGCGATGCTTTGTTAAAGAAATAAAAATCAGAAAACTCAACAAGATTCAGGAACTGCTGATGCCTGGCATCTTTTTTATCCCTCAATACATCCCAAAGATTGAAATAAGGTCTTGGCTCAAGATTAATAAACTTCAATAATTTAGAAAAGAAAACTTCCGGCTTCAACTCTATCTTTTCGGTTAAAGAAAAATAGGTATCCGGCTGCCAAACCTCATCCAGATGCCAATGTTGTTTCGGACGGGCACTTCTTAAAAACTGTTTTACTTTTTTGGAAACCACATTTTGTCCGATAGTGATCAATAAATCCGGAGCATATTTTTTATAATCTTCTTCCGTAAAATTGAAAATATAGCGGTCAATATTCTTGAAGAATTTCTCGTGATACAAATTAGAGTTGGCTTCACTCAAAACTACAACGGAATGATTTTTAACAAGCTGGGTAAGCTGGCTTTCCAATTCAGGACTGTAATCTCTGGTTCCCACCAAAAGCATAATCCTTTGGGAAGTATTCCATTCCGCAATAAGGTTGGATGGAATTTCGTATTCTTTCTGCTTAATTGTTTTTTCAACCGTCGGGAAAGTAGGCAATTCAGAAACCAATTCATACAGTGGTTCTTCTAAAGGAATATTGATATGAACCGGCCCCTGCTTTTCAAAACAAAGCTCGATGGCTTTTTTGATGGTATCAAAATTAATATCTTCTGCATCCTCCTTACTATCTTCTAAGAGTTGAAAATCCCCATATGAATGCTGATGGAAAAGATTATTCTGCCGGATAGTTTGCCCGTCAAAAATATCAACATAATCGGTTGGTCTGTCAGCTGTTAATATTAAAAGAGGCACATTCTGATAAAAAGCTTCGGTAACGGCAGGGTAATAATTGGCTGCTGCAGAACCACTGGTACAAGTAATTGCCACTGGTTTCTTTTCACTTTTTGCCATTCCCATCCCCACAAAAGCCGCGCTTCTTTCATCTACTATACTGTAACAGTTGAAACTGTCAACCTCGGAAAAATGGATTGCCAAAGGAGCATTTCTGGATCCCGGTGAAATAACAATATCTGAAATTCCGTACTGCTGAAGAAGATGGGCAAGTATCTGAATACTTCTCTTAGAAGAATATTTTTTCATGCAGCAAATTTAGTTTATAAATACTTAATTGTAAAATCATTTAATCCAAAAAAAATGTATTTTAGCAGTACGTTAAATTTCTAAAAATGGATAAAATACCTAGTGTAGACCTGCGTGATTTCCTTTCGGGTGACCCGGAACGCAAACAGAAATTTGTAAATGAAATCGGAAAAGCTTATGAAGAAATTGGTTTTGTTGCTTTAAAAGGCCATTTTCTTGATAACCAATTAGTAGACGAATTGTATGGAGAGGTAAAGAACTTTTTTGAACTTCCCGTGGAAACGAAACAAAAGTATGAGATTCCCGGAATAGGAGGGCAAAGGGGCTATGTCGGATTTGGCAAAGAAACCGCAAAAGGCTTCAAAAAAGGAGACTTAAAAGAATTTTGGCATTTCGGGCAATACCTGTCCGGTAACTCCAAATACAAGTCGGAATATCCTGATAATGTAATCGTTGAAGAACTTCCAAAATTCAATGAAGTAGGCAAAGAAGCATACCAGATGCTTGAAAAAACAGGACAGTATGTTTTAAGAGCTTTGGCCTTATATCTTGGTTTAGATGAATTTTACTTTGATGATAAAATCGCAGAAGGAAATTCTATTTTAAGACCTATCCATTACCCCCCGATTACGGAAGAACCGGATGATGCTGTAAGAGCGGCAGCGCACGGAGACATCAACCTTATTACACTTTTAATGGGTGCACAGGGGAAAGGCCTTCAGGTACAAAATCATAAAGGGGAGTGGATTGATGCCATTGCTGAGCCTGATGAGCTCATGATCAATGTAGGGGATATGCTATCAAGGCACACCAACAACAAATTGAAATCTACCATTCACAGGGTGGTAAATCCGCCAAGAGAATTGTGGGGGACTTCAAGATATTCTATCCCATTCTTTATGCATCCTGTGAGTGAAATGTCACTCAATGCCCTTGAGAATTGCGTAGATGAAAACCACCCTAAATTATATCCGGACACAACAGCCGGAGAATTCTTACATGAAAGATTAATAGAATTGGGATTGATAAAAAAATAATCACAAAGCATTTATTATTATCAAATTTTAATCATATCTTTACTTTTGTATCACATTTTAAATTAAAACAATATGAAAAATTTAAAAAAACTAAGTAAAGGCCAGTTAAAAAGTATCTCCGGTGCAGGGCTTACATTACCGCCAGAAGATTTCTGTATGTACTACTGCAATGGGGTTGTGATTTGTGCAACCTGCAGTGATAATTTTACATGTCCGGATGACACGATGTAGATTGATATTAATCTGAACATTATAAAAGCCGTTCCTTTTAGGAGCGGTTTTCTTTTTTCCTTAATGTGTTAAACCTCACAGAGGCTTTTACAGATCGAAAAACTTTAATTTTTACTATTATGTAATTTGCACCATCACCTGCGAAAACCTGAGTAATCTGTGGGAAAAATATTTTAATCAAATAATCTAAGCTGTTGATCTTTTGTCCCTGTAAAATTACCCGTAGAGAGCTTAGGAAACTCCTTACCTTCAAAATATTTCTTTCTTCCGATTTTGAATGTATTATGGATCATTTCTGCGATATTTCCTTCCCCTTTCTGGCGGTCAAAATACCTTTTCTCTCCCAGCTTCCCTCCTCTCGTAGAGCGGATCAGGTTCAAAACTTTTTGAGCACGGTCCGGAAAAAAAGTTTCAATCCATTGTACAAAAACAGGCTCCACCGTATCATTCAGCCTTACCAATGTATAGCCGAAGCTTTGAGCTCCGGCATCAGAAATAGCTTTTAGAATCGCTAAGGGCTCATCGCTGTTCAATCCGGGAATAATGGGAGCTACCATTACATTCACAGGGATTTTATGTTCAGAGAGAATTTCCACCGCTTTTAATTTATTTTTCGCAGAGCTTGTCCTGGGTTCCATTTTCCTCCTCAGCTCTTCATTAATGGTAGGAATACTTAAAGAAACAGAAACCAGGTTTTGCTCAGCCATCGGCTGTAAAATATCAAGATCTCTCAAAACCAGGGCATTTTTTGTCAATACATTCACAGGATGCCTGTAATCAAGACATACCTGTAATATTTTCCTTGTGATTTCAAATTGCCTTTCTGCCGGCTGATAACAATCTGTATTTCCGGAGAGTAAAATGGGGGCAGGTTTATATGCTCTTTTCTGAAAAAATTTCTCCAAAAGTTCCGGAGCATTTTTCTTTACCATGATCTTCCTTTCAAAATCAATTCCGGCACTGTATCCCCAATATTCATGTGTGGGCCTGGCAAAACAATAGGAACAGCCATGCTCACATCCCTGATAAGGATTCATGGAATACTCCATTGGCAAATCTTCGCTTTTCACCTGATTGACAATGGTTTTCGGAAACACTTCGGTAAAAGACGTCTTTACCGTTTCGAAATCTTCATCTTCAGGCTCATAGGTATACCTGTCGAAACGATTGACCACATTTCGCTGTGCACCTTGTCCTTTTATGAAATTTTCGTTCTGCATTTCTGATGTAAAATTAGAATGGAATATTTTGAAAATAATGAGTTTTAACACTAAAGTTTTCCACAAAAAAATCCAACCCTTTCAAAAGCGTTGGATGTCCATAAATTAAATATATTTTCTTACTACTTCAGCGCATAAAATTCCACACCATGATATTCATCTTCATAATTTTTTCCATCAAAGTGTCTATGATAGTCTGAATAGCTATCACTGTATTTTTTATCTTTTCTGTGTAACATTTTTTTTATTCCGAAAAAACTTAGTACTGCCAAAAGACCAACTCCTCCTGCCAGTAATACTCCAACTTCTTTTTTCATATTTTGTCCGATTTATTGATAAGGCTATTGCAAAAAGCATACCTATCCTATCTTTCGTAATTATAAATTTTGTTAACATTGACCCTTTTTTTTAGGGAAAATACAATTTATCGTCTTTCACAAAATCCGCCTATTAATGGTTTAATTATTGTAGTAATCTGACTAAAAATAATCCAATGGAAAGTTCTGAAAAAATGACTACTCTTAGTCAAGTAATGGAAAAGTTATCGCAAAGAGGAATAACAAGAGAATTTAGAATGACTGAATCCGGAAAGATGAAGTTTGAAAATTCAGGAAAAGATTATCAGCCCTCCGATCTGAACATTCTTAAAACATATCGTTTTGAGGGAGATAGTAACCCGGATGATAGTGCCGTCCTTTATATCGTTAAAGATACCGAGGGAAATATAGGAATGATTATAGATTCTTATGGGGCGGACAGCAATTATCCCGGACATGAATTTGATGCCTTTTTACGGGACATTCCCATTCAGGAGAGTGATGAATTCAACTTTTAAGATATACTAAAACCCGAAATTACTTTGTTTCGGGTTTTTCTTTTTTATTGAATATCCCTTTAAATAATCCTTTTTTCTTTTTCTCTTCCTGCGCTGGCGGAGTAGATTCCTTTTTACTTTTCACCTCCTCTTTCAGCTCTTTTACAGACTGCTTCATATCCTTCACAGCGGAAACCGTATTTTTAACAGATTCCTCCGTTTTATCAACATTCTTTCCTATAAGCGTCTTTTTGAGACCGTTTTCTATGCCCTTCCAGAATAAGTTAAAGAAAGATTTCGTTGGGTCACGGGGAATATTTTCAACTTTCACATCTTCAGGAAGCCTTCCCGAATTGGACCGTACCACCAGATTGGCAATAGCAGTAAGCACCCCTTTCTTTTCGCGGTTGTTTTTATCCAGAATGGCTACCTTCAGATCTTTGTGTCGAAGATTAAAGTTTCCGTTCAGTCCTGAAGGATTCCCTCTGAAATTAAATAACATCTCCTGAATAGTCCCGGTTGCCGTCACGTGAAGGTAAGGGCGGATAAAAGGATTAATTCCCTGAGCAGGAAGATTAAGCGTTCTTCCTGAAATATGAAAGGCATCTCTTTGATCTGCCACATCGAAATTCCAGTTTACAGATAACGGAGCCAGATTCATGAAAGAACAATTGATTTTAATATCTACCCGGGTTGGATTCCCCTTGGTTTTGGCCGAATTAAGGTTTTTAACATTCATATTGAAGTTGCTGAACGTCAGTTTTCCCGGACCTGCACTTTCGGGAGTATCTTCCTCGTAAACCAACCGGGAATTCTTCAGATCCAGAGTATTGATCGTTACCGGAAACTTTATGGAACGAAGCATTCTTGAATATAACGGCTTTTCTTTTGGATCATCTTTCGGGATTTTACTCCTGAAAATAACCGCATCCGCGCCCTGAACAGTGACATTGGACGCCTTAATAAATTTATTCTGAGAAAACAGGTCCCAGGTTCCGTCTGCCGTTACCTGATTGGCTTTCAGATCATACAAATCTTTTTCTACCGGTATCATTTTGATAAACTGGGCTCTCGAAACAAGAGGCTTCATGGCAAAATTATTGACCTGGACTTTATTTTTATTCAGCTTTAAAAGCCCCACACTCATGTGATAAAACTTCGTTTTATAGGCAAAGTTCCTGGTGGTAAGGAAATAATCCTTTATTTTCAGATCAATCCCTTCTTTATTGGCTTTCTCTTGCAGTTCAATAGTATTTATTGTGGCATTCAAATCATTAAATGCCAAAGGTTGTGCTCCTTTATCATATACAATATTTGAATTTTTCAATGTCACCTTTCTTATGATGATCGGAAACTGAATTCCCTTTAAATCTATTTTTTTCGCAACTTTTCTCTCCCCTGCCTTAACGGTTCCGTTTACATTATTTACCAAAACGTCTTTAACATCCAGATTCAGTTTTTTATCAACAAATTCCCATTTATTAATAGTAAAAGCAATATGTGTCGCAGTCAGATTCATGGATGTCTTCTCCGGAACTGATCCATTAGGAGCAATTGAAATATTTGTCATTTCTCCGCTTCTCGGATTTAAAGCAATTCTTTCCACATTAAAATTCTGGTGATTTGAATAATGAATGTCTTTTCCTGAAAACCTGAAATCTTTATACCCCACCGGAATAACATTGTCCAATGTTTCTTTATCGAGCTTTAACTGATTGACGTTTACATTCAAGTTTCTGGCAAAAAATAATTTATTTCCGTCCGGTTTCACGACCTGAACTGTGGCATTATTCAATTTTATATCATCCAGATTCACTTCATAAGCCAATGGCTTATCCGACTTTTTAATAACAGCATTGGTGGTATAAACGGAAAGAACAGGATTCTGGAAGTCTGCGTTTGCTAAAGAAACCCTGTTTTTCTTCAACACCACATCCTTAAAATCCATTTTTTGGATATCAAACTGAAATAATTTGGGTTTTTGCGGATAAAATCTTTTGAATTGAGCAAAGGTCAGCAAAGGCACCAAGCGAAAATTCTCCACTGACATCTGACCATTAGACGTGGTAATTTTATCAATTTTCAATGCATATACATTATCCGGACGAAAGAAGAACCTTTTTCCTTTTATATCGTATTTATCGAAAATAACCGGCAATTTATTTTCTACCGACTCTTCTGTCATCTGCAGATTTTCAACAAATAAATCCAGTTGTTCTACCGATAGAAATTTTTGTTTGGTATGCCTGAAAATATGGATGCTTCCGTTGTTAATCCTAATATTTTCAAATAATACAGGATTTCTTTTTTTCCCGGTTTTATGATCAATGGGTTTGGCAAGGACTACATTTAGATTAGGACTTGTGAGTAATAAATCCGAAGAATTGATTTGCTTATTGAAAATGGCATCATATATTCCGAAACGGCTGATCTTTAAAGTATCAATAGTCCCTTGAAGACCGATCACATTGATATTCTGAGGGTTTTTGCTATTTACCGTGATCCCTGTGGAAATAATATTTCCTGTTCCGAGATCTACATCCAGTGTTTTATAGGAAACTTTATACTCCGTATTGTTTTTGATGTAATTGGGCAGCCGGGTTTTGAGCCAAATATTTAATCCGAAATTCGCTAATAAGAAAATTATTAACAAAACCCCCAATCCTATTAATAACTTTTTTACCCATTTCTTCATAATTTGTGATTTAGTGATTTACATTTTAAATATATAATTAATTTTTTACATCCAAACTAACTACATATCCTTCATGTCCTCTTACGTTGATGAAATCTCCGCCTTCAAATCCGAGGTATTTCTTTTTTAATGTGGCTTTGTAGCAGATTTGTACTCTTTTTCAGAAATCTTTTTTATAATGTTTCCTTTCAAATCGATTTGGAAAAAATTATCTGCTTTTTTAGCATATACTTTGTTCTCCTTACTTCTCATTCCGAAACCATAGTAGTCAGGTTTCACTTCTTCATAAATAAAAGGACATATTTCTTTATTATTAATATCTAAAATTCCTGCCTTCCCATCTTTTTTTGCAAAGATCAGGTTCTCTCTTTGCCAAAACATGTCATAAACAGGAGGAATAATTATTTTAAATGTTTCATATTCTATTAATCCGTATTTGCCATTCCTAACAATAAAGTGCCTATTCTCCGGACCATACTCTACCCAATTTGAAATCTCATCATGTTCTAAAGGTAAAAGAGTTTTTTTATTAATATCAATAATTCCAAATTTCTTATTTCTGGAAACTATCAGCTTATTATGATTATAAAAAACAGGCTCTATTGAATGGTATCCTTTAATAACTATATTATTATTTATATCAATCACTTTTCCATCTGCAATAAACAAAAGCTTGCCACCGTTTTCAGCACCATCGAATTTATCATAGATGGAAAGTATCTCTTTATATTGTATTGGTATTTTAATTTGTCCTTGCTCAGAAATCAGTCCATATAAATTACCTTTTCTTGCCTGTAAAAAAGGAGTTTTTTCAATTTTTTGTAAGTTATCATATTCGAAGGGAACCAGTGTTTTTCCCTGCCAGTCAATAACACCGTACTTCCTATTTAAGTTCTGATAAATAAGAGTCGGAACAGAATTTGAAAAATCATTATAAATAGGTTCATAGGATTCTCCTATTTTTTTCAAATCTTTATTAAAAAGATAATAAATTTTTCCTTTCCTCGCATTGTAATATTCTGAAAAAGCATGATTTGATTCAAAATAATCGATGAAATCATATTCTAAAGGAACTTTAAAGGTCCCGTCTGGTTTTATAATCCCATATTTGCCATTTCTTTTGACAATGGCATTTTTGAAAGTATCAAATACGCTTGCCGAGTCAAATTTATTGTTGGGAAAAGCAGCTTTTGCTTGAGTGTTTATAAATTCATACCTCCCATTGATTTCAACTAAGGCTGCTCCATTTTCGAATAGTGTAGATTCATCTCTAGTAAAAATATCTTTAGAAAAATCGGAAATAGATGCCCTTTTGAAGCTATCATAAATAAAATCTGAAAGCTGCTTTCCTGAATTATTAAAAACAGCCCATTTATTATTTTTTTTAACAATTACATTTTGATCTCTCATTTCTTGATAGGCGTCATCATAAACTACCGGAATAATTTCCATTCCAGACTTATTAATAAATCCGGACTTTTTGTTTTTGGTTACTGCACATAATCCATTGGGCCTAAAATAATCAACCTCATCATACTGCACTTGTATTACAATATTACCTGCATTATCTATAAATCCCCATTTTCCATTTTTTTTAACAGCTGCAAGTCCTTCAGAAAAAACATTTATTGCTTCAAAACCTCCTTTTATTCTTACATTCTTCTTCGTAATAAAAACTTCTTTTCCATCTATTTTAGCATATGCTAACTCTGCTTCAAAGGGATTAATAAAATCATACTCGAATGGGATCTGTATAATACTGTCTTTATCTATAAATCCCCATTTTTTTTGCTTATTAAGTACGCGTATCCATCCTGTTTCTTCATCTGCCTCAAAATAATCAATATCTTTTCCAGCTATTTTTTGTGAATTTCCAGAACATGAAAGCAGAATAAATAAAAGCAAAAATCTACACATTGATTAATTTTTTACATCCAAACTAACTACATATCCTTCATGTCCTCTCACATTGATGAAATCTCCGCCTTCAAATCCCAGATACTGTCCCTTTATGCCCGTTAATCTACCCGTAAACTCAGGTTTTTTATCCAGTGTGAAAGAATTTACTTTTGCAGGTTTTTCAAAAGGATAATCGAATTTCCACAAATTTTCTCCCTCACTGTAGAATTTCTGGAAATCCTCCGGAAAATATTGTTTTATTTTTTGTTGAAAATCAGCTAAATCTATTTCATCTTCAAGATCATCCTGCAGCATTTTCTTCCAGCTTGTTTTATCCGGAACATGCTGCTTTAGTGCAACTTCTATCATTCCTGCTTCATACCGGTTCTCCGTTCTTGCAATGGGGAGAGCAAAAGTGGCCCCCTGATCAATCCATCTTGTCGGGATCTGTGTATTACGGGTCACCCCTACTTTCACCTCTCCGGTATAAGCTAAATAAACGGTATGAGGTTGTAGCTGTATTTCCTTTTCAATCTCCAGGTCGCGTTCCGCAACACCTAAATGGGCCGTGGAAAGTTCCGGGCGAATAATGGTATCACTGGCATAAGGGCTTTCGAAAAAACAGCTTTTGCAGAATCCCATCCGGTAAACAGGTTTACTCTCTCCACAATTCACACATTGAAATCCTGTGTGTTTTATCGTTAATTCCTTTCCGAATAGCTCGTTCATATGGATCAGATCACCGGAAAGATTAAGGTAATATTGAATCGGTTGAGCATCATAGCTGGTCATTTTTAAAATTTGCCCTTGAAACTGCATAATTATTATGTTTATAGTAAATATAGAAATTTAAATTTATTTGATCTTGTTCTCAGACTTAAGATGATCCAACTCTTCTTTCAGGGCTGTAATCTGGCTCTGAAGTTTTTGTAATTCAGGATTATTCACATTTTGTGACTGTGGTGAATACTTCCATATCAAATGAATATCCTTTATTAAATCATTATGTTCATCTAATCTTTTTTTGCTTATAGTAACACTGTCATTCAAAAGTGTGATTCTTAAAAAGTCCTGTCCTTTTTCTTTAAACGACTCATAATTGATAATCGCCAGTTCAGGATGACTTTCTTTAATGATGTTAATATAGTTTTCTGATCGTTCTTTTAATTTCTCTTTGTCCCATTTCTTTTTAGTGAGCCATACACTTGGAAGTAATATAATAATGGAAAGTAAGCTTATTAACACTGACATTTTACGGTTGCCTACAGTGTTTTTCTCCATATAATATCTTTGGTAACCCAATGCAAGGCTTAATATCCAGGCCCCTATTCCGATAAAAAAACAATTGATCAGGTAAAAGTAAAAACCGCCCCAAAAATACTCCCAATTTCCATTTGCGATCCCAAACCCTGCTGTACAAAGAGGTGGAATGCATGCCGTAGAAACGGCAACTCCGGCAATAACTTTTATCGCTTCTTTTCTTACAATTCCTAAAAACCAGGCTAAACCACCAAGCAAAGCCAGAAAACAATCAAAAATAGTAGCCGTTTTAAAACTTTCCAATTATGAAGTCTCTGAATGAAACGGAGAAATAAGAAAATAAAGGAACGATGAGCAAATAGCTACCACAACCATCAGCAGCCAATTGAAAATACCGAGTCTTATCAATCTTCTGTTTCCTGTTGAAAGTCCAAATGCGATTCCTACTACCGGTCCCATAAGTGGTGAAATAAGCATCGCTCCAATGACAGCTGCGGAACTGTTAATATTTAATCCAATACAGGCAATACCCATAGATATTACCAAAAGCCACAGATTATGCCCTCTGAAATAGATTCCTTCCTCTATTTCTCGGAAGGTAAATTCTTCCTCTTCTTCTCTAGGCAATGCAACCAGTTTTTGGAAATTGATCATTTTAATTTAAATTTATCACAAAAGTATAAAAACAGCATCCAAGTATTTTAATAAATTTGTCCATTAAAAATCAACAAATGAATTATCTTGTAACCGGCGGAAGCGGCTTCATTGGTTCCCACTTAGTAGAGCAATTATTGAAAAATGGACATTCTGTCATAAACATTGACAATTTTGATGATTTTTACAGTTACCAGATAAAAATTAAAAATACTTTAGAATCCGTCGGAAGGCCCTCTGACTTTGAATTCTCAGATAAGGAAACGGACATTGAAAAGCTTATTTTTATTTCCAAATCCAGCAATTATACCCTTTATTATCAGGATATCCGGGATAAAAAAGGAATGGATAAAATTTTTACAAACCATAAAATTGATCTGGTTATCCATTTGGCAGCTCTTGCAGGCGTTCGTCCCTCCATTGAAAGGCCTCTGGAATATGAGGAAGTGAATATCCGGGGAACTATGAATCTCTGGGAATTATGTAAGGAACATGGTATTAAAAAATTTATTTGCGCTTCATCTTCAAGCGTTTATGGAAACAATGAAAAGATTCCTTTTGCTGAAACCGATAATGTAGATCATCCGATCTCTCCCTATGCCGCAACAAAAAAATGCGGAGAAATTCTTGGCCATGTTTATCATCAGTTGTATAATGTGGATATGATCCAGCTTAGATTTTTTACCGTTTACGGACCAAGACAAAGGCCGGATTTAGCAATACATAAGTTTACAAAGCTTATCGCTGAAAATAAGGAAATCCCTTTTTATGGGGATGGAACTACAGCACGAGACTATACTTACATTGATGACATTATTGACGGAATTACCAAATCTATCGGTTATTTAGAGAATCATTCCGATGTGTATGAAATTATTAATCTTGGGGAAAGCGAAGTGATTAATTTATCTGAAATGCTATCTACCATTGAAAATACTCTTGACAAAACGACCACTAAAAAAATATTGCCCCTGCAACCCGGAGATGTCCAGAAAACCAATGCCGATATTACAAAAGCAAGAACTTTAATCGGCTACCAACCAGACACCCACTTCCAAAATGGCATAAAAAAATTTGTGGAATGGTTTTTGAGAAAATGACATCGAGAATGTTGCTGACATAGTGATAATCCTTACTATGACACAAAACAAATAAAAATTAATAAAAAGAATTGAAAATCAAGCATAAAAAAGTTTATTTTATAACCTATTTTTATACTTTTGCAAAAAATTAGAAAATTATGTACTGGACATTAGAATTAGCTTCATATTTAAGTGACGCACCTTGGCCAATGACAAAAGCAGAGCTTATTGATTATGCAATCAGAACTGGTGCACCTATGGAAGTTGTGGAAAACCTTCAGGCAATTGAGGATGAAGGAGAGATTTATGAATCCATTGAAGAAGTCTGGAGTGACTATCCAACGGATGAGGATTTCCTTTGGAATGAGGACGAATACTAAAAACAGCTAAAAGCTTTAGGCAATGTGCTTAGAGCTTTTTAGATATATCATAACACATCAAGTGTATTAATTAAAAACGCTCAGAACTGAAGTTTTGGGCTTAAATCAAAATTTTATGAGTTTTTTAAACAAAGTTCTTAAAGGGTTTTTGGGAGACAAGAAAGCGCAGGACCTAAAAGAAGTAAAAAAAGTTGTAACAAAAATCAAAGCTGTTGAACCTGGTATTCAGCAATTGTCTGATGATGGTTTAAGAGAAAAAACCGCTGAATTTAAAGAAAACATAAAATCAGCTACCAGCAAAATAACAGACCAGATAGAACAGATAAAGGAGCAGATCAAAAACTCAACTAATGTTGATGAAAAAGAAGCCCTTTTCTCAAAGATTGAATCTCTGAAAAAAGAATCCTACGAAATTGAAGAGAAAGTTCTTAGCCAGACTCTCCCTGAAGCTTTTGCTTTAGTAAAAGAAACAGCAAGAAGGTGGGCTGAAAACGGAGAAATCCGCGTAAAGGCAACCGATTGGGACAGAGAATTGGCTGCAACTAAAGATTTCGTTGAAATTCAGGGTGATACAGCTGTTTGGAAAAACTCATGGGATGCTGCAGGAACTCCTGTAGTTTGGGATATGGTTCACTATGATGTTCAGTTTATTGGTGGGGTTATCCTTCACAGTGGTAAAATTGCCGAAATGGCAACCGGAGAAGGTAAAACCCTGGTAGGAACATTGCCTATTTACCTGAATGCTCTTCCTGGAAGAGGTGTTCACGTGGTAACGGTGAATGACTATCTTGCGAAAAGGGACTCCGCTTGGATGGGACCTCTTTACCAATTCCACGGTATGTCAATTGATTGTATTGACAATCACCAACCGAACTCAGACGGAAGAAGAAAAGCATATAACTCAGATATTACTTACGGAACGAACAACGAATTCGGTTTCGACTACCTGAGAGACAACATGGTAACTTCACCATCAGAATTAGTACAAAGAGAATTAAACTTTGCCATTGTTGATGAGGTGGATTCTGTATTGGTAGATGATGCAAGAACACCATTGATTATTTCCGGGCCTGTTCCTCAGGGAGACAGACAGGAGTTTGATGTTCTTAAGCCTTCTATCGACAGAATTGTTGAAATTCAGAAAAGAACGGTTTCTACAATCTTTAATGAAGCTAAAAAATTAATCGCTGCCGGAAATACCAAAGAAGGAGGTTTCAAACTACTTCAGGCTTACAGAGGTCTTCCAAAAAACAGACAATTGATCAAATTTTTGTCTGAAAGCGGAAACAGGGCGTTGCTTCAAAAAGTTGAGGCTCAATACATGCAGGATAACAACCGTGATATGCCGATCGTAGATAAGGACCTTTATTTTGTGATCGAGGAGAAAAACAATCAGGTTGATCTTACAGATAAAGGAATTGAGTACATGTCCCAGGGGAATGAAGATCCGAATTTCTTTGTTCTTCAGGATATTGGTACTGAAATCGCTGAATTGGAAGCTAAAAACCTTTCCAAAGAAGAGGAGTTCGAAGCTAAAGAAAGACTTTTTGCAGAATTTGCCGAAAAATCCGAGCGTGTTCACACCATGAGCCAGTTATTAAAGGCTTATACATTATTCGAAAAGGATGATGAATATGTAGTCATTGACGGTGAGGTAAAAATTGTAGATGAGCAGACAGGGCGTATTATGGAAGGGCGCCGTTATTCAGATGGCCTTCACCAAGCGATTGAAGCTAAGGAGAATGTAAAAATCGAGGCAGCAACCCAAACTTTCGCAACCATTACACTTCAGAATTATTTCCGTATGTACAACAAGCTTGCGGGGATGACTGGTACTGCCGAAACTGAAGCCGGAGAGCTTTGGGAAATCTACAAATTGGATGTTGTGGTAATTCCTACTAACCGTCCTATTCTAAGACATGACAGACAAGATTTAGTTTATAAAACTAACAGAGAAAAATATAATGCAGTAATTGAAGAAATCGAAAAATTAACCTCAGCAGGAAGGCCTGTTCTTGTAGGGACAACTTCTGTTGAAATTTCTCAGTTACTTTCAAGAGCACTTCAACTAAGAAAAATCCCGCACCAGGTATTGAATGCGAAGCTTCATAAAAAAGAAGCGGAAATTGTTGCAGGAGCAGGACAGCCCGGAGTTGTAACGATTGCAACCAATATGGCGGGTCGTGGTACGGATATTAAGCTTACCAAAGAAGTAAAAGAAGCAGGCGGTTTAGCTATTATCGGTACAGAAAGACACGATTCAAGACGTGTGGACAGACAGCTTAGAGGTAGAGCAGGACGTCAGGGAGACCCTGGAAGCTCTCAGTTCTATGTTTCTTTGGAAGATAATCTGATGCGTTTGTTCGGTTCTGAAAGAATTGCTAAGATGATGGACAGGATGGGGCATAAAGAGGGTGAGGTTATTCAGCATTCCATGATTACCAAGTCTATTGAAAGAGCACAGAAAAAAGTAGAAGAGAATAACTTTGGGATCAGAAAGAGACTTCTTGAGTATGACGACGTAATGAATAAGCAACGTGACGTGATCTATAAGAGAAGAAAGAACGCTTTATTCGGAGACCACCTGAAGTATGATATCACAAACATGATCTTCGATGTTTCCAATTCTATTGTAGCAAAAGGTAAGGCCTCCGGAAACTTTAAAGATTTTGAATTCGATATCATCAAGAACTTCACCATGGAATCACCTGTTTCCGAAAGTGATTTCAAAAATAAAAATATTCAGGACCTTACAAATATTCTTTTCAAAGCAGCTCAGGAAGATTACCAGATGAAGCTGAACCTTTTAAAGGAAAAATCATTCCCTATTATTGAGAATGTTTACCAGAATCAGGGCTCAATGTTTAAAATGATCCAGGTTCCTTTCACGGACGGTCATAAAACAATGACGATTGTTACTGATCTGAAAGAGGCTTATGAAACACATTGTGAAAGCTTAATCAATGATTTTGAAAAGAATATTACGTTAGCTATTATCGATGAAAACTGGAAACTTCACCTTCGTGAAATGGATGATCTGAGAAGATCTTCACAAGGAGCTGTATATGAGCAGAAAGATCCGCTTGTTATCTACAAACAAGAGTCTTTCCATTTATTCAGTGAGATGATGGACAAACTCAATAAAGAAATAATTTCTTTCTTATATAAAGGAGAAATTCCTGCATAGGAGGAATCATAATATGAAAATAGAGCCCGCTTCAACGATGTTGAAGCGGGTTTATTATTATTATTTGATGTATAATAATTTTATGATAAATATCAATTGTATTATTTATTTAGAATAATTAAAAACAATATATTTGCAAAAAAAAGTTTTCATGAAAAATGTACTGATCTGTGCCTCTCTGTTAGGTTCTATCGTGGTTTTCTCACAAGAAAAGGATACTATACAATCGAATGATATTGAAGAAGTAGTTGTCAACGGAAAATATTACAAGAAGTATGTGGAGAAAAATGGATCCTCTTCTCTTCGTCTTGATGAAGAACTTATCAAAATTCCACAAAATATTTCAATTATTACTGCAAGGGCATTGGAAGATCAGCAAGTGACCACTTTAAGTGACGGTGTCCTTAGAAATGTTGCAGGAGCACAAAGATTAGAGCATTGGGGCGATATGTACACCAGGGTAAACATGAGAGGATCCAGAGCTGCTGCTTTCATGAATGGGGTGAATGTTACTTCCAATTGGGGGCCATTAAGTGAAGACATGAGCTATGTAGATCATATTGAATTTATTAAAGGCCCATCCGGTTTCTTAATGTCCAACGGTGAACCAAGCGGTATTTATAATATTGTGACTAAAAAGCCAACGGGACATTCATTTAACGGTACTGCAAGAGTAACTCTTGGAAGCTTCAATATGTATAGGGGAGAAGCTGACATTGATACTAAAATCACCGATAAGGTTTTCTTCAGATTAAATCTGATGGCACAAAATAAAAAGAGCTTCAGAAAATATGAATTTAATGACCGCTATATCATTAATCCCTCTTTAAGAATCAATCTTTCTGAAAAAACCACTTTAACTACAGAATATATCTATCAAAAAGCTAAAATGTCTGAGGTAGGTTCCGCCTATGTATTCAGCTTTGACGGATATGGAACAAAACCTGTTGATTATACTATTTCCGATCCGGGTATTGCTCCTACTAACGTTGATAATCATACGGTCAATGTAAATTTACAGCACAAATTCAACGAAAACTGGAAGTTAACTTCTCAATTAAGCTATATCAACGAATATACTATGGGTAGTGATATCTGGCCGGGAACATTTACTCCGGACGGAAACATGATTAGAAATCTTTTTTTCTGGGAAGCGAGCAATGTGATGAAGTTCGGACAAGTATTTTTAAACGGATATGCAAAAACAGGAACTGTATCTCATAAAATATTAACGGGATTAGATTTGGGTTCTAAAAAATATTTGGCAGACTGGAATCAAGGGGGCGCTTTAGATACTGCCGAAAAACCATTCAATATCCATTCAACAACTTACACTCCGCCAAGTAACGGCTATCCTGCATTTGACGGAAGCACTCCTTTGGTACAAAGAGCTACTCCTTATGGAACTATCGAACAAAACTATACGGGTTTGTATGTACAGGATGAATTAGGTTTCTTTGATGATGCCTTAAGGATTACCCTTGCTGCCCGCTATACAACTGTAAAGGAAAACTCTTACGGAACTGAAGCTGAAGCGGAGAAAGTAACACCCCGTTTCGGAATCAGTTATTCTATTGACCCCAATACATCAGTATACGGGTTATACGATCAGGCATTCGTTCCGCAGGCAGCCATCTTCAGAAACGGAGAAATTGCTAAGCCAATCACAGGAAATAACCTGGAAGTGGGAATCAAAAGAGACTGGTTCGGCGGAAAATGGAATACAACATTATCTGTTTACAATATCCTGAAGAGGAATGCAACTACAGCCGACCCCAACAATACGGCAAACGAGCAGTTCTCTATTGTACTTGGGAAAACCAGAGTACAAGGTATTGAGTTTGATTTAAAGGGTGAAATAACAAAAGGCTTCAATGCGATCTTTAACTATGCTTTCACAGAAAATACTGTTACAGAATCCAATGACCCTGCAAATAATCCTGTAGGAATGAGAGTTCCGGGATACGCAAAACATACAGCTAATGGATGGTTGAATTATACCTTCATCACCGGACCTTTAGAAGGGGTCGGATTGAGCTTTGGAGGAACTTATCTTGCTGACAGAAGCACATGGGCATGGGCAAGTACAAGCACACAGATCGACATGGCAGATTATGTGAAATTTGACGCCGGTCTTTCTTGGGAAAATACAAAATTCAGAGTAGGATTGAATGTATTCAATGTATTCAACAGATACTTGTACTCTGGTTCTCCATATGGTGCTTATTACTATTATCAGGCAGATGCGCCCAGAAACTGGAGACTTTCAATCGGATACAAATTTTAATTATTATAAGCTAAAGTTAGCCGGCTAACGGTTAACTTTTTATCATGAGGAAGAAACATCATCATAAAAAGAAACCTTCTTTCATCAAAAAATGGTCTGCCAAACTGCATTTGTGGTTTGGCTTATCCGTTGGCGTCATTATATTCATTGTTTCTTTAACGGGGACTTTATATGTTTTTAAAGATGAGATACAAAATGTTTTACGCAAAGAGGCTCTTTATGTAGAAAAAGGAAGCATTGGAAAAAAACCGTTATCCATTGAAGTTCTTCGTGAAAAAGTAACTTCAGAGGTTAATGAAAAATATCCGATAAGCTCTGTTGAAATTCCTTTGGATAAAAATAAATCCTATGAGTTTCTTTATTATGAAAAAGATAAAAAAGCCTGGAATTATTTTGATGAAGTAAAGATTAACAAATTAGTGTATGTTAACCAATACACTGGTGAAATTCTGGGGATTTATAATGAAAAATATGACCTCTTCCCTATTTTAAAATCCATTCACTGGAGCTTACTTCTCAATTCTGATTGGGGTAAATATGTGGTGGGCATTCCTGTTGTACTATTTATTTTTATGCTGATCACCGGAATTATTTTATGGTGGCCTAAAAATAAAAAAGCAAGAAAAGGGCGCTTCTGGTTCAATTGGGAAAGTGTAAAGACATGGAAACGTAAAAATTATGACCTTCATAATGTTTTAGGCTTTTATGCTTCATTCGTAGCTTTGATTTTAAGTCTTTCCGGAATCTATTTCGCTTATCCCTGGGTAAAAAATACATTTAATTTTGTATTCGCCGGTTCAACTGATTTGCCCAAGGAAAAGGAAATCAAATCCCCGGACTCTCTTTTAGCAAAAAACAATTCGGTTTTTGATCTTAGTGCTCAACAAACAGGAAGCCTTTATTCAGCAGCCTCAAGCTTCAGAATTCCTTTGAATGGAAAAAATAAGAAAGGAAAAGAATTAAAAAATATTCCTGTTACTGTTTATCAAAAAGAGGGAAGATTCAGTGAGAGGAATCAACTGGTTTTTGATAAATATTCAGGAAAGCTATTAAATAATAAACCTCACCATCAACTTAATAACGCAGAGAAGTATGCCAATGCCAATTATGACATCCATACGGGATCATATTTTGGTCTGATTGGTAAGATTATCTGGTTCATTACAGGACTAATCTGTACCTCATTACCCGTAACAGGGTTCTTGGTTTGGTGGGGAAAAAGAAAAAAAAATAAGGATAGAAAAATATAATGAAAAAAGCTCTTTTATCGGTAGCCTGCCTTGGAACAGTGGCGGCGTATGCTCAAACTAAAGACAGTCTTCAAACCAGAGAAGTAGATGAAGTGGTACTAACGGCTTCAAGAAAAAAAGAAAACATTAAGGAAGTTCCAAGTTCTGTTACTATTGTAGGTGAAAAACAGATTCAGTCACAGCTAACAGTCAATTCGGACATTACAAGTATTCTGCAATATACGGTCCCGAGTCTGGCAACAAGTTCAGGACAGACTTCCAACACCGGCCAAACCCTTAGAGGACGTCAGGTTTTGGTTTTAATTGACGGAATTCCACAGTCTACTCCACTAAGAAACGGAGCAAGAGATTTAAGAGTAATTGACCCTTCCGTTATCGAAAGAATTGAAGTAATCAAAGGAGCATCCTCTATTTACGGAAACGGAGCCGATGGAGGAATCATCAATTATATTACAAGAAGAAGTCAATCGGATAAAAAGATTTCCGGTATTTCACAGATTGGAATTACGGGTCAACCGTATGGTGGAACTTTAGGATTCAGAGCCAGCCAGCTGTTATCCGGGAAAATTACTCAGAATTTTGATTATGTTGCTTCATTAGCTTACGAAAGAACAGGCTACATGAAAGATGCAGATGGAGTGAATTTAAGTCCTACTTACAGTCCTGCTAAAATGGACAACTACAATGGGATGTTGAAGTTAGGCTACAATATTAATGACAATCAAAGAATTGAAGCCTCTTATATTGGATATGCTTCAAAATCAGATCTGGATTTAGGCTTAAAAACAGGAAAGTATGGCATCACTCCAACAATAGGAGAAGGAAGAGGGTTAAATCTGGATACAACACCACAGGGAACTCCAAGAAATCACAACTATAAATTAAGTTACGACAACAAAAACCTGTTCTGGAATACTTCATTAAACGTTAATCTTTATTACCAGGATTTCAGAACCGTATACGGATATAGCGATACCTTCTTCAACGGAGGCCAATCCAATGTTATTTCCAAGAAAAAAGGAGCCAGAATCAATTTAGATACCCAATTATGGAATGCTCAAAATTCTCAGGGAGAAATCATCTACGGAGCTGATATCCTTAATGATCAGACTGTCCAAAAGCTGGAAGACGGCCGTTACTGGACGCCAGATATGGATATGACCAACATTGCCCCTTTCCTTTTGGTAAAAGTTGACTTGTTGAAAAAACTGACCATTAAAGGAGGTCTTCGTTATGAAAATATGAAAGTGAAAGTGGGTGATTTCAATACCCTTTCTACCCTTAAAGCTGACGGAACATTCACCAAAAGTATTTTCGTACAAGGCGGTGACCTTGAATACAATGCTTTGGTAGGAAACATTGGTATCCGTTATAATTTCGAGCCTTATATCAATTTATTCGGAAGCTTCTCCCAAGCCTATTCCATCAATGAACTGGGAAGAATTTTAAGAACCTCTACTTCAGATACCATTACGAACCTTGAAACAAAGCCCATAATTGTCAACAATTATGAATTCGGGGCAACGGGACAAATTGCAAAATGGCTCAACTATGAAATTACATCTTATGTAAGTACTTCAAAATTAGGAGCTACATTCATTCAAAGTCCGGACAGGGCATTAACCATTCAAAGAGCTCCTGAAGTGGTGTATGGTGTGGAAGGATATGTACATTTCACTCCTAAAAAATGGATTAATTTCGGGGGAAGCTACAGCTGGATGGAAGGGGTTACTTCATTAAAAGACGATGGGGATTACTCGGCGAAAATTAATAACAGCAGAATTTCCGCTCCGAAAATCCTTGCTTATCTTCAGATAAGACCTATCCAGTCTTTATCGGTAGGATTAGATATGCTTCATGCTTTCAAACAGGATAGATTTGATCCCAATGCTAAAGGGTTATATGTATATGGTGAAGGTGAAGTTCCTGCCTATACCGTATTTAATTTCAAGTCAACATATGAGGTTAATACAAACTGGAGGCTTTCTTTAGGGATTGAAAATGTATTCAACAAAATGTATCAACCTGCTATTGCATGGTGGGCTGCAAGAGACAGTGATTTCACCAATTCGTCAGGAATGAGAGGAACATTCATGATTGAATATAAATTTTAATTAATCTAAATAAAATTAAAACCTATCTTTACAAAACTTTGTTATCGCATGAAAAAGAAACATCACCATAAGAAAAAGAGACCAAGCCTTTTTAAAAAATGGACAGGAAAGCTGCATTTATGGTTGGGTCTTGGAATCGGTTTTTTAATTTTCATTATATCTATTACAGGAGCATTGTATGTTTTCAAGGACGAAGTTGAAAATTTTACCCGAAAAGATGTTATCTACCATCATGAACAGAACATAGAACAAAAACAGATTCTTCCTATCCGCGTTTTGGAAAAATCTGTAGCAGAACAGGTAAAGGAAAAATATCCGATCCATTGGGTAAATATTCCCATAGACAAAAAAATGTCTTATATGTTCTTCTGGTATGAGCATGACACAACAGCCTGGAATTATTTTGAGGAATTCCCTATCTACAAAGTAGCTTATGTAAACCCTTACAATGGAAAAGTCCTGAGAACATACGATGAAAAGAACGGCTTTTTTAATATCGTGAAAATGATCCATTGGAGCTACCTTTTAAAGCAGGAATGGGGAACTTATGTAGTAGGGATCCCAGTTATCATATTTATTATCATGCTGATTTCCGGAATCATTTTATGGTGGCCTAAAAACAAAGCGGCAAGAAAACAGCGCTTCTCATTCAAATGGGAAAACGTTAAGAGCTGGAAAAGGAAGAACTATGACCTTCACAATGTTTTAGGATTCTATGCCTCTATTTTCGCATTAATTTTTTCAATCACAGGATTATTCTACGCATTCTTTGTGGTTCAGGCAATGATCTATATGGTTTTCTCAGGAGGAAAAACAGTCTATCCTGATTTCTCACATATTAAAACCAAAGCACCGATAGAATTAAGAACAGAAACTACATTAGACAAGATCATCCATACGGTAAAAGAAAAATATCCAGATTCTTATGGTTTCTCTCTAGATCTTGGCCATGAACATATGGATGATCACGAGCATCCTAATTTTGAGATTTTCGTAAAGCACCTTTCCTACTCTTATCATAAAAACAGCAGCCTTATTTTTGATGAAAATTCAGGAGAGCTATTACATACCCATGACCCGAAGGACAAAAATTTCGGAGAAAAAACAGTTGCGGCCAACTATGACATCCATGTCGGTGCCATTTTAGGATTACCTACAAAAATCATCGCTTTTATCGTCAGTTTAATCTGTGCTTCTTTACCAGTAACGGGTTTCATGATATGGTGGGGCAGAAGAAAAAAGAAAACAGTAAAAACCGCTTAAAACTTTTTCAATAAATATTTCGTTAATAATCTATTAATACAATCTTTTTTATAAATTTAACCCTTTAGAATTTAAGAAATAGAAATGTCATTAGTAGATTTGTCAAAACAGGTTGCTCTAGGTATTGATATCGGTGGAACCAATACTAAATTCGGATTAGTTAATCACAGAGGAGAAATTTTAGTTAAAGGTTCTATACCCACTGATGAATTTGATACTCCTGAAGCTTTTATTGAAGCTCTTTACCAAAAAATACAGCCTTTGGCTGACGAATATTGTGAGGGAAAAGAATTCGAGGGAATTGGTGTAGGGGCACCTAATGCCAATTACTACACGGGTACTATTGAGCAAGCTCCTAATCTTCCGTGGAAAGGGGTGATCCAATTTGCAGATCTGATGACCGAAAAGTTCGGAAAGCCTTGCAAAATGACCAATGATGCCAATGCCGCAGCCCTTGGAGAAATGATGTACGGAGCCGCAAGAGGCATGAAGGATTTTATCATGATTACTTTAGGGACAGGTGTTGGAAGCGGAATTATTGCTGGAGGACATTTAATCTACGGACATGACGGATTTGCCGGAGAGCTGGGACACACTATCGTAAAGCCGGGAGGCAGAAAACATTGGAGCACAGGTTCAGAAGGAAGTTTGGAAGCGTATGCTTCTGCAACCGGAATTTCTATTACTGCCCGAAAAATGAGAGCAGAATTTCCTGATTCAATGCTTAATCAATATCCGGAGGAAGAAATAGATTCAAAAACTGTTTTTGAATGTGCTAAAAAAGGTGACCCGACTGCTATTGAAGTTTTCAGGTATACCGGGCAAAAATTGGGAGAAGCATTGGCGAACTTTGTCATGTTTTCTTCACCGGAAGCTATCCTTTTATTCGGAGGTGTAATTAAAGCCGGAGATTTTATTTTAAAACCGGCAAAACTGCATATGGAAAGAAACCTTCTTCCGATCTTCAGAAACAAAGTGAAGCTGGTATTCAGTGAACTTGATGAAGCGGATGCTGCCATTCTTGGAGCCAGCGCTTTGGTTTGGGAAAAATAGACATCCTATACATAAAAATCATCAGCACATCATTGTATTAATGGTGTGTTTTTTGTTGTGAAATGGAGAATCATTCGCTGATAAAAATGAAAAAGTTTTTCTTACTTTTGATTGGCTTTTTCATCATCTCATGTACGAGAAGGAGAAGAAAAACGATAAAAAAAATCAACTCAAAATGGATACAAATAATTTAGCGCAGATTACTTTCGGTGGCGGGTGTTTCTGGTGTGTGGAAAGCTGCTTTAATATGTTGAAGGGGGTAGAGTCTGCTATTTCAGGATATTCCGGAGGGCATAAAGACAACCCGACCTATGAAGAAGTATGTACAGGAGAAACGGGGCACGCAGAAGTAGTACAGATCACTTATGATCCGGCAATCATTTCTTATGAGCAGCTTATGGATGTATTTTTTTTCCTTCACGACCCTACTCAGCTAAACAGACAGGGGAACGACATCGGAACTCAGTACCGTTCGGTCATTTATTATAATGATGACGCTGAAAAAGCAAAAGCCGCGGAAGCGATTGAAGTGTCTAAACAATCTGGAAGATGGCAGGGAACTTATGTGACAGAACTTACGAAATTCGACAAGTTCTGGCCAGCTGAGCAATATCATCAAGGTTATTACAATGAAAACCCGACACAGCCGTATTGTAGCGCTGTGGTAGGTCCGAAAATCCAGAAATTCAAAAAGCATTTCGAAGAACTGGGTATGCTGAATGAGGAATAATCTGATAAAAAATGTACAATGTATTCAAACCTTGAAGGTTTGTTTAGATAAGTAGGTTTATAAGAGAAATAAAAAGCGAAGAGAAAAAATCCCTTCGCTTTTTATTTACGCAAAATATTATTGATATGAAGAAACTAATATCCTGGATTTTGTGAGAATTCTTTTGATGCATCAAGCGTTGCCTGAGGAATCGGGAAAATTCTCCTGTAAGGTTGGGAAGCAGGTTTCGCAGTTCCAGGAAGATCAAATTTTCCGAATCTGATCATTGCTTTTCTTCTGTACATTTCCCAATACAATTCATATCCGGATTCTTTATACAGAGTATTGGCGTCCAAAGAAGTAATTGCTACACCCGGAGCGTTGTTGAACAAAGCCTCTCGGGTTCTGCTTGTTCTCAATATATTTACATCAGCCAACGCAGCCGCTACATTTCCGCTTCTGAAATAAGCTTCTGCTCTCATCATATAAATTGTTCCCAATCTATACAAAGGAACATCCATTCCGCTAGTTCCGTTATTTCCATAACCCGGGTCAAATTCAAATTTGAAGTTTCTTACCCCTCTGTTAATCTGCGCTTGGGTAAATACCGATTCTGCAGGATTATCAAAATTCAGTTCAGGGGTGAAGTCTGCTGCAAGAGTTGTATTTTTCTCTGTGAATAATTTATATACTTTAATTCTTCCGTCGGCAGTTAAATCAAAATTACCATTGGCAAGAATTTTAGGCCCGTATTGCTGACCCACCTGTAATCCTCTATTGAAGTGAAACCAAGGTTTTCCTGTTCCCTCCACTTTACTTGTAGATGGTACACTTAGATCTGTTCCGTCATTTTTAAACCATGTTCCGTCATCATATTGATAATACCTGTGGAAACGAGGATCACTAAAATTTCCGTTCCATGAATAATAAAATTCAGGAGTGATGCAAGATGCATTTGTTCCTCTGTTGTCCGGAGACGGTTTCTGAATTCTTTCCATCGACATATAGGCTAAGTCATTATCCGCATTTCTATTGGAGTTCTTCTTCTGAACAACGGTAAAAATCATTTCCTTACTTGTATCATTATTAATATCAAAATTGTGGAAATAATTAGATTCTAAACTGAAAAGTCCTCCATTAATCAATAAGTTTGAATATTGAATCACTTTATCCATATCTGTTCCGCCACCATTTACCGCCTGTTCCGTGAAATTGAATGTACTTGCAGTTTTGTTCTTTAAAACCGCCCTGTTCAGATACATATCTGCCAATAAGGCATAAGCTGCTTGCTTTGTAAACCTTCCGGCATGTGTATTCTGGGTTTTAATATCGGCAAGATTAGGAATAAGTCCTTCCACTTCTGTAATTAAAGCATCAATGGTAGTTTCCGCTTTTTTTACTTCAATCGGGGCATTGATATTATTCGGATCTCTGTAAGGAGCCTGCCCAAACAAATCGATCGTTGTATAAGTATAATAAGCCAGTAATCCTTTTGCCTCCGCCAAAAATAAAGTTTTGTTGTTGATGCTGCTTTTATCGATACTTCCGATGGCCGTTAAAGATTTTGTAATTCCCAGATTCAATTGATTCCAGGTAGTTTTTACAACGTCACTATTGGCATCCCATGTGAATTCGTGCATGGCTCTCCATTTTCCACCATCTCCCCAATCGCTTCCTCTTGTCGGCAACATCGCTTCGTCAGTGGAGTACTCCTGTAGTGCGAAAACACTTCCATGATCTACAAAAGTTCCGTCACCAAGCTGTCCGTAAGCTGCAGCAAGGGCTGCTTCAGGATCTGCGTTTTCAGAGCCCAATACCTCGTCAATTACTTTTTCATCCAGATTTGTACAGCCAATTAAAGCCAAAGCAAAAAAGGGTAGAAAGATTTTAATACTATTTAAAAAATTAGATTTCATGATTTAATTTAAATTAAAATTTAACAGTTGCTCCCAAAATGAAAGTTTTTGCAGACGGATAGGTCGTATAATCAATTCCCAGAGACTGGTTTCCTCCTACCTGTTTGTTGGTATCTACAAGGGGGTCATAACCGGAATAGCTGGTAATTGTAAATAAATTCTGAGCACTCACATAAAGATTGATACTTCTCAAAAATTTCAGCTGATTGATATCGAAAGTATATCCTAACCTTACATTATTCAACCGGATAAAGTCTGATTTTTCAAGATAAAGAGTAGATAATTGAGGCTGGTTAGTGAAGCTCGCTCCTGATTCATAAAAGTTCTTCAAAACATTTCTGTCTGATGCTAAGTTGTTGATATTTAAATCTAAAGCTGTATTATTTACCAAATAACCTCCTGTTTGTCCAATGAATGAAAATGCAAAATCAAATTTTTTGTATTTCATATAAGAATTGATCCCAAAAGTGAAGTTAGGAATCGCTCCTTCGAAAATTTTCCTGTCTTTCGGCCCGATCTTCCCGTCTCCGTCTACATCTTCGTAAATATATTTTCCATTGGCGTCAATGCCCAAATAATTTAACATAAAGAAAGATCCCGCTTCATATCCGTTTCTGTAAATATTCGCTGTAACTCCTGAAAGTCCTGGCCCTGAAACCTCTCCCGAATAAATCTCTGAAACCGGAAGATCTTTCACCACATTATTTACTGTCGCTCCATTTACGTCAAGATTCCACGTGAAATTTTCATTTTTTATAATTTCTGAACCTAATGAGAATTCAAATCCTTTATTTACGATTTGCGCATCAACATTTTTCCAGATTGTACTTGTTGGGCTTAGTGCGCCTGAAGGAATATTTAGAATAGGATCTTTTGTCGTTTTGTTGTAATATTCCAATGAACCATACAATTTATTTTTCCATAAGCTGAAATCCGCACCGATATTCGTTTGCTCTACAACTTCCCATTTCAGATCCGGATTGGCTGTTCTGTTTACCGTAACCCCATTGATCAGATTTAAATTATCATATAAATAATATCCTGACCCCTGTGATAACGAGTAACTTGCCTGTGTAATTTTGTTCGGAACCTCCTGATTTCCTGTTTGTCCCCAGCTTCCTCTTAATTTTAATTCATTAATAATATTTGAATCTTTTAAGAAATTTTCATTTGAAATCGTCCAGCCGACAGCTACAGAAGGGAAATATCCGTATTTGTTATTCACACCGAACCGCGTAGAACCATCGGCTCTTAATGACGCTGTTAATAGATATTTTTTATCAAAATTATAATTTACCCTCCCGAAATAGGACTGCAATTCGTTTTCCTGAGCATAACCCGCCCCCGGAATGAATGCTTCACCTGAATACCCAGGATTGATTTCCGGTGGAACTCCAGTTCCTTGTCCAACGAAGTTTCTCACTCCGAAATAAGTTCCTGAAAACTTGAATTTCTGATACGAGAAGCCTGCCAGTAAATTGAATCCGTGCTTATTTACATTAAAATCATAAGTTAAATAATGTTCCAACAATACATTTAGAGATTCAAGGTTTGCCTGTGTGTAGGCTCCTTTCGGAGTTCTGTCGGTAATGTTCGGATACATCGTTGTGTTTCTCTCCGACATTGTTTTATCAATCCCTAAATTGAATTTATAATTCAGTCCCGGTAAGATTCTCAGTGTGGCTTCGGTATTTCCCAACACTCTGAATGTATTGGTTTTATCATTATAAACACTCAATAAATATAATGGATTGTAGTGAGCATTCATATTAAAGTTCGTATACATACCGTTTTCATCATATACGGAACGTGTAGGATTCGCCATTAAGGCATGGATAATCACCTGCCCGTCAGATCCGGCGTTGGCTCCATTTGGAATTCCGGTTTCCTTGATGTCACTTGCCGTAAGATTTAGTTTAATCTTTAATCTTTTGTTATCGAAGAAAGATTCTTCTGCATTCAGGCGGGCTGTTGTTCTTCTGAAATTGCTGTTCAGCACGATACCATCCTGATCCATATGAGCAATTGATGCAAAATAATTTCCAGTTTCCGTAGATTTTGAGAATGAAACCGAGTGATTTGATGAAACCGCATTTCTGTAAATTTCATCCTGCCAATCGGTATTTCCGCCGTGATCATAAGATTTGTCAATTCCTGCAGCCCTGTATTCATCTGCAGTTAATAAATCTAATTTTTTAATCACAGAGGAAAAACCTAAATACGTATCATACGTAAACACCGGCTCTCCCCTTTTCCCTCTTTTTGTCGTTACCAAAACTACCCCATTGGAACCTCTCGCTCCATAGATTGCAGCTGCAGAAGCATCCTTTAAAACAGTGATAGATTCAATATCACTTGTATTTAAAAAATTTAATGGATTTTTTGCCTGAGCATTTCCCAAGCCAATGTTCGGACCTGTTGCACTTACCGCATCATTGCTTAAAGGGACACCATCGACAACAAACAATGGAGTACTTCCGCTTCTGATCGAACCAATTCCCCTGATCGAAACATTCACACCAGCTCCCGGTTCACCGCTCGACTGAACGATACGGACCCCTGCGATTTTCCCCTGCATTAGGTTATCAACAGAGATATTCATTCCTTCTTTGAAATTTTCAGTTTTCAACTGACTTACAGCCCCCGTTAAATCAGATTTTTTCTGAGAACCATACCCAACCAAAGTTACTTCTTCGATGGAAGTTGTTTCTTTTTTAGACGTAAGACTAACAGAAACTGATGTGCCTGAAATTTTCACCATCTGTTCTGTATATCCGTCATAAGAAACAGATAAGGTTTGTCCGATATTTGCCGAAATACTGAAATTCCCCGCCGCATCCGAAGTAGCGGTTTCACCCGTTTCTACAACCGTGATTTTTGCGCCTTCTATCGGTTTGCCTTCCTGATCCTGAACAACACCCGTGATCGTTTCATTCACCTGTGAAAATACAGGATGGCTCATTGTAAGACCTTCAGCATTAACCTGGTTTGCCACCAAAAATATTAATGCTATAGGAACTAGCTTTTTAAACTTAAAAAAATTAATTTTGTGGTACATATCATTAAGTAAAGTAATTGCAAGACGTTACATTGCTTAATAAAAAGCCGCTGTTGTTCCCGCAACAGTGGTTTTCATTTTAAGCCATCGTTAGTTTTTATTTCGGCATACAAAGTAAAAGGATCTACCACAAAATCGTTTTAACAGAGTATTATCTTAAAGTCAATAAAATATAAATATCCCAAAATGAGAAAATATCAACATATTAAATATCAATCATTTAAAAAATAGCATTTTTAAGATATTACGCAATCTTAAAAAACACTTAACATAATATATAACCAGCCTGAAAAGATGAGTGCTTAATTTCGTCGTTACAAAAATTGATGCAATGAAAAAAGCAGTTGTACTAGGTTTATTTTTATCTTCATTAAACCTTTTCTGGTCGCAATCACAAAATTTAAACAATTTAAAGATCAATGAAATTCAGGTGATCGGTTCGCACAATTCTTATAAAAAGGCAATTCTTCCTGAAGTTTACAGTTATTTATCCAAAAAAGATTCGATGAATTTTCTTCCGAGGATCCAATACGAACACATCCCGATACCACAACAACTAGATCTGGGATTAAGAAACCTTGAAATTGATGTTTATGCAGACAGTAAAGGCGGAAAATATGCCCATCCTAAAATTCTGGATCTGGTAAAAACATCCCAGCCTTTCGATCCTGAAGGAAAAATGAAAGAACCGGGCTATAAAATGATCCATATTACGGATATTGATTATCAGACCTGGTACTACACATTGGAAGATTGCCTGAAAGACCTGAAAAAATGGTCTGCTGCCCATCCCGATCACGATCCTATTTTTATTACCCTTGAACCGAAAGACGGAAAAGCCAACCGATTCGGGACAGAGCCTGAACATTATACCTCAAAACTTTTTGATGATCTCGATAATGAGTTAAAAAATTATTTAGGCAAAAATAAAATCATCACTCCGGATGATATTCGCGGTTCTTACAAAACATTGAATGAAGCCGTTTTAAACAAAAACTGGCCAAAAGTGAAAGATGCCAAAGGAAAATTCCTGTTTGTACTCGATAACAATAGTGAAAACAGAGACTTGTATATGAAAGATCATCCATCTTTAAAAGGAAGAATGATTTTTACAAATTCAATGCCGGGAACGCCTGAGTCTGCGGTATTATTTATGAATGATCCAAGTCCGAAAATTGCCGAATTGGTGAAACTGGGCTACATTATCAGAACCAGAGCCGATGCGGATACGATGGAAGCAAGAAAAGAAGATTATTCAAGATTTGAAAAAGCAATGGAAAGTGGGGCACAGGTTATTACAACAGATTATTACCTGCCGAGCAAACTTTTTAAATCAAACTATAAAATTAGTTTTGATAACAATACATATGAGAGAAAGAATCCTGTGAACGGAAAATAGAACATTTTTTACAATTAGATTTATATGAGAAGGCTGTCAGAATTTGATGGTCTTTTCTACTTTTTTAAGCATTAATATCACAAATCTTTTTCACTAGTAAACACAAATATCTGTGAGATCTGTGGGAAAATAAAAATCACAACCGTTTAATCTCCTGTTTTTTCAGATCTATTTCAAAATGATCCGTCGGATCACCGTTTGAAAGTAAAGAAAGAATTTTAAAAACAGATTTTAATTGTAAAACAAATGGATCTTGTGATTTACTTTTCTGAAACAATTCTTCTAATATATGATATTGCCGTAATCTTTCTTTCGGGATATCTTTTTTTGCCAGTTCATCGGCGGACTGAAACTTGTATAAATCCAGTAAAGCGTCTCTAAAAAACCATTTCTGGAAAGCTTTAGAATCAATTTTACTTTCCTTTATTTGATCTTTATTTTGAACTAATAACAACAAATCCTCACCATTCAATTTCTCTGCTTTTTCAATGAAATCTCTCGGCCAATCATCCGGTATCATCCTCAATCTAACCAATTCTTTAAGGTGAAACAGCATAAAATCATGATACGTTTCCGAATGCAAAATATCTTTACTCCAAAGGATTTTATTTCCATTTTTTTTCAAAGCATCATATTCTTTTTCGTAAAGTGGAAATAATTCATCAAAATTCGGAACATCATTTAAAACTTCTGTTTGGATCTCCATTTTTTCAGATGAATGAATTGTTAGTATTTTATATGCCGGAAGGTAAGCAGCCAACGAAGGAACCTGAATATTCACCAGCATTTTGTCTCTGAAATTTCTGATTCCCGTGTCATTAATGTGCATATGTCCAGCAAAATGAATCTGTAATCCGGCTTCAATAAAGGCTTTTGCCACGTCTTCTTCAGGAACTCTTTCCAGTTGCCATTTTTTTTCGCCCAATACATTTTCAATTTCTTTTGTGGCGCCATCATTGAAATCGATCATTGGATAGTGGGTAAAGGCTATGACTGTTTTTCCATTCAATTTTGCTTCCTGTGTGATTTTTTTCACCCAATTCATCAAATGTTTTTTGTTGGTAAGAACGTTATTGTAACCGATACTTGCTCCTTTATAATTGGAAGAATTATCTGGGTTTTCATTTACATTTTTCGGAATGTAGGTATTCCCATCGATGGCAATCATCCAGATTCCTTTTACGGGTTCGACGACATAACTTAAATCCGGAACAGAAAAACCTTTTGACACTTCATATATTCTTTTGGAATATTCAGCATTTTGCAGGGCTTTTTCGTAAGAGTAATTTTTAACAGCCTGAAAATTGAAAGGTGTACTCCAAAATAAATTCTCTTTTTTAGGATAAAAACCAAAATCCTTTAATTCATCCAAAATTTCTAAATACCCGGATTCTGCAATGTCTTTTGTTATAATCTGATTCTTGATTTTTCCAATATTTTCTTTACTATAAATTCCCAATGGGTTCCCATCCTTTCCTAGGAAATCATCCTTTCCCGCATCCTGCCGGAACGGACCAACCGGATCATGATTTCCTGTTGTGATGTAAAAATTGATCTCATATCTTTTATGATATTTTTCTAAAATTTTGTGTAATCCACGAATATTATATGCTTGTCCGTCATCCGAAAAATCGCCGGGCATGGCTACAATTTTAATTCCTTTTCCTGCAATATCATCCAAGGCTTTTAGGAAAGCAAAATAGTTTTCATTAAAAATTCTGGTCGAGTGCAGTTGAGAATCCATTGTTCTCAGAATGGTTGGCTTTCCTGTTTTTGGATTGATGATTCCTCTAAAATCATGATCCGAAAAGCTTCCGTACAAATCCTGAAAATGCACATCCGACAGAAAAGCAATCTGCACCGGCTTTTGCTGAGCCCAACACAAAGAAAACGCAAACAGTAAAAATGAAAATATTCCTTTATTCATCTTAAAAAGAACGAAATTAAAGGAATATTAGATGAATCGTTTTAATTGAATTTTAAATTATTGTGAAGGACGTTTATTCTTCGATCTGTAGGGAGTCTGCGCTTGGTCCTGCATAATTATTCAGAATTGTTTCCGAAACATCTTTTAATGCTTTGCCATTTTCGGGATGTATCCCGGGACTCGTAAAGAACTCTACATTATTATTGCTCTTATCATACCAAACTTTTCCCAATGCATTATCTACCGTCAAAGTATCGGCTCTTGTAATACGTTGAAGATATTTAAAATCATATTCTTTCATTGGAATAACTTCTTTTTGAGGTCCAAGATCACTACTGTCTGTTGCAATATATCTTTCTCCATTCCAATACATATAGCCTTTTTCTAAGTCAGATTTCCCAGTTGATAAAAAACTTAGACCACTCAGACCTTGACCATCCACTTTTTTCCCATTTGAAAAAACAACCCCTCCTGTAACAAGTAATAAAACAAAAACCATTTCCATAATACCCAGTCCATTTTTCTTTAAAAAATCAGGCATTGTAAAAATTGGCTTATTAGTAATGTTTATAACAATTTTAGATAAAGTTTGGCTAACTGCATATTCTATAGTTTTCCAATCAAGACAAAAATCTCTAAAACTATCATATTCTAAATATCTACTGAGATCATCTAAAATTATTGTTTTTATGTTATAATCTTCATCCCTTTCTACTATAGTTTTATAATATGTTTCAAAAGATTTATAACTCAAAACTATATTGTAATCATCCTTTAATGATCTTTCAAGATGGTTTGCAATTCCATTAAATGATTTTTCAGGAGTGTCGTTTGATGCTTTCTGAAAGACCTCCTCTAACAATTTTCTTTTTTGTGGTAAAAATTTAGACATATTCAACGGTTATTAGTGCGAAAATTATGAAGTTTTACATCAATAGCATTACGGTTTTCCGTAACATCTCACCGAAAAACTTTCCAAAAACTTTCCAAAAACTTTCTAACCCCTGCCTGCTTTTCCGTTGCATCTTTGCCATAGAAATCAGTGAGAAACAAAACATTACAAAAACAAATTTACAAAACTGATTTCAAAAATCGCCAGATAAAACGGAAGAAAACTCCGGGTTGGGAAGCAGATGTTTCTCTTCCGTTTTTGATGGTTCACTTCCCAAAAAATTTAAGAAGCGCTTCGAAATTTTTAAACGTGTAGCACTATCTGCGATCGGTTTCGCAGGGAAGAATACGAATGCTTTAACATTAAATTTTTTGAAAATGATACATTTTATTTTAATGCTACTAGGTTTAGCATTCGGAAATCATAATACAGACACATCATGTAATAGCAGCAATCAAAATCAAGTAACGGTACAAAGCGATACCGGAGACGAAGGGTCTGGTGGTGAAGAAGGGTCTGGCGGAGAAGAAGGGGGAACAGGAGGTAACACAGGGCAAACACCTCCTCCAGCACCTAATCCTACACAACCTTAATAAAAAAAGAGGGCAGATTTTATCAATCTGTCCTTTTTTATTACTTTGCATGAAAAACTAATTTTATGAAATACTCATTATTAATTATCATGCTGATAATTTTATTCTCCTGTAAAAAGGAAAAAAAAGAATTATCCACACAAATTTTGACCACAAATTCATATTTCAAAAAAGCTAAAGAATATCAAAAAAGTAAAATTTCCGATTCTGCTTTTTACTATTTCAATTTAGCAAAGAATGTTTTTTTAACAGAAAAAGATTCATTAGGTGTTGCAAGAGCTTTAGTAAATATGGCCATAATTCAATCTGATAAAGGAGATTATTATGGTGGAATTGAAACATCATTGGAAGCAAATACATTCCTTAAAAAAGATAAAGACAGTTTTGTTAGAAGCTTGCTCGCATCTAATTATAATAATATGGGGATAAATTCAAAAAATCTCAAAAACTTTGATAGTGCAATCTCATATTATAATAAAGCATTAAAATATGCAAACATTGAAGAAAATAGAACCATATATTTTAATAATATGGGTGATGCACTTATACTTCAAAAAAAATTAGACTCAGCAAAAAAATATCTCAAATATGCTCTCGCTTCAAAAGACAGCATTAATTATGCAAGAGCATTAAATAACCTTGCAAAAGCAAAATTTTTGGAAGATGAAAATTATAATCCATTGCCTGAATTATTGAAGGCATTGAAAATAAGAGAGCAGCAAAGTAATGGCATGGGTATGAATTCCAGCTATGCTACATTAGCTGATTATTTTTTTAATAAAAATAAAATCGCTTCATTAAAGTATTCAAAAATGATGTTAGACAAAGCTCTTCAAAATAAAAGTCCGGATGATCAACTAGAAGCACTGCAAAAAATTATTCCTCTTGATCCTAAGCATTATTTAGAAAATTTTATAAAATTTAATTCTATAAATGATAGTCTTCAAACTGCAAGAAATAAAGCAAAAAACCAATTTGCTGTTATAAGATATGATGTAGAACAAAAAAACGCGGAAAATCAAATCCTAAAACGTCAAGATGCAGAAAATGAAATAAAAATAGTACAGCGAAATTTTGGATTAGTTGCTTTATCACTTATACTAATCACAGGTTTCTTCTGGTATAAAAAAAGAAAAAAAGGTCTCGAACATGAAAAAGAGCTTGAAGTAAAAAACACCCAGCTCAAAATGTCCAAAAAAGTTCATGATGTGGTTGCCAATGGAATTTATCAGGTGATGACGAAGATTGAAAATCAGGAACATTTTGATAAAGACAAAGCATTGGACGAACTGGAATTTGTGTATGAGAAATCAAGAGACATTTCCTACGAAAAACAGGAAATTAAAAACGAAGAGAAAGATTTTAATGAAAAAATTTCAGAATTAATTGGCTCGTTCAACAACGAAAATTTGAATACCTATCTTGCAGGAAACGATGAAAATATCTGGAAAGACTTAAAAGAATCTTCACAGGAAGAGGTTTATCAAATCGTTCGCGAATTGCTCGTGAACATGAAAAAACACAGCAAAGCAGACCGCGTAGTTTTTCGATTTGAAAGGGAAAATAACCTCATCAAAATATTTTATACAGACAACGGAATCGGGATTTCCGGAGACATAATTTACAAGAATGGCCTTTTCTCTACGGTTTCCCGTATAGAAACTATCAAAGGAGAAATTATTTTTGACACCAAAATCGAAAAGGGACTGAAAATCTATATTTCATTTCCTGTTTCCTAAAAAAACTAAAAAAGAATGTTCAAAAAAATTTTAATCGCCGAAGACCACGAAAGCATCAATCTTTCTGTACAGAAAACTTTAGAGGATCTCAACATTCCGAATGTTGATTACGTTTATTATTGTGATGATGCACTGGCAAAAATTCAGAAATCTGTCCGGGAGAATGAGCCTTATGATCTTTTGATCACCGATTTGTATTATGATGAAGATCATCGCGAACAAAACATTAAAGACGGACGCGAACTGATTGAGAAAATAAAAGAAATTCAGCCTTCTTTGAAAGTCATTGTTTTTTCTGCAGAGCATAAGTCGGGAATCATCAATTCTCTTTTCAAAGATTATCACATCAACGGCTACGTTCGAAAAGCCAGAAACGATTCTAAGGAGTTGAAAAAATCCATCGCTTCTGTTTATATTGATGAAAATTATTTATCCTTTGATTTAAAACAGGATGTGAAAAAGCTTAACAGTTATGAGTTTACCGCTTATGATATTACATTGGTTTCACTTCTTTCTAAGGGAATTTTACAGAAAAATATTCCCACTCATCTTCAGGAAAAGGATATTAAACCTTTTAGTTTGAGCAGTGTTGAGAAAAAATTAAATAGTTTAAAAGAAGATCTTGAAGTCACGAGCAACGAGCAATTGGTTGCTTTTTGTAAGGATATCGGGATTATTTAAAAATACATTTCTCTGATTTATTTAAAACCCTTTCAATTTTTTTTGAGAGGTTTTTTTGGTTTTACGGATTCCCGTAAGGTAGTTTTTATATGTCCTAATACTTTTGTCTATGTAACAACCTGAAAAACTTAGACTATGGCGAGAATACTTTTTCAAAATCAATCTCTGAATTCCTCATCAGAAAACAAACAAACTTCCTCAAAAATATTTAGCGACAGAGATATTCTTAAAAAACGTTCGCAACAATACATGAATCTTATTAAAGGAATTGATACAGGGCTTTTAACAGAGACAAGAGGGAGGAATGAGTTAATGGAAAAAATTCAGGAAGAATTTGGAACTGCCGAACTGGCAAATCTTCCTTTAGGAATTCTAGCAAAATGCTTCTTGGGACATCCTCATGAGGTGCATACACTGGATCTCAGCATCAATCAAATCATCAAGCATTATAAAGTTGGAGAACCACTTCCCGATCATTTTGAAAAAGCGAGAACAATCGCCAAGCATAATGCTTATGCATTTGTAGAAGTATTCAAAGACAAACTTATTCTCATAAGAGAAGATGGAACAGCAACAAAACTTTAACCCACTGAAAACATTTATAATATGTCACAAAAAGTAATCTCATACGCAGACCTTTCTTTCATTAATAGCGCATTGAGAGCAATAAAAGCAGATATGCACGAAGTGAATATCGAGATAGGAAGCATTAACACAAAGCACGATCATCTTAAAAATGATTTATTAAGCTTAATGAATTCCTTCAACGATTTTGTTGAATCTGATATTAAACATAAATCTCTACAACTAGCAGAAACTCGACAGGGAAATCTCAAACAGGATCTTCAAATCAAATTCGGATATTATGCGGAGGTTAGAAGAATGGCAACCGGAATTCTACAAGGTGTAGACACCGGAATTGTAGGTGACGATACGTTGCGTTACACAACAGAAGAAGTCATGATAAAAGCTCCGAATTATTGGTTGGCTCCGGCGTTGGTCGTACTTGCCTCCTGGATTCGGGATGATAAAAATACTTCTGAAAAAGCTTTAAACGAAAGTTTGAAGAGGGATGATTACAAAACAACCCTTTTTTTTATGCTCATCATGAGAAGATTGGGTAGAAATGACGCTTGTCTACAATGGATGAACAGATATTTTCTTCACCAGAATCCTCATAATCTGGCCAGAGAATTTATTGTCATTTTGGAAGCAATTACCACGGGTGTTTTCCAGCCGGCTTCTCATCAATTAATGATTACGAATGTTAAAAGTTGGATTGATCAGTTGACGCAAACCGATAATTATATTGATAAACAAAAAGATCAATGGACTAATTTCTTTAAAACAAAAGGATCTCATTCATCCAGCCAATATCCTCTTCTTGAAGAATTTGCTACCAATTGGAATGATTTAAAAGCGTCGGTTAAACAGGCAAGATCTCATGAAGCATTGGATAAACATTTCAAAAAGATTTTAGAAACTACAACCGATTATTCTAAAGCAACGAAAATTCAGCTTGATGAAATCTTATCGCTGCTCGTGACCAATTTTGATGATGAAGAACTTCCATTGCAAAATGAGGTAAGACTCAATCAATTAATTATTCAAAAAGAAGGAGATAAAAAAGCAGCACAAGCTTTAATGAATAATGAAAAACACATTTTTGATGAAAAAGTAGACTTCTTGCAAATGCTAACAAATGCGGCATTCGATCCCGAATTATCAGGAGCAACAAAAGTTACCCAAGCACTTGCCGTTTCTATCAGTCAGCCTTGGATTGTTGAAGCTCACGATACTTTCACAGCAGATTATAGAAATAATGTTGAAGAAAATGTAGAATTGACTATTGATGGTTTTAAAACCTCAACCACAGACGGAACCGACGAAACAGAACAGTTGCAAAAGCATGATAAATATTGGGCTGAATTTCTTGAAAATGAATTGAAAAAACTTGGTTCACCAACAGTTTTAATTTTTGTGGGAGCTATAATTTCTCTTTTAAGTTTAGCCATTTTTAAATTTGGAGTAATTGGTATTATTGGAGGTTTAATTGGCGGATTAATCATTTTTAATTCAATTAATAATCACAGAAAAGCCAAGAAAAAAACGATAGAGAACGTTACCGAGAGAAAAACAAAATCCAAAGAAGTTTTACGCGGTTGCATTGCCGAAACTGTTGATTATAGAAAAGAATTTGCATTGGAAGATGCAAAAGCTGAAGTTTTGAGACAAACATTACAATCAATAACTCCTGAAGATTTTTCCAGCACATCGAGAGATACAAGAAATATTTTACAAACCTCTTAACAGCACAATTTATGAAAGACATTAAAAATAATTCTGAAGAAAATAAAAATCAGAAATCAGCTCAACAAACAAGACCTAATCTTTTTCAAGGACGCACAGAAGGAAAAAAAGGTAATGCTAAATTCTCAGAATGGGATATCGTTCCGCCCAATCAGATTATTAATCCTAGAATAAGACGATTATGAAAAAACCAATCACTTATGCCGATTGGATTGAAATTTTTGAACGGTTTGGAAACGGAGACGACACCGTTTTGGAAGAAATGGATTCCGGAAATTTTGATTTAGATGCAGGAACAGCACAACGCTTTTACATAAAAGCAGAAGAAGCTTATAAAACACGAAAAAAATTATGGCTGGAAAAATTCCAAAGATATTTTGAAAACCAAAATATAAAATCCGTAGATGATTTTGGGATGCTCCTTTTAACAGGTAAAAAAAATCTAATTCCACTTTCAATATTTTCAGATTCCAAGGGCTTCCCGGAAGATTTGAAAATAGTTTTCAGAAAAGATTTAGAAGAATTTGTAGCGGAAATTAAAAAATCTTTAAAGGACAGTTTACCCAATACAAGCAAGGATAAAGAAAAAATAATTCTCACCATCAATTCTTTCAGGCTTCCTGAAAATATTGTAGAAAAGTTGGATCAAAATAATAACGAAGAAGAAGAAAGAAACTTATCAACAAGAAGAAAAATAATCTTTTAACCATGTCAAATAAAATTGAATTCAAGAATTCTCTGTTGCGAATGTTCCGTGCAAGAATTCCCTTTATTTCGATAAGAAGTATTGAGAGAGCAAGAGTTTTGGAAATCATACAGGAATTGGCTGAAGAAATCAACATTCCAATGTACGTTCACAGTCTTTCTCACGGAATAATAGATATTAAAACAAGAAAAACAGTAAATGATGACCGTTCCGTTGTTGGCGGAATCGATTTTGCCGTTCAAAATATCTCGCAAAGACAAAACCTTACTTTTATTTTTACAGAAGTAAGTGATATCGAAGACGATAATATTGTTTCAAGACATATTTACGATTGTGTGGTTCAGGCTATCGAACGTGGTGGAAGCATTTGTATCATTTCTACAAAAAGTGTTTGGTCACAACTTCAAAGATTGGGTATGACTTTGACTTTAGATCCTCCAAATGAAGATGAAATGTTATCGATTGTTAAAGATTGTGTTCTTCCCTATCAAAATTCTTTTCCTATTGAATGGGATGAAAAAGATTTTAAAATGGCTGCAACCATTCTTGCCAATATGACAAAAATTGAAGCCGAAAATGTTTTGGCAACTCAAATGGCAAAAGGCTCTTTAACTAAAGAAGACATCAAACTTCTTACGCAGGAAAAAGACAAATTATTCAGCGATATTTCCGGACTGGAAAAAGTAAAGGTCGATTCTAATATGCTTTCCGTAGGTGGTTTAAATGGTCTTCAGCAATGGCTTGAAAGTCAAAGACAACTCCTTACAGCAGATTTAAAAGCAAGAAAACTTCGTCCACCAAGAGGAGTTTTGTTAGTTGGTGTTCCTGGGTGTGGAAAATCTTTATCTGCAAAATTCATAGCTACAACCTGGAGTCTACCTTTATACAGATTAGATTTTGCATCTATTCAAGGAATGTATGTTGGACAATCGGAAAATAGATTGAAAGAAGCCTTTGAGTCCGCAGATAATGCATCACCTTGTATTTTATGGATTGATGAAATTGAAAAAGGTCTCGCTGCCAACGCGAATGATTCTTCAGGAGTTACAACCAGAATGATTGGTCAGTTTTTATTTTGGCTTCAGGAAAGCACTGAAAAAGTTTTCGTTGTTGCCACAGCAAATGATGTCACAAAACTTCCTCCGGAATTACTACGTAAAGGTAGATTTGATGAATTATTTTTTGTCGATTTACCAGAAGAACGAGAAAGAGAAGATATTATTAATCTTTACATAAAAAAAGGACTTCTTCCTCCTCCATCTATAGAAACTTTTGAAAAATTGGTTGCTTTATCTTCCGGATTTGCAGGCTCAGACCTTGAAGGAGCAGTAAGAGATGTTGCGATTCAGGCTGTCATTAACGGAGATGGAGCTGTAAATGATGAATTATATGAAACATGTTTCCGAAATATTGTTCCTTTAAGCAAAACAAGCCCCGAAAGAATAGAAGCCATAAGAAACTGGGGTAAAGAAAGAGCTCTTCCCGCTTCGGGATTTTCATGGAACTCTTCTCCCAATGATAATGTAATTGCGAAACGTACTATTATTATTTAAGCTCTATTTTAAAATCTTTACATAAATAAACCTTTCGATTTTTTTGAGAGGTTTTTTTGGTTTTACGGATTCCCGTAAGGCAAGGTTATTTAATGCTCATATTTTTGAAGTGTTAAATCAATTAAAACTTTTGTTATGAAAAAATATTATGTAAACAAAAAGGCACAAAGCAATGGAGATCATGAAGTACACCATGAAAATTGTAAATATTTACCTACTAATGAAAACAGAAAATACTTAGGTCAGTTTTCTTCATGCAAAGATGCGGTGAAGGAAGCTAAAAAGGACTATTCTCAGTCGAATGGGTGCAAAACATGTTCAAACGAGTGCCACACTAGCTAAATAAAAATAGTAATTATGGGAAAATTTGTTATTACTCAAAGAATCAATAAAGAGTATCAGTTTAATTTAAAAAAAGGAAACGACATTATTTTAATGAGTGAAGGTTATGTTCAAAAAGCGTCTTGTCATAAAGGAATAGAATCGGTGAGAATCAACTCTCAGGATGATTCCCGATACGACAGAAGAGTCGCGGTAAATGAAAAACATTATTTTGTCTTAAAAGCAAGAAACGGGGAAATTGTTGGGAAAAGCCAATATTACATAATAAAATCCTCAATGGAAAAAGCTATTTCTACAATAAAATCGATTGCTCCAACAGCAGAAATCTTCGATGAAACTCTATAATAATCAAAAAATGGATCTTAAAATAAAGCTTGAGCAGCTACATCAAAAAGTGGTTGGCTTAAAAGAACAAATCGGTACAGAAGAAGCAACCAAAAATGCTTTTGTAATGCCTTTCATCCAAATTTTAGGCTATGATATTTTCAATCCGACAGAGGTTGTTCCCGAACATATTTGTGACATCGGAACCAAAAAAGGGGAAAAGGTAGATTATGTAATCAGGAATAATGATGAACCGATTTTCATCATAGAATGCAAACACTGGAAAGAAAGTGCTGATGCCCATAATTCTCAGCTTCACAGATATTATCATGTTTCCAAAACGAGATTCGGGGTTCTTACCAACGGAATTGTTTATAATTTCTACACCGATCTTGAGAAACCGAATATTATGGATGAAAAACCTTTTTTTACCATTAATATTGAAGATTTGAAAGACAGTTCAATTAAAATTCTTGAGAGTTTCACAAAAAAAGATTACAATCTTGAAAGTATTTTGGATTCTGCAGAAGCATTAAAATACATCAAAGCCATCCGAAAAGAATTTGAAAAGGAAATCGAAAATCCTTCTGATGAATTGGTGAAGCTTTTAGTAAACCGTTTTTTTGAAAAGCCTTTAACGGCCAATAGAATGGTTTCTTTTAAAGAATACACCAAAAAAGCATTGGCAACCTCCATCAACGAATCAATTAGTTTCAGGTTAAAATCTGCATTGAGCATTAATGAACAGATCGAAAAAGGGGAAGATGACATAAAGAATCCACAGCCTATCGACGAAAACAACGATTCCAAAATTGTCACCACAGAAGAGGAACTGGAGGGCTTTCAGATTGTAAAAGCCATTTTGAGAGAAAAGATTCCTTCATCCAGAATTGCCTACAGAGATACACTTTCATACTTTGGGGTTTTATTGGATGACAACAACAGAAAGCCACTTTGCAGACTACATTTTAATACCTCAAACAAATACCTGGAAACCTTTCACAACGGAAAGGAATCCGGAGAAAAAGTTCTTCTGAATAATCTTGATGAGATTTATAATTTCAGGAGCCAGCTTCATCAAACTTTGGAAAATTATAATTAACCATGAGAAAACTAATACCATTCATCATAATCACACTCAGTTTATTTTTTTTAAACTCCTGTTTTAAAGCCAATGACAATGTGGGACACGAAGGAAGATGTACTGGTTCTGCATATTGTACAGCTTGTTCAAACTGCTCTCGGTGTGGGCATTGTAGCGGAGGTGGAACCTGCGGAGTTTGTAATGGAGGCTCGTCTGGTCGGTCTACGAAAAAAAGTAAGCCTAAGAAATCAAAAGCTTCGGAAACTGATAATTTTAAATCCGGAAACTCCCCAAAAAGCAAATCAGATAAAGCTCCTTCTGTTTTCATCAATGAAGTGAATGTCAATACCAATACCAGATACATTGCAGGAACTGCCACAACTAATATTTATGCAAAACCTTCCTTAAAATCTAAAATAATAGCTACTGTACCAAAAAACACAAAACTGATTCAACTATCAAAACAAGGTTCATGGTATAAAGTACAGATTAAAAAAGGAGGAAAAACAGGCTATGTCTATTCCAGCAATAAAAAATAACTAAAAACAAAATACTATGAATTTAAAGAAATTTTTAAACGAAGAACAAGACCCAAAAGCAGTAGAAAAGCTCTTGGGGAGAATCAACAGTCTTCTCACTTCACAGGAATTCGTGGAATATATTGCTGTTCAGAAAAAGCCTGTTCTCAATTTATCTCCGGATTGTATTGCTCTTACCAACAGAAGAATTATTTTCTGCCGGCCTAAAAACTTCGGCTTATCCATGGATTTTCAGGATTACAGTTGGATAGATGTTGCAGATTGCCATATTAAAGAAGGAATAATCGGTTCCACATTTATGATGAGAACTGTAAGAAATTTCACTAACATGATGGATTATCTTCCGAAAGCTCAGGCTAGAAAACTATATCAATATGCCCAAGAGATTGAAGAACAAATGAGAGGAGTGAGAAGAGAAAAAGATCTGGAATCCAGAAAAGCTTCTGCAGGAGGTGTAACGGTAAATAATACCACTCCTATCATTGCACAACCTCAGCTGCCTTCACAACCTTTGCTTATAGAAAATGAAGATCCGTTTGCTCTTTTACAAAAGCTAAAAGGTTTCACGGAAAATGGAATCATATCTCCTGAAGAGTTTGAAGAAAAAAAGAACGAAATATTATCAAGAGTATAAATTATGAAATCAAAATTTACAACTTCAATGTTTGCTCTTTTCTTAGGAGGATTAGGCATTCACAGGTTTTATTTAGGACAAAACAAATTGGGTGTTTTTTATCTTTTGTTTTGCTGGACATTCATTCCTGCACTGATCTCTGTTTATGATTTTTTTGTTTTCACATTTATGTCTGAAGATAACTTTAATTATAAATACAATCTCCAATCAGGATTTTAAATCTAAAAAAATGAAACCATTCCTCACCTTCTGTGCGATATGTTGTTTCGTTGGTATTTTCAGACTTCCTATTGAATATTATACTTTTCTAAGAGTTTTGGTTTCCGTTGGAGCACTCATTGTTATATACAATTTTTTAAGCTATAAAGAATATAACTGGAGTATAATATTCATCATAATACTTATCATTTTTAATCCTGTTTTTCCCATTTATTTATATCGAAAAAGCTTATGGATCCCTATTGATACCATAACAGGAATTATATTTCTCTTAATAGCTTTTGCCGAAAAAAAGGAAGAAAAAAAAGAAAATGAAAATTCCGAAGAAACTTCAGAGCAAACAAGACAATTAAGATCACCTTCACGAGATGTGATTATTAACCCCAAAAAACCAAAAGAAGACTAAAAACAACCATGGAAAGCATTCAAATTACAGAAACCTTAAAAGCTCACTTTTTAAGGCTTTATCAAATGGCAATTTGTGATGACGATTTCAGCGCATTAGAACTGAAAATGATGTATAACTGTGCCAAAGAAAGAGGAATTTCCTCGAAAAATTTAGACGAGATTCTTTTAAATCCAATCAATATTAAATCTCTTGTCCCCAAAACCATTGAAGAAAAAATAGATTATCTGTATGATCTCACGGTGATGATCTGGGCAGACGGTGTAGTTTCTCCAAATGAATATTCTGCAATGGAAAAATATGTAGTAATGTTTGGTTTTTTGGAAGAAAATGTGAAAGCCATTGTCGATTACCTCATTGAGGCCGTAAAAATCGGCAAAGACAAAAATGAAATATTATATGAATTAAAAAACTAAACACTATGGATACCACCAGTATAAAAAACTTATTTAAGTTAAAATCAATTCCGATTGAAACGCCGAAAGAGGAAAATCCAAAAACGGAATCTGATGCCAATACAGAATCTGCTGAAGAAAGCAGAAAAAGAACCTATCATGAAGCCGGATACAGAGATAGTTCGAGGACTAACGGAAACCATTCAACCTTATCCATCTGTCTTGATGCCGTTTATTCAAAGTTTCAGAATGAAGAAAAAGAAATGACTGAAAAACAGCAGAAACTTAAAGAATCTTATGTTAATGAACAAAAAAACAGAGAAACAGAGATCAAAGCTTTAACCGTTTCGTTGGAAACCAAAGAAGAACAATTAAAAAACAAAAATACAGAGATTGAAGATCATCAAAATACCATCGAAACTTTAAAATCCGAAATTCTTGATTTACCCAGAAACCCGGAAAAATACAATGTAAATGCCACAAAAGGAGCTTCTACAAAATTCTGGATTGGCACAATTCTTCTTATTCCGATAAGTTTATATTTGCTGACTTTTTATATTTCGACTTCTTATTCTGCATTTTTTAAAAATTTTAATGCAAAAAGTACCATTATACAAAGCGTTTTAGATGCACAAGCCTGGAGCAAAGCTTGGAATGAAGGTCTTATTGAAGGAGCATTTGTGACTTTAATACCATTTGTCTTTCTGGGGTTGGGATTTTTGATTCATATGTTTAATGAGAATAAAATAAGAGCCAATTATATTAAACTTGGACTTTTATTTGTTGTTACTTTTATTTTTGACTCTATTTTAGCGTATGAAATTGAATCGAAGTTATATGAGTTAAATAAAACTTTCGATTCGCCACCATTTGATCTTAAAATTGCATTTACCAAGATTCAGTTTTGGGGAATTATTTTCGCGGGGTTCATTGTATACATTATTTGGGGATTGGTTTTCGACTTTGTCATGAAAGAACATCGTGAAAAAGATAAAATTAAAAATGAGCAGGAAATCAGGCAGAAAAATGTACTTTTTCTTTTAGAAAAGATTAATGCTCTTAAGAAAGAAATTGAAGAAATTCTTGGAAACATCGGGAATACGAAAGAACTTATCATTAAAACCCGAGGCAGAATCGAAGAGCTTCAGAACATTATTGATGGTGTCATCATCCCAACAAAAGATTATAAATTATATGCATCGGAATATGTTCAGGGTTGGGTAACGTTTATCGGAGAAAAAATTGCAGTTTCTAAAAGCGAAAAACAAACCATGATTGACAGCTGCATTGAAACATACAACACCAATCTTGAAACTGTTGGAGCTAATACTGATAATCAGAATCTTGTTTATTTATCATCTTTATAAAATCGCAGATTATGAAAAAAATATTTTATGTATTAATGGTTATTTCATTGGTTTCTTGTTGTGGAAAAGAACCAATAAATGATGGAGAAACTATTAAAGATCCTACTAAAATCATACCTGATCTCAACAATATCAACATCAGTATTTTAATTGATTTATCAGACAGAATAGATCCTCAAACCAATCCTAATCCAACAATGCAATATTTTCAAAGAGATACCGAATACATCAAAGCCATTGAAAAAGGATTTTTAAATCATATCAAATCCAAAAAGATCATTACTTATGATGATCAGATGCAGATTTTTTTCAATCCCGAACCTTCGGATCCGAAAATGAATGAATTTACAAAAGAGCTTAAGGTTTCTTTTGATAAAAATACCAGCAAAGATTATTTTAGTCTGGTGGAAAAAAAGTATTCGGAATTGCCTTTAAACATTTATCAGTCGGCCATTAAAGACGGAAATTATGTTGGTTCGGATATTTGGGAGTTTTTCAAAAATAAAGTGAAAGATTATTGTATAAAAGATGACCGCAGAAACATTCTTTTTATTCTGACAGACGGATATATGTATCATGCTGATTCTAAATTCGAGGAAAAAAAAGACAACTCATATAAAACATCTTATCTCACCACCAAACTAATCAGATCTAACAATCTTATCAATTCAGATTTTAAAAATATTATTGAAAAAAATGGTTATGGCTTTGTGAAAGCCAACGATAATTTAAGTAATCTTGAGGTGATTGTTCTGGGAATCAACCCGGAAAAGGGAAATCCATTTGAAGAAGCTGTCATCAAAGAATACTGGGAAAACTGGCTCAAAGAAATGAAAATCAAAGACTACCAGATAAAATCTGCCGATCTTCCTTCTAATATTGAACCTATTATTTTAAAAGCAATAGCAAATAAAAACTAAGAACATTCAACATATTTCCCACAAAAAAGCGAAGATTCATCTTCGCTTTTCTATTTTCTTATCATTTCCGTATGCGGAATATCATCTTCCAGATATTTTTTCCCGGTATCCTCAAATCCGAAACCAGCATAGAACTTCAGTAAATAATCCTGTGCCGAAATCCTGATCTCAGGAGTATGAAACCTGTTTTCTATAGTTTCAACAGCATATTGTATCAATAATTTGCCTAAGCTTTTTCCCCTGGCATTTTCTGTAGTTAAAACTCTTCCTATGGAAGTTTCATGGTATTTAATTCCTTTATCAAAAAGGCGGCAATACGCCAGAACTTCTCCGTTTTCTTCCGCCCAGATATGTACAGCTTTCTGGTCATAATCATCCAGATCCGGATAAGGACAGTTTTGTTCCACAACAAAAACATCAACACGGGCCTTCAAAACCTGATAGAGCTCCGGAACCGTAAACTCGTCGAAAGTTTTTATCTTCCAGATTATATTACTCATCAAAGTTGACATTATTAAGGATTAAAAAATCATTGGTCTTCTCTATAAAATTCAGAATTTCTTCACATCCTTCTTTCTTTTCGGCAGAGGTTACATACAATTCCGGAAGATCTTCCCATGTTTTATGAAGTTCTGCCTTATAATGTTCTACGTTCTGTATTACTACATTAGGTTTCAATTTATCCGCTTTTGTAAATACAATGGAAAAAGGAACCCCACTTTCACCACACCATTGAATAAATTCCAGATCAATCTTTTGAGGAGTATGCCTTACATCCACCAAAACGAAAAGATTAACCAGGTTTCTCCTGTTTAAAATATAATTGGTGATCAGTTTTTCAAAGTCTTTTCTGATCGACTTGGAAACCTTTGCATATCCGTATCCCGGTAAATCCGTCAAATACCAGTTTTCATTCACTAAAAAATGATTAATAAGTTGCGTTTTCCCCGGAGTTTGAGAAGTTTTAGCCAAATCTTTATGATTCATCATGGCATTAATCAACGACGATTTTCCTACGTTGGACCTTCCTATAAAAGCATATTCAGGAATCGTAGGTTCCGGGCAATCCTGCCATTTCCCACTACTCTTTACAAAATTTGCTGTTTTAATAACCATTTTTACTATTTTAATTCTCCAAATATCGTAATAAATAAATCGCCGTAAAAATTCCAATCATCTATATAACAATTGATGATTTGCTTTTTCTTATTGCCCAGCTCAAAAGTATATACATTTTTATAATCAGAACTCTCATCTTTTAAAACTACCGCTGCTGTAGCTTTCTTTTCCGATATCATTAATTTTTTGAAAATCTCCGGTTTTATCTTTTTTGAAAAACTTCCACTTTCATTCCTGAAATCAGCCCAAAGGTCATTTCCTTTATAGTAAAAAACAGCATTTTGTTCATTTACATTCGTAGCTGAAACCCCTTTAAAGCTTATTTTTAAAGGATCAGATTTATTAACCGATGAAACGAAAGTAGTGATATCTGGCTCCACAAAATAATCAAGACAAAAGTCAATAAAATTATTGCCTTCCGTTAAATTCACATTTTTAACTACCGTTTGTCCAAAAATATTCTCATACTGAACTGAATAGGCTTTCATTTCCATATTTTTAGCATAAAATGCCCCGAATCCTTCATTGATAAAATCAACTTCCCGGTCTCCGTCAAATATTTTTATGCTTTTTTGTTCCGGATTATAATTCCCTGTCTTACAATCTTTAATGGTTCCTACCAACCAGGCTTCTTTCTGAGCACTCATTGTAGTGCTTAGAAAGAAAAACAGAATTAAAAAAGGAAACTTCAATATCATTGTAAATAAAATAGGAAGTAAAATTTACCTCCTATCATCTTTTTATATTTTATCTTTTAACCAGTGGTAAAGAATTTCATTGAACTCATCTGGTTTTTCCATCATGGCTGCATGACCACATTTATCAATCCAGAACAGATCCGAATTCGGAATAAACTTATGCATATCTTCCGCCACTTCCGGAGGTGTTACATTATCCTGTTTTCCCCAAATGATACATGTAGGACATGTAATCTTAGGCAAATCATTCAGCATATTGTGTTTAATGGCGCTTCTTGCTAACATCACAGTTTTAATCCCCTTCATCCTGTCATTCACCACATTGAAAACCTCATCTACCAGATCTTCAGTAGCTACAGACGGGTCATAAAAAACCTCCTCTGTTTTCTTCCTTATATAAGATCTGTCATTTTTTCTTGGAAAACTGTCCCCGAAAGTTCTTTCATATAAACCTGAGCTTCCGGTAAGGACAAGATTTTTAACAAGATCCGGTCTCGCCAAAGTTAAAATAAGGCCCACATGACCCCCCATTGAATTTCCTACAATAGTTACCGGTCCGGAAACATGAGCTTCAATAAACTTGATGATATATTTTGCAAGAGTGGTAAGATTCGTGTTAAGTACAGGTAAATCATAGATCGGTAATTGAGGGACATACACCTTAAATCCTCTCTCTGAAAAAAAATGCACCATCTTATCGAAATTACTCAAACCACCCATTAGTCCGTGCAACAGCACCAATGGATGTCCCTCTCCTGCCTCTATAAAGGTAAATTTCTTTTCTTTTTTTGTACTAAATATCATAAAAATGCTTTAATAAAGCCTTGCAAAAATACAAATTAAACCTCAAAAATATTTTGATATCCCTAATTTAAAATAAAAATAATATAATAATGTTCTTTTAGGTACTTTTTTTCAAAACCTTTTTGTTATGGGCTAAATAACAGCATCTACAAGGCCCGAACAATCAAACACTTACATTCCAAACACTTAAGTCTTGATAAAACTTATTAACATTAAGTCAAAAAGTGGGAAAAAGTGGGAAATTTTGGAAATATTTATATAAATTTGTCCCAAATGAAGAATTTCATCGGAACATATGAGTGTAAAATAGACGACAAAGGTCGCTTGAAAGTACCTTCATCGCTGACGAAGCAGATGGAGAACTTTGAAGATAAGGCTTTTGTGGTAAAACGCTCCGTGTTCCAGCCCTGTCTTGAAGTGTACCCTATGAAAGCATGGGATAAACTGATGGACAAAATTAATAAACTGAACAGATTCATTAAAAAGAATGCTGATTTCATAAGAATGTTTACGGCAGGAGTAAAAACAGTAGAGTTGGATAATGCTGGAAGATTACAGATTTCAAAAGACCTCACCCACTTTGCAAATCTTCAGAAAGATATTGTGGTTACCAGTGCAGGAGAATTATTTGAAATTTGGGACAAAGACGCCTATGAAAAGGTAATTTCTACCAATGAAGCCGATTTTGCAAGCCTTGCCGAAGATGTAATGGGCTCTTTTGATGAAGAATAACACGCTAATTAAAAAAAGCGAAAAACACAAACTAAAACATGTATCATAATCCCGTTTTGTTGAAGCAAAGTGTAGATGATTTGGTGACGAATCCAGACGGAATATATGTGGACTGCACCTTCGGAGGCGGAGGCCATTCAAGAGAAATACTGAACAGGCTTTCAGATAAAGGAAGGCTATACAGTTTTGATCAGGATTTAGACGCTCTTAAAAATACCATCGATGATCCAAGATTTACTTTGGTTAATCAGAATTTCAGATTCCTTGAAAACTCTCTATTAATGTATGGAGTTTCCGGAGTAGACGGAATTCTCGCAGATCTTGGCGTATCGTCTCATCAGTTTGATGAAGCAGACAGAGGATTTTCCACAAGAAGCAATGCTCCTTTGGACATGAGAATGAACGTCATGCAAAGCCTCGATGCGAAAAGAGTGATCAATGAATATGAAGAAGAAGAACTGGCTGATCTTTTCTACCATTACGGAGAACTAAGAGAAGCGAGAAAGCTGGCAAGAGAAATTGTTCATCACAGAAAAACAAAAAGTATAGAAACAACGGAGGATTTAAAAAAACTGTTCAGTTATATCCCCCCTCATAAGGTTAACAAATTCTATGCACAGCTTTTTCAGGCAATAAGAATTGAAGTTAACCAAGAGCTTGAAGTGTTGAAAGAAATGCTGGTTCAGGCTTACAGAGTGTTAAAACCGGGAGGAAGATTAGTAGTGATCTCTTACCACTCTTTGGAAGACCGTCTGGTAAAAAGATTTTTAAAGAACGGCATGTTCGAAGGAGAGCCCGAAAGAGATATCTACGGAAATTATAAAAAAGCATTTGAGCTGCTGAAGAGTAAAGCCATCATTCCTGATGATAAGGAAATTGAAGAAAACTCCAGAGCAAGAAGTGCAAAAATGAGAACAGGAATTAAAGTATAATGATATATCATCAATGATAAGCGATATTAATTATCCTTTATCATTAATCAATTATAAACAAAGCGTTGGCAAAAAGAACAACATACCGCCCTCAGAAAAAACTCACTTTTATAGATATTATAAAAGGAAACTTTCTGAACCGTGATGAAGTAAAAATACATTACAAGTATTTTTTACTGTTGTTCATATTGATGATGGCCATGATCTACAGTAACCATTTGGTTAATAAAAAGATCAAGATCGTCAATGCACTAAAAGAAGAAACAGAAGAATATAAATCGAGAAACGCTTATGCGCAGAGTAAGCTGATCAAAGTAAAAATGGAATCGGAGTTAGGGAAAGAAGTGGCGGAAGATTCCTTAATGACATTGGAAAATCATCCCCACAAACTGCTGATAAAATTAGATAGTACAGATGCAAAAGCAAAATGAATACGATAACAAACGTAAAAAAACGTTAAGATGGGGCTACCTCTTCGCAGTGGTGGCTTTGTGCGTGTTTGTCATGTTTTTGGGAAGAATCATTATTCTTCAGAACACCAATGTGCAGGAAATAAAAGATGATTATATCAATAAAAATTACCGTGAAGCCACTTTAAAAGCGGCCCGTGGGAATTTATATGCTTCTGATGGCTCTATTTTGGCAACAACGGTAATGCGCTACGATATCTATTTGGATTTCAAAACCATAAAGGATACTGTTTATACCAACAATATCGGAGCTTTAACGGATTCGTTAAGCAAAATGTTCGGAAAGCCAAGGGCTGAATTCAGAAAAAAATTTGACGAGCAAAGAAAAAAGAAAAACCAATACTATTCCCTAGCCAGAGGGTTGGATTTCGATCAGTACGACAGAATCAGAAAGTTCCCGATCTTTAAAAGAGGTAAAAATAAAGGCGGTTTCATTGTCGACAGGAATTACAAAAGGGAATTGGCTACTTCGGAAATCGGAGCCGGAACCATCGGAATAGACAACGGTGACCTTAAAGCAGGGCTGGAGGGAGCTTTCTCAAAATACTTAACAGGGACAGACGGAAAAAGACTAGAGCAGAGAATCAACTCTTCACAGTGGAAACCAATCGATTACTGGAAAGTCCAGGAACCTATAGACGGTGAAGATGTCTATACCACTTTAGATCTTAGGATTCAGGACATTGCACATTCCGCCCTTGAAAAACAGCTGATCAATTTTGAGGCAAAACACGGAACCGTAATTGTAATGGAAGTGGCCACAGGAAAGGTCCGGGCAATGGTCAATTTAAAAAGAACAGAAGAAGGAGAATATGTTGATTCCTACAACTATGCCCTAAAAGATAATATTGAACCGGGATCAACATTTAAAACCATTTCGCTTTTAGCCGCAATGGATGACGGTTTTATTGATGAAAATACGACCGTAAATGTAGGAGGCGGGGTATGGACGTATGCCAAACAAAGAATTTCAGATGGCCATGGTGGCGGAACTTACGATATCAGTGACGTATTGGCAAAATCCAGTAATGTAGGAACAGCCAAGCTGATTACCAAATATTATGCAGAAAAGCCGCAGATATTTCTCGATCACCTAAAACGTTGGAAGCTATTTGATAAAATGGATATTGAACTTCCGGGAATCACAAAGCCCAAAATCGTGACTCCTGAAAATAAAAGATGGAATGCGGCAACATTAGCTTCTATTGCTTACGGATATTCATCCAACATTAACTTATTACAGCTCACAACATTCTATAACGGGGTTGCTAACGGTGGTAAAATGCTGAAGCCCCTATTCATTGATAAAATCATGAAAGACGGAAAAGTAATGTATGTCGCAAAACCTGAAGTTATGGTCAACAAAATGGCATCTGAAAAAGCCATCAAAATGATGACCAGCGCATTAACGAAAGCCGTGGAAAAAGGAACCGCAAAAAGTATCTTCACTCCTAATCTGAAAATGGCAGGAAAAACAGGAACCGCAAGATTTGAATACTGGCTTCCGGGACCCATGAAGTATCGTGCTTCCTTCGCAGGATTCTATCCCGCAGACAATCCGAAGTACACCTGTTATGTAATGATCAGTGAGCCGAATACAGCTAAAGGGTTTTACGGAGGAACAGTTTCTGCACCGGTGTTTAAAGAAATCGCAGGAAAAACATTCCTGAAAACACCTCAGAATATTGAAAGAGAAATGCTGGTTGACAAAAAGGTAAACCTTAACAAAATGGTTGAGCCTAATGTGAAAGTAGCAGTAAACAATAAACAAATGCCCAATGTAGTAGGCTTAATCGGTAAAAATGTAATTCCGCAGTTGGAAAACCTTGGATATCGCGTCGACTACAGAGGAGTAGGAAGAATTAAAGAACAATTCCCGCTGGAGGGCACTGTCATCAGTAAAAATCAGAGAATTTATTTATCTCTACAGAATTAAAAGATAAAGCATCACAGCAATGCAATTAATTGAATTATTAAATAGAATCCCAACTTTAGAAATCCACGGTGACAATACCCGTGAGGTTTCCGAATTGGTTTTCGACAGCAGAAAGGTTACGGAAAACTCTCTTTACATCGCAATGAGAGGAACGGTGGTGGATGGACATTCATTTATTGCATCTTCTGTTGAAAAAGGAGCCAAAGCAATTGTTTGTGAAGAATTTCCTGAAAACTTGAATGAAAATGTTACTTATGTAAAGGTAAAAGATTCATCAAAAGCTTTAGGCCAGTTGGCTTCCAATTTTTATGGAAACCCTTCCGAACAGTTAAAATTGATCGGAGTTACGGGAACCAACGGAAAAACATCCGTTTCCACCTTATTATTTGATGTTTTCAAAAATTTAGGGTACAATTCTGCGTTGCTTTCCACCGTAGAAATAAGAGTTGGTGACGAAATTATTCCAGCCACTCACACAACTCCGGATGTTATCACCATCAATAAAATTTTAGCAAAAGCCGTTTATGAAGGTTGTGAGTATGCCTTCATGGAAGTAAGCTCCCACGGAATTGCTCAAAACAGAATCGAAGGATTACACTTCCAGGTGGCAGGATTTACCAATCTTACCCATGATCATTTAGATTATCACAAAACTTTTGATGAATATCTGAAAACGAAGAAAAGATTTTTCGATGTGCTAGATGAAACAGCTGTAGCTATTACCAATATTGATGATAAGAATGGTGCCATTATGCTTCAGAATACAAAAGCAAAGAAAGTTTCTTATGCTTTGAAGACCATGGCGGATTATCACGGAAGACTTCTGGAAGTGGATTTCAACGGAATGCTGTTGAATTTCAACGGAAAAGAGTTCTGGACTACCTTGACAGGAAAGTTCAATGTTTACAATCTATTATTGGTATTTGGAATTGCCTCTGAACTGGGTTTTGAACATGATGAAATCCTTCAGGCGATCAGCAAATTAAAAAGAGTTTCCGGAAGATTTGAAACCTTCAAATCGGATGGCGGAATTTTCTTCATTGTAGATTATGCACATACTCCGGATGCATTGGAAAACATCCTGGACAGCATTAATGATATCAGAACTAAAAACGAAAGACTGATCACAGTTTTCGGATGCGGGGGAGACAGGGATCATTCCAAAAGGCCTGAAATGGGAAATATTGCCACTAAAAAATCAACATTGGCGATCATCACTTCAGATAATCCGAGAACAGAAGATCCGGCACAGATTATAAAAGAAATTGAAGCAGGCGTTGAACCTCAGAACTTCAGCAAATACACTTCAATTCCGGACAGAAGAGAAGCCATAAAAATGGCGATCAAGTTTGCAGAACCGAAAGATATTGTTTTGGTTGCCGGAAAAGGCCACGAAAACTATCAGGAGATTAATGGCGTAAAACACCATTTTGACGATAAAGAAGTAATTAATGAGCTTTGGAAATTAATGAGCAAATGAAATGATTTAAACATTGAACTATTTAAACATTTAAAAATTCAAGGATGACAAAAAATTTTGAAGAGTTCCCTGTTTATCTCAGGAGTTTAGATTTGATTGAAAAGGTTTATCATTTTCTTGAAGCTAAAAATTTTGAAAAAGAATTTGAATTTAATAATCAAATAAAAAGAGCCGGCTTTTCAATATCAAACAATATTGCAAGGTTCGGAATATAATAATAACAGACAGTTTATAAAATATTTAAAAATAGCAAAAGGCAGCTGTGCCGAAGTTAGAAGTATGATGATTGTGAGCAAAAGATTAAGACTAGGAGACCAGAATAAAGCAGAAGAAATAATAAACCTGTCAAGGGAAATTTCTTCTAATATATCAAACTTCATTAAATATTTAACCGAGAATATTGAAAGAGCCTAGAATCTTACATTCTTAAATCATTTAAATCTTTAAATCAAAAAAAGAGCATGTTATACTACTTATACGAATATTTAACAAGTCAGGGAATTCATATTCCGGGAATGGGAATGTTGAAATACATCTCCTTCCGTGCCGGAATGGCAGTTCTTTTGTCTTTGACCATAGCTCTTGTATACGGTAAAAGAATCATCAATTACCTTAGAACAAAACAAATGGGAGAATTGGTCCGTGATCTTGGATTAGCAGGCCAAAAGCAGAAAGAAGGAACTCCTACGATGGGAGGATTGATCATTATTTTGGCCACTATTATCCCGGTTTTGCTGTTTACAAGGATTACCAATGTGTATATTGTTCTGTTGCTTGTATCAGTTCTTTGGATGGGAGCCATTGGATTCCTGGATGATTATCTGAAAAAGATCAAGAAAAATAAAGACGGATTAAGCGGGAAATTCAAAATTGTAGGACAAGTTGGATTAGGCTTAATTGTCGGAGTTACCATGTATTTCCATCCCGATATTACGGTTAAAAGAAAATATGCGGATGCCAAAGTGGTAAACAGAAATAATGTGGAGCAGAACTTTATGCCTACAGAAAAAATCACTGTTTCCACAGTTCCTTTTGCTAAAAATAACGAGTTCGATTACAGTGGAATTCTATTCTGGATGAATGATAAAGATGCTCATGAATGGGCCTGGATTGTTTTCATTCCTATCGTTATCTTCATTGTAACCGCTGTTTCCAACGGAGCCAATATTACCGACGGAATTGATGGTCTTGCAGCGGGAACAAGTACAGTCATCCTCCTCGCATTGGCCTTTTTCGCCTATGTTTCAGGGAACATCATCTTTGCAGATTACCTCAATATTATGTTCCTCCCGAACATGGGGGAAACCACCATTTTTGTGGTAGCGATGGTTGGTGCGGTAATCGGCTTTTTCTGGTACAATACCTATCCTGCACAGGTGTTCATGGGAGATACGGGAAGCTTGATGTTGGGAGGAGTAATTGCCGTTTTAGCGATTATTTTGAGAAAAGAATTAATGATTCCTGTTCTGTGCGGAATCTTCTTAATAGAAAACATATCTGTAATGCTTCAGGTAGCGGTTTTCAAATATAGAAAGAAAAAATACGGGCTGGAATATGCCCAAAACAATAGATTGTTTAAGATGTCACCATTACATCACCATTATCAGAAAGAAGGATTTCACGAAAGTAAAATCGTAAACAGGATGATCATCATCGGTGTAATGTTGGCTATTGTATGTCTTATTACATTGAAAATGAGATAAGTTAATTTAAAAATTGAAAGATTTAATAATTTAAATTTTGAAATCTTTCGATCATTAAATCAAAGAAAAATATGAAAATAGTTGTTTTAGGAGGTGGAGAAAGTGGCTGCGGAGCTGCATATCTGGCGAAAAAGAAAGGTTTGGAAGTATTTCTTTCAGACAAGGGAGCCATTAAAGATAACTATAAGCAGTTTTTGGTAGACAATGACATTGAGTTTGAAGAAGAAAACCACAATGAAGAAAGAATTTTAAATGCAGACTGGATCGTAAAAAGTCCCGGAATTCCGAAAAAAGCAGATATCATTCATAAAATTCATCAGAAGGGGATCAGGCTTTCCTCTGAAATTGAATTTGCTTCGGAGTTCACGAATGCTAAAATTATTGCGATCACAGGAAGCAACGGAAAAACAACAACTACCTCTCTGATCTACTACATCCTGAAAAATGACGGATTGAATGTAGGTTTAGGAGGAAACATCGGATACAGCTTTGCCAAACAGGTTGCTGACGAAAACTTTGAATATTATGTATTGGAAGTAAGCTCTTTCCAGCTAGATGATATTCAGAATTTCAGACCTTATATTTCTTTACTGCTGAACTTGTCACAGGATCATTTGGATCAGTACAATTACAACTACGAAGAATATGCATTGGCAAAGTTCAGAATAGCTGAAAACCAGGAGAATGATAACTTCTTCATCTACAACAAAGATGATGAAATGAGCAAAACAATCCTGGAAAAACTGGAAATCAAAGCCAAAATGATTCCTTTTTCAACCAAAGAAATGGTGTCTGAAGGAGCATTTGTTGATGATGACAAGATCGTGGTAAAACTGAAAGATGAATTCTCCATGAAAATTGATGAACTATCATTATTAGGAAACCATAATGTTGCCAACAGCTTAGCCGCTTCTATTGCAGGTAAAATATTGGAAATCAACAATGAAAGCATCAGGAATTCATTAATGACGTTCCAGGCAGTAGAACACAGACTGGAGTTTGTAACTGAAATTGATGGAGTAAAATATATCAATGACAGTAAAGCCACCAATGTAAACGCAACCTATTATGCCTTAGAAAGCATGAAAACTCCGACAGTATGGATTGTGGGAGGACAGGATAAAGGAAACGATTACTCGGAAATCGAGAATCTGGTTAAAAGAAAAGTAAAAGCTATTGTTTGCTTGGGAATTGATAACCAAAAAATTATAGACTTCTTTAAAGATAAAAAAGAGTTTATTTATGATACTTCCAGTATGGAAGAAGCAGTAAGAGTATCAAAATCTATTGCCAAAAACGGAGATACTGTTTTATTATCCCCTTGTTGCGCAAGTTTTGATTTATTCAAAAATTATCAGGACAGAGGCAATCAGTTTAAAGAGCAAGTATTAAAATAAATGTAAAAAGTAGAGGTGTATCAATGGCTTTTTTATTATGAATACATTGTACATCAATACATGAATACAAACATATGGACGAACAGAACACAGAAAGCAGATTTGAATTTCTAAAGGGCGATAAAGTACTTTGGATGGTCATTCTTGTGATCTCCATTTTCTCCATCTTCCCTGTATATTCTGCAAGTTCGAATCTGGAATATATTGTTAATAACGGGACCACAACCGGTCACGTTATCAAACACATGTTCTTTGTGCTTCTTGGTTTAGGAATTATGAGACTGGTAGGAACCGTGAAATATGAATATATCGGCAAACTCAGCAGCATTCTGCTCGGATTGATGATTTTACTTCTCGTGGTAACCATGTTTACGGGACAGACGATTGACGGAGCCAGTGCTTCCAGATGGCTGAAAATTCCGGGAACACCTATTTCCTTCCAGCCATCGTCCTTTGCATTCCTGATGTTGGTTATTTACCTATGCAGGTATTTGACAAAGAAAATAACCAGGGAAAGGCTCCCGATTGAGAATATCATGTACATCTTCGGACCTATCCTGCTTGTTTTTGTGTTAGTGGCAAAAGATAATGGTTCTACAGCGTTAATGATCTTAATGGTTTCCGTAGTCGTTCTAGTCATTGGACAACTTCACTGGAAGTACATTGCAGGCTTTATTTCCGCCTCATTTATTGCTATAGTTCTATTCTTAGTTATCGCATTAAACACCAATTTAATCGGCGGAAACCGTGTTCATACATGGATGAGCCGTATAGAAACATTTACCTCAAGTAAAGCAAAAACGGCAGATGTAGATGACGAAAGCGTAAAAGCCAAAAATTATCAGGTAATGCAGGCAAAAGCAGCCATCGTTCATGGTGGAATCACAGGCATGGGACCTGGAAAAAGTGCTTTAAAGCAAATGCTGCCGCAATCTGCCTCCGACTTCATTTTCGCCATTATTGTGGAAGAATACGGATTAATTGGAGCAGCCTTTCTGATCAGTCTGTACCTGATCATGATGATCAGGATCGTGATGATAGCCAGTAAAATGCCCGCATTTTTCGGGTCGCTGCTTGTTCTCAGTCTCGGTGTAATGATCTTCATACAGCTTTCGGTAAACATTGCCGTTGCTGTGAACCTGATCCCGGTAACAGGACAGCCGTTGCCATTAATAAGCTATGGAGGAACATCCATGTTGGTAACCTATATACAGTTAGGAATTATTCTGAACGTAAGTTCCAGAATCCAGATATATGATGAAGAAGGAATGGGGAAAAAGCAAAGTGTTGCAGAAATAAACGATATCGCATAAACACAAGAAAGTAAGATGAGCAAAAAATTGAAAGTATTACTATCCGGCGGAGGAACAGGAGGACATATCTTCCCGGCCATCGCTATTGCGGATGAGATCAGAAAAAGATTTCCTGATACCGAATTTTTGTTCATCGGAGCCAACGGAAAAATGGAAATGGAAAAAGTTCCGCAGGCAGGCTATAAGATCGAAGGAATCGATATTGCAGGGATCGACAGAGGAAATCTTCTATCCAACCTAGGATTACCTTTCAAGATTCTGAAAAGCTTATCCAGATCCAAAAAGATCATTAAAGAATTTGCTCCCGATCTAGCGATAGGAACAGGAGGTTTTGCAAGCGGCCCTGCTTTATATGAAGCCAGCAGACTTGGAATCCCGATTTTTATTCAGGAACAGAATGCCCACGCAGGAGTTACCAATAAAATTCTGAGCAAAAAGGCAAAGGCTGTATTTACCGCATATCCGAAAGTAGAAGGTTTCCCTAATGAAAAGATAAAGTTCCTGGGAAACCCGATCAGGGAAAATATTGTTTCGGGAATGACGGAAACTACCATTGCAAAAGAAAAAATGGGTCTTAATAAAGACAGGCTTACCATACTTTCCGTTGGGGGGTCTTTAGGATCAAGAACATTGAATAATGCCTGGAAGGCACATTTAAATGACATTATCAGTAAAGAGTATCAGCTGATCTGGCAAACAGGGAAACTGGATTATAAAGATATTATTGAAGAAACGAAAGACATTGATAACAGAAATATACAGGTTCTTGAATTTATCAAAGAAATGGAACTCGCTTATTCTGCAGCAGATGTTATTGTTTCAAGGGCCGGAGCCATTGCCATTTCAGAGTTGGCCGTTGCACAGAAACCTGTCTTATTGGTGCCATTTCCTTTTGCAGCGGAAGATCATCAGACAAAAAATGCCATGAATCTGGTAGAAAAACATGCCGCAAAAATGGTAAAAGACTCTGAAATGCAGATCAAATTCTGGGAAACCCTGGAGGAAATCTGTGAAAATGAAACCATAAGAAAAGACATGTCTAAAAATCTGCTCTATTTTGCCAAGCCGAATGCAGCGAAGGAAATTGTAGATGAGATTTTTAATACAATATAAAAACTAGAACCATGAATATGAAAACAAGATTTTTAATACTGCTTATGATTGGCTTTTTTGCTCATCTATGGAATGCACAAACCCTTGTGAAGCCGGCAGATTTTAAGCTTTCTGGTGTAGCATCATATCTTAAGAGTAAAGGATATACTATTGTGGAAGAAACTCCGAAGTATATTGAGGTGAAAACAAAAAACAACGCCGATGTTTTTCTGGATGTTGATGTTAAAAAGCAGGTGATATACTACTCCACCAATATTCTTGTCAATACCTCTGCAAGTAAAGATAAAATCAGAGAGTATATAGAAATGGTTAATGACAGGATACCTTTGTTTAGCGTAGTATATGTGGAGGAAAAACAGAAAGCCATGTTTCAATACTCTTTTTGGATAAAATATGGATTTACATATGAATCGCTTGAAGATTCCCTTTCTGAATTCGGTTTATACGTAGGTGATGCACTGGATTTGGATAAAGAACAGAAAATATTACAATAGCAGAACATGAAAATTTTAGAAACATATCATACTTTTTATTTCGTTGGGATCGGAGGGATCGGAATGAGTGCTTTGGCACGCTATTTCAATGCCTCCGGTAAAAAAGTGTTGGGGTATGACAAGACCAACACCAAACTCACTCAGGAACTGATGAATGAGGGTATTGATATTGTTTTCGAAGATCTTACAGATGAAAGAATAACATCCCTTCAAAAAGAGAACACATTAGTAATCTACACGCCTGCCATTAAGGTGCTGGGGATTTTAGATTACTTCAATAAACATCAATTTGAAGTTTTAAAACGGGCAAAAGTTTTAGGGTTAATTACGGAGAATACAGATTGTATTGCGGTGGCAGGAACACATGGTAAAACAACCACGTCTACCCTTGTTTCCCATTTATGTAAAGAAGCCAACCTTCCGTTTTCATGTTTTTTAGGCGGTATTTCTGAAAACTTTAAATCGAACTTTTTATATAACGGTTCAACCTATTCTGTAGTAGAGGCGGATGAATACGACAGAAGTTTCTTAAACCTTTCTCCGGATTGGGCTGTAGTGACTTCCACAGATGCAGACCACCTGGATATTTACGGGGATAAAAACCATATTGAAGAAGGATTCAGACAGTTTGCCTCATTAGTTCCGGACAGTAAACAGTTGTTTATCCGTAAAGGAATCGAAATCGGCAGGGATCATAGAACCTACGCCGTAAATGAGAAAGCGGATTATTATTCCGACAACCTTAGAATGGATTATGATAAGATCTATTTTGATTTTCATACGCCAACCGAAACCGTAAAAGATTTTATCTGGGAAATCCCGGGAATTCACAATGTGGAAAATGCAACCGTTGCTTTGGCTATCCTTCACAATTTAGGAGTAGACTTTGAAACATTGAAAAAGGCCATTGCCAATTTTAAAGGAATTAAAAGAAGATATACCAAACATATTTATCAAAGCGGCAAAATATATATTGATGACTACGCGCATCATCCGACCGAAATCAATGCCGTAATGGGTTCAATCAGGACTTTTTATCCTGATAAAAAGCTTTTGGTAGTATTCCAGCCGCATTTGTTCAGCAGAACCAGAGATTTTGCAGACGGTTTTGCGGAAAGCTTAAGCAAAGCTGATGAATTGATCTTGCTTGATATTTACCCCGCAAGAGAGCTTCAGGAAAATTTTGAAGGAATTACATCTAGCTGGCTATTAGATAAAGTGACTTTAGATAAAAAAGAAGTATCAACATTATCCGATGCTTTTGAAAAAATAAAAGAAAAAGAATTTGATATTCTTCTTACGGTAGGAGCAGGAAACATAGACACCTTATATGATCCTATCCATAAGTGGTTGAATGAAATGTAAAAAGTAGTAATGTAATAACGTATGCGTGAGATAAAATTCATGAATACATTATATATCAGTACATGAATACAAAAAAATATGAAAAATAAATACAGAATATTAAAAATTGTTATCACAATAATCATTCTAGGACTTCTGCTGAGCTTCTCATTGAAGAGGTTCAGTGGCCAGAAGATTACGGATAACAAGATTTCTGTAAAAATGAATGAAAAAACGCCGGTGTATTTCATTGATGAAAAAGACATCAAAGAAATTGTAAAGAAAGAAAACCCTTCCGGAAAGGTGGGGGATCTTAATATACCTGTCCTGGAAAAAAAGATTAATGCACTTCCTGCGGTTGACAGTGCGAATGTCTATTTGAATCTGAATGGAAAGCTCAATCTTGATATCAAGCAAAGAGTCCCTGTTTTCAGATTGAATAAAAATGGAAAAGACTTCTATGTAGACGGAAAAGGCGTAGAATTCCCGATTTCAAAAACCTATTCACACCCATGCATGTTGGTAACGGGTGATGTGAAATCATCAGAGTATGCAAAACTGGCTGAGTTGGTCGAAAAAATCGATAAAGATGATTTCAGTAAAAAATACTTCATCGGGATTTCAAAAGATAAAGAAGATTATAATCTTCTTACCAGTGAAGGGAATTATAAAGTGGAGATCGGAGATTTAGATAATATTGAATTTAAAGTAAAAGGATTTAAAGAATTTGTAGAGAAATATCTTGTTTACCAGGACCCTCAAAAGTACAGCATGGTTTCTGTAAAGTACCAGAATCAGATTGTCACAACCTTAAACCCTTATTTTAAAGAAAACGACAGCATTTTAAAAGCAGGACATAAAGAATTGGCGGCAAATGTTGCGGCTCCGGCGACTGTCAAAAAAACAGACACCAAACCCAAAATGGCGGAAGTGAAGAAAACAACGGTTCCTAAAAAAGCTACTTCATCCAAGCCAAAAGAAAGCACAAAACCAAAAACGGTCACAAAACCAAAAGAAATAAAAAAAACAAGTGAGAAAAAGCCGGCTGCGAAGCCTAAAGCAAAAATTAAAATAGAATAAAAAATCAAATCGTTATACAATGGAAAATCAAGAGTATTCAGTAGGTCTGGACATCGGGACAACGAAGATTGTCGCGATTGTCGGAAGGAGGAATGCACACGGGAAAATAGAAATTCTCGGTGTTGGAAAGGCCAAAAGTCTTGGGGTTCACAAAGGTATTGTGAATAATATTTCACAAACCATTAATTCAATCAAAGCTGCTGTGGCTGAAGCACAGTCCAGCGCTGGAGTTCCTATCCGTAAAGTAACGGTAGGTATTGCAGGAAAACACATCCGTTCACTCCAGCACTCTGATTATATTATGCGTGAAAATCCGGACAAATTTATCACAGATGATGACATTGAAGCATTAAAAGATCAGGTGAAAAAACTGGTGATGCTTCCCGGTGAAGAAATTATCCATGTTCTTCCTCAGGAATATAAGGTAGACTCTGAAGGTGAGATCCAGGAGCCTGTCGGTATGCACGGAAAACGTTTAGAAGCCAACTTCCACGTCGTTGTTGGGCAAATGGGCAGTATCCGGAACATTGCAAGATGTGTAAGAGAAGCCGGATTGGAAATGGAAGCCCTTACATTAGAACCATTAGCATCCTCAGAAGCCGTTCTTACCAAAGAAGAAAAAGAGGCAGGAGTTGCCATTGTAGACATTGGTGGTGGTACTACGGATATTGCTATCTTTAAAGACAATATCATCCGCCATACCTGTGTAATCCCTTACGGAGGAGGAATTATAACTGAAGATATCAAAGAAGGCTGTTCTATTATCGAGAAACATGCGGAACAACTGAAAGTAAAATTCGGTTCTGCCGTTCCTGAGTTAGAAAAAGACAGCACATTCGTAACCATTCCCGGACTTCACGGAAGACCGGATAAAGAAATTTCCCTTAAAACTTTAGCGCAGATCATCAATGCCAGAGTGGAGGAAATCCTTGAAATGGTAAATACGGAATTAAAAGCTTACGGCGCTTTCGAACAAAAGAAAAAACTGATTGCAGGAATTGTTCTGACCGGTGGTGGTTCTAATTTGAAGCACCTTCGTCAGCTTGCCAATTATACAACAGGTTTCGACAGCAGAATAGGTTTTGCCAACGAATATGTTGCCAACGATAAAAACCAGTATCTGAAAGGTCCTGAATTTGCAACTTCTATTGGATTATTGATGGAAAGTTTAAAAATCCGAGACAAAAAACAGACGGTAGACGTTGAAGAACCGGCTCAGGAAAAACCTCAGCCAGAAACGGCAGTAGCCTCTGAAGCCAATACGGTTGCTCAGCAAGCTCCGGTTCAGGAACAGGAAATTGTTAGTGAGCATCATGATAACAAAAAAGCGGCAAGGTTAACTTTCGGGCAGTCACTAATGGAAAAAGTTAAAAAATTCTTTGAAGAAGTAGAGTAAAATTATAAATGATGAGTGATAAGCGATAAATGATTTTTTCCTTATCAATTATCATCAATCAATTATCAATTATAATTATAAAAAATATAGTTATGGAAAATATAGGAACACAGGGGTTTTCATTTGATTTGCCAAAAGGAAATTCATCAATCATAAAAGTAATTGGTGTTGGAGGCGGTGGTAACAACGCGCTAAAGCACATGTACGAAAAAGGGATTCACGGTGTTGATTTCGTCATCTGTAATACGGATGCGCAGACACTGGATAATAACCCGGTCTCCAATAAAGTTCAGCTGGGAACCACCATCACAGAAGGTCTTGGTGCTGGAGCTGATCCTGAAGTAGGAGAAAAATCAGCGATCGAAAGCATCGAAGAGATCAAAGCGGCTATGGGCCAGAATACCAAAATGGTTTTCATTACCGCAGGAATGGGTGGTGGAACCGGAACCGGCGCGGCCCCTGTTATTGCTAAAGTAGCAAAAGATATGGGAATCCTAACGGTAGGTATTGTTACGGTGCCATTCAGCTTCGAAGGTAAAAGAAGACTGGAACAAGCTGAAAATGGTCTTGATAAACTAAGAAACAATGTCGATTCATTAATTGTCATCAATAACGATAAGCTGAGACAGCAATTCGGAAACCTTGGCTTCAAACAGGGATTCTCAAAGGCCGATGAAGTATTGACCAATGCCGCAAAAGGAATGGCAGAAGTTATCACCGGTTACTTTGATGTAAACATCGACTTTAGAGATGCTAAATCAGTACTTCAGAATTCAGGAACTGCCTTAATGTCTACAGGAACCGCTTCAGGTGAAAACAAAGCTGAAGAAGCCGTGAAAAAAGCATTGGATTCTCCATTATTGAATGATAATAAGATCACCGGTGCCAAAAATGTACTGTTACTGATCAGAAGTGGTGCAGAAGAAGTAACCATGGATGAAATCGGTATCATTATGGATCATATCCAGAAAGAAGCGGGAAATACTGCAGATATCATTTTCGGGGTGGGTTCCGATGAAGAATTAGGAGATTCTGTAAGTGTTCTTGTTATCGCTACGGGTTTTTCCAATGACAATCAAAAATTTTCAGGGACCACTGAGAAAATCAGAATAGGCTTGAATGATGCCCTAGATACTCCAAAAGCATCGCCATTCAAAACAAGAGAAGAAAGAGAAATCGCTTCCGAGCCTACTTCCGATTTCGGAGGAAAAAATCTTTTCAGATTAGACGATGAAGATCAGGAAACGCCACAATTCAAGGTGACGTCTACTGAAAAAAAAATGATTGTTGAGGAAGAAGAGGTTACCACAGAAATCAAATTCTTTGATAGAGAGGAAGATACGGTAAACAATCCTGAACAAAGCTGGAGAAATGAAGCAGAACCTCAACAGGAGGCTTTTAATTTATTCTCTTTTGATGAAGAAGCAGAAGAAGAGACCGATTTGGAAATCCAATCCTTTTCATTTGAAACGGAGGGCCAAAAGGAAGAACCTTCAACCAATACTTTCACCAACACTTATGAGGAAGAAAAGCCTATCGAATTCAGCTTCTTTGTCAATGAGCCTGTTCATGAGCCAAAAGCAGACTTCACGACTCCTGCTCCTGTTGTAGAAGAACCGGTTCAGAAAACGGAAGCTTTTTTCCAGCCGGTAAAAGAAGAACCGAAAGCCGAAGAAAAGCCTGTTTTTGAAAATAAAACGGAAATTGAAACTCCAAAGTCTGCAGAAAATGAATTCACGTTTGTGAATAAATCGATTGACCAGGAGAAAGTAATGGAAAGAAGAAATAAACTGAAAGAATTCAATTCACGTTACCAAAGTTTCGACAATGTGAACGAGTTCGAATCTGTTCCTGCTTTTAAAAGAAAAAATATTTCTATTGACGGGACTAATGCATCAGACCAAAATATCAATACATACCTTTCTGAAAACAATGGTTCCATACAGATCAGAGAAAACAGATTTTTAAATAAAGACGTAGACTAAATAGTATAACAATGTAGAAATGTACCAATGTAACAATAACAAATGTCATACTGAACTTGTCGAAGTATTTCAAATGGTAAACTGTTACATTGATACATTGTTAAATTTTAAAAAATGAGCTTAGAAAATACCATTAACGAAGCTATAAAAACAGCAATGAGAGAGAAAGACAGAATTGCGCTGGATTCTCTACGCGCTGTGAAATCCCAGATCCTGCTTCTAAAGACAGAAGCTAAAGGAGCAGAGGTTTCGGCAGAGCAGGAAATTGCTATTTTACAGAGAATGATCAAGCAGCGTAAGGATTCTTACGAGCAGTTTACCGCACAGGGAAGACAGGATCTGGCTGAAGTGGAAGATGCCCAGATGAAAGTGATCGAGCAGTTTTTACCTAAACAGCTTACGCCTCAGGAACTGGAGCTTGAAATAAGAAAAATTATCGGAGAGACTGCCTCTGATTCCATAAAAGATTTGGGAAAAGTAATGGGAGTCGCCTCAAAAACACTGGCAGGGAAGTCCGACGGAAAAAGCATTTCCGAAATGGCTAAAAAGCTGCTTTCATAGTCGAGGTGCGAGTTCCGGGTTTCAAATTATATTGTAATATTTTATTTGAACCACGTAACACGAATCTCGATCCCCAACACGGATATTCAACCTTTGCATATCGATTTGATTAAAGAAGGCCGGAACTAATGGTTCCGGCCTTCATTTTTCGTGTACAGAGATTTAATAAACTCTCTATTTAATTTGAGGGAAACGTTGAATAGTTTTTTCCGTGGTTATTTGCTTTTAGAATCATTTCAAATTTAACACTTTTTTTCAGTTTTTCATAATTTTTTATTAAAAAAAAATAATTATGCATATCATATTGATATTTAAGGTTGTTTTTCATTCTATTTCTAAAATAAAATTGATAGTTTTTATAAATTGAAGAAAAGTAAATAATTGATTAACTTTGTCAAGATTTAAAAAAGCAAAAAATGTATCCAACAGATTTAGTAATGCCGATGAAGGCTGAACTTACAGATAAAGGCTTCGAGGATTTAACAACACCCGGACAGGTGGAAGAAGCATTAAAACAGTCAGGAACCACCCTATTAGTAATCAACTCTGTTTGCGGATGTGCTGCAGGAGCAGCAAGACCGGGAGTAATCTATTCTTTAACAGGAGATAAAAAACCTGATCATTTAACAACTGTTTTTGCAGGTTATGATACAGAAGCTGTGGTAGAAGCAAGAAAACATCTTGCTCCATTCCCTCCAAGCTCACCATGCGTAGCCCTGTTTAAAGACGGAGAATTGGTTCACATGCTGGAAAGACATCATATTGAGGGAAATCCTGCAGGAGCTATTGCAGCCAACCTTCAGGCCGCTTATGATGAATATTGTTAATCAATAATATTCCTTCATAAAAACCGTTACAGAATTGTAGCGGTTTTTTTATTTATCAATGGCAAAATTTTCTCTAAAAAGTTAAATATCATTATATTTGAAAATGGCAACGAAAGCACTTTTCAATACTGTGGTCAATTGGTTTATCCGTCAAAGGATAGAGCAGATACAGAATTTCATGAATCATCCTGTAGAAACACAAAAAGGGATCCTTTTTTCCCAGTTATTTCATGCGGAAGACACGGAATACGGCAGGAAATACGGTTTCAGTTCTATTTCCAGCTATCAGGATTTTAAAAATAAGGTTCCCATCGTTGCCTATGAAGATTTTGAACCGTATATAGAAAAAGCCAGACAAGGCCAAAAAGATGTAAGCTGGCCGGGCTACATCAAGCATTTTGCTAAATCTTCAGGAACAACGAATGCTAAGAGTAAGTTTATTCCTATCTCGGCTGAAAGCCTTGAATACTGCCATATGAAGGCGGGAAAAGACATGGTTTCCATTTACGCCAACAACCACCCCGAAAACCAGCTTTTCACCAATAAGAATCTTCGTTTGGGAGGCAGTTCGGAATTGTATGCCGATTTTAATACCAAATTTGGAGATCTTTCGGCTATCCTGATCGATAATCTTCCTTTCTGGGTTGAAATTACCACGACTCCGAGTAAAAAAGTCTCCCTGATGTCTGAGTGGGAAAGTAAATTGCAGGCGATCGTTTCAGAAGTTAAAAATGAGGATGTAGGAAGTATTTTGGGGGTTCCAAGCTGGATGATGGTTCTTTTACAAAGAATTGTAAAGGAAACTGATATCAAAAATATTTCCGAATTGTGGCCAAACCTTGAGGTTTTTTTCCATGGTGGAATTAGTTTTAAACCCTATAGAGAACAATACAGGCAAATCATCGGGAAAAACATCAATTACTATGAAATTTATAATGCTTCCGAAGGTTTTTTTGGTATTCAGGACAGATCAGACAGTGATGAGATGCTTCTGATGCTGGATTATGGTATTTTCTATGAATTTATTCCGATGGACCAATTCCATTTTGCGAATCCTAAGGTAGTAAATATTGAAGATGTTGAAGTGGGAAAAAACTATGCCATGGTAATTACCACCAATGGAGGCTTATGGAGATATCTGATAGGAGACACCGTTATATTTACTTCTACCAATCCTTTCAGAATCAAAATTACAGGAAGGACGAAACATTATATTAACGCATTCGGTGAGGAGCTGATGATTACTAATGTGGAATCCGCCCTTTCTAAAGCTTGTGAAGCTACCGGAGCTTCCATAACGGAATTCACCGGAGCTCCTGTTTTTATGAAAGAAAATGAAAGCGGAGCTCATGAATGGATTTTTGAATTCAGCAGGAAACCTGATAACATGGAATGTTTTATTGATACTTTTGATCAGCAATTGAAAGCGATCAATTCCGATTATGAAGCCAAAAGATATAATAATATGACGTTGAAAAGACCAATTGTTCATATCGCCAAACCTAATCTGTTTTATAACTGGCTGGAATCCAAAGGAAAGCTGGGAGGACAAAACAAGGTTCCGAGATTAAGTAACGACAGAGAGTATATAGATCCTTTACTGGACCTGAACAAATAAAAAACCGCAGTAGATTCTGCGGTTTCTGTTTTTACTTTTTTAAATCTTCTTTTAATTTTTTAGCTCCCTCTTCTACTTTCTCTGCTCCTTTTGCTGCTGCATCTTTTATATCGCTTCCAACTTCTTTCGCTCCGGTTTTAATATCTTTCCCGGCCTGGTTAAGATCTTCTTTCGTTTTCTGAGCGGCATTATCTATTTTATTTCCTGCCTCATCCACTTTGGCTTTTACATCTTCTTTGGCTTGATTGATCTTTGATGTATCTATGATCTCTGCATCTGTTGTCGTCGTTGTTGTTGTCGTAACAGAGCCGTCAGGATTTTCCACCTTTTCGGTTTTTGTTGTTTTAGTACAAGATACGGCTAGTGCCGAAAGCATAAGTGTGGTTACAATGTGTTTTTTCATATTCTCTATTTTTAAGTTTTAATAAAAATCTTTATTGTGTTTTGGTATCACCAGGAGCTGAAGTTTCTGCTGCTTTTTGCTGCGCCTTCTCTTCTTCGGATTTCTTCTTTTCTTCTTCCTTTTTCTTTTTATTTTCTTTTTCCAGATCTTCTTTCAGTTTCTTTTCCTCTTCCTGAAGACGTATCGCCTCCTTCACAGAATCCTGAAATTTTTGAGAAGACATCCTGATCTGTTCCGCGATATCAACGGAAGTTGCTCCTGCAGAAAAAGAATCAATTGCCGTTGTATCATAATGTGGGTGTAGTTCCTGAGCAATATCTCTGTCTACCAGCTCTTTTTTTGAACATCCCGTGAATAAAACAGTCCCCATAAGACTTGCAAATAATACATTTTTCATGGGTCCTAATTTAGCAGAAATTCTGCAATTACCGGATAGTGATCTGATAATTTTACCGAATTGTCTACTTTATAGCTGAGAGGGATAATGGATTTTGAAGTGAAAATATAATCGATTCTTAAAGGTACCTTATAATCGTAAAAGCTGCTTGAACTTCCGTTTCCTGCGGTTAAAAATGCATCCTGAAGGTCTTTTCCCAAACTATAATATTCATAAGAATTGGGAACGGAATTAAAATCACCGGCTAAAATTACAGGATAAGGAGAAAGATCAATGGCCTTTCTGATCTTTTTTATCTGTTCTTCGTGGGCTTTGAATGTCGGGATCATATGGGAAAGAAGAGTATTGATCTTGTTTCCTTGTTTTCCCAATCCTTTAAATTCAAACATTGATTTATGCAATCTGAATGGTTCCAGATATACATTGACTACTCTCACAATCTTTCCGCGGATATCCACATCTGCATAAAATGAGTTTCCCCTGGATTTATCTTCTATCAGCTCTGCCTGTCTTACAATACGATGTTTCGTTTTCAGAATTACAGTCGGGTATTTTACCATATCCTGCCTCAAAGCCGTATTGGTATCTCTTTCCTGAACCAGAATAATATCCGCATTCTGGTCTTGTATATATTTCTTCACTTTATTCCAGCCAAAGCTTCCGTATTTCACATTGAAAGTCAATACTTTAATATCTCTTATTGATCTAAGATTTTCAGACTTCGGGGAAAAATTAACCCATCTTCTTACAGGATTGTAAAAGAGTAAAGTACTTGTGGCAAAAAGAAGGGCGATTTTTTTCTTTTTAAAGATCCAGATCAGGGTAAAGATAATATGCAAGACTATCAGATAGGGAAAACCAAGAGAAAGAAGATTTAAGTTCCCTAATATATTAGGTGGAATCCAGGCATTCCCCAGTGTACAAAGTAGTAATACAATAATGAGTATGTGAAAAAACAATAAGAGTTGGCTCGGCTTCATAAAACAAGATCTTGGTACGCCCGTTCTTTATCAAAAATCCTACCAACGGTAAGGGCTTTAACGAATTTTATGAATATTATTTTTCTATTGTAAATGTCGCAATCACAGGATAATGGTCTGATAACCTGACAGATCGATCAACGCTATAACTCGTTGCTTTTAGAGAGGCCGATGAAAAAACGTAATCGATCCTTAAAGGAAATTTATAGTCATGGAAGCTGGTTGCACTGCCTTTTCCCGCAGTTACAAAGGCATCTTTCAATCCTTTTGATAAATGGTAGTATTCATAGGAATTGGGAACCGAATTCAAATCTCCTGCGAGTATGACAGGATAAGGAGAATTATCCATTGATTCACGGATTATTTCTACCTGTTCCTGGTGTTTTTTAAAGGTTGGAATAAGTCTTCTGACTACATTTTTTAGCTTCCTTTCATTTTCTTCACTATTCCCATTAAGCTTTATCATTTTTTTTTCAAACTTGAAAGGTTGAAGATAAACGTTAATAATGCGATAGGTTTTACCATTGATCTCCACATCTGTCTGATTCGCGTAAGCATTATTGGTTTCAAAGTCACTTTTAATCAGCTCCTTGTGATCAATGATTTTATATTTTGAAAAAGTTGCGGTTATCGCATCCACACTTACTTCTTTAGCTCCGTTGAAATTATATTCTTTTCCTCCATGTTCCTGCAGTAGAACAATATCTGCATCTAATTTATTAATATGGTTTTCAATATCTTTAACTCCTAATGCTCCGTTTTTCGCATTAAAAGTAACAATCTTAAGATCAAAATCCTTCTCCGGATCTGCATTATAATTGATCCATCTTGTGACCGGATTGATAAAAGCCAATCCCAGTACAGCAAATACAATGGCTCTTTTCTTCCAGCAAAAGATCCAGAACAGGGTTAAAATAATGTACATCGTTATTAAAACCGGAAATCCTAAGGAAAGTAAATTGAACCATGGAAATAGTTTAGGAGGCACATATGCGTTTAATAACATTCCCAATAACAGAAATGCAACTCCGGTATGCAATATAAAAAGTATGAGACGGAAGATCTTCACAGGATGGTTTTAACGGAATCTGTATAGATGTTTTTTCCAGTTTCTGGCCAACAGCCAGCCTACCAATGCCCCACCTACGTGGGCCAAATGAGCAATTCCTCCCCCGCTACCAGAAATTCCTAAAAATATGGAAACCACGATGACAATAGGCATCACATATTTTACTTTCATAGGCACCGGAATAAACATAATTCCGATTCTGGCATCCGGATACATGGTCGCAAAAGCAGTAACAACACCAAAAATAGCCCCGGAAGCCCCAACCATTGGTGTTCTAAGAGCCTCATAATATCTTTGAAACAACACCTGTCCTTCTGTTGTAGTGGCACTTGTGCTCATATTTCCTGAGTAGCCAATTTCTGCTTTAGGATATATTTCAGAAGCGTTTAATCCCAAACTTTCTAATCCTGAAATAATTTGTTGAACTTCAATAAAGTTCCAGAGGTTAAAAAGAAAAAACGCACCCAAACCACTTACAAAATACAATATCAGGTATCTTTTTTCTCCTAAAGACTGCTCTAAAACCGGCCCAAAACTCCATAATGTCAACATATTAAATATAATATGCATATATCCGCCATGCATAAACATATGGGTAATTATCTGCCACGATCTGAAGTTTGGAGAAAATGGATAGTATCCCGACAATGTATTATACAACTGAGGGAGTATGAAAAAGGAAACAATAAATATAATCACATTGATAATGATAATATTTCTTGTAATCGGTGGTATATTGTTGAACATTTTTTCTAAAATTTGTTTTTAAAATCATTAAACGGAACTTCATAAAAGCATCTTTTTCCGTTAGGTAAAAACTCAGGGAAACCTAATGCCGTGAAATCCTTAATCAACTGCTCTGCATCTTTTTTGTAAATAAAATCAAATCTGGATTTCGACTGCATCTTGTTCCATTGGTTTTGATAATATTGCATAAATTCTTCTTCCGTTTTATATTCCAGGATCTCAAACAGGTCTTCCAGGAACTTCATCACCTGGGTTTCTTTCAGGCCTTCCGGAACCGTATCAATCCTCAGTACATTTTCATGAGCAATTTTCATGTCAAACCCCAATTCCGGTAAATATTTTTTGATCGATTTATACTTGTTCTTCTCAATTTCATTCATGTGGTACTCCAAAGAAAAGAGAAGGGAGTGGCTGTTTACCGGTCCTTTCTTCACCCCTGTCATATTCTCAGAAACAACAAGCCGATGCATTCTTCCCAAATCCAGCATTAATGTCCTGTCTCCTTTATTGAAAAGCCAGTACCCATTGGGAAGCCTCATCAGATCTTCGTCAAAATCTTCATCTTCAAAAAGATTAATTTTTGATGGTTCAGCAGTAATATTCTGATGATACATTTCTGTAAGGTTCTGAATTTCTACCTGCTTAACTTCCTTTTCTTCCAAAAAGGGATTATAATCTTTATCAACAACAATTTCAGGCATTTTGATATTTACACTGTTTCCTTTGCTTGGAAACGGGGTATGCATGATTTCGTCCAATTGCGGGTCTTTTTCAAAATCCAGGCTTGGTGCTACGTTGTAGATTCCCAATGATCTCTTTATTGTTGACCGGATCAAAGCAAAAATAAGATGCTCATCTTCAAATTTCACTTCCGTCTTCTGCGGATGGATATTAACGTCTATCTTCTCAGGATCAAGCTCTAAGAAGAGGAAAAATGTTGGTAAATAACCCGGTAAGAGTAATCCTTCAAATGCTTCCTGGACCGCTTTGTTGAAATAAGGGCTTTTGAAAAATCTTCCGTTGACAAAAAGAAACTGCTCGCCTCTTGTTTTCTTGGCTCCTTCAGGCTTGGCAACAAAACCATGAAGCTTACACCACATGATATCTTCTTTAATCGGGATCAGTTGCGGTTGTAGCTTTCTTCCGAAAATATCCACAATACGCTGCATCTGGCTTCCTTTTCTCAAACGGAAAACGGGTTCGTCATCATGGAATAAGGAAAACTCTATATTCTCATGGGCTAATGCAACTCTTTGGAATTCATCAATAACATGTCTGAATTCAACATTATTATTCTTGAGGAATTTTCTTCTCGCCGGAACATTATAAAACAGGTTTTTCACCAGAAAGTTAGATCCATCTGCCGTTTGCACGGGATCCTGAAACTGAAAAACCCCTCCTTCAATATAAATATTGGTTCCAACGGCCGTATCTTTCTGTTTGGTTTTCAATTCAACCTGGGAAACGGCTGCAATAGATGCTAAAGCTTCCCCTCTGAATCCCTTTGTTGAAATCCTGAAGATATCATCCGTTCCTTTGATTTTAGAGGTTGCGTGTCTTTCGAATGCCATTCTTGCATCGGTTTCAGACATTCCTTTTCCATCATCTACTACCTGAATCAGGTTTTTTCCTGCGTCTCGTACGATCAGTTCGATTTTGGAGGCATCAGCATCTATGGCGTTTTCCAAGAGCTCCTTCACTATGGACGCAGGTCTCTGCACCACTTCTCCTGCTGCAATCTGATTGGCTACGTGATCCGGTAAAAGCTGAATAATATCTGGCATACAATGTAAAATGAACTTACAAAAATAATCAAAGGAAACGGGAATAAAAACAATAAAAAAGCGAATTCAATTTATCCTCAACATACAAAAATATAAATTTTTCTTTTACAAAAACACAACCCTCTGATTGCATGATGCGACAGAGGGTTGGTTCACAGCTGGTTTACACAAAATTAATACTGATATATGCTCAATTAATCATCAAAAGCAAGTTTCCTTTTTGTTTTTCTTTGTGGGATCCCGTGAATCTTATCATACAGATAAGCAACGAGAGTAGGTTTTTTGTAAATCCTGCTGTATCTGTATCTGGTGTTAAAGTGTCTCAAGTGAATTTTATAGGCATCATATCCGATAACAACCAAAAGGCATAAACAGATGACATAGAAAACTCTAAATTCCAGATAATAGTACGTTAATCCTGAAAATACCGCTCCCAAAATGTAAGCCAACATAATACTCATCAATAACTTAGCCCTGCCAATAAGCTCTCCGTTTCTTCTGTATTTTTTATGTGTGAACATGGAAAACAATATTCCCAAATCGGTAGTTGTTCCCGTAAGGTGTGTGGTTTTTACTGAAAAATTAGAGATACTTGCCGTTAAGCCATTCTGAAGACCGGTAGCAAATAGCATCAATGCAACCAAAGATTCTGTTTCTTCCAGGGTTTTCTGATAATAAAACTGTCCGTAAATTCCTACAAACAGCAAACACAGAATTTCCAGCACGATTGGCATAGCGTGAGCAAAATATTTACTTTTTTTATTAAAGCTGATGACAATAAGGTTGGATAAAAAGCTACCGAAGAAGAATAAAAAGATCCATCCTCCGACAACAGCCACCTGTGTCCAGTTTCCTTTACTTATTTCCGCCGCTAAAATAGCATAGTGTCCTGTTACGTTGGAGGTGAAAGAAAGAAATATCAATAGAGATGCTATATTTATAGTCCCCGCCGTAAAGGCAGTCAGCGTCCCCAGTCTTATATTGTCTCCCAATGTCCTGCTGTTACTATAATTTCTTAACATTTTTCAAATATTTTATATGATTGTGTTTTTACTTATTTTTTAGACCTCAACAAAGATTTCGGCCAGTCTTCCTCTTTCCGGAAGCCTTTCCGGGATGTCAATTATAATTTCATGAGCCTCGAAGGCATTACATTTTCTGATGTAAGGAATGATGTCAAACTTTCCTTTTCCTTTGCTCCTGATGGAGGAGGAATAATAAGCTTCTTCTATCTGTTCTGCTTTTACATAATTATTGAATGTTCTCTGAAAACTGCCGGTGAAAATATCACAGACAATTCTGTTAATGAGGTGCGGATATTTGTTTTTAATGATTCCATAGGCATCACAAAACTCCTGGGACCTTATTTTATTGAAGATTGAATTTTTGGTGGTGAACAAAAGATCTCTGATGGAGTCTCCCATATCGTACCCGGAAACCAAAAGAATATTGTATCGGTTCTGATCTTCCGAAGCTTCTTTTTCCTGTAATACTTTCTTTAATACTTTTAAAGATTCAAGAGAATAATCTGTGGCTATTAAAATGGTTTTGGTCATATGAGTAAGGTTTTGTTGTTATCTTATTTTTTGATAATACAAAACTAGAGTGACCAGATTAGAAGCTTTTTGGAATGGAATTAAAATGTCATTAAAGAGATTAAAATGAGATTAGAAAATTGTTAAGTCCTATTAATATCGGAATTATGAAGCCTGAAGAGTTGTTTTTTTTATCTCGCGGATTGAGCAGATTATGCAGATTTTATAATATAAAACCTATCTCTTTGTTATTGTTAATATGATAATAATGTTGAGTGAAATCGAATTAAATTCCTTTTTCCTCGGATTGTGTACTATAGAAATTAGGGAAACGGAGCTGTACGGTTGTTCCCTGATTTTCATTGGAACTTACGATTAATTCGCCGTGATGCATTCTCACAATATTTCTTGCCAGAGGAAGCCCGATTCCATAGCCTTCGTAGTTTTTGGTATTGGAAGCCCTGAAGAAGGGATCATAGATTTTATTCATTTCCTGTTGCGGGATTCCGATTCCGTTATCTTTTACAATAATGTACACATCCGTATCCGTTGCGCCCAATGAAACTTTTACCTGTTGGAAATTAGAATATTTGCATCCGTTATTGATAATATTGGCTACGGCAAGGTGTAGTAATTGTTCGTTACCCTGAACCTTCAGCTTTTTCGGGTTATCCGGTAACATGCTTATATCCAGGTAGATATTATTTCTAGGATCTATTCTTCGTAAGGTTTCAATCACATCCCAAAGCAACTGGTCCATTCTTACCTTATCCATTTTCTGGATCTTTCCGTCAAATCCCGTTTGCGCGATCATCAGCAAAGCCTTGATTTTTCTGTCTAATTTTTCAGCTTCATCCAGAATAATTTCCAACGTTTCTTTGTATTCTTCCGCAGTTCTGTTGATGGAAAGAGCCACATCGGCTTCACCCATGATAGATGTAAGAGGAGTCCGCAATTCGTGAGATACATTGCCAATCAGATGGTTTTGAGTTTCAAAAGAGGTTTCAATACGGTTGAGCATATCATTGAAGGTATCCACCAACTCGTTCAGTTCTTTATTATCCGGTTGGGATTCCAGTCTTAAATGAAGGTTTTCAGAGCTGATCTGCTTTACTTTACCTGTAATTTTGAGAATTGGTTTAAATAATGTTTTAGACAGATAAAAAGAAAAAATCATACTGAAGAACAGTGAAAGTACAATACACGTAATCAGCGTTCTTTTTAAAAATCCCAGATAGTACACCACATAATGGTTTTTTGCCGAAGCGATCGCAATATATTCTTTATTATGAAATTTAAATGACTGACCTATATAATAAAATTCTTTGTCATTATAGTTGGCTTCTCCTTTTCTCAGGATATTCTTAAAAAAAGCATCCGGAATATGGACTTCTTTTGATATTTTTTTAAAATTGGAGTCCATAGGAACGGCAAAAACATAATCTTTTTCCATCGGGAGCTCCTCATCGTTCAGATTATTTAAAACATAGTTCTCCGGAAGATCAAGATGCTCTTTGCTTTTCTCGATCTGTACAATAGTGGTCGTACGGATTTTGAGCAGTTCATAAAATCTCTGGTGGGAAAAGTTGACGATCGAAAAATACACCAATCCGCTGAACAGCAATATAATGACGGTAAAAACCAGCATTAAAAGCACCATTGTTTTGGTTTGATTCGTAACAACAATCTTGTTCAACATTCTTTATGGTTTTTTCAAAACATATCCCATTCCTATAACGGTATGGATTAGTTTATTATCTTCCTGATTGTCTAGTTTTTTTCTTAAATAATTCACGTAAACATCCACCACATTGGTCCCCAATTCATAATTAACTCCCCAAACCGCATCCAGGATTTCGGCTCTTGAGATCACCTTTTCAGGATTATTCAGGAAGTATAAGAGTAATTTATATTCTGTGGAAGTCAGAGTAATTTCTTCCCCTCCGCGGGTCACTTTTTTAGTATAATCATTCACCATTAAGTCTGAAAACTGAAAGACATGCTCATGATCGGTTTCCGGCTCTGCCATCTCGGGAACATTTCCATTGGTATGGCTTCTTCTCAATAAAGATTTTACTCGGGCAACCAATTCAATAAACTTGAAAGGCTTTACCAGATAATCATCTCCCCCGCTTTCCAGTCCCAGAACAATATTTTCAGAGGTCCCTAGTGCGGTTAAAAAAAGAATCGGGACATGCTTGTTGGTTTTCCTGATTTCTTTGCAGACATCCAAACCGTTCATTTCCGGAAGCATGATATCCAAAACCACTAGATCAAAATCATTGGCCTGTACGAGCTGTACGCCTGTACGCCCGTCAAAAGCCACTGAAACTTCATATCCGTTTTCCTGCAATCCTTTTTTGATAAAGGACACTACACTGGTTTCATCTTCGATCAGAATAATTTTTTTCATGAAATAAGGACTTTCACAAAAATAGAAATTTTATTTGGGTTGGAAAGCGGGATCTCAAATGATGGAAGTCACCACAAGATAAGGATCCGTAAACTTAAAAAAACATTAGGATTAATGTTAATCCTAATGTTTATATTTTTTCTATTAGAAAGTATAACAATTATGTCTGAAAAAAGAGAGCAACTCCATTCCGAAGATTCTTTAAATATTACACGGCATGTTCCTCTACCACTCCCTGTTCCCGCAATATGCTTTTAGATCTCTTCCAAGAGAATGAACATTTTTGTCATACTTTTTCTCACAACATTTGTTCGAGGGGAGTCGTTGTATTTTTTAAAATTCAACAAAATCTTAAATCTTTTTTATCATTACATTTTTCTAATTCATTCTTAAAATTTAATGACATTTGGTCATTAGAAGAAGGTCTAAATCTAATAATTGTACCCAATCAGTATTGTTTCTCATTATATATCAAATTATCAAGCTTGTTGTCAAGTAAAAATTTATCAACCTTTCCTCTAAAGGGAAAAACAGTCTAATTGTTTTCTCATACGATAACTTTCTAAAAAACAAATGATATTTCTAGAGATTTCCAATTCCAAAATTAAATTATCGGCATTTTTCTCCCTTAAAAAAAAGTTCTTCCTTTTCTTGCACTACAGATTTTTTTTTCCATATGAAAATAGAATCTGCCACATATTTAATTTTAAAAAGATTAAAATTATTATTTGGTCCAAAATAATCGATTGTTGCAGTTGGAAATTTTTCCCCCGCATCTTTTACAACAAAAATAACCCTCTCTTTTCCATTAGATTCTTTATCCAGTGAATGTATTATTAATTTTCTTCCCTCAAGGTCATTACAATAACCAAGATGATTAAATCTATAATCATTATCAGAATAATTATTATTTCTAGCTTTAGCATATTTCTTTTCACCTCTGGAAATTCTATATTCTAAATCAAAATCTTTATTATCTATAGATGGATTTAAATACATATAAACGACTATAAATATTGGCAAAAACCCAATTATTAAATATATATATATCATTTTTTTTTTCATGATTTTTGGCTTTATTTAGTTTATTTGAGAAGCTTTGGTTAATTCTTTGATTTGACTTTTGTTGGTCTAACTTCCGATAAAATATATTTTTTAGCGTGTTTAAGTGGGGGAGTATTGTCTATAAATTTATTGCTTTTTGGATCAAAATACAACCTGTTTTCTTGAGTATTTTCTCCCGATTCTCTTCCTGAAGTAGCAGCATTATCAACGTAAGAAAAATAAGATCCATTTTTATCTGATCCAGCACCAACTATTGTAATAAAATGGTCAGTCGCTACATTTTCATTAATATTTTGACTATCACTATAACTCACTCCAGCCATAACAGGTCTCCCTTTTTTTAAATTATCTAAAACCAAACTTGTTCCCTCAACTATATTTACATTCGTTTGAGAATCTTTAGGCTGTCTAGAACTTTCTATCATATTAATTCTCTCGAAAGCTTTCCCTGATTCAAAATTACCCGCATTTTGAATTTGTCTTTCAGAAGCATGCCAACAATTATTAACAAATGGGCTTCTGATTTCTTTAATTCTTCCTGGCACGAATACAGAATTGGAGTAATTTGAAAATGAACCATAATAAACTTCTTTAACTGAACTTTTAAGCTTCGTAGTAACCCATCCAGATACAGTCTGCTTTCCATTAGGATCAATATATTTTATTGGATTCTGATAAGTGTAAATATATGGGTTAAGATTTCCCCAATAATACACTCCGCCATTATGCTGCCCATCTCCATAGAACTCAGTTTCCATTACAGGATTATAGATAGCCAACGGGTCAACCCCATACCAAACACTTAATCTAGGATTATAGTATCTAGCTCCATAATAGTAAAGACCTGTTTCGCTGTCTAATTCTTTCGCATTAAACTTATACGGATTGACGTATGAAGTTGGTTCCTGCTGCTCCACCATCGTCTCGCCAAACGGTAAATTTAAGAAAAATTGTGTAGGCTCTGCATATTCATTGGTAACATAAGTTGCTGTACCTAAATGATCGCCGTGCAGGTAATAAATACCTCCTACAGGAGCCATAGCCCGGGCAAATTCTTTTTCTATGTCAGCAGTTCTGTATCCGGCTTTTAATAAATAGTTTTTAAAATCATTTTCAGCGACGGCTTGTTTATTTTTAGAGTCCGCACTCTCTTTGCTACCTGCCGATACTGCCTGTCTGTTATTAAAAATAGTCCCTACATCTTTAATATAGCTTGCTATACGCTGATCTCCCGCAAAATAATGTTTGGTAAGCATACCATCTGAAGTATACACAGTATAAGGGTTTGGATACACCTTGAAGCTATCAAACACGAAGCCATTATCTACCATCTCGCCATTCTGGTACAGTTCTGCATCATTGCTAAGGTTTGCTTTTATGGTGCGTTCTCCTTTGTCGTCATATACATAATACTGGAATGAACCTGTTTCCTTCGTATGAATAGCCCTCAGCCTGTCCTGTTCGTCCCAGAAAAGGTCAGTAGGCCCTGTCTGAGGCGTTGTATGATTGATTGCATTTCCGTTACTGTCATATTTAAAATATTCCACATTCCCAGTAGAAACATCTGTAACTCTTTCTATCATATGAGTGCCTTTAATATAGCTATACTTATTTTCATAAGTGTTAGCTGTATTTATTATTCCGTCCTGGTCATGATGCTGTCTTTTTGTATCTATTCCACTGCTCATGTTATAAAGTAAGGTGGTCTCATACATCGAGGTTATGCTTCCTGCTATTGGGGTAGGTGGTAAACCTTCTTTTCGGTTAGGTTCACCATTGCCCGAAGAGCTCAAAAGTCTGTTAAGGGTATCATACTCATATTGAAGAGTATAATTTCCTCCGAATCCGGAATTGGTCGTCTGACTTGTATTTTGGATTCCTATAATATTACTTGCGTAATCATAATTGTAATTTCCATTCAATAAGACATTGCTGTTGGCATCCTTTAAAAGATGGCTCTGCAACCTTCTCATTCCCGGCTCGTAGGCAAAGGTAGATGAAGTATCGTTGCCAAAAACAATATTTGTTCGTTGCTCGTAATGATCGTATTTAATGGATTTTACATATTCATAGCCTTCTTCATTGGCGATATTCTTGAGGTTTCCTCCCAGATCATATTGGTAATGAACGACTTCATCATCAGGATAAACAATTTTTCGGATTCTGTTCCAGTTATCATACTGGTATGAAATGTTAAAGCCCAATGTTGGCATATAAAAACCATATATTCCTCGGTACTCATTAGTTACCTCACCCATTTTTCCATATTGGTAATAGGCTATTCCGGTGCCATCCTGTTTCTCTGTAATTCTTCCGGCACTATTTCCTGAGACCCCATAGCTATACGATACATTAGCAGGATTTGTTCCTGACGGGATATCCGGCAAATTGATATTTGTCAAACGGTTGTACGAATATTTATAATGAATCGGAATACCTCCATTATTGCTCAGGTTGTTGTTCAGAACATGGGTAAGCTGTCCTGCCTTGCTATAGGTATATGAAGTTTCACCTCGGTCCGGATGGGACTGAGTTAACCTCCTTCCGCCCATATCATAGCTGAAGCCGGTTTCCAAACCTTCCGGATCAGTAACTTTTATAATTTCTCCTATTTGGTTATATGAGAAAAGTGTATTTAGAACCTGTCCCGGCAAATAATTTCTCGTTTCTATTGTTTTACCTTCGGCATTTGCAAAAACTTCTGTTCTGATCTCAGCTGACGCATTCTGCATTTGGATCGTTTCGGTTTTAAATCTTCCATTTTCTATGAAAAACTTATTGTCAACAGAATTTCCGGCTTCATCAGTAGAAGAAACATTTCTGTCTTTATAATCATAGCCTGCAGAAGTATGGTGCTGACCAACCGTTAAGGTCAACTTATCATTTAATAATGGATCTTTATTTTCAAAGACCGGATGATATTGCTGTACCGCTCTTCCCAAATTATCTTTAATGACTCTTCCTGAAACCGACATTTTCTCTTCATCATCGATCTCAATATCTTTTTTCACCTGTATAACTTCACCTGTAACATCAGCAAAAGAAATGGTTTCAATATCATTATTCGGATGATAAGGATCAAGATGATTTGTTTTTGCCGTGAAAAGATATAATTTGTTACCATTACTTAGTGTCACCGGGGTATCATAATAAGAATAAGAAATGGTATATGCCTGCGACTGCCAGTCATTAGGGCTAATTATTCTAAGCGGTCTTCCGTATCCGTCATGTTCATAGCCCATCTTGTTTCCTGCGGCATCCGTAGATTCCAAAACAGTGTCCATCATAGGATCATATGTCGCATAAGAAGACAAATTAAAAATAAGATCTTTTACCTGAATTACATATTTCCCCATAGGGTCATAGAAATATTCCAGCTGATTTCTTTCATTAAATTCATTTGGCGGATATTTAATTGTTTTAATATTCCCAAAAGCATCATACGTTACATCTGTTTCTGCTGTTTCTCCTAAGGTAAGCCATACTTTATATTTGCTTATGTCCCCGGTATTGAAGTTTGTAATTTCTGTAGAACGCTTACGCAGAGGATTCACAGCACCTGTCCCGGGATAAACCGTGATCGTACTTGGAATATTCAGTATATTATTATTAAGATTGGTATGATAAGATATCACACTGTTATAACTCGTAGAAGGACTTGTATACTGATACTTGGTAAGCTGGCCTTTGTTATTATAAAATAACTGGCTCTGGGTAGAAATTGAATTCCCACTTTCATAACTTGTTTTTGTAGTGCCGGACATTAAGACACGAGCCATTTTTTTCCCTTCTGTACCTCCCACATCATATGTTTCAAACTGAGCAGCAGGCAGTTCTGTCAACTCAGTAACGGTCGAATTAAATTGATACAGTTTATAGGTATTTACAGAAGTGGATAATAGGTTGGATGTTCCGGTACCACCATACGTTTCTACAGATTTTAATAAACCACGAATGAAATAATTCTGATTATAATAGTTCTGAACGGTTGTACGGTAAATAGTAGAGTTATCAGACATTTCATAGGTCTTAACCTTAGCAAAGCCATACTTCTCCCGCTCTCTTCTGTCGTATCTGGAATTTTCATAGTCAAATCGAGTAATCCTATCTTTGCCGCTTGTACTCAAAGTATAGGTTCCCGAGAAGGCATCAGGATTCGGTATAACAACTTCTGACATGACCAGCTTTGCCTGAGGATCATTGTAGGAAGGTTTAGAGAATCCATAATTAATGGTAAATGCAGCTCCTAGATTTTTGGGAGGATCAACGGAATAATACTCGGCATAGGATACTTTTTTAAGCTTATTCGTCTTACCGATCTGGGAATAGTGTATCCTTAGGCCACCATTCGTGTTAACCACAAGATCAGGAAGGCCATCACCATTAACGTCTCTCAACCCTTTATTGATTTCAGATACAGATAGCCCAACGTTTGCAGAGAGGTCCGCTCCAAAAGGTTTTACATACAAAATAGGAATACCAAAAATAACGATACATGGGATATTGATATAATACCCTCCGTTTAAGTTGGCATATCCGCTGTGTGTTTTTGATTCTTCCGCCAGACTGGCATTTAAGCCTACAGGACTGGCAAAGCGGTTACCTAAATTGTATTTTACATTCGTTTGCCCGGTATTCTCATCCACCTGAACTATATCTACCAATCCGTCTCCGTTCACATCCAGGAATGATCTTTTTGAAGTAGCCGTAGAAGATCCTCCGCCAACTCCACCGGAAATAGCGATCCCCAGTTCAACTCCCTGAACTGCATCAATAACAGAATTTATACCACCTCCAATTCCAAAAGATGATGAATATACAGGCTTTGATACCGGTTCTTCGAATCCTGCAAAAGATCCTGTTGATCCCGGAATACTTCCATTAACCAATCCGGTTCCAAAGTTGAGCTTGTAATTATTTCCTTCAATCTTATCCGCAAGGCCGTCTCCGTTAATATCCATCCAATATTCTGAAGTTTTATTGTAGGAATTCGGATAATTGGAAGTGCCTACGCTCATTGACCATGAAACAGACGTATCCCCTGTTGCATTTGTATCGCTGTTATTGGTTTGTCTTCCTACCGATTTACTTCCTGAAGGACCAAATGCTATGGATTTGGTATTCATAAAATCGTCCGTTCTTGTGATTACCTTGTCTGTACCTTCTATACCACTCTGTGCACCCTTCAGACCCCCCAGAATGCTGGTTTGCTGAGATTGGGTTCTATACAGCATATCAGGATAATTATCCCCATTCACATCAAAAAAGTCCTGCGTCTGGATATTCCCGATATTTCTCAGCTCAGAAGTTGAATTGGTGAAAGTAAGCCCGATACCAATTCCGGCATTTTTTGTTTTCGACTTGCTTTTCTGTTTTTTAGAAATAGCAAACATTCTTGTATTTGGGTTATTGGCTACTTCAATATCGTCTTCATCGGTATCACTGTCTAAAAATGGAGACGTTGGCGTCTCATCATCTTTGAAGCTTCCTTTTTTGGAATACTGCTCATGAAACATCTGGTTAAGCCATTTATGCTCACTTAATTTTTCGGTTTTATATGGGTTTAGCGGAGTGAAAGGAGATGCCGCACCAAATACCTGGTTATTAGCATAATTGTTTTGAAAATCATTGGCAAGCTGGTCTCCCACGCATTCTCCGTATTGCTGAGAGTTGGTAATCCCTGCACAAGCGGGGAAATTTAAATTAAACTGAAACGGATTTTCAAGAGTCGCATCGTTAATTAATGCACCATACTGATCTTTTGGTGTATTTGGATTGGTTGTATAGGCAGGAGCCGTACTAGTGCTTGGCCCTGTTGGGATAATAATACAGTCATTCTCCTTACGCGGTTCACAACCAGGGATCAATGGAGGTTGCTGATTGGTGCTTCCCGGAGCCGGAACAATATCTCTGGCTTCATTATAGAGAAATTGCCCCCAGTTGTGATAAACGGCACTTACCCCATTGTATTCTCCCGTGTTTATTGATGTTTCGGTGGTATAATTTAAAAGAGAACCCCCAGCCTGATTATAAATATTAAATATATTATTGTTCAGCTGCAATTTAAGGGCTTCGTATGCCAGTCGGTCTTTATTCGTATCACAGAAAATTAAGATATTCAGTTTTTCTGCGTCATCAATAATACTGATTGTAGGATCTCCATGATAAAAAGGGATTGGATCGTTTCCATTAATAAGATTATAATCTATCGTATACTCTTTTAATGTACCGTTAGATATTTCTACAATCCTTTTATCAAGAAAAATACCTTTTTTCTTAATCACATACATGAATCTCCCCGGAACAGAAGGAGTAAAACTAAAATTCTTGTTAATAGATATTGAGTACTCATCATTACCCGATGGTAAATTATTCAGGGTAGAAATATCAAATTTCTTTTTGAAATCTCTGATATGGTAAGATGGATATTGAGCAACACCATAATGCCTGTGAGAAGCATTAGGATAACCCTCAACCAAAATGTTATTCCATTCAATTTCTTTATTGATATGAGAATCCGTTTCCACCAAAAACTTTAGGTGCCATGCTTCATCCGGAGCATTAAGCGCAGGAACTGTATAATTAATATCCACCGGTGAAACCGTTACAGGCACACCTGGTGATGGTCCCACCGTTTCTTCATAAATTACATTGATGGTCGTTTGCTGATTCTGTGCCACACTGGCATCTTCTTTAATCAAAACGATAGAATATTTTACCCTGTCCGATAATGTAGGTATGGTAAATTCGGGAATAGTAATGCGAATATTAGCCTGTTCTGTAAATTTCAATGACTTCGTCAGATTGTTCAAAAAGAATTTATCATCATAATTGGTGTGATTGGGCATAAATCCATCTTGTTCTTCAACAAATTCATCATGTAACGGATTTCCAACATTGTCGGTATACGTAACTACAGGATTGGTATTTACAATATAATTTGTTCCGGACCTTTTGTGCAGCCTGAAATATACTTTTTCTCCGGACTTTACATAAAGTCTTGAAGAATTTGCTACTCCTAATGGCGTTCCAGGATAACTGTCATACTGACGTATCGAAATGCTTTGGCTTGCAGTCCCGGTAAGCTCCCTTAAATATAAACGACAATTTTTTGAAACATTATTCGGGTTTTTAATTTCTATGGAATAAACAGCTTTCGCAGTATTATCTTGACCTAAAGCAATCGCTATTTCATCTGAAATTTCTATAAATCCGTTTTTCGGCGCGATCCAAACCTTAACTACATCATTTTTGGGCTTTACCGGATCAATGTCGTCGGGATCTTCAGGCTCTGTATAAGGTTGTGGAGCATTCCCGGTAATTATCATATTTTCTGTTAAATCGCTGGTAATTACCATTTCCTGAGAGTTTCCGTTTTTTCGGTTAAACCAGACTTTATCATCCTTAATCACATCGGGAAGTCCGTCAGAATTGGCGTCCATCATGTAAATAGGAGTTTCATTTTCACTTTCCGAATTAATATATGAAAAATCAAATCCTATTTTAAACCAGTTGAATACAACGCTTCCTCCCAAGTTCCATGTTGTCCCTTTTGAATGTGAAAAATTACTGTTCAGGTTTCCTACCGATTGTTGTGAAGTGTTGAATACCAGCTGGCCATTGCTATCAACACTTCCGGGAATCAGTTTAATGCCATTGTCACCATTTCTTTTGCGATATAAAATATCTGCTATTCCATCACCATTGAAATCTACCAACTCTTGTCCTCTTTTCATTCGGGGATATGAAGCACCACCAAACAGTGAGAGCATAAAGTTTTTTACGCCGCCCAATTGAGGCCTGAATAATGCCAATCCACCTCCTGTTCTTAAAGACCATCCCCATTCAAAATTATTGTCTGCACTTATTTTGGAAGGGGTTGTTATAGAACTTACTACTTCAGAGAAGGCATCAGTCCCGGGAGTTGCTATATCGGTTGCGGTTCCGAAGACTGTTCCATTATCATAATATTCAAAATTATAATCAAACGCAGCTCCGTCATACCGCAGATCAATAACCTTCAATTTCATTTTACTCAGAAGGCTTTTCTGAAATATCCCTGTATTGTATGTGAAGTTATAAGATCGTATGCTCAGCTGCTGGTTACTTGCGTTCTTAAAATCAACATTTATTTTGGTAAGTAAATAGGGTTCAATTCTTTTGAGGACGCCTTTGGTATTAATTTGTTTATCCTGCCTCGGAGTATCATTAAAAAATGTTATAATGTAAGGCCCTTTCTGACCGTTCCTTCCCGAATAAAAGATTTTATCAATATGGAATACCCAGCCCGCATTAAGGTTCTGGTCATCTCCTGTAAAGTTGTTGATAGATTGGTTCTTATATTCGTAAATAATATTATTTCCGTGAACATCCTCTACTTTCCAGATTCCCCATTGAATAATGTTTCCGTTATTATTTTTCAAAACCGCATTGGGAATAAGCGTTGACTGGTCACCACCGTAAAAAGATTTTGTTCCGTCTGTGGAAGTAATAACCCATCTGTAATCTGCCGTACTTGTTCCGAATCTTTCAATTTTAGTAAAATCATGATTTCTTCTCAAATAGAAGGTTTTGGATCCGGACCCGTTTCTTGCCTGCCGTGAAGTATCAAAAGTACCATTTGCATTAACTTTGTTATGCCTGTGAGGCAAATAGCCTTCCGGGTACACCAGCATTTCTCCATCCAATGAATATAATTCACTTTCCTGGCCGGCAGTAAAAGTTGGCGTCCCCCATCTTGTGTCTACTGATATTGACGATAACCCGCCGATGTTCCATCCTTCTCCCATCCAGCCATTTCCACTGTCGCTACTATACGTAACAGATAATGAGGGCTGCATACCCGAGGTACCTGCCGGTAAAATCAATGGGTAATTGATATTGGCATCTCCTTTCTGACTTGCTGTAGGAGCTTGCATTAAAGGAGCACTCACAGGATTGGCAGCTTTCAGCCCACTGATTGTTGTGGGCGCAAAAGAGTTCAACTGTGGTGATTCGGGTAAAGAAATAATTCCATTGATATAATCACCGTCACCATCCCCTTCAAATGTTACCGTTTTATTCTTTTGGTCTATATCTGCTGATTCTACAATCTTCCACTTCTTCTTAGTATAGTCAAATGAAAAAACTTTGATATCCTTTGGAGAAAAGAGACCTAATTTTTTTTCGTCATAAGGAATAGTGATCTTAACTTTTTTATTAAGCTTTCCTGAAATTATTGAAAAACGATAGGCTGATTTGTCCGGAGTAATATTTTTGAGACCATTTGAAGTTGCAGGAATATCTTTTTCTCTGAGTTTTAGCAATTCAATATCAGCAGCCTCAGATGTTTCCTTTTCTATTTTTAACTGTAAATCTTCATATTGGATATCAAATTCTTTATCGTTGGAAACAGTTATCCTTTTGGAATTAAAATAATTATTATTTAACGATTTAAATGATTTTGTATCTGCAGGAATCTTATATGATTGAGTAATTCCATTAGCCGTCACCGAAAATTTTCCGGCCAGTTTATCCTTTTCTGATAACCTGATGTTTTTTTCAAATTCCCCATTTTTGATAGTAACGTGATCACTATTTATAGTCAGATCCTGCAATCGTCTGTTGATTCCCTTTACATACAGTTGATCGCCTGAAAGAATAGAATTCATAATCAAATCTTCAGATGTACTTCTATTCTTTTCAAAAACAATTTTAAGATTTTTGATCTTGTATTTTACCCCTGAGGAAGGTGATGTAAATAAAATAGTATTGATACCATTTTTAATAAGTTCCGGACTTAATTCTTCCTTCTGATGACTCCAGGCTGCCTGAGGTACAATAATCTCTCCTCCGATTGCCAGATTATGATTCAGGGATCTTGCCACCGACTGATGCGAGGCTAAACCATACAAGTCATATTCTAGGTAAGCAAGGGTATTTTCTTTATTCAGAACAGGAATATCAATAGTAAAAAAGTTGTCCGAAATCCTGTCCTCTTCCTGATCTGAAAATACTCCTATCGTTCCTTCTTTTTCTTTGGCAGAATAAGAGGACATGATATCCGGAGTCTTTTTTTCAGATTCTAGCCGTATCCCTGATGTATAATTTAAATTTGAACCTGCAGGGCCAACATTAGATTCTAATACATTTTGATTTACATTGTTTATATCAGATTGATCTTCAGATAAAGTTTCATTTAATTTTGTAGTGGGCTGATTGGTATACTTTTTATCCACCAGCCTGCTCATCAGGTTTTTTTTCCATTCTCTTACTTTATATCTGTCTTCTTTGGTAAAACTGGCAAAAGCAAACAGTGTTGCAAAAAAACACACTATCAGAGCTGACTTCTTTGTAAAAGGAAGTTGTAACGATCTTTTTTTCATGGTTTGGTTTTTAATCGACGATTAATTTGAATGTTTTGATTACTTTTCCGTTCTGTGTTACACTGATCAGATAAGAACTTTGAATGTTAAGTGAACTGCTGTATGATCTTGAGTTATGGTTAATTTTTTCCAGTTTAATCAATCGTCCTCCGCCATCATAAATAGATATGGCCAGATTTTCCATCTCAGGGAATTTTACCGTAAAGTTTTGTCCTTTTTTAACAGGATTAGGATAAAGAACAATTTGATCTACATCTAAAGAAATTTGATTTTCATTCACCGAGGATGAACCGGAATTGATTTGACCATTCTCCTTTGCATCTCTGAGAGGACTGATTGCGAATGTAAAATGATTGAGTTCACCTTCTTTGTCCTTATAGAAATCTACCTTGCTGAAGTCTATATAATTCTCGTTTTCAACACCCTGCACTTTCGTTAATTCTCCTCCGGAGTTTTTCAGAAACATCCAATAGACAGAAGGAAGAGAATCAGGATTAATGATCTTTTTATCCACCCTTACTTTATAGTCTGACTTTGGAACAGTAGAGCCTATAAAATTAATTTCCCAACTTCTTTCGAGAACCTTAAAGTTTCCGTCAGCCTTCATTGTCATTGATTTGTTGTCGTCAGACCACATTACAAAATTATTATGATCAAAAAGACTGGTGTTTTCTGCATTAGTTTTTTTTATATCCGTTTTCCCGATTGTTAAAAATAGATCTTCCTGGTTGCATGATTGTTTTTGATAAAGTTCATTTCCGTCATCTCTTCCCAATCCCGTAGGTCTATACTTAAAATCTTTATGCTTGTCCGGGTCCCAGATTACTTTTTCATCACTTCCATAATATTTTCCCTTTTCCAAAGAAATCCCATACTTAATCGATAGATAAGAATGGATTTTATTAAGGTCCATTTTCCGGGCTTTTCTTGGAATGAAAATCATTTCATAAAGATTACGGTCCTCCAACTTTATTTTAATACTGTCTGGCTTCCCATTCGGGTTTTCGGCATTCCCAGTAAAAGTAAAAATACTTGGCCTTTTGCGGATTTTCACATTACCACTCTCTTCTTTCTTTTCATAGATATAATTACTGAGGGATATTTTCCGGCCTTCATTCTCCCAGATTTTTTCATCTTCTTTTGAAGTATGAACCAAACTTAGAGTATGGCTTTTATTTTTACTGTGCTTGATATATTTTTTCAGAAGTTTATCCTTAATTCCATAATGGAAATTGAGAATATTTTCCTTTGAGACACCGGATTCACGAAGTGTTGGATTTGACTTTTCCCAAATTTGGACATCTGATCCAACAAGTTGAGAATAGGCACTGAACGAGCATAATAATACCAGTAAAGCTACCGTTTTATGGCCTAGAGATTTTGACATAATAATTGGGATTATGTGGAAAATTAAAAAGAATGACTTATGGCAATCTTAAGTTTAAAGATTGTCAAAATAGCTTTTTGAAAACTATTATTCGGGGGTTAAAAAAGTATTTTTGATTCTCATATTAGTTTTTGTGGTTTGGTTTGTGGTTTTTATATTTAATTTCAAAACTATAAAAAAAATCATTAAAAAAAATACTTTTTTAAAAAAAATTTTTAAACAATCGTCATAGTAATTTAGAAATATCGAAAAACCCCACCTATGCTATGTATTTTATTTGAATGCCTTTTTAATTCTATTGGTAAATCGATTTAGAAAGACCTGATCATTGATCACTATTTATGTAATTTCTGAATGAGCCCATAACTATAGAAACCAAAAAAGAAGAGCTTTGAAAAAAGAATAAAATCATCAGAAAATGGCACAACAAAGAAATGTTATCCCTTCATTTTGAGCATAAAAAAAGCTCTCTTAAAAAGAGAGCTTGTGCGCTGATTATCAGCTAGTACCCCAGACGGGACTTGAACCCGTACGTCCTTGCGGACACAGGATTTTAAGTCCTGCGTGTCTACCAGTTCCACCACCAGGGCATGGAGTGGAGCGAAAAACGGGATTCGAACCCGCGACCCCAACCTTGGCAAGGTTGTGCTCTACCAGCTGAGCTATTTTCGCATCGAAATAGTGCGGATGAAGGGACTCGAACCCCCACGCCTCACGGCACCAGATCCTAAGTCTGGCGTGGCTACCAATTACACCACATCCGCTGGTTTTTATACCTTTTTATTTAAAGAACTTCTTTCGTTTTTGTGAGTGCAAATATAGGGCAAAATTTTGTATTTGCAAGAGTTTTCAGCGAAAAAATATTTTTTTTTGCAAAATTTGTTCGGGAGACGTTCTATTACATTTCATTTTATTACTTTTACATCGTTAATATTTATGATATGGAATTACAAGGAACGGTAAAGAAAGTTTTTGAAACTCAAACATTTGCAAGCGGATTTCAAAAAAGAGAAATGGTTATTTTAACTCAGGAGCAGTATCCACAGCCAATTAGCATAGAATTTCTTTCTGATAAAATAAATTTATTAGACAATGTGACTGAAGGAGAAAATGTAAAAATAGGCATCAATATCAGAGGTAGAGAGTGGACTTCGCCGCAAGGAGAAACCAAATACTTCAACTCTATTACCGGATGGAGACTGGAAAAGGTTTTTGACAATGGTTCTGAACCTACACAGGCAACGCCATCCCAGTCTGCAACCCCTGTATCTAATGAAAATCCGTTCGCAGGAGACGACGATGACGATTTACCTTTTTAATGAGATAAACACCGAAATATCAATCCTGCTTTTTAAGTAGGATTTTTTTTCTAACAATGGTCCGATTAGACGACAACGAAATTTCTTTCCCTGATCCCGAGCTTTATGATGGTCATGAAGGCCTTATTGCATTTGGCGGTGATTTGTCTGTAGAAAGAATTTGGTTCGCCTACCAATTGGGTATTTTTCCTTGGTACAATCCCGGGGAGGAAATTCTTTGGTGGTGTCCGGAGCCAAGGTTTGTCCTGTATCCTGATGAACTGAAGGTTTCCAAATCCATGCGGAAAATCTTAAACAAAAATATTTTTACGTTTACTGAAAATCAGAACTTCAGAGGTGTCATTAAAAATTGCCAGAACGCTACCAGAAAAGGGCAAACCGGAACCTGGCTTTCGGATGAGCTTATGGAGGCTTTCATTCAGCTTCATTTGTATGGTTTGGCAAAAAGTATCGAAGTATGGCAGAACGACGAACTGGTAGGTGGATTTTACGGATTACAGATCGGGAATGTTTTTTGTGGAGAAAGTATGTTTGCCAAAGTAAGCAATGCCTCCAAAGCCGGATTTATCCATTTTGTGGAAAGCCATAAAAATCTGGAGCTTATCGACTGTCAGTCCCACACGGAACACCTGGAAAGCCTGGGTGCAAGGATGATTCCTAAAAAAGAATTTTTAAAAATTTTACATAAAAACAATGAACGCAGATAAAGAAAAATGGATTCTTTTACTTATCCTTACTATTATTTGGGGGTCGTCATTTATTCTGATCAAGAAATCACTGGAACATTTTAATCCGTTTCAGGTAGGGGCTTTAAGGGTTCTCATTGCCGGAATTATTTTACTACCGCTGGCCGTTTCAAAATACAAACTGTTTCCGAAAAAGCATTTAAAATGGCTTATTTTGGCTGCATTTACGGGAAATTTTATTCCTATGTTTCTTTTCCCTATTGCGGAAACCGAGGTAAGCAGCAGTATTGCCGGGATTATCAACTCTATGATGCCTATCTTCGTGATTATCGTGGGGGCTTTGGTCTGGAAATTTGAGACGACAAAAAAACAGATTGTTGGAACGCTGATCAGTTTTACAGGAGTCTGTTTACTGGCTTTCGGAGGGGGTGAAGGCGGTGAATTTAAGCTGATCCCGATTTTATTATTACTATTGGCTACCTTATGCTATGCTGTAAGTACCACCACGGTAAAATCTAAGTTAATGGAGGTTTCTTCCACTATCTTATCGGCTTTTGTATTTTCTTTCGTTTTGTTATTTCCTTCTGTCATTGCTTTGGCGTTTTCGGGGTTTTTCTCTACGTTCAAATTTAATGAAGACAATATGCTCGGGCTGATGTTTGTAGGCTTATTATCAGTCTTCGGCACCGGGTTGGCCATGATGATGAATTACCGCTTATTAAAAGTTTCTTCGCCTCTTTTTGCATCAACAGTTACTTTACTGATGCCTATAGTTGCTATTATCTGGGGGATTTTAGATGGTGAAAAGCTGACGGCAATGCAATTTATAGGAGCGGCTGTAATTATTGCCGGATTGATCTTCCTGAGAACAAAACCTAATCTTATAAAAAAATAAATCCTGCATAACTGCAGGATTTTTATTTTGTTCTGTTCTTTTTTAACAGAATTTTAATTTTTCTTTTTTACTCTGGCTTTAGCCTTTTTCACCTCATCCTTAATGAACGGATATTTTTTCTGCATATCCTGTGCAAGAGAAGGATCAAGATCCATTGCTTTCTGAAGAGCAACCTTTGCTTTTTCCGGATCCTTAAGATTGAAATAGCAATTGCTGAGCTGATAATACAGTTCTGCTCTTTCATGCTTTTTCACCGCATTAATCAATACCGTAACCGCTTCCTCATATTCTCCCAGAAGCATCAAGACTTCCGAATAAGCATACCAGTTATAGAACCTGGACGGTTCAGCTTCAACCAGTTTTTTCAGACAGGAAAGGCTTTCTTCAAATTTCCCTGAATCAATGAATAAAAAGGCCAATCTTTTCTGATAATCCAGATTGTTTTCATTTAACTGTGTCGCTTCTTTGGCGAAATGCAGAGCTTCCGTCATTCCTCCCATTTCCTCATACAGATAAGACTGTTCCATCATTGAAAGATAAAACTGCGGGTCTTCCCTTAAAGATTTCTGAAAGGAATTCAGCGCTATAATCGGCTGCTTCAATGCTTTATAACAAAGCCCTATCTTATAAAAAGTAAATGCCTTCGTATATTCCAGCTCGAGCATTTCCTCATATACTTCAATGGCTTTCTTATATTTCCCTAAAGCTTCATAGCAAGCGGCTTTATTGGCGTATACCCCTACAGAGTTCGAATTGATCGCCAACAGATAATCATATCCTTTAATGGCTTCTTCGTAATTCTTTCTGTTGAAATAAAACTGCCCGTATTCAAACCAAGCGATTTCAGAATAGGGGAATTCATCTAAATATTCATTAAGAAAGGCTATAGCCTCCTCACTCTTATTCAAGTCGCTAAAGCAGATCATACAGTTTTCCAGCGAGTATTCATCCGTTGGATCTTCTTTCAATGCTTTTCGGTAATGTTTAAGAGCGTTAAAAGGATCTCCCAGATTCACATATTCATCCGCAATAAAGTTGTGAAGGAAATTTTCTTCTTCCCCCAATTGCAGTGCTTTTTTACAAATTTCAATGGATTTTCTCGGATTTCCTAAATTCGAATAATACTTAGCATAGCAAACCAAAAAGTCTGTGTTCTCCATGGACGAACCCTTCAACTCATCAATAAGCTCTTTTGCCGTATTATACTCTTCCCACTCTAAAAGGACTTCAAGTTTTTTAATCTTGATATCCAAAGAATTGGGATGGAGCTTAAGGCCATAATTTACCGCATTATCTGCGTAATTAAAATCTCCCAGCTCCAGGTAGTAAACGATAATGTCTTCCAACTCTTCTGTATCGAAGTAGAATTCATCATGGTTTTCCATCATTTCTTCGAACTTTTTTACAAGTTCATTTCCAAAATACTCTTCCAATATAAACAAGTTTAAGATCTAAGACTTGAGATATGAGATATACAAATACTCGGTTCTGAAAATCTTAATACTATAAAGTTAATAATAATTCTTTTTTAAAATGATGAAATTGATGTTAAAATTTTTAGATCAGGCTATTAATTTTAGCAATCATCTCATCCGCTAACTGATCCGCTTCTTCCTGGGATTTTGCTTCTGTATAAATTCTGATAATAGGCTCTGTATTCGACTTACGAAGGTGAACCCAGTTATTTTCAAAATCTATCTTCACACCATCCACTGTAGAAACCTCTTCTGTTTGATATTCTTTTTCCATTTTAGTTAAAATATCATCTACATTAATCTCCGGAGTCAGCTCAATTTTCTTCTTACCCATGAAATAACTTGGGTATCCGGCTCTTAATTCAGAAACCGTTTTATTTTCTTTTGCCAGATGCGTTAGAAATAACGCGATCCCTACCAAAGAATCTCTTCCGTAATGCAGATCAGGATAGATAATTCCTCCATTTCCTTCGCCTCCGATTACTGCATTTTTCTCTTTCATCAAGGTAACCACATTCACTTCACCAACAGCACTTGCAAAATATTCTGAATTATGGGTGTGTGCAACATCCCTTAGGGCCCTGCTTGAAGAAAGGTTGGATATAGCCGCTCCGTTTTTATTTTTAAGCAAATAATCAGCAACAGCCACCAATGTATATTCTTCACCGAACATCTCTCCTTTTTCATCAATTAAAGCCAATCTGTCAACATCCGGATCTACAACGACTCCGAAATCTGCTCCTTCTTTTTTAACTAACTCACAGATATCACCCAAATGCTCTTTCAACGGTTCAGGGTTATGAGGGAAATGACCCGTCGGCTCGCAATATAGTTTTACTGTTTCACAACCAAGTTTGTCCAGTAACATTGGAATCGCAATGCCTCCTGTAGAATTTACCGCATCTAAAACCACTTTGAATTTTTTAGCTTTAATCGCCTCAGCATCTACCATCGGTAAATCCAGGATCTGCTGAATATGAATATCAAAGGCATCATCTCTTGTTTCATATTTTCCCAGATCATCAACTTCGGCATAGTTGAAATCTTCGCTTTCAGCCAGAGCTAACACTTCTGCCCCGTTTTCACCGCTGATGAATTCTCCTTTTTCATTTAATAATTTCAGCGCGTTCCATTGTTTTGGGTTATGGGAAGCGGTAAGGATAATTCCTCCGTCTGCATTCAGTTCCGGAACCATTATTTCAACAGTCGGAGTTGTAGAAAGACCTAAATCAACCACGTTGATCCCCAGTCCCTGTAATGTCGCTGTAACCAAAGAAGAAACCATTTGTCCGGAGATTCTTGCGTCTCTTCCTATGACAAGTGTTAAATCCTTTTTCTTTTTTTGGTTCTGAAGCCATGTTCCGAATGCAGAAGCAAATTTCACCACATCCAGCGGTGTCAGATTATCGTTTACTTTTCCACCGATCGTTCCCCGGATTCCAGAAATTGATTTTATTAGCGACATTATATTTTTATATTTTTTTAATTGTTAATTGTTAATTATAATTTTTTTGCAAAGATACTTATAAAATAGGAACCTGTTTTTGAATTTTATCATAAGTATTCTTTACGGCTTTGGGAGGTGCAAAACGATACCCGATATAGATCAGCCCGTATATATTATTGTTTTCAACGATGTAGTTATTTCTTTGGTCATAAGCCGTTGCGTTGAAATTGAGCTTCCCCCCGAATAAAAACCGATCAGAATTATATCCGATATGAAGTCCTCCCGAACCTCTTACGGTTACATACTGTTCTTTCAGTTTCGGGCCTTTTGATCCGTCTTCCAGTGTGTCCCTAAAGCTGGTAAACTTACCGCCAACACCAACAGTCAGATAAGGTGCAACACTCACTTTGTCTGCAATTATCCAATTGTAAAAATAGCCGATATTGGCGCCAATATTGTATTGATGTTCTTTGCTTTTGCGTCCTTCCAGAATATCCCTGAAAATTGTAAAGTCATAATCTAAAAACGGAACAAAGCTTCCTTTGCTGCTTTTTTGCCACTCCCCTTGCGTATAAATACTTTTTAATGAAAAATCTTTCTTTAAAACATAAGATGTGGACCCTCCGAAAGTCTGTACTCTCAAATCCGGAAACTGTATATATCCGTCTCTTTCTTCCTGCCAGCCGGGAATCAAATCCTGCATGTTTTCTACATAAAACCCTTTTACATTCTTATAATAAAGGGTCTGAATAAATCTTTTAGGAAAAAACCTCAGCCTAAAATCCGTATAAGAACTGTTGCCCTTTAAAGCATTATCATTATTTCCCGGTAAAAACCTCGGCGCAAAGGATAAGGTGGCGCTTATACTTCTGTAATCAACAGATAATGAAGTCTTTGTTTTATTATTGATAGAAACTACCGTCTCTTTGATGACATCTTCCCCATTTACCTCCGAGAAGGTAAAGCTTTCCAGGTTCGTATCAACATTGACCCGTAACATGATCTGGTTTACATAAGATTTGATATTTGTGCTATCCGTCTGTGCCTCTGTATGAGTATAAATCAGGCCCAGTAAAAAAATATATATTGCTTTTCGTTTCAAGTGAATTGGTGGCTTATTATTTTGCGAAACTGAAATTACTTTTTTTAATTCACGGGATCAAAAATTATGAACATCCGCAATCTTTGTCACAATTCGACCTTTTGGAATCAAATTTCTTCGGTGCAAAATTTTTCCTGATCATCCTGAATAAAGAATAACAGGCAAATGCAACCACCAGAAATACAATGATGTACTGAAAAATCAATGATGAGCTCATTATTTTAAAATTTGATATACTAACATGGACACAAAATATGCCAAACCTGTCATCATTACCACCTGAAAAGCTGTCCACTTCCAGCTTTTGGTTTCTCTGTATACTACTGCAAGTGTGGAAACACACTGCATTGCAAATGCGTAAAATAAAAGAACGGAAACCCCTGTTGCGAAGCTGAAAACTTTTTCCCCGTTAGGTTTCACGTCTCTTTTCATTTTATCTATTACTTTCACTTCGGGAGCATCATCCTCCAGACTGTATAGTGTTGACATGGTTCCCACAAAAACCTCTCTCGCAACGAAACTTGTCAAAATGCCCACCCCCATTTTCCAGTCGTAACCAAGGGGTTCGATAAGGGGTTCAATGCCCTTCCCCATTTTAGCCAGATAAGAATGATCAAGATGAACATCTGTGGCAACAATTTCGCTGGGTTTTTGTTTTGGTCCGAAATAGCTCAGGAACCAGATAATAATGCTGACAATAAAAATAATTTTACCTGCTCCGGTGATGAAGTCCCATACTTTACTTAATACCATTTTAAAATCGTATCCGAAAAGTGGTTTTTTATAGGTGGGTAAATCCATTACCAGATAGGTTTTTCCTTTATTTTTAATAAATCTTTTAAGGATAGAAGCTGAAAGCAATGCAACCAGAAATCCTAGTAAATACATTCCCATCAATACCAAAGCCTTGTATTTTATGCCTAAAAACGTTTCATCTGAAATAATCAGTCCTATGATGATGCTGTATACCGGAAGTCTCGCAGAACAGGTCATGAAAGGTGTCACCAAAATGGTTAACAGCCTTTCTTTCATATTCTCGATATTTCTTGTTGAAATGACAGCAGGAATAGCGCATGCTGTTCCTGAAACCAAAGGGACAATACTTTTCCCGTTCAGTCCGAACGGTCGTAAAAGCCTGTCCATCAGGAAGACGACCCTTGCCATATATCCTGAATCTTCCAATAGATAAAGAAAATATAATAAGATCCCGATCTGTGGGGCAAAAACCACAATTCCTCCGATTCCCGGAATAATACCATTTGAGATAAGGGAGTTGACGGGCCCTTCCGGAAGATGTTCTCCCGTAAATGCGGACAACCATGAGAAAAACCCTTCAATCCAGCTCATGGGGTATTCTGCAAGAAAGAAAACACTTTGGAATATGATTAGTAATACAGCCAAAAATGCTACATACCCCCAGAATTTATGGACTAAAATCTTATCCAGCTTTTCAGTAAGCAGTTCTTTGAACTGAGTTTTTTTAGAAATGACATTGGCTAAGATTTTATCAACATTCTGATACCTTCTTACTGTTTCCTGAACCTGTAATCTTTTAGGTACCAAGCTTTTATTTTCCGGCTCATTAAGCAATTCGTGGATTGATTCTATTCTTCCCAACTCAGTTCCGGAAGAAATAGCCATCCATGCTTTATAAGGATTATCAAATCCTTTTTGTGCGGCCAGTTTTTGAAGAAAGTCTTTATGCTCATTCGGCGTTTCAAAAGAAATAGTGTCTTTTTTTACAAATTCATTGTTGAAAACAGCTTCCTTTACTTCATCTATTCCAAGATGTTCTTTAGCATTCGTCTGGATAATCTTACTTCCCAATGCCTCAGAAAACTGCTGAATGTTGATTTTAATTCCTCTTCTTTCTGCCTGGTCGATCTGGTTCACGATCAGGATCATAGGGATTCCAAGGTCCTGAATCTGTTGAAATAACAGAAGTCCTCTTTTTAAACTTAATGCTTCCAGAATATAAATGACCCCTGCATAGTTTTGTTGTTCGTCAATAAGAAATTTAGAAAAAATAGCTTCGTCCTCCGAACTTGGATAAATACTGTATGATCCCGGCAAATCAATCACCTCAACATTTTCATTCTTATAGGTATAATTTCCTGAATGACTTGCCACGGTAACTCCGGCATAGTTTCCGGTTTTCTGTTTTTTGTTACATAATGTATTGAAAACCGTTGATTTTCCTACGTTAGGATTTCCGACTAAAAGTACCTTTTTTCTTTTATTATTCTGCATCAATTCAATTCTTCAACAATAATATAATCTCCCTCTTCTTCACGAAGAGCGATACGGCTTTTTTCTTCCCCGAACTCCACATACATAGGTCCGTTAAAAGGAGCCTGATATAAAATCGTGAAAACAGTTTCCGGCAAAAGCCCCATTTCGATGATTTTATTGGGCATCTTCAAATGATCATTGTCATAGCCAAGGATCTTCCCCGTTTTGTTTTTGGGGAATCCACTTAATTTATGTACATCTTTTTCTTTCAAAGCCTCTTTTTTGTGAATGCAAATATACGTTATTTAAATTTAATCTAAATAATATCCCTGCTTAAAAAAATAAACCCAAATGCACTGATACATTTGGGTTTACCAATATAATTAGTTGATATGAAATGCTATTTCTTCTTTTTTTCTATCGCCTGATCTTTCTCAATAGGATTGTCATTTGCGTTATAGAAATCTTTATATTGTTTTTCCTGTTTTTTCATCATGTCACCTATGGTACCATCCATTCCCGGAATGGTTTTAGACATCATTTCCTGTGTCATCATCGGTCTCACAGATGCAAAAGGATCTTTTTTGAAATCGCTGAATGTCTTTTCAAACTTATCTCTTGGCAATTCTTTTACTTTTCCGCCTGTAGCCTGCATCAGGTTTTCTATATATGAAAATTCGGAATACTCTTTTACTTTTTTGTTTCCTTGTAAAATCCATGAATAATTTTTTTCATCATCCTCGATTTTAACAATCAGCCCCGGAAGTCCTGAAAATTTATACGGTCCGTCCTGGAATGGTAAATCCGTACTGAACCAAGCCGTCCATTTTCTTCCTCCAAATTCCGTGGTTGCTTTCTGTGCGTTATAAGCTCCTATTTTCTGCTTTTCATTGGAAATATTCCAGTTGAATTTCAAATCCTCGCTGTATCCGATATTACTTGGCGTAAATCCATTGGCTACTTTATCCACATACTGAACTTTCATACCAGGATAGGTTTTATATATTCTCGCAGAAATTTTAGGCTGTCTGATTGTTTTTGAAAGGTCTTTCATTATGCCTGCTTTCTGCATCGCTTCGATTTCCACCTTCATAATAGAATCCTGTGCAATTACGGTATAATCCTGATACACCGATCTGTTTTTATCTGTAATATCCAAGATGGTAATAACCTTATCCATTTTCGTGGAATCTTTTTTAGGCTTGAATGTAAGCTCATAGAAAAAGCGGTTCGCCGTTTCTTTGGAATCTTTGTCTTGTGCCGTGGAGAAGACAAAAAGTGCAATAAAAAATACTGAAAAGAGTTTTTTCATTTTAAAACTGTTTACTAATTAGTTATTCATTCTCAGATTTTGTTACAGTTTTCTTCACATTATTTTCAACTATTTTATCGGAAACGAAATTTTATGATTTTCTTACGACTTTCCCATTGGTTAAATTTCTAAATTTATGTGCCTAAAAAAACAAAATATTATGGACACTTTATCTCAATTAAAATCAGAACTACAGGGAGAGTATCAGACAACCAGAAAGTTTATTGAGCTCTTTCCTGAAGGAAAAAATGACTATGCCCCACACGAGAAAAGCATGAAAATGATGCCTCTCGCCACCCATCTTGTGGAGGTTTTTGAATGGCCTAATACAATTTTAAACACCTCTGAGCTTGATTTCGCCAAAGGAGAGTATAAACCTTCCGTTCTTTCCACAAGAGAAGATCTTCTGAAAAAGCTTGATGACGATTATGAAGCCGGGAAAAAAGCGTTGGAAAATGTACAAGAAGATGATCTGAATCCGAGCTGGACCATTAAAAACGATGGGCACGAACTGGCGAGCTGGAGTAAATATGGGGCTATACGACATGCTTTAAACCAGATTACACATCACAGAGCACAATTGGGGGTGTATTACAGATTAAATAATATTCCGCTTCCGGGAAGTTACGGTCCGTCTGCAGACAACCCTAGTTTTTAACTAAGAAATTAAATGATTACATAAAAAAACCAATCCTGAGAGATTGGTTTTTCTTATTTATTTAAAGTTGAACTTTACGGTAAACATGACCTGGCTTGGACGAAGCTGAATTCTTGTGTATGAAATATTCGTGGTATTGATATCATACGTTTCAAATACTTTCTTGTTTGCTATATTCATCCATTTCAGCTCGAAATCGATTTTCTTCTTCGACCAGCTGAACTGATAAGACACATCATAAAATCCGTTGTTGTATTTTTGACCGCTGGCATTGGTGTTTACCTGGTCCCAATTAAACCCAACCGTATGATTTTCGACAGGATAGAAGAATACACCAAGATTATGGGTAAATCCTTTTCTCGCCGCATCGGAAACTACTCCTCCCTCACTCGTTTGTTTCGTTCTTGAGATGCTCGCGTTATAATCAATACTCATCCAGCTGAAGTAAGTGTTGTTGAATTTAATCCCATATGACTGGCTGTTATTCTTGTTGGTATAAGAAGCATTATCCAGGAATGCATCGGATTTTGAGGTGTTGTTGCTATAGCTAACTGAAGCGTTTGTTTTAAACTTTGGAAAATATTTACCTACTTCCGCACTATACCCATTATTAATTACATGATTGTCCCGCTCAATATACTGCATAATAGTGTAACCTGCCGCATTGATCCTCGGGTTGGAGATCAGGTTTCTTTTTGCATCTGAGAATCTGTAATTCACATTAAAGAATAAATTATTCAGTGGATTTCTGTATTCCAGTCTTGTCCCGGCTGATTTGTTGTTATTTTGAGGGATCGGATTATTGATATCCATTGCATTAATTCCATTAGGAGAAGTCATCAAAAATCCGGAATAAGCAGAGTTTATTTCTCCGAAATTATTGTTAATATTAGCATTCACTGACGCTTTCCAGAAAGAAGCAAATGTATACTGGGCAAAAATGCTTGGTTCAAAAGTTATTTTGTTGACTTCTTTCGAAACATTTCTCACCGGATCTTCTGCTTTGATGTTATTTGAGTTTACCGGGAAATTGGCATATACCATCCATGCTTCACTCTTATAATTTACTCCTACGCTTCCATAAGGGGTTGCTGTTGTATACTTCAGATCATTGTTGTATGCAGTTGGAAGGACACCTGTTGTTGTAATATTGGATAAATCTGAAACTAAGTCCGTTGTTTTAAAATTAAATCCGACTTCCGGAGTGAAGGTCCATCCTTTTGCAGAAAAACCAATATTTGCAGAATGGTTAGCTTCAAAAGTTTTTAATCTTAAATTTTGTCTGACAAGTTCTGAATTAAGGTCCGGATTAAATCCCGGAATCTCCAAATAGGAAGATGGGGATACTTCCAATGTTTGTTTGTCTGTCTGGTAATTGATGAAAGACATGACATTGACCATTTTCTCTTTCCAGGGGATAATTGTACTCAAAGAGTTTTGGAATGATGTGGTGGGAGATTCTATGGCTTCTTCGCCATGTCTGGTGCTGCTTACGTCTGTTCTGTCTACAACTCCCCTGTCTGCATTCCAGAATTGAGAGAAACTTGTTGTATTTTTAAAGAATCCTTTTTTCGCATTCTTAGTAAAGATCAATTCTCCTTTTGCTTTATCCGTATAGAAGTTATTAAGGATATTTATAATATTGGAAGCCCCGTTGAAATAATTGGTTTCGCTATAAGATTCCCTTTCCACGGCGTTATTCGTATAATTGGCATTTGCTTTAAGCTCCCATTCTTTTTTCTTATCGATATTGGTAAGATAATTAGCCGACAAATAGTGTACGTTATTCATCAGATATCTTTTCACCGGAAGATTCGGTGTATTAGCGTTTTCCACATTCAGCCAGTCATTTTGAGAAGCATTGATTCTTCTCCCTTCAAACCTGCTTCCGAAGGCTAAGATATTTCCTTCATTCTCCACCTGCTCTCCCATGTTGTTGGTTTTATAATTAACCACCCACTGACTTTTCTGTCCGAAAAACATCGGTGTTAATTTTACATTCCAAAGCCATGGATCTCCGAATCCTGACCCTACCTCTCCTCTTCCGGTCATCGTTACAGAGTTTTTCAACTTGATATTGATTGCCGCCTGATCAGAAGGAACTTTATCCTGAAGTATTTTTACCGGCTGGTGATTTTCAAGGACCTCCACTTTTTGTACGGCATCTTTGGGAAGGGAATTGTTGATGGTTCCATATCCTCCTTCCATTAAATCCTTTCCGTTAACATAGAATTTGTTGATCGCATTTCCCTGGTAAAGAATGCTTCCGTCTGCATTGACTTCAATCCCCGGAATTTTTTTCATGACATCAGCCAGCGTCCTGTCATTTTTACTGTCAAAAGCTTTAAGGTCATAAGAAATGGTATCTCCTCTTGCCGTAATCATTTTTGTTTTCAGCTGGACTTCTTTTATTTCTGTTGCTTCAGGCTGCATTTTAAAACTCAGCGTCTGATCGCTGTTGCTGATTTGCTTCGTTAGCGGTTTCTGATTGAATGCTTTTACTTTCAGGTCTACATTAGATTCAGCAGAAGTAAAGGTAACTTTATATTCTCCTTTTGAGTTGGTGATACCATAAGCCAGAATTGCATCTTTTCCCGGTTCTTCTATCGTTACGCTTGCGCTTGGTATTGCTTCTCCGCCTTCATCAGTAATTTTCCCTGAAACTGTTTTTTGTGCAAAAGTCAGCACAGAGAAAAAAATCATCACGAATACATAAATGTTCCTTTTCATAATTTATTATTTGGTTTATTAGTTATGGTTTGTAATTTTTTGTTACACTTATAAAGATTGATTTTAAGGGGAAAAGTTAAAAAACCTTATTATCACTGCATTTATAGTGATATATTTTTTTTTATTCGTTTCAAAATGATATTCAGTCTATCCTCTGTTTTACGAATATTTTTGTCCTCTGTTTGTTTTCGCCTACATTTGACCAAGTATTTTTATTTGGTCTACATATTTAAAATAGTGATTTGAATCATAGATTAAAAAAAACTTAATCTCAGCTTCATAAATATTTATTTAATAATTTTGTAACATAAAATTTATAAAATGGGAATTATTTTAAAGCCTATAGATATTGTAGATGATATAACCAAGGAAGAATTCCATGAGAAATATCTTAAGCCCAGAAGGCCCGTTGTCATTAAAAATATGGCAAGGAAATGGCCTGCATATCAGAAATGGACAATGGATTATGTAAAAGAAGTGGTAGGAGATGTGGAAGTTCCATTATATGACAGTTCTAAGGCTGATCCGGCAGCGCCCATCAATACTCCCACTGCAAAAATGAAGTTCGGGGATTATATCGATCTTATCCAAAAAGAACCTACCGATTTGCGGATTTTCTTCTTTGATCCCATCAAGCATGCCAATAAATTGCTCGAAGATTATATTTCGCCCAAAGATCTAATGGGCGGCTTTTTAGATAAATACCCCTCTATGTTTTTTGGAGGGAAAGGTTCTGTAACTTTTCTTCATTATGATATTGATATGGCTCATATTTTCCATACTCATTTCAACGGAAGAAAACACGTTCTTCTTTTTGATTATAAATGGAAAGAAAGGTTATATCAGCTCCCTTATGCAACCTATGCTTTAGAAGATTATGATATTGAAAATCCTGATTTCTCAAAATTCCCTGCATTAGATGGCGTAGAAGGAATTGAGTGTTTCCTTGAGCACGGAGATACATTATTCATGCCTACAGGCTGGTGGCATTGGATGAAATATCTTGACGGAAGTTTCTCTATTTCTTTAAGAGCATGGGATAAGTCATGGGCTGTAAAGGCGCATTCTTTATGGAATCTTACAGTACAGCGTAAGTTCGACGATATTATGAAAGCCAATTTCAAGAAGAAATATATGGACTGGAAAGAAAAAGTAGCTGTAAAAAGAGCAGAACTGGCCCTGAAAAGAGGCTTACCGAAATAGAAATTTATTTTTATGAAAATAAAGGTGTGATAAGTTATCACGCCTTTTTTATTTTATTTGCAGTAAAAGTTCTTCCATATTTCTGGTGACTTCATTGCACGAAAAGCAGGCTTCTTTTCCATCCTGGTGAAACCAGCGGCATTGGGTCCGGATCGGACAGTATGATAATTCTGTATTCGTGTGCTCAGGATCAAGATCCTGTACTTTCCGGGATAAGGAACATTTGAATTCCGTGTTGTCCCATTGGGCACATCCTTTTTCCACACATTTTCCCGTAAAGCGGAATCTTTGTTCAAGACTGTTTTTCCCTTTATTCTGTTCCAGAAACCCTTCGGTGACGGTGAGGGGAGTGATAAACTGTACCTTCCCGTCTTTGTTTACGACTCCAAAAAGCTGTGCCCCGGCTTTTCCAACATAACTGGGACACATCTTTTTTGAATGTGAATTAGCCTCCATAACTTTTGATTTGAGACTGCAAATCTTTAATCTGTGACTGAACATCTATTCCCGGCTTGAAAATAATAATCCCCCAAGGAAACCAGTCTTTAATTCTTAAGGGTTTCGTAAGCCCTCTGAAATCTCTTTGTGCTGCAAAAGACTGACTGTTATCAATTTTTGAAAGCTCTGAAAGCACGACATTCTGAATTCCTTTGTCTATACTCTTTACTTGTTCATCAGTAAGATCTACACCTTCCAATGAAATGAAAAAATGCTTTTTGGTTGCCATGATTGTTTGTTTTTATTGGTTTACTTAACAAAGCTAGTCGTAGCATCATAAAAACAAGTCAGGGAAAAGCACAAAATCAACAGGTGGAAAACACGGTATTTTCGCTCAAAATCAAATACTTACAACAGCCTGTAGATGGGATACTGCCTAAACGTTTTTTCTTCAAAATAGGGAGATTGCCTGTAAATCCAGTCCAGCTGTGCCTGTCCGTCTTCGGCAAACTTTTTATCTGTTGCTTTTTTATTTTCAAAAGCTTCTTTCAGTTTTTTATCTTTTTTTAATAATTCTGAAGCGGTATCTTCAAAAATATACGCTGAATAGTATTCTTTCTGAGCTAAAATCCCGTCAAAGAAATTCCAGTTGAAGAAAGAATCCAAGGCTTCCGGCTCAAGGGTTTCAATCATATATTTTACGCCTTCCTGATTGGTGGAAACCAGATAATCTCCTGATGAAAAGGTGAGTTTTTTATTAGACTTGTCCACCGTTGTCTCATAATGAAGATAATGTCCTTCGTAGGGGCTTTTTACTGTTTTAAAATCATTAATTTTATATGATTCTACTGTAATGGTACTATCCTTTTGGAACTTTTCCATCTGAATTTTATTCCTTTGTAATTCTTCTATTACCCTGTACTGGGATTGTGGGATTACATAATATTTTGGAATGGTAATATATCCTGTAGGAACAGCTGTTGTAAAGAGTTTTATATTCTTTATAAATGGTTTTGACCTGTCATAATACAGTCTTGGTTTTCCGGAAATATCGCTTGGTTTATATTTTCCCTCATATCCTTTAAAATCCATCGTGGTAAACTTGGTAGAATCTATTTTCCAACGGATTCCATATTGTTTTCCAGCCTGATATTGCTTCAAATTTTCCAGGCGGAGGTTCTTTATTTTTTTGTATTCCTTATCCAGGTTTTGAAGGTTGACAAGCATATATTTATACGTCGCATCTACTCTTTTGTCATAGGGTTTCAGCATGTGTGTTTCCGGGACTGTCCCTAAAGAATTGAACAAAGAAGTGTAACCTGTAGAGTATCTCGGAGAATCTTCAAAAGCAGCAAAGCCAACATCGGGAACATCTCCGTGAATATTCACATAAGGAGTGCTTTCATATCCTAATTTCTTTAATTCCTCCAGATTTTTTGCCTGATAATTTTTGTGGAAATAGTCGCCCAAAACATTTCCCAAACGTTCTTTACATGTAGAAATATAGGTAAATGTATATTGATAGTCTGCTCCGTTGCTTACGTGATTGTCTATAAATACATCCGGTTTCAGCCAATGATAGATTTCCTGGAAGCTTCTGGCATTTTTAGAATCTGCTTTGATGAAATCCCTGTTAAGGTCATAATTTCTGGCATTTCCTCTAAAGCCGTATTGTTCCGGGCCGTTTTGGTTGGCCCTGGAGAGGGAACCTCTGTTTAACATGCCACTTACATTATAGGCAGCAACTGCAGCAACGATAAAGTTTTGAGGGGTTTTGATTTTTTTTGTTGCCAAATCCCTCATTAACATCATGGTAGCATCAATTCCATCCGGTTCTCCGGGGTGAATTCCGTTATTGATGAAAAGAACAGCTTTATCTTTTCTGAGTTTTTCAAGGTTCTTTTCAGGGAAAGGATTGTAGATCACAACATAGATAGGTTTTCCGTTATCATCTTTTCCTTTTTCCAGGTATTGAATCGTATTAAAATTTTTAGATAAATCCTGATAATAAGTATTCATCTCTTCATAGGTAACGGTTGTATTACCATTTCCTTTCTCAAACGGAGTCTGAAAGGTGTTTTGAGCGGAAAAAAGAGATGAGCATAGAAAAAGTAGAAGGGTTTTCAGTTTCATTGATGTGATATTTCAGACTTTAAAATTACTTAAAGTTTTTTGTTGAAAATATTTTTCTCTCGCAGATTGAGCTGATTTTGCAGATGATTGTGGATAGCTTTTGTGTATGGAGCTATTTTTATCGTTTTTAATATTGATTTCTTCCTCTTTCATCGGGATATAAGGTTGGAAGCGGATCGCTTTGCCAGAATTCTTTAGTATCAACATCCATAATGGATAAAGATCCGGTAAAAGCAGCTCCGGTATCCATATTCCAGATATTGGCTTTATTTAGCGGATACTTTATGCCTAAATGCAGCGTAGGAGTGTGTCCAATGTAAATTTCATTGTACAGCAATAATCTTTTGGGATATAATTCTGAGTTTTTGGCCAACTTTTTATCCATGGCAACAGCTGTCTCCCAAAGAGTCCTGTCCCAACGGTAATTACTGGAATATACTTCTTTTTCAGGCCCGTGCATAGAAGAATATCCTGCATGAATGAAAAGGCGGTTTTCTTCGTCTACATGATAGTTTTTCATTCTTTGGAAGAATTCCAAATGAAGCTCCAATCCCTCCAAAGGATAATCTTTATAACTTTCAACAGTGCTCTTTCCACCATTGAAAAGCCATACATCCTCACCTTTTCCAACCGCAAGCCAATCTTCACACCATGCATCATGGTTTCCTTTGATGAAAATGCATTCCTGATTTTCTGAAAGCTTCATTAGAAACTGAATGACAATTGATGATTCGCTCCAACCGTCCACATAATCTCCAAGAAAGATCAGTTGATCATATTGCGTAACTTTTGCACGATCAAAAACCTGTTCAAGCGCTTTAAATCCTCCATGAATATCTCCTACTACTAAAGTTCTTTTCATCATTTTGAAATATATTTTGCATCTATAAAATCTGTCAGCCAAACACCATTGTCAGAAAAATAGAATTCGATCCCATCTTTAAACATCGCTCCCGTTCTGATCGTTAAAATGACTGGTTTTCCATGACGCATTCCCACATTGGTTGCGGTTTCTTTATCTCCGCTCAGGTGAACATGGCGCCTGCTTCTTTTTTCAATTCCGTTTTCTAAAATGGAAGGGATATTGATTTCCGCGGTTCCATGGTAAAGAAACTCTGGGGGCTGTTGAGGCTTTAAGGCCAAATCAACATCTATAGAATGTCCCTGATTGGCTCTGATTTTGGTTTTATCTTCATTAAATGCAAACCTTTTTTTATTATTAGTTTCAACTACCTCATCCAATTCTTCGGAGGTAAAATATATTTTGTTTTTTGCAGATTTCTTCATCAGGTCATTGACATTCGCCCAACCATTTTCATCCAATTCCAAATTAATGGTTTCCGGCTGATGCCGGAGAATAAGACTTAGAAACTTGCTTATTTTTTTCTTTTCTATTTCGTTCATGATTTAATTATTTCATCAGACATTTCTTCTTATGCCATGTTTACCAATTTATCAAACAACAGCTTCATTCCCTTCGTTGCGGTTTCCTTAATCACTACCGCTCGTTTTCCGTAGCTCATGCTGTCATCGGGATTTATGACAATCAATAGGCAATCGTCTTTGATATCCTGCAATAATCCTGCAGCCGGATATACCTGTAATGAAGTTCCTATTACCAGGAAAATATCTGCTTCTTTGGTTATTTTCATGGCTTCCGTCATCATCGGAACATCTTCTCCAAACCATACGATGAATGGTCTGAGCTGAGCTCCATCTTCGGCTTTATCTCCAATTTTTATATCTCCTTTTTGTTCGTAGATCAGCCTTTTGTTGTTACAGGAACAGGATTTAAATAATTCTCCGTGCAAATGCAAAACGTTGGAAGAGCCTGCTCTTTCGTGAAGGTCGTCAATATTCTGGGTAATGATCTGTACTTCGAAATACTTTTCCAATTCTGCCAGTAATTTATGGGCATCATTGGGCTGTACTTCATGGAGTTGTCGACGTCTTTGGTTGTAAAATTCCAAAACGAGTTCTCTGTTTCTTCTCCATCCTTCCGGACTTGCTACTTCTGTCACATCATGATTCTCCCAGAGACCATCGCTGTCTCTAAAGGTTTTTATTCCGCTTTCGGCGCTTATTCCGGCACCGCTTAATATGACTACTTTTCTCACCTTTTATTTAATATTTCATTATACTTTAGATCTTTAAAAGGATTAGTAATTACTACTTCATCGCCATAAATGGCAGTTATAATAGAATCTGCATATCTAACATATTCTTCATCCGTTAAAGAGTTTGATTCTATTAAATCCATAACTCTTTTATTATTAAATAGAATTAGTGTACTAGTCTTTATACAATATTTCTCTCTAAAAGCTAAAATAAATTCTTTTAATTCTATTATGTCTTCATAATTTCCTTTATAAAAAATCTCATAAACATGTTCCCATTGATTTGTTCTTGATCTAAGTATTTCAAAATCGAACTTGCTAATATCATACTTAAGTTTTCTTTTTGTCTCATATATAAGCTTATAATCCAATTTAAAATTAGACGGAAATATTTCATAAAATTTCACATCTTCATTTTCAAAAAGATTGTAAAAAGACTCTTTTACAATTTTATCAGTTTTATATCCGAAGTATATCCCTGTAATTGCTGATGGATGAAATTTTTTAAATCCGTAGTTATTAAATATTAACCTTATTTCATCTTCATGTTTCCAATTCGCTTTTTTTATCGCATACATTTTCCTGATTAGACTTTCTGGATTTTTTATATCATTAATATCTATAGTCGGAATGATATCATTATAATCAATTTCCAACATATATTCAAAGTCTGAGTTTTGGCTTTTATCTACTAAGATTTCTAAATCATACTCAATACAATAGCCTGAATAAGCACTTGCATAATAAGCCCAAAGTTGTTCATTTAGAAAGTTTTTGCTCAAGCAATAGATACCCGTTTTTTCTTTAGATCCCAAAACAAGTTTAAGTTGTTTTTCAAAATTTGATGAATCATTATTCGGGAATAATATGTTCAAAAACTTTATCAATGGTGATATTTGTTCACTAAAATAAATATCAAAAGGATCATTGAGAGTGCTATAATTTGAAGAATAAAAAAATTTATCAGAAATAGTATCAAAATCTCTTTTAAAAATCTTTTCTTCTACCGATCTATATTTATAAACCTTCATGATAATTTGTTTAATATTTATGATGAAATAATTTCTTCAAAAGGCATTATTCCCTCTTCTTTTTTTACAAGTTTCTATTTCCTTCTGTAAATCGACCTTTTCATTATTCTTATTTATATAATATTTTCTGGCTAAGATTTCTAATGTATCTTTTGCCATACCTTTATTTGTCATTTTTTAATTTTTAAGTTCAACATTAAACTTTCAACTTCATCACTTCCGGGTCTTTTAAAGTTTTCACCTATAAAAACTTTTGTAACTATAATATTTCCTACAATAGCCCGATTAAAAGCCTCTAATTCTTCTGAAGGCGCCCACAATTCATTATGATTTCTTGCTCCTACATTCTGGGAAGGGTATTTATTAATGATCTCTTCCAATACTTCAAACTGCGTTACAAAGCCAAGATAATTTCCAAATTCATCTCTTGTATTCCACTTTTCAGCAATTTCAGAAGCATAATATTCATCCAGCACAGGATAAAAAATAGGTTGCCATTCTAATCGTGGTGGAAATTTTTTATAATTACTTTCAATAATTAAAATCATTTCCTTTTCTCCCACAGGTCTGTAAAGTGTTTTTGTTTTCATCATTTTTTAATTCATTACCAAAACCGCTTCCTCATCAGAAAGCCTTATTTCTGCCGTTGCTCCACTGTTGAATTGCAGAAAATCCTGCTCAATTCCATCACTAAATATAAACCCATTATTCGGCATCAACGATTCTATGATCAGCTCATTCCCTTTTTTCAACCTCCCGCCACAGATTCCGGTTTGTGTTCTGATACTTTTAAAGGGTTCTCTTACTGCAAAATACAAATCTTCTTCATTCATTGTTGGATATTTGAGATTTTTGGAACCTAAAATTCCAAAAGCCATATTAAAAATGGAGCTTAGCCAGCCCGTACTTCCTGTTTTTGTTGAAACAATGATCCCACTGGAAGAATGAGTTTCTTCTTTTCCGTTCAGCATAATTTTATATCTCGCAGAGCTATGGGAAGAGATTCCGATAAACAGATCGTTGACTGCCAATAATTTTTGCCCGTCATTCAGCACTGCTTCTGCAAACCTCATCTTTTTTACTTTAAAATTTCCGTTGATTACTGCATGTACTCCATGTAAAAAATTTTGTGTAGTAAATGGAAGCAATATGCCATCATATCTTTCTTCATCCGGATTGATCGCTATGACGGGAATGTTTTTAGAATATTTGGCAACATTGGCTACCAGTCCGTCCTGCCCGATCACGATAATCAGATTTTTTTCAGAGAAAATATAGGATGATACAAATTCCTTTTCCACCACTTTATTTTTAATCACCTTGGAAAGTTTGGTCTGAACTTCCATGAAAGACTGATAAAATTTTTCATGTTCATCCATATATTCCCGGAAATTTCCTCCTGAACTTTCAATATAAAACTGAGCCTGGGCTTTGGTATTGAATCTTTCGACCAAAGACTCAAGCCTTGTTTTATTTTTGATGATGATGGCATATTCTACTTTCATGGGTTTGTCTTTCTGTTATTTTTCAGTGAGCAAAGTTCCCAATAGGTCCGGACTGATATTGAGTGTACCTATTTTACCTGCATTTTCCGCCAGTTCTCTAAAAGCTAAAGCAATACTTGATTTTGCATCCTGATTACTGTTTAAAGCAGTTAAAACCCTCCAATCCAATTCTTTATACGGCTTCAATGCAGCTTCAAGAGCGTACCCTTTTGTTTCTGCTTCTTTTCTGTCGTTTTCCGTTTTCTGGTCAATCAATTCTTTTCTTTGGTTTTCAACAGCAATATCTGCGGAAATCTTCATTTCTCTAAGGATTCTGTTATTTTCCTCTTTCTGAACTTCTGATTCCATTCTTTTTTCATCAATCTGTTTTTGCTTTTCTTCTACTGCAATTTCGGTATTGAGCTCAGATTCTTTGATTTTTCTTTCCTGTTCTACAGCAAAATTCCTTCTTTCATATACTGCTTCATCTGCCTGCTGCTGTAATTTTTCCCTTGTTTCTGTTTCTAATGCTCTTGCCATTTCAGGAGTCGTTTGCACCGCCAGGATATTCACTCCTAAAATTTCTATTCCCATCGTCTGAATTGCTTCGGAAACCATTAATCCTTTCAGAATATTTTCTTCAATGTTCTTTGCAGAACGGATGGCTTCTTTCAAATTCTGGTCATGAATAAATGATGATGTGGAAGTCTGAGCGAGATTGATGATTCTCTGATTGAGTTTTTCAATATCGTTTTTCTTGTAAACACCTTCTTCGTTCACCGTAAAGTCCAGTGTATTAGACAGAGCTTTCGGGTCTGTAATTTTATAGCTTATCTGCCCCTGAATTTTTACCGTCTGATAATCGAACGTATTTTCATTGAAAATAAACGGCAGATCATTACTTCCCATCGGAATGGCAATAATGGAGCTGTTTGGAGCAAAATAAAAGAATGATAAACCTCTTCCTTCTCTTACGATTTCTCCATTTTTAAAATGAAGAACGTAGGTCATTGAATCAAATTTGATGTGTCTGAAACCAAACATAGCTTTACGTTTTTAAATTATTATTTGTGTTATTTTAACGCTAATTGAAAATTGTACGAAAATTTTATTCAAAATCTATTCACAAACTAAATTGCGTTATTTTTACACAAATTTAAATGAATAGTATTCTACTCTCCAAATTAATTTGCGTTTATTTAACACTAATTAATTTAAACAATTGATTTTCAGCAGTATTTTTTTTAAAAGATTATTTTATCTCAAAATAAAATCCCTGCTCTTCAAGCTCTTTATATTTTTCCTGATTGAAAGTAAAAAGTTTTCCCGGCCTTCCGCTTCCTTCTTTTTTTAGATTATTGGTTTCATTAAGAAGTCCGTAACTCATGATCTTTTTGCGGAAATTTCTGCGGTCAATTTCTTGTCCGACAATCGTTTTATAAAGGTTTTCAAGGTCTGAAAAAGGGAATTCCTCATTAAGGAGATTAAAGCCTATCGGCTGATATTGAATTTTTGTACGCAATCTTTTTAATGCGGTATCTATAATGCTTTTGTGGTCGAATGCTAATTTTGGTAATTTATTCACACTAAACCATTGAGCTTCCTCGGCATCGGAATCTGCAAGCAATTCATGATAAGACGGGTTGACAAGCCCTAAATAAGCTACAGAAACCACTCTGTTTCTTGGATCCCTTCCTACATTCCCGAAAGTGTACAGCTGTTCCAGAAAATCCGGTCTTATTCCCGCTTCCTCATACAATTCTCTTTTTACCGCATCATCTACATTCTCATCATCCATTACCAAACCTCCGGGAAGAGCCCATCCTCCTTTAAAAGGATCTATCTTCCTTTTGATTAAAAGAATCTGTAGGTCTTTTTTATAAAAGTACCCGAAAATAACAGCGTCTACCGCAACTTTTATATTTTGCATAATTAATTTGCGTTATGAATACACAAAATTACGGTTTCCAATTCAATTGAAACCCATTTGAAAGGAATTTTCAATTAAAATAAAAATCATTATATTTATAAACAACTTAAAACTAAACGATTATGAAAAATTTACTATTGGCTTTCGGTACCGTTTTTTTACTGATTGCCTGTGAAAAAGGAAAAACCGATACCACAAAAACTACTGACCAAACTGATTCTGCGACTGCCAATTCAGATTGGAAACCTGTAGATTCGGCCACAGCCACCAAAGCGTGGATGGATTTTGCCACTCCCGGAGATATGCACAAAATGTTAGCAAAATCCGATGGTAGTTGGACCGGTGAAAATACCATGTGGATGGAAGAAGGCGGGCAGCCGATGAAAAGTACTTCTCAAGCCACCAACAAAATGATTTACGGTGGTCGCTACCAAATGAGTGAGCATAAAGGAGATTTTATGGGAATGCCTTTTGAAGGAATGAGCATTACCGGCTATGATAATGCCAAGAAAAAATTCGTAAGCACCTGGATCGACAATATGGGAACAGGCATTATGGATATGGAAGGAGAATGGAATGCCGCCAACAAATCCATAGAATTTAAGGGAACAATGTCAGATCCTGCCCGACCAGGAAAAAATTGTGACATCAGGGAAATCTATACATTCGTTGATGACAATACGCAAAAACTGGAAATGTTCGGACCGGGTTCCAAAACGGGGAAAGAGATGAAAACGATGGAGATCGTATTTACCCGCAAAAAATAACAAAAGCCGCTTCGCCCGAAGCGGTTTTTTATTGAACAGGGTGAAATCACTGAAAAGAAATCGGGATTTTACTTACTGATTCCTTGATCGTTATATTCAACTTTGGGATAGATAAAAGGATGAAGCCGAAAACCTTAAAGAGTAGGCAACAATCTAAAACCAAAACCATGAATTATATTATCAAAGGAAATCTTGCTGCCTTTCTGTGCAGAGAGTGTTCAGAATACCTGAGCCAGGTAAGAGTGCGTATTTACCTTCCTACATCTGATATCAATATTGCAGCCGTTTCAGCGGCTGAAATTAAAGATACATTCAGAGAAGTTTCGGAAGAAGAGATCAAAGCCAAACAGGACAGACTGATTGCAGAAGCAGAAACGGATATCAACGGAAATTTTTCTATAGAAATTGATGAAAAATATTCCCGTTCAGCATTGGAATTCGATTTTTACTGCGGAACTGTACCCCGCCCTCCATTCCCTCCAAAAAAAGGAAAAGCAAGACAGTTTCACATCACCACCTTTGTTCCTCAATGGAAAATAATCAAGGAACAGGTGTATATGGCTAATTTCTCTTACATCATTCCCGAAAAATGGTGGTGCCTGATCAAAGGAAGATATTTTGATGTATGGACTATCTGCGGAAGATTAACAGATTGCAAAACAGGAAAACCTCTTTCCGGAGTTACTGTAATCGCCATGGATGCAGATTTCATTACAGATGATGAACTGGGAACTGATGTTACCGACAGTAATGGTCATTTTAAAATCTATTATTCTTCTGCCGATTTCAAAAAGACCTTCCTCTCTCCTATCATTAATATTGAGACAGATGTCCTTCCTCCGTTTGCTAGTGGACCTGATGTCTATTTTCATTTAGAATATGGTGGACAACGTTTTGCCCTGGAAACAAAAGCAGACCGCCGTAATAATGTAGGATATTGTTTGTGTGTGAAACTTTGTTCTAAGGAACTTATTCCCGTAGATCCTTCAATACCTCCTTCTTTTACCCATTTTGGACTTACACAGCATATTCCGATTCAGGCGGGAATTAATCTGGCAACAGGAAAAACACTGGGTGGATATGCATTTTTCTCATCTGTCAACCTGGTAGGAACAATAAGCAAAAAGATCAATGCGCAACCCATGGAATATCTTTTCGAATATCAGGAGGTCGAAAACCCGTCAGATGCTTTAAATCCTGCCGGATGGAGCCCTGTAGTCCCCAACATGATAGATAAGACCGTTATCGGGTATTTATGGACGTTTACGGGAGATCCTTCAAACCCTATTGCCTATGAACCGTATCATATCAATGGAACAGGAACTGAAAAAACGGTTACCTTCAATGGAAACTGGATTCAGGTGCCGCAGGATTCTAATTTTGCGCCACATGTAGATGCTGAAATATTAAAACTTAATACGGAAAAGCTTACCGGAGTTACTTCCATTGATATGAGCATGCCTACCTCCGGTATAGGAAATTCAACAGTTTCCGGTACAAGACCACATACCTCAAACAGATATTTTGCAGTACGCATGAGACAAAGAGAAGCAGGAAATGCTGCAACAGAAGTGGTGGCCGGAACTTCTAAGCCTATCGCCATTTTCAATGTTTTATATCACAATGTCAACAAATATGGAAGCTGGGCTCACACTACCGTCAATGATCAGAGAATTGCATTGTCTGTAGATCTCCAGGAAATTATCTCAGGAAGCAGCGGATGCAGCAAAATAACCACTGATCTGCATGTAAAATATGGGGCAAGAAATGAAAATCTTGGCAGTGTAAGTTTATCAATTGTAGGACCACACAAACCTGGACAAAGCTTCGGATTTGATCCCATTGTACTTATGCCTGCTCCTGAAACATTTGGCTCTACGCAATTGGTATTTACACCTCCTACGGATACTGTCGCAGATTTATTACCCTGTGCCTATACCGTTTCTATTTCTGCAACTGCATTATTGACGACTGGGGATGGAAATTTAAGTTCGTACCATGACTTTGTATCTTTCTGTAAGGTATAAGGGTTAAAATAATAAAAACTAACATTATGAAAGCATTATTGAGAGCCTTTATAGTAGTCATTATTATCATTGGCGGTGTGATCATTATTATCGCAGGGAAGCCCCCGTTTCCTGAGCCGGAATGCATTGTATGCGGACCCAACCTTGTAACAATTCTGGGTATCGCTGAAATAGTCCTCGGATTGGGAGCTCTCGTTATTCAGGGAAATCTGACTGAAAAAGAGAGAACATTTTGAAAACAAAAAGACCGATGAAATTCATCGGTCTTTTTTATATTAATCGTTTAGTTTTAACACTGCCATAAATGCGGATTGCGGAACTTCCACCCTACCAATTTGCTTCATCTTCTTCTTACCTTCTTTCTGTTTTTCCAATAGTTTACGTTTTCTGGAAATATCCCCTCCGTAACATTTTGCAGTAACGTCTTTTCTTAATGCTTTAATGGTTTCCCTTGCAATGACCTTCGTTCCTAAAGCTGCCTGAACCGCAATATCAAACTGTTGTCTTGGAATCAGCTCACGAAGCTTTTCACACATTTTCTTACCAATGTGATATGCATTACTGTCGTGAATTAATGAAGAAAGTGCATCTACCATATCTCCATTGATCAAAATATCCATTTTCACAAGCTTAGAAGCTCTGAAACCGATCGGGTGATAATCAAAAGAAGCATATCCTTTGGAAATTGATTTTAACCTGTCATAAAAGTCGAAAACAACTTCAGCTAACGGCATATTGAAAATCAGCTCTACTCTTTCTGAAGTTAAATAACTCTGGTTAACAATTTCACCTCTTTTTTCGATACAAAGTGTCATTACAGACCCAACAAAATCAGATTTTGTGATGATAGAAGCTTTGATGAAAGGTTCTTCTACTCTGTCCATTATTGACGGATCCATCATTTCAGACGGGTTGTTGATGAGGATTGGAACTTCCGGTTCCTTTTTAGAATACCCGAAATAAGATACGTTCGGTACGGTTGTGATAACGTTCATATTGAACTCCCTATCCAAACGTTCCTGAACAATTTCCATGTGAAGCATTCCCAGGAATCCGCAACGGAAACCGAAACCAAGAGCGGCAGAACTTTCAGGTTCGAAAACCAAAGAAGCATCATTCAATCTTAATTTTTCAAGCGAGAATCTTAATTCTTCAAAATCCTCAGAGTCAATTGGATAAATACCTGCGAAAACCATTGGCTTTACCTCTTCAAATCCTTCAATTGGTCCGGAAGCAGGATTTTCAAAAGAAGTGATGGTATCTCCTACTTTTACTTCTCTTGCATCTTTAATTCCTGAAATCAAATATCCTACATCTCCACACTGAATGGTTTTCTTGGGAACCTGCTTTAACTTCAAAGTACCCACCTCATCTGCACCATATTCTTTTCCGGTTGCAAAGAATTTAACTTTTTCATTTTTACTGATGCTTCCGTTTACCACTTTGAAATAAGCTTCAATTCCTCTGAAAGGATTATACACGGAATCGAAAATCAATGCCTGAAGTGGTGCATCAGGATCTCCAACCGGTGCAGGGATTCTTTCAACAATTTGCTCTAACAAATGGTGAACACCTTCCCCTGTTTTTCCGGAAACTCTTAATACATCGTCATATTCGCAACCGATCAGATTCATGATCTCATCCGTTACTTCCTCCGGATTGGCAGAAGGCAAGTCAATTTTATTCAAAATCGGAATGATTGTCAAATCATTTTCCAATGCTAAGTAAAGATTACTAATTGTTTGTGCCTGAATACTTTGAGCGGCATCTACAATAAGAAGTGCACCTTCACAAGCCGCAATGGAACGGGAAACTTCGTAAGAAAAATCTACGTGTCCCGGTGTATCAATAAGGTTTAAGATATATTTCTCTCCTTTATATTCATAATCCATCTGGATTGCATGAGACTTAATCGTAATCCCGCGTTCCTTCTCCAAATCCATATCATCGAGCGTCTGAGATTGTAACTCTCTCTGAGTCACCGTATTGGTATACTCCAAAAGACGATCCGCCAAAGTACTTTTACCGTGGTCGATATGGGCGATTATGCAAAAATTTCGTATGTTTTTCATTTAAGAACCTTGTAATTTGCAAAGATAAAAAAAAGGAGGGACAATATCGTCTCTCCTGATTGTATTCGTATTATTTAATTTTATACTCTTCTTCAGGGAAAATATAATTTCCGGTAAAAGGATTTAAATACACCTTGGGTAAATCCGGGTTATTTGCTTTTCTGTTCTTTTTAATACTTGCATCTATAACAGCTCCCACTAATCCTCCCACTAATCCTCCTGCCATTGATCCTATCATCGCACCACTTCCCATATATTCAGGAAATAATTCTGCCCGTGAAGCAAAAATAAAATACCCTTCTTCATCCTTTTCAATTTTTATAGGTCCAACTGGAGTTATCTTATATGCTTCCCCATTGAATATATAGGCATACATTTGTCTCAATGGAATTTTTTCCTCTCCTTTAACGGCTTTGGTAACATACCCTTTCTCATTGGTAATAAGGTTATATCCTGATTCCGGAGACTGAGTAAAAAATCTGTAGAAATTTTTATAAGCACCTTCTTTCAATCCACTCCCTTTATATAATTCCAGATTATTTTTAATCAGAGAGGCGTAATTGGTAAGTTCATTTTCCGGAATAGCATAACTCCATGAATCTGACTTATAGGAGCTTTTTAATAAATCCATTAATCCAATCGTTATTTTTTTAGCTAAACTTTGTGCGAGATATGGGGTCGTTCTTGATGAAACTGTAGCAACAGTATCCATTCTGTATAAAAAATGATATCCGTCTTCTTTTTTAATGAATGTGCTTGCTTTAAAAGCAAGTTTGCCTATTGAATATTTTTCTTTTTTATCTTCCGAGATTTCTATATTTTCCAATAATAAAACTAGATCTTCTTTTCCTCTTACTTTATTATCTTCATAAAACCACTCTTTTATATCTGTAGCTGCATCATTTTCGAAAGCAATATTTACCTGGTTTTTATGATACATTACATTTCCAATTTCTTTATTTGGCCTTTGATCAATCACTGTAAAAGTTCTGATGGATTTTTTACTGTCTTTAATCGATTTGGATAAGTTAATCGTCTCCGTTTCTATTTTCTGGGCATATAATGAAACCGAAAATAGGAAGAACAATATAATTTTTCTCATAATTTATTTTTGCACAAAAATAGAAAACTTATGATGAACCCTAAAATTAAACGACTCCCGCAATAGAATTGCGAGAGTCGTCCAACATTAAAAAAATAAACTATTATGGGTTTTGTCTGTTTTTTGAAGTTTTCCCATGAGGTTTTCTTTCATTCATTTTATCTCTCATCATTCCTTCAGACTGGAAAAGCTTCAAAACTTTTTGGCAGGGAATCACCTGCTGCATTTTGTCGGCATATTTTTTCCTGTTATCCAGTAATTTTTGTCCAACTTCAAAGCTCTGCTGCAATTTTAGTTTAGCCTCTTCATCGGATAATGTTTCCGGGTTGAAGTTGGGATCAAACTGGCTTTTGATCTGTTTCTGGCTTTCCAGATATTCGTTATAAACAGCTGTAAATTCAGCCTTATCTCCCGGATCAATATTCAGATTATCCATCACCATATTATTTCTGAACTTCGTTAAAAGTTCTTTTCTTTCTTCCGGAGAAAGATTATTTATTACTTCTTTTCTTTGTTTTGGATCCATTTTTTTCCAGTCATAATCCGTTCTTTGAGCATTTAAGCCAAAACCATAGATTATAAAAAGCGTAAATAATATCTTTTTCATCTTTCTTTAATTATATAAATCCAAATAAACATCCTGTGTTGAATTGCTTGCCAATTCTGAAATTTCAGAATTGGTGAATGAATCCAAATACTCGTTCATTTGAGTTTCTTCTTGTTTTGAAGCAGGCTTTACTGTTGTCCCTACTTTTTCATTTTTATTGACCTGTGGGGAAGCAGTATTTTTATGATCCTGATTTTCAATTGTTTGATTATTATTTTCAACAGAAGTTAAATCAGCTTTTAATGTCTCATAGGCCAGTTCACTTTCTGTTTTGTTTGTCTTATCATTGGATGCATAAGCATTGGCAGCATTAGCAACATTTTGCATTGAATCATTGCCAGAATTTAAAACAAAAGTAATTCCAAAAATCAAAGCTACGGCTGCGGCAACAGCATAAGCCCAATTGATTTTAATAATTGGTGCTTTTTTCTCAGCTTTTACCTCGCTCATTACTTTTTCCTGAATATTCTCAAATAAATTATCAGGCACTTTGTAAATATTCTTTCGTTCTAATTTCTCTATATCGAACTCTTTCATCTCTTTGTTTTCAAAAATTATCTTTCGTAATTCTCTTTGATATATTCTTCTATTTTTTGTTTGGCATAATGATAATTCGTTTTTAATGTTCCTACGGACATATCCACGATTTTGGATATTTCTTCGTAGGGCAAATCATCATAATACCTCATCATAAATACCAGTTTCTGCTTTTCGGGCAGGCTTTGTATAGCATTCTGTAACAGCACTTGTATTTCCTCCGCATCCCCTTCCATATTGTCGGCTACAAGATTCTGCATATGATATTCAGGATCTTCATCAGTCTTCTGCATTTTTTTTAGCTTATTAACCTGCTGTAACGCTTCGTTGGTAGCAATCCTGTACAGCCATGTATACAACTGGCTGTCATTTTTGAACTGGTGAAAATTCTGATATGCCTTAATGAATGTTTCCTGCAACGTATCTTCAGCAAGAGCACCATCCACAATAATTCTTCTTATATGCCAATACAATCTACTTTGATAAGCATCCATCAACGCACGCAACCCTTTATCCTGGGTTCGTGGATTCTGCATGAGCGCAATAATCTCTGCGTCCTTAATCTTCATAAGATGCTTTCATTGTTTTGGATTACAAAAATATCTAAAAGTTAAATTACATATTCAATTTTTAGTCCAAATATTTAAAATAATATCAAGCAGTTACACGATACGCTTTAAGCACTATACAATAGGCGGATTTTCAAAAACTTCCGCTTTTGCTCTTCCCGCGTCCTTTCTAAACTCGACGCAAAATCTTATCTTTGTTATATGCAAACTGTAATTATTGGTTCCGGAAATGTTGCCTATCACCTGGCAAAAGCTTTTGTTCTCAATAACATTCCTTTAGCTCAGTTATTTGGCAGGAATGAAGAAGATCTGAAGAAAATATCTGAGGAATTGAATATTCCTTATTCTACAGAAAAACCGGAAGATGCGGATCTTTATATCATTTGTGTAAGTGATGGTTCTGTAGAAAATGTTTCCAGGCTCATCACTAAAAAAGATTGTCTTGTCGCACATACTTCCGGATCTTTACCGAAAGAAGTTTTGGCAGGGGCGTACAGGAAATCAAGCTTTTATCCGCTTCAGACATTTTCAAAATCCAAAACCCTGGAATACAAAAAGATTCCTTTTTTCATAGAAGCTGAGACTGAGGAAGATACAAAAACCCTTTTTTCCATTGCTTCTCAAATTTCGGAAAATGTCATGGAAAGTTCCCATGAAAAGAGAAAATACATTCACCTTACAGCCGTATTCGCCTGCAATTTTGTGAATCATCTTTTCTCCAGGGCAAAAGAAATTTCGGACTCCCAGCAAATTCCATTTCATTATTTTTTACCCCTGATTGATGAAACAGTTCAGAAAATTCATGAAATTGAACCTAAATCAGCACAAACCGGGCCTGCTGTAAGAAATGATGTGAGAGTTTTGCAGCTGCACGAACAACTTTTACAGGGTGAAAGCCTTGAAATTTATAAAATTATGAATCATTCTATTAAAAAAATGTATGAGCTATAAAGAGAAATTAAAGGATATTAAGGCATTTGTTTTTGATGTGGACGGCGTTTTTACAGACGGAAGTGTTTACCTTCTTCCAGGTGGGAATATGTGCAGGGTAATGAATGTTCTGGATGGCTATGCAGTAGTTAAAGCTTTAAAAAACAATTATTTAATAGGAGTGATCACCGGAGGAAACGATGAGATGGTAAAACACAGGATCAATTACCTTGGAATCCAGGATTATTACCCGAAATCTCATGATAAAATGGTTGATTTCGAAGATTTCAAAAACAAGTATAATCTGAAAAATGAGGAAATCTTAACGATGGGTGATGATCTTCCTGATCTTCATATCATGGAAAAATCTGCTATTGCAGCCTGTCCTGAAAATGCTGTTCCGGAAATCAAAGGAATTGCCACTTACATTTCCCCGAAACAGGGCGGAAGCGGGGCAGTACGTGATGTGATTGAGCAGGTGATGAAAGTTCAGGGAAACTGGCATGATGACAATACCCAATCTGTTTAAACCACAAAGATGAAAATACTTCTAGCCTCACAATCTCCCAGAAGAAAAGAATTGCTATCGAGTTTAGGATTTGATTTTGAAGTGGTGAAAATAGACTGCGAAGAAATTATTCCTGAAAATATAAAAATAGGAGAAGCGGCCGCTTATCTTTCTTTATTAAAGACAGACGCATACGGGACCCTGAAAGAAGGGGAAGTCCTGTTAACAGCTGATACTGTTGTTGCCATTAATGATCAGATTCTGGGAAAACCTAAGGACGAAGCCGACGCTAAGGCAATGCTGCAAACTCTTTCCGGGAAAACACATCAGGTTTATACGGGTATTACTATAAAAACCGCTGATAAGGTCTTTACGGAAACAGATCTGGCCGATGTAGAGTTTGAGGATATTTCGGATAAAGAAATAGAATATTACATTCAGAATTATAAGCCTTTTGACAAAGCGGGAAGTTATGGTATTCAGGAATGGCTCGGTATGGCCAAGATCAGGAAAATGAATGGTAGTTTTTATACGATAATGGGACTTCCTACCCATTTGGTTTACAAAATTCTGGGAGAAATATAATATTTTTCAATATAAAATTTTACTATTTTTACAAAATCATCAAACTGCTTTATAATAAAAAGCAGATTAGCGAGTTATATTGAATAAATGAAAAAGAATATTTTATTCCTTTTAGCAGCATGTATCATTGTTTCCTGTGCTACCAAAACAAAAAAGCCGGAACAGCGATCCAAGTTCATGAAAGGGTTTTCCACATATTACAACACTCTTTTTAATGCAAAGGATGCATTAAACAGTGAATTCACTAGCAGGGATAAAGGTCATAAAGATAATTTTTATGCTCCCTATATTCCTATTCTTACCTATGAAGATCAGCCATTGGGAAGCGATTTGGGACAATCCGCAGCTTTTGCGGAAAATTCTATGAAAATGGCGGAAATCAACAGGCCCTCTGAAAATAATAATGGAAGAACATCTGCCGGAATGCCGCCCGGAAAGCCCGGAGTTCCTGGTATGCCTAATGAGGGTACTGTAACTGCAGATGCCAATCAGCCGGATGCAAAAGGAGCTACACCCTTAGAAATTGCTGAAGCCAAAGCTTTAAAGGCAATTAATAAATATTCTGTAATCAAAAACGGGGAAGAAAAGAATAAGAAAATCTTTGATGCTTATATGATTCTTGTACAGTCAAGAATTTATCAGAATAAGTCGTTGCAAGCATTAGACGCCTTAAACTATGTCTTCACTCATATGAAAGATGATAAAAGATTGCCGCTGGCAAAAATTTATCAGGGTGTTGCTTATGCACAACGTCAGGATTATCATAAAGCCAATGAAATGTTTGCCAAACTGAAAAGTGAAGGCATGGATAAAAATTATGATAAGTTACTAAGTATTTACAGTTCCGAGGCTCTTCTGGATGCCGGTAAAAAAGAAGAGGCAACCCAAGAGCTTGCCCGTGCTTTTGAACTTAATAGTAACAGAAAATTAAAAAGCAGGATCGCTTACTTAAGAGGACAGGTCTTATCTGAATTAGGGAAAAATGAAGAGGCCAGAGAAAGCTTTTTAAATGCTTATAAATATGCCAATGATTTCGAATTTGAAGTAAAATCTCAAATTGAAATTGCTAAAACCTTTAATGGAAAAGGAGATTATAACGGAGCCAAAAAATATCTGGAAGATATCAGTAAAAAAGGAACTTATGGTTCCAGAAAGAATGAATTTTATTATGCTTTAGGCTTAATGGCCAATAAAGCCGGCAAAAAAGATGAAGCTCAGGAGTTTTTCAGAAAATCCTTATTGGAGAAGGTTTCGGATCAACAGGTTCGTGGCCTTACGTATTATGAAATTGGAAAATCCTATCTTGAAAAGAACGATTATATCGGTGCCGGAAGTTATTATGATTCTGCTCTCGTAGCGATGACCTATGAACCTTCCAAACTTCTTTTAAAGGACCAGGCTGAACATATCAAGAAAATCTCGAAAAACTATTACCTGATCAAGAAAAATGACAGTATTCTTGCTTTAGCTAAAATGAATGATGCTCAAAGAAATGATTATTTTGCCAAGCACATTGAAAAATTAAAAGCTAAGGAAGCTAAAGAAGAGCTGGAAAGGAAACGTGCGGAAAGAAGCAAAGGTTTTGATGGGGGAGATTACAATGCCAATTCCATTTTTGCCAATAATGGCGGAACTTCTTTCGAAGATTTCGGAACAACTACGAAAGGTTTTTACTTCAGTAATATGAACACGGTGAACAAAGGATCTTCATCGTTTAAGCAAATATGGGGAGAACGGGCTCTTGCAGATAACTGGCGTTATTCTAAAAAGATGAGCTCTCTTGAAGACCTTAAAAATGAAGCTTTAGGAGTTACTTCCGCACCTAATCCCAGACGTTATGAAACGGCCTATTATATTGAGCAGATTCCAACGGATGCCGGGAAATTGGGACAGTTGAAAAAGGACAGGGATACAGCTTCATTAGGTCTGGGAATCATGTATCAGAATTACTTTACCAATACACCTTTGGCAACGAAAACATTATATGATCTGGTAGACAATAAGCCTGAGGAAAAAGTAATGTTACAGGCATTGTATGAGATATTTGCCATGAATTATGAAAAAAATCCGCAGGCAGGAGAGAGAGCCAAACAAATCCTGTTGACGGATTATCCATATACATCTTATGCGGAATTTGCCAGAAATCCTAAGAATAACTCCTTCGTAAAGTCTTCCGAAGATGTGGAGAATGAATACAAAAAGGCATATGCCCTATATGAGGCTGAAAAGTTTGAGGAAAGTAAAGGGGTGATAGATCAGGCAATTCAGAAATATCCTAAAGATGCGCTGGTTCCTAAATTATACCTTTTAAATGCTTTCAATGCAGGAAAATCGAGCGGGAAAGAGGTGATGATTTTACAGTTGGAACAGATCGCTTTGAATTATGCTAAAACACCGGAAGGGATCAAAGCCAAAGAAATGCTGAATTACCTGAGAAGTGATCTTTCTTTCCAGGCTACAGATAATAAAGGAAATGTAATCCCTCAAAACCCTGTCAATAATATGCCTTCGCAGAATAACTCAAATGTTCAGCCTATGAACAGTGTTCCGATTCAGCAACAGCAAAAACCTGTTAACAAGAATCAACAACAGCAGATCAATAAACCGAATAATACGGTTCCTGTGAAGCCTCAATAAATAAATAAAAAGCGAAGATAAATTTATCTTCGCTTTTTTATGCTTATATAGAATCTGGCGATTTCTTTTTCTTGACTCCTTGGAAATCTTTTAAATAAAACGGTTCAAAGTACGCAATATCTTCCAATTCATTTTTCTTTATCTTCTCCATTGTTTTCTTAATCAGATATTGAGCGGAAGGGTAGATGCCTTCATTAAATTCGGCGTTCGGAAGCTGCAATATCTCCTTTGCTTTTTTAGCTCCGTCTCCTACGAATATGACTTTTTTATCCTTAAATTCTTCAAAAGAATGCTCATCCAGGATTTTCGCTTCGGTCCCTGTTAATTCATCCCCTGTATTTCCATCATAAACAGCCGTATAAACTTCCATTCTTCTTGCGTCGATCAAAGGGACCACATAATCATAGTTTTGCCTTAAAAAAGGCTCTATCATGCTTTCCAGGGAATTTACAGCAATCAATGGAACTTTTAAGCCGTAACAGAATCCTTTTGCAGAAGAAGCTCCTATTCTTAATCCTGTGTAAGAGCCCGGTCCTTTCCCTAAAGAAACGGCTTCAATTTCCTTTAAGGATATTTCTGCTCCTTCTAACGCCCATTCTACAAAAGAGTGAAGGCTTTCGGACTGTTTATAGTTTTCAGAAACTTCTTCACAAAGACATAATAGCTTTTCATTATCTGAAATAGCTACCGAACAGTTTTTGGAAGAGGTTTCGAGGTATAGAATTTTCATTTTTTTAATTAAATTATATCCTTTAGTATGTTGAGTTAATAAGTTCCTGCAAATTTATGGCTTTATTTCGACACTCTGCCGACTCCATAATTTCCAGGTGGAATTCTTTTTCATCCAGATCTCCAATAAAGCTAACTTCAGCTCAAAATCCTGACTTTTATAAGTTCCAGAACGTGTATTTTTCTTCTTACACTGGCTATATTTTTATGTCTTTTTAATTCTGAAAGCTCTATTTGTTTTATTTCTTTGTAGATCACTTTTTTTGAAGAAAAATCTTTTTTAAAGTCATCAAAGCTTTGAACCCATCCGTTGGAATGTCCGAAGGATACATCCGGGCAAAGAATATGGGCAATATTACCGTCATTATTCTGCAAATAGTTGTCTAAAAGCTTTATATTTTCAATTAATTTTTATCTTCTGGACTTGTCTGTAGATTCTGACAACTCCAGAAATTGAATGAGAAAAGCAGAATAAAAAGCGATAATATTTTCATGCTATTTTCTGTAAATGGTTCTCGGTTCTGCCTGAGCTGCAGGATAAATGGTCATATCAGAAATGCAGACATGTTTCGGGGCATTCACGCAATAGGCGATAGAATCTGCAATATCTCCGGCTTTCAACGCTTCATAGCCTGCATATACGGTAGAAGCTCTTTCGCTGTCTCCTTTGAATCTTACTAACGAGAAATCTGTTTCTACCGCACCCGGTTGAATGTTTGTTACTTTTATCCCGAATTCCGTTAATTCCAGTCTCATTCCTTCGGAAATAACATCCACCGCTTTTTTTGTTGCACAATAGACTACTCCGTTGATATAGGTCTGTCTTGCTGCTACAGAACTGATGTTAACGATATGCCCGGAATTTCTCTCTTTCATTCCCGGAATAATCATTTTAGATACATATAAAAGACCTTTTACATTTCCATCGATCATAGAGTCCCAGTCTTCCGTTTTCCCAGCTGAAAGAGGATCTAAACCATGTGCATTCCCGGCATTGTTGATTAACACATCAATATTCTTCCATTCTTCAGGAAGGCTGTTGATTGCATTTTCAACTTCTTCAAGGTTCCTTACATCGAATTGTAAACTAAATATTTCAGTGAAGGCGGAAAGTTCTGCTTTTACTGTTTCTAAAACTTCGCTTCTTCTTCCACAAATGATGATTCTGTTTCCCTGTTTGGCAAGGAGTTCAGCTGTGGCTTTTCCTATTCCGGAAGTAGCTCCGGTGATGAATATTGTTTTCATAATTTTGGCTGCTAAAAGCTAATTGGCATCGAATGCTTCAAAGGCATCAGTAATGTGTTCAATACTTAAGTTTCCTTTTTCATCGGGAAGTACAGAAATAATATCAAATCTGACTTCGTTGTGTTTATTAAATTCTTCCAAATAGTGATTGGCTGCGGAAACAATTGACCTTATTTTAGTTTTGGTAACGGCTTCCTGAGGCAGCATAAAAGCATCTGTAGAGCGGGCTTTCACTTCAATGACGGCAATAATGTTATCTTTTTCCGCAATAATATCTATTTCTGCTTTCTGGAAACGGAAATTCCTGGTGAGAATTTTATAGCCTTGCTTTTTTACATATTCAACAGCTAATTCTTCAGCCTTTTTTCCAAATTCGTTGTGTTGTGCCATTGAGTATGAGAGTAGGGGCTTGGGTTAAAACTTTAAAATTCAACCTTTACTTTATTTTCAACCTTCATCTTAACATTACCACCGATAATCAAAGGTCTGTTATCTTTAATATGTCCATTTGGAAAACCAAAAACTACAGGGAATGTATATTTTGAAAGCCTGTCCGAAATCAGTTGATTAGCGAATCCGTCAAAGCTTTCTTCATAGCTTTTATTCTCTTTTTCATCACCCATATTGGTCATTCCCCCAACAATAAGTCCTTTAATTTTATTGAAAACTCCTGCCAATTCCAAGCTCATGATCATTCGGTCTAATGCATAGAAGTTTTCACCGATATCTTCGATAAATAAAATTTTATCTCTAAAATCAAATGAATATTTGGTTCCCAGTAAGGCATAAATTAAGGCTAAATTACCTCCAACCACTTCTCCGGTACAATTTCCTTTTTTATTCAATTGGTGAGCTTCTAAAATGTATTTAGGAGCTTTTCCTTTCAGAATTTCAAAAATCAGATCATAGCTTTCATCAGTAACTCCGAAACTGGAAGTTTTAATGGTTTGTCCGTGAATAGAAACAAACCCTTTTTTTAGTAAATAGCTCTGGATAACGGTATTGTCCGAATACCCAATATACCATTTCGGGTTTTCTCTAAAGTTTTTCAACTTTAAATGCTGAACTAAGTGTTGACAGCCATATCCGCCTCTGGAAGCCCAGATTGCAGAGATTTCATTGTCATTTAAGGCCCAGTTGATATCTTTTATTCTTTCTTTTTCTGTTCCTGCGTAATTATATCCGTTAGAAAATTTGGTATACAGATGTTCTCCCAGTACAGGTTCAAAACCTCTGCTTTTAATCATTTCTATCCCTTTTTCAAGCTGGGAAGCATCTACAGCTCCCGCAGGGGAAATAACAGCTATTTTATCACCTTTTTTAAGAGATTTCGGAAAAATATTTTTCATCATTGAGTTTTTTGATATTTTACTTCTTTCTTTTCGGCTTCTTCTAATTTTTTATCGAACTGATTGAACTTTTTAAAGCTCTGCAAAAAGATAAAGAAACTGAAGACAATAAGGATTCCGCCAACGACCCTTCTAATCTGGTTCGCCAGTTTTTGTGTTAATTTATAATGAAATTGTTTCGCCAGGAATATTTTAGCAAGATCAATACACAGATACGTTGCAATCACAATGCCTATATAAAGAATAAAATTGCTGGTATCCGGATATTGATTTCGTACCGAGATTACTGTTACCAGCCAGAAAAGAATGACTCCTACATTTAAAAGATTAAAGAAAAAACCATTAATGAATGTCTTGAAATAATTCTGATTAATGATTCTTTCTTCACCGGGCATATGCATTTTGGTCTTGGTGACCATCATAACAATACCGTAAACAAATATAAGAATGGATGTTATCCTGTAAAATCCGGGATGTTTGTCAATTAAGGTTACAATATCCGCACTTGCATAATAGGACGCCAAAATACATAATAAATCGGCGGAGATAACTCCCAAATCCAGTGCCAAAGCATGTCTTGGTCCTCTTGAGAAGCTGGTTTCAATAAGAAGGAAAAATATAGGTCCTATGAAAACCAGGCTCAACATGAATCCTAATACAATAGCAGAAAGTATAAGTTCAAACATTCAAATTCTTTTTAAGGATGAAAAATGTCATCTTATACAAAGTTAGCCTTTATGATTTAATTAATCAACAATCTTAAAGTCCAGTTGCTTTTGAATCAGGTTGGCTTTTACTACTTTGATCTGAACCTGGTCTCCCAATTGATATTTATTACCCGTTCTTGTTCCGTAAACCGCATGCGTTTTAGAGTCGAACATATAGGAATCATCCACTAAATCTCTTAATTTTATTAATCCTTCCGCTCCGTTTTCAGGGATTTCTACCCAGAAACCGAATTCGGCAACTCCTGAAATAACCCCCGTGAACACTTCCCCGATATGTTTTTCCATGAATTTCACCTGCATAAACTTAATGGAATCTCTTTCTGCATCAGCAGCCAGTCTTTCCATAGAACTACAATGTTTTGCTTTTTCCTCAAGCTCATTTTTGTTCGGAGATTTTCCTCCATCCAGATAGTGCTGAAGCAAACGGTGCGCAATTAAATCCGGATAACGACGGATAGGAGAGGTGAAATGGGTATAATATTCGAATCCTAAGCCGTAGTGCCCAATAGGTTCGGTAGAATAGACCGCTTTACTCATACTTCTCATAGCCAGTGTTTCGATCATATTTTCTTCTCCTTTTCCTTTGACATCATGCAATAGTTTATTCAAAGATTCCGCTACTTTTTTAGTATTGGCTAAATCCATCCTGTACCCGAAGGAAGAAACAAAATCCCTCAATGCTTCCAATTTGGCAGGATCCGGATCATCGTGAACCCTATAAATGAATGTATTATTGGTAATTTCGCCTTTTCTGGATAGAGAAACAAATTCAGAAACTTTCCTGTTGGCCAACAACATAAATTCTTCAATCAGATGGTTGGAGTCCTTGCTTATTTTAAAGTAAACTCCCACCGGTTCATTATTTTCATCCAAATTGAATCTCACTTCACTTCTGTCGAAAGTAATTGCCCCTTTTCGGATACGCTCTGCACGCATGATTTTGGCTAGTCTATCCAGCACAAGAATTTCTTCTGCCAGATCTCCCTGCTTGGTTTCTATACGTTCCTGAGCTTCTTCATAAGTAAATCTTCTGTCTGAATGAATTACCGTTCTTCCGAACCATTGTTTCTGAATCTCAGCGTTATCATTCAGTTCAAAAACAGCTGAGAATGTATATTTATCTTCATTTGGACGAAGCGAACATACATCATTGCTTAATACTTCCGGTAACATCGGAACAACACGATCAACTAAGTACACTGAAGTAGCTCTCTGGTATGCTTCATCATCTAGCATCGTTCCCGGGATCACATAATGAGACACATCTGCAATATGTACTCCTATTTCCCAGTTTCCGTTTTCGAGCTTTCTTATGGATAAAGCATCATCAAAATCTTTTGCATCTTTAGGGTCTATGGTAAATGTACAAATCCCCCGCATATCCCAACGTTTAGCCACTTCTTCATCGGTAATCCTTCTGTCAATTTTATCTGCATCTCTTTCTACTTCACCCGGAAACTCATAAGGCAACCCATATTCTGCCAGAATAGAGTGGATTTCTGTTTCGTGCTCTCCCGGAGCTCCTAAAACCTGGATAATTTCACCTTCCGGATTTTTATCTCCCGGCTTCCATTCTACCATTTTTACAATGACCTTATCTCCGTTTTCAGCCCCGTTGAATTTTGTTTTCGGGATAAAAATATCTGTATTAATCGTCTTTTTATCACAGACTACAAATCCAAAATCTTTATGATTGATCACCTGGAATGTTCCTACAAATTCTGTTCTGGCTCTTTCCAGGACCTCTAAGACGGAACCTTCAAGCTTTTTACCCTTATAATGGTAGGTTATGATTAATACTTTATCACCCTGCAAAGCATCCTTCACATTTTTGGAGTGGATAAAAATGTCATCTTCCAATCCTTCCACTTTCACATAGGCGTTGCCGGACTGATTGAAATCTATAGTCCCGGTCAAGGTTCCGGCAATATTAAGATTAACAATATATTTTCCTTTTTCAGCTTCTTTGATTTTTTCAGAAGCCTGCAGTTTATGCAATGCCTGGATAACCAGTTCTCTTTGTCTTGGATTTTTGTAATCTATTCCGTCTGCAATCTGTTTATAATTATAGATTTTGGACGAATTTTCGTTCATGAAACGCAGGATCAGTCTTCCGATCTCCATCAGTTTCGTATCATTTTTATGACTTATATATCTTCTTTTTTTCATAGGTTAAAATTTAAATTCTTCTTTAAGGTCTATAACTTCCCATACTGAAAAGCTTTATAGACATCTTCATCATTAATGTTGTATTTTTACTATTATTATTTTATTTAACAGATTCTTAAATTGTGAGTTCAGATAACCTGCATTTTAATATCTATTGTTTTATTATGTATGAAATTCTCTTTTCTACCAGACTATTATAATATTCTTTTGTCTTTTTATAGAACTCCCTACAGTCAGGATATTTTATTTCTCCTAAATGTCTTTCGGAAGTTTTTAAGCCTGATTAAAACTTCCGGCTATAAGTAAAAAAGAAAAAGAACAGAGATTCATATTCTTTTTAAACCATTACATCAATTTTCTTTCCATACTTTTTAATAATGGATTAGTTTGTATAAATTTAATACAAAAAAAGGAGAGGGGAGAAAAACCTTTTATTAATACTTCAGGTTTATGAATGGGAATAATAGAATGTGTTTCAACTTGACTTGGCAAAGATAAGCATTTAAAAATAAATAAGGCTTGCCAATTGATTAGCAAGCCTTTATATATTAGCAATAAGCAATCTTATCTACTCTGTTCTGATGCCTTCCGCCTTCAAAATCGGTTGACAGAAATTTATTTACAATCTCTATAGCCACTTCTTTTGCAATAAATCTCGCCGGAATGGAAATCATGTTGGCATCATTATGCTGTCTTGCCAATGATGCAATTTCAGGCATCCAACAAAGAGCACAACGAATTTTCTGATGTTTGTTAGCCGTAATCTGAACCCCGTTTCCGCTTCCGCAGATCAGGATTCCCAATTCATTCTCTCCGTTTTCCACAGATGTTGCTGCAGGATGTACAAAATCAGGGTAATCTACACTGTCCGTAGAATAAGTCCCGAAATCCTGAACCTCAAACTGCTCCTCAAGATGCTTTTTAATGATCTCTTTATATTCGAAACCTGCGTGATCAGCTGCAATAGCTATCTTTCTTTTCATAATTATAGTATTAGACTTATTAGATTTACTTTCACTACAAAGTTAAGTATTCTATCAACAACTGTTAGCTTTTCATTAGTAAATTGTGCAAACGAATGTGAATAAGTGTGGAAAACTTTTGTGAACTAAATATTTTCCGTTTGAAAAAAATCACTATTGAAATTTTCTGAAAAATATTTTGTCTGAAACTTTCAAAATCTTTTTCCAGTTAATCTTTACTTTTTCCATAGTGGAGAAATTAATAATAGCCTCTGTTGAAAAGTTATCCATAATTGTTAGTAATAGCAAAAAATGTCAGATTTACAGCAGATTATATTGTTAATTAAATATGAATTGAAATCAAATTTCATGTTATGAAGTTTTTGACGAAAAGTTATCCCCTAAATTCACAATACTCAACAACAATCAACGTCTTTCTTTTTCTTAAAAATAAAAATTTGTTGATTAGTGGATGATTGGGTTTGTGGGAAGATTTTTGAAAACTTTTGTCTGGTTCATCAGTTTCAAAAATTTTAAAATCTTACATTTGTGAAAAGAAAATTCAAAGTAATTTATGAAGACAATCAATGATTTCAATTTTAGAGATAAGAAAGCTCTGGTAAGAGTGGATTTCAATGTTCCGCAAGACGATCAGCTTAACGTTACAGATAATACAAGAATTGTTGCCGTAAAACCGACTATAGAAAAAATTCTTAAGGATGGAGGTTCTGTAATTTTAATGACCCATTTGGGAAGACCTAAAGGAGAAATAAAAGATGAGTTTTCTCTTAAGCATATCATCAACGAAGTTTCTAATGTTCTTGGGCAGGAAGTAAAATTTGTAGAAGAATGCATAGGAGAGAAAGCAGAACAAGCTGGAGCTGCTCTTCAACCGGGTGAAATCTTATTATTAGAGAATCTGCGTTTTCATAATGAAGAGGAGAAAGGAGATGAATCATTTGCAGAGCAGTTATCTAAGTTAGGAGATGCTTATGTAAATGATGCCTTTGGTACAGCTCACAGAGCACATGCTTCTACAGCAGTAATTGCTAAATTTTTTCCTTCAACTAAATTTTTCGGTTTATTAATGGCTAAAGAGCTACAAGCTATTGATAAAGTTTTAAAGAGTGGTGAAAAGCCTATTACAGCAATACTTGGAGGTTCTAAAGTTTCAACTAAAATTACCATTATAGAAAACATTTTACCAGCGGTAGATAATTTAATTATAGGAGGTGGAATGGCATTTACATTTATTAAAGCTTTAGGAGGTAAAATTGGAAGTTCTTTAGTAGAGGACGATAAACTTTCTTTGGCGGTTGAAATATTAGGAAAAGCAAAAGAACATAATGTAAAGGTATATCTTCCTTCTGATGCCATTATTGCAGAAAGCTTCAGCAATGATGCAGACAGAAAAGAAGTTGATATTTATGCGATTCCTGAAGGATGGATGGGATTGGATGCAGGACAGAAATCAAGGGACCAGTTCAATGATGTTCTTTTAAACTCAAGAACCATTTTATGGAACGGACCTATCGGAGTGTTTGAAATGTCAAATTTTGCTGCAGGAACAGTAGCTTTAGGTGATAGTATTGCTGCTGCCACCCGATTAGGAGCATTTTCATTAGTTGGAGGAGGAGATAGTGTTGCTTTTGTTAAACAGTTCGGGTACGGTGAAAAAGTAAGCTATGTTTCAACAGGGGGAGGAGCAATGTTGGAAAGCCTGGAAGGTTTGGAACTTCCTGGAGTTGCTGCAATTAATAAGTAAGAAATTTAATTTTATCAATAAAAAAAGTCTGTAGGTTTTTCTACGGACTTTTTTATTTATGACTTAATTGGAGGTTTCTAAAAATTAATGAAATTGATCAGAAGATTATATTTTTAAATACTCTTAATATTTGAATTCATTTAAAAATTAAAATATGTTAGCTTATGTTTTGTTTTTTTAAGAACATTACTCAAAAAAATTATTGAACTAATATTTAAATTTAAATCGATTTTCAAATTCGGTCAAAAATTTGAAATAAAAAACTCGTCAAATTCACGAGTTTTTTTTATTTTTTGTTCAAAATTGTCAAAAATTGACCTTCAGAAAAGGGTCAAAAATCGATTTTCTATCTTTTTTCGATAATATATATCAAACTTGAAAATTCGTTCGAAAAAAGAGCTTTTATGTTAGAAATCGTTCCGTAGACCATCGCTTTTATCCAAAAAAGAGGTGATTTTTTATATTTTTCGCTTAGCATGGAGATATAATAAGAGTCAAGAACCAAAGGTTTGATTTTTCTCATTTTCCAATCTGATTTTCCTGAAATCAGATTTTCCATTCCGTTTTTTGAAAAATGATAGATGTGTCTGGGTACATCATAGGCTGCCCAATATTCTTTATAATGTTTTGCGTCATAAGAAGTAGGGTTGGGAACGGCAATGATGAGCAATCCTTTTTCTTTTAATTTTCGATAGAAAATATCGAGCATTTCATCCTGGTTTTCTATATGTTCGAAAACATGCCATAAAGTTATGGCATTCAAAGTTCCATCTTCAATGGCATGGATATTATCAATGATTTTTGCTTTTGAAATTTTATTTTGTGCGGCTTTTCTTGCATCAGAATCCGGTTCAAAACCGAAAGTTTCAAAATCATTTTCGATATATTTTACAAATTCTCCGGCTCCGCAACCATAGTCCAATACCCTTGAATTTTTCTTAATCCTATCAACTAGAATATTCTTTTTATACTGCAGATTGAACGATTGTAAAAATTTATAAAGCTTTTCTTTTAGGCTTCCTGAATCCTGATGATGGGAAATGTAATCTTCACTTTCATAATATCTGGAAATATTTGATGGAATAGGGGAGGTTTTAAAAACTCCTTTTGTTTCGGTTTCTTTAATTTCAAATATTTCCTGGGAAAGAAAATGATCTTTAATTTTCATTGATATGTTCCTTTTAAATTAAAAATTAAGATATTCAGAAGCCGGCGATAAGCTTATAAATACCTTAATTTTTGTTTATTTTTTACATATGTTTCACGTGAAACATTATTTTTATCTTCCTAAATATACCAGTAGTACATTGATATCTGCCGGAGAAACCCCGCTTATTCTTCCTGCCTGTGCAATGGTTTTTGGTCTTACATTCGACATTTTTTGTTTTGCTTCTGCAGAGAGGCTCGATATCTTTGAATAATCAAAATCTTCAGGAATCTTAATGTTTTCCAACCGGTTTAGCTTGGCTACATTTTCTTTTTCTTTTTCAATATAACCTTTATATTTAATGTTAATTTCTGCCTGTTCTCTTACTTCTTCGTCATATTGAGAAGCTTTTTCTTTTATAGATTCAATGTTTTCAAGCTTTTCTAGGGTCATATTGGGTCTAGTAAGGATCTGTGCGGCTTTGTAAGCCTGGTCTACCGGGTTACTTTCAATACTTTCTAGGATAGGATTAATGATTCCCGGCTTTAAAGAAGTTTCCCGCAAAAAGCTCTCAAGTTCCTCACTTTTAGCTATTTTTTCCTCAACTCTTCTTAATCTTTCTTCTTTAGCTAAGCCAAGATTATATGCTTTTTCAGTTAATCTGATATCTGCATTATCCTGTCTTAAAAGAAGTCTGTATTCTGCACGGGAGGTAAACATCCTGTATGGTTCTTCTGTGCCTTTTGTAATCAGATCATCGATGAGAACGCCGATATAAGCCTCATCTCTGTTTAAAGTAAACTCACCCTTGTCATGCACTTTATTATGGGCATTTATACCTGCCATAAAGCCTTGTCCGGCTGCTTCTTCATATCCTGTGGTACCATTAATCTGGCCTGCAAAGTATAAATTATCGATAAGTTTTGTTTCAAGGGTATGCTTTAATTGAGTTGGTGGAAAATAATCATACTCAATAGCATAGCCTGGACGGAATACTTTTACATTTTCAAATCCGGGGATATGTTTCATAGCCTTAATTTGAACATCTTCGGGTAGGGAAGAGCTGAATCCGTTTACGTAGATTTCAACAGTTTTCCAACCTTCCGGCTCTACGAAAAGCTGATGTCTTGTTCTTTCTGCAAAACGGTTGATTTTATCTTCAATACTTGGGCAATATCTTGGGCCTAAGCTTTGAATCGTTCCATTAAACATAGGACTTCTATCAAAACCTTCTCTTAAAATATCGTGTACTGTTTCATTGGTATAAACGATATGACAACTTAATTGTCTGGTTAACCTGGGAGTGTCTAAATAGCTGAATTTTTGAGGATTTTCATCTCCTTTTTGTTCTTCCATTTTGCTATAATCAAGGCTTCTTCCGTCTACTCTCGGTGGAGTACCGGTTTTCATTCTTCCGGCTTCAAAGCCTAAAGAGGCAAGTTGTTCTGTAATCCCGAAAGCTCTGGGTTCACCCATTCTTCCGCCTCCTAATTGCTTGTCTCCAACATGGATCAGGCCATTAAGGAATGTTCCGTTGGTAAGAACTACTGATTTTCCTTTTATTTCAATTCCTAAAGATGTTATAACACCGGAAACCTTATTATTTTCGATAATAAGCTGTTTTACCATATCCTGAAAGAAATCAAGATTTGGTGTATTTTCTAATGCTAAACGCCATTCTTCTGCAAATAGCATTCTGTCATTCTGTGTTCTTGGAGACCACATGGCAGGGCCTTTGGAAAGGTTAAGCATTTTGAACTGGATAGCAGATTTATCTGCCACAATCCCTGAATAACCTCCCATAGCGTCAATTTCCCTTACAATCTGTCCTTTTGCAATACCGCCCATTGCGGGATTACAGCTCATCTGACCAATGGTTTGCATGTTCATGGTGACAAGCAATGTTTTTGATCCGAGATTAGCTGCTGCAGCGGCCGCTTCACAACCTGCATGACCGGCTCCTACTACTATTACGTCGTATATTTCTGAAATCATTTTATTACATATTTGGTTTTGAATCAATGTTTATATATGATGTTTCACGTGAAACATTGACTGAAAACCTTCTTATATTGGTTGTTTTCGTTTGTTTTGCTATAATTAAAGATGAGAATCTTCTGTATATTTAGCTAAATAAACATCTTCTTTTCTTCGCATTTCTTTTTCTTCTTCTTCAGTTTTATCCTTATATCCACAAAGATGAAGAATACCATGAGCTAGAACTCTTCTCAGTTCTTCTTCATAATTTTTGGATAGGGTAGAAGCATTATCTGAAATGCGCTGCAAAGATACGAAAATCTCTCCGCTTATTGTTTTACCCTTTACATAATCAAAAGTAATGATGTCTGTATAGTAATCATGCTGAAGATAATCCTGGTTTACTTTCAATAAATATTCATCGTCACAGAAGATATAATTGATTTCACCTGGTTTTTTTTCTTCTGAAAGGATGATATCTTCCAGCCATTTTGTATAGTCTGTGTTTACAGTTTCGGGTAAGTTTTCGTAAAAGAATTGTATCATGGTTTTAAAACCAGTGTCCTAATATAACACTGAATATGCCTTTTTGATTATTTTTAAGAGAGTGGCTAAAGTTAATTTTGATTTGTCCGAAAGGAGATTTGTAACCAGCCGTAACTCCCAATGAACTATAATTTAATTTCACAGTATCTTCAAAGCTGATATCATCGGAAAGATTCGCAAAAGAGAAATTTCCACTGATGAAATAGTTTTTATTGAATTTGAACTGAAGATCATTGGAGATTAAAATAGCATTGTTTGTATTGAGCTGTGCGAAGTAAAAACCGCCGAAGTTTTTAAAATTAATTACATTCTGTTCAAAAATCCCTCCTAATCTGTATTGATAAAATTGTGGAAGATGATCACCGATGGTAACTCCTCCATACAGGTTGAGACGGTAAGAGAATTGTTTTGAAAGAGGGATGTTTACTCTGATATCGGCCTTTACCTGAACAATTCTTTTATCAACCTCTGCTTTTAATAGATCTATGACTTTTCCTTCAGCAGAAATATAAATACCTTTTGAAGGGAAATCTTTATCATCCTGCGTATCGCTTTTCAGAAACACATAGGGGTTCAAAAACCGATTATAGCGTTGGTTGGTACCATTGGCTTCGGCATCAAAGTAATCGTGGCTTATTCCGCCTCCAATGGCGAATTTATCTTTCCATATCGATTGGATATAGGCTTCATTTCTCAACCACATCCAGTTATCAACATTATAGTTGTTCTGATCTCTGATGTCAAAGCTCATTCCCGAAGAATAAATTCCAAATCCCGGAATATATCCGTTATCGATAAAATAATTCAAATAATATCTGGGTTTATCACCAACAATAACGTCTAATGAGAGATTGGTATTTTTAAATAAAAGACGTTTTGCAGAATAATTAACGAGTAATCCTGTTTTGAATACTTCATCATAATGCAAACCGAACTTCAGAAAATGCCGTGTATCATCCTCGGTTACATATAATTTAAGATAGTTGGCATCATTTTCCGAAACAATATCATAATTGATGAATCGATAATTATTGGTGGCGACCAATTTATCAATCATTTTATTGATGCTTCCATACGTATGCATAGAAGGAAACCTGAGTCCCATCTTTCCTAAAACATAGTTTTTACCGTAAATTCTTCCGCCTTCTATCGCAATGCTGTCTATCTTATAAACATTAGAATAAATTGGATTTACGCGTTCCCTGAGACGATCAAACGTCCGTTTGGGCAGTTGGTCTAATACAGCAGTATACTTTAAACCTTCTGCAAATCCACTATCGAGAATTTTTTTCTTTTCATCATAGCTTGTTGCGGTCATCCCTTTTAGATCGGGCTTAATATTGATGTCTGTGTATTTATATTGATGTCTTGTATCTTTTTTGATCCCGAAGTCTATGACCTGATTGAGAATGGATATAATGTTGTTTAAATCCTCTCTTTTGGATAGATCCTGATTCAGGTCCACCCCAATAACGATATCGATTCCTTTGTCCTTTAAAGGTTTTGAGGGATAGTTTACCGTCATTGCCCCGTCAATATAAATACTGTCCCCAATTTTAACGGGATCCATTAAGGAGGGAAATGCTGAACTGGCCATGATGGATTGTACAAGGTCTCCTTTCTCAAAAATTTCCATATTTCCGCTTTCCAGATTGGTGGCTACACACATAAAAGGGATGGGTAATTTTGAGAAGTCATCAATATTAGAGACGTTTTTGAAAAGCTCTTTCAGTAAGTAAACATTTTTTTGGCCCGTACTTATGGAAGAGGGAAGTGTTATTTTTCCATTTTTCAAAGGAATGGACAGGAGGTATTTATCAACGGATTTATTGTAAAATGTAGCTTCTTTCCGGGACTTAGGATCCATAATTAAAGAATAAAAATCCGTATCCATCACAATCTTTTCTATTTCTTTCCCCGAATATCCTGATGCATACAAACCTCCTACAATGGCTCCCATACTGGTTCCGGCGATATAGTCTACTTTAACGCCTAAAGAATCTAATACTTTTAATACTCCGACATGAGAGAATCCTTTTGCTCCGCCTCCGGCAAGCGAAAGCCCTATTTTAGGATTTTTAGGGATCGCCAAGTCCTTTTTTACCTGCGAATGAAACAAAAGCAGTTGAAATGCAAATAAAAGTATCAGGAATTTTCTCATAGTTAATCTTTGATATAAATCCGTTTCACGCGGGGTGAAATAGAGGTTAATACTTCATATGTTATAGTATTGCAATAGGCTGCAAATTCTTTTAGGCTGGGATAAGAATTGAAAACAGTTACCGTATCACCTTCCTTTACATTTGGGATGTTATCTACATTAATCATCATCATATCCATACAGATATTTCCGATGATAGGCGCCAAAACCTTATTTACACCTACTTTTCCTATCTGATTTCCGATTAGTCTCGGAATTCCGTCTGCATAACCTACAGGAATGGTAGCGATCTTTGTTAAATGATCTGTTTTATATTTTCTGCTGTATCCTACAGATTCTCCGTTTTCTACCAAAGAAATCTGAGAAATTACTGTTTTAAAGCTTACAACAGACTGTAATTGTTTCTGAATTTCAGGATTGGGCGATTCTCCCAACATTCCAATTCCAATTCTTACCATATTATATTGATAATCAGTATAACTGGTTATTCCTGAAGAGTTTAATATATGACGGATAGGCTGATATCCTAATTTTTCAATTAAATGACTTGAATCTTTTTCGAAAGTCTCCAACTGCTTCAACGTAAATTCCTTCTCTCCGGGTACATCAGAAGATGATAAATGGCTGAAAATACTTTGGACTTTCAGGTTTTTGTTTTCTAAAGTTTCACTGAGTTGTTCTAATTCAAAGCCTTTAAAACCAAGACGATGCATTCCCGTTTCCAGTTTAATGTGGATCGGATATTTTTTATCATATCCTGATTTCTGAACAGCTTCATAGAATAGTTCCAATACTCTGAAACTGTAAATTTCAGGCTCTAAATTATATTCGATAATGGCTTCATAGCTATGCTGTTCAGGGTTCATTACAACAATAGGGGTTGTAATCCCTTTTTTACGAAGTTCAACACCTTCATCAGCAAATGCAACTCCCAGATAATCAATATGATGATGTTGCAGGAATTCTGAAATTTCATAACTCCCCAATCCATAGGAATTGGCTTTTACCATGGCCATCATTTTGGTGCCGGGTTTCAGTAAGGATTTATGGAAATTAATGTTGTGTAAAATAGCATTCAGATTGATCTCTAAAACGGTATCATGCTTTCTGAGCTCAAGAATATCCTTAAGTTTTTCAATCTCAAACTTTCTTGCTCCCTTGAGAAGAATAATCTGATTTTCTATTTCTGTAAGATGCTTACTATCAATAAGTTCCTGAGTGTTAATGAAAGTAAAAGCTTTGGCTTTGAAAAGATGGCTGAATTTGGTTATTTCATCTCCAATCAGAAAAACAGAATCAAATTTCTGTTCATTCACAAGCTCAGAAACTTCTTCATACAATGCCTGAGAATTGGAATTTACCCCAACAATATCAGTTAAAACTAATGATCTTTTAGGCTTTTTATATTCATTTAAAAACTGTAAAGCTGTTTTCAACGAATCCAGATCCAGATTGAAGGAATCGTTGATGATAATATTATTTTTAATCCCTTCAATGGCTTCAAGCCTCATTTCTATGGCCTTCAAAGCATTAATTTTTTCAATAATCTTATGATTATCTATATTGAGTTCCTTTAAAACAGTAATCAAAGCTAAAGCATTTGTTAAAGTAGCCTCATCCCTTTGATGAACAGGGAACATTATTTCTTGATCAAAATACTGAACCAGTACATTTTCATCTTTGGTAATATCGTTTTTAATAAATACTTGATTTTCCTTTTTAAAGCCGTATGATATTAATTTTTTACTTGAATAAAGTGTTTTAATTTTATTATCAGTCAACAGGTTATCCCCATTATAAATAATAACTTCGGAATCCTTGAAAAGCTTTATTTTTTCATTAATCAGCTCTTCTTCGGACTTAAAATTTGCAGCATGAGCAGATCCTATATGAGTAAGTAAACCGATTTGCGGATGGAAGATATCTTCCAGTTTTTCCATTTCATGAGGTTTGGAAATTCCGACTTCAAAAATTCCCAGCTCATGAGAGGGATTAATCTGCAGTAATGAAAGAGGAAGTCCAATCTGTGAATTGAAACTTTTTGGACTTTTTACAGTTGGGAATTCATTCCAAAGACATTGATATAACCACTCTTTTAAAATAGTTTTTCCATTGCTTCCGGTAATCCCGACAGATTTCAAATTAGAATTTTCAAAATGATGTTTGGCAAGTTTTTGAAGAAATTCCACAGCGTTTTCAACAATGATCCAGGTGGTATCCTGGAATTGGGGATCATGATGTTCAGAAATAATAATGTTAATCCCTCTGTCTATAGCAGATTCAATGAATTTTTCTCCTGAGTTTTTTTGAGTATTAATTGCAATGAATGCCGTATTCTTGGTTGAATAAATAATTCTGCTGTCAAAAGCTATATTTTTGACTAACAATTCCTTATCCCCAATAATCTGAGCATTGGTGATGGCTGCAATTTCTTTTACTGTATAATTCATTAATCCCTTTCTGCTTTATTTTAGGCGAAATTGCGAAGATGCAAAAATCGCCGGAGCTACTTCTTTAAGCAATCTGTTTTGCGAATTGCGTTTTAGCTTTTTATATTTTATTTATTTTTCTTTTTTGAAAGCACTTCGTCGATAAAAACACGACGGCTTACTGCTTCATAACTTTCGGTTTCTCCTAATTCAACAAGATTATCCCCCTGAGAGGTTCTCATGGAGTAATTAGCAAGATTACCTGTTCTCTTGCAAATAGCATGCACTTTTGTTACATATTCTGCCGTGGCCATTAAATTGGGCATTGGCCCGAAAGGACGTCCGAGAAAGTCCATATCCAGCCCTGCGATGACCACTCTTATTCCGCTGTTTGCCAGCTGATTGGCTATATCAACAATGCTTTCATCAAAAAATTGGGCTTCATCAATTCCTACCACATCACAATTGGAAGCCAGCAAAAGAATTTCATTAGGGTTTTCTACTGCTGTACTGCGGATTTTATTCTGATTATGAGAAACCACGTCCTCCTCAGAATATCTTGTATCCAGTTTCGGTTTGAAAATTTCCACATTCTGCCCTGCCATTTCAGCCCTTCTCAGCCTTCGGATTAACTCTTCCGTTTTTCCCGAAAACATAGAGCCGCAAATAACTTCCATCCAACCGCTCTGTTTGGAATGATTAATTGTATTTTCTAAAAACATTTGTTAAATTAGCCGTATATTTTTAACATCAAAAGTAAGCAATTTTAACAAGAATCTTATATGCAGAATATCCAAGATTTAAAGGAAAAGATTTTTTTTGAATCCAGAAATATCATTGATATTTTGGAGAAAATCAACAATGTAGACGAATTACTTTCTAAGCAGGATCTTGTAGATGAGCTTGCCAACAGAATCTCATTTTTAAGGTTGCTGGAGAAAAATATTGAATATTTTGTTACAGATAATTCACAGCAGTATTCAGATAACCAATATGTTATTGATCCTAATGAAATTCATGAATCAGGAAATGAAGTTACAGAAGAAGAAGCGATCTTTAATAATGAGCTGAATGAAATTGATGAAAATTCTGAAAATATAGGAGAACAATCTTTTAGCAACGGGATTACGGAAGAAGAAGCCATTTTTAATAACCAATTGAATGAAATTGTTGAGGGTGAGTTTCATGAAAGCTTTGTCAATCTGGTGGAAGAGAGTTCTGGACTTGAAACTGTTGAAAATATACAGGAATCTGACAGCAGTGTTGAGAAAAGTGAAGATGTTTTTATAAATCAGCTGAATGAAATTGATGAAAACGTACCCTCTGATTATCAGGAAAATATTTTAAGTTTTGTTGACGAAGAAAGAATCCTTGCCAATGCGGAACCTGAAAATGATGAAGACATCCATGAAGATATGTTCATAAATGAAATAACGGAGGAAGAAGCTATTTTCAACAATCAACTTAATGAGATAGATGAGTTTGAAAATGAAGTTTCCGACTATCAGGGAAATAATGGAAATGATTTTGGGGAAGAGGAAAAAATCCAGGATCATTTTGAATCTGATGCAAAATCTCCGGAATACACGGAGGTTATACCAAGTATTTTCGATACGGAGATTTTAGAGGATGAAATCCTTATTGAAGAAACTGAAGAGCAATTCGTTGCCTCACATACTGTTATCGGACAAGGAGAAATGATCACGGAAACCTCTAATGTTGAAAACATTGTAAATGAAATAAAAAGCGAAGTTCAGGCAGAAGAAAAAATTGAAGAAGTACTGATTTCGGAAGATATCGACAGAAGAAAGATTATAGATATTGACAGGCCTTTACCGGAAACAGAAAAGGAAAAGCCTGCTTCTGATGAAAGTTTTGAAAACCTGGAGGCTTATCAACAGGAAAGAAAAATAAAATTGGCCAATATTAAAGGGCTAAAAGCGGTTCAGACTTTATTTGATGACGATCCTTTAGAAAGAGAAAGACCCGTAGAAAAAGAAGAGCCTACCGTTAAAGAAGAAGTGGGAAGCCTTTTAAAGACCAACATTCCAACTGATTATATGGAAGCTGAAAAGGCAAAACCAGAATTCAGGCTGGATCTGAATGACAGAATTGCTTTTTCAAAAACTCTGTTTGGAGGAAGTCAGTCGGAGCTTAATGAAACGGTGACGGCATTGAACAGCTTCAAAACTTTAGAAGAAGCTAAAGAGTATTTAAGTGAGCTTTACTACGAAAAAAACTGGAAAAAAGTGGATGAGTATGCTCAGAGATTATGGGTGCTGGTAGAAAATAAATTCTTATAATTTTGAGCGGTATTCTTTATTTTGTTCCTACTCCCGTAGGAAATTTGGAAGACATGACCTTTAGGGCAGTACATGTTCTGAAAGACGTTGATTATATTTTATGTGAGGACACAAGAACATCAGGGATACTTCTGAAGCATTTTGAGATCTCTAAGCCTTTAAAATCATATCACTTACATAACGAACACCAAGCTACTGAAAAAGTAATTTCCGACCTGAAAAGCGGGCAGAATATTGCCCTGATTACCGATGCGGGAACCCCAGGAATTTCAGATCCCGGTTATTTGTTGGCTAAAGCAGGTGCAGATCATCAGATTGAAATGATTTGCTTGCCGGGAGCAACCGCTTTTGTTCCGGCTTTAGTGGTATCGGGATTACCGAATAATGAGTTTTTATTTGCGGGATTCCTTCCACAAAAAAAAGGAAGGCAAACAAAACTGAAGCAGCTTGCGGAAGAAAAGAAAACGATTGTTCTTTATGAAAGCCCGCACAAGATCAATACAACTCTGGAACAGATCAAGGAATTTTTCGGTGAGCATACAAAAGCTAGCCTGAGTAGGGAAATTTCAAAGAAATTTGAAGAAACTAAAAGAGGAACAATCAATGAATTGATAGAATTTTCCAAAAGCAAAACCTTAAAAGGAGAAATTGTTTTGATCGTCAATAATTCTATTTAATAATCCCGGATTTTAACTGTTCATTGATTGCATTGACATAACAATTGCAAGGATTCGGATAATGAGAGGACAAAGAAAAAAGGTATAAATATTCAGTAATTTAATGATTTAAAATGTATTGAATAGTAAATTATAATATCTTTGCGGTTTATTATCATCCCAAATAGGGTACTTATTCTATTTTTGAAGATTAAATAATAAAGACACCAAATAACACTAAGGATTAAATGAATGCAAAAGGGAAATAATAATTAATAAATATGAAAATATTAGAAGGAAAAGTAGCGTTAATTACCGGAGCTACAAGAGGAATCGGAAAAGGAATTGCTGAAGTTTTTGCTCAACAGGGAGCAAAAGTGGCATTTACTTATGCAGGTTCTGTTGACAAAGCAAAAGAATTAGAAGCCACTTTAAGTTCTGTAACTCAAATTAAAGGTTACCAATCAGATGCATCTGATTATGATGCAGCTCAACAATTAGTAGATGAAGTAATGGAAGAGTTTGGAAAAATTGATATTCTGATCAATAACGCAGGGATTACAAGAGATAACCTGTTATTGAGAATGTCTAAGGAAGATTGGGACACCATAATCAAAGTAAATTTAGATTCTGTTTTCAACCTTACAAAAGCGGTTATTAAACCAATGATGAAAGCAAGATCAGGATCAATCATCAATATGACTTCCGTAGTTGGAATAAGTGGTAATGGAGGACAGGCAAACTATGCTGCTTCTAAGGCCGGAGTTATCGGATTTACCAAATCCGTGGCTTTGGAATTGGGATCCAGAAATATCCGTTGTAATGCCATTGCTCCAGGATTTATTGAAACAGAGATGACGGCGGCTTTGGATGAAAAAACACTTAAGGCATGGCGAGACGGAATTCCAATGAAAATAGGAGGAAAACCTGAAGATGTTGCCAATGCATGTGTATTCTTAGGAAGTGAAATGTCTTCATACATTACAGGTCAGGTCCTGAATGTTGACGGAGGAATGTTAACATAGAAATGAAATTAGTACAGAATATAGTAGTATTCTTGTCAGTCACTTTATTTATCGGTTTGATGTACATTTCTTTTTTTAATGTATATCAAACCGATGATTATATATACGCTTATTCATCCCGGGAGCATGGAATTTTCGGAAATATGGTTAATTTTTATCTGAAATGGGGAGGAAGATATTTCGGATACTCGATTAATACTTTAATTCCTGTTTCTTATGATAAGAAAGAGATTTTACCAAAAGTATATCCAATATTTTTATTTTTTGCTTTTTTGGGAGTCTTGGTTTTAAATTTCAGGCACTATTTTAATTATTCCATAAAAGAATCACTTACTAAAAGCTTTCTATTATTCTTTTTTTATACGGCTCTTCTGGTAAGTATCCCTGAGCACTATTTCTGGATCAGCGGCTCAAACATCTATTTTTTACCGGTTATTTTGTCAGGACTTTTGCTGTATTTCCTTGGAAAATACCAAGAATCTAAAGTGAAGATATGGTATTGGCTGTCAACCCTGTTAATAGTGGTTTTAATGGGGTCAAATGAAATCACAGCATTAATCATTACAGGGTTGTTACTTGTTTTTTATTTTCATAAAAGATCAAAAGAGACAACTGTTCTATTGATAACAGCATCAATGTTTCTTTTCATAAGTTTTTTAGCACCGGGAAATTTTAACAGACTTGGTGAAACAACAAGCGGGATTATTAAATGGGTGAAAAGAATAGGAGTTTTCGGTGCAAATGCCGTTTATATTTTCATAAAAGCAATCTTACTGCTTCCTTTATTCACAAAGGTTTTTGAAAAAGAGCTTCAAACCATCAGGAAAAAAATAAATTTTAAAAAAGCATTATTAGTTTGGCTGGTATCTTTTCTTCCTTTAATTTTTACCGGATATATTTTAAATACAATAGGCAGACAATTTGAGAGTGTACTGTTCTTTTATTTTCTTTCTTCGTCTGTTATATTATTGTTTTTATATAAAGAAATTAAAAAATATTGGTGGATAAGCGGGATCATTATATTTTTGCCGGAAACCCATTTCTTCCCTGATAAATATTCCAATTTTAATATTGATTATAACCTCAATAATATTGTTAATGAAATTTTTTACACAGATAAAAGAGGTTATGAAACTGAAGTAAATGAACGAATCAATACAATAAAGGAAACCCCAAAAGATTCTGTGCTTGTTGATAAAATTAAAAATGTACCGGTAATTTTATATTTCAATGAAATGGCTCCTGTAAAGGAAGAGAAAATCTATATAAACGATCAGCTGGAAAAATATTTCAATAAAAAATATATTAGAGTAAAGGAATAGAAATACTGCTTAAACAGCATCATACATTTTCTTAACCTGAAGATCACCGTAACCGTAAATTCCAAAATCCTGCTGAAACTTTTCAAAAACAGAATTAAAATCTGTTATACCGGAATCAACCAGTTCTTTGATATAAACTTGAAGATTATTCACAGTCTGATTTTCCGGAAAAGTATTGGAATAGGCTTCAATCACCTCTTTCAACTTATTAAAGCAACCGGATTGAATTTCAGACAATTGGATCAATCTGCCCATGTCCTGGTTTTGATAAGCATTCCATAGATGTATACCTAATTGAATATCCTTTTCTTCCAATTCAACCTTTGAATGCAATGATTCTTCCAAGTCTTTGGCATTTGATAAAGAAAAGCCTTTCCAATGATCTTTGTTTATGGGAATTCGGGGATAAACCCGGTATATTCTAATGTTTTTAAGATCTGATAATAAGAAAAGGCAAAACCACATATTGGTTTGGCAGAACAGATCATCTTCAAACCAAAGATGTACTTCAGCGTTTCCAGGAAGATCACTGATTTTCTGGAATTCAGAAACTACTTTTTCATAATAATTTTCATGATCAACGTGATATTCCTTTGCAATAAACCCAGCTCTGAGCTTCCAGAAACCCTCCAGAGAAGAGGCCTTTACATCTCCAGAAATTAAAGCTTCACGACAGATGATCACCTTACCGTCAATTGAAGTTTCCTTTAATTGTCCGGCAAGGCAATCCCCGTTGAGTATGTGAAATATGTTTTCCAAAATTAATCTTTAAAAACCTGGTTTTCCTGCTCCTGAACCCTGATAAAAGTAGTTCTTTTAGAGAGTTCTTTAAGCTTTGAAGCTCCCACATAGGTACAGGTAGAGCGAACCCCTCCTAAAATGTCCTTTACGGTTTCTGAAACGGGACCTTTATAAGCCACTTTTACCGTTTTTCCTTCCGAAGCCCTGTACTCTGCCACACCTCCTGAATGTTTATCCATTGCAGTTTTTGAACTCATTCCGTAGAATAAACGGAATTTTTTGCCATTTTCTTCAATCATTTCACCACCGCTTTCATCGTGTCCGGCAAACATTCCTCCAAGCATCACGAAATCTGCTCCCCCTCCAAAAGCTTTGGCAACATCTCCCGGAACTTTACAGCCTCCATCAGCAATAATATGTCCCCCCAAACCATGAGCTGCATCAGCACATTCAATAATCGCGGAAAGCTGCGGATAGCCGACACCCGTTTTTACACGGGTTGTACATACAGAACCCGGTCCGATTCCAACTTTAATAATATCTGCGCCAACCAAAAGAAGCTCTTCAACCATTTCTCCGGTGACAACATTTCCTGCTATGATTATTTTGTCCGGGAAATTAGCCCTTGCTTTCTTTACAAATCCTACAAAATGCTCAGAATAGCCATTGGCTACATCTATACAGAGAAACTCAATTTTTGGGTGCTTTTCGAGGATCTGCCGTATTTTTTCTTCGTCGGCTTTTCCTGTTCCGGTGCTTAAAGCAATATATTGGTAAATACTTTCCGGCTGGCTTTCTAAGAATTGGTTCCATTCTTCAACGGAGTAATGTTTATGAATGGCCGTAATGATCTTATCCTTTGCCAGTTCTACAGCCATTTCAAATGTTCCTACCGTATCCATATTGGCTGCAATAATGGGTGTTCCTCTCCATTTTTTCTTAGTATGACGGAAAGTGAATTCTCTTTCCAGATCAACTTCAGAACGGGATTTCAAGGTAGAACGCTTAGGTCTGAACATTACGTCTTTGAATCCCAGTTTTATATCATATTCTATTCGCATTTTAGGGTAATTGATTAAAATTGTTTATTAAATAAAATTAGCAAATAATCTTAAATGTATTACTTTTGGAAGGATGGATTTTCCTGTTACTTTTCAAATATTCGGTAAAACGGTTCTGGCACACCCTGTTTTTGAAACACTGGGGATATTTCTCGGGATGCGTTTTTACTATTACTCAAAAAGAAAATCTTCGAAAAATCTTTCTTTTAATACTTCTGCAGCAGTGATCATAGGTGCAACAGCAGGAGCTCTATTAGGGTCTAAGCTTATTGGAAACCTTGAAAATCCTTATGCATTATTTGAAAATTTTTCATTAAAAAAAATATGGTCGAATAATACCATTGTAGGAGGGCTTGCTTTTGGGCTGATTGGAGTAGAGCTCGCTAAAAAGATGGTTGGTCATAAAGAAAGCACCGGAGATTTAATGGTCTTTCCACTCATGTTTGCCATAGTTATAGGCAGAATAGGTTGTTTTTTAACGGGAATCTATGAAGAAACATATGGAATTCCTACCGACTCTGTTTTTGGAATGCATCTGGGAGATCAATATTTGAGGCACCCCGTTGCTCTGTATGAAATAGCATTTTTGATTGCTCTTTGGATATTCCTGAAAATGATTGCTAAAAAACGGAAGTTTCCTTCAGGTTTTTTATTTCAGGTTTTTATGTTGAGCTATTTTACATTCAGGTTCTTCCTTGATTTTATAAAGCCAAGAGTGGAGATTACAGGAAATTTGGGAACTATTCAGCTTGTATGTATTTGTGTAATTATTTATTACATTTATAAGATTAAAAAAACAATGCTTTTGCTTCATTCACATTAAACTATTAATAATGAAACTATTAACACTTTTGGAAGTAGGTAATCTCGGAGGATTAGTCGTGATGATTATTCTTGTAATGTTATTTATTGGGTTGGCTGTCTCAGCCGTAGTAGCGGTTATTGCCAAAATCATCTATGAATGGAACAACGACAGGAAGTTTTCAAAAAAACAGTTTATTCAGACTATGGTTATTAGTTTATTACTCTGCGGACTGATCAGCGGCTATATTTGTGGAGGAGGATTTTAAATTTAAGCTATGCCTGTAAGAAATTATACCTATTACGACTATACAATTAGTCTTTGCCCGGAATGCCTGAAAAGAGTAGGCGCCAAGATCATTATAGAAGATGAAGCGGTTTTCATGACGAAAAGATGTCCTGATCACGGATTTTTCAAAACAAAAATTGCTTCCGATGTTCATTATTACAAGAATATCAGAAACTATAATAAAGCTTCAGAAATACCCGTACATTTCGGAACGGATGTAGAATATGGCTGCCCGTATGATTGTGGGCTTTGTGTAGACCATGAGCAGCACAGCTGCCTTTCTATTGTGGAAGTTACAGACCGCTGCAATCTTACCTGTCCCACTTGTTATGCCATGTCATCTCCTCATTATGGAAGTCATAGAAGCCTTGAGGAAATAGAAGCGATGTTTGATATTATTGTGAAAAACGAAGGGGAACCGGATGTTGTTCAGATCAGTGGAGGAGAGCCAACCATTCATCCTGAGTTTTTCAAGATCATGGATATGGCGAAATCAAAACCCATCAAACATCTGATGTTGAATACCAATGGAGTACGTATTGCGAATGATCCCGGGTTTGCCGAAAAATTAGCTACTTACGCCCCGGAATTTGAGATTTACCTTCAGTTCGATTCCTTTAAGCCGGAAGTTCTTGAAGATTTCAGAGGGAAAGACCTTACAGACGTCCGGATGAAAGCATTAGAGAAGTTAAATGCTCTTAACCTTTCCACCACACTTGTTGTTGTTTTACAGAATGGAAAAAATATAGATGAGATAGGAAAGATCATCGAATTTGCCCTGAAACAGAAATGTGTGAGGGGAATTACTTTCCAACCGGTGGAAATTGCCGGAAGAAACAGGGAAGATTCAGCGCATGAAAAAATTACATTAACGGAAGTAAGGCAGGAAATCCTGAACCAGTTTCCGCTGTTAAACGGAGACGACATCATTCCTGTTCCATGCAATCCGGATGCCTTAGCGATGGGGTATATGTTGAAGCTTCAGGGTGAAATTATTCCTTTGACACGATATATCAATCCTGCTGATTTACTGAACAATGAATCCAAAAACACCATTGTTTATGAACAGGATACAGGACTTCATATGCAGCTTCTTGATATTTTCAGTACAGGAATCTCAGTAGATAAAGTAAAACCTAAAGTAAACCAGTTACTTTGCTGTTTACCGGAAGTTTGTGCCCCGGATTTAGATTATGATAATCTGTTCAGGATTATCATCATGAATTTTATGGATGCCCATGATTTTGATGTAAGAGCGGTCAAAAAATCCTGTGTTCATATTGTGAATAAAGACTTGAAATTGATTCCGTTTGAAACCATGAATCTCTTTTACAGGGATGATAAAAGTAAATATCTGGAAGAACTCAGAAAAGAAGATAAAGTATTGTTTTAATATAAAAATGGGGCGAGGATTACTTCTTTACGCCCCATAAATTTATTTTCCCTCGATGATCAAAGCCTAATTTCTCATAGAGCTTTTTTGCGCCTGTATTACTTTCAGCAACATGCAGAAACGGTGTTTTCCCATCGTCAAAGATTTTGTTGGATACAAAAGCTACAAGTTGTTTGGCAAATCCTTTTCCTAAATAATCAGAATCTGTAATGACGGCACTTACCTCTGTCATATCATTCATCTGCATCCTTTCTCCGGTAACGGCTACAAGTTTGCCATCTTTACATATTCCAAAGTAGCGGCCCAGTTCAGGAGTTCTGTTTTTAAAATAATGTGGATAGAATTTTTTTACAAAAGCCAGTAATTCTTCACGATTTTCATCGGTTAAAGGAACAATGTCTTCCGTAATATCAAGATTAATTCTGTTTTCCAATACATACTGGTCACAGACAAGCAGAGACAAGTCTGTTTTGAATTTTCCCATGTCTGGCTTTGCTCCGAACACAAGAAAATCATCACAGATCTTTGCATATTCCGTGATGTCTTCTTCTGTGGCAAAATCAAGAGAACCTCCGAAAGAAGCCACTTCAGGATGGTAAAATTTAGAATTTCCGAAGTTTAAGCAGAACTTTTGATGAAATTCATTAAGTGAATGATAAATAGGATTATCTAGCTTCGCGTACATTGTCAAAAGCCATTACTTCCTCCAATTGTTTCATATACTCGTATGCAGTTAGGTCAAACTTCACGGGAACGATTGAAATATATCCGTTCGCTAAAGCCGTTTCATCAGCGTCTTCAGATTCATCCATATTATTGAAATATCCTGTTAACCAGTAATATTTTTTTCCATGCGGATTTACCCTTTCATCAAAGCTTTCTTCCCATTTTGCATGAGCTTGCTTACATACTTTTACTCCTTTTATTTCCTCAGCTGAAAGTTTAGGAATATTTACATTGAGAACAATTCCTTTTGGCATTGGGTTTTCCAGGGTTCTTCTGACAATATTCTGAATATATTCTTTTGCCTGGGTAAAATCAGCCTCCCAGCTGAAATCAAGAAGAGAAAATCCAATCGCAGGAAGTCCTTCCACTCCCGCTTCTACAGCAGCAGACATCGTCCCGGAATAAATAACATTGATCGAAGAGTTGGCTCCGTGGTTAATTCCCGAAACAACAATATCCGGTCTTCTTGGTAAAATTTTATCAAGAGCCATTTTCACACAATCAACAGGCGTTCCGCTACAAGAAAAATCTATTTGCGGGCCGTCTAACTGAACCTCTTCATAACTTAGGGTTGAATTAATGGTAATGGCATGACCTTTTCCACTTTGAGGAGAGTTGGGTGCAACCACCACTACTTCCCCGATTTCATTCATAAAACTTACAAGATTTCTGACACCTGGCGCAGTAATTCCATCATCATTGGTAACCAGAATAAGCGGTCTTTCCATAAAAAAAATAATTTTAACAAAAATACTCAAAAGTATTCGATAATTGTAAATAAGGTATTAAATTTGATAGTTTGTAACAGCAAATAAATTATAACTACTAATTGTAAAAGATTTTTAAATTTTAAAATAAATACAGACAGTTTATGTGGAAAAACTTTAAACTAAATAAATTTTTACTACTTATTCCATTAACAAGTCTTATGTTTTGTTTCAACTCGCCGAAAAATGACGATGAGAAAATGCAGACGATAATGGTGAGTGTAAAAAATACACTTTCTTACTTGCATTATAGCCCAAAACCAATCAATGATGCTTATTCCAAAGATGTTTATAAGCATTATTTCGAATTGGTAGATCCGGCAAAAAGATATTTCCTCCAATCCGACATGGATGAGTTCAGCAAGCATGAATCCAAGCTTGACGATTATCTGAATGTAGGGGATTTGACTTTCTATAAGCTTACGATCGACAGATTGTATCAAAGAGTTGATGAAATAGATAAAATTACTCAGGAAATATTCAGTAAGCCAATCAATTTGGAAGAAGATGAAACATTGATTCTTGAACCAAAACTTAAGAAAGCACCCACTACCAAACAGGAACAGTATAACGAATGGAGAAAGTTCATCAAGTACAATATCCTTCAGGAAATTGAATCAATGAACAGTAAAGAGGAAATTCAAAAAGAAAAGAAAGACTCTGTTCAGAAATATAAACTTAAAGACACCATCAAGCTTGAAATTTTAACGCCGGAACAAAAAAGAGTAAAAGCCACTGATGAGGTGAAAGACCTTGTAAAAGAAACATTTACAAGATTTAAAAAGAGAAAGAAAATGGATTGGTTCACCGTGTATATGAATGCGTATACTGAAGTTTTCGATCCGCATACCAACTATTATTCTCCGAAAGACAAAGAAGATTTTGATACTAATTTCACAGGAAAAGTGATCGGAATCGGTGCAATTATCCAGGAGAAAAAAGGAAATCTTTATCTGGGAGCTTTAACCATTGGTGCTCCTGCATGGAAATCCAAGCAGCTTTCAGAAGGTGATAAAATCTTAAAAGTAAAGTCCAAACCGAAAGAAGATGCAGTAAATGTAGTAGGAATGCTTTCTGATGAAGCGGTAAGACTGATCAGAGGAGAAAAAGGGACACCGGTGACTTTAACGGTTCAGAAAAAAGACGGAACGATTAAAGATGTAACGATGATCCGTGAAGAAGTTGCCATTGAAGATACTTTTGCAAGAAGTATCATCGTAACCAGTCCAAACGGGAAAAGATATGGTTTCATTAATCTGCCGAGCTTCAATGCAGACTTTGAAGATTCTAAAGGGAGAAATGCTTCAGATGACATCAAGAATGAAATCATCAAGCTTAAATCTCAGAATGTAGAGGGAATCGTTTTAGACCTTAGAAACAACGGCGGAGGTTCTTTAACGGAAGTAGGGGATATTATGGGTCTTTTCATGAACGCAGGACCTTATGTACAGGTAAAAGACGGAAACGGAAAAATTCAGACCTTAAAGAATAAAAATGAAGCACCCATATGGACAGGGCCATTGGTAATTATGCAGAATGAGCTTTCTGCATCCGCATCTGAAATCCTTGCCGGAGCAATGCAGGATTATGGAAGAGCAATGGTAATCGGTTCTCCGCAATCATTTGGAAAAGGAACCGTACAGACTTTTGTGGATCTTAACAGGTTCTTAAATACAGAAGATGATTTTGGTTCTTTAAAGCTGACGATCCAGAAGTTCTACAGAATTACCGGTGAATCTACCCAAAGAAAGGGAATTGTTTCCGATATTCAGATGAAAGACTTCTTTACATACGCTGAAATCGGAGAAAGATATGATGACTTTGCTTTAGCATGGGATAAAATTCCAAGTACCAACTTCCAGAAGCTTAGCTATTTTGATATTAAAGCCCTGGAAAAAGCAAGCTCAGACAGAATGGCAAAGAACTCAAACTACCAGTTGTTATTAGAGTCTGCTCAGTGGAGAGAAAACCTTGATAAAGAAGAGAGCATTACATTGAATCAAAGTAAATTCAATGAAGTGATGAAGCAGAGAAAAGCTCAGATTGAAAAATTCAAAGCGCTGACTAAATTCGAGAACGGCCTTAAATTCACCATGTATCCGGGTGAAATAGAAAGAGAGAAAAAAGATGAAGTATTCAAAAAGAAATCGGAAATCTGGGTTAAAAACCTTAAAAAAGATTCCTACCTTCAGGAAGCCATGAATATTCTTTCAGATATGAAAGCAAAATCATAAAATAAAAAAACCGCTGGAAACAGCGGTTTTTTTATTTTTAAATTGCAGGGTTATTTAATTTCTACACACCCGACTCTTCCTCCTGCATTTCCGGTTGGCTGGGTATGAAAATCGTCTGCTGCTGCATGCACGATAAGGCCTTTTCCGATGATATTTTTGGACTCATCAGTACATCCTAAACACCATTTATCAGTCTTGAAAGTTAAGGTCGCATTTCCGCTTTGGTCTGCAACTAAATTTCCGATATCTCCCATATGGAAATGCTCAGCACCCCACTTTCCATGGTCGTCTTTTGCCGGGTTCCAGTGTCCTCCCGTGGAGGTTCCGTCTGCTGCGGAACAATCCCCCTTCTCGTGAATGTGTACCGCATGTATACCCGGCGTAAGGTTGGTAACATTCAGGTTCATTACTACCTCGTTTCCTTTCTGAGTGAACTTGGCTGTTCCTCCTGTTTGTGTTCCACTCTTAGCGTTTACGGAGTATGTTTTTGTAGTACAGCATGAAGCCGCCAAAAACGTAGATCCCACTAATAATGCTAATGCTTTTACCTTCATTTTAAATGATTTTAAGTGATTTTTTCAAAACTCATATAAATTTATGAAAAGATTTTCGAAACAGTTTATGATTCCAGTTCTTTTTATGTTAATATAATTTACGGTTCGGGGGACAAATTATACAATTCAGATAAAAAAAATTGATTGAAAGCACATATTCATCTTAATTTTGGAGCAAATTAATAACCATGAAAGTACAAGGACAAAGATTATTCCTTCTCATCTCTTTTCTCTCATTTGCCTGGAGTTTTTCCCAGGTAAAGGTTTCCGGAAAGGTTACTTTTAAAAATAAAGGAGTCGCTGAAGTAAATGTAACGTTGAAAGATACCTATGACGGAGCTACAACAGATGCCAATGGAAACTTCTCTTTTGAAACTTCTGAAAAAGAGGACCATTTCTTAACCTTTACCCATCCTAATTATAATGATGTTGAAAAACCAATTTCAATAGGCAATCAGGATATTTCTGTAAATATAGAGCTAAAAGAGCAGATCAACGAAATCAATGCCGTTGTAGTTTCAGCAGGGTCCATTGAAGCGAGTGACAAAAAAAGAGCAACTGCACTATTGACCCCGATAGACATTTATACAACCGCAGGAGCGGATGGACAGATCTCATCTGCCCTGAACTTCCTTCCGGGAGTACAAAAAGTGGGTGAAACGGAGGGGCTTTTCATCAGAGGAGGTACCGGGACAGAATCTAAAATCTTTATGGACGGAAGTTTAATTAATAATTACTTCTCCAATTCCGTTCCCGGGATTGCAGGAAGAGACCGGTTTAATACCTCTCTTTTTAAAGGAAATGTTTTTTCCAGTGGCGGATATTCGGCGCTGTACGGGCAGGCTCTTTCAGGGGCTCTTATGCTTGAAAGTGTAGATCTTCCCGACCAGAGCTCTTATGATTTCGGAATTTCCCCTATTTTTTTAAGTGCAGGGTTTCAAAGATTAAGTCAGGATAAAAACCATTCTTATGGGGCTACTTTAGGATATTCAATGCTGGATTTGATGCAGGAAGTTTTCAATTTCAATACAGATTTTATAGATGCTCCTCAAGGGCTTAACGGAGATTTCAATTTCAGAATCAGAACAAAATCAGGTGGATTTTTCAAATATTACGGGATGTATGACAGTAATACAATGGGAGTAAAATCTGAAAGTTTGGAACCACAGGATTATGATTTTTCTTTAGTAAGATTAAAAGGAAAAAATACCTACCATAACTTATCTTTCAGGCAAAAATTCGGCAAATATCTTTTACATGCAGGAGCATCCTATTCATTCAACAGATCTGATCTTAATTTTTCAACAGAAAAGGCTGATATGGAATCTGATAAGACCCGGATATTAACAGATGGAAATTATCTCAATTTCAAAACCGTATTGGAAAGAAAAATCAACAGGATCAGTGCATTAAGAGGTGGATTTGAACTGAATGGAACCGATGAGAAGCTTAATTTCGAAGAAGTAAACAAACATTATAAAGATCTGATCTCTTCTGTTTTTGTGGAAACAGATTTAGGGTTCAGCAATCAATTGTCGGCAAAAATAGGAGTGAGAGCGGAGCATTCATCTTATCTAGGAAAAAGCAATATCGCACCCCGTTTCGCATTAGCGTATCGTTTAGCTCAGGATTGGACCACTTCTTTTGCGTATGGTCTTTTTTATCAGAATCCGGAGAGCAAATATATCAACGGTCCTGCAAACCTTGATTTTCAGAAATCGCAGCACTATATTTTCCAGCTGCAGAGAGCTTCAGACGGAAGAAGTTTAAGACTGGAAGCTTTTTATAAAAAATATGATCAGTTAATAAAATTCAAAAATCTTGAATATGTTGATAACCAGAATCAATATGTTCAGACAGCAGATAATAACAATGGGTACGGTTTTGCAAAAGGTGTAGAGATTTTCTGGAGAGACAAAAAAACGTTTGAAAACATAGATTATTGGATCAGCTATTCTTTTCTGGACTCCAAAAGAGATTTCATGAACTATCCGGTAAGTGTAAAGCCAAGCTTTGCTTCGGAGCATACCATTTCGGCGGTTGCCAAAAGATTCATCCCGGAATGGAAAGCAGGAATCAATCTTTCTTATACGTATGCGAAAGGACGTCCGTATTATGACATCGCTTCCAAAAATGACACCGGACAAACAGTTAATTACATTAGACATGAAGGGCGATTAAAAGATTATAATGCTTTAAACTTAAGCTTTAATTACCTGCCGAACCTTGGGAAGAAGGATGCTAAAGCATTTACAGTTTTCGTATTGAGTATTTCCAATGTCTTAGGAACAAAAAATGTGTACGGATATAATTTTTCAAGGGACGGATCAAGAAGCTCTGCCGTTGTTCCTCCGGTAAACACATTTGTTTTTGTAGGAGCATTTATCAGTTTTGGAGTAGATAAGACACAGGATGCCATCAATAATAATTTATAATACAATCAATAATTTTTAATAATTTCACTTTTCAATATTAACTTAACTATAAACGTAAAAATTTAAAATAATGAAGAAATATCTATTAAGTTTCGCACTGATTTTAAGTAGCTTAACTGTTTTTGCCCAAACCGCGTATGAAAAAGTAATGACGGAAAAAATTGCCAAATTGGAAGCCTGTAAGTCTCCTGAAGATTTTCAGACTTTAGCCAATGATTTCCAAAGGATTGCTGAAAAGGAAAAAGACAAATGGCAACCGTTTTATTATGCTGCTTTTTCGTTCATTCAGAAAGGGAGGGTGCAAATGAGAGAAAATAAGACCCAGGATCTTGATGCTTCTGCAGATCAGGCATTGAAATATCTTGCTTTAACGGAAAGCATTGCAGATAATGCTGAAATCCGCTTATTGAAAAAAATGGCTTTTTCCTTAAAAATGATGGTAAATCCTGCACAAAGATATATGACGGATGGAGCAAAAGCAGCAACGGAAATGACGGCTGCCGAAAAACTGGAGCCGGATAACCCGAGAATAGCATTGATTAAAGCTGAAGATATGTACTTCACCCCGGAACAATACGGCGGCAGTAAAACAAAAGGATTGGAAATGTTTAAGCTCGCCTTGGAAAAATTCAATTCCTATAAACCGAAAACAGCATTAGATCCGAACTGGGGGAAAGCTGAAGCTGAATACTTCATCAGTCAGCCGGTAAAATAAAGATCATTATATAAACAAGACCTTCCGAATTCACGGGAGGTTTTTTTATGCCGTTCAGTCTCCAAAACAGACCATTCAGTAAAAAATAATTTTTGATACCTTTAATATCCGCTAACTTTGAACCTGGAAAATTACTCATGAAACGCAAAAGCTTTATCATATTACTGTGGATATCATTGGGAACCGCCATTTTTTTCTTTCTTTTTTTTACAGATGAGAGAAATGTGCGGAACTTTATGCTTACCCTGCTTATTTCTGCCATGTACTCATTCCTTATAGGCGTAGGAAACGGGTTAATTAATGAGTTTCTTAATAAAAGGTTTCCCTGGTCTGAAGCCACCACAAAAAGAACGATTTTAAGTATTGTTTCTATTTTGATTGCCAATTTCATCCTGGTGTTTTTTTGTAACTATATGAATTTTGTAGTATTTCAGAAAATAGCCACTACAGAACAGTTTTTCTCAGGGAAATACAATTTTACCAATTGGTTTATGGTCAATATCGCCCTGTTGATTTCCGCTTTTCTTCATGCGAAGGGCTTTATGGAGGAATTGAAGAAAAACACCAGAAAAGAGGTTGTTGAACAGAAACTGATTGCCAAATCCGCCAATGCTCAGTTTGAAACCCTGAAAAACCAGCTGGATCCTCATTTTCTTTTCAACTCACTGAATGTTTTGAGTTCACTGATCGATGAAAATCCTAAACAGGCTCAAACGTTTACGGCTTCAATGTCAAAGATTTATCGTTATGTATTGGAACAAAAAGATAAAGAGCTTGTGACTGTTGAAGACGAAATGGAATTTGCCAAAACCTATTGTGAATTGCTGAAAACAAGATTTGAAAACAGTGTGGATTTTGTTTTTGATGTCCGGAAGGAAGATTATAGAAGATATGTTGTGCCTCTGTCCCTACAATTGTTATTGGAAAACTGTATCAAGCACAATTTTGCAACCTCTTCAAAACCACTGGTCATTAAAGTCTTTTCTGAAAATGATACGCTGTGTATAGAGAACAACCTTCAGATACGGGAACAAATGAAGGAAAGTGCAGGAATAGGTTTGGCCAATATTGTTCAGCGTTATTCACTGCTCACTAAACGGAATGTTTTTATTGAAAAATCTGAAGATTATTTTAAAGTAAAGCTTCCGATACTTATGGAAAAGCCTAACGTTATCAATATTCAAGAAAATAATAATGATGCGGCTTATGAGAAAGCTCAAAAACGGGTCAAAGAAATTAAAAGCTTCTACAGCAACCTCATTTCCTATTGTATTATCATTCCGTTTTTGACAATCATTAACCTGACGACTTCCCCAAAAAACCTTTGGTTTTATTTTCCAATGTTGGGATGGGGAATAGGACTGGTAGCCCATGGAATGAGCGTCTTCGCCATAGGGAAAAATTGGGAAGACAAAAAGATCAGAGAAATCTTAGAAAAACAAAACAACAATGGAAAATATTAATGAGAATGATATCCGCTATAAAGAAGCAGCGAGAAGGGTAAAGAGATTAAAGAACTTTTATGTTTTTACGTTCATTTATGTTGCCGTAAACCTATTTATCTTATTCTTGAATTATAAAGAACTAAAGCCCGGCGAAACCATCTGGAGGATGGAATATTTTGTTCTCCCTTTTTTCTGGGGAATCGGCCTGATCGGGTATGGAATGAGTGTCTTTTTACCGGGTTTTCTCCTTGGAAACAAATGGGAAGAAAAAAAGATTAAAGAATTAATGGATAAAAACAAATAAAATGGAAACCCTGAACGCTGTTTTTTATATTTCAATGGCAGTCTGGTTTCTGAGTGAAATTATTTATAAGCGGAAACTGAGATCTGAAGCCAAAGATCTGAAAAAAGACAGTTCCACACTCAGTATATTGTGGATTGTTATTATCCTGTCTGTTGCAAGTGCAGTTACTGTTTCTTACTTATTTCGGTTTCCGATTGCGGATAAAAGCTGGATCTTCTATATAGGAGAGGCTTTCGTTCTCTTAGGAATTGGCTTCAGGTGGGTTATTATCCGTTCCTTAGGTAAATATTTTACTGTTGATGTTGCCATAAGGGAAAACCACAAAATAAAAAAAGAAGGATTTTACAAATATATAAGACATCCGTCGTATGCTTTTTCTTTGTTAACTTTTCTGGGATTAGGCTTGTTCCTGAATAACTGGTTTTCCCTGATCCTCGCTTTTATTCCTCCCTTTCTGGCATTCAGCTATAGGATTAAGATTGAAGAACGGGCCCTCGTGGAGGAATTCGGTGATGAATATATCCAATATATAAGGAAAACAAAAAGGCTTATACCTTATGTGTATTGATTTCAGCAAGAATTTTAATATCCATATGACCATCGAGATATTGTCCCGGTTCTGCTGAAACGGGATTTTTGCTATTCGGGAAGCATTTTCTACAGCTCAGTAAGATAAAGTTGATTAAAAGAGCTATTCTATAGTACATTTGAATCAAGAAAATCAATACATTTTTAATTTTAAAACAAATAATATGGAAACAACATCATTCAACAATGAAACATTGGCATACGAAAAAGCAGCAAGAAGAGTGAAAGAATTGAAAGGATTTTACGGGAATCTTACTTCCTATTGCCTGGTTATTCCCTTTTTATTGATTATTAATCTGCTAACTTCTCCGGAGCATTTATGGTTTTACTGGCCAATGTTGGGATGGGGGATAGGCCTCACAGCACATGCCATTAATGTATTTGGAATCGGAAAAGACTGGGAAGAGAAAAAAATTAAAGAACTGATGGAAAAGGATGGCAAAAAACCAATAGATTTCTAAGAAAATCGGCTACTTTTACCTAATTTTATTTTCAGCTTTTTTAATAAAAAACTTTTAACCAATGATCAAAACTGTAATCATTGAGGATGAGAAGCCCGCTTCAAGGAAATTGGAAAGAATGTTGAGCCTTTTTCCTGAAATACAGATCGTTGCCAAAATAGAATCTGTAGAAGAAGGAATAGAGTGGTTTTCACAAAATGAACACCCACAGCTCATCTTTTCAGATATTGTCCTGGGTGACGGGCTTTCCTTCGATATCTTCGAGAAAACACCTACCAGAGGATTCATTATCTACACCACTGCATTCGATCAATATACTTTGAAAGCATTCAAACTAAACAGTATTGATTATTTGTTAAAACCCATTCTGGAAGAAGACCTTTCTGGAGCGATCGAGAAATTCAAGTCATTTATTCCTTCAGATCAGTCTGTCAGTTCCCGGGAAATCAAGGAATTAATAAAAAAAGACAAAACCACGCTTTCCAGAATTCTGGTAAAAATCGGCTACAACTTGAAAATTATTCAGGCCGACGAAGTAAGCTGTTTTTTCAGTGAAAATAAAATTGTTTATCTGCAGACCAATGAAAGAAGCTATCCTTCAGATTTTACGTTGGATGAGCTGGAAGATGTATTGGATGAGAAAAAATTTTTCCGTGTCAACAGGCAATACATCATCCATGCAGATTATATTAAAAATATTCATACTTCTCCTTATTACAAGGTTGATCTTGAATTTCAGCCACAGGATGAGATTACAGTAAGCAGGGACAGAGTGAAAGATTTTAAGGAGTGGCTGGTAAGTTAATCCGGGTTACGGGTTTTGTGATCTCGAATCCCGCAACTACTTGTAATCAATTCTGTTAGCTTCAGTATTTTCAAGCTGTTTTATGATGGATGAAGGAATTTCATCGCTGTCAATCGGAAAGCTGATGGAATCGGGGACAAAATTTTTTCTGTCCGCCTTTTGAAAGATCTCGAAAAGAGCAATCGGCTCTTGATTAAAGCTGATACATGTACTTATAAAATGCAATTCATGGAGCTTATACTCTGGATTTTTAAGCTTTTCTTTGATATCTTTTATCCTTGAGATAAAATGTCTTTGACGGATAAACGTATTGCTGTTCATAATGATGAACACATAATCTGAATATGCCGTAACCTTTCCAAAATACTTATGGTGATCTCCGCCGCTTCTTTCTATATAATATTCTCCCGATGTTTCAGACTTATAGATTTCCATGGCGGAACGCCATATCCGGTCATCTTTGGCTTCTAAAGGATTATCCGGCAAATTTCTGTTATAGGAGTACCAACAGCCTACCAGTTTATCTAAAAGCGACGTATTTTGTTTCACATTATCCATATCGATCCGTAAATCATTGAAATTAAATGAGCCGGTATGCGAATTAATGAAATCAATATAATTGGAATATCCCAACACTTTGACAATCAAACTTAATTTGGCAAGATTAGGCTTACTTAAAACAGCATTCTCGTTTTGATGGTATTTCTTTAATTTATTGATAATCAAATGTTCATAAAGGTAATTGGAACCTAAGAGATCAGGTTGTTTCTTTATGCCTTTCTCTCTGTGGTCATTACTGATGAGGTCATTAAGTTCTGCCACAATGTATGACCATTCGGTTTTTGTAACATCTTCCCAATGATTTTTTTTCAAAAAATGAAAGCTTAAGAAATTCATTAATTTCTCCAGATGTATTATATCTTCTTTTTTCATAAGACTAAATTAAGATTTTTTTAATTCTAAAAGAGATTTTCACAAGACTTTTATATTGTAAAATCAATGCAAATTTGAGTAGAAATAAAAGTTAAAACAATGGAAACAACAATCATAGTAAGAGATGAATCCCTTTGGAACAAGATCCGGGAATTTTCATTAGATGCTCCGGATTCTGAATTTCCTTTTTCGAAAAAGCTGGCCAAAGAAGAAAACTGGACATTGGACTTTACTAAAAAAGCAATAGAAGAGTACAAAAAATTTATCTATCTCTGCTGTATTTTGCCGAATGGTGCATCACCAAGCGAGATTGTAGATAAAGTATGGCATATGCATCTTATTTACACTCAGAATTACTGGGAAGACTTTTGTCCTAATATTCTACAAAGAAAACTGCATCATCATCCTTCAAGAGGAGGAACCGTAGAAAGAGAAAAACATCAGAGCTGGTTCACGGATACTGTGGAAAGCTACCGCAAAATATTTCACCATGAAGCCCCTGAAGAAATCTGGAGTGCAGGGAAAGAAAAATCTAGCAAAGCATCATGGTTAAAAAGAATAGTTTCCTTTTCTCCAATCCTAATTTTACTGCTATTGTATTCTTGTACGGAAGAAACCAATATGGGGATGCTTGTTACAGCAGTTGTATTTGGGATCATTTTTATTTTTGGGGTCATAATATCAAACATAAGAGACAATGAAGTTTCAGACCATCATAAAAAAGACAATCAGAATGATGGAGGAGGCTGTAGCGGTGGTGGTTCAAGCTGTAGCGGAGGTGGCTGTGGAGGCGGTTGTGGTGGTTGTGGAGGATGCGGTGGTTGTGGAGGCTAAAAAATAATGATATGAAAAGGTTAATATTTCATTCAGTTTCAGTAGGAGTAAGTCTATACTGGCTAATTACAGAGCATCACACCTACAATCCTTTTTCTTTAAAGGGGCCAGATTTTTTAGAATTTTATCTGATTCTTCTGGTGATATTTTATGGTACGGTTTTTATGCTGAAGTTTTCTAAAGAAAGCATTTCGAAAGCTACATTTTTCTTCATGATCCTCATTCTCATAGCTGGAATTATTAAGTGGATAAAAGGGGTAATGCTAGGAAAACCAATCGGTTATCTTACAATAATTTTAATAGGAGAAATAGGAATAATGATGTTTCTTAGATCTGTTAAGATAAACAGTAAAATCATATAAATACCGTTTACTTATCAAAAAAACAAACCCCGAAACAAAACTGCTTTGGGATTTTATTAAAAAATTGTATTATTCTTCTTTTAGTGTCCTACACAACTTACTAATGATCGTAATAGCAATTGCGGAAAAAAGAAGAGTTTGTGCAAAGTCTGAACTCTTAAAATGGGCAATAACCTTATACAGATTAAATCCAAAAAAGAAAGCCGCTAATAGCATTAATAAAATGCCGGCTTGGACGGAATAATTTTTTAACGAAGTTTTCATTATGTTTTTTTGTGTTACGCAAAGTTAGCATAAAATCAGAATTTTTCACAAAAAAACTTTCATAATTATGAAATAACTCCACTTCCTAAGAGCTCCTCATCTATATACCATGATGCGAACTGTCCTTCCGCAATAGCGGATTGTGCTTCCTCAAATTCAATATAAAAAGCGTCTTCAAACTGATAGAGTGTAGCTTTTTGTAACGGTTGCCTGTATCTGAATCTTGCAGAAACTTCCATAGACTCTCCGTTTTTCAAGGTTAAGTCCTCACGAACCCAATGAACCTCGGAATTATCAATTTTTAAAGCTTTCCTAAATAGACCGGGAAAACCATGGCCTTCTCCTACAAAAAGAATATTGTTTTCCATATCTCTTGAAATGATAAAACAGCTTTCTTTGTGTCCGCCGATCCCTAACCCTTTACTTTGTCCGATCGTAAAAAATTGAGCTCCCTGATGCTTTCCGATTACCTTTCCGTCAGTTTTTTTATAGTTGATTTTTTTAGATAAAAATTCCAGTTCTTCTTGTTTGGAAGAAAATGCAGGTGTTTCCGTTGCAAATAAAGGAGAATTGTTGAAGATTTCAACAATTTCACCTTCTTTAGGAACCAGCTGCTGTTGCAAAAACTGGGGAAGGCTTACCTTGCCTATAAAGCATAATCCCTGAGAATCTTTTTTGTCTGCTGTTACCAAGCCGATTTCTTTGGCAATTTCCCTTACTTCAGGTTTTGTAAGCTCTCCGATAGGAAATAATGCTTTTGACAATTGATCCTGATTTAGCTGACAAAGAAAATAAGACTGATCTTTATTATTGTCTTTGCCTGCTAAAAGATGAAAAATTTCTTTTCCGTCCTCGTCAAAAGAGGAAGTCACTCTCGCGTAATGGCCCGTTGCCACTTTATCCGCACCCAGGGACATTGCTGTCTTCATAAAAACATCAAATTTTACTTCCCTGTTACACAATACGTCCGGATTGGGAGTTCTTCCTTTTTCATATTCCTCAAACATATAATCAACGATGCGTTCCTTATAAAGCTCGCTCATATCGATCACCTGGAAAGGAATTCCCAGCTTTTGTGCTACCATCAGGGCATCATTACTATCTTCAATCCAGGGGCATTCATCTTCCAGCGTCACGGAAGCATCGTTCCAGTTTCTCATGAACAATGCCACAACATCGTGACCCTGCTGTTGCAGCAAATATGCTGTAACACTGGAATCTACACCTCCGGATAATCCTACGACTACTTTCATATTATTTGGAGATAAAGTTTTATCTTTATCTTAACGGGTGCAAAATTACAATAATCCTTTTCTCAAAAAAAGTTATAATTTTAAGCATCGATAAAAACAATATTATATGAAAAAATTTATTATCCCATTGATGCTGATAATTTCAGGATCAATATTCTCTCAGGTTTCTATAGGAACAACGGACCAAAACAGTAATAACAGATGGACTTTCGGAGGGGGGATCGGATTAGGCTTTGGAAGCCAGAGCTCATTTTATTTACAGGCTTCCCCGAGAGTCGGATACAGAATTACGAATGATCTGGAAGGAGGTGTTATGGGAAGTGTTTCCTGGCAGACTTCGGATTACTATAGATCCACGATGTTCGGAGTTGGCCCTTTTGCCAACTACTATTTTGCAAGATCCTTTTATGTGGGAGCTAATCTTCAGCATTATTTTATCAATTTTAAGGATAAATACTATGACTATAAGGTAAATGAAGAAGAAACGGCATTATACCTTGGAGGTGGATATATGCAGAGAATAGGGAATAATTCTTTTATGCAGATTGGGATTATGTATAATGTGCTGTGGAAAGAGAATGAAAGTGTATTCTCAAGCGGTCTTATTCCTAATATAGGCTTTGTAGTAGGACTTTAAATAGGCTCATTTAATTGCCTGGTAAGGTATTATTTTGCTGATTAATCAGGATGAATCTTAAATAAAGCCTGTCTACCATACATATCCTCGCAGGTTTTGCCGGAATGAAAATAAAAAGCACCGAAAAATTCCCGGTGCTTTTTTATATTACATTATTTACTTATTTCTAAGAAGACTTTTCAGCCGCAGATTTTTTTGATTTCGAAGTCTTGCCTGTTAAAGCATCTTTGGCTTCGTTAACATCAAGAACTACTGTTTCTCCTTCATTTAATTGCTTGTTTACCAGCATTTCGGCCAATAAATCCTCAATGTACTTCTGGATCGCCCGTTTCAATGGTCTTGCTCCAAAGTCCTTATCCCATCCTTTTTCAGAAATAAAGTCTTTAGCATCTTCAGTTAATTCAACTTTATATCCTAATTTTTCAAGTCTGTTGTAAAGCTTGTTCAGTTCAAGATCGATGATTCTCTTGATATCTGTCTGCTCAAGAGAGTTGAAGATAATAATATCATCAATTCTGTTCAGGAACTCAGGTGCGAATGCTTTTTTAAGGGCATTTTCAATAGTGCTTCTGGCTCTTGTATCTGAACTTGACTTTTTAGCAGATGTCCCAAATCCTACACCATCTCCGAAATCTTTAAGATCTCTTGTTCCGATATTGGACGTCAGAATGATAATTGTATTTCTAAAATCAATTTTTCTGCCTAAACTATCCGTAACGTGTCCTTCATCCAGGATTTGTAATAAGATATTGAATACATCCGGATGAGCTTTTTCAATCTCATCCAAAAGAACCACGGCATAAGGTTTTCTTCTTACCGCTTCAGTCAATTGTCCCCCTTCTTCGTATCCTACGTATCCCGGAGGCGCACCAACCAATCTTGAAACCGCAAATTTCTCCATGTATTCACTCATGTCAATTCTGATCAATGCTTCGTCGGAATCGAACAGTTCTCTTGCCATTACTTTAGCCAGCTCTGTTTTACCAACCCCGGTTGTTCCCAGGAAGATAAATGTACCGATCGGACGGTTCGGGTCCTTAAGACCAGCTCTGTTTCTCTGAATGGCCTTAACAACCTTCTTCACAGCATCTTCCTGACCGATCACTTTTCCATTCAGCTTATCATCCATTTGAGCTAATTTATCCAGCTCATTCTTACCCACTTTGGTTACAGGAACTCCACTCATCATGGAAACCACCTCAGCAACATTTTCCTCCGTTACGGTTTCTTTTTTCTCTTTTACATTTTTATCCCATTGTTCCTGGGCGGCATTAAGCTCCATCTGAAGACGTTCTTCCTCATCTTTTAGCTTTCGGGCTTCAAGATAATCCTGAGCCTTTACGGCTTTTTGCTTCAATTCCTTAATGTCTTCAATTTTCTTTTCGAACTCAATGATCTCGGTAGGAACCTTCATGTTTTTAATATAAACACGGGAACCTGCCTCGTCCATGGCATCAATTGCTTTATCAGGGAGAAAACGGTCTGTTATATATCTCGATGTCAGATTGACACACGCAGCAATAGCTTCAGGAGTATAAATTACATTGTGGTGCTCTTCATACTTATCCTTAATCTGATTCAGAATCAGAATGGTTTCTTCAATAGAGGTAGGCTCCACCATTACTTTCTGGAATCTTCTTTCCAATGCTCCGTCTTTTTCAATATATTGACGGTATTCATCCAAGGTCGTCGCCCCAATACATTGAATCTCGCCTCTTGCTAAAGCAGGTTTGAACATATTGGATGCATCTAAGCTTCCTGTGGAGCTTCCTGCACCTACAATTGTATGAAGCTCATCGATGAATAAGATCACATCCCTGTTTTTCTCCAGTTCCGTCATGATGGCTTTCATTCTCTCCTCAAACTGACCACGGTATTTGGTTCCGGCTACTAAACTGGCCAGATCCAAAGTGATCACTCTTTTACCATAAAGAACTCTTGAAACTTTTTTCTGCTGAATTCTTAAAGCCAGACCTTCAGCAATCGCAGATTTACCAACTCCCGGCTCTCCGATAAGAAGAGGGTTGTTTTTCTTTCTACGTGATAAGATCTGAGAAACTCTTTCGATTTCTTTCTCGCGTCCGATAACAGGGTCCAATTTTCCGTCTCTTGCCAAAGAAGTAAGGTCTCTACCAAAATTGTCCAAAGTAGGTGTTTTACTTTTCGCAGAGCCTAAATTTCCTGTCGGCTTCCTCATCTGCTCAAATTCTTCTCTTTCTTCATCATCATCATAAGCGCTCATTTGAGGTGCCTGTCCGGAATTTTTAAGCATAGTCTGGTACTCTCTTGAAACCCCCTCATAGTCAATATCATAAGCTCCCAGAATATTCGAAGTAGGATCTTCATATTTATAAAGAATACCCAAAAGCAAGTGAACGGTATTAATTTCATTGCTTTTATATTGTCGGCATTCTAACTCTGCACGTTTGACGGCGTGATCCGCCATCTTAGTGAAAGAAATATTGGTAACCTCCTCAGAAATAGGATTTAGACTTGCTGTATTTAAAGTTTCAATTTTTCTTCTGATTTGTGTTAAATCCGCATTAAGGTTCTGAAGGATTTCTTTTGCAGAGTTTTCCGTTTTTATAATACCTAAAAGAAGGTGTTCTGTATTAAGAAATTCACTTTTCAGCCTTTTTGCTTCATTCTTGCTCTGTTTGAACACTTGGCTCAAACCTTGTGAAAACTTATAATCCATAATATATCTCAATTAGAATAAAGATAAAATCATCTTTATTCATTATCTAAATTACAAATATTTTACCAAAAATCAATTAATGACTTTATGTCACAAAAAATTTTATTATCTTATTGAAAATGACTAAGTTTGTTTCCCTTTAAAAATTTTGCATGAGCCCTGAAATTGCCACCTATATCGGATATGCTGCCTCTTTTTTTATTGTACTGAGTTTTGCTTTGAAAAATTTAAGAAAAATCAGGATCGTAAATATGGTAGGCTGTATCTGTTTTGTCATTTATGGCATATTCAGTGGAATGCTTTGGCCGGTTATTATTCCCAATGCCTTACTTTGCTTTGTACAGGTTTATCATTTGATAGCAGACAAGAAAAAGCAATGAAACGGAAAAAAATCATTACTTCAGCTTTCAGCAATTTGCATACGGATCAAAGAATTGAAAAGGTCTGCAGAACATTGTATGAAAACGGCTATGAGATTGAACTGATAGGAAATAATTGGAAGGGAGAAGAAAAAATGGAACGGCCTTATCCTTTTTCCAGGATTAAAATATTTTCAAAAAGCTTGAAAACCGCCTATTTTGAATTCAATTGGAAGCTATATCATGAATTAAAAAGAAAAGCGGATCAGAATACGATTCTTCATGCCAATGATATTGATGCCTTATTGCCCAATTACCTTATTGCCAAAAAACTGAACATCCCCTTGGTTTTCGACAGTCATGAAATTTTTTCCGAAATGCCTGCAATTCAAGGCAAAATGTCACAAAAAATATGGCGATACCTTGAAAAAAAGGTAATTCCGGAGCTGAAATTCATGATTACGGCAAGCGGAAGCTATGCAAAATGGTTTCAAAAGAAATATGGAATAAACCCTGCTGTTGTGCAAAATGCGCCAAGAAAATTAACTTTCGATAAGGAGTTGTATGACAACCATCCGAAAATTCTTTTATACCAGGGCGTGATCAATCCGTTTCGTGGAATCGATAAAGCTATTCTGGCCATGCATCATCTGGAAGATGTGATGTTTTACATTGCAGGGGATGGACCCAGAAAAAAAGAATATGAAGAATTGACAGGGCGTGAAAACCTTCAGCATAAAGTTACATTTCTGGGGAAGCTGCTACCCAAAGATTTAATAAATATTACTTTAACAGCAGACTGTTCCATGAGTATCGAGGAAAATGGAGGGGAAAGCTATTTTTATTCTTTACCCAATAAAGTGCTGGATTCTATTCAGGCCAGGGTTCCCTTAATACTTTCAGATCTTCCGGAAATGAGAAATATTAAAGATCAGTTTGATATAGGAGAACTTATTAAAGACCACAGGCCCGAAAACATTGCAGAGGCAGTAAAAGACGTTTTAAACAAAGGAAGAAAAAACTATCAAAACGAATTGGAAAAAGCGGCGGAAGTGTTTTGCTGGGAAAATGAAGAAGTGAAATTATTGAATGTTTTTCAAAAAGCATCTTCATAAATATTCTTTACAAATTGGTTATCTTTGCATAAAGAAATTGTTAACATGACCATTAAGGAAAAACAGCAGGAAATTATCGACGAATTTGCCTTTCTTGACGATTGGGAGCAGAAGTATGAATATATTATTGATCTTGGAAAAGAATTAAAAGGACTTTCTGCAGATAAAAAAACGGACGAAAACCTGATTAAAGGATGCCAGAGCAAAGTTTGGATCGATGCCGAATTCAAAGATGGAAAACTGTTTTTCGATGCAGATTCTGATGGTATTTTGCCTAAAGGGATTGTTTCTTTATTGGTAAGTATTTATAGCGGACATTCTACTCAGGAAATTCTGGATTCTGATTTCGATTTTATTTCAGAAATAGGATTACAGGAATTTCTTTCGCCATCCAGAGCCAATGGCTTAATGGCTATGACCAAACAGATTAAATTTTACGCAGTCGCTTATCAGCTTAAGTCGTGACCAGAATATTAGCATATCGCTTTTCTGCTTTTGGTGATGTTGCGATGACAGCACCGGTTTTCCGGGAATTCCTGGAGCAAAATCCGGATGTGGAAATAGTAATGGTTTCCAGGAAAAATTTTGAGAACTTATTTTCTGATATACCCAATGTCATATTCAAAGGAGTTAACCTGGATGATTATAAAGGTTTTTTTGGATTGAACAGGCTTGCCAATGAACTTTTGAAAGAATTTCACCCGGACATGATTGCAAACCTGCATGATGTAATCCGGACCAAAATTCTGGATAAGATATGCAGGAGAAAAGGGATGAAGGTGTTTAAAATTAATAAAGGCAAGGAAGAAAAAGAAAAATTAACCGATATCTGGAATCTGGAAAAAGAACAGTTGAAAACTACCGTTGAGCGGTATGCTGATGTTTTCCGTGAAATGGGTTTTAAAGTTGAGCTTTCTAACCGCTTAAGACCAAATTCTTCCCCTAAATCGGGAATAGGCTTTGCTCCTTTTGCTCAACATAAGGGTAAAATGCTTCCTTTGGAAAAATCATATGAGCTCGCGCGGGTTTTAGCACAAAAACATCAGTTATACTTCTTCGGAGGCGGAAAAAAGGAAACCGAAACCTTAGACCAATGGGAAAAAGAGATTCCTAATACAAAAAGTTTGGCAGGTAAGCTAAGCCTTACGGAAGAACTTACTAAAATTTCAGAATTAGAATTAATGATCTCAATGGATTCTGCTAATATGCACCTGGCCAGTTTAATGGGGGTAAAATGTGTTTCTATCTGGGGGGCAACTCATCCTTATGCGGGTTTTCTCGGATTTGGACAAAGTGAAGATGATGTGGTTCAGGTAAAAGATTTAAGCTGCAGGCCGTGTTCGGTATTTGGTGACAAAGAATGCTACAGGGGAGATTGGGCGTGTCTTGAGGAGCTTAATATTCAGAAGATTATAGAGAAGATTAATTTATAAAATAAAAAGTAATTAATTTAATTGGCATAATATTTTAATAATATAATTAAAATACGATTATGAAATTAATAAAAAAAATAGGAGCAATAGCTCTGATAGGATTGTTTATTACTTCTTGCGTTCCACGTTTGAAGCCTAATGGAAATCATGGGCTTCCTCCGGGCCAGGTTAAGAAAGCAACAGGAGCAAAATCTGCCAAACAGTATGCCCCGGGACAATATAAAAAATAGCAATATGCTAAGATGAAAAAGCCACAACAATCCGTTGTGGCTTTTGGTTTATGATTACAATCATAATCTTAATGCTGAAATATTATTATTTTTAAAACGAAATCAATCCATTATATTTTCATCTTTAACAAACTATCTTCTAACTTCCCTTCGTCAAGGGAAGTTTTTTAATCTTAAAAAGAGAATGAAAATAAAAAAACCGCAACAGATGTTGCGGTTTTTTCTGTGGGTCCTGAGGGATTCGAACCCCCGACCCTCTGGGTGTAAACCAGATGCTCTGAACCAACTGAGCTAAGAACCCGAATTTTTTTGAAAGGTTTCGTTTCCTTTTCTGTGGGTCCTGAGGGATTCGAACCCCCGACCCTCTGGGTGTAAACCAGATGCTCTGAACCAACTGAGCTAAGAACCCTCTATACTTGTTTTCTCGTTTAGAGTGGTGCAAATATACGACTTATCTGGAAATCTCCAAATTTTTTTCTAAAAATTCTCCGACTACAAAGTTGCTGCCACCGATAAAAATCATTTCTCCCTTTGTACATTCTTGTTTAGCAGAAAGATAAGCTTCTTGTATGGAATTTGAAATTTTATAATTTATTTTTGCTTTTTGAAGCAGGTCTTCATACTCTTTCGGATCCCTTCCTCTGTTAATAGAAGGTTTTGCAAAATAAAAGTCAGAATTTTCAGGCAATAAATTCATAACGTCATCTATTTTTTTATCATTTACGAAGCCTAAAATAACGTGCTTATGCTTTTTAATAGAATTTAATTGAGCAAAAACCTGTTCCAGGCCGGCCTGATTATGGGCCGTATCACAAATTGTCAGGGGATCTTTTGAAAACTCAAACCAACGGCCAATAAATCCTGTGTTTCTATGAACGTTTAATAAGCCTTTTTCCAGATTATTGCCGGTAATGGTGATATCAAGCTTTCTCAATTCCTCAACCAGTGCAACAACAACCCTGATATTTTTTCCTTGATAATTTCCTTTTAAATCAGAAGAAAAATCAGTTTTTAACAAACTTGCATCAATAAACTGGGCATTTTCCTCTTCTGCTTTTTCTTTAATGATATCTTGTACTGTTTCATTCTCATCTCCGGAAATAATGGGGGTATTGTTTTTAATGATTCCTGCTTTTTCCCTGGCAATTTCTTCAATCGTATCTCCTAAAATATTTTGATGATCTAATTGAACATTGGTGATAGCAGAAACCAATGGTTTAATGATATTCGTAGAATCGAGCCGGCCTCCTAAACCGACTTCAATAATGGCGAAATCAACCTTTTGCTGATAAAAATATTCAAAAGCCATAATCGTAGTGAACTCAAAAAAAGAAGGACGAATATCTTCCGGAAGATTTTTAAGCTTTTGGATAAAATTAAAAACAAATTCCTTATCGCAGTTTTTACCGTTTATTTTAATACGTTCCGTAAAATCAATAAGATGAGGCGAGTTATATAAACCAATTTTATAACCGGATTCCTGAAGAACTGAAGCCAGCATGTTGCTGGTAGATCCTTTTCCATTAGTTCCTCCAATGTGGATACATTGTATTTTTTCCTGGGGATTATCAAAGAAAGCGCAAAGTTTTGTGATGTTTTCTAAACCGGGTTTATAGGCCTTCTGCCCATCAGTCTGATAGTTGGGAGCCTGTACAAAAAGCCATTCTACGGCTTCCAGGTATTGCGTATTTGTCATGATGCACATTGTCTTAAAGTTTTTGTGAAATGCTACACGGGGCAAAAATAATCATTACACATAAATTACTGCCAAAAAATTCATTTGAGGGATCAAACAAAAAAGAGAGCCTTTAAGGGCTCTCTTCACAGATATGAAATCATTCAATAATTAGAATTTTATTTTCTTAGCAACTGTTTTACCGTTTTCTAAAGTAACATTTACAAAAATAATCGCATTCACTGTTCTTAAAGGAGATGAGTTAAACTCTGTAGAGTTTATATTTTCATTCGCCAGTATTCTTCTTCCGGAAGAATCATATACAGTAACTGATGAGATTTTGTTATTACTTTTTACATAAACCGATGAGTTGATTTTTGTAATAATTGTACCATTATTGCTTTGTACTGATTTCCCTGCCGATAAGGTTTGATCCTGGATGATTACGGCATAATCTTCTACTTGCCCCCGGGTAGGATTGTAACATGCATTAACGGTAGAAGCAAAATTATTACTGTCTCCAATAACTCTAAGTCTTAAGGGTGTATTTAATACTGCATTCGCAGGAGGGGTAATAGAGGTAGTTACTACTGCAGCAGATGATACAGTTTGGTTCACCACTATTTCTGTAGTTTCATTAAACTGTCCATCATTGTTATAATCTATATAAGCTCGTATAATATGTACAGGATTATTTGGGCTTGCAGGGCCAGGAGCAATAGTAATTGTAGTTGGTGTCGTTAACGGGATTGTCGTGGTCGCTTTACCCAAACAATAACTGCCAATGAAGTTCTCATAAAAATTGTTAAAGTTCTGCTGATAAGTTAGGGAATAGTTATTAATGTCACCAAACTTAACAGAGGTAATTCCATAATCAAAATTGCTAGGACTCGTAATTGTGGACGGAATACAAGCCGGAGTTAAAGAAACATTATTGTTGCTTGAGGTAGTGCCTAACGCAGGTGAATTAAGTAAGCTTTGTCTGTATTGCAGAAGGTTTGCAATGGCCCTGTCCCTTTGCCCTGCAGTGAAGCGGTCTCGGGTACAAGCGGTATAGGTCATTATATTAACTTCGGCTCCAGCATAGATTACGCCTGTACAAGGATTAATCTGCCCTGCCTGGCAGGGAGTGGTGTTTGCTGATGAAAGGGTATTGGGTTCAGTATCGCAGACCTTATCCCCATTTAAAGTACAATCAGTATTTGCAGGGCAGGTAGTCCCGGAAGACCCCTGCTGAGTATGATACAGGCCCATTGCGTGGCCAAACTCATGAGAAAGGACATGATGTCGTGAAGGCGATGTTACTGCAGTATAATTAATGATGGCATGATCATTACTGTCACCATGAAACCATGCGTAAGCGGCCCACCCACCAATGGAAGCTCCCCCTCCTGCAGTATCCTTCACTATATAAATGTTGTAATATTTTGAAGGGTCCCATTTTCCCAAAGCGGTAAGATCCAGCTGATACATTCCGGCCTGTCCGGGATCCGTATCCACCCCATAATTTACATAATTGGGAAGGGTTACGGTAAACCTGTTGATTCCGTTAGTAGGATTACAGTTAGGATCAATTTTAGCAAGGACTAATTTGACAGGAATAGGAGAGCTCATTCCCGAAGGGGCTACATTCCCGGCATAAATTTCATTTGCATGATTGATCCAGTTGATAATTTCCGTATCTGTCCTGTTGCAGGATGTACCTAGAGGGCTTCCATCGCTTACCACATGAACAACAACCGGAATTTCATACAGTTGTGTGGTTTTGGAATAAAATTGACTGAATTCCCCACTTTTGATCCTTTTTGAAAGAGCCTGGTTAAAAGCGTCTTCTTTTATTTTTAATTCAGGATGTTTGGCATAAAGATCATTCATGATCTTGTCGGTACCACACTCATCACTACTTTTAGTATTTTGTGAAAAAGTAAATGAAAAGCACAGAAAAAAAAATATTGGTAAATAATTTTTCATAATATTTGTATTATAAATTTTTATAGAAAAAAACTTAATGATTACCAAGTTTTTAGACTTTGGTTTCTGTTTTTCAGAAATGTTTTATATAGATTCTTTTGAATTATTTTTTAATGAACTCTTTAGAAAAAGTATTTTGGTCTGTTTGGATGGTAAGGATATAAGTTCCTTTTTCTAAATTCATGACATCCAGTACGTTTCCATCATACCTTAGATTGATTTTTCTGCCGGAGACATCAAAAACACGTACAGATTTTATTTTTTCTTTAGAGTTAATGGTTAAATAATCTGAAGTCGGGTTGGGAGAAATGGATAATAGTTTTTTATCTGACACCTCATTGGCTGATAATGTTGCAGGATTAATGGCCTCTATACTGTAATTATCTACTGCAAAAGTATTGACAACACTATTTCCTGTAATAAATAAACCTGTAATATCATGTCTCAGAGGCACCAGACCAGGAGTAATGGTGGATCCGGCCGGTGGAGTTATGGGATAAGTCATACCATTTATAGTATAGGTAGCGGTAGCATTGATAGGATCATAGGTATACCCTACAGAGATCCAGGTATTAGCTGGGAAGCTGGTCCCTGCTACAGCCTGATAAATTCCGGAAGGAGTGCCACTACTATTCGTAAAATTCGCAAGCGTGTTTATCGCTTTAGTCGAAGTATTATAAAAAATTCCTATAATTCCCTGTCCGGTTGTACTAAAAATCCTGGAACCTGTTCTAACAACTCCGGATGATGTTCCGGTATAAATTTCCAAAGTGCCTTTTATAACATTATTTCCTGGTGTCCGGTTGTTCCAGGCAGTATCCAAACCGTTTTTTGAGACAGTACGGCTGGATGCTGCAGTAGCTGTCGCTCCGGTTTTTACCTGTAAAGAATTGATATGGGCGGCATCAACGGCAAAAATTTGAAAATCGGAATTGCTCCCATTGGTCCCTGTAGTATACATTCCGCCCTGACCGGCAGTAGTACCGGTAATATCTGTCCCTATGTTTCCTATAGTATAGGTATTATAATTGTCGGTTTCTAGAATTTGAGCTGTAACAGTAATGGTCGCCGTAAAGAATGTAAATAATAAAAATTTTTTCATAATCTTGAAGTTTAGAATTTGTTTAAACATTTATTTTCCGAAGAATATATTAGAAATGGGCAAAAAATCACAGGGCAATCTGTATACTATTTAATGCTTAAGTGCTTGCTGGTAGTATTGAAGCGACCTAACCAAGTATTTGTATCTTTCTTAATTCCTATTTTTATAGCCCGTTATCAGAATCTAAACAATATTTGAAAATAAGCCAGGATTATATTAATAGTTTTTTGAACAGAATCTCTTCATTCGAATATTCTAAAGGTAAAAAGGCAATACAAAAAAAGGAATACTGTATTTCTACTGCAGCAGAATAAATCCCATATACAAAAGGAGGAAATAAAAAAATGAAGTGCAGATGCAGTGTTAAAAAGAGCTTTGAACAAAATAAGAAGCCACGTTTTCTATAAAAAATAACAAAAAAACAAGAACACTAATTAGCTCTCTCTCTCATATCAAGGCAATAATCTAGTTGTCATAATATTAAAATTTCTCCGGGTGTTTAAAGAAATATTAATTTTTCTAAGCTGTAACTTTTTTATATTTGATTCGTCTAATAGGATAAATAGAATAATATGAAAAAAGTTTGGATCATCGTTTTTGGATTAGCTTGCCTGGGTATTCATGCTCAGAAAAAATGGTCCTTAAGAGAATGTGTAGATTATGCGGTAAAACATAATCTTCAGGTTATCCAAAATGAATATTCAAAACAAATTCAGGATACTAATCTTAAAATGGCAAGAAAAGAATATCTGCCTTCAGTATCCGGAAATATGAGCAATAACGTGAGTTTCGGACAAACATCCTTTGGTACGGGGAGTTTGAGAAACGACCGATTCAGTAACAGCGCTAATCTAGGAGCGGATATTTTAGTATACAATAACGGGAGATTAGAGAAGAATATCAGAAAAATTCAATTTGATGTAGAGGCAAGTCAGTATGATGTGGAAACTATTAAAAATGATATCTCCCTACAGATTGCTCAACAATATTTAACGACACTTTTAAATAAAGAAATTGTAAAAATTTCTCAGAGTGCGGTGGAGAATGCACAAAAGCAATATTACAGAGCCAATATAACCACGAAGGTAGGAACTACGGCACAAACGGTTCTTGCAGAAGCGGAAGCGGGATTGGCAAGAGAAAAGCAAAATCTTAAAACAGCCGAAATTAACGTAGGCAGAAGCTTATTTGCCCTGGCTCAGCTTTTACAATTACAGGATTATAAAGGATTTGATGTAGAAGATGTGAATATACCGGATCAGTTAGAATCTCAATTAAAATCCGTTGATGAGGTTTTAAATACGGCTTACGAAACCCAGCCGCAGGTTAAGGCAGCTGAAAGCAGAATCAGGGCAGCAGAAGCCCAGACGGAAGTTTCCAAAACGGCATTTTGGCCTACTGTGACGGCAAGTGCGGGTATCGGAACATTTTATAATAATTTATTGAATAAAAGCTACGATCAATTCGGGAATGTTGTTAATGATCCGGCTTTTTTCCAACAATATAAAGATAACTTCGGACAGCAGGTGGGTGTTTCAGTCAATGTCCCTATTTTTAATAAAGGGATTACGAAACTTCAGGTAGAGCAATCTAAAATTAATGAAAGCATAGCCAAAAACACGTTGGAGCAACAAAAGCAGACCGTAAGACAAAATGTTCAGAAGGCCCAGTTTGATGTGGATGCCAATTATGAAACCTATTTATCAGCGGTAGAAACAGCGAAAAGTACGAAGCTTGCGTTGGATTTTGCGGATAAGAGCTATGCAGCCGGGAGGTCTACCATCTATGATGTGAATGTTGCCAGGAACAATTATGCCAATGCGCAGGGATCTGTGGCACAGGCGAAATATAATTACCTTTTCAGTCTTAAATTGTTGAATTTCTATGCAGGAATTCCATTAAGTTTGTAGAATGTCTATTCAAGCCCTAGAAAAATATTTACCACAACATACACTGCAATATTTAAAAGTTTGGTTTGCAGATTATTATATTCATATAAAGATTACAAAAAACAGGGATTCTAAACTAGGAGACTATAGAAAGCTTCCGGATAATTCCCATGAGATAACCATTAATTCTACTTTGGTTCCCCAACTTTTTTTCTTTGTTCTGACTCATGAGTTGGCTCATTTAATTGCGTTTGAAAAATACGGAAAAAGAATCTCTCCCCATGGACATGAATGGAAGGATACTTTCAGACAGATGCTTTTGCAAAGTATTGAGGTTTATGAAGAAGAATTGAAGCCTATAATTGTAAAATTTTCAAAATCTCCAAAGGCTAATTTCATGTCCAGTCCGGATCTTGTGAAATATTTTCATATTGAAAAACAGGATGATAACCTGCTTTTTATTCAGGAATTACAAAAAGGGGAATATTTTATATATCGCAGAGAAAAGTATTTATTAGAAGGTCTGATTAAAAAAAACTATCTTTGTAAGAACCTGGCTACTGGAAGGAAGTATTCTTTCAAACCTTTGGCAAGGGTAGAAAAATGCACTTAAGTATGTCAAAATCAGATAAATACTGTGTAATTATGGCAGGAGGAATCGGGAGCAGATTCTGGCCTTTGAGTACACAGAAATTTCCAAAACAATTTCAGGATATTTTAGGAGTTGGACGTACAATGATTCAACAGACTTATGACAGGATCAGCAAAATAATTCCTAACGAAAATATATTCGTTATTACCAATAAAGAATATGTGAGCCTTTCTCATCAGCAATTACCGGAAATCCCGGAACAGAATATTGTTGGAGAGCCCATGATCAAGAATACAGCCGCCTGTAATCTGTATATGGCCAATAAAATTGCGGAGATCAATCCGGATGCTACAATGATTGTTTTGCCGGCAGACCATTTGATCCTGAAAGAAGATGTATTCCTGGAAAAAATGGAGCTTGCGTTTGATCTTGCTTCTAAAAACGAATATCTTGTAACATTAGGAATTACTCCTACCAGACCGGATACGGGATATGGTTACATTCAATTTGTAGAAAAGAAAGGATCAGAATATTTTAAAGTTAAAACCTTTACGGAGAAACCGATTTTAGAAATAGCACAAAGCTTTCTGGAAAGTGGGGATTTCCTGTGGAATGCAGGAATTTTTATCTGGAATGTAAAAGCCATTCATCATGCTTTTGAAGCATTCCTTCCCGAAATGACACAGCATTTTATGGCGTGTGAATATAATTCAGAAAATGAGGACAGCTGTATCGAAACCATTTATCCTAAAGTTCAAAAAATTTCTATTGATAATGGGATTTTGGAAAAGGCAAAGAATGTATATGTAATTCCTTCGGATTTAGGATGGAGTGACCTTGGTACTTGGACTTCAGTGTATGAAAATACTGAAAAAGATGAGAACAGAAATGCGGTAAAGCAAAAACATATTCTTACCTATAATTCGAAAGGCAATATTATTCATATCAAAAACAGTAATAAAGCTGTCGTAATCGATGGGCTGAAGGATTACATTGTTGTGGATACGGAAAAAGTATTACTGATCTGTCCGAGAGATCACGATCAGCTGATCAAAGATTACGTTCTTGACCTCAAAAACTTCAAAAAGGGAGAAAAGTTCATGTAAGAGAATTGGCATACTTTCTGCCGGGTTTGAACTATGGAAAGAATAACATCCAAAATCATATTATTTGCATTCTTGGTTTCGGGGACACTCATATATTCCCAGGCCAAGAAAAAATTCACCAGTATTCCAGGGCTTCTGCAAAGAATGATACCTAATGAAAAAGTGGATTTTTGGGTTTTGGTGCATAATAATTACGGAAAAGATCAGGAAATTAAAATTTCCGGTACGAAAAAGGGATATACACCACAATTTTCAGGATTTGATATTTTTCCTGAAGAAGACAGCTTTTTTTATATTGCTTATTCATCTTCCGGAAAAATGGGATATGTTACTGATCTGGCTGCGCTCAAAGAGTTCGTGGGAAAAGTTGATAATGCAGAAGAAGCCGCCATTACAGCAACAATAGAAGGTTATGTGGTGGATGAGGAGTTTAAGGATGTTGCAGGAAACTATTATGAAGATGGAGTCAATTATTATCTGGACCTTGGGAAGTTGACTTCAACAGAATGTCCTTATCAGAAAAATCATTATACTCTGACGGTAAGTAAGGCTACAGGAGCTATTACCACCGTAAAAGATAACGGAACCTATATAGAGCTTTACAATAAAAAATGTAAAAATAACCCAAGGCTTTTAAAGCTTGAAAAAAAGGAAGAACCCAAAGATGAGTCTAAAAAACCAACCGGATCAACCAAAAGAAAATAGATTTTACGAAACAGAAAGACTGATTATTCGTCCCATGTCTTTGGATGATGCCGCTTTCATATTTGAGCTGTATAACAGCCCGAAATTCATTAAATATATCGGGGATCGCGGCATTAAAACCCTTTCTGATGCAGAGAACTATATCAGGAACAAATTTCTTCCACAGTTTGAAAAGTTAGGTTACGGAAATTATATAATGATTACCAAAGAAGGAAATGAAAAAATAGGGGGAGTAGGGATCTTTGAAAGAGACGGTCTTGATGTTGTAGATATAGGCTTCTCAATGTTGGACGGCTTTGAAGGGAAAGGTTATGCTTATGAAGGTGCCATAAAGGTGAAATCCATTGGGATGGATGACTTCGGACTGAAGAAAATTTCGGCAATCACATCAAAAGACAACTACTCTTCACAAAAACTGATTGAAAGATTAGGCTTAAAATTCCAGAAGTATGTAACCCTTCCTAATGAAACGGAAGAGTTGATGTATTACGAGACAGAATAATATTTTCCTATTGTTATTCTGAATAAAAACGAAGCATCTCTTTATTCAGCAAAGAGATTACATAAATCCAATATTGTAAGAGGCAAAAAAAGTCAACAAAGTTGATTTTATTACGTTCTAAAAGCCTATGCTTCCAAAATCTGTTCAGCAGCCGTTTTGGAAGTTACTTTCTCGATAACCCTCATACAAATTCCATTTTCATCAAAAATAAAAGTGGTTCTCACGATTCCCATATAGGTCTTTCCGAAAGTGGTTTTTTGCTGCCAGACTCCAAATTTTTCTACCAAATCACGGTTTTCATCAGCGATCAGATCATAAGGGAACGCAAATTTATTATGGAAGTTCTTCTGCTTTTTAACGGTATCAGCACTTACGCCCAACAGCTGAAATCCGGCTTTCTTCAACTGGGAATAATTGTCGCTGAGGTTGCATGCTTCTACAGTACAGGTCGGAGTATTAGCTTGAGGATAAAAGAATACAACCAGCTTCTTTCCGATTAATTTTGAGGATCGTATTATTTTTCCGTCTTGATTAATTCCTTCAAATTCCGGTAATTGGTCTCCAACTTGCAGCATAATGTTTAATTTTGTTCAAATTTAAGGGTTACATGACAAAAAAACAAAGAGCAGAGCTTATTCAGCAGGAATTAGAAAAATTATATCCGGAGGTTCCCATTCCTCTGGATCATGTGGATGCATATACATTAATGGTTGCCGTAGCACTTTCTGCACAGACAACAGATAAAAAAGTGAATCAGGTAACTCCGAAGCTTTTCGAAGTGGCAGGAACTCCTGAAAAGATGGCCCAACTGGAAGTGGAAGAAATCAGAGAATTGATCAAAGAGATAGGACTTTCCAATACAAAGGCAAAAAATTTAAAGAGAATGGCCGAACTTCTTTTGGAAAGACATAAAGGAGTCGTTCCCCAAACATATGAAGAGCTGGAAGCTCTGCCGGGAGTAGGGCATAAGACCGCCTCTGTGGTAATGAGTCAGGGGTTTGGTTATCCAGCGTTTCCGGTAGATACCCATATTCATAGGTTGATGACACAGTGGCAGCTTACCTCAGGAAAGAATGTGGTGGAGACAGAAAAAGATGCCAAAAAAATCTTCCCCGAAAGTGTATGGAACAAGCTTCATCTTCAGATTATTTTCTATGGAAGGGAATATTCTCCGGCAAGAGGCAAGGGAGACAAAGATTTTATTACAAAAATGCTGTTCGATAAATAAAAAAAATTCCCCTTCATTGAAGGGGTGGATTTTTGCAAAGCAAAAAGACGAGGTAGGGATCGTCTTTTAACTGTCCAGCAATCTTCTGTGATAATTAATCTGCCCCAAATGATAATCCAAATGAGAAAGAAGATGGATTAAAAAATATCCGGAAGTCATTTTATTTTCAAAAACAATAAGCGGATATTCTTTTTCCAAATCATGATCATTAAGTTGGTCAAGAGTTTTTAGAACAATATCCAACGTTTCGTCTACTTTGTGGATCAATTCTGCTCTGGGAACATTTTTTAATGAAAATTCAAGATCCCGGTTTCTTACATAGCCTGAGTTTCCAAGAACGGCTCCTATAAAATGACTGAGGTTTCCAACTAAATGAAGACAAAGATTCCCAGCTGAATTGGCAATATTCTTCTCCGTATTCCAGATTGCGGATTCATTCTGATAAGACTCTATTTCAGTTCTTAATTTATTTAAATCCCTCGTGTAGAGAGATTTTAGAGATTCTATTATCATCATTTTTATTTCTGCTTCTTCGCCCAAAGCTCCATTTTCCTGTTCAAAACATCCAACGGAAGACATCCCTGACTTAAAATCTCATCATGGAAGCTTGCCAAGCTGAATTTATTACCTAATTCCTTTTGGTATTTACTTCGTAATTCTAATATTTTCAGGGAGCCTATTTTATAACCCAATGCCTGTCCCGGCATCGCCATATATCTTTCAATGGCAGAAATTGCATTTTCTTCTGAATCAGAAATATTGTTAAGATAATATTTTATAGCCTCTTCTCTTGTCATTTTTCCGGTATGTAATCCGGTGTCAACAACCAATCTCACTGCTCTCAACATCTGATCACTTAAATATCCCATTTTCTGGTAAGGGTCTGTATACAGCCCGAATTCCGGACCTAATGTTTCACAGTAATGGGCCCATCCTTCTCCATACGCTCCAAACCATCCGAATCTCATAAACTTAGGAAGCTTTGTATTTTCCTGTTGAAGGGAAACCTGGTAATGATGTCCCGGAATAGCTTCATGAAGAAAAAGAGACTCCATTCCTGAAGTTACATTAAACTTGGAAGGATCAGGAAGAGGGACGTAGAAAATTCCCGGTCTTTTACCGTCGGGAGTTCCTTGAATATATTCGGCACTTGCACTGGCTTCCCTGAATTTTTCCGTTTGTCTGATTTCAAACTTGGTTTTTGGGGTTACGCTGAACATTGTTTTCAGTTTCGGAGTGATTTTAGCCAGAATTCCGTTAAAGCCATCTAAAACTTCTTTTGAAGTTTTGTAAGGCATTGCTTTGGGATCTGTTTTTACAAAATTGATGAATTCTTCCAGCGACCCGGAGAAACCAACCTGTTGTTTTACTTTTTCCATTTCAGCACGAAGCATTGCCACCTGCTGTAACCCTATCTTGTTGATCTCTTCAGGAGATTTATCCGTTGTTGTCCAGCTTTTTACATAATATTTATAAATATCATTTCCTTTAGGTAAGCTGTTGTAACCGTCTGTTTCTCTTGATTTAGGCAGGTATTCGGTCTGAAGGAAATTTCCCATTTTCATATAAGCAGGAATGATCTTTTTGGAAATGGCATTTTTATAAAGAGTAATGTATTTATCTTTCTGATCTGCGGTAAAATCTTTCGGGAAATTCTTGATAGGGCCATAGAAAATATTTTTCTCAAAATCCGGAGTAACGATCTCTTCGGATTTCATTTGAGGAATCATTTTAACCACCAGTTTCTTAGGAAGAACCACTTTATTGTTGATCCCTTCACGGAAATTTTCGATGGCAGCATCCATCCATTCCGGGAACTTTTCCATTCTTTTCAACCAGTCATCATAATCTTTCTCTGTTTTGAATGGCTGGCTTCCCTGTCCGCTTCCGTATAAAGGAAAAGTAAGCGGTAGTCCGCCAAATTGAGTAAACGGAATATATTCGGGATGATAAGCATAGGCTTCGATTTTATCTTTCAGAGTATAATCAAGAACATCATATACTACTTTGTCTTCATCTGATAAGCTTTTGTAATCTACCTGCTCCAATTGTTTCTGAACCGAATTGTAAAAAGCAATTTCACCTGAAATAAAATCTTTATCAATATTAATAGGCAGTTGATCGTTGTATCTTGTATCTCCCTGAGAAGTAGCATCTAGAGGATATAATTTAAGATATTGCTCATAATAATTTGAAGCAATGGAATCCAAATTGGTTGGAGTTACTTTAGTTAGGGGAGAATCGGATTTTTTACAAGAAACCAAGCTGATTGCAAGGCTTATACCGAGGATACATCTGGATAAAATATTTTTCATTTTCAGGATCTTTATGAAAACAAAAGTAAGTAATATTAAGATAACGGGAGGCCTGTAGAGCTTATTTTCAAAATTATTTTTTCAAAATATTTTTCACATTCAATCAATTTTTTATCTTTGTTGAAAACGTTTAACACTCATATTATTACAGTTCTTTTTTTAAGACACAATGAAAGGGATTTTAAAGATTTACCACCCGGAAGAAACGCTAAAATACAATATCAGAAACACTTATTGTAAAGCAGTCTATAGTAACCAGCAACACTTTCTTGAGGTTGAAATTATCACGGATGACAGTTTGGATCATGTGGATGATGATTCTTTGCAATATAATTTTCCTCAGCTTTCGCTTGAAGTTTTTGATTTCCCTATTGAATCTGGGGAAATTGAAGGAAAAACAATTCAGATCACGGATACCGATGATGAAACATACACGGAAGTAGATCTTTTTGATGACGAGGACGCCTATATTTATGATAATGAACTTTTGTTCGAGAGGAATGAAGAAGGTGAACTTCAGGTGATATGGAAGGGAACGATTGATGATTTTTACACAGGATCAGATACTCCGATTCCTTTCAGATTAAAATGTGAATTTAAGCAAGACGATATTGAAGTAGACGAAGAATAATTTGTCCATCAATATTTTTTTATATCGAATTTCTTTTCAAACCTGTTTTTGGAAAGAAATTTGCTTTTATGTTATAACATAATTTTAAGTTGTTTTTAAGCAATTTTTAAGAGACCAATTAATAATATTCCTTTATTTTTGTCGTTTAAACCATAAAAAAATACACTTTAATGCTGTTAACGGAACTTACTCAGATTTTATTTGCTCAAATTACTGCACCTGCAGCGGCAACGGACGATTTAGAATTCTCTTTTTGGAAAATCATGTTCCATGGTGGGGCCTTCGCCAAAATAGTAATGGTAACCGTATTATTGCTTGGTATATTTTCGGTATATCTGTTTTTTGAAAGATTTTTCTTTATCAAAAGACTGACATCAAAAACGGATTCCAATTTTATGGATAATATTGAAGACTTCATCAAAGAAGGAAGAATAGAATCTGCAGCAGACTATTGTAAAAGACAAAACTCTCCTGAAGGACGGATTTTGGAAAAGGGGATTTCCAGGCTGGGAAGACCTGTTTCTGATATTGTGAGTGCCATGGAAGCACAGGCACAGGTAGAAGTAGCGAATATGGAGAAAAATCTTAATCTTTTAGCTGTTGTGCCGAGTATAGCTCCGATGTTAGGACTTTTGGGTACAGTAATCGGGATGATTATAGCATTTTTTAACTTATCCCATGCAACAGGATCATTTTCTCCTAAAACACTTTCCGAAGGTATTTATACGGCATTAGGGCAGACGGCTGTAGGGCTTGCAGTGGCCATTCCTGCCAACTTTTTCTATAACCTGCTTTTAACGAGAATAGATAAGTTTGTGTTGAGGGCTCAAAACATGTCCGGAGAATTTTTAGATATAATCAATAAACCTTTATAATCTTTGTTATGAAACCGAAAGGTTCCATCTGACAAATTAAAAAATAATAAAAATAAACAGATGAAAATTCAAAGAAGAAATAAGGCAAACCCGGAATTCAGTTTGGCAGCGATGACAGACGTTATCTTGCTGATGCTGATCTTTTTTATGGTAACTTCATCCGCCGCCAATCAAAGTGCGATTGATGTTAAATTACCTAAAACCGGAGCTGTTGATGATAATATTCCTAATCCGTTAACAGTGAGTATAAAGCCGGACGGAACCTATTATGTAGATGATCAGCCGGTGGCAAGAGAACAGCTGGAACAAAAGATTGCCAATAGCTTAGCCAATCAGACCAATAAGTCTTTTACGATCCGGGCAGATGAAAATACCATGCATAAAGACGTTGTTTTTGTGATGGAGATTGCTGAAAAATATAAGTTTAATATTGCCATTGCAACCGTGAAAGATAAATAAGCCTGTATCAACAGGAATCAAATAAAATGAAAAGTTATATCATAAGCAAAAACGAACAAAACAGAGACAGGATAAAAAGTGGAATACTTTCTATTCTGATCTGGTCTGCTATTTTGCTTTTTGTTTTTCTGTATAAATTAAAACCAGAATTGGAGCAGGAGCCTGAAATTGTGACGACAATGCTTGTTAATTTCGGGGACAACAGAAATGGAAACGGCATGGAAGAACCGGCCGATCAACCGGGAAGTTTAGCTGCTGCTACAGAAGAAGTAACTCCGGAGCCTGTTGAAGCGGCTGTTCCTGAAACCAAAACGGTAATTAAGCCAGAACCACAGTCAGAAACCAAAAAATCAGAAGCTAAAGAAAAGATTATAACGGGAAACAACTCTAAGGTCAGTGTTCCTAAAAAAGAAGAATCAAAATCAAGCAGTAAGAAAACATCGACGAGTACAAGCGCTACTAAAAATACTAAAAAATCAGGTGCTACAACGGCAAATTCCAAAACAGGAACTGGTGACGGAAAAGGAAATGCTGCCATAGGAAACCTTATACGGGGTAGAGGTACAAAAGCAGGAAGCCAGGGAACCGGAACCGGAATAGGAAATGCCGGAGATCCTCTAGGTGGTGACGGAAACGGAGACAGTAAAGTAGGAATAGATAGAAAGCTTGTTGGATATATTCCCGGAACTATGGGAAGGGGAGGGGCACAGCCATCACATAATTGTACTGCGAGCGGTTCTATTACAATTGCATATACTGTGGATAAAGCAGGCAACGTAGTATTTGCAAGGAGGGTAGGCGGAGTATCGGATCCCTGCGTATCTTCAACTTCAGTTTCCTGGGTTAAGAAATATGTAAAGGCCGAAAAAGCCAATGTTTCATCCACCGGAACCTATAAAATTACATTCTAATATAAAAGCAAAAGCACTTTATTCAAGTGCTTTTTTTATTTCGTTGATTCTGTTGATAACCTGAAGAGCAAAGATTCCGCTTGTCTGAAGATACCTTTCGTAGAATGTTTTTGCCTTATCCAGAAAGTCAGTATTATTGGATTCTCTTCCTTTAAAATAAAAAAGGTTTCCAAGCATTTCGTAATAATCTTTGTGATCTCTTTCCTGTCTCTCATTGACCATTTCAATCAGTTCTTCTTTTGTTTTAGAGGAGACATCTGAGAAGTTCATCTTGAAAATATCTTTCATCAAAGAATCAAAGTCCAGTTCTTTTTGCATTAAACTTTCTTCAGGTTTATCTAAGATCAGTTTTTCCAAAGCTTGAGTTAACTGGCGGATAAGCCTTAATGTGAAGTCTTTATCTTGGATCATCTTCTTTTTCTTTTCTGTTTACTAATTCATCAATATCCGGGGTTGCATCCGTGCGGGAAATAAAGTTCATCGTACCTTCTTTACTTTTATGGATTCTGCCAGCGAGTTTTAATCCCAGAATAGTTCCTAACAATATAATAGCAATAGCAATCATTAAAGTTACTGTATTGGGATTGGAAAAATATATAATAGCAGCAATTATTCCCGCAATCAAGAATGGAGACAGGAAAACCCGGATGCCTCCCATAACTTCGGTGAATTTTTCAAAAATATTTTGACGTTCTTTTTTCATTTTATGCAAAAAACAGATAAGCTAAAGCAATTGATGTGATAATACCCACTAAATCGGCCAGAAGCATGGCAACTACCGTGTATCTGGTATTTTTAACGGCCACGGCTCCAAAATAAACCGCAATCACGTAGAATGTCGTATCTGAGCTTCCCTGAAGAACAGCTGCCAATTTTCCCTGGAAACTATCTGCTCCAAATGTAGCCATCGTATCCACCATCATTCCTCTCGCTCCGGAACCGGATAAAGGCTTGATTAAGGCGGTCGGAAGACCATCTACAAACCGAGTGTCAAGGTTGGCGACATTAGCAACCCACTTCATTCCGTCGATGATCACTTCAAAGACCCCCGATGTTCTTAAAAGAGAAATGGCGATCAACATCCCGACTAAATAAGGGATAATCTTTACACAGGTAGTGAAACCTTCTTTTGCCCCATCAATAAAAGCATCAAATACGTTAATCTTTTTATAGACAGCTCCAAGGACAATCGCTAAGAAAATAAACAGAATAAGCCCATTACTTAAAATCTTGCTGAACGTATCCAATTCGTCTTTGCTAAGCTGTACCAGATAGAGTACTAAAAGAGCAATGATTGCAGAAATTCCTCCTACATACCCAATAACAACCGGACGAAGCAAGTTGATCTTCTGATACAGAGAAACAATAATCATTGCCGCTAAAGTAGCTGCAAAAGTAGCAATCATACAGGGAAGGAAAATATCTGTCGGCGTTTTAGAGCCCATCGAGGCTCTTATCGCAATAATAGAAACGGGAATTAAAGTCATTCCTCCTGCATGGAGACAAAGGAACATAATCTGTGAATTGCTTGCAGTATCCTTATTAGGATTTAAAGTCTGTAAACTTTCCATTGCTTTTAAGCCAAAAGGAGTTGCAGCATTATCCAGCCCCAAAAGATTGGCACTGAAATTCATCAGCATATGTCCGAAAGCGGGATGATTTTTAGGAATATCCGGAAAAAGCTTTGAAAAGAAAGGCTGAATGAAACGGCTCAGAAGATTAATTCCTCCGGCTTTTTCAGCAATACTCATGAATCCCATGAACAGGGTCATAATTCCGATCAAACCAATACAGATTTTCACTGCGGTTTCAGAAGTCCCGATGACTCCGTCTGCTTCCTGAACTCGATAGACTTTTACATCTTGTTGTAAAGAATCTGTTTTATAATGAATTCTGTTGTCTGCAAAATCTGGCTTTTTCATCAGGCTGTCTCTGATAACAGGAGAAAGCGTATTCATTTTCTGAGTGGCAATCCGTACCGTATCACCACCTTTTCCAACCACCATATCATTGAAAATGGTCTTGTAATTACCTGAGGAAATATATTTTATACTTGCAATAGCAATGGCGATGATGATGAAAGCCGACCAAATTCTGCTGAGAACCATTTATTTGTTTGAATTAAAAATTTGAGAAAAGATAATAAAATTAATGTTACGAAAAACTACTTATCCTGAAGATATACCAAATCACCTTCAAAATTATCGTCCAGGCTTTTTAAGATTTTTGCGTTTTCTGATTTTTTCATCAGGGCATCAATAAAAAATCCTTTTTCAAAAAACTGGCGGTGTATCCCGGGGAGTAGCTCCATAAAATAATCCATGCCTATTTTGTTATTATGAAGATCCATTTTGGTTTCCAGCGGCTCATTGGGAAAGAGTTCCTCATGCATATCTGTTATTCTTTTACAGAAATCAAGTGCTTTTTGAGGGGAAGAAACCTTACAGCAGTACATCATGATCAAACAACACCAAAGCGCATGTCTGAAAGCATTACCCACTCCGTTGCTGGAAGCTGTATCCGGAAATCTTTTTTGAGCAATAGAAAATGCTTTTACAGTAGCATATAAGCTGAGTAACGAAAAAAGAGGATGAGGAAGAACAAGGGATAGCAGCCGAAGAATTTTTTTGAAACTCAGCGTCCGGATGGTCCTGAAAAATATGTTGAAAGTTCTCATAAATAAAAATCTCTCCCTAATTAGAGAGAGATCATCTATTTTTTGTTACAAAATTTAAGCATTTACAGCTAATAAGTTAACTGTTTTGGCTACTGTATCTTTGATTTCCGTTCTTTTTACGATAAAATCAACAAATCCTTTTTCCTGTAGGAATTCTGAAGTCTGGAACCCTTCCGGTAAATCTCTACCGATGGTTTCACGGATAACTCTTGGTCCTGCAAAACCGATCAATGCTCCCGGTTCAGCCATGATAATATCCGCTGTCATAGCGAAAGAAGCTGTAATTCCTCCGAATGTCGGGTCACAAAGGTAAGCGATATACAAAAGCCCTGCTTCTGAAAGCTGAGCAAGCTTTGCCTGTACTTTTGCCAGCTGCATCAAAGAATAGGTTGCTTCCTGCATTCTTGCTCCACCGGATTGGCAGATGATCATATAAGGAAGTTTATTGGCGATACAGTAATCTACCGCTCTTCTGATTTTTTCTCCCATTACCGAACCTAAAGATCCACCGATAAAAGCAAAGTCCATACAGGAAACCACCATTTGGGTTCCGTTTACAGTTCCTACAGCATTTCTGATGGAATCTGTAAGCTTAGTTTTGGCTTTTACCTCTTTTAGACGGTCAACATAAGGTTTAGTGTCTTTAAAGTTCAGGATATCAATACTTTCAACATTAGCGTCTAGTTCAGTGAATTTCCCTTCGTCAAAAAGGATGTCAAAAAATTCTGCACTTCCTATTCTTACATGAAATCCATCTTCAGGAGAAACATAATTATTTCTCTTCAGTTCCTCATGCTCCACAATCTTTCCTGATGGAGTCTGATGCCAAAGTCCTTTGGGAACATCCTTTTTTTCATCAGTAGAGGTAGTAATGTTTTTTGCTTTTCTTTTAAACCAGTCGAATGCCATTTATGAAATTTTAGATTTTAGATTTTGGAGTATAGATTTTAAAGTTCATTTAAAATCTATACTCCAAAATTTATAATTTATTTAAGCGTATTTACGTTATTTAAGTCTTCAAACGCTTTAACCAATCGTGCAGAGAAAGTATCTTCTCCTTTTCTGATCCAAACTCTCGGATCGTAGAATTTCTTGTTCGGTTTTTCTTCTCCTTCAGGGTTTCCGATCTGAGATTTCAGATATTCTATATTATTAACCATATAGTCTCTGATTCCTTCTGTGTAGGCAAACTGAAGGTCAGTGTCAATATTCATTTTGATTACTCCGTAATCAATTGCTTCTCTTATTTCTTCCAAAGTAGATCCTGAACCTCCGTGGAATACGAAATTAATAGGCTTCGCAGCAGTTCCGAATTTTTCCTGAACAAATTTCTGGGAATTATCCAGGATTTTTGGAGTAAGAACTACGTTTCCTGGCTTGTATACTCCGTGAACGTTACCAAAAGCAGCAGCGATCGTAAAGTTGTCGGAAATAGCTTTTAATTTTTCATAAGTATATGCTACATCCTCTGGTTGAGTATATAATTTAGAGTTGTCTACGTCAGAATTATCAACACCATCTTCTTCACCACCGGTAACTCCGATTTCCACTTCTAAAGTCATCTGCATTTTTGCCATTCTTTCGAAGTATTTTGCAGAGATTTCAAGGTTTTCTTCTAAAGGCTCCTCAGAAAGGTCCAACATGTGAGAAGAATAAAGGGATTTTCCTGTTTGCTTGAAGAAATCTTCATTAGCATCCATTAATCCGTCAATCCAAGGTAATAATTTCTTTGCACAGTGGTCTGTATGTAAAATAACAGTCGCTCCGTAAGCTTCTGCAAGCGTATGAATATGCTTTGCTCCGGCAATTGCCCCTAAAATAGCAGCTTTTTGCCCGTCATTGCTTAATCCTTTTCCTGCGTTGAAAGCAGCACCACCGTTTGAAAACTGGATGATAACAGGAGAATTTAATTTCGCTGCAGTTTCCATAGTTGCATTTATGTTGCTTGAACCAACAACATTTACTGCAGGTAACGCAAATTTATTTTCTTTAGCGTACTGGAAAATATCTGTAACTAACTGGCCTGTGGCAACTCCTGCCGGGAAAATTCTGCTCATGTTTTACTTTTTATATGAAATTATTAGATGATTTTAAAATTCGTGTAAAGGTATGAAATTTTGTGTAATTACTAATTTCTTTTGTCTCTTCCCCAAAGTAGCTTCTGGCGAATCGTTTCATAAAAACTTAAACTGTTCGGCTGAACCAAAAGGATCTGAAAATCCGCCTTTTTGATAACTATTTCTTTATCTGTTTCGATGTGAATAAGTCTTGAATCCAAAGACAGGGAATACTGAGGCACCCTGCTTTCCACTCTGAATTTAATTTCTACCGTATCATTCACAATCAATGGACGTACATTCAGATTGTGCGGTGCGATTGGAGTAATGACAAAATTCTCGTTGTTGGGTGAGATAATGGGACCACCACAACTTAAAGAATAAGCGGTTGATCCTGTTGGGGTAGAAATGATCACTCCATCACCCCAAAAAACATTCAGGAACTCGTCGTTAATATAAGAATCCACAGTGATCATGGATGTTGTTTCTTTTCTGGAAACCGTAACGTCGTTCAACGCATAAGGGAAGAAATCTTCCGATCTTGGAGAGACCACTTCAATAACAGACCTGCGGCTGGTTTTTACATCGCCTTTCAGAATAGCATCCAGTTCCTTGAAAACTTCTTCCTTGGTAAAGCTGGCTAAAAATCCTAACCTTCCGGTATTCACTCCTACAATAGGAATTTCCAGGTCTTCTATAAAAGTGATGGAATTAACGATGGTTCCGTCTCCTCCAAACGTAAAAAAAAGATCTACTTCCTTATCGATCAGATCCTGCTTATTATTAAATGTTTCAAAAATTTTGGAAAACTGAAGCGCTTCAGCCATTTCATCATATAAAACAGATTTTACCCCTCTGCTTTCAAGCTCTGAAACAAATTTACTTAGATACAGAAATGTATCCAGGTCTTTTTTCTGAGAATATATGGCTGCCTTCATTGTTATATTTCTATGAATTTTTGGAGAAACCCGTACCGGTCCTTAAATAAATCCGTTTTCTCGTCAGAATAATACTTTTCAACAATCCTGTAATCATACCTGTCAAAAGTTGCATCTATCGAGCCCAGGTTTTCATTGCTGATTTTGATGGTCACCTGAATGACTTCTTCAGACATAAAACTGATAAATCCTCCGTAAAATTTAGAATTATTGCTTTCCACGATATTCGCAATTTCCGTCATTGAATATTTTCTTGCAGGAGTTTCTATGGTAAGAATAGCCCCGGATTCTGAAAATAAAGGATAACGGGAAAAGTCCTGAAAAATATCGTCACAGCTGATATATCCTAAATATTTTTCGTTCTTATTGATCACCGGAATTACATTGGAGTTGAAAGTATGAAACAAACGGATGCTGTCCATGACGTTATTATCTTCAAGGATAGCAAATCGTTCAATCTGGTGTTCAAGATCCTTTAGCGTTCCTTCTTCCTCATAAAGAAAGTCTTTGGCAACGGCTCCGTAAAAATGGTGGGATTTTTTGATGAAAATATGAGTATATCCAAAATCTTCTAATGTATTTCTTGCTGATTCTATTGAATCAGTCAGGCTGAAACACGGGAAATCTTTCGAGATATAATCCTTGATAAACATTGTGCTAATTTATAAAAAATTAAACGAAACTTTTTCTGAAAATAAAACTTTTTTAAAGGTAGTTCAAAAAAAATAAATTTAAAATTTGTTTGTAAAGAAAAAAAAATTACCTTTGTAGCCTTTCATTTTTACTTTTTATTAGATTTATTTCAAACTGCACTGTCTATTAAACGACATATGCAGTTTTTTTATTTTAGGGCCTTGGCAAATTCCCACATTACGATTCCTCCGCAAACGCTTACATTTAAGGAATGCTTTGTTCCCAATTGAGGGATCTCCAGGAACGTATCAATATTAGGTAAGGCTTCATCGCTGATTCCGTCGACTTCATTACCTAAGATTATGGCATATTTCTTTGACTTGTCAATGGTGAAATCTGTAATCAACCGACTGCCTGAAGTTTGTTCAATACCAATGATTTCAAAACCCTGGCTTTTCAGATCATTGATGGCTGTGTTGATGTCCTTTTCATGAGCCCAATCCACACTTTCTGTAGCACCAAGTGCTGCTTTATGGATTTCGCGGTGAGGAGGCTGAGGGGTAATGCCGCAAAGAATTATTTTTTCAATAAGAAAAGCATCCCCTGTTCTGAAGGCTGCGCCTACGTTGTGCATGCTTCTGATATTATCTAAAACGACAACTAATGGAAGTTTCTCTATTTTTTTGAATGTATCTACATCTATTCGGTTGAGTTCTTCCAGCTTTAATTTATGTACCAAGGTATTATTTTGTTGAGATTAATTTTCCGTCTTTATAAACTTCCGTTTTTTCTATGCTTCCATCTTCACGGTAATGAATCCTGTTCCCGTTCCATTTATCATTTACGAATTCTGTTTCGCGTTGGATTTTTCCTGAGGCATATAATGTTTTCCATTTTCCTACGGCAGCACCGCCTTCATAGTAGCCGATCTGCTTCACAGATTTTCCGTCTTCATGAAACAATTTGCTTTCTCCGTGCAATTTCCCGTATTTATAATTGGAAACCTCGGTTACCACTCCTGAAGGAGAATAAAAGGTGGCCGTAGAGCTGTTGTCATAAATGTTTTTTTCACCATTTCTGAAAACCTCCCTGGCCGTTAGCGTACCATTTTTATCAAAATAAGACCATTCTTTTACCTTATAGTCTTTTTTATATTCTCCTTTAGCCTGTACTTTCCCATTTTCATAATAAAAAATGGCATCACCGTCTAATTTTCCTTTTTTCCATTCTGCAGTTTCCTTTACCTGACCGTTTTCATAAAACTGTTTACAGGTTCCTTCCTGGAGACCATCCTTATATCCGCAAGGCTTTTGGGCTGAAATAAACGCAGAAAAGCAAAAAAGGGACAAAAAAGAGTATTTCATAGAAAATTTTATTTCAAAAATAGCAAAATAGTTATATTTGAATAAAATATATGCTATGAAAAATGTACTCTTTTTAATGACGTTGGTATCAGCTTTTATTTTCTCAAAAGCACAAAACACATATTATCCACAGGCTTTTTTTGATAAGAAGCAGGCTCAGAGTATGATAGGTTTCGGAAATGCCACCATTGAAGGGGTAGCTTCCACCAAACAAAAAAACAACTGGGGGATAAAACCCTTGTTAGGCCAGAAGCACTATGCTCCGCAAGGCACTGTGGTAATGCTTTTTCCCGTTACGCCCTATTTTGAGGAGTTTTATAAAATGAGAAAAAAGTATGAGAATAAAAACACAACAGTATATATGTCCGAAGAAGCCTTTAAATACAGAATAGAAGCTTTAACGGATAACCGCGGGAGATTCAGATTTGAAAAGCTGAAACCCGGAAAATATTACCTTGAAACTATTGTCAATTTCACGGCAACGGCAAGCTATCAGCAACAAACAGGAAGTACGGATACTTATATCAATAACAATTATCAATATTCCACACCCATTTATCAGACATTCTTTTATAACTATGCTTCCGCAAACAGAGAAAGCAAATTTGTAGAAATAAAAAATGACGGAGAACTTGTAGAGATCAACCTTTAGGGGTTGATTTTTTTATTCCCATGATTTGATGAACATTTTTTTCGATATTCTGAGCCAGTGTTTCCATCGGGATATCATTTTCATCATTGTTAAAGGGGTCTTCAATTTCTTCAGCAATAAGCTCCAAGCTCATGAGGACATAATAAACAAACACAGTAAGCGGAATCATGAAAAGCCCGATATTGATTACATAAGCGACAGGCAATGCCAATACATAAAGGATAATGAACTTTTTTACAAATGAAGAATAAGAATAGGGGATCGGTGTATTTTTAATTCTTTCACATCCGCCACAAACATCCAGAAACCCTGTAAGCTGGGTATCCAGATAAACCATTTCAACATCCGAAATTTTCCCCTGCTTTTTTAACTGATTGAGTTTGTGGGTCAGGAGAATGATGATTTCACTGGGGCCGTGGTTTTTCAACGATTTTTCTATTTCGGAATAATCTTCGTCCAATGCCAGCCGTGTTGAATCTTTTGAAAGGTGTTTAGCCAGGAAATGAGGAAAGAATTTTAAGTACCTTGCAATTTGCTCCGCATTTTGCCTGTCGTCTTCCAGGATAGCATTGATCTTAATGGCAAAATTCCGGGTATCATTCACCAGTTTTCCCCAAAGCTTCCTTCCTTCCCACCACCTGTCATACGCTGTATTTGTTCTGAAAACCAACAATAAAGACAGCACAAAGCCCAATAACGTGTGAAATAATCCCACATTGCTCACCTTGGATTTTGAAGTCAGATGGAAATATTCCAACTCAAGATACGCGATTCCATAAGAATAGGCTCCTACTGCAAGCATGGTAGGGAAGAGCATTTTTAACGTATCGCTTTTGTGAAGGCTGAAAAGAATTTTCAGAAAGTGCTTGGTATTGTAGGCTCTCATAATTTGGGTTTCGTAGCACAAAGATAAATTTTTATGAATTTCAAAAAAAGCAGTATTTTTATTCGGCATAAATTAAAAAAGATGATCCTCAAGAACGTAGATGTAGTAAATGATATCAGTAAAGATGATTTTCAGAGAAATTATTTTAAAAAGCATAAGCCGTTGCTGATCAAGAATTTTGCGAGCCGGTGGGACGCTTATGATCAATGGAATCTTGCTTATATCCGTGAAAAAGCCGGGGACCAGGATGTACCTTTATATGACAATAAACCGGCCGATGCTTCCAAAAGTTCAGATGCTCCGGTAACGCATATGAAAATGAAAGAGTACATTGATACCATCAAAAGTAAGCCGTCGGATCTAAGAATCTTTTTTTATATTATTACAGACAGACTTCCTGAACTGCTGAAAAACTTTACGTATCCGGATTTGGGAATGAAATTTTTTAAAAGACTCCCCACCTTATTCTTTGGCGGAAGTGAAGCTCACGTTCTTATGCATTATGATGTAGACCTGGGAGATTTTCTCCATATTCATTTTGAAGGAAAGAAAAGGATATTATTGTTCGATCAGAAACAGTCTCCATTTTTATATAAAGTTCCCCTTTCTGTTCATACAGTCTATGAAGTGGATTTTGAAAATCCGGATTATGAAAAATTTCCTGCTTTGAAATATGCCCAGGGATATGAAATCTTTATGGAGCATGGAGATGCCCTTTTCATTCCTGGTGCTTTCTGGCACTTTAACAGGTACCTGGAACCCGGGTTCTCCCTGTCACTTCGGGCATTGCCTAATAAGCCTAAAGTTTTTGCCAGCATGCTGTATCATGTTTTCATTATGCGATATACAGATAAATTAATGCGAAAAATTTTTAAAGCTAAATGGGTGGATTACAAGCAAAAATGGGCATATAAGAAAAGTTCGAAGGCTTTAGCAAAAAATTCTGGTTAAGCATTTTTTATCTCACAGATTTTACAGATGATTGGCTATATTTCTATGCCACCAAAAATCTTATCACATTGTGTTAATTAAATTTAATGAAGATTATGAAATCAAATTATTTAAGTTTATTTTTTACATTTTTAATTTCTTTTTTTAGCTGTCAAAGTTCTTATACTCCTATGAAAATGAATAAAGTATTTCCGACACTTACAAAATCAAAGTTTGTTTTGCAAAGTGAAATTGATTCATTGATTTCTGTGGATAAATGTAAGTATTTAGTAAAAGGAAGAAGTTATGCTGCTCCTATTGGTTTATTCGCGAAAAATGATTTAAAGAATGCTGCAAAAGGCATTGATGAATGGGTACAATTAGATAAGGGAAATACATATGTACTTACAAATTACAAATGGATGACAGTAGGTAATTCAGGTTCTACTCAATTATATGTAGATTTTGATACATTATATTGTAGCGAATAAGTTTCAAATAAAGCAGAATTCTTTCTAAATAATTTTAAAAATCTGTGGGAATATTTACGGTTAAAACATTGAATTCACTCTAAAGGGTTTTAATCATTTTGTTTTTTATTCTTACTTTTACCATCCTAAATTTCAAGAGACATTTACATGGCAAAGGTGAAAAAAGAAACCCCGTTAATGACACAATATAATACCATCAAGGCGAAATATCCTGATGCGCTGTTACTATTCCGTGTGGGAGATTTTTATGAAACTTTCGGGCAGGATGCCATTAAAACCTCGCAGATCCTTGGAATTGTCCTTACCAAAAGAGCCAACGGTGACAGCCATACCGAACTGGCCGGATTCCCACACCATTCCATAGATTCTTATTTACCCAAACTGGTAAGAGCAGGAATGAGGGTTGCCATCTGTGATCAGCTGGAGGACCCTAAAATGGTGAAAGGAATTGTGAAGAGAGGAGTAACGGAATTGGTTACTCCCGGAGTTACCTTTAACGATCAGGTTCTGAATTCCAAAAAAAATAATTTTCTGCTTTCTCTGCATAAAGAAAAGGAGAAATTCGGGATTGCTCTGGTGGATATTTCAACAGGAGAGTTTTTGGTAAGTGAAGGAAATTTGGATAAGCTGCTTCATATTGTCAATACTTTTGATCCAAGTGAAATCATTTATCAGAGAAGTGTACAGATCCCCGAGCAGCTTAAAAATAAAAATGCTTTTAAACTGGAAGACTGGGCTTTTCAATATAATTTTGCCTACGAAAAACTTACCAACCAGTTCAAAACCAATTCTTTAAAAGGTTTCGGTGTTGAAGCTTTACCGCTTGCAATTACAGCTGCAGGAGCCATTTTTGCCTATTTGGTAGAAGATACACACCATAAGCTCCTTTCTCATATTACGAAGATTCAGATCATCCCCCAGGAAGATTTCCTGATGATGGATAACTTCACGTTGAGGAATCTGGAAATCGTCTATTCCAGCAACCCGCAGGGAAAATCATTGTTGGATATTATTGATAAAACGTCTACTCCAATGGGAGGAAGATTGTTGAGAAGGAGGATCATTCTTCCTTTGAAATCCGTGAATGAAATCAACAGAAGATTGTCTCTGATTGACTTTTTTAACGAAAATGATCATTTGAAATACGAAATTGGTCAGCTTCTGAAATCGATCTCCGACCTTGATCGTTTGATGGGAAAACTGGCTGCCGAAAAAATTTCCCCTAAAGAATTAGGATACCTTCGTCAGAGTTTAATCAATATTCATCAGATCAAAGCTTTGCTTCATCCACATGCAGATGTAATGGCGTGGCTGGAACCTTTATATGATCTGGAAGAATTAATAAAATTTTTACAGGAACGTCTTAATGAAGAGCTTCCGGTAAATGTCTCTAAAGGAAATATTATTAAAGAAGGGATTTCCGAGGAGTTGGACAGATTGAGAAACCTTCAGAGCAAAGGACGCGGTTTCCTTGATGAAATGTGTCAGAGGGAAGTAGAAAGAACTGGAATTACCAGTCTTAAAATAGATTTTAATAACGTTTTCGGATATTTTATTGAAGTTCGTAATACCCATAAAGATAAAGTTCCTGGTGACTGGGTGAGAAAACAGACCCTTGTCAATGCAGAACGCTACATCACTGAAGAACTAAAGGAATATGAAAATCAGATTCTTGGTGCTGAAGAAAAAATCGGGGTTCTGGAAAATGAGCTTTACAGAAATGTTTGTGGGGAGACAATGGTTTATATTGATCAGATCCAGGAAAACTCCAATATTATTGCGCAATTGGATGTTGCCGTAGGGTTGTCCGAACTTGCTGTCTCTGAAAGTTATACGAAGCCTGTTTTAAATGACGGTTATTCCATTGATCTTAAGGAAGCAAGACATCCGATTATTGAAAACGCTCTTCCTTTAGGAGAAAAATACATCCCGAATGATATTTTTTTAGATAAGGATACCCAACAGATCATTATGGTTACAGGACCGAACATGGCGGGTAAATCGGCCATCCTTCGTCAGACAGCAATTGTTTGTCTTTTGGCCCAGATCGGAAGTTTTGTTCCTGCCAAACATGCTGAAATCGGAATGTTGGATAAAATTTTCACAAGGGTTGGTGCCACAGATAATATTTCGGCTGGAGAATCTACCTTCATGGTGGAAATGAATGAGGCGGCCAATATCCTGAATAATATTTCAGACCGAAGTCTTATCCTGTTAGATGAAATCGGGCGTGGAACTTCCACTTATGATGGGGTTTCCATCGCGTGGGCCATTGCGGAATATCTTCATCAGCATCCCACTCAGGCAAAAACGTTATTTGCAACACATTATCATGAGCTGAATGAGATGACGGTGAATTTTGAAAGAGTAAAGAATTTTCATGTTTCCATTCAGGAGAATAAAGGAAATATCATTTTCCTAAGAAAACTTATTCCGGGAGGCAGTGAGCACAGTTTCGGGATTCATGTTGCCAAATTGGCGGGAATGCCTGCAAAAGTGGTGAACAGGGCGAATGAAATCCTGAAAACCCTGGAAGCCAGCCGTTCGCAGGGAGGAAATTCTTCCTCAGATGCTATAAAAAGAGTAACGGAGGAAAATATGCAGCTTTCTTTCTTCCAGCTGGATGATCCTGTCCTGGAAAACATCCGGGAAGAGCTGACAAAGATTGATATCAATACTTTGACTCCTATTGAAGCTTTAATGAAGCTTAATTCCATCAAAAAAATGATTGGAGGCTAAACCTCCAATCACTCCTTTTAAACAGCTGTATATTTTAGCAGCAATATCCGTCTCTGCCGACTCCACCGATTCTCGGTTCATCAGATCCGGGAACAAAGCAGAATCCTTCCGGGCAGATAATAGCGCCACCGTTAATTTCTTTTAACTCTTTTTTAGTCAGTTTTCTTTCTTTGATTGATTTTTTCATAAGGAATAGATTTAATTTGTTTTAAGAATTTTTAATTAGCAGCAGTATTCACCCTGAACACCAGGAACGCCAAACAGCTCTTCACCAGTTGACCGGTCAAAGCAGCTGAATATAATCGGGCAAACAGGCCCTGCTCCTTTAATTTCTTTCAACTCTTTTTTTGTGAGTTTCTTTTTCTGAATTTTTAGATTTTCCATATTAATTTCAATTTGATTTGACTAATTTACGAAAAAAAATAATTCATAAAGAAGTGAATAAAAATTTAAAATTGAAAAATATAAGTATATTAAAACTACTGATCAAAATACATTTTATGGGAAAGCTTCAAAGTTTTCATAAATATATAAAGCATAGGAAATTATTTACTAATTTTGAGTATGAAGAATCTGATTTACATAGCATTCCTGTTCTTGTGCTTTATAGGATTAAAAGGGCAACAGTCTGCAGTGCCTTCCGTAAAATATGAAGAACTGGAGAAACGTATTCAACAGGAAGGAGACAAGCTTCTTGTAGTCAATTTTTGGTCTACCACATGTGCTCCCTGTGTGAAAGAGCTTCCACACTTCATGGAAGTGAACAACCATTATAAAGAGAACCCGAAATATAAAATGCTTCTGGTTTCGCTGGACAGATTGGTAGATAAAGAAAGAGTTATTAAATTCATTAAAAATAAAAACCTTACCGCAGAAGTGATCTTGTTGGATGATATTAAAAGAATGAATACCTGGATCCCGAAGTTTGAAAAAAACTGGGATGGTAATATCCCGGTGACCATATTTTATAAAAATGGAGAAAAGATGCACTTCAATGACGGAGAAATGAGCAAAGAAGAACTGGAAAATACAATCTCTAAATATTTACCCTAAACAATATATTATGAAAAATCTGAAAATTGTTATGACCGCTATTATCGTCGGACTTGGATTACTGAGTTTTACTACGATAAACCCTGATATAAAAGAAATTCAAAAGCAAACAGAATCTTTAGCAAAAGGATATGAAATAGGCGATGAAGCAACAGATTTTAAGCTGAAAAATGTGGATGGGAAAATGGTTTCTCTGAGTGATTTCAAAAGCGCAAAAGGATTTATCGTCATCTTTACCTGCAACCACTGCCCGTATGCGAAAAAATACGAAGACAGAATTATTGAGCTTGATAAGAAATATAAAAGCCTTGGTTATCCGGTAATTGCAATCAACCCGAATGATCCGGGTGTACAACCGGAAGACAGCTATCAGAAAATGATTGAAAGAGCAAAACAGAAAGGATTTACATTTCCTTATTTAATGGATGAAGGGCAAAAAATTTATCCTCAATATGGAGCTACCAAAACGCCGCATGTTTTTCTTTTACAGAAGGAAGGGGGTAAAAATATCGTGAAATACATCGGTGCAATCGATAACAATTATGAAAACCCCAATGATGTTTCAGAATATTATGTTCAGGATGCAGTGAATGCTTTAATTAAAGGAGAGCCAGTAAAAACAACAAAAACCGTTGCAATCGGATGCACGGTAAAAGTGAAGAAATAATATAGTTGAAAAAATAAAATCGGTGTTCTTTCGGATACCGATTTTTTATGCCTTATTTTTAGTTAATGAAATTGAAATTTAATACCGGATATTTCCTTTTAACCATATTCCTCTTTCTTATAGAGGTTTTTATTGCCGTCAAACTTGAAGATATTTTCTTCGTGAGAGCTTACCTCGGGGATGTGATTGTGGTTATTTTACTGTTTACATTTGTAAGAAGCTTGATGAAAATAAACAATCAGACTTTTATTCTCGGAATTTTTGCTTTTTCCTGCCTGGTCGAATTTGCCCAGTATTTCAAGATCGCTGAAAAAATAGGCTTCCCGGAAGGAAGCCTGATGTATATCGTTATTGGAAATTCTTTTTCCTGGGTTGATATTTTGTGTTATGCTGCAGGATGTGCACTGCTTTATCTTTTGGTAAAGATCAAAGATTCAAGGCAAGAGAAAGTAAGCCTGGATTGATTATCTTCCAAAGCTGTCATATTTATCTTCAGCATATTTAATGAAACGGTTCAGCAAAACCACATTCTCCTTCTCCATCGGAGAAAGATCATTATCTACATTGCTGGATACGGGAATATACCAGTCTGTCTGTTCAAAGAAATACCTGTAAGTATCTTTTTTGAAAGAATATCCATGTCTTGCAAACACGGAATTCTTGATAATTTCGAGATCCAGCTTCCTCAAATTTTTAAGCTCCTTTTCCGTCAATTTCTGTTTGGAGGCATTTAATTTGAAAATAGCATCGGAAGCGAATCTGTTTTTTGAGGTCTTGTAGCTTTCTGTTTTTCCGGTTTCTTCATCTGTGTATTTTTCAACAAATTCTTTCGGGTTGGACCAGTCTACCAGATCCGAGTTTTCATCCAACATAAAGTTCGGATTATAAACAAACTCCTTTTTAGTGAGTTTTAAGGTTTTTACGGGAGCTTTTACAGCAGATTTATTGAAAACGGTCCATTTACCGGTTAAACTATCGCCATTGAGTTTTACTTCAAACCTGCCGTCTGTTTTATCATCTCCCGGTTCGTCAAGAATGAAAGACTTTGATGTTTCGTTAAATATTCCCTGAAACGGGCGTTGATTCCCATTCACAATACTTTGTCCGTATACGGAATCCTTTGTAATTCTGTTGATTTTTAAAGTGATTTTTTTATAAACATCACCTTCATATTCTTCTCCGATTTCAGGAGTAATCATTTCTTTTCCTGCAAAATCTCCGGAATAGATACCATAGTATTCTTTATAGATTTCGGGGATTATTACCGAATCTTTCTTTGCAGTGAGAGAGTCGTTTGATACCCCGACAGAGGTTTTTGATTCTTTTTTACAGCTCGTTAATGCAACGGCCAATAAAGAGACTAAAGCTAATTTTAGTGTTTTCATAAACGTTTTTTTGTGATTAGATATTCAATAAAAAGAAGATTGGGAATCCAGCCCAGCCAGGCAATAATCTGGTAAACATCCATAGGGTTCGGGTGGAATAAATAGACAATAATAACTTTCCACATTCTTAAGGTAACAGCAGATAATGTGAGAGCAAAACTTCGCCACATCCACTGCTTATGAAGCTTGAATTTCCTCTGTCTGGCATATCGATAGGCTTTAAACGTGGAATACCACCACAGACAGCCCAAAGCGACAAAAGAAATCTTTGAATAGAATCCTCCATTGGCAAAAATGCCCATATATATTCCTGAAGGGGCAGAAAAAATAAGCAATAATGCAATATAGATTTTTCCGGAATTTTTATGAAAATTCCTGATTCCGAAATCCTTTCTGATTATAGCCAGAAAGCCGGACAGAAGAACAAAAATGCTTGTATACACGTGGGTGTAAAAAAACGGGAGATATTCCGGTCTTTGTTCTACCTCTGTCTGTTTGATCATCAGAAAGCTTACCTCTGTTTGCAGAGGAATATATTCCAATGTGATGTTCAGCATCAGCCAAAAAAAATACCCGAACCCAAGGACCAAAAGGGTTTTGAAAAAGGTTACAGAATATTTTTTATCAGCTAACATGATGATTTCAGGGTTCCATTTAGGGTTTATTAATTTTATGGAAAGTATCTAAATTATAAATTATTAAGGTCCTGGGCAATCAGCCATGCCTCACTCCAACAAGCCTGGAAATTAAAACCACCCGTAACGGCATCAATATTCAGTACTTCTCCAGCAATATAAAAATTAGGCAATAGCTTTGAAGACATGTTTTTAAAATTGATTTCTTTCAAATCTACACCTCCAGCTGTTACAAATTCATCTTTAAAGGTAGATTTTCCTGTAACCTGGAATTTCTTTCTGCATAAATTTTCCAGAATAGACTGCATTTCTTTTCCTGAAATATTGGCGATCTGTTTGTTATGGTCTACTTTTGAAACATGTAATATTTTCTGCCAGAACCTGTTTGTAACATCAAATATTTTAGATTGCCCGATGGTTTTCTTCGGATTATTCTGCTTGAAATGTTGAAAAATTTCCTCCGCATTCTGAATAGCCAACGAAATGAAATTCACTTCAATCTCAAAATGGTATTTCAGTTGAGCCAAATTTATGGCCTCCCATGCAGAAATTTTCAAAATGGCGGGTCCTGAAAGGCCCCAATGTGTAATCAATAATGGTCCGCTTTCTTCCGTCTTAAGTTTCGGAATAGAAGTTTGTGCCATTTCAAAGCTTGTTCCGGCCATATCAGCTAGCAAATCATCTTTTATATTGAACGTGAAAAGAGAAGGAACGGGATCTACAATTTTATGTCCTAGATTTTCAATGATTTTCAATGATTTTGGTGAACTTCCGGTACTGTAAATGATATAATCTGCCATAAAGTCTCCTGCATTCGTTTTTACCAGATATTGATCATCTTGTTTTTCAATCTCCTTTACGACGCATTTCGTCTTTACCTCCACACTCTTTTTCTGAACTTCATTCAGAAAGGTATTGATAATAGTCTGTGAAGAATTGCTTTCAGGAAAGATTCTGTTGTCGTTTTCTATTTTCAACGAAACTTTTCGTTGATCAAACCATTCCATTGTATCACCGGGTTGAAATCTGGTGAAAACGCTCAGCAATTCTTTATTTCCACGAGGATAAAACTGAATAAGTTCCCTGGGATCAAAACAGGCATGGGTTACATTACAACGCCCGCCGCCGGAAACCTTCACTTTTTGCAGCACATCCGAATTTTGTTCCAGAATGGTAATTTTGTATTGGGTTTCGTCCAGGTTGGATGCACAGAAAAACCCTGCTGCACCCCCACCGATAATGATTATTTGTTTCATGTATGTGTAATCCTATGCTTAAGATTATTTTTTCAAAAGTACAATTTTTATAAACCATCTTATTTGAGTATTTTTGAAGATTATAATTATATTATTCCAAAAACGATTTTACATGATTTTCTACCATACATTCGAAGTTCGTTGGAGTGACCTTGATGCCAATAAACATTTAGCAAACTCTACGTATGTTCAATATTGCGCACAGGCGAGAATGGCTTTTATGACTAAGGAAAAAATGGGCGTTACCCAATTGAGCAGATGGGGAATAGGCCCCGTTATCCTTCATGAAAGGTATTCCTTTTTCAAGGAGATCTATGCCGATCAGACCGTCATCGTAAGTGTGGAAATAGACGGATGTTCAGAGGACTCTTCCATCTACCGTTTTTTGCATAAATTTTATCTGCCGGACGGAACTCATTGTGCCACAGCAGAAGCTACAGGGGTTTGGATCGATATGATGATCAGAAAAATGACAACTCCACCGGATGATGTGGTAGAAGCCATGAATAAATATAAAAGTCCGGAAACAGTGGTGTTGAGCAAAGAGGATTTTAAAAAATTCCCTTTTCACCCTCACAACATCGATCCGGCGGACTTTAATAAATAGAGCGGAGATTGAAGGTGACGGTTTCACCGGATTACTCACGACAGATTACCCATTACTTATAATTAAATATATGTTTGAAGATAAATCTCAAGAATTAACGCCAATCTCTAAACTTGGAGAGTTTGGGTTAATTAAACATTTGACAGAGCACTTTCCGTTATCCAATGAATCTTCAGAGCTTGGAGTGGGGGATGATGCGGCAGTTATTAATCCTGGTCAGAAAAGGGTAATCCTTACTACCGATGTTTTGGCGGAAGGAGTGCATTTCAATTTAGGCTATGTTCCACTAAAACATTTAGGCTATAAAGCAGTAATCGTGAATTTGAGCGACATTGCAGCGATGAATGTAACGCCAACTCAGATTTTAGTATCCCTTGCCGTTTCCAATCGTTTTCCGGTTGAAGCATTGGAAGAAATTTATTCAGGGATACAAGCAGCCTGCAACAGATATCAGGTAGATTTAATCGGCGGAGATACAACGAGCTCAAACGCTGGACTAGTGATGAGCATTACGGCCATAGGAATAGAAAATGAAGAACATATTGTAAAAAGAAATGGAGCAAAGCCAAATGATCTTTTGGTTGTCACCGGAGATTTAGGAGGAGCCTATATGGGGTTACAAATACTGGAAAGGGAACATGCCATATTCCTTGCAGATCCAAATATGCAACCGGAAATGGAAGGCTATGATTACATTCTGGAAAGGCAATTGAAACCTGAAGCAAGGACAGATATCAAAAAGATATTGGAAGAGTTGGGTATAATGCCAACTTCTATGATAGATATTTCGGACGGTTTAGCTTCCGAAATTCTGCATCTTTCGGATCAGTCTCATGTAGGATTCAGACTTTACGAAGAAAAAATACCACTGGATAATCTTACCATTTCTACTGCGGATGAAATGAATTTAAATCCTGTAATGACAGCCTTAAGCGGAGGAGAAGATTACGAACTATTATTCACTATTTCACCTAATGATTTTGATAAAATTAAAAATCACCCTGATTTTACCATCATCGGTCATGCTGTAGAAAAAGAAGAAGGAAACTTTATGGTAGCTAGGGGTTCTAATCAATTGGTTGCTTTAACGGCACAGGGTTGGGATGCTTTTCTTGGGAATCAGTAAAATGAGGACATTATAATATGAACCGCTACAATTTGTAGCGGTTTTTTTGAGAGAAGGAAAAAAAGTTTCATATAATATGCTTTGCATATAAATTTATAAAATATATCACTTCTATAAGACAAAATTTTTTAGTTTTGTGGTTATAAGATTTAAAAACACACAACTAACTTAACAATGATGAAAAAGAATTACTATTTATTCCATTGAAATTTTCATCGAACTTTTAAATGTATCAATATTTTAATATTGAGATCTCTACTGTACAGATAGGGATAAAGAAATATATTGTTTAGCGTGTTTTTTATAATAGTTTATTATATCATGAGCTAAGTAATTACATATTAAAATTAAAATAAGATGAAAAAAACTATTTCTTACCTAGAGGCTTTTAGTCAAAGACTTGAATTTGCTCAATTTTATACACGATGAAACGCTTTTTCTTCTACTAACTACAATGTGGAAGAGGTACAAATATCCTCAAACCAGCTTTAATGTTTAAAGAAGATTTTAGTAAAAGTGTATAAATAGGTGAGTTTCAAATTAGGTTATTAAGACAATAAATGGAGTTTTAATTGAAAGGATAGGCAAATCAAGGAAGAACTATAAGCTTGAAAGCTCAATCAGAAAAATAAAAGAACTTGAGAAAAAACTAAACAAAAATAACTCTACGATGAAAAAAAAATTTTTATTATTTATAGTAATTCTATTAGGGGGAATTACTCAAGCTCAGATTTATGATAATGTACTTTCGGTCATTGCACATTGCGCGCCTATCAACTATGGAATAAAAATCAAGACCAATATTCCTTATCCTGCTAATGGTAGTGGTGGTGATATGCCTACCATTAATATTGAAGGATTTTCGTATGGCCAGCAAAAAAGTATTGGTGTTAATATCAACTGGTATGTATGGCAGAATGAATTTTATTTAACCTCTAATGCAAGTTCATATGGAGGATATATGCCCAAAATCATATTGGCTAAAGAAAATGATAAAATTGTCATTTTCATAGATGATAAAACATACTGTATTAGCTTCAGAGTAAAAGCGTTTGGTGGTGGGTACGTAAGTGATCCAACATATTATCAAGGATGGACATATGCTGATGAACCAATCACAGGAACAATCACAAAAAGCTTAGCCTACAAAAACGCATTTGGAAATGTAATGGTAGATGGAAAACTTGAGGCCAAAGAAGTAAAAGTAACTCTTACTCCAACAGCCGATTTTGTTTTTGAAAATAACTATAATCTACCAAAGCTGGAAGAGGTGGAAAAACATATTAAAGAAAAAAAGCACCTTCCAGAAATTGCTTCCGCAAAGGAAATGGAAAAAGAAGGGGTGAATGTAGGGGAATTTCAGATTAAACTTTTACAGAAAATTGAAGAGCTGACATTGTATGTCATCCAGCTTAACAAAGAAGTTAAAGAGCTAAAACTGGAAAATCAGAATCTTAAACAAAAGATGCAGGAGGGAGCAAAATAATTTTCAGTTTAAAAATATTGTATAGCTAGGGATTTACTCATTAATTCATAGATATTATCATTACCAACTAACAACAATATTCACAGATGCAGAAAATCTATCATAAATCTATATTGACCGCTTCTGTTTTATTCTTTCTTTTATCACAAGCACAAACTAAGGATACTCTAAGAAATAAACAGCAGGAAAGAGAAATATTGGCTTTTAAAAATAAAATCAGCCAATATGATGATTATCAAAAAAAAGAAGTCCAAAGGCTTAAGGGTTTAGGACATCAAGAATTCATTTCCGGACCAAGGAATGAAAAACAGCTTGTGGGGTCTGATGAAAATGGAAGACCTATGTATTACACCACATTGAATGCAGGTGCTGCTAAAATGACAAAAGCGGACAACCTGTATGCCGGAGGGGGCTTAGGGCTCAATATCACAGGTAGTAATATGAAAATAGGGCAATGGGATTATTCTAAGCCAAGAACAACCCATGAATTATTAGCCGGGAAAATTAATAGTTATGATGCTTTGCAAAATCAAACTATTTCGAGGCATAGTACAAATATAGCCGGTACACTTGTCGGAAACAACGGAGACCCGGATGCTAGAGGAATAGCGTATGAAGCAATAATCAATGCTTATGATTGGAGCAATGACGTTAATGAAATGCTATCAGAGGCATATGTGCCGGGAAACAATGGGATATTGGTAGCTAATAATAGTTATGGTTTTGATCCTATGTATCTTCAAACCTATCAGTTCGGAAAATATAATATGACTGCACAATCCTGGGATAACCTGATGTATCTGAAACCTTATTTGCAAATAGTAAAAGCAGCGGGAAATGCACGAGAAATAGATCCGGCCATTGTTCCGCAGGTTTCTGCCAAAAACGGATATGATTTGCTTGAAGGTGCCGGAGTTGCGAAAAATGTTTTAGTGGTAGCTTCTGCCAAAAAGAACGCCAATATGAATGCCGATGATGCGTTTGATGTTTCGGCATTCAGTAGTTATGGCCCTTCGGATGACGGAAGAATCAAACCAGACATCTGTGCACCGGGAGAAAATATGTATTCTTCAATAGAGACCTATGATTCTGCTTACGGAGTTTACCGGGGAACCTCATCTGCAACTGCAGTGGTTTCAGGGATCATCACATTGCTTCAGCAATACTACAAATCCGTAAGCCCATCCCAAAGCTATATGTTATCTTCAACGGTAAGAGCATTGCTTGCTCATACTGCCAACGATAAGGGAAGTGAAGGACCTGATTATATTTACGGGTGGGGATTAGCCGACGCAAAAAGAGCTGCTGCAGCCATTTATAATAACATCGAAGGAATTATTAATGGAGAGAAAAAGTCAACATTAATTAAAGAAATTTCCCTAAATCAAGGCAATAAATACACCCTTTATGTGGTACCTTACGAATTAAACCAGCCATTATCGGCTACTATTTCCTGGACTGATCCTCAAGGGAATTTGGTAAGCAATGTGGTGGATTTGAATAGCCCAAGCGTTATTAATGATCTGGACTTAAAAATAGTAAGAGTAAATGCGGATGGAAGTGAAACGACCTATTATCCATGGAAACTGGGAGGGATGAGCAACCTGACAGGAGCGGCAACCAATAATTCTACCAATGATGTAGATACCATTGAAAGAGTAGATATCAAAACTCCACAAAAACTTACTTATAAAATCATTGTTTCTGCTAAAACCAATGCTACTCCTTTATTACCAAATGGAAACCAGACTTTTTCAATTGTAGTATCTAACGTCGATTTCTGTTATCAGGAAGACCTTAGAACCCTTACGAGTCCGGTGGATGATATTACAACAAGCCAGACTATTTTGGCAAAGCAAATTGTAGCAAGCAATAAAGTAATTGCTCCCGTGCAGAATGTTGAATACATCGCTTCAAGAGATATTGTCCTGCTTCCGGGCTTCCATGCTGAACAAGGAACTGGCTTTTTAGCAATGATCACTCCATGTTTTGATATGATTTCAGCAATGAAATATAAAGCACAGGACAGAGGAATTTCAGAATCATCAGCAATTACATACAATGCTGCACTTGGGCATTTCTCACTGTTCCCGAATCCGGCAAAAGAAGAAGTAAATATCAGATTCTCATTACAGAATGAATCTGCTATAAAAATTTCAGTTTATGATGCTTCCGGAAAATTAATCCTTACCCAGCAAAGCTCTGACAATTTCCCGAAAGGAGAATACGTAAAGACTATCGATACAAGATCTCTTACAACCGGAGTTTATGTGGTTTCAATAGAAACGGCAGAATATAAAGAAACAAAAAAACTTATAATCAAATAAACACCTGAATGACATGAAAAAAATAATAAGTGTACTGGGAGTTTTCCTGATTTCTCTATTGAAAGCACAATCGCCCGGTGGGGTAAACGGAGTAAGTGTGTGGTACAAGACCAATTCTCTACAGACCCCGGCTCTGATATACCAGGATTATAGCGGAAACCAGCATCAGATACAAGCGTTGGCCAGTACCAACAAGCCTTCTTATTCTTTGCTGAATTATAATGAATGTCTGGAATTTGACGGGAACGATGATTATTTGAAATTTCCTTTTGTTATAGAAACTGCAGATAAAATTAATTTTTATACTGCCTATCAAAACAAAACGGCAAATATGGAAACCGCTTTGTTTACAACAGATAATACCGACGAAAAGGAACTGTTTTACGGGACAAAAAATATTTTCAGATATAATAATGACCAGGTTAATTATATCAATACCAGTACGATTGATACGCTGGCTTCATTCAGCCTGTATTCTAAATTCGGGATCCCTTCAACTAAGATTACAAAAGTGATCGGAAATACAGGGCTTTCATCCATGTATGTTGGTAAAGATGCAGGAAGCCATCAATGGCAGAACTTTAAAGGAAAACTTCCTGAGTTTTTTGTGTATAAAAAGATGCTTACACAGAATGAGAGAAACCGGGTAAACACATATATGGCTGTTAAATATGCCATTGCAATGCCTTATACAGAATATTTAAGCTCTAAAAATAAAAAAATCTGGAAGCAGGAAGATTTTACAAATTACCCGGCAAGAGTTACAGGAATAGCCAGAGATGGATATTCAGGTTTATATCAGAAGCAGGCAACCAGTTCATCGGAAGAAAAAAGATTGATTATTGCGGCTAAAAAATTAGCCGTTGATAACAGGTCAAACGATGCGCAATTTCCAGATCAGAGTTTCCTGATTTGGGGGGACAATAAAAAACCATTGGAATTAGATAACATTACTTTTGGGTACAGGTTGTTGAAAAGAAAATGGAAAATCAGATATACCTCTGAAACTTCCCAAATCATTCCTACAGAAGTCGTGTTCTCCATTAAAAATATCATCACACAGATCCCTGCAGATAAAAAGCTATGGCTTTTGGTGGATAAAACTGGGCAGGGAGATTTCAGCTCTGCCAATATGGAAGCATACCCGATGGATCATGTGGACGGACAACAGAATGTATATTTTAAAGATGTGATTTTTGATCAAGACCTTTCCGGGACGGATGTTTTTTCATTTGCTTTAGGAGACAAGATCCTTTCCATGTATGATCTTATTCAGCCAACATGTACTGTTTTAAAAGGAACGCTTAATTTGAATATCAAAGGCGGAAAAGCTCCGTTTAATGTAGCCCTTTCCGGAAATGGGACATCACAGAATATTACGGTACAGACGTCACAAATCTCTTTTCCAAACTTAGCGGTAGGAAACTATCATTTGAATATCACCGATGCTGATAATAATGTCACTTCTTATGACTTTACAGTTAGTGATTTCAATTCGATCAATTTGGATCTCGGTCCGGATGTAACAATTTCATCAGGAAACCCGGCACAGTTTAATGCCGCCGCACAGATAACAGATCCAAATGCAACGTATTCATGGACATCGGATAATGGATTTACCAGCAATTCTCCGTCAATATCTGTGTATGAACCGGGAGAATATACCGTAACCGTGACAACCTCAGACAATTGTACCAAAAAAGATACCGTAAAAGTAACCAGAAAAAGAGAAAATGGGATTGTCATTTACCCTAACCCGGTGCCAAAAGGGCAGCCGTTTACCATTAGAATTATTTCGGATAAAAAAGAAAACGTAGATATCAAAATACATGATGCTTCCGGAAGGCTGGTAAAAGCCATTCAGGATAAAGGGAAAGATTATTATGAAATCCAGGATACTTTACCAACAGAAGGAGTTTATCTGATCATCGTAAAAACCTCATCTGAAATCAAAGTTTTCAAACTGATTGTAACAAGCTAAATAACCATCTGAGATTTCCTGAATCTTTCAGGAGATCTTGGGTGTTTTTTAAAAACACCATAAATAATGAAAAAGCCACTATTAAGTGTTGTAAGACAAAACACAAAACTGCTTCATTCAATTATATTTTTCACCTGCTGGTCGCAATTGCACGCCCATGCAAACTCTTTATTTCTCCATAAGGATAGTAATGTTATACCTATTATGGAGGTTTCATCTTCTTCAGGAGAGAGAGATGAAAATATAGAACCAGAAAAAGAGAAAAGGATCTCTGAAGTTTCCGAGTCGAGAGATGAAAATAAGGCGGAAAATAATACCCAATCAAATACAATAACACCAGCTATCACTGCGTCGCAGCGAAATACTGTACATCCGGGAGTATACGGAAAGACAAGATATTACCTTTCGGATATTAAAGAAGGGACCATCGGAACCGATGCAGACCACCCGATAGATCAGGTATATGATAATATCTTCAATGTCTCGCTTGATGAAAAAATCAATCCGGCTTATCAATACACTTTAGAGTATGACTTATATGGAGCAAAGAGCTATAAGGAAATAAGTAAAGTTATAAATGATGAGCTGGCCGTAGAGGGAAATATTCTTCAGAAAAATGAAGGATGGGTACATCAGTCGGAGCCGATTGCAGTAAGTTCTGTTAACCAGGGAAGAAATACGATCATATTTACGATACCGTATCTTTCAAAATATAGCTATAAAGTCAGAAATATTCAGATAGGCGTTTCCGAGAAAAAACAGAATTTAGAAAAGATAAATGAAAAATATAATGCAGCCACTATTTCAAAGTTTGTAACTCATATTGGTAATGCAGAAAAAATAAACTTAGGTTCTGCGGAACTTGCTATCCCTCAGGGTGTGTTGAGGAATTCAGAAAATTTCTCAATTACTGCCCTTAGAGATATAGATATGCCTGCTTTATCACCGGAAATGGTGAATGTGACGTCACAAAATGCGGGATATCGTTTTCTTCCTCACGGAGAGCATTTTTCAGCTCCGGCAAAAGTGTCTATAGGGTATGATAAAAGTAAAATCCCAACCGGATACACGGAGCAGGACATCAGAACCTATTACTTTAATAAAAAGGAAAAGAAATGGGTTGCTTTAGATAAAGATACATTGAATCATCAGCAGAATGTTTTAGTTTCAAAGACAACTCACTTTACGGATATGGTCAACGGAATCTTAAAGGTTCCGGAATCTCCTGAAACAGGAAGCTATGCCCCCAATTCCATTAAGGATATAAAAGCAGCGAATCCTTCCGAAGGAATAGTAAGCATTGCACCTCCTAGTCCAAACAGTATGGGAAGCGTAACAACGAACTTTCCCATTAAGCTTCCGGCAGGAAGAGCCGGAATGCAGCCCTCACTCAATGTAAGCTACAGTAGTGAAGGCGGAAATGGCTGGATGGGAATGGGATGGGATATGTCGATACCGGCTGTTACCATTGACACCAGATGGGGAGTTCCAAGATATGATGGCGGAATGGAAACGGAAATTTATTCGTTGGGTGGAGAGCAATTAACCTTTGAAGTAAGTCCGGGTGTTTTTGTAATGCCCAACAGAAATGAAGGTTTTGAAAAAGCAAGACAGGCCGATAGACAGTTTTACCCTAGAATTGAAGGAGCCTATAATCGAATCATAAGAAAAGGAAGTAATCCGACAAATTATGTGTGGGTGATAACTTCAAAAGATGGAACGACATCTTATTTTGGAGGGGATGAAACGGGAGTGCAGGATAATGCGGTTCTTAAAGATGCTAATGGAAATATTGGATATTGGGCTTTGTATAAAACGGTAGATGCCAATAAAAACTATGTAAAGTATTTATATGATAACACTGCTTATCAGGGAACTACAGGTAATGGAGGACAACAGATTTATCCAAAAGAGATTAACTATACACTGCATGAAACGAGTAATCCACCACAGAGTTATAAGGTAACATTCAATACGGATACCAACAGAAGTGATGTACAAATTGATGGAAGGTTAGGTTTCTTAACAGTCATTTCAAAAAGACTTACCGGAGTTGCTGTTTCATATAGCGGGAGCAATATAAGATCTTACCAGTTCTCCTATACCGAAGGGGCATTTAAAAAGCAGCTATTAACAGCTATAAAAGAATTAGACGCTAACGGAGCCGAATTTTATACCAATAAAATAGAATACGAAAATGCACCATCTAATATTTTTGGACCTGCTCAGAGTTGGTCTGTTCAGGATAATGCCAATGTATCTGGAAGCGGGTATTCTATGCTATCTGGAAGCTCTGGAGAATCTTTAGGGACAAACTTTGGGATCAGCATAGGAATGTATACTATACCTAATCTTCCTACTGCCGACCAATCACTTTTTTCCTTCAGGAAAGGAACATTTGGAGCCCACGGATCGGTAAGCAATAATAAATCAAATATAAAAATTACTCTTATTGATATTGACGGAGATAATCTTCCGGACAGAGTGTATGAAAGTGGGGGAGTTGTTTATTTTTCAAAAAATTTGTCGGTTCCTGGAGGGCAACAAAAATTTGGTACTTCTGTTGCGGTTTCTGGAAATACTTCAGAAATAGGTAAAACTAAAGTATCTGCTTGGGGAGTAGGAATTGATGGCAACTTCAGCAATGTAAGCCTTGGATTTGATTATTCTAATTCCACCTCAACAACCACTTCCTATTTCATGGATTTCAATAGTGACGGTTTGGTTGATTTTGTAAAGGATGGGAAAGTATTTTTTAATAGAATTGTAAATGGAATTCCAAACTTCTATCCGGATAGTGCGGGTTCTCCATCACCTATAAATATTACGGCTTCCTCTTCACAGCAGTCATTGTTTGATTCACAGGATCAGGCTGAAAAGAAAATGATGCTGGAACAGAATCCGCTTCATGATATTGTGAGAGCATGGGTAGCCCCTAAAACAGGAACAATAACTGTGAAAAACAGTTTCAATCTTAATCAGATCACTTGTCCTAATAGTGAGGATTGCTCAAAAGCAGATGGTGTCGCTGTTTCTTTCCAGTACAAGAATAATGATCCAATTGTAGATAATATTAATGCAGGCGATTTTGCAATGCATTCTTTTGCGGATCAGGTTATTAATATTAATAAAGGAGAAAAATTATATTTTAGAATCACCTCTAAATACGACGGCGTTTTAGATCAGGTAACATGGAATCCTGAAATTACATATTCCGTACCAAGTTCGCCTGCTGTTGACAGTGATAATAAAGACTTGACAGTATATAAAGCACAAGAAGATTTTGTAAACTCTAATGCTAGTCCCTATTATGTGGCAGAGTCCGGAACTTTGAATTTATATTTAAATAAACCGATTGCATTGTCTGATAATGCTGATATAACCTTGAAAGTTAATGACATTATTATTCCGTTGCCTCAGATAGCATCTACCTCTACTTATAACAATGGCCTTATAGGTTCATCCATAAACCTTAATGCAAATGATAAGGTTACGGTTAAAGTTTCTACAGACACTCAAATTGATTGGTCTAAATTTAAGCTGATCCCCGAATTCACGGGAGCATCAGGCGAGAAAACATATGTGCAGGTAGAATACACAATGTATAATGACAGAGGAAACTTCTTTATATATCCGGCTAACTCATCTGATATCGGAAAGAAGATATCTGTGAAGGCTTCTGCATTGCCAAACTTCAACAACAAAAACGGCACAATTGTTATTTCGGCGAAAACCAAAAATAAACTGTTAACAAAAACAAAGTATCAGGTCATAAACGGAAATAATACCGTGATTACAACTTTTGGAGCGCCATATACATTGACGTCTAATGATGTTGCTGCCGGAAATAATCAGATTTATTTGGAAGCAACTGTAAGCAGTGATGATAAAGACTTCATAAATAATATCACAAGTATTAGTGGGGTCTTATTTAATAATGAGCTTAACTATATCAATACACCAAACAATTTATCTCTACAGCTGCCTAATGCTAATAATACTTCTCATAGTGACGGGACGATAGTAGTTGGGCAAAGCACAACATTATATTTTTCAATAGGCAATTATGCCGCTAACACATCGGCAATACTTACTATTATAGATACAGCAACGGGTAATGCAGTTAGTTTTCCAAATGGAACATTATCCGGACAGCCAGGGATGGCTACTTCAACATATGCTAATCTATCGCCTGGAGTGTATGATTATATTCTGAATTTTTACCAAGGGTCAAGTTCTAATGCCTATACTCAAATTTCTATTTCTAATGGGGGTAGTGAAACGACAATGACAAGTTTCACAAATACACCACCGCATAAACCCATATTGACACCACAGAATCCAACTATTGCTCTAAATTCAGATCAATATGACTCAAGATTTGGAATTTTATATCGTGGATGGGGTGGGTTTATTCTTAACGGGAATAATCTTGCAAAGAATAGTATTCAGGAAGCTTACAGCTTAGATCATAACTATGCCAACAAAGGGACAGTTGCAGAGATGAAGGTGGATGAAACCCGTTTAGCACTTAGCAATGCCTATGGGTCTGATCCCGGAACCAATCCGCCGGTTAATGTTCCAACGGTTGATGCAAATGGAAATGTAACAATTCCGGATAATAATAGTTCATTATCAAAGAACTATTTCATAATGACTAACTCTAACATCAATAATTCTGATAAAGGAAGATTATTAGATGTTGATCCTACTATTTATATAGCACAAAATGTAACTAATGCTTCACGTCTTGGAGTTCACAGTATAGATGCTAATTTTGATAATTACTCTTTAGGACAAGTTTCCGGAGATCAGCTGAATGCACCTTCTATCAAGATGAAAAATCAGAGTGTAAGTGTTGCCGGAGGAGTGAGCTTAGGAGGTGTCGTTGGGATCAATGCTTCTCATACTCTATTTTCGCAAGGACAGTCTGTAAGGAATGTGTTAGATTATAATGGAGATGGTTTTCCTGACGATTTTAATAAGAAAGATATAAAACTTACCTCTCCGATAGGAGCACCGTCTAATTCCGGGCTAGATTTCCTGAATATTAATCACTCTCAGTCTATTTCATCTGCATCTACAGAAGGCCTTTCCACAGGATATTCATTCTCTCATGGAGAATCTTCGAGAATGGCATTTATAAGAACAGCAGGGAGTAAGAACAAAGACAGATTCAATAATGTTGAAAAAGCAATCAGCAGTTCTCATGAAAGTCAGAAAGGATCGACAAGGCTTTCCATAAGCGGTAATGCTGAACAGTCTAACGAAAGATCTGAAAAAACCTTTTTAGATATTAATGGTGATGGGCTACCGGATCTATATGATAACGGAAGCTTTAGCTTAAGTGTTGGTAGAAAGGATTTTGCCAATAATGCATCATGGAATACAGGAGAAGCATCAAAAGGGACAGCATTTACTACAGGTGTAGGAGGTGGCATCTCTTTATTCTGGGGAAGTTTTGAAGGGGGAGTTAATACCACAAATACGGAAAGTGATACGAAAGAAGAGCTTATTGATATCAATGGAGACGGGCTTCCTGATAAAGCCGTTTACTCAGGATCAACAGCTAAAGTATATATCAATAACGGAAAAGGGATCGAAAACAGCCCACTCTCTGACATCACAGGCTCTTCCAATTTCCATACAGATCAATCTAAGAGTATTGGGGGAAATGTAGGAGCAACAATCCTTATTCCGATTCCAACGAACCCAACGGCGACAACCGGACTGAAGTTAAATATTTCACTGGGAGTATCTGCGGGTAAATCGACGAGCAAAACAAAATCTACACTCAAAGACATGAATGGAGATGGCTATCCTGATTTTGTAACCTCTGATGATGAGAATAATATAATGGTAAGTCTTAACCAGATAGGAACAACAAATTTACTTAAAAAAGTGACCACACCAATGGGAGGTTCATGGGAAGTTACCTATGAAAGATTGGGGAATACCTATGATATGCCTCAAAGCAAATATGTATTGAAAAGCGTAATTACCAATGATGGATTTACAGGAGATAATGCATTTAGTCCTGATGTTTCTAAAATTACAGTGGATTATAAAGTACCATATTATAGCAGAAGAGAAAGGTTATTTTATGGATTTAAGAATCTTACGATTAATCAAATAGATACTAAACAAGGTGGGGCAGCTTCTAATATTGTTTATAGAAAAACAGAACAATTATATAATAACAAAAATTATTATTTAAAAGGAAACTTGCTCATTGAGACACTTTATGATGCCCAAAATAAAATTTGGAATTTAAAAGAGAATACCTATTCATTAAAGTATATAAATAATACAAATTCTCCTTTCCCTTATAAAGAAACAGAGAATGAAAAAACATATCAAAACTATGCGGCTTTTGTAGCGCCAGAATACGTAATAAATACTTTTTATCAGGATGGGCTAGCGGGTAAATATACATCAACATTATTTAAAAAATATGACCAATGGGGAAATGTAATTGAGGTAGAAGACTCAGGGGATCCAGACATTGGTGCATCAGAAGTATTAAATAGTATTGTAGCCTATACTTTAGTGAATCCAGCTGCGTATATTATTATGCCGACTTCTGTAAAAAATACGGCACAAGGTGTTACCAGAGAGAAAAGAGCAGAATATAATGCGAACGGTGATCTTACGAAAATGATTGTTAGGAATTCAGGAGTTGATTATTCAGGCTATGATTTTGAATACGATACTTATGGTAATATTACTAAATCGACTGGTCCTGCAAACTATAACAACCAAAGGTTCTTCAATCAGTATACCTATGACGATAATGTAAAAACATATCCGGTAAAAGTTCAGGATGTATTTGGATATAGCAGCAAAACCCAATACGACTTCCGTTTCGGATTGCCAACGCTTACTGAAGACATGAACCTTCAGCCAATGAAGTTTGTCTATGATGCCAAAGCAAGAACAACGGAAATTGTAGGTCCGTACGAGATGTTTAACAATATTCCGTGGACAATCAAGTTTGAGTATAGTCCAATTACCAATGCTCCACAGAACGCTTCCAATGCACAGTCTTATGCACTGACGAAGCACTACGATCCGGAATATACAGACAGTACCATTAATACCATTACCATTGCTGATGGTTTCGGTGCGGCCATTCAGGTAAAGAAAACAGGGGATATTCATAATGAAGGAGTAAAATATATTGTTGCCGGAAAAGTAGAGCAGGATGCTTTTGGAAGAGCACTGAAAACATATTATCCTACGACTGAAAGCGTAGGAGCAAGTAATACCCAGTATAACGCCTCAGTGGATAATATTGAGCCTACAATAAATCAATATGATGTATTAGACAGAGTAGTTTATACCAAGCTGCCTGGAGAGAACTTGTTCTCAACCATTACGTATGGCTTCGGAACAGATGTTCAGGGAAGAAATATGTTCCAGACAATTTTCAAAGATGAATTGGGAAGTGTTAAGAAAACGTATACGGATATTAAAGGAAGGACAACTTCTGTACACGAAGTTTCCAATACCGGAGATATTAAAACCCAGTTTACTCATGATGCGATCGGAGAGATTTTACAGGTAAAAGATGTTCAGAATAATATTACTACGTCTGTGTATGATGATTTGGGAAGAAGAACTTCTTACACCCATCCGGATAGCGGCGTTACCACCTACAAGTATGACAAGGCAAGTAATATGACTTCTAAAACCAATTCGGCTAATGAAGTGGTAGAATATCAGTATGATTATACAAGATTGAAAGCCGTTAATTATCCGGTATATCCTGAGAACAATGTAAAATATTATTACGGAAATGCACTGGATGCTTCAGCGATGGATAATAATGCGGTAGGAAAATTATGGTATCAGACCGATGCTACCGGAACCCAATACCTGAAGTATGGAAGATTAGGAGAGTTAACGTATCAAAGAAGATCGGTGGCAGTTCCCGGAGCAGGAGTCTATTGGTTCGGAACAGAATGGAAGTATGATACCTGGAACCGTGTGAAATCTATTATCTATCCGGATGGGGAAATTGTAAATTATAAATACAACAGAGCAGGTAACCTAAATAATGTTTCTTCTGACAAAGATGGAAATCATTATAAAATGATCAATGGAGTTGGCTATGATAAATTTGAGCAAAGAGTTTACCTGGCGAACGGAAACGGAACGGAAACTACCTATGAGTATGAAACCAACCGCAGAAGGCTCCTTAAAATGTATGCGAAAAACAGCAGCAGGTATTTCATGCAGAATACCTATCAGTATGATGTAGTTTCCAATGTAATGCAGGTTCATAATAATGCGCCGATTGTTAACGGATTATTAGGAGGTGGGACAAATCATGCCTTTGGATACGATGACCTTTACCGCCTTACATCTGCTTCAGGAAACTGGAGAGGAATCAATACCCAGGCACAGGAAGAACGTCACCGCTATACGGTTACCATGACTTATGATAATATGCACAATATCATGAGCAAAACGCAGAAGCACGAATGGACTACCGGAGCAACCAATAATAACTGGACGGCTCTGGAGCCAACTTCGTACAGGTTGAACTATAAATATGAAGATGCTGCACATCCACATGCCCCTTCTACTATTATTGATGAGCCTAACTTAGTGCCTTCCTCTACATGCTGTAATCCAAATGATCCGGGAGTAAAGTTCCAGCAATATTCCTATGATCAGAAAGGAAATCCTTTGGGAATAATACAGGAAACCTGTGGATTTGATGAACAAAAGACAGTGTATCAATGGGATGAGGAAAACCGCTTACGTTTTGTAGATACCAACCCTTCTACTCCTGAAGTGGATGGCGCAGCGATCTATACCTACGATGCAGGAGGAGAAAGAATTATAAAAGACGTATTACAATCCGGAATTTTGGCAAGAACGGCAGCTGATCCGTCTCTTGCAGGTCCACCACCGCCACAATATTTCGGAACCACTCATAATACAGGACTATATCCCAATGGATTATTAACGTTAAATTTCTCATATGATGATAACGGAACCGTTACAGAACCACGTTACACCAAACATTATTATGCAGGAAGTCAGAGAATAGTAAGTAAAATCGGAACCAGCCAGAATATCGGAATCTTCGATTGTAATTGGTTGATCATTCCGTTAGGAGGAACCACCCCGCCTATAAACCCGGTAAATGTTTCTAATGCTATTCTGCAAACAGCGACCCAAAGCAGCCTTAATGTAATGCAGGTAAACAGTATTACCCCGCCACCTAATTACGGGCAAAATGCAGGCTATAATGGAAATTGTGTGAATAATTATACAGGACCAAAAGAAGAACAGATCTACTGGTTCCACCCGGATCATTTAGGTTCCAGCAGCTATATCACAGGAGCAGATGGTGAAGTAACCCAGAATATAGAATACTTCCCAAGTGGCGAGGTTTTTGTAGAGAATCATAATAAGGCGAGTAATAACAGTCCGTATAAGTTTAATGCTAAAGAACTTGATGCCGAAACAGGGTACTACTATTATGGAGCAAGATATTATAATCCAAGAGTTTCTCTTTGGTTGAATGTGGATCCGTTGGCGGAGAAATTTGCAGGACGTTCCCCATATGAGTATACATTTAGTAATTCTATTAAGTTTATAGATCCATTGGGATTAGAAGGCAAAGGAGTTATAGAGGTGAAAAATGGTAAAGAAACAAAAATAAGCAATGTTGGAGATGACATAGGGGTAGACTTTTTAATTTATAAAGATGGGAAAAACCAAGGGAAGGTCGGAGTTAGGGATCAAAAAACAGGAAAAATTAATTTAAATTTTAATCCTGGTATAAATTTAAATGTTGCTAAAAGAGGAAACTCTGTAGATTGGGAAACAATTACGGATGAATTTTTTAATGGGACAGGTCCTACACGATCATTGTTTTCAGGTAATCATCCAGCTATTCAAGAACTTTCTTCTGATGAGTCTAATTTTGCTTATGAAGCTAGATCCAATTTTATGGAAAAAGGAGGTAATTTTGGAGGTGTTTATATTGATTATACTCCAATTGTTTGGAATCTTGAGTCTGGGCATAGAATGTGGGAGCAAATGATGGGATCTACAGGAGTAGAATGGTATCGTTTAGGAGATAATATTTTATATATCATGACTGATCAAAAAAATAAAAAATCTTGGTATCTTCATTTGCCAGTTAAGAATGTTGAGAGGACAAAAAGTAGAAACGGATCTTGGACATATCCTGAAAAATCTACTACTCATCAGCTTTATATGTGGATGGAACCGGTCAGCGTAACAGAAAAAAAATATAAAACTCGTGGAAGGAGCAATCGTTAAAAGAATGTTTTTTTTAGGACTTATATCTATCATACTCGTGAGCTGTGAGTATAAGGTCGGTATAAATGGAACTTATGTAGGAAATTTTGAAAAGTTGAAAGACACTATTAAAATTGTTGATTCGTCATATACGAGAACAGTATATAATGAATATAATAAATTAATATTTAAGCAGTCAGGAAAGGCAGATTATTCTAGGAAGCATAATAATGTTTGTTTTTATGGATTAAATTATGTGGTTAAAAATTCAAACGAACAACTCTCTAATGTGGATAAAAGTGGAAGTATAACAATGGCTAAAGAGGGTTTTTTAACTATTAGGTTAAGAAATTCTGATGATATCTATTATGAAAAAATAAAATAACTCTTTACTATTTTTAAACCTACATAGTTATGATCCCCCCGCTGCGCAAAGTCTGAGACTTTGAGCCGTAAGTACAGAAAGCGCTAACAGTAAAAGGTTAGCGTTTTTTTACTAAAGAGTAGCTACATTTTTCTGAAAGAATTCTTTAAATTTTACCTTTACAAAAAAGAAGAGCTGTTCTTTTATTACAGGTTTAGATGGTGAAGTAACACAGAATATAGAATATTTCCCAAGTGGTGAGGTGTTTGTAGAGAATCATTATAATCCAAGAGTTTCTCTTTGGTTGAATGTAGATCCACTGGCAGATTATAATCCTTTACACAATGATGAACATTATATAGATGGTGATCATAATGAGGATGTCTACAATTCAGGAAATAATAATCCATATATTTATACATATCAAAATCCAATCATTTTTGTTGATCCTAACGGAAAGCAGTCAAATAATAGCAACAACAATAATAATCATATCCATAGGACTTATACAATGATAGTTATATAAAGATGTGGGAAAAGTCAAACAACAGGAGTATGACAGCTGATGAAAAAATAACACTTAAAGCTGGATGTATTGGGATAAAGGCTTTAAATGTTGGAATAACTGGAAAATTAACATTCCCCGGAAATGTACCTCCAAGAGGACCAGCATACTCTACCTTGAAAAGGGCTCAGTAAGCGGCGAAAATTAGAGAAGATGATATAAAGAAAAACCCATCAAAGTATCCAAAAGGAGCTCATGTTGTTATTTTTTCTATGAGGTTTTGGTCAGGAAATCGGCTGACTTTCAACCGGATCAATTTGGTAGAATTGATTTAACAAATTATAAATATGTAGCAAGAACAGGATTTACAAATTTTGATTTCGGAATGCATGATAAAAAATCTAATGTATGGTGGCATGCAAATCATTGTGAAGGATGTTGGAGGTAAACCAATGGAGGTATACGAAAGTGATTTGCGCTATTATTCAAGACCCTTGCTTGATTTCAATAGACAAGTATTCATTCCGGCGGTTACCACAGTGAATGTACCCTCTAGTGGTAATAATTCTTCTTCAACAAACAAAAAGACAAAACCATGAATATTAATATTATGAATTTTAAAGGTTTTAAATGGGTAGTAATCTTAAGTATACTAGTTATGAATCTTAACTTTTGTCAAAAATGCAATAAAGTTACCATAAAAGGAATTACAGGAAATGTAAAACTAGGAGCAGTTGTGGAAACAGAAAACGATGAAATCTACTATATTGAAGGATTGAGTGATTGGGGGAAAAACGTCGGAAGAAAAATTGTAATATCAGGATGTTTAAAAAAAATTAAACATATTGATAAGAAGGAAAATGACAATCAAATAATTCAAACTGTTGATAATGGCGTTTGGATTGAAAAACGAATTCGAAATCCAAAATGGAAGTTTATGGATAAGTAATTTATAAAAAACCACTGCATTTGCAGTGGTTTTTTATAATATGATGGCAGTATTTTACCCCTTCACAATATTCAAAATCACCTCCACAGCCTTCTCCATACTCTCCAACGCCACATACTCATAAGGTCCGTGAAAATTAATCCCTCCTGCAAAAATATTCGGACAAGGCAATCCCATATAAGATAACTGTGCTCCGTCCGTTCCCCCTCGGATCGCTTTTATTTTAGCTTCAATACCCGCTTCTTTCATTGCTTGTGCAGCAAGATCAATGATGTGCATTTTACCTTCAAACTGCTGCTTCATGTTACGGTATTGCTCTTTAATTTCAATTTCTGCGGTTCCTTCCCCATGTTTTTGGTTGAATTCAGCAATTTTTTCTTCCATGAATTTCTTTCTTGCCTCATATTTTTCAGCATCATGATCACGGATAATGTATTGAAGCTTGGCTTCAGAAATATCAGCGTTGATATCCATTAAATGATAAAAACCGTCAAATCCTTTTGTCGTGGCTGGTGTTTCATTAGCAGGAAGCATTTGGGCAAATTCGGCAGCTAAAAGAGCCGCATTCACCATTTTTCCATAAGCATAACCAGGGTGTACACTTAATCCATGGATTTTCACTACTGCCCCTGCAGCGTTGAAGTTTTCATATTCCAATTCCCCAACTTCACCACCATCCAATGTATAAGCAAACTCAGCCCCAAACTTAGCAACATCAAATTTATGCGCCCCTCTTCCGATTTCCTCATCCGGCGTAAATCCTACAGCAATTCTACCGTGTTTAATTTCAGGATGGGCAATAAGATATTCGGCAGCCGTTACAATTTCTGCACAACCAGCTTTATCATCTGCACCTAGAAGTGTATTTCCGTCAGTAGTAATTAAAGTCTGACCGATATATTTCTTCAGGCTTTCAAACTTTGAAGGAGACAAAGTGAATCCTGTCGCCTGATTTAAAATCAAATCATTTCCGGCATAATTCTCCCAAACCTGAGGGTTTACATTTTCCCCGCTGAAATCCGGAGATGTATCATAATGAGAAATGAACCCAATGGTAGGTCTGTCATTATTTTCCAGGTTAGAAGGAACATAACCCATGATATAACCGTTCTCATCAATCGAAACATTTTCCAAACCGATTGTTTTTAATTCTTCGGTAATATATTTAGCAATATCCCACTGTTGAGGGGTGGATGGTGTAGCCTCACTTTCGGCATCACTCGTTGAATAGATTTTTACATAATTAAGAAAACGGTTCAATAACTTTTCTCTCCACAATGTGTTGAATTCTATAGTGCTCATTAGATAATATAAATTTTAACAAAGGTAACGATTTTGAGGGTCAGTCTCTATTATCGGCTTTTGGATATTTAATCATTGATAGGATGAATCGTGTATAAATGTTTGAAAACCAAAATAATATTAACTTCGTGTGATCCTTATATCGAATGGTTTAGTTTTATTATATTTGAGAAAATCAAAAAGTAGAAATGTTTCTTACCGAATGTCCTCGAGACGCCATGCAAGGTTGGGGAGAGTTTATCCCGACACAAAAAAAAATAGATTATATCAACTCTTTAATGGAAGTTGGGTTTGATGTTTTGGACTGCCTGAGTTTTGTTTCACCGAAAGCAATTCCGCAAATGGCTGATTCTGCTGAAGTTGCTGAAAGTATAGATAAATCTTTATCCAACACCAAAGTTTCTGCAATTATAGGAAATTACAGAGGAGCGGAAAAAGCATTAGCTCATCAGTCGGTAGATATTTTAGGATTTCCATTTTCAATTTCTGAAACTTTTCAACACAGAAATACGAATAAAAGTCAGGAAGAAGCATTTAATGAAATTGTTAAAATGCTTGAGCTGACGAAAAAAGAGAATAGAGAACTCAACATTTATTTTTCAATGGCATTTGGAAATCCTTACGGCGAAATGTGGAAATGGGAAGATGTGGATTTCTGGGCACAAAGGTTTTCGGAAATTGGAATTAAAAACATCTTACTTTCTGATACAACGGGAGTTGCCACTCCGGAAACCATCTCTCTTTTGTTTGAAAAGATACCGGCGAAATATCCGGAGATCAATTTCGGCGGGCATTTTCATAACCGTTATGAAGATTCCTACTCAAAATTAAAAGCAGCTTATGATAAAGGTTGCAGAAGATTCGACAGTGCCATAAAAGGAATCGGCGGATGCCCAATGGCAAAAGATGATCTGGTTGGAAATATGCCTACAGAGCAGGTGATTAACTTCATGAGTGTAGAGAAAATTGATCATACCCTGAATCTCCTGAACTTTGAAAGCTCTTATAACAAGGCAAAAGATATTTTTCATTTTTAAAAATCAATAGAGACGGGCTTTAGCCCGTCTTATATATTGGCAAGGACACATTGGCTTTAGCCAAAACTTATTTTTTTAATTAAACCAAAATCAGTAAAATGTCTCCAATTATTTCTCCTTCCGAATTAAAAGAAATTTTCCAAAACGGAAACCTTATTATCCTTGATGCAAGAACAGGAAAAGATATGCATCAAACATATCTGGATAAACATATCAAAGGAGCCAGATTCATTGATTTGGACAAGGATATGGCAGAAATTGGAGAAAATGCAGCTTTTGGAGGAAGACATCCGCTTCCTGATATCGAAAAATTTAGTGAAACTCTTTCAAAGTTGGGAATTTCGGAAAAGTCACATATTATAGTCTATGATGATAAAAGTGGCTCCAATGCAGCAGCAAGGGCATGGTGGATGCTAAAAGCTTTTGGTTTTGAAAATGTTCAGGTATTAAACGGAGGAATACAGGCTGCAGAGAAAGCGGGGGTAGAGTTTTCACTGGGAGAAGAATCTTTTAATAGAACTCCAATAATTAAAAAAGAAAATTGGCTTCTTCCTGTATCAAGCCTGGAAGATGTTGAAAGTGAACTGATAAACCATTCTTCTGCTGTAATTGACGTCAGAGATGCTTATCGTTATAAAGGAGAATCAGAACCGATAGATTTGGTGGCGGGACATATTCCGGGAGCCATTAATATTCCTTTTTCAGAAAATCTTGATGAAAACGGAAACTTCTTGTCACCTGAAGCATTAAAAGAAAAATATCAAAAATTGTTAGAGAATAAGCCTGGAAAACTGATCATTCATTGTGGATCGGGAGTGACGGCCTGTCATACCATTCTGGCTTTGGATTATGCTGGTTTCCAGATTCCTAACCTGTATGTGGGTTCCTGGAGTGAGTGGAGCAGAAGAGATAAAGAAATAGCAAAAGATATCTAAAAAACAAAAACCGCAGAAAGTTCTGCGGTTTTATATTGTATTAAAGCATTCCGAGTTCAAACTTCGCTTCTTCACTCATCATATCCTTATTCCAGCTTGGTTCGAATGTAAGCTCTAAATCCACACTTTTCACATGCTCTACCTCCGAAACCTTATCTTTCACTTCCTGTGGAAGAGTTTCTGCAACAGGGCAGTTCGGGGTAGTAAGTGTCATGATAATTTTTACATCGCCTTCATCGGAGATCTGTACATCATAAACCAGTCCTAACTCATAAATATCCACCGGGATTTCAGGGTCATACACAGATTTAAGTACCTTTATGATATCTTCTCCGATATCAGCAATCTGATCGTCTGTAAATTTCATTTTTTAATCTAAATTGATATACCTTTTCAATAAATCTTCCTGACGCATACGCCGGAAAATATTTGCCAAAGTTAAGACATCTTTTTCACAATAGTCAACAATTCTTTGCAAGTCTTTTTCTATGTAGTAAATTGATGAAACCATTGAGCCGTCTATATCATCTTTAGGGGTAGGAATTCCAAAAACGTGGGCAAGGAGTTCCAGGGAGACAAAACTTTTATAATCTCCGAATTTCCAAAGCTCCATCGTATCGATATGAGGAATTTCCCAGGGCTTTTTGCCAAACATTTGAAAAGGAACCGGAGGTTGCATCCCATTGATCAGAAATCGTCTTGCTATCCAGGGGAAATCGAATTCTTTTCCATTATGGGCACAAAGAATGACATCCCGGAGTCTGGGGCTGTTAAAAATTTCACCAAATTCCTGAAGCATTTTCTTTTCATCGTGGCCTGCAAAACTTTTGATCCTTAACGTTTCATTTTTTTCTAGCATTCCGATGGTAATACAGATGATCTTTCCAAATTCCGCCATAATTCCGGCTCTTTCCGAATAAAAGTCTTCTGCGGTAATTTCTTCTTTTCTTTGGAATCTTGTTTTTTTGTCCCACAATTTTTGGTCGGTTTCCGAAAGGTCTTCCCACAAGGCTGCGCCTGGAACTGTTTCAATGTCAAGGAATAAAATTTTTTCCAGAGGAATGTGCTGTATCATTTTTTTTGTTTTTTTAAGATTGAAAGGGATGGCATAATATATGAACTATCAAAGCGTTTAATATAGACAAAATATATTTTATGAAGAAGCTATTAATTCTAGGAAGCAGTATTTGCTTGCTTTTCATGGGGTCATGTGATGATGATTCTGATGGAAATGATACTGCTACAGTCAATGTGAGGCTTACAGACGGCCCCGCAGCGTATGATGCCGTTAATGTCGATATTCAAAGAATCGAAATTAACAGTAATGGACAGTGGGTCCCATTGAATTTCCCAAGTCCCGGAGTGTATAATCTTCTTAATTTTAAAAACGGAACCGATGTCGTTTTGGGACAGGCCGTACTTCCGACCGGAGATGTTTCTCAGATGAGAATGGTGCTTGGGCCTAATAACACCTTGGTTGTCAATGGTGTGACTTATCCTTTGCAGACTCCTTCTGCACAACAGAGCGGTCTTAAATTTAACTGGCATCAGACTTTAGCCGCCAATGGAGCTTATACCGTATGGATAGACTTCGATGCGGGAAGATCTGTGGTAACTACCGGAAACGGGTCTTATATCTTAAAACCTGTGATCAGGACTTTTTCGGAGCTGACAAACGGACAGATAAAAGGATATGTACAGCCTGCCGCAGCTGATGCAGTAGTACACGCTATTGTGGCTTCGGACACTATTGCCACTGCCATACCAAACCCGGACGGTTTCTTTATGTTTTCCGGTTTAGCCCAGGGTGCCTATACTGTATCATATGATGCAGATGACAGTACCGGGTATAATGATGAAAATACAGGTAACGTATCGGTAACATTCGGACAGATCACCAATCTAGGAACTAAAACGCTACAACAGTAGGATTAGCCTACTTGAAAACCATTTTTAGTGGGAAGTGACGTTGTTAATAAAGTCACTTCCTGCTTATTATCCCCATAAACACCTAATACCAGGCATTCGCTGAAAAAATTGGCGATCTGCTTTTTAGGGAAATTGAGGACTGCTAAGATTTGTTTGCCGATCAGGTCTTCTTTTTTATAAAATGCAGTAATCTGGGCAGAAGATTTTTTGATGCCCAAATCCCCGAAGTCGATTTCTAACTGATAAGAGGGATTTTTTGCCTTTTCAAAATCATTTACGGAAATAATAGTTCCGGTTCTTATATCTATTTTCTCAAAATCTTCCCATGTTATTTCCGGCTTTATCATAACGGTAAAGAATTAATCAATTGTTCTACTTCTGTTTTCTGTTCTGCATATTTATGCTGTAATTCCGAGCCTTCACCCATTCTCCGGTAATATTCCAACGCTTTATTTCCGAAAAACTTCTTGTGAAAATCTGAAACATCAGGAATTTGTGGGAAAACTTTGTGGAAGAGCATTTCGTAATAGGCCTGAAATTCACGTTCATTTTTATCTTCAACTACATTTCCCGGAGCCTTCTGTCTTACATGGAGCATTTCATGAGCTACCATATTAAGTACCAGGCTCAGGTCAAAATCGAAAATGTTTTTAGGGATCATCACCTTCTGGGGCTGTCCCAGTTCTCCTTCGGCTGTTAAAAGCATAGAATTGGGAGAAAGTTCTTCCCGGAAACCAAAACCCGCAAAATTATCATGCTCCAATCCGAAAGAATGGATCAGGTATTCTGCCGCATCTATGATCTGATCATGCTCTTTATAAGCATTAAGGTGTAGGCTTACTTGCTCGAAATTCATTCAAATATTGTTTTGACAAATGTATTGATAGAAATTATCAGATAAAAGTCAAATGTTAAATTTTTCAATTTTTTCAAAACTTCATGCAAGATTTTCAAAAACCGGGGTTTATATCAATGAGTGCGCACCACAATTAATGTATAATGTAAAGAATTAAAGCAATGAAAAAATTGATAGTGCTTAAAGCTGTTGTGGCTGTTTTATTTTTAAGCCTTTTTTTAATATCCTGTGAAGATGATTATGAACCGATTCCGGTAAAATTGGAAGATGTGAATGGAAATTATAAAGGAAAACTGATAACGTCACAAGGAAATATCCAGTCAGAGAAAATAATAAATTTTACTGCAAAAAAAGATACCGTTAAATTTGCAGAGTTTCCTATAAGAGAAATTGTAAAAACTGTAATTCAGGATCCTGTGAAGACGGAAGCCGCATTAGTTGCGATTGGGAAAGTGAAGTATAATCTTGACTATACCACCAAGATTAATACAGCGAATAACGTGATAGAGTTAACTTTTGCCCCTAAAACCCTCCAGTTCCAGATCCCGGTAGACGGAGTGAACAAAAATACGGTAGTGACGATTGCCGCCAAGCAGAAAGGGTATTATGTAGGGCAGGATTTCTCATTAAGATTTGGGTTGGTAGCAGAAAAAATAGTAGTGGACGGATTGATAATAGACCCTTTTACAACAATTAAATATGACTTCCCCTATTGCATAAAAAATTAAATAATAGTTGATGATGCTTATAGATTGCGTCCTTAAAAAACGCAATCTATTTTTCATGAGATAAACAGCGCACAATCAGGAGTATAAAATAAATGAAAGAAACTAAGGAGCAGATTTTGGCAGACCGTCTTTTGCGAAAAGAAGAAGAAGCCTGGAAAGAACTTTTCAGTGCTTATTCCGGTCATCTGTCCTATGTGTGCTCACGCTATATTACCGGGAAGGAAGATGTACATGATGTATTACAAAACAGCTTTATAAAGATGTTTCGGGCCATAGAATCATTTGAATACAGGGGAAATGGTTCTTTAAAAGCCTGGATTACCCGCATTGTAGTCAATGAATCGTTGAAATATATCAGGCAAAACACGGATTTCAAATTAATTGATGGAGAATTTGATTTTCCTGACCTCCCGAATGAAGAAGAGCCTAACCTTGAGAAAATACCACAAACGGCCATTATGAAAATGATCCGGTCTCTTCCTGAAGGGTACAGAACAGTTTTTAACCTGTATGTATTTGAAATGAAAAGCCACAAAGAAATTGCAGCGCTTTTAGGAATTGCAGAAAATTCTTCGGCGTCACAATTTCACAGAGCTAAAGCAATGCTTGTTCAGAAAGTTAAAGAATATAAAATGTCAAAAGAAGCACAATATGAGTAATCAATGGTTAAATAACCTGCGGAGAAAGATGGAAGATCACACCGAGGATGTTCCGGATGAATGGTGGGATGACATCAGAGATGAATTATTCAGTGAAGATGATAAAAACAAAGGAGTCGTTTTTACAACGGATAATCATGAACCGGAGAAAAAAGAAGAAAAAGCTTCAGGATATACTATTAAACCATTATTATATCGCATAGCAGCAGTTGCTGCGGCCATTGCTTTCCTGTTGATTATTGGGAAGAGATTATTTAACATGGCTAATGAAGAGCTTCTGCAAAAAGAAACATACTCCCAGGATAAAACTGTAAATCGCAAGCTCTCGAATGATCAGATCGTTTCAACAGAAAACAGGAGTACAACTGAAGATCGTTCAGAGAAAAACAATGACGGATATGCTGTATTACCTCAAGCCTCACAAAAAAATATTTTCGAAAATATCCTTGACAAAATAATGAACGAAAATAATAAGGATAAAGAATTGAAAATAAATACTCAAAGGAGTACTGAAAATGCAGAAATTTTAAAACAAAATACAACGATAGTTCAGGAACAAAAGACGACCCCTGAAAGTCAGAAAGTTGAAGAAGTACAGGATGAGCTTTCAAAGCTTGAAGAATCTGTTGTAAAAGAAAAATCCAAATTGGCAAAACACCAGTCTAAAAAATCCTGGATGCTGAACTTATTGACCGGAAGCACATCTTCCGGTTCGGCGCAGCAGTTTCCCGGATATGCAACCATGAGCGGAAGTCCGATGAGTGTAGATGAGGTATTCCATATTTCGGATTTCCATGAAAATCCTCTGACCCAAATATTATTGGCCAACCAAGATGAAGAGGTGAAGGCAAAAGTAAGACATAAAATACCGGTAACATTAGGCGTTTCACTGTATTATAATGTAGGGAAAAAATGGGGAATAGGAACGGGTGTGAACTATACAAAACTGTCCTCTGAACTTCGTTCCGGAAGCAGCTCTAATCTCATTAAAAGTGACCAGTCGGTTCATTATATAGGAATCCCGGTGCAGGTTAATTATAATGCCGTCCAAAAAGGCAGATTCACGGGATACATTACAGGAGGAGCTCTTGTAGAAAAGGCTGTGGCAGGAAATGTCAAAACAAAATATATTGTCAATGATGAGGTGAAAGAAGAGAAAACAGAAAACTTGGAAAGTAAACCTACTCAATTCTCTGTGAACGGCGGATTGGGATTTCAATACAAAATAATAAACAATATAGGAATCTATGCAGAACCGGGTGTAAGCTATCATTTTAAGGATAATAGTTCTCTTAATACCATTTATAAAGAAAAACCACTGAATTTTAATATGAAGTTCGGAATAAGGGTTCTGATCGATAATTAAATTACCCTATCATATAGAAAACCATCAACACCAACAAAATTGACTATGAAGACAAAATTGATTTTTTTAGCTTTTTATGCATTCATCGGAATGCTGAATATTAAAGCGCAATGTTCACTTACACCTACCATTACAAGTCCGAGACTGGGGGTCATGTTCCCTGATAAAGTCGTTTTCTGTAATACAGAAACAGAAGTATTGTCCACACAAGCATATGGTACTTACCAATGGTATAAGCAGGAGTGGACCTGGCAAACCCCTAACCCTAATCCTTGGGTAGCTATTCCGGGAGCAACGTCACAAACTTTAACCATCGATGGTGCCAATGACATGCTCTATTACTTTAAAGTAGAGGTTACTCTTAATGATTGCACCGCCGAAAGCCCGGCTATTATGGCGGATGGCTATGCGTATGGTCTTCCTTCCATGTTAACGACTTTAACTCCGGGAACTTATCAGCAGATTGATGCGGGGGAATATAATGTTTGTGAAGGGGCTTCCGTAACATTTGAAAATACGTTTCCGGTTTTGTATGGAGTACATACATGGTATAAATGTACACCGGGTAATATTCCGCCTGTAGCCGGAGATCCATGCATCATTAACGGCGTTGTAGGGGATTCATATGTGGCAACTACATCCGGAGAATATGGTTTTTATGCCTGTACGGAATACTGTCCGGATCAATGTGAATTTTTAGGTTTGGGAGGATTTGTAAAGCTCAACTTTGGAATCTGGAGCTTTTGCAGCCTTGGAACAGGAGAGACCGCTCCTAAAAAAAATGATTTAAGCGTATATCCGAATCCAACTACCCAACTTCTATATATAGGCAAAAAATCGGACAAAAGCTATGCGGATATTTCAATTGTGGATGTCTCGGGCAGAGTAGTATTTCAGAAAAGCAATCACCAGTATAACGAAGCGATAGATGTAAGCAGGCTTACGGCAGGGAATTATTTTATCATTTCAAAAAGTTCCGATGGAAGAATATATAAAAACAAGTTTATTAAGAAGTAATATACTCAAGATATAATGAATCCAAGAGAGGATTTGTTTAGTTTTTCAATAATGGTTTGATCGGCGCAAATAAATTTGCGCCGATTTTTAATTATTCAGGTAATTTTTTAAAAATTTCTTGTGTGTATTGAAATTTTAAAAAATTATAAAATGACTTGTTTATAATTTCCTTTAATAATTCATGGTTTAAAAAATTTTTTCGTAATCATCTAAACATTCTTATCTGCAGGGTTTTATAAAAAATATTACATTTACATAAAACACAATCATGCTGGTAAAAATTTATGGAAGCGCAATTCATGGAGTTGCGGCTCAAACGATTACTATTGAAGTCAATGTAGATACAGGAGGAGTAGGTTACCATCTGGTAGGACTCCCCGACAATGCTATCAAAGAAAGCAGCTACAGAATATCAGCGGCATTAAAAAATGTCGGATATAAAATTCCTGGAAAGAAGATCACGATTAATATGGCTCCTGCTGACCTTAGAAAAGAAGGGTCCGCCTATGACCTGAGTATTGCTATTGGAATTTTAGCCGCATCAGATCAGATCGTTGCTGAAAATATCCATCATTACATCATTATGGGTGAGCTGTCACTTGACGGAAGCCTCCAACCGATCAAAGGGGTTTTGCCTATTGCCATTCAGGCCCGGGATGAAGGCTTCAAAGGTATTATCCTGCCCAGGCAAAATACGCGGGAGGCATCCGTTGTCAGTGACCTCGAAGTGTATGGTGTAGAAAATATTAAGGAAGTAATCGAGTTTTTTAATGAAGGAAAACCGATTCCAAAAGAAACCATAGACACGACGAAAGAGTTTCAGGAAAAGATTAACCAGTTTCCATTCGATTTTTCTGAAGTCAAAGGGCAGGAAACAGCGAAAAGAGCAATGGAAGTTGCTGCTGCGGGAGGACACAATATTATCCTCATAGGGCCACCCGGAAGCGGAAAAACGATGCTTGCCAAAAGAATTCCGGGTATTTTACCGCCTCTTACTTTAAAAGAAGCCTTAGAAACAACAAAAATACATTCGGTAGCCGGGAAAATAGGAGCCGAAACATCTTTGATGACGGTAAGGCCATTCAGATCGCCCCACCATACAATTTCAGATGTTGCCCTTGTGGGTGGCGGAAGCTATCCTCAGCCGGGAGAAATTTCTTTAGCCCATAACGGAGTTTTATTTTTAGATGAAATGCCGGAATTCAAAAGAGCCGTATTGGAAGTAATGAGACAGCCTTTGGAAGATCGGGAAGTTACTATTTCCAGGGCTAAATTTACGGTCAATTATCCCGCAAGCTTTATGCTAGTGGCGTCTATGAATCCCAGTCCAAGCGGGTTTTTTCCTGATGATCCGAATAACACTTCTTCTGCATTTGAAATGCAAAAATATATGAATAAGCTTTCAGGACCACTTTTGGACCGCATTGACATTCATATTGAAGTTCAGAAAGTAGAATTTGAACAACTAACGGAAAAAAGAAAAGGCGAAAAAAGTGAAGACATCAGACAACGGGTTTTGATAGCGCGTGAGATCCAGAGAGAACGGTATAAAGAGTTAAAAATCAGCTACAACGCTCAGATTGGTCCTAAAGAAATCGAAAGGTTTTGCCATTTGGACGAAACATCATTGAATTTAATAAAACTGGCTATGGAAAGACTCAATCTTTCCGCAAGAGCTTACGACAGAATTCTGAAAGTTGCAAGGACTATTGCCGATCTGGAAGAATCCGAAAACATTTCATCACATCATATTTCAGAAGCCATACAATATAGAAGCCTGGACCGGGGCTTTTGGAGTATTTGATACTACAATTTCTAGCGGAAATAAATGTATTCTTACTTATAACGGGTTTGAACGAAATCACACAGGCTTTAGGAGAATTAATTCTCTTGTTGGAGATAATTAACAAAATTTTAATTGCTAATTAAAATTATTATATTAAATTTGAGTGTCAAATATTTAAACATATGTAATTATGTTAATAAATATTTAAAAAATAACTGAAATTTATTATTCATGATTGAAAAATAAAATAAATGCCTTTTTGCAAATAAAAATGGAATGCTTTTTATAATTATATTTTATATGTAGTTTCATTTTACTTACCCAACAATTACAAAATCGAATTTAAAATATGCTAATAATTAAACAGGGCGGATCTTCTATGCCCATGATTTCTCAATGGAGAATTTTTTCTTTTCATCATATCATATAAAAGGATTTCTTAAAATCCCTTATATCAAAATATTATACTAATTAAAAACTAATCAAAATATCTTTTAACCAAAACACTCTATTAACATGTCAAACACATTAACAACACAGACGCTTTTAAGCAACACCATTGTCTCCTTATCTTATGAAGACAGAGAGAAACTTTTAAACGATTTCAACCAGACAAATTGGGATTATCCGGAAGAAGAGACCCTGGTTTCTCTTTTCAAAAAACAAGTAAGCCTATTCCCTGAAAATATAGCGGCGGTTTTTCAGGATCAGCAGATCAGTTATCGGGAGCTGGACGAAAGGAGTAATCAAATTGCAAACGCCCTTTTAACTAAAGGGATAAAAGAAGGAATGTATGTAACCGTATGGCTTGATCGTTCATTGGAATGGGTAATAGCAATACTTGGTATTATTAAAACAGGAGCGGCTTACGTTCCGGTAGATCCTGCTTACCCTGCCAAAAGGGTAGAATTCATCCTTTCGGATACTTCTGCGAAGGTTATGATTACCAATAGCTTATTGGCTGGACTTTTACCTGAAAATAAAAATACAGAAGTTTTTATTTTCGATGAAATAGAAGATACTTCAGGTCAGTCATCAAGTCCAATACACATTACGATTCATCAGGAAGCATTAGCTTATACCATTTATACCTCTGGTTCTACAGGAAACCCTAAAGGAGTGATGGTCTCACATCACAGCATCCAGCATTTAGTCACCTGGCACAATCAGTATTTCCATGTTGATCATACTTCGAAACTAAGCCTTGTTGCAGGCCTGGCCTTTGATATTTCTGTTTGGGAAATTTGGGCGGCACTCACTTCCGGGGCCAGCATTTTTATTGCAGATAATGAAGAACGGACGGAAGCATCGGCATTGGTAAACTATTATCGGAAAAATAAGATTACACACGGTTTTGTGCCTACTGTTCTTGCTCCTGCAGTAGTTGAGAAAACAAAGAGTTATCATGATTTAGATTTAAAATATCTATTTACGGGAGGAGAAAAGCTTAAACCGGTACTGACTTCAGAGTTAAGTTACGAACTTGTTGATTATTATGGTCCTACCGAATGTACAGTGTATGCAACATTCAAAAAAGTTAAAGATATGAATGGGCAATATGTATCTTCCATTGGAAAGCCTATAGCAAATGCACAGGCCTATATTTTAGGAGAGCAATTGGAGCTTTTACCTGTAGGTGCGACCGGGGAATTGTATATTGGGGGAAATTTATTGGCAAAAGGATACCTTAATAATGAGGAATTAACGAATACTAAATTTGTTTCCAATCCATTTAAAGAGAAAGAAAAAATATATCGTACAGGAGATTTGGCAAGATGGTCTTCGGATGGAAATATTGAATTTTTAGGAAGAATAGATAATCAGGTGAAAATTCGTGGATTCCGCATTGAGCTGAACGAAATTGAGCGGACCCTTACGCAATTGGATAATGTAAAGGAAGCGTCTGTCATTACAAAAGATAATCATGGCGGGAATAAATACCTTGTTGCTTTTGTGGTGTTGCGGGATGGCGCTCAGAAAGATATTTCATTCATCAGGAATCAATTAAAAGAAGAATTACCAGGTTACATGATCCCTGCCCAAATTATTTTCCTGGATAAAATACCATTGACGGCAAATGGAAAGACAGATACCAACTTCTTGAAGGAACTTGCTGATAAAGAAGCGAAGGAACTTGTTTCTCATGAGCCGCCAACGAATGAAACGGAAAGAATTATCGCAGGTATTTGGGCTGAAGAATTGGAACGTCCTGTAATCAATATCACGGATAATTTTTTTGATATCGGTGGAAACTCACTTCTGGTTGCGATTGCTGCAGTAGCATTGGAGGAAAAGCTAGGAATAAAAGTTTATATCCGGGATGTTTATCAGTATCCGGTATTGAGGGATTTTGCTAATGTTCTTATTGCAAGGGCTAAAGAAGAAAGAGAAATGATCCCGGTAGAAGATGTGGAACCCTATGTTGAACTTCAAAATGATGTTTATCTCAACCCGGGAACTGTCTTTGAGGGGACTTTTGATCCTCAACAATTAGAAAATCCGGAGTCCATATTTCTGACAGGCGTTACAGGATTTGTCGGAATTCATTTGTTACAGGAGCTTTTGGATACGACTAACGCTGATATCTATTGCTTAGTAAGAGCACAGGATGAATTTCACGCCTTGGGAAAAATTGATACATGTTTTCAACAATTTCACATTCCCAGAAAGGCAGAACAAGTATCAAGAATTATCCCTGTAATAGGCGATCTGTCAGTTCCATCATTAGGCTTTTCTGAGGACACATTTAATTTACTTGCGGAAAAAATTGATCTTATTTATCATTCGGGAAGCTCTGTAAATTTTATTGAACCCTATTCTTATATGAAAGCACCCAATGTGGAGGGGTTAAGAGAAATCATCCGTCTTGCCGGAACAAAGAAAACAAAATGCCTGGCTTTATTATCAACAATCTCTGTATACAGCTGGGGACACATTTTTACAGGTAAAACCGTAATGCTGGAAAGTGATGATATTGAGCAAAATATTATTTCAGTAAGTAAAGATATCGGATATGTAAGAAGTAAATATGTGATGGAGGCCATCGCAGATCTTGCAGCGAAAGAAGGATTGCCGCTGATTACTTATCGTCTTGGCTATGCCATGTGCCACAGTGAAACAGGAGCTAGTGCACCGTACCAATGGTGGTCGGGGTTGGTTAAGAATTGTATTGAGTTTAAATCCTATCCTGCATTGACGGAACTCAGAGAAGGATTAATTACGGTTGACTATATGACCAAATCAATGGCTTATATCACAAAAAATAAAGACGCAATTGGAAAAAAATTCAATCTGATTGCAAAACCTGAGACCAATCTCACTTTAGAAGACTTCTTTGGTTTAATTAAAAAATATTATCCGTTTACTTTGAACGGACTTTCATATAAAGATTGGAGAGGGCAATGGGAAAATGACAGCAAAAATCGTTTATATCCATTAACAAGCTTGTTTAAAGATAATATGCATGAAGGGCTATCTACCGTAGAGCTTTACCAGCATACTTATATCTGGGATTGTTCAAACGTGATTAAATTCCTTGAAGGATCAGGAATTGAGGAGCCGGTTTTTGATAAAAATTTACTGGATTCTTATCTTAGATACTTAGGAATTCCTATTTCTTAATATTTATTTTTTTGAAAACGATTCAGGGCAACGAAGTTGCCCTGAATCGTTATTTAATAATATGACATCAAACGAAATTCTGATATTTTGCCCTATTTACAAAACTATGCAGTATAGAAGTCTGGACAGGATTTGGAATATTAATTTTTTCACTAAAATAAAATGCGTCAAGTTTTGGCGCTTTCGAAAATTACTTTTGTCATAATAACAATTACAAAATTTTATTTTATGAATTTTCCATTTATTTTAAAAAACTCCATGGCGGAAATGAGAAATCTTTCACTAGGAGAAATCGCAGATCTTCAAAACGATGTCTATAAAGGAGTCTATCTTTTGGGGTATTATACAGAAGGAGACACTCCTGATCCTGTAATTTATTATAAATCAAGTACAAATGCCCCTGATGATGGGGGAAGTGTCGTTATTCCTTCTGCCGGAGGAATAAAGTTGGAGCATAGATTTAAAGATGAAATAGACATCAGATATTTTGGAGTGATAGGAGACGGAATGACTAATGAAACAAATCCTGTAAAATCATATTTTGAGTATGTGAATTTAAATAATCTCTTTTGGGTTATACCAGGAAGATTTAAAATTCTCATTAATGAATCATTCGATATAAAAACGAGTGGACGGTGTGATGGTAAATTTTTACTTCAAAAAGGTAATGACGATGTTACTATAAATATTGTACGATCTCACACCGGTGAAAATGTTGATATTAGCAACTGGGATATTAATAAAGCTGTCCGTGGAAGCTTAGACGTTGGCTTTGTTAATGATGGAATTGCCAATCTGCTTTTTGATTCAAATGAAATATTAATTGAACGTATTGGGGCTGGACCATATTACAAGAAAGAATTTGTTAGAACCAATGAAGGAAAGCTAACAACACCTCTTGTATGTTCTTATACGGATAAAACCCAATTAACTGTTACTAAATTTCATATAGAAGAGCCTATTATTATTGATAATCTTATTATTGAAGTACAGGGAAGCCTTGTCAATGGATCCAAATATTTGCTCATCAAAAGAGATAATGTTACACTTAATAACCCTAAAATTATCAATGAAACTAATAATACGGGTAGTGTAGCTATGGAAATAGATAAATGTGCAGACGTTATCATAAACTCCCCTTTTATTAAAGGGTTTACAAATGCCGGAAACGGATATGGAATTGCAAACTATGAATCCATAGGAGTTACCATTAATGAAGGAAATGTAATAGATTGCAGGCATGGCTACACCGGAAGAAACAGTGTGGATGTTACCATCAATAGAGGTGTTTGGGAAGATGGGATAGATGATCATTGGACAGACCGATTTACAGCAAATCATCCGATTATAAAGACAGACTTAGGAGGCGCAGGATTTCAGTTTGCAGGAAATGATATTACCCTTAATTCACCAATAGTAAATGGGGCAGCAAGGATATTTTTTGGAATTCGGATGGATACTCCCAGTTTAGGAGGGATTATAAACATACATAATCCAGTCTTTAATTCAAGTGAGATAGATGATGTTTACTTATTTGCATATACAACTCCCGGAGGAAAAGAAAATCCAAGTGAATTGCCTAATTATACCAATAAACCGACGTTGCCAAAGAGCTTAAATATCATTAATCCAGTAATAAATACGAGGGCAAAAGAAATATATTGTTTTTATTTAGGCGTTTTTAGTCACTCATATACTAATCTTGAGAGGCTAAAAATAACAGATCCTGTAGTAAATGTAGTAGATCCATCACCTACAACAGCATATATATCTGCACTCTTTATAAAAGACAGTATATACCAGGAAGTTTATCAAACGGAAATAGAAATTACAGGAAGATTGATGACCAATGTTGCTAATACGCTAAGTGCATATATAACCTCCAGATATAAAGATGAATATAATGGAAGAATTGATTTAGTGCTAAATAATAGTTTTGGATATAAAACTGTTCGTTTTAGTGGAGATAATGTTAAAAATGTCATCATGCATGGCGGAGAAATAAACAATTTTGATATTGATGACCCAAATTCAAGTTTCGATACATGTAATATCCAGTTCAAAGATGTAGAGTTCAATGGAGGGGCTATTTATCCTGGTCTTTCTCATGCATTATTCCAAAACTGCATATTTAAAGGAGATTATACCGTATTTCCTCCGGCTAATCAAGTGTCTTTAGTTAATAATTTAAAGTATAACATATCCGGCTTGCCTGCTAATATTGTGAATAATATTGTAGCCCCATTCCAGTAATTTTATAGAATAAATTATAAAAGGAGTTTAGATTTTTTCTAAACTCCTTTCTTTCCATCCAGAATCATCCGAATCATTTTTATTTTTCTGTTTTCCCTGGTTTCAGCCTTTTTTGCTTCTTCAATCCAGCGGATATATTCTTTCCTATGGGTATAGCTCATATTGTCAAACAATTCTTTTGCTTCAGGACTTTCGTTAAAAAGTACGGCAATATCATCTGCAATGTCTACGGTTCTTTCTTCCTTATCTTCAATAATACTTACTGAAATCTCATCTCCAAAAGTTTTTCCCAGTTGTTTCCTGATTTCCTGGGTTAAGCCTAAAATATGACAATCCGATTTCATTTTAGCAAGACTTCCACGGTATTCAACCTTATCATCAAATACAGCTTTGATTTTTACCTGTCCTTTTTTACCGAATAATTGCTCCGTAGAAAATGGAAATTCTACAAACGCTGCATTCATATTGCCGTTTTGCCTGATAACTCCTGAAAATTGTATGGCTTCAGATTTCATGGGATTAAATTATTTTTTTTCAAAAATAAAAAAACCGTGAAATAACTTTCACGGTTTTTTAAATCATATAATAGGTATTATTTTGCCTTTTTGGTTTTCTTAGGCTCTGCTGTAGTCCCTGAATTCTTCGTTTTTGTATCAGGAGGAGTATTTTCACCTCTTACAAGCTTTAATTCATCTACTAATCTTCTTGCCCCTGCATATTTATCAATTACCCAAAGAACGAAACGTACGTCAACGTTAATGGTTTTCTGCCATTCAGGCTCGAAAACGATATCTCCGCTTAAAGCTTCGCTGTTTCCGTCGAATGCAATACCGATAAGGTTACCATCACCATCAATTACCGGAGAACCGGAGTTACCTCCTGTAATATCGTTATTGGAAAGGAAGTTAACAGGCATATATCCTGCAGCATCTGCATATTGTCCGAAATCTTTCAGGTTATAAAGATCAATTACTCTTTGCGGAAGATCAAATTCTTCATCACCTTTTTTGTATTTACTTACAAGACCTGTCATGTCTGTATAATAGTTATCAGTAACTCCGTAGTAGTTTCTGTCTGTTCTTACAGGCAGTCTGTCTACAGTTCCGTAAGTTAATCTCATCGTAGAGTTAGCATCCGGATAGAATTTTTTCTCTGGCATAGCTTTCATTAAACCAGCTAAAAATAAACGGCTGTTTTTAGCAAAACTATCATCTACTTTAGCATATTTTTCAGTAGATAGTCTTTGATCGGTAGCTAATCCGTTAGCAATTTTCAAAAGCGGGTCAGCATCAAGCTTTAGACGATCCGGATTTAAAATAAAGTTGGTAACCGAAGTTTTGTTAGCAAAAAGAGAAGAAAATGCTACCGTAGATAAGTTTTTAGCATCTAATGCCATTAACGTCGGTGAAGCCACCTCTTTATTTACTCTTGTCTGATAAAGATTAACCATTGAGTTTAGCATTTCTCCTTCCAGCTGAGTGTTGAAATTTTCATATACGCCCTTCACAGCTGCGTCTACTTTAGGTTTCATGGCAAGTCTTCCCTGCATATCCTGTTCAGCGTATGCTTTAAGAACAGATCCCAATTGGTAAGCAATACTAAGATATTTAGAATTTCTTGAAAGCTGGGTCATATAGTTTCTTTCAACATTTCTGTCCGAAACCTGCTTGTAATAGGATGAAATGTTTTCCAACACCCCGTCATACTCCAGGTTTCCGGGTTGTGAAGACCATTGTCTGAAGATTGCTTCAATATTCTGCTTATCAACAATCGTTTCATTTTTGGCCACTGCATCAATGGTTCCTTGTCTGTTTTTCCAGTAGTTGGCCACTGATGCATATTGGGATGCATAATTCAGCTGAGTCGCTTTGTCCTTATCCATATACTTCTTCATCACATCCATTGCTAATTTAGAAGCTTCTACCCATGCCGGATAATCTTTACCTACCATTTGCTGGATACCGTAAGAAGTAAGGTAACGGTTTGTTCTACCAGGATACCCTAAGATCATTGAGAAATCACCAGGCTTGATTCCTTTAAGAGAAACTGGTAAGAAATGCTTAGGCTTTAAAGGAACATTGCTTGGAGAAAATTCAGCAGGATTTCCTGCTGCATCGGCATACACTCTGAAAACAGTGAAATCTGCAGTGTGTCTTGGCCATTCCCAGTTATCAGTATCACCACCAAATTTCCCTAATGAGGAAGGAGGAGCTCCTACCAACCTGATATCTTTATAATCTTGGTAAACAAAATAGTAAAACTCATTTCCGTTGAAGAAATCTTTCACAACAACGGTGTATTTCCCGTTTTCAGAGTTTTCTGACTGGATAGCTTTTGTTTCAGCATCAATAACAGCTTTTCTCTGCTCTCCGGTCATATTGTTATTTAGTTTAGAAGTGATTCGTTGGGTAGCATCATCCATTCTAACTAAAAATCTTACATATAGATCTTTTGCGTTGAACTCATCTTTTTGTTTCATTGCCCAGAATCCGTTCTTCAAATAATCTTTTTCAGGAGTAGAAGCAGCAGCAACAGCCCCATAACCACAGTGGTGGTTGGTGAAAATAAGACCTTTGTCTGAAACAATTTCACCTGTACAGAAACCTCCGAAGCTTACAATAGCATCTTTTAAGCTTGAATTGTTCACAGAGTAAATTTCCTCCGGAGTCAGATGCAAACCTTCTTTTTGCATGTCAACACCATTAAGTCTTTTGATGAGCATTAACAGCCACATCCCCTCATCTGCTCTCATTTGAGCAAAACTCAATAAGAAAGTGAATAGTAGAAATATTCTTTTCATTTTTATAAATTAAATTTTTGTGTCGCTAATTTACTAATTTTTACAATATTCTGTTTGGAAATGGTATGAAAATGGGATAAAGCTAGTTATGAAAAAAATAATCATTTCATTTTTATCGATTCTTGTGTTGGGAATAATGATCAACTGCTCTTCAGCACATATTGAAAATCCCCATATCCAAAGAGAATGGATGTTGGTTTCTTTTGAGAATTTTTCTAGAGATCAGCTTGTAGCCAGTAAAGCAGGAATCAACCTGACCGCAGAAAAAGAAAACGGAAAAATCCGGGGTGGGGCTTTTATGGGCTGTAACAGGATATTCTTTACATCAGAATTTAAGAACAAGGGGGAATTGAAAATCTCGGGAGCGGGAAGCACTATGATGGCATGCAAGAACATGGATTTGGAAACAGCATTTGTGAAAAGCTTTGAAAAGATGAAAAAATATTCCGTAGAAGGTCACTTCCTTACGTTATCGGACGAAAAAGGGAACACTATGAAATTTGTTGCTGCAGATTGGGACTAAACAATAGCTATAAAATGAAAAGTCCGCTACTGCGGACTTTTCCATTGAAAGAAGTTATTAGTTTTTAGGTATTGTCTTTTTAATTTCTTCTAAAGTTGCTGTGTTAGGCAAACCCTGTACATGATTATTTGTGTTCCTAGAATCTGTTTTTCGGGATTTTTGTCTGTTCGGAATTGTCGCTAATACTTCTTCTAAAGTTGCCGTATTCGGTAATAATTTACCGGAATTATTATTGGAGGGCTGTGTTTTGGCTTCCTGCTGTTTTTTAACCTCAAGTCCCTGTTCGGAAACTAATTGCGTGGTTTGTTGCTTAGGCGTAGTCTCCTGAATGCTTTTCATCAATTGAGCCTGATGTTCTTTCGCCTGCTTTACAATGAGCGCCTGATCCTCCTGTAATTCAGTTGTTCTTTCCTGGGCATGAATAATGATGCTTAATGTCAGAAAGGCAATGGTATATAATGATTTCATGGTAAGTTTATTTAATGTTTACTAAAACTTTTATTTTTCCGGTCTCATTTTGATCATAATCCTGAAGGGCTTTTCCGATTACTTGTCCTATCTGTACTTTTTTCAGGTCTGCTTTCATGGCAACACCGGGGATTGATGAAGTTACCAGCATATCTCCTCTTTTGATCTGTCCCCCCTCCAAACAAACTTTGGTAGGGATTACCCCGATAACTCCCATAGGAACTTTATCGGAAATATCAGCATCTATATGTTCTTCCGTAAGCAATACGCCTGGCTTGGTGGCATATACACCCGCTACAAGACTGGAGTATGGTTTTGAGGACTTTTCTACTGTTCTGTCGGAATCCGTAGAAATCACAAGAATATCTCCTGTTTCATATTCAGAAATATTTCCTTCCACATCAAAAACCTCCGCTACGTCTGCACCACTGTTCTGAGTTCCGTCATTAAAAAATCCTCTTCCTGCAGAATTGATACGGGCAACATTTACAGTTCCCGGGTTTCCGGATTTGAATATAGCTATTGATCCGCTGCTGTGAGTTTCTACGGTAAGGGGAGGATTGGTATTGCCTGTATTGTAATTAACAAATCTGGCAGCACGTCCATTACCAAAATTAGGAACCCAAGCATAAATTGCGTTTCCTGTACCGTCAGCCGTTGTTTCTACTCCATCACCACCATTGGATGCGTTAGCGGTAATACCGTTTCCGTTTCCATCCGCAATGGCGATCAAAGCGGGTCCATTTCCTGCAGGATTACTGGCATGGAATAATCCTGCGTATCCACCGGTACCTGAAGAAACCCCATAGATACCTGCTGTTCCGAAATTGGCGAATTGGGAGTTTACCTCACCTCTCACGGCTGCTTTTGTTCCGGTAACCTTATCAACCTTAAAGTTTCCTGCAATACCATTTCCTACAGTTGTCACGGTTATTGCGTCACTGGTATTGGACTCATTGAAAATATTAAACCTTCCTGCACGTCCTGTGGCAAAAGTGGGAACCCATGCGTATAATGCATTACCGGCACCGTCAATATTGGTTTCAACACCATTCCCATCTTTACTTGCGTTGGCAGTAATGGCATTTCCGTTTCCATCCGTTATTGCCACTAATGCGGCACCATTTCCGGATGCGTTTGAAGCATGGAAAAGTCCCGCAAAGCCTCCGGTGCCTGAAGAAATACCAAAAATACCTGCAGCGCCGAAGTTTCCAAATATGGTTTTAACTTCTCCTCTTACTGCGGCAGCAACACTATTGGTATTATTCACTAAGAATGATGCGGCATTACCCTGTGTGTTGTCTGGGATATTTCCGTTTCCGTTGGTTTCTACTTCAAAAGCATTTTTAAGGTTGGTTGCACTCAAATTTTCAAAACGTCCTGCGCGTCCTGTACTGTTGTTAAGCCCGATTTGTCCTAAAACACCTACTCCGGTTCCGGTAGCGTTGGTAGCAACAAATCCTCTTACCCCATAGCCTCCGCCATCATTTCTACCTACTACGGCTCCGGCTATATCACTGGTCGTTCGCCCTACTACAGCTTCCCCGTTTCCATTATTATCACCTATAACCCCCGCAGAAGTCTGGGCACTTGTAATTCCATGCAGTGCAAACCCGGCCCCTGTTGAACTTCGGACTCCGGCTCCGTTTCCTGTTGTGGTAACATTTACTACTGTTCCGTTTCCTACGGAATTAGCGACAATTACATTATTATTGTTGGCATTGTTATAAATTGAAAAATTGGCTGGAATACCATTGTTACTGGTAGCATTCAAACCTGTTCCGGTATTACTGTTTGCGTAAACACCATATCCGTTGGCACTGGCATTTCCGTAAACGCCTAATCCATCAGGAGTTACCCCGTAAACACCCCACCCGCTTCCGGCCTGGCTTCCATATACACCTACACCCAAACCTCCGGTACCATTATTAATACCGCGGACTCCGGATGAAAAACCTCCGGGAGACGCGCTGTTGACAATACCTCTCAATGAAGCAATATTTGAAGTAGTGGTATTGTTGATTCCTTCTACGGAACTTCCATCACCATTATTGATAAGAGAGAAAAGAGTAGAAGCGTTATTCAGGGTATTGGTATAAGGAAGAGAAAATCCTCCACCGCCGCCACCTGCTGATTTAGCATACATGGCGTAAGGAACACTAAGCAATTGGCTGGTTCCTGTAATGATATAGTTAGTTCCCCCCGCAGGATCGGTTTCTGTTTTTAAATAATAGCTCCCTGTAGTCCAGTCAATCGTATTAAATGTTCCCGTAAGCACGGTTCCGGAGCCTATTTCCATACTTATAAGACCGTTAGCATTGGTATTTCCTGTAAGTCTTTCCGAATATACTGCAGCACCTGCAGGTGAACCCTGTAAAATGCTGACTTTTACAGCGATGCTCTGGTTGGGCAACAACTGTCCCGAATTGTTTCGGATAATTGCCTGATAACTCATCTTTTCAGGCACTTGAGCTGAAGCCAGAAAGGCACCCAGCGCAATTGCTATCGTGAATAAAAATTTTTTCATGGTCGTTTATTTTTTTATGATTTTAAATGTTTTGATGTTCCTGTCCTTCTGGGTAATTTTAATAATATACATGGCAGAAGGAAGGTCAGAAAAATTAAGTTCGGATTTTGATTGAATGATCTTATCCTGCCTGATTAATTTCCCCTGCGCATCAAATAATTGATAGCCGGAATTTCTGTAATCAGCTGATGTGAAATCCAAATAGAGGAAATCTTTAAAAGGATTTGGATACAGTAAAATACCATTTTCTTTAGGATTGCCGGATTCATTAGTTGATAGAGTGGTCACTTCAAAAGCCGATTGCACTCCTTCCATTATTTCTGTATTGGTGCCTTTATGGAGAAAGGCAATTTGTCCTACACTGTAAGAGCTGGACCCGTTTCCTGTGGCATTACCTCCGGATGCTAAAACCGCCATTTGTGATTTTAGAAGTCCCGAAGTTGTCAATAGCCAGAGAAAAAGAAGGGAAGTAAATTTGATTTTCATATTAGGTTTTATTTTATGGTTATTAAATAGTATTGTAACTTATTTAGGGACACTAAATTACCATATAATAAGACCTGATATTTTTAAAATAGATAAACGACAGAAAAAATCGACCAACGACAATTTAAAGAAAATCGTTATGGTTCAAAAAAAGAAAGATTGCTTTTGTATGCCCTTCCGATAGGGAGTTTAATCTGTTCCACAAGCTCCACTTCATGATTGTTTTTACTTCTGATAAGATGCCGGGGTACGGCATAACTACGATGAATCCGTACAAAAGAATCAAAATAGCTTTTATGTAAAACATTCCCGAGGGAGTCCAGAATGCAGTGTTTTTTTTCCGGGGTTACAATTCTGGTATAATCTTTCAGCGCTTCAAGATAAAGGATATCTGTGATTTTTACCTGATAAATGTTTCCGCCTTCTTTTATTTTGATACAGTTTTCACCAATCAAGGCATCAAAGCATTCGCACTTTTCTTTAGTTTCAAAAAAATCGAAAAGTCTTTGCATGGAATGATGAAAACGGACTGTCTTCAGAGGTTTCGGAATAAAATCCAATGTGCCCAGTTCAAAAGTTTCTGCAGCAAGCTCGGGATGAGAGCTTACAAAAATACAGGCGGGAATTTTGTGGGCTAGTTTTCTGAATTCGAGACCACTCATTCCGGGCAAATCAATATCAAGAATTAAGAGATCGATGGGGAGCTCAAGATAGGGTATGGCTTTTTCAGCCGAATTAAAGGATGCAATAATTTCAATATTTTCATATTGGTTGATATGATGGTGAAGAACCAGTCTGTCCAGTTCATCATCATCAATAATCATACATTTAATATTGGTAATCATGATACGCTGGAATATTAGTTTTTATGTAGTTTTCAACTGTAAAGGTTTTCAATTGAAAAATAAGCACCATAAAGATAATAAAATTCTATAAATCAGCAATATTGATAATTGATATTGTATCAACTCAATGTAAATAAAGACTTTTTTTGCTTTTTATATTTAAAAATATTATCTTGTAAATCTCATAAACATAGACAAAACTTAATGTTAGAAAAGAAGGAACATCAATATGAAAAAGCGGTTTTGGTAGGACTCATTACCAAAGACCAGGATGAGGATAAGCTGAAAGAATACATGGATGAATTGGAATTTTTGGCTTATACAGCGGGAGCAACGGTAGAAAAAAGATTTACCCAAAAACTATCACAACCTGATTCCAAAACATTTGTCGGAAGCGGAAAAGCGGAAGAGATTAAAGAATATGTAAAAGAAAATGAAATAGGAACTGTGATTTTCGATGATGAGCTTTCCCCATCACAACTTAAAAATCTTGAAAGAGAAATTGAAGTAAAGATCTTAGACAGAACCAATCTTATTCTTGATATTTTTGCTCAAAGAGCACAAACCTCTTATGCAAGAACTCAGGTGGAACTTGCACAGTATGAGTACCTTTTGCCTCGGCTGACAAGGATGTGGACTCACTTGGAACGTCAGAGAGGGGGTATCGGAATGAGAGGACCCGGTGAAACCGAAATTGAAACTGACCGTCGTATCATTCGTGACAGGATATCCTTATTGAAGGATAAGCTCAAAACGATTGATAAGCAGATGGCTACTCAAAGGAATAACAGAGGAAAGATGGTACGTGCAGCGTTAGTAGGATATACCAATGTTGGAAAATCCACTTTGATGAATGCACTCTCAAAGTCTGAGGTTTTTGCTGAAAATAAATTGTTTGCCACTCTGGATACAACGGTTCGAAAAGTAGTGATCGGAAATTTACCATTTCTGTTAACGGACACCGTTGGGTTTATCAGAAAATTGCCGACCCAGCTTGTGGAGTCATTCAAATCTACATTGGATGAGGTAAGAGAAGCTGACCTGCTGATCCATGTGGTGGATATTTCACATGAAAGCTTTGAAGACCATATCGCTTCGGTGAATCAGATTTTGCAGGAAATTGATGCGCATAGAAAACCAATGATCATGATTTTCAATAAGATCGATGATTTCAGCTATGAGAAAAAAGATGAGGACGATTTGACCCCTTCAACAAGAAAAAATATTTCTTTGGAAGAATGGAAAAAAACCTGGATGGGCAAATCGAAATATCCAACCGTGTTTATTTCTGCCTTAACGAAAGAAAATTTCCCGGAAATGAAAAAAATGATTTACGATGAGGTTATGCAGATTCATATTTCAAGATTCCCGTACAACGATTTTCTTTTTGAATATTTCGATAACGACGAAGAAGATAACAACGATTAATGAAAAATTACTTTTTCCTTTTATTTCTTCTTTTTTCGGTTTTTGGATTCAGCCAGAAATCAAAATTAGATTTTAAGAATATTGAGAAAAACCTTGAAAATTCTCAATCGCCATATCATTATGATAAACTGATTTTTAAGTACAAAGGATATCCTAAATCCTTGGATAGCATTGAAGCGCAGCATCTGTACTATGGAAGGAACTTTAAAAATGATAAAATCTCAACATCGGATGAAGCATTTAAAAGTTTAGCCGAAGCATTTAAGACTAAGAACTTTGAAGAATGCATCAAACAAGGAAAGGCTTTGTATGATAAGGACCCTACCAATCTGGATGTATTGCTCATTTTACTGAGAGCATACGACGATAAGAAAGATGCGGGTAATTTTAGCCATCATCTGAGCCAGCTTCGGTTATTGACGGATGCTATAAAATCTTCCGGGGACGGAAAATCTGAAAAAACAGCATATCAGGTCAATTCTGTAGGAGATGAGTACATCTTACTCAATATGCTCAATATAGGACAGGATTATACAAGAGGTTCAAAGCCCGGAAAAGACGGGATGTTCGATATTTGGAAAAAAGACAACAACACAATTTACATAAAAGTCCTTTATTTAGACTTTTAAAATTTTAAATATAAAACAGCTTAGTGGAATTATATTATTCATTTTCAGCTTTAATAGTTTTAGCATCAATATTTGCCTATCTTAATTACAGATTCCTTAAGCTTCCGAGCACCATCGGGATCATGGTGATCGCCATCGTGGTTTCCATTTTTCTGGTTTCATTTGGTGAAACGGTTTTACCAAGAACATTCGGTCATCTTAATAAACTGATGGGAAGTATTGACTTTACTGAGGTTTTGATGGGAGCAATGCTTAATTTTCTATTATTTGCCGGAGGAATTCATATTAATATCAATGACTTAAAAGAACAATTTTGGCCGGTTGTCATATTTTCTACTGCCGGAGTTGTAATCTCTACGTTTGTCGTCGCTTTTGGAGTATATTATTTATTGCCACTGGTGGGGCTTCAGCTGCCGTTCATTTATTGCCTTGTTTTTGGAGCGTTGATTTCTCCTACAGATCCTGTGGCGGTATTAAGTATTCTAAAGCAGGCGAATGTTTCTAAAGCATTGGAAACAAAAGTAGCAGGCGAATCTCTTTTTAATGATGGGATGGCTGTAGTGGTTTTCACGGTGGTAATGCAATTGGCAATAGGGAATGAAGTGGATTTGGGAGTTGAAAGCATCATTTTGCTCTTAATGAAAGAAGCCGGAGGCGGATTGCTCTTAGGGGTGATTCTGGGATGGGTCACTTCCAGGTTAATGCGGGAAGTGGACGACTATATTATTTCAGTTTTGGTAACATTGTCTGTGGTGATGGGAGGCTATCTTATTGCAAGGCAAATGCATATTTCAGGACCTTTAACAATGGTTGCAGCAGGTCTGTTCATGGGGAACTTCAATGTGAAGTTTAAAATGAAATCCGTGACTCAGGATTACCTCATCAAATTCTGGGAATTGATCGATGAAATTTTGAATGCCGTATTGTTTCTGTTTATAGGGTTTGAGCTCTTAATGATTAAGGACTTAAGACACTTTATGATTCCGGGAATGGTTGCAATTGTTGTGGTCTTATTGGCTAGATTTATCTCTATTTGGGGTCCGACGAAATTTATGTCTTTCAAGACGAGATTCAGCCCGCAGACTGTAAAAGTTCTTGTTTGGGGTGGAATAAGAGGCGGAGTTTCTATTGCTTTGGCGATGTCTATCCCAAAAAGTGAATACAGCAATATTATTTTAAGTATTACTTATTGTGTAGTTGTATTCTCTATTATAGTTCAGGGACTTACTATTGCAAAAGTGGCCAATCCAAACAAAATTGCCAAAGAAGAGCAGGAGCAGGAGAGTGTTGCTTTAGATAAAGTTAATTAAAATGGTAAGAGACAGATGAGTGTATTAGTTAAAGAAATACAGGAAGCCTTAGCGGTCTTGTCCATTCCTGAAAAAGCAGCATTTTTTCCAAGATTCTTTAAAACGGGTAAAGGAGAGTATGGCGAAGGAGATTTATTTCTTGGCGTTACGGTTCCTGATCAACGCTCAGTTGCGAAAGAATATTATTCAAAAATTTCATTGGAAGACTTAAGCTTGTTGCTTTCTTCAGGGTATCATGAGCATAGATTAACCGCTTTATTTATGCTGATCTCCAAATTCGAGAAAACAAAGGATCCTGCTGTGAAAAATGAGATTATCGATTTCTATCTTAATCATCTGAAACATATCAACAATTGGGATCTGGTGGATTCAAGCTGTTATAAGATTCTGGGGAGATATGCTTTTGAAAACCAAAAAGAAGATTTGTTGAGGAAGCTGTCTGCTTCTGAAGATATGTGGCATAAGCGAATAGCCGTGGTGGGAACCATGCATTATATAAAAAAAGGGTCTTATCACCTGACAAAAGAATTTGTAACAAACAATTTAAAGCATTCTCATGATCTTATGCATAAAGCCAACGGATGGTTATTAAGGGAAATGGGAAATAAAAATGAGAAAGAGCTGATTGATTATCTTAATATTCATTATAAAGAAATGCCGAGAACATGTCTGAGATATGCGATTGAAAAACTGGATGAAGACCTGAGACAAGACTATTTAAAAGGCAGAATATAATGGATTGTTTCTTTTGGAAAACGTGCAGCCACTATTTTTTACATTTAATTTTTCCGACTTTCATTGCACTCATTTTTTATCGTGATCATTGGAAAAAAGTATATTGTATTTTGCTGGCAACAATGTTGGTAGATTTGGATCATTTGTTTGCTGATCCTGTCTTCGATCCTTCAAGAAACAGCATAGGATTTCATATATTACATTCTTATTATGCTATTGCGGTGTATTTTTTGATGCTGTTCTTTAAAGGAAATATCAGAATAATTGGCATCGGATTATTATTTCATATGCTGACTGATTTTCAGGATTATCATTTCTGGTGTCATTAATAATTGATTAATATTTTCTTTTAATATTTTAAATTCAATAGATTTTTTGTATTTTGTAGACGCTTTATGAGATTAAAGGACTTTTTACATTATACTACGATTATCCCTGTTATGGCGGTATTATATTACTTTTCCGGATTAACGGGGAGTGGGGTTCTTTATGATGTTATTGCAGGGCTTTTACTTACCGGAAGTGTTTTATCAGCAGTGCATCATGCGGAAGTAGTAGCCCATAAGGTAGGAGAACCTTTCGGAACTATTATTCTAGCACTCTGTATTACAATTATTGAAGTGGCATTGATCATTTCACTCATGGTGGCGGGAGGAGATCAAGCCATTACCTTAGCCAGGGATACTGTTTTTGCTGCGGTAATGCTTATTCTCAATGGAATTTTAGGAATCTGCATTCTGGTGGGTGGTGTGAAGTATTATGAGCAATTTTTCGCAAGGACGTCAGCGACAACCTATTTGGTGAGTATCGTATCCATATTGGTCCTTACATTGGTCCTCCCCAGTTTTACCTCCAGTGTGAACGGCCCTTTTTATAATGAAGCACAATTAACCTTTGTTTCGATTGCCTGTCTCGTTATTTATGGAGTATTTTTGATGGTTCAGACGGTAAGGCACAGAAACTATTTTATTATTCCGGAAGAACATCCTGAAGAGCTTTATATCCCTTCTTTTACAAAAACCCTTATAAGTTTTGTATTTCTGGTGATTTGCCTTGGAATTGTTGTTTTGATGGCGAAAAGTTTGTCTACAACTATTGAAAATATGGTTCAGAGTATGGGAGCTCCAAAATCTTTGGTGGGAGTTATCATTGCAGCGGTAGTTTTGCTTCCGGAAGGGGTTGCTGCCATCAGAGCGGCACGAAACAATCAGATACAATCCAGTTTGAATTTGGCTTTGGGCTCTGCTTTAGCAAGTATAGGGCTTACTATTCCGGCTGTTTCGGTGGTTTGCATTATGTATGATATCCCTTTAGTTCTGGGGTTGGATAAAAAAGATATTATCCTGCTTTCTTTATCCGTATTTATAGTCATGCTCTCTTTAAGCAGGGGAAAGACCAATATTTTGTACGGAACCGTACTTCTTGTCAATTTAGCGGCCTATATTTTTACGGTGATCGTTCCTTAACCGGGTTTTCTGGCCATTTCCATTTTGTAGGCCATTAATCTTGCAATATTTTCAGCTTTATAAATAGCCGTATCCGCATTTTCACCCACAAAATTTTCTTCAATGGTTTTTTTCCAGAGTTCGATCCATTTTTCAAAATGCTTCATTTCCATTGCTTCCATTTCATTAATGGGGAAATGGACAGCCATAGGATTTCCTTTATAGGTCATTTGCCCGAAAAGAATGGATTCCCAGAATGAGTACATCTTTGGAAGATGTTTATCCCAGTTCACTTTGGCGATATCGTTGAAGAAGAAACCAATCGTTTCATCCTTAATCACTTTTTGATAAAATGAATTGACAAGAAGTTCAATATCTTCTCTTGATTCCAGCTTTTTCATACCATCAAAGTTACTTCAAAACCAATTGATACATTCAATGATAAGCTTGATAAATTTCATAAAAACAATATTTTATCTTTGCATATTGATTATAGGAGATAAAGAAATAATGAATGTAAGCAGGCGAATGATAAAATGGGAAAAAAAGATCTGCGTTATCTGCATAGTCTGCGAGAAAAAAAGTAAAAATATTAAATAAAAATGGCAAGAGGATTCAGGCAAAAAATTCGCCAGAAAAATACAGAAAACAGTGGTTTCGGGAGTAATGCACCTTCAGGAAGATTTATAAATAAAGATGGTCTCCCGAATGTCAAAAGACGTGGCGTCAATGTTTTCAACCGGTTGAGTTGGTATCATACCATGCTGAATCTGTCATCATTCCGTTTCCTGTCTTATCTGGTGATTGCATATATAGTAATTAATCTTGGATTTGCCTTCATCTACTACCTGATTGGGGTGGAGCATCTTACCGGAATTGATAAAAGCGATCCGTTAAATGAGTTTGTAGACGTATTTTTCTTCAGTTCTCAGACGTTTACCACTGTAGGGTACGGAAGAATAGCTCCGGTAGGTTTTGCGGCTAGTTTAGTGGCAACTTTCGAAGCTTTTTTAGGATTATTGACCTTCGCTATTGCTACAGGTCTGTTTTACGGACGTTTTTCAAGGCCAAGAGCATATTTAAAATTTTCTGAAAACATGGTTCTTGCTCCTTTCCAGGGTTCAACAGCATTAATGTTCAGGCTTGCTCCCTACAAAAACAATGCATTAACGGATGCGGAAGTTATCGTTTCGGCGGCCATTGAGGTCATTGAAAATGGTGTCCCTAAAAGTAATTTTTACCGGTTGGAAACCCAGATGAGTAAAATTAATACACTGGCGTTAAACTGGACAATTGTGCATAAGATTGATGAAAATTCGCCGTTCTACGGATTTACGGAAAATGATTTTAAAACCACGGATATAGAAATTATTGTTCAGTTAAGAGCATTTGATGAAGTATTCTCCAATACGGTAGTTCAAAGAACATCTTATACCTCGAATGAAATTGTTTATGGAGCCAAGTTTACCCCCATGTATTATCCAAGCAAAGATAATCTTACAACGGTCTTGAATCTGGATAAAATCAATGAATATCAAAAAGCAGAGCTTCCGGTTGCAGAAGAAGTACAACTATAATGGATTTGGAATTTTACAGGAAACAAGCTTTACAAAAGCAGAAGGAACATAAGAAATTTTTGGATGGATTAAAGAAAAAACCACCCAAAAACCTGGATTATGTCGTTCAGGAAACCCATGAAGAAGTTTTTGAAAGAATAGATTGCCTGCAATGTGCTAACTGCTGCAAAACAACAGGACCTTTATACACCGAAAAAGATATTGAAAGGATCTCCAGGCATCTTCGTATGAAACCGGCCGAATTTGAGTCCAAATTTTTAAGAGTGGATGAAGATAACGATAAAGTGCTGCAGAATCTGCCTTGCTTTTTCCTGAATGATGATAATACATGCTCCATATATGAAGTAAGGCCAAAAGCCTGCAGGGAATATCCTCATACGGACCGCAAGAAAATTTACCAGATCAATAATTTGATGATCAAAAACACGGTGATTTGTCCTGCTGCATACGAATTCGTGGAAAGAATTATGAAAAATTTAGGAAAATAAAGGATAATCCTAAATCGTCTTAAAGAATTATAAAGTACGTTAAATAAACAACTTAGACATAATTTAATAAAAAGAGGCTCGTTTAAGAAATATTAAACAACCATTTAAATTATTAGTTATGAAAAAGTTAATTTTAACAGCAGCGTTCTCATTAGTCGGAGTAGTCGCTGTATCGGCTCAACAAACAACATCACCGCAAAAACCTGCGGAAAACACTAACAACCAGACGACTCAAACTACAGAGGCAAAGACAGATTGGAACACTTCAAATACCAATGCCAATACTGCTGCCCAGAATCAAAATACAACTGCAACCGCAACAGTAGATGCTTCAGCTGCAACAGCCGCTGCTACTGATGCAACAGTGAGTGCAAGTACAGATACAAGTCTTGGAGCCACCAAACCTTCAGAGGCTACTAAAGAAGAAAAGAAATCTAAAAAGAAAAAGTCGAAGTAGTAGAATTTTCAAGTAGAAATGAGGGTCCTGAAATATTTATTTCAGGATTTTTTTATTGATTTCCTCTATTCTGAAATTGACTATCTTTTTAATCAATCCTACAGGAAGCTCTTCATGGATTGGAAACTGGACGGCTCCTTTTGAAAATTTATACTTCAATGTGGTAAAATCTTTTTCAAAATTTTTAATTCCGTCTGCTCCGGGATAAAGTCCTATATGCTTTTTGTATCCGGCAAAATAGACCAAAGGTTTGCCTTTATATTTGAAAGCAGGCATCTGATAGCCTATATACTCTTCAATGCCGGAATTTTGAGAATGAATTGTTTCCCGTAATGCTTCCAGCTTTTCCTGAACTTCTTCCGGAAATAAAAGAAGATATTCATTGATGTTTTTAAAAGAGGTTTCCATATCATAAAAATAAAAAAAGCATTGATGATCTCAATGCTTTCTCCTTTCACTTTTTACTTTTTTCCCATTTTCCCGGGAACAGGCTATAAGAAAAAAGGTCGGGAATTTTCCCAACCTTTGTATGTTTTACACGACTCCCTGAGCTAACATGGCTTCCGCAACTTTCACGAATCCGGCAATGTTGGCGCCTTTTACGTAGTTTACATAGCCGTTTTCTTCTTTTCCGTAGTCTCTACAAGCTTTGTGGATTCCGATCATGATTTCTTTCAATCTTGCATCTACCTCTTCAGAAGTCCAGTTCAGACGGATTGAGTTCTGAGTCATTTCCAATCCTGATGTAGCAACACCACCAGCGTTAGATGCTTTACCAGGAGAGAATAATACTTTGCTGTCTAAGAAATAGTTGATAGCATCTAATGTTGAAGGCATGTTTGCCGCTTCAGTTACACAAACGCATCCGTTTTCAACCAATTTTTTAGCATCTTCAAGATCCAGCTCGTTTTGAGTTGCAGAAGGGATGGCAACATCACACTTCACTTCCCAAGGACGTTTTCCTGCATGGAATTCTGCAGAAGGATATTTTTTAGCATAATCTTCAGCTCTGTTGTTTCCTGAAGATCTAAGCTCTAATAAATAATCGATCTTTTCTCCGTCGATACCGTCTTTATCATATACGTACCCGTCAGGTCCGGAAATGGTTACTACTTTTCCGCCTAATTCAGATACTTTTTTGATCACTCCCCAAGCTACGTTTCCGAAACCTGAAACAGTTACTGTTTTACCTTTAAAATCTTGATCAATCGTTTTAAGCATCTGCTCAGCGAAATAAACAACACCATATCCTGTAGCTTCAGGACGGATCAATGAACCTCCGTAAGCAAGACCTTTTCCTGTAAGAACTCCGGTAAATTCATTTCTGATTTTCTTGTATTGTCCGAATAAATATCCGATCTCTCTTGCTCCTACACCGATGTCTCCCGCAGGAACGTCCGTTTCAGGACCGATATGCTTGCATAATTCTGTCATGAAAGCCTGGCAGAAACGCATTACTTCCATATCAGACTTGCCTTGCGGGTCAAAGTCAGAACCTCCTTTACCACCACCCATTGGAAGAGTAGTCAAAGAGTTTTTAAATACCTGCTCGAAAGCTAAGAATTTAAGAACGGATAAATTCACCGTAGGATGGAAACGGATCCCTCCTTTATATGGTCCGATCGCAGAGTTCATTTGAATTCTGAAACCTCTGTTTACCTGGATTTCTCCTTTGTCATCAACCCATGGAACTCTGAATATAATAATTCTTTCAGCTTCAGCCATTCTTTCAAGAAGCTTCATTCCGTTATATTCTTTTTTAGTAGCAATGAACGGAATTACAGTGACAGCAACTTCTTTTACAGCTTGTAAAAATTCCGGTTCGTTAGGATTTTTTGCTTCAATTTTTGCAATAAACTCCTGAATTTTCTGCTCAATATTATATTGTTCCATATATTAAGGTTGAATATTATTGCCAACAAATTTAATTTTTTTTTCAAGATTCACAACACCTTAAAAAGTGATTGTTGAAAATTTAATAATATAATTACTTAATATTATTAAATTGATAATTTAGGTTTAAATGTTGTTAAAAATTAAATGTTATCTGTGAAATAATGCAATATTAAGAAATAGTTAAATTTTAAATTGCCATAAATTGCCTCCCGGAAAGCGATTTCACTTTCCCTAAAAGCTCTAATTCTAAAATTACAGGTAAAATTTTATGAGAAACGAGGTCCAATTTTTCGGATAAATCATCTAAAGAAATTTTCGGATTATCCATGATTGCCTTATGGATTATTTGTTGGATTTCAGTCAATTGTATGGAGGCTTCAAAGACAGGAAACAGTTCTTCCATTTTCTGCCTGGGTTGATTAAATCCAAGCGAATCAATCAACTCTTTTATGGTTGAAATGGCTATGGCTTTGTTTTGGAAAATCAGCTTATTGCATCCCTGGCTGTAAGGATCTGTAATTTTTCCGGGAAGGGCGAAAACCTCCCGGTTGTAATTGTTGGCAAAGGTAGCGGTACTTATGGAGCCGCCGCCAAATCCTGTTTCCACTACAATAGTGGCGGGTGAAATTCCTGCTATAATGCGGTTTCTTTGGATAAAATTTTCTCTGTCAGGTTTCCGTGATGTATTGAACTCTGTAAGTAAAGTTCCTCCTTCTTCCAGTATTTTTTCGGATAATTTTTTATGTTTTGACGGATATAAAGTATGAAAACCATGAGCTAAAACGGCAATTGTAGGGATACGATAATGAATGGAATGCTCATGAACTTCTTTGTCCACACCTAACGCCAGTCCGCTTACGGAAGTATATTCATAAGCCTGAGATTCCTCGAAAAAACCTGTGATAAATTGTTTACCGTACGGGGTTATATTTCTTGTCCCTACCATACTTATCGTCTTTGAAGACTTGGTAAAATGCCCTTTTTGATATAGAATCGCAGGAGCATCATCACATTCATTCAATAGATTTGGAAGTTCGTTGAGATGCCTTAAATTAATCTGAATATGATTCTTTTCACAAAACTCCAGCTCTTTTTCTGCAAATTTCAGATGCTCCGGATTGCCGATATCGGAGACGATTTTTCGCCCAATGCCTTCCGCTTTACTATATTCTTTTTTTGCTTTTTCCCAAACTTCTTTGGTACTTCCGAACGTTTTGACAAGTTTAAAGAAATGGATGTCACCAATTAAATTACACTCGCGTAAAGCGATTGCATAGAGATGTTCTTCCGTGATCATTTGTGTTGTTTTGTCAAAAGTAGTAAAATTACCCCTACCTTTTTCTAAGCTCTTCTAAATGATCCCAAATTTCCTCTCTTTTTTTGTAGGGAAGCTCCATGAAATCTTCAGGATGGTTTTCTTTATATTCCTGCCAAAGCTTATCATCCTTTTCACTATAGTAATTAGGGAATTCCCAGATATATTTTTTCTTTCTTTCCCCTACATTTTTAAAGACAAAAGCTATAATACTCCCAATAACGGCTCCGGAAAGATGGGCTTGCCATGAGATTTTACTGGGTTCGCTAAGAGTATAGAACAACTCCTCGGGAAACATCCCCCAGATCAAACTTCCATAGTATAATACGACAAGTAAGGAAATGGTAAGAAGCTTCATATTCCATTTGAAAACGCCACTGAAAAAAAGGAAAAATGCCAGGACATATACAACACCACTCGCCCCGATTGTGCAGGTATACAGATATTCACCTGTCAGAATATCGATGGGAGGTAAAAGCCAGACCAGGAGACCTGTCGCCAGCCACCCTATAATGAAAACCTTATTGGCCACCAACGGATAGAATTGATATAAAAGAAACATTAATACGGCAATGGGGATCGAATTGCTTATGATATGGTCTGTATTTCCATGAAGAAGGGGAGATGTGATTACGCCTAATAAGCCTTCCGGCAATAAAGGAATAATGGCTCCGAAACAACTATCGAAAAAGCCCTGCATTTGTAAAAAGTAGCCGAACCACATTGCAGAAAGCATCAGCAATGGATTGATAACAGCTCTTTTCGATATTACATTTTTCAGCATACAATATTCATGTCAAATGAAAAGCCAATGATAAATTTCGGAAAATTTGGCGATGTTTTGAGACAAAAAGTACTGATTTTAAGCAATTTTTAAGTTCAGGATAAAATATTTTGTCATTTAATTTACTTTATTGGCGTTTTTTTAAAGTATTTCCGTTGTTGAAGTATTCATTCCATAGTGAATTGTATGTCAGGAAAAATTATATTTTTATTTTTGCACAGAAAATCTTTAGTTATGAAAAAACTTTTATTCATCGTTTCTATCTCATTAGGAATGGGTGTCACTGCACAGGAAACGAAAGCGGATGCTGCTGTTGTTGATACTACAAAAGCATGGTCTGTCCAGGGACAAAATACTTTAATGCTTAATCAAGCAGCCTTTTCCAACTGGGTAGGAGGTGGAGCCAACAACGTAGGATGGCTTGCCGGAGTTAATTATAATCTTACGTATGAAAAAGGGAAAGACCTTTGGGAAAATATCATTGTCCTTGGTTACGGACAAAATAACACAAAAGGAGTAGGAACCAGAAAAACCCAGGATGTGATCAATCTTTCTACCAATTATGGGCGAGAGTTTGCCAAAAGCTGGTATTATTCAATGGGAGCAAGTTTGCAGACTCAGTTTGCACCGGGATATGAAGACGGGAATAATCCTGAAGCAGCTAAACTGTCCAATTTTATGGCTCCGGGATATGTTAATGTTGGCGCAGGCGTAACCTATCGTCCTAATGACAATTTCACTATGACATTGCGTCCTGCCAATGCGAGATGGACATTTGTATTGGATAAGGATTTACAGCATGCCGAAACTTATGGTTTAAAAAATGACGGAGATTCATCATTATTCCAATTTGGATTCCTTGGAACAGCGATCTATAAATTGCAGATTATGGAGAATATTACTTTATTGAATACAGGTTCGGTATTTTCCAATTATCTTGATCATCCGGAAAGATTAGTACTTGCTTACGGCGCCGTTCTGAATATGAAAATCAATAAGTATATATCTTCCAATGTTACGTTAGATCTTTTATATGATCACAACCAGATCAAGAAAACTCAGTTGAAGCAAACGTTAGGAGTGGGTTTAGCATATAATATAGATAATGGGGTAAAGCGCTCTGATAAAAAAGATAATCAGGCATGGCTGAAAAAATAGTCATGATTGATGATAATACAAAAAGCACTTCAATACAGAAGTGCTTTTTTATTTACCAATTATTTATTTCTTAAAACTCGATATCTACTTCAAGCTTTTCAGCCAATAATTTAGATATTTTTTCTTTTAAAGGTTCAATGTCAATATTCTGCATGGCATCATTGGCAAATGCATATAAAAGTAAAGCCTGCGCTTCATTTTTAGAAATGCCTCTTGCTCTTAAATAGAATAAAGCATCTTCATTCAATTGACCTACCGTACAACCGTGAGAACACTTAACATCATCCGCGAAAATCTCTAACTGAGGCTTGGTGTCAATAGTAGCTCCTTCGCTTAATAAAACATTATTGTTCTGCTGATAAGCATTCGTTTTTTGAGCAATTTTATCTACGAAAACCTTTCCGTTGAATACTCCGTGAGCTTTATCTTTGAAAATCCCTTTATAATTCTGGTAGCTTTCACAGTTAGGCTGATTATGGTGAACCGCAGTATGGTGATCTACCAGCTGATCTTTACCAATGATTGTAATACCATTCATAAATGAATTGATATTCGAGCCATTATGAATGAAATCTAGGTTATTTCTTACCAATTTACCTCCGAAAGAGAAAGTATTTACAGTGGTTAAACTGTCTTTTTCCTGCTTTGCAAAAGTATTGTCAATAAGGTAAGAAGTATCGTTATCATTCTGAAGCTTATGCCAGTCTGCTTTTGCATTCGGATATGTAAAAATCTCCGTTACGGAATTCGTAAGAACATAAGTGTCATCAAAATTATGATGACTTTCAATAACTTCTACTTTAGCTCCCTCTTCTACGATCAGAAGATTTCTTGTATTGTAGAAAGTATTTTCTTCCTGATTTTGTGAAAGATAGAATACATGGATCGGTCTTTCAATCACGACATTCTTAGGAACCTTCAAAAAGAAACCGTATTTGCAGTAAGCAAGGTTTAAGTTCGTGAAAGCAGAATCCTGAGCAATCGTATTGAAATACTTATCAAAAACTTCCTTGTGTTTTTCGTCATTCAGTGCGTAGTTGAATGAAAGAAATTCCACATTTTCTATAGAAATTTTTGATAATTCCTTATGAAGTTTACCATTTACAAAAGTAATCCAATCGAAATTTTCCTCACCAAAATGAAGCTGATCCAGCTGCTCTTTAGTAATATTATGACTTTCTTTTGGGAAAAAGTTATATCCTTTTTCAGTAATCTCCTTTAGATTGGTATATTTATATTCTTCGTCTTTTTTTGTTGGAAAACCAAGAGTTTCAAATTTTTGAAGGGCAGCTTTTCTGTCTTCGTCCAGGAATCTGTGACGAAGGCTCTCCAGAAATTGGCTATGGTTGTCTGTAATTTGTTCGTATAAAGCCATTATTGATATTTCGGCCATCACACCTTATTTATATATTTAAAATAATATTATTTCTATGGGTACGGTTTCCCGTTTTTTCTGGTTCTTCCGATTAATTCAGAAGCCAGTCGTATCCTTTTGCTTCCAATTCTAAAGCAAGCGATTTGTCACCAGTTTTGATGATCTTTCCGTCTGCTAAAACGTGAACGAAATCAGGTTGAATATAGTTCAGCAATCTTTGATAGTGAGTAATCAAAAGAACTGCATTCCCTTCATTTTTAAAATGATTTACACCATCTGCAACAATTCTCAAGGCATCAATATCCAACCCTGAATCTGTTTCATCAAGGATGGCTAATTTAGGATTAAGCATCATCATCTGGAAGATTTCGTTTCTCTTCTTCTCACCACCGGAAAACCCTTCATTTAAAGATCTGGAAAGGAAATCTTTTTTGATTCCTAATTGTTCAGATTTTTCACGGATCATACCCAACATTTCTTTAGCCGGCATTTCTTCTAATCCGTTTGCCTTTCTGGTCTCATTTAAAGCAGCTTTGATAAAGTTAGTGACAGAAACACCAGGAATTTCTACCGGATATTGAAAAGAAAGGAAGATTCCTTTATGAGCACGGTCTTCAGGAGCATCTTCATTAATGTTCTCTCCTTCGAAAATAATCTCTCCATCTGTAATTTCGTAATCTTCTTTACCTGCAATTACAGAAGAAAGAGTAGACTTACCCGCTCCGTTCGGTCCCATAATGGCATGAACTTCTCCCGGTTTTATTTCAAGATTGATTCCTTTTAAAATTTCTGCGCCATCTTCAATTTTGGCGTGTAGGTTTTTTATTTCTAACATTTTTTTTTGCTTAAACCAATTATTTTTGAATGATATATATTAAACTTTCCGGTTGACCTGGGACATCATCAAGCTTTCCAGCCAGGCTCATTCCTGACTTTTCCAATACTTTCACAGATGTTACATTATCTGGACGTACAACTCCGAATATCTCTTCTTTGTTGAGGTCATTCAACCCGAAAGCTATAGTTTTCTTTGAAAATTCTGTGGCATACCCTTTTCCCCATGCTTCAGGAGCAAAACGATAGCCCAGATTCAATTTTTCTTCCTCTCCGTACAATTTATAGCTCAGTCCGCCAAAACCGATGATGTTTTCAGGGTTATCTTTTTCAACAATAGTCCAACCGCCGAAATTATGCTTTTCCCAATGATCAAGCATTCTGGCAAATGTGCTTTCCGCTTTTTCGAAACCCATGGGTCCGCTTGGGTTATGCATATTGGTTTTGGGATCGTTATTAATTTCAAAAAATCTTTCAAAATCTTCTTTGGCAGGCTTTCTTAAAATTAATCTTTCCGTAGCTATCATCTTGTTCTTATCCAACAGATCCTTCTAATGAAATTTCTAATAATTTCTGAGCTTCAATAGCAAACTCCATAGGAAGCTTATTTAAAACTTCTTTGCTGAAGCCGTTTACAATCAGGGCGATAGCTCTTTCGGTATCAATTCCTCTCTGGTTGCAGTAGAAAATCTGGTCTTCTCCAATTTTTGAAGTCGTAGCTTCGTGCTCCAGCTGTGCGGTTGGATCTTTAATTTCAATATATGGAAAAGTGTGAGCTCCACATTCATTACCCATCAACAAAGAATCACACTGGGAGAAATTTCTGGCTCCTTTTGCTGAAGGCATTACTTTTACCAATCCTCTGTATGAGTTGTTGGATTTCCCTGCAGAGATTCCTTTTGAAATGATCGTTGATCTCGTATTCTTCCCGATATGGATCATTTTGGTTCCTGTATCCGCATACTGATAGTTGTTGGTAACGGCGATAGAGTAGAATTCTCCGATTGAACCATCCCCTTTCAGGATACAAGAAGGATATTTCCATGTTACGGCAGAACCTGTTTCCACCTGAGTCCAGGAGATTTTTGCATTTTTCTCACAAAGCCCTCTTTTCGTTACAAAGTTGAAAACTCCTCCTTTTCCTTGCTCATTACCAGGATACCAGTTCTGAACCGTTGAATATTTAATTTCCGCATTATCCATTGCAATAAGCTCTACCACAGCAGCGTGAAGCTGGTTTTCGTCTCTGGACGGTGCTGTACATCCTTCAAGATAAGAAACATAACTTCCTTCATCGGCGATAACAAGCGTTCTTTCAAACTGTCCTGTTCCTGCCTGATTGATACGGAAATAGGTGGAAAGCTCCATCGGGCATCTTACACCTTTTGGAATATAGCAGAAACTTCCGTCAGAGAAAACTGCGGAATTTAATGCTGAATAAAAGTTATCTGCTCTCGGAACTACTTTTCCAAGATATTTTTTAACTAAATCAGGGTGGTTTTTGATGGCCTCTGAAATGGAACAGAAAATAATTCCTTTTTCTGCCAATGTATCCTGGAATGTTGTTTTCACAGAAACTGAGTCCATCACAATATCAACAGCAACTCCTGAAAGTCTTTTCTGCTCTTCAATATTGATCCCTAATTTTTCGAAAGTCTTTAATAATTCCGGATCCACCTCATCTAAACTTGCCAATTCCGGTTTTACTTTTGGCGCTGCATAATAACGGATCGCCTGAAAATCAGGTTTTTCATATTTAATATTAGCCCAGCTGGGCTCTTCCATTTTCAACCAGATCCTGAAAGATTCCAAACGCCATTCTGTCATCCATTCCGGCTCCTCTTTTTTAGCAGAGATTGCACGGATGATATCTTCATTTAAACCAATCGGGAAATCTTCATAATCAATTTTGGTTTCCCAACCGAATTCATATTTTTTATTTTCTAAATCGACGCGTAAATCGTCTTCTGTATATTTACTCATTATATTTTATTAGATTTCAGACAATTAATGTCTTTTAATCTTTAGTATTACAAACTAAATGACTCTCCGCAACCACATGTTCTGGCTGCATTAGGATTGTTAAAAACAAATCCTTTTCCATTCAAGCCTCCGGAATATTCCAGAGTCGTCCCCGCTAAGTAGAGAATTGATTTTTTATCTACAATAATTTTGATTCCATTGTCTTCAAAAACCTGGTCTGTATCCATTTTTTGATTGTCAAACTTCAAAACATATTCTAAACCAGAGCATCCTCCGCTTTTTACTCCTACCCTTATATAATCTTCAGCAGGGTTAAAACCATCTTCCGTCATAAGTTGGATGGCTTTTTCCTTTGCGTAATCTGATACTTTTATCATTGTATTTATTTAGAATGATTTAATAATGCAAAAATACGAACAATAATTAGGAAATTCAAATCCGCATTTTTATTTTATCGATTTTTATTATTGATGGCTTTAACTTTGGTAATCTTTTGAAATCCAAATAATAAATTAACCGTACAATGAAGAAAATCGGAATCATCGCTTTAGTGCTGTTTATACAGAATATTTTTGCACAGACGAATAGATTTGTGTATCAGGTAACCATGAAATCAGACGCTTCTGATCCAAAAAACGTGACAACAGAAAATGCATATTTGGATATTTCCCCGGAAAAATCAATTTTTTATTCTGAAAACAGGATCAAAAGAGATTCTATCATGCAAAAGGCATTTCAGGGCGGCGGCGGAAGAGGAAGTATCAACAGGGAGCAAATGGAAAGCCTGAGATCCAATATCAATTACTCGGTGGAAAAAGATAAGACCAATCAAAAAATCTTTTTTAAAGACAGAATAGGGAGGGATATTTACAGCTATGAAGAAGACAGACCATTGAACTGGAAAGTTTCTTCTGAGACCACAAAAATAGGGGAGTATAAAGTGCAGAAGGCAGAAGCGGATTTTGCAGGAAGAAAATGGACGGCCTGGTTTACTACCGATTTACCGTATCAGGATGGGCCATATAAATTCGGGGGACTTCCGGGATTGATTGTAAAAGTGGAAGATGATAAAGGGGATTATTCTTTTGATCTCATGAAAAATTATAAAATTGCAGAATTTCCCACACTGAGTCAATTTGGAAATACCGTTAAAGTAAAAAGATCTGATTTTGTGAAGCAGCAGCAGAAATTCATAGAAGATCCTATGTCTTTTATGACCCAGGGTGGTGGCGGACCGGCAGGATCGATGAGAATTGGTGGTGGCGGAAACCGTGGTGGCGGTGGAAATCAGAACCCTGCCGAAATGAGGAAAAGAATGGAGGAAAGAATCAAAGAAGAAATAAAGAAAAACAGCAACCCTATAGAATTGCCATAATAATAAATAAACCCTGAAAATTTTTTCAGGGTTTTAATTTTTATTTATTTAATCAAATTTTATCTCAAAAGCTGATTGAATGTATCGCCTTGTCTGATATCTCCGGTATTATATCCTTTCATGAACCACTCTTTACGCTGAGCAGAAGACCCATGCGTAAAGCTCTCCTGATCTACATATCCCTGTGATTTTCTTTGGATATTATCATCACCTACCGCCTGGGCAGCTTCTATAGCAGCTTCGATGTCTCCGGGTTCTAAGAATTTTTCCCTGTTATCGGTTTGCCTTGCCCAAAGTCCGGCATAAAAATCTGCCTGTAATTCAGTAGCTACAGAAACCCTGTTCAGTTCAGACTCGGGATATCTTCCGCTTCTTCTTAAGGCGTCCACTTTTTGAGTCGTTCCCAAAAGAGTCTGCACATGGTGTCCCATTTCGTGAGCCATTACATAGGCAATGGAAAATTCTGTAACCTGAGCGCCAAATCTTTGCTGGAGCTCTTTGAAAAAGCTCATGTCCATATAAACGGTTTGATCTGCAGGACAATAAAACGGTCCCATAGCAGATTGTGCGGTTCCGCATCCGGATTGTGTCGTGTTCTCAAATAAGACAACTCTTGCCGGTTGATACTTCATACCGTTCTCTGCAAAAATTTTAGTCCATGTTTGCTCGTTCTCAGCGGTGATCATTTGTACGAATTCCCGAACTTTAAGTTCATTCGCATTTAATTCCCTCTGTTCTGTTTGAGCAGAACTGCTTCCTCCTCCCGAAGAAAGAATGGATGAAGGATCTCCACCTAAGAAAAATATAATTGCGGCGATAATTAACGTTCCCAATCCGCCTCCTACAATGGCGCCTCCGCCACCCAGTCCTCGTCTGTCTTCCACATTACCGCTTCTGTCGTCTGTCCATTTCATAGTAAAATAATTTTTGTCTGTAAATTTAAAATTAAAATCATTATTATAATTACTTTTGTTAAAATTTACGATTAAAAAGTGAGAAAAATTAAGTATTATTTTTTGGTACTGGGTACAATTACCTTAACCGCTTGTAATGAAAAAGAAAGTAAAGAGGATGAAGTAAGCAGTGTAGATAAAAAGGCTTCCATTGAAACCGAGCTTTCGGTACAGCATATAGACACCGCAGATGTTCTAATTACCAAGCATAAAGTGTGGAAAGATAACAGGCTTGTAAGAGAAATTGTAAAAAGAGATACTATCCCGGGCCTGAAGGATTCCATCATGGAAGTAGGGGATAAAGATGGCTATGAACATACTACCAGTGTCAAAAAGGACTATGAATTTTATATAACGGTTCAATAATCATGAAAAAGTCTAGTTCTATACAATTACTTTTTGTTACCGGAGTATTGGCTGCTTGTTCTCAGGAAAAGCCAAAAGGTGAATGGAATAATGAAAAAAAGGTGTACATGAGATCAGATACCACTGCTTCTTACACAAGATCTCATGGTTTTGTTTCCGGATTTTTGCTGTATCATGCATTCAGGCCTTATGGGTTTTATAATAACGGAGCATATCAGAAAGCCGGATATTATAGTGATGCCATAAGTGCTAAATCTAATTTGGGGAGGAATACATATAAAGGAAGCATATCAAGAGGGGGATTGGGAAGAAGTGGTTTTAGAGCTTCATCATAAGAATTATGAAAAGATTACCATCAATGATCCGTAAGGATTGGGAACATAAACTGGAAGCTTTAGGGCTTGGCTATCATTCTTTGGAAGGGTTATACTGGGACGAGAGCCATCATTATGAATTTTCTTTACAGGAAATCAACAAAATAGAGAAGGCAACTTCTGAATTATGGCAGATGTGCCTGGAAGCTGTTGACTATGTTATTGCTAAAAATCTCTGGCATCAATTCAATATTCCGGAGTCATTCAGAAAGTATATCATCACAAGCTGGGAAGAAGACCATCCTTCTATTTATGGGCGGTTTGATTTGGGTTTTGATGGTGAAAATCTGAAATTGCTAGAGTTTAATGCTGACACCCCTACATCGCTTTATGAGGCTTCTGTTATCCAATGGTACTGGCTTCAGGAATTATTTCCCAATAAAGATCAATTCAATTCTATCCATGAAAAGCTGATCGATTACTGGAAGTATCTTAAAAATTATATGAATCCGCATTACATCTATTTTGCGTCTCTGACAAATATTGAAGATGTTACCAATGTGGAATATATAAGAGATTGTGCCTCTCAGGCTGGGTTTGAAACAGAATTCATTCCAATCCAGGACATCGGTTGGGCAGAAGATATTGAAGAGTTTATTGCCGGGGACCGATCTATTATGGAATACATTTTTAAATTATATCCGTATGAATGGATTCTGGAGGATGGTTTTGGGGAAAAATTGGTGAAGAATGACTTCAGATCCCAATGGATTGAGCCTGCCTGGAAAATTCTTCTCTCCTCTAAAGCTATTTTACCGATTCTTTGGGAAATGTACCCGAATCATCCTTATCTGTTGGAATCTTATTTTGAGCCGAGACATCTGAAAGATTTTGCTAAAAAACCAATCTATTCAAGAGAGGGAGCGAATGTAACCTTGCATAAAAACAATCTTCCGATTGAGCAAAACTCAGGAGATTATGGTAAAGAAGGTTTTATTTATCAGCAATTATTTGATCTTCCTGATTTTGATGGAAATCATCCGGTTATCGGAAGCTGGGTGATCGGGCAGGAGCCTGCGGGAATCGGGATCAGAGAAAGTGTCCATCTGATCACGAATAACCAAAGCCGCTTTATCCCTCATCTTATTACCGGTTAAGCTGTTTGGTCTTTAACCAATAGGACGTTGACTGATAGGCGGAAATAGCATCATTCACCAGCTTTTGCTCAGGTGTTTTCAATAATTTTTCATCGTAATGGATATTAAATTCCGGAGAGAGGGTATTCTTTTCCGGGAGTAATGCATATTGTTTAGCTTTTTTAACGGGGGAAATGATTGTTAAGTGATTATCTTTTATCAATCCCAAATCCTGATAAGTGGCAATATAGGCTTTAGGCTGAAATTCCGGCTTAAATACATCCTGCCCTAAGAACTTAGATTTGTAATTAAAATTCAGCATTCCGAAAAGAGTAGGCATTACATCGATCTGAGACATCAGTTGATCAAATTTCTGAGGTTGGATAAAGCCTTCTGAGAATATCATCGCAGGAATTCTGTATTTATCCATCGGAAGCTCGGTTTTTCCTGCACTTGATGCACAATGGTCTGCAATGATTACAAACACAGTGTTTTTATACCAGTCTTGTTTTTTGGCCATTTCAAAGAATTTCCTGATAGAGTAGTCGGTGTATTTTACCCCTCCGTCTCGGGATTTTGCATTCCCGGGAATATCAATCCTTCCGTCCGGATAAGTAAATGGCCTGTGGTTTGAAACGGTCATCCAATGATTGAAAAACGGTTTTCCGGATTTGGCTTCTTTATTCATTACCTGTATCGCTTTTTTAGCCATATCTTCATCTGCAACTCCCCAAACGTTGGCAAAAGTGATTTCTTCAGGCTTAAAGCTGCTTCTGTCCACAATATCATATCCGTTTCCAACAAAGAAATCTTCCATATTATCGAAATAGCTGTAGCCACCATATAAGAACTTTACATCATATCCTTTGGACCTGAAGACGCTTCCGGTGGTAAACTTATTTTTATTGTCATCTCTTTTAATGATACTTTCTCCGGCAGTCGGCGGAATACAAAGCGTTAATGCTTCCAAACCACGTACGGTTCTGTTTCCTGTAGCATACAGATTAGTAAACATTAAAGATTGATTAGCCAGACTATCCAGGAAAGGGGTTACTTTTTGGGTATTTCCATAATGCTCCATAAAATCGGCAGATAAGCTTTCAATGGAAATTAGAACCACATTCTTTTTAAGTTCCGGCTGTTCAGAGATAATATTTCTTGTAAGACTATGTTGTGGATATTGACTTAAAAAGTTCTTTTCTGCCTGTTTTTGATCGATCTGGGAATAAAACTGGAAGTAATCAAGTTCATTATGAGTAAAAGCCCAATAGAATTTTGGAATTCCATTGGCTTGGATTTCGTTGGCAAAAACATTGGAAGATTTTATTTGTTCGGTTGCAGGAAGAATAACAAGACCAATCCCTACAGACACTATATACATGCTTAATAAACCGAACTTTTGTTTTAGATTGGGTAATGTTAAAAGCTCATCTTTTGTTTTCTTGTAAATGAACCATGTGACACCTGCGGTCACTATGAAAATGGCTATAAAAAGCGGAGCTACGGGATAGCTTTCCATAATATTTCCAATCACTTCATTGGTGTAGATCAGGTAATCTACAGCAATAAAATTATAGCGTACACCAAATTCATTATAGAAAAAATATTCGCTTACGGCATTAAAAACAATCGCCAATACATACAGGGAAATGATAATACAGTAAAGAACATTACGGATCTTGATTCTTTTTGTAGGTAAAAAGAGCATCAACCCGAAAAAGAAAGCTTTTATTCCTACAAAAGTTAAGGCGATTTTAGTTACAGGACCTCCATACTGTCTGAAAATATTGTTAGGGACTAAAAGAATGTATAAAAAAAGAAGAACCAGAATCCCTAAAATAATATGGCCGTAAGGATTTTTGTATTTTGAATTGGACAGGAATAAAAAATACAGTACCAAAAATGAACTTGCCGCAATGAATACAAACACATCGTTCACCATTCCAAGAAGTAAAACCTTCAGAATTTCAAAAACCCCAAAGCTGGCTGTAGTAATGGGATGAAAGAAAAATATAACTCTTATGATTAAAGAGAGAAGAAGGTAAAAGCCTCCTAAGTATAAAAAGGGTTTTATTTTTTGTAAATACATTATGTTAACTGTATATTAATTTCGCAAAGATAGTTTTTGTACAGGTTTTTTCAATAAAAAAAAGTAAAAACATACTATTGTTATATAATCTGCATTATTTCCAGTTCATAGTAATGAAATAACAAAAGAGACCACTGAAGTGGTCTCTTTTGTTATTATTTTAAGATAGGTTTTATGCGTTTCCGAAGCCTATATTTCCTTTTTTATCGGATAGCTTCTTTTTAAAATCGATCATTCTTAAAGCTGTTACGGCCGCTTCCACTCCTTTATTGCCTAAATCTCCACCGCTTCTGGCGATAGATTGTTCTTTGGTATCATCCGTAAGAACGCAGAAGATGGTTGGGGTATCCGTTAAGATATTACAGTCTTTAATTCCCTGTGCTACTGCCGAACATACATAATCGAAATGTGGGGTCTCTCCACGGATAACACACCCGATCGCGATTACCGCATCATATTTTCGCTCCTTGCAAAGCTGCATGCTTGCATAATTCAGCTCAAATGCTCCCGGAACCGGAAAAAGTTTAATATTTTCAGCTTTTACACCTTCTTTTTCAAGAATTTCCAAAGCAGCATCGCGAAGATTGTAGGTTACGAAATCATTCCACTCAGAAAAAACAATGCCGATAGAAAAATCTTCGGCATTGGTTATATGAAGTGGCTTGTAATCTGAAAGATTAACTGTTGCCATATTTTAATAATATTTAGTCATTTCAATATAAGAATCAGACATTCCGTTATCGTAATCCTGATACTTTTCATCAATAGTTGCAAAATATTTTTTAGCCTCTGCATTTTTCTTCAACCCCAGAGCTAAAATACCCGCCTTTCTTGTAAAGTAATAGGTAGTATAAGGATCATCAGAAGCAGATGCTGCTTTGTCAAGAAGAGCAAGAGCTTCATCGTTCTTATTAAGACCTGATTTTGCATCTGCCATTGCGCCATATTTCATGGCCATCAAAGCTTTGTTATCAGATGAAAATTTATCCAAAAGATCATACGCTTCCTGGAATTTACCTTCTTTGAACTTTAATAAGCCTGCATTATATGCAGAAAGTTTACCAATCTGAGTAGAAGAATATTCGTTGTACGTTCCTTTGAAACCAGGGTTGGCTGCGGAATTTCCTCCTAAAGCTTCTTTATCCTTTCCTTGGGTAAGATTTTTTTGTGCGGCAAGGAAGCTTTTTACTGCTTCAGCATTCTTAGGAGCAACAATAAATTGCTTGTAGGCGAAAAAACCTAGCACTCCCACTATCAATACACCAAAGATGATACTCAATGGTTTTGAATATCTTTCGAGGAATCTTTCGGTATTTAAAGCCTCTTTATCAAGATCTTTAAAAAACGCCACTGTTTCTTTACCTTCTTGCTCGTTCTGAGCATTCTTTGTAAGTTTTGCCATAAATTGTTAAAAATTGAAATGCAAATTTAATTGTTTCTGAATGATTTACAAAATACTTTGCGTAGATAATTGATAAATGATGAGTGATAATTGATAATATTCCTGATAATTATGGGAATTTTCAAGTTATTAAATAAAAATGCTTTGAAAATGAGTTCTCAAAGCATTTATTCTATAAGGGTTAAAAATCTTTAATATTCTAAAATATGATAAATTTCGGCATTGAATTTTTTCAATTTTTCATCTCCGTTCAATCCTTTTAAGCCGATTAAAAAACTGAATTGGGAAACTTTTGCGCCTTGTTTTTCTATTAATTTTGCAGCGGCTTCTGTAGTTCCTCCGGTTGCCAGTAAATCGTCATGAATAAGAATACGCTGCCCTTTTTGAATCTGTCCTTCACGGGTTTCTATCTCTGCACTTCCATATTCCAGTTCATATTTTTCTGAAATAACAGGTGGCGGAAGTTTTCCTTTTTTCCTGATTAAAATAAAAGGAACCTCTAATGCAACCGCAATGGCAATTCCAAATAAATAACCGCGGCTTTCTATTCCGCAAACAGCATCTACTTTTCCTTTACTGAAAGCGACAAGGTCTTCAATAACCCCTTCATATAGTTTTGGGTTCAGAAATATAGGAGATATGTCTTTAAACTGAATTCCCGGGATGGGAAAATCGGGGATATTTTCTATTGTTTCTTCTAATTTTCTGATCAGTTCCTGTGAAGCCATCTATGGATTGATTTTATAGCTGGAAATTTTCCAGTCTCCATTTACATTCTTAAGCCCGAAAGTTGCTTTCAGAGAAGTTACTCTTCCGTTTTTATCCGTAACGTCGTAAGTAGCATTCACACTTGCATTATTAGGATTGGATGCATTGGTGGTAATGTTTTTTACACTTACACTTTTGATGGACCCAAATCCTGAGGTAGGATTGGAGAACGATTCATAACTTCCCCAACTTGGATTGCTTGAAGCATCAAAAGCAGCTTTAAGGTTTTGAGAACTTACATTACTTAAAAACTTATTTACTGTAGCTTTAGGATCTGCAGTTGGCTGCTTTGGAGTAGTAGGGGTCGCATTCGGGTCTGTTGGATTAGCCGGATTTGCATTCGGATTATTAGGATCAATAACCGCAGGATCCTGTGTTATGGCAGTAGAGTCTACTTTTGGTGGAGCGGGCACCTTCAAAGCCGAAGGATTTACGTCCAGTCCGATTTTTGACATTTTGAATGTCTTAGCTGTTGTTTTTACCGTTACAGTAACATCAATTTTATTGTCAGCAACTTTTGAAGCAGGTATAGAGGAGAATTTTAAATTAAATCCTTTGAAATTGTTATCCTGCATTAAATTTTTAGCGGTTGAAAGTTTTATCCCATTACTGAAAACTTCTAAAGTAGTTTCCAAACCGGCTCCTGTAAATGCAACAGGATTTCCGGCATTATCTACCAGTATTGGGATAATCTGGATAGCAGTTGCCCCTTCTCCATTATCTCCGGTAGGTCTTGTTATAATGCTTAGAGAGTTTGCTTTTATATCATTTGGGTCACTTTCTTTGGCGGTTTCATCACCAAAAATATTCATTTCTCCTAGAGAAGGAGGGGCTGTACTTGCCCATTCAATTCCATTTTTTTGAGCGACCTGATCCGCCATAGTCATGATTTCAGGAACTTTTTTGCCATTGATTAGTTGACCAAGGGCCTTCAATTCATTGATGTCACCATCTGCTTCTACTCCGAAAGTTTTCAGAATGTACAAAGCTTCATTAAACTTGATCTGTTTAATCGTCGGAAGGCTGGATGCCATATCATTAATACTGGACTGTAATGTCTTTGTATTTGTGGCGTCCACATGATCTTTTTTACATGCTGTAAACAACAGTAAACTTAAAATAAGTAGAAAAGCAAACTTTTTCATTTTATTCTGTTTGCTACAAATTTAATAAAATCCTTTACTAGTAGGTATTTTTATTTTCTTTTATTTATTTTTTCCTGTATCTCTATACTATTATTGTTTTTTGCTAGCTCTTCTTTCATTTTTTTCTCTGCTTCACGCATTTTCTCTGTTATAGAATTGTCAGGAAGGTCAACACCTGCCGGAAGTTGAGAAAGAAGCTGTCTCATACTTGCTAATGGATCTTTCTTATATTGCTCGTATTTCTCAAGGAATTTTTCTTTCGGAATTTCTTTAGAACTTGATAATCCTGATTGCTTGATGAAGCCTTCCATGTATAGAGTGTCTTTTATATGATCTATTTTTCTGTTGCCCTTGAGCTCCCATGAATAATTTTTTCCGTCATCTTCAATTTTCACAATTAATCCGGGAAGTCCATAAAATTTGTACGGGCCATCCTGAAAAGGGATTTCTGTAGTAAACCATGCTGTCCATTTTCTGCCACCAAAATCTGTGGTTGCTTTTTGGGTATTGTAGGCTCCTATTTTCTGTTTTTCATCTGAAATTTTCCAGATCAGATTCGGATTTTCGCGATAGGAATAATAGTCCATTAATATTTGGTCATTATAAACTATTTCCTGCACAGGGTGAGTTTTAAAAATCCGATGAAGGAATTTCGATTGTTTCTTTCCACCGATTCTGTTGACATCGGCCATATTTCCGGTTTTTAAAGATTCTGTGACCATGACATTTGCTAATGAATCCAAACCAATCAGCTCATAAGATTGATAAACGGATTTGTTTTGATCAATATCCAATGCCATCATTTCTTTTTCCAACTTTGCGGAATCTTTATTAGGCTTATAGGTCAGTTCATAGAAAAACCGGTTTGCCGTATTCTGTGCATTGATTACGGCAAAGAGGAAGATGAATAAAATTTGAAATGTTTTTTTCATGATCGGGATTTTTGGGAATCAAAAGCAGCTTGTTATTAATTCTTGTTTTGTTCTTCTTTCAGATCATTTTTGAAGAAAGAATGGAATATGGTCTGCATATTTGGGAAAGCAGGGTTTTCCCAGTATTTAGTTTTGTAATTGCTGTTATCAGTATCGAATTTTACTTTTTCTATATCATTTTTATCGCTAAAGCTTAGATCTGTCGGATAAAAATTATTATATGTTATGATTTGATTATAATTCTCTTCGGTCTTGTGTTTTAATTTCACATGCATAATCCCGTTATATTCCAAAAGGCTTTTTAATGTCTTGTCCGAATTTTTTTCATAAGCAATATTTACAATTTCCCTAAAGTCAAATAATCGGAAGCCAAAAAGAGCAAGTTCTTTTTGCTGTAGAAAGCCTCCGGAAATTTCAACCTCATCTTTTTGGTTCCCTTTTAATTCCTTGATAGTGGCATTTTTGTTTTTATATTCCTGGATATTTCCGGCATTTTTTATTTTAGGAACTTCCAAAGAGGAATCATAATCCCAGGTAGCGGTTAGCTTTTTTTCATTTTTAGGATCTATCAATCTGTAGATCCGGTATTGCTCTACGTTGGTACTTTTAAGTTTTTTCGTTTTATTATCGAAAATATAGGTTACCACTCCATCGGCATAGCAATTCAGTTTATTATTTACCGTAACATACGTGTTAAAGTTTCCTTTCACAAAAATATTTTTTGCGGGCTTGTTCTTGATGACAACGGTTTCAATTTCTTTTACCTTGTCATCTATTTTAATGATCTCTTTATCGAAATCAGAATAGGAAAGGGTAGCAATAGGGTAGTTGTCATAGACCAGCTGGAATTTTTCCTGGGAAGGTGTTAAGGCCTGCTTATCAATTTTACCATCGATATCGGAATAAGCTAAAATGCTTCCGTCTTTTCCAAAGACTGAAACTTTAGGTAAGGGCCTGTTGGTATTTTCAGAAACGAATGTAATGATTTGGGCATTAGTAAAGTTTGCAATGAGTAAGAATACAATGTATAACAGATAATTTCTTTTCATAATAGTAAGTTTTAATAGTTATCAATCCGAAGTCTAATGATAAGACACAGAAATTTCAAAAAGGTTGCCTGAAAAAAGTTTGTACTCAAAGAATACCCATAAAAAAAGACTGATTTCTTAAAAATCAGTCTTTTCTTATTTTATTTTGTTACAAATCCTTAGAAAGGATATTCATAAATTTCAGATTCATGTAAATATGGGTTTCCTGTTGGAATTAACTTCAACTTGGAAAGTGCGGTTAATACAGTAAACATAAATAACCCGGCTACAAATAGGATAGCTCCTAAGATTAAGATGAATACTTCAGGATTTTTCCAGTATGGACCTACTGTTCCGGGCATTACCATATTGAAGTAATCAAGAATGTGTCCTAAAAGAACTACTACAGCCATAGTCGTTACTACTTTGTAGTTTCTCTTGATGCTGCTGCTTACTAATACCAATAGCGGTAATAAGAAGTTGATGATCAACATTGGTAAGTATGTTGGTGAATAGTGCTGGAATCTTCCAAAGAAGTAGTTTACCTCTTCCGGAACGTTTGCATACCAGTACAACATGAACTGTGCAAACCATGTATACGTCCAAAGCATACTTGTAGCGAAAAGGAATACTCCTAAATCATGTAAGTGATTATCATTGAACTGTGGCAAGAATCCGTTTTTCTTTAAGTAAACGCTGAAAAGAATAATAACAGCGATTCCACTTGAAAGGCAGCTCACCATGGAATACCAGATATACATGGTAGAATACCAGTGAGGGTCAATAGACATCAACCAGTCCCAAGCCCAGGCTGCAGAACAGAACCCGAAGAATACAATGTATCCAACAGCCCATCTGTAAAGCATCTGATAGTCTACTCTTGATTTTGTTTCATCTACTTTCTTAGACATCGCTTTTAATTTCCATGCGAAGAAAGAAGCTCCTACTACATAAAGAATAGTTCTGAATGCGTAGAAAGGAATATTTAAGAATGTTTTCTTTTCGAATAGGATCACATCAAAGTGTGGAGAGTTCGGATCTGTTAATTCAGGATCCATCCAGTGGAATAAGTGCCCATTATGAGTAATGTTTAAAATCATAATGATGATCAGAATAGCACCTCCATAAGGAATATAAGAAGCTATTGCCTCCATTACTCTTGTAATGATGATTGGCCAACCTGCATGGGCAGCGTGCTGAATAGAATAGAAGAATAATACGCAGCAGCTAACTCCAAAGAAAAATACAGCTACAAAATGTATTGCCGCCAAAGGCTGATTATGAACTTGTAAAGTTGCATGTTCCAAATGAGCTGAGTGATCCTGAGGACCCACCATTTCACTGGAGTGAGTAGGCGCATTATGTCCTGAAGAATGAACAGCCTCCATCATGTGCTCAATTTGTTCTGTAGTGATTCCTTTGTTCATAAAGAAACCAATAGCAAATAAAACTAAACCTACAACAAGGAGTATTATAGAAGTTGATTTTAATTTTGGTGAAAAACTATACATTTCTTTTCTTATTTTTTAGTTGCAGTAGAATCTGTTTTTGCAGCTGAAGCTGTTGCAGCAGGTGCACTTTTTTTAAATGCGCTCATTACGTACATTGCAACTCTCCATCTGTCTCCAGCGTTTAGTTGTCCAGCATAAGAACCCATCGCATTTCTACCGTTTGTTAATACATAATGAACAGATCCTACAGTAATTTCTCTGTCGGCATAATTTGGCACACCAGAATAGGCTCCACTTTGCACAATTGGTCCTTGTCCATCTCCACCTACACCATGACAAGCGGCACATGTACGCTCAAATAAGAACTTACCTCTTTCGATATCTTTGGCTGCATTAGCCGGATTCAAAGGAGAAGCCGTTATTGTTTTGGATGCATCATAGCCTGCATTATACTGATCAGGGTTTTTAGGAAGTAAGGTTTCTTCGAAAACACCATCTTTATTTTGAGCAACTGTTCCTTCTACGGGGGAAAGACCTGTTGCGCCATTATTTTTTACAAAAGCAGGAATTTCATTTTCATGATCTGAATAGGCATCCTGAGCTTTCATCAATGGATCATAAGCTACCGGAAAGTACATGTCCGGGAAATATACCAACGGAGTATTCTCCTTTGGTCCGCAAGAGTTAAGTAAAACTGTTGTTAAACCTAAAACTGCTGTAATTTTTAATACATTCTTTTTCATTTTAAGCATCTTTAACAGTTATTTCTTCAACTCCAGTTTCAATAAGTAACTGTTTTACAGATTCTACATCTTCAGTTACAAATTCCATCATGAATTTATCATCAGTTGTTCTTGGGTCCGGATTTTGTGCCGGAGCTCCTGGATACATTTTGTTTCTAACCAAGAAAGTTAAAGACATCATGTGAGCCGCACAGAATACCATTAATTCGAACATTGGAACTACGAATGCAGGCATATTGTGTCCCCAGTCGAATGCTGGCTTACCACCAATATTTTGAGGCCAGTCGTGGTTCATTACGTACCATGTTAATGTTGCACCGATCGTAACACCATAACAAGCATAGATGAAAGCGGCATCAGAAATTCTTGTTTTCTTTAACCCTAAAGCTTTATCTAGTCCGTGAACCGGAAACGGAGTATACACTTCGTTAATTTTGATTCCTTTATCGTTGAATGCTTTAACGCCGTTCATTAAATCGTCGTCATCAGCATAAAGTCCGTATACAATTTTAGTGGTGCTCATCTCCTTCTTTTGCTTTATAAGTTTCACCTGAGATTTTCAAAATCGATTTTAATTCAGCCTGTGCAATTACAGGGAATGTTCTTGCGTACAATAAGAATAATACAGAGAAGAATCCGATAGTTCCTAAATATACACCCACATCAATGATTGTTGGTTTAAACATCGTCCATGATCCTGGTAAGTAGTCTCTTGAAAGGTTGATAACGATGATATCAAAACGCTCAAACCACATACCGATGTTGATGATCAATGCAACAATGAAAGTCCAGATAATATTTGTCCTTAGTCTCTTGAACCAGAATGAAGCCGGGATAACAAGGTTACAGATGATCAACGACCAGAAAGCCCACCAGTAAGGTCCTACTGCAGCACCTGGAGAAAGATATGTAAAGTCTTCGAATCTTGATCCGGAATACCATCCTATGAAATATTCAGTTGCATACGCTACAGTTACCATCCCACCTGTTACAATGATTACGATGTTCATAATTTCGATATGATACATGGTAATATAGTCTTCCAAGTGACAAACTTTTCTCGCTACTAACAATAGTGTTTGTACCATTGCAAATCCTGAGAAGATCGCCCCGGCAACGAAGTAAGGAGGATAGATCGTAGAGTGCCATCCTTTAATTACCGAAGTGGCGAAGTCGAAGGATACGGTAGTGTGTACTGAGAATACAAGTGGAGTTGCCAAACCTGCCAATACCAAAGATAATTCTTCAAATCTTTGCCAGTGTTTTGCTTTACCACCCCAACCGAATGCCAGGAATGTATAAATTTTTCTAGTCCAAGGCGTTTTAGCTCTGTCTCTGATCATTGCAAAGTCAGGGATCAATCCCATGAACCAGAATACTGTTGATACTGAGAAATACGTCGAGATCGCAAATACGTCCCAAAGGAGAGGAGAGTTGAAGTTCCCCCAAAGAGAACCGAATTGGTTTGGTAAAGGGAATACCCAATATCCTACCCAAACTCTACCCATGTGAATTACAGGGAAGATTGCCGCCTGTACAACCGCAAAGATCGTCATCGCCTCTGCTGATCTGTTTACAGACATTCTCCATCTCTGTCTAAATAATAATAATACCGCTGAGATTAGGGTTCCGGCGTGACCAATACCTACCCACCATACGAAGTTGGTAATATCCCAACCCCAGTTAATAGTTCTGTTAAGTCCCCATGCTCCAATACCTGTTCCGATAGTATAAGCGATACACCCGAATCCATAGATGAATAGAGCTAAGGCTGCATATAATGAGATCCACCATAATTTACCTGCTCTTTCTTCGATAGGTCGTGCAATATCTTCTGTGATATCGTGATAAGTTTTGTGACCAATAATTAGAGGTTCCCTTATCGGAGCTTCGTAATGTCCTGACATTTTTTACCTATTTATTATTTAAACTTTATTTTTCTACTCTGTTTCTTACTTTAGCATGATAGAACACATTGGGTTTGGTTCCGATCTCTTCAAGTAAATAATATCTTCTGTTGCTGGAGTATAATTCTCTAACTTCAGACTCCTTGTCATTCATATCTCCAAATGTCATTGCTCCGGTAGAACATGCTTTAGAACATGCAGTTTGGAATTCTCCATTCTTCACTTTTCTACCCTCCTTTTTAGCCTCAAGAATTGTAGTCTGAGTCATCTGGATACACATTGAACATTTCTCCATCACCCCTCTGGTTCTTACCACTACGTCAGGGTTTAGTACCATTCTTCCAAGATCGTTATTCATGTTGAAATCGAACTTGTCATTTAAATTATAAGTAAACCAGTTGAAACGTCTTACTTTATATGGACAGTTGTTTGCACAATATCTTGTACCGATACATCTGTTATAAGCCATATGGTTCTGACCTTGCTTACCGTGTGAGGTAGCGGCTACCGGACATACAGTTTCACAAGGAGCGTGGTTACAGTGTTGGCACATTACCGGCTGGAAGATCACATCAGGATTATCTGCAGGGTGGTTTAATGCACCTCCGTCACCAAATGCGGTTCCATATAATTCAGGAACAGCCATTCCTTCTTTTAGACCTTCGTAAACCTCTACTTTTTGTCTAGAAGAATAATAACGATCAATTCTTAACCAGTACATATCTCTGGACATTCTGATCTCTTCTTTACCTACAACCGGAACATTGTTCTCGGCCTGACAAGCAATAATACATGCTCCACAACCAGTACAAGAATTCAAGTCGATAGATAAATTAAAGTGAGGCCCGTCTGTATCATCGAAAGCGTCCCAAAGATCAATTTTTCTTGCAGGAAGAGCTCCGCTGATTGTATGATATTCCAAAGGCTTATTCCATCCTTTATGCTCATCATCAAATGCTACGTTTAAGAAATCAGCTAAAGGAACTTCCTTCGCAATTTCATAACGTCCCATTAATGTATTTTGAAGTTGGATCCCAGCGAATTCGTGATCTTCACCTGTCTTTTCTAATTTAACATTAGATAGCACCAGATTTGAACCATCAAATAAAGGATAAGCATTTACCCCTGTATCAGCTGTAGCTCCTGAATTTTTCTTACCATATCCAAGGGCAAGACCTACAGCTCCTTCAGCTTGTCCCGGTTGGATGAATACAGGAACGTCTTTTATTGTTACTCCATTTACAGTAAGATTTACGATAGAACCGTCTAACTGCATTCTTGCATTAAGATCGTTTTCAATACCTAATCTTTCTGCATCTTTAGGAGAAATTGTCAAATAGTTATCCCAAGACATTCTTGTGATTGGATCCGGTAACTCTTGTAACCAAGGGTTATTAGCCTGGGTTCCGTCTCCCATAGAAGTCTTAGTATATAATACCAATTCTAAATCAGCAGCTTTAAAGTTTCCTAATTCAGCGATTGCCTGGGCAGCATTTCCTCCTGCGTAAGCCAATGTTGTAGCATTAGAGGAAGTATTGATACCGTTGTACAATGCCTTATTGAAAGAAGTACCTCCTAATAGAGAAGTAGCATTCGCTTTTAAATAATCATAATAATTGTTAGCAGCATTGTTTTTACCATTTTTCCAAACCAATAGGGATTCTTCAATCTGTCTTGATTTGTAGATTTTCTGGATGGTAGGCTGCATCAATGAATATACTCCTGTCTGAGGCTCAATATCTCCCCAAGATTCTAGCCAGTTGGCTACAGGAATTACAGCTTTCGCTGCTTTATACATCGCATTTTTCTTATCAGTAACAGCGATCACATAAGGAACTTTTGATAAAGATTTTTCAAAGTCTGCTCCTTTGTGATGAGAGTAGATAGGGTCTACGTTGTTCGCGATTAATACACCAACCTGACCAGCATTGATCCATCCTAAGAATTCCTGATATCTTGCTTTATCAAATTCTTTAAGTAAGTTAGCTTTACCAGTGAAAGCAACTGATCCCAATTTTTGGTTGATTAAGTGTGCTAAAACCTGTGCTCCTTTAGAACCATCAGCGAAAACAACAGCTTTACTGCCTTTTGCCTGTAATTCTTTGGCCAATTCGGAAGCGGTCTTATCTGAAGTACCTCCTCCTACGATGGCGTTATAAACTTCAACTAAAGTTTTATTTACCAAGCTTGGTTTTAATCTGATTCTTTCGTCAGCATTCGCACCGGTTAAAGACATGTTGGATTCCACTTGGATATGTCTCAACATGTTTTCACCTGGTTTTCTTGCTGCTGCATAGGAAGTTTCTAAACTTGAGGCATTATAATCTCCTAGGAAATCTGCCTGGAAAGAAACTACTAATTCAGTGGCTGAAAGATCGTAAACCGGTAATGTTCTTTGTCCGAAAACTTCCTGAGCTGCATCTAGTGCTGCAGAATAAGGGAAAGCATCATAAGTTACTAATTCAGCTGTAGGATATTTTGCTTTAAATTCAGCAAATAACTTTTTGAAAGTTGGTGAAGGCATAGAATGTGATAAAAGCACAATCTTTTTACCTCCTGCCTGAGCTTCTGTCAAACCTTTAAGAACGAAATCATCTACTTTATCGAAAGTTTCGTCTTTACCGTTTAGTTTAGGTTGTTTTACTTTATCATTATCATAAAGAGAAAGTACACTTGCCTGAGCTCTTGCGTTGGTTTTACCCAGATCTTTAGCAGCCGGGTTAGGTTCTATTTTAATAGGTCTTCCTTCACGGGTTTTTACTAAAACACTAGCAAAGTCGAAACCATCAAAATAAGTTGAAGCGTAATAATTTGGAACCCCCGGAATAATATCGTGTGGTTTTACCACATAAGGAATTGTTTTAATTACTGGAGCTTCACAAGCAGCTAATGTTACCGCTGCGGTAGAGAAACCTAATAATTTTAAGAAATCTCTTCTTGAAGTACTAGATCCGTTCTGTTCAGCATCTCCAAGGAAATCTTCTACCGGAATTTCTTCCTGAAACTCTTTCTGAGCCAGCTTATTGTTTAAAGCAGGATCTTTAAGTTCATGAATACTTCTGAATTGTATTTTGTTTGAAGCCATTGATACTTCTAATTTTTAGTTATTAATAATGACATTTACCACACTCAAGACCTCCAATTGCATCTACAGTAATCTTACCACCATCTTTAGGGTATTGTTTTTTCAATTTGTCATGTAGATTCTTGAAGTACTCTTTATTATAACCGTTGTTCATATCGATCTCTGTAGTTCTGTGACACTCAATACACCATCCCATTGTGAAATCATTAGCCATCTGAACAACATTCATCGTGTCGATTTTTCCGTGACAAGCTTTACAAACAACATCAATTTTGTTATTTGGATTCTTCTTGTTGAAAGAGTTGATGATTGCCTGTTCACCTGCTACAACGTGCTGTGAGTGGTTGAAGTATACGAAGTCCGGCATGTTGTGGATTCTTGTCCATTCCACCGGCTGAGTTTTTCCTGTGTACTGTTGTTTTGCAGGATCCCAACCTGTAGCAGCATAAATTTTCTGGATTTCCCCATCATAGAATGTTTTGTCTTTTCCTGGTTCCAAGTATTTACCATTGTATTCGGAAATAGTTCTGTGGCAATTCATACAAACGTTCATAGACGGGATTTCAGAAACTTTACCGTATTTGGCACTGGAGTGACATAACTGACAGTCAATTTTGTTTTCTCCGGCGTGGATTTTGTGGGAGAAGTAGATAGGCTGTTCCGGCTTATATCCTTTGTAAACCCCAATCCACATGATCCAGTTCCAAATTCCATATGTTGCTAGAATTGCCAGGATTGCCAATAATCCTTTACCTACGAAGTGATATTTTTGGTAGATTTCACTGAAAGAACGAACTCTTGTTTCGTTAAGCCCTGCTAAGTCTTCAGACTGACCTAATTTAACTAATTGTCTTAGCTTTATTAAGATCCAGACTAATAAACCAGCAATCGCTAAAAGTGAAATGATTACAATGTTTGTAGTGGTTTTGTCTGCCGGAGCAGCTGCCGCATCGCCGGTAGGAACCGTTTCTGCAGTTTTTTCCGGTTCTGGAGCCGGAGGATTAGTTGTGAATGCTAAGATGTCGTCTATATCCTTATCTGTAAGATTTGGAAACTGTAACATCTCAGTTTTATTGAATTTTTCGAAAACCTCATTGGCATATTTATCACCGGAGGCTCTAAGCGCTTTGTTGTCTTTGATCCACTTATGAAGCCATGCTGTATCCAGTCCCTGCTCACTCTTAAGTCTTTCTACAACCCCTTTCAAAGGAGGTCCTATCACTTGTTTGTCTAGCGCGTGACATGCAGTACAATTCGCTTTGAAAAGTTTCTCACCATTTTTTGGATCGCCGTCTTGCCCGTAAATTGAAGCACTGGTTGATAACAATAAGCCTATTGCAATCAACGTTTGTTTATAATGCTTTCTCCAACTAATCATTTAAATTATCTTATGTTAGTAAATTATTGAACATTCAATCAATTCGGCAAAAATAATGTTTTTAACAGAAATTTAACGGCATATAGAAAAGGGAAAATATCATTTACGTTTAATTTGTATTGATTCTAAATAACTAGTTTGGCATATTTTTTTAATTTGTATAAATTTGCGGAAATAAGCTTAAATGAGAAATTTAATCAAAATATTTTCAGTATTATTTATATTCGGATTTTATAATATTGAAGCACAACAGGTTGTAAAAAAAGATACTTTGGCCGGAACGGAGCTGATTATGTCCATGGACCCTAAAGTAAAGGATGCTTTGGAGAATTTAGAAGAAAAATGTTCAAGAACGGCAGGGAATACTTCAGTCCGGGATAATGAAGATGATTCCTCTACCAGACCTGCTAAAATATATGTTCCCAGCAGAGAGCTTACCAATGCTGAGATTTGTAGAAAGAATCCGAGGATTTTAGGGTATAAAATCCAGATTACCACTGTGAAAAGCAATGAAGAAGCTAACGAAGTGAAAGCCTATTTCAGAAGGAGATTTCCAAATCTTAAAGTAGAGACGGATGCTTCGTTAAGACCGAATTATAAAATTTTAGCAGGAAGCTATTTTACCAAGCAAAGTGCCGCCTCCGACCTTTCAAAAGTAAGAGAGTATTTTAAATCCGCTATTGCGGTACAATACAGAATATTCTGTGCGGAAGCCAAATAAATTTTCTTTAAATATTAATAAAAAAAGCTGAGATTTTCTCAGCTTTTTTTATTAATAGTATTGATTCATAAAATGGAAAAACTCTGTCATCCTGAAATAGTTGTTAAGAGTCATGTATAGCAACAAAATACTTATTGTAACGGCTAAAAATGATAAAGTTTTAGGTGCCGTTCTGTATGAATAAAACAGCCATCCCAGCAATAATGGGTAAACAAAAACAAAATGAGCCCCATAGATATAAGAAGTGTGTAGTCCGAATTTCATGACACAATGGATAATAATATCTATCAGGAAGGAAATCATTAATACCTGAACCAGCTTATTTTTAAAGTTTTTGAAGTAACTCCAACATATGAATATCAGGAGTATTGAAATGAAAACATAGGGAATCCAGGAAGAATAAACATCCATGATTAGGGCCTTGTAATGAAAGCCTTTCATGTTGTGCTTATCCCGGACGATAAAATTAGGGAACAAGATGTTTCCGCCCAAAAAGAATGAAGCAATCATGTCCCATGTTGGAATGGATTTTACATTGGAAAACTTCTCATATTGCCTGTTGGTCTGGTCAAAAATATATTGATATTTAAAATTAATTCTATTCAGGTATAGTAAAATAAAGCAAATGCAGGCAAGTAAAACCCTTACAGCAGCATTTCCTAAGTTTTTCCAGCTCCTAAAAAGGTTTTTCTCAAATAGAATCGGAATAAAAACTTTTACAATATTGGTGATGGTAAGCCCGCCAATTGTAATTCCTCCCAGTGTAAGGGCTAAAGCCGGTGTTTTTTGTTCTTTCTTTATCTTAATTGCAGAATAATGGTTGTACAAAGTGAGAAGAAATAAAGTGTAGGTAAAGTTTTCCGGGGTGAAAGACAATAAAATATTAGTTGAGAAAAATCCAAAAAATAATATAAGTAACGAGCTTATGGAATTGGGTAATTTTATAATATTTTTCAAGTATTTAAATACCTGTAGAATACTTAAGCTTATAGCGAGATTGCTAAACCATGCTAAAGCCAGCCTAAAAACGGCATTTGTTTTTCCGTCTGAAATAAATAATGCCAGCTCCCTTATCCAATTAAAGAAATAATAGGACAGGGGATGTCTTTCAAAACTTCCGCCGGTCATCACAATGGAGCGGTTATCAAAACTGAAATAAGAATCCCAAGGAATTCTGGAATCAAAAATAATTCGATAATCAAGAGCAATATACCATCCTAAAGTCCCATAAAATAGGATGAAAAAGATGAAGACAGCCAGCTCAGAATATGATGATGGAAATAATATTTTGAAAAAATTGTAAAATTTGAGTTTGAGAGACACTTATTAAAAGTTTTTGCAAAAATAGAGATTATTGTTTAGATTTTTAAATACAATTGATGTTTTCTATTTTATTGTATTTGTTTTAAATATTTCTATTTTTTATTGTTTAATATTTTGTTATTGCTTAATTTTATTGATAATTTGATAAAAAACTGAATTATGAACAAAATTTTACTCTCCTCATTTTGTATAGGCTTTTTAAGTTTATTCAATGGACAAGTTTTACAACAAGAAAACTTTGACGCACTTAATACGGCTACTATTGTTGGACAGGCAGGATATCAGAAATTAAATGGTGCTAATACCGATTACATGGTCGTAACAGGTACACCAGGAAAGAATTTTAAAATAATTGGTGCTGCAACTGCGGGAACAGGAACAGCACGCTATCTTTGGAAAGATGGTTTAGATGCAGCATGGGCAGCAAGAACGGCAGGTAATAACATTATTCAAATCGAATATGATTTCTTTACAGGTCCTGCTTCTACCAGTAATAATGGAGGAGGAATAGAGTTGTATGATTCTACTTACAATTATTATTTAGGAGGATTAAGTATGCAGCAAAGCAATAAAACTATTTATGGAATTTACACTACAGCCACTATAGTTACTCTAACTGATTTGGGAGCCGGAACGCCTGCGACATCAGTTGTTTTGCCTGCAAATACATGGGTAAGAGTGGGCTTTGCCTATAATACTACAAATGGTTCAGTTACCTTTAAGGGACCTGGCTTTTATAAAACAGTAACCGGAACAGATATAAAAATACCGTTTGAGCTTGACTATGCTGTGCAAAACCTTCTTTCTACAAATACGACATCTTCAGATAATTTGTTTGATAATATGGTAACGCGAGCCGTAGCGACAGAATCATTATTATTGGGGACTAGCGAAACTACATCTGCTGTTGAGAATAGTATTTCAATTTATCCTAATCCTGTAACTGATTTTATTAATGTTAAAGGAAATACAAAAATACTTGATGTCTATATTTATGAAATGTCCGGAATAAGAATGGATGCAGAAATTGTAGATCATAAAGTCAATGTGAAAAATTTAAAAACAGGCACTTATTTTATTGGTTTTAAAACGGACAAAGGTTTTGTAACCAAAAAATTTATTAAAAAATAAAATGATAAAATAAAAACTTCCTATTTAAATAGGAAGTTTTTTATGAGCTACATGAGAGCATAGAACAACCAGAGACATCATTATATTTTGATGGCCTTTTTTTGGAAAATTCAGGATATATTTCCTGATATGGGTTTTCCAGTGCTTTAATCAATTTGTGCAGCATTTCCGTTTTTCCATTTTCAATTTCTTCAATACATTCGAACAGTAAATAATTTCTCAGAGTGAATTTAGGATTGTTTTTTCTCATTAATTCGATAGCTTCCAGATGTGAAATAGTATTTTTTGAAAGACGCCCTTGGTACCTTTTAATAAAATCTTCCAGTTTTTTGAAACTATCATCGTTGAGGAGACTATAGGAAATGTTTTCAAAAGTAGATTTCAGATCACCCTCAGATGTCATATTTTCCATTCGATTGAAGAATAAGGTGTAATCTAATTGGAACTCCTGCATCAATCCCTGCCAATTGGTAAAAAACTCTTCATCTCCATCCAGTAATTCATTAAAGCCAAATTTTCCACACAACATTTTATCATGCGATTGCCAGAAATAATTGCCATAATCATTCAATTTTTCCTCCAGGAATTTTTCGTCTTTAATAAGCGGATAAAGCGCATTCGCTAATTGCCAGAGGTTCCATTGAGAAATCTGTCCCTGTTTTCCGAAGGCATATCTTCTTCCGGGAAGATCTGTGGTATTCGGTGTAAAATTCAGATCATATTCATCCATCATAGAGTAAGGACCATAATCGATGGTCAACCCAAGGATGGACATATTATCCGTATTCATAACCCCATGGACAAAGCCCACACGATACCATTCAACCATAAGCTCGGCAGTTCTCTGGCATACTCTTTCAAAGAAATCTTTGTATTTCTGATCTCCTTCAGACTGAATTTCCGGAAAATAATTTTGGATAGTAAAGTCGGTCAGGTTCTGCAGGGTGTTATATTCTTTTTGAGCAGAAATCAGTTCAAAATGCCCGAAGCGAAGAAAACTTTCTGCTGTTCTTATAATGACAGCTCCTTTTTCTTCCTGAGGGTTTCCATTGTACATCATGTCTCTTACTACATTTTCTCCGGTAAAACATAAGCTTAATGCTCTTGTTGTTGGAATTTCTAAGTGGTACATGGCCTCGCTCATCAGGTATTCCCGAACAGAAGACCTCAACACGGCTCTTCCGTCCGCATGTCTGGAATAAGGAGTTGCACCGGCTCCTTTCCATTGTATTTCTGTTTTCAGGCCTGCTTCATTAGTGATTTCTCCCGCAAGGATAGCCCTGCCGTCTCCCAGTTGTCCCGCCCAGTTTCCAAATTGATGCCCGGCATACGCTGTAGCATAAGGGTGAATGTTTTCAGGAAGGTTATTCCCAACAAGAAAGTCCAGGTCTTGGGATTCGTATTTCCCTAAGCCGATTTCTTCGGAAAGATTTTCATTAAAGATAAGTAAGGAAGGGTTCTCAAATCCAACAGGAAGAGTGGTTGAAAATAGAACTTTGGGAGTATTTCTCTGGACCGGATTGTTTGAAAAATCTCCAGGAAAATTTTGTATAAAAGGTTGTTTGATGTTATCAATATTCATAGTTCAAATATACCAATAATAAAAAAAGACCTTACCAATAATCGGAAGGTCTTTTCTATTGTTAAAGAAGAGTTTATTTATTAAAATCTACTTCTTCTCCGGTATTTAAATTTTCATTAACGCTTTCTTCTTTCTTTTCAGGGTTGTTTTTTGGCGTAGGGTCTACAGGTTTCGGATTTTTGATCTCGTCAATAGTCTGAAGTCCTCCATCGTCACCATAACCAGTGTTAAGTCCTTGCAGATCGGAGCATCCGTCTTTCCATTCAGAAGGCTTTACAAACTTATCATCAGGAGAAATTCCTAAAGTTTTGTCGGCCCAGACCTTTTTCATGAAGATTGCCCAGATCGGTAATGCCATTCTGGCTCCCTGACCTTCTCCTGTTCCAAAGAAGTGTGTGGCTCTGTCTTCCCATCCAACCCATGCACCTGTTGCCAGTTTTGGAGTAATACCCATAAACCAACCATCAGAGTTATTCTGTGTAGTTCCGGTCTTACCTGCGATTTCAACATCTTTTGAAATGCCTTTTCTTCCCAGTTCCCCGGAAGCCGTACCATATTGAGCAACCCCTTTCATCAGTTCGATCATGGTGTAAGCATACAGCGGATTCATTACTTCTTTTGGTTCTACATTTACTTCTTTAATCACTCTGCCGTTGGCATCTTCTATTCTCCATATCATTTCAGGCTTATTGTAGTTTCCATAATTGGCAAATGTACTGTAAGCACCTAACATTTCATAAATGGTAATATCTGACGAACCCAGCGCAATAGTATTATTCCTAGGGATTTCCTCCGTTACACCGAGATCACGTGCGGTCTGAATAACAGCATCTACGCCTGTCATTTCTATAAGGCGTGCTGCCACAGGGTTCTGAGAATGTGCCAATGCATCTTTAAGCGTCAGCATTCCGCCTCTTCCCGGAACATGCCATCCTTTATGGTTATAAGTGCCATTTGAAACGGCTGAACAAGGAGTCATTCCTAATTTCATAATTGCTGTTGCATATACGAAAGGCTTGAATGTGGAGCCTACCTGTCTTTTTCCTTGTTTAATGTGATCATACTGGAAATGTTGCCAATCGATACCTCCTACCCAAGCTTTGATCTCACCGGTTCCAGGAACCATGGACATCAATCCTGCCTGAGCAATTTGTTTATGATATCTGATAGAATCCCAAGGAGACATTTCCACTTCTTCTTCTCCATTCCATGTGAAGCGGGAAGTTTTAATCGGTTTCTTGAATTCCATCATGATGGAATCTTCAGACACTCCTGCTGCTTTCAATTGCTTATAACGGCCGGTTCTTTTCATCGCCTGAACCATTACATCATTAATCTGCTTATCATTCAGGTAATAGAAAGGCCGCTGCTTTCTTCCTCTCTGTTCTGCGTCAAATCTCTTCTGAAGATCAGTAAGGTGTTCCTTGATTGCCTCTTCAGCATATTTCTGCATTTTAGAATCAAGAGTAACGTATATTTTTAAACCGTCTTTGTAAAGATTTAATTTTTTACCGGTCTGCTTTTCATAATCCTGAAGATAATTGTCAATCTCTTTTTTCAGGTAAAACTTATAATAGGCAGAGTAGTCATCATTAATATTTTTAATCGGATGATAATCCAGGGTAATCGGTGTTGCCGCTGCTTTATCATGTGTAGCCTGATCAATATAACCTGTTTTCAGCATTTGTTCCAAAACGACATCTCTCCTTGCTTTTGCCCTTTCGGGATTTCGCATCGGGTTGTTTTTCACCGGGTTTTCCAACATAGCCACAAACATCGCTGCTTCAGGTAATGTAAGTTGAGAAGTTGTTTTATTGAAATAGATTCTAGAAGCCATCTCAATTCCATTGGCATTATATAAGAAGTCGAACTTATTAAAATATAAGGTGACAATTTCTTCTTTGGTATACCTTTTCTCAAGACTTACGGCTACTACCCATTCTTTTAATTTCTGAAAAGCCCTTTCAATTTTATTTTGAGATGCTCCGTTTGTAAAAAGTAATTTTGCCAACTGCTGGGTAATGGTAGATCCACCACCTCTTCCTCCACCGTATACGACTGCTCTCGCAACTGATTGTAGGTCAATTCCAGAGTGTTCCTTAAAACGTTCGTCTTCTTTAGCTTGTAATGCATACACCAGAAAAGGAGGAAGATCTTTATAAACAATAGGCTGCGTTTTTTCTTTTTCAAATTTGCCTAATAATACTCCGTCTGCGGAATAGATCTCAGACGCAACATAAATATCCGGGTTTTCAAGCTCTTTTACATCGGGCATTTCTCCAAGAAAACCTTGAGAAACTGCGAAGAAAAGTGCTGAAATTCCTAAAACTACCGCAATGAGTCCAAGCCAAATAAACTTAACCCATTTTTTCCAAGAGGTATTTTTTTTATTTTTTTTGGGCGGAAGAGGAAATGTTTTTCCCTGGCTTCCTGCGTTTTGTTTGTTTTCTTCCATGTATGGTTACGGTTTAGCCGTTTCTATTTTTACTCCAATGTCTTCAATTCCGGGAAGATTGTCATTTCTCATCGCCTGGATCAGACCAATTTCATATTTGCCTTTTGCCGGAAATTTGTAGTTCAACTTATATTGAAAGAGTGTCTCCTTCGTGTCTCCAAAACCTGTACCAAGCCATTCACCATTTGGTTTTGCCAAAATATAGTTCATGGTATCGGTCTCCTTTTTTTTGTTTTGGAGATTAGTGAAATTCACAATAAACCTTATATTACTGTAGGGGTAATCATTGTTGTTTCTTACAACAAATATAATATTTTTAGGATTCTGCGGATCTGATATTTCAAGATTAAATTTTTGCTCACTTTTCTTATTCCATTTATTATCAACGGAATTCATAGTGACGTTTTCTCCTGAAGAGTTGCAGCTAAAGAAAAGGATAAGAGATAATAATCCTAAAATTTTACGCATTTTTATCTTTTTTGGGAGGATATTTCTTTTTGAATTTTTTCTTGTTCGGTTTCTTTTCAGCATCAGAGCTGGCTTCTACCTTTTCCAACTTAGCGGCCGGCTGTTGGGCTTTTTGCTGTTTTTGCTGATTGGGATTGGTGTTTTCGGGTTTTTCAGATCTCTCAGGTCTCTCAGGTCTGTTGTTTCTTTTCTGATTGTTCTGATTATTGTTAGGCCTGTTCTGATTTTTATTTTTGTGATGAGGACCTTTTTTCTTCTCGAATCGGTCAACATTATTTTCCTGAATCAGGTCTATGCTCTGAAGCGAAGTTTCAGGTTGCTTCAGATCTTCAAGAGGTAATATTTTTTCTCCGCGTTTGTTTTTTGATATTAATTTTTTAACCAAATCAATATCAAAGTCATACCAGGCGATAGAATTTTCAACGTAGGCAAACCACATTTTCTTTTTGAAAACGTCTATTTTGATACAGAATGCTCTTCCTTTTTCCGTGTCTAATGTTGTTGAAGAAGAAGGGAAGTCGCTTAAAGCATCAAGATAGCTGTCTAATTCATAATTAAGACAACATTTTAACTTGCCGCACTGTCCTGCTAATTTTTGAGGATTGATACTCAGCTGCTGATATCTGGCAACATTTGTATTCACGGATCTGAAATCCGTTAACCATGTAGAACAACACAATTCTCTTCCGCACGAACCGATACCTCCTACTTTTGCTGCTTCCTGTCTGAAACCGATCTGTTTCATATCGATTTTAGTTCTGAAGGCAGCAGCATAATCTTTGATCAGTTGTCTGAAGTCTATTCTGTTGTCAGCGGTATAATAAAATGTAATTTTTGAGGCATCTCCCTGATATTCAACATCTGTGACCTTCATTTCCAGGCCGAGCCTGTGGGCGATTTTTCTTGCCTCAATCTTTACATGATCTTCTTTTTTTCTTGCTTCCTGCCAAACCTCAATGTCTTTTTGATTGGCAGATCGATAAATTTTAAGTGATGATTCTTCTGAAAATTTTTTCTTTTTCATTTGAATTTTCACTAGTTCTCCGGTGAGACTTACCACACCTACATCATGTCCGGGACTGGATTCTACTGTTACTACGCTACCTATATGTAATGGGATATTATTTACATTCTTATAAAACGATTTTCTGTCATTTTTAAATCTAACTTCTACATAATCACACCTGTTTTCCACAGGGTTATTGATGTTGGATAGCCAGTCGAAAACACTTAATTTATAACTATTACCACAGGTATTTACACTTTCACAACCATTCGCGGACTTTGTTCCGCATGAATGTGCAGAATCGCCGGATGTTTTACATCCACAACTCATATTATATTATATTTAATCTTGCAAATTTATATATTTTTATCTTTATGTAATTCTAAAAGTTTCAAATATTCATGACCATTATTGTTTAACATTAAACAAAAGACCATCAATGGAGGTGTAATGTTATTAATTGCCTAATATATATTCAATTAAATATCATTCTTGTTAAAGTGTTATTTTAAACATAATTTTCTTTTGTGTTATTGTTTAATTTATTAAGAAATATTAACAGGAGTATCTAAAATAATTTTATATTTGGATTATATAATAATAGTCTATGAAAAAAATATTAGTATCAACTGCATTATTGGCGGGTGTTTTATCTTATGCGGGAGGCTTCAGGGTTTCTTTGCAGGGGGTAAAACAGTTGGCGATGGCTCATACCAGTGCACATGCTGAAGATGCGAGTGTGGCATTCTTCAATCCTGCTGGAATGTCATTTATTCCCTCTAAGTTAAGTATTGTTGCCGGAGGATTTGGTGCAAGTAATAAAATTACATTTCAAAATCTGAATACTCTGCAGAGTACGGAAACTGATAATCCTACCGGAACACCTCTTTATGCTGCAATAGCTTACAGACCTATAGAAAAACTGTCTGTTGGTTTTAGCTTTACTACCCCGTTCGGAAGTACCATTGAGTGGCCTAGCGATTGGGAAGGAAAAGAAATGGTTCAGAAACTGGAACTTAAAAGTTTTTATTTCCAGCCAATGGTTTCCTATAGGTTTAATGACTGGCTGGCTTTCGGTGCAAGTTATATCTACGCAAAAGGTAATGTAAACTGGGATAAGGCAATTACTCAATTTGGAGGAGAGCTTAATCTTGACAGCAAAGCAAGCGGACACGGGTATGGATTCGGTTTCTATTTCAGACCAGATCCTAAATTGGATGTGAGTATTGCTTACCGCTCGCCGGTTGACATGAAAGCTAAGGATGGAAAAGCAACATTTAAATTCCCTTCAGCTTCTATTTATCCGCTATTAGGACTAGATGCATCAGGAACAGATAGCTTCAAAGCAACTTTACCTTTAGTAGAAGAATATACCATTGGTTTAACCTATAAAATTACTCCGAAGTGGTTAGTGTCTGCAGACTTTAACTATCACGGGTGGGAAAGATACAGTAAGCTGACATTAGATTTTGCTAATGCTCCTGTTGGAAATCAGGCAGACCCGACAATATCTGTCTCTCCTAAAAACTTTAGAAATGCTAAAACGTTCAGACTGGGAACCCAGTATGCATTCAATGATATGATCTTTGGACGTCTTGGAGCTTATTATGATGAATCTCCTTATACCGATGAAAACTTTATCCCTGAAACACCATCCTTTAACACCTATGTCGTTACAGGAGGGGTAGGATTTAAGCTGAAACAATTCGGTGTGGATATATCGGGAGGATATGCGATGCCTCAGGCAAGAGATGTGAAAAATGCTAATCTCGGGTTTTACGGACAGGCTAAAGCTACGGCATTCTATTTAGGTTTAGGCTTATCTTATAACCCTTTTTAATTGAAAGACTATGAAAAAAATTATAATTTCTACATTCGCTATTTCTGCTCTTCTTTTTACAACGAGCTGCGAAGATGATTTCGATACAGATGTAAAAGATGTACAGGTGACGGCTGGAGAGGCAGACTTCTCCAAATATGTTGCTTTAGGGAATTCCTTAACTTCAGGTTACAGGGACGGAGCTCTTTATGTTGACGGTCAGAATGAATCGTACCCTTCCATGATTTCAATGCAGATGAAACTTGCAGGAGGAGGAGAGTTTAAACAACCGTTGATGCCAAATAATACTGGTGGATTTACCAATTTGCCAGGTTTCCCGGGAAAGCTTACTCTTCAGTTGGTAAATGGAAGCCTCGCGCCTGTTGAAAGTGCTCCTGGTGCAGCTTTAGATAATGTGAAAGCTGGAGGTCCATATCAGAACTTAGGTGTTCCGGGTGCTAAAGTAGCACATTTATTGGCTCCAGGATATGGGAATCCTGCAAACCTTCCATTAGGGTTAGCGAACCCATATTATACCAGATTTGCAACTTCAACCACTTCATCTGTAGTTGCTGATGCATTGGCTCAGAATCCGACTTTTATATCTTTATGGATTGGAAATAATGATGTATTAGGATATGCCACTACGGGAGGTGATGGATCTAATCCAATTACCCCGGTTGATGGTGCGGTAGGAGTAGGATTTAATAGTACCTATACAGCACTGGTTAGTGCATTATTCCCAAGTGGTACAACAAGAAAAGGAATTATAGCAAATATTCCTACTGTAACAAATGTGCCTTTTTTCACCAGAGTACCGGCAATGCCTCTTACAAACTTAACGGATGCACAGGTTACCCAGCTAAATGGAGGGTACGCACAATATAATGCAGGGTTGGCCCAGGCCAAAGCTTTAGGAGCAATTAATGATGCTGAATATCAAAGAAGGTTGATTAAATTTACTGCCGGGGCTGTTGCCAACGGTGCAGTTATTGTTGATAAGGATTTAACGGCTGTTCCGGGGTTACCGAAATACAGACAAACAACATCCAAAGATTTGATTTTATTACCGGCAAGTAAGGTTCTTAATCCTCAGGCTGGAGGAGGAACGTCAAACCCTCTGGAAGATAAGCTTGTATTAACGGAAGCTGAAGCGGCAAAAGTATTGACCGCAACTACTGCATACAATACCACAATTAAAGCAGTAGCGGAATCTAAAGGATTAGCATTTGTAGATATGAATGCCAAGATGACGGAACTCAATTCTAAATCAGGAATTCTATGGGACGGTGTAAAGTATACTGCAACATTTGTCACAGGAGGAGCCTTTTCTTTAGATGGTGTTCACCTTACTGGTAGAGGGTATGCTATTGTTGCTAACGAATTTATCAAAACGATCAATATGAAATATAAATCAACTTTACCACAAGTTGATCCTAATAAATATTCAGGGGTAAAATTCCCATAATGAATAAGCTAACAAAAAACATAAAAACCACAGGAGTAAATCTTGTGGTTTTTTTTTAAATTTGCAAATCTTTAAAAAGTAAAAATGGCCGAACAGTTAAGTTATCTATTTTGTACAAGGACAAGCAGGGACTTGGCAGAGAAAATTGCCCAATATTATGGGCAGGAATTAGGAAAAATCAACTTTCAGGAGTTCAGTGACGGAGAGTTTGAACCGGTTTTAGACGAATCGGTAAGAGGAGGAAGGGTTTTCCTGATCGGATCTACATTCCCTCCTGCAGATAATCTTTTGGAGCTTCTTCTTATGATTGATGCCGCAAAAAGAGCATCTGCAAAAAGTATCACGGTAGTGATTCCATACTTCGGACTTGCTAGGCAAGACAGAAAAGACAAGCCAAGAGCTCCGATAGGTGCAAAATTAGTTGCCAATCTTTTAACGGCTGCAGGGGCTACAAGGATTATGACAATGGATTTACACGCTGATCAAATCCAGGGATTCTTTGAAATTCCGGTCGACCACTTATATGCTTCTACAATTTTCGTAGATTATATCAGAGATCTGAATTTAGAGGACCTTACGATTGCCTCTCCGGATATGGGAGGTGCTAAAAGAGCAAAAAATTATGCCGGGCATTTAGGTGCAGAAGTAGTAATTGCTTATAAGGAAAGAAAAAAAGCCAATGTCGTTGAAGAAATGTTCCTTATCGGAGATGTGGAAGGAAAAAATGTTATCCTTATTGATGATATGATTGATACTGCAGGAACCCTTTGTAAGGCGGCGGATATCTTAATGGAAAAAGGAGCTAAAACAGTAAGAGCAATGGCTACTCACGGAGTGCTTTCAGGAAAGGCTTATGAGAATATTGAGAACTCAAAATTGCTGGAAGTTATTGTTACTGACTCAATTCCTTTAAAAAATCATTTGTCATCTAAAATAAAAGTGCTATCTTGCGCCCCGTTATTTGCAGACGTGATGAAGATGGTTCATGAGCATAGATCAATTAGCAGTAAGTTTATTATTTAATTGACTGCCAGTTGTTTGCAAAATATTTTGAAACAATTTTTTTAAATTTTTTATAATGAAATCTATTACAATTCAAGGTACAAAAAGAGAAAGCGTGGGCAAAAAGTCTACAAAAGCTTTACGTGATGCTGAATTAGTTCCTTGTGTTGTTTATGGAGGTGGCGAGCCTTTAAATTTCTCTGCTGAAGAGAAAGCTTTCAAAGGTTTAGTTTACACTCCTGAAGCACACACGGTATCTATTGAAGTTGATGGTCAAACAATTCCGGCTGTTCTTCAGGACATTCAGTTTCACCCGATTACAGACAAAATTCTTCACGTTGACTTCTATCAATTATCTGACGATAAGCCAGTTATTATGGAAGTTCCTGTAAGAATTACCGGACGTTCAAAAGGTGTTGTTGCTGGTGGTGTTTTACGTCAATCTTTCAGAAAATTGAAAGTAAAGGCTATTCCTGCTAATTTACCTGATGAAATCGTTGTGGATGTTACTCCATTAAGAATTGGTAACAAACTTTACATCGGTAGCATTAAAACTGAATCATATACATTCATGCACCCTGACAACGCAGTTGTAGTAGCTGTGAAGATGTCTAGAAATGCAATGAAAGGTGCTGCTGCGGCAATGGATGATGAAGATGAAGAAGAAGTTGCAACTGAAGAAGGAGCAGCTCCGGCAGCTGAAGAAACAGCAGCAGCAGAATAAGAATTGCTTATTTAAACAACTATATAAAACCTGTCAGTTTTGGCAGGTTTTTATTTTTAGATTACATCTATCATCATATTCATCAATGCCCCTTTCAGAAAAAAGCCGTAAATTTGAAGTGTTCTAAATAAGAACGTCATTAATGATAAAATTGTAATACATGTTTGACATTCAGGAAATCAGAAGTCAGTTTTCTATATTAAACAGGCAGGTGAACGGTAAACCTTTGGTTTACTTGGATAATGCGGCAACATCTCAAAAACCGGATTCGGTTTTAGAAGTATGGAAGAAATATTATACGGAGCTTAATGCCAATGTACATAGAGGTATTCATACTCTAAGCCAGCTGGCAACAGAAGAAATGGAACTTTCGAGAAGAAAGATCCAGAAATTCATTAATGCTGAACATGATTTTGAAGTGATCTTTACCAAAGGAGCAACAGAGGGATTAAACCTTATCTCTTATATTTTAACGCAAAAGCTTAAAAAAGACGATGAAATTATCATCTCCTATTTAGAGCATCACTCTAATATTGTTCCGTGGCAATTACTCTGTGAAAGAACAGGGGCAAAACTTAAAGTGATCCCTATTGATGAGAACGGAATTCTTCAGTTGGATTATCTGGATCAGTATTTAAGCGAAAAAACAAAAGTGGTTTCTGTAAATCAGGTTTCCAATGCATTAGGAATTGTAAATCCTGTTGAAGAAATCATTGCCAAAACAAGAAAGAATTCAGATGCATATATTGTTATTGATGGCGCACAATCTGCACCGCATTTTCAAATTGATGTACAGAAGCTGGATTGTGATTTCTTTGTGTTTTCCGGACATAAAATGTATGCCCCGATGGGAACGGGTATTTTATATGGAAAACAGGAGATTTTGGAGTCTTTGCCACCTTTTCATGGAGGAGGAGAGATGATTGCCACATGTTCTTTTGAAGGGACTACTTATGCCGCTTTACCATTCAAATATGAGGCCGGAACACCAAATGTGGGTGGAAATATTGCTTTGGGAGCAGCAGTAGACTTTATAGAAAAAACAGGCCATGAAAATATCCAGAGACATGAAAACGTTCTTTTAGAATATGCTCAAAAACAGCTGTTGGAAATAGAAGGGTTAAAAGTATATGGAGAAAAGGCCAAAAGAACAGGGGTAGTTTCCTTTAATCTTGAAGGAATAGGTATTGCTTCGGATGTAGGAATGATCCTTGATAAAATGGGAATTGCCGTAAGAACCGGACATCACTGTACACAACCTATTATGGATTTCTTCAATATTGCAGGAACCGTAAGAGCAAGTTTTGCAGTATATAATACCTTCCAGGAAATTGATCTGCTTGTGGAGGGGGTCAAAAAAGCACAACGAATGTTAAGCTAAAAAAATTACATATACAATTGATAAAGCATCCTTGAAATTTCAGGGATGCTTGTCTTTTATAGGTGCTTTAAAAAAGATAATATTTTTATTTATAATAAATTTAAATAATAGATTTTGACAATATTTCAAATAGTAATTTCCAGCTCGGTAGATAGGCTGATTAGAGGTAATTTTGTTTAGTCAAAATTTAATTTTATGGAATTATTAGAAAAGCTGAACTGGAGATTTGCGACCAAAGCAATGAACGGTCAGAAAGTGCCACAGGAAAAAGTGGATAAAATATTAGAAGCAGCAAGATTAGCTCCTACTTCAAGCGGATTACAACCTTTCGAGATTATTGTAATTACCAATCAGGATATCAAAGAACAGATCAAACCTCATGCATGGAACCAGCCTCAGGTTACAGACAGTTCTCATCTTTTGGTTTTTGCGGCATGGGATAACTATACGGAAGAAAGAATCAACAAAATGTTTGATCTTACCAATGATGTAAGAGGGTTTAAAAATGAAGGATGGGAAAACTACAGGCAGCAGTTATTGGGAGCTTATCCTCAAAGATCGGCTGAGGAAAACTTCATCCATGCCGCAAAACAGGCTTATATTTCTTTCAGTGCCGCAATTATAGCAGCAGCCTTTGAAGGAGTAGATTCAACGCCAATGGAAGGTTTTTCACCTGAGGCGGTTGATGAAATTCTGAACCTGAAAGAAAAAGGATTAAAAAGTGTTCTTCTTTTACCGCTTGGTTACAGAGACGCAAGCAATGACTGGTTGGTGAACCTGACCAAAGTGAGAAAGCCTAAAGAAGACTTCATTACAGAGATCAATTAATATTGCTAAAAAGCCCTTTCAACACTGAAAGGGCTTTTGTATTTATAAAGAATTTAATTTTAGGGTTTCCATTCCACTACTGCACGAATAAAAGCTTCGGCATTTTCCAAAGGAATATTAGGTAGAATACCATGTCCCAGATTCGCAATATATCTGTCTTTCCCAAAGCGGTGGATCATTTCATTCACCATTTTCTTGATAGTTTCAGGTGTTGAATGCAATCTTGCAGGATCAAAATTCCCCTGCAGGGTCATCGTATGATTGGTTAAAGTTCTGGCAAACTCTGGTTTGATCGTCCAGTCTACTCCCAAAGCAGAAGCTTTAGACATAGTCATTTCTTCCAAAGCGAACCAACATCCTTTTCCAAACACCACCACATGAGTAAGAGGACTTAAAGCTTCAACAATCTGGTTGATATATTTCCATGAGAATTCTTGGTAATCTTCAGGAGAAAGCATTCCACCCCAGGAATCGAAAACCTGTACTGCGGAAACTCCTTTTTCTACCTTTCTCTTTAAATAAGCGATCGTAGTATCCGTAATTTTTTGAAGTAATAAATGAGCGGCTTCCGGCTGTTGGAAACAGAATGATTTTGCAATATCAAAAGCTTTGCTTCCTTTTCCTTCCACGCAATAACATAGAATCGTCCATGGAGAGCCGGCAAAACCGATCAATGGAATTTCATTGTCTAGTTTTTGAAGAGTCAGCTCAATGGCATCAAAAACATATCCTAACGCATCATTCACATCTGGAGTTACAATATTCTGAACCTGTTCCATGGTTCTGATCGGATTATCCAGCCAAGGACCCACAGATTCCTTCATCTTAAAATCAATTCCCATTGCCTGGGGAACCACTAAAATATCGGAGAATAGAATGGCCGCATCCAACGGAAATCTGCGGATCGGCTGTACGGTAATTTCGGCGGCAAGTTCAGGAGTCTGGCATCGTGTGAAAAAATCATATTTATCACGAAGCGCAATGAATTCAGGTAAATATCTTCCTGCCTGTCTCATCATCCAAACTGGCGGTCTTTCTACGGTTTCTCCGCGAAGTGCTTTTAAATATAGGTCGTTTTTGATCATAACTTATTTAATCAATATTGCTTTTCCGGCAATAGGTATTCATATGCTGCTACTCTCTTTTTTTATGATTTCTAAAATAGAGTGTAAATTTCTTCCTTCGGAAGTGAAGATTTTTTCCTTTGTGTATTTTTTCAATTCGTTGGAAGTGGTTTCTCCTATGGAAAATAGTTTCATTCCTTCCAATGAGTTGTGCTTTGCAAAACTACGAACTCCGCTTGGACTAAAAAAAACTACAGCATGATATTTTTCAGGTATAGAAGGATAGGTTTCTGTAGTATGATACACCGTCACTTTTTTATACTTGATATTCTGTAATGGAAGGCTTTTGTCAAGAACATCGATGGCCAGGTTTCCACAAAAGTGAAGGAATTTTTCATGCGGACAATTACCGATAATAAATTTTGAGAGCGTTTCTGCGTCCCTTACTACTTTAAAAGTTCCAAAACCATGCTTTCGCAATTCCTTTTTCGTTTTTTCTCCTACACAATAGATCTTATTGTAGTTTTTTGCAGTGAAATCTTCGTTAGGCTTGAATTGATTTTTAAAAAAAGAATTTACCCCATTCACGCTCGAAAAAATCAAAGAATAATTTTTTAAGTCAAATGGGGTTACTTGTATAGGATCAACCTTAATTACCTCAACATAGTCTGCCGAAATATCCCTTCCTAATTCTTTGGATATCACAAACGGGTCTATATTTTTGGTAAATAAGATTTTCATTTTCGTTGAATTATGTGGGAATAAAGGAACGTTTTACAGCTTGCCTTTAATTTCTGCCATCAATTCTTTTCCACCGTTTTCAAGGATAACTTTAGCGAATTTTTCTCCAAAATTCTCCGCTTCATTGTATTCGAAGTTCTCGTCCAGCGAGATACAATTTTTGCCATCCAATGAACACAGGGCGGCTTTAAAGCGAACCTGGTTTTCGATGATTTCTACAAAAGCTCCGATAGGTGCCGTACATCCTCCTTCCAGAGTATTCAGGAAATTTCTTTCCATTTCAACACAGATCTGGGTACGCTTATGATTGGTCATCTGTTTTACGATCTCGTTGATTTCTTTTTTATCAGAATGTCCGGCAACCGTTATTACTCCTTGTGACGGTGCTGAAATCATCAATGGAAGCATTTCATAATCAATGCTCATTTTCATTCTTTTGATTCCGGCTAAAGATAAAATAGTAGCATCAAAATCTCCCTCTTCCAGTTTTTGAAGACGGGTTTGGATGTTTCCTCGGATATCGGAAAAAGTGGCATCCGGATAGTATTTTAACCAGAAAGCCCTTCTTCTTAAACTGCTTGTTGCCAGTTTTAATTCGTGGAACTCCTTATTTCTGGATTCTTCCTTTCGGATCAGGACATCCTGAGGATAATCTCTTTCAAGGTAAGAGACCAGTTCAATATTTTCAGGTAACTGAGTGGGTACATCTTTTAAAGAATGTACGGCAATATCAATCTCGTCATTTAATAATGCCACATCAAGGTCCCTTGTGAAAACTCCGGTAATCCCTAAAGAATAAAGGGGTTGGGTAAGATTTTTATCCCCGGAAGAAACAATAGGAACGATCTCGGTTAAATAGTTATTGTTTTGTAAGTGCCTTGCAACTTCTCTCGCCTGCCAAAGTGCAAGTGCGGAATTCCTTGTTCCGATTCTAATGCTTTTCATTGAATTCGTTGTTTGGTTGTTCAACTAATATTTCGTGCATTAATTTACTAATTTCTTCGGCTTTCCAAGGATTATCGATGATATATTTTGCAAAACGGTTGGTGATTTTCTGGATCATTTTATCAGAAAGCTCCATATCCGTTACATTGATGTATTTGTTTTTTCTGTAAAAGTTATGCATTTCATTGCGTTCCATATTTTTTAAAACCGCTTTGAAATGATGGATATTAGGTGCTAATCTTCTCTTTTTTTCCCATTCAAGGAAGTCTTTGGTCATTTCCTTGATGATTTTTTCCGCTTTTGGAATTTCTTTTTCCCTTTGCTGAATAGTTTCCTGAATTTGTTTAGAAAGCTCATCAACATCCACTAGCGTTACATTCTCATTATTGGTAACGTCTTTCTCTACATTATGGGGAATGGAAAGATCAATAACCAATGTTTCCTTTCCGTTGGGAAAATGAGAAGAATTGATAATGGGATGTTTTGCACCTGTGGCCACAATAAGGATATCAGTATTCCTCAATTCTTTGTCAAAATCAGCATAGTCAACGTGAGGAATGTTGTATTTCTGTGAGATTTTTTCCGCTTTTTCCTGGGTTCTGTTGGCAATTTTAATCTTAGGCTGATAAACGTGTTTCACCAGGTTTTCAACGGTGTTCTGCCCGATTTCGCCCACTCCTAAAAGAAGGATGTTTTTGTCGGTGATCCTTTTTTGATTATTTAAGATGTAATGAACGGCGGCATAGGAAACAGAAGCCGCACCGTTTGAAATTCCGGTTTCATTTTTAATTCTTTTGGAAATCTGAATTGCCGAATTAATGGCTCTTTCCAGATACGGGTTAGAATTTTGTCTTTCTTTTTTAAAACGACTGTAGGCTTTCTTAATCTGCCCGATAATTTCGAAATCACCAATAATCTGGCTTTCCAAGCCTGCCGCTACCCTAAACAAATGGGTTAAAGCTTCTTCTTTTGTCAGAATATTGGCAAACTGAAGGAAATCCGTAAGATGAACACCGATTGTTTTGCAATATTCTTCCGCAACTAAAAGGTAATTGGGAGTAGTGGTATAGATTTCTGTTCTGTTACAGGTGGATACCACAAAAGCATCTCCTAAATCTTCATCATGAATTCGGGAAACGAAACTTTTAATATTTTCATCAAAAAAAGCAAACTTCCCACGTGTTTCTCCGTCAGCTTTTTCGTAGCTTATAGAAAGTACGGCGAAATTTGATGTTTGATGCATATCAGAATACTGTAACATAAGCAGTCGCAAATTTACGTTTTTTTTAATTAATCATTCTCTGATAATGTATATGATAATTATCGTAAAAAACTATAAAAAAGAGGTTGAGTTGATGGCAATTTTTAATGTATAGAAAAATGCAGAGAAATCGTTAAAAAAATATTTCAAATTTTAATAAAATTTTAACCAAATTATATACGCGTTGAATTTTATTCGTCGTGTTTAATTTATATCTTTGTAATCTTAAAATCAGAAGAAATATATGAGTTTATTTGATATGTTTACGCAAGAAATTGCGATAGACCTAGGAACTGCTAATACCCTTATCATTCATAATAATAAGATCGTTATTGATCAGCCTTCAATAGTTGCCATAGAGCGTTCTACGGGAAGGCCGATTGCTGTAGGGGAACAGGCAAAGCATATGCAGGGAAAAACTCATGAGGATATCAAAACTATCCGTCCATTGAAAGATGGGGTAATTGCAGATTTTCATGCTTCTGAACATATGATCAAAGAATTTATCAAAAAAATTCCCGGAATTAAAGGTAAATTCATTCAACCGGCATTAAGAATCGTGATCTGTATCCCTTCAGGAATTACAGAAGTGGAGAAGAGAGCGGTAAGAGATTCTGCACAAAAAGTAAATGCAAAGGAAGTGAAATTGATCTATGAACCAATGGCTGCTGCAATAGGAGTGGGTATTGATGTTCAGAAACCTGAAGGTAACATGATCATCGATATAGGTGGAGGAACTACGGAAATCGCAGTAGTGGCTTTAGGAGGTATTGTTTGTGATAAGTCCGTGAAAATTGCAGGAGACGTATTTACTAATGATATTGCATATTATTTAAGAACTCATCATAATTTATACATCGGAGAAAGAACAGCAGAGAGAGTGAAGATTGAAGTGGGATCTGCCGTTGAAGATCTTGATGTAGATATCGAAGACATCCCGGTACAAGGAAGAGACCTTATCACTGGAAAACCAAAGGAAATTATGGTTGGATATAAGGAGATCGCCAGGGCATTGGACAAATCGATCATCAGAATTGAAGATGCTGTAATGGAAACTCTTTCTTTAACACCACCTGAATTAGCTGCAGATATCTATAAAACAGGGATCTATCTTGCAGGTGGAGGCGCCTTATTGAGAGGTCTTGCAGACAGAATTCACAAAAAGACAGGTCTTCCTGTGTTTGTAGCGGAGGATCCGTTGAGAGCCGTAGTGCGAGGAACGGGTATTGCGCTTAAGAATATGGATAAGTTCAATTTCTTAATTAAATAATTTTAACTTTTACGAACTTATATTATCTGAATGGGATTTTTGCTGAGATTATTTTCGAAGAACGCACTTTTTGTCTTCTTTATTTTCTTGCAAATTATTGCTCTGGTTCTGATATTCTCTAAAAACGCCATGCAGAGATCCTGGATTGCCGGGCAAACCGCTGCCTTCAATTCCTGGGTTTCGGGATATATCGACGAAGGTGTTTCTTACCTTAAGCTAAAGCAGATCAACGAGGATCTGGTAGCCCAGAATAAAGCCTTAATGGTACAGCTTTATGGAAAAGAGGGTGCAAAAAATCCAGTTTTCAGAAAAGTTCATGATACGCTGGGAGGAGGACAGATTTATACATTTGTAGATGGAGAGATTGTGTTTAACAGTATCAACAGAAGGAATAATTATTTCACGATCAACCGTGGGAAAAGAGACGGGGTGTTTCCACAAATGGGCGTAATGGCTCCGAAAGGAATTGCCGGAATTGTTATCAATTCTACAGACAGCTATGCACTGGTTCAGTCCGTTTTAAGCGTTAATAAGATCCGGATCAATGCGGCCTTAAAAAATTCAGGATACTTTGGTACCCTAACTTGGGGCGGAGATAATTCAAGAGTAATGCACTTAGCAGATATTCCCAAATATGTTGCTTTGAAAATCGGGGATACTGTTGTCACCGACGGAAAATCAGCGATTTTCCCTAAAGGTGTTATGATTGGTACCATTGCAGGATACTCAGTAGATAATAAAACGGGTTTCTGGGATATTTCAGTGGAGCTCAGCGAAAAGATGGGGGCATTGAGCAAGGTGTATGTTGTTAAAAATCTTAAGAAAGCTGAGGTACAGAGAATCCAGGATACATTGCAGGCAGTAATAAAAAAAGAAAATGATTAGCAGGACATTATTTACGGATATTTTAATCATGATTTTTCTTGTTGCATTGCAAATCTTTGTTTTGAACAGGATTACGTTATTCGGAAAGTACACACCGGTACTGTATCCCGTATTTGTCATGTTTTATCCCTTCTTCAGAAATAAATTCCAGTTTCTGGCATTAAGCTTCTTAATAGGCCTTGCTATTGACATGTTTTTAAATTCGGGAGGCATCAATGCATTTGCAACGACTTTAATTGCCTACTTCAGGACCTTGATTTTCAGGACATCTACAGATACATCTACAGATTTTTTTTCTTTTCAGTCTCTTCAATGGGCTCAGTTCCTGTTGTTCCTGTTTTCAAGTATTTTTCTGCACCAGCTTTTAGTGCAGTACATTGAATTTTTTAAGTTGAGCAGGTTTTTTGAAATATTACTTAATGTATTGGTAACAAGTATAATTTCCTTTATATTTATCGTTATATATGCATTAATATTTAAAATCAAACAAAAAGTTTGAACACACGTTATTTAAAAATCTTTTCCGTTCTTATCGTTGTTGCCGCAATTTTTGTGGCGAGACTTGCTTATTTGCAGCTGTTTACAGACCGTTATGCCTTAAATGCCGCCAATACCTCTATTAAAATTGAATATATTATTCCGCAAAGGGGAGTTGTTTTCGACCGTAATGGGAAAATTTTGGTGGGTAACCAGCCGGCTTATGAGATTTCCTTTACCCAGGCTCTGATGAAGCCTGATTTTGATACATTAGGGTTTTGTAATCTGATGAGGATCACCAAATCAGATTTTATCAATAGAATCAAGACCATCAAAAAAGAAAAATATTATTCCAAGCTGACTCCTATGACTTTTATCAAGGATCTTAGCAGGGAAGATATTGCCAGAGTCCAGGAGATTATTTTTAAATATCCGGCGTTTAGCATAGTTTCAAGACCTCAACGCCAATATGAAGTTTCTACATCCGGAAACCTTTTAGGGTATACAAGTGAAGTGAATGAAGGCGAAATTAAAAAAGATTCCACCTATTATCTTCCCGGGGATTTCATAGGGAAAAGGGGAATTGAAAAATCGTATGAAAAAGAGCTTCGCGGGATAAAAGGAATGAAATATATCCAGAAAGATATTAAACTCAGAAGCATCGGGTCTTATAAAAACGGGACGCTGGATAAGGACGTAGTTACGGGTAAGGATATTACTTTAACCATCGATTATGATCTTCAGAGAATGGCAGAGGAAATGTTGGTGAATAAGCATGGTGCTATAGTTGCAATCGACCCTAATAATGGGGAAATCCTAACACTGGCAACAGGACCGGATGTCGATCCTAATTTGTTTACAGGAGCCAATAAATCTAAAAATATTTATGCTTTAAATAAAGATACTATTTACGAGAACAAACCTATGTTTGATAGATCTGTTCAGGCAGCTTATCCACCCGGGTCAACATTTAAATTGTTGACGGCTCTTGCTGCAATGCAGATGGGTGTTATGGATGAAAACACTGTTTTTCCTTGCGGTGGCGGATTTAATTACAGAGGTCTGAGGATTAAAGGGCATGGAGGGGCAGATCCATTAATTCCTTCAATTCAGGTTTCGAGTAACTGTTTTTTTTCGTATGCATATTTGGCAATTATCAATAAATATCCTGGAAACCCTTCCAAAGGAGTGGATGAATGGAAGAAAATTATGAATAGTTTTGGAGTGGGTCAGTTTTTAAATAATGACCTGGCTTCCGGGGCTCCCGGGAAGATTCCGTCCGGAGAGTTTTATGAAAAACGAATGAAAGCTATTCTTAAAGCAAGTGGTTCTAAAAAGGATTATAAAAATTGGGATCCTTTAGCAACCGGTGCAGTCTTTAATGGAATGGGACAAGGGGATGTAATGATTACACCTCTTCAGCTGGCCAATTATACAGCAGCCATTGCCAATAAGGGATGGTATTATACTCCCCATATTGTTAAATCCATTGATGGAAAGCCTAATCCGGATCCGAGATTTAAAAAGAAACATAAAACACTGGTTGATCCGAAGTACTTTATTCCTGTTCTGAAAGGAATGGAGGCGGTAGTTCTAAGAGGTACGGCGCACGGGTTGAAGTCAAATGACTTTACCCAATTGGCTAAAACGGGTACAGCACAAGTTCCACAAGGAAAAGACAACTCTATTTTTGTATTGATTGCACCGGCGGATAAACCTAAAATTGTTGTAGCGGCCGTAATGGAGCATGCGGGATTTGGTGCTACATGGGCTGGTCCGGCTTGTACGGTAATTGCAGAAAAATATATTACCGGGGATTTGAAGAGAGAACATCTTTACAAAAAGATGACAACCTCCAGCTTTATGCCTGAATATAAAAGACAATGGATTGCAGATCTGAAACGAAAAGGCTTATATGTAGAACCAAAACCGGACTCCATTAAGCTTAAAAGAATGCAGGACAGTATTGAATTTGTTAAAAAACAAAAAGCCAAGCTCAAGAAGAAAATAGAAGAAGAGACCCAAATAAGTAAAACCAAGAAACAATGAAATGGACGGAAGGATTAGATAAAATAGGGCTTGGCCTATATTTCCTGCTTTGCGCATTTGCGATTGCAAACATTTACAGCGTGGATCAGAAGCTGGGAGAAAAGCAGTTGATATTCTTCTGTATTTCTCTGTTTGTTGGGCTTATTATATTTGTTGGAAGAAGTAAGTTCTTCGAAAACATGGCGGGTATTTTTTATATAGGCGGGGTATTACTGTTGATTGGCCTTTTTCCTTTCGGGAAAGAAATTTTAGGGCAAAAGAACTGGTATAAGTTCGGAAGCTTTACCATGCAGCCTGTTGAATTTGCCAAAATAGGAACCGCCCTTATGTTAGCAAACTATGTTTCCGGACCTGATTTTAATTTGAGTAATAAGAAATCCCTGTGGACTTCTTTAGGGATTATAGGTATTCCGGCAGTAGTGGTTTTAGCTATTCCGGATGTGGGCTCCATGCTGGTATTCATTGCATTTTTTATTGCCTTATACAGAGAAGGATTAAGCGGATTGTTATTTGGAGTTGGCTTCCTGTTTGCGGGAGTATTCCTGGTTTCGTTGGCTGTTAATCCTATTTATGTAATCATTACGATTGTATTGATTGCCGGCGGATGGATTGCCATGAATTATTACAGAATGTCCTGGAATGTAATCTCTATCTCAGGGATTGCGGGTTCCATTATTATATTATGCGGATTAGCTTTTGCTTCTCCTTATGTTTTAGAAAAGCTTCCTAAGCACCAAAGAGAAAGAATTGAAGTTCTTTATAAAGGTGAAAAAGCGTTCAGAGATACTTCCGGTTATAACTTATTATATTCTAAAACAGCAATCGGTTCCGGGGGACTTTTAGGGAAAGGATATCGCGAAGGTTCCGTTACCCAGGGTAAATTTGTACCTGAACAGGAAACCGACTATATTTTCTGTACAGTAGGAGAAGAATGGGGATTTGTGGGGAGTGCTATCCTGATTCTTTGTTACATGATCTACATTGGCAGGATCTATTATCTCGCAGAAAGACAGAAATCTACTTTTAATCGTGTTTTTGGGTATTGTTTCGCCTCAATCCTTCTGATGCACTTTTCGATCAATTTAGGAATGGTTATGGGGCTTTTTCCAACCGTTGGTATTCCGTTGCCATACTTCAGTTATGGGGGAAGCTCATTGCTGGCATTTTCTATTATGACCTTTATTTTCTTTAAATTAAATTATTCTGATAAAAACAGCTTGGTGTAACCTCATCGGAGATGGTATAAAAAAAGAAAATCAATATCTCACGGTATGTTCCAAATCAAAGATTATCAAGACGTATTATAATCATAAAAGCATAGTGTATGAAAGAAGCTTATATTTCAGAACAAAATTTCAGCAATACTGATTTTGCCCAACATCCGTTGGAAAAAGGCGAATATGAAAACTGTACTTTTAAAAACTGTTGCTTTGAGCATGCCGATTTTTCAGGATTTAAATTTACCGGCTGCGAGTTCACCGGATGTAATCTGAGTTTGGCTAAACTTGTAAAAACGGCTTTCAGGGATGTGGCTTTTAAAGATTGTAAAATGCTTGGGCTTTCATTTAACGATTGCAATGAATTTGGACTTTCTTTTACATTTGACGGATGCTCCTTAAACAATTCCAGCTTTTATAAAACCTCTCTTAAAAAGATATCATTTAAAAATTCGAAATTGATTGAAGTGGATTTTGAAGAATGTGACCTTTCTAATGCCTTGTTCCATGACTGCGATTTAGCAGGATCTGTTTTTGAAAACACTAACCTCGAAAAGGCTGATTTACGAACATCTTTCAATTACTCTATAGATCCGGTCACCAACCGTCTTAAAAAAGCGAAATTTTCACTTTCGGAAGTCCCGGGGCTCTTATATAAGCTTGATATAGAAATAGAGAAAAATAGCTAGGTTTAAAATTTAATAATTAATATCAGCGATATAGACTCTCTTGTATGGAAAAAGGATCATTACAATAAAAAGAGACTGTTCTGCTTTTTGAGACAGCCTCTTTTTGCAAGTTCCCCGGTACAAATTCACTCATTATTATCAGACTTGAAAAAGTTTCTTCCATTTTGTAATGGAATTGCGGCTCAATTTGAAATGCCCTGCAAGCTGAATGTTATTGAGGTTGTTCTTTTTCTGATAATCTAATATTTTCAGAATATCAGATTTTCGGTAGGAACGGTGCATCTTATTGAAATTTTCGGTTTGCTTATCCGGTGTCCCGAAGATGATTGTATTAAGTTCAATAATGTTTAAAGCAGATAAGCTTTCCCGGCTAAGCAATGCTTCACATTCTTTTTGTTTTTGTGGGGATTTTTTGCTTAATATATCGGAATAAATGCTCTTATAGTCAGGAAGATTATTTTTCATTGGTCGTGTTCATTGTATGTTAAGATTTTATACTTTATCAGATTCTAAATAGAGCTATGTTAGCTTTCCATCTGTTTTCCATGTTTTATCAACCATTTGTAAAGCGTGGTTTTAGGAATGCAGTATTTTTTCATTACCTCTACTTTGGTCATTTCACCTGTTTGTATCTGCTCCAGTATAAAATCAATGACTTCCTTAGTATAGATATTTTTTCGAAACTGGGGAAGTTTTGTCTCTTTGAATTTTTGATCCCTCTCTTTTGTCGTGGGTGGTGCATACAGGATAAGATGTTGTGAATAGACACGAAAAAAATCATAATTCAACAGTTTGCTCCATTTCAGCAAGGTTTCCGTTTCAAGGCTTTTTTGCTGATACATTTCTTTTATTTCTTCCTCGGTACATGTAAAGAAATTACAAATGCGGAATAGTTCTATTTTTCGGTCTGCCACACCTTGCTCAACCGTTTGTCCGATATGGATGCTTTTGAAGTTCATGTTGTACGTCTTTTAAACTTGTTAGGTTGTATATTTTGATAAAAGCCGGGCTGTAAAATCACAATGATGAAAAAAATCATACAAAACCTATCGAATTAAGACAGTTGCCCGGCCGGTTTTATAACTTTGTGTTTATAGTTTTTCTATGGTAAAAAGATACCCCCTTTTGATTCTTTCCCATTATTTGTGTATTTAAAATTAGAAGGCGGGGGCATTTAATTAATCATTTAAGCCGACATTCTCTGTGCTGTCATAAAGACACGTCGGATGTTATTAGTAGCATCAGTATCATTTAGGTTATCTACGGAAACATAAACTGTTATTCTGTACCAAATTCCGTCTACAAGTAAATCCACTGTTTCTATCTCCTGGGAATTATCACTTCCAGTCCTGTCACCAGAGGTTGCAGTAATCGCTGTTGAACCACTATGCATATTGTCTCCCCAGTTAAGATAAATTCCGTTATCGGTTTCCAGATAACCCCCCGGAGCGACCAGGACATTAGCACGACGATAATTAGTTTCATTTGATAATGCTGCATACCACATTTTAATGTTAGAAGCAGAGATATTTACCAAACGAGGATTGTAGGTAACTGCGCCGGAGCCTGCATTAGAGCTGTTGGTAAAATTAATATCCAATCTTACCTTTTGTCCTAAAATAGCATCATAAGTACCACCGATATATGTACTCAATAATCCGACATATGTCGCTGGTAATGTAAAAGTAAAGAACTGATATTCTCCTGGTGCCAGCTTTTTGCCTCCGCCAACTTCTGCACTACATGTTTGCCCTCCAATCGAAATTGGAAATGTGGTGGTATTAGGGCTGGATACGGTTGGTGTCCCGGTAATAGAGTAGCTTAAGGTACCAGCTCCATGTGCGATATTACCTTGTATAAGTGTAGCTGTAAGCCCGTTCACAGGGCCTATGGTCTGTGCTCCGTATATTCCTCCGTTTCCTCCGGTATAAGGAATGGTCATTATCCCATCGAATGGAGTTCCGGCTGTATAAGTCAGTGGATTAAGGTTCGCTTCAGTGCATTTTAAAGTTCCTATTGTACCGGGCTTTAGTGAGCGACCGTCTAAAAGCCTCCACTGGGTACCGTCCCAATATGCATATCCTGCAAAAGTAAAGGTGGGCTGGGTTCCCAGATTATAGACTAATAAACCAGTTGCTGGGTTTGGGATAGTGGATGCATCATTATAAGCTGTTAAAGCGACTCTTGGGCCTAAAAAACCTTTTTGGCTTCCTGATGCAAGCTGGCTGACATTCAGTTCCAGGATAGCTGAAGCGTCAGGGATTGCCCCAATACCGGTGGCTCCTGAAGAGGTTACGATAAAATCATCCGCAAGCTGTGCGGCAGTTGGTGTGCCTGTTGTCGTATTAGTGGTTGCTGTTCCGGATTTTCCATCGATATTGAAAACACCTTGTGGGTTTTGTGTGTTGATCCCGACCTGAGATAAGGCTAAGGAAGATAATGTCAGGGCTATTGCTGTGTAAATATTTTTTTTCATTTGTTTTTCTGTTATGATATTATTTATTATGATTATGTGACAGATTTAAGATTATAAGAGCTGTTACACTTTTGTAATGTTATTTTTGCTTTTAAGTTTCTGCCACGCGAGGCGGCGGCCGGATGCTGAAGTCTTTAATAAGGTAACAGAAGACCATATCATGATGATATTCAGGCTGTGTGCCTTCCGGAAAAGCAATAGGATGAACACCAATGCCACGCTCATTTATCAGCAGGTTATGATAATCATTCTGTTTGGGGGTAATGCAAAACCTGTAATCCGAAGCTTGTATAAAGTGGTTCTGTTTACTATGGTCTGAAAAGCAATTGCTTATAATTTTTTCAGATTTGCTTTTACCCGTTTCGGTCGGCTCTTTATGTGGTTTTGTGTTTTTGGCAAAGATTTTCGCCGGTTTGGGAATATTTGTTTTTTTCTCTCGATAAACAACAACATCCTGCAAATTGTATACTGCTGTCCCTTCTGAAATAAAAAGAGTATTATCTGTTTTTCTTTTTTTGGTTTTGATCGGAAGTGAGGATTTTTTATCAGTATGAATCGATAATTGATTTGCGTTAAAAAGAAGAGTTCCCTTCCGGATAAAAATTAGAGGAGAATGGTTATTTTGATTATTTTTGTCAATAAGCTTATCGTCAGATCTTAACGAATTAGACTTACCATACATTGGAAACACTGTTCCCAATACGAGAACAATGGGTAATAAATTTTTTCCTTTGTAAATTATTTGTTTTCTCATTGTGATGATGCAAAATTATATGCCCTGTTAGGGATTAAGAAATAAATGAGCAGGAAGCATCAGTGAAAAGTGACTATTGATTGAATATTAATAAGAGATGGATAAACCAATAATAGAAGGTTTAATTGCCTTATATTCAGTTGTTTATTTTAGTCGAAAGTGATTTTTGATTGGAAGCCTATTAAAAAGAAGACAAAAAATGAATAATGCAACACTAAGGGAACAGGAAATAGTAAGATTAAAAAGTGAACTGTCAATAAGATATAATTATATAATGGCGGTTATTTTACTGATATATGCCCTAATATATTTTTATTTCATTAAGCACGAAGCAGTAGGGTATTATTGTTTGGCTGGAGCCGTCGTTATGTCTATTCATGTATATGTTTTTGACGCTATTTTTCCGTCGCTCCTTTTAGAAAAAAGAGTACGAAGCTTTCTTATTATTGCACCGCTGTATATCGTTTTTTTCATACTCTATTTTTGGAAACACACTATTGTTAACTTATGTTGGCTTGTGCCTATCCCATTTGGGGCATATATCTTTCTCGGCAAAAAAAAGGGTTTTATTTTTTCTATATATGCTCTGCTTATTCTCGTAATTATATGTTTTACCGCCATTTTTTTTTCATTTAATTTTAAAGAAGTTCCTTACGAAAAGATCAGGTATACTGATATCTCTGTAATCGGCTTTAATATCATTATTATCTGCCTTTTTGTTTATTATAAGGATAAAATTAGAGAACTGGAGATCATAACAGCTATTGAGGAGAAAGAACAAATTATACTTCCTGTTAAACTGAATGAAGAGGATAGGTCCGGTGCAGAATTACTTTTTGAAAATATCGAAAAGGAAATGGTTAATAATAAGCTTTTTATCAATCCAGAATTCAATATTTCTATCCTGAGTACTATTCTAAAAGTAAGCAACAATTATATTTCAAGGGCAATAAGGCTGCAGGGATATTCTAACTTCAACAATTATGTGAATTCACACAGGATTAGTTATGTGAAAAAACTTATAGAAGAAAATGATCTGAGCAGGGTAACACTAATGTATATTTATACCGGGGCAGGATTTACCAGCCAGTCTACTTTTAACAGAGCCTTTAAGCAATTTGTGGGGATGACTCCCAGTGAGTATATTCAAAATATCAATGATAAATTAAAGATCGAATGATTGAAAAGGTAAATGATACCAAATAAGAGGTGGAGGTAAAAGCTTCAAAGGGTCATGGTCTGCGGGAAATAGATATCGGATTGGTTGCTTTTGCCCACATATTAAAAAAAAATTCAAAGCCGTCTTTTGATGTTATTTGAAATGAATTAAAAAAATAAGGCTGTCTTTTGGGACAGCCTATTCATTATTTAAATCAATTATTTAAAATTAAAAACTTGTTCCGGTTGAAGCTGTAGTGGCAGCCAGGTTGTTGTAAGTATCTCCGTTTTCGTTGATCACTCTTTTGGCAAATCTGTATTTAGGACCCCAGTAAGAATCATTCAGTGAAGAGATCATTACACCTCTTGAAGTTGCCGCGTGGATGAATTTTACCTCTCCATCTTCAGAAACACTTTCTACAATACCAACATGAGAAATTCTTTTTCCGTGAGAAAAGAAAACCAAATCTCCTTTCTGAAGGTTGCCTTTCTCAATCCTTTCTCCTTCCTGAGCCTGGGATGCTGCTACTCTTGGTAAGCTAAGTCCGGCTGCAGCACCGAATACAGAAAGTACAAAAGCTGAACAATCTATACCGTTTCTTGTAGTTCCTCCATATCTGTAAGGAGTTCCAAGATATGTTGCGGCTTCAGATAAGATATTATCAATGGTTTTATTGTATTTGACCGCTTTGGCGATCTCAGAATTCTTAATGGAATTTTTTGCGTTAGCTAAAGAAGCTGCCTTTTCAGCAAGGAATGAATCGATTAATCTTTGCTTATCCTGCTCCATTTTTTTAGTATCTATGGAAGCTAGTTTGGCATTTGTTTTGTATTCTTTAGTGTATGTTGCTGGTTTTGAAACTACATAGTTGGTAACACAAGATTGTAACGACATCGTAGATACAAAAGCAAGTACATAAAACAAAACTCTTTTCTTCATATATATTTGATTATCCGTGTTAAAAAAGGAATATTTATTTTCAAAAGCATTACAAAAGTAGAGATTCCGAGAAAAAGACCCGAGATATGATTATTGTCAGGTTCTTATTTTAACACATTTTAACATATAACTTAAGTATGTTAAAGAAAAACAAACCGCAATGCCCCTTTTTTGGTAGGCTGCGGTTTTTTTTTATTAAGATTTTTTAACAAAATAAATGATGCTTCCTTTATTAATGGGCTTTTAACTTTCAAAACTCTAATTTTAGCCCTGTTAATAAAACAAAAAAAACTCCCCGGAAATACCGGAGAGTTGAACTATATGGAACTTATGGATGTTATTTTGTGAATAACATTTCTCTATATTTCGTCATTGGCCAAAGCTCATCATCCACCATCATTTCAAGATCATCAGAAGCTTCTCTGATAACATCAAAATAAGGCTTTACTTTGTTACAGTAAGCTTCCGCCTGCTTTTGGCTGTCGGACACCGCTTTTGCAGCTTCTCTTGCTTTGATCAGATCTTCCACCCCTAATTTGATTTTGGAAACGTTTTCAGAAATACTTGCTATTAAGCTCATTTGCTCTTTCGCTAATGTTTTGAATTCTTTATCTCCAAAAATCTCCTTAAGACCTTTAACGTTTTCAATTAATCTGTTTTGATAATTTAAAGCGGAAGGAATAATATGGTTTCTTGCGATATCACTTAGAACTCTTGCTTCAATATCAATTACGGTAGAATATTTCTCAAGTTTGATCTCATTTCTTGCCTCTACTTCTCTGTGGGTAAATACGCCTACCTCTTCATAAAGGTCTAGGAACTTTTTATCCATTTCCTGCTTCAAAGCTTCAGGAGTGGTTTTAAGATTGTTCAATCCTCTTTTCTTAGCTTCTTTTGCCCAGTCATCAGAATATCCGTCACCTTCGAACATAATGTTCTTACATTGCTTGATATACTCTCTTAATACATTAAAGATGGCTTCGTCTTTTTTCAACCCGCTTTCAATCAAGGTGTCCACTTCTTTTTTGAAATCGTTCAGCTGTTTTGCAGCGATGGTGTTCATTACAGTCATAGACTCTGCACAGTTGGCAGAAGATCCTACCGCTCTGATCTCAAATTTATTCCCGGTAAATGCAAAAGGAGAAGTTCTGTTTCTATCTGTATTATCCAAAAGGATTTCAGGAATTTTTCCAACTACATTTAGTTTTAAATCTGTTTTTTCGTCCGGAGAAAGTTTTCCTTCCGTTACTTTTTCAAGCTCTTCCAAAACTCTGAACAATTGACTTCCGATAAATACAGAAATAATTGCCGGTGGGGCTTCATTTGCACCCAATCTGTGATCATTGCTTGCAGAAGCGATACTAGCTCTTAGAAGATCTGCGTATTCATGAACAGCTTTAATCGTATTCACGAAGAATGTTAAGAACTGTAGGTTCTTCTTAGGGTTTTTTCCCGGACTTAAAAGATTTTCACCGGTATCGGTTGCCAAAGACCAGTTGTTGTGCTTTCCGCTTCCGTTCACTCCTGCGAATGGTTTTTCATGGAATAAAATATGGAAATGGTGTCTGTGGGCAATTCTTGCCATAAGATCCATCAACAAAGAGTTGTGGTCTACGGCAACATTCACTTCCTCAAACATAGGAGCCAGCTCAAACTGATTGGGCGCTACCTCATTATGTCTTGTGGTAACCGGAATACCCAATTTCATACATTCGATTTCCAATTCTTTCATGAAGTTCATTACTCTTGTCGGGATAGAACCAAAATAGTGGTCATCCAGTTGCTGTCCTTTTGCAGGGGAGTGGCCTAATAAGGTTTTACCCGTTAGAACCAGATCCGGACGGGACTGGTATAATGCCGAGTCAACTAAGAAATATTCCTGCTCCCAACCTAAGGTAGGAGTTACTTTTGTTACATTTTTATCGAAATACTGCATCACGTTGGTTGCAGCCTCGTCTACCGCGTTCAGCGCTCTTAAAAGAGGCGTTTTATAATCTAAAGTTTCTCCGGTGTAAGAAATGAAGATAGAAGGAATACAAAGAGTAGTTCCCATGATGAAAGCCGGAGACGTAGGATCCCAAGCAGTATAACCTCTTGCCTCGAAAGTATTTCTGATTCCTCCGTTAGGGAAAGAAGAGGCATCAGGTTCTTGCTGGATAAGCATGCTGCCACTGAATCTTTCAATAGCTCTTCCTCCTTCAATAGGAGTAAAGAATGAATCGTGCTTTTCCGCAGTACTTCCTGTCAAAGGCTGAAACCAGTGAGTATAGTGAGTTACTCCCTTGCTCATTGCCCAATCTTTCATAGCTACAGCTACCTGATCTGCAATATGTCTTTGGATTTTAGTCCCTTTTTTTATGGCATCCATAATAGACTGGAATGCTTCTTTCGTTAAATATTCTCTCATTGTTTCTTCAGAGAAAACATTCTGACAGAATAATTCTGATAATTTTGCAGGAACCTCAACAGAGTTGTCTCTTCTAAAGTCCTTAAATGGTAAGGTTTCTAACGCTTTGAATCTTAAAGTTGACATAATAAGGTTAATTTTTACTGGGCAAATTTACAAAAAAAACGGATTGAAAATATTTTTACCCTAAAATTTTTAGGGGTTGTTATAAAAAAATAAAAATTTAAACTGAGGTTTAGTTTTTTGAAAGGGGGTGATTCTGGTTTTAAAATGTAAAAAGAATTTTTGTTCCACAGATCTGTTTTATACTTCAATGTATTCATTAGAGAATTGATATTATGTTAAATCTCTTATTAAAAGATACTTAACGTGAGTTGATGGGAGATTTTGTATATTTGTGTGAAATTTATTTTATGACAAATTCTAGAGCAAGAGAAACAACGGAAGCAATTGAAAGATTGTACATTTCTATGAGACACCTCTTTTACAGAGGTTTTTTTAAACCCGCCGGTGTTTCAGGAGAAAGTATCAGAAGCTTGCTGAAAATCATCAATCCGGAAATTTACGGAACCATGAATGTTCCTAATAAACTGGAGCTGGATGGTTTGATGTATGTCTTGGACAGGCTTCCGGAAGGAATTGAGGAATGTGCTTTTATTCATCTTACTTCGGATGAAGGATTTGATAAGGGAAGTTTCGAACCTATTGTACCTAAAAAGAGAAGAAGAAACTGTTACAGGATAGATGAACACCAGATGAATATTGAAGTTCTTTTGGGGCGTTCGGAAATCTATGATATTCTTACCCACTTAACATTCTTATTTATAGAAGCTGATAAAATTCGAAACCTCGCTTTCATTCAGGAAGAAAACTGGAAGCCGATACGGGCTTTTAAAATCATTGAAGAAGTGGTAAAAGGGGAAAAGAAATTCAGCAGAAGAGAAAAAGAAGTAGCCCTTATTCATCTTTCTTCTTTAATAGGAAGAACTTTTGATGAAACGTTGAATGCTTACAATGCTTTCGGGGATGATAGTAATCCGGATCGCTTATTTAAGATCATTTACAACTTAGGAAAAGTAAGTTTGGAAGATGCAAAGCAGACAAGAGAAAGAGAAATTCATTTCAGCGCGATATTAAAAGAAAGAGTAGGGCACCACTATTTCGGTGAAAAATGGGCTCACAAGGTGAAAGAAGTTTTATTTGAAAACAATCTTCACATGCGTCCGTTGCATATTATTTCGGCCAACATGCACTCGGTAAAAAACATGCTGTATGCCAATGATGCTTTAAAGAAAAAAGATCATAAGCAGGTAGATTACAAATTATATGGAGAAATCTCCGATAAAAAAGAGCTCCGCGACAAGGTTTCAAAATATGCTTTGGAAGAAGGAATGATCTATATTGATGATAAAAGCGGAAGTAATATAGATGTCCAGATCATTGATCTGAGCAAAACAGATTTAAAGAATACTCCTTTCAGTCATATTAAATTCAATGGAGATGATGTGATCATGGTTTTTGACTATGCTTTCGGAGAACAGGCTTTTGAGGTGATGGATGAATTGTTAAGGCCTTACGAACATCAGGGAGAGGTGTATATGATGAAAGTGAAATCGGTTTCTATTATGGGAAAAGCCGGAATCCTTGCCGGAGGAAAAGGGGATATTATGATTCCTACATCCCATATTTTTGAGGGAACGGCAGATAATTATCCTTTTGAAAACGCTTTGTCACTGGAAGATTTTAAAGATGATGAACTAAAAGCTTTTGAAGGACCTATGATTACGGTTCTGGGAACTTCACTTCAGAACAGGGATATTCTTTCCTATTTTATGAATACTTCGTGGAAAGCGATCGGTCTTGAAATGGAAGGGGCTCATTATCAAAAAGCTATCCAGGTAGCTTCTAAAATCAGGCATCATATTTCACCGGATCTATTCGTCATGTATGCATATTATGCTTCGGATAATCCTTTGGAAACAGGAAGCACACTTTCTTCGGGAGGATTAGGACTTACGGGAGTAAAACCGACGTATCTTATTACTTTAAGAATCCTTGAAAAGATTTTGGAAAGCGGGAAAAAAATTACCTCAAAAAAGTAATATTATGCATTCATTAGCGATTCAATTTGAGCAAAACTTAAAAAAGTATAATGACTTTAGATTAAAAGTTGAAGGGCTTATTAGAGAATTATTAATACAAAATAATATAGGATATCATAAAATTGAATCTAGGGTTAAGAATGCTAAGAGACTTGATGAAAAGATATCTAGGAAACAAAAGTATAATGATTTATCTGATATAACAGATTTAATTGGAGTTAGGGTTATAACCTACTTTGAGGATGATGTTGATAAAATAGCAAATATTATTGATAGAGAATTTGTAAAAGATACTCAAAATTCAATAGATAAGAGAATATTAGATTCTGATAAATTCGGATATAGATCTCTTCATGAAGTGGTAACGCTTCATGAAGATAGAAAAGTCTTAACAGAATATAAAAGGTTTAAAGATATTAAGTTTGAAATCCAGATAAGGTCTATTTTGCAACATGCTTGGGCAGAAATAGAACATGATTTAGGATATAAAACAGAAAGTGCAATTCCCAATGAATTTAAAAGAAGTTTTTATAGAGTAGCCGCATTATTAGAAACGGCTGATTTAGAGTTTCTTAAAATTAGGGATGGGCTTGAAAAATATACAAAAGATGTTGGAAAGAAAATAGTGGAAAATCCTGAGAAAGTTGAAATTAATGCTGCTTCTCTTAAGACTTTTATTGAAGAAAATGAATTAGTCAACAAAATTGACTTAGACATTTCTAAAAAGACAGGAATTAATTTAAATTCCTATTATAGTGAAGATCAATCGATGAATTCTAGATTAAATTTTGTGGGTATTACTACTATAAAAGAGTTAGAAGATAAATTGATAGAATATAATGGGAGAATATCAGAATTTGCCAAAGAATTTAATAAAATTAGGAAAAAGGATGTTGTAGAAATAGATGACAATGAAAACAAGAGCTATTTTAGTAAAGGAATTTCCTTGTTTTATTTAGTGTATGTGCTTGTTAGTGAGAAAAACAATTTAGATTTTATTGAAGAATATTCTAAAAAATTTTTCTATAATAAATCAAAACAAGATATTGAAAAACATGTGCAAGATATTATGAATGCATATTCCAAAATCTCAAAAAATTAAAATGAAGGAAATTTTACTAAAAATTAATTTTATTTAATCCTCAAATGTTTACAATTTGAGGATTTTTTATACAAAATATTATTTATTCAAAAACGACAGAGATTATCAAACAAGATAAATCTCAAATAACTCCACATTTGAGGTTCAAGCGGAAATTATTACCTTTAGAAAAAAATAAATTTTAAATGAGAAAATCGGTTGCAATCCTATTTGCGTTTATCATTTCACAATTTCAGGCTCAGCAAACGCCTTATTATCAGCAGGCTGCCAAATACAAGATGGATATTGATGTCAATGCTGAAAAATTTACCTATAACGGAAATCAAACCATACAATACACCAATAACTCACCTGACGAACTGAAGGTAGTCTATTTTCATTTATATTGGAATGCATTTAAGCCTAATTCGATGATGGACCAGAGAGTGGGGAACCAGGGGAAAAATGGTGACTCAAGATTGCAGAAAGACGGGATTTCAAGATTGGCGTCTATTCCAAAAGATCAGGAAGGCGCTCAAAATATTCACTGGATTAAACAGAATGGGAAGGATCTGAAATTTGAAATTCAGGAAACCATTATGAAGGTATATTTAAATGAACCCATTAAGCCTAATTCTACTACTGCTTTTACCATGGAGTGGGATGCAGTAATTCCTCAGCAGATCAGAAGAAGCGGAAGAAACAACAGGGAAGGAGTTGATATGACGATGACCCAATGGTATCCGAAGATTGCGGAATATGATTATGATGGTTGGGCAACATTTGATTATGTAGGAAGAGAGTTTCATGCCCCTTTTTCAGATTTTGATGTGACCATTAAAATTAATAAAGATTATGTGGTAGGAGCGGGAGGAATTCTTCAAAACCCAACAGAGGTGAAAGGATATGATGCTAATGCAAAAATTAAAACCGAAAAAGACAAAAAAGCAGTTTGGAAATGGACCGCTAAGAATATGCTGGATTTTGCGTGGAGTGCAGACCGGGATTATATCGTAAAAAGCTTTGATGTTCCTGAAGGCCCGAAAGTGTTTCTGGTGTATCAGAATAATGAGAAAACCAAAGTTTGGGAACAGGCTCAGCCCTATGTTACCAAATATTTCCAGCTTATGAATTCTCATTTTGGAAAATATGTATATCCTACGTATGCTTTTATTCAGGGAGGCGATGGCGGAATGGAATACGGAATGTGTACCATGATTTTAGGGGAAGCTCAGGATATGGAAGGATTAATGGGGTTGATGGCTCATGAAGGAGCACACTCATGGTATCAGCAGATGTTGGCAACCAATGAGAGTATGCATCCATGGATGGACGAAGGATTTACGAGCTATGCGGAAAACTTTGTAATGAATCAGTTGTTCCCTCCGAAAGAGCCGCTTCCGAACCCTTTTGCCAACAGCCTGAATGCCTACAGAAACTTTATTAAAAAGGGAATTGAAGAACCGGCTGTCTGGTTAGGTGACCACCATGATAATGGTTCGGCTTACACTTATTCCACCTATGTGAAAGGCGAATTATATTTAGTACAGTTGGGATATATTATGGGTGAACAAAACCTTGCTGAAACCTTAAAACAGTATTATAATCAGTGGAGCATGAAGCATCCTTCGGACAGGGATTTTCTTCATATTGCCCAGAAAGTTTCCGGGATGGATCTGAAATGGTTTCATCATTACTGGATTAATACAACCAAAACTATTGATTACGGAATTAAAGACGTAAAGTATGATGCCAAATCTACAACCATTACCCTGGTGAATAACGGGCAGGTTCCAATGCCGGTCGATTTCAGTGTGATGACGACGGATAAAAAAATCATTACGTATCAGATTCCATTGAATATGACCCATTCCTGGAAGGAAAAAGATATCTATGGTGACTTTAAGACAATGGAATACTGGCCATGGACACAGAAAGAATATACTTTAACAATTCCTTATACAAAATCTCAATTAGCTGTTTTAGGAATTGATTTCAGTCAGAGAATAGCTGATGTAAATATGGAAAATAACTTTGTGGAAGTAAAATGATATAAATAAGGAGTGTTTAAGCTCCTTATTTTTTTTGTATAAATTCACCATATCATCAAATTGGTCTTATTTTTAAAAATAATCATCAGATTCAGTAAGTTTTTAATTTCTAAAATTTTATTTTTACCATTATTTTTTTGTCACCTTTTAGTTATAAAAATTCAATGAATTCAATCGTAATCAATATAGGAAACAGCAATATCAGGTTTGGGCTGTTTGATGATGATAATTGTGATATTTCCTGGGTAATTAACACAAAGCCTTATAAAACGGCAGATGAATTATATGTTCAGATGCTGATGTTGTACCAAACCTATAAAATAGAGCCAACCCAAATCAATAAGGTAATCATAGGATCCGTTGTCCCTCAGCTTACCAAAGTAATGAGTTCGGCGATCAAAAAAATTCATGGAATACTTCCCGTAATTGTAGACCGGAATACTCATTCTGATGTACAGGCAAAGTCTAAGCAAATGGGAACAGATATTTATGCTAATCTTGTGGCTGCCCATAATCTATATCCTAACAGAAAAAAAATAGTCTTGGATTTCGGAACAGCGCTTACGGCAAGTTGTGTTGCTGAAAACGGTGAAACGTTAGGAGTTATTATTGCTCCCGGAATTGTAACCTCCCTGAATTCATTGATCAGTCACACAGCCCAACTTCCGGAAATAGAGCTTAAAAAGCCAAAATCTGTTCTGGGACTGGATACCATAACCTGTATGCAAAGCGGAATGGTGTATGGCTTTCTCGGAATGGTGGAAGGCTTTATCGACAGGATCAATGAGGAAGTAGATGATAATTGCTTTGTGGTGGCAACAGGAGGTGTTTCTCATATTTACAAACCGTTAACGGATAAAATTCATGTAATGGACAGGCTCCATACACTAAAGGGATTGTATTTTTTAGGAAAAAATTTATAATGGAAAATTTTCCCGTCATAGAAACAGAAAGGCTTATTCTTTCCCAGTTAAAAGAAGAGGATATTCCTTTCGTGGTAGAATATCTTCAGGAGAAAATATTTTCTGAACTTACTTCTAACATTCCTTATCCTTATTCGGAAGAGGATGCTAAATTCTGGCTGCAGATTTCCCGGCAGGCCTTCGAAATGAAAAGCGGGTTTACATTTGCCATTCGAAATAAAGAAGGAAAGATATTAGGCGCGATAGGCCTTCATGACAGGGGTGATGATAAAGCTGAGTTAGGGTATTGGCTTGCCCAGCCCTTTTGGAATAAAGGTTTGGTGACTGAAGCCGCGAAAGAGATTATAGATTTTGGCTTTAGAAAACTACAATTTAATAAAATTTATGCCACCCACTTTCTTCATAATCCAACTTCCGGTAAAGTATTGCTAAAAGCAGGTATGGAACAAGAGGCTATTCTGAAACAGCACATCAAGAAAAACGGGGAATACTTTGATACGCCCATGTATTCTGTTTTCAGGGATAAGAATTAGCGTTTCGACCTGAAGAATTCTTTCACAATGAAAGAACATTCATTCTCCATAATCCCGGTAACGACTTCCGTTTTAGGATGAAGGGTGAGGTGTTTATTGATAAAGCCCCTCTGTTCATCTCTGGCTCCAATAACCACTTTAGAGATCTGGGCCCAGGAAAGTGCTCCGGAACACATCACACAAGGTTCCAGAGTAACATACAGGGTGCAGTTTTTTAAATATTTTCCACCCAGAAAATTAGCAGCGGAAGTGATGGCCTGCATTTCTGCATGAGCCGTAACGTCATTTAAGGTTTCGGTAAGGTTGTGAGCTCTCGCAATCACGCGGTTATTGGAAACTATAATACATCCAATAGGAACTTCATCTTTTTCCAAGGCTATTTCGGCTTCCTGGAGAGCCATTTTCATAAAGTATTCGTCGGTAAACATTAGTTGAGATTTAAAGTTAGCGGAACACGCATTCTACATTTTACGGTGCGTCCATCCAATCTTCCAGGTTCCCATGTATCCAGAATTAAATATAAAGCAAGTTCAGCCTGCTTATTGAAACTTTCGTTTTCTCCTGTCCCTTTTACATTCACGATACTTCCATCTCGTTCAATTACAAAAGATAATTCACAACTGATTTTTCCTTTTCCTTTTACAGCTTCTGAATAAAAATTATTGGCGAGCTCTTCTTTGAAAACATTATTTCCTTTAGAATATCTTGGCATGATTTCACCTCTCTCATCTATTACTTGAAGTTTACTTACATCAAATACACGGTTTAATTCATCTGTTTTTATTTTTAAAAGTTCCTCCAGATATTCTGCATTTCGCTTGATTTCCAGCTCTTTTACAGCATTGTCTTTTATCCTCGTAATTTCTTTCAATTTCTTACGATATGCCTTGTTTGCAATATCTTGTTTGTATTGAACGATAAGATTTTCCAGCTCGAGGTCATATTTCTTTTTAATCATCCTGAGTCCTTCGGTCTGCTGTGAAAAATAAAAGCTTACAATGAAAAGGAATAAAAAAGTAAAGAATTTTTTCATATTATTCAATATTCATTGTTAAAGGAAGCTTGTAACGGTATCTTACCGGATTACCGTTGACCACAGCCGGGGAGAACTTTTCTGAAATACAATATAATGCAATTTCTGCCTGACGGTTAAATGTAAAATTGTCACCCTGTGCATGAACATTACTGACGCTTCCGTCTTTCTCTACAATGAAAGTGACATTGGCCTTTACTGTTTTTACTTCGGTATAGACTCCTTCGGAATAAAAGAGTTTGGCGATCTCTTCACGTAAAGTATTCATTCCGCCGGGATAATCCGCAGCTTTACTTGCAGCAGCGGAAGTTTCATCAGAAGGTTCCTGTTTTTGAAGTGGATTTTTTAATCTGCTGAGATCTTCAATATTTCTGACTTTGAGTAAAGCTCCGATCATGGCTACATTTTCGATACTGTCCATTTTTTTCATGAAAAATAAAAAATCACGTTTAATGGCGGCTTTACCAAAAACATTGGTCTCGGTATCGAATTTTTTCTTAAACTCGGTATTAAGCATGGTCCGGTGCTGGTTATAAAAACTCTTCACCTGTTTAAACTCTTCTTTCTGCTGGGCACAACAAAAAGAAAAAAACATGCAGAATACGTAAAGAAGTAAAAATTTCAATGTTAAATATATTTGTGTAAATGTAATTAAAAAAAAGATAAGTCCAGGGAATACGTTATCCCTCGATATATCTGTTCAGAGACTCCTGTAAATGATTACGGATGTCATCAACTAAAACTTTCGGTTCCAAAACGGTGACTTCTTTTCCATAGGATAAAATTTCCTGCATAAAGTCATAAGTAGGGTGGAGGAAAAATTCAAAATAGATATCTTCCGGAGTTTCCCTGATACTTTGCTGTGACTGGTGAAGCGGAAAACTTTTGATATATTCCCCCTGATGCCGGCTGCATTTCAGAACAATTTTCTGTGGGTTTTGTTCGGTCAGATTCATCACCCCGAAAGCATTTTTAAAATGTTCCCTGAAATTGTATTTATACTTTTCGCGGAACTGCTTATCACTTACGTCAAGATAATTGATTCTGTCCAAGCCAAAAGACTTTAAAACCTTATCCTTTGTATCGATGGCAATAAGGTACCATCTGTCTTTGGATTCTTTCAATGCCAATGGATGAACTTTCCGCGAAGTCATCAGTTTATTTTTATAATTATAGTGCTCAAAGGATACAATTCTTTTATTTCTGATGGCAAAGAAAAGGTCATAAAAATGTTCAACCCCGGTTGGCTTTCTGCTTTCAAAAAATATAAAATCTGAAAAATCCGGATGCAGATTCAGGGCATTGCTTACCTGGAAAGATTCCAGTAATTTCTGGTTGTATTCATCTACCTCCATAATAGGGCGGCTCTCGATATAATACCGGTTATCACCTTTTTTCTTATTATGAATGGAAAGATTAAAAAGATCTGAGATCTCACGAATATCTCTTTGCAAGGTACGGATAGAATAGCTTTTGATTCCCGCGTCCTGGAACTCAAAGGAATTTAAAAGATAGTCCTCCAGCTGCGAATACGTAGCCGGAGAACTTTCTAATCTTTTAATGATTAAGGCATATCTTGTCAGGTAAAAATCTTTTTTCATTAGGATATTTTTCTAAGACAAATATATGGTCTTAATGCGACAAACTGTGTCGTGTTTTATTTTTGTGGATAAGTTTATTCACCCTGATTTATAATTGTTTCCAAAAGTGTCCAATCGATGTCTTTATCAAAATGATCCCAATCTATATCCTTTTTCGGCCAATTCTGAGGGGGAAGAGAAGAAACTCCTAAAATAGCCCAATATGAAGCTTCTCGTATACTTTTTTCATAGCTTTTCTGCTTAAGAATAGAATATAGTTTTTTCAAAACAGATATCTTGTTCTGATTGCGATAAGTATTTGCCCAGCTCATCAAAGCGTCAGATCTTACTTCATCATCTTCTTTCCCACGAGAAAACATCTCCCAAGCTTTATCTCTATATTCTTCCAATCCCCAATAAAAGCATAATACACGAATTGCGGCACTACGGGCTTGCTCACTAGGATGATCACAGTATTTTAATATCACTTTTTTCAGTTCATCTTTTTCCTGTGCTGTCCAGGAGTACTTTTTGCCACAATCAATCAGCAAGTCATATAATTCGTTTCCATCTGTTTCACTTTCTAATAATTGTTTCATTTCTTTTGTGGTCATAATGATATTATTTATTTTGTTATTGTATTATTTACTTCCTCTTTTAAATTACTTAAGTCTCTCAATAGCTCTTTGAACTCATCATAATTCGCAGGATTTCTTGACATCTGACTTTTTAAGGCTTTTATGGCATTAGTAACACTGATTTGGGCTTGTCTATTTTCCCATAAATGGTCATAAGGCACTCCATGAGGGTCTAAGATCTGTTCTCCTCGGTTCTCTTTAATAACGGCTGCAAGGTCATCAGGCGTTAGGTTTTTCTTGATACTATTTCTGGCTTTTTCAAGTTTCCTTTCCAAGTCCTGCATGTGATGAGAAAAATCAAGCTCTCTCCATTTCTTTAAAAATGTATTTCTATAGTTTTGCCATTTCAAAACTTTCTGCACTTCTGCAGGAGTAAGAGGAGGGATATTTCTTCCTATTGAACTCAACTGATCTTCAGGTTTTCCTCTGGTTTTTCTTTTTGGTCTTGATCCTCCGGCTTCTTCAGAAAGTTCTGCAAAATCTTCTAGTTCGTCAAGAATTTCATCCTTTTCATCCTGTGCTAGTTTACGCTCTACTCCGTTTTTTTCTATTGCTACCTCATCAAGGCTTTTTTCAAATTGAATTAGGTCTTCTTCTTTTTCTACTAATTTACGTGCGGACCGCTTCAATCCACCTTTAATAGCAACAGTAAGCTCTCCAGACAAAGATAATAATTCCAGCCAGAAAAGGTATTCAGAGATTGCTCGTCCTAGTTCCGAATCTCTTAATTCTGAGATCTTTAATAAAGCATTTACACTTCCACTGGTTACTTCTACTATGCCTACTGCTAATTTAACTTTTGCAATTAAGCTTCCTGCTTTGCCTAATTTTGATAAGTATCTAAATTTAGCAATATTTCCAACTCCGGATAATGTGGTTGCTACATCCAAAGCATATTCTGCTCCTGTGACTACGTTATTCCAGAACTGTTTGTCATGATTAGCCTTCAACATAAAGGCAGGAATGATAGCATCAAGTTTTAATTCTGTTTCTTGTTTCCCCAGATTTTTAATATAGATAGGATAGAATGGATGATACCAAAAATAGTCAACAATTTCAACCTGAGTAGCAACCAGCTTGTCTGTTTTTAATCCTGGTCTCATTTCTGTTTTATACTTACCTGTATCATAGGCTATCTGTAAAACACGTTCTTTTTTTTGATTGGTTTCAAAACTTGCTGTAGCATTACTAAAATAAAAACCAAACCATTTTTCGGATTCGTATGGAAGTATTAATGGTCCGTCTGTTGATTGATATTCGGGATTCTTTTCTGTATCAGGAATTATAAAACGGGTTTTTTTCCAGGTCCGATTTACCAGATTCACAAATTTTACCACATTATCTCCATGTATTCTGTCATAAAGATATTCTAATACAGAAGCATATTTTTTTCCATCAAGGATTTTTTGACTGAGACGTTCTATAAATACAGTTTCTTGCCCTTCTTTCTGAAGAATAATTTCTAATAATTTGATGTAAATATCTTCTTCGGCCAGCTTTAACTTATTAGTAAGACTATCTCTTTTCATTCCTTCTTCTACCAACATCCAGAGTACATCATTGCTGATCGCTACTGCAACAGATTCAGGGAGATAATATAGAATTTCCATCATATCTCTATAGTATAACTTGACATCTGTTTTGACGTTCTCTTCTACTTTTCTAATGATTTGGCTCTTAAACTGTTCCCTGAAAGGATCTCTGGATTGATTATCAGAGGTTTCGATGTCAAATCCCTGGCTGAATAAGGTTTCATTTAGAAAAGATAACAAAGCTCCGACACTATTGAATTTCAAAATGATAGCACATTCTTCATCCGGAAGCCTTAGTTTTGGGCGATAATCCTTATAGTCATAAGCATATTTCAAAATGAAAGTTTTATGTGCTAAATCAGTATCCATAAAAGGAATTAATCTCATTTTACCGGGTAGTTCAGCTTTCCTGAAATTTAGCTTTTTATCAGAATCATACACTACTTTTTTTGCATCCACAAAAAGAAACTTAATTACTTTTGCAAAGAAGGTAGTATGATCACTGAACTGATACTGGTAATTATCGTTATCTACATCTTTCAAAAACTCTCCATCAGGGCTATAATAAATAGTGTCCGGAAATACGACTACTTCTTTTAGTGTTTCAGAAAGAATGACGATTCGGTTTTTTTCGGTGTCATAAATATAAGCGTTGTACTTAAACTCTATGGGAAATTCTGCCATTCCTGAAGTAGAGAGTGTTTCTAAACTTTGATCAAGAAGGTTGCACAGTTTTCCATCAGGAGTTTTTACAAAATATTTTCTTTCAGTGGGTGTTTCGTATAAATAAATGATTTCAGCATGATTGTCTTCCAAGATTTGAACAATTCTTTTGAACTTAATAAAATCAGTTTCAAAAATAATTTTATCCGCACTGTAAGACCCATCTTCTTCAAGGTAGGACAATTGTACATCAGTGGGTTCTTGGAGTTTTTTCTCAGCTTCTTCATACCTTCTTTGTAATCTGAGAAATTCTATTACATCTTTTATGTTTCCCATTTTAATTGTGTTTTAAATTCAACATGTTAACCGGGAAAATTTCTTTAATTGTTTTATGCTGGCTAAAGTGTTTGAATTGTTCTTCATCTAATACGATAAGATCCAGATGATAGTTTTTATCTACCAGAACTTGAGCATTTCTTAATTTACATCTTGCTTGAACCAGAATATCCCAGTCTTTTCCTTCCAATTCTTCCCATTGTTCTTCAGGAAGTCTTCCCCTGCTCCCAAAAAGAATAATCTTTTCAACAGCAGTAATTTCACTAATCTTGTTTTTCAACGTTGTGAGGATATAAGGCAGCACTTTTTCGTGCTGCCAAATAGCCTCGGGTTTTACCCGGCTCATGATTTATAGATTTAAGAAATTAAAAATTTAGACAATGGAGCTCGGTCTGTAAATTCTGTCTGAGTAAGAGCATCTCCATTTTTATCAAGGATTCTTTGTGAAGTATTGTATGCTGTCGGGCTATGGACTTTTACATATGTTTCCGCATCTGTAGAGATTTTTAGTAATTCAAAATCGTCCGTTTCACCCGGTTTTCTAAATGTAAATGTTTTCAGTTCGGAAATATTGATTCTGAAAGTAAGACCATTTTCTCCCGTAGGGAAAGCTTCTACACCTTCAATGGAAGAGACCTCATCTGCAAGAGCTTTATAAAAGACAGTAGATGACTGTACGCCAAACCATGAAGCATCTCTATTGATAGTTATGGTATTTCCTAAACATTCATAAACTTTTGGAAATACCTGCTCTTCGTCCATTTCGGCGATAGTTTTATGCGAATCCATATGATTGAATGTAATTTCAATCAATTTATCGGCAGATTGTCCGATTTGATTATCATTCAATTCAAAATTGCTCATACACATTTCTCCAAGATTATCATCGAACTTAACCCCGGCTTCACAGTAAACTGGAAGAGCCTTTTCTACTTTAAGACCAATAGATCCGGCTTGCAGAATGGTAAGGGAAGTAGGGATTTTTTCTCTCCATGGTTCTCCTTCCTTAGTACCTTTAGGATTCTTCATTTCATCCACGATAGATAGGAATAACGGATCATCAATTACAGGAACCTCACCACCATTCCAGATTTGACCAGTAGCAAGGAAATGTCTTACAGCTTCTTCAAATCCAGGTCTTACGGTAACAATTACTCTGGCCATACCAGATTGCATAAATGCTCTGAAAACAGGGTCATTATCATCAAACTGGTACAATTCATCCCAATTTGCTCTACTTCCCCAATAGTATGGGTAGAAATAGTAGCTCATGATTTCCCATTCAAAGGCTTGTTCCATGAATTTCACGAACGCGGCATATTTATCTAATGTTCCATCTACTTTAATTTCGGTATTGGTGAATGTTTCGGCTGCATTATCGGTCTGGTAATATTTATTTTTCCCAAAAGTGAGCTCTACAGTCGGATCTTGATCCAGCATATAAGAAATACAGTTTCTTCTTAAGATCGTATTTTCTATCTTTCTGTAGAATCCCGGATTTGAACCTTTGATCTGAACTCCTAATGCTTTTGCATCATTTAAAGCCTGCTCATATTTTTCCAATTCTGCTTCATAGGCTTCAATAATTTTGTTGAATGTTGTTTGCAACCATTCATTTCTAGCTTCAGTAGTTAACTGACATTTTACACTTGCGTTTACATCAACCGCATGAGAACCGATCACAGAGAATGATACAGGAACGGATTGATAGAAGTTATTAATTGTAACCTCACCTCCGTTCATGGCTTTTCCACCAATTCTCAGGAAGTTACCATATGTTCCCTCTCCTCCGGTTTGCATTACCCCGATAGCAGCAACAGTTACATAATTTTCAGGGATCTGAATTTCCGCACCTCCTGCAATGGCTTCATCCCATTCGGCGTTTTCTTTTGAATCTCCAACCGTATTAGAGAATGCTTTACCGATGTAGATGATTTCTTCTGGCTTTTTATCTGTATCCACATTGTATTTGCTGATCCAATATTTAAATTTGGTTTCATCAAGTAAAGAAGAGAAGTTTTCCAGTTTATGAACAGGAGATTCCCTTGGGTCAACTGGCTTTATCAATTGATTTTCCAGATTTTTAGAAACCAGCATTCCCAGATTATGCAATTTTGCAGGCTCAGGAATCATAAATTCAAACATCATACGCTTGCCATAGTTGTAGATCTGGTTTTTCACTACTTTATCTACCCATCTGTAAACGCCTACTACATGGTCATTACCTTTGGTATTGTCGAAACCGTGCTTATTATTTTCTTCGTATTCTTCCAGGATTTTGTCGATACGTTCTTCTTTTACTTTGGTAACGATTCTATCCAAAGCTCTAGCTGTAACATCTTTCGCGCTTGTAACAGCTTGCCTGTTGCTTTCTTCTTTAGAATTATGGGTCGCATAATTGGCTCCAACACTTAATCCATATTTTGCTCCGCCTTCTACTCCCCAACTTGCGGTGAAACCAGCTTGTGCTGAGAAATCCTTAGATTCCTGAAGAATTTTTGCGACCTCATTCTGCATTTCATATCTGTCCGTAGAGGTGGTATCTGTAAGTTTTTCTTTTTCAGATTCGCTGGATTGTGTAGTCTGGGATTCGCTTCTTTTTAATCTTCTTGTCGCTCTTTCTTTATATTCCCTGGCCATAATGTTCTCAATATGAGCTACATCTCCTTCCACATAAGCATAAGTACTTTGCTCAACTTTACGGTAATCAGCAATTCCGATATTTTTCATTCCGAATCCTGAAGGGATGAAAGTTCCCTGTACGGGTTTTGGATTTCCTTCCGTAGGTACCTCAGGCTTAATATCTTTCAATGCGAAAGCTCCGCTTCCTTTGAAGATACCCTGCTTGATCATACGGTCTATCTGGTATGGATCTCTGATTAATGTAACATCCATCGTATATGTTTTGCCATCAGATAATACCACTTCACCCTGAAGAATAAAGCCATTTAAGTTTACGGTTTGATCTCCCGGAATTCTTGGATTTACATCGAATAAAATGTTAGTTCCTGTAGAAGAGTAAGTTACATTGCTTGATGTGATTTGAGCACCGCCGGAAAGAGTCACCTTATAGCTTCCTGAAATAATATTCTGAGCAAGGTTATTGATGGTTAACATAATACTCCATTCTGATGCATTTCTCGAAAAGGTCAGTACGCTGAAAGGCACCCAGGTTGAAGTATTATTATATGAGTTGGTAACGGGAACTACAACACCACCTACTGAAGCCGAAACCTGTGGGTTCAATACCGTGTTATCCAAAACGGTTTGCTGTAAAGACTGGTTGTTTTGTGCTATTACCTGGTTGATTTCTTCATAAGTAGAAATTCCGGTTAATGCTGAAATAACGTTGGTCGCACCAAATGCTCTGCTTAAAGCCTGAGCACTTTCTTCGCTTAAACTTTTAGATAAAGCATCGGCATCAATTTCTTTTGCATATTCAAAAGAAAATGAAGGATATTCCGGAAGGGGAACCGTGGAACGTAAAAGATCTCCTTGCAAGGCCGAGATTTCTTCACGAATTCCCGAATCTTCAGGATATTTCAGACTCAGGTCTGTTAAATATTTAATCCTGTTTTCAATAGCCGTTTTTCTGTTCTCCATGTCGGCTAAATCATTCATATATCTTTTCTGAACGGGTGAAATTTCAGATTGATAGCCTTCATAAGCTGATTTATATGCTTCCTGGTACCCTTTCTTATAGCTGTTTTCTAACTTTTCTAATTCCGAAAGCAACGTTTTGTTTGCGTTAAGGTGCATTTGTGCTTCCGCAAACTTCATATTGGCTTTATTGAATATTACATTAGGAGCTTTGGAAGTTGGACCTGTATTGGATGAACTCTGATCTACCTTGAATAGTTCCTTAGGAAGAACTACTTTAGCTTTGATAATATCCTGATAAATTTCTTCACTTGAACCATCATATGTTAAAAGAATATGGTTTAGATGCAAGTATTGCATCAATGTTTCCTTCGCATAAAAATCTTTTTGGGTAACGACCTGATAAATCAAGTTATCCCAGATTTTAGAGTCAATTGAAATAAAAGGCTGCTGTGAGCTTTTATATTCATGGAACTTTTTGTCAAATTCAGCTTTGGTTGCTGTTGCTTTGTTTCTGGCCACCCAAACAGCCAATTCATAGAATGCAGGATCTTTATCTCTTAATGATTTTTCTGTTTCGATTACTAGGCCACTGATTGTTTCACAGACTCTTTGTAAAGTTTCTCCGGCTTGTACTCTTGAGTCAATAACTCCTTTTTGAGTCGCATAGTCTCTGAAGATAAATCTTCTTGTTTTGTTTTTTGGATCGGTTAATTCAGCATTACGCATGGTGGCGAACCTGAAAAGTGTTTGTGATGTATTATTGTTTGTATTCATATTATTTGTTGATTTGTAATTAATGATTCCTTCTCCTACGAAGGATTCTCCGATTGTAAATACAGACGCAGTTTCTTGTATTGTTTTCATTGCATAGTTGTTACATATAATAATCTACAGAGTTATCTATAAATCCGCCTATCACTTCAACACCCGGATCAAAAGTCTGAGAGTGATATATGGTATTTTCACCTAGAATTACTTGAGTCAGATTATTGCCGGCAAAAGCAAACGAGCCGATATAAACATCACCTTCGAAGTTTACGGATGTTAATTGATTATTTCTGAACGCACTTCCCTGGATAAATGAAATATTTTTAGGAATATTGAGGGATGCAATCTTGTTATCGGCAAATGAACTTCTTTCAATCTTCTTAATGCTCTTCGGAATGCTGAGAGATGAGAGCTGGTTGTTTTGAAATGCAGTATCGAAAACTCTGGTAACACTCTCCGGAATATGGATTGAGGTTAACTTGTTGTTTTGGAAAGCTCCGGAACCAATTTCTGTAATCTTGTCAGAAATCTCGAATGAAACCAATTCATTATTAGTAAAAACTGAGGTTTCAATTTTGGTAATGTTTTCAGGAATATTAATAGAGGCTAACTTATTGTTTTGAAAAGCAGCACCATCAATATAGGTTACAGAGTTAGGAATAATCACTGATGTGAGTGCATTATTTGCAAATGCGTTTACTCCGATATACGTAACGGTTTCAGGAATATTTAGCTCTTTTAATTGATTATTCATAAAAACAGAGCTGCTGATCTGTGTAATCCCTTGCGGAATATTGATAGAAGTAATTTTGTTGCCTTCAAAAGCCCCATTTCCAAGCATTGTAATATTTTCCGGAAGCCTTATAGAGGTAAGTTGGTTACTTTGGAATGCCCATTCATTAATTTCTGTGATTGAATCAGGAATCTCTATAGAGCTTAACTGGTTGTAGGCAAAAACATATCTCCCCAATTTAATAATTCCTGAAGGAAGACTGACGGATTCTAAAAGATTGGTATTGAAAGCTCCTTCTTTAATTTCTGTGATATTATCCGGAATATTTACGTTTTTTAGTTGATTATTGGCAAAAACATATTCGGAAATTACAGAAAGGGTTTCAGGAATATGTACTGATTCCAACATATTATATCCAAAAGCACCGGGAGCAATATCAATAATGCCCTCTGGTAAGTGGATAGAGCTTAATTTATTATTATAGAAAGCATTGTTTTTAATGCTCACCATACTTTGAGGAAGATTTAATTCTGAAATTAAATTACTCATAAAGGCTCCGACACCAATATTCGTGACTCCTTCCGGAATAGATACTTTTGTAATAGACATACCCGGGGCAAAACTATCCGGAATGTTTATCGTTCCCTTTGAGATAAACATTCTTTTTCCTAAATAGGACTGTAATGATGCATTACCTTCCTGATCTATTTCTGGATAGATATCATTAGGATTAGGAAGTCCGTTTTCCAGACCTGTGATCTTTTCCATATCAATTTTCTCCTCTTTATGCCAGTAGGAATTCTGCCATTCCCAGAAGTGCTCCTGAGTGGGCTTGTCTCCATTCTCGAAATAAAGTCTTAGTTCATCTCTTGTTTTCATTAATTTTAGGTATAAAAGGTTATGATTTAAGGCTCTTTTTAGTAGATGCCCTTTAGTTGACGACCTTATTTTTTTAGGTGGTTTCCGGTCCGGATCTCCACCAAAATTTTTAATAAGAAGGTTCATTAGTTTATGATTTTATGGATTAGATTTTAAACACAGTTCTGGCCGTTCAGCATTTTTGTGAATGGTGAATTCAAAGACATTATTAAAAGCTAAATGATTGTTTTTGTGTTCTTAACTGGCGTTTCAAAGGTAATGGTGAACGGCGACAGAACTTGGCGTGTTTAAATTTTTTTTATAAAATGTTTTCTTCAAGAATATCATTTTCAAAATCGTCTCTGAAGAAATTTTCAATCTCATCAAGATAGTTTTCATAGTCTATCTCTGCATTTTCGATGTCGCTCCATTCAATGGTATAGAGGTCTTCATCAAAAATAATATCTGAATGGTGATGTAGCGTTTCCATGTCTTGTGTTGGTAAAGTTTTTGTTAAATTTTGATATAATTCCTGCTGTTCAGTATTAATCAATATTGAACTCAATGATTGTTATAAAATTTTTAATGATTGATTTTGTGCTTTGGTTTATACTTCAAAAGTAGGAGGTGAAAGCGACAAAACTTGACGTGTTTTAAAACTTTTTGAAAAATAAAATATAATGTGATAAGCTTATATTTTATACATATAAGTAAAAAAGCTTATATTTTGTTTTTGATGAGCTTTTGTACTATTTGATTGAGCATTTCTCTGTTATCATCAATATAACTTAACCCGGCCTGAATCAGATTTTCAATATTAGATCTTCTTACATTATCCATCGCAGGGGAAGCATTTTTCAATGATGGATTGATGCGGTAATAATTCTTCTGGTTTCTTTGTCCCAATGTCTGGAACATCTGGCAAAGCTGATAATCAACAGTTTCCGCATTGGCTGACATTAAAATATCAATAATAGGATTTACCCATCCGATCTTTCCGGCTTTTTCGAGTTTCCGGAAAGAATAACTTCTGGATTCGAATCCGGTTCCAATAGAAACAATAATCATATCATTCACGCCGGGATGGTTGGGCTTCTGATGATTTTTCAAAACTTCAGCAAAAGGTGTTTTTCTTGCTTCGGCATAGGCACAAAGTGCAGGATTATTGGCAAACATTCCACCATCAATCAAACTGAAGATCTGTCCATACATAGATTTTATCTGTACCGGACTAAAATAGGTGGGTGCCGCTGAGGTAGCCCTGCAAACATCTTTTACATAAAAATTGTCATTGCTCAAATGGGCTTTCCATGAGTTGAAAAGCTTGGCTCTTCTGTTTTCAATATCATAACTTGTTATTAAGCAGGGTTTTATTAATTCTTTTAGTTCTAAATTTCCAAAAAAATCATTCAGATTTTTTTCAAGTGCTTCCTGGGAGATCTTTTCATTCAGTAAACCGAATGGGTTGATCAGTTTTTCCCAAAAAGACACCTGGAATATATCGCCACCTTTTTCAGCATATAATTCTAGTCCTTTCTGAATAGAATATTTAGCTTTCTGGTGTCCATCAGGACATAGAATGATAGAAGCAATCAGTCCCCCTGTACTGCTTCCAGCGACAAGATCGAAATAATCTCCAAGCTTTGCGCTGGGCTTATCGTGATACTGTAGCTGCTCTTCTATGTAACGCAGAATAATGCAGGTAATGATTCCTCTTATTCCACCTCCGTCCAAAGAAAGAATGGTTGTCTTTTTCATGATGCTTTAATTAAATAAGAAAACGAACCTTTTTTAGACAAGTAAACCAATAATTTCTTTCAAAAACTATTGGTTTTTCCTACGTGTATTTGTATTGTTTTTTGGTGTTTTCCTGTAAAGCAAAGGTAGGTGGAGGAAGCGACAGAACTTGACGTATTAAAATTAATTTTCAAATACAAGAGAATTAAAGAATTACATATCCATCCTTATCTCTGGCTATTTTAAAGAGTGCTCTCCAGGTGGTTTTGATGGGTCCTTTTTTTGTTGGAATACTCTTTTTTTCGAAGTGAGGAAGGTCTTTAAAAGTCTTCCAGTTACCGCCCCAATCCCAACCATGTCTGGCAAAAATTTTTACACATTCATACCAATCGGCTACTTGGTCATTATCCCAGTCTTTTACCGTATCCCAACTTGCCGCTTTTCCGTCAATAATCATACAAATATCAACCGCAAATCCATAATTATGGATGCTTTGTCCTGCTTTGGCGTTGGTTACTTTTTTTCCTGTTGTGATTCTTCCGATGGCGTAAAGCCTTTCCTGTTCCTCAAAAGATCTTAATCCCTGAGTAATTCGTACCTTGGCTCTTCCGGTAAGAGCCGCATCACATTCTTTAATAATCCTTTTTACCTCCTCTCTTACCGAAGGATGCAGTTTTTCAATTCGTTGTAAAGATATTTTGTCCATAATTTTAATTTTTACTAGGTTCTAAAAGGCAAAAGTAAAAGTGGAATACGACAGAACTTGACGTATTTTTAAAATATTTAATATGTTGTAATTCAATCGATTGAATCTATTGTTAAATTTTGAACAAGATCTGAATTTCTCATTCAAAAATCATAATTTTGCTTAAAATAACCTCATCATGTACGCGTTAGTAGACTGCAATAATTTTTTTGTTTCCTGTGAAAGAACGTTGGATTCTTCACTGGAAAACAAGCCTGTTGTAGTCCTTTCCAATAATGACGGCTGTGTAGTGTCCAGAAGCAGAGAAGCCCAAGCGTTGGGAATTCCTATGGGAGCACCGGCGTTTAAGTATAAAGATCTTTTCAAAGAACATGATGTGAAAAGCTTTTCCGCCAAATTTGAATATTATAATTTCAAAAGCCAGCAGGTAATCAATATTGCAGCGTCATATGTTGATAAGGCGGATTATGAAATCTATAGTATTGATGAGCTTTTCCTGGATCTTACCAGTTTTAAGTATGTTAATATTTATAACTACTGCCTTGAGATCCGGAACAAGATCATGGAAGACACCGGCATCCCAGTAAGCATAGGGATTGCTCCTACAAAAACCCTATGCAAGATTGCCAACAGGATCGTAAAAAAATATCCGCAACAGTTTGAAGGTGTATATGTTTTAGATACCCAGGATAAAATAGAGAAAGCATTGAAGTGGCTTCCTATAGAGGATGTTTGGGGAATCGGATGGAAATTAGGTGTAAAAATGCGGGATAACGGAGTGCATAAAGCCTGGGATTTGCTTCAGAAACCTGAAATGTGGGTCCGCAAGATGATGGGAATTCATGGAGTGAGAATGATTAATGAATTGAAAGGAATCCGCCAGTTGGAACTATCAGGTGTTTCCCCCAAAAAGTCTATTGCCGTTACCCGGAGCTTTATGGAAATGCTTACCACCAAAGAAGAAGTGAGAGAACGTGTGGAAACATTCGCGATGTATTGTTCTGAAAGACTGAGAAAGCAAAATACATGCTGTAAAATGATCACAGTTTTTGTACAGACGAACCGTTTCAGAAAAGACCTTCCCGAATATAAAAAAGCAATCACTCAGATCCTGCCCAACCCTACCAATTCTTCCATTCTTATCGGAAGAGTAGCCAATGAACTTTTTGAAGCTATTTATAAAGAAGGATTTCATTATAAAAGAGCCGGTGTAGTGGTGAATGACTTTGTTCCGGAAAATGAAAGACTGATCAGCCTTTTTGAAAAAGATACTCAAAATCAGCACCTGCCTGTCATGAGAGCAATGGATGCTTTGAACAAAAAATACGGAAAAGATAAAGTCCGTCTTGGAAGTATGAGCGGGAAAAATACTTTCGGTCGTGCCAAGCTTTCACCGGAGTATGAAGCTTTCCTGAAAAATAATACATTACCTGAAGCTAATTTCAGGTTTCACTAATAGCCTTAAATTTCACAATCAGGTAAATTCCCTATTAAAACCGGGAGTATTTTTTAAGAATTTGTATTAAAATTCCGAATTTTATCATTGTAAAATAATATGTAATTAATTGTTTTTCAGTTGGTTGAATTTCACGCGTGTTTTGTTGTTTGCAGCTGACTTCTTTTTGGGTTTACCTTTGCCACAGAATTTCACGATTTTAAAAAACACAACATTCACATGAAAAATTTTATCGCCTTGCTGAAGGCCGTGCTGATTTTGGGCTGCTTTTTTCTGAATAGCACAAAAGCGCAAGTAGGAATTAGAACTTCCAATCCTCAGGCAACATTTCATATCGATGGAGCTAAAGATAATCCATCAACCGGAGCTCCAACTTCTGCCCAAATTGCCAACGACGTTATTTTTACCGCTTCAGGGGAAATAGGGGTGGGGACTTTGTCTCCGGCCACTAAGCTGGATGTTCGTTCCGCTAATAATACAGATAATGCTATCGGAATTGGAGAAACCACACAAACAGCTGCAGTAGCCGGAGCGGGAGCGATGAGGTACAACCCCTTAAATGGCGGGAAGATGCAATATTCTGATGGTGTTGTCTGGCAGGACCTTATTTCTGCCCCAACCAAAGCCGTCGTAGTGGCTAATATCCAGGCGGCTAATTTTGCCATTAAAATACCCTATCAGGTTTCTACAGGAATTGCAGGCTGGAATGAGATTTCTGATCCAACCACTAATTTTAATTCTGCAACAGGGGTTTTCACAGCTCCAAGAACCGGTGTTTACCTGGTGTCGTTTACCTATGATTTTGTAAGAATTCCTATTGTTTCAGGATATTTTTCCGAAGCCCGGTATGTAGTAAACGGAAGCACAGTCGTCAAAAAATGTATCAAGTCTTTTTCCAATACATCCAAACAGGCACAGATCGCCGGATCATGTGTTGCGGGAGTGCAATTAAATAAAGGAGATACATTCCAGCCTCAGATTTACCAATCCGTGTATAACGGAAACCTGAGCTTGAGAACGGATACTACTCCTGCAAGTAACGATTATGGATTTATAAATCTTTCAATAGTAGAACAATAACACAATGAATATGAAAAAAAGCCTGATAGGTATGTATCTGATTTCTTTTTGCAGTTTTGTCAGTGCACAGATTGGTATTAATATGTCTTCACCAGAAGGAATCATCCACATAGATGGTCAGAAAAATACCTCTGCAACATCACCGTCTACCTATTACGACGATGTGATGGTAACTTCTTCCGGGAATATAGGAATAGGAACAAAAGCTCCTAAAACAAGACTGGATTTAAGATCAAATGAACGTTTGAATGCTATTGGAATAGGGGAAACGTCACAAACGGCTTCGGCAGCAAAAGCAGGAGCATTACGATATAATTCAGGAACTCAGGATCTGAGTTACTCTAATGGAACCACTTGGGTAACTTTAGCTCATAAAGTCCCGAATGATTTTGTTGATGCTGAAAATTCTTCAATGCAGAATTTCAGCAGTGGTGTGCAGACTGCCATTACGAACTGGACTGAAAAGACAGATGTTAATGGCAGTTTTAATTCTTCAACAGGGGTTTTTACCGCTTCAAAAACAGGAATATACATTGTTTCTTTTACATTTTCCTTGTCTTCGGGAACTATTGCCAATGATGCCCGTTTTGAAAGCCTGATTCAGACCAATTCAGCATCTTCTGCCACGAATAAAGTATTCAAATGCGTAGGAAGTTATCCGGGAAATAATACAATCTCCAATAGAGTGGCAGGAAATTGCTCCGGAATTTTTAATCTTAACCAGGGAGATAATATTACAGTAAGCCTTACCCAAAGTCTGGGAAGCTCCAAAACGCTGGATAGCGATGCAACCCTTACTTCAGTAAGTATTTTCGGATTATAAAAACATACAATGATGATAAAGAATATTTTTTTAATGATAGTATTATTGAGCTTTAACCATGTATTTTCCCAGATGGGAATTAATACCCCAAATCCGAGAGGGATTTTGCATGTTGACGGACAAAAAGATAATCCGGTAACGGGAACTCTATTTACTCCCATACAGCAAAGTAATGATATCTTAGTAACGAATACAGGCAGTGTGGGAGCAGGCACTCATTCTCCTGCTGTAAAAGTGGATGTCCGAAATTCGGGAAACGGGGCCATTGGCTTTGGAACTTCTGCTTTAACGGCAGCGGCGGCAGATGAAGGAGCAATACGGTATAATAACCGCGTGGAATATTCTAACGGAAATGAATGGCTTCCTCTGCTTACCGCTCAGCCGGTAACCAATAAAGTGATCGTTATTGCTTCAAAAACCAATAATAACGTTAAACTGATCACTCCCGCTGCAGCCACAACGACAACAGGATTACAAAACCGTCAAAGCAATTATCTGGTAGGCTGGACGAAAACTTTTGAAAGCAACTCCGGGACCAGCTTCAATGCGACTACAGGTGTTTTCACAGCACCTCGTAATGGAGTCTATATTGCTTCTTTTACGACAGATATGTCTTCTCTGGCTATCAATTACACGGTAGATCCATTAAATCCCATTCAGATAGAAGCTATCTGGCAATTGTATGATAATACGATCGGTTTAACACCGGCGAATATTGTTAATACAGTAAAATGTGTTAATACCATGTCTTCCAACAGCATCGGAAATATTGATGCGGGAAGTAACTGTACCGCTTCTTTTTATATGACTGCAGGACAAAGACTGATGCCGTATATCTGGTTCAACCTGAATAATTCGGATCTGCCTAATTTATCACTGAATAATACAGGAGGTTATAACAATCTTACCATTGCGGAACAATAACTAAGAAATATCTTCCAGCGCTTTTATAAATGCAGAAGGGTGCATTCCCGTGATTTTTCTGAATTCAAGAGAAAAAGCGCTGTGTGAAGAATATCCTGTGAGATCAGCCAGATGATTGATCTTATATTTTCTGTATTGAGGGTCATTTTTAAGATGATCAACAATATAATTGATTCGTAAATGGTTGATATACTGGTTGAAATTGAAATTCTTGTGCTTTTTAATGACTGCTGAAAGATATTTCGTATTCACATTCAGTTCATTGGCTAGGTTGTAACGTGAAATGTTTTTATTGTTAAAATGAAGGCTTTCTTCAAAGCTTTTCAGCCCTTTCAGAATATTTTCCTCTGCTTCAGGGGAAATTTTTATATCAGAAACAGGAATACTTTCATCCGATTTGCGGTCTTCTTGGGATTCCTGAGGATCTTCTTCATATGAAACCGGAGTAATCCCCTTTTGGTAAATTTCAGCAACCATTTTCTTGTGCTTTTTTCTGAGCTGTATGCTGTTGAAGATAACAATGCCCAGTATAAGAGCCAAAACAACACAAGCCATAATTAAACTTTTGGAAATAGTATGACTTTCAGTTAATTTTTCATCAAATTGTTCTTCTTTGGAAGACAATGTTTGGTTTACCGCCATTTTCTGATTATAGGCTACACTGTCTTTCAGCTCAAGGTGTTTGAGTTTATATTTCTGAGAATTATCTTCATCTTTTAATTGAGAATAAGCTTTTTCTAAATTTTGAGTAATCTCTACTTTTTTCTCATTGAAACCGTAATCTTCAGCAATTTTTAAAGCTTTTGTAAAATAAGAAACAGCGCTGTCCGGTTTATTTTGCTCAGAAAAAGAAAAACCAATGTCATGAAGAATATTACATTTGAGATAATAATTTTCATTCCCTACTAGTGCAAGTGCTTTTTTAAAAAAAACTTTGGACTGATCAAACTTTTTTACCTCAGACAAATTATACCCCATATTGGTATAGGCGGAAACCAGAAGCTCATTTCTTCGGGTGACATTTTTAATATTCTGAAATTCCCGGATTGTATTTTTAGAATAATATTCTTTTTTGCCATATTCATTCTGGTTGAGAAGAATTAAAAAAGAATTATAAATCATTCCTTTCAATTCGTGTCCTTCATCCGTATTATCATTTTTTACTTCGGAAAGTGCGGTAGTGAGACTTTGAGAGGATTCTTTCAAAAGACCCAGCTTGGCATATTGCGTTCCCTGCATTCTGTAGGCAAGAGCTTTCCCGATAGCATAATTATTCTGTTCAGCTATTTTCAATGCTTTTTCTGCGAAATCAAGACTGCTTTTCGCATCTGACTTCAGATAGCTGTTAAATGATTTTAAATAATAGGCTTTTACCAGATATTGCGGTTGATTTTCCTTTTGTGCAACATCAATAATCTGGTTCAGCACAATTTCTGAGCTGTCCGGGTTTTTAGAGGAGAGGAGTCTCGCATATTTGTATTTACTCTCAAACTGATAAGATTGAGAGAACAGATAGATAGAAATAAGGGAGAAGAAAACGGATAGGGCTTTTTTCTTCATTGGTGTTGTGTTTTTATTTTTTTTCGTATTTCCAGTTCCGGCCTTTGCCTTCGGCAATCCATTCCAAAGATTGTTCCATTCTTTTGTTCCGGGTGGCTTCGGTTTTGGCCTCTGTGATCCACATGATATATTCCTTTCTGAAAGAAGGAGACTTATTTTCAAAAACCTCCAAAGCTTTTTCAGTTTGCTGTAAAGCTTCCTTAAAATAATCAGGAATTTCAGTTTCTGTTTTTGTGGGTGCAGCTCTTTTCATGGTAACTCCCATTTCCGTTAATTCCATGGCTTCAAGAATTGCTTTTTTCAGTTGAGGTTTTGAGGGTAGGTCTTCCATTTTGGTAAGCTTACCTAAACTGAACATCGAACTTTTTTCTGCTGTAGAATCTATTTCTTGTAACGTTTTCATTTCTCCGTGCAGCCAGAATCCCAGACTGCAATACTGCTTGAAAGAGGTCATCGAACAAAGGATTTTTCCTTTATACATGAACGTCGGGAATTTCCATTTGATCGCTTCTTCAGCATCAGGACATACTTCATGAATCGTTTCACGAAGGTAATTAAGAATAGGCTTTGCAAAATCCGGAGATTTTTCGATGTATTCATCAACTTTTGGACTGTGTTTTTCCATAGTTTCTTTAACTAAAATAATTGTACGGCTTCGTTCACAAGGAATTTTACCTGATCTGGCCTTCCTCTGTCACTTTTAGGCAGGTTGTTATAGCTGCCCGTTCTTACAATCACCATATTATGTTCCGGAACCATAATAATATATTGTCCCTGAAGTCCCAGAAAATAATAATGTTTAACAGGATTGTCGTTATTGACCCAGAACCCCATTCCATAGATTTCATCTGATTTTTGGGTAGGAGTTTTCATTTGTTCGATAAAGTTGAGGTTCAGGATTTGCTGGCCACCCATTTTTCCGTCATCTAAAAAAAGCTGCCCAAGCTTTGCAAAATCTCTGCTGTTAGAGTGGATGCAACAATAGGTCTTTTCCATCCCATTTTCATCGGCACTCCATTCCGCATTTTGTTCCATGCCTAACGGAATCCAGAATTTTTCAGATAAATAACTGGCTAAAGATTGTCCTATCGCTTTTTTTACGGCAAATCCCAATAATTGAGTAGAACCGCTTTGATATTCAAATCGGGTTCCCGGCTCTTCTTTGAATTTACGTGAAAAGGTAGCTTTCATCAGATCTCTTCCATAATAAGCTTTAGCGTTAGGAAGAAACGGGTTTTTATAGTCTTCATCCCAGTCCAAACCGGCTTCCATCTGTGCCAGATTTTTCAGTGTCAGGTTTTTCCCGAATTCTTTATTTGAAAATTCTTCAAAAAATGTTGAAAGGTTTTCATCAATACTGTCTATTTTTCCTTCTTCCAAAGCTTTTCCCAATAACATTACGGTTACTGCCTTGGCCATAGAAAAAGAATTGGTTTTGGAAAGCTTATGATAGCCGTTCCAATACTGCTCATGAACTAATTCTCCGTTTTTAATAATCAGAAAAGAAGCCGTATTGGAATGAATTAAGTTTTCAACTAAGTTTTTAGGTAGTTCGGTTTTGTTATATTGTGCCGATTCTTTCCAGGGTTTGGGCGTTTTCGTTGCAATATTGTTATTGGAAAAATATTTTCCATCATCAATATTGGCGCTTAATTTTCCTTTTAAATACGTTTTTGAAATGCCGTTAAAAAGATAGCCGTATCCGAAAGCATATATAAGGACAGTAGCAACGACAATGAAAATCAAAAAACTTTGTAAAGCGATTAGCCCCATGTGTTTCAAGTTAGTTAGATCAAAACAAATCTATTTAAAAAAAGCATATAAAAAAAGCCTTGATTTCTCAAGGCTCTGTTCTATATTTTCGAAAGTATATTTCTGAAATTCGTTTTCTCGTCAATGATCCTTCTTAACTCTGAAACGGGAACTCTTTCCTGAACCATTGTATCTCTGTCTCTAAGAGTTACCGTGTGATCATTCAGGGAATCATGATCTATGGTGATACAGTATGGAGTACCAATAGCATCTTGTCTTCTGTAACGTTTACCAATACTATCTTTTTCTTCATAAATTAAATTGAAATCATATTTCAAATCGTTGAAGATTTTCTCCGCATATTCACCCAAACCATCTTTTTTCATAAGTGGAAGGATAGCGGCTTTCACTGGAGCCAAAGCAGGCGGAAGAGATAAAACCGTTCTTTCTGAGCCGTCTTCCAATACTTCATCTTTTAAGCAATGAGAGAATAAGGCCAAGAATAATCTGTCCAAACCTACAGATGTCTCCACCACATAAGGAACATAGTTTTCATTTCTTTCAGGATCGAAGAACTGTAGTTTTCTTCCGGAGAACTTTTCGTGGGCCTTTAAGTCGAAATCCGTTCTGGAGTGGATACCTTCCAATTCTTTAAATCCGAAAGGAAAATTGAATTCAATATCAGCCGCAGCATTAGCATAGTGTGCTAACTTCTCATGATCATGGAATCTGTAGTTCTCATCACCCAAGCCAAGAGCAAGGTGCCATTTTAAACGGGTTTGTTTCCATTTTTCATAGAATTCAAGCTCTGTACCCGGAGCTACGAAAAACTGCATTTCCATTTGCTCAAATTCACGCATTCTGAAAATAAATTGTCTCGCAACTATCTCATTTCTGAAGGCCTTTCCGATTTGTGCAATACCGAAAGGAAGCTTATGACGGGATGTCTTCTGAACATTCAGGAAGTTCACAAAAATACCCTGTGCGGTTTCCGGTCTTAAATAAAGATCCATGGCGCTGTCTGCAGAAGCTCCTAATTTAGTCCCGAACATCAGGTTGAATTGTCTTACATCCGTCCAGTTCTTGGAACCTGTATCCGGATCGGCAATTTCAAGCTCTTCAATTAAAGCTTTTACATCAGCAAGATCTTCATTTTCCAGAGATTTTGCCATTCTTGAAAGAATAGCTTCTCTTCTGGCTCTGTATTCCAACACTTTTGGATTCGTGGCAACAAATTGATCTTTATCAAAAGCATCACCGAATCTTTTCGCTGCTTTCTCGATTTCTTTTTTCTCCTTATCTTCAATTTTAGCACAGTAATCTTCAATTAAAGTATCTGCTCTGAAACGTTTTTTAGAATCTTTATTGTCAATAAGAGGATCATTGAAAGCGTCTACGTGGCCCGAAGCTTTCCATGTGGTAGGGTGCATAAGGATCGCCGAATCAATACCCACAATATTTTCGTTAAGCTGTACCATCGCTTTCCACCAATATTGCTTGATATTATTTTTAAGTTCAGCCCCGTTCTGCCCATAATCATAAACAGCGGATAAACCATCATAGATCTCACTGGAAGGGAAAATAAAACCATATTCCTTAGCGTGAGAAATCACTTTCTTGAAAACATCTTCTTGCTTTGCCATAATTTTTTTACGTCTGAATGTGCAAAAATAGTGAAAATGTAGAAGATAGAAGCGGGAAGATGGAAGTTTTTATATTGAGGAAATTAGGAGCCGGGAACCTGCTTTTGCTGCTCGCTTTTTCCGGGGATTGGTTGCGGCGGCGCAGCCGCCGCAACCAATCCCCGGAAAAGAGCTCAAACATGCCACTCAACCAGAGCTAATCAGACTAAAATTTTTACTTTTGTACCATGTTAGAAATTCTTTATCGGGACGAGTATCTTATTGCCATTAACAAACCCAGCGGATTATTGGTTCACAAATCTTTTTATTCAGGAGAAGCCGATACTTATGCGATTCAGGAGTTGAGAAATCAGATTGGGCAAAAAGTTTATCCTGTTCATCGATTAGACCGAAAAACTTCGGGTGTTTTACTGTTCACTTTAGATAAAGAAACATTGGGAACAATGAGTGATCAGTTTGCATCACGAGAAGTCGAAAAGAAATACATCGCCATTCTTCGTGGCTGGACAAAAGAAGAAGAAACAATCGATTATGACTTAGTTAATGAAAATGAAGTCAGGCAAAATGCAATTACCTATTATCGTCGTTTACAGACATCGGAAATAGATTTACCTTTTTTAAAACATCAGACTTCCAGATATTGTCTGGTAGAAGCCATTCCGGAAACGGGGCGGTTTCATCAGTTAAGAAAGCATTTTAAACATATTCTACATCCGATTTTAGGTTGCCGAAAACATGGGTGCAATAAGCAAAATAAGTTGTGGCTTCAAACATTTGGCATTAACAAAATGACGCTTCACGCTCATCAATTGATTTTTAATCATCCCGTTACTCGTGAAAAAATGATCCTTAATGCTTCCATTGATGATGAATTCAAAAGAGTTGCAAATATTTTAGGCTTCGATTTAAGTTCTTATGGTAATGAATCTGATTATTCTTAGTCGGGTTGCCGGGTTTACACTCTCAATTAAAATAATTATCTTTGTACTCCAAAAAAAGGCATGTACAAAAAGCTGATCCGTCCCATTCTTTTCAAATTCGATCCAGAAGAAGTTCACTATTTTACTTTTTCGATGCTTAAAAATTTCTCCTTTTTAACGAAGCTTTTCCTTCCGAAACCAATTGAAGACAAAAGGCTGGAAAGGGAAGTATTCGGATTGAAATTTAAAAATCCGGTGGGTCTGGCTGCAGGTTTCGATAAAAATGCCATGCTGTACAATGAACTGTCTGATCTTGGTTTCGGATTCATAGAAATCGGGACTTTGACTCCAAAAGCTCAACCCGGAAATGATAAGACAAGGCTTTTTCGTTTAAAGGAAGATTCTGCCATTATCAACAGAATGGGTTTCAATAACGAGGGAGTAGATGCCGCAGTAGAGCGTCTTAAAAAGAATAAAAACGTACTGATTGGCGGAAATATCGGAAAAAACAAAGTGACTCCGAATGAAGAAGCCGTTAACGATTATAAAATCTGTTTTGAAAAGCTTTTCCCTTATGTGGATTATTTCGTGGTCAATGTAAGTTCTCCAAATACACCCAATCTTCGTGAGCTTCAGGATAAAGAGCCTTTAACCCAGCTTTTGGGAACTTTACAGCAAATGAACAGCGAAAAGGTAAATCCAAAACCTGTTCTTCTGAAAATTGCTCCGGATTTATCCGATGATCAGCTTTTAGATATCATTGATATCGTAAAGGAAACCAAAATTGCAGGCGTTATTGCTACCAATACAACCCTTTCCCGTGAAGGTTTGGTTTCAGAGAACAAATCTGAAATCGGGGGGCTTTCCGGAAAGCCTTTAACGAAAAGATCTACAGAAGTGATCCGTTTCCTTTCCGAAAAAAGTAACAGAGCTTTCCCTATCATAGGAGTAGGTGGAATTCATTCTGCGAAAGATGCTATTGAAAAACTGGATGCAGGAGCAAGTTTAGTTCAGCTTTATACCGGATTTATCTATGAGGGCCCTGAATTGATCAATGAAATCAATAAAGAGCTTTTAAAAAGAGCCAGCAGATTACCAAGATAATTTAAAGATATTTAGAGAGAGTCAAAGTGACTCTCTTTTTATTTATTTCGATTTTACAACGGAAGCATTTTTTATATCTACGGTTAACGTGTAAGCCGGAGAAGTGGTTGTTTTCTTAATATCGAGTTTAATGACTTTGGGATCTTTGGTTTTTATTTCTGAAGTGTCATAGATATTGTTCAGGCAGCTTTCCGTAAGGAATTCTTCATATCTTTTATAGTTCCAGTCTTTGGTAAAATAAAGTACCCTATATCCTTTTTCTCCATCACTGGCGCCGCACATTCCGCAATAGTTGAAGTTGGAAGCTCTCTCAAAATACAAAAGAACCCTGTTTCCGGTGTTGTCGGATTTGTAGGCTATTAATTCATTTCCTCCATACCGATCAATCACATCATACGTATTGATTTTCTTGTTAGGGGGAAGAATAAGATAGTTGTTGTACCGGTAAATCATATTGTTTTTAGTGAATAATTTTGCAGGATGCATTTTATTTTTCATATAAAAATGGCCGGCAATTTCAAGACTTTCATTATTGCTCGTAAAATCCAGGATTTCTTTAGGCTTAAGGGTTTTTGCAATACTGTCTACTTTTTCAATGGAATGGGGAGAGGTAATTTTATCCTGAAAGGTCTTAAAAACCTGCTTCTGTTTGCCTCCGAAATGATAGAGATGTAAATTTCCATAATCATAAATACCGGATAAAGCTATTTTTTTCTGATACTTATCGTAATAATACCATCCGTCCACAAAATGCTGATACTGGCTGCAATCTACAATTCCTGTATAATTGAGCTGCATGGTGATGGGTAATCCTGCAATTTCTCCTTTGAATATCTGAGAAGAATCCGTAATGCTTTTAAGCTCAACTTTTTGACTGAGAAAAAGCACAGAGTAGAGGAAAAGAAGTAAAGTAAAGTTTTTTTTCATGGTTTGGTGTGGTTAGTTTTAAAGAAAGAAATGGGCAACAGTATAAATAATCAGCCCGACTAATCCGCCGACTAAAGTCCCGTTGACCCGAATGAATTGGAGGTCTTTTCCAACTTCCAGCTCAAGTTTTTCACTCAGTTCTTTTCCTTTCCAGTTTCCAACGGTTGAACTGATGAGGTTTCCGAACTGATGGGTGTTTTTCAGGATATATTTGTAAGCGGTAACTCGTACCCAATGGTCAATCTTGTTTTGAAGATTTTCATCTGTTTTTAAGTTTTGTGAAAATTCATCAAGATTTTTGGAGAGATATTTTTTCAAGGAAGACTCTTCTTCCTGAAGTTCATTCATTAATGTTTTTTTGATGGAAACCCAGATATCATTGGAATATTCATCCAGTTTATCATTTTTCAGAAGCCCATTTTTAATGTTTCTGAATTCTTCGTTCCATTTCGGATCTTCTTTCAGATCCATAGAGAATTCATGAATTTTTTGGGTGATCAAAGCTCTTATTTCATGTTCCGGATCTTCTTCAATTTCTTTAAAGAAACCAGAAAGCCCGGAGGCTATTTTTTCGGCAATTTTATTATCAACGAATTTGGGAATGAACGTATAGCTTCCTTCGCTTACCCGTTTTTGAATCATTTCATCATTTTCAAGAACGTAGTCTTTAATTTGTTTTGAAAGATTGGTGATAATCCTTTGGTGGTCATTTTTTTCCAAAATATAATTGATCCCGTTTCCGAGGATTTTATTGAGCTGAATATCGTCCGTCATTTCCGAAACTTTTTTGCTGATAAAATGACTTACGGCAGAATCGTCCAGCTTATTGAGAATATCCAGTACAATATCAGAGAGATTATTAATCAGGATCACCTGGTTTTTCTCTTTGGCGAGCCATTCGCCTACAAAATTGGATACTTTCAGCTTTTGGATGTATGGACGAATATTTTGAGGAGAAAGAAAATTGTTTACCACAAAACTTCCCAGGTTATCTCCCAGCCTTTGTTTGCTGTTTTCAATAAGATTGGTATGAGGAATAGGCAATCCCATCGGGCGACGAAACAACGCCGTAACGGCAAACCAGTCTGCTAAAGCACCCACCATTGCTGCTTCAGAAAAAGCACGAACATAGCCTATCCAATGGGAATTATTTGTTTTCTGAAGGATTGTCATCACTATAAAAATGACTGCCATCAACAGAAATAATCCCGTGGCAAAAGCTTTATATTTCCTTAGCTGTATTCTTTTAGCTTCATCATTCATATTCTCAAATTTAGTAAATTTGGTTATGAAATTTTTGATTTCAATAGTATTATTTACTTTTCTGCAAACTTGTTCACAGAGCAACCAACCTATCAAAACCTCATCTATGGAAAATAAAGATGCAAAAAACAATCCATACTACTCAAGAACCGATACGACAAAGCTGTATATTTCCAATGAAGAATGGAAAAAGATTCTTCCTGCGGATTTATATGCTGTTGCAAGAGAAGCTGCCACGGAAAGAGCTTTCACCGGAAAATATAATGAGTTTGATGAAGTTGGCGAATACTATTGTGCTGTTTGCGGGAATCATCTGTTCCGTTCCACCTCAAAATTTGCCAGCAGCTGCGGTTGGCCGAGCTTTTTTGAGGCAGATAAAGAAGGGGTCTATTACAAAAGAGATCTTACTTATGGAATGGACAGGGTAGAAGTACTTTGTAAAAGGTGTGATTCTCATTTGGGTCATGTTTTTGATGACGGCCCCAAGCCAACAGGGTTAAGGTATTGTATGAATTCTGTAAGCCTGGAATTTGCCCCGGATTTACAGAATTAGACGGCTTTAATTCACAGAATCAGGAAGTTAAAGTTTCTTAAATTGAGTTAAACTTTGTAGAGTAATTGGCCTTCATTATGATGTTTTTATAAATTTGCTCCGCTTATTTGAATTAACATAATATTAAATGAAGGGATTATATAGCTTATTAGGTGTGGTGTACATGATTACCACGTCGTTTTATCTTTCTCCGGGAAAAGTAATGGCGAAAAAGAAAGACATCAACACCAAAAAAATTGAAACATTAGTAGCTGACACGAAATTTGAGAAGAAAACAAATACAGGATCTTCTGCAGAAGAATTATACCACTCGATAGCTTTTGAGCCTAATCACGAGCTGAATTACGAAGTATTCTCGAAAGCATTAAGAGGGTTTGAAAATCTGAAAAAAGCAGGATTGCTGAACCAGGACTCGCATTTACTTACGGTATGCGATTTTTCTATGTCCTCAAATACAAAAAGACTTTGGGTAATTGATATGAACGAGAGAAAAGTATTATTCAACTCATTAGTGGCTCACGGAAAAAATACAGGCGAAGAATTTGCGACGAATTTTTCAAATACGGAAAGTTCGTTGCAGACCAGCCTCGGGTTTTATATCACGGATGCTACTTATGATGGAGATAACGGATACTCTCTGAGATTATTAGGAATGGACAAGGGCTTTAATGATGCGGCTTACAGAAGAGCAATCGTAATGCACGGCGCAGATTATGTAAGTGAAGAATTTGCAGCGATGCATAAAAGAATCGGGAGAAGCTGGGGTTGCCCGGCGGTTCCAAGAGACCTCACACAGCCAATCATTAATACCATAAAAGGAAGAAATCTTCTTTTTATTTATTACCCGGACCAGAATTACCTTTCTAAATCGGAGTGGTTAAAAGCTTAAAAATTAAAGCAGTCCAATCGGACTGCTTTTTTATTTAAAATAATGTTCTTTGTCATTCTGACGAAAGAAGAATCTCTTAAACCTTTATTCAGACACAAGCATCTGCTTTATCTGCTTAATCAGTGGGAGAAAGAATTATTTAAATTTCTTAAAAATCAAAGATGCATTATGGCCCCCAAATCCAAAAGCATTACTTAAAGCATACGCAATATCCTTTTCTTTAGCTTCTCCAAAAACAATATTCACCTCTTTCGGAATATTTTCATCCATATGCTCCACATTGATAGTTGGCGGGATAATCCCTGTCTGAATAGCTTTTATCGAAAGAATCGCTTCTGCTGCACCTGCAGCGCCTAATAAATGCCCTGTCATGGATTTGGTGGCACTGATATCAAGATTTTTACTCCCTTTGAATACATTGTTAATTGCCTTTAATTCAATCAGATCTCCGATCGGAGTTGAGGTCGCATGGGGGTTAAGATAATCAATATCTTCTGTGTTGATTCCCGCTTCCTTCAGGGCCAGCTGCATCGCTTTAATCGCTCCGACTCCATCAGGATGTGGCGCTGTCATGTGATACGCATCGGCTGTCATTGCCGCTCCTACCAATTCTGCATAAATTTTGGCACCTCTTGCTTTGGCGTGCTCATACTCTTCAAGAACCAACGCTCCTGCACCTTCACCCATTACAAACCCATCTCTATGGGCATCGTAAGGACGGCTGGCTGTTTTAAAATCATCATTCCTCGTGGACATAGCTTTCATAATGGAAAAACCTCCTATAGAAGCCGGAGTAATGGCCGCTTCCGATCCGCCGCTGATAATTACTTTTGCTTTTCCAAGACGAATATAATTGAAAGCATCCATTAAAGCCGTATTTCCTGTAGCACAGGCGGAAACGGTGGTATAGTTGATTCCCTGAAGTCCGTATTTCATGGAGATCATTCCCGAAGCCATATTGGCAATAAATTTTGGAACAAAAAACGGATTGAAACGAGGTGTTCCGTCTCCTTTTGCAAAATCCATGACCTCATTTTCAAAAGTCCACATACCGCCCTGCCCTGTACCCCAGATCACTCCGGTGTCGAAAGGGTCCATGCTTTCCAGCTCCAATCCAGAATCCTGAATGGCTTCAGCAGATGAATACATGGCATATTGAGTGAAAAGATCACTTCTTTTGATTTCATTATGATTTAAATACACCTTAGGATCAAAATCTTTGACTTCACAGGCAAAGTGAACTTTGAATTTCTCTGTATCGAAATGCCTGATTAAATCGGCTCCACTTACTCCGTTGATGCTATTTTGCCAAAAATCTTCTACGTTGTTTCCTAAAGGTGTTACCGCACCCAGTCCAGTTATGACAACTCTTTTCATACTTAGCTATTAATTTTAAATAAATTAGAGGTACCTCTTGCAATTAGCCTGGTTTTATCTGCGTTCCATATTTCGCAGTGGGCATTCACAAATTGTTTCCCTCTTTTAATGATTTTAGTTTCTGCTACAATAATATCATTTTCTTTTGCAGTTGAAAAATAATCGATCACATTATTAATGGTTGTGATGAATGATTTTTCATTCAAAGAAAACATGGTAGCTCCGATGATGTCATCGATGATGGCTGCTGTTACCCCGCCATGAAGGTTTCCAATGGGGTTCAGCCATTCCGGCCTTACGATATATTGAAATTCCAGATGTCCTTCTTCAGCAGAGATCACAATAGGGTTGAGCCATTTCATGAAGGGAGAAGGTGACTGATCAAATTCTTTGCCTATGAATTGCTGTAATTGTGCTAACCTGTCCATACTATATAATTTTTATTTTTCTAATATCATCGTTACCCCTTGTCCTCTTGCGGCACAAATCGAAATAAACCCTTTTCCGCTTCCTTTCTCGTTGAGCAATTTGGCTAGAGTTCCGATGATTCTTCCTCCCGTTGCGGCAAAAGGGTGGGCTACAGCAAGACTTCCTCCTTTTACATTTAGTTTACTTCTGTCTATTTTTCCAAGAGCCTTTTCAAGACCGAATTTTTTTGCTGCCTCATCATTTTCCCAAATTTTGATTGTTGCCAATACCTGTGCTGCAAAAGCTTCATGAATTTCGTAGTAATCAAAATCTTCAAGGCTCATTCCCGCTTTTTTCAACATTCTATCCGCTGCAAAAACCGGAGCCAGTAATAAATTGTGTTTATTTTCAACATATTCAATCCCTGCAACCTCTGAAAAAGTAATATAGGCTAAAATGGGTAAATTATTAGCTTTTGCCCACTCTTCACTAGCCAGTAATACTGCAGAAGCACCATCTGTAAACGGAGTGGAATTTCCAGCAGTCAATGTCCCGTTTTGTCTATCAAAAGCAGGTTTTAATGAAGCTAATTTTTCCAGGCTAGTATCACGGCGGAGATTATTGTCTGTATGTAAACCAAAAGCTGGAGAAATCATATCATCAAAGAAGCCTTCATCGTATGCTTTTGCCATATTCTGATGGCTCTTTAAAGCCAGCTGATCCTGTTCTTCACGGGAAATCTGGTAATGTTTTGCTGTAATTTCTGTGTGCTCTCCCATAACCAGGCCTGTTTTCGGTTCCTGGCCTTTGTAAGGAACCGGCATCCAGTCTTTCAGCTTCGGACTTAACAATTGTTTTAATTTTCCAAAAGCTGATTTTTCTTTATTGGCTTTTAATAATGCTTTTCTCAATCTTGGAGTAGATTCAAAAGGGATATTGCTCATCGCTTCAACACCACAGGCAATTCCGCTTTCGATTTGTCCTAATGCAATTTTATTTCCGATATATACAGCGGCTTCAATACCTGTGTCGCAAGCCTGTTGAAGATCACAGGCCGGAGTTGCAGGATCCAGTGAAGTATTCATCACGGATTCCCTGATGAGGTTGCTTTCGGAAATGTGTTTGATCACAGCACCGCCAGCCACTTCCCCAAGGAGCTTTCCTTTCAAATGATAGCGATCTATAAGACCATTTAATGCGGCAATCAGTAAGTCCTGGTTTCCCTGGTCTGCATATGCGGTATTGATTCTGGCAAACGGAATTCTGTTGTATCCGATAATGGCCACTTTTTTTGTTTCCATAGGATGAAAAATTTATGATGGAATAATGGTAAGTTCTTGATCTATAATCGAAAGTATCCTATCTAAAGCAAGATGCAGATACTTTTCGTCTTCTGTGGTTTTGGAGAGTAGAATCCCTCCTTCAATAAGCATGATGAATAAGGAAGCATATTCTTCTGCATTTAATGCGGAATTAAGCTCATTGTTTTTCTGACCTGTTGAAATAACGGAGGCAATTTTAGCGGTCCATTCCCCGAATGATTTCTTAACCTGATTATTAAGGTATGGAAAATTATCGTCAGCTTCAGTGGCGGCATTCATTAATGGACATCCGCCATTAAGAAAAACGGTTTTCCAGTTTTTCCTGTAAAAGGCTACAAAAGCATGCAATTTATCCAGTGTTGTTGGGAATTCGTCTCCGAAAGAGCGGGCCATATTTCTGGCCAACAACCCTGAATTATATTTATAAGCCTCAATAGCTACCTCATCTTTATTCTCAAAGTTTCCGTAGATGCTTCCTTTAGTGAGTCCTGTCGCTTGTGTAATGTCTGATAAGGACGTAGTGAGATAGCCTTTGGTATTGAACAAAGCTGCGGTTTTCTCAATAATGAGTTGTTTGGTCTTTTCTGCTTTTGACATTTTCAATGAAAATATAATGCAAATATACAATAAAATATACCGATCGGTATATTTTAGATTAAAATAAAATCTGAGTTGAATCTATCAACTCAGATTATTTATGAATATTATTAAGCTAAAGTAGCATTCAGGGTAATTTCAAAATTGAAAGCGGCACTTACCGGGCATCCTTCCTCGGCAATTTTAGCATATTTCTGAAATTCTTCTTCGGTAATACCAGGAACTTTCGCAGTTAAAGTCAATTCCGATTTTGTGATCTTTCCAATGTTTGGGTCCAAAGTAATAACTGATGTTGTCTTTAGTTCTTCAGGAGTGAAGCCTGCTTGTGAAAGCTCTGCACTTAGCTTCATCGTGAAGCATCCTGCGTGAGCGGCAGCCAATAATTCTTCGGGATTGGTTCCTACTCCGTCCGCAAAACGGCTGTTGAAAGAATATTGAGTCTGGTTTAACGTTGTGCTTTGAGTTGTTAAGTGTCCGTTTCCTTCTTTGATGGTACCGTTCCAAACGGCAGTGGCGTTACGTCTCATAATGTTTTGTTTTTTGTTAATATTATTTATTTTTTGATGGTACAAATTTATATCAGAATGAAGTCAGAAAAAATGGAAAAACAGTATTAAATGTTGTACTTTTTTCCCGAAGTGTAATTTTTCTTGAATGTAACGGGAGTGCTTCCTGTTTTATGGGTAAAAAGCCTGTTGAAATAAGCGGGATCTTCATACCCCAAATCATAGGCAATTTCTTTAATGGTTTTATCGGTATAGAATAAAAGCCTTTTGGCTTCCAGCAAAATCCTGTTGATGATAAGCTGGTTGGGTGATTCCAGATTTAGATTTTTAAACTTGTGAGTTAATGTTTTAGGGGCTACATGAAGGAGATTGGCATAGTCTGCGACATTATGCTTTTCTTTGAAATGAATTTCAAGGTATCTGCTGAAATCACGGAAAATGTCCAGTTCACTGCCTGGAATTTTGATGTGTTCATTATCAATATTCTGTTTTTTCCATTTTCTTGTGGCACGGATAATCAGCTGTTTCACATAGGTTCTTATCATTTCCTCGGCAGAAGAATCCATCCATTCCAGTTCATTTTTTATTTGTTGGAAAAGATCTGTGATAATAGCTGCTTCTTCGTCCTCCAGTTCAACAAAAGGGATTTCGAAAATATTATGAAAGAGAAGTCCGTCGCAAGCCACTTCTTTATCATGAATCTGGATACAGTAAAAATCACGGTTATAATATAACAGAATGGCGTCTTCTTTTCCCTTTTCAATGGTAAAGTTTTGATGGGTTAAGAAAAATAAAGACGTTCTTTTGGGAGCATATTGTTTGAAATCTACATTTAGCTCATAACCGGCAGGAATCAGAAGTATTTTGATATACGGACGAAATTGTCCGCTATTGATGATTTCAAGGTTTTTATCGGAAAAAACTTCAAACCCCAGTTTCTTGTAATGGTCTTCAAAAATAAGCGGCTGCGGCATATATTTACTTTCGCTTAAAGATACAAAAAAGCATGATTTAATATAGGTTGACATAATGCAAAAAGAAAAGTACAAGAAACCATAAAAATTCATATATTACAAGATAATATTTTTCCCTTTTTAAAAGCCTTGTATTTGAATTATAATTTAATTTTCTTCACAAAATAATGAGCAAGCTAGAAAATATTTTGAGAGAAATAACCCCGTTATCTCCCGAGGACAGTTTTCTTGTATTTGACCGGATAAAGGCATCATTTGATTTTCCGTATCATTACCATCCGGAAATTGAGATCAATTTTGTCTATAAAGGAAAAGGGTACCGTCGTATGATCGGTGATCATACCGGAGAAATCGGAAATTTAGAACTGGTGTTGGTAGGCCCCAATTTACCGCATTGTTGGGCCAATCACAAGTGTAAAAACAGGAAAACACATGAGATTACCGTTCAATTTAATCAGGATTTTTTTAACCAGTCGGTAATGGAGAAAAATATCCTGAAACCCATCAATAATCTGATAAAGGAATCTATCCGGGGAATATTATTTTCCCAGGAAACTGCTGAAAAACTGAAGGACTCTTTTCTCAACCTATCTAAAATGAGCAGTTTTGAATCCTTTATTGAAATTATGAAAATTCTTAATGAATTGGCGACTGCTGAAAATAAAACCCTTTTATCTTCTTATAGTATAGAACTTGAAACATTTGTTGATAATGATAAAATGAAAACCATACATGATTTTGTGCATAAAAATTTTGAAAATAAAATAACACTTGATGATGCTGCAGCTCTTGTGAATATGAGCAGTGTGACCTTCAACAGGTTCATCAAAAAAAGGACAGGGAAAACTTTTGTGAATTATCTTAACGAAATAAGAATAAGCTATGCCGCCCGATGGCTGATGGAAAAGAACCTTACGGTCTCTGAAACCGCGTTTGAAGCCGGATTTAATAATATTGCCAATTTCAATAAGGTTTTTAAATCCATCAAAAAAACAACTCCTACAGAATTTAAAGAACTTTTTAAAGGAGTGAAAAAAATAGAGTAGTGTTTTGTTTTTATTTGTAAAAATATACTTTTAAATAAGACGATCCGGATTTTAGAGATCCGGATTTCTTTTTTTATTATTGAAATCCATTAAAATGATAAGTATATGATGCAGAAAATATAAAAAATAGTAAAAAAACATCAGTTTTTAAATATGAAATTGAAATGCATATTTTGATTTAAAACATTGATAATCAATGATTAATTGACATTTTTTTATAATGGCTGAAAAAATAATATCGTTTTATGATAAAATAATATTATATCTGACTGGCTACAAAATTTAGATTTGTTAATGTGAATTAAATCTTAATAAAACTTTAATTATTTGATGCATTTGAAATATTATGTTGAGGAAAATGAGAGAATTGTTTTAAAAGCATGAAAATATTTAAAGTAATAAATGAATTTTCACATAACCCTTAACTAATCTAATATTTATGAGAAAAATAGTTGTACCGGTTGTATTGGCCTTTTCCGTGTCTGGATATGCACAGGAATCAAAGGCTTCCGACACTGCTAAAACAACCGATATCCAAGAGGTTGTTGTGACATCTTTAGGGATAAAAAGACAAGCACGTTCTCTAACCTACTCCAGCCAGCAGATTGGCGGAGATGAGTTGACTGAAGTAAAAACTCCCAATCTTTTAAACTCCATTAACGGAAAAGTTTCCAACGTACAGATCAATAAAACGAATGGTGGTGTGGGTGGATCGGTAAGAGTGGTTATGAGAGGGGATAAGTCTACTCGAAACAGTCAGCCGTTATATGTGATTGACGGTATTCCGATCATTAACAATACGGGAGTTACCGGAACTGGAGGCCCTAATGTAGATTACTTTAATTCAATGCCTGATACGGGAGATGTGTTAAGTACAATTAACCCGGAAGACATCGAAAGCATCAACTTTCTTAAAGGTGCTTCGGCCGCCGCTTTGTATGGAGCTCAGGGAAGTAATGGGGCGATACTTATCACAACTAAAAAAGGGTCTGCCGGAAGAAGCAGCCTTTCTTATAGCTCAAGTTTGACATTTGATAGAGTATATAATTTGCCAGAACTACAGCATAGCTATCTTCAAACCACCCCTTACGATCCGGCTAACGGAAATACCGGATCATATGACAGTTGGGGAGCAAAAGGCTCTTCAAAAGATTATACCAAAGATTTCTTCCAAACCGGGGTTACCTGGATCAACAGTGTAAGCTTTCAGGCAGGCAATGAAAAGTCAACGAGCTTTTTCTCTTTAGGAAATACAACCAATAAAGGAATAATTCCTACTTCTAATTTAGATCAATATAATATCAATTACAGAACGACCAGTAAATTCCTGAATGATAAACTTGTTCTGGATGCCAATGTAATGGCCTCATTACAGACTTCAAAAAACAGGCTGTCTCCGGGATCATATTTCTCTCCGATTACCAATTTATATTGGCTTCCGAGAGGAGTGGATTTTGATCATTTTGCACAGAATTATTCTTATTTTGATCAAACCAGGTATCTGGATGCGCAAAACTGGTGGGCTGTAAAACCCAATGGTGAATTTGCAGATAATGAGACCCAAAACCCTTTTTGGATACTTAATAAAAACCCTGTAATCACAAAAAACAAAAATGTGTATGGGTCTGCAGCATTAAGCTATACAATCAACAGCTGGTTAACAGCAAAAGTGAGAGGAAACTACAATTATTTTAATTCGGATTCTCAAAGAAATGTGGCGGCCTATTCCCAGCCAACGGTTTTAGGAAGCAAGGACAGTAATGGGAAAATTTATAAAAACACATTAGAAAAAACAACCATTTATGGGGATGCATTATTAATAGGGAACCCTAAAATTAATGACGATATCAGTCTGGATTTTACATTGGGAGCCAGTATTTCTGATCTTAAATATAACATTACAACAATCGAAAACAATAAGCTTTTTGTAGCTAACCTCTTTGCTCTTAATAATCTCGACTGGGGTAATGAACAAGGACAGGGGGTCTACGGGAATGGAAGAAGCTATATCATTACCCATCCTCAAAGACAGGATCAGTCTGTTTTTGCAAGTGCGAGTCTTGGTTATAAGAGTAAAGTATATCTGGATCTGACTTTCAGAAATGACTGGTCTTCAACACTAGCAGGTACAGGTAATAATGGTATTGATTACGAATCAATAGGAGCAAATGGTATTTTAACAGAGATCTTCAATCTTCCGGAGGCAATTTCGTTTTGGAAACTAAGGGCCTCCTATGCTACTGTAGGAAATGCACTGGATCCAACATCCACGATTCCACAACCGGAATTTAATGCTGGAGTGATCACGGGGTCTTATTCTTCTGCCCCGGTGAGTAATGCGATGTTTAGTGATTTATTTCCGAAGCCTGAATTCAACAGGACTTTTGAAGCCGGGACAGAGCTAAGAATGTTTAATAATAAATTATCTTTTGATTTTACATTTTATAAGTCAGTGGTTAGTAATCAATATTTAAAAGGCGTTGATGCGGCAACAAATTTTGGAGTACAGTCCGGAAAAGTTGATATCAATGCAGGAAAAATTGAGAATATAGGTTTCGAATCAAGTCTGTCCTATAAAGTTTTTAATCGTGAAAAGTTCAGATGGACGACCACGCTTAATGCATCAGCCAATAAAAATACCATAAAGGAACTTTTACCGTTGAAATATTATCCGGATCCTGAGAAGCTTTTTGTCTTGAACGGAGGTGGATTTAATATGTTGAAAGTTGGAGGTTCGTTTGGAGACCTGTATGGTACTGCATTTAAAAGAGATACCCAGGGAAGAATCGTGGTAGATGCGAATGGAGTACCTATCAAAGACAGTAACGAAAAACAATATCTTGGGAACCCTAACCCGAAGTTTATGCTTGGGCTTAATAACAATTTTTCAATTGGAAGGTTTGATGTAAGTTTCCTTATAGACGGAAGATTCGGAGGGCAGGTTTTAGGATTTACCCAATCTGTTAATGATGGATTAGGGGTAAGCCAGGCATCCGCAGATTCCAGAGATGCAGGAGGTGTTTCCATTCCGAATGCAGTCTATGAAAATGGAACTCCTTACACAGGATTAACGGATGCTGAAGATTATTATAAAGTTGTTGGAGGAAGAGGAGGTATCAACGAAGCTTATATCTATAAGGCTACTGCTGTCAGATTAAGACAGGCTTCAATCAGCTATACTCTTAAAACAAATTCAAAAATATTCAGAGATGCTACATTAAGTGTTATCGGGACTAACCTGTTCTTCCTCTACAAAGATGCTCCTTTTGATCCTGAGCAGGTATCGGGAGTTAATCCCGGAGGAGTTGGTGTTGATATGTTCGGGATGCCGATTACCCGTTCTTTAGGTTTCTCTTTAAAAGCAAACTTCTAATTACCTGAGATATGAAAAAAATAAATTCTAAGATTATTATTTTGAGTCTTGTGGCTGCATTATTTTCAGGCAGTTGCACCGATGATTTTGAAAACATCAACTCACAATATAGCGGCGTCACCAATGAACAGTTACTGGCTGATTTTGTGGTGTTGACCAATCCGCTAAAACAAATGCAGAAAAACATTCAGAATCCTACCAACTGGATCTATCAGCTGCAGACCAACCTTAATGCGGATATGTACAGTGGCTTATTCAGTACAGCTACTCCCTATAATGGAGGGAAGAACAATACTACTTACTTTATGATGGACGGCTGGAATGAAAGGATCATGATGAATCAGCTAGAGGATGTTAACCAACAATATAAGAACTTCTTCAGGGAATCGGCGGAAAAATATCCGGGAGTAGACTTTTCCCAATCCAAAGCTATTCTGATGATATTAAGAGTAATTGCCGCTCAAAAAGTTTCAGATGCTCATGGACCCGTAATTTATAGTAAATTCGAGTCTCCAAGTGCCAACGGGATCACGGATTTTGATTCCCAGCAGGATGCTTACAACTACTTTGTTACGGATCTTAATAAAGCGATTCAGGCATTTTCCGGAACTCCAAGTATTGAAGATAAAACCGTGATCCAAAAATCCGATGTGGTATTTTCAGGAAATACGGCCAATTGGGCAAAATTAGCCAATTCGCTTAAGTTGAGGCTGGCTATGAGATTGAGCTATGCAGATCCGGTAAAATCTAAACAATATGCCGAAGAAGCGTTATCTTCTCCGGTAGGTTTAATCGATGACAATTCAGAAAATGCATTGGTAAGCTATGGCGGAGCTTCTCCGTTGAATGATATCATTTATTCATGGGGAGATTGTAAAATCGGAGCGCCTTTAATGGCTTTTATGAACGGATTCCATGATCCTAGAATTTCGGCGTATGCTAAACCTGCTACAGATCCTGCCGCTTCAGGTCAGTACATTGGAGTAAGACTGGGTGTGGATCTTGGAGGAAGTAAAGACCGGTATGGAGATTTCTCTCAACCCATCGCAGCAGCGGCAACAGGAGACTATTTTTCAGCAAGCAACGGAAAAAATAAAATCTTTACAGCAGCAGAAGCATGGTTTTTGAAAGCCGAAGCTGCTATAAGAGGTTACGCCGGAGCAGGGGATGCAGAAGTCAATTATAACAAAGGGATAGAAATGTCATTTGCAGAATGGGGAAAAAGTTCAGGATATGCTGCTTATATTGCAGATGCTACCTCCACAGAAGCACCTTATATTGATCCTAAAAATTCGGCCAATAACATCCTGGCAGGAAATCCAATGCTAAGTACGATTACGATCAAATGGAATGCCGGAGATACTTTCGAAAGAAAACTGGAAAGAATCATGACTCAAAAGTGGATTGCCATTTATCCGGACGGAGCTGAGGCGTGGGCTGAGCAAAGAAGAACAGGGTATCCTGTTATCTTTAAAAACATTCTGAATGACAGCCAGGGTACTATAAGTACTGATGTAATGATCAGAAGAGTTCCTATTCCGTCCAAATATCGAAATAATACATTGAATTATCCTCAGGCAGTACAATATCTTGGCGGGCCGGATACCGGAGCCACAAAATTATGGTGGGATAAGAAAATATAATATTAACCAAATCAGATCAAATAAATTAAAAAAGAGAGAGGTTGTCTCAAAACTCAATTCACAATATCTAATATAATCTTACTCTTTGAGACTTCCTCTTTTCTTTTAACTTGCATAGTGTTTTATATGTATGGAAAAAAATAGCCCCGGAACTTCCCGAATAAAACCGATCTTATGGATTTCAACATTGTATTTCGCAATGGGGATGCCCTTTGTGACAGTAAATGCGGTCTCTGGCATCATGTACAAAGACATGGGGATTTCGGATTCTAAGATCGCTTTCTGGACGGCGCTTATTTTATTTTCCTGGACATTGAAACCTCTTTGGAGCCCTTTTCTGGAGATCTATAAAACAAAAAAATTCTTTGTTGTTTTTACTCAATTTGCAATAGGAATTCTGTTTGCTTTGATTGCATTGAGCCTGCCGTTGCCTGGTTTTTTCAGATACAGCATTGCCCTCTTTGCCGTTGTAGCATTCTGTGGAGCAACCCATGATATTGCTGCAGATGGAACCTATATTAATTTTTTGACAAACAAAGAACAGGCACAGTACATTGGCTGGCAGGGTGCTTTTTACAATCTGGCTAAAATTATCAGCAGCGGGATCTTGGTTTATTTCGCAGGAGTATTGGAAAAAACAGAAGGAGTGACCCATGCCTGGATGATGATCATGGGAGTCTATGCTCTTTTATTTTTTGCGTTGGCGGCTTATCATTATTTCATCTTGCCGAAAGAAAATAAGGGAGAGCAAACCTCCAGGAAAACTGCAGGAAATGTCCGAAAAGAACTGTTGGAGGTCATTACCTCTTTTTTTACAAAACGGAATATTATAGGGTCTGTATTATTTATTATTCTATACCGTTTTGCAGAAGGATTTGCCATTAAAATTGCACCGCTTTTTTTTAAGGCACCAAGATCTTCAGGAGGTTTAGGATTATCTACATCCGATATCGGGTTGATCTATGGAACTTACGGTTCGGGTGCATTTATTTTAGGATCTGTGTTGGCAGGTTATTTCATCTCTGCCCGAGGATTAAAAAGATCATTGATATGGTTGTGTGCCGCATTTAATATTCCTTTTGTGGTGTATGCATTACTGGCTTATTATCAACCGGTAAGCCTGTTACCCGTAAGCATTGCCGTTATAATAGAATATTTTGGCTACGGATTTGGCTTTGTTGGCTTGATCCTCTACATGATGCAGCAAATTGCTCCCGGAAAACATAAAACTGCGCATTATGCATTTGCAACGGGCATTATGAACCTGGGCGTGATGATCCCCGGAATGTTTAGCGGAATGATCAGCGATTGGGTAGGATATAAAATATTCTTCATCTGGGTTCTGATCGCTACGGTTCCTGCATTTATCATTACATGGTTGGTTCCTTTTCCATATCCAGAACAACAAAAAGAACAATAACCTAATCACAAATAACTTAAATAAAAAGTAAAAATACTTTATGACATCTCAATCAGTAATGATCCCTTGGGAGGATCGCCCGAAAGATTGCCGTGATATTATGTGGCGCTTCTCTGAAAATCCAATCATAAACAGATATGCGATCCCGACATCCAATAGTATTTTCAACAGTGCAGTAGTGCCTTTTGAGGATGGGTTTGCAGGAGTGTTCCGTTGTGACAATAAAGCGGTGCAGATGAATATTTATGCGGGTTTCAGCAAGGATGGCATCAATTGGGCGATCAATCATGATCCTATAGAAATGCAGGCCGGAAATACAGAAATGATCGAATCTGATTACAAATATGATCCTCGTGTTACCTTTATTGAAGACCGCTACTGGATTACCTGGTGTAACGGATATAATGGTCCTACGATAGGCATCGGATATACCTTTGATTTCAAAGAATTTTTTCAGTGTGAAAATGCATTTTTGCCTTACAACAGAAACGGGGTCCTTTTCCCGGAAAAAATTGACGGAAAATATGCCATGCTAAGCAGGCCAAGTGATAACGGACATACGCCTTTCGGAGATATTTACATCAGCTATAGCCCGGATATGAAATACTGGGGAGAACACCGTTGTGTAATGAAAGTGACTCCATTTGAAGACAGCGCTTGGCAATGTACGAAAATTGGAGCGGGGCCTGTTCCTATAAAAACAAAAGAAGGATGGCTTCTTTTTTACCATGGGGTAATCAATACCTGCAGAGGGTTCCGGTATTCGATGGGAGCTGCATTGCTCGATCTTGAAGACCCTTCAAAGGTATTATACCGTACAAAACCCTATCTGTTGGCTCCGGCAGAACTATATGAACTTACAGGAGACATTCCCAATGTTATTTTTCCATGTGCGGCAATTACTGAGGGGGATAAAGTCACAGTATATTATGGGGCGGCAGATACCGTGGTTTCTATTGCCTTCGGATATATTTCAGAGATTATAGATTTTATGAAAAAGAATTCAATTTAAAAAATGATTTAAAACGGTATGAAAATCATCGTGAATTTTATTTTCCCACTATTTAAAATCATCGTGATGGTTTTCATATTTTTAAGTAAACTCCTATCTTGAGGGACATTTTGAGAAATCCTTTATTATGAAAAAAGAACTGCTTATTTTTTTACTTACTGTATTCATTTGCAATGGAAATGCCCAGCAACGGAAAAATGATGTTCTTTCCTGGGTAGACCCGTTCATAGGAACGGGAGGGCACGGTCATACTTTTCCCGGAGCCACAACACCATTCGGAATGATACAGCTAAGCCCGGATCAAAATACCAAAAGCGGAGATTGGGACTGGTGTTCCGGGTATCATTACAGCAGTAAGACTATTATGGGATTCAGCCATAACCATCTCAGCGGAACAGGTTGGGCAGATCTTGGAGATATTCTGGTAATGCCTACGGTGGGAGAAATAAAAATGGTTCCCGGCTCAGAAGAAAATCCGGAAACAGGATATCGTTCCAAATTCAGTCATGAAAGAGAAACAGCGTCTCCGGGATATTATTCCGTGGTGCTGGACAGTTATGGAATCAAAGCTGAATTAACAGCTTCTCCAAGAGTAGGGTTTCATAAATATACATTTCCTAAAAGTGAGGAATCCAATATCATTATCGATCCTACCAACAAAATCTTCGGGAATATTTATCATACACTTGTAAGCATAGAAGGCAATAATAAAATTAAAGGATATTGCTACAGCAATGGCTGGGGAGGAAAAAGATTCTCTTACTTCGTGATGGAATTTTCAAAACCTTTTACATCTTACGGAGTATATTCTGAAGGAAAAATAAAAAACAATGAAAAATTTGCTTTAGCCAAAGATGCAAAAGCTTTTGTACGATTCTCTACCCAGCAGAATGAAAGTGTTGAGGTGAAAGTATCTCTATCTCCTGTAAGCACAGAAGGAGCACAGGAAAACTTTGATGCTGAAGCCCAAAATGTAGATTTTGCAAAAGCTAAAGAAGCAGCACAAAATACATGGAGAGCCCTGATAAACAGATTCCAGATAACAGGAGGTACGGATGAGCAGAGAAAAATTTTCTATACAGGGGTTTATCATACGTTCATTGCCCCCAATCTTTATATGGACGTGAACGGAGATTATGTAGCCGCTCAGGAAAATATGAATACCAAATGGTTTACCAATTACAGCACCTATTCGTACTGGGACGGGTTCCGTGCAACACATCCGTTACTTACCATTATGGATCAGAAACATACGAAAGAATTTGCCAATTCTCTGATTAGCAGATATACAGACAGAAAGGACCACATGCCGATTTGGGAACTATGTGGTTATGATAATTTCTGCATGCTTGGATACCACAGTGCTTCCGTAATTTGGGATGCTATTTCCAAAGGAGTGCCGGGAATTGATCCCGAAAAAGCATTCGCAGCCATGAAAGATGCTTCTTTAACGGATAAAATGAGTAGCAGTGATGGTGGTGGTGGCCTCAACGATTATATCAAACTGGGGTATACTCCATCGGAAAACGGAGCTTCTGTGTCTGCAACACTGGAATATGCTTATGATGACTGGTGTATTCAGCAGCTTGCAGAAAAGCTTGGTAAAAAAGAAGATGCAGAAGTATATAAAAAGCGTTCAATGAATTTCCTTAATACATTCAACAAGCAGAATAACCATTTCTGGCCAAGAAAGAAAAACGGAGATTTCATCCCTGATTTTGTCCTGAACGACTGGAAAAAGCTTCAACCACACTGGGTTTCAGGAAATATCTGGGCGTATGACTTTTTTGTTCCTCATCAGATTGATGAAATGATCAGTTTGTACGGGGGAAAGAAAGGATTTGAAGAAAAGCTGGACAAAACATTTACCGAAGAGCTTAAAATGGAAGGCGAACAGCACGTTGATATTTCAGGATTCATCGGGTCTTTAGGATTTGGTGATGAACCGGGACATCATGTTCCTTACCTGTACAACTATGCAGGATCACCTTACAAAACCCAGAAAATGGTAAAATATATCCGTGACAATATGTATGCTGCAAAACCAGATGGGATTGTAAACAACGAAGACTGCGGACAGATGTCGGCATGGTATATTTTCTCTTCGTTAGGATTCTATCCGGTAACACCGGGGAAACCTGTTTATGCAATTGGAGCGCCACAATTTCCGAAAGCATCTTTACAGCTGGAAAACGGAAAAACCTTCACCGTAATTGCGGATAGAATATCCGATAAGAATATATATGTTCAGAAAATGTTCCTGAACGGGAAAGAACATAAAAGCTGGGAGCTTAACCACAGTGACATTATGAAGGGCGGTGAACTGAAATTTGTAATGGGGAGCCAACCTGTAAAATAATTAATAAAAAACAAAGAAATAAAAGAATCATGGAAAGGAGAAAGTTTATAAAAACAAGCGCATTGGCGGGAGTGGGATTATTATTTACGCAGAATGTTTTTGCCAAAAGCCTGAGCATAGAAGAATTTCCTATTGTCCGTGTTCCTAAAGATAAAAGACATTTTACCAGTGAAGCCGTGGAAAATGCGATTGCGGCTTTCAAAAAGAAGGTGAAAAATAAGGAACTGGCCTGGCTATTTGAAAACTGTTTCCCCAATACATTAGATACTACTGTTTTTTATAAAGAAACCAATGGTACTCCGGATACATACGTCATTACAGGAGATATCGACGCAATGTGGCTCCGCGATAGTTCAGCACAGGTTTTCCCTTATCTGCAGTTTTCAAAAAAAGACGAAAAACTGCATAAGCTCATTTCCGGAGTTATCCATAAGCAGACAGAATTTATTCTGAAAGATCCTTATGCTAACGCTTTTTACAACGACGAAAATAAAGTAAGCGAATGGAAAGAACATGACCATACAGATATGAAACCGGGGACTCACGAGAGAAAATGGGAAATCGATTCATTGTGTTACCCGATTCGTCTGGCGTACCATTTCTGGAAAACTACCGGGGATACAAAACCTTTTGACAGCAAATGGCTACAGGGAATTAAGCTTACTTTACAGACTTTTATTGAACAGCAAAGGAAAACCAATTTAGGACCTTATAAATTCGAACGTACCACATCTTGGGCTACAGACGGAATTCCGATGGGAGGGTACGGTTATCCTACCAATCCGGTTGGGCTTATCAACTCGATGTTCCGTCCAAGTGATGACGCTACTATTTATGCATTTCTCATCCCATCCAATTTATTTGCAGTAGTAAGCTTACGTCAGGCTGCGGAAATGGTTTCACAGATAAAAAATGATAAAGCATTAGCTCAACAGTTGAATAATCTTGCCGATGAGGTAGAGACTGCCATCAAAAAATACGGAATTTACAACCACCCTGAATATGGAAAAATATATGCTTTTGAAACCAACGGATTCGGAAGCTACAATCTGATGGATGATGCGAACTGCCCGAGTTTACTGGGATTACCTTATCTCGATGCTGTAAAACCGGATGATCCTGTGTATCTCAATACCAGAAGATATGTATGGTCAAAAGACAATCCGTTCTTTTTCAAAGGCAAACTGGCAGAAGGAATTGGTGGACCTCACATCGGACTTGATATGATCTGGCCCATGAGTATCATTATGAAAGCCCTTACCACTAAAGATAAAAGCGAGATACGATGGTGCATAGAAACCCTGCAGAAAACCCACGGGGGTACAGGTTTCATGCATGAGTCCTTCCATAAGGACGATGACAAGAAATTTACCAGAGCATGGTTCGCATGGGCGAACACCTTGTTTGGAGAACTGTTATGGAAAACCTTTAACGAAAATCAGGATTTATTGACGTAAATGCATAAATAACATTCCGTTTTCTTTTTTGAATAATACCATTTGGCAAAGCTCATTCAGGCATTGCTAAAGGAGGCTTTTTGCTAAAAAAACGAATATATTTTTTTCTTTTTCAGATAAAACAATACAGGTAAAAACTCTTGAAAAATGGGAAACATTGATAATTTTACCCCGGTTGAAAGATCATTTTTGAATGATACTTTAAGAAGCAATAAGGTGAATGTACCCTATATTGCTGTGGACAATTTTCCTAATCTGGGAATGCTTACCGCATTTCGGTTTCTGGAATGGGTGAGTGAAAATCCTAAAGGAGTAATCAGCCTTCCTACAGGAAAAACGCCGGAGTATTTTATTTACTGGACCAGGCATATTCTTGAGAATTGGGATAAAGAAAATATCATCAGGCTTAGAGAAAAACATCATTTATTATTGGAAGGAAAACCCTCACTGGCTGATCTTCATTTTGTTCAGATTGATGAATTCTATCCCATAAAATCATCACAGGCAAACAGCTTTTACCATTATGTAAACAAGTATTACATAGAAGAATTAGGGCTGAAAAGAGAAAATGCATTGCTCATCAACTGTGATGAAATCCTTTTAGCTGACGGAAAGACATTTGAAGAAATTTTTCCGGATAACAAAGTAAACCTTGAATTAAGATATCGCGAAGCTCAAAATCCTTTGGAAAAACTGCAGAAAGAATCTATCTTCCTTATTGATAACTGGTGTTCGGAATATGAACAAAAGATCCGTACACTGGGCGGAATCGGCTTCTTCCTGGGTGGGATCGGACCAGACGGACATATCGCATTCAACATCAAAGGTTCTGACCCATATTCCACGACACGGTTAACATCCACCAACTTCGAAACACAGGCTGTGGCAGCCGGAGATCTTGGCGGAATTGAAATTTCAAGAGAGCGGCTGGTGATTACCATTGGTCTGGAAACCATTACCTATAATAAAAACGCTGTTGCCATTATTTTTGCAGCAGGAGAGGCAAAGGCTCCTATGATAAAAGATGCATTGGAGTTGCCTCCTTCCAACCTGTATCCCGCTTCTGTTCTTAGCCTCCTTCCAAATGGCAGATTTTATCTCACACAGGGAGCTGCAAGTATGTTGAATGATTTTGTTGATCATTATTACCGTTCAGGCAACTGGTCTCAGGAAAAAACAGATAAGGCACTCATGTCTCTGACTCAGAAGTTAAATAAATATGCAGAACACCTCACGTTAGATGATCTTAAAGAAGACCAGTATACACAGCTGATTCCTGATCTTAATGAAAATACAGTTCAATCTGTAATAGATTCTATTGAACGTAAAATTAAAAAAGGGACAGAACTTCTCAGCAATGAAGTCTTTTATCATACGGGTCCACATCACGATGATATTTCATTAGGACTTTTACCTTATATTCATTATCAATCCCGTAATGAGATCAATACATCTTATTATTCAGTTCTTACATCCGGATTCACGGCGGTTACCAATAAATTTTTAGTCAAAATCCTGAATGATACTCTTTCTTTTGTAGAAAAAGGAGAAATAGAAATGCTGAATTATCCGGATTTTTTTGAAATCGGGTATAAAAATAAAAAAGATAAGGATGTTTATCATTACCTGATCAATATTGCCTCCGGGAATGCAGACGAGAGATCAAGAGCGGTATCCCATAGAATGGTAAGAAATATTGTTGAGCTCTGGGGTATGAAAACTCAATCTGATGTTGAGGAAAAGATCCGTGAAATTATTGCTACCATCAATTCCAGCTATGACGGTCAAAATCCGGAACCAAAGATCCAGACACTGAAGGGAATGATCCGTGAATATGAGGAAGAATTGGTTTGGGCACATTTCGGGGTAAGAACAAAAAATGTTCATCATCTCAGGCTTGGTTTTTATACAGGAGCCATTTTCACGGAAAAACCCAATCGGGAAAGAGATGTTATTCCGATCCTGCAACAGCTGAAAGCCATCAATCCAACGGTCATCAGCTTGGCCTTCGATCCTGAAGGAAGCGGTCCGGATACCCATTATAAAGTTTTGCAGGCCATTGCAGAAGCTGTAAGGGAATGGGGCAAGGAAAAAAATCTTTCCGAACTGAAAATCTGGGGTTACAGAAATGTTTGGTACCAGTTCAATGCAGCGGATGTTACTCATATTTTTCCGGTATCTCTTAATGCCATGAGTACAATGGATGAAAGCTTTACCAACAGCTATTTGAGCCAGGTGGAAGCGTCTTTTCCAAGTTACCGGTACAATGGAAAATTCAGTCACCTTTCCATACAAACCTGGGTAGACCAGTTGAAGGCGGTTCAGCTTGTACTGGGAAAACCCTATTTCTATGATAATGAAAGTCCGCGTCTGCGGGCCACTCACGGATTGCTGTTTTTCAAAGAAATGAATGTGGAAGAATTTTTACAGTCTGCCCGTGAGCTTGAGAAGTCAACGGAAGGAATACACCATTAGATATTCTATGATAAGACACTAGAATACCAATAAACATAAAAAAACAACCAAATAAATTGTACTATGAAAAAAAAATCCATTCTTTTTGTACTGATTGTATTAGCATTTCAGGCAAAATTTCTGATCAAGGCACAGCTTAATCCTATGGGAATCTGCTATGTAGAAGTGAATAACAACAATATCCTGAATGCAGGAGCATACAAACTGCAAACATCGAATAAATACTTATTTGGTGTTGTGAATATTTTTGCTGCCAACATCAATTATGATACAAGTAAAGGAAGAGCATATTTGTATTCTAATAACAATGTAACCAAAGTACTTACCAATGCACAAACCTATATCAAACCGCTTCAGGATAAAGGGATTAAAGTGGTATTAACTGTTCTGGGGAACCATCAGGGTGCGGGGATCTGTAACTTTCCAACCCGGGAAGCGGCAAAAGATTTTGCTTTACAGCTGGCCCACACTGTGAATACATATGGTTTGGACGGAATTGATTTTGATGATGAGTACTCAGATTATGGAAATAACGGAACAGGGCAGCCTAATTCAAGCTCATTTGTAATGCTTGTACAGGAATTGAGAGCGTTACTGCCGGATAAAATCATTTCATTTTATTACTACGGCCCCGCTGCTTCAAGGCTTTCCTGGAATGGATATAGAGCAGGGGATTATATCAACTATAGCTGGAATGCCATGTACGGTACTTTTTCTGCTCCAAATGTACCGCCTCTTACCAATGCGCAGATTTCTCCTGCGGCAGTATGGTTGGGAAATACTTCTAACTCCACGACGACCAGTTTAGCAAATCAAACCAAAAACGGCGGCTACGGATTATTCCTCTGGTATGACCTTCATGGAACTAATGAAACCACACAGCTTTCAGCAGGTACCCAGACATTATACGGAGAACAGACTGTTTTAAGCACTCCTTTGCAATCATGGACACAGGGAACCAACTGTGATGCTCCTATAGGATTATTCACAAGTAACCTTACGGGGACAAGTGCAAAATTGAATTGGACCGCTGTAGGAACTAATACTTATGATGTAGATTATAAACCGGCCACTTCCAGTACCTGGATTAATGCTGCAACGGCAACAACAGCCACTTCTTTAACGATATCCGGCTTAACGGCAAATACGGAATACGACTGGAGAATCAGAACAAATTGCAGCGTAAAAAGCACCTATATGTTTGCCCCAAGATTTAACAGCGGAACAGGTGTAGTGACTCCAACAGGAAATTACTCTCTTTCTTTAGACGGTAGCAGCGAATCTGGTTCCGCAGGGAATCTCACTTTAAGTGGTTCTGCATTATCATTTGAAGGCTGGATAAAACCTTCATCTTTCAAGTCTGCTTTCCCTTATATTTCTTCTATCATGGGAACAGAAGTAAGTGATAGCAATTCTGCCTTATTAAGATTGGGAGATGGTAATCTGGCTAATAACAAGCTTCAGTTTGTCGTAAGTATAAATAATGTACAGCAAAAACTGGCTTCCACTACAGCTCTGAATGTCAATACTTGGTATCATGTGGCGGCAACCTATGATGGTGCTGCGATGAAAATTTATATCAATGGTGTTCTTGATGCAAGCAGATCTCAAACCGGAAGCATCAATTCCAACGGAGCATTTAATGTAGGGTATTCATACAATACATCCAGAAATTTCAATGGTAAGATAGATGAGGTAAGAGTTTGGAAGAGGGCTTTAAGCCAGACAGAAATCAGTCAGAAAATGTGTAATGTGACACTTCCTGCCACTTCTCTTTCGGCGTATTGGAAATTTAATGAAGGGAGCGGAACATCCGTTCAGGATACTTCAGGAAATGGAGTTTCATTAACGTTAACAGGAGTTGATTCTACCAACTGGGGAACAGATGTACCGTGTACAACCAGTACTCAAAAAGGTTCAATAGCTGCAGAAACTCAAAAGCAAATTATTAATGAACAGGCTGTTAAAAAGCAAGTAAGGCTGTATCCGAATCCTGTAAGCAGATCTTCCCAGCTTACTATTTCTGTTCCGGCAGAATTCAATAAAGGGAAATTAACGGTTTATAGTTTGAGTGGAAATATTGTGGAAACCCAAACATTAAGTGTTGGAGATAATCCATATAATCCGTCTAAACTGTCTGCAGGTAATTATATCATTCAATTTGAATCTCAGAATGGAAGCCTGAAGCAGGTTGAAAGGCTGATGGTAAAATAATACATCAAAATCAGGGAGTTTTATTGTAATTAAAATTCCCTGGTTTATTACTTATAAAACGTACTATACTATGAAACAAAAATCTTTTCTTATTGTTCTTCTGATGCTCATTTTTCAGACAAAAACCCTGATCAATGCGCAACAGCTTAATCCTTTGGGAATATGCTATGTAGAAGTGAACAACAATAACATCCTGAATGCGGGCTCCTATACTCTGCAGACAAGCAACAAGCAGTTATTCAATGTTGCTATTATTTTTGCGGCTAACATTAATTATGATGTGTCCAAAAGCAGAGCTTACATTTCCAATAATAACAACGTATCAAAGGTTTTGAATGATGTCAATACCTATGTAAAACCTTTACAGCAAAAAGGAATAAAGGTATTGCTGGATATTTTAGGAAACCATCAGGGAGCGGGGATCTGTAATTTCCCAACCCGTGAAGCAGCGCGCGATTTTGCTTTGCAAATTGCCCATACCGTATACACCTATGGTCTGGATGGCGTTGATCTGGATGATGAATATGCAGGCTACGGAAATAACGGAACAGGACAGCCCAATAACAGCTCATTTGTAATGCTTCTTCAAGAACTGAAAGCTGCTATGCCGGATAAGCTGATTACTTTTTATTACCTAGGACCTGCAACCACAAGACAGTCTTACAATGGCGATGCCGCCGGAAATTATATAGATTACAGCTGGAATGCCTATTATGGCACATACAGTGCTCCTAATGTACCGCCTCTTACGAATGCCAAGCTTTCTGCTGCAGCAACCTGGATTAATAATACCTCTACATCTACTCTTGCAAATCTGGCGACTAATACTATTAATGATGGCTACGGAGTATTTATGTGGTATGATTTGAAAGGAACCAATGCAGCCAGCTATTTAAGTACGGGATCCAATATTCTCTATGGTGAAAACACCGTATTGAGTGGCTCTTTATATTCCTGGACACAAGGGGCAACCTGTGATCCGCCTTTAGGACTGGAAGCGACCAACATTACAGGAACTTCAGCCCAATTAAACTGGACATCCAGTGGCTCTCAAACCTATACTATTGATTATAAACCTGCCAATTCAACCACCTGGACCAATGTTGCCAGCAATTATTCCGGAAATAATATTACAGTCAATAATCTTACATTGAATACAAACTATGACTGGAGAATACAATCTAACTGTTCACCGACATTAACGAGTACCTACATTTTTGCCCCAAGATTTAATTCGGGAAACGGATGCGCAATTCCTTCAGGTCTTACATCGGGAAGCTTTTTGGGTAATACAACCCAGTTGTCCTGGGTGGGAACAGCCTCTTCATACACCCTGCAATATAAAACGGCAGCTGCTTCCACATGGACTGAAATTCAGAATATTACCACCAACACATATAGTCTTCAGAATTTAACACAAAATACCAATTATGTATGGAAAGTACAGGCGGTATGTGGTTCAACAAATTCCGGGTATTCAGCGGAAGCATCATTCAACAGCGGGTTTACACCGGTTCAAAGCCCGGGAGCAAGGTCGCTTACGTTTAATGGCAGCACCACCTATCTTAATGCCGGACAGTTCAATCTTAGCGGGAATGCGTTGACATTTGAAGGCTGGGTAAAAGTGAATTCATTTAAGTCTGCTTTCCCTTACATTTCATCCGTAATGGGTATCGAAGTGGGAGATAATAATTCAGCTATCTTAAGATTTGGTGACGGAAATCTTGCCAATAACAAGCTACAATTTATATTAAGCTTTGGATCATCACAGGTAAAGCTCAACAGTAATACCGGATTGAGTACCAATACATGGTATCATGTGGCGGCTACTTACGATGGCGCTTCTATGAAGATTTATATCAATGGTAATCTTGATGCAAGTTCCAATGCTACAGGTAATTTTACAGCAAACGGAATTCTTTACCTTGCAAGAAACTATGATAACTCAAGAACACTGAATGGCTTCCTGGATGAGTTCAGGGTTTGGAAAAAAGCATTGACAGCCCAGGAGATTTTAAATAATAACTGCAATGTTGCGCCTAACTCAACTGGGCTTGAAGCCAACTGGAAAATGGATGAAGGCAGTGGAAATGGAGCGCTAGACACAACAGCCAATACTCATTTTGCCACTTTGGTAAATATGACCAACTCCAACTGGAATACGGATGTAGCTTGCACCACTTCACTATCCACACAAAACATTGATTTGAAAAATGAAATCGGAGTCTATCCGAATCCTGTTAAAAGAGGGGAGAATATTTATTTTACCATTAAAGATAATTCCGTAAGTGAAGTATCGCTGTATGATATCTCGGGGAAATTTATTAAAAAACAAACGATAGATAGAAATAATACTGCCATAAATACTCACAACTTATCAAGCGGTACTTATATCTATACAATAAAATCAACAAAAAATCAGACTGCCACTTCCGGAAGAGTAATTGTGAAATAAGTCATAAATGAAACATACGTAACGGAAAATTAAAAATTAGGATTTAAAGTGGAGTCTAAGATGGGCAACAAGAGGCAATTTTCGTATGAAAATACTTAACTTGCTTTCTTGTTTGTCTATTGTAATTCACAGGGCGATCTGATGAGTAAAAATAAAGGAAGAAAATAATGCAAAATATACTAGGAATAGACATTGGCGGTTCACATATCACGATGGCTCAGGTGCATCCCGGGAAACGTGAAATTATGAGTTCAACCTACATCAGGGAGCATGTCGATTCTTTTGAACCCCGGGAAGTTATCCTTCTCGCATGGGTGTCCGCCATAGAGAAAGCCACACATGATCTGGTGAAAGATAATCTTTTGATTGGGATTGCGATGCCTGGTCCCTTCGACTATGAGAAGGGGATTTCTCTCATGCAGCAAGGTAAATTCATGGATATTTACCAGGTTAATATTAAAGAAGAATTAGCCAAAAGACTTTCCATTTCCAGTGCTCAGATTCATTTCGTAAATGATGCGGCGGCATTCTTGGAAGGAGAAGTATTCGGCGGTTGTGTGAAAGATTACAAAAAGATTTTTGGAGTAACATTAGGAACAGGGCTTGGAACTACTTTTTACAATGGAATTGCTGCCACAGATGAAGATTTGTGGGATTCCCCGTTAAAAGGCTCCATAAGTGAAGATTACCTGGCAACACGTTGGTTTATCAGGCGCTATGCTGAATTAACCGGAAAACAGATTTCAGGAACCAAGGACTTATTGGAAAAACCCAAAGAAATACAATCTGCAATGTTTGATGAATATGCAGATTCTTTTGCAGAATTTATCATAACATATGTAAAATCTTATGCTCCCGAAGTTTTAGTCATAGGAGGAAATATTGCGAAAGCCTATCCTTATTTTAAGGAAAGATTCAATCAAAACTTGATCAAAAATAATATCAGCCTGCCCGTTAAAATTTCTGCCATCTTTGAAGATGCGGCTATTCTGGGCGCGGCAAGCTATGCCTTGAAGAAAATCTGAAAGAACTAATAAAAAGTTATCATGAAGTCTCTATTTTCAACCTTTTTTATTGTATTACATATCTTGGCGTTTGGCCAGGAATTATCACCCGTCGATTATGTCAATCCTTTGATGGGAACTCAGTCCAAACCATCTTTATCCAATGGAAATACATACCCTGCAATAGGGCTTCCCTGGGGAATGAATCTCTGGACACCGCAAACAGGGAAGATGGGTGACGGATGGGCGTATACCTACGATGCAGATAAAATAAGAGGTTTTAAGCAAACTCACCAACCCTCTCCTTGGATGAATGATTACGGTGCTTTTGCCATCATGCCGGGAGTAGGTAAGCCAAAGTTCAAAGAAGATGACCGTGCAAGCTGGTTCAGTCATAAAGCTGAAGTGGCGACACCTTATTATTACAGCGTTTATCTGGCAGATATCAATGTGACTACAGAATTTACTCCCACGGAAAGAGCTGCTTTTTTCAAATTTGACTTTCCTAAGACAGACAGCGCTTTTGTTGTTATTGATGCTTTGAATAAAGGATCCTACATTAAGATTCTTCCTAAAGAAAGAAAAATTCTGGGATACACTACCAAATATTCCAGAGGGAAATATGAGAACTTTAAAAACTATTTCGTTATTCAGTTCAATAAAGACTTTGATCTCACGACAGCCTGGAAAGATGACCAATTTGTCAACGGGCAACTGGAAATCACCAGCGATCATGCAGGAGCAGTCGTTGGATTTAAGCTGAAAAACAAAGAAGCCGTTTATGCAAAAGTAGCGTCCTCATTCATCAGCTTTGAACAGGCAGAACTCAATCTGAGCAGAGAAATAGGACAGCGTAATTTTGAGCAGGTAAAAACCGATGCTAAAAATATCTGGAACAAAACCTTAGGGAAAATTGAAGTAAAAGGAGGAACCGATCAGCAGATGAGAACTTTTTACTCCTCTCTATACAGAACTTTATTTTTTCCACAGAAGCTGTACGAGATTGATACCCAGAACAAAATAAAACACTGGAGTCCTTACAACAGCAAAATATTAGACGGCAGAATGTTTGCCGGAACGGGTTTCTGGGATACCTTCCGCGCTTTATATCCTTTCCTGAATTTAGTCTACCCAAGCATGAATGCTGAAATGCAGGAAGGATTGGCTAATGCATTCAAAGAAGGAGGCTTTTTGCCGGAATGGAGCAGTCCCGGATATTCTGACATTATGATCGGGAACAATTCTGCTTCCGTTGTGGCAGATGCTTATATAAAAGGACTTCGGGGGTATGATATTGAAACACTTTGGCAGGCTGTGAAACACGGTGCAGACCATGAAGGTCCTGTCAGTGCGGTTGGCCGTGAAGGAGTAGAATATTATAATACATTAGGATATGTTCCGTATGATGTGAAAATCAATGAAAATGCAGCCAGAACCTTAGAGTATGCGTATGATGATTTTGCTATTTATCAATTAGGAAAAGCGTTGGGAAAACCGGAATCCGAAATTGAAATCTATAAAAAAAGAGCCTACAATTATAAAAATCTGTTTGATCCGGAATCAGGTTTAATGCGAGGCAAAAATAAAGACGGAAAGTTTCAGTCGCCATTCAATCCCTTCAAATGGGGTGATGCCTTCACCGAAGGAAATAGTTGGCACTATACATGGTCCGTTTTCCAGGATATTGATGGACTTTCAAAATTAATGGGTGGAAAAAAGAAATTCGAAGCCAAACTGGATGAGGTTTTCTCACTTCCGCCAATTTTTGATGACAGCTACTATGGAAGTGTCATTCATGAAATCCGTGAAATGCAGATTATGAATATGGGACAATATGCTCATGGCAACCAGCCTATTCAACACATGATTTACCTGTACAATTATGCAGGAGCACCCTACAAAACACAATATTGGGTACGTCAGGTAATGGATAAACTATATTATGCAACACCAGATGGATATTGTGGGGATGAAGATAATGGCCAGACTTCCGCGTGGTATGTATTTTCAGCATTAGGATTTTATCCGGTGACACCGGCAACAGATCAATATGTTCTGGGAGCTCCGTTATTTAAACAAGCGATAGTTCATTTGGAAAACGGAAAAAAAATCGAAATAAAAGCGCCGCAAAACAGTAATAAAAATCTTTACGTGAAATCATTGAATGTGAATCTTCAGCCTTATTCCAAAAACTGGTTAAGCCATAAAGAGCTGATGAAAGGAGCCGTATTGGATTTCAATATGACTGATCAGCCGAATAAAGAAAGAGGTTCACAGGAAAAAGATTTCCCGTATTCCATGTCAAAAGAGAAATAAACAAACAGAAATACTATTTAAAAAGAGAAAAGGATATGAGTGCAGACAAACAACAAATATTTGAGAAAGTAGAAAACATGTTGGCTTCACAAGGGTTCAACCTTGTCGCAAAAGATGATACAAGACCTTGGGGAGGTTTTTTTGTGATTGATGAAAACCAGGCACAGGATTTTGCCAATCAATATTTTGACGGAATTGATGTTGAAAATCTGAGAATAGGCGGAAAGCTGAGCCCAAAAATTCTTCTTGTTGCCCCAAACGCGAGATTAAGCTGGCAATATCATCACAGAAGAGCCGAAATATGGCAGGTGGTTGAAGGAACCGTTGGAATCAAAAGAAGTAATACTGATGAAGAAGGAGAATTGCAGGAATATCACCCAAAAGATCAGGTAAAGCTTCAGCAGGGAGAAAGACACCGTTTGATCGGTTTAAACGGATGGGGAGTAGTTGCTGAAATCTGGCAGCATACCGATGCATCCAATCCTTCAGATGAAGACGATATTGTAAGAGTACAGGACGATTTCGGAAGATAAATAAAAAACGGCTTCAATATTGAAGCCGTTTTTTATTTAGTTCGGAAGATTGAGGCAGCCAATACTCCCGGCTTCTTGCCTTTAAAACGTCACGTCCAGACCTACATAGAAGTTAGCTTTCATAATCGGGGCATAGACCATTCCGCCATCAAAATAATTTCCGAAAGGATTTTTATAGTCTATAATAGGATTTTCCTGATGATAAGAAGTCAGGTTCTCCCCTCCTAAATAAGCCCTCAGCTTTTTATTGAAGTTTCTTGAAATCTGAGCATTCAATACGGCATAAGATTCAGAATAAGCAGGAAGCTGGAATTCTGCCGGATTATCAGCCATATCCGGAAGCCTTTGTTTTCCTACCCAGTTTAAGGTCGTATCAAAGCTCCAGAATCCGCCTTTACTGTTTTTATCGGTTGCATAAGCCAGATTCATAAATCCTCTGTGCTTCGCCATAAAAGGAATTTCTCTTCTTCCATCCATATAGTCCGCCTGAACATCATAATATTTATAAGCTAGCCTTACGTCAAAATTTTTGAAAGGCGTAAAATCCCATTGCGTTTGAAAGCTGTTGGCAAAAGACTTCCCTTCAAGATTGTAAAACGTTAATTGTTGAGGCAATCTGTCCAGATCTACCAAAACCTGATCCTGGAAATCTGTTCTGAAAAAGTCAGCTACAATACTAGATTTTCTTCCGAAAAGCTTAAACTCCTGTTGTAAACTTACCCCATAGTTCCATGCGATTTCAGGTTTTAATCCATAAATATTCCCTCCGTTTTGCAAAATCTGGATACTACGGTTAGAAGCAAAATACTGTTGGTTTTCTGCAAAAACAGAGGCCGTTCTGAATCCTCTTCCCGCAGAAAGCCTTACAATAGTCTGCGGAGTGAAATCATATTTGAAATTCAGTCTCGGTGTAAACTGAGTACCTGCAAGATTATGAAAATCCGTTCTTGCTCCCGCTACTAAAGTATATTTTAATCCTGTTAAAGTATATTCTGCAAAAATACCCGGAACAATTTCGTTTCTTTTAAACTGGTCCGTTAAATAGGTTTCATCATATCCGTCGTACATAAAACTTGCTCCGGCTTTATATTTATGATTGGTATTTCCGAGAATGCTTTCAAAGATTAAATTGGAATAGTAAGTATGTTGTTTTCCTGAATAATTTCTCAATCCGAAGAAACTGTCCTGTTGATGATACACATACTGGTTCATCCATCCTAAACTCTGATAGGGCTTTCCTTTGAAAACATATCCTGTTTTATTCCACACCTGGAATCTTGAAATGTTGATTCCCACTCCATAAGCTGACTGCTCATCCTGATCCAATTGCTTGTTGAAAGCAGTCTGTCCCGCTGTTCTTTCATCTTTGATGAAATTAATTCCAAAATGCGAACCTAGTCCTGATTTCTCTAAATCGTTATAATTTAATAGATAAGCTGCATTTAATTGTGTCCCCTTCGGTCTGTCCAGAAACCCGTCATCATTCATATCCGTATTTCCGAAAGTTCCGTTACCATGTAATAAAAAAGTTTGTGACCACTTCTCATTAATAGGAGCAACACTTGTAAAGTTAGCTTCCGCCCGTCCATTGAAATCCGAAAAAAGATTTAATGAAGTTTCCGGTTTTTCCGGGTTTTTTAAAAGTTCTGTATTGATCTGTCCGGTAATACTTTCATACCCATTCGTAACGGTGCTTCCTCCCTTTGTCAGCTGAATGCTTTCAATCCACCTTCCCGGAATGAAATTCAAACCATAAGCAGAAGCAAGGCCTCTGATCTCAGGTAAAAGTTCTTTCGTCAGGCTTGTATATTTTTGATCCAGGCCTAACATTTTTAATTGTTTCGTACCGGTAACTGCATTGCTGAAAGAAACATCTACTGTTGCATTGGTCTCAAAACTTTCAGATAAATTACAACAAGCAGCCTTCAAAAGCTCTTTCTTATCAATATTGAAAGTTAAACCGGCTTCTTTTTTATTTAACGAAGTTGGAGTTTTAAAACCGGATACCGTAACTCCTTCAATTTTACTTTCATTCTCATGCGAGCTATGGCTGTTCTCTGATACCTCGTTGTGATCCTCATGATTTCCTTGTTCAGATTTTGTACTTTCTTCAAAATGTACTTTAGGATTGGCTGCTCCCATTGGAATTTCCCTGTCATAAAGACAACATCCCGGAAGATCATTGTAAACACTGTCTGATGATTTGTATTTTTCGTTATCATGCCCTACGTCAGCAATCTTCTTCAAAATCTTATCTGCTGAGGTTTTTGAAGCGTCAAACTGTAAAATAACGGTTTGTTTTTCTGCACTCCATTCCGCTGCATCTGCTCCTGCATCTTTAGCCGCCTTTTCAATTCTAGCTTTGCAGGAACCGCAATTTCCTTTTACATAAAATTCATTCTCTTTTTTATGCTGATGATGCTGTGCTTCTTTTTGGCCGGAAGGTTGAAGATCCCTTTCATAATGGCAGCATCCCGGAAGGCCTTCATACGTTTCATCCGCTGCTTTGAATTTTTCATTGTCGTGACCGGCTTCGGCTACCTTTTTAAGAATCCCGTCAGTTGAAATACTGCTCTCGGTTTCTAAGGTCAATGTTTGGGTATCAATAGAATAGCGTGCTTCTTTAGCACCTGCTTTTTTAGCAGTTGTTTCTATCCTTTCCTTACACATATCACAGTTTCCTTTTACCTGAAACTGACTTTTTGATAGATTCTGAGCGAAAATAAATGGTGTTGATAATAAGAATAAACCAAGAATTAACTTGGAAATATATAATTTCATTTTGTTTAAAAATTTAGATTAATTAAAAAACGTTCACTATTGAAAATGAACACGGATGTGTTTAATTAAGCTATTTTTGGCGGTTGCCAGATTTCTTTTAAACGATCTGAAATATAAGGGTCAGCATACTGAAATTGTAAGCTTTTATTGGCTTTATAATAAGATAACTCCAGATTCAGGCTTTTGGAAAAGGGAGTTTCTATAAAAGTATAACAGGCAATACAGGAGGAACAGCAATCATCATGACATGATTTTGTTTTTTCCTGATGTTGCTTGGAAGAGGACTGGTGATTTTTGCAACAGCCATCATCCATTTTAGAATCAGCTTTGCAGCAGGTTTCTTTCGCAGATAGATTATAGAAGTTATCCTTAGGAACCAGAAAAATTCCCAAACAGAAAATAATTGTCAGAATCTGCAATAACTTCATAAGGCAAAATTACAAAAATTATGGCAAAGGATCTCCTACTTTCACGGCACAATTATGCCATGGCTCTCCATGTGCTGGATTCACCTTCGGTTTTTCTCCGGTTGGCGCCGGTTGCTGCACGGGAGCCGGAGTATTTTGAGCAATAGTTTGAGCCGGCTGTGGAGCAGGAGCCGGTTTACTGTTCAGCGGCTGTCCTACGGGAATATCGCATCTGTGCCCTGGTTCGCCATGTGGAGGATTCATTCCGGGAGCTGTTTTCACAGGTTTTCCTGTTGTATTGTCAACCGTAAACTTTCCGGGCTTTAACGCATTAGGATCTATTTGAATCGTTTGATTATTTCCTACCGTAACGTTTTGAGTTGCGCCGGCCTGGGCAGGTTTGCCGCTTAAAGGCTGTCCTACGGGAATGTCACATCGGTGTCCCGGCTGCCCGTGGGGAGGGTTCATTCCCGGAGCTGTAGCTTGTGCTGCTACGGGGGCTGCATTTTGAGCCGGCTGAATTCCTGCCTGATTCAAGAGAGAGGCTTGGGGAGTATTATTATTTACCGCTATATTAGATGCCTGAGCTCCTGCTTCTTCTTTCAAATAAGTTGCTCTTTCATCTTTTTTACAAGAAACGGTAAGTATGGAAATGGCCACAAGGCCTAAAAATGTATTTTTCATATCCAGTCGTATGAAACAAAATTAGCAAAACATTTTTAATTGTTTTGCTAATTTGATATTTATAATCTTTTTTCCGGATTAATTCTTAACTAAAAGCCTGAAACCTTCCCCATGAACATTGATGATTTCCAGCCCTTCATCATCTTTCAGTAATTTACGGAGCTTGGCAATATACACATCCATACTTCTTGCCGTAAAATAGTTCTCTTTTTTCCAGATTTTTCTTAATGCTAAATCTCTCGGCATGAAATCATTTCTATGAATGCAAAGTAGCTTCAACAATTCATTTTCTTTAGGCGAAAGCTTATATTCTTTATCACCTACTCTTAATTGTCTTAGCATAGAATCAAAAAAGATATTGCTGATCTTAAACTGTTCCTGTTCTTCATTTTCCAGCGTAGAGCTTCTTTGCAGGATTGCCTTGATCTTATAGAGAAGCAGCTCAGTATCAAAAGGTTTTGTAATATAATCATCTGCTCCCAGCTGATATCCTTTTAAGATATCTTCCCTCATATTTCTTGCCGTCAGGAAAATAATCGGCGTGTTTTTATCAATCTTTTTTACATCTTCCGCCAATGAAAATCCATCTTTTTTAGGCATCATTACATCGAAAATGCAAATGTCGAATTCATTTTCCGTGAATTCTTTCAATCCCTGCTCTCCATCTGTGGCAAGGGTAACATCAAAATTATTTATCGTTAAATAATCTTTCAATACAGCTCCAAAACTCTGGTCGTCTTCTACTAATAATATTCTGTTGCTCATAATTTCAATAATTAAAAAATTAATAATTAAGAATGAACGTTTTCACTCTGTTCTCCTTATACTTTTATTTGGTTTTTACTATTTAATGCATCGGCAGTTTAATGATAAATGTGCTCCCTTTTCCTTTATGGGAGTCTACAATAATCTGACCTTTATGCAGCTCTACTATTTTCTTTACATAAGACAATCCTAAGCCTTGCCCTTTTACATTATGGATATTTCCGGTTTCCTCCCTAAAGAATTTCTCAAAGATTTTGGTCTTGTTCTGGGTATCCATTCCCATTCCTTTATCGGAAATCTCAATCACATACCAGCTTCCTTCATTTCTTGTTTTAACATGAATCTCAGGAGCTTCAGGAGAATATTTGTTGGCATTATCCAATAAGTTGACCAGCATATTCGAAATGTGAAACTCATCTATTTTGAAGGTATACTTGTCTGCCGTAAACTCCTGGGTAAGCGATCCGTTTCTCTGTTCAACGATCAGATTGAAGGATTCTGTAGTCTTTTTAATCAATTCCCTTACGTTGGTTTCCTTTAAAAACAGCTTCACCTCATTTCTTTCAAGCTTGGACATGTTCAAAACATTTTCTACCTGTTTTTTCATCCTTAAGTTCTCCTGCTTGATGAGATTGGAATAATACCGTACCTTTTCAGGGTTCGTCGCAATTTTATCATTAGCTAAAGAATCCGTTGCCACAGAAATGGTTGCCAGCGGAGTTTTAAACTCATGTGACATATTATTGATGAAGTCCGTCTTTATTTCTGCCAGTTTTTTCTGCTTCATCATATAGTTGATAGAAATAATGTAGATCCCTAAAATAGTGAGAAGGGAAAGGAAAGTTCCCAACAGCATCGGCCAGTTGTTCATCGCCAAAGAATATTCCTTTTTTGGGAAAACCAAAGCCAGGCTATATAATGTACGGTCTTTTTTGTCTGTAAAAAGAGGATAAGTATAGCTGTCACTGTCCTTTTTTTCTTTATAAACCTTGTTGGCGACACTCGTCACTTTGTTATTTTTGTCGGTAACACCGAAACCAAATTTTGCGTTAATTCCTCTGATTTTCAGTTCCTTGGTGAGGATTGAGTCCAGAATCCTGCTATCGACTCTTTTCGTAATCGGAAGATTGTTTCCATAAATTTTGGCAAATTCTTTTATCGTATAATCACCGTTTTCTATGTCCTGATTGATCTCTGCTGTAAGCTGTTCCGGTTGGGTTGTATCCCTTTTGATTTTATAAGAGGCATCATCGGTATATAACGTTGTCAGCTTTATAGAATCTCCTTTTTGAGAAATAGGAAGCTGTGTTTTTTCGATGATATTTTTAGAGTAAATAATCTGTCTCTGGGTACCGGAATCTTGTACCTGCTGAATGGTAGTTAAAGAAGGTTGATCATTATTGGCAGTAATATTATTTCTGAAATTTTTGAAATCGTCATTCATATATTTTTCAACTTCAATTTCAGAGATATTTTTCGTCGTATTTTCAAGGGCAGAATATACTTTGTTGGAAAAATCCTGCTCCAGCGCACCATAATAACCTTTCAGCCAATAAAACTGGAGCGTGACAAAAACAATCAGGGAGATTGTCATAAACACCGAGATTATTGGGATGAATTTATTATTCATTACTTATTTTTAGTTTATTTTAGAATTGTGAATGTTAAAATTAAATATTTTAAGACTTGATAAACAAAAAACGAGCCAAAAAATTGTATAATTTTTCTTAAAAAGAAGTTTTTTAACATTTATTTATAAGTATTTAAATACTTGTCATATGAAAAGAGCTCCTTACAAATAAAGAAGTAAGTTTGATAAAAATATTTATTTATGGAATCTAATATTGTTTTCAACAAAGATTTTGACTCAAACAGTGTGTATGTCATGAAAGTGTATGACGCCGAAGTGTCAAAAGTGTGGGATTATTTTACCAAATCCGAATTATTGGATCAATGGTGGGCTCCAAAGCCTTGGAAATGTGAAACCGTAAATCAGGATTTCAAAGAAGAAGGAGAGTGGTTCTACGCCATGGTAGGCCCGGAAGGTGAAAAGCATTATGCTAAAGTAAAATATGGGAAAATTATGGAACACAGAAGTTTCGATGGTATTGATGTTTTCTGTGATGAAAATGGAAATGTCAATGAAAGTTTTCCTGAAGCAAAATGGCTACTGGGTTTCACAGGGGTAGACGAAGGAACCAAAGTGACGGTGAATATTCATTTTGAGTCTTCAGAGGCGATGAAGCAATTGATTGAAATGGGTTTTGAAGAAGGCTTTAAAATGGGATTGAACCAATTGGAAGAAATTCTGAAAGGATAATATAATGACTTGAAAACTCACATATCAAAATTTGCTTATCAATGTTATAGGAACGGGCTTTAGCCCGTTCATTTTTTATTTAAACAAAATTCAAAGTTTAGTTCAAACAAAAAATAATGTGGTAACAGAAAAAAATATTTTCAAATTACCACATTACCAAATTTCCAAATTGATTAAATCAACTCTTCGTCCTGAAAATACTGAATGATGGCTTTTTTCATCAGTAAAGACTGTTCGTTAGGTTTTAATTCAGGTAATTCTTCCAGCTTTTCGAACTGTGGCCATCCATCTTCATAATGAGTGAACTTATAATACCCAAAAGGCTCCAACAATCTGCACACTGCAATATGAATCAGATTTACCTTGTCGTCTTTCGTATATTTTTGTTGTCCGCTTCCCAATTCCTGTAATCCTATAAGAAATAATAAGGTTTCAACAGGAGGATTCTTTTCAGTTTGGAAATTGTCTTCAAAAAACTGTTCTATTTTTTTCCAGTATTCTGCTTCGTTAATCATTCTTCTTTATTTTCTAATTTTAATAAAAACGCATATTCTAATGCATCTTCTTTTAAAGACTCAAATCTTCCACTGGCTCCTCCGTGCCCTGCACTCATATCGGTTTTAAAGATAAGCAGATTATCATCTGTTTTCATTTCCCTTAGTTTTGCCGTCCATTTTGCCGGCTCCCAGTATTGAACCTGAGAATCATGCAATCCCGTTGTGATCAACATGTGAGGATAATCTTTCACTTCCACATTATCATAAGGAGAATAGGACTTTATATAATCATAATATTCCTTGTTGTTAGGATTTCCCCATTCATCATATTCCCCGGTAGTTAGTGGGATGGTTTCATCAAGCATGGTCGTAACTACATCCACAAAAGGCACCTGTGCAACAATTCCATGGAATAGGGCAGGTTCATAGTTTACAATGGCTCCCATCAATAATCCTCCTGCACTTCCACCCATTGCATACAGATGTTCGGATGAGGTATAATTTTCTTTGATTAAATGCTTACCTGCATCAATGAAATCAAAGAACGTATTCTTCTTAAATAACATTTTTCCGTCTTCATACCATTCTCTTCCTAAATATTCTCCACCGCGGATGTGGGCAATTGCGTAAATGAAGCCACGGTCTAAAATAGAGAGCCTTACATTAGAGAAACTTGCATCAACTGTATGTCCGTAGCTTCCATATCCATATAAAAGTAATGGAGTATCAGCAGTTTTTTTTGTATCTTTATGATAAACCAGAGAAATAGGGATTTTGGTTTTTCCGTCCCTGGAATCTGCCCAGATTCTTTCCGAAATATAATTCTCCGGAAAAAATTTTCCGCCTAAAACCTCCTGTTGCTTCAGAAGCTGCGTGGTCTTATCCTTCATATTATACTCATAGGTAGAACTCGGCTGAGTCAATGAAGTATATCCGTAACGTAAAATTTCAGTATCGAATTCTAAGTTGATCCCGATATAAGCCGTATAAGTAGGGTCTGAAAAAGGTAAATAATAGGATTCCTGGTTTTTTTCATCAATAATCTTGATCTGCAGCAATCCTTTTTCTCTTTCTTCCAGGACCAGGTAATCTTTAAAGATCTCAAAACCTTCCAGTAAAACTTCTTTGCGATGAGGAATCACATCGGTCCAGTTTTCCATTCCGCAATTGTTGATTTTGGTTTTTACAATCTTAAAATTGATGGCATTATCAGCGTTGGTAATGATATAGAATTCATCTTCATAATGCTCTACGGAATATTCCAGATCATCTATTCTTGGCTGAATAATTGTCCAATCTGCAAAAACGTTATCAGAAGGGATAAAACGATGTTCATCCGAAATGGTGCTGGAACTTGCAATAAAAATATACTGTAATGATTTTGTTTTGAATACATTAACGTCAAAGGTGTCATCTTCTTCGTGGAAAATCAAAATATCTTCAGAAGAATCGGTTCCGATTTTGTGTCTGTACACCTGGAATGCACGAAGGTTCTTATCTTTCCGGATATAGAAAACGTGTTCGTTGTCATTGGCCCAAACCGCTTTTCCTGTTGTATTAGGAATAGTGTCTACAAGGATTTCTCCGGTTTCTAAATTTTTAAAATTGATCGTATAAATTCGTCGGCTTACATTATCGGTTGAAAAAGAAACCAATTTATTATTCGGAGAAACAGCTACACTTCCCACTTCAAAATAGCTTTCTCCTTCCGCTAGAATGTTGACATCAATAATGATCTCCTCTTTATGGTCTAAGCTTTGATGTTTTCTGCAAAAAATAGGATATTCTTTTCCTTCCTCATAACGGACAATATACCAATACCCATTAAAAAAGTAAGGGAGAGATTCGTCATCTTTTTTATAACGGGCTTTCATTTCCTCAAAAAGGTCTTCCTGAAGCTTTTCCGTATCTTTCATGATAAATTCAGCATAGGAATTTTCCTCTTCAAGATATTTGATAACCTCCGGATTCTCTCTCTCGTTGAGCCAAAAATAATTGTCAATTCTTTTATCTCCGTGTATTTCTAGTATTTTTTCTATTTTTTGTGCTTGTGGAGCTTTCATTCAATGTTAATTCTTGTTCAAATTTAATTAAAAAAAAACCATCTTTCCTTTATTGAAAAGACGGTTGCTTTATTTTCAGTATGAAAAACTACTTATGAAGCGCTTTTACATATTTTTCAAGTGCCATTGTCATGGACGGTGTTTCCTTTGTAGGAGCCATTAAATCTACTCTTAACCCAGCTTCTTCTGCTGCTGCTAAAGTTGTGTTTCCGAAAACTCCGATTTTGGTTTCATCCTGTTTGAAGTCTGGGAAATTCTGTTGCAAAGATTTGATTCCTTGCGGGCTGAAAAAGATCAGCATATCATAATCCTTAACATTAATATCGGTAAGATCGCTGCAAACTGTTCTGTACATGATCGCTCTGGTCCATTCAATGTTGGCGGCATCTAGCGTTTTAGGAATATCCGGACTCAATACATCTGATGAAGGAAGTAAATATTTTTCAGCCGGGAACTTCTTGAAAAGCGGTAGCAGGTCTGAGAAGTTTTTCTCCCCAAAGCTGATTTTTCTTTTTCTGTAGACAATATGCTTTTGAAGATAGTTGGCAATAGCTTCCGACTGACAGATATATCTCATCGTATCCGGAACTGTAAAACGCAGTTCTTCGGCAAGCCTGAAATAATGATCCACCGCATTTTTACTGGTAAAGATAATTCCTGTATACTGCGTCAGATCAATCTTCTGAGTTCTAAGCTCTTTATTATCAACCCCTTCAACATGGATGAAAGGTCGGAAATCAATTTTTATTTTTTCCTTCTTCGCTATATCCAAATATGGGGAAGACTCACTTGGTGCTGGTTGTGAAACCAATATAGACTTTATTCTCATCATTGACTATATTAAAAAAATAATAATTTCCAAAGCAACAATAAAGGCGCGATTTGGAGGGTGCAAATATACAAAAATTTATAATACCATTTTTCCGGTAAGATGTTGTTTCTGTGAAATAAATAGAAAAATACCTTGAAAATGAATACGAAAGAGAAGAAGAATAAATAATACAAAAATATTTTACTTCTGTCTACCGGGAAATAATAATGGGTAACACATAAAATTATCAACAAAAATGACAGGATGAAATAAAATTTTGTGGCAGTAAAATAAAAAATTGTCCATTTTTTTCCGTCTCCGATACTTTGGTAGAATAAAAAACCTAAAGTGGATTTTGTGAGATAAAAAAATGTAATGGCAATTAAACTATACCCGAATTTATTCAGTTGGTACCCTGCAATTTGTAAATCAGCAATGTATTTAGGCACAACAGGTATATATTGGGAAATAAGAACAGCCAGAGTAACTGCCGTGACGCAGGAGGTAATCACCCAGCTCGGAAGGTTATTACTTGCATCAAAATATTTCTGAAGCATAAAATCTCTCAGGTTGGCTTCTCTTTCTATGACATTCATCATGAAAATATATAAAAATATACAGCCCAGTAATATAAAGATTACCCAATCGTTGTTCTCAGGTATTCTTACATGATTTATAAAATTTTGTGATAGCGGCAACGGAATGTTTTTTGCAAAATTATAGATTATTTTGTATAAAATAAAAAGGTTAAATAAACTATCTTTGCAAACTGAAATGAAAAAACTCGTCATCATTCCAACTTATAACGAAAAGGAAAATATTGAAAATATTATTTCCGCGGTTTTTGCATTGGAAGATGACTTTCATATTTTGGTAGTGGATGACTCATCTCCCGATGGGACCGCTGAAATTGTAAAAGAATTACAGAAAAGTTTTCCACACCATCTGCATTTGTCTATAAGGCACACGAAAGATGGTTTAGGGAAAGCTTATATTCATGGATTTAAATGGGCTATTCAGAACAATTATGATTACATTTTTGAAATGGATGCCGATTTTTCCCATAATCCAAATGATTTGCCTAAACTATATAAAGCTTGCTTACAGGCGGATATGGCGATCGGTTCCCGTTATTCTAAAGGAGTAAATGTGGTGAACTGGCCTATGGGAAGAGTTTTACTTTCCTATTTTGCCTCTAAATATGTAAGATTTATTTTAGGGCTTCCCATTCATGATACAACAGCTGGTTTTGTCTGCTTTTCAAGAAAAGTGTTGGAAGAAATAGGATTGGATAACGTAAAACTGAAGGGATACGGATTCCAGATCGAAATGAAATTCAGAGCCTTTAAAAAAGGCTTTAAAATTGTGGAAGAACCTATTATCTTTACCAACAGGGTTTTAGGAGAGAGTAAAATGAATGGCGGGATCATACATGAAGCGGTTTTTGGGGTTCTCAACCTGAAATGGAAATCTTTAATCAACAGATTATGAGAAAAATAATCAGTATTTTCATTCTATTGAGCATGTTTTCATGTGTAGATTATGTCGATAAGCCGAAAAGTCTTGTGGATGAAGATACTATGGCTGAAATCCTGGCTGATTTGGCAGTTAATGATCAGGCGAGTTACATGTTTCAAGGGAAAAATATGGAAAGCGGAACCAGATTCGTTCTTAAATCCCATAATGTAAAGCCTGACGACTTTGTAGAAAGTTACAAATATTATGTAGTAAAGAATAAGCTGAAGGAAATTACCGAGGAAGCTCAGAAAATATTATTAGAAAAAGATCCGAAAGCGGAAAAATATGTTGATGAAAAAATGAAGAAGAATCAGAATGTTCCTTCTTTTGCAAGATAAATATGATGCAGGACATGTTCCATTCGGCAAAATATCAACCGTCAATGGCGGTAGCTAAAATGTATTTGAATGAAATTTTTTAATATAGAAAAAACCTCTGAAGGAAAGGCAAGAGCCGGAGAAATTACCACTGATCACGGTACAATCCAAACGCCTATATTTATGCCGGTAGGAACTGTTGCCAGTGTGAAAACAGTCCATCAGAGAGAACTAAAAGAAGACATAAAAGCCCAGATCATTCTGGGTAACACCTATCACCTGTATTTGCGTCCGACTATGGATATTATGCAGGAAGCAGGAGGTTTACATAAATTTATGAATTGGGATCTTCCTATTCTTACCGATTCAGGTGGATTTCAGGTGTTTTCACTGGCGAGCAGCAGAAAAATGACCGAAGAAGGTGTGAAATTCAAATCTCATATCGACGGAAGCTACCATTTTATCTCTCCGGAAAAGTCTATGGAAATTCAAAGACAAATCGGAGCAGATATCTTTATGGCCTTTGATGAATGTACCCCTTATCCATGCGAATATAATCAGGCCAAATCATCCATGGAGCTTACGCACCGCTGGTTGAAGAGATGCATTGAATGGACTGAAGAGAATAAAGAATTATACGGACACAAACAAAGATTGTTCCCTATTGTTCAGGGATCCACATATTCGGATCTGAGAAAAATCTCTGCTGAGGTCATTTCTGAAGCAGGAGCAGAAGGAAATGCAATCGGAGGGCTTTCTGTAGGAGAGCCGGAAGAAGAAATGTACAGAATTACCGATGAGGTAACGGATATCCTGCCAAAAGAAAAGCCAAGATATTTAATGGGAGTAGGAACCCCTTGGAATATTTTAGAATCTATTGGCTTGGGAATTGATATGATGGATTGTGTAATGCCTACAAGAAACGCAAGAAATGCCATGCTTTTCACATGGAAAGGCGTAATGAACCTGAAAAATGAAAAATGGAAACGTGACTTTTCGCCTTTGGATGAATTCGGGACCAGCTTTGTAGATCAGGAATATTCGAAAGCTTATTTGCGTCATTTATTCGTTTCCAAAGAATATCTGGCCAAACAAATCGCTTCGATACACAACCTTGCATTTTATTTAGATCTGGTTAAGGTAGCCAGAGAGCATATCATCGCAGGAGATTTTTATGAATGGAAAAAATCGGTGGTTCCGGTTTTAAGACAAAGACTTTAAAATAAAAACGATGTTCACCATTATAGACCGATATATCATTAAAAAATATCTTGGAACTTTCAGTTTCATGTTGATATTGTTGTCTATCGTTGTATTGGTGATCGATATTCAGCAGAAAATTCCAAGAATAGAAAATGCGAAACTACTGGATCCTAAGTTGGATTTAGCGTATTTCCTGATGCATTTCTACCCCTTCTGGATTATTAATCTTGTCATGACCTTTTTGTCGATTCTGGTTTTTATTTCCGTGATCTATTTCACCTCTAGAATGGCAAATAATACCGAAATTGTAGCAGTGATCAGTAGTGGCGCAAGTTTTCACAGATTTGCAAAACCTTATTTGTTTACCTCGCTTTTCATCGCTTCCCTGTCATTGGTTGTCAATCACTTCGTATTGCCCTGGGCCAATATCAAAAAAAATGAATTGGAGGCATACACTTATAATGCAGCGAATAAAGAAAAAGTACTAGGAACGGCGCCTGTTTCTGCACAGCTTAGTAAAACAGAATATATCTTTGTGAATTCATGGAATAAGAGAGAAAGAAGAGGTTCAGGTTTTATTTTCCAAAAATTCGATAAAAACAGGAAACTGATGTATGAGCTCAAAGCCAATGATGTATACTGGGATAAAGATAAAAAACAGTTTGTTTTAAACAGTTATTTTGAAAAGACAACCAATAAAGATGATTCTCAAAAACTTAATAATGGTTTTGAATTAAGAAAAAGCTATGGGCATGCCCCGGAAGAACTTTTCCCGAATGAACTTTTAGGGCAGAACAAAACAACACCGGAGCTGATCAAGTTTATCAAAAGAGAAAAAGAAAAAGGAAACAGTAACCTGAATGCCCACCTGAACGAGCTTTATCAAAGAACATCCATGCCGGTTTCCATTGTAATTCTAACCTTTTTAGCACTTTCACTTTCTTCCCAGAAAAGAAGAGGAGGCTTGGGAATTAACTTGGCGGTCGGAATTTCTCTGGCATTTATTTTCGTCTTTTCATTTGAAGCCTTGAAAGTGGTTTCCGAAAATAAAAGCATGAGCCCTGCTTTAGCGATGTGGTTTCCGAACATGATATTCTTACCTTTAGCTTTATTCCTGTATCTGAAAAGAGCCAATCAGTAAAGCAGCTTTATTTCTTTGTGATAAAAAGATTGCATCCCGCCTTTTTCCAACTCAATCCAGATTTCACCTTTTTCATCCGCAAAACGGATAATGCCATTTTGTCTTCCTTGCTCATTCTCGAATACCGAAATTTCATCTTTTCGAAATAAGTTTGAATTAAAATTATCCATGATTTCCTGTTCAGAGGGAATATTTTTCAGTTTTTCCACCAGAAAAGTATGGAAATCAGAAACAAAATCCTTAAGATGAAAACGTTTACCAGTCTGTGTTAACAATGATCCGGCATTGGAAATTTCGAATTTTTCCTGAAGAATATTGATTCCGGATCCTATGATGAAATAATTTTGACCGTTTATCTTTTTCTTTTCAATTAAAATCCCGGCTATTTTCTTATTTTTAAGAATGATATCATTTGGCCACTTTATTTTTACTGGGTTTTCAGTCAAATTGGCAAGGAAATCCATGATGACTGTTGCGGTATAATAATTGAATAAGCTATCAGTAATAGTAATGTTTAAAGTGTTTACAGCTAACGTGTAAGCCAGATTGTGTTCCGGAGCAGATGCCCAGCTATTTCCATATTGCCCTCTTCCTTTGGTTTGATTGAAAGTGTACACACACACAAAGTCTGAACCTTCGTAAAGTAAAAACCTGGAAATTTCGTCATTAGTAGAAGAACATTCTTTTAGGTAAAACAGTTCGCTCATTTAAGAAAACTTTAAGACATTAAAGCCCTAAAAGTAAGGCTAAAGTAAAGAAAAAACAATAAATTTGCAGATTATAGTATATTTTTAATGAATAAAACAGCAGAAAAGCAAGCACTATTAGATAAAATCGTTGACGCTATCCAGGATGTAAAAGGTGAAGATATTATGATCTTCGATCTTTCCAAAATAGAAAACTCTGTAGCAGAGACGTTTGTGATATGTAGCGGAAATTCTAACACGCAGGTAGCCGCCATTGCAGGAAGTGTAGAAAAAAAAGTAAGAAACGAACTTAAGGAAAGACCATGGCATGTAGAGGGTACCGAAAATGCGATGTGGGTTTTGGTAGATTACGTTTCAGTGGTAGTTCATATATTTCAGAAACAGGTACGAGAGTACTATGATATAGAAGAACTATGGGGTGATGCGGCAATCACCAAAATTGAAAATGAATTTTAAATTTTAAAAAGTATAAATGAACAATAAAGGATTTAACTGGTTTTTTCCGATTGCGATCATAGCACTTTTGTTATTTTTTGGTTCCAACTTTTTAGGAGGCGATAATGCAAAATCTATAGATGAAGATGAGTTCTTCAGAATCATGCAGTCAGGGAAAATTCAGAATGTATTGATATATAAGGAGACCGAAAAGGCCGATGTATTTCTTACACAGGCTGCCAAAACGGAAATGGTGAAGAAAAGCACCGAAACGAATCCGTTTTCAGTCTTCGAAGCTCCGAAAGCAGATTATACTGTAAAATATGGAGATCTTCAGCTTTTCCTTCAGAAATTCGACAAAGTAAAAGCCGACAACGTTAATATAAAAACCACTAAAGATTATGGCGCAGGAAAAAATCCATTCACGGATATTTTAGTTTCTGCATTGATCTGGATCGCCATCTTAGGATTGTTCTATTTCCTTCTGTTCAGAAGAATGGGCGGTGGTGGAGGTCCCGGTGGACAAATTTTCTCTATCGGAAAATCTAAAGCGAAGCTTTTCGACGAAAAAGAAAGAATTCAGGTAACGTTCAAAGATGTGGCAGGATTGGAAGGTGCAAAAGAAGAAGTTCAGGAAGTGGTAGATTTCCTTAAAAACTCTGAAAAATATACCAAGCTGGGCGGTAAAATTCCTAAGGGTGTCCTTTTGGTAGGGCCTCCGGGAACCGGTAAAACATTATTGGCAAAAGCCGTTGCAGGTGAAGCTAAAGTACCTTTCTTCTCACTTTCAGGATCAGATTTTGTTGAAATGTTTGTGGGAGTAGGAGCTTCAAGGGTAAGAGACCTGTTTGCCCAGGCTAAAGCCAAATCTCCGGCCATTATTTTTATCGATGAAATTGATGCTATCGGACGTGCGAGAGGGAAAAATAATTTCTCAGGCGGAAATGACGAAAGAGAGAATACGCTGAACCAGCTTCTTACGGAAATGGATGGTTTCGGAACAGATACCAATGTTATCGTTATGGCAGCTACCAACAGAGCGGATATTCTTGATAAAGCCCTAATGAGAGCCGGCCGTTTTGACAGATCTATCTATGTAGACCTTCCGGAATTACACGAAAGAAGACAGATTTTTGATGTTCACTTAAAGAAAATTAAATTATCGGATAATGTAGACCGTGAATTCCTTGCAAAGCAAACGCCTGGTTTCAGTGGAGCGGATATTGCAAATGTTTGTAACGAAGCAGCGCTTATTGCGGCGAGAAATAATCATGAGTCGGTAAACAAGCAGGACTTCCTCGATGCTGTAGACAGAATTATCGGTGGCCTTGAGAAGAAAAATAAAGCCATTAAACCTTCTGAAAAGAAAAGAGTGGCTTATCATGAAGCAGGACATGCTACCATTTCATGGTTGGTGGAACATGCGTCTCCATTGTTGAAAGTGACGATTGTGCCGAGAGGACGTTCTTTAGGGGCGGCTTGGTACCTTCCTGAAGAGAGACAGCTTACCACAACTGAACAAATGTTGGACGAAATGTGCGCGACGTTAGGAGGTAGAGCAGCAGAGCAGGTGATATTCAATAATATTTCTACAGGAGCGCTTTCCGATCTGGAAAGTGTAACCAAAAGAGCTCAGGCCATGGTGACGATCTATGGGCTAAGTCCGAATATCGGTAACATTTCTTATTATGATAGCTCTGGTCAATCGGAATATTCTTTCGGGAAGCCTTATTCTGAAGAAACAGCTACTAAAATTGATGCCGAGATCAAGAGATTAATTGAAGATCAATATGACAGAGCCGTACAGATCCTTACGGAGAATAAGGATAAGCTGGATGCACTTGCCAGTAAGCTTTTGGAAAAAGAAGTGATTTTCCGTGAAGATTTAGAAGAAGTATTCGGGAAAAGAGCATGGGATCCGGAGTTAACAGAAAAGCCGGTAACCAATACCATTCCCGTAATAAAAGAGAAAGATGAGGTAGAAGAAAGCGAAATCCAGGCTCCTGAAAGCCCGACTCAGCTTTAAAAGTACCTGAAATTAATCAAAATATAAACCTGGTAATTCAAAATTACCAGGTTTTTTCATATTTAAGGACACTTTTTTAGAATCTATATAATTAATTTTTTACTTTTGTATAAAGTTGACTAAAAATAATTTAAGTTGAGTTTATTTAAGAAAATTGTAAGCAAACTTACCAACCAGCCTGAGGAAGAGGATAAACAGAGCCTGGAAAAGCTTGGAGATTCGCTGAAAAATGCGGATCTTGACTACAAGTTTGCGCAATTATTTACGCATTCCGGTGGTTTTTTCAATTACTGCGCAGATGAGGCGGAAGCTCTTCAAACTTTAAATCAGATTATCAAGATAGAAGGGATCAGCAATGTTTTCTGCTGGGATAAGGAGCTTCAAAGCTTTTTGAACGTTGTAAAAACACCATACACTTCAGAACTTGTGCATTCCAATGATGCAGCGTTTATCACCTGCGAATATCTCATTGCGTATGATGGCAGAATAATGCTTTCGCATAATAATATTCTCCATTATCACTCATCAAGGCTTCCTGATAGGATTATCATTATGGCCAATGTTTCCCAGATCGTTAATAATTTAAATGATGCCATGGGAAAAATCAAAAGGAACGGGAACATCAAAAATTTAACTTCCATCAGCGGAAGCCAGTCTAAACTAGACAGTTCTTCCAGTTCCAGCACAAAACTGTTTTTATTGCTGCTTGAAGATTAAGCATCAACTTATAAAATTTAAATTTTGGATAAAAATCTCATACAAAGAACCATTTCCGGAATTGTATATGTTGCAATTATCATCCTTTGTACCTCTCCACTTGGAGCTCAATTCATCAACTCTATTTCTCCTGAGCCTATTCAGCAACAATATCTGTATTATCTTTTAATTACCTTTTTAATGGTAATCGGCTCATGGGAGTGTATCAAAATCATGAAGTTTGGAAAAGGATATGAAAAATGGGTGGTTTTTCCTGTTATTGTGATCATCTTCTATATGTTCTCCAAAAGATATTTTTACCATGATTTCTACTTTGATTTCAGATTAAATGAAATATTGGCACTTGCTTTAATTGCAATAGCTGTTGTTACTTTATTCAAATACCCGAATGAATTATATTATGACAGCGGGAAACTTATTTTTACGGTTATTTACGTAGCACTGCCTTTCAGCTTTGCATTAGGTTTACCCAAATATTCTACCTATAACCATACGTTTTCTTTAGAGGTATTATTTTTATTCATTCTCATTTGGAGCAGTGATACTTTTGCCTATTTGGCGGGAAAGTTTTTCGGGAAACATAAAATGGCTCCTAAAATATCCCCTAAAAAAACCTGGGAAGGATATGCCGGCGGGGTTATCCTTACATTGGTTTTGTCATACTTCGTAGAGCAGTATCAGCCGGAGCTTCGAGGAAACTGGATGGTTGTCGGATTTTTAGTGGCAACTTTTGCTCCTTTGGGAGATTTGGTAGAAAGCCAGTTGAAAAGAACTTTCGGAGTGAAAGACAGTGGAAACATTATTCCGGGACATGGAGGAATTTTAGATAGGCTGGACAGTTTTTTAATCTGTGCACCTGTCGTATATTTGTACTTTATTTTAGAAAAATTTATTTAAACTCATGAAACTACATAAAGAATCAAAAGGAACCATTATTGTAGCAACTCTGCTTTTTATTATTATTGGAGTTTTAGCTATTTATTTTCTTAAAATCTGGTCGTTACTGGTTATTATGCCTTTATTGGTGATTTATAGCCTTGTATTTTGGTTTTTCCGGGTGCCGGATCGTAAAATTCTGGATCACAGGGAAAATGTAGTGGCTCCTGTAGATGGAAAGGTTGTTATGATCAAAGAAGTGGAAGAAACTGAGTTTTTAAAAGGAAAAGCCATTCAGGTTTCTATTTTTATGTCCCCTTTGAATGTACATATTTGCCGGTATCCTGTGTCTGGGAAAGTGATTTATAAAAAATACCATCCGGGAAAATATCTGGTGGCATGGCACGAGAAATCATCTACAGAAAATGAGAGAACAACAGTTGCTGTTGAAAGTTTAACGAATCATAAAGTAGTTTTCAGACAAATTGCGGGTTATGTGGCAAGAAGGATTGTTTTTTACTGTAATGAAGGAGATCAGGCAAAAGCAGGACATGAATTCGGTTTCATCAAATTCGGTTCTAGAATGGATGTTTTCTTACCATTAGATACGGAAATCATTTGTAAGATCGGCGACATTACCAAAGGCGGATTGGATGTTATTGCAAGGTTGAAGGAATAAGTTTGAAAAAAACAATACAAGAATAACAGAGAAAATCATTTTGGTTTTCTCTTTTTTATTTTATATAAGTTTTCACCTCATGAATAATATTGAAAATCAGTTCTAAAGGCAAATCCTCTTCCATGTCGATCAGAAGGATTTTAAACTTCTTTCTGCCTTCCTGTAAAAGTTGCGGATGAACTAATTTATCACCATGATAGAAACTGATATAATGCTTTTGATATTTTTTACTGTAGTATAAATAACAAAGCATCTTCTTTTTATATTTAAAGAATGGCAATCCGAAGCTCAACGTCTCAGTAATGTATTCAACGTCAGATTCCAGTATTTTTTTTCTTAAAAACAAAAGAGTACTTCTTGCAGGTTCTTCAATTCTGTAGAAATACTCTTGTATAGGGTTCATTTAAATAGTTTTAAATGATATGAATTTAATCGAAGTTCTGAAGCTCAACAAGTTTGTAATACATGCCCTTTTTAGCAATAAGCTCGTGATGGGTCCCTTGTTCCACAATATCTCCTTTTTCCATCACGACAATCCAGTCTGCTTTCTGAATGGTTGAAAGCCTGTGGGCAATCACAAGAGAGGTCCGGTTTTCCATCATTTTTTCCAGGGCATCCTGTACAAACCTTTCAGATTCCGTGTCCAAAGCAGAAGTGGCTTCATCCAGAATCATAATAGGCGGGTTTTTCAATACTGCCCTTGCAATGGATACCCTTTGTTTTTGACCTCCGGAAAGCTTGTTCCCATCATCTCCGATGTTGGTATCATATCCTTCGGGAAGCTGGGAAATAAAGGAATCTGCATTGGCGATTTTAGCGGCTGCAATAATCTCTTCTTTAGTAGCATCCGGTTTGCCCATCAAAATGTTGTTATATACCGAATCGTTGAATAGAACTGATTCCTGAGTAACCATTCCCAACAACTGGCGGTATTCCTTTAATTTTAAATGCTTGATATTAATACCGTCAATCAAAATATCCCCTTCGGAAACATCATAAAACCTTGCCAGAAGATTGGCAATCGTGGTTTTTCCGCTGCCGCTTTGCCCAACCAAAGCAATTGTCTTGCCTTTTGGAATCGTAAGGGAAAAGTTTTTAAGGATAATATTGTCCTTGTCATAATAGAACCCAATATTGCTAAATTCAATGCTGTTTTTAAGCGTTGAAATGGAAACAGGTTCTGCAATTTCTTCAACCTTTAAATCATAATCAAGCACTTCGGAAACCCTGTCTAAACTTGCCATACCTCCCTGAATAGAAGAGATGGAATTGGAAAGTTTCTTTGCGGGGTCCAGTATCTGGAAAAACAATCCGATGAAAGCTAAAAATGTAACAGGATCATTATTGGTTCCGTTAATAATATTTAAACCGGCAAACCATGTAATTAAAAGGATGGTTACAGATCCTAAAAATTCGCTCATCGGAGATGCCATTTCTCTTCTTCTGCTCATCCCTATGGCAAACTTTTGCCATTGAGTGGTGGTTGTATTGAATCTGTTTTTTAGAATTCTGTCTGCATTGAATATTTTTATGACTTTGGATGATTTCAATGTTTCGTCTACCAGTGAAAACATATTCCCCAATTCCTGCTGGGCTGAGGTAGCCTGTTTTTTTAAGCTTTTTCCAACCCATGAAATAATAAGCCCCATGATCGGAAAAATAATCAGGGAAAACAGAGTCAGGTTCGCATCAAGCATAAATAAAGTAATCAATGTTCCAATGATCATGAAAGGCGCATTCACCAAATCGACAAGAACTCCCATAATACCTCCCTCTACGGCACCAATATCATTGGAGATCCTGGACATCATATCCCCTTTTCTCTGTTCGGTAAAGAATGATACCGGCAACTGCAAAAATTTATCATACATAGCTGTTCTCAAATCTCTGGTAATTCCTACCCTGTAATTAACAAGTAGAAAAGCACCCAGATATCTGAAAAGGTTCCTCAATAAAAATGCGAAAGCCGTAATGATACATAAAGTCGCTAAAACCTGAACACTTCCATGTTCGTTAATGTTCATTTGAATTTTATAATAGGCCAGCTCTTTTAAATAATCAAAATATTTGCCCAGATCACCTACATAACCAAAGAAACTGTCAGAATTTCCTTTATAAACCGGTGGATTGGAAATATCCACTGCCTTATCAAGTTTAAATAAAATTCTGAGTATAGGAAGCATGGTAATCACCGAGAAAATACTTAACAATGAATAAAGTATGTTAAAAAATATACTCCCGAAAAGATATTTTTGATGAGGTTTTGCGAAGTAGAGTATTCTTTGTAGTGGTTTCATTCAGTGGAAATAGAAAAACAAAATTACGGAAAATTAAAGGATTAGACGTTTCTAATTGAATTTTACTTTATTATTATACTTTGGAGCAAAATTTTGAGGGGTTAGTTTTTCCAGTGTTTTTCCAAAACTATTGATGATTTGGGTAAGATTATCAAAATCTACGACACTCACATCATCGCTTTCATGATGATAATGGGAGGCTTTGTTCATGTTTACAGTAGATAAAGAATGGGCAATAATCTTTTTCTTTACAAAACTCACATTATCTGATCTGTAAAATAATTGCTGTGCCGCATAAGGGTCCGGATGTATTTTCAAACCATCGGAAGCATTCTGATTGAATAATTCATCCAGGTCAGAATATTCATCACCTGTCATGAACAGTGCATTTTTCCCAAATTGAGATTCTGTGGCTACCATTTCAAAATTGAAAAGCGAATACAGATTATTATAGATCTTATCCAAATTTTTATCCTTGGCTATTGCTTTTGAACCCAACATTCCCTTTTCTTCCCCGTTGAATGCAATGAAAACCATAGAGAAATCGGGTTTCTTATCTTTAAAATAATCTGCAATTCCTACCAGGGTGGTTATACCACTGGCATCATCATCAGCTCCGTTGTATATGTTGTCTCCGCTTTTGTTGCTTGTTCCGATGTGATCAAAATGACCTGAAAATCCCAGATATTTATCACTTTTTCCTTTTTTTACTCCACAAACATTATAAACAGTTTTTCCTTTATAATCAAATGGTACCAAGTAAGAATTTCCGGTACAGTATTCAAGATTGTTTTCTTCAAAGAGACGTGCAATATATTTGGCGGCATTATCATTTTCAGGAGTTCCGATTTCGCGGCCTTTCATATCGTCGGAAGCGAGAGTGGAAATCACTGTTTTGATCCTATCCGGAGAAACATCCTGTGCAAAAGTGAATACGGAAAAAAGGGTTACTGTAAAAAAAGCTAATTTTTTCATTGTAATAGAATTTGTTATATCTGTCGCAGGTTTTATAAAAATGTTGCATAAAGGTATACAAAATAAAAAAACAGCTCCTAAAAAGGAACTGTTCTCACTCAAAAAATCGTTGTAAGGTTATCGAAGTCTGTCTACAGATTTTACGAGCCTCTCATCTCTGCGGATATATATATTTGCAATAAACAAACAAATCACCGCAATCAATGGGAAAACTGGCTCAATACCCTTCTCAGGAAATTGAATTCCTCCGGATAAGTTTAGTAACCAGTACACCAATACACCAATCAACAAAGCGTTTATAATCATGCTGATATTATTCAGCAGAATTTGTCTTTTTCTATTTTTAAAACTGAATATACTAAGCAATCCAATCAAGACAAGTGCTATACAGGCAATATGTATGACAGGAATATTACCAGAAACAGCCACATCCTGTCCTGTTACAAAAAGAAAAACAGCAGCTAAAACTGCCAGAAAAACCCATATAGTCTGTATTCTTTGTAGCATTGAATAGTAAATTCCTTGCAAAAATAACATAAATTTTGCACAATTCAAAAATAAGTGTAGATTTGCATTATACAATGTACTTGAAAACAAAAGTCACCGGACTTACTTTTCTTATTCACAATTAATTACATTTTTACATACATATGTTTAACATTGAAACGTTAAGGTCAAAATCCGTAACGGAACTGGCTAAAATCTTAAAGGATTTGGGCGTTAAAGTTGCAAGGAACAGCAATGAGAATGATAAAATCTTTGCAATTCTTGATTTCCAGGCTTCTAACCCTAAAGTTGCTAAAGATTATTTCAACACTACCGAAACCAAAGGAGTGGAGGAAGACAAACCGACGGAGAAAAAAGCACCTGTTAGAAAAGCTGCTCCAAAGAAAGCGGCGCCCAAACAAAGGACAGAGGCGGAAGTTTCACCACAAATACAACCTAAAACTGAAGATACAGTTATAGAAAAAGAAACAGTTTCTGCGAATGCAAAACCGGAAGAAATAAAACCGGAAAGCTCAGAGGAGGGATCAACAAATTCTTCTTCCTCAAAGAAAAAAAGAAAAAGAGTTACTGCCAATTCAAGCAATACTGAAGTCATTCAGGAAAAAACAGAAGCTCCAAAAAACACAGAACCTAAGGAATCTGCTCCGGCAGAAGAAAAACCGGCCCACTCTCAACCTCAGGCCAGATCTCAAAAAGGACAAAATCATCCGCATAACAGTGGAAATCCCAATAAGAATCCTAATCAGAACCAGAATCAAAGCCAAAACCCTAATCAAAACCAAAACCAAAATCAGAACAGACAGTCCGAAAGGCAGGAAGAAACTGACCACAGGAAAGAGTTCAATTTCGATGGGATGGTTAGTATTGAAGGGGTTCTGGAAATACTACCGGATAATTACGGGTTCTTGCGTTCATCAGATTTCAGCTACATCTCGTCTCCTGATGATGTATATGTTTCTACGGCTCAGATCAGGAATTTCGGTCTGAAAACCGGAGATACGGTAAAAGGAATCGTACGATTACCCAAAGAAGGAGAGAAATATTTTTCATTATTAAAGCCAACAGAAGTTAATGGCCGTGATTTGGCATTTATCAAAGATCGTGTGGCTTTTGAATATTTAACCCCTCTTTTCCCTGAAGAGAAATTTAATCTCGCAGGAAAAGGTTCCACGGTTTCTACCAGAGTTGTGGATCTTTTCGCCCCTATCGGAAAAGGACAAAGAGCAATGATCGTTGCCCAGCCTAAAACCGGTAAAACGATGTTGCTGAAAGATATTGCGAATTCTATTGCAGCCAATCACCCTGAAGTTTATATGATGGTTCTTCTGATTGACGAACGTCCGGAAGAGGTTACCGATATGGAAAGAAGCGTCAACGCGGAAGTGATTGCTTCTACATTTGATGAAGCAGCAGAAAAACATGTGAAAGTAGCCAACCTTGTTTTAGCAAAAGCTCAAAGAATGGTTGAATGCGGACATGATGTGGTTATTTTGCTTGATTCCATTACAAGATTGGCGAGAGCCTACAATACCGTAACACCGGCTTCAGGAAAGGTGCTTTCCGGAGGTGTTGATGCGAATGCTCTTCACAAGCCAAAAAGATTCTTCGGAGCGGCAAGAAAAATTGAAGGTGGAGGTTCATTAACCATTATTGCGACAGCTCTTATTGATACAGGTTCTAAAATGGATGAGGTAATCTTTGAGGAATTCAAAGGAACAGGGAATATGGAGCTTCAATTAGACAGGAAAATTGCCAACAGGAGGATTTATCCGGCCATTGATCTGGTTTCCTCAAGTACCCGCAGAGACGATTTACTTCTTGATGAGGTGACTTCCCAAAGAATGTGGATCTTAAGAAAGTATCTTTCTGAAATGAATCCTGTGGAAGCGATGGAATTTGTAGATAAAAACATCAAAGGGACCCTTAATAATGAGGAATTCCTGATGTCTATGAACAAATAAATAATTTAACTTTGTTAATGAAAGCATGGGATGATTATTCCGTGCTTTTTTTGTTTATTCTTTATCCGTACCCATAATTGTATTTTAAATCCATTCTTAATCAAAATATCAATGTTAAAGATTTATTAAAGTAATCTTCAGTTTTTGATAATAGCTTAAATAATGGCTAAATTTGAATATTAACATTAAAAACTTCAACATTATGTCATTTGAATTACCAAAACTAGGATACGCTTATGATGCATTAGAGCCTACTATTGATGCAAGAACTATGGAAATCCACCATACCAAGCACCACCAGGCTTATATAGATAATTTAAACAAAGCCATTGAAGGCACAGACCTAGCTGGGAAAACTATAGAAGAAATCTGCAAAACAGGAACAGATAAGCCTGCAGTAAGAAATAATGGAGGAGGACATTTCAACCACTCTTTATTCTGGGAAATTTTAACTCCTGGCGGAAGCAAAGAACCGGTAGGAAATGTAAAAGCCGCTATTGAAAATTATGGTGGATTGGAAAAATTCAAAACGGATTTTTCTGAAGCTGCTAAAACAAGATTCGGATCAGGATGGGCTTGGTTGATAAAGAATGAGGACGGATCTGTATCGGTTTCTTCTACGCCAAACCAGGATAATCCATTGATGCCGGTTGCGGATGTGAAAGGAACTCCTGTTTTAGGGCTGGATGTTTGGGAGCATGCTTATTATTTAAATTACCAAAACAGAAGACCGGATTATGTGGCTGCATTTTTTGATGTGGTAAACTGGGATAAAGTTGAGGAATTATTTAACAAATAATTGTAAGCTATATAAAAAAATAAAAGGTTCAGGAAATATTCTGAACCTTTTTTTTGTTGAATTTTATATATTTGTGAAATAAATACTATTACCATGAAAGTATATATTCAAATGTTGAGAATTGTAGCGCTGCTATCCTTATTTCTTTTTCTGTTTTTCAAGTTTTCAAATCTTAACGGAAATTTTGAGTTTATTTTTTCGGTTACCGCAATAAGCTGTTTTGCTTTACTGGTTATGGTTTCGGCCTCTAAAGCGATCATGAAATATATTAAATCTTAGAAATGTTTGGGATTTACAATATAAAAGGTTCAGAATATTTTCTGAACCTTTTTAATTACCTTACGAAAGCATCGCTTCCCGAGAGACCGTTCAGACGAAGCTTATACTTCCAGTTTACATAGACAAAAACCTGATATAGTTTATACTCAAACTTCAATCCATAGTTTTCTTTAGGATTATAGTCAATGGAGGATTCTACAATATTTCGATATCTTCCTGAAAAATAATAAGAATTCCATTCGCTGACGAGTAGTGCATTTTTACTTTTTAAATAAGATTCGGAATATTGATTCATAGGTTTTGCAATGGCGTTCAGAAAATAATCATACTGGGAATCCAATACGGTGATATCCCATTCTCCGTCTTCATTTTTTGACGGCTTGATTTCGGATTTCTCTTGCTCGCTTTTAGGGTTGGTCTGAGGCTGACAGCTAAAAGAGATGAACACAAGGGATAGTATTACGATTAAATTTTTCATATCCTGGATTATTATATATTAAAAAAGCACTCCAAGAAGAGTGCCTTTTTTTATTTTTTTACATATTCTTTCTGAATTACAGAAACCGCAGGAAAGTGGTCGCTATACCCACCTGTAAACCTGTCGCCATCCCAGGAACGGAAAGGATACCCTTTCCATTGTCCTTCTTTATTCACTAAATAGGAAGGCGCATAAATTTCAGCCTTATAAATTGTGTAAGTAGGAGTAAGCTTTTCCGGAGAATATAAATTTTTTGATACGATGATCTGGTCGAATAAGTTAGGAGCATCTCTGTATGCCAACGAAGCAACTCCTGCTTTATATAACTTATACATCAGATTGTAATATGGATATTGATCTGATAATTCACCCGGGTCTCCAACAGCGCTTAAATGTTTCTTCAGGCTCGGACTTACCGGGTCATCATTGTAGTCACCCATAGCGAAAGTTTTGATTCCCGGATTTTCTGCAATTATTTTATCCATTTCTTTCTTTAAAACTGTTGCCGCAGCATTTCTTTTAGCTTGTGAAACAGCCTCGCCTCCTCTTCTTGAAGGCCAGTGATTCATAAATATAGCCACCTTTTCACCATCTAATAATCCTATTGCCACAACAATATCTCTGGTATATTCTCTTTTTCCGTCCTCATCGAAAATCTTAATTTCTTTTTTATATGAATTTAAAACTGAGAATCTGCTTTTTTGATAAATAATAGCCACATCAATACCTCTCGCGTCATAAGAGTTGAAATGAACAATTCCGTAATTGCTTTTTGCTAATGCCGGCTGTTTGATCAGATCTTCGATGACCTGTCTGTTTTCTACTTCTATAAGCCCGCAGATGGCAGGATTGTCATTAGTATATTGTCTTCCCAGCTCTGAAATTACTTTAGCTTCATTAGCTAATTTCTGATTGTAATATTTAGTTCCCCATCTCTTAGGGCTGTTTGCCGTGAAATCATCTGCTAAAACCTGATGACGGATCACCTTTTTACCGGTTAAGAGCTCATCGCTCCATTCACCTTTATATTCTTCAGTAGTCTGAAGGTATTTTAGAGAATCCACAGGTACGCTTCTGTGAAATTTTGGATGAGAAACGGGAAGGGTTCCATCTATATAGTCGGCTGAAGGAATAGTGTCCCAAAGGTTTTCCACATTGAGAAAAGCTACAGCGGCTCTTCTTACCTGTTTTTGCTGAGAAAAAGTAAATCCAAAGCAAAATACTGCAGCAATGATTAAATATTTTTTCATATTCTTAGTATTCAAAATAAAAATGAGGGGGTAAAATTACTAATTTTATATAAGAATTGAGATTAAAATTATTTAACAAATATTTTTTTCACTATTAATGATAAATAGGGGATATTTTTAAAAGAAGTACCACACGTTAAGAAAAATTAATAGAATAAATGACTAAAAATGTTTGTGTTAATGAAAATAGTTCTAAATTTGTTGCCCCTTAATTAAAGAAGGAGTTAAAAATAAGTTTATTATGATTAAAAAACTATCCCTAATCTCTTTGTTTACATTACTGCCTGCATCTTATTATTTTGCGCAAACTACAGTATATGCGTATGTTAAAGATCAGGATGGTAAGCCTTTGGAAAGAGCAGAAGTAGATCTTGCACAATCCAGCAATGATGTAACCGCGGATAAAATTGGATACTTCCAATTTGTGGATTTACAGCCTGGCCATTATCTGATCACAGTTACAAAACCAAGCTTTGAATCTAAGATTTTAGAGTTTGATGTAACGGCGGACGAAAAAAGAAAAGACCTTGGTGTTATCACACTGAACTACAGTGTGGGAAATGATGCCGGAGTGGTTGTAATTGATGATTCTGCGAATGATACTGAAGACGGAGGTTCTGCGATGCAGCCTACGGTAGGACTATTAAGCTCCGGAAGAGATGCCTTTCAAAATGTATCGGCTTTTGAATTAGGTGCTTACTGGTTCAGACCAAGAGGAGTGGACAACAGATTTGAGGATGTGGTTTTCAATGGGGTTCCAATGTCTAAAAATGATGATGGAAGAATTGATTTCAGCAACTGGGGAGGTCTTAATGATGTAACGAGATATCCTTATGAAAATGTAGACAACATTACTCCTTCGGAATATACATTTGGTAATTTAGGAGGTGTGGTTTATTATAATACAAGAGCTTCTTCTTATAGAAAGCAAACTTCTTTAGCCTATTCGTTCACGAACAGAAGCTACCTGCACAGAGCAATGGCGACCTATTCTTCAGGATTGACGAAAAATGGTTGGGCAGTTACTCTTTCTGCAAGCAGAAGATGGGGCGACAGAGCAATTCTTGACGGGGTATATCAGGATGCATATGCTTATTTCGCGTCTATTGAGAAGAAATTCAGTGACAGACACTCGATTAACTTTACCGGTTTCGGATCTCCAACTTACAGGGCATCGAATTCTCCAAATACACAGGAAGTGTATGACATTATGGGTAAAAACTATAACTCTTATTGGGGATGGCAAGACGGTGAGAAAAGAAATTCAAGAATAAGAAATGTATTTGAGCCGATCTTTATGTTGACGGATTATCTTAAAATAGGTAAGAACTCTAACTGGACAAATACGGTTTCTTACCAATTCGGAAGCGATGCAAGAAGCAGATTAGACTGGTTCCATGCAGCAGATCCAAACCCGACTTATTACAGAAAATTACCAAGCTACGGAATTTATACTGCCGATGAATTCAGAGAAAATGCACAGATCGACTGGACTTCTCTATACCAGGCAAACTACCTGAATCTGAATGATATGAACGGGAATCCAAGAGGAGCCGTTTATACCGTAGTGGAAGACGTAAATAAAGATAAAACTTTCAACTTTGCTTCTCATTTTGATACAAGATTGAAAGACAACTGGAAATTGAATATCAACTTCAATTATCAAAATTTAAAATCAGATAACTTCAGAAGAATTAAGGATTTGCTAGGCGCTAATTTCGCTTATAACTTAAATGCATTCGATAGTGATGTAAGATATAATATCGATAATCCGAATGTAGAAGTGAGAGAAGGAGACAGAACTCAATATTCTTATGAATTATCCAGAAATAGCTATGCATTAAACATTTCATCTGAAATAGACTTTACCAAATGGAATGTTATGGCATCTATTTTCTCTTCTTATTCCGAGGCTCAGAGAGACGGAGATTTTAGAAGCTTCAGATTCCAGAACAATTCTAAAGGGAAAAGTGCGATTTATGATGCTCTGGATGCAGGGATCAAAGCAAGAGTTACTTATAAAATCAATGGGAAGAACTTTATCGTGTATAACGGAGCTTTCTTTAGCTTAGCGCCAACTCTTAATGAAATCTATATCAACCCGAGAGTAGTAGATTTCGTAACTCCCGGCGTGAAAAACCAGATGATCAATTCAAACGAATTAAGCTATATTTTAAGAGGACAAATCTTAAAGCTTAGATTATCAGGTTACTATACAACAATCAACAACGCTACTGAAATTGCAAGATACTACGCAGACGTAAACAGCGATACAGGTACTTCATTAAGTACATTGGTAAATGAAGCAATGACGGGTGTAGATAAAAGATATATCGGAGCGGAGCTAGGATTTGATGTAAAAATCACACCTACTTTAAATGCCATAGGGGTAGCAAGTGTGGGAGAGTACAAGTATACCAATAATCCTAATGTAGCTACTTTTGATGACCTTAACGAATTCAGAGGTTCTGATGTTTGGGGACAGGCTAATATTAAAAATTATAAGGTAGCAGGAACTCCTCAGAAAGCATTCTCTTTCGGTCTGAAATACAATTCACCTAAATATTGGTGGGTAGGTGCTTCGGCTAACTATTTAATGGATCAGTACCTGGATTTCTCAGCATTGAATAAGACACCTTATATGTACACCAATCCGGCAACAGGTGATCCATATCCGGAAGCAACTCCTGAACTTATTCAGCAATTAACTGCCCAGAAGAAATTTGATAATCAGTTTATGTTGAATGCGAATGCAGGAAAATCATTCTTAATAGGAAAATACAGAATGGGGATCAGTGTTTCCGTAAATAATATCCTTAATAACAGAGATTATGTTACGGGTGGATTCGAACAAGGGAGAAATGTAAACTTCCCGGATGCACTTGAAGATTCTCAAAGAGCTATACCTTATTTTGGACCAAAATTATGGTATGACAGAGGAACTACATTCTTTACTAATGTTTATTTAAGATTCTAAACTACGATTTATGAAAAAATATAATTCAATCTTCAAATATATTTTCATCGTTTTCGCTTCTCTGATGATAACGGGATGTGTGCATGATGATAAATATGATGAACCGGGCGCTGAGAATTTTCAATGTGTGGATCTTACAGCAACCATGACTCTTGCTCAGATAAAAGCAAAGTTCACCAATAATACAACCTACGTATTTCCTGATGATTCTCAGGATATTATTGAAGGATATGTTTCTTCAACGGATGAAACAGGAAATATCTACAAAACAATTTACATCCAGGATAAACCGGAAAATCCAACACAAGGTTTTACAATCAGTGTGGATATGGTAAGTACGTATACTCAATATCCTCAAGGATCAAAAATATACATCAAGCTGGCTGGTTTAGCGGTAGGAACTTACGGAAGTGTAGTTCAGTTAGGTGTTAAAGATCCAACTTCCACGGCTACCAATGCAGTAGCAAGAATCCCTGAAAAGCTTGTTCCGGCTCGTGTTTTCAGATCTTGTTCTATCAGAGAAAAAATTGTTCCTAAAGTAATGACTTTGGCTCAAATGATAAGTGCTAACGATCAGTATTTAGGATGTCTGATCCAGGTAAATAATGCTGAGTTCGATAGCAGAATATTATGTACAAACTATGCTCCAAGTGGAGTAACTGTGGACAGACAGATCAGAGATGCAAGTACTACTATTGCAAGGATTGTAAGAAACAGTGGATTCGCTTCATTTGCGAACCAGATGATGCCTGCCGGAAACGGTAAATTTGTTGGAATTTACAGCAAATTTAACTCTACCTACCAAATGTACATCAATAAGGTAACTGATCTTGAAATGAACAGTTTCCCTCGTCTGGATGGTATTGCGGCTAATCCTTGCCAGTATAGCGATGCCGGATTAACGCCAAAAACTGTTGCTGAGGTTAAACAATTGTCTACGGCTAATCCGCTTAATTTAATTACAGGAGATTTTGTACTGAAAGCTAAGGTAACAGCCAATGATAAAACAGGAAACCTTTTCAAATATCTGTATGTTGAAGACGCAACAGGTGGGATCAGAGTAAATATAGATAAAACAAATTTGTATAACGATGCAAGATTTGCAGTAGGTAAAGAAGTATATATCAAGCTTAAAAATCTCTATGTAGGGGCTGTAAACGGTGAGCTTCAGTTAGGTTCGCCTTTCAGCGGAGCTGTAGGCAGAATAGCAGAAACAGACATATATAAGTATTTCTTTGATTCTAATAAACCTGCAACAGCAGTAATTCCAACAGAAAAAATGATTACTCAATTTACTGCAGGTGATGTTGGTAAATGGGTTAAAATTAAGGATTTACAGTTCATTGAAGGAGACTTAGAGAAAACTTACGCAGGAACATCTGTAACGAACAGAACTCTTCAGGATTGTGCAGGAAATACGATCCTTTTAAGAACAAGTAACTTTGCAACTTTTGCAGGAAATACTATAGAAGCAGGAAAAGGAGACGTATATGCGATCCTGAGTGTTTTCAACGGAACTTATCAGTTATGGATTACAGATATTCTGGGTGCAGATTTAGATGAACCTAGATGTGACGGAACCGTTTATACCCCATTACCGGTAATTTATAGCGATAACTTTGCAGCCGGAGGATTCCCTACAGGTTCAGACTGGACAACTGTAAGCGTAACGGGGAACCAGGTTTGGGGAACTTCCAACCAAGGAAACGGAACGAATTATTATGCTGTAATGAATGGTTTCGCTTCAGGAAATAATGCTAATGAAGATTGGCTGATTTCAAAAGCAGTAAGCTTAGTTGGTAAAACAAAAGCAGCGGTAAGCTTCACAACAGACGTGAGGTATGCAGGTAATGCATTACAGGTATATGCCACTGAGAACTATACAGGAAACCCTGCCACTACTGCGTGGACTCTGCTTCCTGCAACGCTTGATACCAACACCGGTGCATTCGGAGACTGGGTAAGCTCTGGAAATGTAAACTTAAATGCATTCTTAGGTAAAAACGTAAGAATTGCATTTAAATATACGTCTACAACTTCTGCTGCGGCAACGTGGGAAGTTGATGATTTTAAGATTAAAGCACAATAATAGACTTTTTAATAATAAGAATGCGGGCTGATTTCAGCCCGCATTTTTTGTTGTGAATTATAAGACTCTGAACTATTTTTTGATGAAATTGAGTCTCTTTGTATATGAGTATGGAGACAATTTATTTCAAGGAAATCAGCTATTTCCTAATCAAAATACAATAAAAAACCACCGCTGATGCAGTGGTTTAATAATTCAAATTAAATTCATTAAAAAGAAACTTCATTGACTTCTTTTCCACGTTGGAAGTTCATTACTTTCTGACTTCCTTTATAGGCAATACTAACCAGGTTAATCTGCTTAGGAAAAGCACTCAAAAGTATCGTATTTTTGATCTTTAGGGTATTGATGTCGGAAACGCCTCCGGCTTCAAAATACACCCATACAGTTTCTCCGCTTACCTGACTTCCGGTGAAAGTTATCGTTTTAGGAGAACCATTGACGTATACATCAAAATTATTATTTACATATTTTTTTACTTCCGCTTCAAATCCTGCTGTATTAGGATTTATTTTAATAGCGTCTGAAATATGACTTGTATTCATTTTTGTGGTAAACTTCAACGTCTTACTTCCTTCAATATAATCCACTTTTGTCATTGAGGAGAAAAAGTCTGCATTCATGAAACTCATTAACACAAAAAGTGTTAAAATCCCTGATATATATAAAAGTTTTTTCATCTTAATTAATAGATTTACAATCATGCTTGTTGTTTATAAGGTCACAAATAATATGCCAATTAAAAGTTTACGTTCACGGAATACTTATCATAAAACGCTTTAATATGAGCTACGGCTTCATCAGAGGTGTCTACCACTCTGTAAAGATCCAGATCTTTTTCTGAAATCATTCCATCTTTTAATAAAGTTGCCTTGAACCAATCCAATAGACCGCTCCAAAATTCCGAACCTACCAAAACAATAGGGAATCTTCCGATTTTATTCGTCTGAATTAAAGTTAACGCTTCCGTAAATTCATCTAACGTTCCAAATCCGCCGGGCATTACAATAAACCCTTGCGAATATTTTACGAACATTACCTTTCGAACAAAAAAGTAATCAAAATTCATGGAGTATACTTTATTGATGTAGGGGTTGAAATGTTGTTCAAATGGCAGGTCAATATTCAATCCGATAGATTTTCCCGTTGCATTGAATGCTCCTTTATTTCCGGCTTCCATAATGCCGGGACCGCCTCCTGTAATAATTCCGAAACCAAGTTTCGTTATTTTTTCGGCAATCTCCACAGCCATCTGGTAATATTTGCTTTCAGGTTGTAGACGCGCCGAACCGAAAATAGAGACACAGGGCCCTATTTTGGCTAGTTTTTCATATCCATCCACAAACTCAGCCATCACCTTGAAAACCATCCAGCTGTCTTTAGTAATGGTTTCGTCCCAGGTTTTTTGCCTGAAGCTGTTGTGTAATTTTGTTTCGTTAATATCAAGTTCCGGATTTACTAAACTTTCATCTCTGGTTCCATCAACTTCCATTATCCAATTATTTAAAATGTTTTTCGGCTTCTGTTACGGATTCCGGTCTTCCTACATCTATCAGAATACTATCATGTAAAAAACCATGAATATGTTCCGTATGCATAAGGTCCAGATATTCTTCCATCACAGAAAATTTGCCTGTTCTTTTTATTTTTTCAAATATAACAGGGTTGATACAATGTACTCCGCTGAAAGCTAACGCCTTGAATCCTTTGTTGAATTCTGCGAGCCTTTGCTCTCCGGTTTCTACATTCAGCCACCCTCTTAAAACCATATGATCATTGAAAAGCAGTTTCCTTGAGCTTTCCCTGTCTGAAACCGCTAAAGTAGCGAAATCCTTCATCTGCTTATGATAGGCAACCAGATTATTAATATCAATATTGGTTAGAATATCGGCATTCATGATTAAGAAGTCCTCTCCATGATCAAGGTATTTTCTAGCAAAAATCAAACCACCTCCGGTTTCCAATAATTCTTCTGTTTCATCGGAAATTTCTATGTTACAGTTGAAATTATCATTTTTCTTAAGAAAATCAACAATCTGATTTCCAAAATGATGAATATTGATGACGAAATCTTTGATTCCGAAACTTTTAAGGTAAGTAATATTCCTTTCCAGTAACGGTATTTCATTCACTTTTGCCAACGCTTTTGGATGGTGGTCGGTAAATGGTTTAAGGCGCGTTCCTTTTCCTGCTGCAAAAATTAAAGCTTTCATTTATATAGAATTGATAAGTGGTGAATGATAATTCATTTTGGCGGGGTTAAGATAAATCATGTATATCTTATCAATCATCATTTATAATTAAGCTGATGCTGTTCATCATGATGAAGGCTGATTTCTGTGCTTTCAGGATATTTTTCGTGGATAAATTCAGCAATTTTTATAGCACAATAGACAGACCTGTGCTGTCCGCCCGTACATCCGAAATTAATCTGAAGATTTTCAAATCCTCTTGCAATATAATTATCAATATTAATAGAGATAATATTTTTAATCAGTTCTAAAAATTTAGGCATTTCAGTTTTTGTTTCCAGAAATTCCTGTACCCCGATATCATTGCCTGTCTGGCTTTTGTATTCCTCGATTCTTCCCGGATTAAGAATTCCTCTGCAGTCAAAGGTAAAGCCGCCCCCGTTTCCGGATTCATCTTTCGGAATACCCCTTTTTTTGTATGAAAAACTGTGTATGTCTATGTGTAGCATTTTATTTTTATTTAGACCATTAAGGTTTTAAGTTGTTAAAATTGTATCGATTTTTAATGTTGTTTTTTCCAGGGCCAACTGCTGTATTACTTTTTCAAGTTCCGGATAATCTTTCATGTCATTCCATGACTGGGCAAATTGTGTGATATTATCAATTCCTTTTTTGAGGCTTTCGAGAAAATGCTGTTTTCTTTGGATAAGACCTCGAAAGCCATAAGCCCCCAACACCTGTAGAAATCTCATCATCTGGATTGGCTTTACCGAGTTTTTTAGTTGATTCTGTATGCCTTTATTTTCAAACATTTGAATATAGAATTCGAGCATTTCATTTTGAAAATCTTCAGGAAAATTGGCCTTCGCCTGAAAGAGAAATGATATCACGTCATACATCAAAGGTCCGTTCATGGCAGATTGATAATCAATGAATGAAACTTCATCCCGGTCATTCACCATTATGTTCCTGGACTGAAAATCCCGGATCATTAAACCTTTAGGCTCCAGATTTTCGATGAGGCTGACTATTTTTTTGAATTCTTTAAGAAGGGCAGATTTGTGATATTCCAGTTCAAGAATATCTGCAACAAAGTTTTTAAAGTAATACAGGTCATGAGTCACCGGTAGTTCATCATAACTTTGATACTCGAAAGTCTTGCTGTAGTCGATCTTTCCGGTTGTTGCTATCTGCAGCTGATAGAGCTTTTGCAGCGTTTGTTTTACCAGATTCTTTACACGGTCCGATAATCCTTCCTTGGCGATGATTTCAGAAAGGGTGTTTTTTCCTAAAAATTCCTGAATATACATCTTACGGTCATCAGAAATGGCAAAGATAAAAGGAGCAGGAAGCTCTAATTGTTTAAATACCTCAGAAAAGTAGAAGAAGCTTTCGTTTTCAAGAATATTTTCGTTGTAGGTAATAATATAGTCGTTTTCAGTTTTTGCCAGAAAATTCATCCTGGCGGAACCACTTTGAGCTAATGTAATAAACTCAGAAGATTTTTTACCCGTATAATTTTCAAAAAATCGTTTTGCGTTCTCGGAATTCATAGTAGGAAACAAATATAGTAAATTTATATATTTGCAACATGCTAAAGGATTTTAAGCCTGTTTTAAAGATTTTACTGAGATTCATCATCATTTATATGGTGCTGCTTTCCGGGTATCAGTTTTATCTGAACAGCTTTAAAGCAGGTGGCCTTGATCCTTTTTCACGATTGATTGCTGAACAGGTGAGACATGTTCAGAACGTTCTGGGCTATGCTACGCAATTGTATGACGATATTCCCAAAGAGCAGTTTTGGTTCTACGTGAAGAATGTATATGCCACGAGAATGGTGGAAGGTTGTAATGCAGTCTCGGTAATAATATTGTTTCTTGCTTTTATCTTTGCGTTCTATAAAGGTTCCCAGACGTTTGTCTTTGCATTTGTAAGCCTTGTTTTATTGTACATCATGAATGTATTGAGGATAACAGGACTGAATATTGTCATGACAGACTATAAGGAATATGGTAAAATTTCCCATGATTTTATTTTCCCTGCCATTATTTATGGAAGTGTAGTATTGCTTTGGCTGATCTGGATTAAATTTTTTGCTTTAAAAAATGAAAATTCTTAACTGGTTTTTTATTGCAATAGGAATTGCAGGGCTTATAGGCGTGAGAATGTTTGAAGATAAAATATTCTATGATCCTTTTCTGGATTATTTTCATGAAGCAGATAAAAGCATTCCTTTTCCTCCTTTCGAATGGGGAAAACTTATTGTCAGTCATCTTTTCAGGTTTATTCTTAACTTATTTTTTTCGTGTGTAATTATTCATTTCCTGTTTAAGAATAAGGAATGGACCATTCAGGGGGCGTTGTTGATCATGATTGTTTTTGCCATTACATTTCCGATCTATTTATATTGTATACAAGGCCGTTTTGAAATAGGTTATCTTTTCTCTTTTTACATGAGGCGGTTTGTGATACAACCGCTGATTATATTGCTTATCGTTCCGATGTTTTATTACCGGAAGCAGATTGTGCAAAAGGGGTAAGAAATCTTAATGAGCCGTATGCTTATCTTCTCTGGTTATATTTTCCTGCGTCCATTGCACTCTTTTTACAAACTCTTTTTCCCGTACGGGACATTCTTTAATCTGACACACAGGGCAGGAGATTGTTTTACAATCATCCATGTGAAAATTAAACTCGACACTGCGTTTGGTATGTTTTGCCAGGAGTTTGATAACATTTTCCATTTCCTTATGGGCATCGCGAAGGCTATAATACCATGGAAGAGTAATATGGGCATCTATATGAAGAGATGAACCGAATTGCTGGATTTTCATATTATGAATATCGATCCATTCTGTTTTCCTGTTGTTTTCGAGGATTTCCACAATGTTTTTAAGAAGGTCCGGATCCTGCTCATCCATGATCCCACTTAAGGATTTTCGGACAATTTTATACCCTACAAAAATGATATAAAATCCAAAAATTAACGCGACCACAGAATCCAGCCAATAAATTTTTGTAAAATAAACCACCACTAAACTCATGACAACACCAATGGTGGTTATAGTATCCGATTGCAGATGTTTTCCAGAAGAAATAAGAACCAAAGAATTCTCTTTTTCGCCTTTTTTAACAGAGATATAGCCTAATAAATAATTGATAAGGGCTGTTGCAGCAATAATCCATATTCCGGTATCTAGCTTGTTAAGTGTTTTTCCTACAACCAAGCTGTTGATTCCCTCATAAATGATCATAATACCGGCAATAGCAATCAGGGCACCTTCTATTCCGGATGTGACGAATTCTACTTTTCCATGTCCGTAAGGATGGTCTTCGTCTTTTGGTTTGGCGGCAAGATGTAAAGAATAAAGCCCCATAAAGGCACTGATGACATTAACGATACTCTCCATGGCATCGGAAAAGACGGCATCGGAGCTGGTAAGCTTCCATGCTATAATTTTTCCGATAAAGAGAATGATCCCGAAAGCTGCGATCAATTTTTGAAAACCAATTTTGTCTTTATTGATGTTCTTTTGAATGTTCATAGTTTGATAAAAAAAAGAATCTCAATTTTGAGACTCTTTTTATTTTGTTAGGTTATACTAAGTTGTTGGCTACAAGGTATTCTGCAATTTGTACCGCATTGGTTGCCGCTCCTTTTCGCAGGTTGTCTGCCACAATCCAGAGATTCAGTGTTTTGGGCTGAGAAAGGTCCCGCCTGATTCTTCCTACGAAAACTTCATCTTTTCCTTCAGAATATAAAGGCATTGGATAATGGTTGTTCTTCACATCATCCATTACGATTACTCCCGGAGTTTCAGATAAGATCTTTCTTACTTCATCAAGATCAAATTCATTTTCAAATTCAATATTTACACTTTCAGAGTGTCCTCCTTGTACAGGAACCCGTACAGCCGTTGCGGTTAAATTGAATGTGTCATCACCTAAAATTTTCTTAGGCTCTTTCATCAATTTAATTTCTTCTTTCGTGTAATCATCATCAGCAAATACATCACAATGCGGTAAAGCATTTTTGAAAATCTGATAAGGATATACTTTAGCAATAGAATCATCTCCTGCGATTTCCGCATTCAGCTGGTCCACTGCAGCTTTTCCGGTACCGGTTACAGACTGGTAAGTAGAAACAATTACTCTTTTTAAATCATATTTTTTATTCAGCGGCCCTAAAACCATTACCAACTGAATTGTTGAGCAATTCGGATTAGCAATAATTTTGTCTTCTTTTGTTAAAACATCAGCATTGATTTCAGGAACTACTAATTTTTTATCAGGATCCATTCTCCAGGCGGAAGAATTATCAATTACCGTTGTTCCGGCTTCAGCGAAAAGTGGAGCAAACTCAAGAGACGTTCCGCCACCAGCAGAGAAGATAGCGATATCCGGTTTAGCAGCTATAGCGTCTTTCATGCTTACAATGGTAAATTCCTCCTGTTTATACTTCACCTTTTTACCAATAGATTTTTCCGAAGCTACCGGAATTAACTCTGTTATAGGGAAGTTTCTCTCTTCGAGAACTTTAAGCATGACTTGTCCAACCATTCCTGTTGAACCTACTACAGCTACTTTCATTGATTTAATTAAAAAATTTAAAGATTAAAATATTAAAAAATTATAAACTCATCATTTATAACTTATATCTTTTTTATGCTCCAAAGACTTTGGTCCATGGAAACGCGAATGCAAATAAGCCAACTGCAATTAATCCCATAATGACAATTCCTAAGGAAATAGTATCATTGGACTTTACTTTTTTATTGATGATGGTCATCAACACGGCTGCAATTAACATGGAAAACGGATGTTCAACATATTGAAATCTTAAATCGGCATTTTTCATTACTGATCCCATATCCATTCCTTTAGTGAAATTAGTAATCAGCATGATGATCCCGATTAAAAACTGGATGTGGAAGAAGATCATCGTGAAGAGGGTAGTCTTCTTTAAAAATTTATTCACTTTTCCGCTGAATCCGAACATTGTCGTCAAAAGAGCGATGATAAATAATGCCACTAAAAGAAGTTCCAGATACCCGAATCCTTTGTGTGCATTAAGCAAAATGTTGTAAAAATCCATATTCAATTTTTTTGTACACAAATATAACAAAAATCCCGGCTTTTTGCCGGGATTGATATGTATAAAATCTAATGTTTTAATTTATTAGAATTTGAAAGCAATTGATGCAGACCAAGTTCTTCCGAACCCGAAATACACAGTATTACTTGTATCTAATCCTTTATAGAAGTTTAATGGATTATTGATATATGTATTATATGCTGCTTGCGCTTGTGCATCCGTATTAGTCGGAGTTTTGAAGTCAGCCAATTCTTTAATATGGTTAGAAGACTTACCATCAGAAATATAAGTTGTATCCAATAAGTTATAAACGTTTCCTGTAAGAACTAGTCTTTGTCCGTTTCCTACATTGAATGTATAAGAAAGTCCCAGATCAAACAAATTGTAGCTTGGATATTTTAAAGCTCCTTTTTGGGCGTTTCTTGAAATTGATCCGTCAGCGGCAACCAGATAATCAGCATTGAAATTAATTAAACCATAGTAATTGTTGTAATAATTCCAAGTAGAGAAGATGCTTAAATCTTTTACAGGTTTCAAAGTAAATCCTAATGAAGCTGTAGTCTGTGCAGCATCAGAAACTTTTACATTATCCAAAGCGAAAGTTACATCCGTGCTTCCGTTGAAGCTGATAGGAGTTCCGTTTTCATCATAAAGATTTCCTGTAGGGTTTCCTTTATAATACCAGTCTCCAATTGAGAACATTCCAGTGAATGAAAGGTAATCAGTAACTTTTAAAGTCCCTTCAAACTCAGCTCCCATGTGGATTTCATGAATTCCTAGCAAGTTTGCATAAGGTCTGTTATAATTTCCTCCTGCAGGGTTAGGAATGTTTGGTAAGTTGGAGAATCTTTGGTATCTGTCTTTCCAAGATGTATAATAAAGGTTAACATTAGCATTGAAAATTCCGCTTCTGAATCCATAACCTAATTCAGCAGAAGCAATTTTTTCATTTGTTAACAATGGGTTTACGATCTGCTGATTACCCGTAGCCCTTCCGTCAGGAGAGTTATAAGCCGTGTTAGAAGGAGCTGCTACAGCAAGTGGTGAATTATATACTGCAAAGAAATTAGGTTGTTTTGAGTAATATCCTACGTTAGCAAAAACGTTATGCTGCCCATCAATGTTATAATTAATACCTCCTTTTGCATTAAATCCGAATAAGAATTTCATTGGAGTTTTTGTATTAACTGTTTGACCCTGTTGAATCGTTACACCATCAACAATCCAGTTGTCGATTCTGCTATATCCTTGTTCTGATGCAGAACCTTGCACAAATGCTGAAATTTTATCACTTGTATATTCAACCTGACCGAAAATTCCACCCCATAAAACTTCTCCGTTATAGTTTCTGTAAACTATTTGGTTTTTATCTTTTACTGCTTTAGCAAATGGGTTTGCAGAAGGTTTTGGATCCTGAACTAGAGTAACATCATATCCACCAGGAATATTCATGTTATCTCTTTCAATATATTTATTATTTCCCCAAAGATCTGTTAAAACTCCTGGGTGATAACCATAATAATATCTTCCGTCAAAACCGGCTGAGAAATTCCAATTTTCATTGATTTTGTGTTGGAAGTTAGTAAGGATTCCGTACCAGTCGTGAGAGTTGATACTTGCTCTTCTTGTTAATCCGTTAGATCTTGTTGCAATACCAGGTGTAGCGTTTACCTTATTAATACCAGTATTATTAGCTACGTTAGGGTTCCAGATTACATTTTGTCCCTGATTCCATGCAACGATATCATCGAATCTGATAAGACCTTCTGCTGTCTTTGGAAGACTATTGATGTTGGTTCCATTTATATTTCCCATTACACCAGTTCCTCCACCTCTTCCCCAAGATGCATATCCTACTGTAGATAATTTAGATTTTTCAGAAATTTTCCAATCCCAGTTGATAGATGCAACTGGTTTGCTGTAGAAGTTAATAGACTGAGACATTACCTCACCATTTAACATCCCCCAGTTAGAATTATATCTTCTGTTTGGCTCATCTACACCATTTCCGTATTTTATGAAGTTAGCAATTGAGCTTTGGAAATTTTGCATGTGCCACTGCGGAGCACCCGTGAATGTAAATTGGAAGTCATGCTTTTCATTAGGCTGATAACCTAAAGCAAAGTAATAGTTATATGCTTCAAATTCACTGGCATCGATATATGTATTTCCGGCAGTTCTGCTCATTAAGAATGATGTTGACCATCCTTTTTCATTCTTTCCTGTGTTGTATGAGAATAAAGTTTTTAAGTACCCGTTGTTACCAACACCTACCATTACATTACCTTCTCTTTTTTTATCTGCAGCTCTTGTAATAATATTGATTGTTCCTCCAATAGAAGCGATAGCTAATTTTGAAGAACCAAGTCCTCTTTGTACCTGCATAGCAGAAGTTACATCGGAAAGACCTGCCCAGTTTGACCAGTATACAGTACCTCCTTCCATATCGTTCACAGGTACCCCGTTGATCATTACAGCGGTATTGTTGGTATCAAACCCTCTGATATTTAAACGTCCGTCTCCGAAACCACCACCACCTTTTGCTGAATAGATTGACGGAGTTGTTTTTAAAATCTCAGGAAATTCCTGATTTCCTAATCTTTCAACAATTTGTGCTTCTTTAATTGTTGAAACTGCTACAGGAGTCTTCCTATCTTTAGCGATATCAGCAGCACCTGTTAATACTACCTCTTCAATGTCCTTGGATTTTGTAACCGTATCCTGAACCTGTTGAGCATAATAAACGCTGGCTGTAGAAAGTGAAATAACTACAGTTAGCATTGATTTGTTGATTAATTTCATAATCGTTATAATAGTTAGATTTAAATTTTATGCAAAATTCGGTAAATAAATTTTAACCATTATTAACTCAATGTTAATTTTTACTCAGTCTTAATAAAGGTTAAGTATTTGATTTTCAAAATATTACAAAAATAGCCTTGTTTTTCATGAAAAAAATCATATTATTTATTTTTTAACAAATGGGGTTCGTTTTTGTTAAAAATACAATGCTATTTCACGGCTTTGAGGCTTAAATCGATATTTTCGGCTGAATGAGTAAGGGCTCCGGCAGAGATATAGGTAACTCCTGTAGATGCTATTTCCTTTAGCATATCTCTTGTGATTCCTCCGGATGCCTCGGATTCACAAGAGCCCTTGATCATATCTACCGCTAATTTCATTGTCTTCACATCCATATTATCAAGCATAATCCTGTCTACTTTTGCTTTGATGGCTTCCTGAACTTCCTCAAGGTTTCTGGTTTCGACTTCTATTTTTAGTTTTTTCTTGTTCTTTTTAATGTAATCTTTAGCCATTTTTACGGCATTAGTAATGCTTCCGTTATAATCGATATGATTGTCTTTCAGCATGATCATGTCATACAGCCCATATCTGTGATTGGTCCCACCACCTATCGCAACAGCCCATTTTTCGCATATTCTGAAATTAGGGGTGGTCTTTCTGGTATCCAGTAATTTGGTTTTTGTTCCGACCAATCTGGAATCCCAGTCGTGAGTGAGGGTTGCAATTCCGCTCATTCTTTGCATACAGTTAAGAACCAGCCTTTCTGTAGAGAGAATGGATCTTGCGCTTCCGGTAACAATGAATGCTATATCTCCAACCTTTGCCGTTTCACCATCTTTAATGAACGTTTCGACTTTAAGATTTTTATCAAAGGTTTTGAAAATGATTTCTGCCAATTCCACACCGGCAAGAATACAATTTTGTTTTACTAAAAGTTTAGCGCTTTGCTTTAAATCACCCGAAATAGTAGAAAGGGTAGAATGATCCCCATCCTGAATATCTTCTTCGAGTGCTGATTTGATGAAAGTTTTAAGTGCTTTATCGGTTACGTAGCTTGGTCTTTTCATATGGTATGCTTTAGGCTAAATCTTTATTATAAAATGCTCCCTTATTTTCTTTCATTTCCATAGATTGGGTAATGATGAGGTGAGCAACGGTAGTCAGGTTTCTCAATTCGGATAATTGAGGGGAAAGAATAGAGTAGTGATAAATTTCGTCAACAGCGGCTGCGATTTCCTGGTGCTTCTGCAAAGCCATTTTTAAACGTCTGTTGCTTCTTACAATTCCTACAAGGTCGCTCATCATTTCCTGGAGCTGCTTTCTAAGATAGCTGATGATTACCATTTCATCCATGATTTTCATGCCTTCTTCATCCCACTCCGGAACCGCTTTTAGATCTTCAAAGTTGAAATTATTTTCTTTTAATAATTCAATAGTTTTCATGGCAGCGTTGTGCCCGAAAACCAATCCTTCAAGCAAAGAGTTGGAAGCTAGTCTGTTGGCTCCGTGTAATCCGGAGTTGGTACATTCTCCTACTGCAAAAAGATTTCTGATGGAAGACTGGCCGTCTTTATCAATTTCAATCCCGCCCATTAAATAATGGCAGGCAGGAACAACAGGAATGAGTTGCGTGAAAGGATCAATACCTTCATCCTTGCACTTTTTATAAATATTGGGAAAATGTTCTAAAAACCGGTCATGATTCATTTCGCGACAATCCAACCCAACGTATTCATCACCGGTAATTTTCATTTCGTTGTCAATTGCTCTTGCGACAATATCTCTTGAGGCCAGTTCTTCACGTTCATCATATTTATGCATGAACTTTTCACCTTTTTTGGTTCGTAATTTAGCGCCGTCGCCACGAACAGCTTCTGAAATTAAAAAAAGCATACCGTCTATTTTGCTGTATAATGCAGTGGGGTGGAACTGGTAATACTGCATATTGGAAACTTTACCTTTGGCACGGGCTACAAAAGCAATTCCGTCCCCGGTAGCGATGGTCGGATTGGTGGTGTTTTTATAAACATGACCAGCGCCGCCGGTAGCTACCAATGTTATTTTTGCGGTAATTTTTTTAATGGTTTTGGATTTTTCATCCAGTATATAAGCACCGTAGCAATGGATGTCACCTTCATTTAATTCCTTTCCCGGAACGTGGTGTTGGGTAATAATGTCAATGACATAATGATGGTCCAGGATTTCAATATTCGGACTGTTATTGGCCGTTTCTAAAAGGGCTCTTTCGATCTCAAATCCGGTGATATCCTTATGATGAACAATTCTGTTTTCTGTATGGCCGCCTTCTCTTCCCAGAGCAAATTGGCCGTTTTTCATGTCGAAGTTCGCTCCCCATTCTACGATTTCATTGAATCTTGCAGGGGCCTCCTTTACCACCATTTCTACGACATCGCGTTTATTTTCACCGTCGCCGGCGCGCATGGTATCATCAATATGTTTATCGAAATTATCTTTTTTGAAATCCGTAACGACAGCCAGTCCTCCCTGTGCATATTTCGTATTGCTTTCGTCCTCGTCTGATTTGGTTACGATAATTATTTTGGTTTCAGGAAACTGTTCAGAAACTTTTATGGCATAAGATAGTCCCGAGATTCCGGAACCAATTACCAATACATCCGCTTTTATCATATGCTTGCTTTAAGACAATTGTCTAAAATAATTAAATAAATTTAAACAATTTTTCATTTGGTTTTCTCACTTTTTTCATGTGTTGAAAATGGTCTTCTTCAGAACGGTATCCTAACGCAAGAGTTACGGTTACTTTTTCTGTTTCAGGATTTATATTCAATATATCTTCTATGACATCTTGCCGGAATCCTTCCATAGGGCAGGTGTCAATATTTTCAATGGCGGCTGCATACATTAAATTAGCCAATACAATATAAGATTGCTTTTCCGCCCAATTGAAAATCTCATCACCTGTTTTTTGACTAATATGCTGATTAATGCTATTCTTAAAAAGATCGAGTGTCTCCAGAGGGATTTCTCTTACCTCAGAGATGTGATTAAAATAACCCCGGATATAGTTTTCTTCAATTATTTTTTTAGAAATGATCACAACGAGATGCGAGCACGTGGATATCTGGGAGGGATTGTAAAATGCAGGAATTAGTTTTTGCTTCATTTCCTCACTTTCAACCACTATTATCTTATAAGGCTGAAGGCCCAGTGAGCTTGCGGAAAGCTTTCCTGACTCAAGAATATTGTGAAGGGTTTCCTGAGGAATAATTTCTTTGTTAAATTTCTTTACAGAATATCTTCTGCTTAAAGCTTCCAAATAATTCATAGGACAAATTTAGGAATTGAATGCGAATAAATAGGTTTTCATCACAAATATATGCTACGGAATGCAGCAAAAAATTGCCACTTCAATTTGAAGTGGCAATTTTTTATGCGGAATCCTTATTAAGGTTACTCTCTGTTTTTCACCATAATCCAGCCTGAAAATTTAAATGGAGTATTGTGTTTGTCATTTTCATTCCATGTTACGGAATACCAATAACTTCCTGTAGGAACTTTTCTGCCTGAAGCAGTGGTGCCGTCCCATCTGTATTTATTGTTTTTATCACCTTGATGGATTTTATATCCGTACCTGTCAAAAATACTGAATTCCAGATTTTGCTTATTCGCGAGCGAAGAATAATCAATAGCGTCGTTCACTCCATCACCATTCGGAGTAATTACATTGATCAGATTCGGAACAGTAATGCCTATATCTATAGGTTCGCAGTCGTAAGCATCTTTTACATATACGGTATGATCTCCTCTGGCAATGTTTTTAAATACATTGGAGTCCTGCCAATTCACATTATCCAATGAATATTGATAAGGAGGGGTTCCCCCGATTACGTTAACCGTAATTGTACTGCTTGAAATATCTATATAAGTAACAACTGGCTGTTCGGCAGGATAAACCTTTACAGCCTGTGTGGTAATACAATCTCCTGTTTTTAATTTTACCCAGTAGGTACCTACGCCTACACCTGAAACAGATTGGGTAGTAGCTCCCGTACTCCATAAATAAGATGCAAAACCAGGTCCGGCATCTAATGTGGTTTTATCTTCCATACAAATGATCTTGTCTTGCAGAACCGAAGATTTTACCGGTGGAAGCACTATAAGGGTTACTTTGGCTATGGCATAACAGCCATTTGCGTCTATAACTTTTATATAAACTACTCCATTTGGAGCGATATAAGCAGTTGGGGTTGTAATTTCATTGGTCCCGTTGACTGCATCTGTTAAAGAAGGATAATATTTTTTAATTCCTCCTTGAGAAGTTACTGTAGCTACTGTAAGGTTGAAAGATCCCAATGAAGGATTAGACTCAATAAAACATGTCCTTAAGGTCGCTTCATTCACTACAACAACAGGGTAAATATTCAAAGTGATCTGAGCCACATCTACACAACCTTGCGGAGTTGTCACTTTCACAAAAACAGATCCGGCAGCAGAAGGATAAGCTGTAGGGGTTGCGATCTGATTGGCCCCGTTATTAAGATCGTATAAAGTAGGATAGAACTCTTTGGTTACTCCCGGAACATTGGTTACTGCGGCACTCGTAAGGTCAAATATGGCAACACCTGCATTATTGTTATTACATCCCGTTAAGGTTGCATCATCTGCGGCAAACGGAGTCGGGTTGAGCTGGATAACCCCATCTCCATTATCGCATAGCGTTGAGGAAGGATCTTTGATCACTACTTTGATGGTTGTATTTCCGGAGTATTGGAAACTGGAAGGATTTGCAATAGGAGTTGAATTTCCCAGGACGTAATAGGTGAAAATATAATTTCCGGGATTGTTTACAAACTGAGAATTAAATGAAGTTAAATCCACTGTCCCATTTCCTGTTGCCGGGTTTACACAGACAAACGGAGTAATAGTATTCTGTAGAATCGGAACTTTATCGATGAAGATTTTAGCATTTTTGATGGAATGTCTTGCGCTGGCGCCTCCCGTAGCTGCAGAGAAACCGAAATATCCTTGTGTCATGCCTATTGCACCTCCTGAAGGAGCAAAAGACTGATCTACAATAAGGACACCATCGATTCTTATTCTGATAATCCAGTTGTTCGGATTGGTAAGATCCGTTTCTCCGTTCACCTCTACATGCTTATAGTTGGACCCTACAAAAGGTTGTGTAGGATTAAGATCAGGAGAATGGAATGTGCTTCCTGCAGTATTATTGTATTCGATATTATTATTGATGGAGTTATTGGTTCCATATAAAACATGGATCTTGCTCATCTGGCCTTCAGTGGTATTGTTGAAAATATCGAAACCCACCATTAAACCGGATGCATTGGCAGGTATTCCCAGACCGCCACCGGATACAAAGCCTGTAGGCGGATTGGCAAGATACCAAAAAGTAAACCCGTCTCCTCTTCCATATTGGGTAGTACCGTTTCCATCAATCCTGAAATCAAATTCTACCTTCCATTTATCACAATACTTAAGGTTGATTGGAGTTGCTAATTTTATAGCACCATATAAATTTCCTGCATCGGATGTAAGCTGGATAAAATCCGTATTAACAGCCGCACTTGAAACCAAATCCCAGCCTGTTGTATTTACTGGATTTCCTGTAAGCTGATACGTTTGGGCGAAGCCTTTTCCGGATATACCCATTAATATAATTAAAAAATAAAAGTATAAAGCTTTTCTCATTGTATAGATTGGTTATTATTAATGTTTTAAACTGTTGTTTATCAATAATAAATTAAAAATCACTCCAGGAAAGGAGTGATTTTCAGACATAATTATTCTCTGTTTTTTACCAGTATCCAGCCAGTATATTGTGTAGGAGTATTGTTTTTGTCATTTTCATTCCAGGAAATAGTGTACCAGTAAGTTCCGGTCAGTATTTTTTTACCAAAAGCGGTTCCGTCCCATTTGAAGTTTCTGATTTTATCTGCTTCGTAAAGTTTATTGCCATATCTGTCATATATCACCAGTACCACATTCTTTTTATAAGCTAAAGCAGAATAATCAATAAAATCATTTACATTATCTCCGTTAGGTGTAATGGCATTAATTAAATTAGGAACAGTAACGATTATCTGAACAGGTTCACAATCATATGAGTCTTTTACAAATACCTTATGATCACCCCTTGAAAGGCTGTTAAATACATTAGAGTCCTGCCAAGTGATTCCATCCAAAGAATATTTATAAGCAGGTGTTCCTCCTTTTACGTTTACGGTAATCGAACTGTTCATCACATCAATACTTGAAATGACAGGCTGACTGGAAGGATTAACTTTTACAATCTGGGTGGTAATACACGTCCCGGTTTTTAATTTTACCCAATATAATCCCACAGGAACATTGGAAATTGACTGTGTGGTTGCCCCGGTACTCCATTCATAGCTGTCAAAACCTGGTCCAGCATCCAATGTCGTTTTATCTTCAATACAAATTGTTTTATCCTTTAATACAGAAGAAAACACAGGTGAAAGAACAATAAGGTTGATTTTTGTGATTGTAAAACAACCGTTGGTATCAGTTACTCTTACATAGACTACCGAACTCGTAGAAATATGAATTGAAGGGCTTACAATCTCATTGGTTCCGCTTAAAGCATCCGCTAATGTAACGTAGTATTTTTTTATAACTCCCGGTAAAGTGGTCACATTTGCCGTTGTCAGGTTAAATGAGGCAGTAGACGGATTGGCTTCTAAGAAGCATGAACGTAGGGTAGCTTCAGTTACCACTACCTGAGGATAAAAGGCAAGGGTTATCTTTGCGTTTCCGGAGCATCCTTGTGGTGTCGTTACTTTTACGTATACTGTCCCCGGAGCAGATGTATAGCTGGCCGGGTTTAAAATTTCATTAGTTCCGGTATTAAGATCATTCAATGTTTTATAATACTTCTTCGTTACTCCGGGAACACCTGTTACCACGGCAGAAGTAAGATTGAAAGTCGCAGTTCCGGCATTGTTATTATTGCATTCCGTTAAAGTAGCATCATTAGCTGTGAATGGTGCCAAAGAAAGCGTAATGGTTCCGTCCGGGTTGTCACACAGAAGGCCGGAATTATCTTTAATCCTTACGGAGATTGTTGTGTTCGTATTAAATTGATAATTGGCAGGGTTGGCAATAGGAGTAGGATTTCCTAAAACATAGTATGTAAAAGTGTAGTTAGCCGGATTTGCAACAAACTGAGAATTGAACGATGTCAGGTTCGCAGTTCCATATCCCGTAGTTGGATTAGGGCAGAAAGACTGGGATACCGAATTCTGAAGAATAGCCACTTTATCCGTATAAACTTTTACGTTTTTTATAGAATGCCTGGCACTTGCCGCTCCTGTAGAAGCAGAAAAGCCAAAATATCCTTGCGTCATTCCTACAGCGGTCCCTGAAGGTGCAAAAGATTGATTTATAATGGTTGTATTGTCAATTTTTAGGGTAATAATCCAGTTCGCTGCATTGGCGGGATCTACTTCTCCCAATACTTCCACATGTTTATAAGTTGCTCCAACAAAAGGTTGTGTAGGATTAAGATCAGGAGAATGGAAGGTGCTTCCTGCTGTATTGTTAAATTCAATATTGGATCCTGCGGTATTATTGGTTCCATACAAAAGATGGACTTTACTCATCTGACCCTCAGTCGTATTATTGAAAATATCAAATCCCACCATCAGGCCTGTGGCATTTGCAGGAATTCCGAGACCTCCTCCGGTTACATAAGACGCAGGTGGGTTGGCTAAATACCAAAAAGCAAAGCCGTCTCCTCTTCCATAAGCAGGAGTTCCGTTTCCGTCAATTCTGAAATCAAATTCCACTCTCCATTTATCACAGTACTTCAGGTTGATCGGTGAGTTAAGTTTTATACCACCCACTTGGCCCGTAAGATCACCGGTAAGTTGTATAAAATCTGTATTTACAACTGCTGCAGGCACTACATCCCAACCCGTTGTATTTACAGGGTTTCCTGTAAGTTGATAGGTTTGAGAAAAGAAGTTTCCGTAAAAGCAGAGTAAAATAAAAGTAAAATAAGCTAGTAGTTTTTTATTCATTTAATAACACTTTTTAATTAGACACGTAAAGATATTAATTCCGAATTAATAAATATGTATTTAATGTTAATAGTGTTAAAAATGACAAAATTTGATAATAAAATGCAAAAATATTAGAAGAATTTTAAATAAAAGTGCAGTATTGATGTGTGGAATTTTTAAAAAAGAGAATTGTTCTCCAAATTTTCAAAATAAATGTCTACTTCCAAGTCCGGAGAAGCAGCGGCGGCCACAGCAAGTCTGTCGCAAAGTTCATTTTCAGGATGTCCGGCGTGGCCTTTTATCCAATGCATTTTGGGATTATGTTTCTGATAAAGGGGAACAAATTGTTGCCATAAGTCTGGATTTTTCACATTTTTCCAGCCTCTTCTGATCCAGCCTGCAATCCAATTCTGATTGATGGCATCAGACACATATTTGCTGTCTGTGAAAATATGAATGTCATTTTCTGTGGATTTTAATTTTTCCAAGGCTGTAATTACAGCCAGAAGCTCCATTCTGTTATTGGTGGTTTTCCTGAATCCTTTTGAAAAAGTTTTCTGATATCTTTTTTCAGGAACGCGCATGAGAATTCCATATCCGCCTTTTCCGGGATTTCCGCTGCAAGCACCGTCCGTGTATATTTCGATTCTCAATATTAAGATTTAAGGTTTACTTCTCTTAGAATGGGAAATCTTCATCATCATCAAAATCATTCATAGACGACCCTGAAAGCTGAGAATTGTCGGGCAGGTCAAAAGCAGCACCCGGCTGAATGGTTGTTTTTATTTTATCAAACCCACTCTGCTCATTCTGTTGACCGAAACTTTGTGACGGATATCCGTAATCATTTCCGAACATATCCAAATCGCCGAATTTGGCAATATTTTTCATGAACGAAAGCCTTACATCGGCAGTAGCACCATTCCTGTGTTTTGCAATAATAATTTCAGCCTGGTTTTCCGTTGAGGTTTCCTGCCCGGGTTCGTCATTGTCCCAAACCGCAATTTTATAATACTCCGGTCTAAAGATGAACGATACGATATCCGCGTCCTGCTCAATCGCTCCGGATTCCCTTAAGTCGGAAAGCTGAGGTCTTTTTCCCGGACGGTTTTCCACACTTCTGGATAACTGAGAAAGAGCAATTACAGGAACATTTAATTCTTTTGCGATAGCTTTTAATGAACGCGAGATCATTGCGATTTCCTGTTCACGGTTTCCGCCTCCTTTGCCGCCACTGCTTGCGGTCATTAGCTGAAGGTAATCTACCATGATAATTTTTACACCATGTTGCATCACCAGTCTTCGGCATTTGGCACGGAAGTCAAATATAGAAAGAGAAGGGGTCTCATCAATATAAAGCGGAGCGTTTTCCAGCTGGGATACATTAGAGAACAGTCTCTGCCATTCATCATCAGACATGGTTCCTTTTCTTAATTTCTCTGAGGAAATTCTTGTTTCGGAAGCAATCATCCTCGTGATCAACTGCACCGATGCCATCTCCAGAGAGAAAAGAGCCATAGGAATTTTATGCTCTACCGCAATATTCCTTGCCATAGAAAGCAAAAATGCGGTTTTCCCCATTGCGGGACGGGCAGCAATAATAATAAGGTCGGAATTCTGCCATCCTCCGGTTTCTTTATCCAGGTCTCTGAATCCTGAAGGAACCCCGGAAAGGCCTTCTTTATCTTTTAAGGATTTGATGGTGTCAATAGCCTGTTTCACCAGGGAGTTAGCCGTATCAAACCCTTTTTTAATAGTTCCGTTGGTAATTTCGAAAAATGATTGCTCTGCTTTGTCCAGCAGCTCAAATACATCGGTTGATTCCTTATAAGAAGAATCAATTACATTGGCAGATACATTAATAAGGCTTCTTAGAATATATTTTTCAAGAATAACACGTACATGGTATTCGATATGGGCGGAAGAGCTAACCCCCATGGTAAGATCAATAATATAATGGTCACCTCCGGCCAGGCTTAGTTTTTCTTCTTTTTTTAGCTCCTGAATAATAGTCATTAAATCGACCGGATGATTTCCTTCGTACAATTTTAAAATGGTTGAAAAGATAACCTGATGTCTCGGATCATAGAAAACTTCCGGTGTAAGAAGGTCAATGGAATAATCAAGACCCTTTTTATCAATCAAAAAAGTCCCGATCACCAACCTTTCAAAATCTACAGCATTAGGAGGCATTTTCCCATCAGAAATTGATAATTCCTTTGCGAAATTTCCGTGTGTAAGAGATGATAGTGTTTCTTTCTGCGCCATATTGCAAAGATAATTGATTTGAAAAAGAATCAAAAAATAGTAACTAACAATTTACTGCCAAATTGCGTTAAAATGCTATTAATAAAAGATGTGCCGTGTTGATAAAAAAATCACCCTGGTCCAGGGTGATTTTTTACAATATATAAAAACTGAATTATTCTCTGTTTTTCACCAATACCCATCCGCTGTATTGTGTCGGAGTATTGTTTTTATCATTCTCATTCCAAGTGATGGTGTACCAATATGTTCCGGTAAGAATTTTCTTGCCAAAAGCAGTTCCGTCCCATTTGTAACCTCTTGTTTTATCTGCTTCATAAAGCTTGTTTCCGTATCTGTCGAATATAACAAAAACAAGGTTCTTCTTATAGGCTAATGCAGAATAATCGATATAATCATTCACGTTATCACCGTTTGGTGTGATGGCATTAAGAAGGTTTGGAACAGTAATTTGCGTATCTATTGGAAGACAATCGTAAGAATCTTTTACATATATTTTATTTTCACCTCTCGGAAGACCTGTGAAAATATTAGAATCCTGCCAGTTAACTCCATCTAAAGAGTATTTGTAAGGAGCTTTTCCACCGGACACACTTATGGTAATCGTATTATTTGAAATATCGATGCTTGAAATGACAGGCTGCTGGGAAGAATATACTTTTACTTCTTGTAGTGTAAAACATTTTCCAGTCTGAAGTTTTACCCAATACTGTCCAACACCTACTCCGGAAATAGATTGCGTGGTTGCTCCCGTGTTCCATTCGTAACTGTCGAATCCAGGACCGGCATCCAGAGTTGTTCTGTCTTCCATACATATTGTCTGGTCTTTTAACACGGACGATTTTACAGGAGGGAGAACTTTCAGGGTGATTTTAGCAATGGCAAAGCATCCGTTAGCACTGGTTACTCTTACGTAAACGTCGGTTGATGCTGTTATGTAAGCATTGAAGTTGGTGATTTCGTTGGTTAAATTTAAAGCATCTGTAGATGTTTTATAGTATTTTTTGGTCATACCACTCTGTGAATTAACGGCTGCAGTCGTTAGATCAAAAGAAGCGGTCGTAATATTAGTTTCTATATAACAAGACTCTAATAAAGCATTGGTTACTACAACAACAGGATGGAAAGCCAAAGTGATCGCTGCATTATCGGAGCATCCTTCATTAGAAGTCACCTTCACATAGACTACTTTTTCTGCTGAAGTATAGGCTGCAGGATTCGTTATTTCATTGGTTCCTGCATTAAGGTCAGCAAGAGTAGGATAATATTTTTTAGTGGATGGCCCTGAATAAACAGGTGCCGTTGTAAGGTTAAATGTTGCCGTGCCGGCTCCGTTATTGTTGCAGGCATTAATGGTAACGTCAGCAGCTTCAATATTTCCTTGCTTGAATTTGAATTTACCAAGCTGGAAACATCCGTTCGCCGGGTTATTCGGGTTAGCCGGATCCTGATATACAATTCTGTAGTAATATACAGTAGTTCCATTGACAGTAGTTACTGTAAGTGGGCTTGTTCCTGTAATAGCATCATTCTGAAGACTATGATAAGTAACCGAGAAGTTCGGGTTACCATTCAAGATTCCAGGTGTTAATGTGGTAAAGTCAAATTGAGTCGGTAGCTGACATTTTAAGATTTCTCTGGGATCGTTTGGATTGGCAGCCGGATTTCCAGGCGTAATGAAAGGGTTTGGAGCCAAAGCCGGATCGGAGAATGCAGAAGTAAGTGTCGCCGTACCACTCCATGTTAATGAGAATCCATTAGCAGAGTTACTATAGTTGTCAATAATTAAATAATACGTCTGTCCGGCTACTACATCCATATAAGCTCCCCAATATACTGAGCCGGTAGGGGTAAGCTCAAGTCCGGTGTTTCCGGTAGGAGATGATCCTGCAAAGTTACATCGTATAGGAGCTCCCAAATTACTGCACTGTACATTAGGTCCGTAAACAGCAAAATCATAATCGTCGCTGTTTACATTGGAATCGATCGTAAAAGCTAATGTTCCTGAGGTGGCAATTGTAAAAGAATACCAAACGGAAAAATTTTCATCATCATTAAGACATCCTAAGGTATCAAGATCTTCCAGAATGTTTCCCGGTCCGGAAGGCGTATAAGAAATATTGGAGTTTCCACACACAGGTATTGCAGTAGGGCAATCTGATTGGGAATAATATAGTTGAGTGAGTAAAATTGTTAAAAATAATAATAGTTTTCTCATTTTTAAATGATTTTATAATGCAAAAATAACGAAAATAACAAAAGAAATATGGCTGAGAGATTGAGAAAAGAACCGCCTAGGCGGTTCTCTGATTTTTATATTATTCTCTGTTTTTCACCATGATCCAGCTGGAGAATTTGAACGGCGTATTATGCTTATCATTTTCATTCCATGTTACAGAATACCAGTAAGTACCAGTAGTTACTCTTTTGCTGCCGTTGGTTGTTCCGTCCCATTTATAGCCGTTAGATTTATCTGCCTGATAGATTTTACTACCATATCTGTCGTAAATGCTTAATGTCAGGTTTTGTTTATTAGCCAATGCGGAATAATCAATAATATCATTTACACCATCTCCGTTCGGAGTGATTACGTTGATGAGGTTAGGAACAATGATTTCAACATCTATCGGCTCACAATCGTAAGCATCTTTCACATAGACGGTGTTATCACCTCTCGGTACATTGGTAAATACATTGGAATCCTGCCAGTTGACATTATCCATTGAATATTTGTAAGGAGCCATTCCCCCTACTACGTTTACGGTTACCGTATTGGTAGCAATATCGATACTGGAAACTACAGGTTGTTCTGCCGGATACACTTTTACCGTTTGAGTCGTGATACAGTCACCTGTTTTTAACTTTACCCAGTAAGTACCTACGCCTATTCCTGAAACAGTTTGCGTTGTTGCTCCATTGCTCCACAGATAAGATGCGAAACCTGGCCCTGCATCTAATGTTGTTGTATCTTCCATACAGATAATTTTATCTGCCAGTACAGAAGAATATACCGGTGGAAGCACTATAAGAGTCACTTTTGCAATAGCATAACATCCGTTTGCATTGGTTACTTTGATGTATACAACCCCGCTTGGAGCAATATAATTGGAAGGGTTTGAAATTTGGTTGGTTCCATTCACCGCATCCGTTAAAGAAGGATAATAAGTCTTAGTTCCTCCCTGAGAAGTTACCGTAGCAACCGTAAGATTAAATAATGCTGTTGAAGGATTAGTTTCAATGAAACAAGACCTCAAAGTAGCTTCATTTACGATCACTACAGGATGGAATTTCAGGCTGATTTCAGCAATATCTGTACATCCGTATTGTGAAGTTATTTTTACATATACTGTTCCCTCTGCAGATACATAAGAATACGGATTGGTAATCTCATTAGTTCCCGCATTAACGTCATGAATAGTGGGGTAATATTTTTTAGTAACCGTTAAAGTAGGATCAATAACATCTGCTGTTGTCAGGTCATAAGTAGCGGTGCCTGCATTGTTATTATTACATTCGGTTAATGTGTCATTATAGGCTTCAATTGTTCCGTCCTTGAATTTGAAACTACCTGTCTGTTTACACCTGTTGACCGGGTCGTTCGGGTTAGCCGGGTTCGTATAGTTGATGCTATAGTAATAAGTAGATCCTACAGTTACCACAATTGGAGCCGTAATAGGATTATTTCCTGTTAAAGCATCATTTTGACTTGTATGGTATTTCACGGAGAAATTAGGATTACCATTGATAATACCTGCAGATAATGTACTGAAATCAAAAATAGCAGGATTTGAACATACAATTACTTCTGGTGGATCTGCCGGGTTGGCAGCAGGAATTCCTGGTGCAATAAATGGATTAGGAGTGATCGCAGGATCATTAAACGGAGAAGCCAGCGTTGCCGTACCCGACCATATTAAAGAAAATCCATTAGCTGAATTACTATAGTTGTCAATAATTAAATAATAGGTTTCTCCTGCAACTACATTTAAATGCGGACTCCAGTATGCATTAGGAGGTGGAGTCAGGGAAAGACCCGTATTTCCTGTAGGAGAAACTCCTGCGAAATTACATCTGATGGGAGCACCTAAATTGCTACACTGCTTGTTGGGTCCGTATACCCCAAAGTCGTAATCATCATTGTCAACATTGGCATCAATCGTAAACGCTAATGTTCCTGAAGTAGCAACCGTGAAAGTATACCATACAGAAAAGTTTTCGTCATCAATAAGACATCCTCCTAAATCTTCCAGGATATTTCCGGGTCCGGAAGGGGTGTAAGAAATGTTGGCATTCCCACAAACGGCAATTGCCGTAGGACAATCTGATTGAGAAAAGAATATCTGCGACGATAGTAACAGAAAAAATAATAGAATTTTTTTCATAAAAGGGGAAATTTTATAAAGCAAATATAAAAATTATTAATGGTTAATTGAAAAAAATGTAATATATTTAATAGAATTATAAGTAAAATAAATTTAGTATTGCATTTTTCTTAATTTGGGATTTGTGCTCCCAACAATCAAGGCGATAAGAACCGTCATTGTCCCACCAAATACAACAGAACGCACAACGCCCATAAGCTTAGCAGCCAACCCGCTTTCAAATTGCCCCATTTCATTGCTGGACATGATAAATATGGAGTTGACACTCAATACACGCCCACGGATGTGGTCCGGTGTTTTCAACTGGACAATAGTTCCACGGATTACTACGGAGATTCCATCAAGCATTCCGCTGAGAACCAAGAACATAAATGAAAGCCAGTAAAGCTGAGATAAACCGAAACCGATAATACAAAGCCCAAATCCGGCAACCACCACCAATAATATTTTCCCTTGATTTTTTCTCAAAGGAATGATGGATAAAATAGTAATAATGCACATAGAGCCAATGTCCGAAGCGGCATTTAATAACCCGAATCCTTCTGCTCCCACCTTTAGAATATCTGTCGCGTAAACAGGGATCATGGCAACTGCCCCGCCGAACAGGACCGCAAACATATCAAGACATAATGCTCCTAAAATCTCTTTTGTTTTGAGTATATAGTCAACACCTTCTCTCATGCTTTCCATTACATTCACCTGTTCTTTTTTATATTCAGAATGTTGCTTGTTCAGCTGCCAGAAAAACAGGGACGCAATAAATATCAGTAAAATAATAAATACTAAAGTCCATTTCACTCCAAATCCGGCAATAAGGAATCCTCCTATCGCATGACCACAAACGGAAGAGACTAAAAAGGCAGCCTGATTTAATGTTACCGCATTAGGAAGATTTTCTTTCTTTACGATCTTAGGAATCATTGATGGAACAATAGGGCCTATAAATGCTCTTGCAATTCCCGTGAAAAATATAACACCATAGATATAATAGGTGATCTGATGCCCTGTGAAATGCGTTTTACTTCCAAAGAAAGCAGGAATAAGTAAAAGCCCGATTAAAAAGATATATGCATAATTGCAGATCAGTAAGAGCTTCTTCTTTTCATTCATATCAATAACATGACCTGCGTATAAAGCACAACTTACAGCCGGAATTACCTCCGAGAGTCCGATAAGCCCGATTGAAAAGGGATCCTTTGTTAATTGATACACCCACCATCCCAGTAAAGTAGCAAGCATTCTAAAAGCTAATACAATAAAAAATCTTCCCGTAAGAAGATTCCTGAATTCAACATTTTGCAACGTCTTCAGCGGAGTAAATGAAATCATGCACAAAAATAGCCCTAAATATTCATTTAAGGCTAGCGTTATAATGCATTTTTAACTGATAAATCAAATAGATACTGAAAGATAAAATCTATTTAATCCGCTCTTGTCGAACTTAATACAAGAGCAGCAACACCTGCAGCTCCGATTACCGTGGCACCTGCTACTACACGTGCTTTAGATCTGTCCTTTACGGCGGCAACATTAGATTTAGGAATAATCACTTCCGTACTGTCTTTCTTTCCTGCTGTACCGATAATATTGTCACCATCTACATTACGGAATAGCATTTTTTGTTTTTTAGAACCGTCTTTCATAGTAACGATATACGTTCTTCCTGCTTCAAGATTAGAATAATCGTTCTTTGAAATATCCTCGGAATACTTTGTAGTAGCACAAGATGAAATAACAAATAAAGACGTTAATAAAGATGATTTTAAAAGTACAGCTGCTTTCATTATTATTTTTTAGTTTTTCAAATTTATAATTTTTTTTGAATATACGTTTTTGTAATGAAGAAAATGTGTCTAAATTTTATAGATTTTCAATAAATCGGCAATTTTTCTGTCATTGGCAAGTCTTGGGATTTTATTCTGGCCACCTAGTTTGCCCTGTGATTTTGCATACTCCTGGAATGCGTTTTTTTTCAGCTGAGTAATTTGGAGTGGTTGCAAAATGTTTCCTGAAATCAGATCATCATAATATGTATTACGTTTTCTGAGCTGTTCATCGAGTTCATTTCTAAAAGATTCCATATCCTGAGGAGTCTTTTCAAATTCAATAAACCATTCATGGTAAGGAAGCCCTTCTCCGGGATTTACCTGAGGAGCCAGATGAAATTCGGTAATCTGGGCAGGAAACTGTTCCAAAGTAGCTTTTACCGCTTCTTCAACTTCAAAGGCAATCACGTGTTCTCCAAAAGCCGATGTGAAATGTTTTGTTCTTCCGCTCACTAAAATTCTATGTGGTTTTGTATCAATAAATCGTATCACATCTCCTATAGAATAAGCCCATAACCCGGAATTAGTCGTTAAAATTAAAGCGTAGTCTTTATGAAGCTCAATGTCTTTTAACGTTAATCTTCCCGCATTAGGTTTTCCATATTCTTCTAATGGAACAAATTCATAAAAAATTCCATGATTGGTCAAAAGTAAAAGCCCTTCCCGGGTGTAATCATCCTGGAAGGCAAAAAAACCTTCTGAAGCGGGAAATGTCTGAACAATATCAACTTTTCCTCCCAACAGGTCTTCCATTTTATCCCGGTAAGGTTCATAGTTCACTCCTCCCGTAACGATCAGCTGAAGATTAGGAAATATCTGCTTGATCTTTTTTCCGTGTCGTTCAATTAACTTCTCAAAATACATGATTAGCCAAGGTGGTATTCCTGAAATTAGCGTCATGTTTTCTTTTTCCGTTTCCGCTACAATTTTATCAACCTTTGCTTCCCAATCTTCCATAATATTGGTTTCCCAGCTTGGTAAGCGGTTTTTTTGTAAATAGTTAGGAATATGATGAGCGACAATGCCGGAAAGTCTGCCTGTTTTTATTCCATAGACTTCTTCCAGCTCAGGGCTTCCCTGAAGGAAAATCATTTTCCCCTCAACGAAATCCGCATTGTTTTTCCTGGCGATATAATGAAACAGGGCGCTTTGAGCTCCTGCAATCTGATAAGGCATGCCTTCTTTTGAAATAGGAATATATTTTGAGCCTGAAGTTGTTCCCGATGTTTTGGCAAAATATTCCGGAGTTCCCGTCCATAAAATATTGGCTTGCCCTTTTTTCATCCTCTCTATATAAGGTTTCAGATCTTCATAATCGGAAATAGGTACTCTCGCCTGGAAATCTTCAATAGAACGGATGTTTTCAAAATCATGCTCTCTTCCAAAAAGAGTTTTTCCAGCCGTATCTATAAAAGAAAGCAGTAGCTCTTCTTGTTTTTTTTGAGGATTTTGTTTAAATTCTTCAGTGTTCCGGACATGTTTTTTAGCCCAGATCAATGCTATTTTTTTCTTGAGAAAGTTTAACATGGTTCAAATTTATAAATAACTGAAGAAACTGATGAAGTTTTATTTTCCTACCACCAAAAAAACCGATGAATTACTTCACCGGTTCTTCGAAATTTGATTATGAAAATAACAACTATATGATAGATATGTCTACTTGTTTTCTTTGTACCTTTTATCTGGAGTTCCGTCTTTTTTAAGCTTTTTGTTTTCCTTATATCTTTTGTCCGGCGTTCCGTCCTTCTTCAGTTTTGCGGCCGGTTTTGTAGCCTTAGCTTCAGGAGCTTTTACAGTTTTGGTAGCCTGATGGGCCGTAGTCCTGGTCGCAGGGGTAGTTTGCTGAGCAGTTGCAAGGCCTAATCCTAAAATTAGTGACATTGCAGATAAAAATTTTTTCATAAGAGCTTTTTTTGTTGAATAAAGGTATACAAAAAACGGACTGAAAAATCAGAGTTTCTGAAACTTAACTAAAGTTTATTACTGCTTAAAAAAATATTAAAACTTCTCTTAATCTTATAAAAAAACCTGTCTCTATAGAAACAGGTTGTCATATGTATGAAAGGCTGGTTTAACGTGTACAGTTAGCCGTCCAGGTTTTGCCATCCTTGCTATATAAAATTTTCAATTCATCATTATCAATTCTGATGTATGAAGTGGCTGTAGAACCAACCATTACCAAGGTGTTGTCGCCCTGTTTTTCAAATTCAATTCCGTTAAGATCCGGAATACTGTTCGAGAATGCAAAATTATATTTTGTACCACTGGCTATTTTAGTTACAAATACACTTCCGTCATTCGTGCTGATATCTGTACTTCCATCTTTGTAGGATACGCTACCACGATATGTTCCTGCAAAGAAGTCATTGTTCGCCGGATCATCATCGTCGCTACATGATGAGAAGGACGTGACCGCAAAAAATACCAATAGAAAAATACCTAAGATTCTAATTACTTTTTTCATAATATTATTCGTTTAAAGTTGTTATTCACTATTAAAATTTCCAAACATTATGCCATGTAGGAGTAACAGTTTTTTTTTAACTTTTAATTAGAGATTTTAGTAAAATATTATGAAAAACGCTTCTTTGTACAAAGAAGCGTTGATAAAACCGTTTATTGAAGGTTATTTAACGAGTTTTCCTTTTTTCAGCTCATCACCAAATTGTCTTTGGAATATCTGGGCATCATTACGGATTTGTTTTATAAGCTCTCCCTCAGATAAAGGCTGCCTTAAAGAGCCGCCATTATATTTCGTATAATATAATTTTCTTCCGTCTGTATTTACTTCATAAATGGTCGCATTGATATTAGGGACCTCAAAGACTGAAATCGGCACATTCATGGCATTGAACTGTCCTTTAATTTCTGTAAGGTCAGAAGAGCGTACATTATCGGTAATTTCATCCAGTTGCCAGCCTTTTTCATTTTTGGATGTGGAGATTACCGTGATAACTCTTGAATTATCAACCAAAGGAGTCTGGCTTTTTTTGCTCTCTTCAGCTATTGTGGCTAAAGTAACAGAGTCTGAACGGAGTAGTTTTTCAAAATTTACGTCAAAAACAGAAATTGGAGCTTCGGGTTTTGAACGTTCCAGTGCTGCTGCATCAATAGTAAGATTGAATTCCTTATTGTTTTTTAAAATCGAAATAAGGTCAGCTTTTCCTTTATTCACAGCATCATCCGATGTTGTAAAGTTATTTTCTCTGATTTCATTCTGGCCGGAGTTTCCCATATTGCTTTTATCTGTACACGAAATTAGGAAAACTGATAATAATAAAACGGCGAATATATGTTTTAGATTTTTCATTGTTTTGAATTTAAATTATTTTTTTGCTAAATCATACCAGGTATTCCAATGCGTGCTGCTTCCGGCAGGATCTGCATAGGTTTCATATGTAATTAATCTTTCCTGTCCCACACAAGGGCTCCAGGGATCATTCAGTACAACATACCTTGTTCCGCCTACGGTTACATAGCCTTTTACCACTACAACATGTCCTACGACTCCCGGGGTTCCGTATGCGTAGCCCATGGTTTTTTTAGAACAAAAGATTTGTTTCTGTAGTTTTTCCCAGGTTAAAGCAGTAGCACTTTCACTGAATTTTAGCCCTGCAAAATCCAGCTCCAGCCAACCTGGACGGTTACAGTCTGCATTTTTGGGGCAAGGAGTACCTGCGGTTTGGGGAGTACAGCAGTTGTTGACTCCAAATCTGTGGTTGGCTAATGCACATTGAGTGACATTGATCTGAAAATGCTGAGCTAACATTTGAGTGGTTGCAGCCCAACACCAGTTGTTGGTTTCTTGTGGTCTTAACGTATTGGAAACGTTACCTATGATCTCTGGTTTACAACAGCTCATTAAGGTAAGTCCAATGAAAAATAGACCTAAAATTATTCTTTTCATGGGGTTAGTTTTTCTGTTTCCTACTCTTTGGCTTTTCGGATTCCGCCGTATTTCTTTTACAAAAGTACAGCACATGAAATATCTCAACGTAAGGGTTTTACCTGTTTTTGGGATGGGGATTTTCCTGATTTATTATTTGTATCTTTGTAAAAACAAACGGTTTCGGAAATACCCGAAATCGCTTTTGTCGTTGATATCATTACTATTTATGCAGTTAAAGACCATTACCGAAAAATTTCTTCCGGAATTACTTCAGAAAGAATTTGGAAAAGAAATTTTTACTCAGTTGGAAAACAGTCAGCATATTTCTGTAAAAGGAAGTGCCGGTTCTTCTGTTTCAGTTTTCGTTGCCGAACTTTTCTTAACCCGTAAGAAAAATATTCTGTATCTGGTAGATGATAAGGAAGATGCTCTCTACATCAACACGGAAATGGAAGACCTGCTGGGAAAAGAGAAAGTTCTTTATTTTCCTGCTACCCATCTGGAACCTTATCAGGTTGAGAAAACACAAAACGCAAATCTGGTTTTAAGAACGGAAGTTTTAAATAAAATCAATTCGGGGAAATCTCCGAAGGTTATTGTAGCCTATGCCGGAGCTTTATCAGAAAAAGTCTTGAAGAAAGAAGATTTTAAAGCAATTTCCCATCATATAAAGGTCGGCGATCAGCTTGATTTCGATTTCGTAGACGAGTTGCTTCATCATTATAACTTTCAGCAGGCAGATTTCGTATCCGAACCTGGGGAATTTTCGGTAAGAGGGGGAATTGTAGACGTTTTTTCCTATTCATACGAAAAACCCTACCGTATTACTTTTTTTGGGAATGAAATTGAAAGTATCAAGACTTTTGATATTGAAACTCAGCTTTCCGTAGGTAAGGTGAAAGAATTCCAATTGGTTTCCAATATGAACTTTTCGGTAACAGGATCTAAAGTATCCCTGCTACAGCTTTTACCAAAAGATAGTATAGTAGTGTTCAAGAATGCAATGGTAGGTCTTCAGAAGATTAAAGGATTTTATGAAAAATCCCTGGAGAAATTTGAAGGACTGAATAAGGATATTGCCCACAGATCACCGCAGGAGCTATTTATTTCTGACCAGGAATTTTTATTTGATTACAAAAAATATACAACAATTGATTTTAGTAGTGTTGCCATTGAAGGTTTTTCAACCGCTGAAATTAAAATTGAACAGACGGCACAACCTGCTTTCCATAAAAATTTTGAGCTGCTGATTGAAGACCTGGAAGAAAAACAACACGAGGGGTTTGAAACATGGATCTCCTTTTCAACGGAAAAGCAAAAAGAGAGACTGGAATCTATTTTTGAAGAGCTGGAACATGAGGTTCTGTTTAAGAGTTTTAAATCTGAGCTTCATGAAGGGTTTGTAGATAATAACCATAAGATCTTAGTGTATACGGATCACCAGATTTTTGACCGTTATCAAAGATATAAGACTAAAAATACTTTTGCAAAATCTGAACAGCTTACCCTGAAAGACCTGATGTCCCTGAAAGTAGGGGATTATATTGCCCATATAGACCATGGAATCGGAAAATTCATGGGATTGGTTAAGGTGAATAATGACGGGAAAATCCAGGAATGTTTTAAACTGACTTATAAAAATGGGGACTTATTATATGTAAGTATTCACTCACTTCATAAAATTTCAAAATATAATGGCCCGGATGGGAAAGAGATTGTTCTTAGCAAACTGGGGTCTCCGGCCTGGAAGTCTTTAAAGCAAAAAACAAAAACAAAGGTAAAACAGATTGCTTTTGATCTCATCAAGCTCTATGCGCAAAGAAAAACGGCACAAGGTTTTGCATATTCTCCGGATTCTTATCTGCAAAATGAGCTGGAAGCCAGCTTTATCTATGAAGATACTCCGGATCAGGAAAAAGCAACTATTGATGTGAAAAAAGATATGGAGGCTGTTACGGTAATGGATAGGTTGGTTTGCGGAGATGTAGGATTCGGTAAAACCGAAGTGGCTATCCGTGCTGCATTCAAAGCGGCGACTGATGGCAAGCAGGTAGCTGTTTTGGTTCCTACAACCATTCTGGCTTTCCAGCATTATAGAAGCTTTAAAGAAAGACTGAAGGATTTTCCGGTCAATGTTTCATACTTAAACAGATTCAGAACGGCTAAGCAAAAATCGGAAACCCTTGAAGCCCTCAAAAATGGGCAACTGGATATTATCATAGGAACGCATCAGTTGGTGGGGAGTGGCGTTAAGTTTAAAGATTTGGGATTGCTCATCATAGATGAAGAGCATAAGTTCGGAGTTTCGGTAAAAGATAAATTGAAAACACTGAAAAGTAATGTGGATACGCTTACTTTAACGGCTACACCTATTCCAAGGACCTTACAGTTTTCGCTCATGGCAGCAAGAGATTTATCCGTTATTAAAACACCGCCTCCAAACAGACAGCCTGTAGATACTCAGATTGTCGGATTCAATGAAGAAATCATCCGGGATGCGGTTTCTTATGAACTGCAAAGAGACGGGCAGGTTTATTTTATCAATAACAGGATTGAAAATCTGAAAGATATTGCCGGGCTTATTCAAAGACTGGTCCCTGATGCCAAGGTAATTACAGGTCACGGACAAATGGATGGAAAGCAACTGGAGAAAAATGTCCTGGATTTTATGGAAGGGAAATATGATGTTCTTGTTTCTACCACAATTGTTGAAAGTGGAGTGGATGTTCCCAACGCCAATACTATATTCATTAATGATGCGCAGCGTTTCGGAATGGCAGATCTTCACCAGATGAGAGGAAGGGTGGGACGAAGTAACAGAAAAGCTTTTTGTTATCTCATCACTCCACCGTTTGATATGATGACTTCCGATGCGAGAAAAAGACTGGAGGCAATTGAGCAGTTTTCGGATCTGGGAAGCGGTTTCCAGATCGCGATGAAAGATTTGGAGATCCGTGGAGCCGGAGATCTATTAGGTGCGGAGCAGAGCGGCTTCATTAATGAAATGGGCTTTGAAACCTATCAAAAATTAATGCAGGAAGCATTGGAAGAATTAAAAGATGATGAAAGCTTCGGAAACTTGTTTGAAAATGAAGAAGAAAGACAAAAATTATTCAAATCCGTAAAAGAAGTGAATATCGATACAGATCTGGAACTCATGCTGCCGGATTCTTACATTTCCAATACGGAAGAAAGATTGCTTCTGTACCAGAAAATTGCAGAAATTGATAATGAAAAGGATTTACAGAAGTTTGAGCTGGAATTGATAGACCGTTTCGGAGAACTGCCAAAAGAAGCTATTAACTTATTAAAAAGTGTTTCGTTAAAATGGCTGGCTGCGGAAATAGGATTTGAAAAAATTGTAATGAAAAATGGAGTTTTTCTGGGATATTTTCCGGGTAACCCACAAGATAAGTTTTACCAGACTGAAAAATTCAAGCATATCATCAATTATCTGACTCAAAATCCTGCCGAAGCCCAGCTGAAGGAGAAAATTGGTAAAGAAGGCAATCAGCTGATGATGAGAAAAGAGAAGGTGAAAAATGTAGATGAGGTGAATATTTTACTGCGGTCTATTCTTGCTTCTCACTAAACAGCTTGTTTAATTTTAGAATAAGTCTACTTTTTTTATAAATGAATTATATGACATAATTCATTTATTTCTATTGAATTAATCATCGTAAATAAGGTTTTTGATTGAAAAAATATTTATCTTTGCAGCCTTATATGAAAAACACGATGCACTTTTGCGTGATTGGGCTATTCTCTGCCTATGCTCACGCTCAGGTGGGTATTGGCACAAATGCTCCAAATGCAACCCTTGATGTCAATGGAAAGACCACCTTAAGAAAAGAACTTAGAGTAGGAGGGACTTCGTCCCAGACTGGGAATGCCGGCCTTAACGGACAGGTTTTGGTTTCTCAGGGAGAGGGTCTTCCTCCTGTATGGAAATCCCTGAATGTTTCTTTCATGGAGGAAGGACAATACAAACTGATTAATTCTTATCTGTCATCTGATCAGACAGGTATTGCAACACTTTCAAGCGGAACTGCCGGCGATAATGTTTATAAAAACAATGTCGGCGACAATATTTCAGATACCAGCAAAGGAACATGGAATAAGATTACCGGACTTGAAAACAATTTTGTGATCAAAAATGGTAAAAACCGTCTTACCTACCAGTTTCAGACCGGTGTGGAAATGAAGGCTCCTTCCGCAACAACCTCTCAAAACATCAGCTTTACCTGCGGGGTTTTCAGGAATGGGAAGCTTGTAGCAGTACGTCCCGATAAGATTTCTTCCAATAATAATTCTGAAAAGGCAGGAATCCAGGATTACATTTTTACTCTTAATTATACAGAGCAAAATGTTCCTGTAGGAAATCAGAAAGTTGAGGTGGCGTGCAGAAAAATTGATACTTCCAATGCCAACACTGAGTTCACTATTGGGCGTAATGTTTCCAATGCAAATACGATTTCCAATGCATTTACTTTAGAGTCTATGATCAAAATAGATGTCGTGGAATATGTAACCTATAAAAACTAACTGAATTAAGAATGAAAAAAATGTTTCTTACTCTGCTGGTTACAGCAGGGCTTCCTTTCTATGCCCAGATGGGAATAAATACACAGCAACCTAAAGCCGGATTAGATGTCAATGGAGATTATAACCTAAGAGGTAAATTAGTCGTATTGAATGCTACCGAGAATAGTCTATCAGAAGGAACTCATGACCAGGTTCTGGTTTCTCAGGGAGAAGGATATCCTCCAATCTGGAAAACATTAAGGATTCCTGAATATGAGCCTAATAAATTTTACCTTATATACAACAATTCTTTCTCTGACAGGGCCGGGGTTACATTCAATAGTTCCGACGAATCTACCATTGTGTCAAGATCAGCGACCTTTACAAAAAACAACGACTTTAGTGGTTTTTCAGGATTCAAAAAAATATCAGGGTTATCGCAAACCATTCATGTGTACAGTACGGAGAGTAAAACCTATTTTCAGTTTGAAACCGTAGTTCAGGCCAATTTTCCGGCAAACGGAAGCACGGATACATCAATAGATTATGCCTGCGGAATTTTTGTGGACGATAAGCTGGTGAATCTGAGACAAAGAAATTTGAAGGCGAGTAGTGCGTCCAATACATTCATTACCCATAATCAGATCGGAATGGCGCAGAATTTATCCAAAGGGCAGCATACCGTAAGTGTAGCGTGCTCAAGGTTAAAATCCTATAATACGACCAGTGGGATTACATTGGCTATAGGAATCAATGCCGCTACAAACATTAATGATTTTATCTCACAGTCTTCTCTTAAAGTGGATGTTTACGAAGTTCCCCAAGTATTTAACCCAATTATTAATTAAAAACGATGAAAAAAATATTCTATATACTATCAATGTTTACGGTAGTGTTGTACAGCTCTCAAGTAGGAATAAAGACCACAACCCCTGTGAATACACTGGATATCAATGCCGATTTGAATGTGAGAAAGGAGATAAGAATGGGCGGAACCAATACCGTAAAGGGTTCTCCGGGAGTTGCTGGAACTATATTTCATAATAGTTCAGAATTTACTTCCAATGACTGGAAGAGTATAAAAATTGCAGATGGGCAGGGAAGCATGTCTTTGTTTTCCATTAATACGGTTTCGGATCAGGCGGGAGCTGCTTTCAGCGGTACCAATGGCTCTACTTCACCTTATAATGAGGATGCTGCAATCAGCAGTGAATGGACTGTTCTTCCCGGAACAATGGATACTTTTTCCATTACCAACATGACGAATAAAGTGGTTTTTACTTTTCAAACGACTGCGCAGAAGAATGGTAATGGAAATTCTTCATCAGGATTTGCATGTGGTATTTTTGTTGATGATAAGTTGAAAGCAGTACGGACTGATGTTTTATTGGGAACAGACGGGACCAATAAAATTTTTAATCTTAATGCTACGCTTACTAATTTGATTCCTAAAAATAATTATACCGTAAAAGTTGCCTGTACGAAGAGAAACCTGAATTCCGGAACTTTAGGAATTGGGGCAGTAGCTAATGGCGCGTACCTGAATGCGGAAATGTCACAATCCGTTTTAACGACTTCTGTTTTGCAGCCATATTAATGGTAGGGATTTTAAAGATAAATAATACATCTGTATTCAGATATAGTAAGCTTATGTTTGAAGCTTGATAAATAAAAAAACAATTATTAGTTTTTCGAGAATATAAATAAAAATATGCTTTTTATTCAAAAAAAAATTATATTTGTGGAAAAATAAACAATCACCCGGAAATGAAACGACTTTTCTACTTTATTTTATTATTAGCAGGTTTTTCCTCTATCTATTCTTGTAAAGATATGGTGGATGAAGATGGCAATCCCCTTATTGATCTGAATGGAAATGGCGGTCTGATTGGCGCTAGAGCATTATATAGAGAAGTTACGGACGCTGATACCATTGCGGAATATCATTACAGCGGACTTCTTTTATCTAAAGTAATTACAGACAGTGCTTCGGTTACTGACGTAATGTACAGCGGTGACAAAGTAAGCAAAATTGATTTTAATGGTTTTCTTGATCTGGATCATGACGGAACCTTAGATAAGGACAGTATTTCATATTCTCAGTTATTCACTTATGGAAATAACGGAAGATTAACCACGATTTCAGAAAACCGATGGGTATATAGAAGAAACCCTCCGGTTCCACCGGCTACTGTCGGTCCAATGGTACTTTTCAGAAAAACAAAATCTTTATATACTCTTGGCTATAATGCAACAACAAATAAATTAGAATCTATTGTGATGATTAATGGTCCTGAAGCTCCGGCTACGCCATTCGTTTATACCGATTATTCTAAAACAGTGTATACTTATTTAGGAGACAACGTATCTAAAGTGGTAAGAGAATACGGACCTATGAACAATGGAGTAATCACAACAACGGTTACTAAAAAGTATTCTTACGACTATTTTAATTACGACAACAGAATCAGCCCATATTCTTTGCTTCCAACAGCATATAAGATTTCCGTATTGTTATCAACAGAAGAAAATGATATGAGAAGCTTGATTTTATCTCCGAATAACCCGAAGAGATTTACAATAACAGATCTTATGGTACCGATTCCAACTCCTGTTGTGTATAGTACAAACTTTAACTATGATCCTCAGACTTATATGACAAGAGGATTTGGAGTATATTATTTCTATAAGCCAATGTAAAAATAATTTTAAAAATAGATAAACTCAATTCTTCTCAGGATTGAGTTTTTTTATTTATTATGCCTTAATTTTACAAAAAATTTCTACATGAAATATTTAATTGTCGGACTGGGAAATAAAGGAGCTGAGTACGAAAATACCCGTCACAATATAGGATTTAAAGTAGCTGAGAAAATAGCAGAAACACTGGAAACTCCTTTTCAGACCACTAATTTTGGTTGGATGGCAGAAGGAAAATACAAAGGAAGAAAAGTATTGGTTTTAAAACCCGATACGTATATGAACCTCTCCGGAAATGCAGTGAAATACTGGATGCAAAAAGAAAATATTCCGTTGGAAAATGTTATGATCATTACAGATGACCTCGCTCTTCCTTTCGGAACTCTAAGAATGAAAATGAAAGGTTCTGATGCCGGTCATAATGGTCTTAAAAACATTCAGGAAGTCTTGCAGACCCAAAATTATGCAAGGTTGCGGTTCGGGATTTCGGCAGATTTTTCCGAAGGAAGACAGGTAGATTATGTATTGGGAACCTGGAGTGAAGAAGAGAAAGAAAAGCTTCAGGAAAGAATTGATAAGTTTTCTAAAGCATGCCTGTCATTCGTATTTGCAGGAATTCAGAATACAATGTCTGCTTTTAACGGGAAATAATCGATAATTTACAACAATAGAATACCTCAAATAAAACAAAAGACCACCCAAATCTGGTGGTCTTTGCTGTTGTATCTAAAATTAATTTTCCGATCTATATAATGATGATTGTTACAACCAGGTTACAACGCCTGTTTCAACATCATAATTAGCACCAACTATTTTTATTTTACCTTCTTCTTCAAGCTTTTTAAGTGTTGAGCTTTCTTTACGTATGTCCTCAATGGCCTTTTTTATATTTTGCTGATTGAGCCTCTCTAAAAGCGAGCTGTTTTTTGATGAACGTTCCTCCCCTTCTTCTATGATTTCTTTGATCGTTGAATCAAAATGATTGACAAGATGGTTAAGGTTATCCATTCCCATTCCTTCGATTTGTGCTGCATCAAGTCCGCCTTTTAGGGCGCCACATTTCGTGTGTCCTAAAACGACAACAAGTTTGGAACCTGCAACATTACAGCCAAATTCCATTGAACCTAAAATATCCTGATTGACAAAATTTCCCGCAATTCTGATACTGAAAATATCTCCCAGTCCCTGATCAAAGATAAGTTCTGCAGAAGTACGGCTGTCTATACAACTCAAAATAACAGCAAAAGGCCATTGTCCTTCACGGGTAGCATTTACCTGTTCCAAAAGGTCTCTGTTGGCTTTTAAGTTATTTACAAATCTTTGGTTTCCTTCCTTCAAAAAGTTCAATGCTTTTTCAGGAGTAATTGTCAATTGAGTTTCGTGTGTATGGGCTTTCATATAATTTGTTTATTTTTTAATAAATAAGGTTTTTTAACGATGGTTTACATGGCTCTTCTGTGGGTAACCAGGATATGGGAATCTTCATCCTCTTCATAATCTCTGTATGAAGTTTTGAATCCTAAAAGTTCTACTTCAATGTCTTCTTCTTTTGCCCGGATATTGGCAAAGTCCTGTATCATTTCCAATACATCCGTGGCAATATAGGAAGTTCCTCTTGCATCAATGGTTACCGTAGAATTGGGTTTGATGTTTTTCAGTGTTTTTTTGATGGCCGCCTTGTTTAAGAAAGAAACTTCTTCGGCAAGTTTAATGTTGATTTCATCCGCATCATCCAGGTTTTCCCGGCTCAGATAATAAGCTCGCTTCATATTTCCCTGAAGAATATAGAACACGGAAATTGCCAAACCAATTCCGACTCCTTTCAGTAAATCTGTAGCAACTACAGCTACTACCGTTGCAATGAAAGGAATAAACTGGAATTTGCCTAAATGCCAGAAATGCTTGAATGTTGCCGGTTTTGCCAATTTATATCCTACCAAAATTAATACCGCAGCAAGCGTTGCAAGAGGGATTAAATTTAAGATTGCGGGAATAGATAATACACAGATCAATAAAAGTAAACCGTGAATGATCGTGGAAATTTTAGAGGTTGCTCCCGCATTTGCATTTGCTGAGCTTCGTACCACTACTGATGTCATTGGCAGTCCTCCGATAAACGAACTTACCAGGTTTCCGATTCCCTGTGCTTTAAGCTCAAGATTGGTATCTGTTATTCTTCTTTGTCTGTCAAGCTTGTCGGAAGCTTCGATACAGAGTAAGGTTTCAACTGAAGCCACAATCGCTATAGTTGCACCAGTTAACCATATTTTATAGTCGGCAAGCCCTGAAAAATCTGGAAAAGTAATAAGGTTTTTCAAGTCATCTGCAGATTTGGGAACAGGAAGAGGAACAAGATGCTCAGAACCTATCGCCAAACTACTCCCTGTCATTTTAAAGATTTCATTTAAAATAATTCCGGTGACTACAGCTACCAAAGCTCCCGGAAGCATTTTCAGTCTTTTTAGCACAGGAACTTTATCCCAGGCTAAAAGTATGGCAATAGAAACCACAGTCACTAAAATAGCGCCCGGATGAATAGCTCCGAATAATTCTGTAAAATAATTAAAATTTAAGCCTTTATCGAATATAGATTCATGTCCTTCATAATCTTTATCGAAGCCCAGGGCATGTGGAATTTGCTTTAGAATGATGATGATTCCAATTCCGGCAAGCATTCCTTCGATCACATTATTGGGGAAGTAATTAGAAATACTTCCGGCTTTGATAAAGCCTAAAACCAATTGAATCAGCCCTGCAACGATCCCTGCACAAAGGAATAATTCAAATGCACCTAAGTCTGTAATAGCTGTAAGAACAATAGCCGTTAAACCTGCTGCAGGCCCTGAAACTGAAATGTTTGAATTACTGATCGTTCCTATTACCAAACCGCCTACAATACCCGCAATGATTCCGGATAACGGCGGAGCTCCCGATGCTAAGGCAATTCCTAAACATAAAGGAAGTGCCACTAAAAATACAACGAGTCCTGAAGGGAAATTTTCTTTAATTCCTCCTATTAATGATGTTTTTTTCATGATTTTTTTGAAAAATACTATGATTATAAATGATGGATAAAGAAACCTTATCATCAATTATAAAAGATTGGAAATTTAATTTTAAAAACACAAGTATCCGATATCAGATTTGATATGAATGTTGTAAATAAAGAATAATAAAATTAAGCTTCCGGAGGCGGAGAAAATATAGTGAGTAATGGGGAAAGATGAAAGGAATCATCTACCAGCATAAAAGACCTGCCTTCCCAATCAGGCATGAAAAACTTAAGATAGTCATAAACATTTAAAGTTTTAGGAAGTGTCTTTTCATAAACCGTAAAAGAGGTAGGGTGGGAATGGGGCTCTTCTTCATTCACTATCACATTGGTCTGAAGCAGATCCCAACCCGCAACTACAGCAATACTCGGTAGTGCCGTAAAGTTGAAAAAAATCAGTAATGTAATAATACTCCAAAATTTCATTCCAAATCACATGTTAAGAATTACTTCTTTTTGCTCATCACCCAGTCGGATTCCGTAAGATTGTAGATCTTCTGGATGTCTTTCAATAATTTTTCGAAATCAATTTCCAGATCAATAATCTTTCCGGTTCTAAGGTCGAACACCCAGCCGTGAACAATAGGAAATTCTTCTAAAATATATCTTTCCTGTACACAAGCCATTTTAATTACGTTGATGCACTGCTCCTGAACATTCAATTCTACAAGCCTGTCATAACGTTTACCCTCATCTTCGATAGCGTCTAATTCAGCCTGGTGTAATCTATAGACATCACGGATGTTTCTCAACCATGGGTTCAATAATCCCAAATCCTGAGGTGTCATCGCTGCCTTTACACCACCGCAGTTGTAATGTCCGCAAACAATAATGTGCTTTACTTTCAGGTGTTCTACAGCATACTGAATAACGGCTGTTGAACTCATATCCAAAGTATTGACTACATTAGCAATATTTCTGTGGACAAAAACTTCCCCCGGTTTAGCACCCATAAGTTCTTCCGCAGTAGCTCTGCTGTCTGAACATCCGATATATAAATAATCAGGATGCTGGGTTTTAGCTAATTCATGGAAGAATTCCGGATCTTGTGCAAGTTTAGACTCTACCCATTTTCTGTTGTTTTCAAAAATAACCTTGTACGATTGTGACATAATTTAAATGTTAGGGTTTATAATTATTTATTTCGTTAAAATTATTTTTAAAATCAATAGACCAAATCAATAATCATGCAAAAATATAATTTTCGCTGAAAAACCAACCATTTTTAACAAAGTTTAATATGGGGATATGCGTAAAATCATATTGACTGTAAAATAGTTTTATTAAAAAATATCTCAAAGCCACTTTAAAAGATAAAATTACAAACTAAAAATCAGAATAAAAGAAAGAGACATTAAAATATTATTAAATTCAATCCTTCGCAAAATTTAGATTTTATGGTTGATATATCCTTCTGTTGCGTTTTCTTTAGGATACACTTTGGCAGGATTGCCTACTACGATGGAGTCGGAAGGGATGTCAAAATTCACATACGCATTAGGAGCTATTAAAACATTATTGCCTATTGTGATCCCGCCTACGACAACGGCATTGGTTCCTATCCAGACTTCATCACCTATTGTAGGGAAGCCTTCATATTTTCCACGGTTTTGCTGGCCGATAGTAACGCCTTGGGCAATATTGCAGTTTTTACCGATTTTAGCTTTAGGATTGATCACCAATGCTCCCCAATGTCCTAAATAAAAACCCTCTCCAATTTCAGTTTCAGGATATATCTGAAACCCGTATTTAATCTGATGATGCCTCAAAACCAGTCTCCAGAATGCACCCAGTAGGGAATTCTTTTTGTACTGCTGGTTTTTTCTTAGAATATAAATGAAATGAAGATTCGGATTGATGCATTTAGCCCAGATCTCAAATTTGGAAAGCCACTTTCCGCTTTCGCGATAAAAATCTTTCTGAATAAGGGAGTGTTTTTCTGACATATCACAAAGTTTGGACCTGTTTTAAAACGGCAATTTATAAAAAAAACTTCAGAAGTAATCAGAGAAAATTAAAATGTAAGCAGAGGTAGAGTATCATTTTCCGGAAGGAAACAAAAAGATTAATTCATAATAAAAAAGGCTGCCATTATAGCAGCCTTGGAATAGGATAAAACGATTACAATCTTGAATTAAACTTAATCTGTCCGCTGATGTCTCTTGAATAGCCGTTCATATGCGGTCCGGTACTGCTCCAATGCAAAATAATACCTTTGTCATAGTAATTGTCAGCAGAACGGTATTGATAAGATCCATTGAATCCATTATTATTGATATCGGTGAATCTTATACCTGTCGGCCATGAGTCTTTTTCAAAAATAACATAGTTAAATGCATCCCCTTGCCAGCCTCCGGCATTGAATGGCCCCGGATCCCATGATCCCGCATAGCCGCATACGACATATAAAGATGTATTAGGAATCATATATCTCATGAATTTTCTGATGAAAATTTCTCCACTGGAATTATTGGTCCACATAATGCGGGGAAGAGTGGAATTACACGGATTTACACTGTTGGGAGTATTCCAGGCGGTATACGTTTTGGTCCAAATATCACTTTTCCCGGCAAAGAATGATTCATTATGCTTTCTTATGGTCATATACTCGAAGTATGGCCAATAGTTAGTTCCATCCTCGCAACGATCATCCGGTGGCGGCGGTGGACCGGAAGGCCCTTTCAGTACCGGAGGGACGGCATCTTTTGGAAGAACAGACAGATCAATAGCATTCACAAAAGTTTCATTTAAGGAAACTACCCATATTTCTTCATTATTAAGGGTCTGTTCATCTACCATTTTTACAAATTCCCAATTTCCTGAGGCATTAAGCTTATATGCTTTTGCAGATGTCTGTGTTTCATCACCTGTATAAAAAACAGTTAAAATAGGGTTTGAGGTACCGATCTGACCTGCAGATTTTAAATTTTTATAATTGTAAATGAAAATTTGAGGAAAATATTTACTGCCCTCTAAGTCATCAAAAGAGGCAAGACTGTTTTTAAAATCCACATTATTGAATAAGGCAGGTATATTTTTGTAGAAAATCTCAACTAAAGCATTATCATCACCGTCTATGTTTTTTTCCAATTCAGAATAGATAGTGTTTCTCGATTCGGCGCTTCTTTGAGCTTCAAAAACAATGTATTTAGCTGAATTCATCATAATAGATTCCAGATAAATTCTTTTATCTTCAATAGGCATGCTGGAAAGGCCTGCTTTCATCATTGCAGATGGATTCGTTTTCTGATCTTCTGTTGTAGGTAGGCCGGATTCATTGTGACATGAAGAAAGAATGGCTCCGACAGTTACTAATGATAAGACAATTTTTCTCATAGCTTTTAGATTTTGGTGATCCCTTACTTCTTTTTAAGGTTGCTTTTCTGGGTTAATTCCAACCATTTTATAAGGAAAAGAAAATTTGTGATTTATTCACAAATGTGGGATATGTGGTGATGGAAAAAAAGTCAGATTTAATAAGTGTAGAAGTTGATACAGTAAGTGTGACGCTTATCGTGGTCTTTGTAGACCTGGGTAGAAGATTATTGAAAATGGAAATATTCTTACAGATAGGTTTCAGCCTGACGGAGTCAGGCTGAAACCTATCTTATATTGAGATTACAAACCGTCAAGAATAGAAGTGATCTTGTTCACAGAATTTTTCAGATTGAAAGGCATTTCATATTCCTTTAATCTGTTTTCATATGTAATGAATGTGTCAGGCTCAGAGAGAGCCTGTTTCATTCCCTGATAAATACCTTCCTCCGAATTGTCTACGATAAGTCCGAGCTCTCCGTTATTAAGCATCTCCCGTGCTCCGGAAACTTCGGTGGAAATAATTTTCTTTTTTAAGGTAATTGCTTCAAATAAAACAGTCGGAAAACCTTCATATCTGGAGCTTAATATATAAAAATCCGCATTTTTAAAGTAGGGATAAGGATTGTCCGTAAATCCTAACATGGTTGCCGTTTCATCAACACCCAACTCCGTTTTTAATTTTTTGATATTTTCGAAGTCGTACCCGTCACCAATAATGAGAATTTTATGCCTTAAACCTTCATTCAATAATCTTTTATGGACTTTTAAAAGCCTGTCGAAACCTTTTTGCGGAAACACGGTTCCAACAGAAACAAAAGTGGGGACAGATGAGTCGAATTGATATTTGATTACAGGTTGTTTGGCTTTGTCCAAAAATTCTTCTGTATCGAGTGGATTATAAATTCTGACGATTTTCTGTTTTTCAGCATCATTAATAGCTAAGCTTTGAAATAGCTGTTCAATCTTTTCGGAAATCACCATTATTTTATCGAAACCGAAAAATTTTCTGATTTCCTGATGAGTATAGCCCTTCACTTCAGACAGATCATTGTGAATCCATACTGCTTTTTTAGAAGAATGGAGAGGAGATCCCAGAATCTCGTCCCTCATCCCATGAATGGCGGCAAACTCTATATCATATTGCTTACTTTTCAACTTACCTTTATAAAGAAGACCGGGGAATTTTTTCAATATTTTTTCATGAATTACCCTTGCCGCCTTTCGGGGAATATCTTGTGGGCGGTTTGTTGTGATCATTTCTCCCTTATGGAGATAGATAATATTGATCCAATCCGGAATCTCGGAGAGGTATTTCCCGGAATACAAGTTTAAGAGCAGGTCAATTTCGTATTGATGCGGAGGGATGTTTTTCAAAAAAGTTGCCAATACTTTTTCAGCACCTCCATGTCGCAAGGAGCCGATACGGATAAGTATTTTCTTTTTTTCAGCCATTTATTTTTTCACGGGTTTATAGGTGTGGGGTAGGTGCTTCTTTATATAAGCCTCCAACTTAGGACGGTCGGGCTCTAATTCACGGGGATACATTACGTTATTGGCTAGCAGCTTGTCTCCATATTCTTCAATAGTGCATATATATTTCGCCGGAACACCTGCATAAACTGTTCCGCTTGGCATAGAGCTGGTTAATATGGAACCTGCTCCCAAAATGCAATTATCACCCATTTCTACTCCCAGCATAATAATAGTATCAGCTCCTATAAGGCACTGGTTACCAATTTTTATTCTTCCGAAAGTTCTTACATCCTTATACTTTTCAAAAAAGTGCAAGGCATTTTGTCCTCCGTCATGATTGATGAATCTTACATTATTAGAGAATGTGGTTTCGTCTCCGATCTCAATTAAAAAAGGTTCGGTTCCGAATTGCGGAACTTCTACGAAACGTACATTTTTACCTACTTTTAATCCTTTTGACAGGGCAATTTTCAAGTAGATCTTCTGGATCATGAGGTGATATATGGTATGAATTTTCAGGATAACGCGGTATAGGAAAAGCATGTTATTTTTTTACTAAGTTAATGATGATATTTTCAACAGTATCAAATATCTTTTGATTGTCGAATTGTTTTTCAATATCCGTCAGATTGTTTTTTATCTCGGCGATCAGTTCAGGATCGGTTAAAAATTTTTTCATGGAGGCATACATTTCCTCCACTTCATAATTGATGAGGTAACCGGTTTTGCCATGGGTAATCATTTCCGGGATTCCACCCACATTGGTAGAGATGATCGGTTTTTGAAGAATGAGGGAATCCGCAATAATGAGGGGCCAGCTTTCAGATTCGGAAGGAAGAATAAAAAAGTCAGCATTTTTCACATAAGGATAAGGATTCATTAAAGAGCCCAGAAATTCGAAACTGCCGGTAACACCTAATGTTTCCGCCTGTTTTTTTAGATTTTCTTTTTCTTCTCCATCACCGATAATCATGATATGATGATCAAATCCGTCTTTGAGTAAACGGGCATGTGCATCCATAAGCTTATGAAATCCTTTTCTGCTGTGCAGTCTGGCCACAGATACAAAGACAGGTTTCTGAGGGAATTCAGGAGTGAAATCTAAGGCTTTCTGTTTCAATTCTTCTATCGGAATGGCATTCAAGACCACCTGATTTTCCGGAATTTTGAGTTCAGGATAGGTTTCGATCAGAATGTCTTTGGTTTGTTGTGATCCGAAAATAAAATAGTCGAACTGTGGGATTTGCTTTAAAATATCAGGAACCAAAGGTTGAAGTTTAGGTAAGGTAATATCTGAGTGAAACCACCCTATTTTCTTTGATTTTTTATTGGAAGAGTTCAAAACAGAATCAAATGCCGCATAAGTAGGGGCTATTTCCACATCATACTCATCATTCAACAGTTTATCTGTAATCTTAGGGTTTTTCAGGGCTTTTTGAAGTCCTATTCTTCTTTTGGCCAATTGAATTTTTTGAATGATTGGATTTTTGGAAAAATCTTCTCTTCCGTCCGTAAGGAAAACCTTTCTTACATATCCCGGAATCTCATTGCGAAGTTCACCCTGATTCATGTTTAAGCATATCGTCATATCAAACTTATCTTTGTTGAGATGATTGAGCATGCTTAAAATAACCTTTTCCACCCCGCCCATTTCCATGGAGCGATGTCTGAAAAGAACCTTTGTTTTATTGAGTCCTGCCATTATCCGAAAAGTTTTTGAAAAGAGATCAGGATTTTTTTCTTTATTCTAAAGGTAATGCTATTTTGGTATTCCAACAAGTCATATATTTCCTTCGGGTGATCATAGGTTTCCGGAACCGGCTTGCCATTGATTGTTTTTAAATTTCTGCGTTTCATGGCATTAAAAATCACCTTCGCAAAATATTCACGTGATTTCGGCTTATTATCATGTTGGGATATTCCGCCGGAATGTATTCTATAGAGATAATTTGCTTCATTAATGAATTGTACTTTTCCTTTCTCATACATTTTCAGATACAGGTCCTGATCTTCTGCAATCCGCAGGGAAGAATCCATTTTAGCGGTTTGCTCATAAATGTTTTTTCTGAAAGCAACAAAATGGACTATATGAACAGGGCAGTTGAAGAAATAAGGGGAATTGCTCAAAACCTGCATCGCTGCGGTAGAAACTTCAACCGGATTAAGGTTTTCATCACACTTTACGAATTTGGAATACGTAAGTACCACCCCTTTATTTTTTTTGAAAACTTCAATACTTGATTGCAATGCATCCGGTGTGATGGCATCATCAGGATCCACAAATCCACAGATATCACCGGTGGCAAGTTCTATTAATTTACTTTTGGTAATGCCAACTCCGCTGTTGATATCATTTTGGTAGATCTTGAAACGGGAATCTTCTCCAATAATTTCTCTGATTATTTCCAGGGAGTTATCTGTAGAGGCATCATCAAGAATCACAACTTCCCAATAATCATATTTTTGAGCTATGATGGAATCATAACACGCCCTGAAAAATCTGCCGTTATTATAATTGGCAATTAGAATGGAAAATTTCATCATTTAGTGTCAACAAATTTATGCAAAGATAATTATTCTTAAAAAGTTGGGGAAAAATCTTTATTTTTGTGGCTTAAAATTAACACAGTGAGCGAAATAGTACGAGTTCTCAAAACATTTATGGCCTATCTCAAAAGGCCTGATCTTTATCCCGAGCTGGGAAGAAAAATCATAAAGAATACCATCAACAGGGGAAACGCTTTTAAAGGCAAAGAAAAAACCAATTCCTGGGCTTCTTCTCATGCTATTTCTCAGAAAGAAGCGGTTTCTAAGCTTTTTGGATTTGATATAGAACCTTTCCAAAATGAATATCAGGAAATTTTAAAAGTATCGGAACAAAGAGAAAAAGAATGTCCTATAAAAATGGGTGGAGCAGGAGCATTGGAACTGATCTATTATGCCTGTGAGTTCACCAACGCCCAAAATGTGGTAGAAACAGGTGTGGCTTATGGATGGTCCTCTTTAGCCGCTCTTCTTTCCCTTGAAAAAAGAAACGGCACATTATATAGTTCGGATATGCCTTATCTGGCGCAGGACGGGGACCAGTATGTAGGATATGTAGTTCCTGAAAACCTTAAAAAAATATGGAAACTGTACCGTTTTGCAGATAAAGAGTCCTTACCGAAAATTTTTGCGGACAATCAGACTTTTGATGTGGTGCACTATGATTCGGATAAAAGCTATAACGGAAGATACTGGGCTTATCATGAATTATATAAGCATTTAAGAAAAGGGGGAGTATTCATCAGTGATGATATAGGCGATAATTCCGCTTATCAGGATTTCTGCGAGAAAAACAATATCGTCACAACGGTGGTTGAATTTGAAGGCAAATATGTAGGCGTCTTTATCAAATAATGTAAGCAATTGAATTCTCAGTGAAAATAAGTCAGATTACCTTTACCAGATTTGTGGCGGCCATTGCCATTGTCATTTCACATTTTAACAAAGACTTATTTTTATATCATACCGACTATATTTCAGATATTTTCCTGCGGGCGAATGTAGGGGTAAGCTACTTTTTTATTCTTTCGGGATTCATTATGATTGTGGCCTATCATAAAAAAAACAGCATCGATTATGCAGACTATTACAGGAACAGGTTGGCCAGGATTTATCCCTTGTATATTGTCGGATTATTATTGTATCTCATTACCAAGTATTCTAATTGTAGTGTATACAAACTGATCTTATACTTATTGGGAATGCAAAGCTGGTTTCCGGGAGAAGCTTTGGTCCTGAATTTTCCGGGTTGGTCTATTTCTGTAGAATTTCTTTTTTATTTTCTGTTTCCTTTCTTATATAATCGCTATTATTCCAAACAGAATAAAAGCATTTGGGTGATTGCGATTATCATTTGGATAGTTACTCAGGTTTTTTCCAATTTTTATGTGAGCTCTTCGTGGTATGAAGGACCTCATACCAAAAGTCATGAATTTGGGTTTTATTTTCCACTGTTGCATCTCAATGAATTTTTGGTTGGGAACTTAGCCGGAATATTTTTTGTGAAGCATTTTAAACAAAAAAATTATGATTTCCCGGTTATTGCCATTTTTATGGTAGTGTTACTGGCCCTTATATTTGTTCCTCTTAATTTCCATAATGGTCTTATGGCGGTGCTTTTTATCCCGTTGATTGTTCTGACCTCTTATAATAACGGAGTGCTTACAAAACTTTTCTCTTTAAAACCTTTGGAATATCTGGGTGAAATAAGCTATGCTATTTATATTGTGCATATTCCGGTTCTGTACATCATAAGGGAAATTTTAAAACAAAAGCATATACTTCTCGATATAGATATGGTTTTCTGTTTGTATATGGTCATTTTGCTTATCGTTTCCACTTTACTTTATCAATTTGTGGAAAAGCCCCTGAGAGATTATTTGAAAAGTGTTAAAACTTGATAAAAAATATTTATTTTTGTAATAAAATAAAAACACAGTGATTAAAACTAAATTTCTCCAAACACATCTTGGGCATGTTTCTCATGTTGCGTATATAATATTTCGACAAAGTTCTTTTTGAAAGGGGAAGACAATAGATTTGATCTTAATCGATATTGATTATTAAGTAAATGAGATTATTATGTATAAAACGTTTTCAGAGTTAAAGAAAAAAAATAATCAAAATTCCCATCAGCTAAAAAAGATAAAAGTTGCTTTATTAGGAGATACCGCTACTCAGTTTTTGAATATAGCCTTAAAGGGAACAGCTCTTTATAATGGATTCAATCTTGAAATTTTTGAAGCGGATTTTGGACAGATTTCCCGCCAGATTCTGGATCCTAGCTCGGAATATTACGAATTTGATCCCGATTATACTATAATTTTTGAATCTTCACATAAGTTATTAAGCCAGTTTTATAAAAGCCATGATTCTCCGGTCAACTTTGCAGAAGATAAAATCGGTTTTATAGAAAAGTTATATAATACCATTCAAAGCAGAATAAAAAGCAGAGTCATCTATTGTAATTTTCCCGGAATCAGTGATCAGGTTTTTGGTAATTTTTCTAATAAAGTAGAATCATCTTTCGTTTTCCAGCAACATAAACTTAATTACCTGCTATCTTCCCAATTGGCTATTGGAAAAGACAATTTCTTCATTGCCGATTTAGTTTCCATTCAGAACAAATGGGGAAGAGACTTCATGTTTTCTCCTAGCATCTATGTAAATACTGAAATGGTATTATCGATTGATGCATTGCCTATAGTTGCCCATCATATTTTCAGTATTATTTCTTCCTTGGAAGGAAAATTCAAAAAGTGCCTTATCTTAGACCTGGATAATACCACATGGGGTGGGATCATTGGAGATGATGGATTAGAGAAAATTCAAATAGGGAATTTAGGGATAGGAAAAGCATTTACAGAATTCCAGTATTGGGTAAAAGCCCTACAGAAAAGAGGCGTGATACTGGCTGTTTGCAGTAAAAATGATGAAGATAAGGCCAAAGAACCTTTTGAAAAGCATCCCGATATGGTGCTGAAACTGGAGGATATTGCAGTTTTTGTTGCCAATTGGGAAAACAAAGTGGATAATATCAGGAAAATTCAAAGCATTTTAAATATAGGGTTTGATTCAATGGTGTTTCTGGATGATAATCCATTCGAAAGAAATATTGTCCGTGAGAACCTTCCCGAAGTTTGTGTACCGGAATTACCCGAAGATCCTGCTCATTATCTGGAATACCTATACAGCCTTAACCTTTTTGAAACGACCAGTTTCTCTGAGAACGATACGGAAAGAACAAAACAGTATCAGGTGGAAGCACAGAGAGCTATTGCTTTGGAAAACTTTACCAATGTGGAAGATTTTCTTAAAAGCATGAATATGGTTTCCGATGTCCAGCCATTCAGCCATTTTTCAAAACCAAGAATTTCTCAGCTGACACAACGTTCCAATCAGTTTAATCTAAGGACTGTAAGATATACGGAACAGGAAATTGAATATCTGATGAATTCAGATCGTCATTACACCATTTCTTTTACTTTGGAAGATAAATATGGAGATAACGGACTGATTGCGGTCATTGTTTTAGAGAAAAAAGATAACCAGACACTTTTCATTGATACATGGCTGATGAGCTGCCGGGTTTTAAAAAGAGGAATGGAAGACTTTACGCTGAATACTATTATAGAAACGGCAAAAAAACATAATTATAAATATATTGTTGGGGAATATATTCCAACAGCAAAAAACCAGATGGTAAAAGACCATTATGAAAAACTAGGATTTGTAGAACAGAATGAAAAATGGATTCTGAATGTTGATGACTATCAATCCCAAAAAGTATATATCATTAGTAAATAAACGACATTATGGATAAAAATGAAATTTTAGCGAAGCTGACAACTATTTTTCACGAAGAATTGGATAACGAGCATATAGTTCTGAACTTTGAAACTACGGCAGAAGATATTGAAGAATGGGATTCCCTTTCTCACATCCAGTTAATTGTGGCAGTAGAAAAAGCTTTTGGAGTACGTTTTACTTCCTCAGAAATTCAGAGCTGGCAGAATGTTGGGGAAATGATAGATTGTATTGTAGCAAAATAATAAATAATGGTGCTTCAGCTCAATCAGGTATTTCAACATCAATTTAAAGTTGATGAGAATATCTATAACGGATTCATTACTGTTTTTAACGACCGGAATTCTTTGCACATTGATGATGAATTTGCTCAAAACAAAGGTTTTAAAGCAAAAGTAATGCACGGAAATATACTGAACGGTTTTCTCTCTTACTTTATTGGTGAGCTTTTACCTACAGAAGAGGTGATGATCCTTTCGCAAACAATCAATTTTAAAAGGCCGGTATACCTGCATGATGTTTTAAACTTTGAGGCTGTTGTTGATGAACAATCCGAAGCAGTGCAGGTAAATACTTTTAAGTTTAATTTTATGAATGCAGAACGTAAAACCGTTGCTGCCGGAAAAATTCAAATAAAAGAACTAACGTGAATAAAGTGGTTTTAACCGGAGGTTCATCCGGAATTGGTAAAGAGATCAATGTATTTCTACTTGAAAAAGGGTATGAGGTATTATTTACTTATTGCCATTCCGCAGAATCGGCAAAAGAAATAGAGGCACAATTTATGAATGCCAAAGCATTTCAGATAGATTTTACGTCTGCTGATCAAATGAAAGCTTTTTGTGCTGAAATCAGAGCTTTTGATCCGGATATTCTCATCAATAATTATTATAACGGGACTTTTATTGATACTTATTTCCATAAAACAGAAGCTGAAAAATTCCTGAATGATTTTAAGAATAATGTGATGCCTACATTACAGGTTACCCAGGAATGCATTAACCTGTTCCGTAAGAAAAAACTGGGAAGAATCATCAATATCCTTTCATCATCCCTTAATTCTCCTGCAATGGGAACTTCTGTGTATAATTCCAATAAAGCTTATTTGCTTCAGATGAGTAAAAGCTGGGCAATAGAAAATGTGAAATTCGGCATAACCTGTAACTCTGTTTCGCCCTCTTTTATTCCTACAGACTTCCACAAGAATATGGATGAAAGGGTGAAGGAAACCATACTTGCGGGCTATCCTTTAAAAGATAACCTTGAAAGCAAAGACATTTCGAATGTAATAGATCTTTGCATCAACGGAGGAAAGCATTTTAACGGGAATCATATTTTCCTGGACGCTTCCCATTATTAATATTTAAATAAAGATTGATGCAGTTTACCTCAATTGCTTTTATACTTTTCTTTGCCATTGTTTTCGGACTTTATTGGTTATCCCAAAAGAATCTGAAGCTACAGAATATAGTATTGCTGTTGGCAAGCTATATTTTTTACGCATACTGGGACTGGAGATTTTTGGCTTTGCTCATCGGTACTTCTGCAATGGCTTATTTTTTAGGAATAAAAATTGGTGAAAACGAGGGAAAAAAGAAACGGATTTTCTTGAATCTAGGTTTAATTTTAGCAATCGGGACCCTTTTTTATTTTAAATACTTCAATTTCTTTATAGATTCTTTTGCGGATCTTTTTAATATAAAAAACACACTCACTTTATCGATAATTTTACCACTTGGTATCAGCTTTTATACCTTTAGAATATTAAGCTATTTTCTTGATATCAAGAATAAAAAACTGAAGCCTGAGACAGATGTTTTGGTTTTCTTTAATTATGTCGCTTTCTTCCCGAGCATGACTTCCGGCCCCATTGATAAAGGCGGTTTATTGCTTCCACAGCTAAAAAAAGAAAGAATCTTCACCTTAGAAAATGGTTCTGATGCGGCGAGGCAAATCCTTTTGGGAGTATTTAAAAAATTGGTGGTTGCCAATAGCATAACGCCCATTACTCAGGATATTTTCCATAATTATGATCATCTTTCAGGAAGTACGGTAGCTTTTGGGCTTGTACTTTTCCTGTTTGAAATCTATGCAGATTTTTCTGGATATTCTGATATGGCCATTGGATTTGCTAAACTGTTGGGATTTAAAACAACCAAAAACTTTGCATTTCCGCTTTTTGCTCAAAATATTGCCGAATTCTGGAGAAAATGGCATATTTCATTGACTTCCTGGTTAACTGAATATGTATTTACGCCTTTAATAATTGAGTTTAGAGATTATGGAAAGAAAGGATTGATTGCCGCTATTATTTTAAACTTTGTTCTGATCGGAGCATGGCATGGAGCCAGATTTACATTCATTTTTTTTGGGTTGCTTCATGGGGTTTATTATATCCCGTTGATCCTGAAAGATAAACTGAATAAAAAGAAAAAAATCTCCAAGCCGATTCCTACTTTTCAGGAACTCGGAAATATTCTGCTTACCATGATCATGGTATGCTTTGCTTTTGTATTATTTGTAGCTCCTACTCTTACGGATGCTTTTGGCATGTATGCAAGAATATTCAGCCTTTCGCTTTTTTCGGTTCCGCTATTCATAAAAATGAAAATTTTAGGATTAATAGGGATTCTGATTGTGATTGACTGGTTAAATAAAGATCAGGAGCACGGTCTTGAGATCAGCAGATATCATCCTTTTATAAGAAGAACTGTTTATATCTGTCTTATTTTCATGATCATGTATTTCGGAGTGTTTGGTAACGGTAATTTCATCTATGAACAATTCTGATATGAAAAAATTCTTATTTAAAATATCACTTTATATTATCGGGATCGTGGCGGTACTATTCTTTCTGGGAACTTATGCGGATGGAAATACGGATGATAATTACAGGCATTTTACTGGTCCAAAACCGTCCAATATGATTTTAGGAGATTCCAGAGGAGTCCAGGCGGTTGTCCCGGATATTTTGGATGGCAAATTGGGAAACAGGAAGTTTAATAATTTTGCTTTTAATATTACGGAGTCTCCTTATGGAAAAGTATATTTTGAAGCTATAAAGAAAAAATTAGATCCCGATACAAAAGGCGGAATTTTTATTTTAACGGTGGATCCCTGGAACTTATCGGCAGATAAAAATATAAAAAACGAAGAAGATTTTTATGAAAACAAATCCGCTTTAGCGAATATGCATTTTTATGACCTGGATCCTAATTACGAATATCTTATAAAGAACTATCCGAGAAGCTGGTTTAATATCTATAAGGATAGGGAAGAAACAGCCAAATCTAATACATACGTTCATAAAAACGGCTGGATGGAAGTTACCGTAAACACACATCCAGATACAATTGCCAAAAGAGAGGAGAAAAAGATAAAGGAATATACGGATTTTGTCAGAAGCCAAAAGATATCTCAGGATAGAATTAACGCTTTAAAAGATATTATCGAATATTTGAAGACCAAAGGAAGCGTTTATCTTGTAAGAATTCCCGCCTCGCAAAAAATAATGGATATAGAAAGATCTTACTCACCGGATTTCAGCGAGAAAATAAATCAGATCTCTAAAAAACATGGTGTTGTTTTCTTTGATTTTTCATCCAAAGCCGATGAATATATGTATACAGACGGCAATCACATGTATAAAGAATCAGGAAAAGTATTTACGGCTCAGATTGCAGATTCTATTCTGGCGAGTAGAAAAAATTAAAATAAATATTTTCTGAAATTAATATTATAGAGCCCTGAACGAATACTCGGATAATCCGTCACCAGATATTTCAAAATCATACCCCATTTTTTCAATACAGGCGCATTAGCAATCTCAAAACTTCTGTGCATTCTAGTGATATGAAGTTTGATGTGTGCAGGAATGGTACTTTCATTTTTGGCCCACTGGTTCACTTCTTTCCATAGTAAAACTCTTGTGGTAGAAGGTTTCACCTTTTTTGAATCCACTTGTGTGATTCTATTATCTTCATGGACACCTCTTACAGCTACAGCTTGATCTAAAATACCCGGATAAAGATCGAGATAATAGGATAAGCGGAACAAAAATTCTGTATCCTGATGAAGCCTTAAGCTTTTTTTAAACAGAGGCGTAACTTTACGCATCAATGGCTCTTTCCTGATTGTTAGAGTATCAATGCTGAATAATCCGAAGCTTCCCAGCATATTCATCTGGCCGGGAAAAACGTCTTTAGGGTCATGTTTTTTGTAAACTGTGGTAAGACGGTCTTGGAACAACTCATAATACTGCTCTTTTGCCTTTTCGGAATAATAATGAACGCCCAGAGCGCCATACACACCTTCTACCTTGGGATTTTTGAAAAGCTCTTTTTCTGCATCGAATCTATTGGGAAGATAATAATCATCTGCATCCAGAAAAGCAATAAAATCCCCTGTAGATTTTTCGATTCCCAGATTTCTTGTTGGTCCGGCCCCATGATTTCCTTTATCGGGATGCTGGTAAAGTTTTACCCTGTTATACTTTGCTGCCAGTTCTTTACAAACCTGCAGTGCATTATCGGGAGATTTATCTTCTACTAAGATAACTTCATGAACTTCCCCGAATTGCAATGCAGATTCTACAGCCTGGGCAACATATTTTTCGGCATTATAAACAGGAACAATTACTGAAACTTTCATTTTTTATCAAATTATGCTTTTTAATTTTAAATAATTAATCATTCTTTTCTCTATAAAATGATAAAGAAATGTGGCTACCAAAATAACAAGGGCAATTTGAACTGCGAAATAAGGAATACTTAAATATCCATCAACATGAAATCTTTTCAACAGAACTCCTACGAAAGGATGTGAAAGATATAGTGAATAGGATATATCTCCTAAAAAAACTAAGAATTGGTTTCCTTTACAATGAAATGTATAATCAAAAAGCAAGAAAGAAAGCACAAATAAAGAAACGATAAATAGTGTAAGTATTTCTTTATCAGAAGGTATGATCTTAAATATCAGAAGTGTGAATAACAATATTCCGGTGCTTGAAATTATTATTCCGATATTTTTGGAAACAGGAATTTTATCTAGTAAGAGCCCATAGATAATTCCTACCACGAAATACAAATTTAAATAACTTGTTACCATTTCTAAATAAGCATTTTCGGGGTTGAAAATCAATCCCAAAAGATATGTAGCTATAAAAAATGTTATTATAAAAAAGTATCTCTTAGTTTTAAAAAATAGGGAAATGCCAAAGACCAGATAAAAAAACATTTCATAATTGAGGGACCATCCTAAGTAAACGACAGGGAATACATTTTTTTCAGGTAAAAATAATAAGGAATGTAAAAGTCTGGAAAAACCTTTTCCTTCAAAATAATAAAAAAAACTTCCACCGATAAAAATCCATGCAAATGTAAGCAGGTAATAAAGAGGAACTACTCTGATTATCCTTTTCTTAAAAAAAATAACAATTTCTTTACCCACATTAGTTTCCGTAAAATCTATTGTTCTGGTTGTAAAAACCATAATAAACCCGCTAATAACAAAGAAGATTGGAACACCAATACTTCCTTTACTGAATAAAATTTCACCAAGTTCTAAATCGGGGATATTGAGATTTTCCCTAAAATGAAAAAAACATACTAACAATGCTGAGATCCCCCTTAATATTTGTAAATTTTTAAGCTTCATGAGTTCATATAGGTGAAACGATATTTTGTTTTTAATATTTCAGGGTTTTTAATAGCCTCGATTACAATGTTTGAATATTTATTTAATCCTGTTTTTAAAGATAAGTCAAATGATCTGTATTGTAAATAAACTTTCTTTTTGTACTCGGATGATAGGTTCTGAGAAGTAGCCCAATCATACAAAGACTTCCATAAAAGAAACTGTCTTTGATTGTATTGTGCTGAATACCTTACTATTTTTGTAATTCTATTATTATCATGAACACCTCTTATAGCAATTGCTTGATCTATGATTCCAGATTTTAAATAGCAATGATAAGCTAACTTTATGATAAAATCAGAATCCTGATGTACCCGAAGACTTTCATTAAAGTGCAGGTTATTTTTAATAATGGAAGATTTTCTGACCGTTAAAGTATTTAAATGAAAAAAGGACCCGAAAGTTTTAGATGTTAAACCAAGCAATCCTTTGAAAACTTCATCTCCCTCTGCCGGATAGTTCACGGTAGTCAGAGTAGAATTATTAAATTTAGCAAGGTATTCCTCTTTCCCCTTTTCCGATAAGTATTCTACCCCGATCGCTCCGAAAGTACCTTCGATTTTAGGATTATTGAATATCGTTTTTTCCATGTCAAAACGGTTCGGAAGATAATGATCATCGGAGTCTAAAAAAGCGATAAATTCATATTTCGCTTTTTCTAATCCTAAATTCCTGGTTGCTCCGGCTCCGTGATTTTCTTTATCGTGATGCTGATAAAGCTTTACTCTTGAATTTTCTGAAACCAGTCTGTTGCAGACTTCCAAAGAATCATCAGTGGATTTATCTTCAATTAAAATCACCTCTTTCACTTCCCCGAATTGTAAAGCGGAATGAACTGCCCTCTCAAGAAATCCTGAAGCATTGTAAACCGGTATGATAACAGATATTTCTAAATGCCCGCCCATCATTACAAGTATTTGCTGTTATTTTCAGCCCAAAGAGCCAGCTGCAATAGATTCCAGTGCTTTTGACCCTTATCCAGAAATTTTTGAGTGGCTTTAAAATCAATGAAATTAAAAACTTTATGATCAGGATTTTTAAGAAGATTATCAGAAAAGTTGAGCAGGTTTTTTTCTTCAAACCAACCTCCGATATCCACCCCAAAACCTTGTTTATTCCGGTTTCTGATGGTTTCCGTCCAGTAAGAGCCCATTGCTTCGCGAAGGATAATTTTATCATTCTCATTGTTCAATTTTAGCTGCTCCGGCAATTGAATGCAGAATTCTGCGAAATCTATGTCCAGAAAGGGAGTACGGACTTCCAGCGAATTGGCCATCGCCATTCTGTCCGATTTTACCATCATATTTCCGGGTACGAACTTCTCCAGGTCTATTCTCATAATATCATTGAGGGAATCCGGATTGGGTGTGAAACTGTAATCCTGATGATACTCTGCAGTTATTCCCAATAATTTCTTATCTTCATTCGTAAAGAAGTTCCTTACGGAGTTCTGATGAAAATCCAGAATATCCGGATGTTCCATATTCTTTTGTGTAATGAAAGAAGTCTGCTTGATATTTTGGTAAAGCTTCAATCCGAACTTGGCAATAATATTTTTATAGCTGAAATGATTTCTGAGCTGATTTTCTGTAGTATAGAAATTATATCCACCGAATAATTCATCACCAACATCCCCTGAAAGTACTACGGTAAGGCTTTTTCTGGCACTTTTACAAATTTCATAATGAGGAATGCAGGATCTGTCAGCAAAAGGTTCATCCAGAAATGGAGAAACTTTTAATAAGGAGGTAACGAGATCTTCCTTTTTTTCATGGATCTCGATATGATTGGTTTTATATTTTTCTGCAATTTCTTTGGCATATTTTAATTCACTGTCTTCGTGATCGTACCCGAAACTAATGGTAGTCTGATGAGGTAAAAATTCATTCACCAGAGCAACAATGGAAGAAGAGTCCAGGCCGCCACTCAAAAAACTTCCTACTTCTACGTCGGCAATCAGCTGTTTTTTCACCGCATTTTTAAGAAGATAGGTGAATTCTTCTTTGGCATCAGACAAGCTAATGCTTCTGTCTTTTGCGGGAAGGCTGTAGTATCGTGAAACTTCTGTTTTTCCGTTTTTCCAGATCAACTGATGAGCGGGAGGCAATGTGAAAATATTGCTGTAAATACTCTGATAAGTACTTACATAGCCGTATTGCAGATAATGGGAGAGTGCTTCCGGACTTACTTTCGGTTGGATTAAACCTGAAGCCAGAATGGCTTTGATTTCCGAGGCAAAAATAAATTCATTGTTGGGACCGATGGCATAGTAAAAAGGCTTTTCACCGAATCGGTCTCTGGCGCAAAACAATTGCTGTTTTTCTTCATCCCAGATGGCAAAAGCAAACATTCCGGGAAGCTCATGAATCAGTTTTTCTTGCTTTCTCTTATACATAGCAAGAATTACTTCCGTATCAGAAGTCCCGCGATAAGGATATTCCGGATATTGATTTTTAATGGTCTGATAGCCATAGATTTCACCATTCAGAACAATACATTCATTTTTATCATGAGAAAACATAGGTTGTTTTCCATTTTCCGAAAGATCTATAATAGAGAGCCTGCGATGGCCTAAAATGGCGTTTTTATATAATTCGTGGTGTGAAGAATCGGGACCGCGATGCGCAATGGCATCGGTCATTTTCCTGATCTCATTCTGATAGTTTTCCGCATTGTTGGCAATGATGCCGGCTATTCCGCACATACTCCTGAATTTTAATGATGATTACCCGGTTTTTCACAGAAGAAAAGATCTTCTTCGGGGTTAACTCCGAACTTTTTGTATTGATCAGAAATATTGATTCTGTGTACAATAAAGCCCACACTTTCCAGTCGGGTAATATAATCCTGCCCATAAATTCTCACATGATCAAACTGCCCGAAAAGCTCTTCTCTTTTGTACTTGTCAGTAATCGTGAAATCTTCATGAGTAACCTGATTATTGGCCGAGATTGGAACCTGAAGGATCGCTTTTCCGTGCGGTTTTAAAACTCTGAATATTTCCCCCATTGCCTTAGTATCTTCGGGAATATGTTCTAATACATGATTACAGATTACCAGGTCAAAATGATTATCTTCATAAGGAATATCCAGGACATTCATATTCTGAACATAATCAGGATATTCATACCCTATGGTGAAGAGGTCTCCGCAGATATATTCTTTAAAGTTTTGCTTTAAAAGGATATTTGATAGTTTCGGTTCGGGGGCGATATGTAATATGCTGGTTTCCTTTGGAAGTTTTAATTCTTCCACAATAAAAGCATACAAAAGCCTTTCCCTGTCTCTGGAATGACATCGATAACATCCTGCAGCTCTTCTCCCCCCACCGATAACATGTTTTTCTCTTAATACGGGCAGATCATGACCTACAATTTCCAGGTCTTTGGAATCATAGCCACAGAAAGGGCAATGATACGTCGTTCCTGCATGGGAATATAATTTGATTTTGTTTTTAAGCCTGTTTAAAATAGACATCCTGTTTGTGTTTTAATTATTTTTTATAAAAATATGGGAATAAATTTATACTTTCAAAAAGGTGGGACCGGCTTGCCTCACCTGATTTTGAATTTCCAATAGTCTTTTTTCTTCCCCGGAGATTTTCTTATATTTTTTCGACAGTTTTTTGGAGGCTTCAAAGTTTCCAGTCAATGTATTTTTGAGAATACTTTGTCTGAGTGCTTTTTTCTCCAACAGAAAAGCATGATGAAGATTGGGGTTTAAAATGTTGGTTTCTACACTTAAATCTTCATATTTGTTGTAATCTACCTTATTTAAAGATTGTTTCCCGTCATGGACAACTTTACTGCCCGGAACAAGGAGTATTTTCTTTTGATGGAAGTGAATGCGGTTGGCATATTCAATGTCTTCCCCGTAATGGAAAAAGTAAGGATTAAAGCCTCCCACCGTTTCTATGGTATGTCTTGGGATAAACCAATGCGCTGCATTAATGAATTTTATCTGATAAAAAGGCCTAAGATCCTGAAAATACAGGTCCGAAATCAATCTGGTTGTTTCAAAATTAATGGCAATGTATTTATCAAGGAAAATATCGAGCTGTTTCTCGGTGCCGTTGATGTGCATCGGGCTTAAAATTCCGATCTCTTGCTGAGCCGGATAATTACTATAGACATCCAATAATTTTTCTATACTATCAGTATAAAGCCAAGCATCCTGATTCATCAGGTAGAAAAAATCTGCCCCTTCTATGTATGCTTTTTCAATACCAATATTATTCGCTTTTCCAAAGCCTAAATTTTCTTCAGACTGGATGAAATCCACTTCTGGGAAATGTTTTTTTATATATTCCTGAGTGCCGTCTGTAGAGCCATTATCAATCACAATACAACTTACCGGAATGGAAGATTGCCTTAAACTGTTAAAACATCTTTCCGACCATTTCATGGCGTTGTAAGTAACAATGATAAAATATATTCTAGGCATTTGTATTGCGTTTTATATATATTTTTCGGTTAATTTTTGAAGATAATCATCCGGACTTATCCCCGAAAAGAATTGGGCAATGTTATCATCAAAGGATACTTTATAAAAATCACCTTCATTAATTTCGTCATAGTGAGCCGGCTTATTAATCTTTTTTTGAATGGCTCCAACGATTTCCTTTAGGTCATAATAATAAGGATAAGCGAAATTAAGAGTTTCATTTGTTAAATGAGTACATTGGGTATTCAGGAATTTTGCAATATCATCAATATCTAATAAAAGCCTTCTTGCTTTCTGATGAATAACAAACTTATTTTCATTGGTTATCTGGGTCTTAAGAAAATTAAATAAAGTATTTGGGTTTCCTCCATTGCCTACAATATTGCCTATTCTTAATATTAAGTAATCTTCAACATGATCTTTTATGTAGGCTTCAATTTTCAACTTATGAAGAACATAGTGACTGTCTTGCTTTGACTGGTCATGAATACTAAGAGTAGAAAAATAAATTAATTTTCCTTTGTTATTACTAAGCGTTTTTTTTAAAAGAGTGAATTCCCTTTCAAATTCTGAACTTCTGGTTTCAAGGGAATTAGATACACCTGAAGCAAAAAGCAATATGTTTTCCGAGTCAATTTTTTTTAATGAATTGGCAATAAGCCCATTTCCTATAATCATATGTAATACTTGTTATCCGAATAGTTTGTAATATATTTTTTTTAAGAAAGGCACTTTTGGCTGTTGTTGCTTTCTTTGTACATTTTCATCCCAAGCTTTATTATCTTCATTGGAATTTTTTCTTTGTACGAACAGGGTATTGTGGCTTTCTTTGAATGCAATTGCTTCAGATTCCGGTCTTCCGTTGGAATAGTAATATAATGCTAACGATTTTCTACTCATATCTTCAGGGCAGTTTAGAGGGTCAGGATGTCCGTGATAAGAATCTGATGTAGTAGAAAACATAGCTAACGTATTAAATTTAGGTGAAATTTTAGTTTCACACTTTGTCATGTCCTTATTCCACAATTCAAAATGTCCTCCGTATTCATCTTTCCAATCTTTATTGAGATATACTAAAACATTGATTCTTCTGTCAAGCCCATTAGTTGGGTTTTTGTTAAAATCAGCATGTACTTTTAATAAACCTCCTCTTTTTATTTCATGAAGTCCGCCACCTGAAAAGTAAGGGTCACCATACAGCACTTCTTCAATCCCGGCAAGTTTATTTACAAAATTGAGAAAGGGCTCGGAATTAAGAAAATACATAAGTTCTCTCGTTTTAGGACCGAAAGATTTCTCTCCTTTACCAGCAAATTTTTTTTGAAGAGGATCGTTAAAATTAATGGCATCTTCTTTAGCCAGATCTGGAAATTCTGCCAAAACTTCCTCTAAAAATTCAGGATTAAAGAAGTTTTCAAATGAGATGCTTGGGAATGGGTTAGCGTTTTTATAAATAAGTGCATGATCTTCTGCGAACTGCATTAAATCTTGATTGTGAGTATTTAAAAATTTTTTCATTCTAATGTTTTTATTATTTAAAATCATTTTTATTATTGATATCAGAGGAATATCTTAGATAACTAAAATATTTTTTTAAAATTACACAATGTCCCTTAATATTAAGAGATTTATAAGGGTAAAATTTTAATGTAAATAAAATAGTTTTTTTATTTATCGGATAATATTGAAAATATCGTACTAAAAAGTTTAAAAAAGCTTTGGCCTCAGTATCAGGTTTTTTTTGATGAAAATCAGAACCTAATTTTTCCCGGATGAAAATATTTGTGTCAAACCATGTTTTGTCTAAATTTCCCATGGAAAAATGTTCTATCAGAATATCGTTAACAGTATAATTTTGTAAAGTTTTTGACACACGTAAGCTCAAATCTAAATCATAACCATGAAATCCTTTTAATTCCTCATTAAATCTGTAAATTATAAAATTTTGTTTCTTTATTGCTAAAAATACACCGTCAACACCATATACCCTATTCATGGTTTTTGTTGTTGTCCGTGTATGTCTGGGAACAGGATTTTCTTTTGTGCTTTCAAGAATATTGGTTTGTTGATATTCCTCAGAAACAGTCCAGCTGGAAGGTGCAGTCGGAACATATGAAGAGCCTGAGATGCCAATAACTCCAACATTAGGTTTTTCAAGATGTGACATTAATTTTTGACCCCAATTCTGAGTATGAAAGATAACATCTTCATGAAGAAATAAAAAATTTTCATATTGAGCTTTCTGAGCTCCTTTGTTATATGCCTGGGTTATCCCCATAAGATTAGGATTCCAAATCTGTATAATTTCATAAGTATCAATGCCAATGGTCTCGCGAATGCTTTCCACTAGCTGATCATAATAATGTGCTTGATATGATGAAACTATTATTGAGATCATAAAATGATAGAATTATTTAAGCAGATCTTCTATGGTTGTGAAAATATCTGTTGTAAGCCTCTTTTCCGAGTACTCTGTCTCTAACTTCTGTTGGATCTTATTTCCATAGTTTTCCCTCAGTTGTTTATTTTTAAGAAGCTCTACGATCTCAGAAGCCATTACATCAAGATCAAGATATGGAGCGAGAACACCATACCCATTTTCAAGGAATTCTACGGCACCTCCGCTTTGGTCAAACGCGACAATCGGTTTTTTTAGTTTTGCAGCAGTAAGCATAACCAAAGGGAAAGGATCTTCCCTGGAGAGTAAAAGGAAAATATCAAAGATGTTAATATAATCATTAGGGAATTTATTGTGGTCCACATAAATGATTTTATCTGCCACACCTAGTTTTTCTGCATCAAGCATGGAACATTTTACGGCTCCGATTTTAGTAGATCCGCCAAGATTGATAAACTTAAAATCAATATCTGTTTTTTGTGCAATTTTTTTTACGAGAAGCGGTACAAGGTCAGTTCCTTTTCTTAATTCTTGCGAACTGGCAATTCCGATGACCAGATCAGAATCAGAGATATTTAATTCTTTTCTTAAAGCAGGCTTGTCTTTTTGGATGGTAATGGTTTCATCAACAAATGAATGAATGACTTTTATTTTTTTAGGATCAGCATTATACCGGTTGATCAGATTTTGAGCAACAGCATTCGAACCTGCAATGATAGTGGATACATTATATACATTTTCTGTAATAAAATCTTTTGAATAGGAACTCTCTACTCCGAAAGCAAGCTCATGAATGGCAACGATAGTTGGTATGTTTCTTTTGTAAAATGGGAGAGTCCAGATTAATGTTTCAGCCGTATTTCCATATACCAGATTGTAATTCTTCAAAAGCAGTCCGAGTGTTACTTTTTCAATAAGTTCATCTCTGCTTTCGGCTTTGGGAAAGAAGGCTTCCTGAAGTTTTTTAAAATTCCTGTTGACAAAAGATAGGGACTGGTTATAGTAAGAAGCTACTATAATTTTATTATTGGAAATTTTTGCAAAGTCTTCGTACAGCAGCCCTGCTCTTAATAATAATATGTCTATGCTGTAATTCTTTTTCTCCTGTTGAAGCTTTTTCAGCAAACTTAATAATAGAATAGGAGCACCTGATAATGATGCTTCATGGGAAATAACTAATATTTTTTTTGTTTCATTCATTTGGTAAAGATTCGAATATTAAATTTTGACTGTTTTTTATGATTGTGTTGGAGGGAATGGATTTATGAATCACACAGCCTGCTCCAATGATGCAATTGTCTCCAATTTCCACTCCTTTCAATATAACCGTATTGCTGCCAATCCAACAATTTTTACCAATAGTGATAGGAGCTGTTTTAAACTGAGTCTTATCTACAAAAAAATCAGGGTCAAAACCATATTTATGGTTATGGTCGTAAAGCTTTACTCCTTCTCCAAATATGGTATTGTCACCAATCATAATCTTATCAACACAATTAACAGATGAGTAATTATTAAAGAAGACCCCGTTTCCGATCTGAAGTGTAGCCCCCGGAAGCACGGATATATTGCAGTAGCTTCTTACAAAAAAATATTCCCCAATGGTAATATCACCAAATTCACCTTCATTTCCTTTGAATATATTGATATCTTTAGGTGCAAACGTATGGTGAATATGGATATTGGGTTTCGAAGTAAAATGCCACCACTTTTTTTTCTTCTCCTGAAGCTCAAGATCCGCAATGAAAGAAGTAATCTTCCTGTTAATATAATTTTGAATTTTTTTGAACATCGGAAATTGTATTTTAATTAGTATGATGCATGCTGTAGGTAAGTTTCAGTTTATAAATATCTGTTAATTAAAGTATATAGTCCAGGGCTTATATTATATTGAATTGCCCATGCAAGTCTCTTTTTTTTGTAAGAGTACTGTTGGAACTGGCTTTGTAAGAACTTTGATAATTTGTTTCCTAAATATAATTGTTCAATTTTATAATTAATGTTTTTTCTAAATTGTCCGGTTGTGTCAAACATGATTTGCAGGTACAGGCATTCCTCATCTATTCTTTCTGTTTTAGCAGAAGATATGTTGGAAGAATGAAGTCTGTAATAGGCCAGTTTTTCAGGTATATAGGCAATATGGTATAAAGAACTGATCATTAGCCAACGGTAATAATCCTCAACCAGGAGATCATTTCTATACGCTCCTGTTTTTGTTAAAGCTTCTTTTCGCATTACAACAGTTAATGCTGCAATCCGGTTATTTTTTATAAGATTTTGTCTGAAAATCTCAGGATCTTCATTGTACATCCCGTTATAATCGGCAATATCTTTTAAAATATTGGAATGATCATCAATTCCGTAGGTATCTGTATAAACCATTCCATAGTTTTCACCCATGCTTTTGAGCTTTCCGATACATTTTTCTATGGCTTCGGGATGAAGAAAGTCGTCTGCTGCAATTACTTTTACATATTCTCCTTTTATCAACTCCAGACACTCATTTAATATTGTGGCAAGTCCGGTGTTTTTTTGATGGAAATTTTTGATTGCCGGGTAATCATTTTCGTTTAACCAATCTTCAAAAACTTGTACTGAGTTATCCGGTGACGCATCATCAGCAACAATAAGTTGTATATTGTTGTAGGTTTGTGCTTTAATACTATCAAGGCACTCCCTGATATAACTTCCCTGGTTGTAGCTACAAACAATAATCGTTACTAAATCTCTTTTTTCCAAATCAAAATTATTCTAATTGTTCTTTAGCCCCTTCAATACCTAATAGGCTCTGAATTTTTTCACCCTGTGCATCCATTGAATAAATAAGTTCCTTAGTATCTCCCTTGATGAGATAAATTTTATCAGGGACAATATTGGCATTATCAATCTTTTCAGGAATAATGAGCTCTAATGTATATCCATCTAAAAATTTTTCATTAAGAAAATCAGGTTTTATATGGATAGTAGGGTTCAGGGAATCTACGGATACCCTGTTGAGTTTTGTGGCCACAAGCTTTGATTGAATAGGGCTCAAGCCAATACGGAAAAGCCTATGTTGTAATATATACTGACAGCCGTTTTCCTCTAATGTGACTGGATTATGGTAAACCATTTTTTCTAGATATTTCAAAAGGCCTTTTGAATGATAAATGGTTGCATCAACAGAAAAAGGGTATGACCAATGATGGACAACAGTATCCGTATAGTAATCCCATTCGTAATAATCATTTTTCTTCTTTACATAGCTGGGCTGACCTTCCAGGTTTTCTCCAACGTACAGTCTGTATGAAGCATTTTCCGGATTATTTCGTATAATATTGAAAATTTCATCGGAGATAACAACATCATCGAAGAAAACGCCGTCATCCGTATTGAACATAACAAATTCGCAGTCGCTTTTGCGGATGATATTTTGCAGTAACCCTTTAAAATTATCTCCATACTTATTGAAAAGGTTTTTTTCTTTAAAAAACTTCCAGTCTTTCTCAGAATGGATTGCTTTTATATAAGAAACATCAAACAAAACATTTTTTCTTTCAACAAAGGAAATGTTCTGTTGACCTGCATATTTTTCCTTCAGTAAATCATAACCTTTCTTGTGATTGCCGCTTGTATGATAAAGTATGACAATCTTAGAATCCGTCTTAAAATGTTGTAAAACGGATTGTAACAGATAATCCAGTTGAATGGCGCGATTATATGAAAATATTATATTCAGAACCATTATTAGAATGAATTTATAGTTTGTATGACCTTTGAAACTTCATCATCTGTCATTACCGGAGACATAGGTAAACTCAAAACTTCCTGATGAATTTTTTCTGTAATAGGTAATTGAAGTATTTTTAAATCAGAATATGCTTCCTGTTGATGAGGAGGGATAGGATAATGAATCAATGTTTGAATACTGTTTTCTTCCAAATATCTTTGCAGATCATCTCTGTGTTCTGTTCTCACTACAAACAGATGATATACATGACTCTTCTCTTCTATTTTATGGTACGGAAGTATAACTTTAGGATTTACGATTTCCGTAAGGTAACGTTGAGCAATTTTTTGTCGTCTCTGGTTTTCAGAATCCAGATACTTAAATTTTACTGAAAGAACAGCCGCCTGAATCTCGTCTAATCGGGAGTTGTATCCTTGATATTTATTAACGTATTTTTTCTGAGAGCCATAGTTGGCCAATGTTCTTATACAATCCGCTACATCCTGTTCTTTGCAGGTAACGGCACCAGCATCTCCTAAAGCTCCTAAATTTTTTCCAGGGTAAAAACTAAATCCTGCGGCATCTCCCAAGCTTCCTGATTTTTTATTATTCCATACAGCGCCTATAGCCTGAGCATTATCTTCTACTATTTTCAGATCATATTTATCTGCAAGGCGGGTAAGGTCTTCTGAAAATACAATGCTTCCGTATAAATGAACAAGAAGAATGGCTCTGGTTTTTGAAGTGATTTTTTCTTCAATTTTGGTAACATCAATATTATAAGTATTGATATCCGGTTCCACTAAAACAGGAACCAATTTATTATCTGTAATAGCAAGGAGGGAAGCTATATAGGTATTAGCCGGAACCACAACTTCATCTCCTTCCTTCATCACCCCTAATTCTATATAAGCTCTTAAAATCAGCCTTAAAGCATCCAAACCATTAGCTACACCAATGGCATGGGGAACATTACAATATTGAGCAAGTTCTTTTTCGAAGGTTTTTATTTTTTCACCTAACAGGTACCAGCCGGAACGAAATGTCTCTAATAACGCATTTTCAATTTCCTGTTGGTGGGAAAGGTTTATTTTTTGTAAGTCCAGAAATTTAATCATCGTGCTTTTTCTTTAAAAATTTTGCGGGATTTCCAACCCATATTTCATTTTGAGGAACATTTTTAGTTACAACACTACCTGCTCCGATCAATGCATTTTCTCCTATAGTAATTCCCGCTAATATTGTAGCATTGGCGCCAATAGAAGCTCCCTTTTTTATCAAAGTCTTTTCCAGTTTAAAATCTTTGTTCTTGGATTTGGGAAATAAGTCGTTGGTAAAAGTAACATTCGGACCAATGAAAACATCATCTTCAAGAGTGATGCCATCCCATATTTGTACACCAGGCTTTATAGTGACATTATCCCCGATAATCACCTGGTTTTCTATCAGAACCTGACAATTGATATTGCAATTCTTTCCTATTTTGGCATCCTTCAATATTACACAGAACTGCCAGACATGAGTGCCTTCTCCTATATTGAGGGATTGAACATCAGCTAAAGAATGAATCATTTTTTATAATTTATAAATTCATCAAAATCTCTAAAATAATCTTTTTCGTCATAAAGCTCCGAAGCTAAGCATAATAATACTGCGCTGTGACTAAACTTAATGTCTCTCCAAATCAATCTGGGAATATACAATCCTTTGGAAGGGGAATCTAAAATGAAAGTGTCTTTATTGCCATTCAAATCCAGAGTATTAAACTCTATAGTTCCTGAAACTGCAAATATAATTTGTTGAAGTTTTTTGTGAGCGTGTCCGCCTCGGGTTACATCCTGAGGTGTGTAATAGGTCCAGTATACTCTTTTTATATCAAACGGGGTATCTTTTTGAGCCTCCGCTACCGTAATATATCCTAAATCCTGAGAACCTATTCTGGAAAAATTGATAATATGAGGGATATCCATTAACGATGAATATAATTATTAATAATTAATTATTTTTTTCAATTAAAAGTATAAATTATATAACAACCCGCAAACTAATTTGCAGAGTTTATACCTTTTCGATTTTATGTATAATTTGAGGGAACAGGATTCCCGGTGATTTTATGATTTCACCAAACTGATTCTGCATTCCATTAACCTCAAATCCAAAAGCTTCAGTTCTGAATGCAATTTCAGATCTGTTTATCCCCCAGAAAAAATCAAAATAATATGAATCTTCATTAATAGTATAAGGCGGAATTTCAAAGGTAACGGTATAGTCTCCTTTTTCTGCATCTTTATTTCCACACACCATTAATCCTGTACTCATCACCGTTAAATCATGACTGTTTTTAAGGAAAAAGGAAAGATCAATATCCACATTTTCTAGTTTTGACATGAAGGTGACTGTCACCCGGACCCCCGATTTGATATTGATCATATCCCCGGCGATGGGTTCGGTTATAAAAGATTTTACCTGTATTTTATCATTTTCAACCTTTTCAGGATGATTCAAATAATCATAAGAAAATTTGACCTGGCTGTTTTTCTGATATTCAATAATACATCTGTTAACTTCTCCCTGCATTATCTGTTGTCCTTTTTCCAAAAGGATAGCATTATTACAGAGCTCTTTAATAGCTGTGATATTATGACTTACAAATAATACAGTCCTTCCTTCTCCTCTCGTTACGTCCCCCATTTTTCCCAGACATTTTTTCTGAAATTCCGCATCTCCTACGGCTAAAACTTCATCCACAATTAGGATTTCGGACTCCAGGTGAGCAGCAACAGCAAAAGCAAGGCGCACATACATCCCCGAGGAATATCTTTTTACCGGAGTATCGATATATCTTTCTACTCCTGAAAAATCTACAATCTCATCAAATTTACGTTTAATTTCTTTTCGGGTCATTCCTAAGATAGCGCCATTAAGAAATACATTTTCACGGCCTGTCATTTCAGGATGAAAACCGGTTCCTACTTCCAGTAAAGAAGCAATTCTTCCCTGGCTATATATTTTTCCCGTGGTGGGTTTGGTTACCTTGCTCAGAAGTTTCAACAGGGTAGATTTTCCGGCACCGTTTCTTCCGATAATACCTACCGCATCCCCCTGATTAATCTCAAAATTGATATCGCGAAGGGACCAGACATATTCTGAGTCTCCTTTTGTGGTTCTGTCATTGGCTTCCCCAATTTTCAGATAAGGGTCCTCCTTGCCTCTTATTTTATGCCAAAACCTGTTCAGGTCATGGGAAAGTGTTCCGGTTCCCACTTCTCCCAAACGGTATTGTTTTGATATGTTTTCTGCTTTTAAAGCCAGCATGTTTTCTGATTTTAGAGTTAAATTACTTATACAGTATCCATGAATGTCTTTTCAACTTTGTTGAAAATAACAATTCCTATAGCCAGGAGAATCAGAATGATAACGGAGCTGATTCCCAACATCAAAGGGGAGAATTCTCCTACTCCCATCCAGGCATACTTGAAGCATTCAAAAATACCGGTCAAAGGGTTATACATGGCGATCTTTTTAAAAGGATCGGGAAGTGAAGACACGGGATATATTACCGGAGTAGCATACATGTATAAGCTAACTCCAAAACCCAAAAGCATGTTCAGGTCTTTATATTTTGTGGTAAGTGCGGAAAATATCATTCCTACTCCTAATGCAAAAAGAGCCATCAGGATGATCAGAAAAGGAGTTGCCAGAATCCACCAGTTGGGGTGAACTTCACCTTTAGACAGATAATATGCCCATCCAAGAATAAATAATAATAGCTGGACGGCAAACCGCATAAGATTGGAAATTACAATTGAAATCGGAGTGACAAGTCTGGGAAAATAGACTTTCCCGAAAATATTGGCGTTTCCGGCAAAAGTATAAGACGTACCCGTTAATGAGCTTGAGAAGTAATTCCAAAGTGTTACTCCGGCAAGGTAAAATAATAATCGGGGAGCACCGTCCGTAGGTAAATTGGCAATTCTTCCAAAAACAACCAGATAAACGATGGTTGTTAAGATTGGGTTGATAAAAAACCAGATCGGTCCCAGAACAGTTTGCTTGAAACTTGACACAAAATCCCTTTTTACAAACATATAAATAAGATCTTTATATCTCCAGACCTCACTTAACCGTAAATCAAATAAAGAGTGACTTGCCTCGATAGTTTCTGTCCACTTTTGTTGTGGTTCATTCATCAGTATATGTTTTATGCAAATTTATAATAATTAATTCGATCATTGCTTCTCAATTTATGAATTATTCATCGATATAAATCGAAATTAACAACTAATATATTGATATTTGTTATTATGAACAAAAAACTATTGACCATAAGGCCAATAGTTTGTAAATATTTTAAATGTTTGCAGTTATTTTTTTACGAGCTGCTTCAGATATTCGCCATATCCGCTTTTTCCATATTTGGCAGCCGTTTCAAGGAGTTTTTCTTCATTAATGAATTTATTTCTGAAAGCAATTTCCTCAATACAGCCGATCTTAAAGCCCTGTCTTTTTTCAATCACACTTACAAATTCTGAGGCATCATGGAGCGAATCGAAGGTTCCCGTATCCAGCCATGCTGTACCCCTGTCTAAGACCCCGACCTCCAGTCTTTCTTTTTGAAGGTAAACATTATTAACGTCAGTAATTTCAAGTTCACCTCTCGCAGAAGGCTGAATGTTTTTAGCGATTTCCACTACTTCATTATCATAAAAATAAAGTCCGGGAACTGCGTAATTTGATTTAGGATGAGTAGGTTTTTCTTCTATTGAAACAGCCTTGAAGTTGTCATCAAATTCTACGACACCGTATCTTTCCGGGTCTGCAACATGATATGCGAATACAACACCACCTTTTGGATTAGTCTTATTCTTTAATAGCGTCCCCATTTCGGAGCCATAGAAAATATTGTCTCCCAATACCAATGCTGCCGGATCATTACCAATAAATTGCTCTCCTAATATGAAAGCCTGTGCCAATCCGTCTGGGCTTGGCTGCACAACATATTCTATATTACATCCGATCTGTGAACCGTCTCCCAAAAGTTTGATAAAACCGGCTTGGTCATGGGGAGTGGTGATAATCAGTATATCCTTAATTCCTGCTAAAAGCAGGGTGGAAAGAGGGTAATAAATCATGGGTTTATCATAAACCGGCATTAATTGTTTGCTTACGGCAATGGTGAGCGGATAAAGCCTTGTTCCTGAACCTCCGGCTAAAATGATACCTTTCATCGTGTGTGTTTTAATTATATTGTTTTTCGTAATACTTCTGGTAATCTCCACTCGTTACATTCTCCAGCCATTCTTTGTTTTCAAGATACCAGTCTATGGTTTTAGAAAGTCCTTCCTCAAAAGTGACTGACGGTTTCCATCCTAAATCTTTATTTAATTTGGAGGCATCAATAGCATAACGCTTATCGTGTCCCGGTCTGTCTTTAACAAAAGTAATCAGTTTTTCAGAATGTCCTTCAGGTTTTCCTAATTTGGCGTCCATTTGTTTGATAAGCTCTTTTACCAAATCAATGTTCTGCCATTCATTGAAGCCTCCGATATTGTAGGTTTCTCCTGTCTTCGCTTCATTGAAGATCTGATGGATTGCTCTTGCGTGATCAATTACGAATAACCAGTCACGTGTATATTTTCCGTCACCATAAATAGGTAAAGGCCTTTCATTAATGATATTGGAAATACAAAGAGGAATCAGTTTTTCTGGGAAATGATTCGGACCATAATTGTTTGAACAGTTAGATACAATAAATGGCATTCCATACGTATTCCCATATGCCCTTACCAAATGATCAGAAGCTGCTTTTGATGCTGAATAAGGAGATTGTGGGTCATATGGGGTTGTTTCAAGAAAAAATCCGGTTTCTCCCAAGCTTCCGTAAACTTCGTCTGTAGAAACATGATAAAATAAATTCGTTCTCTTTTCATCCGGAAATCTTCCATGCGTGTGATCCGGGTTCAGCGTCCAGAACTCTTTACAAAGGTTAAGAAGATTAGCTGTTCCGTGAACATTGGTGTTGATGAATGCCATCGGGTCTGTAATACTTCTGTCCACATGGCTCTCTGCAGCTAAATGTACGACAGCATCCGGATTATATTTTTCAAATATTCTTCTTAATTCTTCAGGTTTTGTAATATCTGCTTTTTCAAAAACATAATTAGATTCATGTTCAATGTCCTTTAGGTTTTCAAGATTCCCTGCATAAGTAAGAGCATCAAGATTAATAATGGTTGTATCCGGGTTGTTCTTTACAAATTCTCTTACAACATGAGAACCAATAAACCCTGCCCCACCTGTAATAATTATATTTTTCATCTCTTTATTTTACGATTGTTTTTCTACCTATACTTTTATAATAAAATCCGTTTTGTTCAGGAATTTCCAATGGATACATATTCCTTCCGTCAAAAATGACTTTGTTTTTCATTTTTTCAGCCATAAGTTTGAAGTTCGGATTTTTAAACTCCGGCCATTCTGTTGCTATGAATAAGGCATCTGCATTTTCTAAAGCTTCATACATGCTTTTTGCGTATTGAATCTTGTCTCCGAGGACTTTCTGCACATTCTTTTCTGCAACAGCATCATAGGCAACAATTTTCGCACCCTTTTTTAATAACAGATCAATATTATCCAAAGAAGAAGCTTCGCGGATATCGTCTGTATTGGCCTTGAAGGCTAATCCCCAAAAAGCAATGGTTTTTCCTTCTATATTGCCTCCGAAATAATTTTCAATATCAGAAACCAGAATAACTTTTTGTGCGGTGTTCACGGTTTCCGTAGCTTCTAAAATCTGAAAATTGAAATTTTCTTCTTTCCCTGATTTTATTAATGCTTTCACATCTTTAGGAAAACAGCTTCCGCCATATCCGATGCCGGGAAATAAAAACCGGTGTCCGATTCTGTCATCACTCCCCATTCCTAATCTCACTTTATCCACATCCGCACCCACTTTTTCACAATAGTTGGCAATTTCGTTCATAAAAGTAATCTTCACTGCCAGGAAAGAATTGGATGCATATTTGGTGAGCTCTGATGACTTTTCATCCATAAAAATGATAGGGATTCCTGTATTCGTAAATGGCTGGTAAATTTTAGCCATAATTTCTTTTGCCTTTTCGGAGCTTGATCCTACAACCACTCTTGCCGGATTCATGGAGTCTTCCACAGCGAAACCCTCTCTTAAAAACTCTGGGTTTGAAACCACATCGAAAGGAAGGGCTGTTTTAGATGCAATCACTTCGCTTACTCTGTCAGCAGTTCCAACAGGAACCGTACTCTTGTTAACGATAACCTTGTATTCAGTCATCATTTCTCCGATATTATTGGCTACCTGCAGAACATAAGAAAGATCTGCGGAACCATCTTCTCCCGGAGGAGTCGGAAGTGCAAGGTAAACGACTTCACTTTTGTCTAAAGCCTCTTTTAAATTAGTGGTGAAAAATAACCTTTCGGCCTGAATGTTTCTTAAAAACATTTCCTCAAGATTCGGCTCATAAATGGGAACAATGCCGTTTTTCATACCTTCTACTTTTTTCTCATCAATATCAACACAGTATACTGAATTGCCAAGTTCTGCGAGAGTAGTTCCTGTGACCAATCCTACATAACCTGTTCCTACAATTGTTATATTCAAAATGTATGTTTTTAAAAATTCATGACAAAAATAGTAAAAATACCATCATTGTGTTTTTTATTTATTGAGGATAGATATAATCTGCTTATTTACTTGATAATAAGATGATTTTGCTTTTTTAGAAAAAATACGTATATTTGCAATGGATTTACGGAAAAAAATGGGAAGGCTTCGGAAGAAAGCCTTTTTTCGTACGGGTAAATCAAAGATAAATTATGGAGTTTAGAAAAAGAATTGAAGAATTGTTACAGGCATTCCTCGAAACCAGAAAAGACTTATTTCTTATCGATTTAAAGATTTCTGCAGGGAATGATATTATAGTGATTTTAGATGGAGATAATGGGGTTTCTTTGCAGGATTGTCTGGATGCAAGCCGTGCCATAGAATTCAATATGGATCGTGAAGAACATGATTTCAGCCTGCAGGTAATGTCGGCGGGATTAAGTGAGCCTTTATCTACGCCACGACAATTCAGTAAGAATATTGGAAGAGAAATTGAAGTTCTCTTGGGCGATTCTTCTAAAATTGAAGGTGAATTGTCCAAAGTAGATGAAGACAAAATCACCCTTGTTTTACGATACAGAAAACCGAAAGACATAGGAAAAGGTAAAGTGGATGTGGAAGAAGAGAAGGAAATACCTTATACGGAGATAAAAAAAGCATTAGTAGTAATTAAATTTTAAAAAAAGCAAAAAGATAAATGGATAATATAGCGTTGATTGAATCCTTTGGTGATTTTAAAGACGAAAAGGGGATCAGTAAGATTGATCTTATGGCAATTATTGAAGATTCACTGAAAACCCTTTTGAGAAAAAGATTTGATTCAGATGATCATTTTGATGTGATTGTAAACCCGGATAAAGGAGATTTTCAGATATTTTTGAACAAGACAATTGTAGAGGACGAGATGTCTGAAGATGATGACTTGGAAATCGAAATTTCCGAAGCTAAGAAAATAGACCCTACCTTCGAAGTAGGAGAGGAGTATACCATGGAAATTCCTGTTGCCCAGTTGGGAAGAAGAAATATCCTTACTCTGAAACAAATCTTAGCCACCAAACTGCAGGAGCATAACAATGCCATGTTGTATGAACAATTTAGAGACAGAATTGGTGAAATTGTTGTAGGGGAAATTCATCATATCCGTCATAAGCATGTTATTTTGCTTGATGATGAAGGAAATGAATTCATTCTGCCAAAAGAAAATCAGATTCCGTCCGATTTCTTTAAAAAAGGAGAAAACATCAGAGCTATTGTAGAAACAGTAGATTTTAAAGGTTCTAAACCGCAGATTATTATTTCCAGAACTGCACCTAAATTCTTAGAGAAATTATTAGAACTGGAAATTCCTGAGATTCAGGACGGAACAATCATCCTGAAAAAAGTGGTGAGAATACCTGGAGAAAAGGCAAAAATTGCAGTGGATGCTTACGATGACAGAATTGATCCGGTAGGAGCTTGTGTGGGAGTAAAAGGATCGAGAATTCACGGGGTTGTAAGAGAGTTGAGAAATGAAAACATCGATGTGATTCAGTGGTCTAAAAACCCTGAGATCTTGGTGAAGAGAGCTTTAGGAAATGTTACCATCAATAAAATTGATATCAATGAGGATAGTACTTATGCACTGGTATATACTCCTGTTGAAGAGATTTCTAAAGTAATCGGAAAACAAGGTCAGAATATCAGACTGGCTTCTTGGTTGACAGGATATGAAATTGATGTATATAGAGAATCCAGCGAGGATGACGATGTTGAATTGAAAGAATTTAATGACGATATTGAAGAATGGATTTTGGAAGAGTTTAGAAAAGTAGGTCTTACTACTGCAAAATCTGTATTAGATAAAGAAACGGAGAGTCTTTTAAACATGGTTGACCTTGAGGAAGAAACTATTGAAGATGTAAAACGTATTTTAAGAGAAGAATTTGAGGATTAAAATTTTAATAATTTTAATAAACAGTAAAAAAGAAATACTTTAATTTTAAAAATTAAAAAATAGTAAATAATATAAATGCCAAAAATTAGATTAAATAAAGCGGTCAAGGAATTCAACATTTCGATGTCCAGATTAGTAGAGTTTTTACAATCCAAGGGCTTTGAGGTTGAAAGCAATCCTAACGCTCAATTGGAAGAAGCGGCATATTCTGCATTGGAGGCTGAGTTTGCCAAGGATGGCGAACAACGTAAGGCTTCCCATGAGGTGGTGATTACTAAAGTTCCGGAAGAAAAACTGGAAATTGAAGAAAAGAAAACCCCTGAAGTAATAAGAGCTAAAGCTAATATAAAACCGGAAACAAAAATTTTAGGTAAAATAGATTTAGAAAATAAGAAACCAGAAGCGGAAGAAGCTCCTGCTCCTGCAGTGGAAGAGAAAAAAGAGGAACCTGTAAAGACTCCTGAACCTACTCCTGCAACCCCTGAAAAGCAGGAATTCAAAGTTTTGGATAAAATTGATTTGTCCCAGATAGAAAGCAGAAACAGACCTGCTAAAAAAGAAAAACCAGCAGCGGAAGAAAAGAAAGTGGAGCAAAAGCCGGTTGAAGAGCCTGTGAAAGAAGCCCCAAAACCTGTTGTGGCAACCGAGCCAAAGCCTGTTGAAACAAAACAGGAACCTCAGATAGCTGAAGAACCACAGGAACCTCAAAAAATTGAAACCGTTTATCAAAAGCTTGACGGGCCAAAAATTGTGGGTGAAAAAATTGATTTAACCCAATTTGCGGATAAATCCAGATCTTCTGCCGGTGCTAAAAAGAAAAGAAAAAGGATTGAAAAGCCCGGTCCTAACCAACAGAACCAAGGGAATAACCAGCAATCCGGAAACAATAACCAAGGCGGTGGCCAAGGGAACCGTCCTCAGGGAGGGAATCAAGGAAACAGACCACAAGGTCAGGGTGGACAAGGAAATCGTCCACAAGGCCAAGGAGGTCAGGGTGGAAACCGTTTTGGAAACAACAATCAGGGAAATCGTCCCCCAGGTCAAGGCCAGGGCGGAGGATTCAAAAAAGGTCAGAATAACAGACCCGGACAAAGAGTCATGCCTGTTGAATTAACAGATGAACAGGTTAAAAACCAGATTAAGGAAACCCTTGAAAAGTTGACCAATAAGGGAGGTAAATCTAAATCTGCTAAACATAGAAAAGATAAGCGAACTTTCCGTAGAGAACAGGATGAGCGTCAGCAAGAGCTTGAAGCGCAAGACAGGACTCTGAAGGTTACCGAGTTTATTACGGTAGGCGAGCTGGCAAGCTTAATGAATGTGTCACCAACTGAAGTAATCTCTGCTTGTTTCTCATTAGGAGTTATGGTTACCATGAATCAGAGACTAGAAGCTGATACATTACTATTAGTAGCAGACGAGTTCGGATATAAAATTGAATTCTCTGATGCAGATCTTGAAGAAACCGACTCAGAAGATGAAATTGACAGCGAGGAAGACCTTCGTCCAAGAGCTCCGATTGTAACGGTAATGGGACACGTGGATCACGGGAAGACTTCATTACTCGACTATATTAGAAAAACCAACGTAATTGCGGGTGAATCAGGAGGGATTACCCAACATATCGGTGCTTATAACGTAAAACTTGAAAACGGTCAGAGAATTACATTCTTAGATACACCGGGTCACGAAGCGTTTACAGCGATGAGAGCCAGAGGTGCTCAGATTACCGATATTGCTATTATTGTTATTGCCGCAGATGATGATGTAATGCCTCAGACAAAAGAAGCTATTTCTCACGCACAGGCAGCAGGTGTACCAATGATCATTGCCCTGAATAAAGTGGATAAACCAAGTGCGAATCCGGATAATATCCGTCAGCAGCTTTCAGGAATGAACATCTTGGTGGAAGAGTGGGGTGGAAATGTTCAATCTCAGGAAATCTCTGCTAAGTTTGGTAATAATATTGATCTTTTATTAGAGAAAGTATTGCTTCAGGCTGAATTATTGGAATTAAAAGCCAATCCTAATAGAAATGCTCAGGGTGTTGTTATTGAAGCTTCTTTAGATAAAGGAAGAGGCTATGTATCAACCATGCTTGTTCAATCAGGAACTTTAAGAGTTGGAGATTATGTTCTTGCCGGTAAAAACCATGGTAAAGTAAAAGCGATGCTTGATGAAAGAGGTAGAAATCTTAAAGAAGCAGGACCTTCAATTCCGGTTACTATTCTGGGATTGGATGGAGCTCCTACAGCAGGTGATAAGTTTAAAGTATATGAAGATGAAAGTGAAGCTAAAACCATTGCAAATAAAAGAGAGCAGCTTCAGAGAGAACTTTCCATCAGAACCAAAAAACATACAACCCTTGAAGAGCTTGGACGAAGAATTGCTTTGGGTGATTTCAAAGAACTGAATATTATCCTTAAAGGAGACGTGGATGGTTCGGTAGAAGCATTATCCGATCAGTTGCAGAGATTATCTACGGAAGAGATCAATGTGAATATTCTTCATAAGGGAGTTGGTCAGATTACCGAATCTGATGTTAACCTTGCAACGGCGTCTGATGCCATCATTATCGGATTTAATGTAAGAGCTGGAGCCAATGCTAAAGATCTTGCAGACAGAGAAGAAATCGAGATCAGAACATATTCTGTAATCTATGCAGCGATTGAAGAAGTGAAAGAAGCAATGGAAGGAATGCTTTCTCCTGAAATTAAAGAACAGGTAATCGGTAATGTTGAAATCAGAGAAGTATTTAAGATTTCCAAGGTAGGAACAATTGCTGGTTGTATGGTACTTTCAGGTAAAGTGACAAGAAACTCTAAAGTAAGAGTGTTGAGAGACGGAATCGTTAAATTTGATGGAGAATTGGAAAGCTTAAAACGTTTCAAAGATGACGTTAAAGAGGTTACAAAAGGGTATGAATGTGGATTGAACCTTAAAGGATATAACGATATTGAAGTAGGAGATATTTTAGAGGTTTATGAAGAAGTTGCCGTTAAAAAGAAGTTGAAATAAAACTTTTTAATTTAAATACATGAAAACCACTTGTTTAGCAAGTGGTTTTTTATTTTGTCTGTTTTTAATTTATAATGATTCTAAATAATATTTTTATCGTTGAGTATTATCTGTTAAATATGTTTTTTGTTATGGTTATTTTGAGTTTTATTAAATAATAACCGCCTATTATTGCTAAGTTTTATTTATTTTATCTATAATTCACTAATTATTGTAAAAAACCAGGCCATATAAGTGATTAAAAAACTTGCAAGTGTTAATATTTATTAACATATTTGCCTATTAAAATATATTAAAATTTGTTAATATGAATGTTAAATTACGTGTATTGAGTGCTGGAGTATTGTTCTTTATGGGTGGGCAAACACTATTGGCGCAAACAAAACAGGATACTATTCCAAAACAAGAGACTAAAATCGATGAGGTTGTAGTGGTTGGATATAGAGCTGTATCTAAAAAAACTGCAGTGGTATCTACTGCGCAAATTAAAGAAGAAACTATTAACGGTAGACCGAACTCAAACCTTATGAACGTTGTTCAGGGGCAGTTGGCTGGGGTTAATATTAGTACTGGAACAGGACAACCGGGGGCCAAGCCAACTGTAATCATCAGAGGGGTTGGTACTTTTAGTGGAAACACTGACCCGTTGTATGTAATTGATGGTTTCCCTACGAACAGTGACTCATTCAGATCATTAAACCCGAATGATGTTGAAAGTATGGAAGTATTGAAAGATGCTTCTGCTACGGCTCAATATGGTAACAGAGGTTCTAACGGGGTTATTGTTATCAAGACCAAACAAGGAAGATATGGCGACAGAACAGCATTTAACTATAGATCTCAGATTGGGGTTTCAATGTTGCAAGATGCTAGATATAATTTAGCAAATGCCAGACAATTACTAACTCTTGAAAATAGATATGGTGCCGGTGTAGGTGCTGATATGACTCAGGAAGAAATCAATAATTATCAAACAAATACTAACTGGCTAGATGTTTTCTTTAGACCTTCTTTCTTACAGAGTCATGACTTCTCTGTAACTACAGGAGCTAAAAACATTAACAGCTATACCAATGTAGGTTACTTACAACAAGATGGTATCCTGGAAAACAGTGGTATGAAGAGATTTACTGTTAGAAATACAATTAACGGTAAAACGAATGATAATAAATTCAAATATACTTTTGGTACTGCAATTGGTTTCACTAGAAACGATCAGATCGGAAGTTTAGGTACTGGTGGTGTAAACCAAAATATGGTACTTGGTGCATACCAGGGAGCACCTCACCTTTCTCCTAGCCTATATCAGAATTCTCAACAGTTGTTCAATCTATATGAAACTGAAGGAACATTATTATATACTCCACTATTCCTGATAGATAAAATGAAAACATTCTACACAGGTTTAGATGAAATGAGATTAGATGTTACTTCTGAACTATCTTATCAGATTCTTCCTTCCCTTACTGCGAGAATGAGAGCGAATGCTCAGTTAATTACTCAAAACGGATTAACTTGGCAGCATCCAATTTCATTCAACTCTTTCTTATTCCAAAACGGAACAGAAGCGGTAGGAACAGAAACAATTGCTGAATCAAGACAATTCTATTTCAATAACTTATGGCAATTAGAATATAGCAAATCTTTCGGAGACCACACTATTAATGCTGCTGGAGCTTTCGAATTTAATAATGCTATGTTAAAATCAAGCACATTTACCCAAAGAGGTCTTAATCCATTGACTTGGGTACCGGGTGCAGGAACAGGTTATGTTACAGATACAAGTAATGATGACTTCAACGTACCAACAGTAGGAGCAGGACAATCAAGATTGAATATGTTCTCTTTCTTTGGTAACCTTGATTACGACTACAATAAAAAATATGGTATTGTGGCGAACATCAGACGAGATGCTTCAAGCAGATTCAGCGAGGATCAAAGATGGGGTACTTTCTGGTCTGTGGGAGGTAGATGGAATGTAGATGAAGAAAGCTTCATGGATAATGTTAAATGGGTTAACTCATTTAAAATCAGAGGTTCTTACGGGGTGACCGGTAACCAAAGAATCGTAGATGGTACTGTTTGGGCTGGATTAAACCCTCCTCCATACCTAGATACTTTCTCTATTGTTAATAACGTTTATAACGGATTAATGGGTATGGGAATCACTTTAGGATATGCAGACCTGAGATGGGAAACTACTAAACAATGGAACATTGGTACTGACTTCGAATTATTCAATAGAAAATTGAGAGGACAGTTTGACGTATATGACAGAAAAACGATTGACCTATTTGATGACTGGGCACAGTCTCCAACGAGTGGGGTTTTATCTATCAGACAAAATACTCCGCAGGATTTAAGAAACAGTGGATATGAATTATCTCTTGCTTATGATCTAATCAAAAATGGTAACCTTACCTTTACTTTAAGAGGAAACGGATCTATCAATAAGCAAAGAGTATATGATTTACCAGACGGAATTTTAAGAGAAGGTACTCAGCCAATGGTATATTCTCAAAACGGATCTTTGTATCAGGCACCTTATGTATACCACTATTTAGGTGTTAATCCAAGTAATGGTAACTTATTATTTGAAGATATCAACGGTAATCCGACTGAAACGCCAACAACTGCAGACTTAAGACCTCTTAAATACAATACAGTTCCTAAATACCAAGGTGGTTTTGGATTTGATTTGGATTATAAAGGATTATATTTATCTACAACATTTACGTATGTTGCAGGTCTATACAGATACGATTATGATATGTCAGGATTCTATGATCCAACTCAGTTAGGTCAGTTTAACGTTTCAAGCGATCTATTAAATGCTTGGACTCCTACAAATACGAATACAAATATTCCTTCCCTTACAGCTTCTAATTATGATGCTCAGGCATTATCAGACAGATTCTTGGTGGACGCATCTTATGTAAGACTTAGAAATATCCAATTAGGATATAATATTCCAAAATCTTTACTGAATGGTACATTTGTAAGAGAGTTAAGAATAACATTACAGGGTGAGAACCTTGCGACATGGACTAAATGGCAGGGATATGATGCTGAAAGTAACAGAGGAGCAGATCAAAGTCAATATCCTTCTCCTAAAACATTTACTTTAGGGTTTGATGTTAAGTTTTAATTTTAATGAATAAGAATTTAAAAAAAATGAAAAAATTAGTTTATATATCACTTATAGCCTTAGCAGGATTATCTTCTACATCTTGTAGCAATGATATGCTAGATACCTATGCACCTGGGGCCTTGACAGAAGATGTTGCCTTCCAGACAAGTTCTGACCTAAGACTATTACTTAATTCTGTATATGCAGCTGCATCTGGCAGAGCTGAAGCAGAATTTGTATCTGTATTTACAGATGAATGCGGAATTGGAGTAGCAAATGGCGGACAAGGTTTAACTGATGACTATGTATTCTTCTTGACTCCTACATCAGGTGGACCTTCTGCATTATGGGCAAATACCTATATTGCTTTAGCAAGAATTAACAGGCTTCTTGATTACTCTACTAAAATAGTACCAAAGGATGCTGATGATGCAAAAGTTATTGCTAGAATTAAAGCGGAAGCTTTAACAATGAGAGCTTACTGTCATCTAAAAATCATGTCATATTTTACAACAGATATGAAAAGTGACACTGCTTTAGCGGGTATTATTTCTGATAGAGTCTTTGCCGCTGAAGACAACGACCGTCTAAGAAATACGAATGGAGAATTTTATGCATTCATTCACAGTGACTTAGATCAGGCAATTGCTTTATATACTGCTAACCCGGCACCAGCACTTGATCCGACAGTAGCTAACGTTAACTTTACAAGAGGTTTAAAAGCTCGCGCATATGCTTATAAAGGAGATTATACGAATGCTGAAACTTGGGCTAACCAGGTAATCGCTAGTTCTGGAGTAAGTCTTGCTACTAAAGCTCAATACCAAGGAGTTTTCTTTAATGAATCTAATGGTGCTGCTCAGGAAGTTATCTTTAAGTTAAAAAGAACTGTTCAGCAAAATGCACAAGCTTCCAACTTACATAACGCTTGGTGTAGTGTTAGACCAAATGCAGCAGGATCACCTTTCTATGAAGTAAGTAGAGCTTTATATAACTTAGTTGCTGTAAATAGTGCCGCTGACGTTAGATTCAGAACGATTGTAGCTCCTTCTTCAATTGTTGACCCTAATTACGCTACTTCTCCTACTTATAGAGATTCTGATGTTTTGGTGATCAACAAACACGGAGGTGTTGCAACAGGTACTACGACTTGGGCAACTACAGGTACAAACGGAAATAACAATGATTTCAAAATCATGAGAATTTCTGAAATGTATTTCATTAAAGCAGAAGCAAGGGTAGCTGCCGGAGATTTAATTGGTGCTGCTGCTGCTGTTAAAACTGTATTGGACCAAAGATTTGGTTCTAGCCAGGTTGTTACTTATCCTAGTGCAACTGCTGCTTGGAAAGGAATCTTAGATCAAAGAAGAATTGAATTTGCTTACGAAGGTTATAGATTTATAGATATTAAGAGATTGGGTAATTTAGCTAACGCAGGAATTGACAGACACCCTGTTGATTATTCTTCTAGTACTTCAAATTTCCCTGGAGGTAACCCAGCAAACTTGCCTTTAAATAGCTATAAGTGGGCATTGCCAATTCCATCTTTGGAAATGAATGTGAATACAGCTATTCAACAAAACCCTGGTTATTAATTTTATAAATTGACTAAAATGAAAAATATGTTAAAATATCTAATGTTTTTTGCAGCCTTCTTTTCAGTATTTTCTTGTGTTGATGATGAAGGTTTGCCAAACCCAGACTATGATAAAGGTTCTTACCTTACCTTTGCCAAGAGCGAAGGTACAGCAGGAGTACTAGCGGGGACTAATCATTTCGATTATGTGATCGATTATGAAACTATCGCTGCTGTTTCTGGTAGTCATGACGTTAAATTGGTTTTTGATGCAGCTAATTCAACAGCAGTTGAAGGAACTGATTTTCAAATTATAAATGCTACTGATAATTTAGCTAGCGGTGAAAATACTGGTAAATTTACCATTAGAGTTTTAGAATCAGGAATGACTCCTATTGCTAAAGTTGCTAAATTTAAATTACAGAGTGCTACAATCCCTAATACAAGCTTCAGACAAGATTTTACACTATCAATGTCATTAGTTTGTAATGCTGCTACATTTGTAGGATTGTTTGATGTAAATAACGGTTTATTTGGTTCTTGGAGTGGACAATCAATTGTTCAGGGACCAGATCCTAACACTTTACTTCTTAAAGACTATATTGAAGTAGGATACGATATTAAGCTTACTTACGATCCTAACTCTGGAAACATTACTTTCGCTCCTCAGCAAACTGGATATCTTCACCCATCTTACGGTATGATTTCTATGAAAATGGCTGTGAGCGGTGCCGCTTCTAAAGTTGATTTTTGTGCTAGAAAAGTTACATTAAATGTTAACTATTATGTAAATGCGGGTTCTTTCGGAGATAAAGTAGATACATTAACTGGTATTTAATATTCAATATTGATATTATAAAAAAACCTCGTCTTTAAGACGGGGTTTTTTATTTCCTTTTATTTCTTATTTTTGCTTTACAAAATCAGGAAATGAAACCACACGGTTACATATGACCTTTTGAACAATATAAATGTCCATATGAAGTACATATTTCTCATTATACTTTTCTCAGGCTTTTTTACGAATGCCCAGGTAGTCAATAAAACAGATTCCAACAGAGTCGATAAAAAAGCGGAGGACACTTTGGTCATAGACTCAGGTAGGAAAGATTCCCTGAAAATATTTAAGCCCACCATCAACGATTATCAGTTTCAGACACAATATGCTGAAAAGAAAATTTTTGATACGGTAATGACTTTTGATAAAACATATATTTTTTCTCAATATAACAACAAAGACAATTTTGGGAAAATTCAGTTTGCCAATGTGGGGTCAGGATTTAATCCCTTATCTTATGAAGTCAACTCCGAACAAAATCTCTCCTTACTCCCTACCAATAAATCGTATGGAATCATAGGGATTAATGATGTACTATATTATGATGTGAAAACTCCTACCGCCACATTTGTCTATCATAATTCAATGAGGAATGGCGCGGCGTTGAAATCAACCTATACCCAAAACATAGGCAAGAGATTCAATTTTGCTTTGGAATATATGGGGCTTCGTTCTCAGGGACTTTATAGAAATTCTCTGGCATCAAATAATAATACTTTGTTTTCGGGACACTATATTACCAAAAAAGGAAATTATGAGATCTTTGCTCATTATCTGCACCAAAACGTAAACAATCAGGAAAACGGAGGTATTTTTGAAGATGATTTATTCCAAAATGGAGACAGTGAATACAGAAACAGACAAAACGCGCAGGTAAATCTGGCTTCTACAAGTTCACAGTTTTCTTATAGAAGATATTATCTGAGTCACCAGTTTACCCCATTTAATTCAGAAAAGTTTCCTTTCAGGATAAGACACACTATTTTTCATCAGGGAAATAAATATTTTTATCATCAGGATGCTTTGGAACCTTATTGGTATGCCAATGAAGATGAATTGATCAGCGGTTTTCCGCTTTCTACAAAGAAATACTCAGATAATTTGAGCAATACTGTAAGTTTAGTATTAGATAATGAAAAATTCAAGCTTGATGCAGGAGTCCGTTATCAGATGCTGAAATTCGGAATTGAAGAAGGAATTATAGTGAATGATATTACATGGCCAACAGAAATCAAAGAAAACAGATTAGGGGCTGTAGGAAATTTGCAGGTTAAACTTTGGGATAAAGTTCAGCTTAATTCATTCCTGGAATTTTCAAACGGAAGCGAGTTTGGTAATTATTTAAAAACGACCAATAATTTGAAATTTGAGCCAATTAAAGATTATTTTGTCAATGCCAGAGTAAACTTTCAAAGTGTTTATCCCACATTTAATTATTTGTTGAATACTTCAGTATATAAAAAGTTCAATTACTATCTTCAGGATGCAAAGAATCAGTCCATTACTGAAATTGGTGGAAACATCAATCTGAAATGGTTCAAAACAGAACTTTTTGTCAATTATTTCAGAATAGATAATTACACATACTTTGATAGCAGTGCAACTCCAAAGCAAAGCGAGACCCCTTTGAATATATCTCAAATCGGAGGTGATGCTACATTCAGTTATGGCCATTTTCATTTGAACACAAGGGTACAGTTTCAAAATGCTTTAACGAATAAAGAATTATATCCGATGCCTGGTTTCATCGGAAGAGCTAATATCTTTTATCAGACTCTTGCCTTTAAAAAAGCAGCTGAAATTCAGGCCGGAATCAAAGTATATTACTTTTCTAAATTCGCGTCAAGAGATTATTTCCCTGTCATTAACGATTATATTCTTCCGAATGCCAACTCATTTTCAATTGGAGGACAGCCGATTGCAGACGTGTATTTTAATATGAAAGTTAAAAAAATGTTCTTCTTCATTGAAGGGCAGCAAATAGGGACGCTTCTGTCTCATAATAAAGCTTACGCATTTCCACATTATCCTGTATATGATTTTAGACTGAATATAGGAATTGTCTGGTATTTGTTCAACTAAAATAAAATCGGGTTGAAAACGATAAATAAAATATCATTTAATGATATAGAAAGCATTCCTCAATTAATTAAGGACTTTTTAAACCATAGAATTGAAGGATTCGAAGAAAACACATTTTCTTTAGATAACTTTAGAAAGCAGATTCATTTAAAACAGGAATCATTTGCGCCACAACAAAGGGAAGTCCTGTTGAATACTGTTCAAAGGCAGCTTTCAGATTTTGTTCTTTCTTCAAGGCAAAAAGAAAATATAGTTCATTTAAAAGAACCAAACACCTTTACCATTACTACAGGACATCAGCTGAATTTGTTTTCAGGGCCTGTTTTCTTCATATATAAAATATTGCAGACCATTAAAACCTGCACTTATTTAAAAGAAAACTTTCCGGATTTTAACTTTGTTCCTGTCTATTGGATGGCTTCAGAAGATCATGATTTTGCCGAGATCAATCATTTCAAAACAGAAAACGGCTATTACGAAATGAATGCAAAATCGGGTGGCCCGGTTGGAAGAATACCAGTAACAGATACGTTCTTTATATCTGAATTTGAAAAGGAATTTAAAGACTATGTTTTCGGAACAGAGTTGATTCTCATGTTGAAAGAAGCTTATAAAACAGGAAATACACTTACTGATGCTATTAAAATTTTAGTAAACAGGCTCTTTTCTGAATTTGGTTTGTTGATAGTAGATGGCGATTCCAGAGAATTGAAAGCAGAAATCAAAAATGTGTTCAAAGATGAACTTCTTCATTTCAGTTTGCAGAAAAGCTCTAGGAAGAAAGTGGAATTCCTTACAGATAAGTACGGGAAAGTTCAGGTAAACCCTAGGGAAATAAACCTGTTTTATCTTTCAGATACAAGAGACAGAATAGATTTTGACGGACAAAAGTATATTGTTGTTGACAAAGACATTCACTTTACACAGGAAGAAATTATTAATGAACTGGAAAGCTCTCCGGAAAAATTCAGCCCCAATGCTTTAATGCGTCCTGTATACCAGGAAAAAATATTACCCAATATTGCGTATATCGGAGGAAATGCTGAAATCATGTATTGGCTGGAGCTGAAAGATTATTTTTCTCACATCAATATTCCGTTTCCGGTTCTTATCCCAAGAAATTCAATGCTGTTTTTACAGGAAAAAACAATAAAGAAAATTGAAAAGCTGAATTTGAAAATTGAAGATTTCTTTCAAAACTTTACAACCATCACCAACAATAAAATTTTAGAAGACAATACAATTCTGAAATTGCTGGTAGAGAAAGAGAATTTTTTAACCAACAATTTTTCTGAATTAAAATCCGTTGCCGAAACCACCGAAAAATCTTTCGGAAATATGGTGAAGGCAGAAGAAGTAAGGCAGCTGAAATCCTTCAGAAGAATGAAGAAAAGGCTTCTGCACGCTGAAAAAATAAAGCAGAATGAATTGCTTGAAAGATTGGAAAAATTATTTATCGATGTACATCCTTCCAAGACATGGCAGGAAAGAATTTATAATTTTAGCGTTTTTTTTGCTGACCAAGGCTATTCGTGGCTTGAAACTTGTTTAGAGGAAATGGTGGTACAAGAATCGAAATTAATAATTGTTGCCATTTAATTTTAAAGAAGTATTTTTGTAAATTATAAGTATCGAACATGATCAAGAGGTTTTTTATTTTATCCGGTTTATGTATGGTTTTGGGTGTGTCTGCTCAAAAATCCCATACGGTTGTAAAAGGAGATAACCCTTACAATATTGCCAAAAAGTATGGCATGACGGTAGATGAGTTGCTAAAACTGAATCCAAAATTCAAAGATGGTAAATTGGCAATCGGGGATGTTCTTGCAGTAAAATCCGATAAAAAAACTATAGCTGCCACAAAACCGGCTGTAGTTGAAAAAAAACAAACCGGTAATGAGTTGGGGAAAATTGTTTTGCAACCTAAGCAGACTATTTATGGAATCACCAAACAGTACCGTATCTCAGAAACCGATTTAAGAAAGTTAAATCCTGAATTGGATTCCCATATGAAAATTGGTGATGAAATTACTTTACCTCTTGAAAGCATTAAAAAGTATGGGGGAACCCAACAGCAGGCAGTTGTAGCCGCAAAACCTGTGGAAACCACCGTTGAAACACAAACAACCTCTTCTGATTCTGATACTGAAAACTATACAATTCAGTCTAAAGATAATTATTACAGAATTTCAAAACAATTTGGAATCACACAGCAGGAACTTTTTGCGCTTAATCCCGGTTTGGAAGAAAAAGGATTGAAACCCGGCGAGACCATTAAAGTAAAAAGATCAAATGCAGCTACTGTTGCAGAACCGGCAGCAAATTCTAAAACAGCCATTGATCCAGGGAATGAAAAACCTTCCCAAACATCCAACACAGAAACTACTTCGGCAGAAGAATATGTAACTTATACTGTTCAACAGGGAGATACCGTATTCTCTATTGTTAATAAGTTCGGAGTTACCATTGATGAACTCATCGCTTTAAATCCGGAGTTATCCAATGGATTAAAAGCCGGAATGGTTTTGAAGATCAAAAAGCTTGATCCTGCCTATGTAAAGAAAAGCGGTGATGCACTAAGCGTTGTCATGATGCTGCCTTTCGGATACAGTACCAATGAAACACAGTATAGAAGTATGGCAATGGATTTCTTAACGGGAGCACAGCTTGCGATTGAAAGAAATGCCAGAAACGGTCAGAAATTAGATATTAAAATAGTGGATTCTGGAAATGAAGCAACCTTTAAAAATTCATTAACCCAAATCAATCCTAACAATACAGATCTTATCATCGGTCCTTTCTTCAAATCTAATGTTATTGATGTGCTGGATTTTACAAAAAATCAAAAAATTCCGATTGTTGCCCCATTTGCCAACTCTCCGGAATTATACAATTATAGCAATTTGATTATTGTTGAAACCAATGACCAAACCTATGCTGACAAAATAGTTGATGAAGTAAAAGCTGTATATTCAGATCAGAAGATTTATATTGTAGCCGATAGCAAAAAGGATAACGCCAATTATATAAAAACAGGTCTTGAAAAAGCTGTTAAAAATTCAAATGTAAAAATTGTGAATTCACCGGCCGAAATTCAGCTTGATCAGAATATGATGACAGGGCAGGCGGCTCCGGTAATTGCTATTTTGGCAAGTGATACAGATAATATAGGAGAAGCGTTTTCCAATAAAGTTATTGCTTTGTCAAAAGAAGTACAAGGTGTGAAAGCATTCAGTATGTATTATGTTCCAAGCTTTGAAAAAAAGGTAGATGATCTGAGCCAGGCTAACCTTGTGTATCTGATGGACAGAAAGATCAATACAGACGGGAGCTTTGAAAAAGAAATTTTGGCAGCATATAAAAGTAAATATTGTAAGACACCACCTAAATATGCAATCATAGGGTTTGATGTGGTAAACGATATGCTGACCAGAGAGAACAAAAAAGGGGAAATTTTTAAACAAATGAATAAAGTTCAGACCCAATTGGCTACCAAATTTGAATTTGTGAAATCCAAAGCGAACGGAGCATATGTGAACACTGGTTATCGTGTAATCAGGCTGGTTCCTTAATGACTTTATCGTTTACAGAATATTCAACATTATATTTATATTTGCATAATATTTTAAATTAATACATGAAAGCACTTGTATTTCCTGGGCAGGGATCTCAATTCGTGGGGATGGGAAAAGAATTGTATGATTCTCGAAAAGACATAAAAGATTTGATGGAATCTGCCAATGAAATTTTAGGATTTGATATTCTCTCCATTATGTTTAATGGGACGGATGAAGATCTTAAAAAAACAGAAGTTACCCAACCTTCAATTTTTATACATTCAGTGGCTGCCCTAAAAGCAGTCAACGGTCTTGGTGCCGAAATGGTTGCCGGACACTCATTGGGAGAATTCTCAGCGTTGGTTGCCAATGGCGTTTTATCATTTGATGACGGGCTGAAGTTAGTAGCAGAAAGAGCAAAAGCAATGCAGGAAGCCTGTGATGCCAATCCAAGTTCTATGGCAGCTATTTTAGGATTAGAGGATGCTAAAGTAGAAGAAATATGTTCTACGATCAATGGAATCGTTGTTCCTGCTAATTATAACTGTCCAGGGCAGCTTGTCATTTCAGGAGAAACTGCTGCAGTGGAAGAAGCGTGTGCTAAATTAAAGGAAGCAGGTGCCAAAAGAGCATTGCTGTTACCTGTAAATGGAGCCTTCCATTCACCATTAATGCAGCCTGCACAAGAAAAGTTAGCGGCAGCTATCGAAAATACAAAATTCAGAAAAGCTACAATTCCTGTTTATCAGAATATCACTACAACAGCAGTAATCAATCCTGATGAAATCAAACAAAATTTAATCGCACAACTTACGGGTCCTGTAAAATGGACACAGTCTGTACAAAATATGATTAAAGACGGAGCTTCTAATTTTGTAGAAGTGGGTCCGGGTAAAACACTTCAGGGATTGATCAAGAAAATTGACGGTTCTGTAGAAGTTGCATCTGCAATCTAATTAAAAATATGAGCGGAATATTTTCACCAGGAAAGCTGATGCTTACTTCCGAATATTTCGCAATAGATGGAGCTCTTGTCCTGGCGGTACCGACCCGACTGGGACAAGAGTTTTTCTTTGAAGAAAAAGATGATGAAAAATCCTTGATATTTTGGGAAGCATATCATCAAAACAAATTGTGGCTGAAGGCTGTTATTGATTATAAACACTGGCAGATTATAGAAGCCAATCTTCCTTCTGGTCCTGAGTTTATTTTGAAAACATTGAAAAATGTTCAGCAGCTTTCTGAAATCAAATTCCGGCATACAGATTCTTATTATCTAAAAACAAATCTTCAGTTTCCTGCTGATTATGGCCTTGGAAGCAGTTCCACCTTAATGAATAACCTGGCTGAATGGGCGGAGATAAATCCTTTTCATTTAAATGCCATCAGTTTAGGCGGAAGCGGGTATGATATTGCTGTTGCCAAAGAAAAATCTGCGGTTCTTTATCAAAGCAAACCTGAAATCAAATATGAAAAAGTAAATTTCAGTCCTTCTTTTAAAAGTGAATTGATTTTTATTCATTTAAATCAAAAACAAGACAGCAGAGAAGGGATCAATTTATATAAATCTAAGGAGAAGTCTCAGCAACTCGTAGATGAATTTTCAAATCTTACAAAAAATATTTTATTATGTAATGAATTGGAAATTTTTTCGCAGCTAATGGTGAAACATGAACAAAAAATATCCGATTTCCTTGAAATTCCTACAGTTAAGGACCTGTTTTTTCAAGATTGTCCGGTTTTCGTCAAAAGTCTTGGAGCATGGGGTGGAGATTTTGTGATGAGTACTAAATTTGACAGCTTTAGGGACTATTTTTGGGGAAAAGGTTTTTCCACTATTTTTGAATGGGATGAGATAATTTCTTCATAACCAATATTTTACAGGCTTGTTTTTTTCTTTGTCATTCTGACTTATATCATTATATTTAACCACCTTTAACAAATAATTAATATTTAATTTTGTTGAACCCAAAAAGAAATAGAAAATATAAGTAAAATGAAAAACGCTAAAATCATCCAGGATTTAGAGAAATTAGGGATTAAAGGAAACTATGAAGTAATTTATAATCCTTCTTATGAAGAATTATACCAAGCTGAAGTTTCTCCTGAGAATCAAGGCTTTGAGAGAGCTGAACTTACAGAATCTGGTGCTGTATCAGTAAAAACAGGAATTTTTACAGGTCGTTCTCCTAAAGATAGATATATTGTTCAGGATGATGTTACAAAAGATACAATTTTCTGGGATGGGAAAGTTAATTTACCTACCACTTCGGAAATTTTCCAGTCTTGTAAAGGATTAGTTGTAAACCAGCTTTCCACGGCTAAGAAAATTTATGTAGTAGATGCTTTTTGTGGAACGAATGCTGATACCAGATTAAAAGTAAGATTCATTGTTGAAGTGGCATGGCAGGCACATTTCGTTACGAATATGTTTATCCGTCCTTCCCATTATGAGTTAGAAAACTTTGGAGAACCTGATTTTACAGTAATCAACGGCTCTAAAGTCACCAACCCGAACTGGGAGGCTCAGGAATTAAATTCTGAGAACTTCATTATGTTTGACCTTACTGAAAGGCTTCAGATTATCGGCGGAACATGGTATGGTGGAGAAATGAAGAAAGGGATGTTTGCAATGATGAATTATTACCTTCCTTTAAAAGGAATGGCTTCTATGCACTGTTCGGCAAACGTGGGAGAAGAAGGAGATGTAGCTTTATTCTTCGGTCTTTCGGGAACAGGTAAAACCACTTTATCCGCTGATCCTAAAAGATACCTGATCGGTGATGACGAGCACGGATGGGATGATAACGGAGTATTCAATTATGAAGGCGGATGCTATGCTAAAGTAATCGATTTGTCTGCTGAAAAAGAACCGGATATTTTTGCGGCTATCAAGAGAGATGCTCTTCTTGAGAATGTAGTGGTAAATAATGGTATTGCGGATTATACAGACGGTTCAATCACTGAAAATACTAGAGTTTCTTATCCGATTTACCATATCAATAAAATAGTTTTACCGTCAAAAGCAGGACATGCCAAGAAAATCGTTTACTTGTCTGCTGATGCATTCGGTGTATTGCCTCCGGTTTCTATTTTAGATGAAAATCAGGCGCAATATCACTTCTTATGTGGATATACTTCCAAATTGGCAGGTACTGAAAGAGGAATTACTGAACCGGAACCATCTTTCTCTCCGGCTTTTGGTGAAGCATTCCTTACATTACACCCAACAATGTATTCTAAAACACTGATCGGGAAAATGAAAGAACACGGTGCTAAAGCTTACCTGGTAAATACAGGTTGGAACGGAACAGGAAAAAGAATTTCTCTTAAGGATACAAGAGCAATCATTGATGCGATCATTGATGGTTCTATCGAAAATGCTCCAAAAACAAGAGTTCCGATTATGAACCTTGAAATTCCTACGGCTTTACCAAATGTTTCTGAAGGAATTTTAGATCCTAGAGAGACATACAGTGATGTTTCCGAATGGGAGGAAAAAGCAAAAGATTTAGCTTCAAGATATATCAAAAACTTCGATCAGTATTGTAACACTGAGGAGGGAAAAAAACTTGTTGCTTCAGGACCTCAATTACAAGAACAAACAATTTAATAATAGAAAGCCTCATCGAAGATGAGGCTTTTTTATGCTTATAAACAGATTGCAATTGTGAATAACTAAGGCTTAAGGCTCAAAATTGCCAGTCTGTATCCATCCATTCCAAATCCGGATAAGACAGCATCAGTACAGGCGGCCGTAACGGACTTCTGACGGAATTCTTCTCTTTTATAGATATTGCTGATGTGAACCTCTACTTTAGGTTTCTGAATATTCTTTAAACAATCGGCAATAGCATATGAATAATGGGTATATGCACCAGGATTAATGATTACAGCATCAAAATCATCCTGTTGAAGCCTGTCGATAATCTCCCCTTCAATATTTGACTGATAATACATAATTTCCAACGTAGTAAACTCGGATTTTAATTTTTCCAGATAATTTTCCATAGAAATGTTTCCATAGATTTCAGGCTCCCTGGTTCCCAGAAGATTCAGATTTGGTCCGTTGACAATTAAAGTTTTCATGGTATAAAAATACAAGTTTTTTCAATTAAAGTTTAAAATTTTAAAGATGAGACATCAGTTAGGTGTTACATTATTTTTAATGATTTTTATCATGTTTGTGAATTTTTCAAATTTTGTAAGTTCCTATTTTATGGTATTTTAACTGATTTTAGCAAAATTTTTCTTAAAAATATAAAATTAAATCTTTAAAGTCTACTTGTTTTGTAGACTATTTGTTTTTAGCTTTGCAAACATATTTCGATCGGCTTATAAAGAAAGATGGAGGGAACTGACCCTGTGAAATCTTAACAACCTGCAGTATGCAAGGTGTTACGTTCAGCCTTAAAAAGGAAAAATAAGCATTAGGTTAATCATATTTATTGATGTCCTTTGCTATCTTTTCTTCAAAGGATTAAAATTTAAAAATTAATAAATAAAATTGATTATGATTAACAATAAATTAATTATTTCTACATCTTGGCTGCCTGCCATTGCTGTATTCTTTCTGGGAGCAGCAGGTTTGCAAGGGCAAGAAATACAACCCACGAAAGATACCCTTCAGGAGAAAAATATTGATGAAGTTGTCATTGTTGCCTATGGTAAAGCTAAAAAAACAAGTTATACCGGATCGGTAGCAACTATTTCCAGTGAAAAAATCAATAACAGGCCGGTAACGAATATTACAAAAGCGTTGGAAGGGCAAGTTCCCGGGCTTCAGGCTGTAAGTGCTTCAGGACAGCCGGGTTCCGTGGCATCCATTCGTATCCGCGGAATAGGCTCGGTAAGCGCATCAAGCAATCCTTTATTTGTAGTAGACGGAATTCCTTTTGACGGAAACATCAATTCCATCAGTCCCAATGACATTGAATCTATAAGTGTACTGAAAGATGCTACGGCAAGCTCACTATATGGGTCAAGAGGAGCAAATGGGGTGATTATTATTACCACAAAATCAGGAAAGAAAGGAGAAGCAAGAATTAATTTCAATATTAGCCAAGGGTTCTCCACAAGAGCGGTGAAAGATTACGAGCAAGTGAATACGGACCAATATTTCGAATTGTATTGGGAAGCTTTGAGAAATGGCTACAAATCAAGTCAGATCTCCTCACAACAGGCTGCGCAGATGGCTACAGATAACCTGGTAAATGCTTTGGGAATTAATCCTTACGGAACAAGCTATGCGAAACCCGTAGGGACCGACGGGAAACTTTTACCCGGGGCAAAAGCTTTATGGAATGATGACTGGAGAGATATTTTGCAAAGAGTGGCTTCAAGAAATCAGATGGATCTGGATTTTGGCGGAGGAAATGAGAAAAGCAATTACTATTTCTCATTAGGTTATCTTGATGATAAGGGAATCGCTATTGAATCCGGTTTCAGAAAATACAGTACCCGATTAAAAGTAAATACGGAAGTAAAAAAGTGGCTGAATGTAGGAGCTAACCTCAGTTACACCAATAGCTTACAGCAAGCACCCCCATCATCGGATTCCAGAACAGACAATGTCATTAATGCTGCAAGAGTAATCCCTTCATTCTACCCCTATTATGAAAGAAACGCAGATGGAAGCTACAAACTGGATGCTAACGGAAATTATATTTATGATTTCGGGAAATACAGACCTACAAGTGCATTACAGAATGAAAACGCAGCCGCAACCTTACCATTGGATAAAAATGAAAACAGAGAAGATAATTTTTCAGGAAAAGGTTTTTTAGATTTTACATTCTTGCCTGAACTAAAATTTAAGTCCAGTTTTTCCATTGACCTAGTGAATTATAATGGGCATTATTACACGAATCCATTAATTGGAGAGGGAAGAGAAACCGGAGGATCTGTTACCAAAACAAATTCCAGAACGTTATCCTATACAACGAGTAATATTCTGACTTATGATAAAAAGTTCAATCAGCATCACTTTAACATACTGGCCGGACAGGAATTTTATCATTACGAATACCAGACCATATCGGGAAACAGAAGCCAGTTCTCACTTCCGTACTACTATGAGCCGGATGCAGCGGCATTATTGGGTGGTTTTAGTGGAAATAGTGATAAGTTGGGATTATTAAGCTTTTTAGGAAAGGCAGAATACGATTATAAAAATACATATTTTATTTCCGGTTCGGTAAGAGCAGACGGATCTTCAAGATTTTCTCCCGAAAACAGGTGGGGAACATTCTGGTCTGTGGGAGGTTCATGGAAAGTTTCCAATGAAGAGTTCATCAAAAACCTGAACTTTTTTAATCAGCTTACCCTGCGTGCAAGTTATGGAGGACAGGGAAATGATAAACTAAGTACCTATTACGCATATCAAAGCTTATATGCCTTTTACAATAATCTTGGAGAGCCCGGAACCGTAGCAAACAGACTTCCGACCCCGGATCTGAAATGGGAAACAAACCTCAATTTAAATGTAGGGTTAGAATTTGCTATCTTAAAAAACAGGATCAAAGGAAATATTGAATATTTCCAACGCCAGAGTAAAGACCTTTTATTTGAAATGCCTTTGGCTCCATCATTAGGTTTCAGCGGATTCCAGGCAAATATCGGAGAATTAAAAAATACAGGGTTTGAGGTTTCATTATTCACAACACCTGTTAAAAATGATAATTTTCAGTGGGATGTTGACGTCAACTTAAGTACCTTGAATAATAAAATCACAAAACTTCCGAAAGGTTCGATTGTGAGCGGAACAAAGCTGCTTCAGGTAGGAGGTTCTATTTATGATTTCTTCATTCCTGAATGGGTAGGAATAGATCCTAGCAACGGAAAACCTCTATGGAGAACAATTTCTCAGGATGCCAATGGAAATACCGTAGAAGGAACAACTTCAGAATATGCAAAAGCAACAAAAACTTTACAAGGTTCTTCACTTCCTAAATTAATGGGAGGAATTACAACCCATATCACCTATAAAAACTTTGACTTTTCTGGTTTACTGACCTTCAGTATCGGAGGGAAAATCCTGGATACAGATTATACCATGTTGATGCACAATGGAAGTTCGGCTGGAAGAGCTTGGAGTTCAGAAATGCTAAATAGATGGACTCCTGAAAATCCTAATACGGATGTTCCGGCATTGAGTACAACCACGAATAACTGGACTTCGGTTTCTTCACGGTTTTTATACTCAGGAACCTATGCAAGAGTGAAAAATGTAAGTCTGGGTTACACTTTACCATCCGATTATTTTGAAAGACTGGGACTGAAAAAATTCAGAATCTATTTACAGGCGGAGAATCTGTTGACATTCTATAAGCATAAAGGAATGGATCCGGAACAAACATTGGACGGGACAACTTATTACAGATATCCTGCAATGAGAACTATAACTTTCGGTCTTCAGGCTACCCTTTAACAATCTTTAAAATTTGAAAATATGAAAAAATTAATATATCTGTCTCTAGTTTTAGTTTCTGCATTTTCCATCATCAGCTGTGAAAGTGATCTGGAAACAGCTCCTACGAATAGTGCCAATGAAGCGGAAGTTTTTAAAACAGCCGAAAGTGCAGAAACCGTCATCAACGGAACCTGGGCAAAACTGAATGATGATGGGCCTACGTACGCCAATATAGGCTATTCAACGGTACTCAGGACAAGTGACGCAATGGGAAGTGACGTAGCTGTTTTAACGAATAAATATGGTTTTCCTTCCGCGTATGCTTTCACGGATTTGGTAAATAATACAGGAAGTCGCCCCCTTTTCATATGGAATCTATTGTATTCTACTATTAATAATATGAACAATGTGATCAGTAGAATTGATGGGGTAGAAGGAAGCCAGGCGAAAAAAGATCAGGTAAAAGGTCAGGCGAAAGCATTAAGAGCCTTTTGTTATTTAAACTTGGCAAGTTTTTATCAATTCAGCTACTTGAAAGATAAAAATGCATTAACAGTTCCGGTATATACAGAACCCACGAGTATAAATTCTGTTGGAAAGCCGAAAGCAAGCCTCGAAGAAATCTATACTTTGATTAAAAGTGATCTAACGGATGCTGATAATCTGCTGCAAAACTATACCAGAAATAATAAGGACAAAATAGATCGTTCTGTGGTTAATGGATTATTAGCGAGAACTTATCTAAATACTGGAGAATGGTCTAAAGCTGTTGCCGCGGCAAAAGTAGCCAGAGTCGGCTATCCGTTGATGGCTCCTGAAAAATATAAAGAAGGTTTCAATGATATAGGCAATGGAGAATGGATTTGGGGTCATGGTCAGACTCAGGAACAATCCTCAGAAAGTTATGCATTCCATTATCTGGATGTTTCTTCATCAGGAAGCTATTACTATAGTTTTATGGCAGATCCTTATTTCAAAGATTTATTTGATCCCAATGATATCCGTTATCAGCTATTCCAATGGGATGGGCTACCGGGAAGAGAAGGACTTTTGAGATATGCTAAGTTTAAATTTAAAGCAACCTTAATTGCTGATATCGTATTCATGAGAGCAGCAGAAATGTACCTGATTGAAGCCGAAGCCGAAGCTAGAAACGGAAATGTTACCAATGCCGTAACGGTTTTAAACCAATTGAAATCTGCTAGAAATGCCAATATTTACAATGGCTCTTTAGCTCAGGATGCCATCATTAAAGAAATTTTAATTGAACGAAGAAAAGAACTGTTCGGAGAAGGCTTCTCATTATCAGACATTATCAGAACGCAGGGAACAGTGGTAAGAAAACCTTATGTAAATGCCAACGGACAACCCATACAAGTTCAAATTACTACACCGAACGGAACAGTAAAAACGGTCAATGGAAGAGGGCATACTATTTTTGCTTTTCCGGATCAGTCTGCATTTGCACCGAACAGCAGATATTATCTGTTTACCATTCCGCAGAAAGAAATTGAAAATAATCCTAATCTATAACTTTTTAATTCCGGAAAGCCATTGTATATTATGCAATGGCTTTTATTTTTAAGCTGAAGTTAATCAGAAATGATACTCCTTTTTAGAAAAAACTCTACCTTTGTCCATATGAACCTGTTAAGATTGATTTTAGCATTCTATTTTATGGCATTATCATTAATGCCATGTGCAGATGTGCATAAGCAATCATCCGGTTCAGGACAAGCAGGATTATCAGTAAGTATTGATGAATCCCATTCAAAGGATAGAGGGGATATATGCTCACCGCTGTGCATTTGCAATTGTTGTCAGATGACCATTGCCTCCTTTAAGATGGAACCTTTGATTGAAGTTCCTACAAAAATCCAATCCTATTTTTCAAAGAAAATTCTTTTTCAGAAAAACAATTTCGCTTACCAGGTGTATGACCACATCTGGCAACCTCCTAAGATTTAATTGATATTGATTTTTTAGAAAATAAAATTTCTAAAAAACGGTATATGACTTTGCAATTCCATTGCAGAGCTTATCGTGATATTTTTGTGCCGCAAAATAATGCAGGCATACATATTCAATAAAATTAAATCTCAATTTGTGTTAGATAAAATCATAAAATTTAGTATTAAAAACAAGATCATTATTGGTATAATGACCCTGTTGCTGATCATCTGGGGAATCTGGAGCGCAACCAGGTTGCCCATTGATGCTGTTCCTGATATTACCAATAATCAGGTGCAGATTATTACAGTGTGTCCTACATTGGCAGGGCAGGAAGTAGAACAGTTGGTAACATTTCCTATAGAGCAAAGTATTGCCAATGTTCCTGATATAGAAGAAACAAGAAGCATTTCACGTTTTGGATTATCCGTAATTACTGTTGTCTTTAAAGATGAAGTAGACATTTATTTCGCCCGGCAGCTGATCAATGAAAAATTAAAACAGGCTGAAGAAAATATTCCAAAAGGAATCGGAATTCCGGAGCTGGCGCCGGTAAGTACTGGTTTGGGTGAAGTCTATCAATATATTTTACATCCGAAAAAAGGCAGTGAGAAAAAATATAATGCAAAAGACCTTCGTACGATGCAAGACTGGATTGTTGCCAGACAATTGTATGGTACGGAAGGCGTTGCAGAAGTCAATAGTTTCGGAGGAGAATTGAAAGAGTATGAAGTTGCAGTAAACCCGGACCGTTTAAAGGCAATGGGAGTAAGTGTAACGGATATTTTCACGGCCCTTGAAAAAAATAATCAGAATACAGGCGGTGCTTATATCGACAAGAAGCCGAATGCTTACTTTATCCGGGGAATCGGATTGGTAACCTCATTGGAAGATGTTAAAAATATTGCAGTAAAAAATACAGGCTTAGTTCCTGTTTTTATTAAAGACGTTGCGGAAGTTCGTTTCGGGCACGCCAATCGCTACGGAGCAATGACCTATAACGGGCAAACCGATGCCGTTGGCGGAGTAGTGATGATGCTTAAAGGAGCAAACAGCAATGATGTAGTGAACAGAATTAAAGATAAAATTCCGAATATCCAAAAATCTTTACCTGCAGATGTTGTAATAGAGCCATTTTTAGACAGAACCGAATTAGTAGACCGTGCTATAGGAACCGTAGAAAAAAACCTGATTGAAGGAGCATTGATCGTAATCTTTGTTCTCGTTCTGTTCCTTGGGAATTTTAGAGCAGGCTTAATTGTTGCGTCTGCCATACCATTATCATTGCTGTTTGCTTTAGGAATGATGAATGTTTTTGGAGTAAGTGCCAATTTGATGAGCCTTGGAGCAATAGATTTCGGACTAATTGTCGATGGAGCGGTAATTATTGTTGAAGCAACCCTGCATCATCTGGGTTTACGGAAATCCATGCAGAAGCTGACGCAGAATGAAATGGATGAAGAAGTCTTTTTATCCGCTTCAAAAATCCGGGGAAGTGCCGCATTCGGAGAAATCATTATTCTCATCGTGTATATTCCGATCCTTACATTGGCAGGAATTGAAGGAAAAATGTTTTCACCAATGGCTAAAACAGTAGGTTTTGCAATTCTGGGGGCCTTAATCCTTTCTCTTACCTATATTCCGATGATGTGTGCGTTGTTCCTGTCGAAAAAACCTTCTCATAAAGAGACTTTTTCCGATAAAATGATGAATTGGCTGCAGAAAAAATACCAGCCATTACTGCAAAAAGCCATAAAAATTAAATACGCTATTGTTGGGGGTACTGTTGTTCTTTTTGGCATATCACTCTTCACTTTTAACAAAATGGGTGGTGAATTCATCCCGCAGTTACAGGAAGGTGATTTTGCCTTTCACTGTATTTTACCACAGGGAAGCTCATTGTCCCAAAGTATCGAAACCTCAATGCAGGCTTCAAGGATCATAAAACAATTTGATGAGGTGAAAATGGTAGTCGGAAAAACAGGTTCTGCGGAAGTTCCTACGGACCCGATGCCACCTGAAGCTTCAGATATGATCATTGTTTTAAAGCCTCAAAGCGAATGGAAATCAAAAAAGTCATACAATGAACTTGCTGATGAGATGATGGAAAAACTAGAAGTGATTCCCGGGGTATTCTTTGAAAAAAATCAGCCGATTCAAATGAGGTTTAACGAATTGATGACGGGTATTCGCCAGGATGTGGCAGTAAAAATCTTTGGTGAAAATATGGATACCCTCTCTATATATGCAGATAAAGTAAGTAAGGTGATCCAAAGTGTTGACGGAGCAACCTCGCCGCAGGTGGAAAGGGTAGGCGGCCTTCCCCAGATTAATGTTACGTACGATAGAACCAGGATTGCCAATTACGGATTAAATGTAGAAGATGTGAATGATGTATTAAGCACAGCCTTTGCCGGAAAATCTGCGGGACAGATTTTTGAGAATGAAAGACGTTTTGACCTTGTGGTAAGATTGGATAGTTTGTATCGCACCAATATTGACGATGTAAGCAATCTCATGATTCCTACTAATACAGGAACCCAGGTTCCATTATCACAGGTCGCGAATATTGAATATAAACTCGGGCCGGCCCAAATAAGCCGCGAAGCCGGAAAACGTAGAATTGTTATTGGCTTTAATGTGAAAGGCAGAGATGTGGAAAGCGTAGTGCAAGATATTCAGGAAAAACTGGCAAAAGAAATTAAACTCCCTTCAGGATATTATTTTACCTATGGAGGGCAGTTTGAAAATTTAAAAGAAGCCAGTCAGCGATTGATGATTGCCGTTCCGGTATCTCTTCTTTTGATCTTCATGCTATTATATTTTACTTTCCGCTCGTTCAAGCAGGCTGCTTTAATATTTACAGCTATTCCGATGAGTGCAATTGGAGGTGTTTTTGCTCTTTTGTTAAGAGGAATGCCTTTCAGTATCAGTGCCGGAGTTGGATTTATTGCTTTATTTGGCGTAGCGGTACTTAACGGAATTGTTTTGATAGGAACTTTTAATCAATTAGAAAAAGAAGGTATTTCAGATGTGATCAAAAGAGTGATCGAAGGAACAAAAACAAGGTTACGTCCTGTATTAATGACCGCAACCGTTGCCTCTCTTGGCTTCTTGCCTATGGCTATCAGTACAAGCGCCGGTGCGGAAGTACAAAAGCCTTTGGCCACTGTAGTTATTGGCGGACTGATTTCAGCAACATTCCTTACTTTATTTGTACTTCCTATGCTGTATATTATTTTCAATTCCAAAATTAAAGGGAAATTCTTTAAAAAGCCTCTTACTGTAATTACTTTGCTGGGGTTCTTATGTTTAGGGCAGAATTTCAAAGCTCAGAGCTCACGAACAATATCTTTGGAAGAAGCTATAGAATTGATGCAGGCAAATAATCCTTCCATAAAAGCAAAGGAATTCAATATTCAATCATCGGAAGCATTGAAGGCAACTGCCAAAGAACTTCCAAAGCTGGATTTCAGTGCACAGCTCGGACAATACAACAGTCCTAAGTTTGATCAGTCATTCGCTGTTTCTCAAACTATTCCGTTTCCAACCTTATTTAAAGCGAGAAAAGAACTGATCCGGGAGGAAATCAAAAGCAAAGAAGTTGAAAAGAAATTGACGGAAAATGAATTGATCAGGCAGGTCAGAAGCTATTTCTATCAGATAGAATACTTGCAGTATAACCAATCTAAGCTTGAATATCTTGATAGCTTATATAAAGATTTTATAAGAATTGCCACCGTAAGGTTCAGGGCAGGAGATATTAAGAAAATAGAGATCAATACTGCGGAAACCCAAAAAGGGGAAATCAATCTCCTGCTTCAGCAGAATAAAGTATACCTGGAAAATGCTTACAAAAGCTTAAAAGTTTTATTAAATACTGATGAAGAGATCTCCATTCCTTTTTCCCAGGTTTATGAACCTTTAAAAGCGGAAGATATCCTGGACAATACAACCATTACCAATCATCCTTCAGTTCAGGTGTTCAGACAAAATATAGAAGTATTGGAGAAGAATAAAAATGTTGAAAAAGCACAGGGCTTACCGGATTTCAGCATAGGATATACCAATCAGTCCCTGATAGGTTTTCACACCCTGAACGGACAGGAAAAATATTTTGGAGCAGGAAACCGGTTCAATTCCGTAAATGTAGGAGTTGCTGTTCCATTAACGTTTGGTGCAACAAAAGCGAGGATTCGATCTTTAGAATATAAAAAACAGATGGAAGAGAACAATGCGAAATTCCAGCAGGAACAATTAGATGTTCAACTAAAAAATTCGTTGAATCAGTATCAGCAGGATTTTGTACAATATCAATACTATCTTAATCAGGCTGTTCCTAATGCGAAAAATATTGTAAAAGCGGCTCAGCTCGGATACAAAACGGGAGAAATTTCCTATGTGGAATATCTTTTTGCTTTACGAACAGCAACAGATATAGAACTGAAATATCTCCAATCCATTCAGCAGGTTAACCAGACTGTGATCAACATCAACTCTTTAATCAACAAGTAAAATGAAAATACAAATAAATATTATCGCGATCATCTTTTTATCACTGTTTTTGGTAAGCTGCGGCAAGAAGGAAAATACAGAGGGAACAAAAGAAAAAACGGAAATACACACGGAAAATGAAAATTCAGGGCTGGCTGAGCTTACCCAGGATCAAATGAATGCAGTGGGAGTGGCTTTAGGGCAGATCGAAATGAAAGAACTTACGGCAACCATCAAAGCCAACGGCGCATTAAGCGTTCCCAATAATAACAAAGCCAATGCGACTTCCTTATATGGAGGAGCCATCAAAACACTGAATGTTCAGGTAGGAGATTATGTAAGAAAAGGACAGGTGATTGCAACAATTGCCAATCCGGAATTCATACAGCTACAGGAAGACTATCTTACCGCAGCAAGCCGGATCACTTTTGCAGAGCAGGAATACCGAAGACAGAGAGAGCTGTTTGATAATGATGCCGGAGCGAAAAAGAATCTTCAGAATGCCGAGGCAGAATTAAAAACATTAAGAACAAGACAGGCTTCATTGCGAAGACAGATTCAAATGATGGGAATCAGTCCCGGAAGCGTTTCCAATAAAAATTTGAGATCAGGACTTGCCGTCACAGCGCCGATCAGCGGAACCATAAGCAATGTTTTTCTGCAGATCGGTAGTTATATTGATGTTTCAACTCCTGTTGTAGAGATTGTAGATAATAGTTCTTTGCATCTGGATCTTCAGGTTTTTGAAAAGGATTTACCATTAATAAAAGCAGGCCAGAAAATTCATTTTACTTTGACCAATAATCCGGTGGAAGAATATGATGCCGAAGTATACAGCATCGGAAGTGCTTTTGAAAGCCAAAGTAAGACAATTCCGGTCCACTGTAAAGTGAGAGGAAATAAAGCCGGGCTTATTGATGGAATGAACGCAACAGGAATTGTAAGCTTAAGCAATCAGTTAATGCCTGCGGTTCCTAACGATGCCATCACAAGTGCCGATGGGAAAGATTATATTTTCGTGGTGACAGAAGAAAAGAAACATCAGGATGAAGAAAAATCTCATGGAAAAGGCGAGAAAAAAACGGTTACCTTTGAAAGAGTGGAAGTGGTAAAAGGAACTTCAGAAATGGGGTATACGGCAATTACTCCTGTAAAAACTATTCCGCAAGGAATTGAAATCGCTGTTAAAGGAGCATTTTTCATTAATGCTAAATTGGCCAATTCAGGAGAGCATGAACATTAATTCAACAAAGACATGAAAAAAGACATCGAAAATAAACTCATTGATAAGAATACCAAACCGACCAGTATGAGGATTTTGGTATATGACCTTTTAAGTTCCCAGGAAACGGCTTTGTCCTTATCTGAAATTGAAAATTATTTTGAGAATGCGGACAGAACCACTATTTACAGGACATTGAAAACCTTTGAAGAAAAAGGGATCGTTCATAGTATACAGGAAAATACCACTACAAAATATAAACTTTGCCATGATGGGTGTGATGAGCAGACCCATAAAGACTGGCATCTGCACTTTTACTGCAAAATCTGTAAGCAGACGACATGTAAGGAAGATGTTTCATTCCCGGAGAATATTCAGACGAATTTCAGGATCGATGAAATAAGGCTTTTTGCGAAAGGAATTTGTGAACATTGTCTTGAAAGTTTGCAATAGTATTGCATTCGTTTAACAACTAAATTTGATTAAAATCATCAATTATGGAAGAATGTTGTAGTACAAAAACCAAAAAAGAACATTTACATACGGAAGGTGATGGACACGATCATGGGCATTCTCATGATGCAGGAAATCAATCTGCATTTCAGATGTTTCTTCCCGCAATCATCTCTTTTGTGTTATTATTGATAGGAATAGCATTAGACAATTATATAAAACCGGATTGGTTTTCCGGCGGAATCCGGCTGGTTTGGTATCTCATTTCTTATGTGCCTGTAGGACTTCCGGTTTTAAAAGAAGCATTTGAAAGCATCATAAAAGGAGATGTGTTTTCTGAGTTTTTCCTGATGGGAATAGCCACAATAGGTGCATTTGCCATCGGAGAATATCCGGAAGGTGTTGCTGTAATGCTTTTTTATTCGGTAGGAGAAGTTTTTCAGTCTTTGGCGGTAACAAGAGCAAAAAGTAATATTAAAGCTTTGCTGGATCAACGTCCCGATGAGGTTACGGTTTTAAAAGACGGGCAACCTTACATTGTCAAAGCAGAAACAGTGAGTATCGGAGAGATTATTCAATTAAAATCCGGTGAAAAATTAGGATTGGATGGAGAACTGCTTTCTGAAACAGCTTCTTTCAACACCGCTGCCCTTACGGGAGAAAGTAAACCGGATACTAAAATAAAAGGAGATCCGGTTTTAGCAGGAATGATCAATCTGAATACTGTAAGCCAGGTAAAAGTAACAACAGCCTATAAAGATAGTAAGCTGAGCAAAATTCTGGAATTGGTTCAGAATGCAACGGCACAAAAAGCACCCACAGAGCTGTTCATCAGAAAATTTGCAAAAATCTATACCCCGATTGTTGTGTTTCTTGCGATAGGAATTGCTTTACTGCCTTATTTTTTCATAGCAGATTATCAGTTTAAAGACTGGCTGTACAGAGCCTTGATCTTCCTGGTGATTTCCTGTCCTTGTGCGTTGGTGATTTCAATTCCTTTAGGATATTTTGGAGGAATAGGAGCAGGAAGCAGAAATGGAATTTTGTTTAAAGGAAGTAATTTTCTGGATGTTTTAGCCAACGTACAAAATGTTGTGATGGATAAAACCGGAACAATGACAGAAGGTGTTTTCAAGGTTCAGGAAGTCGATTTTAAAACCAACTTTGATAAAAATGAAATGCTGAAATGGGTCAATGCTCTGGAAAGCAAAAGTACCCATCCTGTTGCGACAGCAATTCATGATTATGTTGGTGAAGTTGATCACTCCGTTCCATTGGAGAATGTGGAAGAAATTCCGGGGCATGGCTTAAAAGCAATGATCAACGGAAAAGAATTACTGGTGGGGAATTTTAAGCTGATGGATAAATTCGATGTGAGTTACGATATGAAACCTGAAAATATCGTGTATACACTGATCGCAGTTGCCTATGATAGAAACTTTGCCGGATATCTTACCATTGCCGACAGTATCAAACCGGATGCGAAGTTGACAATAGACAAGCTGAAATCATTAGGTGTAAAGGCAACGATGTTGAGTGGGGATAAAACGTCAGTAGTGCAATATGTTGCAGATGCATTGGGGATTCAAAACGCTTACGGAGATTTGCTGCCTGAAGATAAAGTGAATAAGGTAAAAGAGATCAAAGCGAAAAACCAAAGTGTTGCTTTTGTAGGGGATGGAGTCAATGATGCGCCTGTTGTTGCTTTAAGTGATGTGGGAATTGCAATGGGAGGATTAGGGAGTGATGCCACCATTGAAACTGCAGACGTTGTGATTCAGGATGATATGCCAAGTAAAATTCCGATGGCGATCAATATTGGGAAACAAACGAAAAAGATCGTCTGGCAGAATATCATTTTGGCTTTCGCTGTCAAAGGAGTTGTTTTAATTCTTGGAGCAGGTGGCTTGGCCACCATGTGGGAAGCGGTTTTTGCCGATGTAGGGGTTGCTTTACTTGCCATTTTGAATGCGGTGAGAATCCAGCGGATGAAATTTTGAATATAATTAAAACGATCTTTCACAGATGGCACAGATTTTCACAGATCAAAGGATAAAACGCAAACATCTGTGTCAATCTGTGTCATCTGTGGGGATTAAAACCATTAATGACTTTCATCAGGGTGAGAGAATAGAACAATTTTGAGCCTTATATTTGTAATACAGAAATTGAGACATTGAAGTTTTTGATATCCATATTCATCATTTTTATGATTGCAATACGCCCAGTTTTGCCCCTGGTGAGCTATGTCGTCAACTATGAATATATTGTCAAAAATCTTTGTGAAAACAGGAGTAAACCCGAATCAACCTGTAAAGGTAAATGCTACGTTAAGAAAGAACTGGCAAAAACCGAAAAACAATCCAATACGGCCCAACCCTTGAAGTTGTCAGTATTAGATATTTTTCTTTCTGGTGAAGCTCTCCCGTTTCTCAATCAAACCATATTGAATGACTTCAATAATACACCCGGTTCAGAATATTTGAATTGGCATATTTCCGAATATTCTGCTAAAATTTTTCACCCGCCGTTAGGTTAAATTTAACTTAATTCCAAATGTTGAGTTTTGATTTTTATATCCAGACTCTTTCACGTTATTATTAATTTCAATTTTAATCTTTAATGAAATCTAAAATTATGGCAACGGCTTTGTTGTCGATATCCCTGTTTTCATGTATACAGGAAACTCCTAAGGTGAAGCATAAAAAGAGCATGAGTTCTTCAAAAGAAAATATAAAAAACGTACATGTTGTGAATGCGGAAGATCCGATCTGCCATATGAAAACAGCAGAATTTTTAAAAGACACTGTAGTGTATAAAAATAAAACGTATGGTTTTTGCAGTGCTTATTGTAAAGACGAGTTCCAAAAAAATCCTGAGAAATATGCCCAAGAATAAAGAGACGGACAGCAGTTCAAAAGCAAAGTTCATTATCCCGGTTGTTATAATGGTGATTATTTTCCTGGGTGTTGGAATTGCAATGGGGTATTTTAGGAATAATCTCTATACCGTAATGAAAGTTCCGGATTTTGAGCTCACGGATCAGAATAATAAGAAGATCACCAATAAGGCTATGCTTGGAAAAGTATATCTTGTGGAATTCTTTTACAGCAGGTGCCCTACAATCTGCCCGGTAATGAACAGCAATATGAGAGCTATCGAAGATGAGGTCAATAATCCGGATTTCGGAATTATTTCCATCAGTATTGATCCTGATAATGATACTCCTAAAATTTTAAAGCAGCATGCCAAAAGTGTGGGTGCGAAATCCCTTGATTGGCATTTTTTGACCGGAGATAGAACCTATATTGGAAATCTTGCAGATCAGTTCAATATCTACGTTGGTGACGAGGAAGATGAAGGAGAAAGCCTTAATCACAGCGGAATGATTGCGTTGGTAGATAAAGAAGGAAATATCCGCTGCAGGTATAATAAAGATAATATACCCATTCTCTATTATTCCGGTCTGAATTATGAAGATCCGGAAGGAAAGACTCCAAAATTAACCGGGAAGTATCACCCAGACCGGGAAATTTTAATTGAAGATATCAGAAAACTATTGCAATAATTATTTAACTAAAAAACAAAATATTATGAAGATTTTGAAAATAGCTGCTTTAAGTGCAGTGTTCGCAGCGCAGTTTACGTTGGCACAATTTAAGCAAACCCCGCTGCCGTATGCTTACAATGCGCTGGAAGGTTCTATTGATGCGCAAACTATGGAAATCCACTATTCAAAACATGGGGCAGCCTATACTGCTAATTTGAATAAAGCTATTGCCGGAACTCCGCAAGAGAAAGAAAGTATCAACCAGATTCTTTCCCAGGTTTCGAAACTGAGTCCTGCCGTAAGAAATAATGCGGGCGGACATTATAATCATGAACTTTTCTGGACGGTTCTTACCCCTGAGAAAAATACCCGGCCTTCTGCAAAACTTTTAAAAGCAATCAATGAAACTTTCGGAAGTATGGATGCTGTTAAAGAAAAGATGAGTAAAGCCGGAGCAGACCGGTTTGGTTCAGGATGGGCCTGGCTTTCGGTAGATAAAAACGGAAAGTTATTTGTTTCTTCCACCCCGAATCAGGATAATCCTTTAATGGATGTAGTAGAGGAAAAAGGAACTCCGGTGTTAGGGATAGATGTTTGGGAACATGCCTATTACTTGAAATATCAGAATAAAAGAGCGGATTATCTTTCTGCCATCTGGAATGTGCTTAACTGGAAGGAAGTGAGCAAAAGATATGAAGATGCTCTGAGTAAAAAATAATAAGAACTTGTTAGTTTACTTATTTAATCCTGTTAACCCTTGCTTTGACGCAGGGGTTTTCTTTTTGAATAACACTTTGATGTGAGAAGCCGTTCGATCTCCCTTTGATTATAAATTCAATGGAAAGATGATTTCAGTATTGTTGTAAGTTATATATATGAAAAAACCACTGAAAAACAGTGGTTTTGTAGCCCGTAGGGGAATCGAACCCCTCTTACCAGAATGAAAATCTGAGGTCCTAACCGATAGACGAACGGGCCCTCTATCTTCCATTAACCGGGGTTAATGTGTTAGATTTTGTTTTTATAAGTTTACAACTCTTAGTTTTTTTGTAGCCCGTAGGGGAATCGAACCCCTCTTACCAGAATGAAAATCTGAGGTCCTAACCGATAGACGAACGGGCCAACTATACTTATTAAGCTAGTTTATTAACGTGCTTAGTTAATTTGCTTTTTAAGTTAGCCGCTTTGTTTTTGTGGATAATATTTTTCTTAGCTAATCTATCCAACAAAGAGATAACCTTTGGCAATTGCTCTGCAGCAGCAGCTTTGTCCTCTTCATTTCTCAATACTTTCATCGCTGTTCTAGCAGTTTTGTGGTAGTATCTGTTACGAAGTCTTCTTGCTTCGTTTTGTCTAATTCTTTTTAATGCTGATTTATGATTTGCCATATCGTTCAAATGTGAGTGCAAAAGTATAAACTTTTTTTTTATCTGCCAAATTTATTTTTTAAAAAATTCAATTTTTTTCGGACAAATATTCTCTAAGTTTATTGATCGCTTGTTCTATTTTTAAATTTTCGTTTTCTTTCTCTATTTTCTTGATCGTGTTTTTTAACATGATCATTGCATTGTTCCATTCTCCAGTAGTATTGGTGAAGGTCAGGTTCTCTATAGTTACCTCAAAAGCAACCCTTTCTCCGCTCTTATAAAGTCTGAAACTAATTTTATCATCGCTGCCCGTTATCCCTTCTTCATTGATTTTTAAATCATAACTTTTTGGGTTAGAGTGGATTTTATTAAAAAGCAATTTCGCTTCTTGAATTTTTAAATCCGGCATGATATAAGATGATAGGTTGTCCGCAATTGCCTAAACCCGAAATAAATTAAAATTCATCATTTGCTTTTCCTCTCAAGATAAAATCTTTTAAGGATCAATGCGGTTGCAAAAATAAATAATTTTTTTTAAATCCTATACAAAAAAACCTGAAAAGACTTTGTTGTTTGGTTGGTAGCCTATAGGGGAATCGAACCCCTGTTGCAAGAATGAAAATCTTGAGTCCTGACCACTAGACGAATAGGCCAAATTTTGAGGTTGCAAAAGTAATAAGAAACTTTTGAACTTCAAAATTATTTGTAGAGCTATTTATAAACTTTTTGAATGACGGTATTTTTAATTCCTTTGGTCTCGATATCTTTCTGAAGTTTTACGGCATCTTCCAAAGTGTACACTTTCCCATACGTATAATAGAATGTACCGTTTTCTTTCGTTCTTTCTACATCTTTCAGCGTCAGCAGAATAGGAGAGTTGCTGCTCAGCTTATCTTTTCCGGTGAAGACTTCTATGGTGTAATAGCCGCTGTTTAATTTCTGGTTCGGCATGAACCCTACAGCAAATGCGTTTCGGAATCCTGCGTCTTTAGCCGTTTTAATATTGATATCCCTTATGGAAGCCATATTGGTAACACCATAATAATATTTATATTGCCCGTTCTCTTTGATAGGAAGAATATAATTCAATCCTTTTAATGCGGGATCACCATCATTATACTTAGTGGGAGAACTCATCAGTAATATTCTGAAATCATTTTTTAAAGGAACTTCTGCCGGTTTTACGGGTTCAGGCTTTTTAGTGGAAGTATATCCTCCGGATTTTCTGTCGACAGCTTTTTTATAATCAATAATGGCATTGTAAATACTAACGGCAATTTCTTCCTGCCCCTTATCTGATGCTAAATAATGGCTCTCTTCCGGATGGTTGATAAATCCGGTTTCAATAAGAACCGAAGGCATCGCATTCATACGCAGGACGTGTAGGTTCTTTTGGAAAACCCCGCGGGAAAATCTTTTATCTTTATTTACAAAATTATCCTCAACCAATCCGCCTAGCAGAAGGCTGGATTCCAGGTATTTGCTTTGCTGCAGCTTAAGAGCGATTAATGATTCAGGTGAACTGGGGTCGTAAGATCCGAACACCTGCTTATCTTTTTCATCCAGATAGATCACATCATTTTCCCTTTTGGCTACTTCCAGGTTAGTGTCATTTTGGTCAGGTCCCTGAACGTAAGTTTCGGTCCCATACGCTCCGGATCTCACTGATGAGTTACAGTGAACGGAAACAAAAAGATCTGCTTTACTTCTGTTCGCCAGATTGGTTCTGTCCGAAAGGGAAGGGTATTCATCAAACTTACGGGTATAGATAACTTTGAAGTCCTTGTTCTTCTCAAGCATGTTTCCGATTTTGAGAACAATGGCCAGGGTAACGTCTTTTTCGGCAACTCTTCCAATATCACTGTATGTTCTATTGGCACCATGATCACTTCCTCCATGTCCGGCATCTAAAACGATGGTGAATTTCTTTTGCGAGAAAACAAAGATGTTAAAGAATATGAGGAGAAATGATAAAATTATTTTAAAATTTTGTTTGTGCATCTTACAGTTTTAAAAATTATATTAATTTTGAGCCTTAATTATATAGAATAACATTGGACAAAACCGTCTTCAAAAATATATTACAAATTTTAATTATCCTAATTTTTAACAATTTTTTAGCACAGAAAACCCCTGAAAAATTGCCTGAAAATGCGGTAAACGATACTATTCCCAAAAAAGATACGGTAGTTTTGAAAAAAGAGTCGCTCGAAGATGTGCTCCGTACCAAAGCTGACGATCAGAGAAGGGATGTTCCGAAAAGGATGACCTTCCTCAATAAAAATGCCCAGGTAAAATACCAGGATATGCAGATTGATGCGGATTATATTTCTATTGACGACAATAAAAATATAATTTTTGCGCGGGGAAAACAGGATTCTTTAGGAAAAATCATTGAACCTGTAGTTACCACACAGGCCGGGAAAAAATACGAAACGGATCAGTTCAGTTATAATACCAAAACAAGACAGGCGATAGCTTATAATGCAAGAACGGAAGAAAGTGAAGGGGTAATTGTAGCCAATAAAACCAAAAAATATAATGACTCTGTGTTTGCCATGAGACATGGTCTTTATACAACCGACGATTATTTCATTAAGAAAAAGGATACAGCAGCAGATTACCATTTGCTGGCTTCTAATATTAAATTAATAAAAGGTAAAAATAAATCCCAGATTGTAACAGGCCCCATCCAGATGTATATAGAAAGGGTACCTACACCTCTTATCATGCCTTTTGCGATCCTTCCTTTTTCAGATAAAAGATCTGCGGGGATATTAATTCCGAGTTTCGGAGAAAGGGAAGATGTCGGGTTTTTCCTGAACAGTTTAGGCTACTATCAGCCGATCGGAGAACACTTTGATGTTAAAATCCTGGCTGACATCTATACAAAAGGAAGCTGGAACTTAAGACCGGAAATGAATTACGTAAAGAAATACCGCTATTCCGGGAACTTCTCTGCAGATATAGGGACTACGGTAAGAGGGATAAAAGGATTGGATGATTATACTAAAAACAGTACCTACAGGATTGCCTGGAGGCATACGCAGGATACTAAAGCTAATCCGTTCCTTACCTTTACAGCCTCAGTGGATCTCGTAAGTACAAAGTTCTATAACAATACAGTTAATAATAATTACATATTCAATCAGAACGTATTGAATACCCAGCAGAATTCAACCGTTACCTTGACTAAAAGGTTTTTGAAGCTGCCTATTACTATTACGGGGACCGCATCTTATTCGCAGAATTTTGCTACCGGATTTGCCGATTTGCGCTTACCTCAGATGAATGTGGCCGTGAATCAGTTTTATTTATTCAAGTCAAAAACCGGTATGAGACAGGGATTGCTGGAGAATATAACGGTAAATACGGGATTTAACCTGACCAATTTTGTCAATACAAGCGAAGGGGAACTTTTCAAGAAAGAAATGTGGGACAAAATGCAGACAGGGCTTAAAAACAATATTTCTTTAGGAACCAATACTACCATTGCCAAATATTTCACATTCAGTTTAGGAGCCAATATTGATAATGCGCTTACCACAAAAACACTGAACAGGTATTATGATCCCCTTCAGAATGTGGTGGTAGATGAAATGGATAAGAAAATATCCGGATATTCTACTTTTTCAACTTCCGCAAGTATTCAGACTACTCTTTACGGAATGCTTAAGTTTAAAAAAGGCTCTGCTGTAGAAGCGATCCGTCATATGATGACACCAAGTATCGGTTTTACCTATTCACCGGATTTCGGAGATACAAAGTTCGGTTATTACAAAAACTATTATGATGCAAACGGAGCGCTGACTCCTTATTCGATCTTCGAAAAAGGAATTGTAGGAACTCCTTCAAGCGGAATGGTAGGCGCTTTAGGTTTCAATATCGGGAACAATATTGAAATGAAAGTGAAATCCAAAAAAGATTCCACGGGAGTAAAAAAAGTGAAGATTTTCGAATCCTTGAACCTTTCGGGAAGCTATAATTTTGCGGCAAAAGACCATCCGTGGTCTATATTTACCATTAACGGACAGTCCTCGTTTTTTGACAGTAAGCTGAGTGTAAATACCAGCTTGTCAATAGACCCGTATAAAATCATCTATCTTCCGGGCCAGGATGCAGGAATCAGAACTGAAGACTTCGGGCATTTCAGTGTACAAGGATTTAATGTACAGCTTTCTTATCCTTTAAGCAGTGAGCTTTTCGGAGAGAAAGTGGATTATGCTAAGAAATACTCAGCCAAAGGAGAGATCAGAAATGAAAATTATTATTTTGATGATGATAATTACGCCCACTTTAATCAGGCGTGGACTTTAAATGTGAATGCCAATTATGCTTTCTCAAGAGGCGCTACCCGTACGGGCAGCCAGATTGCCTCTGTAGGATTGGACGGAAGCATTAAACTTACCCCTTACTGGAATATCAACGGGAGCACGCATTATGATCTGGTAACCAAAGAACTGGCATATACAAGAATCGGTTTTTCAAGGGATCAGCGAAGTTTTACCATTAATTTTAATTGGGTTCCTTTCGGGCAGTATAAAGTATATGACTTCTTTATAGGAATCAAGGCCAATATCTTAAGTGATGCATTGAAATATAAGGACAGAAGCTTTACCCAACCGAATGCTCCTTTCTAATTCAAACGATATCAAATATAAATTTTATATTTGCACCCAAAATAAATTCTAATGAAAAAGATAATCTCTACAGTTAATGCGCCTGCTGCAATCGGGCCTTATTCTCAAGCTAATCTTGCCAACGGTGTTTTGTATATTTCCGGACAGATTCCGGTAGATCCGGCAACAGGAAAGCTGGTAGAAGGAATTGAAAAGGAGACCCATCAGGTGATGAAAAACCTGGAAGCTATTCTTACGGAAGCAGGAATGTCCTTTAAAAATGTGGTGAAAGCTACTATTTTCCTTAAAAATATGGATGATTTCGCTGTAATGAATGATATTTATGCATCATATCTTGATGCGGAAAGCTTTCCGGCTCGTGAAACGGTTCAGGTTTCTTGCCTTCCGAAAAATGTAGATATTGAAATTTCCATGATTGCACATCAGGATTAATGAACTTTATAAGAAATACATTGGCGGTGTTGGTAGGCCTTGGTATTGCGGGGCTTATTATTACTCTTGGTATAAGAGTGTTTCCGCAATGGGTTACTTTTGAAGCTTTTGCTCCTTTTGAACATTGGCAGAGATTTCTTGAAAGTATGAAAGATAATGACGCTTTCTTTGGATTTTTGTTGTTTATTTCCGGGTTAGGAACAACCATAGGAGGAGTGGCTACGGCATTGATCGTTAAATACGCGAAAGTTGCGTATGCTATTCTTATTGGTTTTATAATGCTGTTCATCGCCATGCTGGACGTTATTGTTTTCCCTTACCATCCCACCTTTTATAAAATTTCTATTTTTCTTACTTTCTTTCCTTTTTCATGGATTGGTGGTAAAATAGTTGAGGTCATTTATGAAAGGAATAAAAAAAGGAGAATCGCCGATAAAATGAATAAATAAAAAAAAACGCTGCATTTGCAGCGTTTTGCTAAGTATGATGTAATATTATATTAAGGCATTTTAAATCCTTTTGTATAAATTCTTCCGTATTCATCCACAAACTTCACCTGTACATTGCCCTGATACTTATCCAGGATCTTTTCAACATCTTTTTGGGAGTTAACCGGCTTACCATTCACTTCAATGATGATGTAGTTGTCTACGATACCTATTTTAGCCATTTCGCTTCCTTCTCCTACATTTTTAGCAATAACACCACTGTTTAGGCCATAATTGGTTTTAAATGAGTCGCTCAGCGGTTCAAAATCAGCCCCGATTTTTTCGGATACGCTAAGATCAGCTTTTGTTCTTGTAGAAGTGCCTCCTTTTTGATCCTTTAGTGTTACGGTAGAAGTGTTTTCCTTGCCATTTCTTATATAAGTAACTGTTACTTTATCACCAGGACGTTTGCTTCCGATCGCAATAGACAGATCTGCAAAATCCGTTACAGGCATTGTATCTATTTTTGTGATGACATCACCAATTTTTAAGCCCGCATCTTCAGCACCGCTATTCTCTCCGAATCCAGTGATATATACTCCGGAACCCGTTTTAATGTTTGCTTTTTTCTGGAAGTTGTACGATGCTACCTGTTGCTCGTCGGAAAGGTCTAAAGACTGTACACCAAGGAACCCTCTCTGTACAATTCCGAACTTCTTGATATCTTCAACGATCTTTCTTGCCAGGTTAGAAGGAACTGCAAATCCGTATCCTTGATAATACCCGGTGGTAGACTGTATCGCAGAGTTGATCCCTATAAGGTCTCCATTTGAATTTACCAATGCTCCACCGGAATTTCCGGGATTAATAGCGGCATCCGTCTGGATGAAACTCTCAATAGGATTACTTGCCTTGCCCTGAGAGCCCAGAATGCCTATTCCTCTTCCTTTGGCAGAAACGATCCCCGCAGTAACGGTAGAGTTTAATCCCAGAGGGTTTCCTACGGCAAGAACCCATTGTCCTACTTCGATATTGTCTGAATTTGCAAAGTTCAGGTAAGGAAGCCCCTTTTCTTCAATTTTCAATAATGAAATGTCTGTATTAGGGTCTGTGCCCACTAATGTTGCAATATAAGATTTCTTGTTGCTCAGCACTACTTCCAGCTTATTAGCTCCGGCCACAACGTGGTTGTTGGAAATAATATATCCGTCAGGAGAAATGATAACCCCGGAACCCATTCCTGAAGGCATATTATCTGGCATCTGCTGTTTTTGTCTTTGCTGTCCTCTTCCTCCAAACGGATCACCGAAAAAGAAATCAAACAAATCCTGTTCAGATGCTCTGCTGGATGCCCTGTTCTGATAATTTTTAATAGTAACTACGGCCGGAACGGTTGTTTTAGCAGCTTTTACGAAATCATCGCCCACTGCGGAAGTATTCATACCAGCAAAAGAAACATTAGATGCTGATGTAAAATAACCCTGATCACCATTATTAGAAGTATGACCGAAATATTGTAATGTGCCTACAGCAGTAGCTCCTGAAATGACTCCTACTACTGCAAATGGTAATAGTTTTTTTAAAGTACTCTTCATTGTATATCTTCTTTTTATGTTTTTTAGATTTTATAGTAAACAAATTTACTGCATAATAAGTATGCAATTAGTATGCTATGTTTCAACTTTAACTAAAATTTAACAGGAATAGTAATATTTTACGCCTTTTGTCATAATTGTTAAAACTTCAATTAACGAATCTTAAAAAATTATTAAATGACAGGTGACAAAATGTAAGATAAATCATATTTATAAAAGTTAAATCCGATATTTTGTCACGGTTAAGAGTAAATTGTTGAGAAGTACCCGCTTGTCAAAGGAGTACTTCATGTTGGCGGTTCAATATCTTTAATTGAAAAATCATTATCTTTGCAAAAATTTTTCTCACTTAAAACGTTTATAGCATGCAACTGTATAACACCTTAAGCGCAGAAGAAAGAGCTCAACTTATTGATGAAGCCGGTAAGGAACGCCTTACGTTGTCTTTCTATGCGTATGCCAAAATTGAAGATCCCAAAAAATTTCGCGACGAATTATTTATAGCCTGGAATGCACTCGATGCGCTCGGCCGTATCTATGTGGCAAAAGAAGGGATTAATGCTCAGATGAGTGTTCCTGCAGATCATTTTGAAGCTTTTCGCGATACCTTGGAAGCCTATGATTTTATGAAAGGAATCCGTCTGAATGTGGCGGTTGAGCAGGATGATCATTCTTTTTTAAAATTAACCATAAAAGTCAGAAATAAAATTGTTGCTGACGGTCTGAATGATGATACCTTTGATGTTACCAATAAAGGAATTCATTTAAAGGCACGGGAATTTAATGATTTACTTGAAGATCCTAATACTATTGTTGTCGACTTCAGAAATCACTACGAAAGTGAAGTAGGACATTTTGAAGGCGCTATTACTCCCGACGTAGAAACTTTTAGAGAAAGTTTACCGATTATCAACGAGCAATTACAGGATTTCAAAGAAGATAAAAACCTGTTGATGTATTGTACAGGTGGAATTCGTTGTGAAAAAGCCAGTGCCTACTTCAAACATCAGGGCTTTAAAAATGTTTTCCAGTTAGAAGGCGGAATTATTGAATATACCCGTCAGATAAAAGAAGAGGGTATAGAAAGTAAATTTATCGGGAAAAACTTCGTATTCGACCATAGATTAGGAGAAAGAATTACAGACGATATTATTGCGCAGTGTCACCAATGCGGTAAACCTTGCGACAACCATACCAATTGTGCTAATGATGCCTGTCATTTATTGTTTATTCAATGTGATGAATGTAAAGCTGCCATGGAAAACTGCTGTTCCGTAGAATGTGTGGAAACCATTCATTTGCCTTGGGAAGAGCAGGTAAAATTGAGAAAGGGATTGCAGGTTGGAAATAAAGTGTTCAGAAAAGGAAAATCAGAAGCTTTGATATTTAAAAAATCTGGTGATCTGCCTAATATACCTTTGGCAAAAGCTGAAACAAAAAATATCCGCCAGAAAATTGCAGTTAAAAAAGTATTGGTTGGAAAGGCAGAGCATTATTATTCAAAGTCTAAAATTGCCCAGTTTTTAGTTGAAAAAGAACTTTCAGTAGGAGATAGGGTATTGATTTCAGGTCCTACAACCGGTGATCAGGAGCTTACAATTACAGAGATTTATGTAAACGGAGGTCCTTGTGAAACGGCAAAAAAAGGAGATCAGATCACTTTTGAACTTCCTTTCAGAGTGCGTTTGTCAGATAAATTATATAAAATTGAGCTTTAGTAATCATGCTTAAAGCAGATCTAAGAAAGAAATATATGCAAAAAAGAAAAGCCTTGTCAACGGATGAGGCTTTCTCGTTATCTGAGAAGATTTTTGCTAATTTTCTGGAGTATTTTAAGCCGGTTTCCGGCCAAAAAGTACATATTTTCATTCCGATTGAGAAATTCCGTGAAATTAATACCTTCATTTTCATTCAATATTTTTTAGAGCATCATATCCGTGTTTTCGTACCTAAAGTTACTGACCGGCTGATTTCAATAGAAATATCTGAAGATACCGAATTCGTCACCAATAACTGGGGCATTTCTGAACCGTTATCCCATGCAGATTCAGGCGAACATCATTTTGATTATGTGATTACTCCTTTATTGTATTGTGACCGGAATGGAAATAGAATAGGGTATGGAAAAGGATTTTATGATGCCTTTTTCCAAAGCATTTCTTCAGATTCTAAAAAAATAGGAGTCAATTATTTCAATATTGATGAAGTGATCAATGATGTCTGGGAAAATGATGTTCCCTTGGATTATTTGGTTACTCCAACTGAAGTGCTGTCCTTTTTTAACGCCTCAGAATAGAAGTTCAGGAAATAGAACTTGAACTCTTTCTTAAATTTAATAGGAGTAGACAGCAAAACATATTGGGCATTCTTCTCAAACGTTCCGATGGATTTATTTTTCTCGTCAAAATATTCCACATTGAATTTAGCATAGTCTAAGGTATCTTTCTTATAATAATCCTTATAAACCTGAAGGCTGTTCACTTTTACATTCTTTACCTTCAAACTGTCAAGTTCCCGGAAGAGCTTTTTAAATGTCAGACTGTCCGGCCTATGAAAATAGCTCTGCATTTGGGAATAAATGAGCGTATCAATTTCTGTATTCCTGTTTCCTGACAAATACAGTGTTGACAAGTCTAAAAGTTCCTGTACTTTTTGTTTGGTAATAAAGTTGATAGCCTGTGCGCTATCCATCTGAACAGCAGGATATGTGCTTGTATTGTTGCTGTTTCTTAATTTATCAAGGTCGCTTATTTCGGTCTTTTTCTTATTGCATGAGAACAAAGCGAGCAGCAAGATCGTAACAATCAAAAAGTTATTTATTCTTTTCATCGGTGCTTGCAATTTTAAATTTAATTGAAATTATTTTTCCCTTTTTGTCTTTTTCCATTTTAATGACATTAAGGTTTTTAAGTGACGTTGTGGGGGTGGTTACCAGGGTAATGTACTTTTGCTTGTCTAAAGTTTCAATACCATAGGTGTCGTTATCATATACCTGATAGATTACGGCCTCATTACTGATAAGGTTCTCCAATTGCTTACGTTTCTGTTTAATAAGAGCTATCTGTTCTTCCGGACCGCCTTTTACATCTTTTCTGGAGAAATAATAGACTGCCATTTTATAATCATCCGGTTTTAGCTCAATCATTTCCTCTTTTGGAGCATTTTCCAGGTTTCTATTAACTTTTAAAGGTTCGTAGAAAGGCGCACTGATCTCCATTTTCAGATTTTTATCCTTGGAAGAATAATGAAAGCAATCCCCGGGCTTTACTTTATATAAAAGATCGGATTCATTTTCTTTAATGATTTTGATCTCAAGAGTGTTGATGACGGAAACGCCACGATCGGCATCCGTAAAACAATACGTATATTCTTTAGAAAAAATTTCATCTTTAAAACCTAAAATCCCGGTAGTCACAATCAAAATAGAAGTAACTATAGCCCATGCATTTTTTTGAACAAAATTTTTGTTGGTTTTTAAAGGGACTATTTCAGATTGTATAACAGGTGGTTGGTTTTTGTTAATGATTTGATTTTCAGTATTTGTTTTTTGTAAATCTGTGTTTTCAGGGGTCTTGAAATCAAGTTTTGGCGGTTGAATTTCAGTTTTTGGAAGATCTGGTGAAAGGGTTACCGTTTTTTCCAGTTCCTGAATACTTTCTTCATCCAAATTTTCATCATCCTGCAACAATTCACCGGCAAAAAGATGTTGCTTTTTGAAGTCATACCAAGAGCCATACCCTGCATAAATACTCAATAAATTAAGCATATCAATTCGCGGCAGTTTGGTAACCGGTGAAGTTTTAAAATAGGTGTAAAAAGATTTTTCGCTGATGTTTCCTTTGGCCTTTTTTCGGAGGTCTTCCTGAAAATAGATAATATCAATACCCTTCCATTTTGATATATCATCATAGGAAGGAGTGTGTTCTTTTAAATATTGAGCCTGAACATCTCTTTTTAACTGCTCAAAATGCAATAGATCTAAATCTGTCAATTTTTTAAGTGGTGATTAAATAGTTGATTTTCAGATGTGTTTTTTTGTAAAACTGTTTTACAAAGGTATTACAATTATTTTTCATAAACAAATTTTCTATCTGCTCTACCTTTGTCTTGTTCAAATAACAGAACAAAAAGAAAATTTTAGAAAACAATATTAACAAAATTAAATTTAATTTATTATGAAAAAGTCATTATTCGTAGCTGCTATCGCTGCAATCTCTCTAGTTGCTTGTAAAAAAACTGAAGCTACTGAAACTAACGCTGCTGACTCTGCTGCTGTAGCTACTACTGATTCTGCTGCTGTTGTAGCTGATTCTGCTGCTGCTGTTGTTGATTCTGCTGCTTCTGCTACTGTAGATGCTGCTAAAGATGCTGCTGCTGCTACTACTGCTGCTGGAGCTGATGCTGCTAAAGACGCTGCTAAAGGAGCTGCTGACGCTGCTAAAGGAGCTGCTGATGCTGCTAAAGATGCTGCTAAAGACGCTAAAGAAGCTGTAGACGCTGCTAAAAAATAATTAGTACCCGTTTACTAAAAATAAAGAGCCGTTTCACCCAGTGAAACGGTTTTTTTATTGCTTATTTTATTCTTTAATTCTTTAATTCTTTTTCTGTCTTAAAGATTCATAACAGGTAATAGCCACCGCATTACTTAAGTTTAAAGAATCAATACTTCCGGACATGGGGATGAGTGTGTTTTTTCCTTTTCCCGTCCAGAAATCACTTAAACCGGAATGTTCTGTCCCGAATAAAATGGCGGATCTTTGCGTAAAGTCTCTCTGATAAAGGTCTTCTGCACTTTTATCCATAATAGTAGTATAGATATTAAAAGTATTGTTTTGCAGAAACTCCAGGGTTTCCTGATTTTCTGCCTGAAAAACTTCCATTCCGAAAAGACATCCTACACTGGAACGGATCACATTGGGATTATAAAAATCTGCTTTAGCATCCGTTACAATCAGAGCATCAATTCCAAAAGCTTCACAACTTCTCAGGATAGCTCCTAAGTTTCCCGGCTTTTCTACTCCTTCAACAATAATTACAGTTGAATTGGATTTCGGTTTAAATGAGCTTAATTGGGTTTCTTTTGTTTGATAAACCCCAAGAATTCCTTCGGAAGTTCCACGATATGCTATTTTTTCATAGACTTTTTCACTTACATAGTGAATTTTCGAATCAGGAAGTTTCCCTTTAAAAATATTTTCAGCAATGAAAAATTCCACAGGCTCAAAGCCGTAATGTTGGGCTCTTTCATTTTCTTGCTGCCCTTCCACAACAAAAACTTTTGATCTCTTTCGAAACCTGTTGTCGGTAAGAAGCTTGGTAATGTTTTTTATTTTATCGTTTTGAAAACTTTCTATTAGCATCCCGGAAATTTTTAATTAATAAAGCCTGTCTGTGTAGGAAAACTATTCTTCTATTCCTATTATGTTTTCGCTATTGTCAATCAGACTTTGTGGAAGTTCTTTTTTATTTTTTATTCCCAAAGATTTAAGTTTTTGGGTTTGGGTAACCAGGTTGTCATTTCCGGTGGATAGCTGTTTATAGGCATCATTGTATACATTTTTTGCCTGGTCCAGGTTTTTGCCTACTTTTTCCAGATTATCTACAAAACCAACAAATTTATCATACAGCTTCGCTCCTCTCTCAGCGATCTCCATAGAGTTTCTGTTTTGATATTCACGTTTCCAAAGATCAGCGATAAGTTTTAAAGAGGTGATCAGGTTACTCGGATTCAATAATAAAATCCTTCTTTCATAAGCATAGTTCCATAAATTCTGATCAGCCTGCATTGCTGCAATATAAGCGGGCTCACTTGGAATGAACATCATAACAAAGTCCAGTGATTTTCCAAAATCATCATAGGCTTTCTGGCTCAACTGCAGGATATGGTTTTTTATTGAAGACAGGTGTTGATTAAGTCTCATGGTATATACCTCCGGATCGGTTTCATCCACCAATTCTGTAAAGGCGGTTAAAGAAACTTTTGAATCAATAATCACATTTCTTTCGTCCGGATATTTTACTACTGCATCCGGCCGCATTTTTTTACCCGAGAATTCTGAAAATAGTGCCTTATTATCCTCATCACGAAGCTCATGTTCAAGGAAATATTCTCTTCCTTTCACTAATCCGGATTTTTCAAGGATACTCTCAAGGATCATCTCGCCCCAGTTTCCTTGGGTTTTGCTTTCGCCTTTTAAAGCTCGTGTTAGTTTTTTGGCATCTTCAGAAATCTGTTGATTGAGTTCTGCAAGTTCCTTTACTTTTTCAGCTAATGAGAAACGCTCTTTATTTTCCTTTTCATAAGCTTCATTTACTCTGTTTTTTAAATCCACAATCTTTTCCTGGAAAGGCTCCAGAATAGTTTTAAGGTTATTCTGGTTGAGTGTCGTGAACTTTTCAGTTTTTTCTTCCAGAATTTTATTAGCCAGATTTTCAAACTGCAATTTTGCTTCTTCCTGGATTTTTGTGATTTCTTCTTTCTGGGTTTCCAGTGATTTCTGTAAGCTTTCGTTGATGGCGGAAAGTTCAGAGTTTTTTGCGAAAATATTTTGTTTCTCCGTTAAAAGAGACTCAATTTGAGCCGTTTGTCTGGCATTGATCTGTTTTTGTTCCTGGAACTGAGTGTTCAAAGAAGAATGTTCAGCGGAAATTTTGGCAAACTCATTTTTGAGATCGCTCAGTAAATCTGACTGTTGCTGGTTTAATTCTTTCTCCTTAGTAATATGTTGGTTTAATTCCTGGATTTTCAGATTTGAATTTTCCAGATCGGAATGATTTCTGATATGCAAATTGTTCAGTTCATCGTAAAGATTTCTCGAAATCATAGAGGATTTCAATATGAAATACAAAATAACAGCTCCTAGAATTCCTCCGGCAATACATCCAATAATTAAATATGTTATTTCCATGTCTCAAAATTACAAAAAGAAAAATTGATTTTCTGAATGGGAAACCGTAACATTTTGATTTTTTAAAACATCAAGATTAGTAAGAATTTAAGCTTTATTTTGACCAGAATCTTAAAAAATATGGTTAAGAAAACTTTGTGGTTCGATTTAAATGTTCTTAGTTGATGCTAAAATTTCAATATTCTTCACCACATCACTGCTTTCACATTTTTTGAACTCTTTGGTTAAAGCCGGAGTGAGAATTTTAGGGCTTAAAATTTGTGTGGCAACTTTAGCCGCTGCATAATCAACAATCCCTATAACGGATTCTCTCATGAAGTTGGGTGTATTAGATGCAATCACAGCGGTTGCCCACGAAGTTTCTCTGGCTCTGGAAATCGCAAAATCCAGGACTGCATTGTCTTTTCCATTGGATATTTTATCAATCAGGTCAACGGGATAACAGATTTTATTCAAAGAATCCTGAACTTTTTGGTTGATGGAGGCAATAACAGAGTTGATGTTTTCAAAATCTTTTTTTAGCGGATTGATCTTTCTGTAAGGCATAATGGATGCTGCGGAAATTCCCAGGTCTAAATTGATGTGGGCATTCATTCCCAGAAAAATGTGCTGTAAGATCAGGAGGTTTTTGTTTTTAGCGGCTTCAAAAGCAAGGAACCAGGAGTTGGTACATTTTTTACCTTTACTGTAGCTTTCCCAGGCTTCAAGATATCTTGTTGCAAAAGCAATATCAAGTAAAGTCATCCTGGGATTATCTTCAAACTTTTTCTGTTGTATACCTTTCAAAACCTGAGCGGTCATGATTCTATACGTACACGCAAAATATCCGACGGGACTTTTGTTTTCCTTGCTCCAGATGATTATTTCATCAAGCTTTTTAAGGACTTCTTCTATGGTTTTCATGGTAGTTTTTGTTTTTATAAATATAAGAAAACCGTTGTTAGTTGAAGTTTATTTTGTTATTTCTTGTAATTCTATTTCTAATTCTTGCTTTTCTTTTTCGGTATAAAATTCAGAATTCACCAAAGATGTCTTAAATTTTTCGACTGTTTGAAAATAGTTCTGTTTTAATTGAATTTGAGCTTTTATAATGTATAAAAAACCTTGTGAAAAATTTGGGTAAGAATCCACTAATATTTGCCAAGCTTGAATAGCTTTGTCATATTGTTTTTCGTTATAAAAATACCATCCCTTACCATTTAAGGTGCCAATTGAAAAATTTAGTTTGATTCCGTAGTTAGATAATATTTTTTGCTCAAGATCTTTTTTAATACTTAAATCCTTTTGCTTATTTGAGGAATACTTTGCCTGAATAGTAGACCACTCTTCAAATATGTCATAAAGTGCTGCATTTATTAATAAACCAGGTGTTGCATTATGGTCAGCTGCTTTAAAGCGATACCCTTTAATGTCTAAAAAAGGATTGGGAATATTCTTTTTTATAATAGAATCCATCTTGATAAAATCCTCGGAATAATCGTTACCAATTCCGAAACGATAATATTTTTTAGAATTATATGAAAGATTATTCATTTTACTTATAGAATCCGTTAGATCAATATTTTTCTGAAAGAAAAACGGACTCATAGAAATAACACCATTCAAATCATTTATTCTTGAACTAAAAATAGAAGTTGTGAAATAGCCATATCTTGAATGACCGACTAATATTCTAAATTTTGAAGCCTTGTAATTTTTTTCGGCAAGTGGGATGAGTTCCTCAAAAATGAAATTTTCATTCTCAAGCGCAAGTCCATTGGAATCGGAGGTTTTGTATTGTGTTTCATTGTAGCGATAACGTTGCTCGGATTCTATACTGATTATTATGGATGAAGGTATTTGTTCGGTACTTGTCAGATAATCAATAGTATTGATGATGTAATTATGACTTCTTTTGTTTTGTTTGTCAAATACGATAATTAATGGGAAATTGTTTTTTATTCCATTTTGCCACTCTATTGGAACTGTTATAGAAACCTTTTTTTCAAATCCAAGATTTTTTGAGGTTATGGTTGTGTCTTTTAGCTTTTTATATCTTTCATAGTTTTGTGCAAATAGGATTGTAGTAAATGAAATAAAAAGTAAAGTAAATTTTTTTAACATCTCGGTTTGGTTTAAATGCTAGATCAACCACATATTTTTTGTAGTTTGGGTTCTTATGGATTTTCTTTCGATATTTCAGCATGATGCTTAAGGTATAAAGGCAACGCTGCTGATCCGTACCAAGGGAAAATTTCATAATTGAAAACTCCGGCCTGAACGGCAGGGTCGGTTTTTACCCATTGTTCAGCTTCTTCTTTAGATTTCGTATTGAAAATAAACATTCCCCGAAAGGTTTCTTTATTTTTTTCTAAAAATGGTCCTGCAACAATGATTTTGCCTTCGTCCGCTAATTTTCCAATATTAGCCAAATGCCCTTTCATCAGCTCACCCATTTTGGTTTTATCTTCCACTTTTGTAGGTCCTGTAGTAAGCATTACAATAGTATAAGCTTTCATTCCATACTTATCTGCTCCCAAAGAAGTTGCCAGTTCCTGGTTGAATTTAGGTTTTTCTGTTTTGCCCGTATCAACTCCTGACGTCCCGGATTTTCCCGGTTGCCCGTTTTGCCCTTTAGTATGAATAGAGCAGGAAGTTATTAAACACAAGGTTAGTACTAATAAAATATTTTTCATGTCATTTAGTTTTGTATTCTTAAAAATTCTTTGGCTAATTCGATCATTTTAGGATCCCCGGTATATTTTCCGTGTTCATCTGAAAGCTTTACCGTGGGAATCCAGTCTTTATTCGGAGCCTGTACGCCGATAAGCTTCATCACAATATTCATGGGTTTCAAACCTACGTCATTGGTGAGATTGGTTCCGATTCCGAAAGAAATCCCGATTTTTCCTCTGCAGTAGCTCGTAATTTCCTCTACTTTTTCAAGATTTAAACCATCGGAAAAAATGATATATTTAAATAAAGGATTGATTCCGTTTTTCTGGTAATGTGCAATGGTCTTATCCGCAAATTCTAATGGATCACCGCTGTCATGACGAACCCCGTCAAAAAGTTTCGCAAATTTCTTATCGAATTGTTGGAAGAATACATCAGTAGTATACGTGTCTGAAAGGGCGACTCCCAAATCCCCTCTGTATACATCTACCCAATGTTCCAATGCAAGTTGGTTGGCCATTTTAAATCCGTATTCTGCTCCATGGAACATAAACCATTCATGAGCATGGGTTCCGATAGGCTTTACATTATATTTCATGGCAAAATGAACGTTGGAGCTTCCGATAAAAGTGGAGTCTTTTTTCTGTATTAAAGCTTCCATGACCAGGTTCTGTACTTTATAAGAGTGTCTTCTTCTGGTCCCGAATTCTGCAAAGTTCACTCCTAATTTATTTAGCTGCTCTGCTTTTTCAAGGGTTTTATTCATTACAGATTCGTTGGAATCTCTTTCCATATGATTCATTTCATAATGCAGCTCGCTGATTAAAGACAATAAGGGGACTTCCCATAAGATAGCCCTGTACCATAATCCTTCCACCGTTACTTTGAGATCATTCCCTTCCTGCTGGATTTTTACTTCCGAAGGATCATAATGGTACCCTTCAAGAAAGTCCAGATAAGGAAGGTCCAGGTAGGGGCAGGTTCTTTCGAGAAATTTTTTTTCCTCTTTCGTGAGCTTGAGTTCTGCCATTTTAATGACAGCTTCCCTTAATGCGATATCAAATCCTTCCGGAAAATGATGTTTCCCTCTATTAATAAATTCGTATTTTACGATCTGACTTGGAAATAATTTTACCACCGCATTCTGCATGGTGATTTTGTAGAAATCATTATCGAGAATGGAATTCAACCGAACTTCGTGCATACATCTTGTTTTTAACAAATTTATATATTTTAAAAATAAAAATCGCCTTATGGAAAGACGATTTTAAAAATATAAATAGGTTTTATTTCTTATTTTCCTAAATAGGAATTATACATCCAGACTTCTTTTTCCTGTTCTGTAATATAATCGCTCATCTGCGAATTAGTTCCTTCGTCTCCTGCCTTATCTGTGATATCCAGAAGCTCTCTTTGTAAATCGATTACTACTTTGAATGAAGCGAGAATATTTTCCACACTTTTTGTAGCGTCACTTACCTCTTTGCTTTCTTTAATAGTGGAAACTTTCAGATAATCCGAATAGTTATGTGCAGGAGTAGCTCCCAATGTCAAAATTCTTTCCGCTATTTCATCAATTTTTAAAACCAAACTGTTGTACAATTCTTCAAATTTCGGATGCAGGGTGAAAAACTGATCTCCTTTGATGTTCCAGTGTGATCCTCTTGTATTTTGATAGAATACAGAGTAGTTGGCTAAAAGTATGTTCAGTTTTTCCGCAATGTTTTTACAATCGGAATCTTTAAGTCCGATAATACTGGCATTTTTCATAAAGTTTATTGTTTATATGGTGCAAAGTTAGGGGCTATGTTTGCATAAAGATACAAAATTTAATAGTTTAAAACTATTGTAACCAATGAGTAATTATGTCAATTGTTTTTGATTGTCTGATTATTAAATAATTGTAATAAAAAGCATTATTTGTATATAACTACTTGTCAATTAAAAAATTATTATTATTTTTGCAGCCTAAAATAAAAAGCAATTAAATGCCTACTATTCAACAATTAGTAAGAAAAGGAAGAGCCACGCTTGCCAAGAAGAGCAAATCGGCTGCCCTTGATTCTTGTCCACAAAGACGTGGTGTATGTACGAGAGTATATACTACTACACCGAAGAAACCTAACTCTGCACTTAGAAAAGTTGCAAGGGTAAGACTTTCTAACGGTAAAGAAGTTAACGCCTACATCCCGGGCGAAGGACATAATCTTCAAGAGCACTCGATAGTATTGGTAAGAGGCGGAAGGGTGAAAGACCTACCGGGAGTACGTTACCACATCGTAAGAGGTGCATTAGACACTGCAGGTGTAAATGGAAGAACACAGAGAAGATCGAAGTATGGAGCTAAGAGACCTAAGCCAGGTCAAGCTGCAGCTGCACCAGCAAAAGGAAAGAAAAAATAATCATTAAATAAGGTACAGAAACAATGAGAAAAACAAAAGCGAAAAAAAGACCGTTGTTGCCAGATCCAAAATTTAATGATCAATTGGTAACTAGATTCGTAAATAACTTAATGCTAGACGGTAAAAAGTCTATCGCATTCAAAATTTTCTACGATGCACTAGATGTTGTAGAAACTAAAAAAGGAGATACTGAAAAAACATCTCTGGAGATATGGAAAGATGCCCTTACTAACGTAATGCCTCACGTAGAAGTACGTTCAAGAAGAGTAGGTGGTGCCAACTTCCAAATCCCGATGCCAATCAGAGCTGATAGAAAAATTTCTATGGCAATGAAATGGTTAATCAAATACTCTAAAGCTAGAAATGATAAATCAATGGCTTTGAAATTAGCTAATGAAATCGTTGCTGCTTCAAGAGAAGAAGGTGCTGCTTTCAAAAAGAAATCTGATACTCACAAAATGGCAGAAGCTAACAAAGCTTTCTCACACTTTAAATTCTAATTTGTAATGAGTAGAGATCTTAAATTTACAAGAAACATTGGTATTGCTGCTCACATTGATGCAGGAAAAACTACTACTACAGAAAGAATATTATTCTATACAGGTAAAACTCACAAAATTGGTGAGGTTCACGAAGGTGCCGCTACAATGGACTGGATGGAGCAGGAAGCTGAAAGAGGTATTACCATTACTTCAGCAGCTACTACCTGTAACTGGAATTTCCCAACAGATCAAGGAAAAGCTTTACCTGAAACTAAAGCTTACCATTTCAACATTATTGATACACCGGGACACGTTGACTTCACCGTAGAGGTTAACAGATCTTTGAGAGTATTGGATGGGTTGGTATTCTTATTCTCTGCAGTAGATGGAGTAGAGCCTCAGTCTGAAACAAACTGGAGACTTGCTGACAACTACAAAGTTGCGAGAATGGGATTCGTAAACAAAATGGACAGACAAGGTGCTGACTTCCTTAACGTGGTAAAACAGGTTAAAGAAATGTTGGGATCTAACGCAGTTCCAATCGTTTTACCAATCGGTGCTGAAGAAGATTTCAAAGGAGTTGTAGACTTAATTAAAAACAGAGCGATCATCTGGGATGATGCAGGACAAGGGGCGACTTTCGAAGTAGTGCCAATTCCTGAAGACATGAAAGATGAAGTTCTTGAATATAGAGAGAAATTAGTAGAAGCGGTAGCTGACTATGATGAGACTTTGATGGAGAAATTCTTCGAAGATCCGGATTCAATTTCTGAAGACGAAATCAACGAAGCGCTTAGAAAAGCTACTATCGACCTTTCTATCATTCCAATGACTTGTGGTTCTTCTTTCAAAAACAAAGGAGTACAGTTCATGCTTGATGCTGTTTGTAAATATCTTCCTTCTCCAATGGATAAAGACGATATCAAAGGAACAGATCCAAATACTGATGCTGAAATCACAAGAAAGCCAGACGTAAAAGAACCTTTCGCTGCATTAGCTTTCAAAATTGCTACAGACCCGTTCGTAGGTAGATTAGCATTCTTCAGAGCTTATTCAGGAAGACTGGACGCTGGTTCTTACATTTTGAATACAAGATCTGGAAACAAAGAAAGAATTTCCAGAATCTATCAGATGCACGCTAACAAACAGAATCCGGTAGAATTTATCGAAGCTGGAGATATTGGTGCAGCTGTAGGATTTAAAGATATTAAAACAGGAGATACTTTATCTGATGAAAAGAACCCAATCGTTCTTGAATCTATGATCTTCCCGGATCCGGTAATCGGTATCGCTGTTGAGCCTAAAACTAAAGCTGACCAGGATAAAATGGGTAATGCTCTAGCTAAATTAGCTGAAGAAGATCCTACATTCCAGGTTAAGACTGATGAGGCTTCAGGACAAACGATCATCTCCGGTATGGGTGAGCTTCACTTGGATATCATCGTAGACCGTATGAGAAGAGAGTTTAAAGTAGAAGTAAACCAAGGTCAACCGCAAGTAGAATACAAAGAAGCTCTTACACAAAAAGCTAACCACAGAGAAGTTTACAAAAAGCAGTCTGGGGGTAGAGGTAAGTTCGCGGATATCGTATTCGAAATCGGACCGGCTGACGAAGGTAAAACAGGTCTTGAATTCGTAAATGAAATTAAAGGTGGTAACATTCCTAAAGAATTTATCCCTTCAGTAGAAAAAGGATTCAAAGAAGCGATGAAGAATGGTCCATTAGCCGGATTCGAAGTTGAAGCGATGAAGGTTACATTGAAAGATGGATCTTATCACCAGGTTGACTCTGACCAATTATCTTTCGAACTTGCTGCTAAGTTAGGTTTCAAAGAATCTGGTAGAGCTGCTAAAGCGGTTATCATGGAACCAATCATGAAGCTTGAAGTAGTAACTCCTGAAGAATACATGGGTGATATCGTAGGTGACCTTAACAGAAGAAGAGGTACTGTAAACGGTATGGATGATAGAAACAACGCTAAAGTAATCAAAGCTTTCGTTCCACTATCTGAAATGTTCGGTTATGTAACTTCATTAAGAACATTATCTTCTGGTAGAGCAACATCTTCTATGGAATTTGAAAAATATGAAGCTGCTCCGCAGAACATTGCTGAAGAAGTAATCGCTAAAGCAAAAGGTTAATTTAAATTAGATTAAAATGTCACAAAGAATCAGAATAAAACTTAAGTCTTACGATTACAATTTAGTAGATAAGTCTGCTGAGAAAATCGTAAAAACGGTAAAGGCTACTGGTGCTGTTGTAAACGGACCAATTCCATTACCAACCAATAAGAGAATCTTCACTGTGTTGAGATCTCCACACGTAAACAAAAAAGCTAGAGAACAGTTCCAACTTTCTGCTCACAAAAGATTGATGGATATCTACTCTTCTTCTTCCAAAACGGTGGATGCTCTAATGAAATTAGAGTTACCAAGCGGTGTAGATGTAGAAATTAAAGTGTGATAACGAGCACTTAGCCGTGATTATATGAATCCGCTCCTTTACAGGAGCGGATTTTTTATTGGTAAGAAATAATACAGCAGCTACTATTTTTAAATTTTGACTATTATGTATTGCAAGGTTCTATTATATTTGTATATTTGTGAAAATTATTCCTATGAAAAGAATTCTATTAATCATGCTATTGATGAGTTTGTCGTTAGCAGGGCAGACCCACCGTTTTATTTATGAATACCATTTCAAAATGGATTCCACCGCTACAGAACCGAGAAAAGTAAATATGGTACTTGATGTAAATCCCGAAGATGTAAAGTTCTATAATTACGAGTTTGTAAAAACAGATTCACTAAACAAGATAAGAGGGCAGAACAGCGCGATCTGGGATGATACACCGGCTATTATCCGGAAGAAAAATTCAGACATCAATTCCAATTATATTATTGTGCAGAATTTATTTATAATAGATACGGAAGATAAAATAAAATGGAATCTTTCCAATGAAACAAAAACTCTTGGAGGATATACCTTGCAAAAAGCATCAACAAAGTTCGGAGGCAGAAACTGGACGGCATGGTTTACAAAAGATATTCATCTCAGTGAAGGACCTTATAAGTTCAGAGGATTGCCGGGACTTATTTTTGAAATTTATGATGATAAAGATAACTTCAGGTTTTCATTAGTTAAAAGCTATAAACTGGCCAAAACCTATGAAACAAGGGAGATTCTTGAAAACTTTGCAGGTCAAAAGCCCGTGAAAATTACAGAGGCTAAGCTACGAAAAATGATGCTTGACAATTATAATGATCCGCTTCATGATTTTAAGGAGCATTATAAAAACAATACAGATCCTTCTGCCCGTTTTATGGTAATGGGAATTGAAGTGAAAAGCCCGGAACAGCTTAAAGAATTATCCGAATTGATGCAGAAAAACATAAAGAAAAATAACAATCCCATTGAAATAGATAAAGCAATACAATATTAAATTATTTATTTTATCCTACTCCGTCAACTTCGGCGGAGTTTTTGATTGACCATGATAAACTGATACAATGGCAAATTCCAAAAAAAATATTTTTGAAAAATTTTCAGATGGGGCTACAAAATTCACCGGAAGTGGCCCTGCTTTTATCGGAGCTGTTGCAATTGTTGTGATATGGGCGTTATCAGGCCCCATTTTCAATTATTCTGAAACATGGCAATTGGTTATCAATACCGGAACAACAATTATTACCTTTTTGATGGTGTTTTTAATTCAGAAAGCTCAGAATAAAGATTCTAAAGCGATACAGATTAAGCTCAATGAATTGATTGCTGCCAACGAAAAATGCAGCAACAGGATCGTGGATATTGAGGACCTTACGGAAGACGAGCTGGATCAGCTGCATATTTATTATGAAAGGCTATCCGATCTTGCAGAAAAAAGTGCTGATATTCATACTTCCCATTCTATAGATGCTGCAGAGAAAAACCAAGATTATAAGCACGAATTCTTTATGAAAAAGCATGAGGAATGGCTGCAGAAACAACAAAAAAAGGAATCGATTTGATTCCTTTTTTTTTATAGCTTATCTGAATTATCGTTTCATAAAGTAATTGAAATAGGAACAACTGCCCATTAAACTCTTTGCCATTTCAGTGTCTGCATACTGTGTTTTGAGCAATGCAAAGTAAGTTCTGAATTTTTGATTTTTAATGTCCTGCATCTGCTTCTCATGGGCATCATTTTTCTCTGACCATTTCGGATCCGAATAATCAATATTGGCAGGATTTTTAGCTTCATACTGATAATATTTTCCCTGTTCCGCACTTGCCATCTGGAAAAGGATTCTGGCTTTCTGTTCTTGATCAGAAGTAAATGCCAATGCTTTTTTATAGTAATTAATTGCCAGATCAAAATTATCCGGTTCTATATAAGACGTACTCAGGAAGTTCTTATAATAATACTGATAAGGGGTTTTATTTTTGGTGCTCCAGAAATCAAATTTTCCGCCATTCATATTATTGACGTCCATCACAAATAAATGTCTGTAATATCCAAGAATGGAAGTATTATAAAGCAGATTACCGATCAACTGATTGGCCTTAGCTGATTTCTCGTCCTTACCGTTTGCCATTTTGGTAAGCTGAATAAGTGCATCCGCCAATTCCAGCTTATTCATATTCTGTTTAATGAATGGGAATTGTGCATAATCTTCAGCAGCCATACTTACATTATCCGAACTTTCAAAGCTTTCCCATACATTGTGTCCAAATACAAGATTCGAAATATTCCTGAAGCCATTATATTCATCCGAAGTATACTGATGAGGAACATTTGGCTGGTCATTGGAAACCCAGTCATAATTCAACCTTGGAATGCCTACAAAACCTTGCGCTTTCTCATAATAAGCTTTTGCTTTGGCAAAATCACCTGTTCTCATCGCTCTGTCACCATAAATCAAACTGAAAAAAGCATCAATATTTCCAACATCATCCATGTTTTTGGCAATGATTTGTTGTTCAAACTGGGTCTTCTTCGGTTTTCTGTAAAACTCTTCTACACTTTTAACAAGACTTGAGTTGGGATTGTATTGAAGATCAGAAAGCTTATTGCTCATCAGGAAAGATTTTCCGTCCTCTCCCTGAAGGTAATAGCGGTTAGCCAGAACATCTTTAAGGAAAGAAGATGTGGAAGGAACAGGACCATAATAATTATTATAATCAGAGTTGGTGCTGTCAGTTGTTGTTACTTTCTTTTCAATAAAATATTCTGCATAGTTTTTCATTAAATGATCTTCATATTCTGCAGTGATCTTAGGCTGGGAAACAATGTCATTCAGAACTTTCATCCTTTTGATCTCCTCCATATATTCAGGATTGCTTGTTTTGATCTCATTTAAAACTTCAGTGCTTCCTTCATAATCTTTACTCAGGAATTTTAAATAAGCATTAGCAATCTGCCAGAATTCATCCTTAGATTGACCTTTGGTTTTTTCTGTGAACTTAGCCAGGTCGCTTAAAAAATCTGTCGGTTTCTTATCATCCGACCAGTAAAAACCTGTATTTTGAGTATAGAAAGGAATTCTGTCTGGATTTTCCAATAACTCGTCATCACTTTGATCAGACTGCTTTCCACCATCTTTTTTATCTGATTTAGAACCTCCGAAAAGGTTTTTAAAAAATCTCACAATTTTATCCCAGAAAGAAAGCTTCTCTTTTTTGACTTCTTTGATTTCCGTCTGATCTGCTGGCTTTCCTGAACTGTCTTTATTATGAACAACCGGATTATTAATGTCATCAGAAGCATAATAATAGGTAGGAAGATAGCTTCTTTCCAGCTCATTGATACTTCTTGCAGCCATTACTTTTAAAATTTCCGAATCCGGATTGATGTCGTACATTTTTTCCATTAAAGGAATAGGGTTGGCAAAATCTTCATATCCCAAAAGGAAGTAAGCCATGTTTTTTTCCTCATTGTTACCTGCTCTTTTCATAATATTGTTAAAAGAGGCGGTATCCGAAAGCTTCATGGAAACAAAAGCAGATTCCTTCCGGCTTTTACTATTCATAAAAACCTGAAAGAAATTCCAGTTGGCATCTCCGTTCATCTGCAATCCTCTCTGGGCCCCGGCTAGTTGATCAAGAGCCATAAAATAAGGGGCTCCTTTCAACCGGATAGGTTCAACGTATGTTTTGAAAGCCTGCAAAGCTTTGTCATAATTGCGGGTATAATGATTGAAACGCACCAGCTGGTAACCATATCTTTGTTTGATTTCCGGGTTTTTCGCAGCATTATATAATGAGGTTAAAGCGGAAATAGTCTTGGTATAATCTAAATTCGTAGCATTTTTATTGCTTTCTGCACGGTTATAATAAAACGAATCAGGATTTTCTACAAAATTGATTCTCATATAAGGCTCCAGATATTTAGCCTCAATCAGGTAATCAATTCCTTCACGATATTTTTGATAAAATCCTGTTCCCAGTTTTTTCAGTAGTGAATTATTGGGGCTTCCTTTCTTCAGGTCATTCAGATCATTCATGCTCATTTTATTCACCAGGTAATCTGTTTCCGCATAGCTTAATTGGTTATTGAAGAATTGTTTCCAGGAAGCAATATTCTCATCCGGAATCTGTGAATAGTTAAATTCCGTATAAAATCTCGTTGAATAACTATGAAGGAAGGGCAGATAAGATTTATCCTTTATGATGGTTTGAGTAAACAGGTTAAAATAATCATAATCAGGATCTCCCCATGCACATGCATCGGATTTTGTATAGAAGAATGATACTACAGCAAGTGATAGAATATACTTTTTCATATTAGTTTTATTTTGGTGGGTGCGACTTACAACTTTTCAAAGTTTCGGTTCAATACAAATTTACTATCTAATTGGTAATATATAATAGTAAAACGGGGGATTTTTTTATTCAGGAAACCAACGACATCTTTCAGCTGACTTTCCGTAATTTCTTCTACTTTAATGGTAAAACCTTTGTTCAGGAAATTCCCGAAGTAGAATCCGTCTTTGGTAATAATAATTTCATTTTCCCCTATTTTCCTGAACGCAGGATTATCAAGGTCTTTTAGAGATAATGCATTAATGAGTTTATGCTTTCCCAAATGATTGGTAACAATTCCCCATGAATAAATAGGAAGAGCAACTTCAATACTTTTAATGGGATAGTCTTCCAGTTTAGAAAGATAACTTTTCAGAATATGAATGTCAAGAATGGAATTCTTATCGGAAGTTTCCAAAGGCGAAGACGTGGAATAACACATGAGATACACCTTTTTTACAGGCGGAATTCCGGTCAGGTTTTTGTCTTTTACCTGATGGAGACGAAGCGTGCAGGTGATTTCTTTTCCGGAAATTTTCTTCAGTTCTTTTAAAAACTTAAAATAGTCATCCCGTGTTCCATTAGTCCAGTCACAGTCGATCTGAATCTCATTATTGATTTTCAAACCATATTCTTCAGTTTTTTTTTGAATCAAATGATGAATACTTTGGGCAAGGAATTTTATTTCATCCTCAGAAATTTTCAACAAAGCCCGGTTGGTCACAAACACAGTAGGAACAATCTGCTTATTGGTCTGAAAACTTTGATCTTTTGTAATGACGGCAACAGGCTGGAATTTTCCATTCACTTTATCTACGTCAAAAAACCGGGTATACAAAAAAGGAACTTTCGCCTTATCCAATACTTTCTTCTCTTCCGGTTTTAATGAAAGATGAGTTTTCCAGTAATAAAAAGTGTATTCATGAATTTCTTTTTCGGAGCAGGAAACAATCAACAAAAAAGCCAGTAAAAATTGTACTGCTTTCATTAATTATAAAATGCGCTTTCACAAGAGCAACTTCCTTTATCCATTTCAGAAACCGGACAACAGTCTTCGGATTTTATAACGGTGCCGTTTTCATCAGTAAGGTAAATTTTCTCCTTATCGAATTTCACATAGAAGGTTTCATTGTATGTTTTGAAATGAACTTTCATAACTTTAGAGTTATATTTCCCGGCATTAATTTCTTCTTTCTTTTCCGTTCCGTCTGCCTGATTGATCTGGAGAAAACCGAAATGGACATCACCATTACTTTTTACCTCAAGATAATAAGCCGGAGTTCCGGAACCGCTTGCTCCCTGTTCAATATTAAAATCCCTTCTTCCTGTGAATGGTGCCTTGGATTGTGCAAAAGAAAGAACACTGATGCAGAAAATGAGTAGGCTGAAAATATTTTTCATATTTAATTTTTATCAAAAATAAAAATATCTGAGCAAAAAGTAAGTCGTAAAACTACGGTAATATTTTTCGGAATTCTTACTGTAAAAAATCTGATTGTAGAAATAGATTTAATTAACTTAAAGCTCCATGCAATAAAGCTGCGATGATTGCTCCCAGGAAGGGACCTGTAACAGGAATCCATGCATAGCTCCAGTCACTGCTTCCTTGTACGGGTAGAATGGCGTGCATAATTCTCGGTCCTAAGTCCCGGGCTGGATTGATGGCATAACCTGTGGTTCCTCCTAAAGACAATCCAATAGCCCAGACTAAAAGCGTAACGGGTAAAGCACCCACTGTTCCCAATCCTACTTTGGCATCCGGATCATGATGTAATGTAATACTAGGGTCTGCAAAATAGAAAATCACAAACACTAACACAAAAGTTCCGATAATTTCACTGATCAGATTGGAAAGAGGCTTTCTGATGGCGGGGCCTGTGCTGAAGCAAGCCAGCTTTGCGCCTTCATCTTCAGTGATGGCAAAATGATCTTTATTGAATAGCCAAACCAAAAAAGCTCCCGACATCGCTCCGATCATTTGAGCCACAATGTAAGAAGGGACCAGATTCCATGAAAATTTTCCGGCAATAGCTAATCCCAGGCTTACCGCCGGATTCAGATGGGCGCCACTGATAGGACCCGCAACGGTTACGCCTACGAAAACCGCCAATGCCCAGGCTGTGGTAATGACCATCCATCCGGAATTGTTTCCTTTGGTATTCTTCAACACGACGTTGGCTACAACACCGTTCCCTAATAAGATGAGAAGCATTGTTCCTATGATTTCTGCTATAAATGGAGTCATATTTGTACTTTTTAAAAAGATTAATCTTCTATCCAGTTTTGAGAATGCTGAACAGCCTTATTCCATGTTTTCACCATTTTCTCGGCTTTTTCTTTTTCCAATTGTGGATGAAAATCCTTGTCAATGATCCATTGAGACTGGATCTCATCAATGTTTTTCCAGTATCCTACTGCAAGTCCGGCAAGGTAGGCGGCTCCTAAAGCCGTTGTTTCCAATGTTTTGGGCCTGGTAATTTTGAATCCGAATAAATCGGACTGGATTTGCATCAAAAGATCACTGGCAGAAGCACCACCGTCAACTCTTAATTCGAAACTTGCTGTTCCGGAATCCGCTTCCATTGCTTTCACGATATCATACACCTGAAAAGCAATTCCTTCCAATGTTGCCCTTGCAATATGTCCGTTCGTTGTTCCCCGGGTAATACCTACAATTGTTCCGCGGGCATATTGATCCCAATGAGGAGCTCCCAAACCCGTTAATGCAGGAACAAAATAAACCCCTCCATTATCCTCTACCGATTGGGCCAAATCATTGATTTCTTCTGCCGAATTAATTAATTTTAATCCGTCCCGGACCCATTGGATAGCAGCTCCGCCTACAAATACACTTCCTTCCAGAGCGTAACAGACTTCATCGTTGATTTTCCAGGCAACGGTTGTTAATAAATTATTTTTTGATATAACTACTTCTTTTCCGGTATTCATTAAAAGGAAACATCCGGTTCCGTAAGTGTTTTTTACCATTCCCTGCTTGGTGCACATCTGTCCGAATAAAGCAGCCTGCTGATCTCCTGCAATTCCTGCAATCGGAATCTTGGTAGAGAATAGCGTAGTTGCCGTCTCTCCATAGATTTCACTGCTTTGTTTTACTTCAGGTAAAATCGCTTTCGGAATATTGAATAATTTCAGTAAGTCGTTATCCCATTCTAATGTATGAATGTTCAAAAGCATTGTTCTGCTCGCATTCGAAACATCGGTGATAAACATTTTTCCACGTGTCAGTTTCCATACCAGGAAAGTATCAACAGTTCCAAAACACAACTTTCCTGCTTCTGCTTTTTCTCTTGCTCCCTCTACATGATCCAGGATCCATTTCAGTTTTGTAGCTGAAAAATAAGCATCCAGTACAAGGCCCGTTTTCTCTTTAATCATTTCAGCAAGGCCCAGTTCCTTGAGTTCGTCACAATATTTTGAAGTTCTCCTGTCCTGCCAGACGATTGCATTGTAGACAGGCTCTCCGGTTTCTTTGTCCCAGACTATGGTAGTTTCCCGTTGATTGGTAATGCCGATGGCTGCTACTTCTCTCCCTGAAATGCCGGCTTTGGCAATGATTTCTGCCGCTACGGAAATCTGGGAAGACCAGATTTCATTAGGATCATGTTCTACCCATCCCGGAGTAGGGTATATCTGTTCGAAATTCCTTTGAGAAATATATTCAATTTCTCCGCTGTGATTGAATAAGATGGCTCTTGACGAGGTTGTACCTTGGTCCAGAGCGAGGATTAACTTTTCACTCATGTTGTGGCATTGTTTAAGGTTGGTTATTTGGAGAATAAGGAGTCAGTAAATATCCTTCCGCCAATTCGATGAATTCTTTTTCCTGTTCATGAATCCATTCTTCGGAGTATCTCTTTTCTTTTGCAATGATGACAGCAATTTTATGAGCACTGTCTATCGCAGCTCTCGCATCTAAGAATAAAAGACGAACCCTTCGGGCCAAAATATCCTCTATGGTTTCTGCCATTTCATTTCTGACAGCCCAAACAGCTTCTGCAATGGTAAAAGGGTGATCAGGATGTATTTTTTCTGAATATTCAGGCTGGCTTTTCTGTAAAGCTTTGATCATTGGGATATCTGAGCCGTAAACATATAAATGATGGTTTCTGTCAACCGTTTCAGGTTTTACATTTCCATGAATGGATAGGTGCTCTGTTTTGGAGGTCGTGGTTCCCAAACGATGAACTTTCATTGCTTCGTTAATGGTATCTTCAGCCATTTTACGGTAAGTGGTCCATTTTCCGCCAATGATGGAGATCAAACCTGTGTCTGATGTGACAATTTTATGGCTTCTTGAAACCTCTTTTGTGCTCTTGCTTCCGTCTTTTGGAGCGGCAAGAGGCCTGAGTCCGGCGAAAACGGATTTTACGTCTTCACGGGTTGGTTTTTTGGCTAAATATTGTCTTGCCGTATTTAAAACGAAGCTGATTTCTTCTTCCAGGGCTCGGGGTTCAAAGCTTTCGTTTTCCAACAAGGTGTCCGTTGTTCCTACCAATGCTCTGTTATGCCAGGGAACAACAAATAAGACCCTTCCGTCAGAAGTTTTAGGGATCATGATTGCATCCTCACTTTTTAAGAAAGATCGGTCCAGAACCAAATGAATTCCCTGACTCGGAACAACAAATTTTCCATGTTTCGGGTTATTCATGTTTAAAATGTGATTGGTAAAAACTCCGGTTGCATTGATGACAACCTGTGCATGAATTTTATATTGTTGTTTTGTAAATTGATCTTCTGCCACTACACCTACTATTTTGTTGGAATCATTCTTAATAAGATTGATTACTTTAATATAGTTAACTGCCGTTCCTCCTTTTTCAATTATTGTTTGGGTCAGGTTAATGGCCAGTCTCGCATCATCAAACTGCCCGTCCTGGTATACAACTCCGCTTGCCAGATTTTCCTGTGCAATTGTCGGTAGTTTTTCAATGGTTTTTGATTTGCTGATGTATTTTGTTTTTCCTAAGCTTAGTTTTCCTGCCAGGAAATCATAGACCGAAAGCCCTATTTTATAATAGATCCCTTCCCACCAGGTATAATTGGGAATAATAAAAGATTGATTTTTTACCACATGAGCTGCATTTTTTGCCAGTAATCCTCTTTCCTTCAATGCTTCCCTCACTAAACCGATATCTCCCTGTGCCAGATATCTTACACCGCCGTGTACCAGCTTTGTGCTTCTGCTGGAAGTTGCTTTCGCAAAATCATGAGATTCCAGCAATAATGTTTTAAATCCTCTGCTTACCGCATCCAATGCCGAACCTAAACCGCTTGCTCCGCCACCAATAACAATAAAGTCCCATTCTTTGACGGAGGTTATCTTGTTGAGTTCTTCATTTCGTTTCATAATGTTTCGATATGTTTCGTTTTCAAATTTATTAATTAAAAACGAAACATAAAAAGAAAATAAATGAAATTTTTCGAATCCAAATAAAAATATTATTTTTGATGAAACGAAACGGAATGGAAAAATTGCTGGCTAGACATAACGATATACTGAAAGAACTGGACGAAAAAGACTATGTTCTTGTTCAGGATTTATGTGAAAAGTTCAATGTTTCGTCAGTTACGATTCGAAAGGATCTGAATTATCTCGAAAGTCTAGGGTTGCTTTTCCGAAATCACGGCGGGGCAAGCAAGCATGTAAGATATGCTTACGAAAAGAATGTTGACGAAAAAGAAAACATTAATGTAGAAGCGAAACAGAACATTGCCAAAGCCGCCTTGTCTTTAATTCAGGAAAATGACTGTATTATTCTGGCTTCCGGCACAACGATGCATTATCTGGCAAGAATGCTGGTGAATTTTGGACCGTTGACCGTTTTAACGTCCTCCCTGCGGGTTGCGATTGAACTTTGCAATAATCCTAATATTAATATTATACAATTAGGAGGGGAGGTGAGAAAAAGCTCAACGTCTATTGTGGGTTCTATTTCTGAAACTATTCTGAAGCAATTTTCCTGTAATAAATTATTTCTTGGTGTGGACGGGATCGATATGGATTTCGGAATCAGCACTTCCAATGCGGCGGAAGCCCATTTGAACCAGCTTATGATCGAATGTTCCGATAAGGTTGTTATTCTTGCGGATTCTTCCAAATTAAATGTAAAAGGATTCGGTAAAATTGCGGACCTGGATAAAATTGATTATCTCATCACGGATAGTGATATTTTAGAAGAAGATAAAAATAAACTCGAAGAAATTGGAATACGTGTTATTGTTAAATAAAAACCAATTCATTTTTAAATTTCTTTGCCTTTCAAAAAATATTCTCCGGAATTTACCCTTTAATTTTCCAAAAAGACCTAATTGATTAAAAATCAAAATATTTTGCCGTAAATATTTGTCAGTTATAAAAATATTCATAAATTTGCACACTCATTTTAGGGGCGTAGTATGCCTATATCAAAAGTAGAAATTGCTTCAGACCTTCCTAAAATGGTGATAAATAAAGGATAAATTTTATTATAATATAAACAATGTCAGGTATTATTGGTAAAAAAATCGGTATGACATCTTTGTTTAACGAAGAAGGGAAAAACATTCCTTGTACAGTTATTCAGGCTGGTCCATGCTCGGTTTTACAGGTCAGAACCTTAGAAAAAGACGGATACAAATCTGTTCAATTAGGTTTCGATGACAAGAGTGAGAAGAACGTTGGTAAAGCGTTAGCTGGTCATTTTAAAAAGGCTGGTTCTGCTCCTAAAGCTAAATTGGTTGAATTCTACAGAGAATTCGTTGATGAAGTAAAAGTAGGAGAGGAGGTAACTGTAAACTTATTCGCTGAAGGTGAATTCGTTGACGTAACAGGTACTTCTAAAGGTAAAGGTTTCCAAGGTGTTGTTAAAAGACACGGATTTGGAGGTGTAATGCAGGCAACTCATGGTCAGCACAACAGACTTAGAGCTCCAGGTTCTATCGGTGCTGGTTCAGACCCTTCAAGAGTATTCAAAGGGATGAGAATGGCTGGAAGAATGGGAGGTAAGCAGGTGACTGTTCAAAACCTTCAAGTATTAAAAGTGGATCAAGAACAAAATCTTTTAGTAGTAAAAGGTGCTGTTCCGGGAGCTAAAAATTCTTATGTAATTATCAGAAAATGGAACTAGTAGTATTAAATACATCAGGAAAAGAGACCGGAAGAAAAGTAACTCTAGACGAATCAGTATTCGGAATTGAGCCAAATCAGCACGCGGTTTACTTAGAAGTTAAACAGTATCTTGCTGCTCAAAGACAAGGTACTCATAAAGCAAAAGAAAGAAGCGAAATTACTGCTTCTACTAAAAAACTTAAGAAGCAAAAAGGATCTGGTTCTGCTAGATACGGGGATATCAAATCTCCAGTTTTCAGAGGTGGAGGTAGAGTATTCGGACCAAAACCAAGAGACTACAGATTCAAATTGAACAAAGCTCTTAAGAGATTAGCTAAGAAATCTGTTTTATCTCAGAAAATGAGAGACAACAGCATCAAAGTTTTAGAAGATATGAGCTTAAACGCTCCTAAGACTAAAGATTTCATCAATGTATTGAATGCATTGGAACTTAACGGTAAAAAATCTTTATTCGTTCTTCCTGAAGCTAACAAGAATGTATATTTATCTTCAAGAAACTTACCTAAAACTAAAGTAATGAACTTCAATGAGATCAGTTCTTACGATTTAGTAAATGCAGGTGAGATTGTATTCTTCGAAGGTGCAGTTGAAAAATTCCAGGAAAATTTAAAGAAATAAATCATGTCAGTTATTATTAAACCAGTAATTTCAGAAAAAGCGAACTATCTTACAGACTTAAGAGGTGCTTATTCTTTCTTAGTAAATACTAAGGCGAATAAAATCGAAATTAAAAAAGCTGTAGAAGAAGCTTACGGTGTAAAAGTAGCGGACGTTAGAACCATGATTTATGCTCCTAAAGTATCTGCGAAATATACAAAGAAAGGTCTTCAAGTAGGAAAGACAAATAAATTGAAAAAAGCGGTTATCACTCTTGCTGAAGGGGAAGTAATCGATATTTTTGCTGTAAATTAATTATTAATTATAAATAATAGTAATGTCTGTTAGAAAATTAAAACCTATCACCCCGGGACAGAGATTCAGAATTGTAAACAATTTTGAGGAAATTACTACCAACAAACCAGAGAAATCTCTAACAGTTGGTATTAAAAAGTCAGGTGGACGTAACCAAACAGGTAAAATGACCATGCGTTACACCGGAGGTGGACACAAAAAGAAATACAGAATTATTGACTTCAAAAGAAACAAAGCAAACGTTGAAGCAACTGTAAAGTCTGTAGAATACGATCCAAACAGAACTGCATTTATCGCTTTATTAGAATATGCTGATGGAGAGAAGAGATACATCATCGCTCCAAACGGTATCAAAGTTGATCAAAAAGTGGTTTCAGGAGAAAACGTAGAACCAAATGTAGGTAATGCAATGAAATTGAAACACATTCCATTGGGTACTGTAATTTCTTGTATCGAAATGAAGCCTGGTCAAGGGGCCATTTTAGCAAGAAGTGCTGGTTCTTCAGCTCAATTAACTTCAAGAGACGGAAAATATGCTATCATCAAATTGCCTTCAGGAGAATCCAGAATGATCCTTACTGAATGTATGGCTATGATTGGTTCTGTTTCCAACTCTGATCATCAATTAACTGTATCAGGTAAAGCTGGTAGAAGCAGATGGTTAGGTAGAAGACCAAGAACAAGAGCGGTAGTAATGAACCCTGTAGATCACCCGATGGGTGGTGGTGAAGGACGTTCTTCCGGAGGTCACCCAAGATCTAGAAATGGTATGCCGTCTAAAGGTTATAAAACAAGAAAGAAAAACAAAGGGTCTAACCGTTACATCGTATCTAAAAGAAAATAATTATGGCAAGATCACTTAAAAAAGGACCGTTCATTCATCATACTTTAGATAAGAAGGTTCAGGCAAATATAGAGTCTGGTAAGAAGACAGTTATCAAAACTTGGTCTAGAGCATCTATGATCTCTCCGGACTTCGTAGGACAAACTATTGCTGTACACAACGGGAAATCTTTTATCCCGGTTTACGTTACAGAAAACATGGTTGGTCACAAGTTAGGCGAATTTTCTCCAACAAGATCTTTCAGAGGTCATGGTGGTAACAAAAATAAAGGAAGCAGATAATCATGGGATCAAGAAAACAAGATAGCGCAATCGCAAGAAAAGAAGCGAACAAGGACGTTGTGAAAGCTTCATTAAACAACTGCCCTTCTTCTCCAAGAAAAATGAGATTAGTTGCTGATATCATTAGAGGAGAGCAGGTAGATAAAGCACTTTATATCCTAAAATATTCAAAGAAAGAGGCATCTAATAAATTAGAGAAATTACTTCTTTCAGCTATGGCAAACTGGCAAACTAAAAACGAAGGAGCTGACATTGAGGAGGCCAACCTTATCGTTAAAGAAATATTCGTGGATAGTGCAAGACAATTGAAGAGACTAAGACCGGCTCCGCAAGGTAGAGGGTATAGAATCAGAAAAAGATCTAACCACGTTACATTAATCTTAGGTAATAAAGAAAATTAATCAAGGTATGGGACAGAAGACAAATCCAATTGGTAACAGATTAGGTATCATCAGAGGATGGGATTCTAACTGGTTTGGTGGAAACGATTATGGAGACAGAATCGCTGAAGACTACAAAATCAGAAGATACCTTGAAGCTAGATTATCTAAGGGTGGTATTTCAAAAATTTATATTGAAAGAACCCTAAAATTAGTAACAGTTACTATTACTACTGCTAGACCGGGACTTATCATCGGGAAAGGAGGTCAGGAAGTTGATAAATTAAAAGAAGAGTTGAAAAAACTTACGGGTAAGGATATTCAAATCAACATTTTTGAAATCAAAAGACCTGAACTTGATGCAGTATTAGTAGCTGATAGCATCGCTAAGCAAATTGAAAACAGAATCTCTTACAGAAGAGCTGTTAAAATGGCTATGGCAGGTACTATGAGAATGGGTGGAGAAGGTATCAAAGTTCAAATCTCAGGAAGATTGAACGGTGCTGAAATGGCAAGAAGCGAATCTTTCAAAGAAGGAAGAATTCCATTGTCTACTTTCAGAGCTGATATTGATTATCATATTGCAGAAGCTCACACTACTTACGGTAGATTAGGTGTAAAAGTTTGGATTATGAAAGGTGAAGTTTACGGAAAAAGAGAACTTTCTCCTTTAGTAGGACAACAGAAAAAAGGACCTTCAGGAGGTGGAAACAGAGGAGATAGAGATAACAGAAGACCTTCAAGAGATAAAAAAAATAATTAATAAAATTTTAGAGGATAGTTTTTAAATTACCGTTACTTTTTTAAAATCTAAATTCTAAAATCTAAAATTTAAGAAATTATGTTACAACCAAAAAGAACCAAATTCCGTAGAGTTCACAAGATGAAGATGAAGGGGAATGCCCAGAGAGGTAATCAACTTGCTTACGGAACTTTCGGAATCAAAGCTATAGAAGGAGCTTGGATCACTGCAAGACAAATTGAAGCTGCGCGTATCGCTGCGACAAGATATATGAAGAGAGAAGGTCAGCTATGGATCAAAATCTTCCCGGATAAGCCAATTACTAAAAAACCAGCCGAAGTAAGGATGGGTAAAGGTAAAGGTGCTGTGGAATATTGGGTAGCTGTAGTAAAACCAGGTAAAATTATGTTCGAAGTAGGGGGAGTTCCTTACGAAGTAGCGAAAGAAGCTCTTAGACTTGCTGCACAGAAATTACCAGTAGTTACTAAATTTGTAGTTGCTAACGATTTTGTTAAACCTCTATAATCTTTGAATACAATGAAAAAAGCTGATATTAAAAATTTAAGCGCGGGTGATATTCAAACTCAATTGACTGAAGCTAAGGCTCAATATCAAAAATTGAAATTGGCTCATAAAATCAGCCCAATTGAAAACCCGATCCAAATCAGAGATTTGAGAAAAACAATCGCAAGACTAAATACTGAGTTAACTAACAAACAATAATTTCATTTTACAATGGAAAGAAATTTAAGAAAAGAAAGAATCGGAGTTGTTTCCAGCAATAAAATGGAAAAAACCATTGTTGTTAGTGAAACGATGAGAATGAAACACCCGATGTACGGTAAATTCGTTTTGAAAACGAAAAAATATACTGCACACGACGAAAACAACGAATGCAACGAAGGAGATACAGTTCTTATCCAAGAAACTAGACCTTTGAGCAAAAACAAGAGATGGAGATTAGTAAGAATCATTGAAAAAGCTAAGTAATAATGTTACAAACAGAATCAAGATTAAAAGTTGCTGATAACACAGGTGCTAAAGAAGTATTGGTTATCAGAGTTCTGGGAGGAACCAGAAGAAGATATGCTTCAGTTGGTGATAAAATCGTTGTTACTATCAAAGATTCTACACCATCAGGAAACGCTAAGAAAGGTCAGGTATCTAAAGCTGTAGTAGTAAGAACGAAAAAAGCAGTAAGAAGAAAAGATGGTTCATACATCAAATTCGAAGATAATGCTTGTGTATTGCTAAACGCAGCGGGAGAAATGAGAGGAACCCGTGTTTTCGGACCGGTTGCTCGTGAGTTGAGAGACAAAGAATATATGAAAATCATTTCATTAGCTCCTGAAGTACTTTAATTTTTAAAATTTTTAAAGAAAATGTCAAAGTTAAAAATAAAAAGAGGAGATAACGTAATCGTAACTACAGGTAAGAAAGGTCTTAAAGGTAGTACTGGTGAAGTTATTGAAGTGATCAAAAAAGAAGGAAAAGACCCAAGAGTTGTTATAGCAGGACTTAATATTGTTAAAAAACACGTTAAGCCTTCAGCTTCTAACCCTCAAGGAGGAATCGTTGAAAGAGAAGCTTCTATTCATATCTCAAACGTAGCTTTAGTTGGTAAAGACGGAAAAGCTATCAAAGTAGGTTACAAAACTGAAGGAGATAAGAAAGTAAGGATCAATAAAAAAACGGGTGAAACTTTATAATTTGAAATACACATGGAATATATAGCAAGACCCAAAAAAGCATATAAAGAAACAATTGTTCCTGCAATGATGGAAGAATTCGGGTACAAGTCTGTAATGCAGGTACCTAGATTGGAAAAAATCATCCTGTCTCAAGGATTAGGTGATGCCACTGCGGACAAGAAAATCATTGATTATGCTGTAGAAGAATTAACGAACATCACTGGTCAGAAGGCTGTAGGTACAATCTCTAAGAAAGACGAAGCTGCTTTCAAATTAAGAAAAGGGATGCCTGTAGGTGCTAAAGTTACTTTGAGAGCTAATAAAATGTATGAGTTCTTGGATAGATTAACTTCTTCTGCTTTGCCACGTATCAGAGATTTCTCTGGTATCAAAGCTGATGGCTTCGACGGTAGAGGGAATTACAACTTAGGGATCACTGAACAAATCATCTTCCCTGAGATCGTAATCGACAAAGTGAAAAAAATCCAGGGGATGGACATCACTTTCGTTACCACTGCGAAAACAGATAAAGAAGCGAAAGCATTATTAACTCACTTCGGTTTACCATTTAAAAAGAACTAAGAAATGGCTAAAGAATCAATGAAAGCGCGTGAGCGCAAAAGAGAAGCACTAGTTGCTAAATATGCTGCGAAAAGACAAGCTTTGAAAGAAGCTGGTGATTACGAAGCACTACAAAAACTTCCTAAAAATGCTTCTCCTGTGAGACTACACAACAGATGTAAGTTAACAGGTAGACCAAGAGGATACATGAGAACGTTTGGTATTTCCAGAGTAACTTTCAGAGAAATGGCAAACAACGGTCTTATCCCGGGAGTTAAAAAAGCTAGTTGGTAATAATTACTAATTAATCCGGACAATTAAGTTGTTCAGATACTAAAGATAAAAATATCAGACCTAAGATTTTCTGAAGTCTGATATTTTACTCTTCAAGTCTTTGCAATACTGATTGTCTTTAACCAATAATTTATAAAAGAAAAATGGTAACAGATCCAATTTCAGATTTCCTAACAAGAGTAAGGAACGCACAAAGCGCAGGCCACAAAGTGGTGGAAATTCCTGCATCGAAAATCAAAAAGGAGATTACGAAGATCTTATTTGATCAAGGGTATATCTTAAACTACAAGTTTGAAGATAGCGCTGTTCAAGGAACGATCAAAATCGCTTTAAAGTATGATAAGCAAACCAACAAACCTGCTATTAAGTCTATCCAAAGAGCTTCAAGACCAGGTTTGAGACAGTACAAAGGTTCTACAGAACTTCCAAGAGTACTAAACGGTTTGGGTATTTCTATCATCTCTACTTCTAAAGGAGTAATGACTGACAAGAAAGCTAGAGAAGAAAAAGTAGGCGGTGAAGTAATCTGCTATGTTTATTAATTTTTAATCAAAGGAAAATGTCAAGAATTGGTAAAGCAATTATAACAATTCCAGCAGGAGTTACAATCACTGAAAACAATGGTGTGGTAACAGCAAAAGGTCCAAAAGGAGAGCTTTCTCAGGAGCTTACAGCAGGAATTACTTTAGAACAAAACGATGGTGAGCTTACAGTAAGCAGACCGTCTGAGTCTAAACAACACAAAGCGCTTCACGGTTTATACAGAGCGTTAATCAACAATATGATTGTGGGTGTATCAGAAGGATTCACTAAGCAATTAGAATTAGTAGGGGTAGGATACAGAGCTTCTCACTCAGGACAAAAACTTGAGTTGGCTTTAGGATTCTCTCACGGTATCGTATTAGAACTTCCTAGCGAAGTGAAAGTGGATACATTGACTGAAAAAGGTAAAAATCCAATTATTACTTTAACGTCTCATGACAAGCAACTTCTGGGAATGGTAACTGCAAAGATCCGTTCTTTCAGAAAGCCTGAACCATATAAAGGAAAAGGAGTAAGATTCGTAGGAGAAATTGTTAGACGTAAAGCTGGTAAATCTGCTTAATAAATTATAAGAAAATGGCATTAAGTAAATTAGAAAAAAGAATAAGAATAAAAAGAAGAGTAAGAGGAAAAATCTCTGGATCTTCTGAATTGCCAAGATTATCTGTATATAAAAGTAATAAGGAAATTTACGCTCAGTTAATCGACGATAACAGTGGAAAAACTTTAGCATCAGCTTCTTCAAGAGAGAAGGGTGTAGATGCTAACGGAACTAAAACTGAAGTTTCTGCTGCTGTAGGTAAAGCTATTGCTGCTAAAGCTATTGCTGCAGGAATCGAAAATATAGTGTTTGATAGAAACGGATTCGTATATCACGGTAGAGTTAAGGCTTTAGCTGATGGTGCGAGAGAAGGTGGACTTAAATTCTAATCATAAAAATTTCGGAAATATGTTAGGACTAGATAATATAGAAAGAGTAAAACCGGGAGGATTAGAATTAAAAGATCGTCTCGTAGCTGTTAACAGAGTAACTAAAGTAACAAAAGGAGGTAGAGCTTTCGGATTTTCTGCTATTGTAGTGGTAGGAAATGAAGAAGGAGTTATCGGTTACGGTTTAGGAAAATCTAAGGAAGTTGCTTCTGCAATTGCTAAGGCTGTTGAAGATGCTAAGAAAAACTTAGTAAAAGTTCCTGTAATGAACCACACAATTCCTCACCAGACTACTGCCAGATATGGTGGTGCAGATATCTTCTTGAGACCTGCTTCTCACGGTACAGGACTTATCGCCGGTGGTGCGGTAAGAGCGGTATTGGAATCTGCTGGTATTCACGATATCCTTTCAAAATCTAAAGGATCTTCTAACCCTCACAACGTGGTGAAAGCTACTTTCAAAGCGTTATTGGATATCAGAAGACCTGAAGAGATTGCTAGAATGAGAGGAGTTTCTCTAAGTAAAGTGTTTAACGGTTAATATATAAACAATGGCAACAATCAAAGTAAAACAAGTAAGAAGCGCTATTGGAAGAACAAAAACCCAAAAGAGAACGCTTGAAGCATTAGGATTTAAGAAACTTCACCAAGTTGTAGAACACGAAGCTACTCCTTCTATCTTAGGAATGATAGCTGCAGTTAGTCACTTACTTGAAGTTCAGAAATAATTAAAAATTCAAAGATTAAAAGATTAAAATATTCTTTCTATTTTAGTCGGAATTTTTTAATCTTTAAATTATTTAATCTTTAAATCAATAAAAAAATGAATTTAAACAACATACAGCCAGCTGCAGGATCTACTTTCAATTCAAAAAGGATTGGTAGAGGACAAGGTAGTGGAAAAGGTGGTACTTCTACAAAAGGACATAAAGGACAAAAGTCAAGAGCTGGTTATTCTCAGAAGATCGGTTTTGAAGGAGGTCAGATGCCTTTACAAAGAAGATTACCGAAATTCGGATTCAAAAACGTAAACAGAAAAGAGTTTAGAGCTATCAACCTAGATTCTATCCAGACTTTAATTGAAAATAAATCTATCACTGGAGATATTACAAAAGAAGTTTTGGTAGCAAACGGTTTAGCAACTAAAAACGAATTAGTGAAAATTATGGGTAGAGGAGAATTGAAATCTGCGGTTTCAATCTCTGCTGACAAGTTCACTAAATCTGCTGAAGAGTTAATCTCTAAAGCGGGTGGAAAAGCAATTACCTTATAATAATTACTAATGAAAGAATTTATACAAACCCTCAAAAATATTTGGAACCTAAAAGAATTAAGAGACAAAATTCTCTTTACCTTAGGTATCATCCTTGTGTATAGATTCGCATCTTATATCTCCCTGCCTGCAATTAACCTTGCAGAAGTAGGAGATCTCTTAGAGCATTATAAAAATCAAGGCGGAAACAAGCAAGGAGCAGGTCTTCTTGGCTTGCTTTCGTCATTTACGGGAGGAGCATTCAGCCACGCTTCCGTAATGGCGTTAGGAATCATGCCTTATATTTCTGCTTCTATTATTGTTCAGTTGATGGGGATGGCTATCCCTTATCTTCAGAAGCTTCAGAAAGATGGAGAGTCAGGTAGAAATACATTGAACCAAATTACAAGATGGTTAACTATCGGAGTTTGTTTAGTACAGGCACCTTCTTATTTAACTTCTATTACTCAATTATTCTTACCATATGCTCAGTTCCAATCTGCCTATTTTGTAGAGCCAAATTCTATCATGTTCTGGTTGCCAAGTATTGTAATCTTGGTAGCAGGTTCAGTATTTGCAATGTGGTTAGGTGAGAAGATCACCGATAAAGGTATCGGAAACGGTATCTCTATCCTTATTATGGTAGGGATCCTTTCAAGATTGCCGGAAGCATTCGTGCAAGAAATGGCAGTTCAGAACGGAAAAGGAGGAATGGGGTCTATCATGATCCTTATTGAAGTATTATTCTGGATGTTGGTAGTTCTTTTAGCAGTGATCCTATCGGTAGCTGTTAGAAAAATTCCTATTCAGTATGTAAGCAGAGCTCAAGCAAGAGGAGGTGTAAACAGAAATCTTATGCAGGGAGCAAGACAGTGGATCCCATTGAAAGTAAATGCAGCCGGTGTAATGCCGATTATCTTTGCTCAGGCATTGATGTTCGTACCTGGTTTATTAACGAAATTCGATGAGTCTAATACTTTTCTTGCAGGTTTCAAGAATGTTTTTAGCTGGCAATACAATGTATTGTTCGCGCTATTAATTATTATCTTCTCATTTTTTTATACTGCGATTACCATTCCGGTGAACCAAATGGCCGATGATCTGAAGAGAAACGGTGGTTTAGTACCGAAAGTAAGACCGGGAAAAGACACTGCTGATTATTTAGATGATATTTTATCAAAAATTACCTTGCCAGGTGCAATATTTTTATCTATCTTTGCAGTCCTTCCAGCAATTGTACATGGAAGCTTTGTTCAGACAGATGCGTTCGCCCTATTTTTCGGGGGAACTTCACTATTGATTATGGTTGGGGTTATTTTAGATACTGTTCAACAGATTAATACGTATCTGCTGAACCATCACTATGATGGCTTAATGCAGTCTAAATTATCAAGAACGACTGGATATTAATTTATGGCGAAACAAAAACATATTGAACAAGATGGCGTGATCGTGGAAGCACTTTCTAACGCCATGTTCCGTGTAGAACTGGAAAATGGGCATATCCTTATTGCACATATTTCCGGTAAAATGAGAATGCATTATATTAAACTTTTACCTGGTGATAAGGTAAAACTAGAAATGTCTCCTTACGATTTAACAAAAGGGAGGATTACATTTAGATATTAAAACAAATGCCAAATGGATCTTCGGATTTCCATTTGGCATTAGTAAAAAATAAATATTTTCAAATGAAAGTTAGAGCATCAATTAAGAAAAGAAGCGCTGATTGCAAGATTGTACGCAGAAAAGGTGTGCTATTTGTAATCAACAAAAAGAACCCAAAATTTAAACAAAGACAAGGCTAACATTAAATTATGGCGAGAATTGCAGGTATTGATTTACCAAAAAACAAAAGAGGCGTTATCGGTTTAACTTACATCTACGGAATCGGAAGAAGTACTTCTTCAGAAATCCTTAAAGCTGCCGGTATCAGCGAAGATAAGAAAGTCAACGAATGGAATGACGATGAATTGGCTGCCATCAGAACATACATCTCTGAAAACATTAAAGTAGAAGGAGAATTAAGATCTGAAGTGCAATTGAACATCAAGAGATTGATGGACATAGGATGCCAACGAGGAATACGTCACAGACTAGGATTACCTTTAAGAGGCCAGAGAACGAAAAACAACTCTAGAACCCGTAAAGGAAAGAGAAAAACTGTTGCTAACAAGAAAAAAGCTAGTAAATAATCGTTAGGAATTATGGCAAAACAAACTAAAGTAGTTAAGAAAAGAAAAGTAAAAGTTGAAGCTATTGGTGAAGCACATATTCAGGCTTCTTTCAATAACATCATCATTTCTTTAACAAATAAAAACGGAGAGGTTATCTCTTGGGCTTCTGCTGGTAAAATGGGCTTCAGAGGTTCTAAAAAGAATACTCCATTTGCTGCTCAAATGGCAGCTGAAAATTGCTCTGCTGTAGCTCACGAAGCTGGGTTAAGAAGAGTAAAGGTGTTTGTAAAAGGACCTGGTGCAGGTAGAGAATCTGCGATCAGATCTATCCACAACTCAGGAATTGAAGTTAGTGAAATCATTGATGTGACTCCTATGCCACACAATGGATGTAGACCACCAAAAAGAAGAAGAGTTTAATTTTTAGAATTTACCCATTATGGCAAGATATATTGGACCTAAAACTAAGATTGCTAGAAAGTTTGGTGCTGCAATCTACGGAGATGACAAAAACTTCGAGAAAAGAAAAAACCAACCGCCAGGACAACACGGTCCTAATAAAAGAAGAGGTGCTAAAAAATCTGAATATGCAGTTCAGTTGGCTGAAAAGCAAAAAGCTAAATATACGTATGGTATTTTAGAAAGACAATTTGCTAATTTATTCGATAAAGCACACAGAAGTAAAGGTGTAACAGGTGAAGTTCTATTACAACTTTGCGAATCTAGATTGGATAACGTAGTGTACAGATTAGGTTTTGCTAAAACAAGATCTGCTGCAAGACAATTGGTTTCTCACAGACACATTACTGTGAATGGAGAGAAAGTAAATATTCCATCTTATTTGCTTAAAGCAGGTGACGTAATCGCTGTAAGAGAAAAGTCTAAGTCTCTTGAAGTAGTTACCAACGCATTGGCTTCTAAAGCAAACTATGAGTGGTTACAATTCAACGATGAGAAGAAAGAAGGTACTTTCGTTTCTGCTCCTGAAAGAATCCAAATTCCGGAAGACATCAAGGAACAGCTTATCGTCGAACTTTACTCTAAATAATTTTTTAATCAAATTTTTGCTCAACCCAATAATATGGCAATTTTACAATTCATAAAACCCGATAAAGTAATTTTACTTAACTCTGATGAATTTAGAGGTCAATTTGAATTCAGACCACTAGAACCAGGTTTCGGGCTTACAATCGGTAATGCTTTGAGAAGAGTGTTGCTTTCTTCTCTGGAAGGTTATGCTATTTCATCTATCAAAATAGAAGGTGTAGAGCACGAATTTTCAACTATTCCAGGAGTAATCGAAGACGTTACCGAAATTATTCTTAACCTTAAACAGGTAAGATTAAAAGCTGTAGCAGAAAACCAGGCTAATGAGCAGGTAGTTGCTAAGGTTTCAGGTCAGACGGTTATTACTGCTGGAGATTTAGGGAAGTCTATCAACGGATTTGAGGTGTTGAACCCGGATTTGGTGATCTGCAACCTAAACAGTGATGTAACTTTCGAAATTACTTTCAATATAGAAAAAGGCAGAGGGTATGTTCCATCAGAACAAAATAAGTCAAACAATGCACCTGTAGGTACTATTGCAATCGACTCTATCTTCACGCCAATTAAGAAAGTACAATACAGCATTGAAAATTATCGTGTAGAGCAAAAAACAGACTACGAAAAACTTGTATTAGATATAGAAACTGATGGTTCCATCAGTCCTCAAAACGCTTTAACAGAAGCTTCTAAGATATTAATTTATCACTTCATGTTGTTCTCTGATGAGAGAATCACTCTTGAAACTGAAGCTGTAAAAGCATCTATCCAATACGATGAGGAAACTCTTCATACAAGACAATTACTTAAGTCTAAATTAGCAGATATGGATCTTTCCGTAAGAGCCCTTAACTGTCTGAAAGCAGCTGAAGTAGAAACTCTTGGAGAATTGGTTTCTTACAGTAAGTCTGATTTGATGAAATTCAGAAATTTTGGTAAAAAATCTTTGACAGAACTAGAAGAATTAGTGCATTCAAAAGGTCTTAACTTCGGTTTCGACGTTGCAAAATATAAGTTAGACGCTGATAAATAATTAATAATGAGACACGGTAAAAAATTCAATCACTTAGGAAGAACGGCTTCTCACAGAAGTGCTTTACTTTCTAATATGGCTTGTTCTCTAATTGAGCATAAAAGAATCAACACTACTGTAGCTAAAGCTAAAGCTTTAAGAGTATATGTTGAGCCTCTATTAACAAAAGCAAAAGAAGATACTACACACAATAGAAGAGTTGTTTTTTCATATCTTCAAAATAAGGAAGCTGTTGCTGAATTGTTCAGAACAGTAGCTCCTAAAATCGCTGAAAGAAACGGTGGTTATACAAGAATCATCAAAACAGGTTTCAGACCAGGTGATGCTGCTGATACCGCTCTTATCGAGCTAGTAGATTTCAACGAGCTTTACAATCCTAATGCTGAAGAGAAAAAAGCTACAAGAAGAAGCAGAAGATCAACAACAGCTAAAGCTGCTGTAGTTGCTGAAGCTCCAAAAGTAGAAGAAAAAGTTGAAGAGCCAAAGGCAGAAGCAGCTGATTCTACTGAAGAGAAAACTGAAGAATAAGACTTTTTCAGATATATAAAAAACCGTTCAGATTTCTGAACGGTTTTTTTATGCTTTATATTTTAGTTTTCACAAGTTGAATAATGTTGTTATCCTGATCTAAAATCAGGCTGTCTCCTTTGATCGTCGCTTTCATATTATCCTTTTGATAGATGGTTTCTGTAGCATCAGACTTTATTTTAGGAAGAGTGAAAGTCTTCTTGTTGCTGGTAATGGCCAGAGTACTTTCATGAGAAGCTTCCGTGAAAACCACTTTTACCAATGTTCCGTCGATGGCCTTATAAATAGAAGATTTTGTTTCCGTTTTCTTGCCGTCAACAATAGATGTTGATGAACCTGAAGTCAGAGTATCTATTTTACCATTGTTATCAACCACCGATGTTTCCGATGTCTCTAGCTTAATAGAGCCTTTGTTTCCGCTTTCACTTTTCCCACAGCTTATGAGGGAGAGAGAAATAAGGGAAACCGCTATTAGAAGTTCTTTTTTCATATACTTTTTTGAGGATTATTTGAATTTAAATTTGTTTGATTAAAATTAATAAAAACTTGTAGATTTTTTGCCTCTTTATTACGAAATATTAAAGTATACGTTTTCATCAGTCTACTTTTTTCATTAAATTTGTGACTCAAGTAAATTATTAATTAAAGAGCTGCTGTTCATGCAGTCGCTTATTAAAAAGAGAAAAAATTATGAGTTATATTTCTTACATAGAAGCAAGACAAATTTTGGATTCCAGAGGGAATCCTACTGTTGAAGTGGATGTATTCACGGAGAGTGGTGCTATGGGACGCGCTGCAGTTCCTTCGGGAGCATCTACGGGAGAGCACGAAGCGGTTGAATTACGTGACGGAGGTTCCGAATATTTGGGAAAAGGTGTTCTGAAAGCTGTGGAGAATGTAAGAGAAGTAATTGCTCCGGAATTGGTAGGTCTTCCTGTTTTTGATCAGAATCTTTTAGACCAGATCATGATCGATCTTGATGGAAGCAGCAACAAAGGTAACCTGGGAGCGAATGCCATTCTTGGAGTTTCCTTAGCTGCGGCAAAAGCTGCGGCAACTGAGCTGAGAATGCCTCTTTATAAATATGTTGGAGGTGTAAATGCCAATACACTTCCGGTTCCGATGATGAATGTAATTAATGGCGGATCGCATTCTGATGCTCCGATTGCATTTCAGGAATTCATGATCATGCCGGTAAAGGCAGATTCTTTCTCTCATGCTTTGAGAAAAGGGACTGAGATTTTCCATAACTTAAAATCTATTTTACACTCCAGAGGTTTATCTACTGCGGTAGGTGATGAAGGGGGCTTTGCACCAACGTTCAAAGGAACTGAAGATGCTTTGGATACATTGCTTCAGGCCATTGAAAAAGCAGGGTATAAGCCGGGTGATGATATCATGCTGGCTTTAGACTGTGCTGCTTCAGAATTCTATAAGGATGGGGTATATGATTACAGAAAATTCCAGACTCCGGATGCTGCACAATTTAGCAGCAGTGAGCAGGTTTCTTACTTAGCAGAATTAGCAGCTAAATATCCAATTATTTCTATCGAAGACGGTATGCAGGAGAATGACTGGGAAGGATGGAAAATGTTGACTGATAAAATCGGGGACAGAGTACAATTGGTTGGAGATGACTTATTCGTTACCAATGTTGAAAGATTATCAAGAGGAGTTAAAGAAGGAATTGCGAATTCAATCCTTGTCAAAGTAAACCAGATCGGTTCTCTTTCCGAAACAATGGCAGCAGTCCAGATGGCTCAGAACAACAGATTTACTTCCGTAATGTCTCACAGATCAGGAGAAACAGAAGATGCTACAATTGCTGATTTAGCAGTAGCAATGAACTGTGGTCAGATTAAAACAGGTTCTGCTTCAAGATCAGACAGAATGGCAAAATACAACCAGCTTTTGAGAATCGAAGAAGCATTAGGTGAAACCGCAATTTTCCCAGGATTAGAGGCGTTTAAAGTAAAAAGATAATTGAATTTATAAATAACGGCAAGCGATTATTTTTGTTTGCCGTATTTTGTAATAAGTAGTATATTTAGAAAAAAAATAAATAATGTCAGACAACAAAGTAATATTGAATTACGATGGTAATTCATATGAATATCCAATCGTGGATAGTACTATCGGAGACAGGGGGATAGATATTTCAAAATTAAGAGACCAGACAGGTTTAATCACTCTGGATTTAGGTTATAAAAACACCGGAGCTACCCTTAGCGAAATCACTTATTTAGACGGAGACAAAGGAGAATTATTCTACAGAGGTTACCCAATCGAGCAGATTGCTGAAAAATCTAACTTCACAGAAGTAATGTACCTTTTATTACATGGTGAATTACCTACTCAGAATCAGTACACGTCTTTCGAAAACAACATAAAAAATTATAACTTCATCGCAGAGGAGATGAAAAAAATCATTGATGCTTTTCCTCGTTCTGCTCACCCTATGGGAGTTTTATCTTCTTTAACTTCCGCTTTAACTGCTTTCAATCCTAAAGCTGTTGATGTAAGCTCAAAAGAAGAAATGGACCATGCTGCAGAATTAATGATTGCTAAATTCTCTCACCTTTGCGCATGGACTTACAGAAAAACTCAGGGATTGCCTCTTAACCATGGAGATAACAGCCTGAACTATGTAGAGAACTTCTACAAAATGACATTCAGATTACCGAACGCAGAATTCGAAATCGATCCGGTAGTTGTAGATGCATTAGATAAATTATTAATCCTTCATGCTGATCACGAGCAAAACTGTTCAACTTCTACGGTAAGAATGGTAGGTTCTGCTCATACAGGACTTTTCGCTTCTATTTCTGCAGGGGTTTCTGCTCTTTGGGGCCCACTTCACGGAGGTGCAAACCAGGCAGTAATCGAAATGCTTGAGTTGATCGAAAAAGATGGTGGAGACGTTTCTAAATATGTTGCTAAAGCTAAAGATAAAAACGATAACTTCCGTCTAATGGGCTTCGGACACAGAGTATACAAAAACTTTGATCCAAGAGCGAAGATCATTAAGAAAGCTGCGGATGATATTCTTAACGCTTTAGGTATTCAGGATAAAGCCCTTGACATTGCAATGCAATTGGAAAGAGTAGCACTTGAAGATGAGTACTTCGTTGAAAGAAAACTATATCCGAACGTAGACTTCTATTCAGGAATTATCTACAGAGCATTAGGAATTCCAACTGAAATGTTTACCGTAATGTTCGCATTAGGAAGACTTCCGGGATGGATTTCTCAATGGAAAGAAATGAGATTGAAAGGAGACCCGATCGGAAGACCAAGACAGGTTTACCAAGGAGCTCAACAAAGAGATTATATCGATATGGCCAACAGATAATCTGTGCCTTCAATAATAAAAAAATCCCAAAGCTTGCTTTGGGATTTTTTTATTTTGTAGCTGAATCCATTTTTGGATAATAATATTGAGATCAGATGTAGAATCTTTAATTTCTGCAATATTTTTGAAACTGGTAAAAGTTCTGTCATTTTCTTTCCATGTTAAAAGCCCTGAGTTATCATCGATCAAATGTTTTCCAGGCTGCTCAAGTTTTTTCGCGCCACGATGGAATATCAGTTGAATTTGTTTTGGAGGTTGTATTTTCATGGTGATCCCGTCTTCACCTTGAAAACTATAATTGGGGCCGTTCCATTTTATATTTTCTTCCAGATCTTCCGCAGATTCTAAAATAACAGATCTTAATAATTCAATTTCACTTCTTAAAGGGTGATTCAGTTCATCTAAAAACTGAGTAACCTCCTGATTTTTTGTGGGAATTTTCATTATATTCTCTTTAAGCCCAAATATAAGATTTACTATAATGTAAAATTATTACTTTTTATGTTGTTGAAAGAATATAAAGTGCTGTTCAATTGATCCATGCCAGTATTCTGTATTATGGTTCCCGGGCTGGGTAATAAAAGTAACCGGAATTTTCATCTTATCTGCAAGGGTTTTTATTTGAGCCGTTGAAGGGTAAAGAATATCTTCTGTTCCACAGTCCAGCAAAAAGGGCTTTCCTTTATTATAGGATTTTAAAAGAGTCGAGATACTGTATTGCCTCCATTGCTCTTTAGGACCTAATAAAGGCAATAAATCATCAATAATCCTTGTATTTTTAAAAAAAGAGAAGCTTGCATTTCTGAATATGCTAAAGTCCACGGAAAGCGCACCACTTGTACTGGCTGCGGTATTAAAATAATCCTGATGGAGCAAAAAATACCTTAATGAACCGTATCCGCCCATACTTAATCCGCTGATGAAAATATTCTTTTTGTCAATGGTAAAGGTGTTATGAACCTTTGGAACCAGCTCTTTAAAAAAGAAATCTTCCATTCTGGACCCTCTATTATAAGGGCTATTAATATACCATGATACAAAGCCATCAGGACAAACGATGATCATGTTGTATTGATCAGACAGCTTTTGCAGATCCGTTGTTTGAGACCATTGCCTGTAATTTTCACTATAGCCGTGAAGCAAATAAACTAAAGGATACTCCTTAGCCGCATCATACGTTTTGGGCTGGAACACCAGGACGGTATCCGGTTTTGATAAAAATTCGGACTTTAAGATCCATTTTGTTTGTGCATTTAATACAAAGGATGCTATAATGCTGATAATCATTGAAATATTTCTAGTGATCATATTTTTGTAATTTTAGTGTAAATTTCAGCATGCAATTGGTGACTTACAATAACGAACAAAATTGTGAGCTATAAAGGTCCTTAAGATTATGAGAAAAAATAATTCCACAAATGCATTGAATGAGCAGTTTTTATTTGGAATCTGTGAGCTTAATTCTGCGATCAGCATGATCAGCGGACGATGGAAATCGCAGATTATTTATTCTATTTCTGAAGGGAATAACAGGTTTCATTTAATAAAAAAAGAGCTTCCGAATATTTCAGAACAGGTCTTGGGAAGGCAATTGAAAGAGTTGGAAACTCACCGACTTATTGTGAAAAGAGAATTACCGGATACTGTTCCGATGGGAATAGAATATATACTTACCAATAAAGGAAAAGATATAATACCCATCTTAAAGGATCTTTGTGAATGGGGTAAGGAATATGCTGAAGGAAAAGAAATCCTGATTAATGAATGTTCTTAAATATTATTTATATGATTGTCTGAAACCGAATATATTTTTCGTTAATTTTACTCTGCAAATCAGACAATAATGAGTTTCGGACAACAAATGTTATTTTTCTTCAGTGCGGTAGGAGCTTTTAACGGGCTTTTGCTTGGGATTTATTTGTTGTTTATTAAAAAGCTGAAGAATATCCCGGATTTCTTTTTAGGCTTAATTTTATTAACCTTAAGTATCAGAGTCGGGATTTCTGTTTGTATTTACTTTTACCCTTATTGGCCGAGAGTGATTCCGTATTTTGGTCTGGCAGCATTATTTTTTACGGGGCCGGCTTTATTTTACTATGTTCGGGCATCTTTTTTACAGGAAGAATTTATTTTAAAAAAATGCCGGAAATCTTTTGGAATCTTAACCAGTATTTTGACCGTTGTCGGAATTTTATACCTGTTTTTTCCTGTGACATGGGACAGATATTTTGCAACGTTTGTTTACACGGTCTGGTCCGGTTTTGTTTTGGTTTCAGTGTACCAATATTATATTCTTTCCAAAAAGCAATCAAAGAATCCGAATAAGTTTATTCTTCCCGTTTTACTCAGCAATGTGATCATTTTCCTGGCCTATCAGCTCATCTCTACAGGTTGGGTTCAGGTATATTGTGCAGGTGGAAGCCTTGTTTTTTCATTTGTGCTGTATGCTAATTTTTTAATTTTGTTTAATAAAAAATCCCAACCGTCAATTTCTAAAGACGTTAATAAATATTCCAATAAAAAAATTTCCGGTGAAAAGGCAGATGGTTTTGTTTCAAAATTGGAAAGGCTCATGCATCATGAAGAACTCTACAAAAACCCGAATTTAAAATTGATTGATCTGGCCTCCAAAATGAATATGTCAACACACCAGCTTTCACAATTATTGAATGATAATTTAGGCAAGAGCTTTTCTACTTATATCAATGAATTCAGGATCCATGAAGCTTGTGAACTGATTGAAAATGATTCTTATTTAAAGATTGAAGAGATTGGCTATGAAGTTGGTTTCAATTCAAAATCTACTTTTTTTTCAACGTTTAAGAAAATAAAAAATACCACGCCGCTTTTGTATAAGCAATCGCTAACCGTTTCTGGGGCGGGGCTTCAGAGTTCAGATTTATAATTTTGTACTTCGGAATTTAAACTTCAAAACTCCATTTTTCTCAGTCTCCGATACTTTTGGGATCATAAAATTTAAAATTTATGATGACCAGACTACGGATTTTTATCCTGCTGTTATTTTTATCCTTTTTTGCAAAATCGCAGGAGACGGATTCTCTACAGCTCAAAGATTCTATAAATACAATTTCTGAAGTGGTATTACAAGCGGCTCCCAGAAATATAAAACTTAATGAAGGGAACATCGTTGTAAGTGTTTCCGGGAATAAGGATTTTAAAGCATCTATTAATATTCTTGAAGTTTTAAAGAAAACTCCGGGGGTTACGGTAGATCAGGAAGATGGCATATTTATTGGCGGTAGAATCACTCCTGCCATTTTTATTGATGGGAAACCTGTAGTAATGAGTAGTCAGGAATTACAATCTTATCTCCGTTCCTTATCCCCTGAAATGGTGGAATCTCTCGAGGTGAATTCGAACCCTTCTTCAAAATATGATGCCGAATTTAAAGGAATTATAGATATCAGGTTAAAAAGGAACGGGAATCTGGGCTGGAAAGGAAGTTATAATGGAAATGTATCGGTGAATAAATTCAATTACCGGGAAAACACTCTGAATTTATCTTACAACACCGGGAAAATTGCCTATACGATGCAGCTGGGATATAATAACGGAATTTCAACATACCGTTATAATGCTTTACAGCGATTGGCCAATACCAATGTAATGCGGACCACTACATATCAAAAGGATAATGCAGAAATATTGAATATTCAGGCCGGATTTGATTACAGGATCAATGATAAAAACAGATTGGGGCTAAATGTAAGACGCAATTTCAGAAAACATGACAGGAATCGTTCAGGAACCCTGTATACAAGTAATCATGATGAATCGCAAGTGGTTTTTAATACGGGCAGTGAAAACCCGATCGATTATACACAGGATAACTATGGTGTAGCCACAGATTATTCCTATCAAAACAAGAACTTCAGACTAAACTTTCTGGGAAACCATCTTTCGGTTGAAAATAAGCAGAAAGATGATTTTATCAACAGAGATTTACCTGATTCTCAACTTTTATCTTATTGGAAATCTGATCTTCTCAACAAAATTAATATTTATACTGCTCAGCTAGATGCTGCGCAAAAATGGGGGAATGCTAATCTGGAAGCCGGGATTAAATTCAGCAATTCGCATACAAATAACAATATCAAGTATGATACGCTTTCGGTGAATGATGGGTTTGTCTTTGATCCTACCCGAAGCAACAGGTTTTCATACAAAGAGAAAGTTTTTGCAGGATATTTGGCATACAGTCAGAAATTTCAAAAATTACAGATCAATGCCGGATTGCGCTTTGAAAATACCAAAAGTATCTCTGAGGCTATAACCGCAGATTCTGTTGTTTCCAGGAATTACCTTGAATGGCTGCCATCCTTTAGTGCTCATTATGTGTTTAATAAATCCAATGAACTGTCTCTTTCCTATAGCCGAAAAATAACCCGCCCTAATTTTTCACAGCTTAATCCTTTCAGGTATTACTTCAGCCCGTTGAACTACTGGATTGGAAATCCTTATTTGCAGCCTTCATTGACCAGCCAGGTCAAAGCAACATACCGGTATAAGAATTGGGTGACAAGTTTAATGATAGGAAAGGAAAAGGATGTAATGACGCGTTACCCGATCTACAACCCGGAAACCAACGTCTTAGAATATTTAGGAGCCAATCTTCCTTATCGCAAATTTGCCACCCTTGAAGTCAGTTTTCCAATCAAGATTACCCAATGGTGGAATGCAAACGCCCAGGTAAACGGATATTATAATTACGAATTCAGACCCTATCTTAATGAGGTTTTTGCTTTGAAAATTTATAATTATGAAGTAAGGCTTAATCAGGTATTTACTCTTCCGGAAGGATACACGATCAATCTTTTTGCGAATTACGAATCCAGAACCGGGAATAGTCTGTATATTATACAACCACGGTATTCCGTGGATCTTTCAGTCCAGAAATCATGGCTTGATAATGCTTTGAACACAAAGATCAGTTTTAATAATATGTTTGATACGTACAATCAACAATTAGAATTCAGGCATAAGCAAATCATGGATAACCGTTTTATCCATTGGTGGGATAATCGGAAGCTTATATTTTCATTAAGCTACAACTTTGGAAGTTCAAAATATCAAACTAAAGAAATCCAAAGAACAGAAGAAGAAAACAGAACGAGATAAAAAAAACCTGCTTATAAAGCAGGTTCTTTTTATTCTAAGGACATACACAGTTACCGCATGTCCAGATGGTACAGTTTCCGGCATCATCCCATTCGCAGCAGTATCTTGGTCTTGTAATACCACCGCCTATTACAGATTTTTGCTCTTCTCTTCCTAATTTTCGCGCATTTTGTAGCGCCGGGTTTTTCTTGTTCATGATGTTGATGTTTTGATTGTTAATAGCTAAGTTTTAATTCTTCATGAAAAATTATTTCACTAATGTATGAATTTATTTTGAATAAATATCAATAATCTTCATCTTAAATAGATCATAAACAGTAGTTTATAGACTTTGTAAAGTTGATTATTTTGAGTTAAAATGTGAAAGAGAAGGGTGTTTGGTATAATCAAGGATGAGTTTATCTCCCAGAAAATAATTCTGTGCATAAAATATTTCAAAAGTTTTTCAAATAGAGACCTTTACTTATATTTGTAGAATGCATAAATCTTTATGAAACTAAACATTAAAAACGAAACAGGAAAATTAAAATCAGTTGTTCTTGGCCAGCCAAATTCCATGGGACCGGTTCCCACTCTTGAGGAAAGCTATGATGCCAAATCATATTATTCAATAGAACATAATATGTATCCTAAAGAAGTGGATATCATTAATGAAATGGATGCCTTTGAAACGGTTCTTAAAAAATATGATGTAGAAGTTCTCCGCCCCAGCATTATTAAAGATTACAACCAGGTTTTTGCCAGAGATGTTGCTTTCGTGATCGATGATAAAATGATTATTTCAAACGTTATTGCGGACAGAGCTGATGAACAGGACGCTTATAAAAAAGTATTTGAAAAAGTGGCCTGGAGAAAAATCATCAATCTTCCGGAAACTGCTCATATTGAAGGCGGAGATGTAATTGTATGGGATGATTTTCTTTTTATCGGAACATGTTTCAGTGAAGATTACAGGAATTATAAAACGGCAAGAACCAACGAGTATGCTATAGAGATTCTTAAAGAATATTTTCCTAAAAAAAGAATCATCGATCTTGAATTAAAGAAAAATGATAAAATACCGTATGAAGGAATCCTCCACCTGGATTGTACATTCAATCCTGTAGGAAAAGATAAGTGTATTATTTATAAAGATGGATTTGTAGACGAAAGCGACTACCGTCTGATCATTGATATTTTTGGGGAGGAAAACTGTTTCCACGTTACGGCAGAAGAAATGTTTGAAATGTTCCCGAATATTTTCTCGATATCTCCGGAAGTAGTGGTTTCAGACAAAGCATTTACCAGAATGAATAATCATTTACGAAATGAATGGGGAATGACTGTAGAAGAAATTCCTTACCGCGAGATTTCTAAAATGGGCGGATTGTTGAGGTGTTCTACGATGCCTTTGGTGAGAGATTAGGGTTTGGAGATTTTTTAATCTTTCAATTATTTAATAAAAAAGACAATGCAAACAACAGATACAGTTTTAATGATAGAGCCGATTGCATTCGGCTATAATGCTGAAACAGCAAAAAATAATTATTTCCAGGTAGAACAGAAAGGTTCCGATATCCAGGAAAAAGCCTTACAGGAGTTTAATAATTTCGTTGATAAATTAAGAAGTAAAGGAATTAATGTAATTACAGTAAAAGATACTTTAGACCCTCATACTCCGGACTCCATTTTCCCGAATAACTGGGTGAGCTTTCACAAAGATGGAAAGGTGGTTTTATACCCAATGTTCGCAGCTAATAGAAGAGTAGAGAGAAGAGATGATATTATTGAAAATATAAAAAGCCAGGGCTTTGAAGTAAAAGAAATTGATGATTGGTCTTTCCCGGAAATACAGGGGAAGTTTCTGGAAGGAACGGGTAGCATGATTTTCGATCACGATAATAAGATTGCTTATGGCTCAGTTTCTTTAAGGTTAGATGAAGAATTGTTCAAAAAATTCTGTGAAAAGTATGGTTTCACTCCAATCGTTTTTCATTCCTTCCAAACAGTAGGTTCGGAAAGATTACCGATTTATCATACCAATGTAATGATGTGTGTTGCGGATCGATTTGTTGTGATCTGCTTAGATTGTATTGATGATGAACTGGAAAGAGGTAAAGTCATTGAAACCATTAAGAATTCAGGAAAAGAAATTATTGAAATTTCAGAAGAGCAAATGCAGCAATTTGCAGGCAATATGCTTCAGGTACAGAATAAAGACGGTAAGAAATTTTTGGTAATGAGCCAAACGGCATATCAGTCTTTAACATCAGCACAGGTTTCCAATATTGAAAAATACTGTGAGATCATCTATTCTGATCTTAATACAATCGAAGTAAACGGAGGCGGAAGTGCCCGCTGTATGTTGGCTGAGGTTTTTTTACCGAAAAAATAGGTAAACTTTATATTGTCATTAACCGGATAAAGAATTATACATATGAAATCAAGAATTATGTTATTAATGGCATTGTTGCCATATTATCTTATCAATGCCCAGCAAAAAACATTCTGTAATCCGGTAAACATAGATTATGGGTACACCCCGTTCGAATCATTTTCAAAACAGGGAAAACATCGTGCTACGGCAGATCCGGTAATTGTTAATTTCAAAAACAAACTGTTTCTTTTTTCCACCAACCAGGAAGGATATTGGTACAGTGATGATATGCTGGACTGGAAATTTGTAAAAAGAAAATTTCTTAGAGATAACAAATACATTCATGATCTGAATGCACCTGCGGTTTGGGCAATGAAAGACACTTTATACGTTTTCGGGTCGACATGGGAACAGGATTTTCCGATCTGGAAAAGTACAAATCCTACCAAAGACGACTGGAAAATTGCAGTGGATACTTTAAAAGTAGGAGCATGGGATCCTGCTTTTCATTACGATGAAGATAAAAACAAATTGTATTTATATTGGGGTTCAAGCAATGAATGGCCGCTTTTAGGAACAGAAGTAAAAGTTAAAACATTACAGTCCGAAGGTTTTGTAAAGCCCATCATTAAATTAAAGCCGGAAGATCACGGTTGGGAAAGATTTGGGGAGTATAATGACAATGTTTTCCTTCAACCTTTCGTGGAGGGGGCATGGATGACCAAGCATAATGGAAAATACTATATGCAGTATGGAGCTCCTGCAACAGAATTCAGTGGGTATTCTGATGGTGTATATGTAAGTAAAAACCCTTTAGAAGGATATGAATATCAACAGCACAATCCATTTTCTTATAAGCCGGGAGGTTTTGCAAGAGGAGCTGGACATGGCGCTACATTTGAAGACAACTATAAAAACTGGTGGCATGTTTCAACGATCTTTATCTCTACCAAAAATAATTTCGAAAGAAGAATAGGAATCTGGCCTGCAGGTTTTGATAAAGATGATGTGATGTACTGCAATACAGCGTACGGAGATTATCCTACCTATCTTCCGCAATATGCACAGGGAAAAGATTTCACCAAAGGACTTTTCTCAGGCTGGATGTTATTGAATTATAACAAACCGGTTCAGGTTTCTTCTACATTAGGAGGATATCATTCCAACTATGCGGTGGATGAGGATATTAAGACGTATTGGAGCGCAAAAACAGGGAATGCAGGAGAATGGTTTCAGACAGATTTAGGTGAGGTTTCTACTATTAATGCGATTCAGGTTAATTATGCCGATCAGGATGTGGAGTTTTTGGGAAAGACGTTAGGAAAAATGCATCAATATAAAATCTATGGTTCCAATGACGGTAAAAAATGGAATGTGATTGTAGATAAAAGTAAAAATACCAAAGATGTTCCTCACGATTATATTGAACTGGAAAAACCTGCAAAAGCAAGATTCCTGAAAATGGAAAATCTGAAAATGCCTACAGGAAAATTTGCTTTAAGTGGTTTCAGGGTATTTGGGAAAGGTGATGGAAGCAAACCCGGAAAAGTTCAAAGCTTTGTACCATTAAGAGCTGATCCTAAAAAATATGGTGAGAGAAGAAGTATCTGGATGAAATGGCAGCAGAATTCCGATGCGGACGGATATGTAATTTATTGGGGTAAATCTCCGGATAAATTATACGGAAGCATTATGGTATACGGGAAAAATGAATATTTCTTCACCGGAGCCGACAGAACAGATGCTTATTATTTCCAAATCGAGGCATTTAATGCCAATGGGATTTCGGAGAGAACAGAAGTTGTAAAATCAGAATAATACATAAAACGCTTTGAAATTTTCAAAGCGTTTATTTTTGATCAACCTGCTTCAGGAATTCAGAAATTTTATCAATTAAGAATGAGGGATGAGGTTCTTTGAGCCAGTCCACATGATTTCCGTTAAATTCAAAAGAAGTATTGGTCACTTCATTTTTATGTAAAACAGAATCTAAAAAGGCTTTTTGTGAAAGAGGAATAACTGTATCATTCGTTCCATAAAATGAAAGGGTGGGGGCAGAATTTTTTGTGATCCAGTTTACCGGACTTGCCAATTCATTCATTGAGGTATTATCAGGAATAATTTTAGGGTCTATTAAATGCTTTTCAACAAAAGAGTAATCCTCATAATTTTTAAAACCGGAATCTGATAAATTGGAAGGGCCTACAATGTTAATAACCGCTTTTACTTTCTTATCCTGATCATATTTATAGGCATACAGCATAGATAAATGTCCGCCTGCACTGTTTCCGAGAAGTATAAATTTAGGTTTTCGGCTTAACTTTTTCTCCAGAAATAGGAGCGCACTATGAATATCATTGGTCTGATTAGGTAAAGCGTAACGGGAGCGGGAAGCCAGCCTGTAGTTGATATTGGCAAAAGCACAATCAGGAAATTTTTCCATCAACGAAAATGTAAAAGAAGATAACAGGGATTTGTCTCCTCCACGCCATCCACCACCATGAATAATGACAAAAACTTCTTTTGGGGTGGAAATAGTTTTGGGAATATACAGATCCATTTTCTGTTCCGGATCTTTTCCGTAGCTGATGTTGGATTGATTTTTAAAGGAACTGTCCTTATTAATTTGCAATGTTTCTTTTTTACAGCCTGTCATAAAAACAGCCGTACACATCAACCAGAATATCAATAAAAAAATCCTCATCATGATAAAGATAAAAAAACTCACTGATTGCTCAGCGAGTTTTCGTACAAAAATATAAATATGAAGAAATGATTGTTTATCTTGTTCTGTTCTTAATGGCATCAGAAGCACTTTCAATGTCTCTTACTTTTTTCACCTTTTGATTTCCGAAGTTATAAGTAATACTCACCGTCATGTTTCTTCTGTATTGATCGTTTTTGATATAATTGTAATTGCCGGAGCTTTGATAATCCTCGATTTCCACCACATTGGTTCTTAAAACATCGTTTACATTAACTGCAAATGTCCAGTCGTTCCAGTTTTTCTTTAAGCTTAAATCCAGGCTCATTAAGTTTTTCAATAGTCCAAGTTCTATCTGTTGTTTGTCTATAAAGAAATAGTTTACCCCCAAAAACCATGTTTTCTTTTTATCCAGACGGATCGTATTATTCGTTTGAATAACCAAGCTTGTTGATTTTGTATTATTGGTATACATATCAAAAACCTGCCCTGTTGTCGGGTCTGTATTCAGTGTGCCATCATTGATGTTATGCTGAACTCCGATATTGAAATTTGTTGTCAGATATTGCTTAAAGAATGTTTTTTGCATTCCAATCATAGCAGACATTTCCTGTTTCGTTCCGAAATTGGTTCTGATATAAGCAAGCTGTACCTTTTCAATACCATTTTCCATATATTTTCTCTGTAACGGAACCTGTGTAATGACATCTTTGAACAATGAATGATTCAAGATCAGGAAGTAGGAGTTTTTATACATATACGTTAATTCCTGATTGTAAGTAGAAGATGCTTTTACAAAAGGATTGTTCTGAGTGTAATTGTCTTCTGTAATATAGTTTTTTACAGGGTTCAGTTCCCAGAAGCTGGGTCTTCTCATTCTGCTTGAAAAAGAGTAAGAGATATTATTTTTATCATTAATAGCATAATTGAAAGTCAAATAAGGCAGTAAGTTCTTATAATCTCTTTCAATTCTCTGGTGCCTTTGTGCTTCAACAGGGTTTTGAGGATTATCTGCTGTTCCCAAGCTATTGGTGATTTCATATCTTGTACCCACTTTTCCCGAAAATTTGTCTGAAAATTTCTTTTCGAAAGTTACATATAGCCCGTAAATGTTTTCATCATAGATAAAATGGTTGAAGTCCAGTTTTGGCTCAACATTAGGGATTGGATTTCCTGCAGGATCTACAAATTGATACGTGTAGTTTTTGGTATCGTTATCAGTTTTTGTTTTATTAAAATTTCCTCCTGCAGAAAACGTAAAATCATTCTTGAGCTTTTGGATATAATCTACAGTTCCTGAGAAATTATTGATGATCTGAGGAATGTCCTGAATGATTTTTTTTCCAGTTAAAGAAAAATCGTTCATTGCTCCCGGAAGCATCGTGTTGTTATCAGAATACTGGAATCTTTTATAATTAAGATAAGCAGCATTCAAATTCAATTTGCTTCCCAGGGAATCCAGTTTTAGCTCATAATTAAGATTAACGGAATTGTTATAGTTACGTGCATTTTCTCTATTCTTAGTACGGGTATAATCTGTCGAAATAAGATTTCCGTTGTCATCGTATTTTGTGATCATATTTAATAGATCAATGGTAGAGTTATAGCTTCTGTTGGCCCATGAATTCCATGATAACGCCAAATTACTATTGTCGGTAAGCTGATAATCCACATTTACATAGCCGCCAATGTTTTTGTTCGGATCATCAATATCTCCTGTGGATTCATTTTTCACCTTATCTGTTCCGTTCCTTAAAATGTACGTCTGTGGTTGAATATTTTCTGCACCATTTAAATTAGCGCTGATTCCCAGCTTATCTTTTCTGTAGTTTACCGAGAAACTTGCAGAACTGGAGTTGTATTTATTCTGGCTGTTAGACATTCTCATATTACCGCTGGTTCCATCGCTCATCTTTTTCTTCAGTACAATATTAATGATCCCGTCAGAAGATTCTACCTGATATTCACTTCCCGGAACCGTAATTACTTCAATTTTCTGAATATTTTCGGCTGGAGTGTTTTTTAGGAATTGAACCAGAGATTCGGCATCCATATTGGTTTTTCGTCCGTTGATATAAATTAAAGCATTGTTTTTTCCTGCAATTTTCAACGTTTTATCATCTGTTGTAGAGAGTAGAGGCGTCTGTTTCAATAAATCAAAAGTCGTATTTCCTTTTGTTATTGGTGAAGCGGCAACATCGTAAACAAAACGGTCACTTTGTTTTTTGAAAACCTGTTTCGTGAGAGTAACCCCTTCAATATTCTGAGTTTTTACGGAATCTGATTTTTTCTGTTGAGCGAATGCTAATCCACTGAAAAATATGGCTGCGATGAGAATTGGCGTTTTCATGACTTTTTTAATTTGTTAATAGCTTGTATTTGTTATTATTTAACATTGCAAAGATATATAATAAATTAAGTATCTTGCAATACAAAGTAGTAAAAATATTCTTATACTTAATTTAACTGATTGATTTTCAGTTAATAAAAATTAATATAAATTTTACTGTTAATTAAACTTGTTACTTAATTAGACAATTTTAAGGCATGATTTGTTACACGTGAAAGCTGAATTTTTAAAAAATAAGAAAAAGACAGATAAAATAATTGTATTTGTTTACGGGTAATTATAAAAAAAAGAGACTTAAAAGCCTCCCTTATTCTCTGTCGAATTTAGCTAATTTTTTATCCACCCAGATCGTAGCAAAAGGAAAGAAAGCAGCAAGCAATGCGAAGACAAAATCTTCATCATCCCATTTATAGATTTTTCTTGCTGGCAGACAAAGTAAAAGATAAAGTGTAAAGAAAAGGCCATGTATATTTCCAACAATAATAATGAAAATAGTAGCCAGAAGCCCTTCCTCATCATATCTTTTCCAGATCATGGCAACACCATATAAGAGAAAACAGGAAACAGCTTCTGCAATGCAGATTTGTTTAAACCATTTAATGATCTTTTCCTGAGGATATTTGGAGAAAAATTTATCGATGAAATTCATTATAAAAGTGATGAGTGATGAATTATAAATTATGAGTTAAAATCTCTTTCTTAAAGCTAAATTATTTATAAAAATTACTCCCATCCAAATATTCAAAAACTTCAGGAGGAAGCATGGGTCTTACATTTTTCCCTGTCTTGATCATATTTCGGATTTCCGTTGCAGAAAGTTCAATGACGGGAGCTTTGATTAAAGAAATGTTTTCATGCTGCAGATATTCTGAATCTTTTTTCTCGCCCTCAAACATTCGTGGATAAACAATAATGTGATGATTTTTGATTAAAGTTTCAGCATTTTTCCACTTGTGTAAACTCTCAAGATTATCCTCACCCATAATTAAACTGAAAGAATAATCAGGATACTTCTCATGAAGATACGTTAAAGTATCAATCGTATAGCTGGGTTTCGGAAGTGAAAACTCTACATTGGAAACCCGCATTTTAGGATAATTTTTTATAGCAAGTTGTACCATATCGAGCCTATTATGATCTTTCAACAAAGATTTTTTTTCCTTAAAAGGATTTTGTGGACTTACAACAAACCACAATTCATCCATATCCGAATTTTCCAGGATGTAATTAGCCAGAATCAGATGACCAATATGAATAGGATTGAATGAGCCGAAAAATAAACCGATTTTTTTCATTTAAAGACTTAGGAATTAGGGCTTAAAGATGAGGTGAATTTTGCAGTTTTGATATTATTGCGTTGATCATTTTTTGATATTTCGGTTGACTTTTTATTTAGATTTTCAAATTCTTCTAAATTTAAATAATTTAAGTTTTTGGAAATTAATAATTGCGTTTCAAGCTCAGCACCTTCAGCAATATTGGACGGGATTGAAATAGCAGAACGTCGGATTTGGCTTGTAAGAGAATAAACTTCTTCTTTTGGGAAACCTTGAGTTGAAGCATAAATTTCTGTTACAAGATCAACAGATTTCTGCCAAACAATCAATTCCTTATAATTTCCCATACTACCTATTTGCTAATCCCTAAATCCTAATCCCTGAACTTTACATCCTTAATATTTAAATAATGAGTTACATTTCCTTTCCAATGATTTTCCTCTAGGGTAAAGGCAATATCAAAGTTCTTATTCTTAAAATTTTCTGCAAATTGACCAAGTTTAAAGCCTACACATTCAATATTTCTTCCTGTAGACTCCTGTTTAATAAAAAACTTAAGGTGGTTGTTATCCTTGCCCATTGTTTTTACATATCCCGAAACTTTCTGATTCGTTAAAGTAAGAATGGGCTTCATATTATGAGGTCCAAATGGAGCCAATTTCCTGTGAAAATTAATAAACTCCCTATTGATTTCATCAATCTGAATTTCAGAATCTATCGTAATGGAAGGTTCCTTCTGGTGTTCCTTAATTTTTTCGGAAACGATCTTTTCAAACTTTTCTTTAAAAGCTTCAAATTTATCCTTTTCCATAGAAAGCCCGGCTGCTGCATGATGCCCCCCGAATTTCAGGAAATATTCAGAACAAAGATCCAGTGCTTCATGAACGTCGAAATCGGAAACAGATCTTGCGGAAGCTACCATTTCACCATTATTGCCGTCTGTAAAAACCAAAGTAGGTTTGTAATACGTTTCAATAAGTCTGGAAGCTACAATTCCAATCACACCTTTATTCCATTCAGGATGATAAACGATCGTGGTATGTTTGGTTTCCTGCTGGGATTCAATGATTTGATTTAAGGCAGAGAGGGTGGAATTCATATCAAGCTCACGTCTTTCATCATTAAGATCCATAATATCGTCAACGATTTGATGAGCATGTTTTAAATTATCAGAAACCATCAATTCCACAGCTGCTTTTCCATGGGAAATTCTTCCGGCGGCATTAATCTTGGGAGCGATTTCAAAAACTATATTTGAAATTTCAAAATGGGAAAGTTTATCTTCAGGAATTAACAATCTAAGCCCTAAATTTCTTGTCTTTCTCAGTGTTTTCAGCCCCATTTTTGCCAGAACCCTGTTTTCCCCGGTCATCGAAACAATATCAGCAGCAATAGATATTGCTAAAAGATCCGTTAATTCAAATAATTCGGCTTCAGGAATTTTGTAAATGGTATTTAATCCCTGGCATAATTTGAAGCCGACTCCGCAGCCAGATAATTCCTTAAACGGATATCGACAATCACTTCTTTTAGGATCCAATACGGCTACAGCATTAGGTATTTCTTCTCCCGGAAGGTGATGATCACAAATAATAAAATCAATACCCAGGCTTTCTGCATAATTTACCATATCAATGGCTTTGATCCCACAGTCTAAGGCAATGATTAAAGAAAAGCCATTGTTTTTGGCAAAATCAATTCCTTCTGTAGAAATCCCATAACCTTCGGAATTTCTGTCCGGAATGTAATAATCCAAATATTTTTTCTCAACAATTTTGCTGAGGTAAAGATACATTAAGGCAACTGCAGTAGTACCGTCTACATCGTAGTCTCCATATACCAGTATTTTTTCTCCGTTTTCAATAGCAGTCGCAATGCGTTCAACAGCTTTTTGCATATCGGCCATTAAAAAGGGGCTGTGTATATCGTTAAGGTTTGGTTTGAAAAACTCTCGGGCCTTCTGATAGTTGTCAATTCCTCTAAGAACGAGAAGTTTAGATTCGAAAGTTCCAAAACCAAGTGACGAACTTAATCTGTCCACAATTTCCTCATCAGGTTCGGGCTTATAAATCCATTTTTGACTCATTTCACAAAAATAGGGAATTATATTTTAAAAAGTAAGTAAGTATTAAATAAAAAACCGTCCAGAATTTGAACGGTTCATTATTTTAAGAATACATTTTCTCTCTTAATTCTTTTACCTTTTTATCGGAAAGATATTCATCGTAAGTCATTTCTCTATCGATAATTCCGGTAGGGGTTAACTCGATGATTCTGTTACAGACTGTCTGAAGCATTTCGTGGTCATGGGAAGCCAGTAAAATGTTTCCTTTGAAGTTTGATAAAGAGTTGTTTAATGTAGTGATACTTTCTAGATCCAAGTGATTCGTCGGTTCATCTAATAAAAGAACATTCGCTTTCTGCAACATCATTCTGCTGAACATACATCTCATTTTTTCACCTCCTGAAAGAACTTTACAAGATTTTAAAGCTTCATCTCCGGAAAAAAGCATTCTTCCTAAAAATCCCCTCATGAATTCCTCGTGACGTTCTTCATCATTTTTAGTGAATTGTCTCAACCAATCTACAAGGTTTACGTCTTCCTGGAAGAAATCTGTATTATCCAAAGGCATATATGACTGGTTGGTTGTAACCCCCCATGCAAAAGTACCTTTATCTGCCTGTGTATTCCCTGCTAAAATTTGAAAGAATTCTGTAATTGCTAAGGAATTTTTAGAAAGTACAGCTACTTTATCTCCCTTTTTAAGATTTAGATCTATATTAGAGAAAAGCAATTCGCCATCCTTTGTTTTTTCAAGACCTTTTACATCTAAAATCTGGTCTCCCACTTCTCTTTCTATTTCAAAAATAATGGCAGGGTACCTTCTTGAAGATGGTTTTATATCATCGATATTCAATTTGTCGATCATTTTCTTTCTTGCAGTAGCCTGTTTAGCTTTTGCAACATTTGAACTAAATCTTGCGATGAAATCCTGAAGCTCTTTTTTCTTTTCTTCTGCTTTCTTATTAGCCTGAGCTCTCTGTCTTGTCGCTAACTGTGAAGCCTGATACCAGAAAGAATAATTACCTGTATAAAGGTTAAGTTTAGAATAATCTAAATCTCCGATATGGGTACAAACCGTATCCAGGAAGTGACGGTCGTGAGAAACAACAATTACTGTGTTTTCATAATCTGCAAGGAAATCTTCTAACCAAGAAATAGTATCGATATCAAGGTCGTTTGTAGGTTCATCCAAAATAAGTACATCCGGATTACCGAAAAGAGCCTGAGCCAAAAGAACTTTTACCTTGTCTTTATTCTCAAGTTCTCCCATAAGTTGCCAGTGCATATCATCTTTAATTCCAACATTGGAAAGCATGGTCTGTGCATCGGATTCTGCATTCCATCCCCCCATTTCATCATAGATAACACCTAGTTCGCCTGCTTTAATACCATCTTCATCAGAGAAATCTTCTTTTGCATACAATGCATCCATTTCCTCTTTTATCTCAAATAATTTTTTATTTCCCCTTAAAACAGTTTCAAGAACAGTATATTGATCATAAGCAAAGTGATCCTGCTCCAAAACAGACATCCTTTTTCCAGGCTCTAAAGATACATTACCCGTTGTTGGTTCTTGTTTTCCTGTTAATATTTTAAGGAATGTAGACTTTCCTGCTCCATTTGCTCCGATAATTCCATAGCAATTTCCTTTGGTAAACATAATATTTACCTCGTCAAAAAGAACTCTTTTCCCGAATTGTAAAGATAAATTAGATACTGTTAACATATAGTTTTGTAAATTTGGCGCAAAAATACGAAAAGAATTTGGGTATTTCGTAATATTATAATAGTCAAGTTTTTAAAAGAGAAGTATTTTTTATATATTTCATTAATTAAATTTAATAACACAAGAGCCCTGAATAAATACTTAAAGAAGTAGAGGTGCAACTTTATTAAATTTTTACATCATATATACATACGAACTTAAAATGAAGATTGAAAAAACAGTCAATATAGTAAATAGAAGAGCCAGGTTTGAGTATGAAATTCTTGAAGAAGTGGAAGCCGGAATGGTTTTAACAGGGACGGAAATTAAATCTTTACGCTCTTCCAAAGCATCTATTACAGAATCCTTCTGTCAGTTTATTGATGGGGAATTATACATTATTAATATGATGATAGATGAGTATAAATTGGGAACTTTTTATAATCACAAAACAAAAAGGGAACGGAAATTGCTGTTGCACAAAAAAGAATTGCAAAGACTGGAAAAAAAGCTAAAGGATGTAGGTAATACCATTATACCTTTAAAGTTATATATAAATGATAAAGGGAAGGCAAAGGTTTTAATAGCTCTGGGAAGAGGGAAAAAGCTTTTCGATAAAAGGGAGAGCATAAAAGATAGAGAAAATAAAAGAAACCTGGACAGAATATTAAAGAAAAGTTAAAAATCATTTAAAAAACTTTGTGTATAAAGAAAAATTATATTTATTTTGCATTATCAATTATTTAATCATTTAATTCTATGAAAAATCTAAAATTAGGAATTTCAGCATTGGCGCTTACTGTTGCTTCTACTGTATTCGCTCAGACTACCAACAATCCGTGGATGATCGGAGTTGGTGCTCATGCGGAAAACCATTTGGCACAGAGAGGTAATTTCAGTAACACGTTCTCTGCTAATAATTTGACGAAGACAATGTTCAATATGAACAACTTCTCTATTACACCTCCATTGTCTAAACTAACAGTTGCTAGAAATATTGGTAAAGGTTTAGTTATTGACTGGCAGACTACAGTAGGAAACGTTGATAATAAAAGATTCAACATGGGGAAAGAATTTTTCCTTCAGACAGGACTTGGTTTCCAAGCCAAGGCCGCAGGTCTTTTATGGGCCGAAGAGTCTTGGTTTGACCCATATTTAAGAGTGGGTGCTAACTATTTAAGACATGATCATACAAGTCTTTCTTTCCCAAGAGTTGATGCTAATGGAGAATGGGTTAGTAATGGTGAAGGCGGAAACGAAAACGGAAAAGCTAACTTCTTCACAGTAGCTACAGGTGCTGGGGCGAACTTCTGGTTAACTAAAAACTTCGGTCTTGGTATCCAGGGAGATTATGTTTCAACTCCAGGTAATAAATCTACAGTTGCTAACTTCTGGCAAGCTTCTGCATCTTTGAACTTTAGATTTGGTAACAGAGATAGAGATAAAGATGGTATCTTAGATAAAGATGATCTTTGTCCTGATACTCCAGGTTTACCTGAATTCCAAGGATGTCCTGATACAGACGGTGACGGAGTTCCAGATAAAGACGATCAATGTCCAGATGTAGCAGGTCCAGTTGAAAACAACGGTTGTCCTTGGCCAGATACTGATGGTGATGGTGTTATCGATAAAGATGATGCTTGTCCTACAGTAGCAGGTCCAGCTGAAAACAATGGTTGTCCTTGGCCAGATACAGATGGTGACGGTATCTTAGATAAAGATGATGCTTGTCCTACAGTTCCTGGTTTACCAGAATACAACGGATGTCCTAAGCCTAAGACTCAAACAGCTATTGAAGTTGAATCAAAACTAGGAAGTGTTTATTTTGACTTTAATAAAGCTACAATCAAGCCTGAGTCTACTCCTGCATTAGATGCTGCTGCTGATATTATCAAGAAAGACGGTGGTAACTATCTATTAGAAGGTAGAACTGATGCTAAAGGTTCTGAAGCTTATAACTTGAAACTTTCTAGAGAAAGAGCTGCTGCAGTTGTTGCTGCTTTAGATGCTAGAGGTGTTGATGCTAACGCTCTTAAATCAGTTGGTGTTGGTGAATCTAAAGCTACAGTTTCTGAAAAAGCTTCTGACGCTGAAAGACAAGTAGACAGAAAAGTAGTTGTAAAAGCTATTGAAAGTGCTGACGAGTGGAACGCAATCAAGAAAAGAGATTACGAAGATGCTCCAGTGAAAAAAGCTCCGGCTAAGAAAAAAGTAGTTAAAAAAAGAAAATAATTAATTTTTCTAAATAATAAATACCTCCAAGTTTTTGGAGGTATTTTTTTTTCGTTCACTTTTAAGTAATTTTGTTGAAAATTTAAAAAATTAAAATGGGAAGAGCATTTGAATACAGAAAAGCTTCTAAAATGGCCCGTTGGGATAAAATGGCCAAAACGTTCTCTAAAATTGGAAAGGATATAGCATTAGCAGTAAAAGCGGGTGGACCTGATCCTGAATCTAATCCGGCTTTAAGAAGATGCATCCAAAATGCCAAAGGGGCAAATATGCCAAAAGATAATGTAGAAAGAGCGATAAAAAAAGCGAGCGGTGCTGATGCGGAAAACTATGAAGAAATTACTTATGAAGGATATGGTCAGGGAGGTGTAGCGTTTTTTGTGGAATGCACAACAAACAATACGACAAGAACAGTAGCCAATGTAAGGGCTATTTTTAATAAGTTTGACGGTAACTTAGGTAAAAATGGTGAACTTGCTTTTATTTTTGATAGAAAAGGAATCTTCAATCTGGACTTGTCTCAGATCAAAATGAATTGGGATGATTTTGAAATGGAAATGATTGATGGTGGAGCGGAAGAAATCGATAAAGACGAAGATGAAGTTATGATTACCACTGCTTTTGAAGATTTCGGCTCATTATCCCATAAACTTGATGAACTGGGAATAGAAGCCAAAAGTGCAGAACTTCAAAGAATTCCGAACAATACGAAAGAAGTAACTGAAGAACAGTTCAAAGCGAATATGAAAATGCTTGAACGTTTTGAAGAAGATGATGATGTACAGAACGTATATCACAACATGGAAATTACAGAAGAGTTGATGAACTCTCTATAAAATTAATATAACATTCATATATAATTAATTTTCAATTAGTTTCTTTGCATAAAACTATGAAAAGAAACGTTGAATTAGTAGTCATATCGGATGTTCATTTGGGAACTTATGGATGTAAGGCTAAAGAATTACTGAGATATCTGAATTCAATTCAACCTAAGACTCTGGTTTTGAATGGAGATATCATTGATATCTGGCAATTCAAAAAGTCTTACTTTCCTAAACCCCACCTGAAAGTGATTAAAAAAATCCTTTCTCTTGCCACTAAAAATACGGACGTCTATTATATTACCGGAAATCATGACGAGATGTTCCGGAAATTTACCGATTTCGAATTGGGTAAATTAAAGGTGTGTAATAAAATCTGTCTGGATATTAATCAGAAAAAAACATGGATTTTTCACGGTGATGTTTTTGATGCTTCTGTACAGCATTCAAAATGGATTGCCAAATTAGGCGGAAAAGGCTATGATTTACTGATCATGATCAACAATGTTGTCAATTGGTTTTTAGAAAAAATGGGTAAAGAAAAATATTCATTTTCAAAAAAGATCAAAAACAATGTAAAAAAAGCGGTGAAATATATTGGTGATTTTGAAATGACCGCTTCTGAGCTTGCTATTGATAACCATTATGATTATGTAATTTGTGGACATATACATCAGCCGCAGATCCGGCAGGTAGTTAATAAAAAAGGATCCTGTACCTATCTCAATTCGGGGGATTGGATTGAAAACCTGTCCGCCTTGGAGTATCATGATAACGAATGGAAGATTTTTTATTATGACGATCATAAGCATTTACTTAAAGATGACGAAGCGGAAGAAATCAAAGAGATGGATACCTCAGAGCTTTTAAAAATAGTAACCAATTTTTCCCAATGAAAATCCTCTATGCATTTCAGGGAACCGGCAACGGTCATATTGCCAGAGCACAGGAAATAATTCCTATTCTTAAAAAATATGTTTCGGTGGATACTTTAATCAGTGGTCACCAATCTCAGTTAAAGGCTGATTTCGATATTAATTTCCAATTTAAGGGTATTTCTCTTCTATATAACAAAACAGGTGGTTTATCCTATCGCAAAACATTTACAGAAAATAAATTCTTGGAAGCTGTAAAAGATATCAAAGAATTGAAACTCTCTGATTACGATTTAATCATTAATGATTTTGAACCGTTAACAGGATGGGCTTGCAAACTGAAGCAATTGCCTATGATTGAGCTGAGCCATCAAGCGTCAATGAGCTTTAAAGAAACACCGAAACCGGAAAAGAAAGATTTCTTTGGTGAGCTTATTCTGAAATATTACGTACCCAGCGAAAGAAAAATAGGATTTCATTTTGAAAATTATCATCCTCAGATCAAGAAACCTGTGATCAGAAGAAAAATCAGAAATCTTAATCCGGACAAAAAAGGCTTCTATCTGGTATATTTGCCAAGCTTTTCCGATGACAATATCATCAAAGTTTTAAAAAAAGTCGCTGTTGAATGGAAAGTATTTTCCAAATACAGCAAGCTGCAATTTAAGGAAGGGAACATTGAAGTATTTCCCATTGATGAAATCCAATATCTGAAATATTTTGAAAATTGTGAAGGAATACTTTGCAATGCCGGTTTTGAAACCCCTGCCGAAGCTCTTTTTATGGATAAAAAGCTCTTTGTTATTCCTATACACAATCAGTATGAGCAGGAATGTAATGCCTGTGCTCTGGATAAAATGGGAATTCTCAATTCTAAAATTTTGCAATTAGAAGAAATAAAAAATTGGGTGGCTTCTGATCACCATCTGCAGGTAAGCTATCCTGACGATATTGAGAAGATTCTTATGGAAGAAGTTTTAAAAATATAAGATCTTGCATAATAAAATACACAAAATATCAGTTATTATAGAACTAATCTATAAAATATTGAATATGAAAAACTTGAAAATGCTTCAAAATCCTCTGTCCAGAACCAGATTGAAAGAAATTTCAGGCGGAATTATTATTGGATGCTCAAAACAGTGTTGTCCTACGGATGGAAGACCAAGATGTCCCGGAATTTATTGCCCGGATGTGGTTTGTCCACAATAGTTTTAAAAATAAAAAAGTTCTCCACGAGAACTTTTTTTATGATTTAATTTCTGATAAAAATGTCGTCTACATCGTTCATTTTTGTCATTACTGCTCTTGCATATGAACAGTGTGGATATACTTTCCAGTTGTTTTCCCTGGCAAATCTTATGGCTTCTTCCACTAAATATTTCCCCATTCCTCTGCCTTCAAATTCAGGATGTACAAGAACGAAAGAAATAATGAACTTATTTTCTTCAGGAAAAATTGTGTAGGTTAATCTCCCCACTTCTTTTATTTCGTTATTTAATGTAAGGACACCGCCGTTTCCGGATCTATTGTTTTCAAATTTCATAATCAAACATTATCAATAAAGATACGAAAAATTATTAACTGTCTTTTCCTGTGTAGTAGTTGTAATCTTTAATAATGATATTGATAAATTGCCTTTCCGTCATTTTGGTAGGATCAATATCAAGCTTTAAAAGGCCCTTGATCTTATCAGAAAGCCTGCTGATAATCTCTCTGTCATCCACCCGTAATGCTTTGGTATAATTGTCTTTGATGATTCTCATATCATTATCGCTTAAAGCGATCACCTGAGGAAATGATGGAATATAATCTTCATGAATATTCTCTAAAATAGTATGTGAAATATTAATACTGTTCTTCAAAGAAATGACAGCCGTTCCTGAAGCAATATCACCCAGACGCTGATTGTTTTTAGAAACGATCATAGAAATTAAGCCGACCACTCCACCAAAAGAGGTGTCAATCAGCCTGAAAACCCAACGGATCATGTAATCCCCGAAACTGGCCTGATAACCATCTATTTTTACCACCCGGATCTTCATCACTTTTTTACCCGGAGTTTGTCCTTCCATTAAGCTTTCCAAGACAACAGGATAAATATAGACAGGAAAGGTAATTGCGATATAGACCGCAATAACAGACCATTGATCCATCCCGGCTATAATATAACCCAAATCAAAAACATTGAAGAATAAATAAAATACAAGAATCACGTAGGCCACCTTGATCAGGAGATCTATGATGAAAGCAAGCATCCTTTCTCCAACACTGGCAATGTTAAAATTAATATTTACATTTTGTGAAGTATTAATCGCAATTTGAGACATAATTTTTATTATTTTAGCCTATAGATTATGAGAGAAGTTTATTTTATAAAACAAAATAAAGAAAAATGGCTGGGAATTGAACAGGTTATTCAAGGGAAAATTAAAAAAAATCCGGATGACCTGTCTTCACTGTATATTAATCTCATCAATGACCTTTCTTTTGCACAGACTTATTACCCAAAAAGTAATACAACGGTTTATCTGAATCACCTGTCGTCACAAATATTTCAGAAAATTTATAAAACAAAAAGAGTGGAAGAAAACAGGATTCTGTATTTCTTCAAAACGGAAGTCCCTTTATTGGTATATCAATACAGAAGATATTTGTTATATGCCTTTCTCTTTTTTACCTTATTTACTTTAATAGGAGTGCTTTCTGCCATCTATGATAAAGAGTTTGCTACCATTATCCTGGGTGAAGGCTATGTAAACGAAACCATTGAAAACATCAAAAAAGGTAATGCGGTCGGAGTTTATCAGAAAGGTTCAACATGGGGAAGTACCATAGGAATTATTTTCAATAATATCGGAGTCGGGGCCAAACTGTATCTCTATGGGATTTTTGCGGGAATAGGTACATTGTATGCATTGCTTTCCAACAGTGTGATGCTGGGCTCCTTTCAATATTTTTTTTACGATTACGGTGCATTGAAAGACAGTGCAAGAGGAATCTGGCTTCATGGCGTTTTTGAGATTTTTTCAATGGTAGTGGAGGCGATGTGCGGCTTGATCTTGGGGGCATCTATTTTGTTTCCCAGAACCTTTTCCAGATTTAATTCTTTTAAAATGGGATTTAAAGATTCTTTTAAAATATTTTTAAGTACGATTCCCTTTACAGTTTGTGCGGGAATCATTGAAGGATATGTCACAAGGCATGCTCTGAAAATGCCTTTGATCCTGAATCTTGTCATTATCTTTGGATCGTTGGCTATCATAGGGTTTTACTACTTTGTGTATCCTTCCATTGTTCATAAAAAAATAAATAACCAAATTAACGATGCAGTTTTATAAGAAAAGAGATTTTGGCACTTTCATAAGTGACAGTTTTAATTTTTTCAAATTACACGGGAAAAATTATTTCAGGAATTATATATTAATTAACGGATTGTTGCTAATTCTGATGGTAGTGGTCTGCATATTCGGATACAGAGAACTTTTTTCGCAGGCTTTCGGATCCAATATGAGCGGACAAAGCTATTATTTTGAAAGATACTTTCAAGACAATATGGCGATGTTTATTGGTGTTGGAATAGTTATGTTTCTGCTTTTCGTCCTTCTGATGATCATTAATTATCTGTACCCTGTCTTTTATTTAAAAAGACTTGCTCAGGGTGAGGTAAAAATAAAAACAGATGATATTCTGAATGATTTTAAAAGTAATATGGGCAGAATTGCCATACTTTGCCTGGGAATGATGTTTATTGTAACTCCTTTGGCCATTCTGATGTTGGGTGTTTCTACAGCACTGATGATGATTGTGATAGGCTTCTTCCTGATTATACTCCTTTATCCGGCAATGTTTAATGTGTCTACATTTCTGATGTATGATTTTTTTAATACAAAAAGAGGTTTTTTTGAAAGCCTGAGCTATTCCATAAGAGCACAGTTTTCTTATCCTAACGGAAGGGAAAAATCTCCGTTTTGGAAATATTGGGGTGCAACCCTCATTATTTTCATCATTATGTATATCATTTCCAGTATTTTTACCTCTATTCCTATGTTTTTTGTGTATGGTTCCCTCCTCACTACGACTCCGGACGGGAATTTTGAGCAGAATCCTTTTGAAGGGGCAGCCGGGATATTTTTCTTTGTAATGTATGGGATTTCTATACTGGTTTCTCTTTTTCTTTCAAATCTAATGTATGTGAATTCCGGACTTATGTATTATGACAGCAGGACAGACCTTCATCAGAAAGTGGAACTCGCCGAAATAGAAACTATTGGGATTAATGAATAAACTGCTTCTTGTTTTCTTACTGTTTTTTTTCTCCTTTGGATCAGTGAAAGCTCAAAACGACCCTGCTCCGGAGGTGGAAGAATATATAATGGATTCATTGGATGAAGGGTATTATAAAAATATGTATCCTGCAGATTCTATTCTTAAACAAAAACCAATTTCAGAAAATACGGTTTATCCGAAAAATTTCAAGGAAAACCTTCCGGCAAGATATAAAGGAAAAGAATTTGATTATTCTACTTCAAAGCCAAGAGAATCTTTCTTGGAAAAACTTAAGAGAAAAATTGCCAAAATACTTCAAAGTATTTTCGGGGATACAATTTTCACCAAATCAGAAAAAACAACAGGAATCCTGATTCGTCTTTTTGCGATTGTCCTTGTTGGATTTTTGCTCTATTTTATCGTGAAATATCTTCTGGGGAAAGACGGCAATTTTATTTTTGGTAAAAAGAATAAAAAAATTACTATCAACGAGGAAGAACTTCATGAGAATATCCATGAAATCAATTTTCCGGAAAGTATTGCCCAGTTCGAGAGATCGGGTGATTATCGTTCGGCAATTCGTTATCAGTTTCTGTTTATCCTGAAAAAACTGAGTGATAAAAAACGAATCAACTGGAATCCCGAAAAAACCAATAAAGATTATATTGCAGAATTAAAGCAAACTCCATTAAAGGATGATTTTTTCAATTTATCTTATATATTCGATTATGTTTGGTATGGGGAGTTCAATATTGATGAGCAGGCTTATTTGAAATTTAAAAATCAATATCAATCTTTCAAACCGTAAATTGTCCTGACAATGAACAAAAATTTCAAAATATATGCTATCATTTTCATCATTATCATGGTGATCATGGCATTGTTTGAAGTGAATAAAAAAGAAGTGACCGACTGGCGTAAAAATTTCGATGTCAATGAAAAATCACCATTCGGATTATTCGTATTCAATGAAGAAGCGAAATACCTGTTTAAAAATAATCTTAAGAAAACCGATCAGAGCCCTTATAATTATTACAATCAGTATAAAAAGGGTTTGCATAATATTTTAGTTGTGGAGAGTGATATGGATGAAGAATCATGGAATACGATTTTAGATCAGGTTTCCAAAGGCTCTGACGCGATGGTAATAACAACCTATATTCCTAAAAAAATATCGGATAGTATAGGCTTTTTTAGTTCACAGATGTCTTTCGGGGAGCAAAATGTTTTGAAATTAACGGATAAAAAATACCAGAATGACTTCATTAAACTGGATAAGTTTCCTTCCGGAAAAGGATTCACTTTTATCAAACCTGAAGTTGAGATTCTTGGAAAAGCAATAGAAAATGATAGTGCAACCCATGTCAATTTTATTAAAGCTAAAATTGGAAAGGGAAATATGTATGTGCACAGTGAACCCCTTTTCCTTACAAACTATTATCTTCTTAGAAACGGAAATGTAAAATATACGCAGGATGTTTTTTCGTATCTTAATGACAGGGAAACAGTATGGTTTGTGGAAAGCAATACTAAAGTTTCACAGTTTTTCATGAGGTTTATTCTTTCAAAACCTGCACTGAAATATGCATGGTGGGTATTTTTGGGCGGATTGGTATTGTTTGTTTTCTTCAATGCCAAAAGAAAGCAGCGAATTGTCCCTGTGATTGAACCTCTGAAAAATACTTCTGTGGATTTTGTAAAAAGTATTGGGAACTTATATCTTCAGGAAGGAGATTTCCATGATATGATGGCCAAAAAGGCGCAATATTTCTTAAATAAGGTAAGAATAGACCTTCTTATAGATACCCGGAGTTTAGATGAAGAATTTGCCAATAAACTTCATTTAAAAACAGGTAAAACAATAGAAATGATTAATGAAGCGGTAAGCTTAATCAAAAAAGGACAGGATCCTTATGCTGCTGTTATGAAAGAAGACCTTACGAGGATGAATCAGCTGTTGGATGAGATTTTAAAATAAAAGATAACAGATTTCTGTTTAGTAAATATAACGTGAATTACCGGTGTAGAGCCGGAACAAAAAGATACAATTTATGGAAAACCTTGAAAATTTTGAGAATTTAGAAAATCAAAGTTCTATAAATCTTGATAAAAAAGAAAGCGAATTTGAATCCAGGATCGACTTGATTGAACTTCGTGCAAGCTTAGAAAAAGTAAAGTCCGAAATTGCCAAAGTAATTGTAGGACAGGAAAATATGGTAGAACATCTTTTGGCTGCTCTATTATCCAATGGGCATGTCCTGATTGAAGGAGTCCCGGGTGTAGCCAAGACGATTACTGCAAAACTATTGGCGAAAACTATTGATGTAGGCTTCAGCAGGATTCAGTTTACTCCGGATTTGATGCCTTCAGATATTTTGGGAACCTCAGTTTTCAGCGTTAAGAATTCAGAATTTGAATTTAAAAAAGGACCTATTTTTTCCAACTTTATCTTGATTGATGAGATCAACCGGTCTCCGGCGAAAACTCAGGCTGCATTGTTTGAAGTTATGGAAGAAAGACAGATCACAATGGACGGAACCCGCTATCAAATGGAAGAACCATTTTTAGTAGTGGCAACCCAAAATCCTATTGAACATGAAGGAACGTATAGGCTTCCGGAAGCACAGTTGGACCGTTTCTTATTCAAGATCAATGTGAAATATCCTAATCTTGAACAGGAAATCAGCATTATCAAAAATCAGCATGAAAGCAAGGTAGAAGATAAAACAGCAGTGGTAAATCGAGTGATCACAGCCCAGCAACTGAAAAATTACCAGCATTTGGTAAAAGAGATCATTGTTGAAGCTCAGCTGATGGAATATATTGCAAAAATCATTGTCAATACCAGAGAAAACCAATTTTTGTATCTGGGAGCTTCGCCTAGAGCCAGTTTAGCATTATTGACGGCTTCAAAATCTTTTGCGGCATTAAGAGGAAGAGATTTTGTGACCCCGGAAGATATTAAAGAAGCAAGTTATGCCGTGTTAAGACACAGAGTTATCGTTTCACCTGAAAGAGAAATGGAAGGGTTGACTGCTGATGAAATCATCCGCCAGATTTTAGAAGGAATAGAGATACCGAGATAGATAGTAGGAATTAGGATTTAGGCCTTAGGTATGTATCAAAGTTCTTAAAACTTATCGCCCATGAAAAAATTAAAAATAGAAATAATTGCAATGATTTTACTTTGGATACATATTGCAGTTTCTTTGATTGTAAATCCAAGTAATTTCAATCCTTTGTTTTCTATTGGAATCATGGGTTTGTTGCTATCATCACTTTTATATTTGAAATTTAAAGATTATAGCCTGATAATTTTATTGGTAATATTATTTTTAGGATCTTTTAATCTTATTCAGTTTTCTACCTTTTTTAAAATAAATATTAGTTTTCTAAATCTTCCAATTGGAATTTTGTTTGTTCTGGTTTTATATAGAAGGTATTATGAACTGAAAGAAAGTTTTTTAGATAAAACGCACGAGGAGAAAAAAGAAGATAGAAATAGAAAAATACAATTTTTCAAGAATAAATTTCAAAACCTATCAATTGAAGAGTTAGAAAATAATTTGAATAACAACCATCTGGTTGATGAAGCAAAAATTGCAACAAAAACTTTATTAAAAGAAAAAAATATATAGAAGATCAAAGACATTACATCTGAAAAATGAAAAAATTATACATCAATAACCGCTTTTTCTTCACACTCATCGGAGTGGGGATACTGTATGTTTTTGCATTTTTCTTTCCTTTTCTGATGTGGGTTGCCCATATTGCTTTATTACTCACTTTTCTTACGGGTATGGTGGATTATCTTTTAATCTTTAATCAAAAAAACGGAATTCTTGCCCAAAGGATCTTACCTGAAAAATTATCCAACGGAGATGAAAACCCGGTGAAGATAGATATTAAAAACAATTATCCATTTAAAATTGATATCAGGGTTATTGATGAAATTCCTTTCCAGTTTCAGAAAAGAGATTTCTTTATCAATAAACAGATTGAACCGGGAAGAAATACTTACTTTCAATATACATTAGAACCTAAAGAAAGGGGAGAATATCATTTTGGAAGTTTAAATGTGTATGTGTCATCACCAATAGGTTTTGTTTCAAAAAGATTTAATTTTCAGAAAGATACCATGTTGCCGTCTTATCCGTCTTTCATTCACCTGAGAAAATATGAACTGATGGCTCTCCAGAGCGAGTTCTTATTGGGCGGAATCAAAAAAATAAGAAAACTTGGGCATACGATGGAATTTGAGCAGATCAAAGATTATGTTCCGGGTGATGATATCAGAACCATCAACTGGAAAGCAACATCAAAGATGAATCGTTTGATGGTCAATCAATTTCAGGATGAGAAGTCTCAGCGTATTTTTATGCTGATCGATACGGGAAGAACAATGAAAATGCCATTCAACGGATTGAGCCTTCTGGATTATTCAATCAATGCAACAATGGCACTGTCTCATATTATTTTGAAAAAAGGAGACAGGGCAGGAATGATGACGTTCTCAAAAAAGACAGAAAACAAAATTGCGGCCGACAATAAATCGGGGCAGCTTAAAAAGATTTCAGAAGCACTTTATAATATCAAAACCAATTTCTTTGAAAGTGATTTTAACCGGTTGTATCAGGATGTAAAATATTCTATCAATCAGCGAAGTCTGATTCTGCTTTTTACCAATTTTGAAACATTAGACGGATTAAACCGCCAGTTGAAATATTTACGCGGTATTGCCAAAAACCATTTGCTGGTGGTCGTGTTTTTCAAAAATGCGGAACTTCAGACCTTAATTCATAAAAATCCTGAAAGTATGCAGGAAATCTATGATGAGATCATTGCAGAAAAATTTGAATTTGAAAAAAAACTGATCATCCAGGAGCTTCGTAAATATGGAATTTACACCGTATATACCCTTCCTGAAAATTTAAATATCGATGTTATCAATAAATATTTAGAGATAAAAGCGAGAGGAATTTTATAATTTTGCAGTAGTAATTACTCAATAGGCGCCTGACTTTGTTCAGCGTCGTAATAAACCCAAATTTCAATAATGAAAATAACATTAAACAGAATCAACGACGACTTTTTATTTGAATGCACCAATTCCCAAGGAAACTCCATCCTTTTGGATAATACTTCCCAACCCGGAGCAAAGGGGGTGTCACCAATGGAAAGCGTTTTGATGGCGGTAGCCGGGTGTAGCGGAATAGACGTTGTTTCTATTTTGAAAAAACAGAGACAGGAGATTACAGATTTTAAAGCGGAAGTAGAAGGAGAGAGAATTCCTGTAGAAGATGCTAAACCTTTTAAATCTGTCAAAGTGAAATTTCTTTTGGAAGGAAACATAGATCCTAAAAAAGCATTGAAAGCAGCTCAACTGTCATTTGAAAAATACTGTTCAGTTTCCAAGACCCTTGAACCCACTGTGGAAATCGGTTACGAAGTTTTTGTAAACGGGGAAAAAGTAGATTAAATAAAAATAAATAAAAAAATCCGAATGATTCATCCGGATTTTTTTATGACTGAAAGTTATTATCTTTTTATGATTTTTGTGCTCTTCACAGAGCCGTCTTTCATCGTTAATGTCAGAATATACATTCCGTCTTTAAGATCTCCCAGATGAAGCTGTGAAGTTGGGTTATCAACCGTTTTTACAGTAATTCCGGAAAAGTCTGTAACCGAAATACGCTTTACATTGCCTGTATTTTCGATATTCAGCGTCTCATGGAAAGGGTTCGGGAAAGCAATTCTCTCTTTTTCCTTTACCACTTCATTGACGGCCAATGCTGCCGGTTCTAATGTAACAGTTATTTTCCATGTGTTATTATCTACTTTATTATAATCAGCGCTACAATCTGAACCTCCATAAGTCCTCCATGCCCTTAGCTCAAAATTCACCGTTCCTGAAAGTGCATTAGCAATAGTAAGGCCGGTTCTGTTATAGGAATAAGTTCCGCCGGTATTACCGGAGCCCGTGGATACCGAAGACTCGCTTGTTCCGGAGGTCGAACAGACCAGTAAGCTGTTTTGTTCAGACATCCAGCCGTCCGCTACTGTACTCATAGCATAAGATACCGCAGTGGATTTTATTTTGTATCCTGAAGGAACATTGATGGAAAGAGTAGCGGGGCAGTTTGTGGTAGAAGTGACACCCGGTGTACCACTGCTATACATAGTATTAATATCTCCGGAAGTATAAGTTGCGGATACTTGTCCCGTTGTAAATTCTTTCATTTTCCAGAAGCCCTGTGATGTGCCACAGTTCGACCTTACCCAGAAATAGTATGCCTGTCCGGTTGGGAGCCCTCCAATCGTTACACTTGTTCCGGATACGTTTCCTGTGGGGGGTGTGGTTGCCGTGGGAGGAGTAGGAGAAGAATTGTAATAATAATCATAACCCGCTGAAGGGGCAGAGGCAGGAGCAGTCCACGTAAGAGTAGCCCCATCCACATTAGATGTATAGGCAATATTGGTCGGGGCTGGACATGAAGAATATACATCCGCAGAAAAAGCAAAAATATTAGGTATGCCTCCGGTCCCTGTTTTTGTTACCGTTACACTTTTGATAGGTTTCGACTGGTTCGCGGCATTAATGGCTAATGGAATTTGATATAATCTGGGATTGGTTCCGCCTCCTGATTCCAGAACATCGTTGGTAATATTGATTCGTCCGATTCCCTGGATGGCATAGCCACTTCCTCCATACCAATCAGAAATGCTAATTCCCGTAAAGGTTTGGGAAGTATTATCCAGGAAATTAACATCTACATTTACCGTGCATGCTCCACTTCCCCCTGTTGCCAACATATATAGGTTTAAAGCAGGAATAGGAGTTGCAAACATAAGGGTTCCGTTATCATTGGCATTAAGAAGCCTTAATGAATTGTTGCCACTGTAAGACGCAAGCTGATAATTCAATCCTGGAGTAGTAGCAACGGCAGAATTAATAATTCCATTGATAGGCAAACCATAAGAAAGTGACGAACTAGAAGACGTGAGTTGGAAATCCTTGGATATAAAGGCAAAGTTTACTCCATCGACATCATTGTTGGTAGATGAGCTGGAAGATCCGATACCATTGGCAATAACATCAGCAGAATATCCGCTTGAAATAGCGATCGACTGATATTCCTGGGCATTGATTTGGTTGGTGAATATGCCGGATAATACCAGGCATAAAGTAGGTAATAGTTTTTGTTTCATAATAATACAGTAAAAATTAGTTTATAGGCTAATTTATGTGATGTATTAAAAATAATTCAATACTATTTGATCAATAATATCAAATATTAATAAATATCTATAATTTTATGGGTAATTTGCTTTTATGAAATGATGTGGGCACTCGTATCAAATAGATAATAGAGATAAAATAAAAAACCTCTTAAAAAAGAGGTTTTTAGTTTAATTTTTCATCACTTTTTTCATGACGACTTCTTTTTCAGTTATAATTTTGAAAATATATAGTCCGGAAGTATTGCTACGTATCGAAATTTTTGCATGTTGAGAATTGATCCCCATATGCTTTTGAATGATTCTTCCCTGTGCATCATATACTTCAATCGATTTGATCTTTGCATCCGTACTGATATTTACATCATCTTTGGTAGGATTCGGGTAGATATTGATTGAGTTATTACTTATTGTATCATTGGTTTGCAATGTTGGATTCTTGATCAAGGTAATGGCTTCATTCGTTTCTACCGGGAAATTATAATCAAAATAAATATTAGCCTGATTGCTCACACTGTCGCCTGTAATCAGATTATTGTTGGATTTTATTTTTAAGGCTACATTTCCATGGGCAAGAGCGGCAAGATTAATGTCCTTCATGATAAATTCCACTTTATTACCTGTTACTTTCGTATAGGTGCTGTGAGAAGTATTCTGCAATTGTAAAGAAGAAATATCAAAATCATCCGGATTCACATTCATTTCCACAACAATATTTGTGGCAGGAGCAGTACCCGTATTCTCAAAATTAACGATATAATGAAGATATTTTCCAATCATTGACGATGGAACCTGGCTTCCTTCAAGACAGGTAATATCATTAGGATCAAAAGAACCTACAACGGTTTGTTTGAAAGCAAATTCATTATCTTCCGGAGTACTTTCTCCTGACGGAGAGTCGATGATTGCACTAAAATTAAGAGTGTCTCCAATATTTACCGGATTAGTAGGGTTTGTAGGAGCATTTATTTTGAAAGTAAGCTCAGAAGATGTGTTGGCATAAGGTTTTAAATTCGTAAAATTAAATGTCACCTGATTTCCGCTCACGGTAGAAGGCAAAACGGAGGATAAAAAGAGCATTTTAGTATTGTCAAAAGCCAGTGTAACAGTTCCTGAAAGAGTAGTATTCCCTTTATTTCTCCAGATCAGTTTATAAACAGCATCAAAGCCAGGCCTTGCATCGGTTACAGGGGCAAATATAACTTCCAAATCCTTCACATTTCCGTTTTGGGTAACACAGATGTTTTGCGTGGAAACATTATTGTTGGCGTCTGCAAAATTAATGACGAAAATAGAAGGTGTTACTGTAAATAATGATGGATTTTCAGGTTCTACTGTTACGGTGAAATTTCCTGCCAGCGCATAGAAATCATATTTCCCGTTGTTTTTTACAAAAGTTTCTCCTGTAGTTGTTCCATCATTTATCTTCAGCTTCATATGTTCAAAAACTTCGTCGCCGGCATCACATCCGTTATTATTTTCATCAAACCTTACGGTTCCTGTGATAGTGTTATAATTGCCTCCAGGAGTGAAGCTGCAGTATGAGTTTACATTACACGTGTTGGTATATCCGTATTGATTAACAAGCGCCTGAATGGAGCTGAGTTCCGGTAGATCTACGCAGATAAATTTAATGCTAGGGTTATTATTAAATGTGATGGTTTCAGTAAAACCGTTTTTTAATAGTATGGTCTTAAGAAGATTGTTGTTGATAGTAATACTATTGATTTTCGAATTGCTAAAATCAAGATTTTCTAATTTATTATTGTTAGCACATAAGTTAGCCGTTCCATTATTAAAATTATAATACTGCAGGGGAATAGTCATATTCGTTCCACTTACCTGTAATGATGTAAGTTCATTATCTGAGCAGTTAACCGTTTCCAGTAAAGGGCAGTTTTGAATATTTAATGACGTTAATACTCCTTTAGTACATGAGAAATTTTTCAGTTTGGTATGCCCTGAAATATCAAAAGTGGTCATTGTATTTTTAGGATAATCTACAGTCTCGGTAGGACTGGAAGTATAAGCTCTGTAATTTCCTATGTGTAAGTTTTCCAGATTAGGAAGCATGGAAGCATCAAAAGATGCCAACCTGTTTCCGGTAACGTCTATATTCTTTACATTAGGGCAGTTCAGGAATGTCAGGGCAGTAAGTTTTGACTGCATTCCATATACTTCTTCAAGTAAAGGACAATTGCTGAATTCATAAGCTAAGGCATCGCCGCCGGCATAACTATGATTGGTGCCTGTAAGAACCTTTTTAAGTTTAGGAGTATTTTTGATGTCAACGGATTTCACATAAAACTGGGTAAGGTCTATAGTTTCAAGATTTTGGTGGCCATCAATGACGATACTGCCCAAACTACCGGTAGCATAAGATGATGTTCCTCCGGTAACTCCATGGATTTCTTTCAAGTTTACCAGATGCTGGATGCCATTGGTAGTGACAAAGTTATGGTTGGTCGAACTTGTTGGATCATAGAAAAATTGAAGATAGGCTACCTTATCCAAATCAATTTGTAACATTTCACCATCCTGATCCGGATCAAGGTCCAGGCAATTATTATTGATGTCTTTAGCCACCCAGTTATAATAGCCATAAGTACAGGCATCAAGATTAGAAGAAAGTAAAATCTTTTTAAACCCTTGGTCAAAGCCAATTACAGCACCATTACACACCATTTGAGAGACAGCACCCGTGCTTGGTAATGTATCACCCTCATTTTTACAGATACTGGTTAGTCCGGGATTATTACTGACATTCAATACAGATAGGTTTTGCAGCTTTACATCCTGGAAATCCAGAGATGAAATCAGGTTATAGCTGCAATCTAATGAGCTCATTGTCTTGTTTTTAACGCTTAATGTGGTTATCTGATTATGACTGCAATTAACATCACCATAAATAACATTACTTGCAAGTGAAAAAGATGTTAGAGAATTATATGAACAATCAATATTACGCGGATTTGGCATCATCCATACTTGAGAAGTTGAAAGAGATAATGTCGCAATTTGATTATGGCTGCAGTTGATATCATCAAGTTGTCCGTTGGTGGTTAGCTGTAAATCTGTTAGCGAGTTAAAAGAACAGTCTAAAGTTACAATTTCCGGTGATGAAGAAAGGTCTAAGGAGCTAATCAGATTATGGCTGCAGTCCAATCCGAAAAGATACAACGTGGAAAGATCTAATGACGTAATCTGGTTATTACTGCAATTAAGATATATTAACTGAAAATTTGAAATTCCAGTCAAAGAAGATATATTGGCATTTGATATATTTAGTTCCGTTACGGCTTGCGCTTCATTTTGATCAATTTCACCATCTCCATTGGCATCAATGGCAAAATAATTTCCGGATAAATCCTTTGCAACAGTATTGGCAGGAGAAGAGGACAATAGCTTGGCCTTAAAATTTGGATCAGGGAAATTAATAATCTGAGCTTGTATTCCTAATGACATTATTAGGAAGATGAACAAAAATAATTTTGTTTTCATAATATGATTTTTTTGTGTTTAGTTTAAAATAAATCAATAAATCCTAACCCCTAATTGAGCAGGTTAAATGTTATTTATCGAAATATAATTAATGGAATAATCGAGACGGGTATAATTTTGTCGTGATTCCTGATAAGAAGAGCAGGAAAGCAAATGATAAATATGTTTTCATGTTGTGTTTTTAATTAATGCTGCAAATCTAATTAAATACAAATAGAATTTATTTTGTGTTTTCTTTCATTAAATAATATTATATTCATTTTTTCTCGAATAAGAAAAACTTATACTTTGCATTGTGAGAAAAATATAAGATTATTGTTGGTGAAATTTTAAAAATTATGAGAGTATTTGTAATTAAATAATTTATTTTGATTTTATAGAGTTATATAAATAAAGCCAGCTTTTAGCTGGCTTTATTTATAGTGTCATTCTCGGTTTCATCAATTTAGCGACAGTGGCGGTCCACCCTGTTTGATGTGATGCTCCTACGCCCCGTCCGTTATCCCCGTGGAAATATTCATAAAAAGTAATATAATCTTTAAAATACTCATCATAATTGAATTTTCCATTCCCTCCGTTAAACGCTCTCTCCCCATTTTCATCTTTTAAGAAAATAGAACAAAGCCTGTGACTGATATTTTGAGCTACTTCATCCAGGTTTTTCTTATCTCCGCTTCCTGTCGGAAATTCCACTTTCATACTGTTTCCATAATAAAAGTGAAAGCGTTGTAAACTCTCAACGATCAGAAAATTAATAGGGAACCAGATCGGCCCTCTCCAGTTGCTGTTACCTCCAAACATTCTGCTGTCACTTTCTGCAGGCGTATAGTAGACTATATTTTCATTGCCGTGAACAGAGAAAATAAAAGGGTTTTCTTCATATACTTTAGACATAGCGCGTATCCCATAAGAACTCAGGAACTCTTTTTCATCAAGCATTCTTTTTAAGACTTTAGTGAGACGAGTTTTACGCAAAATGCTCATCAGGTGTTTCCTTCCCTGTCCTTCCTCTTCCCAGTGAGAAACAAGTTTGGTAAGTTCCGGTTTGTTTTTTAAGACCCAATCCATTCTTTCCCTGAAATTAGGCATTTTTTCCAGTAAATGATGGTCGATAATTTCTACGGCAAACATAGGGATCAGCCCCACGATACTTCTTAGTCTTAAAGAAACACTATCTCCGTTTCCAAGCTGAAGAACATCATAGAAAAACCCATCTTCCTCATTCCATAATCCTTTTGTTCCTTCACCCAGGTTTTCCATAGCTTCAGCGATATACAGATAGTGTTCAAAAAACTTGATGGCCATATCTTCATATACCTGATAGTATTGGGCAAGCTCCATGGAAATTCTCATCATATTCAATGCGTACATGGCCATCCAGCTTGTTCCGTCTGCTTGTTCAAGATATTGTCCGTCTTTTAGGATCATATTCCGGTCAAAAGCACCAATGTTATCAAGTCCAAGGAAACCGCCTCCAAAAATATTTTTACCGTTCTTATCTTTTCGGTTGACCCACCAGGTGAAATTAAGAAGTAATTTTTGAAAAACCTTTTCAAGGAATAATAAATCCGGTTTTCCGTTTTGTTTCTCGTCAATTTTAAAAACCCTGAAGCATGACCATGCATGAACAGGAGGATTTACATCACTCAGATTCCATTCGTAAGCAGGGAGCTGCCCGTTAGGATGCATATACCATTCCTTTGTCAGCAAAAGAAGCTGTCCCTTGGCGAATTCAGCATCAATAATAGCAAAAGGAACACAATGGAATGCAAGATCCCAGGTTGCATACCAAGGATATTCCCATTTATCCGGCATGGAAATAATATCCTTATTGTGCATGTGGTTCCACTCCGTATTCCTTACATAGTCATTAAAATTTCTGGGCGCCTCAAAATTAGGGTCTCCTTTCAGCCATTTTCCTACATTGTAGTGATAAAACTGTTTATTCCAAAGCAATCCCGCAAAAGCTTGTCTCTGGACATTTCTTTCATCATCGTGGGTTACATCATGCTGAACTTCATGATAAAATTCATTGGCTTCGGCTATTCTTGTATTGAAAATCTCATCAAACTGATCAAAGGGTTCGTCTGTTTCATGAGGGGATAGTCTAAGCTCAAACGTTTTGGATTGCCCGGCTTCAATGATTTCATCAATTAAAAAAGAAGCTTTTGTCCCTTTTTTTTCGGGGTTAATGGTATTGCTTCCATACACAATATGGTCATTAATTCCATCCTTGAAATAAGTGTTCCCAAAATAAAGTGTCCCATGTAATTTTGGGGTGTTCGTTTCATTGTCACAAAAAACACTTCTGGCATTGCCGTTTCTGATATACAGCTTTTTGATAGAAATACTGTCATGGTGAATATCAATACATCCTTCATGAGAAGCATTTAAAAAAGGCTGATATCTATTATATCCCCACTTCCAATTGTTTCTGAACCATAATGTCGGAGCTACTACAATAGGAGCATCCTTCTGGCTCCTGTTATAAATGCTGACTCTTACTAAAATATCGTCAGTATCCGCTTTGCAATATTCAATAAAAATATCAAAATATTCATCATTGTTGAAGATTCCCGTATCAAAAATTTCATACTCAGGTTCCCTTTTGCTTCGTCTTCCGTTTTCGGCAATAAGGTCATCGTAGGGAAATTCATTGATAGGATATTTGTACACCATCTTCATATAACTATGAGTTGGAGTATTATCCAGATAGTAGAAGAGTTCTTTGATATCTTCCCCATGATTTCCCTGAGGATTGCTCAATCCGAAAAAACGTTCTTTAACGATCTTGTCTTTTTTATTCCAGAACGAAAGAGCAAAGCACAAAAGTTGTTTGGTATCTGAAATTCCCGCAATACCTTCTTCCCCCCATCTGTAGGTATAACTTTCAGCATTGTCATGATTGGCAAATCCCCATGCGTTGCCATTGGGGCTATAATCTTCACGCACATTTCCCCATTGTCTGTTGCTTACATAAGGTCCCCAATTTTTCCAGTTGGTATCTTGTAATCTTTGTTTTTCAGCAATCATATCTCATCCTTTTTCAGTACGAAGGTAGTTTTTTTGCTAAATAATTCCAATTTTTAAGTGCTGAACAATTCTTAACATGCCCTTGGAAATCTTGTATTTATGGGCTTTTTTCAGAATAAATTAATTTTTCTTAAAAATGTAAAAGAAAAAGACTATCTTTGCCCCATCGTTCATTAAAATATTGAAAATGTTATCAAGAAAGGTTGAGGGAATAGACCCTGCGAAACCTTAGCAACCCTTTGCGCAAGCAATGAAGGTGCTACGTTCTACCAAAATCATTTTGGACAGATAACTCACTGAAGTTCTTTTCAGCCATTTCTCATGGCATTTTCAATTGTGTTATAAAATATAATAGAATTGAAAACAGAACTAAACTATATTCATTTTTCGTATCAAACCAGTTCCCAAAAAGAGGAATGCAATATCCCGTTGAGCTATCAGCTTTTCGGGCAAGACCTGTTTACAGCACCAATCATTCTGGTAAACCATGCTTTAACCGGAAATTCAAATGTTTCAGGAAACAGGGGCTGGTGGAAACAATTAATTGGAGAAAACCAGGTTATTGATACGAACAAATACACCGTTCTGTGTTTCAATATTCCCGGGAACGGCTATGATGACTTTTTAATTGATGAATGTGAAGATTTCACTCCTTCGGATATTGCAAATGTCTTTTTGAAAGGACTTGAAGCTCTAAACATAGAAAATGTATATGCCATTATCGGAGGTTCTCTTGGTGGAGGAATTGGGTGGGAAATGCTTACTAAAAAGCCGGAACTGGCAGAAATTTTTATTCCTATTGCATGTGATTATAAAACCCACGATTGGCTTCATGCGCAATGCCTTGTTCAGAAATTTCTATTGAACAGCAATGATGATCCACTACAAAAAGCAAGAATTCATGCCATGTTGTGTTACAGGACACCACAATCATTAAACAATAGATTTCAAACTCGATATAATCAGGAAAAGCAAAGGTTAGAATCAGAAGATTGGTTGGTTTATCATGGGAATGTTTTAAACGAAAGGTTTAGTTTAAAAGCATATAAACTGATGAATCATTTGCTGATGAACATCAATGCGGAAGAGAAAGCACTGGAAAAAATAGAGGCTCGAATGCACATGATCTCTGTAGATTCTGATCTGTTTTTTCCTGCTTCAGAAATTCGAATGTGCTTCGAAAAACTGAAAGAAAAAAAAGAAAATGTTTTCTATCATGAGATCCAATCAATACATGGGCACGATGCCTTCTTAATGGAATACGAACAATTAAATAACATCATAAAAAATATTTTGTAGAAGATGAGAAATAATGCTAACGAAATAAAATTCTTAAAAAACAGATCAATCATCAAATTCGAAGGTGAAGATTTCCTTGGAGAAATCGGGGTAGACGGACGAATTTTTAAAGCACTTACATTGGCAAGAATCAGTGTAGGAGTAATCTCACAACAAGCCATTGAAAACGGAATTTCAATCCTGGTTCATGAAAATGATGCTGAAAATGCAGTAAAATGCCTGATTGAAGAATTTGAAGCAGAAAGAAGATCGGGGAAAGTATCCCAGATTTACAGCATCAATAATGTTTCTGTTTTGGGTTTTGTAGCTGAAGATTACAATAAAGTTCTTGGTGAACTGGCCAGAAATAATGTTTTTCCATTGCTTTTAAACCAGATTGCCAGTGAAAATAGAGTCAATATTGTAGTGACTTCCTCGCAGGACGAAAAAGCAAAAAATATCATTGAATCTGAAATATACAAAAAACCTAAAACTGTTCACCTGGCGATTATCGGACATGGAAATGTTGGGAAAACCCTGATCGATCAGGTATTGGAATCCTCAGATGAAATTAAAAGACGGAAAAAGATAGACCTAAAAGTGGTTGCTGTAGCCAATTCCAAAAAAATTGCCTTCAATAAGAAAGGTTTTGACAATAATTGGGGTGATGAGGTTTTGGTTGCAGAAAACCCTTCCAGCGTTGATGAGCTGATCAACTTTTCAAAAGAAAATCAACTGGAAAACTTAATTGTTGTCGATAATACAGCAAGCAAAGACTTTGTTAAAAACTATCATACGCTGGCTGAAAACGGCTTTGACCTTGTTTCTTCCAATAAAATTTTCAACACTTTACCTATTGAAGAGTATCGCAAACTAAGATATACGTTGAGCAAAAATAACCGACGTTATTTATATGAAACGAATGTAGGAGCTGGCTTGCCGTTAATTGATACTATCAAATTATTACACCTTTCCGGAGAAAATATTACAAGGATTAAAGGCGTATTTTCAGGAACGCTAAGTTATGTCTTCAATAATTTTTCTTTAAGAAATGACAAATTTTCAACGATCATTAACGAAGCATTGGAAAAAGGGTATACTGAACCAGATCCAAGAGAAGATTTATCAGGAAATGACGTGGCAAGAAAACTATTGATTCTGGCAAGAGAATTAGATCTGATCAATGAGTTTGATGACATTAATATTCAAAATCTTGTCCCTGAAAGCTTATTATCTGTTTCTAAGCAAGAATTCCTTTCCAGATTGGATGAACTTGATGAAGAATATCAGAAAATCAAAGAAAACCAGGCAGAAGGTCATGTCTTGAGATACGTCGGAGATTTGCATGGAGATTTACAGAAAGATAAAGGAGAACTTGATGTAAAATTGATTTCCGTTCCTGCAAGTTCAGCTTTAGGCCAGCTAAAAGGATCAGACTCCATCTTTGAGATCTATACAGAAAGCTATGGTGAAAACCCGATTGTAATTATGGGAGCAGGAGCAGGAGCTCAGGTTACTGCAAGAGGTGTTTTCGGGGATATTTTAAGAGTAAGTGAAACCAAATAAATTAATATAACAATGTAGCAATATAACAGTTTACCAATAATAATCAAGATTGTAATTCTGAGTATAACGAAGAATCTCATTGTTACATTGTTATATTGATACAATGTTAAATTATCAAATTAAAACTATATGGAAAATTTTGAAACATTGGCAATAAGAACGCAAACTGAAAGAACCCAGTTTGATGAGCACTCTACACCGTTGTATCTTACATCCAGCTTTATTTTTCAGGATGCTGAGGATATGAGGGCGAGTTTTGCTGAAGAAAAGCCTAAAAATTTGTACAGCCGTTTTTCCAATCCTAATGTAACGGAGTTCACCGATAAGATTGCTAAAATGGAAGGTGCGGAAGCAGGATATGCTTTTGCAACAGGAATGGCTGCCATCTACTCAACTTTTGCCACCTTATTGAATGCAGGAGATCATATTGTAAGCTGTCAGTCGGTTTTCGGATCAACCCACACGTTGTTTACCAAATATTTCCCAAAATGGAATATCGAAACAACATATTTCAAAGCCGAAGATGCACAAAATGTTGAACAATACATTCAGACAAATACTAAAATCTTATATCTTGAAACCCCCACCAATCCGGCAATTGAGATCTTAGACCTTGAGTTTTTCGGGCAGATTGCTAAGAAACATAATCTGATCTTTATTGTAGACAACTGTTTTGCAACACCTTATCTTCAACAGCCTATAAAATATGGTGCAGATATTGTTGTACATTCCGCAACAAAGCTGATTGACGGGCAAGGAAGGGTTTTAGGAGGTGTGGCAGTAGGAAAAGCAGATCTGATAAGAGAAATTTATCTTTTTGCAAGAAACACAGGTCCTGCAATGTCCCCTTTCAATGCATGGGTTTTATCAAAAAGTTTGGAAACATTGGCCATACGAGTTGAAAAGCATTGTGAAAACGCTTTAAAAGTTGCCGAATTTTTAGAGAGTCATCCGAATGTAGAACTGACGAAATATCCGTTCCTACCGTCTCATCCAAGCTATGAAATTGCAAAGAAGCAGATGAAATTAGGTGGAAATATTGTTGCTTTTGAAATCAAAGGAGGAATTGAAGGCGGAAGAAAATTTTTAGATAACATCAAAATGTGTTCTCTTTCTGCCAATCTGGGTGATACAAGAACGATCGTAACCCATCCGGCCTCAACAACACATTCAAAGTTAACGGAAGAAGAAAGAAATGAAGTAGGAATTACAGCTGGTTTGGTTCGCTGCTCCGTTGGTTTGGAAAATGTAGAAGATATCATCGCAGATTTAAGACAGGCATTAGATTAACAATGAGCCTTGTCAAGGTTTAAAACCTTGACAAGGCTCTCAAATCAAAATAAAAAATGAAAAATTCAGAACAATTATACAAAGCATTATCCGAAAGAATTTTAATTCTTGACGGAGCGATGGGAACGATGCTTCAGCGATACAAATTCGAGGAAGAAGACTATCGTGGAGAGCGTTTCAAAGATTGGGAACATCCTGTGAAAGGAAATAATGATTTACTTTCTTTAACGCAGCCTCAAGCTATTGAAGAAGTTCATAAAAAATACCTGGAAGCAGGAGCAGACATCATTGAAACGAATACTTTCTCCGGAACTACCATTGCAATGGCAGATTACTACATGGAAGATTTAGTATACGAACTGAATTATGAATCTGCAAAAATTGCCAGAAAAGCCTGTGATGAATACACTGCCAAAAATCCGGATAAGCCGAGGTTTGTGGCAGGATCTATCGGACCTACCAATAAAACGGCAAGTCTAAGCCCTGATGTCAATGACCCGGGTTACAGGGCCATTACTTTTGACGAATTGAGAATTGCCTATAAACAACAAGCTGAAGCACTGTTAGACGGAGGATCAGATATTTTGTTGGTGGAAACAATTTTTGATACTCTGAATGCAAAAGCAGCTTTGTTTGCCATTGATGAAATTCAGGATGAAAGGGGGATTAAAATTCCGATCATGGTTTCAGGAACAATTACCGATGCTTCAGGAAGAACCTTGAGTGGACAGACTGCAGAAGCTTTTTTAATTTCCATTTCCCATTTGAACCTTTTAAGTGTGGGGTTCAACTGTGCGTTGGGAGCCAATCAATTGACACCTTATCTGGAAACACTGGCTCATAATTCGCAATTTTATGTTTCAGCATATCCGAATGCGGGTTTACCTAATGCTTTTGGAAAATATGATGAGACCCCGGAATTTATGGCGGAGCAGATTAAAGAATATGTTGAAAAAGGATTGATCAATATTATTGGAGGCTGTTGCGGAACAACGCCGGATCATATAAAAGCAATTTCAGATCTGGTGCAGAATTATCAGCCAAGAAAATTGAAGGAATTTGTCTGATTTGATAGATTTTTTTAATTAAAACAGGATATGAGGACAAGGTTATAAATATTATCTTTAAATAAACCACAAAATTTAATAATAATGGAAAAGCCGAGTTACTTAAAAAATTCAGATGATGTAAAATTATTTAATGAACTAAGAAAGAAAGTGAACCAGCGAGTAGAAGCAATTCCCGAGAATAGGGATATTTATATCCAGATCAAAGCAATCATTTTGCCTTTGGTTTATTTTGGTTTATATTTCTTTGCCGTTTTTAATGCAGATAAGCCAGGGGTCTATATCCTCAGTTTTGTATTAATGGGCATTTCATTGGTTCTGATTTATCTGAATCTCATTCATGAGGCTGCCCATAATAATATTTATAAAAGCAAAAGATTGAATGGGCTGGTATTGCAGATTTTTGATTTTGTGGGAGCCAATTCCTACATCTGGAAAAAAAGACATATTGCAAGCCATCATGCTTACCCGAATGTGGATGGGTGGGATACGGATATTGAACAAAGTGGTTTACTTTTAATTATTCCATGGATCAAAGCAAAAGGAATTCAAAAATACCAGCATAAGTTTTTCTTTTTGGTATATCCTTTATATTTATTCAATTGGATGTTCATCAGGGATTTCAGGGATTTTTTTGATAATGAAAGAGTGATTTTAAAAACCCAGGGTTCCATTCCCACTATAGAAAAAGTGAAAATGATAGGTTACAAATTATTTTATTTCTTTTATCAGATTGTAGTTCCTGTTCTGTTTTTTAAAGTATCAGTTGGACTCGCTCTGGGAGCTTGGTTTTTACAGGTGATTGCCGCAAGTATTTTTGCGCTGTTTGTTTTATTGCCTTTACATCCGCTTCCTGATAATGCTTTTCCGAAATTGGATGAAAAAAACGGACTGCCTTTCAGCTGGCTTCAACACCAGTTTGAAGTGACGAATGATTTAAAGGAAAATAATTGGTTGGTGAGAAATGTTTTGGGAAATTTCAATTTTCATGTTGCCCACCATTTATTTCCTAATTACAGCTATCTGTATTATAATGAAATTACAGATGAGATCGAAAAGTTCGCAAAAGAACATAATCTGGCGTATAAAAGATTTCCCATTTTAACAGCTTTAGGCAAACATGTGGATTTGCTTAAGCAAAATGCAAACAATGCATATTACATTTTAGAAGAATAAAAACCGAATGAGATATTTAAGATTATCGGGGCTTGAGCCTCTTATCATAACACCGGAGAGTAATTTTATTAATGTTGGTGAAAGAACCAATGTGGCCGGGTCCAAGAAATTTTTAAGATTAATAAAAGAAGAAAAATTTGCTGAAGCATTAGATATTGCCCGCCATCAGGTTGAAGGTGGGGCACAGATTCTCGATGTTAATTTTGATGATGGCTTAATTGATGGAAAAGCTTCCATGATTAAATTCCTGAACCTTATTGCTTCCGAACCGGATATCGCAAGAATCCCTATCATGGTGGATTCTTCAAAATGGGAGATTCTGGAAGCCGGGCTTCAGGTAGCACAAGGAAAATGTGTAGTCAACTCCATAAGCTTGAAAGGAGGCGAAGAAGAATTCATCAAGCAAGCAAAAGCCATTAAAAGATATGGAGCAGCTGTGATCGTCATGGCCTTCGATGAAGTAGGACAAGCCGACACGTATGAACGTAGAATTGAGATTTCAAAACGTTCTTATGATATTTTAGTTAATCAGCTGAATTTCCCTGCCGAAGACATTATTTTCGATCTAAATATTTTCCCCGTTGCAACAGGAATGGATGAACACCGAAGAAATGCTATCGATTTCATTGAAGCAACGAGATGGGTTCGCCAAAATCTTCCGTATGCATCGGTGAGTGGAGGAGTAAGCAACGTTTCATTTTCGTTCCGTGGAAATGATACGGTGAGAGAAGCGATGCACTCGGTATTTCTTTATCATGCCATTCAGGCGGGAATGAATATGGGAATTGTAAACCCGGCGATGTTGGAGGTTTATGATGAAATTAATAAAGAGCTTCTGGAACTTGTAGAAGATGTTATTCTTGATAAAAGAGAAGATGCTACAGAACGGCTTTTAGACTATTCCGAGAAACACAAATCCGTTAAAAAGGAAAAAGTTGAGGATTTGGAGTGGAGAAACCATCCGTTACAGGAAAGAATCACTCATGCGTTGGTAAAAGGTATCGATCGTTTTATCGAAGAAGATGTTGAAGAAGCAAGGCAACAGGCGGCAAAACCCTTACATGTTATTGAAATCAATTTGATGACCGGAATGGGTGTTGTCGGAGATTTGTTCGGCAGTGGGAAAATGTTCCTTCCACAAGTAGTAAAATCGGCAAGGGTAATGAAAAAAGCGGTTGCTTACTTACAGCCGTTCATTGAAGCGGAAAAAGACGGCACAAAACCGGCTAATGGGAAAATATTAATGGCAACGGTAAAAGGAGATGTTCACGATATTGGTAAAAATATTGTGAGTGTGGTTCTGGGATGCAATAATTATGAAATTGTTGACCTGGGTGTGATGGTTCCTGCCGAAAAAATTATTCAGACGGCTATTGAAGAAAAAGTGGATGTCATCGGATTAAGCGGCCTGATTACTCCAAGTCTAGATGAAATGGTTTATATCGCCTCCGAACTGGAAAGACAAAATCTTGACTTTCCATTGTTAATAGGAGGGGCAACGACTTCAAAAGCACATACCGCCGTAAAAATCGATTTGAAATACAAAAATGCGGTAGTTCATGTGAATGATGCGTCGAGAGCGGTAAACGTGGTGAGCTCATTATTAGGAGACAGAAATAAAGAATATGTTGAGAACTTAAAAAATGATTATTCTGATTTCCGGGAAAAGTTTTTGAACAGGCAGGTTGATAAAGATTATGTTGCCATTGAAGATGCCAGAAAAGACAAATTTACAATTGATTGGCAAAACGAAGAAATTTTCACTCCAAATCAGCTGGGAATAACTGTTATTGAAGATCAGGATTTGAGAGAGCTGTTGCCTTTTATTGACTGGTCACCGTTTTTCAGAAGCTGGGACCTGCATGGAAAATATCCGAATATTTTGGAAGATGAGATAGTTGGAATACAGGCAAAAGAATTATTCAAAGATGCACAGGTGATTCTTAAAAAAATTCTTGATGAAAAACTATTAACTGCAAAAGCTATTTTCGGAATTTTTAAAGCCAATTCCAATGACACCGATGATATTCTTGTTTATGATGAACATGATAAAGAAAAGGTTAAATTTTTAACACTAAGACAGCAGGCTCAGAGATCAAAAGGCAAAGAATATTTGGCTTTAAGTGATTTTATTGCTCCACAAAGTTCAGGAAAAACTGATTATGTGGGTGTTTTCTGTGTGACTGCAGGCTTCGGAACCGATGAACTTGCTGCTGAATACGAAAAAGCAAATGATGACTACAATGCAATTATGGTAAAAGCTCTTGCGGACAGGTTTGCAGAAGCTTTTGCTGAATTTTTACATAAAAAGGTGAGAACCCAATATTGGGGATATGCTAACCAGGAGAATTTAAGCAACGAAGAACTGATTGCTGAAAAATATAAAGGAATCCGTCCGGCTCCGGGATATCCGGCTTGTCCTGACCATCTGGAAAAGAAAACCATTTGGGATCTGTTGAAAGTGGAAGAAAATATAGGGGTTTTCCTTACTGAAAGTTTGGCGATGTTCCCCACGGCTTCGGTTTCCGGGTATTATTTCGGGAGTCCGCACGCCAAATATTTCGGGCTTGGAAAAATTACAGAAGATCAACTGAAAGATTATGCTGCAAGAAGAGGATGCAGTATTGAGGAAGCGAAAAAATGGCTTTCTCCAAATTTAGCGTAATGAAGTCTGCGGTGGATAGTTTATCTGGTTGCGGATTATTTGCAGTCAAAACTATCAACCAGATAACTGTCGATTAACAACTAAAATATAAAATGAAGATTACTGAACATATAAAAAAGGCAAATGGAAAAACTTTATTCTCGTTAGAAGTAGTTCCACCACAAAAAGGAATCGGGATTGAAGACCTATACCGGAACATTGATCCGCTGATGGAGTTCAAACCTCCATTCATTGACGTTACCACTTCCAGAGAAGAATACATTTACATAGATAAGGGAAATGGCTTGATGGAACGCCGGATCACCAGAATGCGTCCCGGAACATTGGGAATTTGTGCTGCCATTCAGCATAAATATAATGTGGATACCGTTCCACACTTACTTTGCGGTGGCTTTACCAAAGAAGAAACAGAATACCTTCTGGTAGATTGTATGTATCTTGGAATTGATAATGTAATGGCCCTGAGAGGTGATGCCATGAAGGGCCACCAATATTTCGAGCCTACTCCCGGAGGACATGCAAGTGCAATGGATCTGGTGCATCAGATCAATAATTTAGGACGTGGTAAGTACCTTCATGATGATGACCAGATTTGTGATGAACATAATAAATTCTGCATTGGAGTAGCCGGATATCCTGAAAAGCATATTGAGGCTCCATCCATGAACTATGACCTGAAATGGCTGAAAGAAAAAGTGGATGCAGGAGCAGATTATATTGTAACCCAAATGTTTTTTGATAATAAAAGATTCATTGAGTTTGTACAAAAAGCCAGAGAAATGGGCATTACCATTCCTATTATTCCCGGAATCAAACCTATTGCCACTAAAAAACACTTAAAATTACTTCCACAGGTTTTTAAAATTGATTTACCTGAAGAATTAATCAATGAAGTGGAAAAAGCAAAAAATAATGAAGCTGTAAAGGAAATCGGAATAGAGTGGGCGATTACTCAGTGCAAAGAACTCCTTGATTTCGGAGTACCGGTATTGCATTTTTACTCTATGGGAAAAAGTGATAATATTAAGAAAGTGGCCGGAGAATTATTTTAATAAAAAAGCCTTGTAAACTTTACAAGGCTTTATTTTTATTGATTCAAGAACTTCACTAATTTTACTAAATCTTCTTCTTTATCAAATTTTATTTTGTTAGACTTAAAAAACTCTGTAAGAGAATCTTTCAACTCAGGAAGCTGAGAAATGAGGTCTTTTTGATTTCTTGGTTTCTTAATAAACCCTTTATCAGTCTTAATATAATAAACAGGATCTAATAACTTGAAGTTGGCAGGCTTATCACTTGTATAAGAGCTGTTAGCAGGAACTGCGTCCACAAATTTAGTTTTAAGTTTTTTATAGAGAGAATATTTAGGACCTGCTGCTACCTCAAAGAAATAACCGCTGAATTCATCATTAGTCTCTAATAAAACAATAGTTTGTTTAGGCGATAAAATTTCTATTCTGGAAAATTTGGATTCCTTTGGAAGTACCAATGTTTGTCCGTCTCTTTCAAATTCAACCTGATCAGCATAACTATTATATCTTACAGAAACTTTTTCATAATTTTCTGCAATCTTTGCATCTGCAAACATTTTATTCAGATAAGGAGAACCAATAATGTCATCATATGTTAAAGTTCCACCAGAATTCTCAGACCTGATTCTATTAGAAAATGCACTTCCCTCCGCAATATCAGTTTTACCCATAAGCATTCCGGTTTGAGCATTTAGAGCAACAAAGGATATTACAAAAATACTAGTAATTAATTTTTTCATTTTAAAGGCTTCAATTTAATTCAATACAAATATTACTCAAAAATATAATTTTTTAAAACAATAATTATTAAAATTCTATAAAAAGTAATAAAAAGTTATTGATTTTTAGATGTTAACAGACGTGATTTGCGACAGGTTGAGAACATTTATAAAACAGGATGTCTTTCAAAAGTTTTATTCCTGTCAAACAGATATCTGTATGTAGCTAACTTTCTGGTTACGGTAGTATCAAGGTTTTCTGCAATTTTGATCATTTTAGGATTAAAATCGCCGATCCATTGAAGTTCGGTCATCGTGAAATCGGTATGTTTTCTCAGATGTTGCGTTCCTTCCCAGATCATATAACCGTCAATCCCTTTTTTCTGCCATTCCGGAATAACGCCGAAAACAAGCCCCACCATTTTTTCATTCTTCCTAAACTTTTTATACCACAGGAATTTAAGCTTTTCTATGGGGCCGAATTTGCCATTCAAATATTTAAACCATTGGTTCAGGTCGGGGAGATTCATCCACATGGCAATAGGCTTTTCATTTTCATAAATAAACCAGGAAATATGTTCATTAATGATAGGCTTCATTGTTTTGAACATTTTCAGGACCTTCATTTCTTCCATTTGTTTTCCTTCTCCGTGTGCTGCCCAGGCTTTATTGTAAATTTCAGTGAAATCTCTGGCGAATTTTTCGAGATTATTTTTTTTCATGGGAAGTGCAGAAATCGCAGGGTTTCTCTTATGTTTTTGGTGCATCAATGTAAAAACACGGGATACTTCTCCGAAAACGGGCCGGGAAAAACAGAGCTGCTCAAAGTAAATTTTAAAACCATAATTTTCAAAGAGATCCACGTAATAAGGAAAATTATAATTCATTCCGTATAAAGGTTCTATGAATCCTTCAATAAGTAATCCCCAGAATTTGTCACGCTCACCAAAATTAATAGGGCCATCCATAGCTTCCATTCCTCTTGCCTTAAGCCATTGTTTGCAGTAATCGAAAATGAAATTGGCGGTTTCCTGATCATTAATACAGTCGAAAAAACCTATCCCGCCCGTAGGCTGTTTCTGTGTATACAGTTTATTTACGAAAACGGCTACTTTTCCTACGGTTTCATTTTTTTTATTTTTAAACAAAAATCTTTGGCATTCTCCGTTTCTGAAGAACTTATTCTTTTCGGGATTAAAAATAGCTTCGATATCCTTGTCTAAAGGCCTGATGTAATTTTTGTCGCGTTGATAAAGTCTGCGGGGGAATTCTAAAAATTCCTTTTTTTGTTTTTCATTTTGTACTTCTTCAACAATAATCATAGATTTACAGAAATGGAAGGTGAAAGATAATGTTTTTGACTCAAATTAAAATACACGAACGGATATTTCCGTATTTTTGCTGCAAATTAAATAAAAATGGTTGATTTTACTGATAACGACGATGATATTTTCACCGGAAAAGAACATACGCCTATACGTAAAGATGCTTTTGATAAATCGCCAGAGGAAAAAATAGAGAAGATTACGGAACTTTTTGGAGAAATCATGTATACTTTAGGAATGGATATGACAGATGATTCGTTGAAAGATTCTCCGAAACGTGTGGCCAAAATGTATGTCAATGAAATTTTCGGAGGATTGCTTCCTGAAAATAAACCCGGAATTTCTACTTTTTCTAATAAATACAAATACCGCCAGATGTTGGTGGAGAAAGATATCACCGTGTATTCTTTCTGTGAACATCATTTTTTGCCGATTATCGGAAAAGCGCATGTTGCTTATATCTCAAACGGTGAAGTGATTGGTCTTTCCAAAATCAATAGAATTGTTGATTACTATGCAAAAAGACCCCAGGTTCAGGAAAGACTGACTATGCAGATTGTAGATGCGCTTAAAGAAGCCTTAGGAACAAAAGATGTAGCCTGTATTATTGATGCCAAACACCTTTGTGTCAACTGCAGAGGAATAAAAGATACGGCAAGTTCTACCATTACTGCGGAACTAAGTGGTATTTTCAGGACAAATCCGATTACGAGACAGGAATTCCTGCATTATGTGGGAAGTCATGCAAAATTTGACTAAATTGAAAGCAGAATGAATTACCAGATTCTAAAAAATATTATTTTTGCGGAACTTCAGAGATTTGAAAACCTTTCTGAAGAAGATTGGTCATATAAAATTTCACCTGAGAAATGGTCAAAGAAAGAAATTTTAGGGCATCTTTGTGATAGTGCTTTAACCAATATCAGAAGATTTGTAATTACTCAGTACAAAGAAAATGATAATATTGTATATGATCAGGATTTTTGGGTGAAAGCCCAGAATTATCAGAATGTTCCGACTTCGGATATAATTAATCTATGGAAATTTCTGAACTTGCAGATTGTGCATACTGTTGAAAATATTCCAGATGAAGCGTTGAAAAGAACTTGTGATACCACAAAAACTATTCCGCAGAAATTCACTTTGGAATACATTATTCACGATTATATAGATCATTTACAATATCACTTAAAAGCAATTTAAATAATGATTAAATTTAAAAAAGTTTCAAATAAAATTTTTCTGGTAACCATTATCTGTTGTTGCTGAAAATCTTAGTATAAAGATCTTGATCTTTTATAATAGAAGCTTATTAAATGTTATTAACTTTTACATTTTTACATTTAAAACTAAATTCAAATCATTAAATCAAACTAAAAATGCAACTAAAAATATATAATTCGCTTACAGCGGAAAAAGAAATATTTAAACCAATTTTAGAAGGCAATGTCGGGATGTATGTTTGTGGTCCTACCGTGTACAGCAATGTGCATTTGGGAAATGTAAGGACTTTCCTTTCTTTCGACTTTATCTATCGTACCTTGATGCATTTAGGGTATAAAGTGAGATATGTAAGAAATATTACAGACGCAGGTCACCTTACAGATGACGGGAATGTAGAAAACGACAGATTCGTAAAGCAAACCCGTCTTGAAAAACTGGAGCCGATGGAAATCGTACAAAAATATACCGTGGATTTTCATAAAGTTCTGGAAATGTTCAATCTTTTACCTCCGAATATTGAGCCTACAGCTACAGGTCACATCGTAGAGCAGATAGAATTGACTCAAAAATTAATTGAAAGGGGTTTTGCTTATGAAAGCAATGGCTCCGTTTATTTTGATGTCCTTGAATACAATAAAAGGGGATTGAACTATGGAGAACTTTCAAAACGAAATATTGAAGAGCTTTTTGCGAATACCCGTGATTTGGACGGCCAGGGTGAAAAGAAAAACCCACAGGATTTTGCCTTATGGAAAAAAGCATCTCCAGCTCATATTATGAGATGGAACTCACCTTGGGGAGAAGGTTTCCCGGGATGGCATCTGGAATGTACAGCCATGAGCACCAAATATCTTGGTGAAAATTTTGACATTCACGGAGGTGGAATGGATTTGAAATTTCCACACCACGAATGTGAGATCGCACAGGGAAAAGCATGCAATGATACTGCTCCGGTAAATTACTGGATGCATGCGAATATGTTGACAATGAACAGCCAGCGTATGAGTAAATCCACAGGGAACTATATTTTACCGATGCAGTTGGTTACAGGAGAAAATGATTTCTTTGAAAAACCTTTCCATCCTTCAATTGTACGTTTCTGTTTCCTTCAGGCTCATTACAGAAGTGTCCTGGATATTTCCAACGATGCTATGATTGCCAGTGAAAAAGGGTTCATCAGGTTGATGGAAGCGGTTAAAGTATTGAATTCAATAACTCCGGATGATAGTAAAGAATCCGGATTCAACCTGGAAGAGTGGAAAAACAAATGTTATGAAGCCTTAACGGACGATTTTAACTCACCAATTCTGATCGCTCATTTATTCGAAGCGGTAAAATTCATTTTTGCTTTAAATGATGAAAAAGAAACTATTTCAACAAAAGATCTGGAAGATTTAAAATCTACGTTGAATGCCTTTATCTTTGATGTTTTGGGATTACAAACTATCGAAGAAAATAATAACGAAAAGTTAGATCAGACTTTAAAAGTTTTAATTGAATTAAGAAACCAGGCAAGAAAGTCTAAAAACTTTGAGCTGTCAGATCAGATCAGAGATAAGCTTCTTGCGGAAGGAATTGAATTAAAAGACGGAAGAGACGGAACAACTTACGTTTTAAATTAAATTCTAAGCTCTTAAAAAATATATTCTCTCGCAGATTTTGCAGGCAACTCAGATTTACAATACAATCATCTGCCGAGTCCGTAAAATCTGTGAGAGTTTTTTTATCCGGTATTTGTTTATTCGGAGAGAAGCGAAGAATCCCTTAACAGCTTATATGTAGTATTACACAATTTTTTATGATTCAATTCAAAAATTGTGTAACTTAGTCATACTAAAATGATTACGAATCTAAATTCTACATATTATGAAAAAACATTTATTCCCTCTATTTTTGTTGGTATTAAGCATGAATGCTCAGGCACAGCAAGATTTTTTTGCACTGACAGGAAAAGATACTCCAAGTATTGTTTTTAGTGATTTTCGTGCAATAGATCCGGTAAACGGCATTTCCGGGGAAAGAGTTTTTACGGCTGAAACTTCTCCAAAAGTATTTTCACAGCTAAGAAACTCTTCGGTGGCCGAAGATAAAACCTCTTACAACCATTCCCAGTCGATGACTATGGCAACACTTGCTTATGATTCATTTAATAATCATCTGGTGTATATGCCCATGTTTTCTTCTAATATCTATGTATTGAACCCCAAAACCAAGGAAATCACATTGGTTGAAAATACGACAGCCAGAGTGACTTCATGTGATATCAATTCCCATTTGACAAGAATGGCAACAGGATATGACGGGAATATATATGCAATTAATAATGCAGGCACCCAGTTTCTTCAGATCAGTAAAAAAAATAATCAGTATGTGGTTAATGATCTCGGTATCATAAAAGATGATTCAGGGAATGGCAAAAATTCTTTTACAACCATTGAAACCGGTTTTGGTGGAGATATGATTGCGGATTCGGATAATAACTTTTATGTTTTTTCCGCTTCAGGTAATGTTTACAAGGTGGTAACAAAAGAATTGAAAGCAAAATTTGTTGGAAAAATAGCCGGAATCCCGGACAATTATTCGGTAAATGGCGCAGCAGTGAATTCCCGGGGAAAAATTGTAATCGCAAGTGCGAAAGGGTCCCCGTTGTACGAAGTAGAATTGGAATCTTTACAGGCAAAACAACTTCCGGGAGAACAGAATCTTCACATCTACGACCTGGCCAGTAAATACTTTGTGAATGATAGGGCAACCGCTGCCAATCCGATTGCCAATCTTGATATTTATCCTACCAGAGTTGATGAACAAGTAATCCATGTAAACGGTAATGATAAAACTTTAAAAGGAAATCTTAAACTTACCGTTTTTGATATTTCCGGTAAAAGTGTCATGAACCAAAACTTAGCTGTGAAAAACGGTTCACTGGATCAACAGGTATACCTGAAAAATCTTGTAACCGGAGCTTATATTGTAAGCATTACGGATGAAGCAGGAAAAATAGTATTGAACAAGAAAATTCTGGTTACGGAATAATCTTTAAATTTGCTAAAAGAAATATGACCTTTTCAAGTATTTGAGAAGGTTTTTTTAATGAATATTTGATATTCAAGAAGTTTTATTTTTCGAGATTAAAATGTATTTTTATAAAAAAATATAAATGAAACTATACTTTAATATAGGTTACAGCACGAAAGTCGGTGAGTCCCTGAAGTTGGTCATAAACGAAGAAGGTGCCGTTTCCAAAACCCACACAATGTTCTATACCGAAAACGGTTTGTGGAAATGTGAAGTAGACTATTTTTCAAAATCGATTTCTTATACATATGAGCTTATTGATGAAAAAGAGAATATAGTGAAAGAAGAATTTGTTCCGCATCATCTCAATTTCCCTCATAATTATAAGGAGTTTGTCATTTTTGATGAATGGAATAATAAAAATTTCCCGGAAAACTATCTGAACAATAAAATCCTTCATAATAAACTCAATCAATTTATCCCTGAGAAAATAACGGTTTTAAAAAAGCATACCCATTTATTCAGAATTGAAGCTCCACTTTACAATCCGGACTGGAAGATTGTATTGTTTGGAAGTACTGCTTCATTGGGAAATTGGGATTATGAGAAAGCTATCCATCTTTCGCAAACCGATTTCGGAATCTGGGAAACCTCTGTTGAAATTCCAGAAAACGAGTTTATTCAATACAAATATTGCATCTACGATCGTAAAGAAAACCGGATTATTGATGTGGAGACCGGCGAAAACAGATTTACGGTAGCCAATCCTGTAAAAGATGTTTTACAGATTGTTTCCAATCATTATTTTAGGTTCAAGGCCTATCAGATGTATCATGACGCAGGCGTAGCCGTTCCAATATTCTCTTTGAGAAGCGAAGAAGGATTTGGAGTAGGTGAGTTTTCAGATATGAAAAAGCTGGCGGATTGGGCCAAAGAAACCCATCTTGGAATTATTCAAATTCTCCCTATCAATGATACCACAGCCAATTATTCATGGACGGATTCTTATCCTTATGCTGCTGTTTCCGTCTATGCTCTGCATCCGCAGTATATTTCATTAGAGAATCTTGATTTTTCATTACCTAAGGATTTAGTTGAAGAATATTTATCAGATAAAGAACAACTTAATGCCCTTGAATTGATTGATTATGAAAAGATGATCGAATCGAAATGGAAATATTTACAAGCAGTTTTTACCACTGAAAAAGATAAGATTTACAGGGACAGAAGCTTTAAAAAGTTTATTAAAGACAATGAAGAATGGCTGATTCCTTATTCTGCATTTTGTGTATTAAGAGATAAGTACAAAACTCCGAACTTTAATGAATGGAAAACGCACAAAAAATATATTGCAGGTAAGATTTTGCAGTTCTTTTCTCCCAAAAGCAAAGATTATGATGCTTCAATGTTGCATGCATGGGTACAGTTCCAGCTTCATAAGCAATTAAAAGATGCCATTGATTATACCCATAGTTTAGGTGTATCTGTAAAAGGAGATTTACCGATCGGCATCTACAGGTATTCGGTAGAAGCCTGGGCAGAACCGGAATTATTCGGGATGGATTTCCAGGCAGGAGCACCACCTGATCAATTTACAGAATTGGGTCAGAACTGGGAATTCCCAACCTATAATTGGGAAGCCATGAAAGAAGACGATTACCGTTGGTGGAAAAACAGGTTCAAAGCTTTGGAGCAGTATTTTGACGCGATGAGAATTGATCATATTCTAGGATTTTTCAGGATATGGAGAATGCCAATTTCTGCTACTCAGGGTATTTTGGGATACTTTTACCCGGCGGTTCCGATTGTTTTGGATGAATTTAAAGCGCTGCATATTCCGTTTAATTTTGACAGATATTGTAAACCATTCATCAACGAACAGATTCTTTGGAAATATTTTGGCGAGAATAAGGCTCAGGCTCTTGAATTTATTCATAATAATCATAATGGAACCTATTCTTTTAAAGAAGAGTTTGATACCCAAAGAAAACTTTCCGACTTCTTTAAGAAAAATCCGCGAGGCCCGATTGAAGAGTCATTGATTTCTCTGTGTGCCAATGTTTTGTTCTTAACGGAAGAAAGAAACGGAGAAACGGTATATCATCCAAGATTTAATGTTTATCATACAGATTCCTATCAATATCTGTCTGACTGGGAAAAGAAGGTCCTTTATGACCTGTACCATGATTATTTCTTCAGAAGACAGGACCATTTATGGTATGAAAAAGCCATGGAAAAGCTTCCGGTAATTTTAAATGCTACCGAAATGTTGATCTGCGGAGAAGATTTAGGCCTTGTTCCTGCTTGTGTACCTGTAGTGATGGATGAATTGGCAATCATTGCGCTGAAAGTTCAGCGTATGCCTTCCGAGAATATTCCTTTTTATAATCCTAAAAATGCTTCCTACCTGAATGTAGTAACCGCTTCTTCACATGATAGCTCAACACTCAGACAGTGGTGGAAAGAAGATCCTGCACTCACCCAGAAATATTTTAACCAACAACTGATACAATATGGAAAGTCTCCTGAGGAATTGGATTCTCATTTGGCGGAGATCATTATGAAGCAACATCTTTACAATGACGCAATGCTTGCCATTTTCCCCATTCAGGAATTTTTAGCAACGGATGAAAGATTAACCAATGAGAATATGGATCATGAAAGGATTAATAATCCCGCTGTTTTCCCTCATTACTGGCGTTACAGAATGCACCTGAAATTAGAAGACCTGAAAAATGAAAATTCATTCAATGAAAAAATCGCCAACTGGATAAAAGATAGCGGAAGATCATAAATTTAACATTTGATTATCAATTAGTTAATGATATTTTAAAAGAAGTTTGATCAAAAGATTTAACTTCTTTTTTGTATTCCTATCAAAGAAGTAGAATAGAGATATTCTGCTATATATTAACCAATTAACGACTATAGAGATGAAAAAGATACTTTTGGGATTTGCATTGAGTCTGGCGACTTTATCGTTTGCACAGCAATATCCAAATAATGGTTGGGGAAATGACGAATATGATGACGGATATTATAGTGATGACGATGACAGAGATTATTTTCCGGATGATTACTATTATAATTATCCTCAGGATTATTATCCGGACGATTATTATCAGAGTTACTATAATGATTACAGGAACAGTATTATTTCCATCAACTGGAATGTATTTTTCAGACAAAACAGATTGAACAGATGGCAAATAGATCAGATTTTGTATCTGAACAGCTTATATTCCTCTTTTTCTGTTTGGAATAATTTTTACAGATATAACCCGGACAGATGGTATTATGACAGGTTTTATGCATTGGAAAGAATTTTAGGACCAAGAATATTCATTGTTTTCCAGAACAATTATTACCGCGGTTACAGCCCTGTAATATATTTCCAGAACTACAGGAGAACATATTACGCTCCTAGATTTAGAGTAATGCCTCGTTACAGAAATGTAAATGTTCATGTTTATAGAGTGGAAAGAAGCAGATTCCGTCAGGATAACCCAACATTGAATATTGTAAGAAGAAGTTCAGGAGACGGTTTCAGAGGCTCTAATGGTAACGGGAATAATGGTTTCCGTGGACAAGGCAATAATGGAGTAAGAAACAATTCCGGCGGGTTCCGTAATTCAGATAATAATGGTGTAAGAAATAATGATAATAATGGCGTAAGAAATAATGGGGGATTCAGAGGGAATTCAGAAAATAATGGTAACTTTAGGAATGATGGCGGCTTTAGAGGAGGAAGACAGGACGTAAGAAGAGAAGATAACTCAAAAAGACAGGATAATAACGGATTCCGAGGCAATGAAGGAGGTTTCAGACAACAAAGAAACGAAAGCGCTCCAAGAATAAAAAATAATGCTCCAAAACAGCATAATGGGAATGAAGGCAGAGGCGGAGGATTCAGACAAAAATTAGTAAAGAATTAATATTTTCATATATTATATTTAAGTGGTGTGAAGGGCAGATTTTTTATAAATCTGTCCTTTTTTTGTGAATTGATCTTTTGTTATTTAAAATTAACATTTTTTATGAAATGTTCCATTTAACTTCTGGTTTGTTATGGAATCAAAAAGATATAAAAAGAATAATTAAAATATTTTTAAAGATGAAAAAATTAGTTTTAGCATTAGCATTAATCGTAATGGGAAGTTTTGCAATGGCACAACAAACTCCACAGGACAAACAGGCAAAAAGAGCTGAAATGCAGAAAAAAATGCAACAAAGAGAGCAGGAACACTTAGCACAAATGCAGAAAGATTTAAACCTGAACGCAACACAGGTAGACAAGATAAAAGCTCTTCATGAAAAAAGAAAAGCAGAAATGAAGGCCGATTTCAATAAAAATAAAGAAGCAAGAGAAGCGAAGATGGAACAGATGAAACAGAAAAGAGCACAAATGGATGCTGAAATGAAACAAATTTTAACTCCGGAACAATATGACAAATGGCAGGCTGATAAAAAAGCTAAAATGGAGCAGAGACATGCGATGATGAAAGACAGAAAAATGAAAAAAGCAATGCATACAGCAACTCCGGATGCAAAATAATAGTTTGTAATTTTGATTTTTTAATGTGAGAAGGGCAGAAGTAATTCTGCCCTTTTTGTATTAAATTTCATTAAATCCTTTGAATTCGGGCTTAATTTCCATAATTTTGAATATAAATTTTTTATTATGGTCAGTGAAAAAATCGCAAAATTAATTAATGAACAAATAGCACACGAACAGTATGCTGCACAATATTATCTTTCCATGTCTGCATGGTTTTCAGGAAAAGACCTGGACGGAATTGCCAATTATTTCAGAGTTCAAAGCAAAGAAGAGTTGATGCATGCAGATAAAATGTTTGATTATTTAAATGATGTAGGTGGAGAAATCATTATCGGAGAAATCCCGAAACCACCCCACGAATTTGAAAATGCCACCGATATCTTTGAAAAAGCATTAGAACACGAAAGAAAAGTGACCAAAAGTATTTTCAACATTGTTAAAAATGCAAATGACGAAGGTGATTTTGCAACAACTTCTTTCTTACAGTGGTTTATTAATGAGCAGGTAGAAGAAGAAGCAAGCGCATCTCAATATGTTACCAAAATCAAAATGGTTTGTGATAACCCTTCTGCATTGTACCTTTTTGACCAGGAACTGGCTCAGAGGGTCTTCAATCCGGGTGCGGAGGCATAATTATATTTCATAGAAATAATAGTTTCGGCGGAGCCAAAGGCTCCGCCGAAACTATTTATAAATAAATAAGCTGTGTCTTAGTCACATTCATGCCCAGGCTTTCCAGTACTTGTTTATAGGTCTCTATCTGCCGGTCATTTTTTTCAGAAACTTCCCCGGTCTTAAAATCTACAATAATACACCCTTCCTCACCTTTTAAAATGCGGTCTGGTCTGTAAATCCTGCTTTCCCCGTTTTCAGAAATCATAATATCTTTTTCGTTAATAACCACCCATTTTTCATCAAAAAATTCGGCATAAGTCGTAACGATTTCCAATAATGTTTTCTGGATCTCATTTTTTTCTTCCCATGTAATCTGGCCCTCAAGAACATAGCTTTCCAATACTTTTCCGATATCTTTTTCAGTGTTGATTTTAGATAAAAGCTCATGTACAAAAAGACCTATTCTTACCTTTTCATTCCGGACCTGATAATTTTTTGACGGAGTCGCAATTTTTATGGAAGTACTGTTCTCATCCATATTTTTCAGATTGCGGATGTCTTTTGTGATAAAGGATGAGCTTCTGTCTTTTAAATGCTTTTTCAGCATTTCAGGTGATACATCGTACACGTCAAACTCATCTGTGTTTCCTGTATTCTTGGTTTGAAGAAATTCCAGAAGTTCAAGATTATTGCTGGATTTATTAGGCTTTTGCAGATAGAAAAACAATTGCTCAACAGGTCTGGTTGTAGCTACATATTGCAGGCATAACCTGTCAACAAGATTTTTATAAGAGTTTTGCCTGTTGAATTTTTCGATCTCCTCATCATATACTTCCAGATTTTTGCTGAACTGGTTTATATTCACAGACTTCAAAACTTCATCCTTGCTGGTTTCAAACCAATTGGTAAACTCATTATCGCGGTTTTTATTCATCATCGGAATAAAAACCACGGGAAATTCCAATCCTTTTGCTTTATGAATGGTCATGATCTGTATGGCATCAATATTTTCCGATGCCTGAATACTATGGGTAGAAGCTTCCTCATCCCAGTATTTTAAAAATTCTTTTGTACTGGCTCCCGCATTTTGCGTAAAATTAAAGAGCATTTCCAGAAAGTTCAGGATAAAATCTGTTTCTTTATTTTCAACGGAAAATTCATTGACATAATATTCAACAAAATTGTAAAGGTTGAATTTTGGAAAATGATCCTGCTTGAGTTTCAATGAATAGGTATCCCGGATAAATTGTAAAATTTCTTCATGAGAATCAATTTTCAGGATGGCATCCATTTCCAGTGTAAAATCCGGCATCGTAATTCTCCCTAAATGATTAAGATGATACATCATCATAATTAAATTAGGCTTATTTTTAGGATTTGCCTCCCATCTTAAAAACTCAATAACGGCTTGCAGTGTATCGGATAATTCCAGTGTAAGACCTTTTTCCGAAATGGTCTTGATATTGGTTTCATCACCGCGATAATTTACTTTCAGATTTCCAAGCTTTTGAGAATAACTGAAAATATCGAAATTGCCACGGCAAAGAATGGTGATATCAGAAAATGTGAATCCATTATCAAGGCATTCCTGGATATCCCGTTGCATTCTCTCCGAAGTATCGTTGTAAAAATCTTCGTTGGTCAGATTTTCAATAAGGCTTACTTTTACACGCCCATCAATATCGGATTTCGGATTTTGTTCCGCATCAATACCGAAAATATTTTTATGCTCTTCTTCTAAAATATCAGCATGGAATCTATAAAGTTCATTATTAAACCTCACAATATTTTTGGCACTTCGCCAGTTGTCTTTTAAAACAAGTAATTCAGCTTCTTTGGGTGAAACTTCCTTTTTATTAATAATGTCCAGCATTAGCTTGCTTTCTCCACCACGAAACCGATAGATGCTCTGTTTCGGATCTCCAACTAATGTAAAAGAAGTGTTTTCCATGGAAACACTATGATCTCTTAAAGGAATAAAATTCTGCCACTGCAGTTCCGAAGTGTCCTGAAATTCATCAAAAAAATAATGTTGGAACTGGGATCCCACCTTTTCATAGATGAACGAGGAAGGCTCATTTTTAAGATTCTCATTAATAAGAATATTGAATTTTGAAAGCAGGACCAGATCATTTTCCTCTTCAATTTTTCTTAGTTCATCCTGGATATCTTTGTTAACTTTCAATGGAAGAAGAGCAGATAAAATCTTTTCTTTTTTCTGGGTTTCAATATACAGAAGTATAAGCTTCATCCTGTTGTCCAGCAATTGATCCAGAATTTCAAAAATTTCAGATTCTTTATGTTTGGACTTTGAGGCAGCCCCCTTCCTGTAATTGTTAACAACGGACTCTTCCTGTGTGGTAGGAAAAGGAAATCCTGATCTTTTTTGCTGATAGAAATCTAAAACCTTTGTGAAAAATCCACCGATCCCGTTTTTTCCCTGGGCAAAATCTTCAATCTCAATATTCCTGGATTTAAATAACTCAATAGATTGGGCAGCAAGTTCCGCAGATTGGGTTTTATTCAGCACAATCTCTTTACGGATCGTATTTTTTATATTTTCATAATTGGTATCATCAAATTCCCTGTTGCTTTTAAGATTTTCGTAATGAATATCTTTTACAAATTCTTTGGCGGAATCGTAAAGGCTTTTATTGAGATTGATACGTTCATTATTTTCCAGGCTGTAATCCACATAATCCATGAACGAATTGGAAATGGTATCGTTTTCTCCAATCTGATCAAGCATTTTATCTACCGCTTCAATCAGAAAAGGTTCGGCTTCAATTTCGAGATTAAAGTTTTTAGCCAATCCCAATTCATAAGAAAAGCTCCTTACCAGACGGGAATTGAAACGGTCGATAGTCCCGATGTTCAACGTTGAATAATTATGCAGGACATAGTCGAGCAATTTTTTGGCTCGAACATGCAGTTCATCAATTGTGATGCGTATACCTTCTTCTTCAAAAGCTTTCTGAATATTTTTAAGATCAGTATTCTCAGCATAATCCTGGGCGGTGAAGCTTCCCAGCCACGACAAAATTCTTTCCTTCATTTCATTCGCCGCTTTGTTGGTGAAAGTCAATGCCAGGATATTTCTGATCGACTGTTGTTGATTGGGATAACGAAGACAGATCATCAAGAGCCTTTGAACAAGGGCATAGGTTTTCCCCGAACCCGCAGAAGCATTGATAACTGTATAAGAATTTTGCATTTCAGAATGAGAATTAACACTGCAAGTTAACTAAATTTTAAGTGAAATTTTAACAATTTCATCAGGGTCTTTAACAAATTGGGATTCAGAAATTCTAAAAAAAATCCTAAAACCGTTAAGTGTGGTTAAACTTATAGGAAAATTTAAAAATAACTTTAGTTTTGCTTAATAAATAATAGCCAGTGAAACTTAAACTATTCTCTCTTTTACCTCTTCTCTTTTTTATCAATACCAGTGCTCAAGGTTACCTATTTGGAAAAGTAACTTCTGAGGAAAATATGGAAATGCAGGATGTTACGGTAATCAATATCAGGACCGATGAAAGAGTGCTGACTAACCAGGACGGACATTTTATGCTTTCGGGGCGTCAGGGCGATGAGCTACGCTTTGTAAAAGCGGGGTATGAACGCATTGTTAAAAAAGTTGTAGACATCAGTACCCCCTTACATATTTCTTTGATTAGAATTCCTACTCAGATTGCCGAAGTGGAAATAAAAAAAGGGATTACCGGAGATTTAAAAATAGATTCAAAAAATCTGAACAAGCCTAAAAAAGTTGAAAAGCTTCTTGATGACCTGGGTATTTATATGGCTCAAAAATCTGATCCCAGAGTGTTGGCAGCAAGGCCGGGAGAATTTGTGCAGCCTGTGACGAAAGGGACCTTTAGTTTTGGTAAAATAAAAAACAAATGGGATGACGTAGATTTCATGAACTACCTGATTACGGCCTTAGGGGAGCGGTATTTTACGGACCTTAAAATAGAAAAATCACAAATTCAACATTTTATATATTATGTTTTTGCAGGTGGTTTTGAGAGGAAAAATATTCTGAAATACGGATATTGCAGCGATACGGATCTGATGAGATTCCAACGGGCTGTACTTACCAGAATTTCTTCTTACAGAGCCCCGCAAACTCAAAAATAAATTGGAAATGAGAAGGCAGCTTGTCTTTGTCTTGTTATTTTTAGCTCACCTTGTACTTTCTCAACAGACGGTTACGGGGATCATCACGGATGAAAATGATATTCGTATGAATGCAGTAATCGTAATCAATATGTCAACAGATCAAAAAGTCCTCTGCAATTCTTCCGGGGAATTCAGTATTGTGGCTTCGAGGAATGATGAATTAAGGTTTGTAAAAGCAGGCTATGAAAGAGCATCAAAAAGAGTTCTTACTGATGGTATCAATTCGCAGTTAACCATTACTTTAACTCAGCTTCCTCAGGAAATTGAAGAAGTTCGTGTGGTTAAATTAAAAGGAGACCTATCGAAAGACTCCAGAACTGTGGCTAAAGTTGACAAAGCTGCACAGGTCCAGGAAGCAGTAGGCCTTCCACAACCTGTAGGAAAAATGAGGGAAAAGCCTGCGGAAGTAAAAAAAGTTCTGCTTCCTATGCTTTTAGGAAGTTTGGATATACAAGGGCTTTACGATCTGATAAGTGGCAAGGCAAGAAAACAAAAGCGAAAATATCAATATGAAGACTTGCAGGAGCATATTGCATGGATAAGGGATAGAGTAGATGATGACTATTTTGTGAAAGCCGGAATTCCCGTGGAAAGGATTTCAGAATTCATAGAGTTTTCATTTTTAATGAAGCCCCATATCCGTACGTTTGTTAAAGCCAAGAATTTATCAGCAGTACTACTAAGAATAGAAGAAACCATCCCGTTATATACCGAAAGATTGCAACAATCCCGGAAATGATAAAATGTTAAAAAAATCTTAAAATTTGGAATGGGAATTGATGTGATATTATAAATTGAAAAATCAAACCAATTCGCAAAATTTATGAATAAAAATATTATAGCTATTGCCATTGCGGCACTTGGCTTTATTATCGGACTCGGGCTTTTAGGAAACGCCATTAAAAACAGGAATAAATCTGAGAATACAATTTCCGTTACGGGTTTAGGAACCAAACAATTCACTTCTGATCTTATTACGTGGTCCGGAAGTTTTTCAAAAAATAATGTTGATCTGAAATCGGCTTATGATGAATTGGCTATAGACAGAAAGATCATCAATGATTATCTTATTTCAAAAGGGATAAAACAGGGTGAAATCGTATTTTCTTCAGTAGATATTCAGAAACAGTTCAGAAGCTATAATGATTCCAACGGGAATTATGTCCAGGGAGAATTTTCCGGGTATAACCTGACTCAAAAAGTTTCTATTGAAAGTAAGGAGGTTGCTAAAATTGAAAATCTTTCAAGAAATATCACGGAGATCATTAATCGCGGTGTTGAGTTTACCTCTTCCGCGCCTAACTATTTCTATACCAAGCTGGCTAGTGTGAAGCAGGAAATGATTGCTGCGGCAACCAAGGATGCGAAAGAGCGAGCTGAAAAAATTGCTGAAAATTCAGGAAGTAGTTTAGGCAATCTTAAAAAAGCCACAATGGGTGTCATTCAGATTACGGCCCCGAATTCTAATGAGGACTATTCCTATGGAGGCACCTTCAATACATCTTCTAAGGAAAAAGAAGCGAGCATTACCATAAAACTTGAATATCAGGTAAATTGATGTTAATCGCCCGCTGATTGAGCAGATAACGCAGATGTTTGCCCTTTATTTTTATCTGTGTAAATTGGTATCTGTGGGTGCTTAGAAAATAAAAAAGCCGGAAAATTTCCGGCTTTATATATTAATGATAAACGATATCATAAATTTCTTCTTTGATTTCTTTTAGGTTTTCGGGGGAATAGTTGGCTAATAGCCAAAGATCAAGTGCTTTTTTTCCTTCACCGTAACTTGGTTGTACATACATTTCATCAATTAATTTAAAACCGTTTTTCTGATAAAAAGAATATCGCCTCTGTGCATCTTCTCCTGCGTGTCCGGGTTCAATTTCAAGAATAATTCTCGGAAAATTTTTAAATAAATAGCCTGTGATATGTGAACCTAGTTTTTGACTTCTGAAGTCAGCAAACACTTCAAAATGCTCTACAAAAATATGGTTGCTTAATTCCCAAATGATCAGATATCCGATATTTTGGGCTTCATGCAGTACTGAGATTATTTTGACACTGGGATTGGAAAAAAGTCCTACAAACTGATACCAATCTCTTCTTTCATCTTCAGGGAAAGTGGTGCAGTAAGAATTGAAAATTTCCTGAATTCTGTAATCGTCGGGTGACGTAATCTGTAAAAACTCCATAGCTATAAATCAAAAACACTGGGTCTTCTTGTAATGAAAATATCCTTAATCCAAAGCGTAAATGCCAATCCGAGATAGATCAGGAAAAAAAATCCGGCTGTTGCAAAAGTAGAATAGATAAAGAAAACCCTCAGTTTAGAAACTGGAATTCCCAATTTGGCCCCCATTCTTGTAAGAACGCCAAACCATTCTCTTTCCATTTTATGACGAATATTATCAAGCATTTGAAGATTCTTTTAAAAGTTTAAATCCAATACTGCAATTTAAGCAATTTTTTTCTTTACACGCACCGGAATACTGATAAATAAGGCTTTGACTTTCCAAAGCACTCGTAATATCCAGTCCAAGATTTCTCCAATTATCAATAAGTGAATTTTTTTCTGCCGGAATATTTCTGTAAAAATCTAAGATCTCGTCTGTGATTTCTTCCTTATGGTATTTATGGTAGGTATATTTTAAAGGAAGAATGGTATTGAGAATAATGAGCTCTATAAAATCTTTGCTCAAATATTTAACATGGCTGGTTTTCGTAATTTTTCCAAAGCTAAAATGGTTATTCCAGTAATCAGATGCTTTTACCATTGCAAATAGTTGCATTAATTCATCCTTATTTTTTGCTGTAATGATTTTTGAGAATAAATGCTGTTGATTATAAAGGTCGGCAAGTTGAGATAAGCGGATCGTTGGAAAATTGGATGGCCTTAACCGCAGGAATTTAGGATGAAACCTGATATCAGAGATTCTGAATTTATTTTTTATAAAATCAAATTCTCTTTTCCATATTTTCATGGGTTCATCCTGCGGAATATCAAGCCAGCCGGAAATTCCGAATAATAATGCTTCCATTTGAACTTTATTTTGCCTGACTTTATTGATGATGCTGAAATCAATACTTTCTGCAATCTGCTTAAAAGTAAATGCATTGACCTTTAATCCGAAAGAATAGGCAAAGCTGTGGAATAAAACCGCTTCAAAATTATTTTTATATTCCTCTAAACTTTTTTCGAGCTCAACCGATTTTTCGTCTAGTTTTTTAATGATATTTTCTTCATGAAAATTGACAGGTATCTTATTTTTATCAAAAATGGATTCACATGGGATGAAATGACTTCCATTGACCAATTTTTCATATTGCAAAAGAAGCTGCTGATCAATATGATTCCTCAATTCCAAAGTCGGAATATTGTTGTTTTTTAAGTCGTCAATTTCAATATCATGATGGAAAACAACATGAAGGATTATATTTTCATAATTGGGGTCATTGGAGTGACGGTGGAAAATCCAGTCAGAAGACTTGATATGAAGCTCGATATTTCCTGCCAGAACAACATTGTTAATTTTAATTTTAGCCAGTAAGAAATCCGGACCCGCATTGGTGTTCCATTGTCCGAAGTCCAGGATTTCAATGGGAATCCCTTCAACATCCTTGAAGTCAGAATTGTTGAAAACCTTATGGTTCCAAAGATATTGAAGTAGTTTTTCAGTCATGAGTGTATTACAAATATAACAGAAGTATTATATTTTTGACAGTTTCATTTTGAAATTTTCTATGGTCGTTCTATAAATTTCTTCCTACATAGGATGAATGTTTTTCAATGTAAATTTTATAATAAGTTCTTTCGTCTTTTTATTTATTTTGGTTAAAAGTTCATGTAATACTGATTGGTTTTTTTTTGAATCAGCTGATCTGCCGAATACTTCCCGCTTCCATTCAGTAATAAAGCGATACATAAACCGATGACCAGTAAATGATACTCATAGCCTTCTCCTTTCTGATTGCCAAACCAATTCATAAAAAAACCATACTCTAAATGGGCTGTAAAAATGATGCCTGTAAATAAAATGCCGAAAATGATAGCCCATACTCTTGACGCAAATCCAATAATTAAAGAAATGGCACCAAAAAACTCTATCAGGATTACAGAGATTGAAATAAGCCAGGGCAGATGCATATGTACCGTTAAATGTTCCATCTCTTTACTAAATCCCGGTCCCTGAAACCATCCCAGCATTTTCTGTGCACCATGAGGAAAAATGATCAATCCAATCGTAAGTCTCATTACTAATCCTGTCCAGTCTTTGTGGGTGTTAAAAATTTTGTTTTTCATATGATAATTTTAAAACAAAATTGATCATAACAGGGAACAAAAAAATTAAAGTAGTTGAAGAAATTATCTCTGACTTAATTTTTTTCTAAGCATACTCAAAAATACCGGTGTGATGCCAAGATATGAGGCAATATGTTTTTGTGGAATTCTTTGTAAAAGGACAGGATACTTTTCAACAAAAGAAAGATATCGTTGTTCGGCTGTTTGGGAGAGGTTCTGATCGATTCTTTGTTGCTGTGCTACATAGGCGTTTTGGATGAGCTGCCTGAAATACCGTTCAAGTTTTGGGACTTTAAGATATAGCTTGTCCAGATCTGTTTTGGTGATCTGTAGAATTTCACTGTCTTCTAACGCAACAATATTATAAGAAGTAGACGTTTCGGTAAAGAAGCTTAATAAATCTCCCGTCCACCAATCTTCTATGGCAAATGTTAATGTATGCTCAAAGCCATTCTCATCAATTGAAAAGGTTCTCAGACATCCGCTGATGATAAAGCTTTCTGTTCTGCATATATCACCGCTTCTCAATAAAAACTCTTTCTTTTTTAAGCTCTTATAAGAGAATAATGAATGGATTAGCTCAACTTCTTCGGTATTGAGCTGTATGTATTTTGAAAAGTGATCAATTAATTGAGTCGATTCCATTGATCGTTTAGAGTATGATGAATGGTTATCCTATAGCATTACACTCTCGACAATTCTCTTTTAAAATTTTCTATGGTCGTTCTGTACATTTCTTCATAAATAGGAAGAATGTTTTTTAAATCGAATTTTACCGCCTGCTCTTTCGCATTTTTCTTCATTTTGGCTAAAAGATCTTCATTGCTTAAAAGCTTAATGGTATAATTGCTCATGGCTTCTACATTTCCGATCTCAGCTAAATAACCTGTTTCTCCCTGGATATTTACTTCTGGAATCCCTCCTGCATTGGAACTGATAACAGGTGTATTCGCTGCCATCGCCTCAAGCGCAGCTAAACCAAAGCTTTCCTGTTCGGAAGGAAGCAGAAACACATCCGAAAGCTGTAGAATCCTGTACAGGTCGTTTACTTTTCCAAGAAGGCGGATCTTGGAAATCAGTTCCGGGTTTTCCTCCAGGAATTGATTGATTTTTTCCATATCCGGCCCTTCCCCGATGATAATCAGCTTGGATTTTACTTTTTTCTCTACATTTTTGAAAATCTGCAGCACTTCTTCTACACGTTTTACCGGTCTAAGGTTAGAAACATGGATCAATATCTTTTCATCAGGATTGGCAAACTGGGTTCTTTGACATTCGTTGCAATCATCAAACTCGGAATTATCAATAAAATTGGTAATCACCTGAATTTCTTTCTTGATATTGAAAAACTGTAAAGTATCTTTTTTTAAACTTTCAGATACGGATGTAATGGCATCTGATTTATTAATAGAGAATTCTACGGCATGCTTATAGCTCGGGTGTTGCCCTACTAACGTAATATCCGTTCCGTGAAGTGTTGTAACCAATGGAATGTCATTATCATCTTCCTGAAGCATTTGCTTGGCTGTAAAGGCTGCGTAAGCGTAAGGAATAGCGTAATGGGCATGAAGTAAATCCAGCTTATAAAGATTAACGACACGGTAAATCATGGAGCTTAACGCAATGTCATAAGGTTGATACTGGAAAAGAGGGTAGGTCTGGACATTCACCCGGTGAAAGAAAATGTTAGGATTTGTGATGTCTAATCTTGCCGGAAGAGCAGAGCTGATAAAATGAACTTCATAGCCTTTGTTGGCGAGAGACATTCCGAGTTCCGTTGCTACGATTCCGCTTCCTCCGTATGTTGGATAGCAAAGTATGCCTATTTTCATTATTTTATGGTTGTTTTGGTGTTGTGAATACTGTTGAACTTGTATTGGAATTAGCGGAAACAGTTACTATATTTAAATCCATTCCCATTCCTGCTTTGAGGTTGTCATTGACCAATACGGGGAGTCTTCCCCATATTTTTGTTTTTCCATTCAATGCATCTGCCGTTGCAGTCATAGAATCATCATTGTTCTCATAAGAAACCAGAACCGTAGAAACCTTTGATAGATCCATATCTTTTAATGCATATGCGCTTCCGAAAACATTTAAGATCACATTTTGTTTTTTTGAGAGATCAGCTACTATTTTCTTTGATTCTGCTGAAATTTTATAAGGTTTATAAGCGGTAGAATTATCTTTATGCAACCCTACAATTACCGTTGAACCTGCCGGAATTGTATTAATTTCACTGGCTTTTTTCACTATTACCGTTGTACCCAAATTTAATTGGTTGACAAAAGTCTGATAAGGAGCTTCTTCTAATGGAACATAATAATAGGTTCCTTTGCAGTTAAGCGGAAGCAGCTTTTTCTCATCCTTTAGCAAGGTTAATGCATTTGCATAAAGGTTTTGGACTAACTTCTTATGGGAATTATTATTAAGATCATAATTAACGTTGTCCGGATTCTTCGGAGAGTATTGAGATAGTCCCAGAAAATATTTGGTCAATAAAATTTTCTTTACACTTTCCTCCACTCTGGACTGAGGGATTTCTCCATTGTCAATAGCCTTCTGAATTAGTTTTTTTCCTTCAGCTACACCTTGAGAGAATAACATGATGTCGTTTCCTGCCTTAAAGGCTAAAGCATCGAGTTCTCCCGGAGTGTACTTATTGGCTACGGCGCCCATATTTAACGCATCAGTAATGATAAGTCCTTTGAAGCCCAGTTTTTCTTTCAGTAAGCCTGTAATAATGTTTTTAGAAACAGAAGCCGGAATTCCTTTGCCTGATTCCAAAGAAGGAACGTATAAATGAGCTACCATAACCCCGCCGATTCCTTTATTCATTAAGGCCTTGAATGGGGCTAATTCAACAGTATTCAATCTGTCGATATTGTGAGAAACAACCGGGAGATCAAGGTGTGAATCCGTACTGGTATCACCATGACCCGGGAAATGTTTTATGGCGGCCAGAATATTATGATCCTGTAACCCGTTTGAATAGGATAGTGCTGAATTGATCACATTATTCACCTCTGAACCAAAGCTTCTGTTCCCGATGATCGGGTTATTTGGATTGGTATTAACGTCAACAACCGGGGCAAAATCCCAATTGATTCCCATTCTTTTACAGTCTTCAGCAATTTTTGAAGCCATCTGATAAATTAAGTTTTTATCCTGAATAGCTCCTAAAGTCATTGCCCACGGAAATTTATGAGCAGCAGCAATTCTTTGATATAAGCCCCATTCCGCATCCATTCCGATCATTAAGGGAACTTTGGATTTCTGTTGGAATTCATTGACGAGGTTAATTTCCCTTGCCGCATCATCCTGCATCAGGATCAAACCGCCTATTTTATCGTTTACAACAATATTCCTTACCTGATTGATGTGGCTTTCGTCTTTGTTGGTATAAAGAGCCACAATAAAAAGCTGTCCTAATTTTTCATCCTGTGAAAGGGAATTGTAGGTCTTATCCACCCACTGCTGAGCTTTATTCAGGTCAGCCTGAGAAAGGTTTTTAGGCTGATACTGTGCTGCTACTTTAGAACTGATAAAAGAGAATACGATGAAGGATATGTAAACTATTTTGTTCATGATTTTTGAATAAGAACAAAAATACAATTAAAAAAATCAGGATAAAGAATGTTTTTGAGTTTTTTGGTATATGTTTTGAATGTGCATAATCAATAATAAACTAAACTCTTATTACAATGAAAAAATTTCTTCCATTTTTATTTTTGGCTTTTGTGAGCTTATTCATTTTTAGCTGTGATGATAATAATGATGATGTGGTTTACGAAGATCATGATACTTACTCAGTAGCGTACGATATTAATCCTACTTTTAGTAAAGTAAATACTAATTTGTATGAATATAGTGATGAATTTAATACCCCTTTGGTAGAATCTGATGTTGTTCTCATTTATTTACAGACAGGACTTACGACAAACAACTCTCCAATCTGGAAATTACTTCCATATACTTTTTATGTAGGAAATGCAAACAATGATGAGGTTGATTATACATTTGATTTCAGTAAATATGATATTGGAATTTATGTGAATTCTACTTCTACATTGAATTTAGATACCAACTCCACGTATTATACCAATAAAAAATTCAGAGTGGTGGTTGTTCCGGCAAGTACAGGGAAAAATGCTAGTGTAGATTATAATGACTATAATGCTGTAGTTCAATATTACAATATTGATGAGTCTAAAATCAAAACGAAGCCTTAATCAGAAAATATCTTTTCAGTTTTTTATAATTACAAAAAAGCTCCGGGAGAAATTCCGGAGCTTTTGCTTTATATTTTAATTATCATTATCATCCAAAAGATGTCCAAAGTAATCTTTCTTTGTTTTCAGGTATCCCCTGCTTATATCGTTGGCCGGTATTTGTAAAGGAATCCTGGAATTAAGGTGGATATTACTTTCTACTACATGTTTTACCTTTTCAGGATTATTGGTCAGAAGGTTAACGTCTTTTACGTTCAACAGGTTTAAAATTTCAATTGCTACTCCAAAGTTCCGGTCATCTGCAGGAAGTCCCAATTGTAAATTGGCTTCTACAGTATCCAATCCTTTTTCCTGTAATGAGTAGGCTTTAAGCTTATTGATAATTCCTATGTTCCTGCCTTCCTGGCGAAGGTAAATAATTATCCCTCCATTTTCATGGATATATTTCATGGCTGCATCTAATTGCTGGCCGCATTCACATTTTTTTGAATGGAAAACTTCTCCGGTAATACATTCTGAGTGGAAACGGACATTTACAGGTTGAGAAAAATCTGTATTTTCCGCTATAATAGCCATATGAGGCATCCAGTCATTTTCGTTTTCGGAGAAAGCAATCATCCGGAAAGTACCGTGTTCCGTAGGAACGTTGGCTTCCGCCTGAATCTTAATCATTAATAGTTTAATAGTTTTTTAGTTTCCTTTTAAAGAATCTTCGATAACAGTGATATTGGTTTTTAATCTTACCAGGTATCTGTTGAGAACTTCATCATCATCCTTATTAAGATTCTGTCTGAGCTTCTGAATTTTTTTATAGGCCTTTTCAAAGCTTTTAATGGCTCTGTTTTTTCCGGATAGATTATTGGCATCTATTGCATATAAATAATTCTGAAGGCTGTATTTCAATGAAGTTATTTCTTCATTTAAAGCTGCATTCTTAAACTGTGGGAAGGTTGAAATTAGATTGGAGATTTCCGAAGCATTTACATTTTCCTTGATGTTAATATCAATGCTTTTCTTTGCTCCCCTGTCGGAATCTGAACCCTTTGAGTCACTGTAAAAATTATTAGACAACGGAGAAAAATTCAATTTTTCCGTTGCACAGGAAGTTATGATTAGTAGTAGTACTCCAAAAAAAATTAGTCGTTTCATTTCTGTTGCCCCTTTTGATAAAGGATTGGGTTAAGACTTTCATCGTTATACATTTTCATTTGTTTGTATACTTTCATCTTAACATTACCGTTCTCAATATCAGCAAGCAACTGATTAATGGAAGTTGAGAGATCCTCTTTCTGTATAAGAAGCACGTCCAGCTTTGCCTGGCAATTGGAACGGTGCTCTTCAGAAGCGGATTCTCTATTAGCTTCTAGTGACATATGATAAACCTTCAGTGCAAGTATTGATAATCTGTCCACAGCCCAAGCGGGTGTTTCCGTATTGATTTTTGCATCGGGTTTAGGAGTTATATTTTCAAACTTTTTAAGAAACCAACTGTCTATAAACTCTACCAAATCAGTTCTTTGCTGATTGGAGGCGTCTATTCTTCTTTTGAGTTGAAGAGCTTCAGTCGGATCAATATTTTCATCTCTAATTATATCTTCCAAATGCCATTGAACGGTATCAATCCAGTTCTTTGCATACAAAATCCGTTCCAAACTATCTTTGTCGAACGGATTATTAATTAGAGTGTTAACGTCATCAAGCACGTGATAATCTTCAATAGATTGGTTGAAGACTTTCCATGCAGTTTCAGTAAAGTTCATTAATTAAAAAGAATTTTAGTTACTAGAAGAGTTATTATGAGTTGAAGAATTTTTATTCTCTGAACCTGGTTTGTCTTCTTCTTTTACAGCATCTTTAAATTCTTTGATTCCTGAACCTACTCCTCTCATCAGTTCCGGAATTTTTTTACCTCCGAAAAGCAATACAAGAAGTATCGCTACGATGAGAATATGTTGCCATGATAAGGCTAATATTGTTAATGTTTCCATTCTAAATTTTTTGCAAAGTTAATCTTTTTTAATAAGAAACCCAACCTAATGGATCAACTGGCGTGCTGCCACTCCATACTTGGAAATCAAGGGTGTAGGAACCGTCAAAATCCTGTCCTACAGTCCCCACGGGAGTACCGGCAGAAACCTGTTGTCCTTTGGAAACACTTACACTTCCCAGATTGGAATAAATGGTGAAGTAGGTTCCATGCTTTACAATCACAGTTTTAGTACCGTCGCTGCTCGCCAAAACTGATGTTACAGATCCGGGGAATACAGACTTGGCACGAGTACCTGAAGGTACGGAAATTTTTATCCCGTTATTCTCTTCAACAATATTTTTCAGAACCGGATGTTGTTGTCTTCCGAACCGGTGTGTGATTTGTCCTTTGTCAACAGGAAAGCCTAATCTCCCCTTATTGGCGGCAAAATTATTTCCGGCTGCTGCAGAAACACCAAAATTGGTCATTGCTTTAGATTCGGCTGCTTTTTTCTCGTCTTCTTTTTTCTTGGCTAGTGCAGCTTCTGCAGCTTTGGCAGCCGCTAATTTGTTGGCCGCTTCCCTTGCTTTTGCATTGGCTTCTTCTGAAGCTTTTGTAGCAGCCACTTTCCTTGCTGCATCTTTGGCACTTGCTTCCGATCTGGCTGCTTCTTCCGTACGTTTTCTTTCTTCTTCAGCTCTTTTTGCTGCTAAATCGGCTGCTTTTTTTGCTTCGGCTTCTGCGAGCTTTCTTTCTCTTTCCAAAGCTTCTGCCCTGGCTTTATTTTCAGCCTCAATTCTTGCTTTTTCTCTTTCAGCAGCCAGTTTGGCCAAACGTATTTTTTCCGCTTCGGCTTTTTTTCTGGCTTCTTCTTCTGCTTTAGCTATTCTTATTTCTTCTGCAATGATGGTGCGGATCTGGGCTTCAACGGCTTTGTTTTGAGTCTGCTTTTGCTTGAGTTCTGCCGTTAGCTTGGCTTCATTTTTCTTGAAATCCGCAACAAGTTGTTCTTTTTGGGCTCTTTCAGCATTAATGGTCGTTAAATCCTTTTGCTGATTGACAAGAAGAACTTCTTTGTCCTTAACTGATTTTTGTCTTTGAGCTATTGATTTTTTGATTTGAGTTGCTGCATCTGTAATTTCAGCTGCTTTCTTATCTTGATAATCAGAGTATTGTTTTAGATATTGTACTCTTCTTATAGCTTCTCCTAAATTTTTTGAAGAAAGGATGAAAGTTACCTTATTTTGTACCCCTTTGTTTTTATAGGCATTTACTAAAACTTCAGCATAATTCTTTCTAAGGATTTCTAATTCTCTGTTCTGACGGTTGATTTCCAGCTGCCGAAGGTAAATTTCATCTTCAATGAATCTTTTTTCTTTTTGGGTATTGTTGTATACCTTTTCTCTTAACGCCAGTTTTTTATTAACGTTGGTGAGATAGGCTATAGAAAGCTTGGATTCGTTTCTCGTTTTTGCTAACTCAGAATTTATTTGCGCAATTTGTTTTTTAAGTTCAGCATTTTGTTTTTGTAATTGCTCTTTTTTTTGCCCATACTGCAAACTGAACAACAAAATACCTATTAAAAAGCTAAATTTTTTAATCATTTAATCTCAATTTTCTTATAATTGGCTGGAACTGAATAGGGAGTTTCCATCTTCAAAAAATCAAATTTCGTATTTTCCATTAAAATCTGACTGCTTTTTGAGCCTTTTATAATTATTTTAACATTTTTTGGTAAACGAATTCCATTATATTCATCCCAGTTGCTGTAAGAAATTTCCAGCTCATCAGGAGACAAAACATCTTTCAGCTGAACGCTTAATAAATCATAATTTTCATCGTATTGCAGTGATATTTTATACTCTCTTGATTTTTCATCCGTTTCAATCCTCTGATTGGCATTTGAAACCATTTTATAACCCTGAGCATTTTTGGTAAGGGTGAACTGGGAATCACTGATTTTTACAAAGGTTCTTCCCATTAATATTTTCTCAAGAGATTTATAGTCTATGAAATTAACATTCAGTAAATTGTTGAGGTAATCAAAATCAGAGTCAATATAAGCCTTATTGGTTTTGTCATATCCCTTTACGCCTTCTGGGGTTGCTATTCCTCTTGCCACATTGATGAATAAGGCTGATAAATTCATCCATACTTTTTGATTGTTTTCAATATAAATGGTGGCATCCAGGGTAGGGACAAAACTTCCGGTCTCAACGTTTACTTTACTATTGATTTTGATCTGGTCAAACTTAGGGGGAATAAGCACATGCTCGTAAAAAGTAAGCTTATCTCTTACGGGTTCATTGGCATCTTTTGGATCATTACTGTTCTCTACGTATGTGCTGTCCTGTAAACTGCCGTTGTTTTTCTTGGCTGCATTCCGTGTTTTACAAGATGAGACAAGGAGAAGTAATATAATGAATGGGATCCAGTGTTTCATGTATTTATTATCTTTCATATATAAGAAAAACGTTGCAATATTAACGCCAAACCACACAAAATCTTTTTGTGTGGTTTGATTATATTATTATTTATAAAAACTTTCTATTTAGATAAGAAATCCAGAACGGAATAATCTCCCAGGGAAATTTCTCTCGCTACTCCAAAATATTGTGCGGAATTACCAATCATTGAATTAGATAGGTTCCCATGATTGATCTGGGTGTTTTCCTGGATCAATGAATTTTCGATATTGGAGTTAACGATGATTGTATTATTCCCCAATGAAACGCCCGGGCCTATCTTGGAATTGGAAATTTTCACATTCTCGCCAATAAAGCAAGGCGGGATAATAAGTGAATTTTCGATTTGAGCGGTTGCCGGATAAGTGGACATTTCCTCTTTTTCATAAGCAAGAATTTTACTGTTGGTATTTACGGTTGCATTTTTATTTCCGCAGTCCATCCAGTCATTTACTTTGCCCAGTGTGAATTTAGCACCTTTTGCCCTTAGGTTTTCTAAAGCTGTTGTCAATTGATATTCACCTCCGTTTTTGATATCATTATCCATGATATAATTGATTTCATCCATCAGTTTTTCAGCACTGTTGAAATAATAAATACCGATAATGGCAAGATCAGAAACGAATGTCTGTGGTTTTTCAACAAAATCGGTAATGAATCCATAGTTATCCAATTTCACTACTCCAAATGCGGAAGGATCTTCTACGCTTTTTACCCAGATCACACCGTCTGAATTTTTATCCAGCTGAAAATCTGCACGGAAAAGGGTATCTGCAAAAGCGATCACAACATTACCCTGCATGGAAGCTTCAGCGCATTTTATAGCATGGGCTGTTCCCAACGGATCGTTTTGATAATAAATGCTTCCTTTAGCACCTAGCTTTTCAGCGATCTGAATTAACGATTTTTCAATTTCAGAACCGAAATCTCCGATAATGAAAGCTACTTCTTCTATTTCTTCGCCAGCTACTTTGGCTATATCTTCTACCAGTCTTTGTACGATGGGTTTTCCGGCAATAGGGATAAGGGGTTTTGGAACAGTCAACGTATGTGGACGTAATCTGGAGCCACGTCCAGCCATAGGTACAATAATTTTCATATTCTAGTTATACTATTTGTATTTCTTTGTTATTAAAAATCAAAAAAATCATATTGATTTTTGGCAAATGTAATTAAAATTCACAGATACTTGATGTAGATTCGATGAAAGATTGCGGCTTGAGTTATGAGAAATGTTTTAAACAATTGATAATGCTGATGATAGCTATCTTTTGAGTATCTTTTTTATAATAGTTTTTTCATTAAAAGCAACTAATGCGAAGAATGCTAACAGGAATAAATTACCCACAAAATAGTTGGTTCTGAAGAAATAAAATGAAACTAATGATAATGAAATCGTAACCGCAAGATACAATACTATTTTACCTGTATTATAATGAATGGGATATTGCATTTGCCCCCAAATATAGGAAATGACCATCATCGACGTAAAAGTGATCAATGCTGCTATTGCACTTGCCCAATATCCATATTCAGGAATGAATAAGAAATTGATAAGTACCGTAATAATGGCACCGATTATAGAAATATACAAACCTACTTTTGTTTGGTCAGATAATTTATACCATATAGATAAATTAAGATAGATTCCCAGAAATAGGGCGCCTAACATCACAAAAGGAATAATTTCAATCCCTTCATAATACAGGGGATTTCTGAGGTATTTTTCAGATATCCATTGCAGATTGACCATAAGGCCCATGTAAATTACACAGCTGCAGATCACAAAAATATCCATCAATACGGCATATGTTTTATGAGAATCTTTATTCTTGAAGCTTGAGAAAAAATAAGGTTCAATCCCCAATTGATAAGCTTGTCTGAACACCGTGATAAAAGTTGCTATTTTATAAACTGCACCATAAACACCAATTTGGTGACGTGCTTCTTCATCCGGGAGAAGATATTTCAGGAATTGTCTGTCCAATGTCTGGTTCACGATACCTGCGAGTCCTGCAATCATTACAGGCCATGAATAGTTCATGATCCTTTTCCATAATTTGAAATCGAATTTTGAAATACTGAAGTTTACAAACTCTTTTCCTACGATAAGCAAAGTGATGATGCTCTGTACAAGGTTGGCAACAAAAACATACCCTACCCCGAATTCCGGATCATACTTTAATCCTAAAATTCCTTCAGGATGCTTTGGAAGCCATTTGATAAAAAAGACTACCAAAAAGAAGTATACCAGTGACCCTGCCACTTTGGAAAGCATATATTGAAAAGCTTTTCCTTCGAGCCTTAAGATGGCAGAAGGTATAGTGGAAAACGCATCCAATGACAAAATAAACAGGAAAATGACTAAAAAACTGACCTGATCGGGAGTTTCAAAAGCATTGGCTAAATCCTGCCTGAAAATGTACCCCAGGATAAGGTAGATAAGACCTATGCCAATAATACTCATGGAGCAAGTAGAAATTAAAATCTTTTTATCGATGCTTTCTTCCTGTGCAAAACGGAAAAAAGAAGTTTCCATACCATGGGTAAGCAAAACGGTAATTACTCCGGCAATAGAATACCAATCAACGAAAGGAGATGAAGCAGCTGGTCCAAAAGCCTTGGTAACTATGGGCGCAATAATGAACGGAAAGATTCTGACCAATACAGAACTAAGACCATATACTGCTGTTTGCCCAAATAATTTCTTATACAATTCTGAAAATTTTCTGCAAATGTAAATATTAGATTTTAGAATTTTCAGACTTATGTTTAAAAATCGTTTTTGAAAGCTTAATTTTGCGGAAATGAATCTTTTATATCAAAAAAAGTAAAATGAAGACCCTAATTAAAAATGTAAAAATCGTTAACGAAGGACTGATCTTTGAAAGCGATATTTTAATTGAAAATGATGTGATTTCTACAATAAATTCTACTATTTCTGAAGAAGCAGACCAGATCATTGACGGTTCCGGAAAGTATCTTTTGCCCGGAGTTATTGATGATCAGGTGCATTTCCGTGAACCGGGACTGACCCACAAAGGAGATATTGAAAGTGAATCCAGATCGGCAATCGCAGGAGGTGTAACGAGTTTTATTGATCAGCCGAATACCGTTCCGAATGCAGTAACCCAGGAATTACTAGCAGATAAGTATGAAATTGCTTCTCAGAAAGCTTATGCCAACTACGGCTTTATGATGGGGGGAACCAATGATAATCTGGAGGAGGTTTTAAAGACCGATCCGAGAAATGTACCGGGAATCAAACTTTTTTTAGGTTCTTCTACCGGAAATATGCTGGTTGATAATCCGGAGACACTGGAAAATATTTTCAGCAATACCAAAATGTTGATCGCCGTACACTGTGAAGACGAAGCAACCATTAAAGCAAATACTCAGAAGTATATAGACGAATATGGTGAAGATATTCCGGTGAAATTTCATCACCTGATCAGAAGTGAAGAAGCCTGCTATAAATCTTCTTCAAAGGCTATCGAGCTGGCACAAAAAACAGGTGCGAGGCTTCACGTTTTTCATCTTTCAACAGCGAAAGAAACGGCACTCTTCAGAAACGATATTCCTTTACAAGATAAAAAAATTACAGCGGAAGTTTGTGTTCATCATTTAACGTTTACCAATGAAGACTATGAAAAGAAAGGAGGATTAATCAAATGGAATCCTGCCGTAAAAACTCAAAAAGATAAAGACGGACTTTGGGAAGCACTTCTGGATGACAGAATCGATATCATTGCAACAGATCATGCCCCTCATACAGCGGAAGAAAAACAAAATGTTTATACAAAATGCCCTTCCGGAGCCCCTTTGGTACAGCATTCATTAATTGTGATGCTTGAAAATTATAAAAACGGACGGATTTCTTTAGAAAAAATCGTTGAGAAGATGTGCCATAATCCGGCTATTCTTTTCAGAGTGGAGAAAAGAGGGTTTGTAAGAGAAGGGTATAAGGCGGATTTGGTTTTGGTTGATGTAAATGAAAACTGGACGGTTGCTAAAGACAATATTCTTTATAAATGTGGTTGGAGTCCATTGGAAGGAATGAATTTCCATTCCAAAGTTACCCATACATTTGTAAACGGCCATCTGGTTTATGATAATGGGACAATTAATGAAGAAAAATTCGGAGAGCGATTGCTTTTTGAAGTTCAGGAATAACATGTAATATTTTTGAAGCAAAATATTTATAAACTCAGCCTCATATGTTTTAGCATGTGAGGTTTTTTAAATGTAAGGCCGTTATATTTGAAATACGTCACTATATTTAGAAATAATTTTCAATAAAACTAATTGATTATCAGTTTATTTTATTATTATTTTTTTATCTGTGTAACAAAATTCTAGGATAGACTGTCTTATTCAGTAAAGAATTAATACTTCATGAAGCTATTTTTAACATTGGGAGGATCTCTGTTGAGTACTTTCATTGTCGCACAGACTCAAAAAGACACTCTTAATAAACAGAAAGAAATAGAAGTCGTCACCATTGTTGCCAAAAAACCAACGGTGGAAAGTAAGGCAGACAGAACGGTTTTCAATGTTGCCAACAGCTCTATTCTGGCCGGGAATACGACCTGGGATATCGTAAAAATGTCTCCTTTGGTAAGTGTAGACAATAATGATGTAATAAAAGCAGAGGGAGAATCGGTAACGGTTTACATCAACGACAGAAAATCGGTTTTTACAGGGAAAGAACTGAAAGAATATCTCAAAACGATTCCTGCGGATAACCTCCTGAAAATTGAAGTTATTACCAGTCCCTCTTCCCGGTATGAAGCAACAGGAGCTGTGATCAATATCGTATTGAAAAAACGTGATGATGAAGGTTTAAAGGGCAGTATCTCTCTTACCAATACTCAAAATACGAAGAATAACCAGTATGGAAGTTTAAACCTCAATTATCATAAGAAAAGCTTCACACAAACCTTTACGGGGAGTTATAGCGATAATACTTTTATAACACAAAATTCTGCCAGGAATACTTATTATAAAGATCATTTAGTAACCGTTATTGATACTGAAAATACTTATAAAAACAGGAATCCTTCCGTTTCATCAACTTCGGAATTTGAGCTTGACGAAAAAAATAACATCGGTTTGGTTATGGAATATTATCAGGGTGACGGAAATGCTTTTTCCAATGCTGCAGGAGCCAATTATCTCAATGATGTCTTTCAGAATTCTTATGTTCAGGATCAAAACTCATCTTCGCTTACACGTAATTTGGGAACCAATATTTTTTATAAATATTACGACAAGGAAAAAAACAAAATCTTGGATATCAATTTGGGGAGCAATTATAATTCCAATGACGGAGTAACAGATTTTATTAAAACATTCAATACTTCGGTAACTCCAGAAGGATCGCGTATTGATCATTATACTCAGAACCGGAATTATTATCTGAAGGTGGATTATACAACGCCATTAGGAAAGAATGGTGGAAATCTTGAAGTGGGTGGAAAAGCCAATTTTAATAATAATGTAATTCCCAATACCTATTATAATTTTTCCAATGGTGATTGGATTTTTGATGATACAAGAAGCAATAATTTTCATTATTCGGATAATATCAATTCTGTGTATGCCAATTACAGCAAGACATTTTTCAAAAAATTGGAAACCAGAATCGGGTTGCGTTATGAATATATCCGTTTCAAAATCAGGCAGGATGTAGGAAATATTGAACGAACTGATTCCTATGGAACACTTTTACCCAACCTTTTGCTGAAATACTCTTTCTCCAATAATTATGATTTAACCTTAACGTATAATCATAGCCTTTGGCGTCCTTGGTATGCGGAATTTAATCCTTTTCTTATGCCTAACAATGACGGATTGTATTCAAGGGGAAATATGGATCTTCTTCCTAACCCGAACGACAGGGTTGCATTGAAGTTAGGACTATTTAAAAAGTATTTTATCTCTGCAAGATATATGTTCACCGATCAGGATTACTGGAATACTTTTGTGGAAGAAGACGGTAAAACAATTTCTCAGCCGGCTAACTTCAAAGGTAAAGTTGAAAAATTCTATCTTTTTGCCAACACTAATCAGAATTTACTGAAAAACAAGCTGAATATCAATTTCGGAATTGGTTGGTATTATATAGACAATAGTGATTTCAATACAAGAAATAATTTGTCATCTCAAAATTACATCAGCTATTTTTCGGGCTCTACCAATCTCTCTTATACCAATCTTTTCAATAAAAACATTAATCTGGGCGCCTGGTTTAGCGTTGATAATCAGAATAGCGGTAATTCTATTGCCAACAAAACCAATTTCTTTCATAATATTTCGGTAACAAAAATATTTCCGGCATCTCAGATAGAAACCAGTCTTCAGCTGATGAATATTTTCAAGAGACCGAATATGAATACCACTACCTACAGCCAGATTGGTACTTTTCAAAATTCTAACCGATGGGATTGGTACGGATTTTCCCTTACGTTCGTCAAACGTTTCGGAAACCAGAAGGTAAAAGAAAATACAAAGACGGGTACTGAGAAGAATGAAGGTGGAGGGAAATAAAATTATAGATTTTGGGTTTTAATTATTAATGATTGAAATTCAAGACGAGATTTCTAAGTTCGGTATAACAATTCAGATAAGTATATCAATCTGAGCGGGCATTATAGTCCGCTTTTTATTTTGGAACCTTGTCAAATGCAATATCTGTAAAATCTTGGAAGTATGTAAAATTAATTAAAAGACTGCCTAAATTCCAGCGGGGACATATTCGTTTTCTTTTTAAACAATGTACTAAAAGATTGCGAATGCTCAAATCCCAATTCATACGCGATTTCACTCACTGAAAGATCTGTTGTCGAAAGTTTTTCTTTCGCTTTGCTGATAAGCTTTTCATGAATATGCTGCTGCGTGTTCTGCCCGGTATGAATTTTTAAAAGATCACTCAGATAATTTGGAGAAAGATTCATTGCTTCTGCAATTTGATGCACCGTTAAAAGTCCTTTATCAGAAGATTCTTTATCAAAATAATCATTTAAATAAGATTCAAATTTCGTTAACAGTTGATGGCTTCCACTTTTTCGGGTAATGAACTGTCGCTCATAGAAACGTTTAGAATAATTCAGCAGCAATTCAATCTGCGACAAAATAATTTCCTGCGTGTGATGATCGATATGCTGACATTCCTTATCGATTTTATACATAATTTCAAGCAGATCATTTTCCTCGTCCTCAGACAAATGTAAGGCTTCATTCACGGCGTACGAGAAAAACCCATAAGAAGAAATTGTCTTTGCCAAAGGATGTTTCAACAGATAATCTTCATGGAAAATCAGCAGATACCCTGTATTTTCACACTCCATTGTCTTCAGATCCAGGTATTGGACCTGATTCGGTGCCGTAAAACTCAATACACCTTTATCATAATCATAATGTTGCTGGCCGTATTTTATTTTTCCTTTTGCATTTCGTTTTAGAGCAACACAATAATACCTGCTCACAAAACCTTTCCATATATCATCCTCAATGAAAACACTTTCATAAAGATTAATAACACTTACCATCGGGTGCTTCGGCTCGGGAAGAGAAAGCAATTTGTGAAATGCCGAAATAGATTTTATTGTGTTCATAACGTTTAAACTTTTTATGGCGCCTTTTTGCGTCTGAATTTACCTGAGCTTGTTGAAGAACTCCCGCTTTTATTATATTATAAATGGTGTGATTATATATCATTCTGACGAAGGAAGAATCTTGGAAAAAAAGAAATTGAGATTTTCCTTCGCCGGAATAACAATCGACTCAAATAATTTAATTTTAAGCAAATAAAGGTACAAATTAATAATCCAAAAGCGCCATTCCGAAGTCATCATAAGTTGCTCCCGTATCTGTTCCCAAAGGGATAATACTTTCCAGTTTTTGAATTTCAGATTCACTCAGCTGAATATTTGCTGCTTCAATATTGTGCTCAAGATATTTTCTGCGTTTCGTTCCCGGAATAGGAAGAATTCCTTTGCTGATGATCCACGCCAAAGCCAATTGAGATGAAGTGATATTCTTTTCTTTAGCCAAATCTTCAATGGCTTCCACCAACTCAATATTCTTATAAAAATGTTGCTCCTGAAAACGAGGAATTCCTCTTCTGAAATCATTTTCCGGCAAATCATCAATAGTTTTGATATTCCCTGACAAAAAGCCTCTTCCCAAAGGTGAATACGCAACAAAACCAATTCCCAGTTCATTCAATGTTTTGATAACTCCTTTTTCTTCAACAGTTCTTTCAAAAAGAGAATATTCACTTTGTACTGCAGAAACCGGATGAACGGCATGGGCTCTTTTCACTGTTTCGGATGACACTTCCGACAAACCGATATAACCGATTTTTCCTTCCTTCACCAAATCACTCATTGCTCCGACAGTTTCCTCGACAGGTGTATTTTTATCAAGACGGTGCATGTAATAAAGGTCGATGTAATCTGTTTTTAGATTTTTCAGAGAACGTTCTATAGATTTTTTTACATAATCTTTTGTTCCGTTGATTTTCCAGGTTACTTGCTCGTTGTCATCAATCTCCCAACCGAATTTTGTTGCAATAATATACTTATTGCGATTACCTTCAATCGCTTTTGCAATCAGCTGTTCGTTTTTGAAAGGACCGTACAGGTCCGCAGTATCCAGAAAATTTCCACCCAATTCCAAAGAACGGTGAATCGTTGCAATAGCTTCTTTCTCATCAGTTTTGCCATACATGTCTGCATCACCAAAACCTGTCATTCCCATACACCCCAATCCAATCTTCGGAACTATTAATCCCTGATTTCCTAATGTTACCTGATTCAATTTCATATCGTTGATTTTTATTGACACAAAATTCAACAGAAATTAGAAATCGAATGTATGCAAAATCATGGTTGTTGTATGCAAATTACAGATTGTGGTTTTGAATTTTAATTATTTACCAATTTATCAAGGAATTAAGCCCCAATCTGCGGGATAAAATTATGAATAGAGATTCTTTTTCCAGTTTTCGCTCCACTCAGAATGACAGATTGTGTAATAATTGTTAGTGAAAATTAGTGCAGTTCGTGTTTAGAGAAAACTATTTTCTAGGTTTAAAACTCATATAAAAACTCAATTTCCCGCCCTTCATAATATCAGAATGTTTTAAAGTGAAGTTTTTGATTTCCTTCCCATTCAAAAGAATTTTTTCTACATACACATTCTTCGGGCTTTGATTGATCGCTTCAATTTCAAATGTCTTTCCGTTTTCTAAATTAAGAACAGCATGATCAACAGCCGGGCTTCCGATTGCATAATCTTCCGATCCGGGAGCTACAGGATAAAATCCCAATGAACTTAAAATATACCAGGCGCTCATTTGTCCGGCATCATCATTTCCTCCCAATCCATCAGGGGTTGCTTTATATTGCATTTCCAGGATATGTCTGATCTGAGCCTGTGTTTTCCAAGGTTGTCCTGCCCAATTGTAAAAATAGGCAACGTGGTGGGCCGGCTCATTCCCGTGAACATATCCGCCGATAATTCCTTCTCGTGTAATATCTTCTGTATCTGCGAAAAATTCATCAGGTAAATGCATGGTGAACAATTCATCCAGTTTTGCCGCAAATTTTTTCTTTCCGCCCATCATCTGAATAAGCCCGTCAGGATTATGAGGCACAAAAAAGCTGTAATTCCAGGAATTGCCTTCAATGAAACCCTGGCCGTGCGTACTTAACAAATCGAAATCTTTTTTGAAGCTTCCATCTGTCAGACGCGGACGCATGAAGCCAACGCTTTTATCAAAATTATTTTTCCAGTTTTCGGAACGTTTGATGAATTGATTATAAATTTCAGTTTCTCCTACATGTTTTGCTAATTGAGCAATGGCCCAATCGTCATAGGCGTATTCCAATGTGTTGGAAACTGAGGTTCCGTTTTTCTCTGCAGGGATGTATCCCAAATCCATATAATACCCGATTCCTTCATAATCTCTTTTGCTGGCGGTTTCCACACATGCTTTCAATGCTTCTTTTGGATCCCCGTCATAATTTCCTTTAATAATAGCATCAGCAACTACGCTTACACTGTGGTAGCCGCTCATGCACCAGTTGTCGTTCGCATAATGGGACCATATTGGCAACATTTTCATAGAAAACTGATTATAGTGGGCCATCATGGATTTCACCATATCATTGTTGCGCTTAGTCTGGGTGATGTTGAAAAACGGATGCAAAGCACGGTATGTATCCCAAATTGAAAACGTAGTGTAGTTGGTAAAGTTATCAGTTTTATGAATATTCTGATCCAAACCTTTGTATTCATCATTTACATCCATATATATGGTCGGATTAATGAATGTATGATACATAGCCGTATAAAAATTGGTTTTCTCAGTCTCCGACCCCTGAATCACAATTTTATTGAGCTCTTTATTCCAAGTTTCCTGTGCTTTGGCTTTTACCTGATCAAAAGACAGGTTTCCGGCTTCTTTTTCCAGATTATCTAATGCATTAGCCTGACTTACCGGAGAGATGGCTAATTTGAGTTCTATGGCTTCATTTTCATTCGTGTCAAAATCGAAATACATTTTCAGGTTTTTTCCGGCGATTTCAGGGAAATTTTTAGTCTGATCAAATTTTCTCCAGAATCCTCTGTACACCTGTTTCTCATCATAGTTTTTCTGGCCATAAGATTTAAACGGCTTTGAAAACTTCATGGCAAAATAAACTGTTCGTGTTCTCGCCCAACCATTGGTTTGTCTATAACCTGTGATTGTGTTATCATTTTCGGCACGCACGTAGGTCCATACATTTTTGCCGTCATAATTATAAATTCCGGCCATCAGATCTAAAATAATATGGGCCTGATCTGATTTTGGAAAAGTATAACGGTGTACTCCAACTCTGGTTGTAGCCGTAAGTTCAGCCAGAATATTGTTTTCATCAAGCTTTACCTGGTAATACCCGGCTTCGGCTTTTTCATTTTGATGTGAAAACCGGCTTCTATAACCTTTTTCGGGATTTGAAGCCGTCCCTGGATTTAATTGTAATGTTCCGACAGTCGGCATCACCAGGAAATCTCCAAGGTCCGAATGCCCGGTTCCGCTGAAATGGGTAGAACTGAAACCCACGATCGTTTTATCTTCATACCGGTAACCTGCACAATATTTGTAAACCTCGCCATTGTATTTTCCGTTGAGTTCATAAGAAATGGAGTCTGTCTCGGGACTTAGCTGTACTGCACCAAACGGAACGGTGGCTCCGGGATAGGTGTGTCCCATTTTTTCAGTTCCTATAAGAGGATTTACATATTGATAAAGTTTTTTGAATTGTTGAGCTTTATAATGTAAACTAAAAAGTAAAAGAAGTAAAAAAACAGAGGTTCCTGATCTTTTCATGAATGAATATTTTTCGCAGAGTAAATGTAAAGAAAATCAAACAATAACTGTTTGTTATTTTGAATGGGTGTGCTATTTATTTCTCTGAAAACCGGAAACCTATTCCGTGCAGATTTTCAATGAATATATTCTGCTCTTCTGCAAATACTTTTCGCAGCCTTGAAATAAATACATCCAGGCTTCGTCCCATAAAATAATCATCATCGCCCCAAATAGCTTTCAGGATATCCTGTCTTTTCAGAACCGTGTTTTTATTACGGATAAAATATAAAAGTAAGTCAGATTCTCTCTGAGTGAGGGTAATGGTATTTTGGGCGTCCTGTAATGTATAATTTTTTGGATCAAAGTCATATTTTCCGACTTTGTATTTTAAGGGGTGGCTATTTGTTTTCTTTGAGCGTTTCAGGAAAACTTCAATTTTAAGGATGAGTTCTTCTATGCTGAATGGTTTTACCAGATAATCATCTGCGCCAATTTTCAATCCTTTAATCCTGTCTTCTTTCAATGCTTTTGCAGAAATGAAGATAATGGGGATTTCGGAGTTTTTTTCACGGATATATTGTGCCAGTTCAAAACCGTTGAGTTCAGGCATCATGATGTCCAGAAGGCAAATGTCAAAATCCTCATTATTGAATGCTTCAAGTGCGGATTTTCCATCAGAATAGCAGGAAATTTCGTAATAGCTTTCCAGGCTGTCCTGAATGAGGAATGCTATCGTACTGTCATCTTCTGCATATAGAATTTTAGATTTTTCCATGGCTTGAATACTATTCATTAAAATGGTATAAATAAGGTGATGGTAATTCCTTTATCGGGATTATTTTCAACTGAAATTTTCCAGTTATGTTGCTGTATGATCTTTTTTACATAAAATAATCCTAGTCCAAAACCATTTACCTCATCACTCTTTTTTGTGTTGACCCGGTAAAATTTATCAAAAATATGAGGAATGTTTTTAGCCGGAATCCCCATTCCGTTATCTTTAAATTTTAAATATAAGCCTTTTGAATCTTTAAATGAAGAAATTAGAATCTTAGGTTTTGTTTCACAATACTTGATAGAATTATCCAAAATATTGTAAATGATATTAGTAAAGTGAAACTCATCAGCAATAATTGAGACGGAACTATCAATTTCTATATCTATGGAAAGGTTTTCATTCTTTTGCTTGATGGTATCAACAATTTCCTGAATAAAAGGCAGTAAAACGATTTTCTGGGGTTTTAATGAAAGTCCGGAAGCATCATTTCTTGCAATATTCAGTATTTTTTCTATATGATGATTAAGCTTATAGCTTTGATCGGTGATAATGGATGTGTAGGTTTGCAGTTTGGGATTTTCTTTGATGAGTTCCTGCTTTCTAAGCGCTTCAGAAGCCAAAAGTATAGAAGAAAGAGGTGTTTTAAACTCATGTGTCATATTATTGATGAAATCTCTTTGCAGTTCCGAGAATTTTTTTTGCTGAATAATGGTGTAAATGGAATATACATATACCAGCAGGATAATAATAAGGGCAAATGTGAGCAAATACCAAAAGCGGAGTGAGCTTATCAGATAAGTTGTTTTATCCGGAAAACGTATGGAAAAATAATAAACCAGGTTTTTATGCTTGGGGAATTTAATCATCTTATCATTAGGATTCTCCTGATGACTTGAAATGTATTTCCCATAGATCATCTGATCACTGTGGCAATTGTACAACGCATATACATAATCTGTATTGATCTGAAAACGGTTGAATTCTGTTTTCAGATAATGCTCGAGAACTGCAGGATGAAATTCATTATTAATATTAACCACGTAATAATCATTGGAAATATTCTGAACAGGGCTTTCAATGAAAGACGTTTTTCCGCCGGACAATTTTTCCACTACTTCCAGTAAAGCGATATTTACCGTTTGGTTAAATTTTTTATCCTCAAGATTATACGCCTGCCGGGTCCATAGAAGCTGGGCTATTAAAATCCCGATAATAGCTACAAACCCGAGCGTTATAATAATATTGAGTTTCTTAATTTCCATCTTACAAAAAGCAATATTATCCAAAAATATCTATTTATCTTTTATCATTAACAACTCGTTAACAAATGTTTGAGAGCGGTTAACACGTTGAATTGAGAATCCCCTTTACATTTGCTATGTCAAAATGTAATGAACGTTTAACTATTATTAAAAATTTATATCATGAAAAAATTAAAAATTACAGCTCTTTTAGCAGTCTTAGCATTCTCTCCGTTTTATGCAAATGTATTTCCTGTGGATAGTGCTCCTGTTGTAAAATTACTTGCGGATGCCATCAAATGGAAATCAGAATCAATTGATGTGGGAAATATTCCTCAGGGAAAAGCTAAATTAATAAGATTTGAATTTACCAATACAAGCTCTAAGCCTGTTGTTATAGAAAATGTAGCACCATCATGCGGATGTACAACGGCAGATTATACAAAAACACCAATCCTTCCGGGGAAAAAAGGATTTGTAGAAGCGAGCTATAATGCAGCGAATCCGGGTGCATTTATGAAAACCGTTAACGTTACCACAAGTGACAGCAAGACCCCGAAAACACTTTCTTTTAAAGGAGTAGTGGTTTCGTAATTAATATTTTAAAGCCAATTAGAACAGTCTGATTATGATGATCAGGCTGTTTTTTTATTTATGAAGGATGATATCCTTATTTAATTATGAAGAATAACTATTTATTACATTATTTATGAGTGTATTTTAAAACTTTACATTTTAATATTTACTATTTTTAGGAAAAATTAAAATATATGAATCTATATACACAACCCATGCTGCGTGAAGATGCACTGAAAGATAAAGTAGCTATTGTAACAGGAGGAGGGAGTGGCCTTGGAAAAGCCATGACCAAATATTTTCTTCAACTGGGCGCTAAAGTGGTTATCACTTCCAGAAATCTTGAAAAATTACAGGTTACCGCAAAAGAATTAGAAGAGGAAACGGGAGGGAAAGTGCTTTGTGTAGCTTGTGATGTAAGAAACTGGGATGAGGTGGAAGCTATGAAAGACGCTACCTTAAAAGAATTCGGAAAGATTGATATTCTTTTGAATAATGCAGCAGGAAACTTTATTTCCCCAACTGAAAGGTTAACGCATTCCGCGTTTGATTCTATCCTGGATATTGTTTTAAAAGGAACGAAGAATTGTACACTTTCCGTAGGAAAACACTGGATTTCATCCAAAACGCCGGGAACGGTTTTAAATATTGTTACTACATACTCATGGACGGGCTCTGCTTATGTGGTTCCATCCGCATGTGCAAAAGCGGGAGTCTTGGCAATGACCAGGTCTTTGGCGGTTGAATGGGCAAAATATGGAATACGTTTCAACGCGATTGCTCCGGGACCTTTCCCTACAAAAGGAGCTTGGGACAGGCTTCTTCCGGGAGATTTGCAGGAAAAATTCGATATGAGGAAAAAAGTTCCGTTGAGGAGAGTAGGAGAGCACCAGGAACTGGCCAACTTAGCGGCTTATCTGGTGTCCGATTATTCAGCTTATATGAACGGAGAGGTGGTAACTATTGATGGCGGAGAATGGCTTCAGGGAGCTGGAGAATTTAATATGCTTGAAGATATCCCTCAGGAAATGTGGGATGCGCTGGAAGCTATGATTAAGGCTAAAAAATCAAATTAAAATAATTTAACATAATAACTACAACATAAAAGCTTCTCTCTATGGGAGAAGTTTTTATTTTTGTCTTTAATTAAAATATAGGTTATGAATTTCAGATTTTCATTAGTGCTCCTGATGGTTTTTGCATTGGGCTTTTCACAGGATCTTAAAGTAATGAGTTTCAATATCAGACTTCAGATAGAATCGGATAAAGAAAATGCGTGGACGGAAAGAAAGCCGGAAGTTTTAGATCTGCTTAGCTATTATCATCCGGATTATTTTGGAGTCCAGGAGGCACTCCCGGAACAGATGAAAGAGATCAAGGCCGGACTGAAAAACTATGATTACGTAGGAGTTGGGAGAGATGACGGTAAAGAAAAAGGTGAATTTTCCGCTCTATTTTATGATACGAAGAGACTTCAGGTATTGAAGTCCGGGACATTCTGGCTTTCCGAAACCCCTGAGAAGCCTTCGAAAGGTTGGGATGCTGCTTTAAACAGAATTTGTACGTACGCAATTTTTAAAGATAAAAAATCTAAAAAAGAGTTTCTTGCGATGAACCTTCATTTTGACCATATCGGAAATGTTGCCAGAGAAAAATCTTCAGAATTAATCCTGAAAAAAATTAAAGAATTGAATTCCAAAAATCTACCGGTGGTTGTAAGCGGGGATTTTAATCTGACAGAAGATACTGTTCCAATTAAAACGCTATCCCAAAATTTGGAAGACAGCTTTTACCACTCGAAAACCAAACATTACGGTCCTGTAGGGACTTTTACTGCATTTAACGTAAATGAAGTTCCAAAAGACAGGATTGATTATATTTTCGTAAAAGGGTTTGCCATCAAGTCTCACAGGCACATTAATGACCGCAGGGAAAATTTGCTCTATCCTTCAGATCATTTCCCTGTATTGGTGGATTTGCAGTTTTAAGAAAAATAAAATGTTTACTGTAAAAAGGCAATAATTTTATTGCCTTTTTTTGTTGCTTTTTTATTAGATTCGTTATCATTTAAAAAACTGTTACAATGAGAAGGTTGGTTTTGGGTTTACTATTACTGGCATCGTGTCAATTTTCCACACAGGAATTGTATATACCAAGAAATATTAAAAAAGCATACGAGAACGGAACCCGTGATATTTCCGGAGCCCCGGGAAAACACTATTGGCAGAATAAGGGAATTTATACTGTTGAGGTAAAAGTGGATGCCAATACTAAAATGGTATCAGGAAAAGAAACCATTACTTACAGCAATAACAGTCCCGGTGATTTGAATGAACTTGCCATAAGATTCGTGAATAATTTACATAAGCCACAATCACCAAGGTCGGGCTTTGTATCTAAAGATTTTCTGTCATCTGGATTACATATTAAATCTTTGATTATAGGAGGGCAAAAATATGGTGTTAATAACGACGATTGGGGAACTGTAGAAAAAATAAAATTAAATAGTGCGATAAAATCGAAATCGAAGGCTGAGATTAAAATAGAATGGGAATATCCTTTATCTGTTCAAAGTGGAAGAGAGGGGCAAATTGATCCTGAAACTTTCTATGTGGCCTACTCTTTCCCGAGAGTTTCCGTATATGATGACTATAATGGCTGGGACATGCTTCCACACTCAGACAGACAGGAATTTTATAATGATTTCAATGACTATAATTTTACCATTATTGCTCCAAGAAATTATGTGGTTTGGGCAACGGGTGATTTTCTGAACCCTGATGCCGTACTTCAACCTGAATATCTAAAAAGATACAAAGCTTCTTTAAAAAGCGATAAGGTAATTCATATTGCTAATGAACAGGAAATGAAATCCGGAAAAGTAACCAAACAGAATAAATGGAATGTGTGGAGATTTAAAGCCAGTCACCTCACTGATTTTTGTTTTGCATTAAGCAACCATTATGTCTGGGATGCCGCAAGTGTTCAACTGAAAACAAAACGAGCAAGTGTTCAGGCAGGGTATAAAGCCGGGGCAAAAGATTTTGAGCATTATGTTGACTGGATGCGCTATAACCTGGATTGGTTTTCGAAAAACTGGCCCGGTGTTGAATATCCTTATAATGTAATGACCGCCATTCAGGGATATGCAGATATGGAATATCCCATGATGATCAACGATACCAGTATTCCTGATGATTTTCAGGATGCAAGGTTAACGGCTGATCATGAAATTGCCCATACTTATTTCCCTTTTTATATGGGAATTAATGAAACGCGTTATGCTTTTATGGATGAAGGTTGGGCTACGACGTTAGAATATTTAATCGGGATCGATGAAAACGGAGAAGATGCTGCCAAAAAATTCTATCAGAATTTCAGGGTGAAAAGATGGATCAATGATCCTTCTGCCGAGCAGGATCAGCCTATTATTACCATGAGTACACAGGTGAGTGGAGCAGGATACGGGAATAATTCTTATGTAAAGGCATCATTGTCTTATTTAGCTTTGAAAGATTACCTGGGCGATGACTTATTCAAAAAAGCATTACATCATTATATGAATAATTGGAACGGGAAACATCCTGTCCCATGGGATTATTTCTATTCAATGAATACCGGCTCCGGGAAGAATCTGAATTGGTTCTGGAATAATTGGTTCTATACAAATAATTATATAGATTTAAAAATTAAAACGGTTTCTCAGGAAAATGAACTGCTTACCGTAAACATTGATAATGCAGGTGGGTTTGCCATTCCTTTTGATGCTATTATTACTTATGGTGACGGAGCTGTTGAAAAATTACATTTTTCACCGGCATTATGGGAAAAAGATCAAAAACAATCGAGTTTAGCTATTCCTGTCAAAAAGAAAGTAAAATCTGTTGGTTTGGATGGTGGGATTTTTATGGATTACACACCTGGTGATAATTTGAAAACATTTTAAACGTACCCGTACAAAAGAAGCCGGGATTTATCCCGGCTTCTTTTTATATATGAATATTATCAATATTAAAGTACTCTTAATCCTGCTCTTGCTCCTGAAGAAGCTACCACAGACTGCATTCTTGTTTTTTGTCCTCCGGAGAACATGAACATTGCCGCATCATCTACGTAGTCCATATAATTCATGAACATTACAGATCTCTGAACCCCGCTACAAGTGTTATACAATGGATAAGTCGGCTTTCCGTAATTTGCCGTAGTTTGTGTAGGAGTATCTGTAACCTGGTCGTTTCCACAAGTTGCATCCCCCCAGATATGTCTAAGATTTAAATAGTGTCCTACTTCGTGAGTTGCTGTTCTTCCTAAGTTGAAAGGAGAAGAAGCTCCTGTTTTTCCAAAGAATGGAGCAGCAATTACAACACCGTCATTCCATAATCCTGAAGATTCAGGGAAGGTAGCATATCCAAGGATTGTTCTTCCCTGGCTTGTCATTTTACCTACTACCCATAAGTTAAGATAATTGGTAGGATTAGTAGCATCAATTCCACCTTTGGTAGCCTTTTTCATGTCATCATTGGTAGACCAGCTGCTTTTTGTAGTCGATTTTCTTACTGTGTTTACTAATCTGAATTTAATTTTAGTATCTCCGGCAGCTACTGTCTGGAATTCTGACGGAATTTTATTAATATCACTGTTAGTTGCAGTAAAGTCAGCATTTAATACATCAATCTGTTCAGCAATTCTTGCATCAGAAACATTTTCAGTCGAAGTTCTGTATAATACGTTTACTACAACAGGAATTTCAACAGTTCCGTCCGCCAAAACTTTTCCAAGCTTAATCTCATTAGCAAATTTTTCCGTGTTGGCTTCAAGGTTAGCGAATTTTTGTCTTAATTCGGCACTATTCTTTAAAGCTTCTTTACGGATATCTTCAGAAGCGCATCCTCTTGCAGCTATATCGCCTGAAGTAGCTTCCTGATTTGCCGGATTTTCACTTGGGTTGGTAACGTTGTCGCTATTACAAGCAGACATGAAGCCTAACATTAGAGCTCCAAATAATAATTTTTTCATAGACTGTTATTTTGTAAAAATTTTCAGATTGTGAATTTATATTATTTGGAATTACTATGCAATATGTTTTATGACTTTTTTTATTAATTTATCATTGATCTTTTAAAAATATTATGCATTGTTTAATTTATTTTATAAATATTTGTGTTTTGTATAATAATATTCTGTGTAATGGAATTGTTTTATTATTTTATATATTTTGATGTTGTTGGATGATTTGTTAATTTTTCCAAATTTAACTTCACTTTTATTTGAATTATTTGTAATGTTATTTTCGGTTTCTAATCTAATCGATAGAATATAAAAAAGCCCGGATTATCCGGACTTTTTATGTTGATTTATTTGAAGTTATAAAAAAATTAGCTTGCGAATCCGTTTTTAATAGCAAAAACAGCCAGGCCTACTCGTGTTTTTAAATCCAGTTTTTCACAAAGCTGATCCCTGTAGCTTTCAACAGTTCTCGGACTGCAGCACATTTTGTCTGCAATTTCCTTATAGCTAAGCTCTGTTACGGTGTATTTTAAAAACTCTTTTTCGCGGTCAGAAATTCTTACGGCATTTTCACTTTCTTTGTCGTTGTTAAGGTTGGAAAATATAATTTTCGAAGCCCATTCAGGATAAAAGAAGCCATCCAGGTTGAGTTTGGTAAGTGCGTTTTCCAATTCTTTAGGATGTGTATTTTTTAATAGATAACCTTTTGCTCCGTTTTTGATCATCTTAATGACGCTTTTGTCATCACCTTGCATGCTTAGTGCCATTACCTTAATGTTAGGGTAGTGTTCTTTAAGCCAGAGAACGGTTTCGAAACCATCCATAATCGGCATGCTTATATCTAAAAGAATAATATCCGGAATTTTACTGTTGTTTTCAAATTTCTGAATAAGGTCTTTTCCGTTCTCACAGACATAAATGACTTCAAAATCTTTAAAATTATCAATAATACCCTCTAAAGCCTTTGCTATGAGTACATGGTCGTCAACAATGACTATTGTTTTTTTCATGGCTGTCTTTTTAAAATGATATTGAGTGTGGTTCCCATATTTTTCTGACTATCCAGACTGAAATTGGCTCCGATGATTTCAGCCCTGTTCTTCATATTGGTCAGGCCGATCCCGTTGGATGTGATTTTAGATCTGTCGAATCCTACTCCGTCATCATGTATCTTTAATTCCCAAAGAGATTCTTCAGAGGTGTTCAAATTGATGGAGATATTCTTACAGCGGGCATGTTTCATACTGTTCTGAATAAACTCCTGGGTAATTCTGAGAAGTACGTTCTTGTGAACAAATCCCAGATCCAACTGCTGAAAGTTATGCTCAAAGCTTACTTTGCATCTTTTAAAAGCGTTGGTTTTATCTACTTCTTCCTGAATTAAAGTTACGATTTCCTTTTGGTTTATATTGTCATCCGTTAAAGTTTTTGAAAGGCTTCTTAAATCATGAAGCGATTGATTGATGATCTGGGAAACTTGTTCAATGGTCTCGCTGACCTGTGGAACTTTGTTCTCATGCAATAATTGCTGGGTATACAGGCTTACGAGAGTTAATTTTTGGCCGATATTGTCGTGAAGCTCACGTCCGATCTGCTGCATGGTAGCTTGCTGAATTTCCAGCTGTGTAGCGAGAAGCTCTCTTTGGTGGGCTTCGTTTTTCAGTTGAATTTCATTCAGATATTCTCTTTTCCGCTGTTTATATTTTCTGATATATACAATGACGGCAGCCACAAACAACACAAAAAATATGTTGAACAGGATAACTGTTATTAAGAGTTCTGTTTTCCCCATATGAATGAAATTGAGAAAAGGATATACATGAGAATAAGGGAGATCTGATAGTAGCTGTAATAGATATCCCAGATTTCACGATTCTCTTTATACAAAAGTAAATAAAATGTAAAAAAAGGAAGCGTGCCGATGTAAAACAGGGTAACTCCCAAATTGATATAAAACATTTTATTCTTTTGAAAACTGATAATATCTTCGGAATTAATTTGTTTGTAATATTCCATGATCACCATGATCATCAGGAGAAGGCATCCGAAAGTATAATTAAATGAAGATACTATCTTACTTTCTTTAAAATAAAGCTCGTTGGGAATAAATGAGAGCACATATAATAATGAAAAGACCCAAAACAATCGATTGTTTTTCAGTGATTTTGCTCCATACAGCCAATAAAAAAATATAAACTGAAGCGGGATTACAAAATAATTATAATAGATGGCTTTTTTAAGTTTTTCAATAACCGGATCTGAAAATGTAATCCAGTTTACTCCCCATTTTCCTAAAATTTCACATAAAAATATAATGACTAAATAAAATGCAAAATACTTCCAGAATTGTCCTTTTACACTTCCGTAGTATAGTAGGGCTATGATTGCGGCAACGCCTTCAAAAAAAAGACCGCTATTGCTTAAGAAGAGTTGAAAATTACTTAGGTCCATTAATTTTTATATAGATTAATACATTTGTACAACTGTTGATGAAGGTGGAATAAGTTGTCCGTGGTTTTGTGCTAAAGTATCGTCGTCAGATAGCGGAGTATCATCAGATTCTAAAGTTAACGTCAAAGCAGTATTTATTTTTTGATAGGTGTTTGAACTTAAAGGATTAAAATCATAATCTAAAAATTCTCCTTCTTCGTTAGCTTTTTTCAAAGTAGGAACTAATACTAAGGTATGTTTTCCTGCATAATCCTGTCCAATAGGCTGATTTTCCATCTGATCCCAGTTTTCTGCTGAAGGATAAGCGGCATAATAAAATCGGATTCCAAGATCATTCTCTGAAACATCAGGATTTACTTTTTGAGTTTCAGATTCAATATCAGCAATAAATTTCTTTAATGTTGCCAGATTAAACCATATAGAATGTGCGTCATTCATATTAAGGCTGGTGTTGATTGCGGCAAGCTGGGAATTACGATAGTTATCTACCAGGGTTTGAATAAGTGTTGCTGGTATTGTGCTAAGGCTAATGATTGGATCTAATGTTCCACTTTCTAAGGTTAGTTTTGTTTTCATAATGTTAGCTTTTATAATAATGTTTCTTATCGCAAAGTTCGTGAAAATTTTACGTAATACGACATGTGCTTTTTCCTGTTTATTATCCGTGATTTTACGGATTGACAGACGGCAATAAAAAAGTCCCCGGTTATCGGGGACAATTTATTACTTATATTTTAGGGAGTTATAAAATTCTTAAACCTGCTCTAGGTCCTGAAGCAGAAACTGTAGCCTGCATTCTGTCGTTTTGTTTTTGTGTGAACATGAATAGAGTGGTTTCATCGGAATAATCCATATAATTCATGAACATTACAGAACGGGATACACCACCGCAAGATTCATATTTAGGATAAGTAGGAACTCCTCTGTGTAGAGTAATCTGTTGAGGAGTATCATCCACAAAATCGTTTCCACAATTCGCATCACCCCAGATGTGTCTTAGGTTTAGGTAGTGCCCTACTTCGTGTACGGTAACTCTTCCTTTGTTGTGGGTAGCAATAGGACCTCCTTCTCCTACATATTCATCCATCATTACTACACCGTCATTCCAAAGTCCTGAAGATTCAGGGAAAGTAGCGTATCCTAAAACATATCCTGATTGGTAAGGCATGTAGTCAACAACCCAGATATTTAAATATTTGGTTGGATCGGTAGCATCAACACCACCCGTAGAAGCCTTTTTCATTTTGTCATCCGGAGCCCATCTTGATTTCGTTGTTGATTTTCTGTTGATCTGTACCAGCCTGAATTTTATTTTTGTATCACCGGCATTTACAGGTTGGAACTCTGTTGGGATGCTTGAAACATCGGCATGAGTAGATGCGAATGCCTTATTAAGGACATCAATCTGAGAATTAACTCTCGCATCCGAAACATTGTTGGTGGAGTTAGTGTAAAGAACATTAAAAATGACAGGAATTTCAACACTTCCGTCAGCTAAAACTCTGCCTAGTTTTTTCTGTTCAATAAAATCAGCGGTTCTGCTTTCTAACTGAAGCATACGCTGCATTGCCGCAGGATCTTCAGATAAGAGCTTTTGTCTTACAATGTCTGATCCGCAAAAAGCACCTTTGTTTGCGGTTGCATCAGATTGTTCAGCAATAGAATTTTGGGGAGAATTTGTTTCGTTTTCATTATTACATGAAATAACAAGAGCCAGTAAAGCTCCAAAGAACAATTTTTTCATAAAACGTAATTTTGGTTTGAGGTGCTAATATATAAAAATAATGTTTTGTTGTATATTTTTTTAACATTTAACGTTTTTTATTATGTTAAATGCATTGATTTTGCTTTTTTAATGATTTTATGTAATTTTTTATTTTATAGAAATAAATTAATCATTTTAAAAAAATAAGTGTCTCAGATTTTGTCTGAGGCACTTACTTACAAAAATAATATATATGAAAAAAATTACTTATTTTTCAGCAGGTCTGAAGACCAAACCTGTTTCTTCGAAATAATCTAAAGTGATTCTGTCTCCATCATTTACATTTCCTGCAAGAATCTCTCTCGATAATTTATTTAAAACCTCCTGTTGGATTACTCTCTTTAAAGGCCTTGCTCCGAAGGCTGGGTCATACCCTCTATTCATCAGGTAATCCACAGCATCCTGGGTTGCTGTCATGATAATGTTTCGTTTTGCCAGCATATCATTGAAGCCTCTCAACTGATACTGAACAATTTTCCCGATTTCTTTTTTTCTCAGAGGCTGGAACAATACCACTTCATCAATCCTGTTTAAAAACTCCGGACGTAAAGTTTGTTTCAATAAATCGAAAACTTCATCTTTTGTTTTATCTACAATTTCATCCTGATTTTCATCGGTAATATTCTCAAAATTCTCCTGGATAAGATGTGAGCCTAAATTTGACGTCATGATGATAATTGAGTTTTTGAAATTCACAACCCTGCCTTTATTGTCAGTTAAACGGCCGTCATCCAAAACCTGTAATAAGGTATTGAAGACATCAGGATGAGCTTTTTCGATTTCATCCAATAATACTACAGAATAAGGTCTTCTCCTTACAGCTTCCGTTAATTGCCCTCCTTCATCATAGCCTACATACCCCGGAGGAGCTCCCACTAATCTCGAAACCGAATGACGCTCCTGATATTCACTCATATCAATTCTCGTCATATTGTTTTCATCATCAAATAAAAACTCTGCTAAAGCTTTTGCCAGCTCGGTTTTACCAACTCCGGTTGTTCCCAGGAAAAGGAATGACCCGATAGGTTTTTTCTCATCACTCAAACCGGCTCTGTTTCTTCTGATTGCATCTGCAACGGCTTGTATCGCTTCGTCTTGTCCCACAACTCTGTGGTGAAGCTCCTGTTCAAGATGTAATAATTTTTCTCTTTCCGACTGTAAAAGCTTGGTAACAGGAATTCCAGTCCATTTGGCAATAACTTCTGAAATATTTTCAGCAGTCACTTCTTCCTTGATCAGCTCATTCTGATGGTTTTGCATTTCAAGCTCTACCTTCTTAAGCTCTTCTTCTTTTTCACGAAGCTTTCCATATTGAATCTCCGCAACTTTAGCATAATCTCCTGCTCGTGAAGCCCTTTCTGCTTCCAGTTTCAAAGATTCGATTTCTTTTTTAATCTGGGTTAAATCCTCAGATTTCTGTTTTTCTTTCAGCCATTTGGCATTGATTTCATTTCTCTGTTCAGAAATCTTTGCAATGTCTTCTTTCAGATGATCGATCTTCGTTTGATTGCCTTCTCTTGAAATGGCAGCCAGCTCAATTTCCAGCTGCATCAGTTTTCTGTCTAAAACATCCAGCTCTTCAGGCTTTGAATTGATCTCCATTCTCAGCTTAGCGGAAGCTTCATCAATAAGGTCGATCGCTTTATCCGGTAAAAACCTGTCTGAAATATATCTTTGAGACATTTCTACCGCAGCAATGATCGCTTCATCTTTAATCCTTACTTTATGGTGAGCCTCATATTTATCTTTGATCCCACGGAGAATAGAAATTGCAGATTCTGTATCCGGCTCTTCCACTATTACTTTCTGAAAACGTCTTTCCAACGCTTTATCTTTTTCAAAATACTTTTGATATTCATTCAGTGTCGTAGCTCCGATTGCTCTTAATTCTCCTCTTGCCAAAGCGGGTTTCAAAATGTTGGCTGCATCCATGGCGCCTTCACCACCTCCTGCTCCGACAAGAGTGTGGATTTCATCGATGAAAAGAATGATCTGTCCGTCAGATTTTATAACTTCATTCACCACGGATTTCAAGCGTTCTTCAAACTCTCCTTTATATTTGGCACCGGCGATCAAAGCTCCCATGTCTAATGAATATAACGTCTTATCCATTAAGTTTTCAGGAACGTCACCACTGATGATTCTGTGGGCAATTCCTTCTGCAATAGCAGTTTTACCTACACCGGGTTCTCCAATAAGGATAGGATTGTTTTTTGTTCTTCTCGAAAGAATCTGCAAAACCCTCCTGATCTCTTCATCTCTTCCGATAACGGGATCAAGCTTTCCTTCTGCTGCTAATTCATTGAAATTTTTAGCATATTTATTTAAGGATTGATAAGTCTCTTCCGAACTTGCAGAAGTAGCTTTGCTTCCTTTTCTTAATTCTTTAATTCCTCCTTCCAGAAGACTTTTGGTTACCCCCATATCTTTCAGCATCTTGGAAACTTCTGAGTTCGTATCAAGAAGAGACAGCCATAAATGTTCAATCGTAACATATTCATCGCCCATTTTTTTGGCAATATTAGGAGCATCCAGCAAAACTTTGTTCGCGGATTGTGAAAGATAAATGTTTCCTCCCTGTACTTTCGGAAGCTTTTCTAAATTTTCACGGTTGCGCTCTCTTACCAGGTTAGCGTCTGCTTCAGACTTTTTCAATAAGAAAGGCGAAATATTTTCATCTACCTGAAAGATCCCTTCAAGTATATGTTGAGGTTCAATACTTTGATTGCCGAACTCCATGGCAACCTGTTGTGCTGCCTGGATGGCTTCCTGTGATTTTACGGTATATTGATTTAAGTTCATATTATAATAATGTTGATGAGTTCACTGTTTAATTTTCTAAAAACATTAAGAAACTAAATTTTCAGGCTTAGTCTCTTAACGCCTATCAATTATTATCATTTAATCGAGTAGCTTATCACAAAAACTGTTCAATTATTAAATTTACAAAAATATAGGACAAAATTTCCGAATATTGTATTTTTAACGTAAAATTAACTTGACAAAATTTCCGATTCTTTAAAAAGTACTGGGAAATTTCGGAATAACAGTCATAAATAAAAATCAACACGGGAAAAGTCTAGGTTTTCTTTTCTACCTTTTGCCCTTAAAAAAACAACAATTTGAATTAGAATAGTTATTTTTGCAGGTATCAAATGGAGCTGAAAGAAAAACAAAAGAAAATACTTGAGGTAGCAATTGAACTTTTCAAAGAGAAAGGTTATGTAGGAAGTTCTGTAAGAGATCTAGCTACAAAACTGAATATTAAAGCTGCTTCCTTATATGCGCACATCCGTTCTAAAGAAGAGATTCTGGAATGGATCTGTTTTGGTATTGCACAGGATTTCTTTATTGAGCTTCAGACAGTAAAAAATACAGAAATCCACCCAAAAGAAAAGCTGAATTTGTTTATTGATAAACATTTATCTGTTGTTCTTAAAAACCCGGATGTTACGCATATTTACTCCAATGAATGGAAGCATCTGGAAGAAAGGCTTCCTGAATTTGTTGAGCTAAGAAAAAAATATCAATTGGAAGTAGAACAATTGATCTCGGAAATCTATCAGTCTCAGAATTGGGAGCTGAAATCACCGGTTTTTACTACCCGGTTTATTCTTCATACACTGAACAACTCTTATTTCTGGTTCAAAAGAAATAGTGAATCCTTTGAAATCACTGAGGAAATCAGGGATAAAATTCTTTTTGGGCTCATAGGAAAATCATAAAACCTGATGAATATCATAAAAATTTTGCAGAGAAAGAAATTCTTTTTAAATTTACACCTAACAAATGTTAGTTAGTTTTATGGATTTTTCAATTGAATATTTAAAGCTCGACCAGTTGAGACAGCTTCAGTCTGAGAGATTGGCAAAGTTGGTCGGATATCTTGAGGAGAGATCAGGGTTTTATAGAGGGAAGTTGAATGAATTGGGAATATCATCTCAGGATATAAGGACAATTGAAGATATCACAAAACTTCCTATCACGTATAAACAGGATTTAAGAGATCATTATCCGTTCGGGTTGTTTACCGTTCCGAAAAACGAACTGCAAAGAATTCATTGTTCGAGTGGTACCACCGGAAAGCCTACAGTTGTTGGATATACCAAAGAAGATGTAGACCTTTTCAGTGAAGTAGTGGCGAGATCATTAAATGCAGCAGGGGCAAAACCGGGAATGCAGTTGCACAATGCTTACGGATACGGAATTTTTACGGGTGGTCTTGGTTTGCATTATGGAGCTGAAAAATTAGGAATGAGCGTTCTTCCGATTTCAGGAGGAATGACGGCGAGGCAAGTAGATTTAATTTTAGATTTCAAACCTGAGGTGATCTGCTGTTCTCCGTCTTATGCTTTGACCATTGCGGATGAATTTGCTAAAAAAGGAATTACGGCGGAGGAAGTCAGTTTGCAATATGCTGTTTTAGGTTCAGAACCCTGGACAGAAATTATAAGGGGGCATATTGAAGAAAAACTGGGAGTTCATGCCACCAATATCTACGGATTAAGTGAAATTATCGGTCCGGGAGTTTCCATGGAAGATTTTGAGGAGAAAGGCGGAGCTTATATCTGGGAAGATCACTTTTATCCGGAAATTTTAGATCCGGTAACTAAACAGCCGGTTCCTTTCGGGGAGGAAGGTGTGCTGGTGATTACTACTTTAACGAAAAAAGCAATGCCGCTTTTGCGCTACTGGACGAATGATATTACAAGTCTTTACTATGATCAGAATGCCAAAAGAACAATGGTGAAAATGAAACCTATTGTTGGAAGGGCCGATGATATGCTGATCGTAAGAGGAGTTAATGTATATCCAAGCCAGATTGAAGATGCATTTTCCTATGTGGAAGGAGTAGTTCCGAATTATTATTTAACACCGGTTGAAAAAGAACAGATGTGTGTAGCATTGGATGTTGATGTGGAAATTAATGATGAACTGGTAAAAGCCCGACAACTTGAGATAAATACCGACGATTATCTTAATTTTGTAGGAAGCTTTGGAAAAAATATAGAAAACGAAATAAAAAAAAGAGTAGGGATCACTACGAAAGTAAGAGTTCATGCTCAGGACAGCCTGCCTAAGTGCGAAGGTGGAAAAATTAACAGAATACTCAAAAAATAATGAATTCATTTTATAAGCTAAAAACTGTAAAGGTTCAGAAAGATACCAACGACGCAGTAAATGTAGCGGTAGAAATCCCTGAAGAACTGAAGGATAAATTCAGGTTCAAGCAGGGGCAGTATCTTAATTTCAAATTAATGATCGATGGGATTGAAGAACGCCGTTCTTATTCTATCTGCAATGCACCAAGTGAAAAAAGCAATACACTGGAAGTATTGGTAAAGCTTTTGGAAGGCGGAAAAGTTTCGGGGTATTTCAATGAACATCTTCACATGGATGAGGTTCTTGAAGTAATGCCCCCAATGGGAAGTTTCAACACGACTTACCATCCAACCAACACGAAAACTTATGTAGGTTTAGCTGCGGGAAGCGGTATCAGTCCGATCCTTTCCAATATTAAAGAAAGCCTTTATCAGGAACCTAACAGTAACGCTTATTTGTTTTACAGCAACAGAAGCATGAATCATGTAATGAAGAAGGCTGAAATCGACAGATTAGTGGAACATTTTAACGGAAGATTAAAAGTAATCTATCTGGTAAGCCGTGAAAAACATGAAGATCCTGTATTTGAAGGCAGAATCTCGGCTGAAAAATTAGAACAGTTATTTGAAAAGTATCCTGAAATCAATGTTCCGGAATCCACCTATTTTATCTGTGGACCTGCGGAAATGATCAAAGGCATCGCAGATTATTTAAAGAAAGACAAAAAAGTACCTGCGATCCAGGTTTTATATGAATACTTCACTGCTCCGGATGAAGAAAATTCTGAGGAAATGAGTGAAGAATTCAAGGCAATTGCCAATATTGAAAGTATGGTGACGGTGATCATTGATGATGATGAATACTCGTTCCACTTGAATTCTAAAAAAGAAAGTATCTTAGATAAAGCATTGAAAGACAATCTTCCTGTTCCTTTTGCATGTAAAGGAGGAGTTTGTTGTACGTGTAAGGCGGAAGTTTTAGAAGGAGAAGTTTTCATGGAGAAAAACTTTGCGCTTACCGAAGAAGAAGTAGCCAGAGGTTACGTTCTGACGTGTCAATGTCACCCGACAACGAATGTGGTGATGCTTAATTATGATGTTTAATACAATGAGATAATTTGAAAATGTGCTGATTTGAAAATTAATTAACACATCCTCAAATTCTCAAATTCTCAAATTTTAAAAGATGGACTTAGAAAAATTTGTTCAATACGTTCACGAAGAAAATAAGGTAGAACCAAAAGATATTATGCCTGATGATTACAGGAAGCTATTGGTTCGCCAGATTTCACAGCACGCGCATTCCGAAATCGTAGGAATGTTGCCGGAAGCCAACTGGATTTCCAGAGCACCTTCTTTAAGAAGAAAAATGGCTCTTTTAGCTAAAGTTCAGGATGAAGCAGGACACGGATTATACCTTTATGCAGCTACTGAAACCTTAGGAAACGGAACCATCAGAGCAGACAGAGATGCTACTTACGATGATATGCTTTCAGGAAAAGCAAAATATTCAAGTATTTTCAATTATCCTACATTAAGCTGGGCGGATATAGGGGCGATCGGCTGGCTGGTAGATGGAGCTGCTATTATGAACCAGGTAATGCTGATGGGGAATTCTTATGGTCCTTATTCAAGAGCGATGGTAAGAATCTGTAAAGAAGAATCTTTCCACCAAAGACAAGGGTATGAGATTTTAATGGCACTTTGCCGTGGTACAAAACAGCAGAAAGAAATGGCTCAGGCGGCATTAAACCGTTTCTGGTGGCCGGCTTTGATGATGTTTGGTCCCAATGATGACAGTTCGCCAAACTCTAAAATTTCCATGAATTACAGAGTGAAAAGAGAAAGTAACGATAGTCTTCGTCAGAGATTCATTGATGTTACTGTTCCTCAGGCTGAATTCTTAGGGTTAACCATTCCGGATAAAGACCTGAAGTGGAACGAAGAAAGAGGACATTACGATTTCGGGGAACTTCCTTGGGATGAATTTATGGAAATCTTAAAAGGAAACGGGCCTTGCAACAAGAAAAGATTACAGACAAAAGTAAAAGCGCAGCAGGAAAACCTTTGGGTGAAAGAGGCGGCTGCTGCTTTTGCTAACAAACAACAAAAAGAAGTAATATAATAATGTAACAATATACCAATGTAAAAATGTAACAATCCTAATGTTATTCTGTGCAAAGCAAAGAATCTCAAATTGATAGACTGTTAGATTGATACATTGTTAAATTAAAATTTGACTATGGCAAATTTAGATATGTGGGAAGTGTTTATTCAGACTAAACCGGGATTATCTCACAAACACGCCGGAACAGTTCAGGCACCAACAGCGGAAATGGCATTACAGAATGCAAGAGACGTGTATACCAGAAGAAAAGAAGGAACCTGCGTTTGGGTAGTTCCAAGTAAATATATTGTGAGCTCGGAAGGAATGGAACAGGATGCGTTTTTCGATCCTGCGGATGATAAATTATATCGGCACCCTACTTTCTATGAGATTCCTAATGATGTAAAAAACATGTAATATGAGCGCATTATTCAATTATTTATTAAAGCTTGCCGATGATAGCTTCATCATGGGGCAAAGACTGTCTGAATGGTGTGGTGAAGGCCCTTATTTAGAGGAAGATATTGCATTGACCAATATCGCTTTGGACGAACTCGGGCAGGCCAATAATTTTTATGTGTATGCCTCAAGGGTTGCCGATAATGGTAAAAGTGAAGATGATTTGGCTTTCTTAAGATACGAACATGAATATGTGAATGCACATTGGGTAGAATTGCCTAATGAAGATTATGCGCAAACGATTCTTAAAGTATATGTTCTTGCAGTATATCAGAAGTTGATGTATGAAGCCTTATCAAACTCTGCGGACGAAGAACTATCTGCAATTGCTCAAAAATCTTTGAAAGAAGTGAAATATCATTATACCCATGCCTCTTCCTGGATGAAGATTTTCGCACAGGGAACGGAAGAAAGCCGTGGACGTTTGGTAAAAGCCATTGATAATATCTGGGAATATACAAAAGGTCTATTCGCGAAAGTGGAAGGAGAAGATGATCTGATCGCTTTAAATATAGCTCCAAATGTTGATGAATTATATCAGCAGTTTGTTGCCATCACAGAAAAAGACTTTCAGGATTTCGGATTGGAATATCTGAAGGATCACTTCATGCAGCCAAAATCAAGAACGGGGTATCATACAGAATACTTCGGATATATTCTTTGTGAGCTTCAGTATATGCAGAGAGCTTATCCGGGATGCACGTGGTAAAAATTCTAAATGTAACGATGTATCAGTTTAACAGCGTAACAATCACACTGTCATGCTGAGCTTGTCGAAGCAACTTATTGGTACATTGATACATTGTTAAATTGTTAGACTTAAAAATATTGAAAGATCCTTTAGAAATATTAGAATTAGTTCCTGATCCGGAAATTCCGGTAATCAACATCGTGGAATTAGGCATTGTAAGAGACGCAAAAGTTACCGGCGAGAATTCTTGTGAAGTAACGATTACGCCAACTTATTCAGCCTGTCCTGCTATGTTTACTATTGAAGAGGACATCATAAAGATCATGAAAGAGAATGGTTGGGATGCGAAAGTGGTAACCAAAATGTTCCCGATCTGGACAACAGACTGGTTAACGGATGAAGCGAGAGAAAAACTCCGTGTATATGGAATTACCCCTCCTGAAAAGGGAGCAGACGAACATCATATAGGAAAACCTAAAAAATGTCCCCGTTGCGGTTCCATGCACACCAAACAGATCAGCAGATTCGGGTCTACATTATGCAAGGCTTCGTATCAATGTTTAGACTGTCTGGAACCCTTTGACTATTTTAAATGTCATTAAAATGAAGTATTGCCACATGATTTAATATTGGTAAATTAGAGGAGTCTAATCTTTTAATTCCTTAATCATTTAATTTTTAAATTCTAAACTATGTATACACAACTCGATATTGAAACGCATTTTGACGGAAAACTCAAAATTGCCTACCTGAATCAACCGCAAACCATGAATGCGCTTACAAAGCCGTCTTTATCGGATCTAAAAGATTTTATCAAAGACTGCAATGAAGACCCAACAGTAAGATGCGTGGCAATTTCAGGAAGAGGAAGGGCATTCTGTTCCGGACAAAACTTAGATGACGCTTTCGTTCAAGGTAACGAACATCATGATAAATATATCGTTCGCAAGATCGTTGAAGATTACTACAACCCGCTAGTGACCGAAATTGCCCATTCTAAAAAACCTGTTGTGGCTTTAGTTAATGGCCCTGCAGTAGGAGCAGGTGCAATGTTAGCATTGATCTGCGATTTTGCTTTAGCCAATGATAAAGCTTATTTTTCTCAGGCATTTTCAAATATTGGATTGATTCCGGATACGGGAGGAACGTATTTCTTACCAAAACTTTTAGGAAGACAGTTAGCGACTTATCTTGCATTCACCGGTAAAAAATTATCTGCTGAAGAATCCAAATCTTATGGATTGGTAGCAGAAGTTTTCAGTGAAGAAGAATTCATGCCTAAATCCATGGAGATCTTAGAGAAATTATCAAATATGCCTACAGCTGCTTTTAAGCTGACTAAAAAAGCCTTCGCTCACTCATATGATAATACCCTGAGCCAGCAACTGGAACTGGAAGCAGATTTACAACAGGAAGCTTCTGAAACAGAGGATTTTATAGAAGGTGTAAATGCCTTTTTGCAAAAAAGAAAACCTAATTATAAAGGAAAATAAAAGATTTGTACAATGTAGAAAGTAAAATGTACATCATACACTTAAAATACTTTTTACATTGTACATTTTACATTGTACAAACATGAATAATATTGGAATTATTGGTGCAGGAACTATGGGCATTGGAATTGCTCAGGTGGCTGCAACGGCAGGATGTAAAGTAGTTGTATACGATGCACAGGCACCACAAATTGATAAAGCGCTTTCAGGATTAGAGAAAACCCTTCAGAAACTGGTTGAAAAAGCTAAAATTTCCCGGGAAAAAGCCACAGAGATCAGGAATAATATCAGCAAGGCTGAAAATCTTCAAGGTTTAAAAGATTCAGATCTCGTTATTGAAGCGATCATTGAAAACAAAGAAATTAAAACCAAAGTCTTCACAGAGCTTGAAAACTATGTTTCAGAAGACTGTATCATAGGCTCCAATACATCATCTATTTCCATCACTTCTTTAGGGGCGGAATTAAAGAAACCGGAGCGTTTCATTGGGATTCATTTCTTTAATCCCGCTCCGTTAATGCCTTTAGTAGAGGTTATTCCATCTTTATTAACAGAACAATCACTGGCGGAAAAAATGTACAACCTCATGAAAGATTGGGGTAAAATGCCTGTGATAGCAAAAGATATTCCCGGATTTATCGTCAACAGAATTGCCCGTCCTTATTATGGGGAAGGATTAAGAATTGTTGAAGAAAATATTGCCACACCGGAACAAGTTGACGAAGCTATGAGAACGCTTGGAAACTTCAAAATGGGACCATTCGAATTGATGGACTTAATTGGAGTGGATGTGAATTTCGCAGTAACTACAACCGTTTATAAAGATTATTTCTACGATCCGAAATACAAACCATCTTTATTACAGCAACGTATGTCGGAAGCTAAGCTTCATGGAAGAAAAACAGGTAAAGGTTTCTACGATTATAATGAAGGAGCAGAAAACGCTGTGGCTCAAAAAGACGATGCATTATACCAACAGATATTTTTAAGAATTATCTCAATGCTCATCAATGAAGCTGTTGAAGCAAAAAGATTAGGCGTTGCGAATGACGAAGATATCGAATTGGCAATGCAGAAAGGAGTAAACTATCCGAAAGGTTTATTGAACTGGGGAAAAGAAATCGGATATTCAACAATTTCCGAAACCCTTCAAAACCTTTACGAAGAATATCAGGAAGAAAGATACAGACAAAGTCCTTTGTTAAAAAAAATGTAAATGAATTTCGATAAAAAAAGAATAATTAAATGTTTGCTGGTCGCTGTTTTTATGACATTGATGCTTATGCTGATAAAAATACCAGATTTTAAAAATCCCAAAAGAGAGTTTTTTGAGAATCTAGATTGGAAACGTTATATATTATACTTTCTCGGAATCTTTATGTTCTATTACTTTATTGATATAGTAAGTAAATTGAGAGGAAAAAAAGTACTCTAAAAAAATATTGAATGAATCCAAGGCAAGTTGCAGACTACATGCTCAATCAGGATTATTTTTCCCAATGGATGAATATCAAAATGATTGAGGTTAAAGAAAATTATTGCTTGATAGAAATGCCCATCAAAAAAGAAATGATCAATGGGCTTAAAACAGTTCACGGAGGAGTTACGTTTGCTTTTGCAGATTCTGCATTGGCATTTTCATCGAACAATTCCGGAGAAGCTGCCGTAGCATTAAATTGTATTATCAATTTTACCAAAGCCGGAAAAGAAGGGGATGTGTTCAGGGCGGAAAGTATCCTGGTAAATGAAACAAGAAAAACAGCCGTTTATGACATTAAGATTACTAATCAGAATGAAGAGCTGGTTGCCAAATTTATCGGAACGGTCTATAAAATCGGAAAACAAGTAACAGAATTATAAAATAAGCAGTAAGCTTTTGGCAATAGGCAATAAGCTTTTTTCGAAGCTTGGCACAGCCTACTGCATATAGCTTAAAGCGTAAAGCAAAAATTATGAACAACGTATACATCATAGATTACATCAGAACTCCTATTTCAAAATTGCAGGGAGGGTTATCGGAAGTCAGAGCGGATGATCTGGCTGCTATAGTGCTGAAAGAAATTGTTGCCAGAAACCCTGAAGTTCCCGTAGAAGAAATTGAAGATGTGATTTTCGGATGCGCCAACCAGGCCGGAGAAGACAATCGTAACGTAGCAAGAATGGGACTTTTATTGGCAGGACTTCCTTACAAAATTGGAGGTGAAACCGTAAACAGGCTTTGTGCTTCCGGAATGTCTGCTGTTGCCAATGCTTTCAGATCCATCGCTGCGGGAGAAGGAGAGGTTTATATTGCGGGTGGAGTAGAACATATGACACGCTCCCCTTATGTAATGTCAAAACCAAGTATGGCTTTCGGAAGAGACAGCCAGATGTTTGATACTACTTTCGGATGGCGTTTTATCAACCCGAAAATGAAAGAAATGTATGGTGTTGACGGAATGGGCGAAACTGCTGAAAACTTAGCAGATATGCACCAGATCAGCAGAGAAGATCAGGATAAATTTGCACTCTGGTCACAACAGAAAGCTACCAAAGCTCAGGAAAGCGGAAGATTAGCGGAAGAAATTGTAAAAGTTGAGATTCCGCAAAGAAAAGGAGAACCTGTAGTCTTCGATAAAGATGAATTTATAAAACCTGCGTCTTCTATGGAAGGTTTAGGAAAACTTCGTCCTGCTTTCAGAAAAGAAGGAGGAACTGTGACTGCCGGAAATGCTTCAGGAATGAATGACGGAGCAGCAGCTCTTATTCTGGCAAGCGAAGAAGCAGTTAAAAAATATGGCTTAAAGCCAAAAGCTAAAATTCTGGGATCATCTGTTGCAGGTGTAGAACCAAGGGTTATGGGAATCGGCCCGGTAGAAGCTACTCAGAAACTATTGAAAAGATTAAACCTTTCTTTAGATGATATGGATATCATCGAGCTGAACGAGGCATTTGCAGCCCAGGCTTTAGCCGTTACAAGAAGCTTAGGACTGAAAGATGATGACGCAAGACTCAATCCAAACGGAGGAGCTATTGCAATAGGACACCCTCTGGGAGTTTCAGGAGCGAGAATTGTAGGTTCTGCAGCATTGGAACTTCAGAAGCAGGATAAAAAATATGCGTTGTGTACTCTTTGTATTGGAGTAGGACAAGGTTACGCAATGGTAATAGAAAAAGTATAAGCAATTTGAGAATGAGATAATATGAATATCTACTCATATCACGGAATTCGCCCCATCATAAAACCTTCTGCATATATTCATCCGCAGGCGGTGATTATTGGGAATGTGGAAATAGGCGAAGAAGTTTATATCGGCCCCAATGCGGTTATCCGTGGCGACTGGGGTAAAATCATTATAAAAGATGGTGCCAATGTTCAGGAAAACTGTACCCTGCATGTATTCCCAAATATTGAAACCATTTTGGAAGAATCCGCTCATATTGGTCATGGAGCCATTATCCATTCCGGGCACATAGGGAAAAATTGCCTGGTTGGAATGAACTCTGTCGTAATGGACAAAGCCGTAATCGGAGATGAATGTATCATCGGTGCCTTGGCATTTGTTCCGGCTAACTTCAGAAGTGAGCCGAGAAAGTTGATCGTAGGAAGTCCGGCAAAAATTATCCGTGATGTTTCGGATGAAATGATCCACTGGAAAACGGAAGGAACAAAGCTATATCAGGAATTGGCAAGAGAAGGGAGAGATGCTATTTTGCCCTGTGAACCATTTTCAGAATATGTTCAGCAAACCCCTACAAAAATTGTTGATTACAGCATCTGGGATGATGTAAAATAACCAACCTTACAAAATAATATGATTAAGAAAATTCTCATCATTTGTAGTATTTTGCTGGCATTCAAATTTACTCTTTCGGCACAGAATGAAACAGTAAAGCCACTCACAATTGGAGAAATAAGAACCTTAAAATCCACCATTTTAAAAGAAGATAGAAACTTGAATATTTATCTTCCTCAAGGCTATGACAAAACAAAATCATACCCGGTAATTTACCTTCTTGATGGAAGTATGAATGAGGACTTTGTACACGTTTCAGGATTGATACAGTTCTTTAATCTGATGTATTCAATGCCTGAAACCATTGTGGTGGGAATTGCCAATGTGGATAGAAAAAGAGACTTCACCTATCATACAGATTTAAAAGATTTGCAGAAGGATTATCCTACAACAGGACATTCCGATCAGTTTATCAGCTTTCTTGAAAAAGAATTGAAACCTTTTATTGAAAAGAATTATAAAACGACAAGTACTTATTTAATGGGACAGTCTTTAGGAGGGCTTTTGGCAACAGAAATCCTTTTGAAGAAACCGGAAATGTTTAATCATTATTTCATTATCAGCCCAAGTTTATGGTGGGATGACGAGAGCCTTTTAAAGCAAGCAAAACAGTTACTCTCTAAAATTCCTGATACTAAGAAATTCATTTACATTTCTGTAGGAAAAGGAGAACATCCCGTTATGGTAAAAGATGCAGAAGATATTTATAATGTTCTAAAAAATTCGGGAAAGAAAAACTGGACGGTAGAATATAAAATGATGGAAACAGATAATCATGCAACCATTCTTCACAGAAGTTTGTACGAAGGATTGGTGAAATTGTTTCCTTATCAGGAACCAAAATAAAAAGTATAAAATAAATATAACAATCTGAAAATGTATCAATACAACAATTATTGTCCAACTGTTAAATGATGCATTATTAAATTAATTAATATGAAATATTTATTTTTTGCCATTTTCTTTCCTTTTTTTATGAATTGTCAGAAAATTCAGGATAAGCAAATGAATATTGAACTTAAAAATGAATTAGCTCAGATCGATAAAGATGATCAGATCTATCGTGAGCTTATGCTCCCTGAAACTTCACCTGAAAGAAGAAAAGAAATTATAAAAGAGAAAAATCTTAGTCAGGAAGATGCTACTGTAGGTTTAGGTAAAATCATGAATCAGCAGGATGCAGAAAACCTGGCAAAAATTGAAAAGATTATTGCTCAGTATGGGTATCCGGGAAAATCTTTGGTGGGAGAGCCGGAAAATAAAACAGCTTGGTTGATTATTCAACATTCACCAAAGATCAATCAGTATATGCCACTGATTAAAAAAGCGGCAGAGGAAAAGGAACTTCCTTATAGATTATATGCCATGATGCTCGACAGGCAACTCGTACAGGAAGAGAAGGAACAGATTTACGGGACTCAGGCACGTTCTTTTAAAACAATAAAAGACGGTAAAACAGAAATAGTATGGATAATCTGGCCAATTAAAGACTTTAAAAATGTAAATGCATTAAGAGAGGAAGTCGGTTTCGGACAAACATTAGAAGATTACGCTCAAGGTCTTTTAGGGAAGGACTTTGTATTTAAAAATTATACTTTAGAAGAGGCCTTACAACTTCAAAATAAAATAAAAAGTAAATAACTATATGGAAAAATTAAAAAATTATATCTGCGGACAATGGATGGAAGGAACCGGAAACGGAATTCCTTTGTACAATGCCGTTAATGGAGAACAGGTAGCTGTTTCGGACACGGAGGGTATTAATTTTGAGCAGGCTCTTGATTTCGGAAGAACAGTAGGATACAGAAACCTGTCTTCCATGACGTTCTACGATCGCGGGGAAATGTTGAAGAAAGTAGCGCTTTACCTTTTAGAAAGAAAGAAAAAATATTACGAATTATCATATAAAACAGGAGCTACCCATGTTGATTCCTGGGTGGATATTGAAGGAGGTTTCGGGACTTTCTTCACCTATTCGGGATTGGCAAAAAGAATGCTTCCGAATACACCGTTCTGGGTAGATGGAGATACTCAAAAAATATCGGCTAACGGAACGCATTTAGGAACCCATATCCTGACTCCAAGTGAAGGGGTTTCCATTCAAATTAATGCCTACAACTTTCCGGTTTGGGGAATGTTGGAAAAATTATCAACGTCATTATTGGCGGGAGTTCCTTCCATTGTAAAGCCATCTCCTTTTGGATCTTATTTAACCAATGCGGTTTTCCAGGATATGATTGAAAGCGGGCTTCTTCCTGAAGGTGCACTTCAGTTAGTGTGCGGCGAGCCGGGAAATATTCTGGATTATGTTCAGGATGGAGATTCCGTATTATTTACAGGTTCCGCGACTACGGGAAGAAAGTTAAAATCTTTACCATCCGTTGCAGGAAATGCAGTGCGTTTCAATATGGAAGCAGATTCATTAAACTGCTCAATCCTTGGATTGGACGCAAAGCCGGGAACTCCGGAATTTGATCTGTTCATCAAAGAAGTCCGTAATGAAATGACAACAAAGGCAGGTCAGAAATGTACTGCGATCAGAAGAATTATCGTTCCCGAACATTTGGTAGGAGATGTTCAAAGTGCTTTGTCTAAAGCTTTAGATCAGACCAAAATAGGAAATCCATTAAGCAGGGAAACCAGAATGGGATCTCTTGTCGGAAAACAACAATATGATGAGGTTCTTAGAAAAATAGATATCCTGAAAGCAGAAACAGAACTTGTTTATGACGGAAAACATGAATTGGTAGATGCAGACTATGAAAAAGGAGCATTTATGAGTCCGAAATTATTCCTGAACGATAAACCTTTCGAAAAAAATATTTCTCACGATGTAGAAGCTTTCGGTCCTGTTTCCACCCTGATGCCTTATAAAGATGCGGAAGAAGCTGCGGCTTTGGCAAAAAGAGGAAAAGGAAGTTTGGTAGGTTCAATCATTTCTTATGATAACGAATTTGTGGCTGAAACTTCTTGGAAAATGGCTTCTCAACACGGAAGGGTTTTTGTGTTGAACAGAGACAATGCCAAAGAAAGTACAGGTCACGGTTCACCCCTTCCTACCTTAATGCACGGAGGTCCGGGTAGAGCAGGAGGCGGTGAAGAAATGGGAGGTTTGAACGGTCTTCATTTCTTTTTACAGAAAACAGCGATTCAAGGTTCACCGGATATTTTAACGGCTATTACTAAAATTTATCAGCAGGGTGCTGAGAAAAAATATTCAGATAAACATCCATTCCAAAAATACTTTGAAGAGGTAGAAGTTGGAGATTCTTTGGAAACAGCAGGAAGAACGGTTACAGATGCAGACATCGTGAATTTCTCCAATGTTTCATGGGATCATTTTTATGCGCATACAGATGCTACAAGCTTAACGGGAACTATCTTCGATAAAACGGTTGCTCACGGATATTTTATCCTTTCTGCAGCAGCGGGATTATTCGTTTCAGGGAAAAAAGGACCTGTTATCGCCAATTACGGACTTGAAAACTGTTCATTCTTTAAACCTGTTTACGCAGGTGATACGATCACAGTGTATTTAACGGCGAAAGAAAAGATCAACAGAGGAGTAAAAGGAAGGAACATTCCTTCAGGAGTAGTGAAATGGTTGGTTGAAGTCGTTAATCAAAGAGAAGAAGTCGTTTGTGTAGCTACAATTTTGACACTGGTAGCTAAGCAATCTCCTTTTATTGATCTGAAAGTGAAAAATATCGAAAAGATTCTTAACGGATTAACGGAAAACACTCAGCCAAAATGGGGCAAAATGTCTCCTCAAAAAATGATCGAGCATTTGGAGCATGGGGTCATGGTAAGTTTGGGAGAACCGGAAGCAGACAAATGCTTCACCCCTGAAGAACAGTTGGAAAAATGGCAGGATTCTTTATATAATCACAGAAAAATGCCAAAAGATTTCCCTGCACCTTTCTTAGCTGAAGACGAAAAATTATTAGAGCTGAGACATAAAAATCTTGAAGCGGCAAAACAGTCTTTCATGGATACTTTAAAAAGGTATTCAATTTACTATAGAGAAAATCCGCAGGCAGAACATATGAATTTTGTGTTCGGAAAACTGAACAAAGAAATGTGGGAACTGATGCATAAAAAACATTTTACGCATCATTTTGAACAGTTTGGATTGATTTAATTCAAATGAAATTTTTTCAATATCATCATGTAGCAGTTTAGTAATAAATTGCTACATTGTTTTTTAATTATAGTCTAATGAAAACTTTTGCGGATAAAGTCATTGCGTTCAACAGAAATCTAAAATACTCAGGAAATTTACCGGAAGGATTTGAGGTTTTAAATCCATACCTGGATAATCCCGAAACTATGGAAGTGATGCAGAAATTTTATCATAAATATTACAATGATTCCCATCAAAGAAAATTCATCGTTGGAATCAATCCCAGCAGACATGGAGCAGGAGTTACCGGAGTTCCCTTCACGGATACCAAACGTCTTGAAAGTGACTGTGGGATTACAATGAAATCTGCCTACACTCATGAAGTGTCTTCGGTTTTCATCTATGATATGATTAGGGAATATGGAGGCGTTGAACAATTTTACAGAGACTGTTATATCAATTCACCATTTCCATTAGCCATTGTAAGAAAATCGAAAAATGGCTGGCGGAATGCCAATTATTATGATGATAAAAGACTGTTTGAAGAGGTAAAAGATTTCATGATTGATTCACTAAAGAAACACATCAGCTTAGGGCTTGATACTTCAGAAGTCTTTATTCTGGGCAAAAAGAATGCAGATTTTATCTCTCAATTAAATGCCGGAGAAAAGCTGTTTGATAAAATGACGGTTTTAGAACATCCAAGATATATTCAGCAATACAAATCAAAAGAAAAACAGTTGTATATAGATAAATACATTCTGGAATTAAAAAAGTAAAACCACCCTTCATCACATAGGGTGGTTTATCATTTATGTAATAGAATCGGTACAATCTATTCTGATTCTCTTGTAAAACTCATTGCTTGAGAATTTTGAAAGATCCTGAAAGAGTCCTGATCAGATAAGTTCCCGTAGGAAGTTCGGAAATATCTGCTCTGTTTTCTCCCTGTCTTACCTCTAATGATTTTACCATCTTACCAGCCTGGTCATATATTTCAGCCTTGCTGTTTTCATCAGTTTTGATGATGAAGGGCCCTTTAGTAGGATTCGGATACATGCTTAGCTTGCTTTTCGAAGCTTTTGTTTCATTGGTTGCTAAAACAATTCCTGAATCTTTCACCCATACCAATGCATCTAATCCTACGTAAGTATAGTTTCCTCCCGCTGTTATTTGCAGTTCATCAATAATGATATTAGTGTAATTTTGACCATTCAGATTGGTGAGATCAATTAAAGTGTAACCGTTTGTTGATCCCAATGAGGTTGCAAAACCTGTCGTTTTGGTTTGCGTGAATTTCGTTACTCCCGCCAGTTTACCTGTTACAGTTAATGTTCCGGTCACGGCCTGATTCAACGCTATGTTTGAAAGAAATACCCAGAATCGATTGACTTTGAATAAATTAGAAGTTGTTTTGATACTGAATGAAGCACCGCTCATTGAAAAATTTGAATTATCAATATATCTGTTATCAATGGCAGTTCCATTCCATCCTGTTCCGGGAAAATTCCCCTGTATGTCAAAAGTGCTAACCTGGGAAATAATATTGAAAATCACCCCGTTATCTGTAAAACTCGTGCTGCTGTGTGATTCTGTTTCAAACAATTCCGTACTAGTCTGCCCAAAAGAAAATATGGAGATGAGAAGACTACAAATACTAAAAAATATAGTACTTTTCATGATTTAAAGTTTAGGGTTTTAAATAAGTTTTAGCTTCTTGGAGGGTAAATACCTTCTACACAGATGATGTAATTCAGTCCCAGATAAGGAGGCATATTATTAATCGGAATACCTTGTCCGGTAAATGATACTGATAGAGGGTTGATTGCTGTATCCGGGTTTGCATTGTCTACAAAACTAGGTACAGCTGTGAAATCTCTACCGTTCTGTGTTCCTGTAATACCAATTGATGTGGTAGCAGATGGAGTAGCGGTAGTAGCATTTTTATTAGCCACTTTTAGTTGAAATCCGGCCCCCATGCTTGGCATATTTTGCGAAAGAAGAGTAGTTTGTTCACTACCTCCGGAAATTCCCAAAGGATAATATTTCCCGCTTTGTGTTCCGGCGCCTATCGCCATGCGGCCTGTCAGATTCGGTAGTGCGAAAGTGGTGATCCCGTCTCCACCATAAGTTGTTCCTAATATGGAAAACAATGCAGAGTTTTGAGAGATGCTTAATAAACTTCCGTTACAAAACATCCATCCTCTAGGAGCAAAGTTTCCTGCAAATAATTTTACAATTCCAATAAATTCGTCCATGATAATATATTTTTTCAGTTATAAGTTTCCTACTCTGTTGGCTTTTCGGATTCCGCCATTTGCCTTAAGTCTGTGATCTATTGACAGACCAAAGTAACAACATATACCAAGGTAGGGGTAGAGTAGAAAATACCAAATTGGGGATTCAGTATTTCTACGTAATCAGGTTGAGCTTAAATATGGGCTATATAAAAAACCATCAGCATGCTGATGGTTTTTTGATTGAAAGTTTATGGACTACCATACTTATTTTTGTTGTACAGTAGGTTCTACATAATCTTCAGGAACCTGATCTTCACTTAAATTTACTATTCTGGTAACCGCAAAAGAATTCGGTCCTGTTTGTAGTATGGCAAAATTGCTGTACGATGTTCCTGATGAAGTGTAAGGAGTAGCTACTACCTCTCCGTTTGGCGTTTTTATAGTTGCTGAGATTTCTGTAAGCAAGCATACTCCTCTGCTTTTTGCTTCCCAGGTAGTATTAGGTGTAACGCTGTAATCGTCATCGGAACAGAAAATACTCATATAGGATACTTTACCGCTTGCAATGTAATTGGTGGAGTTTGTGATTTTAACTAATGGATAAGACATGGTGTTGATTTTTAAAGTTAAATTTTCCTACACTTTTCAAGGGCTTTCGGATTTTCCCTTTTGTTCAGTTGTTGAAGCTTCATGTTTGAAATGAACATTACAAATGTAGCATCAGATAAAAAATGAGAATAGAGTAAAAGTGACCAAATTATATTTTTAGTATTTATACGGAGTAATAACAAAGTAGTTTAAAGAGCCAATTTATATACTTTAATTTCTTTAAACGCTGTGTATTTAGTATTTTTGTATCCATTCAAATAAATCTAAAAATGAACGAATTCGTAGTATCAGAACTGAAAAATAATATCTCGGAGATTACTTTCGGGACACCAAAAAGCAACTCTCTTCCCGGGGCTATTTTAGAAAAACTGGCTCAAACTATTTTAGATGAAGGGGCTAAAGAGGAAGTAAAGGCAATCCTGATCAAAAGTGAAGGCGAAAAAGCATTCTGTGCCGGAGCGAGCTTTGATGAGCTTTTGGCTATTGAAGAATTGGAAACTTCCACAAAATTCTTTGGTGGTTTTGCCAAAGTTTTGAATGCGATGAGAAACTGTGGTAAGATTGTAGTGGTAAGAGTTCAGGGTAAAACAACAGGAGGAGGAGTAGGAATTGCTTGTGGAGCAGATTATTGTTTTGCTACTAAGGATTCTGCTTTAGCTTTAACAGAAATCAATTTAGGAATTGGTCCGTTTGTTATTGGTCCTTATGTTGAACGAAAAATGGGGAAATCTCAATTTTCTGCAATGGCTATTGATGCCGATTTCAGATCAGCTGAATGGGCAGAACAGCATAATGTGTATCATTCCGTTTCTGAGAATATTGAAGAAATGGATAGCAAGCTGGAAAAATTTTTACAGACCCTAGCTTCAAGGAGCAGTGATGCATTAGCATTAATCAAGAAAGTATCCTGGGAAGGTACAGATCATTTCAATGAGCTGATGCCTGCCAGAATTCATATGAGCGCAAGTTTAATTCTGGAAGATTCTGCAAAAAAGAATATTGAAGCCATTAAAGAAAGATTAAGAGTAAAATAATATGTATTGTCTGAATGCCTTCTGATTATTACAGTTCCTGATACGGATATAAATGGTTCTATTTATTCTGAGCTGAAGTAAATAGATGTGCTTATTGAAAATTCTTAAAACCCTGCCTGAGAAAGCAGGGTTTGTTGATTCTTACAAGAAACAAATTAAAAATTGACCCACAACTTTCCAACCAGTTTACACTGTAACGGTTAAAACCGAAATACACTTGGATTGCTTAAAAAATTACAAAATAACTTCATTTCTATAAGGCCCCGTGGTTTAAATATCACTTTATCACCAGTTGTAACGGGTGTGTTTATTCATATTATAATTGTTTTTATACTGCATTTATACTGCGCTTTAAGTATTTTTTTACGTATTGTATTGAAAATTAGAATTTTGTGGAAATGCAGTTAAATTGCAGTAATGCATTTCTTGTATTCAATGATTACTTTCGAAAGTAGGCTGCCTGAATGTAGCTGTTAAAGCAATTTACATAAAAACATGACTTAAATTAATTATGATGAAAAATTACATGTTTCCATTTATTTTTTCAAAAAATAAATGTTTTATAAATTATACAGTATTAGAGTGTTATACTCATTTTTCTGAAACAAAAAACATGGGAAACGGATTTAACCCGGAAGCTCTCAAGTGTATTAAAGGTGAGAATTTTAACAATTTTATTTGTTAACATACTTGTTAGAAATATTAAAAATTTAATTAATATGATGAAAATAAGATTGTCAATTCTAACTACTGCTGTTTTGTTCTTTACAGGACAAATGATTGATGCACAAAGTAAAAAGAAAGATACGGCGGCTAAAGAAAATCAGATTGATGAAGTTGTTATAGTGGCTTATGGTACTCAAAAAAAGGAAACACTGGTAGGGTCTAATACTGAGATTAAGGCGAAGCAATTTGCAGATCGTCCGATTTCTAATATCGGACAGGCTATAGACGGAGCCAGTCCTGGTGTAAAAGTGGCTACCAGTACAGGGCAGCCGGGTAGTGCTCCCAGTATTCAGATTAGGGGTATTGGCTCTTATGGCATTTCTACAGCACCCTTATATGTGGTAGACGGTGTGGTATACACCGGTTCGTTATCCGCAATAAATCCAAATGACATTGCTTCCTTTAATATATTGAAAGATGCTGCTTCTACATCTTTATATGGTTCAGCAGCAGCGAATGGAGTCATACTGATCACAACAAAATCCGGTAGAAAAGGAACCGACATTCTGAACTTTAATATGAGTACAGGATATGTAGGAAGATCTATTCCGGAATATGATAGAGTAGATGTACATCAATATTACCCGTTGATCTGGGAAGCGATCCGGAACGGAAGATTGACGACTAATCCTTCAGACGGTCTTGCAGCAGCCAACACCTATGCAACAACCAATTTAATTTCAGGAGTTCTGAAAACAAATGTTTTTAATGTGGCGGATAATCAATTGGTGGTCGATGGTATACTTAATCCCAATGCCCAACTAAAGTATACGGACCTGGACTGGCAAAAACCGTTGATGAAGACGGGCTTCAGACAAAATTATGAATTGAATTACAGTGGTGGGAGTAATAAAACCACATATTTTGCTTCAGTGAGCTATACTAATGAAACAGGATATGTAATCAAGTCGGATTTTGAAAGATTTACTGCCAGGTTAAAAGTTGATTCACAGATTAAAAGCTGGCTTAAATTGGGTACCAGTATCAGCGGGGTTGCCTCCAATGGTAATAATGCAGTAGATGGAGCAGAGAGTAATAATGCCTTTCAGAACCCTTTCAGGTGGACAAGAACAATAGGCCCGATATATAGCCCATATGCACACGATCCCACTACTTTTGCAACTCTGTATGATGACGATGGAAATATTATGTATGATCCGGGAAGCGCAAGAGGGGTTGATGCTGCAACCGGAAGAAATGTCATTCAGGAAGTGATTCTCAATAAAAATATTACCAAAAACTATTATATTATTTCGAGAGCCTATGCGGAATTTAAAGTTGATCCGTATTTAACCTTATCTACCAATGTAGGCTATGATATCAGAAACTTCAGGAGGAACAGATATGGAAATAAGATTATTGGAGATGCGGCTCCTGCCGGGAATGCTACAAGGGCTACCTTTACTGAGCAGACCCTGACTTTTAATCAGCTTTTAAATTACAAGCGAAAATTTGGAATGCATAATTTTGAGTTTATGCTGGGACATGAAAATTATAAATATTTATATGAATTTTCCTCTGCAAGTAAAAAAGACCAGGTTGTTGATAATAATGATGATCTGATCAACTTTGTAACCATTACGGATGCGACATCACAAACTGATAATTATAGAAAAGAAGGTGTTTTCTCACGGCTGAACTATGACTATAAATCCAAATATTTACTCTCTGCATCCATTCGATGGGATGCCTCATCAAGATTTGCAAAAGATGTAAGGTGGGATTCCTTCTGGTCTATAGGGGCAGGGTGGAGAATCAAGGCAGAGGATTTTTTGAGAAAATCAAATACAGTCAGCGAACTTAAATTACGTGGATCTTACGGTGAGGTAGGAAATGATGGGACTAATGAATATTATATGTATCAAAGTACCTATGCTTTAGGATACAATAATGTCCAGGAACCAGGCATTTTATTTAATTTCTTTGCAGACCCTTCCATTACATGGGAAGCTAATAAGCAAACGGATGCAGGATTGGATTTTGGATTCTTTGATAGCAGAATTACAGGTTCCGTAGAATATTATAACAGGATTACCGATGATCTTATTTTTCCGGTTCCGTCGCCTGTATCCAACGGTATTCCGGGAAACAGTATTATTAAAAATGTAGGTACCATGTATAATCGGGGTTTTGAATTTGCTATTAGCGCGGATATTATCAGGAATGAAAATTTAACCTGGAATATTAATGCTAATGCATCAACCTTAAAAAACGAAGTTACCAAATTATCAGACGGAATTACAGAAATTATTAGTGGGACTAAAAAGGTATCCGTTGGACATTCCGTATATGATTATTGGTTAAAACAGTGGTATGGGGTAGATCCTGCCGATGGATCACCTCTGTTTTTAGTCGCCGATGCATATGCGGGTACTACCGCCTCTGATATCAGAACAGTGAATGGTACTTTGGTAACCACCAATAATACTAAGGCTAAATTTGATTATTCAGGTACGGCTATTCCAGACCTGTTTGGTAGCTTCGGGACATCGATCGCCTATAAGCAGTGGTCATTATCAACCATGTTTACCTATCAGTTAGGAGGTATGACGTATGATTCCAACTATCAGTCTTTGATGTCAAGTTATTCTCAGGGAGGAGCTTTAAGCAAAGATATTCTAGACAGATGGACAACGCCCGGACAAATTACAGATATACCGGCACTAAACTCTTCGACGGCTCCACACTCAAATGCGGCATCAAACAGATGGCTGGTTAAGTCGGATTTTATTTCTTTCAGGCAGGCTACTTTAGGATATAGTTTCTATCCGGAGAGTATTTCACAGTACGGATTAACATCCCTGAAAATATTGCTGTCGGGAGAAAATCTTTGGAGTAAAACGGCGAGAAAAGGATTGGAACCCGTGCAAACTTTCAATGGAAGTACGGCGAACAGATATACACCGTCAAGGATTATTACAATAGGATTTAATTTATCATTCTAAATTTAAATTGAGATTATGAAAAGTATCATAAAAAAACAATATAAAAAAATTGCCCTGTTATCTTCTTTACTGTTTGTTTTATGTTTTAATACCTCTTGCAGCAGTGATTATCTTGAAACAGATCCTACAACGGCTGTTTCTGAAGAAACGGCTTATTCCAGTGCCTCCAATCTTAAGGCGATTATCAATGGGATGCACAGGGATATGTATTTCAGACAGAATGAAAGCCAGGGGCAAAACGGGCAGGGTGGAATTATGATCATGATGGATGCCTTAGGAGAAGATCTGGTTTTTACTTCCACATCCAGTGGTTGGTATATCACAACAGTCAGATGGCAGGATCAGGTAAATGATAATGCAACCTTTGATTTTTATCCTTACCAATTCTACTATGCCTTGATCAGAAATGCGAATCTTGTCATTGCCAACGGACCCAACGTTCCGGCACCTAATGCAGCAGATGCGGCCACTATTAAGCAGGCCATCGGGGAAGCTTATGCCTTCAGGGCGTTTTGCTATTATATGTTGGTTCAGATCTATGGAAAAAGATATGTACCTAATACAACAAACAGTCAGTTAGGAGTTCCTTTAAAGGTGTTAGCTGACGAAACTCCAATGGCCAGAAACACAGTAGAGGAAGTATATGCCCAGATCAATAAGGATATTGCTGAAGCGTTAACAAGATTAAGCAGCACAAGAGCGGCAAAATCTCATTTTAATGATAAGGTGGTTTTGGGGTTAAGAGCCAGAGTTGCTCTTACTCAAGGAAATTATACATTGGCAGCATCTTCTGCTCAACAGGCTAGAGTAGGGTTTGCCTTAATGAATAACGCAACATACACCTCAGGATTTAATAACCTTGAAGGAAACGGAGAGTGGATGTGGGGAGCTACTATTATTACGGATCAGTCAGATGTTTTTGGTAATTTTGGGGCATACATGTCCAGAAATTTTGGTTCCACAAGTGTTAAGGGAGGCCCTAAAGCCATGAACAGTAAGCTTTTTGCTATGTTTCCGTCTACAGATGTGAGAACGAAAGTTGTGGATCCTACCGGACAACACACTGCACTTGCATTGCCGTCAACTTATTCAAAATTCCCTTATACAAGTCAGAAATTTTTATCAGCAAGTCTTTCAGATAGCAGAGTAGATGTTCCGTATATGAGAGCTGCTGAAATGTACCTTATAGAAGCTGAAGCTAAAGCTAAAGCAGGTGATGAAGCAGGATCCAAATTAGTATTTAATGAATTTACAAAAAACAGAAATCCTTCTTATGTGGGGGCAACTACTACCGGAGCTGCTTATATTACAGAAATCCTGAACAGCAGAAGAATAGAGCTTTGGGGAGAAGGATTCAGATTTCTGGACCTTAAAAGGCTGAATCAGGGATTAGACAGAACCGGAGCTAATCATTCTTCCATCGTTACGAATAGTCTGTTGACAGTTCCTAATACCGATAACAGATGGCAATATTTGATTCCTAGGGCGGAAATCAATGCCAATCCGCTTATTGAACAGAATCCATTGTAGCTCTTTATTCAAATTTTAATATTTCATAGGCGATTCTCGTGAGAGGTCGCCTTTTTAACTGAAAGAAATTAGAATTTTTACATGTGATTTATTCACAATATATTGAATAAAATTATTGAAATTTATCAATAATTTTATATTTTTAATTGTTTTTGTTTCATTCATATTGAACTATTAATAAATATTTTATTTTTTTAAATATAATCAATGTAACGCATAGTATCTATGGTAATATGTTAAATTATTAACTAATATTTGTATATCTTAATATTTATTAACACTTTTGCTGTTTTAATATTAAAATTTGTTAATATGAAGTTAAGATTGTCGTTAATAACTACTGCTGTTCTGTTTTTTGCAGGCGGGCAAGTAGTTGAAGCACAGAGGACTAATAAGGATACTACAACTACTGAAAAGCAAATTGATGAGGTAGTGATTGTTGCTTATGGTTCTCAGAAAAAAGAAACATTGGTTGGTTCCAACACGGAAATTAAAGCCAAACAATTTGCTGATCGTCCGATTTCCAATATTGGACAGGCGATAGACGGAGCGAGTCCTGGGGTGAAAGTATCTACAGGAACGGGTCAGCCGGGAAGTGCTCCTAGTATTCAGATCAGAGGGATCGGATCGTATGGAATTTCAACGTCTCCTTTATATGTTGTAGACGGTGTTATTTATACCGGTTCTCTATCTGCAATTAACACGAATGATATCGCCTCGTTTAATATTCTTAAAGATGCTGCATCAACATCATTATATGGTTCTGCGGCAGCTAATGGGGTCGTATTAATTACAACCAAATCCGGTAGAAAAGGAACAGACGTCCTGAACTTTAATATGAGTACGGGATATGTAGGAAGATCCATTCCGGAATATGATAGAGTGGATGTATATCAATATTATCCATTAATCTGGGAGGCAATGAGAAACGGTCGTTTAACATCTGTTCCAGGTACGACTGTTGCTGCTGCAAATGCTTACGCAACGACCAATTTGATTTCAGGAGTATTGAAAACTAATGTTTTCAACGTAGCAGATAATCAATTAGTTGTGGATGGTATTTTAAACCCGAACGCTCAATTAAAATATACTGATCTTGACTGGCAGGGACCATTAATGAAGACAGGTTTCAGACAGAGTTACGAACTGAATTACAGCGGTGGAACTAATAAAACTACCTATTTTTCATCTGTAGGCTATACTAATGAAACAGGATATTTGGCAAAATCAGATTTTGAAAGATTTAATGCCAGATTAAAAGTGGATTCTCAGATTAAAAGCTGGCTTAAGTTAGGAACAAGTATCAGTGGAGTTTCTTCCAACGGAAATAATTCTATTGACGGAGCAGATAATAACTCTTCCTATATCAATCCATATAGCTGGACAAGAACAATGGGACCTATATATAGCCCATACGCACACGATCCAAATACCTTTGCGACCTTATATGATGCAGCAGGAAATATAGTGTATGATGCGGGAAGTGCAAGAGGAGCTGACGCTGCGGCAGGAAGAAACGTAATCCAGGAAACCCTTTTGAATAAAGATATCTCTAAAAATTATTATATCATCTCAAGAGCGTATGCTGAATTTAAAGTTGATCCGTATTTAACATTATCCACCAACGTAGGATATGATATCAGAAATAACAGACGAAGCAGATATGTAAACAAGCTTATCGGTGATGCTGCTCCTGCAGGTGCGGCTGAGAAAACAACCTTTACAGAGCAAACGCTTACCTGGAATCAGTTATTAAACTATAAGCGTAAATTTGGAGTACACAACTTTGAATTCTTATTAGGGCACGAAAATTACAAATACATGTATGAGTACTTCAATGCCTACAAACAAGGACAAACGGTTGACGATAATGATGAATTGATCAATTTCGTAACACCTACCACTGTAACTTCTCAAACGGATAATTACAGAAAAGAAAGTGTATTCTCAAGATTGAATTATGATTATAAATCCAAATACTTATTATCAGGTTCCATCAGATGGGATGCCTCATCAAGATTTGCAGAAGATGTAAGATGGAACTCATTCTGGTCAGTAGGAGCAGGATGGAGAATTAAGGCAGAAGATTTTTTAAGTGCTTCAAGTACAATTAGTGAGCTTAAGTTAAGAGGTTCTTATGGGGAAGTAGGAAATGATGGAACCAATAGCTACTATATGTATAAAAGTACTTATAGCCTGGGATATAACAATGCACAGGAACCGGGTATTTTATTTGGTTTCTTAGCAGACCCTTCCATTACATGGGAATCCAATAAGCAAACTGACTTAGGATTGGATTTTGGTTTCTTGAATAATAGAATTACAGGTTCGGTAGATTATTATAACAGAGTTACCGATGATCTTATCTTCCCTGTTCCACTTCCTGTATCTGGTGGTGTCCCAGGAAACAGTATCAGTAAAAATGTGGGTACTATGTATAACAGAGGTTTTGAATTTGCAATCAGTGCTGATGTTGTTAGAAATGATAACTTTACATGGAATATCAATGCCAATGCATCTACTCTTAAAAATGAAGTAACGGAATTATCAGCAGGGATTACAGAGATCATCAACGGAACTAAGAAAGTTTCAGTGGGGCATTCAGTGTATGATTACTGGTTGAGACAATGGTATGGGGTAGATCCTGCCGATGGTTCGCCATTGTTCTTAGTTGCTGATGCTTATGCCGGTACTACGGCTTCTGATATCAGAACAGTGAATGGCACTCAGGTAACGACTAATTTTAACAAAGCTAAATATGACTATTCAGGAACAGCTATTCCTGACCTGTTTGGTAGCTTCGGGACATCAATCACCTATAAGCAATGGTCATTATCAACCATGTTTACCTATCAGTTAGGAGGTATGACGTATGATTCCAACTATCAGTCTTTGATGTCAAGTTATTCTCAGGGAGGAGCTTTAAGTAAGGATATTTTAGACAGATGGACAACGCCTGGACAAATTACAGATGTGCCTGCATTAAACTCTTCAACGTATACAAATTCTAATGCAGCATCCAGCAGATGGTTGGTGAAATCAGACTTTATTACTTTCAGACAGGCTACCCTAGGATATAGCTTCAGCCCGGAAAGTATTTCACAGTATGGTTTAACATCATTAAGACTGTTATTGTCAGGGGAAAATATCTGGAGTAAAACCGCGAGAAAAGGATTAGAGCCTGCTCAGTCTTTTAATGGTACAACTACAAATAGATATACTCCTGCAAGAATTGTTACAATAGGATTTAATTTATCATTCTAAATTTAAATTAAGAATTATGAAAAATATTATAAAAAGACAATATAAAAGAATAGTAATATTATCCTCTGCATTATTGATACTTTCTTTAAGTTCATCTTGTAGTAGTGATTATCTTGAAACCGACCCGACTACAGCGGTTTCTGAGGAGTCGGCTTATTCCAGTGCCTCCAACTTAATGGCTATTATCAACGGTATGCATAGAGATATGTATTACAGACAAAACAGCAGCCAGGGGCAAAACGGACAGGGAGGTATCATGATTATGATGGATGCCTTAGGAGAAGATTTGGTTTTTCCTTCTACAGGAAACGGTTGGTATGTTTCTACCGTAAGATGGCAGGATCAGGTAAATGAAAATGGATCTAATGATTTTTATCCGTTCCAGTTCTACTATGCCTTGATCAGAAATGCGAATCTTGTTATTGCCAACGGACCCAACGTTCCTGCACCTAATGCGGCAGATGCGGCCACTATTAAACAGGCTATTGCTGAAGCATATGCTTTCAGAGCATTCAGTTACTATATGTTGGTTCAGATCTACGGAAAAAGATACGTTCCTGGTACAACGAACAACCAATTAGGAGTTCCTATCAGATTAGTTGCCAATGAGGTTCCTTTAGCAAGAAATACAGTAGAAGAAGTTTATACTCAAATCAATAGCGATATTGCAGAAGCATTATCAAGATTAAGCAATACAAGACCAACAAAATCTCACTTTAATAATAAGGTGGTATTAGGTCTAAGAGCCAGAGTAGCCCTTACTCAAGGTAACTATGCTTTAGCAGCATCTTCTGCTCAAGAGGCCAGAGTTGGCTTTGCTTTAATGAGTAACGCAACATATACTTCAGGATTCAATAACCTGGAAGGAAACGGAGAATGGATGTGGGGAGCTACTATTATAGCAGATCAAACTGACTATTTCGGGAACTTTGGAGCGTATATGTCAAGAAATTATAACTCTACCAATATCAGACAGAATCCTAAGGCAATTAACAGCAAACTTTTTGCCATGTTTCCTACCACGGATGTAAGAACTAAAGTTGTGGATCCTACCGGACAACACACTGCACTTGGATTACCAACTACCTATTCAAAATTCCCGTATACAAGTCAGAAATTTTTATCTGTAAGTACTTCGGACAGTAGATTAGACGTTCCGTATATGAGAGCTGCGGAGATGTATCTTATCGAAGCTGAAGCTAAAGCTAAAGCAGGTGACGAAGCAGGATCAAAAGTAGTATTCAATGCATTTACTGCAAACAGAAATCCTTCTTATACCGGTGCTACTACCACAGGGGCAGCGTATATTACAGAAATTCTGAACAGTAGAAGAATGGAACTTTGGGGTGAAGGATTCAGATTCTTCGACCTGAAGAGATTGAACCAGGGATTAGACAGAACAGGAGCTAATCATTCTTCCGTTGTGGTTAATAACGTAATGACTGTTCCAAGTACAGATAACAGATGGCAATATTTGATCCCTAGAGCAGAGATCAATGCCAATCCGCTTATTGAACAGAATCCATTGTAATTCTTATTCAAATTTTAATATTTTTAAAACCTTGTCTGTTACAGGCAAGGTTTTTTTATGCCTTCAATAAATTAATGGAAACGGTAGCCAATTCCGAGTCCGGAAACTTTCTTGAAAATTCTTTATCAATACTCAGCCCCACTTCCAAACAAACTTTTCTGAAAACATCAATTTCCAGTATATATTGATCTGAATATCCATGTGTCGCTTCATAGGCTGTTGCAGCTGTTTTACCAATGTTTTTACTTGTTAATTCCGGAGCTAACGAATGCAGCTCGATCATTAAAAGTCCGTTTTTCTGAATATAAGGCAACCAAAGCTCCAGATGCTCCTTCAGGCTTTCTTCGACCAGGTTATTAGATAGTCTTTTTCCGCGATAAGAAAATGCACCTGTTGATGTACTTATTCTTTCAGGATGGGTATTGTTGGGCGTTTTCCACACCCTGTTATGATCCAGAAAAGTTCTGATATTAAGTAAATCTGTAAGCTCAATTTCGTAGCTCTCTTTTAAATCTTCAGCTAATTGTTGAGGATTCCCAATATCTCCCCAAATCACCTTTGCCCAAATATCATTATTAATAAGGTTAGCCCTTGTCGCCTTTAAGGCTGCATGATTATAATCCGCACCTACCAGAAATAAAGGATATTCCTCAAGCATTTTTCCACGAAGTGTGTACCTTTCTATTGTTTCAAAAATATGTTGGATGAAAGCTCCATTACCACAACCCATATCCAGAACACCTTTAGGCTGCAAATGAATAGGCTGGTTGAAAATTTCAATAATAAAATCATTGGCCACCTTAAAATAATTCGAATGTGCTCCGCCGCTTCCCCAGACATTCATGGTTCTGTCTACATGGATTTCATCTTCTCCTTCGGAGATCTCTCTTATTTTAGATGCATTCCCGAACAAAAGATCATCCATTTTATTCAGCAAAGGAAGATAGGAAACCGTAACACCATAAGAAGTCGCTCTTTTGGCAAAATAAATCCCGGTATCTGTAAACTTATAGTTATCACCCGATTTTTTAAACCAATCCAAATGAGTAAGAAAATCCAGTATGATTTCAAAATTTTCGGAGTTCTTGTGGAATTCGGCTGCCTGAAAAGAAGTCTCCATAAAGTATTTATGAAACATTCCTGTCATTCCGAGGTAAACGATAATGGGACCGATAATACATCCTTCAATATGTTTTAAAATCTGTTCCAGAATCTTTTTTTCGCCGGAATCTTCAGTAAATGTAATTCCGAAATTATTTTTTAGAGCAAGGGTAAGTTCAGCAAATTCTTCAATAAAAGAAGCTTCCGTAATCTGATTCCTCATATCAACGGACTTTTTTTGAAACGAAATCACTTTAAGATAAAGCGGAGAATATTTTTGTAAATAATGCGTGTTGTGATTCACGGAAAGGACAATTTCATCTTTTTCATGATCTACGGTGTAGTCTAAAAACCCCTGTGATGCCAGGGTCCGTAATGCCACATTAAGATATCCGTCATGAGCCTTAAAAGTTTCTGCAAGCTGCTGCAATTTGATTTCCTTCTTATCTATCATGTAGCAAATAATATCTTTTTTGATAAGAGAAGCTACAGTGGGAGCCGTAACGATTCCGTCCAGATGTCTGAAAATTAGCGAGCGTAAAACCTCTTTATTCATGATATTCAATATTAGTTTCTTAAAATTAAGAATTCCTGATGATGAGTAGAAAACTAATCATGAAAATTTTGAAAAATAATTTTGAAATTTGAAAATTAATTATAACTTTGTATTTCAAAGTTCTTTATATGGATTCAAAAAACTATCACGAAGATCTGTCACATATCCGTTCCATGATGGAACGTTCTTCCAGATTTATTTCTTTGAGTGGATTGTCGGGTGTTTTTGCAGGTCTTGCTGCAATTATCGGAGCCGTGTATGTCTATTTTGTTTTTCAAAGAGAAGGGATTGATTATTTTGATGGGGAAAGCAATGTATACAGCCTTTCCTTAGTTAAAGAACTCGTTGTCGCCGGAACTCTGATATTAATTACTGCTGTTTTGAGCGGTTATATTTTCACCGCTAATAAAAGCAAAAGAAAAGGCTTGAAAATTTGGGACGCTACAACAAAACGTCTTTTAGTCACCTTTGCGGTTCCTTTGTTTACAGGTGGAGTAGTTTGTCTCGGATTATTATATCATCACCTTTTTGCACTAGTGGCACCTGCTACATTGATTTTTTACGGTTTGGCTCTGGTAAGTGCAGAAAGATATACGCTGACTGATATTAAGTATTTAGGATATTGCCAGATTATTCTGGGTCTCATTTCCTTTTTCTTTTTAGGTTGGGGGCTGGTGGCCTGGACTCTTGGTTTTGGGGTCTTGCATATTGTCTATGGATTAATCATGCACAAGAAATATAAATAAAATTTAAATTTGCAGATTTTAGAAGTTTAATTTAAAATCTGGAACCTACATTCTGATTATGATCAAAATAAATCAACTCAATAAAGAATTCGAAAGTCGCGTAAGATTAGGCATTATGTCTGTTCTTATGGTCAACGATTGGGTTGATTTTTCGGAAATGAAAGCACTGCTGGAGATCACGGATGGTAATTTGGCGAGTCATAGTACGGCGTTGGAAAAAGCCAATTATATTGAAGTTAAAAAAGAATTTGTGGGGAAAAAGCCCAAGACCTCCTACAGGGTTACCCAAAGTGGAAGAGAAGCTTTTTCGGAACATTTAAACGCATTGGAAAAATTATTAGGTAAATAAAGAAAAATTTTTTTGAATATAAACTTTGTAATTCAAAGTACTTTACAACTAAAATACTTAAAATATGAAAACACTGAAACAAACTAGCATTTTGACTTTCGCGATCCCTGCTTTGCTTTTGGCGGCAGCTTTTTTCGGAAATCTTTTTATTGAAGGGTTTAACTGGTCGTTATTTGATTTTATCATTGCCGGGATCTTGCTTTTCGGAACGGCATTCATCATCAATCTTGTGGTGAGCTCAAATAAAAGCTTTTCTTCCAAATTAATTATTTGCGGGATTATTCTGATCGTGCTGATTTTAATTTGGATGGAACTGGCGGTAGGGATTTTCGGGACTCCGTTTGCAGGAAGTTAATATGTAAAATGATGGAAAATTCTGAAATGGAATTTGTCGGAAAGTTTTTTTTCTGGGGATCATTCCTTCTGGGAAGTATTTGTCTGTTTGGGTATATGATAACGAGTTGGGAAGGCTTCGTGGAAGGAGGGATTCTCCTTCTCACATTCGGCACAGTGATCAACTTAACGGCTGCAGTAGGATTACTGTTATACGGAGCTTTTAATAAGCCCTATTTAGATTCCTGTGTCAGAGGAGTATGTTGTATGCTGGTCAATATTCCTATTGCCGTTTTATATGCATTTATTGGAATCAATATTATTCACTATTAACATAAACTAAAAAATAAATTATGAAAAAACAACGAGTTCGCTTCCTGCTTTTTGTGTACGAACACACTCAAAGGCTGTACAGAAAATATTTCAAAAAGAAAAAGAGACAATGGCAGTTCAATGAAAAACAACTGCTCGAATTTCAGGCAGATTCTCTGGGAAGAAAACTGGGAGAATTTTATAAAAAACATGGTTTTACTATGATCCCGAAAATGGAAAATCACGATGTTCATCACCTGATTACGGGATGTGGCACCAACTTCGAAGACGAAATCGCAATGCAGTTCCTCCTTCTCGGAAATGGGAAAATGAACGCCCACCTTCTTGCTGCCATCTGCTTAGGAACATTGATTTTACCGGAATATATCGGAATGTACACAAGAGCATACAAAAAAGGCCAAAAAATGAGACCCTTTTATGACTGGGATTTTGAAGCTTTGCTTTGGCAGAATTTTGAACATCTGAAAGATTTTATACTACAGAAAAATACAGTTACCCACTTTTAAAAGTACATTATGAAAACACATCATTATATATTTCTTACAACCGCATTGTTTGTTGTATTATTTTACGACGAGAATGTTGGCCTTAACCTTGGAGTTTTAGGAACGATTTACGCTTTACTTACGCTATTCAGAACCCCTGAGAAGAACCGGACAAAAACCTTTCTGTTTCTTTTTGCGACGAGTGTACTTTCCAGTGCTGCTTTTGCGTGGTATGGAGATTTTCCTTCATTTTTGGCGGTTGTAAGCTCACTCTTATTACTGGGCTACAGATCAAAAAACAGGAGGATGAAAATACTTCTTTTGATTCCTGTCTTCATTGTTAACTGTTTTACATTTATCTGTAGATTTTTCAGTTTTGATGATTGGCTGCCTAAAAGGAATATGTCCGGTTTAGGGCAGAAAATTCTGGCATTCGTTCTTATTCCGTTATTCCTTTTAGCCATTTTCTTTGCAATCTATTCCGTAGGAAGTGAGCATTTTGCCCACCTTTTCGAAAATATTGAATTGGATGTCAATATCTGGCAATTGATCTGCATTACTGCTTTAGGTTTCTTTATAGCATTTAATTTCTGGAGCTATCTGGTAGAAAAATACATCTATAAACAAAACCCTATTTTGAATGATCACTTTGGAGAAAAAGCCAAAATCCAGAAATCCACCTATTCTTTTCTTGATCTTGATTCGGAAAGAATGAGCGGTGTCATTTCCTTTTTTGTGTTGAATGTCCTATTGATCTTCTTCATTATCACTTATAATTATGAGCAGTTCTATGAAGTCATAAAAAGCCCCGCCCAGCTTTCGGATGAAACCCATGAAAGGGTTATCGCAGTGATCATGTCCATTGCGATGGCAATAATGGTTATTATGTTCTATTTCAAATCGGGATTCAATTTTGATCCGAAAGCAGGAAAATTGAAAATCTTAGCTAAAATCTGGATCTTACTGAATGCGGTTCTTATTCTTTCGGCAGCTGTTAAAAATTCAGAGTATATTATTAATTACGGGTTCACTTATAAAAGACTCGGAGTATATGCATTCCTGATTTTATCATTAATAGGATTAGTGGCTACTTTTATTAAGATTCAATATCAGAAAACAAATGCCTATCTTTTCAATACAATGACTTGGTATTTGTATGGAACCATTCTGGTTTGCAGCTATATCAATTGGGGTGGGATCATTACTTCCCAGAATATGAAGCGAAAAGATTTTGTACTCGATTATCATAAAAGAGAGATTAATTTCAACGACAAAGGGCTCTTGAAATATGCGAAAGAAAAACAGGATGACAAACTGAAAAAGGAAATTCTTGATAAAGTAAAAGTACAACAAAATGAAAGTTTCCTTTCTAAAATAGGGTATTATCAAACAATTAAATAAATTGCTGTAAATAATGATACAAAAACTGATAAAGCATCAAAGGTTTGAAATCAACCTGCTTCTTATACTGATGACCTTATTTTGTTTTAGTCTTTCCATATTCAGGTATTATGTAAGCGACACTAAAGTGTTCTTCTTTCTGAACTGGAATTTATTCCTCGCCTGGATTCCTTTGATAATTACTTCTTTTGCTTTGATTTTTCAGATAAAAAGTAAAACTTCTTTAATGCTCATGGTGATAGCCTGGGTTCTGTTCTTTCCCAACTCTCCTTATATATTAACGGATCTTTTCCATCTGAAAGTCAGGGCTGGTATACCGGTCTGGTATGATCTCATTGTAATCCTTTCTTATGCCTGGACCGGACTCATCTGTGGTTTTGTAAGTCTGAATGATATTGAAAAATTTCTTTCCGCCTATTTTAAAAAACAGGTCATTAATTTAATCGTTGTTTTCTTCTTGTTCCTGAGCAGCTTCGGAGTTTATCTTGGACGGTTCTTACGATGGAATAGCTGGGATATTCTGAATAATCCTTTTGGATTGTTCAATGATATTATTGTAAGGTTCATCTACCCTCTGGAACACACGAAAACGTGGGGAGTAACGGTATTGATGGGGATTATGCTGAATTTTATGTATTTCATGATCAAAATAATTAAAAAGGAGGGGAATATCATGGTTCCGCTCAATACCATTAGCAAAACCTCCTGAATATATGGAACAATTTTGGCATGTAAAAACTAAAATAAAGTAATATGAAAAAAGCGTTATTGTTAATCCCATTAATAATCATTTCCTGTAAAAAAGAAATCCCTGTTTCAGAAACCGTTACTAATGATTCGATGGCGGTAACAGAACAACCATATCCAAAATCTCAGTTAGATTCGGCCGCTTTGAAGAAAAAGGATTCAATCATAAACAATGCACCGGCAACAAAAGAAGTGCTGCGCCAGGGAGTTATGAGGACCGAGAAGGAAGGACAAATCATAAGAACAGCAGATGCGTCACAACTTCCGTTTACCTTGGGAGAAGAATTCACTAAGGAAAACCAGGAGTTGGTTTTGAAAATTACCAACTATAACCAGCCCTCTCTTAAAGCTACAATTACGACCCATGAAAAAGATTTTAATATCCGCTTCAATCAGATAAAACTTCCCAATGGTAAATATGACGGACCATTCGGAAGAGAGATTACTTACGAAATTCCCGGAAATGGAGAAGTCTGGCTGATCATTGGGAAAAGCAATATGGCTTCCGGAAATACAAAAGGAGGTTTTTCGGTAAGTGTGGAATAATTGGTACAATTTCTGTAAGGTATTTCACAAAAGAATTACTATTATGAAAAATATAATTTTAACCGCAGCAATAGCTTCTGTAGCATTAGTAAGTTGTGGTACGGTTCAGTCCCTGGTTCAGAATACTTTCCCTTATACTGCAAATGTTTTGATTTCCACAGGAGTACCGGCTAATCAGGAAGTGTCATCCACAGCAACAGCTACCAATGTGCAAACCTGGTTTGGAGGAAACAATAATGCACAAATTAAAGATGTAAGGATTTCAGATGCAAAAGTATCTGTAGTTTCCCCATCAGGCGGAAATCTGAGCGCTCTGAAATCTATCAAAGTATATATTTCTTCAGGCGGAACGGGAGAAAAGCTTGTCGCTTCACGTAATGATATTTCTACAACTTCATCAAGTGTTAACCTAGATCTTAATGATACAGGCTACCTGGATAATGTTGTAAAAAGTAACGGACTTACGGTAAGAACGGTTTATGAACTTAGAAATCAGACCACCTCTGATATGAACCTTAAAATAGCACTTAATTTTAGCAGTATTCCTGCTCAATAGTTTATAGTATTATAAAATAATAATAAAAATAAAGCTGCCCCGGTTCCGGGGCAGCTTTATTTTTTGTCATAATGACCTTAATCAATATATTTTAATTTTAATAATATTCTGCGGATATGTCCTGTGATAAATGTATTATTGTTGGTAAGCCAGATTATGGAAATATTCTTTTCAGGGATCATAATCAAATGAGATTTGAACCCTCCCTGATCTCCTGCATGTTCTATGACATCTACTGATTCCTCAGTTTTTTGTTCAGCATAGAATCCTTTATGTACAAACCATACACCGGAATGAAACATAGGATTTTCTTTTTTCCAGTTTTCAGGTGCTTGCACCGTTTGTGATGATTCTATTATATCACAATGAGTTATTTTACATCTCTGAATGGCTTTTATATATTTCCTTAAATCCTCTATAGAACTCCATACTCCTCCATTTCCGGCAGCTGTAAAAGTTGGGTATTCACCGTAATCATATTCCTGGTATTGATCATTCTTAAAAATATAACCATGAGCTACATTTTTATCAGGGTACTTGCCATCAGTTATTTTGCTGCTTTTCATTCCGCTGGGTTTGAAAATATTTGAGTCAATGAAATGCTGCCACTTCATTTTACTTGTCTTTTCTATAACTAAAGCCAATCCATTGTAGGCAGGATTAGAATATTCCCATTTTGAGCCGGGCTCAAAGTTCAAAGAATCCGTAAGCTTCAAAGGTCGGAAATTTTCTTCATCTTTTGCAGTTAAATAAAATACACTGTCCTTTTCCACCCCTCTAATATCGGGAAGTCCGGAAGTATGGGTCAAAAGATGCCTTAATTTTATTTTAGCAGCAATGCTTTTATTTTTGAAGTCAGGAAAGAATTTCAATAGATGATCTTCAACAGATAGTTTTTTTCTGTCCTGAAGAATTAAAATCCCATAGGCTACAAATGTTTTGGTGATAGATCCTGTATTCGAAATGGTTTTGCTTGTAAACTTTTCTTTAGTTTTCAGGTTTGCCTGGCCAAAAGATTTTTCATATAAAACTTTTTCACCCTGTTGAATAAAAATGCTTCCTCCGGGTTCATTATCATGAAATACACCTGAAAAAGCAGAATCCAGCTTCATTTTTAAAAGCTCATCCCGGGATTGGGCACTACAGGAAATGGAAAACAAAACTACCAGCAAAACTGAGAAAAAGAAACTGGGTCCAGACATTGAACTAATTTTTTAATTTTTTGTAATGGAATCCATTACAATGGTAACGGGTCCGTCATTAATCAGAGACACTTTCATATCCGCTCCAAAAATACCGCTTTCGGTTTTCAACCCGGATTTGGCAATCTGTTCTTTAAAATAATCAAACAAAGGAACAGCCTTATCTGGTTTGGCAGCTTTTATGAAAGACGGGCGGTTTCCTTTCTTATAATCTGCGATCAAGGTGAATTGACTGATGGAGAGAATTTCTCCTGAAATATCCTGTACAGAAAGATTAAGCTTTTCCTCAGCATCACCAAAAATCCTTAAATTCAGGATTTTCTGAACCAGCCAGTCTGCATCGGTTTTTTCATCAGCTTCATCAATGCCAATCAATAACATCAAACCTTTATTAATTTCACCAACAATTTTTCCATCCACCTTTACACTGGCTTCTGAAACTCTTTGTATAACTGCTTTCATATTAATAATACACCGCTAAAATTTTACCGGACGGATCATAATTATAAGGATACGTTTTAGGAGGAAGAGAGGATCCGGCCGTTGGTTGTCCTGTAAGAAGAATCCAGGTTGCATTATCCTTTGGGCAAATAATACTTATGTTATCTTTAACTTCCAGTGTCGTGTTGCTATCCGGACAAACATGGGGTGCATTTCTGTCATACACCTTGAAGTTGGTATCAGAAGCCCTCACAATAATCAGACCTCTGGTTCCAGACTGTTGTTCATTTACATAAATCCATCCTCCGACCTGGTTCAAAGCGTTATAAGCGGGCAGATTCAGGTTTAAAGTTACATTAATGGGAGTATTCGGAAAACAACTTACGGTATCATCGGTACTGCCACATGAATTTATGCTTAAATTGCTGATTATCAGTAATGTGAAAATAGATAAGATTGAAAAAGTTTTTTTCATTTCAATTTAAATTTTTATATATTTGTAAAAATTAAACGATTATTAAACGAAAACATTGTCCGGCAAATGTCGGATTATTTTTTTATACTAAAACTAAATTCTTAAAATTATGGCAAGCTACGTAACAAAGGAGGGACTAGAGAAAATGAAAGCTGAGCTGGAACAGTTGGAAACTGTAGAAAGACCAAAAATTACCCAGCAGATTGCAGAAGCAAGAGATAAAGGGGATTTATCTGAAAATGCGGAATATGATGCTGCTAAAGAAGCACAGGGAATGTTGGAAATGAGAATTTCTAAACTTAAAGACGCTATTGCCACTTCTAAAATTATAGATGAAAGCCAACTGGATACTTCAAAGGTCTCTATTTTAACAACCGTGAGGCTGAAAAACAATGCCACCAAACAGGAGCAGGTTTTCACATTGGTTCCGGATAATGAAAGTGACCTGAAAAGTGGTAAGATTTCTGTGAATACACCCATAGCAAAGGGCTTACTGGGAAAAGTGGTAGGAGAAACAGCTGAAATTACTTTACCTAATGGCAATAAATTGTCTTTTGAAGTACTGGAAATTACATTATAATTCTACGTATAAATTCTAATTTCTCATTAAAAGAAAAAGGATGAGCACTATATTTACAAAAATCATCAACAAGGAAATTCCAGCCTATACAATAGCGGAAGATGAAAACTTTATAGCATTCTTAGACGCAATGCCTTTGGTGAAAGGGCATACACTAGTCGTTCCTAAAAAAGAAGTTGATCTGATCTTCGATTTGGAAAGTGAAGAATATAAAAACCTTTGGGGATTTGCGCAGGAAGTGGCCAAGAAAATAAAAAATGCCATTCCGTGCGTAAGAGTAGGAGTGGCAGTCGTGGGATTGGAAGTTCCTCACGCTCACATCCATCTGATTCCGCTGAATAAAATGGAAGACATGAACTTCAGAAACGAAAGATTGAAATTAACGAGTGAAGAGTATACAGAAATTCAAAACTCAATCATTAATTCTTAAAAATTAAGGAGATCGTAAAAAAGAAATTTTTTACGATTTTCTTTAAACGATAATTATATTATAGAATATGAACGCAAACCAATGTTCTTTCTGCGGGAGAAAAAGAAATGAAGTGCAGATGCTGATTTCCGGGCAGAATGGTTTTATTTGTGAAAATTGCATAGAGCAGGCTCACTCCATTGTAAAAGATAGTGTCTCCAAAGATGGGTTCTCTCCTGCTGAAACGATAGATGAGCTTAAAAAGCCAAAAGAAATCAAAGAATTTCTTGATCAATACGTAATCGGGCAGGACCAGGCAAAAAAACAGTTGTCCGTTGCGGTTTACAACCATTACAAAAGACTGCTTCATGCTCAGGATGAAAACAGGGAAGTAGAGCTTGAAAAGTCAAACATTATTATGATCGGTGAAACCGGAACCGGAAAAACCCTGTTGGCTAAAACCATTGCAAGAGAGCTCAATGTTCCGTTCTGTATTGTGGATGCAACAATTCTTACCGAAGCAGGATATGTGGGGGAAGACGTTGAAAGTATCCTGTCCAGATTGCTTATGGTGGCAGATTATGATGTAGAGAAAGCAGAAAAAGGAATCGTCTTCATTGATGAGATTGATAAAATTGCCAGAAAATCTGATAATCCAAGTATTACAAGAGATGTTTCGGGAGAAGGGGTACAACAGGGTTTGTTGAAACTACTGGAAGGAAGTATCGTAAATGTTCCGCCTCAGGGTGGTAGAAAACATCCTGATCAGAAATACATTCAGGTGAATACCCAGAATATTCTTTTCATTGCAGGGGGAGCTTTTGACGGGATCAAAGAGATCATTGAAAGAAGACTTAATAAACAGGCTATTGGCTTTAGTGCCGAAAAAATCAATAAGGTAGATGAAGAAGAATATATATTAACGAATATTAATGCGATTGATTTGCGTTCATTTGGATTAATTCCCGAACTTTTAGGAAGATTTCCAATTATTACCTACCTGGATAAACTTACTAAGGAAACGATGGTAAGAATTATGAAGGAACCGAAGAATTCAATTGTAAATCAATTTATTGAGTTGTTTAAGATGGATGGCACAAAATTGGTATTCACTGACGGAGCAATTGAAAAAATCGTAGAGGAAACAATTGAAAAAGGATTAGGAGCAAGGGGTCTTAGAGGAACTACAGAAAAAGTGCTTGAGGATTATATGTTTTCTATCGGTGAAGAAAAGGAAATCGTATTAACGGAAGATAATATTTTTGTTAATAAGTAAAGAATATTTTTTTTTCTTTAAAAAAAATTATACCTTTGCGGGTGAAGATTGTATTAACACACAAATAATTTATATACAATGAGAAAAAGTTTATTTGCTATTGGTCTTTTAGCAATTAGTTATTCTGTTCAGGCGCAGATATTATGTCATGTTGACACTAATGCTAATATGTATGTGAGTAAAGGCACGCTAGTTTATAGTGGTGGAGGCATGCAAATGAAAGGAAACGGTGTTATTGAGAACCATGGAAACATCATGGTTGCCGGTAGCGCGACAGATCTTTTCAAAACAGTTGATGCTTCAAACGTTGATAAAACCGAAGCAACCGGAGGAGGAAATTTCATTAATAAACTTAATGAGCCTACTGCGTTTGCCTCTATGAATACAAATAGTTCCACAGCTACTCCGGTTTACACATATGGACAGCTATATATTACAGGTATTCCCCAGGCTAATATTACCGGAATCGTAGATCAGGAGGTTAGACAAGTAAAACATGGAGATTATCAGCAGATGGGTATGCCATTCTATATGAAAACTCCCTCAACCCTGAATGCTGAACTCGGTAAAACATTTTCAACCGCAAGAGGTTCTAAAAATGATATTTTGTATTATAACAATACAAATGTAGTGGCTGTTCATTTACCTAACATATCCGGTCCATATAAATTCGGTGATGCCGCTCCGGCGCATGCTTACTGGATGGTAGGAGGTTCGGGACTTGATTTATCAACCATAACAAGAACGGTAAAAGGACGTCCAGTTTCTGATGACGGTTCTTTTGCCAATGCACCGATTACTTTACAGAATGCAGGAGCAGCTGTTAATTTTGGAACAGGTGGTAGCAATGTGAATCAATATTATGAAAAGTATTATTCCTACGTTCAGGATGGCTTTCACATGGCTGCTGGCGGAACCGCTTGGCAAGGCAATTATGGTAAGAACTGGTATCAGTTTTCCAATCCATACTTTACAAACCTGGATTTATCTTTAATTGGGACAGCTGAACCTGGGGCAACAGGTATTAGTGATAATGTTAACCTGACCAATATCTATGGAATAAGATTTGAGCCGTCCGGAATTGTAAGTTCTACAACCGGAGGAACTAGCTCAGCTGCTTATCAGGCCGTTACTTTCTCTGCAGGAGTTCCTACAGGAAATGTGGATTACTTAATGGTAAGACCTTTTAGTACTTTTGCCATTAAGCTAAATGACAACAGTGTTGCTAATTCTCTTAATCTTGCTAATTTAAGAAGATTTAATTATTACAGCAGATCTGCTACTACAGATTATAATGTAACAGCTAATAAAAGCGCTACAGCTAAAACAGGTACTGTAAAACAATTAGGTATTATTGCGCTTGATGCTAATGGAAAAGAAGTAGACAGAACATACTATGTTGTTTATCCTGACGGTACTACAGGACATTCTGCGGATACTAACACTCAGTTTACTGCTTCGGCATTTAACACGTTAGGTACATTCGAAGAAGCTCCTACAGGAGGTTATGATTATAACTATACTTCCTCTTACTGGTTATATATTAACGAAGCTAATGAAAACAATTTCTTAGGAAAGAATGTTAAATTAGTAAATTATAGCTCTAATATTAAATCCTATAAATTTGAAATTAGAGAAAATGCAGCCTTGGTTGCTAATGGAACACATCAATTATCTTCAGGTGTTGGTTTTTATTATAAAGCGCCTAACGGCACTGTGATGCAAGCTAAACAAGGAGACACGGTTCCGGTTACCAACAGTGAATATGATCTATATTATGGAGAGCCTACTAACAATGTGTTGGCAACTCAGACGCCTTCTGTTAAGCCTTCAAGAACAATGGTAGTTTACAATCCGGATATTACTAACTATATTGTTAGATTTGACCCGAACTGGAAAAAAGCAGATATTGAAGTTTATGATATGAGCGGTAAACTAGTTATCTCTAAAAAAGCAGTTAATACTTCTGCAGATTTTGTAATTGAACTGGATGGTTCACTTAAAAACTCATACGTTGTAAAAATTGTTTCTGATAAAGGAGAAACTGTTAACACTAAAATCTTAAAATAAAAATCTAATGAAAACTATCAATAAACTAGTCACGTCAGCCTTTTTTCTTTCAGCAGTCTCGATAATAAATGCACAAGCCGTTACGAATCCGGGAGGGGGCGGTGTAGTAGGGCCAGGAGCACCTGCATCACCAGTTGATATGTATATATATGCATTATCAGGCGTAGCTATCTTGTTCATCGTATTTTTTGCGAAAAAGATAAAAAGACAAAAAATATAAAATTTTATTAAAATATTTTAAACTCCCTGATTAGTCAGGGAGTTTTTTTATTTTTACCTTATGAAAAAGATTTATATACTATCAGCAGTATTATCTGCATTAACATTGCAGGCACAATTCACAGTTTCGATTCAGGGACCTGCAGATTTCAAGGAACAAGATGCCATTCTATATACTTTAAACGGATCTAAGGATATTATTGTTACCAAAGAGCAGAGTAAGAATAATGTTTGGACTTTTAAGTATCCTAAGAACTATGCAGGGATGATGAAAGTTTACTTCCCCAACACCAATAACTCCGTTAGTTTTATTTCTGAGAATAAGAATGTAAATATAAAGCTGGATGTACAAAATAATAAGATCAAAGATGTAGCTTATCAGGATGAAGTAAATAATCTCATGAATAGCCTACAGGAGGGATCTCAGAAAAAGGAATTGATTTTACCTGCTTTAACTCAAATCAAAGAATATTATAAAGATAATACTGAATTCGGAAAAGCATTAAAGACAGAAATAGGGAGATTGTCAACAGGATTAGAAGATATAGACCAGACAAAACATCCGTTCATTTATTACTATAATACAAATTATAATAAGTTCTTATCTAATAATAGCACTAATAAAGCAAGCCAGGATGATATTATCAACTTCCTGGATAAATCCGGGGATATGCTTGAAACATCATCGCTATTAAGACCTGTGCTGGTTGCTTATCTTAATGCAGGTGGCAATGCGAATGTTGGGGGATCTGTAGACAAACTTTTAGATAGATTAAAAGTAGAAACACCTCGTGGGCAAACTGTTTTATCTGAACTGATTGATATTTTTGATGTCTATGAGATGGGAGAGCTTAAGGACAAGTATCTCAGCCTTGCTAAAAATCTTAAATGTACTATTACCGACAGGCTTGCTTCAACCCTTAAAGCTAATGCCAATGTAGAGCTGGGGGCGGCATTTCCTAATTATAAATTTCAATCAGCGGTCAATTCAACAGCAAAATCACTTTATGATGTAAAAGCCGATAAGAAGATTATTATTTTCTGGTCGTCTACATGTTCACATTGCGAAAGTGAGCTCCCCCAACTTCTGACGAAGTATAATGATTTAAAAACCAAAAATATTCAGATTATAGGCTTTTCATTAGATACTGATAAAGATTCTTATACTAAAAAAATTGCTGCATTCCCATGGATCAACGATTCCGAATTAAAGGGATGGAACAGCAGTTATACAGATACCTACAATATCCATGCTACACCATCGTATTTTATTTTAGATGCTAACAATAAGATAATCAGCAAACCAGACCATGTAGGCGATGTTTTGGAATATTTTAAGCTAAAATAATTTTGGTGGAAAACAAATAATTTATATATTTGCACCACCAAAACGGCGAGGTAGCTCAGGTGGTTAGAGCGTTGGATTCATAACCCAAAGGTCACGGGTTCAAATCCCGTCTTCGCTACAAAATGAAAACCGCAACAGATTCTGTTGCGGTTTATTTTTTATATAATTTTTAAAAACTCTTTTAACTTTGATATCCAAGAAGTTTTCTGATCTGATAGAAGAAACGGTCAATAAGTCTTAAATCCTGCGTTACAATTTCAGCATTACCCTTTAATTCTTTATCAAAAGGAAGATTTTTGTTGTAACTCGTTTTAAGTCCTTTAGGAAGTATAATATCTACATAATAATTTCCATCCTTATCCGGAGAAAGAGAGATATTCTGTACTTTGCCTTCCACAATACCATATTCCTGGAAACGGTAATTATCCAGTTTGATCAGCACCTTTTCACCTGGAACAATCTTTCCTGAATTTGTTGCCGGAACCAACATTCTGCCTACCAATGTTTCTTTATTTTTAGGTAAAATCGATAAAATGGCATCTCCGGTTTTTACAAACTGATTTTCTCCAAAGAATTGCTGGAAGCTGGCAAGACCATCTATGGAAGAAATTATCAGATAATTCTGCTCCCACTGTTTCAATGATTTTCTTAGTTGCTCAAACAATTGTAAGGTTTGTGATGAATAGGTAATTTTATCTTTCTCACTGTTAATAGCCGTTCCACTTTTTGTTTTATTAAGATTGGAAATACTTTCTTCAATCTGAGACAAAGAAAGTTTGATATTCTCTACACTTTGTTGTGCCTGAAGATATTTTATTTTTTCATTTTCCAGCTCAACGGCAGAAATTACCCCTTGATTATAAAGATCCTGTGTACGTTGATAACTTTTCTTTGTTAATTCATATTTTGCCAGTTCAAGATTTTTTTGCTGCTTTAAAGTAGCAATTCTAACCCGGTATTCGGAAAGGCTTTGATTGGCCGCCAGGTTTTCCGGCGCATAAGGCTGTAACCTTGTAAACAGCTCCTCATCCTGGAATGCTTTGGCAAAATTATTATAATCTCCCTGCAATTCACCAAGCTTGAATCTGGATGTTTCGCGGATCGGAAAATTACGTAACTGATCGGGAGTAAGAGAATCCACAAGCTTTTTCAGCTCTAATACATCTTTATAGTTTGCTGTTGACTGCATGACCATCAGAATTTGGTTTTTTTTGACCTCCTGATGATTTTTAATGAATATTTTTTCAATTTTAGAATTCGTTCTGGCTTCCAGCTTTTCCGGTGGGTTTTGTGAGGTTACAATAATCGGGGCCGGAATAAATTCTGGATACCTTATAATATAACTCATAACCAGAATCAGTAAAAGTATAATAAATATAATGGTGTTTCCCCAGCGGATCATCCAATGAGGAGGCTGTGTAAGTATATCCTGTACACTTTCGGAGCGAAGTTCTATATTATCTAAAATATCTTTTTCCATGTGAAATTTAAGGGGTGAAAATCAAAATCCTCATCATGAGGATTTTGATTGAATTTTTCAAAATAGTTACAATGGTAATTTGTAACTGCAGTTAGGATGGTTTCCCGGCTCGACGCCCGGTATTACTTCTCCACCCGGACAATACTGGTTGCATGCATTCCATACCTTGATTCCGTTTACATAGCAGAAACAATTGCATGGCGAAGGTTGTACGGGACCTGCTCCGTATACATCCTTTAAATGTTGTCGTGAGACTTTCCTGAGGAGTTTCATAATAGATGTTTTATAAAATATAAGTACAAACTCTTTCCTCAGAAATACAGCTTTGCGTGTATTTGCACCAGTAATAACCGGTTGAGCATACTAATCCGGAACCTTTGATTTGTTTCAATTCCTCTTTTGAGATTTTTTTTAAATTTTTCATAATAAATACATTTTGAATTTGGTTAATAAAATAAAAATAAGAAAAAATATCTTTTTAATTTCCTAATTCCAGTTGATTTTTTACTAATCTGTAGTATTCGCCTTTCAGAGCTACCAGTTCAGCATGATTTCCTTCCTCTACAACCTTTCCTTTGTCCAGAACAATAATTTTATCAGCATGCTTTACCGTTGAAAGGCGGTGAGCAATAACGATAGCGGTTTTACCTTTGAAAAACTGTTCAAGGTTTTCCATAATAATTTTTTCATTATTGGCATCCAGAGCGCTGGTTGCTTCATCAAAAAAAATGTATTCAGGGGATTTATAAACTGCCCTTGCAATAAACAGTCTCTGTTTCTGCCCACCACTGACACCAACACCTTCATTTCCAATCTTAGTATTATAGCTCAGAGGAAGCCCTTCAATAAAATCCTTGATGTTAGCAATCTCTACAGCTTTCCGTAGCTTTTGCTTGTCAATATAATCTTCACCTACTGCAATATTATTAGCGATTGTATCATTAAAAATATAACCTTCCTGCATAACCACACCACAATGATCCCTCCAGTTTCTTGGTGAAATATTCTTGAGCCTTGTGTTGGCAATTTTAATATCTCCGTCATTGGGTTCGTAAAACTTCATCAATAATTTCAAAAGTGTTGTCTTTCCACTTCCGCTTGCTCCCACAATAGCTGTCGTTTTCTGGTAAGGAATCGTTAAATTAAGGTTTTCAAAGACAAAAACGTCCGACCCGATATAACGGAATGAAACATTTTCAATCTCAATATCTTTTTTAGGAATTTCAGAAACATATTGTTCGTCTTTATTTTCTTCATCTTCCTTATCGTGGATTTCTCCTAATCTTTCCAGGGAAATCTTGGCATCTTGGGTTTGCTTGATGAAATCAATCAGCTGAAGTAAAGGACTGTTAAGCTGTCCGATAATATATTGTACGGAAAGCATCATCCCTAATGTAAGATTGCCGCTTAAGACTAATTTTGCCGACAGAAAACTTACCAGGATATCTTTCATCTGATTGATGAAATTTCCTCCTACGGACTGCCACTGTTCAAGGGAAAGAGATTTAATTCTTATTTTAAACAACTTTACCTGTAAAAATTCCCAGTCCCAGCGTTTTTGTTTTTCGGCATTATGCATTTTAATTTCCTGCATCCCATTGATAAGTTCAATCACTTTACTTTGCTCCTGGGAAACCTGGGAAAATCTTTTATAATCCAGCTCTTTTCTCTTTTTAAGAAAAAAGCTGATCCAGCCAACATACAGAACTGCCCCAACCAGATAGACAATAAATAGCCTGTAATCATAGAATAATAAGACGATACTGAAAATAATCAGATTAACCAGCGAGAATAGAGTATTTAAAGAAGAGCTGGTGAGAAGTTGTTCGATTCTGTGATGATCATTAATTCTCTGCATGATATCCCCGGTCATTCTGGTATCAAAAAAGCTGATTGGGAGCTTCATCAACTTGATAAAGAAATCAGAAATAATGGAAATGTTGATTCTTGCTGAAAGATGGAGAAGAATCCAGCTTCGGATCACTTCAATGCCCATTCTTCCTATAAAGAGCATGATTTGAGCTAATAGAACTAAGTAGATAAAATTCAGATCCTGGTTTTGTATTCCTACATCCACAATACTTTGTGTAAGGAACGGGAATATCAGAGACAATAAACTTCCCGCCAAAAGTCCTACGGCAAGTTGAATAACAAGTGATTTGTATTTTAATAAATATTTAGATAGAAAAGAGAAGCTGGCCTTACTTTCCGCATCATCAAATTCTGTCTGAAAGAAGGCCGGAGTAGTTTCAAGGATCAGGATAATTCCCTCTTCTGTATTCTCATTGGCATTTTCCCCGATCCATGATCTTATGAATTCTTCTCGGGTATAAGTGATAAGCCCATAGCTCGGATCTGAAATATAAACCCTGTTGTTTTTATCAATTTTGTAGACAACCACAAAGTGATTCTTGTTCCAATGTGCGATACACGGAAAAGAAACTTCTTCTGCAAGGGTGTTAAAATCTATCTGAACGCCTAAGGATCGAAATCCTAAATCTTCTGCGGCATCACTCAGACCCAACAAGCTACTTCCCTCCCGGGTAGTTTCGGAAAGGGTCCGGATTTGTTGCAGGGATATACTTTTGCCATAATATTTACTGACAATTCTAAGACATGTGGGTCCACAGTCTTTGGTATCGGGCTGTTTATAAAAAGGAAATTTCTTCAAAACGTATAGTCATTTAAAAAGTCGCCAAAAAATATGACGACATTTCTAATTTAATAAAATTTGGATAAAGTTTTACAATCTATTATATATAACACCATTTATTGCAGGCATATACACAAAGTAAACCGTCCGGATCCGGCGGGCATTGTGGTGTTTTCTGAATACAATACACTGCAGAAGCCTGCGTCTGGGCGCATTCCATGGTAATACCTCCTTTAATGGTTTTAAGATTTTCTCTGGTGATTTTTTTAAGATTTTTCATAGTAATTATTGATGTTTGCGATTAGTTTTTATTTTCAAGGGCACTGGGTTGCCATTTGCTCAGGTGTTCTGCAAAGGCCATCAAAAGGTCCGCCATTCAGACAACATACAGAAGTTCCCGGGCAGTAGTAATCATCAACCCGGCAAGCAATACCTCCTGTAACCACTTTTAGTTGATTTCGGTTGAGTTTCTTTAGATTTTTCATAATAATAACTTGGTTTAAAATGTACTGGTGAAATAAATTATACCGGAATGGCATCACACAAATAAGTAGATGGACTTGCTCCGGATATTAATCTGCATGCGCCGTTGGAACAGCACCATCCTGATCCGCAGTTTCCATCTTGCGGACACATTCTAAGTCCTCCGTTGATGATTCGAAGGTTTTCTCTAGAAATCTTTTTTAGATTTTTCATAATAAACTTTTTAGATTGGTGTATGTGAGTTATTTTGTAATTTTTCCTAAGGTAGTGAATTTTTATTTACTTTTGAATTATTTTATAATTCCTCATCTTCCATGAGCTCATCAATAAAGTACCAAATATCTTCACGGTCATATTTGTCTGGGAATTGATAGCCATTGATCACAAATACCGGAGTAAAGTTGATCCCCGCATTGCTGTTCTCCTTACCAATTTGAATTAATGGATTCAGGTCTTCCTGAACGGAATTCGTTCCTGCTATTTCTTTTATTTTATTTTCATCCTTATATTCAAACCAATTTTCTACGGCATCCAGGAATTCTTTTTCAGGCTTGTTTTTGTAAATGGTGAAAAGATCCGAAACCAGAGCGGTATACTTTTCATTGGCTTTTTCAGAAGTATAGTTGAATCTGATCTGAACCGAAATATCATTAGGATATTTTTTGAGAAGTCCTTCCAGAATTTCATGTGCACCCTTGCAAAAGCCGCAATATGGATTAGAAACCACTGCAATGTGCAGCCTGGAATTTTTGTTTCCTAATGATAAGGTATGATTATCCGTAAAGTAAACTTTTTCTTTTTCTGTAAGTTCTCTTTTAAACAACTCGTAATTTCTTTTGAATCTCAAGTTCTTGGCATTGGATTTTTTTAAAATCTCTTTCTCTGTAAGAATTTTATTAAGAGACAATACGGCAGAAAATACCACCACCCATACAATAACAGCTAATAAAAGTGTGGATATGCTGAAAAATAAGTTTTCAAAAAATAAAAAGCTGATCAATAATTGCGCAGTGAGAATAGCTATAATTAAAAGGCAAACCCTGCAAAATGTTTTTTCTACAAAAGCCTGAATATATAATGAATACCCAATAGCAATAATGGAGACTAGTGTAAATCCTTTAATAACAAATGCTGTGGTGGGTAAAAACAAGCTCAAAATTGAAATTCCGATAAAATAAATTAAAGAAAGATCCGAAAATTTAAGCCCTAAAAAGCTGGTTTTATCCTGGGTAATGATTTTGTCGCAGGAATTTGTAGTCTGCTGGGTAGAAGTCTCCCCGCAAATACTGCCAATAACGGTGGATGTACTTCCGAATTTCTGATTGAAGATTTCCAAAGAAATATAGACCCCGGCGATTGAAAGGACCGTAAAAACAGTTTCAAACCAACTCAGGCTGATTACTGAATAGATTGCTATAAGGGCAAAAATGGCATATATAAAAGGTTTGAAATTGCTGATGGATTTATGATCGGATTTTTCATCCTTTTCAAAAAGAAGAACAAAGTCTGAAGATTTTTTATGCAATTCCTCCCGGTTTAAAGTTTTAGCCTTATCAGAATAAACCGAATAATTATTCCCGGATTTTTTCACCAATGAGAATGAGTTTTCTACAATGGCAATAAATTCTTCGGGCAACTCATCCCAGTACTCTTTGTCAAGCTCATAAGCATCATTTCTTACGCCCATGAAATTTAGAGTATCGCTAAAAGCCAGTGCAGAAGGATAATTCGGATGCGAATTAAATTGGAAAAGAAATTCCTGTTTGTCCAGTTTAAGATAGTGAATGAGTTTATCAAAAGTCATGTTGATTTTTTTAAACTAAAATACGGAGATGTTTTAAAAAAACAAATATTTTTTCATTTTAGTGTGAGATATTTACATGAAGCTGATTTACAGAGTGAATTTATAACTAAATTTGTTTTGTCTTTAAAAAATAATAGTAGAAACAATAAGAAATCGATAACATAATATTGATTTAACAGAGCAAATTTTTGATAAACACCTTTTATACATATTAATATGAAACTAAAATTAATCCTTGCAGCCTTATTCTTCATGAACCTGCTTTCAGCTCAAAAATTCTTCTGGCCGAAGGTAGCCTTAACAGATTCTGCTAATCTTGAAAAAAATATTTCAACAATAGCCTCTAAAATTTCTGAAAATTATAAAAAGCCTAAAAGATTGGATTCTCTCGAAAGGGCATTCAAATTTGATATTCTGGCAGGCAATTACAAAAAATCAGTAGCCACAATACAGGCATACCGCGAAGCTTTTGCTGATAAAAACAGTGCTTCCATAAAATTCATCAATTATGAAATATATGCAATGGCCAAAGACATCGAGAAAAATGAGAAAACTGATTTTTCGGGGGCATTGGATAAAGCGTTCGATATAAAGTATGCTACCTTACCGGATAAATATTCATTCCGTATTGCGGATGTATTTGCTGAAAATATCATGATGCGTAAAGATAATTTCAAAAAAACGCTTGAATCTTTAAAAAACGATAGTATCAGTCTTAATTCGGTAACAGGCTTAGGCTTCAGCTATTTGGATTATAAAATCTCTTCCGGAATTCAGCAAAGAGTGAAGGATCTATTGGCCCGTAAAGAAAAGGAAAAATATTTAGTGGAGACTACGGATTTGAAGACCAAAAAAGGAGGAACTGTGAGTGTAACGGTAACAAGAAGCAGGAATAATAATCAGCCTTTACCGGCTATATTGACTAATAATATTTATGCCGGAAATTATGACGGGGCATTAGGCAAAAGAGCGGTAGCCTATAATTACGTAGGAGTAGTAGTCAATACAAGAGGAAAAAGAACCAGTACCGATGAAATAGAACCTTTTGAACACGAAGCAGAGGATTTGTATGATGTTATCGATTGGATAAGTAAGCAAAGCTGGAATAACGGTAAGGTAGGGATGATCGGAGGAAGTTATCTGGGCTTCAGTCAGTGGGCCGCTACCAAAAGAATGCATCCGGCTTTAAAAACCGTAATTCCTCAGGTTGCTGTAGGAATTGGTATCGATTATCCTATGACCAATAATGTATTTATGAGTTATATGCTGCAATGGATTTCCTATGTCACTACCAATAATCTTACCGATGAAGAGGGTTTTAGAAACTATAAGAAATGGGATTCCGTAAATACGGCATGGTATAAGAGCGGAAAATCGTTCAGGGCTTTGGATACTTTTGAAGGTAAGAAAAATAAGATCTTTCAACGGTGGTTAGACCATCCGGGTTATGATAAATACTGGAAGAGTATGGTCCCTTATAAAAAAGAGTTCGGGAAAATTAATATCCCGGTCCTTACCACTACAGGATTTTATGACGCAGATCAGTTAGGGGCTTTATATTACTTTAAAGAATACTATAGATACAATAAGAATCCCAATCATTATATGATTATTGGCCCTTATGATCATGGCGGTGCTCAAAGCTACGCTACTAACGTATTAAGGGGCTACACCGTGGATCAGGCGGCTCGAATCAATATCAGTGACCTTGCTTTTTCCTGGTTTGACTATGTTATGAAAGATGGAAAGAAACCTGAATTATTAAAGGATAAAGTAAATGTTCAGATCATGGACACCAATGAATGGCAACACTTCCCGAGCCTGGAAGCGAGCCATAACAATACGTTGAAACTTTATTTTGCCAAAGGCCCGGATGCAGCCCAGCCGTTGCTGAAGGTAAAGCCTGCAAAAAATGACTTTGTCAAGCAGATCATTGATTTCAAAGATAGAGATACGAAAAGTATTTATTACAAATACGGAAAGAATGATAGCCTGAGAGTTAATAATACCGTTGTATATCAAACGGATATTTTGGATAAAGACCTTATCCTTAACGGAGCATTTAAGGCGAAGCTTAAAGCTGAGATCAATAAAAAAGATATGGATATTATCATATCCCTGATCCAAATACAACCTGATCATGAAGCTTTTTACCTGTCAAATTACTTAGGAAGAGCCAGCTATACCAGGAACCGCGAAAAAAGACATCTGTTGAAACCAGGTAAAGTGGAAACCATTTCTATTGATAACCCAACATTCGTTGGTAAAAAGATACCGAAGGGCAGCAGGCTGATCGTATTGTTAGGAGTCAATAAAACTCCGGAATACCAGGTGAACTACGGATCAGGAAAAGATGTAAGTGATGAGACGATTGCGGATGCAAAAGATCCTTTAGAGATAAAGTGGTTTACCGATAGCTATATTGAATTGCCAATAATACAATAAATGGATTATTTTTTTATAAAAGTTAGAGTTGTCAAACAATTTTTTTTGAAATTTTCCTGAAAAAATAACGGTGATTTTCAAAATTAACACATTTTTAAACAATTGTTTGATTTCGTACAAGAAATACATTAAAAATAAGTCAAATATAAATATCTTTTACAAGTTTAATAGATTATAAATAAGTCATTTAAAGGTGATTAAACTCAACAGAACTTAAAAAATCTTAAAGTTTTCTTAAAGTTTTAAAAAAGGCGAAAAATGTTTTTGTATTTATAAAATATGTTGTACTTTTACATCGCCTTGAATGAGGGAACAAGTCAAGGTAATAAATTTTTTTTCATCATTTGTGTTTTTAGAATCGTATCGCCTGGTACGATTCTTTTGTTTTTATCAATTTTCGTAATTCAGTAACAAATCAATGAAGTAAGAATAAGTAATGGAGCCTTCCTGCTGGTTGCTTTTCAGAAAAAGATTATTGGTCATACCGAAGAAGTCATCCAGCCATCCCTGATGTTTCAGGACAAAGCTTTTTTCATATAATCTATCCCTTTTCATGGCAGGAGAATAATTCCTTAGAACCGATTCTACAAAGTCAGGATCCTTTTCAATAATAAAGCGCAAAAGACTTTTTAATGTAAAATATTCTGTGCTGTATCTCAGCTCAATATTTTCAGAATGTACTCCCATCAGGTAACCGATAAAATTGGCTTCCTGCTCTCTGGCAAATCCTAATTGATGCGAACTTTCGTGTGCCGTTGTAAACGGAATGAATGTAGATGGCAATTCGGCATTATACTGCGCTTCGGCTGTGAACGGATTATAATATCCCAAAATGCCGGTAAAGCTCATTACGTTTTTGAAGATACTGGGCTTGAAAGCATTAATCTGAAGCCCTTTCTTGTCTGAGATATATTTCGGAAGCTTTTGCTGCTGAGCAAGGATTTCCCTTTGAACCGCCTGCAAATCGGTCACCACAAAAACTCCGTTTTTATCTTCTTTTACCAGTTCCCGGCTTAGTTTGCATTGATCGAGATATCGTAATGCCAGTTGTTTTGCTTTATTCAGATCAGGCTCTTGCTGCTGTGAAAGCTTTTTGATAATCGGGGTCTGAAAATAGAGCATACCCCAAAATACCTGGTAAATGAAATAAAAAATATTGATGATGAAAAGAAGCTTTAAAACTGCATTGCTTCTGGAGGTTTTTTTACAGCATTTAACTAAATAATAGAGGATAAGAAGACCCAATAGGATATACATCACATCACCTATCGAAAATGGAATCCATGCAAATAGTATTTGATGAGCCCATTTCTGAACCTCGAAGAAGTTCTCAAAAAGAGAGATCATAATCCCTGACATCGAGAAGACATAGAACAAAAGAATTTGGACAACTAAAGTAGCTGCCCAAAATCTTTTTTTCTTATATGTTTTCATACTATTAATGCCCACTGCCAGAACTTTCTTCACTTAAAGCAACACCTTGTTTCCTCAATATCTTCGGAGTGATAAATCCGTAAAAGGCCAGATACAAGAAACAGAATACAGGAATAATATAGGAGAAGTGAGTATACGTGATTCCCATAATTCCGCTTGGATTAGCTTTATCGAAGTCACAAATCCACCCTTGTAATAAAGGAATAATTCCACCTCCCAAAATCATCATGATAAGGAAAGAAGATGCTTTCCCTGTATTTTTCCCCAAACCGGCAATGGCTAAATCGAAAATTGAAGGCCACATAATAGAGCAGAACAAGCCTCCGGAAATGAAGAAATATTTTGCAATTTCTTTGTCCGGATAAAATAATCCGCAAAGCATCATGATAACTCCGGCAACACCAAAAATCATTAAAGTTTTTCCTGCATTTTTCCCTCCAATGAAGCTCATCAGAATAAAAATAATGATCCAGATCGGATAAATATAGAACGCCGAAACATCTTTACCGCTTAGCGTATTTGCTATTAAAATAATTCCGAATGCAATAAATGGAACTACAAATTTTAAAATCAGGTTCGTTGTTTTTGAAGTATCAAAAACGTTGATCCCTCCGTTCCATCTTCCGATCATTAAACTTCCCCAATACAAAGAAATGAAAGGAGCAATATTGTGTTCCAAAACATTTCCGAATTCATGGGTATGAAGTAAAGCGGGAAGGTTACTGATAATAGAAACTTCAACACCTACATAAATGAAGATGGCAATCATTCCCAAAACCAATTGAGGGTATTTGAATAGATTGAATTTTTCCTCTCCGGCTTCTATTTTCTTTTCTTCTGTCTTGGCAGGATCTTCGATCTTAGAAAACAGCATGAAAATGGCTACTAAAATAAATGCTACTCCTAAAATAATGAAAGGTAGTTTTACGTCATCCAACGATAGTTCAGTATGTTCACTTCCGGTCCCGAAAAGGGCTATTCCCAATAAGATTGGCCCGATGGTTGTCCCCAAAGAGTTGATTCCTCCGGCAAGTGTTAATCGGTGTGCTCCCGTATTTGGACTCCCCATTTTGATGGCTAAAGGATTGGCGACAATCTGCTGGACGGAAAACCCGAGACCTACGATAAACAGTGCCGTTAAGAAAAACCAGAAGTTTTGCGAAGTGGCAGCCGGTACAAATAGAAAAGCTCCCACAGCTGATATAATTAATCCCGCAGCAAGGGTTTTTTTATACCCGAATTTTTGCAGGATATCACTTTTTAATGAGATGATGAAGAATATGAGAGACCCCACAAAGTAAGCAACATAAAATGCCCACGCTACCAATTGTGACTGTACCTGCGAAAGTGTGAAACTTTTTTTGAATACAGGGATCAGAATATCATTACTTGCAGCAACAAAACCCCAGAAGAAAAATACAATAACCAATGATATAAATTGAGACCATTTGGTTTGCTCGTTGTGATGTTCCATAAATATTTTTACAGTTAGTTTAAACAAATATAATTAATTCTTTTAAAAAGAATGATTTGTTAAAGTATTTTTTATTGTCTCAAAAGAAGACAATCTTGATTCTTTCGGAAATTCAGTAGGTTCAATAATATCATTGAAATATACTTTTACCTTTCCCGGATATCCTTTGGAATTATCAAACGGGAACATTTCCTTGAGTCCGACAAAAGTAAATACGGCAATAGGAGATTGATGCTTAGAAGATAAAATGAACGCCCCGTCTTTAAAATCATCCAGTATAATAGAAGTATCATCAGGAACACCACCTTCAGGAAAAATTACAATACTATTGCCTTCCTCCATCTTTTCAGCACATCTTCTGTAAACATCCGCACGGCTTCTTGCGCTGCTTCTGTCTACCATCACACATATTCTTTTATAGATGGTCCCGAAAATAGGAATTCTTACAAGCTCCTTTTTTCCCACATAGCAAAGAGGATGATTGGGAAATAGAATGCAGGGGAGCATAATATCCATAATAGAAGTATGATTGGAGATAACTACATACTGCTGATTTTTGTCGATTTTTTTATCCGTAAGGTTGATCAGCTCATAACGAAGTCCCATCCCATAGAACATCCCGTAACACCAGATGCGGATAAATTGATAAGCATATTTATAGTGTCTTTTACTGAAAGACAGAATATAAACAGGTACTCCTAAAATGATGGTTAGTACAAAGGCTAACACCAGCAGCCAGAATCTCCAGAGATAATTTAAAATCTTTACCACAAATCAACCATTAAAAATTACTTTCTTCTTTACAGAATAATTAAGGACGGAAACCAATAAAATAGCAGCGATCTTACTGATCATTTCCGGGCTCAAGGTATACAAAATTAAATTGATATTGTCTTTAAATATACAGCTATAAAATATTTGGAAAAAAGCAAGGCTTAGCAAGGTCGAGATAAAAGAGACCATCATAAAATAAGCAAACTCTTTTCTTTTGGAATGTTTCCCCCTTTCAAAAACAAACCAGATGCTTAGAAAATAATTGGTGATGATTCCACAACTCGTAGAGAATATATTACTCAAAGGATAGTGTATGCCATGAAAATCTGTTTCCTGAGAAATAAGATGAGGAAGATAGGTGCTGAAGATCTTAAAACTTCCGATCTCTACAACAGCACTGAGCCCTCCTGCAATAATGAAGAATAAAATTTGTTTCTGGCGTATTAGTAATTCTCTCATTCAAGTGATATGATGTGCAAATTTATAACTATATGTTAAACAGTAAAAAAAGTTGTTAAATATTTTTTCAGATTCAAAAATATTTCTAAATTTAGTTTTCAGAATGATGTAAAATATACCTGATAATAAATTCATTTTCAACTATTTGTGTTGATGGTTTTTTCTATCTTGTAATGCGTGTTTGAACGTACTACCAAAACCTTTTTTGTAACCCTTTTATATTACTATTTGTATGAAACGTCAAAACAAATACAGAAAATTCCAGCTCCAACAAAAAAATATTGAAGCTCTGGAAAGAGAAAATACCCGGTTCAAACGAGTATATTCAGAGTATGAAAATATGTCCAATGAACTTTGGAACCTTGAAAATTCTAAGGGAGAACCTGTTCCCGATGATTTTATTAATGCCATGATTCTTCAGACCTCCTATCTTGAAGACGAAATAGAAGACTGGCTGATACAATTCAACAAAGAAAAAACTGATATAAAACAATGATGTCGCTTCCAAAGGGTTTGTTAAGCTCTTTTTCAAGATAAATTCATAATTTAGCATCCTTAAATTAAAATGTAAAATATGGTTGCTATTGTTGATAGTGGTTCTACCAAGACAGATTGGGTAATATTGGATGATTTCAAAAAAGTTTTTTTAAAAACGGAAACCATAGGTTTTAATCCCAATTTTATCAACAAAGAACTTATAGTTCCCGAAATAGAAAAGAATAATAGTTTAGCTACGGTTAAAAACTCCATTACCAGAATTTTCTTTTACGGCTCCGGATGTGGTATTCAGAAAAACTGTGAAACCATAGAAGAAGAATTGAGTAAAGTATTCGGAAATGCGTCCATAACCGTGAAAGAAGACCTTATGGCAGCAGCATATGCAGCTTATAACGGGAAACCGGCTATTGTCTGCATTATGGGAACAGGTTCTAATTCTTGCTATTTTGACGGACAAAAATTAAAAATAAAACTACCTTCATTAGGGTTCCTTATGGGAGATGAAGGAAGCGGAAGTGCCATTGGAAAACAATTGGTACGCAGATACTTTATGCAAAAACTTCCTGAAGATCTTCACCGGGAATTCGAAGATACTTATCAGTTAACCATTGATGAGGCTTTAAAAAACATGTATCATACCACCAGACCGAATGCTTATTTGGCAGATTTCAATAAATTTGTGGTAGAAAGAAAAGAACATCCTTACTTTAAACAAATGGTTTTTGATGAAATGATGAATTTCTTCGACTACCAGGTCCTGCCTTATGAAGAATCAAAAGACGCTGAAATCAATTTTATTGGTTCCATCGCATACTATTACGAAAATATACTGCGTTCTGCTGCTGCAGAACTTAATTTAAATGTGGGGCATGTTGTACAGAAACCTATAGAGAGCTTAGTCAACTACCATATTAAATATATCCTTTAATAAAAAACAAAATTTATGTCAAGTAAAACTCACCGCGACGAAAAGAATTTCAATCAGGCCGCGTTAGATTACCATAAAACCGAACCCAAAGGAAAAATAGAAGTCATTCCTTCCAAACCACACTCTTCCCAAAGAGATTTGTCATTGGCATATTCTCCGGGAGTGGCTGTTCCGTGTATGGAAATTCATGAAAAGCCCGAAACGGTTTATGATTACACCGGAAAAGGAAATCTGGTGGCTGTAATTTCAAATGGTACAGCAGTTCTTGGATTGGGTGACATCGGAGCAGAAGCTTCAAAGCCGGTCATGGAAGGAAAAGGTCTTTTATTTAAGATCTTTGCAGATATCAATGTTTTTGATATTGAAATTGATGAAAAAGATCCGGATAAATTTATTGACATTGTAAAAGGAATTGCTCCGACTTTTGGAGGGATTAACCTTGAGGATATAAAAGCACCGGAAGCGTTTTACATCGAGCAAAGATTAAAAGAGGAGCTGGATATTCCTTTGATGCATGATGATCAGCATGGAACAGCTATTATTTCGGCTGCAGCATTAATCAATTCATTGCAGATCGCCAACAAAAAAATTGATGAAGTGAAAATGGTAGTCAATGGAGCAGGAGCCGCCGCCATTGCATGTACTAAACTTTATGTGGCATTAGGCCTTAAAAAAGAAAATGTCCTGATGTGCGACAGCAAAGGTGTGATCAATCATAAAAGAGAAAATCTTACCCCCGAAAAGCTGGATTTCGTTGCCAATACCGATATTGAAACATTAGAAGATGCCGTAAAGGGATCGGATGTTTTCGTAGGATTATCCAAAGGAAATGTAATGACGCCGGAAATGCTGAACAGCATGAATGAAAATCCGATTGTTTTTGCATTGGCGAATCCTGATCCGGAAATTGCTTATGACCTTGCTATTGCAACACGTCCTGATGTGATCATGGCAACAGGAAGAAGCGATTATCCTAACCAGGTAAATAATGTATTAGGATTCCCGTATATCTTCCGTGGCGCATTGGATGTTCAGGCAAAAGGAATTAATGAAGAAATGAAACTGGCGGCAGTTCATGCGATCGCTGATCTGGCAAAAGAACCGGTTCCTGAAGCGGTGATTTTGGCATATAATGTTCAGAATTTACAGTTCGGAAGAGAATATTTCATCCCAAAACCGTTTGATAACAGATTAATCACCAAAGTTTCAAGTGCCGTTGCAAAAGCAGCTATTGATAGTGGTATTGCAAGAAAAACAATTGAAGATTTTGCAGAATACGAAAATCATCTTTTAGACAGAATGGGAAGAGATGAGAAGCTGGTAAGAATGATGCAAAGCCGTGCGAAATCCAATCCGAAGAGAATTACCTTGGGAAATGCAGAAGAATACAATGTATTGAAAGCAGCTCAAATTCTATATGAAGAAGGAATTGCCCATCCAATTCTTTTAGGAGAGAAAAAATACATCAAAGAACAGATGGAACGTTTCGGAATCAGTCTGAATGTTCCGATTATTGATCCTAATGATGATGACCAAGAAGAAAACAGGAAAAAATACAGGGAAACCCTTTGGAAACTTCGTCAGAGAAAAGGAATGAATGAGTACAAAGCCAAAAGATATGTCCGTCAAAGGGATTATTTCGGGCCCTTAATGCTGAAGCATGGAGATACGGATGGATTAATCGTTGGTTTCTCAAAAAATTATACTTCCGTATTGCGACCTGTTTTAGAAATTATTGAAAAAGATAAAGGAGTGGATAAGGTTGCAGCTATGATGATGATCCTGTCTGAGAAAAAACCGATTTTCTTCGCAGATACCTCCATCAATCATAATCCAAGTGCAGAAGATTTGGTAAATATTGCTAAAATGGCGGAATTTACCGTTAAATCTTTCGCAATCGAGCCAAGAATTGCGATGCTTGGCTTTGAGAATTTTGCTGCCATTTCGGAGACTTCCAAAAAAGTAGCCAAAGCAGTAAGCATCCTTCATGAAAAATACCCTAAAATGGTTGTGGATGGTGAAATTCAGCCGGATTTTGCTATGAATGCAGACCATTTGAGTGATTATCCTTTCTCAAAACTGGAAACAACTCCTGCCAATACATTCATCTTCCCGAACCTGGAAAGTGCTAATTTATCCTACAAAATTATCAGGGGAATGAAAGTGGCTCAAGTGATAGGACCTATCTTGATGGGGCTGAAACAACCTGTACACGTATTGCAGATGCGTTCTAGTGTTGATGAGATCGTGAACCTGGCTACCATTGCCGTTCTCGACGCTCAGAGAAGAGAAAAAAAATAAGATAACTCAGAATATAAAACAAAAAGACTCCAAATTTTGGAGTCTTTTTGTTTTATAGGAAATCCTTGAAAATCACATTAGAAATTAAGTTAAAAATCATTCCTGTGTGAAATGAAAATATTAATTAGTTTAAATTACTATATTTGGGTGGTTTTAAAAATTAATATGATATTTTCACTACAAGGTATTGTTCAGGAACTTACGCCTACCTATGCTGTAATCAACGTCAATGGAGTTGGTTACTACGTAGGAATCAGTCTGATGACATCTCAGAAACTCGTTTTAAATAAAGAAACTTTTCTTTTTATCCAGCAAATTATCCGTGAGGATGCCCATTTGCTTTTCGGGTTTAACACTCGTTCAGAAAAAGAAATGTTCAATCTGTTAATAAGCGTTAACGGCGTAGGCGCTGTTTCTGCGCTTATTCTATTATCCACTTTAAGCCTTGATGAGATTGCTTCCGCCATACTTTCCGGTAATAGTGCGCTGATTCAAAAAGCCAAAGGAATAGGAGCCAAAACTGCGGAAAGAATAATAGTGGATTTGAAGGATAAAGTCCAAAAATTCAGCAATCCGGAGGAAAATATTTCTACATTTGTAAATAATAAAATTAAGGATGAGGCGTTATCTGCATTAGAAGTTTTGGGGATTCCGAAAAGAATGAGCGAAAAGATTGCAGATCGTATAATCAAGCAAAATCCTGATATTTCTGTTGAAGAGTTGGTAAAACAAATTTTAAAAAACATTTAACATTTGGTGGCAAATAATAAGTACCTCAAAATATTTTTGTTCCTGTCGTTCTTATGTATGTCAGTAAGCGCTTTTGCGCAGCAGGTACGTGACACGGCGATTATAAAAAAAGATTATCAGTTGGCTGATCCCACACAGTATGAAGCCTATTATGATATCAAAACAGGAATGTACTATGTGTATCCCAAGATCGGTAATACCATCACAGGTCCTCCTACGGCAATGTCTCCTGAAGAATATAAAGAATTCATGCTGGCGAACCAGGCTAGGGCTTATTACAAAGAAAAATCAGACAGGTATAGTCTTCTTTTCAGAAAAGATAAGAGCGATGCCCAGAAAAAAGGATTGCTTCCTTCATTAACGATTCGTAACAAACTTTTCGAAACCATATTCGGGAGCAATAAAATTGAAATTATTCCTTCAGGATATGCCTCATTTGACTTTGCCGGATTGTACCAGAAAATAGATAACCCGTTAATTCTTCCTCAGAACAGGAAGAGTTTTACGTTTGATATAGACCAGAGAATTCAGTTGGGTTTATTAGGAAAAGTAGGAGAAAACCTACAGCTTAAAGCCAATTATGATACCCAAAGTGGTTTTGCCTTCGAAAACAGGATGAACCTTGTATGGCAGGCAAAAGGAAGCTGGAAAGACCTGCAGACTAAAGGACTTGGAGATATCAATTCTCCCGGAGCAGGCGGCGAAGATAAGATCATTAAAAGAATTGAATTTGGTAACGTAAACATGCCGCTTTCAACCAGCTTAATCCGTGGTTCGCAATCCTTATTCGGGGTTAAGACAGAATTTCAATTAGGAAAAACATACGGAACATTAGTACTTTCACAACAACAGGGTGAAGCCCGTAATATTGTTGTTCAGGGAGGTGGGGTAATGAATAACTTTAAAATCAATGCGATTGATTATGAAGATAACCAACACTACTTCTTAGGACATTATTTCTTAAATAGTTATGATAATGCTTTATTGAACTATCCTCAGATCAATTCCAAAATCAACATTACCCGTTTGGAAGTTTGGGTTTTGGACCAGGGAAACAGTAATTTGGCATATCAGAAAAGTATTGTCGGGATCAGAGATTTGGGAGACGGAACTTCAGGGCTTCCGGATAACTCACAAAACGGTCTCTATTCAAGTATTTCCACAACAATGGGAACCCCTAGAGATGCAGGGGTAAACTATGCCAACGTGTTACAGGGGCAATCTTTCCCAAATGCTTCAGGAACACCCGAAACCTATGATAACGGAGAACAATTTATTTTCAATAAAAAAGCAAGAAGATTAAATGCCAACGAATATACCCTTCAGCCTCAGTTAGGATACATTTCCTTGAACCAGAAGCTGAACGATAACCAGCTTTTGGCAGTTTCCTACTCATATACGGTGAACGGAACTAACCAGGTTTATAAAGTAGGGGAATTCTCGGAGGAAAGCCCTGTTCTGGTTACTAAAGTGCTAAAAGCGAATAATACGACTAAGATTACCTCGCCGATGTGGCAATTGATGATGAAGAATATCTATCCTTTGGATGCCGGTCAGGTAAATCAGGATGGCTTTATCCTTAATGTATTCTACAGAGATGCACAAACAGGAGGTAAAGTAAACTATCTCCCGAATACTTCTGTTCAGGACACCAATTTATTGAAGCTTTTAAATTGGGACCGTCTGAATTTGAATGGCGACTTGCAAAATAATGGCGGTACAATGGGAGATGGTATTTTTGACTTTGTTAACGGAATTACCATCAGGCCGGAAACCGGAAAAATCATCTTTACTAAAGTTCAGCCTTTCGGTAGTTACATGGCAAGTGTTTTAGGAAGTAGTAATCCCCAATATGTGTTCAGTGATCTTTATTCACAACAAAAACAGGTAGCCTCTTCCAATAACTTGGCGCAGCGTTATACAATGGAAGGACGATATAAAGGAACACAAGGACAAGGAATCTCCCTTGGTGCTGTAAACGTTCCGCAAGGATCTGTAAAAGTTACCGCCAATGGAGTACAGTTAACAGAAGGAGTTGATTATACTGTGGATTATATGCTTGGAACAGTGACCATCATTAATGAACAGGTAAAACAATCCGGACAAGCCATTAATATCTCATTAGAAAACCAATTAACATTTAATACTCAGAGAAAAAGATTCTTAGGATTAAATCTCGAAAGAAGATTCAGCGAGAACTTCATTTTGGGGGGTACAGTTGTCAATTATTCCGAATCACCGCTTACCCAGAAAGTAAATTACGGACAGGAAGCTGTAAATAATACAATGGCCGGGATTAATTTGATGTATAATAATCAAGCTCCCTTCCTGACAAGGCTTACAGATAAAATCCCACTGATAAATACTGAAGCACCGTCCAATGTGAACTTCAAAATGGAAGCTGCTTATTTATTGCCTGGACTTAACAAAGGAACCAATGATCAGTCTTATATTGATGACTTCGAACAAACAACTTCTAAAATATCGTTAAAAGAACCAGCCGCCTGGAGCCTTGCATCCAGACCTGAGAAAAATTCACTAGCTCCTTTTAACGGGCTGCCACCAAATGATGATACCACGAGTGGTTACGGAAGAGGACTATTATCATGGTATAATATTGACCCGAGATTCTGGGGAGTGGGAGGGAAAGCCCCTGCCGGAATTACCCCTCAGTCAGTCTCCAACCACGCTTCAAGAAGAGTACAATACTCTGAAATTTATAACAACAGAGATTTTGTTGCCGGTGAACAAACATTCACCAATACATTTGATATTTCCTATTTCCCCCAGGAGAAAGGACCATATAATGTTAACCCCGGTTCAGAAACACCTTTACAAAGATGGGGAGGTATCATGAGACCAATCAGCGTATCCAACTTTATCAACTCCAATATTGAATATGTTGAATTCTGGTTAATGGACCCTTATGCTGATGGAGGAACTTTAGGATCGAGCCCAAGATTATTGTTACAACTAGGAAACGTTTCTGAAGACATATTGAAAGACGGTTTGATGCAATATGAAAACGGACTTCCTACTCCTTCATTACAATCATCTACTACCAACTCAAACTGGGGAGTACAACCAAAACAACCGCCTATTCTTTATGCTTTCTCAAGTGAAGGACAGGAAAGAACCAATCAGGATCTTGGATATGACGGGTTAAGCTCTGACCAGGAAGCGATGAGGTTCGGAAATACCTTTGTAAACCCGGTTACCAATATTGCTGACCCTGCTGTAGATGATTTCGTATTTTATATGTCGGATAAATTTACCGGCAGCCAGGCATCTTCTGTTATTCAGAGATACAAATACTTCAGAAATCCTGAAGGTAATTCTCAGAGCAATTCTCTTGAAGTTTCTTCACAGACTCCGGATGCAGAAGATATCAATAAAGATTACAACCTGGATCAAAGTGAAAACTATAACGAATATGTAGTAAAGCTGGATCCTGCAAGCTTAGTGCTGGGTGACAACAATATTGTTGATATCAAAACGGTTCAGGCACAGTTCCAGAACGGAAATACTTCTCAGGTAAAATGGTATTTATTCAGAATCCCTGTTTCAAAATATAATGAAGCCGGAGCTGAAGGAGATCATAGTGCGGAAGTATTGAATAATGTAAGATTTGCGAGGTTAATGTTAGCAGGATTTGAACAAACTTCTACACTGAGATTCGGGACTATGGATTTGGTAAGATCAGACTGGAGAAGATATCCGAAGAATATTGCAAAATATCAACTTGGAACCACTATACCTGACCCTGCTACAGATGAAGGGAGTACAGATGTTCTACCAAATAATTTTGAGATCGGAAGTGTAAATATTGAAGAAAATGCTTTAAACCAGCCACCTTATGTACTTCCTCCTGGAATCGACAGACAGGTTCTTAGTGGAAATGCAGGAGCACAAAGACAGAACGAAGCATCATTATATTTAAAGGCAACTTCTTTAGCAACCAATGAAGCAAGAGGGGTATTCAAAAATACTTCATTGGATATGAGAAGATATAAAAAATTAAAACTTTTTGTACATGCTCAGGATCCAGAAAACAGAGATTTGAATATTGGTAAGATTGATGAGAAAACAAAATTCTTTATCCGTTTCGGTAGCGATGCTACAGACAACTATTATGAATATGAAGCTTCATTGAAACTTACTCCGAGAACCGCAACGGCACCTATGGAAATCTGGCCGTTTGAAAACGAAGTGGATTTTGACATTCAGAACTTTGTGGATGCTAAGATCAGAAGAGATAAGAATTCTCCGAATGATATTATCGAAAGAGTGTTAGATCCTGTTTTTGAAGGAGGAGATACCTTTAAAAAGATCTATATCAAGGGACGTCCGAGTCTTGGAAATATTACAACCATTATGGTGGGGGTAAGAAATGCAGAAGGCAGATTCGGAGGAACAATAGACAGGGTACTTTGGATCAATGAAATCCGTCTTTCGGAAATTGAAAACGATGGCGGATATGCAGGAAATGCAAGCTTGAACTTCAACCTTGGTGATTTTGCAACAGTGAATACCAATGCATCTTATACCTCCGTAGGTTTCGGAAATATAGATTCTAAACCTGCGGAAAGAAATCAGTCTACACAGTCTGCATTCAGTATTAATACAGCGATCAATGTGGATAAGTTACTTCCTGAAAAGAGTGGTGTGAAAATTCCATTGAACTATTCTTACTCACAAACCATCGAAGATCCGAAATATAATCCTTTGGATACGGATGTTGAGTTCAAAAAAGCGGCTAACAGGGAAGAACTTAAAAAAGTGGCCAGAACCTATACCCAGCAAAGAAGTATTGGAGTGGTGAACATGCACAAGGAAAGAATGAACCAAAATAGGAAGCCTAAATTCTATGATATAGAAAACGTTTCGGTGACTGCGGTTTATAATGATGATTTCTATAGAGATATTTATACGAAAAGAAATTACAGACAGTATCTGAGAGGGTATATAGATTATAATTATACTTTCAAACCTTGGGTAATTAAGCCTTTCAATAAAATGATCAGCGATACGGCCAAATCTACCAAATATCTGAGATGGATCAAAGAATTCAATATCAATCCGATTCCGACAAGACTATCTTTCAGAACGGAAATTGACAGAAACTACAATGAGCTTGAATTTAGAAATATTGATGCTATCTTAAATGGAAACTTTGGAGAAGATTTCGCAGCGATCAAAAACAGGAACTTCTATTTTGGATGGCAGTATGGGGTTGGCTTCAATTTTACAAAATCATTAAAGCTGGACATCAATTCCACGATGAGAACGCTTAATGATAATGTGAATGTAAATACAATGGATAACAATTCTATCTTCGGAAATGTTTTCAGAGCAGGAAGACCGGTGCTATATAATCATAGAGTACAATTGACCTATAAATTACCGTTCCAGTACCTTCCATATATGGATTTCATTGATGCAGAATTGCAGTATGGGCTTACCTATAATTGGAATGCAAGATCTACGGCGTTGCTTTCAAGCCCGGAAGGAAGTTTAGGATCTATTGGACAAAATACCAATGTTATTCAGGCTACGGCTACGGCAGATATTCCTAAGTTCTTCGGCCAGTTTAAATATTTCAAAAATATTTCTACCAAGCTGCAGAAACGTAAACAGGAAATCGACTCTCTGAATAATGTATATACTCAGGCCTGGGAAAAGAACAGGTATAAATACAAAAAATACAAGTTTAAAAATAGATTGACACCGCTTCAGAGCATAGCATTCTTCATGACTTCATTCAAGCAGTTGGATATTAATTACTCTGAAAACAACGGTACTGTAATCCCTGGATTGCTTTCTGCTCCTAACTGGTATGGTTACGGACAAACGTTAGGCGGTCCTACAGCCGGATTCCTTTTAGGTTCACAGGCAGATATAAGAAGAACACTTATTGAAAGAGGATGGGTGAGTACCAATGATCTCATGACAGATCCTTACGTCCGGATGTCAACCAAAGAGCTGAGAGCTAATTTACAGGTCGTTCCGATTAATGATTTTAGGATTGATATTAATGCTTTACATAATTATAACAGGAACTTCTCGCAATCAGGATTTAATAATATCCAAAACCTGAATACCGCAGATCATAATTTTGCTTTTGCGAATGACCAGATAACATATTCTAACTCGGTAGTACTTCTTAAAACTTCATTTAAAGAAGGACAGGCAATTTATCAGGCTATCAGAGAAAATGCCAAAGTCATATCGCAACAACTGGGAGGAACACTTGGAGCCGATGGATTTACCGAAGGACATAGTATTGCCAATGCGTATGTATTGATTCCGGCATTCAGAGCCGCGGTAGAAGGGAAATCTCCAAAACAGATCGGAGATGCCAAAAAAGCAGGACTGCCTATACCGAACTGGAGAATTACCTATTCAGGACTTAGAAATATCCCGATTGTCAACGGGCAGTTTTCTAAATTCGATATCTTGCATGCCTATAATGCGACGTATACGGCTACAGGAATCCAGTCAAGTATTGATTATTTCAATAGTCTGAACACAGGAAATACACTGGACGTTAATGGCGATTTCTTCAATCCGTTTACATTCTCTCAGGTAGGATATGTAGAATCGTTCTCACCACTTGTCGGGATAGATGTTACAATGAGAAACAATATGCAGTTCGGATTGCAGTACAACAGAAACAGAATGCTGTTATTAGGATTGGTAAACCATACCCTTACAGAAGATGCCAATACCGAATATGTAGTAAGAGTAGGATATATCATTCGAAACTTTAGATTAGGTATGACGAATGTAAGGGGAAGAGGCAAAGCCAAAGGAAGTGATCTTAATATCAGAGGAGACTTCTCTTTAAGAGACAGCAAAACGAGTATTACCAATATTTTGCTTGATGATTCCCAGGTAACTGGTGGACAGAAGTTATTAAACATTAAACTGTCTGCAGATTATAATGTTTCAGAAAACCTTAATCTAAGAGTGTTCTATGAGCAAATGACCTCCAAATATAAAATCTCAACAGCGTTCCCGCTTTCCACAATCAGAGCCGGAATTTCAGCTACATTTACATTTGGCGATTCAGGAGGATTCTAAAATAATCAGTATAAATTAAATGTCCCTTAAAAATAGAGGGACATTTTTTATACTAATATTTGAACCTTATAGAATTTTGAATAAATTTGTACAATATAAAAATAGAAAAATGAATACACCATCAGAATTAAAGTACACTAAAGATCACGAATGGATTAAGATCGAAGGTAATACAGCTACTATCGGAATTACAGATTTTGCTCAGGGAGAACTTGGGGACATCGTATATGTAGATGTAGATACTGTAGACGACGAGTTAAACGGAGGAGACGTTTTCGGAAGTGTAGAGGCAGTAAAAACTGTTTCAGACTTATTCTTACCTATTTCAGGAAAAGTAATTGAATTTAATTCAGACTTGGAAGACCAACCGGAATTATTAAATACTGATCCTTATGGAAACGGATGGATCATCAAATTGGAAATTACTGAAGGTGCAGATCATTCTGAATTGCTTTCAGCCGAAGAATACCAAGCTATCATTGGATAAAATTTCAAAAATATTTAGTAAGATCTTGCCCATTTATTGGGCATTTCTTACTTATATGCTTCTTAAGCCGGGAGAAGAAAACCATGAATATTGGTTTATGTTCGATGGAATTGACAAATTCCTGCATGTATCCATATTTGCCATGCTTGGATTTTCTTTCATTTCAGCCTTCCCTAAAATAAAATTTATTTACTTTCTTCAGATCATCCTTATATATGCTTTCCTTACAGAAATCCTGCAAGAAGAAATGAAACTAGGAAGATCTATGGAGACCTTAGATATAATAGCGGATACCATAGGTTGTCTAATAGGATATTTTATATACAAAGCATTACTCAAGCGCTATTTTTAATTTTTTCTTCCTTTCCTGTTGTTGTGGAAAACTACAAGTTCATATTTAACTGATTTTATATCAGTATTTTAAATGATATACTTTTCCACTATTATGAAATTTATGTTAAATAAATTTGTTTTGTGTTGATGTAAGATAGTATCTTTGCCCCACTGAAAACGAGAGATAGTAGGTAGCGCAGGAGAGCTTTTAGGTAAGCGGAAAATTAATGAAATACTTTTATAAT
>NZ_RBXB01000002.1 GCF_003634775.1 Chryseobacterium defluvii | reverse complement strand
ACCTTGTCCACTACTGTTAACGGAATAACAGGTACTACTGTTCCTATTATCAACAGCAATACATTAACGTTATCAGGAAGCAGTCTGACCAGTACAGTGAATGGAATTTCAAGCACTGCGGTGAATCTGGCTCCGGCTATTACGGCCGCTACAACCAATGTACTGAACAGCTCCGGAAACACAATGACCTCAACGGTCAACGGAGTAACAGATACGGCACCTATTATCAATAGTGTAACGAACACGGTTTCAGGAAATACCCTGACCACTACCGTAAACGGGATACCTTCCAGCGCTGTTACCCTTCCGCAGGGAATCAATATTTATAACTCCGACGGAACGCTCAATAGTGACAGGATGGTATCAACCAATAATAAAATGTTATGGTTTCAGAATGGGGTTACTAATGATAATAATCATATTGCATTTGATATTAATGTTGCTGTTCCGGGAAGTACGAGACTTATCACAAGAGGAAGTTCTGGTTCCCTGATCAGAGCTTTGGTTAATTCAAGCCGTATGCTGGATATAGAACTTCTGAGCAACGGATCATCCAGGCTCTTTTCCACCGGTAGTACAGAGTTATTTGTAGGAACTAATACTTCTTCCGGGCCTTTGGTTTTTGGTGTGGGAACAAACAGGGCGATACTGGCAACAAACGGGAATTTTGGGATCGGAACAACCTCTCCTTCTCAAAAGCTGCATGTGATAGGAAATATTCTGGCTTCGGGAACAATTACCCCGGATTATGTCTTCGAAAAGCATTTTGAGGGAGTATCAAAGCTAAATCCTTCATATACAATGATGAGCTTGGATGAAGTGGAAGAATTTACACGTCTTAATAAACATTTACCAGGTGTTCCTTCTGCCTCTGAAATAGAAGCACAAGGAGGAATTGTACTCAATAGGGCTGCAGAAATAAACCTGGAAAAAATTGAAGAATTATATCTCTATGTTTTTGAATTAAGGAAAGAAGTAAAAACATTGAAGGAAAAAAATGAACAATTGGAAAAGCGTGTAAATAAAAATTAGTAAGTTAACCAATATTTTACTAAAGATATAACAATAATAATGAAAAATTTAAGTTTTTTAATTAAATTTTTTGCTATATGTTTATTTCTGTCAATAGGAACACATATAGTAAAAGCACAGGATTCAGATAGTGACGGTATTACAGATGTCAGTGATCTGGATGACGATAATGACGGTATTCCGGATGCGGAAGAATCCCCGGACTGCTTCTATACAGTATACGAAGCCAACAGGATTGCTTCTGTAATTTCCACATTAAATGGAGGAGTCGGAGATCCTGCTGCTGGAAGTACTATCCCGTTGCTGTATAATGATAACCCTAATGATGGAACTACCGTTACAGCATATAATTTTGCAGCATTGCAGACGATCACTTCAGGGTCGGCTATCTTTACGGTTCAGTACCCAACTCCGGTCGTTCTGAAATCATTGACAGTTACCCAGGCAGCCAGTGGAATGGCAGCCAGTGGCTTTGCTAAATTATATGGTTCCAACGATGGTGTTGCCTATACACTTCTTACCACAGGCGCCGGAATAAGCATATCCGGTACAAATCCTACCTTTACCAATACTTCTGCAACAGCTTACCTATACTATCAGATCAGGTATATAGGAACTGTTTCCGCAGGTAATGCAACCTCCGTAGCAGCGGGTACTGCTGCAATACACGAGATCGCATCCCTGCTTTCAACAACAACGGTTTATGTCCCTTCAGCACATCCGAAACCCGGAATTTGCAGTGTGGATACAGATATAGACGGAATCCCTAACCATTTGGATACCGACAGTGACGGAGATACTTGTCCGGATGCCTATGAAGGAGGAGCGACTTCCAATAAGACGATTAGTATTTTACCTGCACCTTATGGAACCAATGGTTTGGCGAATGCGGTAGAAACGAGTGCAGACAGCGGACAGGTTTCTTATGTTTCCACCTATGCAAAATATGCTAGTAACAGTAACCAAAACCTATGTAGCGATACAGATAATGATGGTGTTCCCAACCCTATTGATATAGATGATGATAACGATGGAGTATTGGATACCACCGAGGGAGACTTCTGCGGAAGAATTAACAGGAATATAAGGGTAGGATATTTAGCCAGTGGTGCAGGAGATGATGGTCTGGCTTCCAATATGCTATTAAACCTGAACAATTTTGGTCCCTATGGAACCTATAATAAGACCACAGGGATTACTTTAGTTCCTTTTGCCACAGAAGCCAGTATAACAGAGGCTAGCTTATTGGCTAATAATATCGATGTGTTTTTTGTAGGGTCTTCGGCTAACCCACCTCCATATGTTAGTACAGATAAGGTTTCTACAGCACTTAATACCATCCTGATCAATTGGGCAAAGAATAATAATAAATCTATATTCGCTCTTCAGAATAATGCCATAGATTATGGCTATACAATTACAAATAACAACGTAAACCCAAACACTCCCGCGGGAACAATAGGAACGAATACCTATACAAACGGATATTGGCCAACACCAGCTTTGAATCAGTCAGGAAGTGTTCAAATGACGATCCAGTCCAGTACAAGGCAGTTCGACATTCTGATGACTGATGCGAATCTGAGACCTGTGGTGATTACAGACCGGGAGTATAATTTATTAATTTTCCCCGATGCCACGATCTATAATGCTGAATCCGGTATGATTACTCCGACTACTAATGATCAAAAGGCCATTGCAGACACCTGGACCTATTTCTTTGACAGGTTTGTTGCGCCTCAATGCAGCACACTGGATACGGATGGAGACGGTACTCCCAATCATCTGGATTTAAATTCGGATGGGGATACCTGTAGTGATGCTTTAGAAGCCGGAGCAACAGCTTCCTTAACTCCTAACTTTGCCTTTACCTCACTGGCGGGTACGGCAACGGATACCAACAGTGATGGGTTAGCAGATATTGTAGATACCAATACCAACGGAATCCCGAATTACCTGAGTACCTATGATCCTCAGGCACTTGATGCAACGATCAGGAAATGTCTGGACAGTGACGGAGATATTTTACCGGATGCTGCAGATTTGGATGATGATAATGATGGTATTTTGGATACGAATGAGGGGAATACCTGCAGTGGATTGACCAGAAACCTTAGAATAGGGTATCTGAATACAGCTCTTGGAAGAACCGGATTAATGATCAATATGCTCAGCAATACAGCTAATTTCGGCCCTACAGGCACTTATGATAAAATTCCCGGGATTACATTTGTACCTTATGCTACCGAAGCAGCTATCACTGAGGCACAGTTATTAGCAGATAATATAGATATTTTCTATGTAGGATCTTCAGTAGATGATGCTCAGACTTCTGCAGACAAGCTTTCAACAGCGGTGAATACCAGAATATTATCATGGTCGGATAATAATAACAAAGGAGTGATCGTATTACAGAATAATGCTACTGATTATGGCTATCAGATCACCAATAATAATTTAAATACAGATGTTCCTTACGGGCTTATCGGTGATGCTGTTTTTACCAATGGGTATTGGCCGGAATCTACTTTTGACCAATCAGGTATTGTGCAGATGACCATTGCTTCCTTAACGAGAACCTATGAAACCGCAATGATTGATGCTAACGGTAAAGCTGTTTTTGCCCGGGATTTAGGCAGGAAGATTGTATTTCTTCCGGATGCAACAGTTTTTAATACTTATCAGACAACTTCCGCAATCACGAACGCTGAATTAAGAATAGCAGCGGATGTATGGGCGTATGGTTTTGACGTATTTTTAGATGGGCAGGAAACATGTACTACACAAGACACTGATGCAGATAGTATCCCCAATCAACTTGATCTGGACTCAGATAATGATGGGTGCATAGATGCCTTGGAAGGAGCGGCTAATATTGTAACCTCACAATTAGTAACTGCGGCAAGCAGTCTTTCTGTAGGAACAGGATCTACGGCTTCTAATCAGAATTTATGTGCAGGTTCTTCATGTGTGGATGTAAATGGGATTCCTACCATTGTGGGAAGTGCAGGACAGGGAATAGGTGATTCTCAAAATGCTTCCATAAGTTCAGGATGTTTCTGCTATAAGCCGGCAGCAACAGTGGGAACCACGTTGGATACCAAACAGGGGATAACCGCACTGGGAAGAGCAGGTGCAAATATGGGGAACTGGCCGATGGTAAGAAAAGGAGCATGGACAGCCTTGGAAGCTAAAACCAAAGGATTTGTGGTGAACAGGATTCCAACCACCGCCCAGGTAAATGCTATTGCCAATCCTGTGGAAGGGATGATGGTATATGATGAAGAAGCTGACTGCCTGAAGATCTATACCACCACAGACAACGGAGCCACTTTCGGTTGGCAGTGCTTTACTACACAAACGTGTCCGGATTATTAATAAAGCTAATCTTCTAATCATACTAAAATGAAAAAAACATTCATATCAATATTGGTCATTATTTCCGCCTGTGTCTATTCACAGGTGGCCATAGGCAAAAGCTCAGTAACAAACTCCTCTGTTTCTTTAGAATTCGCAAGCACAGAGTCAAGAGGACTGCTTTTGCCTTGGGTAACTTCTGCAGCAGCTGTAACAGGAGCTGTAGATGGGACTATGATCTATGATACTACCGATAAGAAAATAAAATACCGAAAAAACGGAAGTTGGTTTGACCTGAGTGTAGATACTACCGGAGTTGTGAATACTACATTACAGGACCCGCTCTCGGAGCAGGCTGCCGCAAAAACAGCCATAGGAGTGAATGCTAATACCAATGTTACACCCGGGATTCTGGTATTAACGGATACCAATAAGGCCATGATCCTTCCCAAAACAGACAGCCCGCATTTGAATATCATCAATCCTGCTGCGGGGATGATCGTCTATGATAATGTAAAGCACCAACTAGCTGTTTTCAATGGAACAGTGTGGTCTTTCTGGAAACCCTAACAAATGATCCACAATCTATTATGGATGACGGGAAAAAGCGTTAAAAAAACCAATATTCAATGATTATGGGTATAGATTTTAAAAAGATACATATAGGAAGCTGTATCAAAGAGCAGGTCATACAAAAAGATATTTCCATGGAAAGGATTTGTAATTTCTTCAAAGTAGGAGAACAGGAGATTATCAGAATGTATGAAGAAAAAAACATAGATACGGATCTGCTTCTGAAATGGAGCAAGTTGGTGGAGTATGATTTCTTCCGGCTGTATGTGACCCATCTTTTGTTGTATGATGGGATTTCTCATACCAAAAATAACAAAAAGGTAAGAGAAACCGGAGATAAAATTCTTTTCAGAAAGAATATTTATACCCGGGAAATTAAAGAATTTCTGGTGGGCCTGGTTACCTCCAACCAAAAAACAGTATCACAAGTCATGGAAGAATATAATATTCCCAGAACCACTATTTATAAATGGTTAAGAAAACACTAAATACTTATATAATGAAAACACCTAATTATCAGAAAATTTATCAGGACCTTTTAAAATGTAAAGGTTTAGACGGGGCTATTTCGGTTCCTAAGCTTAACAAAAGCATAGAAATTATAAAATTTAATAATTTAATAGCCCAAAAGCAAATACTGAAAGATTCTCACATTACCCAACAGTCAAAATCTTATGATGAAGATTCCATTCTTGAAATGCTCAGGTATCAGAAAAAGTGTAATATCAATAATACTCAACTGGCGTTAGAATTTAAGTTAAGCCGAAATACGGTAGCCAGATGGAGAAAAGTTTATCAATATAAAATATAATGGTAAAAGAGCCTGTCTCAAATCAGGAATTGGATTTCATACTAATTAGGTAAACTAAAAAATAGGAATCAACAGATGAGCAATAAAAAAGAGACTGTGAAAAACAGTCTCTTTTATTTTTATCAGATCATTTCATTAAATCGGTTTAAAACTTAAACCTTGCTCCTGTAATAATCTTTGCTCCTGTTCCTTGTAATATCCACTTACCAGTTTATCATGGATTGCTTCAAAGGCTGCAAGTGTTTCATTGATTTCAGCATCTGTATGAGATGCAGTAGGAATTAGCCTTAATAAGATCATCCCTTTAGGAATTACAGGGTATACTACAACAGATGTAAATATTCTGTAGTTTTCTCTTAAATCCTTTACCAAAAGCGTAGCTTCTACAGGAGTCCCCTGCATCATTACCGGAGTTACACAAGTATTGGTGTCTCCAATGTTGAAGCCTCTTTCTTTAAGGCCATTCTGTAATTTGTTTGTATTCTCCCAAAGTTTAGCTTTGATTTCAGGTCTTGTTCTTAACAATTCCAACCTTTTCAATGCTCCGATGACCATTGGCATTGTTAAAGACTTCGCAAAGATCTGAGATCTTAAGTTAAATTTCAAATATCTGATGATTTCTTTGTCTCCTGCAATAAAAGCTCCGAAACCAGCCATAGATTTGGCAAATGTAGAGAAGTACACATCAATCTGATCCTGGCAGCCTTGCTCTTCACCTGCTCCGGCTCCCGTTTTACCCAGCGTACCGAATCCGTGTGCATCATCTACCAATAATCTGAATTGATATTTTGATTTCAGCTCGCAAATTTCTTTCAATTTACCTTGCTGCCCTCTCATTCCGAAAACCCCTTCAGTAATCACTAAGATTCCTCCTCCTGTTTCTTCCGCTACTTTCGTGGCTCTCTGAAGGTTCTTTTCAAGACTTGCAATATCATTATGTCTGTAGGTAAATCTTTTTCCGGAGTGCAACCTTACACCGTCAACGATGCAAGCGTGAGAATCTACATCATAAACGATTACATCATTTCTGCTTACTAAAGCATCAATCGTGGAAACCATTCCCTGATAACCGAAATTCAATAAATAGGCGGATTCTTTCTGAACGAAATCTGCCAATTCTCTTTCCAATTGTAAATGTTGTTCTGTCTCCCCGGACATCGCTCTCGCTCCCATCGGGTAGAACATTCCGAATTCTGCAGCAGCTTTCGCATCTGCTTCCAGCACTTCAGGGTGATTACACATTCCCAGATAGTCATTAGCGCTCCAGAAAATTACTTCCTTTCCCTGAAACTGCATCCTTGGTCCGATAGGGCCTTCCAGCCTTGGGAAAATAAAATAACCTTCACCGTAATCTGCAAACTGTCCAAGAGGTCCTGGATTTTCTTTTATTCTTTCAAAAATATCCAACATTATTAAGTAATTTTTAAGTAAAAAAGCCTTTATGATCTACAAAAAGGCTTGATTTGTATCGTGATTTATTATTTTTTATTTAATGAATTCTGTTTTGAAAACTTCATCATAATTGTGAACACAATTGTTGATAAAACCTTGCTCTGCCATCCACTTATCACTATACACCTTGGTGATGTATCTGGAACCGTGGTCAGGATAGATCAAAACAATCACATCATCTTTTGAAAATTCATGAGATTGTGCATACTGTAGCAATGCCTGAGTAACAGCTCCTGTGGTATAACCCCCCATGATTGCTTCCTTTAAAGCCACCTCACGGGTTCTGTACGCTGACATTTCATCATTTACCCTTACAAATTCATCCACCTTATCAAATAAAAGGGCAGTGGGGATTAAGTTTTTCCCCATTCCTTCAATCTGGTAAGGGTGAACATCCTCCTTATGGATTTTGCCTGTTTCGTGATAAGACTTAAGAATAGAGCCGTCAGCATCTACACCAATGATTTTAATATCAGGATTTTTTTCTTTCAGGAATTTGGCTGAGCCGGATAAAGTTCCTCCGGTTCCGGTACAGGCAAAAAGATGGGTAATCTTACCTTCTGTCTGCTCCCAGATTTCAGGACCCGTAGTCTGATAATGGGCATCAATATTCAGTTCATTGAAGTACTGATTGATGTATACCGAATTAGGTGTTTCTGAAGCAATTCTTTTAGCAACTTCATAATAAGATCTCGGATCATCTGCGGGAACATTGGCCGGACAAACATATACTGTAGCACCGAGTGCTTTCAGATAAGAAATCTTCTCAGGTTTTGTTTTGTCGCTCACAGCAAGAATACATTTATACCCTTTGATAATACAAACCATGGCAAGAGAAAATCCTGTGTTTCCAGACGTAGTTTCCACCACTACGGAGTCCTTATTTAATAAACCTTTTTTCTCAGCGTTTTCTATAATATGAAGAGCAATTCTGTCTTTAGTGGAATGTCCAGGATTATATGATTCTAACTTGGCATAAACGGTTGCAGGAATATCTTTCGTTACAGTATTTAGCTTCACCATAGGAGTGTTTCCTATAAGGCCAAGGATATTATCGTAAACATTACTCATTATTTGTTATTTTTCAATAAAAATCTGACCGCAAAAATACAAAAAAATAAATAATTTTTAAACTTTTGTTGAATTAGTAAGTACTCAATAAATAAATATTCATTTTTTCTTTTGCAATCCAGCCTTTGAATGGTCTCAAAAACTGCGCCAAATTTTTTAAATTTTGTTAAAATCACTATAGAATGAACTAAAAACCTTATTTTCGCGTAATTGATTTAATACTATGAAAAATTGGACTTTTAGGCAATGGAACACCATTTTGGGATGGGTTGTTTTCGTTATTGCATTTTTCACGTACTTGTCCACTATAGAACCTAATTTTAGTTTTTGGGACTGTGGAGAGTATATCTCTTCAGCAGTGAAGTTGGAAGTAACGCATGCTCCCGGAGCAGCTTTGTTCCAGATAGTGGGTGCTGTGGCTGCAATCTTTGCATTAGGCAAAGGCGAAAATTATTCCATTGTGATCAATGCAATGTCAGCATTGTTCAGTGCGTTTACTATTTTATTTTTGTTCTGGACGATTACCCATCTGGTGAGAAGGCTTTTGAACAAAGATTTCGAAGAAGTAACAAAACATCAGGAAATTTCTATTCTGTTTGCCGGGGTAATCGGGGCTTTATGCTTTACATTTTCCGATACTTTTTGGTTCTCTGCAGTAGAGGGAGAAGTATACTCGATGGCTTCCATGTTTATCGCATTATTAGTCTGGTTGATCACCAAATGGGAAAACGAGTACACGGCTCCGGATAATGAAAGATGGATTATTTTGATCTTCTTTATTTTAGGGCTTTCTGTTGGGGTGCACATGATGTGTATGCTGGCAATCCCTGCAGTGTGTTTAATATATTATGCAAGAAATTACAAATTTACATGGAAGAGCTTTATCTGGGCCAATGCTATTACACTGGTTGTTTTAGCTTTTGTTTTCAAGATTATTTTCCCGGTTATCATGACGTTGTTCGGAAAACTGGAAATATTCTTTGTGAACGGATTAGGGCTTCCTTTCCATTCCGGAACTATTGCAGCTTTCATTTTAATGGTCGTTATCTGTTATTTCTTGATTAAATATGCCAGAAAGGCCAAAAGAAATATTTACCAGACAGTTGCATTATCTGTGGTGTATATGATCATCGGTTTTTCTTGCTGGATGGTAATTCCGATAAGAGCAAATGCCAATCCACCGATGAACCTTAATGATCCGGATACGGCTATCGGGATGCTGGATTATTATAACAGGGAGCAATATGGAGACTGGCCTACCATTTACGGACAGAACTACACCGCTTTCCTTGATGCAAAAGGAATTGAAAAGAATGAAGACGGAAGCTATAAAACCGTAAAAACCGGGGATATCTATGAAAAAGATGAGAAAACCGGTACCTATAGAAAAACAGGAGACCGATTCAATTATGTATTCAATAAGTCCCATGTAAGCTTAATGCCGAGAATGTTCAATGAGGATAAAGACGTGATGTCCAATTATGTTTCCATGTATGGAGCTCCGGATTTTACGTTCAATTATGGAAATGAGGAAATTGCGGACAACCCGGAAGCTAAACAGATCTTTGATGAACTGAGACAAAAATATGAAGACGGGTCCATTACTGCTTCAGATTACCTGAAAGTAAGACCTTATGACCTGATCAATGTTCAGAGACCTTCTTTTGGCCAGAATATGGATTACTTCATTACATTCCAGAACGGGTACTATTTTGTAAGATATCTGATGTGGAACTTCGTAGGCCGTCAAAATGACTTGGAAGGGCATATGGAAATTACCAATGGAAACTGGATTTCAGGGATTTCATTTATTGATGATGCTTTATGGGGAAGCCAGGATAAAATGCCGGCAAAATTCAAGAATGAAAGCACGGTGAAGTTCTTCTTTTTACCTTTAATTTTAGGATTGATCGGTTTCTTCTTCCAATTAAACAGAGATTTTGGAAGATTCTACGCTTTGTTATCATTATTCATTTTAACGAGTGTCGGAATTGTTTTCTATACCGGAATGAAGCCTTTTGAACCGCGGGAAAGAGATTACGCATTAGTAGGCTCATTCTATGCATTTGCGATATGGATAGGATTGGGGGCTGGAGCTATTTTATGGTTCCTACAATCAAAAGTGAAATCCAACGTTGCAAATATTGTAGCGGGTGTAGTATTATTAGGCGTTCCATTAATGATGGGCTTCCAGAATTACAATGTACACGACAGAAGTAACAGGTACACAGCGTATGATTATGCCTATTCAGTATTGAAATCATTGCCGAAAGATGATATTTTATTCGTGTATGGGGATAATGATACCTATCCGGTTTGGGCAATCCAAGAAACTGAAAGATTCAGGGATGATGTAAAAGTGGTGAACTTTACGTTGGCATCAACTCCATGGAATATCGATCAGATCAAGAGAAAAACATACAACGCTTCTGCTATTCCGAGCCAGTTGACTCATGAGGATTACAGAGACGGTGTGAACGATCAGATCTATCTGATGAAAAAAGATGATTGGGAAGGTTTATTCTCTATGCTAAAAGAGCAGGGAGCTCCTGAAACAGAATTCCAACAGTTCAGAAAGTACCTGACCCAGGACTCAATGACGTTGAAAGAAGCAATGAACTTCATCAAAATGAAGTCTCCTCAAAAAGATGAGCTGCTGAAAATGTACTTTGGAGAAGAAAAATATGAAAAGTATAATATTCTTCCGGTAACTAAATTCATTTTACCTGTTAATAAGGCAAATGCTTTGAAAGCTGGAATTATCAGTCAGGCAGATCTTCCGAATACAGTGAATCAGATCATGATTGACTATAAAGGCAATACTCTTTATAAAAACAATCTGATTATGCTTGATCTGTTAGCTAATTTCGACTGGAAACGTCCGATCAATTTCTCTTCTGGAGGGATTTATGACAGCGAGAATATTTTCTTCCTTGACGAATATCTTCAGTTCGACGGATTCAGCTACAGGCTGGTTCCTATCCATACTCAGGCAAACGCCGACGGAGATATGGGTAGAGTAGATGCCAATTCGCTATACAATGTAGTAAAGAACTTCAGATGGGGTAATTTCAAAGATCTGAACGCTCATTTTGATGAAACGGCAACTTCTAATATTATCAGCTATAGAGGTGCGGCAAGTAGAGCGGCAGCAGCGCTTTCATTGAGCGGACAGAAAGCTAAGGCGCTTGAATTATTAGATTTAGCGGCTAAAGAAATTCCGGCTGAAAAATATAATGATCCCCGTTCATTAAGCTCTATGGTATATGGTTACATTGTAGCAGGACAGGAGCAGAAAGGCTTGAAATTGGCAGAAATCCTTAAAAAAGGAATCTTTGAAGAATACGATTATTATCTAAGCTTAAGTAAATCGGATCAGGTGTACCTGAGAAAACAGATGAGAGCAAAACCAATGGAATACTCTCTTGTTGTTTCAGCCGTTACGGATGCTTATACAAAAATTGGTCAGAAAGATAAAGCTTATGATTATCTGGTTCAATCTATTGAGCCGATCGACAAGAAGTTCAATGCTTTTATCAAGGATTTGCAGCAGTTAGGAAAAGAAAAAGCAATGAGCGAATCGGAAAATGTACAGAAGATCACACCATTCTACCAATATTTATTTGATATTATGCAACCATTTGATTCCACATATTCAAAAGAAAAGGAAAATCAGATTACCACTGCGATTATTAAAGCAACACAATAAAAAGCATACTTTAAAACGGAACTTCGGTTCCGTTTTTTTATTGGGTTTCATGAATTTTAAGATTATCTTTGTACTACATAAATGAGCACAATGACTGAATCAAAAAACAGTAAAATTCCAATATATGCTGTAATATTTACAGTAGTATTCAAGCTTCTTTTTTTGCTTACCCGTTACATCCAGGAAGATTCTTTTATCACCTGGAGAGTAGCCCAGAATTTACTGGATTACGGCGTAATAGGCTTTAACGGAAATACAAAAATCTCTGCATCCACCACACATTTGTATGTTTTTGTATCCTATTTATTCAATTTGATTTTTGGGAAAGAAAACTTTATTGTTCCCATTCTGATATTCAATTCCTTGCTTTTTACAATAGGAAGCTTATTTTTATCTCATTTGGTTTTAAAAAATCCCTGGCATAAAGCTGTTTTCATATTCCTGTTAGGAGTTTTGCCTCCTTCTATAAAGATTTCTATCTTAGGAATGGAGTACGGGTTACTCTTCTTTCTGGAAATGGCCTTATTGTATTACGGATTCAGGAAACATAAAACATGGGCACTGATTGTATTGCCTGTTCTGATATTATTTACGAGAATTGATACGGCGATCTTCCTGGGAATAGTATTTTTAGTGGATACTTATTTCAACAGAAGATTAAGGGTAAAATATATTCTGGGCGGAATTTTAGGTATTTCCGTGGCATTGGCGTTCAACTGGTTGTATTTTGGAGAATTGATCAATAACACGATTGTTGCCAAAAAACTTTTATATGACCACAATTTTACGACCCAACAGAACATAGAATATTTTACTTCAAATTATGGTAATTTCTGGGGAATGCTGAAATTACCCGGAAACTTTAATCCTCTGACGATTGTTATCTTACTGTTTGAGCTGTTGTGTTTCATCTACCTGATCAGGCAAAAGGAAAAAAGGAATTATTTCTTATGGATGATATTCCTTTTCGGATGGACGAAACAAATCATTTTCATTTCCCAGAAAAGTTTATTCGACTGGTATTATTGGGTACCGCAACTCTTACTTTTTGTGCCGGTTCTTATTTTTGTGCTGGAACAGAAAGTAAAAAGAAACTGGTGGCTCTCTTTACTGATCCTATTCTATATCCTTCCTATGCTCGCTTTTCAAACCATACATTCTATTGCTACAGGAAACGGAGAATGGAATTACAGGAGAAAAATGGGACTGTTTCTAGGGAATTATGAAAAAGACAAAAACCAATGGATTTTCCTTGAGCCTGCAGGATATATCCCATATTTTTCAGGGTTGAAAACCATTGATGAAGTAGGTCTTGTTGATAAACAGATCCAGGAAGAAATTAAAAAAGACAAAAAGAATTACTGGATCAATACGGTAAAAAATAGGAAGCCGAAGTACCTGCTTTCTTATCAGGATTTATTTGAAGGAGAAAATGCTGAATATTATAAAGCTCATTATAAAATATTAAAAGAATTCAGGGTGAAAGATTATATCAAAAGTGATAATAAAATTCTGGAAAAAATTTATAAGCTGAAGCCTTCCGGAACAGATTATAATTTGTATGAAAGATTGAAAGATTAAAAGATTAAAAGATTAAAAGATTAAAAGATTAAAAGATTAAAAGATTATATTTAATAACTCATAACCCATAACCCATAACCCATAACCCATAACCCATAACTCATAACTTCTAACTCATAACTTCTAACTCCATCCCTATGAACTATTGTGCTTTTCTTCGAGGTGTGAATGTAAAAGGAACAAACATGAAAATGGCAGATGTTTGCCAGGTTTTCAAAGAGGCGGGAATGAAAGATGTCTTTTCTGTTTTAGCTTCCGGAAATATTGTGTTTTCATCCGATAAGAAAGCAGATGAATTAAAGAAAATCCTTGAAAAAGCAATGTCGGACCACTTTTCCTATGAAGCGTTTTTATTTATAAGATCTCAAAAAGAAACGGAAGCCTTCTGGAATGGAAATCCTTTTACCAAAAATGAAGACCTGCATACTTATACCTTTGTGGGAAATCCCGGAGTGGAAAATATACTGATGCAGGAATTTGAAAATGCTGCTAAAACAGAAAATGAAAAGGCAGAAATTGTGAATAATATTTTTTATTGGCAAGTTCCGAAAGGAAATACCCTGGATTCCACTTTTGGAAAAGTTTTAGGTAAAAAAAGCCTGAAAGATCAGTTTACAAGCAGAAATATTAATACTTTTGAGAAAGTAATTAAAAAGATGCTGCAATGAAAAAAATAGTTCTCATTTCGCTTTTAACGGCAAGCCTTTCTTTATCTTCCCAAACGGTTTCCCAACTGAAATTTGAGACCAATGTTCCGGATGCGGAGAACAGTTGGGTCGTGATGCCTAAAAAAGAAGGCGAAACGAAATATAATGTGGGAGTGATCTATTTTGATGATACAGCAGGATACAGTTACAGGATGCAGGGCAGTTTGAATGAGAAAAATGGTAAACTGGAGTATATTGAAGATGAAACCAATACAACAGCGTCATACACGGTTCGGGTAGGAAACATGGAATTCAAGACTGCTATACTGTCTCCTGAGCTGTTAAAGCAATTCAATTTACCGGCTCAGCCGGATTGGCTGAAACATTACGCAAGCAAAGGTTCTGAAAATGAAAAAATATTAAGAAGAGCCAGTATCATGAATGGCGCTAATTTCCCTCAATTGGCATTGCCCAGGCTGCAAAAACTATATCAGAATAATTTTAAGACCGATAAGCTGTATTTTGAACTTTCTTTTTCCTATAATGCTCTGAAAGATTATGTGAATGCAGAAAAAATATGCCTGGAAGCATTCCAAAATAAAATTTCTGATGACCTGATCAATAAAGAATACATCTATGCGTTATTAAACCAGAATAAACTTGCGGAGGCAGATTCTTTTCTGATTCAAAAACTGGATAGCTTTGAAAATAAAGATTACAGGGCAGAATCAATGCTTAACTTGGGAGCCTATGCAGCTCATTATAAAAATTTGGATTTAGCTAAAAAATGGCTGAATGTTCTTAAAAAAGAGAATGATGAAAGATATAAGAAGAATGTTCAAAATTTAGAAAATATAATTAATAAAACCCAGAATTAATGATTCAGTATTTAGATAATATTCATCACAAAGATTCCAAAAATTTCTTCCTTATTGCAGGACCATGTATTATTGAAGGGGAAGATATGGCGTTAAGAATTGCCGAAAAAGTGATAGAACTTACCAATAAATATAATATTCCTTATATTTTCAAAGGGAGCTTTAAAAAGGCTAACCGAAGCAGGGTAGATTCATTTACAACGATCGGAGAGGAAAAATCCCTTGAAATTCTTAAAAAAGTAGGTGAGACCTTCAATATTCCCACGACAACGGATATTCATGAAAATGAACATGCCGCTTTGGCAGCGCAATATGTGGATGTTCTGCAGATCCCGGCTTTTCTTGTAAGACAAACGGATTTGCTGGTGGCGGCGGCAAAAACAGGAAAATGTGTTACCTTAAAGAAAGGACAATTCCTTTCTCCGGAAGCCATGAAATTTGCGGTTCAGAAGGTTACGGATTCAGACAACCCAAAAGTTGCCATTATTGAAAGAGGAAATTCTTTCGGATATACCGACCTGATTGTGGATTACCGCGGAATTCCGACTATGAGAGAATATGCGCCGGTGATTTTGGATGTTACCCATTCCCTGCAACAACCTAACCAGAGTTCAGGCGTTACAGGCGGAAGACCGGATCTTATAGAGACTGTTGCCAAAGCAGGAATTGCGGTGGGAGCAGACGGAATCTTCATTGAAACCCATCCGACCCCGGAAACAGCATTATCCGACGGAGCCAATATGTTAAGACTGGATTTATTGGAAGATTTGTTGCAAAAATTAACAAGAATCAGAGAATCAATTTTGTAATTGTTAAAAAATAATTAATTTTAGGAATTCTTTAAAATATTTCTTTTGAAAAAACTAGTTTTACCACTAAGCCTTATGGTTCCTTTGCTGGCTTTCTCTCAGGCGAAAAAGAGGGATACCTCTACGAAAGTAACCGAGATTGAGGAAGTCATTTTCCAGAAAAAGACAACAGGAAAAACAAATGACCTTACTACTGTAAAAATTTCAGCCAAAGATGCTCAGCAAGTAGCAAGTATTTCCGGAGGTATAGAAGGGATTATCAAAACATTACCTTCCGTAAACTCCAATACTGAACTTTCTTCACAGTATATGGTGCGTGGCGGTAACTACGATGAGAACCTTATCTACATTAATGATATCGAAATTTACAGGCCTTTTCTGATCAGAAATTCACAGCAGGAAGGACTGAGTATCATTAATCCCGATATGGTCTCAACGGTCAATTTTTCAGCGGGAGGCTTTGAACCCAGATATGGAGATAAAATGTCTTCAGCGTTGAATATTTATTACCGCGAACCGGAAAAATTTGAGCTTTCAGGAGAAGCCAGTTTGATAGGAGGAAGGCTGACTACAGGCCTGGCTTCAAAAAATCAGAAGCTAACGGCTTTATTTTCGGGGAGATACAGAAATACCAACCTGGTTCTTAATACTTTAAAAGAAGATACGGATTTTAACCCTAAATACTGGGATTTTCAATCGTACATCAATTATCATTTCAGTCCGAAGTTCTCCTTATCGTTCATAGGGTATTATTCCAAGAATGATTATGAGATGATCCCTAAAGAAAGAAGTGTGGATTTCGGAACCGTTCAGATGCCGCTTAACCTTACAGTTTTCTATGACGGAAGGGAAGATGATAAGTATAAAAATATGATGGGAACGGTTTCCATGAACTATAAACCATCGGATAAATGGAGATTCACTTTAGACAGCTTTGCCTATCAGAACAGGGAAAGAGAATATTATACCATTTCTTCAGCTTATATATTGCAAACATTTGATCCTATTACAGGAGCTCCTGTGACAACGTATGATATAGGCGGACAAATAGAACATGCCAGAAATGATTTATTTGTAAGAACTTATGGAAGCCAGTTCAGAACACGGTTTTCCCCCAATGTAAATACAGATATTGAAGTCGGATTCAAATTTGAAAAAGAAAATCTGAAAGATCTTACCAATGAGTGGAAACTGGTAGATTCTGCAGGTTATAGTACCCCAAGACCACCGGATGATCCAAGATTTGGTGATCCGTCTGATTTAGATTTATTCTACAGAATATCCGGAAACAACAGTATTGAGCCTACAAGACTTTCGGCTTATGCCCAATATTCTCAGAAATTTTTCTGGGGAAGCAATAAAGTATTCATCAATGCCGGAGCCAGGGTTTCCCACTGGAGTTTTAATAAAGAAACTATTTTCTCTCCGAGAGTACAGTTTGCCATAAAACCGGATTGGGAATCGGATATGTTGTTCAGGCTTTCAGGAGGAGTGTATTACCAGTCGCCGTTCTATAAAGAAATTAAAGATCTAAACGGAAACTTCAATTCAGATATAAAATCACAGCGTTCTATCCAGGCGATCCTGGCCAACGATTATGAATTTTATATGTATGACAGACCATTCAAATTAACAACAGAAGCGTATTACAAAAAGATGGATAACCTTATTCCGTACTATATGGATAATGTAAGAATCCGTTATTCAGGTAAAAATAATGCTTCCGGGTATGCGTATGGAATTGATACCAGGTTATTCGGGGAATTTGTTCCGGGAGTTGATTCCTGGTTATCTGCAAGTTATGCGAGGGTATATGAAAATATAGACGGACAAGGGAATATTCCGAGACCTACAGATCAAAGATTCAGGTTTGCCATGTTTTATCAGGATTATATGCCTAAATTCCCATCCATGCGTGTCAACCTTACTTTGGTATATGCAATGGGATTGCCAACGGGAGCTCCGGTCTTTACCAATCCGTACAATTATCAAAAAACATTGCCTTCTTATAAAAGAGTAGATATCGGACTTTCAAAAGTGTTTATAGATCCTAAAAGCAAAAACAGACCTTACGGTTTCTGGGGTAATTTTGAGGAACTTACGTTGGGAGTACAGGTTTTCAACGCATTTAACATCAACAATACTGTGGCCAACCAATGGATCACAGATTCAACAACCAATCTGATGTATCCTGTTCCGGTACGTCTTACAGGACGTTTCTTCAATGTGAAACTGGAATTTAAAATTAAATAGATATCAGATGTTAGATTGGTTGATAAATTATATTCAACATCAATTATCAAAAAAATCTGCTCAATCTGCATAATCTGCGAGACAATAAAACAAAAACTCATGAATTTTCATGAGTTTTTATAATTAGAAAAAATGACAGTAAGAAATTCTATTTTAGTATATCGATATGTTAAAATGGTCTCTTTAATTTTACTTATAATTAAAGGAATAGATTTTACCTCTCCACTCACATTCAATACAATCATTAAAATTGTTTTTATTTTGGGTGCCAGTTACATTTTATCAGAATTATTCGGTTTTTTGCTGATTAAGCTATTGATATCTTTTTCAAAATATCCGGTCATTCTTTCAAAATGCTTTGAAAAAATTTCCTACTTCCATAAAGATAGTAATCTTCAAAAAATTCCTTTTGTCATTGAAACTTTTTTAAAAGATAATGAATTAAACACCACAATTGACATTCATACTTTCAAAGATGTCTATTATTTGGAATTTTCTGAAAGTGGTTTATCTTATAAAGGAAAATCTTTACAATGGAAAAATGTAGTTTCATGGAAATATAAAAGAATGTCCAAAGGCAGAAATAATATTGATGATATTGTTTTCACATACAAGAATGAAAACAATCAAATCCAAAATATGAACTTAAATTCTTATGAAATGCAGATTTTTTCTTATGAATTATTGATAATGACCGTTGCTTTTTATTTTAAATGAAGATCAGAAGTAAAGTATTTTCCAGAATTTTATAACAACAATACCAAATTTTATAACAACGCTTTCATAGAAATTTTTACCTTTGCTACAGAGCTATGAAAAAGATTCTTGCCATATTGTTCTCTGTTTTCTACTTCGGATTTTCTTCCGGAGCCGTTTTCAGCATTCATTATTGTATGCAGGAATTTGTTTCTGTAAGTCAAAAAGTGGATGACATTTGTGGTAAATGCGGTGTTAAAACCAAAAAAGACTGCTGCAAGACAGAAATTAAAGTAGTAAAAGTAGATGATTCTCAAAAATCAGATTTACTTAAAATAGACCTTGTAAAGCAGCTTCATGAACCGCAAAAACAACAGTTTTTCTTTATAGATAAATCTTTTGCAGCTTCGAAGCAGACCTCAATTCAGATTAATGCACCACCTGACATTCCGTCAGAGCCCATTTTTATTCATCATTGTAATTTCAGAATTTAGAATCCGTCAGTCGTTAGATAGTATATCGTTACGAGCGACATGGCTTACCGTAATGATGCGGTTTTCAAAACATTATTATTAAAAAATCATTCATTCTAAATTGTAAAACAATGAAAAAATATATCATCACAGCAGTATTTGCTTTATTTTCAATAATCTCTGTTTCAGCACAATCAAAATCTGATGCTCAGGTTTCCAAACTATATCAGAACTATATTGCGATAAAATCAGCATTAGCTTCCGATGATGCGGATAAAGCTTCAAAAGCAGCATCAGAATTCATTAAAACAGCCTCAACGGTGGATTATAAGCTAGTTTCAGAGGGAAACCTGAATATCCTCAGAAAAGATGCTACATTAATTTCCGAAGCAAGAAATATCGCTACTCAAAGAGAGACTTTCTATAACCTTTCAGATAACATGATCGCATTAACTAAGGAATTTAAGCTTTCTGCAAACCCTGTGTTTGTTCAGTATTGTCCAATGGCGGACGGAAGCTGGTTAAGCGATGAGAAAAAAATTGTAAATCCTTATTACGGAAGCTCAATGCTTTCTTGTGGTACCGTAAAGTCAGAGATAAAATAATTATAGTATCTCGTTTTAAAACAATTCGTTATATCATTTAAAATATAAATTACTTTAGGTGATTTTTTTGACGATATAACTTAATAAAGATTAGAAAATTATGAAAAAACTGATCATGTTTCTGATGCTTTTATTCTCTGTTTTCAGCTTTGCTCAAACTACAAAGACGTACTATACCTGTCCGATGCATCCCGAAGTAGTCTCTTCAAAGCCGGGAGATTGCCCAAAATGCGGAATGACATTGGTGAAAAAAACAGTTGTTATAAAACCTAAAATAGTTCAGAAACCACAAGTAAAACCGATACAGGCAACAAAAGCTCCGGAACAAAAAATAAAAAAACCGGTAGTAAAAGCTAAGGTGAAGGTCGAAGAGAAATCTAAGCCTGTAACCAAGCCAAAGCCGAAAGTTCAGACAGTTCCAAAAACCAATAAGATTGAGAAAACTAATTCTCAACCTAAAGCTCAGCCTAAGCAGCAGACTCAACCCACTTATACCTGTCCGATGCATCCGGAAGTAGTTTCTTCCAAGCCCGGTAAATGTCCGAAATGTGGAATGGATCTGGTTGAAAAAGAGGATCATTCCCAACATCAGGTTGAAAATCATGACGAGAAAAGTTCAGAACTGAAAAGAAATGATGAAAATGGAAGAGTGACTTTTAAAGGCAGAACAGTTCGCTATGATCTGTATGTAAAAGATACCATCGTCAATTTTACAGGAAAAAACCGTAGAGCTATTGCTGTGAACGGTAAATTACAGGCTCCGACCTTATATTTTACAGAAGGAGATACTGCTGAAATTTATCTTCATAACATGCTGAAAGAAAACACAGGATTTCATTGGCATGGGGTGATTTTACCCAATGAACACGATGGAGTTCCTTATCTAACCACAAAACCCGTAAAACCGGGTGAAACCCACTTATATAAATTTAAAGTTTCACAAAACGGAACGTATTGGTATCATTCTCATGAAGCTTTACAAGAGCAGCTTGGAATGAACGGAGTATTGGTCTTCAAAAAAAGAGAAGGTGAACCTAAAATAAATTATACAGCGGAGATCCCTGTTCTTTTGGGAGACTGGAGTGATGAAAACCCTACTCAGATTGCCAGAAGGCTCCACATGGCGAATACAGACTGGTATGCCATTAAGAAAAATGCCGTTCAAAGCTACTGGGAAGCGATAAAATCCGGAAATTTCGGTACTAAAGTATTAAATGAATGGAAGAGGATGGAAGCCATGGATGTGAGCGATGTGTATTACGATAAATTTCTTATTAACGGTTTACCAAGCTCGGATTACTCTAATCTCAAAGCCGGAGATAAAGTGAGGTTGAGAATTGCCAACGGAGGTTCGTCCACTTATTTCTGGCTGAACTATGGAGGCGGAAAAATAAAAGTGATTGCCAACGACGGGAATGATGTGGTTCCTGTAGAAGTGGACCGATTGATAGTTGGTGTTTCCGAAACCTATGATATTGAAGTTACCATTCCGGAAAATAAAAGTTTTGAATTCAGGGCTACATCGGAGGACAGGATAGGGCATGCTTCCCTGTGGCTGGGCTCCGGTGAAAAAATAGAGGCTCCGAATTTACCGAGATTAATGTTGTTTGAAGGGATGAAAATGATGAACGGAATGATGGAAATGAGTGGGAATATGAAGCCTATGAATATGACGATGGGCAACCAGATGATGGATATGAATGAAGTGATGTATCCCGAACTTCCGGAAAGCCAGCGAAAAATGACGATGAAGCATATGAATGAAATGATGGGCATTAAAACCAAGGATGATGAAAAGGAAGAAGATCATTCTCAGCATGCAGGAATGGATATGAAGGAGGAAAAATCAATTAAAAGATTGTCATATAATATTTTAAAATCCCCTGAAAAAACAATTCTTCCGGGAGATAATGTACGTGAACTGAAATTTACTTTGGAAGGGAACATGAACCATTATCTTTGGACGCTGGATAACAAAACGGTAACCGAAACAGATAAGATTCTGGTTAAAAAGGGAGAAATTCTGAGAATTACGATGTACAATAATTCCATGATGCGTCACCCGATGCACCTTCACGGCCACGATTTCAGGCTCATCAATTCAAAAGGGGAATATTCTCCATTGAAAAACGTAGTGGATATCATGCCGATGGAAACCAATACGATTGAGTTCGCCGCCAATCAGGATGGAGACTGGTTTTTCCATTGTCATATTTTGTATCATATGATGGCAGGAATGGGAAGAGTGTTCAGCTATGAAAATTCAAAACCAAACCCTCAATTACCCAATAGAAAATTAGCCTGGAAAAATTTCCTGAGCGACAACAGGATGATCAGCACAATGGCTATGCTGGATGTAGCAAGCAATAAGATCCATGCAGAAACCATGACGATGTTCGGCCCGAGATGGGCGAATCTAAATGAATTTCACTCCAACTGGGATTTCAATCATTTTGACGGAAATTTTAAAGTGGGGAGATTCTTAGGGAAATTTCAATGGGCATTGCCTTATGTGGGTTTCAGAATCCAGAATGCCAGTGAAATGGCAGAAAATGAAATGATGGGGGACATGCATAGGGAAGAAGGTAATAAGAAAACCTGGTTTGGGCAAAACAGAACGCCAAGAAATAAAAATACCTTTATTGCAGGTATTCAGTATGTCTTACCGATGTTAGTGATTGCCGATGCGAGTGTTGACCAGAATGGAAAAGTCCTATTGGAGCTGAGCAGGGAAGATATTCCTATTTCCAGAAGGATAAGGGGAAATTTTAGCTTAAATTCTGATGGGGAATTCTCAACCGGACTGAGGTATATCCTGCAAAAATGGCTGTCGGTTTCCGGAAATTATGATAATGAAATGGGATGGGGAGCCGGACTTACTTTCACTTATTAAATAAAAGGAACTCAATTGGAGTTCCTTTTTTATTTTAAGCTTTTTAATTCACTCAATAAAGCATTCTGTTTTTTGATAAAGTTATCTAAACTGTCTGTTTTTAAAGGATGAGCATTTTGGTATTTTTCAATTTCGGGAAGGGTCTTTTTGATTTGAAAAACAACATATTGGTCCTGAAGCTTTACCCTGTTTTCAGCAATTTTACTGAGTAGATCCTTTATATGTTTTATTTTTAGATTATACTTTTCTGAATTTGCTTTAATTTCTTTTCTGATTTCATGGTTCATTATAGAATCACTAACGGATTTTGCCAAATTTGCAGCATCTGTGTAATAAGTTTCAGATTTATTAATAATAGTAGTGTATTGTGATGTTATTTTTTCCGTTTCCTTATTGGTATTCCTAATCTTTTCATCCAGATTTTGAAGATTTTTATCATTCTCCATGAGTTCATGGTAGATTTCGTAGACCATATTACTTTCACCACGTTTTGTGATATAACTTGATACATCGGATTTTTCTGCATTGTCAACGGCATTAGCTATAACAGGTGGATTTTCAGATTTATTTTCTTTACATGAAAGTAACAATAGAATTAGAGTAGAAGCCAAAAATATTTTTTTCATAGTTTTCATTTATGATGTTTAAGTAATCAATTTCTTGACCTTCTTACGAAGGAGCAATATTGTATTAGTTAAAATTATGAGACAGATGTTACAAAAAAAACGGAGCTTGAAAAATCAAGCTCCGTTATACATTATTTACACTAAAATTATTTACCTAAATAAGATTTTAAGATCTTGCTTCTGGTGTTGTGTTTTAGTCTTTTAATTGCTTTTTCTTTGATCTGACGAACTCTCTCTCTTGTAAGATCGAAAGTCTCTCCAATTTCCTCTAAGGTCATCGGGTGTTTTCCGTTCAATCCGAAGTACAATCTCACAAGGTCTGCCTCCCTTGGAGTCAGCGTATTCAATGCTCTTTCGATCTCAATCTGAAGAGATTCCAACATCAAATCTTTATCAGGACTTGGAGATTCTCCTGAACGTAATACATCATAAAGGTTAGAATCTTCACCCTCTACTAAAGGGGCATCCATAGACAAGTGTCTACCGGAGTTTTTCATCGATTCTTTGATGTCTTCTTCACTCATATCAAGAACTTCCGCCAATTCTTCCGGAGAAGGTGGTCTTTCGTTTTCCTGTTCTAGGTGAGCGTATGCTTTGTTAATTTTATTGATTGAACCAATTTTATTTAACGGTAATCTTACAATTCTCGACTGTTCCGCCAATGCCTGCAAGATTGATTGACGAATCCACCAAACTGCATAAGAGATAAATTTGAAACCTCTTGTTTCATCATATCTTTTTGCAGCTTTCATAAGTCCTAAATTACCTTCATTGATTAGATCGGGTAAAGAAAGACCCTGGTTTTGGTATTGTTTGGATACTGAAACTACGAAACGAAGGTTGGCTTTGATCAACTTCTCTAATGCCGCTCTGTCGCCAGCACGGATTCTTTGTGCCAATTCTACTTCTTCATCTGCAGTAATCAATTCTACTTTACCAATTTCCTGCAAATACTTGTCTAATGAAGCAGTTTCCCTGTTGGTAACCTGCTTAGTGATTTTTAATTGTCTCATTTATTTTATCCTCAAAAAAAGAGTTTACTATATATTATACGTTGGAGAATATAAAAAGGTTACACCAGTTTTAATTTTTTTTAAACAATAGGTCAACAAAAAGCGGAACATTCAGGTTCCGCTTTTTTATGAGTAATAAATAATGAGCAATGATTAATGACCATCAACTATCTACAGTCAACCATTAAAACAAATCGTTCAATACTTTTGCCAGTCTCAAACCTCCGTAAAGAAGCTGTCTTTCCATGGTTTCATTGAATTTATACTGATAATCGTAAGAAAGCTTGGATTCATTAGGTGTTTGAGCGTAAATTTTGTTGGCTATCTTATGAGAGTCGTATAACCAGTCTTCCAGGGTTCCGGATTGGATCTGTTTTACTTCTTCTTTGGTTCTGATATCCAGAAGTGTGGCATATTCCGTATAGCTGTATTTTTGAGAGTCAACCAGTTTTCCGTCCCATACGGAATGTAAATTGGTTTTCTCACCGAAATAGGTAACGTCAATTTTATTTCCGCCCAAATCTTCAGCTCTTCCCACATGTAAAGGTTGCGCCAGATCACCCATGATGTGGATTAAGAATATCAAAGCAATTTTCCTGTCTTTTTCAGATGTCTTTTTATCTTTTATTTGGGCAGATAAAGTGTTGATCTGGGTATATAAACTAGGTCCTGCCTGCATTTTTAAGTTCTGTTCGAAAGCTTTGAAATCAACTTGTGGGTCTATATTTACATAATGCCATGATGAAGCCTGTTTCCAGACCCCTGTGGTATCAGATTTAATGAAATCCGGCCAGTTGGCCCAATACGCCAGACGTTCTTTCCCCATCATTTTTTTGATCTCTCTCCGGGCTTTTCCGCAAAGATGGTTTTCTGCAATTTCTGCGATAATCCGATGTCCCGTTAGTCCCCATGCATATGAATAAAGAGAAGAAGATACAAACAGCAACATCAGAATTTTAGAATACATACTTTTCATTTACATAACATTTTCAGGCTGCAAAGATAGGGTAGAGTTTCTGAACTATTATTAAATTAAAAATAAATTCTTGTTTCTGGTCTTACTGAACTTCATATTTTTTTATAATTTTATGACTTAATTGTATTTTATTCTTTATAATTTCAATTAATTACTGTTTTAATGAAAAATTAACATAAAAAATATTTTTTCAACTATACGAGATATATTATCTTTACAAGTCTATAATCACAGGAAACACCAAATCAAAGAACACTATGTATGAGAATAATATTGTAGACATGCATTACAATAAGCTGCAGACAGATTTCAAGGCTGAAGCCGTAGCGGTGAATCTTTTGAAATACCATAGAGCAGTAAGCAATATCTTCATAGAAAGGGTCGGAATCAACGACAGGGCTTATTTAAAAGATATCAAGAGTATCTCCAGCCATTATATGGGCTTTGACGAAGAAGTCTTTACCATAGAAACGTACAGGGAAGGCATTTATGATTATTTACCGGAAGGGCTGTTTCATCCGCCGTCTCTTAGTACCTCCAGAAAGAATGTGGAAAATGTGGTACGGGAAATCCGTAAGCAAAAGAAAGTAGAGGAGGATGCCCGAAAATTTTTTCGTCCTTTTGAGTTAGAAATATTCTTCACGGAAATAAGCGGCCTGCTAAAAGAATTCGATTTTGATATTTCCAGTGATACGGACACCTTACTGGAAACGGTTAGTGAGCTTTGGCCGTTGATCAACATGCTCGATAAGCAGAGCGCTTACATTTTCATATACATTTTGCCGTTTTTTCATCAGATCAGAGGAGATAAGCAATGGTTTGAGAGATGCTTGTCGGCTTTCCTCCAGGTTCCGGTAAAGGTAACATTCACCCCTAATATTATTGATGATATTGAAGAAAGCGATGATTCCATGCTACTGGGGAATTCAAGACTGGGCGTTACATTTATACCGAGTGGAAGGCATATGGACGGACAAAGAAACTGGGTCGTGAATATAGGCCCGATCCCATATGAAGATGTTAAGCAATATATTCCGGGAAGTCCGTTCAGAAAAATATTGCAAGCTTTATATGATTATTTTCTTCCGGTCACGGTAGATGTTGAGGAGAATTTTATCACGGAGAAAAAGGAATATTCATTTGTGCTGGAAGACGGAGTAAGAAACGCCAACCGTCTCGGATATTCTACTTTCCTGTAAAATATTTTGCTATATTTACAATCACCAATAAAATATTAATTTGAAATTTATAAGATGGAAGTTTCTTCAGTAAAAGGGATCTTTTTGAGATATATTTTGATGCCTTTAATAGCAGTCATTATGATGATCATTTTAGGAGTGATCAGAAGAAATAAGCCTGCTATCAAAATTAAGGTTATTATCATATATGTTCTTCTGTGCGGGTTATGTCTGGCCTTGCCCGGCTTTTTTGGCTTTGCAGGTAATTTATTTAATCCTTATTGGTATCTTATTGCACAGATCATTTATCTTCTTTTCGGAATTATTCATGTGAATTTACTGGATAAGTATTTCAAAAAACATATTGATTCTTTGTCACTAAGCATTCTCTTTGAATCTATTCTTTCTTTAACCTGTATCGCCTTCGGAGGATTTCTTTTTGTCCTGCTTTTTAAATGGATGAGCAAAGGAACGGGATATCCTGTAATGGCAGCCACAAGTATGCTGATATTCATTGTACCGAGAATATTTTATTATTGTTACATCCAGTTTATCAGTATTCCCTTTGATATTTATAAAACATGGAGGTATTCACCGGAACAGAAACTTCCTGATTTTGACGGTGCGGATTTTGACCGCCTGATGGTACTGAATGTTGAATTGAGTAAAAACCTTGAAGACGCCAACAGATTTAGAATTAAAGCAAAGACACTTCCTACGGGGGTTACATTCGGAGATTGGTTTTACAGGGTTGTAGATGATTATAACCATAAGAATCCAAATTCAATCATACACCTTACGGATCGTGAGAAAGAACCGTATTACTGGATATTTTATACCAAAAAATCGTTCTTCAGCTTCAGAAAATATATTGATTTTGACCAGGATATTTCTACCAATCATATTGCAGAAAATGATGTGGTGATCTGTAAAAGGGTGATCCAGCATGAAGAGGAAGGAATGACAAGAAAATCATAATCCCAAATTTTAAAAGTATTGAATATGATACAACCTATTAAACATTTTGCAATCAATTGGGTGGACGGGATGAAAGTTTCCCAAAGACACCTTAATGATCAGGACAATTTTTTAATTGATACCATCAGAGACGCCAATTCTCTTGTGATCAATACCTATAATTACGGGCTTTTACCCATTTCCAACGAATTTACGGACAGAACTATTTTTGATGTTCACAATACGGCAACCAATGATGTGCAATTAGTGATCAAGCACTGCAGTGCAGTGACGATGGCTGGTTACAGAATAGAACTGAATGACAGGAGAGTAAGTGTAAAATCACTGGCTAAATCGATGAATGAGGATCAGGCGGATGGTGAATATTATATTCTGATCTCTGTAAATCCGTTTGACAAAGTACCTTTCGGAGATATAGACCCGGAGGAAATTCCCCCTCGCCATCCTAATGCACAACCGAACTACCATATAGAACTGCTTCCGGTAAGTTCTTTGAACAGCAGTTATTCCGGAGGTAATTATCTGGTGATTGGAAAGGTAGATCTCAAAGGCAATATAGCTCAGGTGGATTCTAATTTTATTCCACCGTGTACTTCTATTCAGAGCCATCCTGCTTTATTGGATTATTACAACGGTTTTGCCAAATCTATCGGGAATTTACAGCAATATGCCTTCAAGATTATTCAGAAAGCATCCCATAAAAACCAGAATACGGCTTTGGCGCAGAATGTTAAGCTCCTGTGTAATACCATGGTGAATACATTCGGGGATATGTATTTCCAGTTCAGAAATATTATTCCTTGGCAACCACCCGTATTTTTGATTGAATCTTTTGCTAAACTGGCTCTCCGTCTGTATAATTCCACGCAGGTGCTGGTTCCGGCAGAACTGGAAGAAATGCTGAATTACAGTCTGGAATGGAGTGAAATAGCACCACATACTTTACTGAATCAGCTTTCCATTGTGGCGGAAACCAATTATGACCACCACAACTGTGGAGAACCTTTGCTCTATATCCAGCAGATGCTGAGAAGCTTAGAAACTATTTTCTCTAAATTAAGCGAGCTGGACTATATCGGACAGAGAAAAGAAAATATTATTGTTAACGAGCAGGAGGTTTCCAACAATGCCAATCCGAAGAGAGGCTGGAGTGTTTTAGATTAACAAAAGAAGAATTATAAATAAAAAATCCTGAATTTTCAGGATTTTTTTTATAGTTATTTTTTGACCAGTATTTTTTCAGTGGCTTTCCTGCTCAATACTTCTTTTTTACCCTCAATCTCGATGGTTAAAGATTTGTCGAAATCCTCAATTTTGATGATCTTGATTTTGGTATTCAGTAATAATTGCCTTTCGTTCAGGTAGCTTAAAAAAGCGTCATCAGAAAGGGTAACGGATGCAAAAACCACTGTTTCACCGATGTGGCAGTCACTTAGTTTCTGTAAATCTTGTGCAATGATGTTCCCGTCTTTATCAGGAATAGGCTCCCCGTGAGGGTCAAATTTTGGATAATCCAGAATTTCATCCATTTTATCAAAGAAAATCTGGGAATGAACGTGTTCCAGCTGTTCTGCAATTTCATGAACATTTTCCCATCCGAAATTCATCGTTTTTACCAAAAACATTTCGGTAAGCCTGTGTTTACGGACTACGAGAGAAGCTTCTCTTTTTCCTTTTTCAGTGACGATGAGTGGCTTATAGGTTTCGTAAATCACCCAGCTTTTTTCCGCAAATTTCTTCATCATATTGTTTACACTCGGCATTTTTACGTTTAAAAATTTGCTAAGCTCATTAATCGTTACCTTTCCTTCATTATCAACCAAATGAAACAAAGCTTTCAGATAGTTTTCTTCTGTTAATGTTGTTCTCAAAATGTTAGGTGATTGTCAATACAAATCTAACAAAATATTATGAAATTTCTGCTCTTGTTGGTTTAACTTTTTTTAATTTTACTTCATGAAATTTTCATTCAAAAACGATTATTCAGAGGGATGTCATCCCCTTATTTTGCAGGCTCTTTCAACGTATAATTTAGATCAGCAGGCCGGTTACGGTGAAGATGCATATTCTTTACAAGCTAAAGAATATATTAAAGAGAAAATAAATAATGCCTATGCGGATATTTATTTTGTTTCCGGGGGAACACAGGCTAATCTGATTGTGATTTCATCTATCTTAAAACCTTATCAATGTGTTATTTCCGCTTCTACCGGACATATTTTGAATAATGAAACGGGAGCGATAGAAGCAACCGGCCATAAAATCCTGAGTATTGAAACGGCAGATGGAAAGCTAAGGGCTTCAGATATTATTCCTGTACTGGAAGGTCATAGAAATATTCCGCATCAGGTAATGCCTAAAATGGTGTATATCTCGAATTCTACGGAGTTGGGAACCATTTATACTGCAAAAGAGCTGAAAGAGCTTTCCGATTTTTGTAAGGAAAATAACTTATACCTGTTCATGGACGGAGCAAGAATGGGACACGGCTTAACATCGGAAATCAGTGATCTGACCCTGGAACAGGTTGCTGCCCTTACAGATGTTTTTTATTTGGGTGGCACTAAAAACGGAGCTCTGATAGGAGAGGCCATTATCATTAATAATCAAAGCCTTCAGGAAGATTTCGCTTTTAATATCAAGCAAAAAGGAGCATTATTGGCAAAGGGAAGATTGTTGGGAATTCAGTTTTTGGTATTGATGAAGGATGATTTGTACTTTGATTTGGCCAGGCATGCGAACCGGCAGGCAATGAAAATTAAAAACGCTTTGAAAGAAAGGGGAGTGCATTTTCTTTCAGATACTTATACCAATCAGATTTTCCCGGTAATAAGCAATGAATTGATTGAACGTTTATCCGAAAAGTTTGAATTCTATGTATGGAAAAAGATGGACGAAGATTTTTCCGCTATACGTTTGATCACTTCCTGGAATACAAGCGATGAAGCGATAAACAATTTTATTGAGATAATTAATGATCAATTGCCTGCCATACAATAAATCAAATGAAGATAACTTTAGATTTTTTAATAATAATTCCTAATATTTCGAAAAGTGAATACAAAAAATGATCTGAAGGAGCTTTCCATTGTTTTTTTTAAATTGGGTGTAACTGCATTTGGAGGCCCGGCCGCTCATATTGCGATGATGCAGCAGGAAGTGGTAACCAAAAGAGCATGGATGACGGAACAGCATTTCCTGGATCTGATGGGAGCCACTAATCTTATTCCAGGCCCCAACAGTACTGAGATGGCTATTCATATAGGGAAGGATAGAGCAGGGTGGAAGGGATTAATTGTTGCGGGATTGTGTTTTATATGCCCAGCCGTTTTTATTACACTGTTTTTTGCATGGCTGTATAAGCAGTACGGGCAGCTTCCCGAAGTTCAGCCTTTTATATACGGGATACAGCCTGCCATTATTTCCATCATCTTGAGCGCTATTTTTCCTCTGGCCAGGAAATCCTTAAAAACATTGGAATTATGGATTATTGGTATTGCTGTCCTGTTGCTTTGCTTTATGAACATCAATGAAATAATCCTTTTATTCGGTGCCGGTATAGCAGCCATTATATTGTATCTCATTCGGCAGAAAAATATCGCAGGTTCATTTTTTCCTTTAACCTTATTACAATCCCAGGATTTGGTTTTATCCTCCGGTCATGTAAAGCTGTTTCTTATTTTCCTCAAAATAGGCGCTATATTATATGGAAGCGGATATGTCTTGTTTGCTTTTCTGGATTCGGAATTGGTGGACAGAGGCCTTTTGACCAGGCAACAGTTATTGGATGCCATAGCAGTAGGACAATTCACTCCCGGTCCTGTTTTTTCATCAGTTACTTTTATTGGATATCAAATTGATAATTGGTCAGGAGCTTTGGTGGCTACCATCGGGATTTTTCTTCCGGCGTTTGTTTTTGTGGCTTTACTTAACCCTATTGTAAAAATGATGCGAAACTCAAAATTGTTTTCCTCATTTTTGGATGCCGTGAATGTAGCATCAATAGCGATCATTACATATGTATGCTATGTAATGGCAAGAGTGAGCATTGCCGATTGGAAAACCGTGCTGATTGCTGTTGTATGCATTATCATTATGATGAGTAACAGAAAGATTAATAGTGTCTGGATTGTCTTGTTGGGAGCTGTATCAGGATATGTTCTGCAAAATATATAATCATCCGGATAAACAGATAAAAAAAGCAGCCGGTGTGACTGCTTTTATTTTTTAAGTTTTTTATTTCAGAGCTTCTGTAACGGTTTTGCAATCAGCAGTCTTCAGTTTATGACCTGCATTATAGTTGATTTTATTTTCGTTAGCATACTTCATTTGACCGTTATCATCTTTTTGCTCGCCAATTCCTTCAATCAGTGTATTGTCTTTTTGGATGAAGAAAATGTCTCTTTTGCTTCTTGTTCCTTCCGATTCAAATTCATAGGTAAGTTTTAGGGTATCACCGGATTTGAAACCGGTAACATCTCCTTTGGAGCTATCCTTTTCATGGTTTTTGTAGGACATTTTTCCTGTAATGGTCCCTAAATTGTCATCAATGCTGGCAAAAACCGTGTCTTTTCCTACGACGCTCATATAGCAGAATGATTTCGGACCTAAGGTATCGATTACAGATTCTGTTACTGCCGTAGAATCAGGTTCCACCTGAGGAATTACTTTTTCTGTTTTTTTGTTACAGTTTATCAGAAAGGCAGACAACGAACCCAGTAAGATCAATTTTTTCATAATCAATTTTTATTATGTTAAATTAAATTTCAAATGCTAAAATAGGAATTATAATTGTTTATATCAATCAAACTCTTAATAAACCTCTGAATCCTCTTGCTGCATAATAAGAATCGGCTCCGTTGTGGTACATAAAGACCGTATTGTAGCGGCGGTCACAGAAAATAGCGCCGCCAAGTTCCCTGATTTCAGTTGGGGTTTTTACCCAGCTTGATGTTTTCAGATCGAATTTTCCAAGTTTCTGCAATTCGCGGTACTGTTCTTCTGTAAGAAGGTCAATTCCCATTTCTGAAGCTTTATCAATAACATTATTTTCGGGTTTATTGGCTTTTCTGGCTTCCCATGCAGGGTAGTCGTAGCAAAGGCTTCTTCGTTTCGGGCTTTCCGGAGAGCAATCAAAGAAAATATATTCGTCATTTTTTTTGTCATAATCAACAATATCCGGTTCTCCTTCAGTTATTTCCATTTCGTTCAGGGACCAAAGCTTTTCAGGATTTTTTTCCAGTTTTGACTGTATTTTATTCCATTCCATGCCTTTATGGCGGGTCATATTTTTCTCAAAGCGGGTTTGTAAAACTTTTAGCAGCTGCTCAGTTTGTTCGGGTGAAAGTTTTTTTGGGCTCATATTAAGTTGATTTAGGTGGTGTAATAGTAAGTTTTTTCAATCAAATTTAGCGATTTATGAAATGATTTTTCGATCAGCCGGTCTGAAGTACCATGAGATAAGCACTAAAATCAGCAATAATAGGGCAGGAAAGGTTGTTCCGAACGGGTCTCCGACAATAAGATGAGAGATTACAGCACCCGACATCACAAAGGTAAAACCTGCATAAGCCCATTCTTTTAGTAATGGGGTTTTAGGAATAAGTATGGCAATCACGCCCAATATTTTCCAGATACCAATAATCGTCATGAGATAAAGCGGATAGCCTAATTTGGTGAAGTTTTGTACTTCATCCTGATGTTTCATAAGTTGTACAATGGCTGTTGAAACCATTCCCAATGATACCCAAAGGGTAAAGATCCAATAGATGATCTTGTTTCTTTTCTGTGATTTTTGTGTTTCCATGTTGATGTTTATTTAGTTATTAATCATTTAAGCCTTTTCCTTTCAGGATTTCAGGTATATATTTTTCGATTCTGGATTCGCGGGTTTTAGATTGTCTGGCAGAGGAGAAGTGGAGGAGGTATGCCCTTTGCCTGCCCGGGGTTAATGCTTCAAAGGCGGCTTTCAATTCAGGACTTTCGTTGAGCTTGTTTTGAAATTCTTCCGGCGTTTCGAATTCCCTGTTTTTTTTCATTTTTACCTTCACACCGGATTTTTCAACTTCAACAGCTTCATAAACGTATGTTTTTATTATCTTCTCCAGATCAATAATTTCTTGAAGACCGGTAAAACGGATTTGTCGTGCCGCCTGAACATTTTCTGTCTGCTGGATAAGAATATTTTCGGAATCATTCAATAAAGCTCCTTTGAACAGCAGGAGAGCGCAATATTCCTTAAAGCCGTGGATCAGGATAATGTTTTTCCCATGATAGGTATAGCACGAGCAGCCCCATTTTATTTCTTCTTCCAGGCCCGTATCCAGAAGGATGGTTCTCAATTTTTCAAATTCTTTTTGCCATTGTCCGGCTTTATCAAAGAAAAAATCAGCTTTTGGGTTCATGATCTTTATTTTAATGGATTCACAATTTCCTGAAGACGGTTATGGGCCATATTAATGCCCTGTGCAAATGGTAATTTTAACATCTGATCCCTGTAATCCACAGATTGATAAATGGTATGGATCGTAATTTTACTGGTTTCATCGGTCAGTTTTTCAAATTGAATATATTCCAGCTGAGCAGGAAAAGGAGTGTTCTCCATTTGAAAGGTCCTAATAATCTTCTGGTTGGGGATAAATTCATGAATGGCTCCATGAGCCTTGAAAACTACGTCACCTTGAGGATTGGTAATTTGGAATTCATAGCCGCCGTGCTGCTTGTTTTCAAGTTTCAGTACTTTGTTTCCCATCCATTGCTCTATAAGCTCTGCTTCGGAATACGCTTTAAAAAGGAGTTCCAGAGGGAGATCGAATTCCCTTGTGATGAAAATTTCCTGTTTGCCGTCTTCTGCGTGTATTTTGGTTTTTAGTTCCATACTTGCTATTTTTTGGATTGGTAATTTTTCATGATGCTTTCCAGTTTGTTGAACCTGTCATCCCACATTTTGCGGAAAGGTTCAATAAAATCGGCAATTTCTTTCATTTTGCTAGGATTTAAGTGGTAAATGATCTCCCTGCCGTTTTGTTCCTGTCGAAGCAATTCACATTCGGTAAGGATCTGCAGATGCTTTGAAACGGTAGGTCTTGCGGTATCAAAATTTGACGCAATAGCGCCTGCAGTCATAGACTGTGTGGCTACGAGCATCAGTATTGATCTTCTCGTAGGATCTGCAATGGCTTGAAATACATCTCTTCTCAGATTCATTGTGTAGTTATTTGACTACAAATATATGTGTAGTTATTTAACTACGCAAATTTTTAGGATAAAAATTTAAATTAATTATTATAAATGTAGAATTGACCTAAGCTGAATATATAATTATTTACAGCCTTTCCGGTGTGAAAATTTAAGGCAATCACGGCTATTTCTCTTCCTGCATAGGAGGATAGATCAAATGTAGTGGTATTCCATGCAGGGTCAGGAGCTGCTCCTATGTTAAGATAAACAGGTTTAGTCAGGTTATCACTGAAATAAAGCGCTAATCTGGCATTGGTATTTCCGGCAGCCGGATATTTATAGGTTAAAGAAAATTTTGTTTTAGGAGTGGCTGTAAGTTTTGTCTGGAATAATTTCACCGTAACATCATCCGCAAGATTCCCGGCAAATTGGATGGAGCTTCCGCCATCATAGGCGTCATCAAAATGATAGGAAGGCCGAAGGGTATTGGTGTTCAGATCAGTTGAGGAAACAGCCCATTGCCATGATGGCAAAATATCCTGTTTTCCCATATCGGACCAGTTTTTGGCAACTACGTTTCCATTAGTCGCTACAATTTTTCCTTGTCCTACATTGAAATTAGTCTTAAAGGGAAGCTTGTTAATGACCGTACGAACAGGAACATAGTACCCAATTCCTTTCCAGATATGGGTTCCATTGGGATCCGTTACCGCAACATTGTTATCATCTCCGGAAAAAATACGGGATTCCGTCTTATAAAAATTGGTATAATCATCAGGATCTGTATTGAAATTGGTCAGCCCGCTGTTGTAGGTCAGATTCATGGCAAATAAGCCTAGTGAAGTTTTCGGACTGTTTACGGGGCCTGCATTTCCTGCCGGACCATAATTATTGAATAGCTGTGTAATCCACGTATAGTCGGGAGACTTAGTGAATAAAGCCTGTGCACCGGTTCTTTTAGGCCATACATCGGCACCGGTATATACATCGAATGGGCTTCTTTTGATATTTCCGGCTGTAGTTACAGAGGAAGTAATCTGATCAGATCCCCACCAATAATTAGTAAAAAAGGCATCTGAAACCCGGATTTTGCCATTTTGCAGGAGGAGAGCATTGGCATTATTCAGGGCATTTTGATAAGAAATTTCGCCGTTTGGTGTCATCGCATCATACCAGTGGATTTCCATACCATCGGGCTTTGTAGTTTCTAATTGGGCCAACATTTTCGTAAACTCTGAAGCAACGGAGGGAGAAACAGACGATTCTACATTGAAAAACCAACCATCAAAACCATAGTATTTAGCAATTTCAATCAGCTTTTGGGCAGCAACAAATTTTCCTTTAATATCTTTTTGGATGAGAATATTCATTTCCTTGTCATTGGGAAATACAGTTCCAATAATTTTAACTCCGTTTTTGTGAGCAGTATCTATCCATAATTTGGAGGGAACAGATATTTTTCCTGCAAACCAGATAAAAATGTCTACATACTGCCAATTGGTAAAATTAAAGGTGTTGAATGTATTTTGTTCTATATACCAGGCTCCCCAGGTGTCCATACCATCCGGAGCGTAGCTTATTTTCATATCAAAGCTTTGTGAAGGATTAAGTTGTGAAGCCAGCGTTTTAGTACGTGTAGCCAATGGCATCTTAGAAACATTTCCAGGTAAGGAAGAACCTGAGGATGTCCATGAATTGAGTTCACTGAATTCCAGTTGAAGTTTATTTTCTACAGTCTGTGCGATGATCTTATTGCCAGAAAAAGCAATTAAAAGAATAAGTATCGCTAGCTTTTTCATATAGTTATTGGTTTGTATAAACAAATTTAAACTTTTTCCTGTAGAAAATTATGGCTGGAAGGTATATTCTGATATCGGAAATTAAAAGTCCTATAATTTATAAATTGTTAAATATAATTTAATTGATAATCAGTAAGTTATACAGATGTTAATTGCTAGAGTATAGCAGTTTAACATTATTTAAGCAAACGTTTGTTGTCGGTTATTTCTTTATTTTTTTAACTTTTCTCATACACAAAAACCATGAGAAAATGTTTAAAATCAAGTTTCTTGACCAATTTACAAATGTTAGTTGGAAAGACAAAGACAAGCGTTCCCGTTATGTCGTTCAGTACGAACAACTCCCAGATGTGTCAAAAGGGGTATGGAATAGAAAATTCCATGAATCTTATTTTTCCGACAAAAAGAAAGCAGAATGTTTCTGCAATGCTCTCTCTGAATTTCTTTCAGATATTTATTTAACACTTGACTTAGTAGAATTAAGATTACGTCAATTTGAACTATCGGGGAACACCGAATTATTTCCGTACTCTTCACAACAAAAAGTTGCTGATTGCAGATTCCATTTATTGAAGGAATCAAAAAAGGTTTTGTTTTGTTATCAGCACATTGATAATATAAAATCTTATCTCAATGCCTTAAAGCTTCATTGCTTTACGATCTGTCAATGTTTTAAGGATTCTGCCAATTCTATGTTCATCTACTTACAAAAATTGGAAGATTATTTTATCAATACGTATCGTTCGGCTTATCAACTCCATCAAAAACAAGCTTTAAAATTTCTGTCATGTTAATAACGAATTCAACCCGTAGGGAGTTGAATTCTGTTGTTTTAACTCATCTCTATCATTCTGATAGAATCCTATACAAAAACGATCAAATTATTTTAAAACTTAACGAAACCGAATTATATGTTTTTACAGTCATTTATCAGGGGCACTCGTCATTTATGGGCTATTGCTATGTGTGTGAACCAACCTTTAATACAAACTTTCAAATCGACTAAATCCATGAAAACAGATCAGGAACTTGTAAACATTTTGATAGATGTTTTAAAACTTCGCCTTTATCATGGTATGTGTGGCTGTGCTACCTCTTTGTTTCTGGATGATCATATCACTTATGAAGAGCATCAGCGAATGAGAAAAATTATTCGGTCAATCGCTCCCCCAACATATCACAATTCTGGATTTTATTGGCATTACAATGATTTTGAAATCCGCATCCAGAAACTCTCTGAACTTCAATTTAATTCTAACGGTAAACTTTTGTGTTATGAGAACAGATAAAAATTTAGTTCAATTATTAATAAATGAACGTAGTAGTACGGTTTTCGGTGGTTTGTGTAATGCTGTAGCACTTTTAAAATCTTTCGATAAGATCAGTAATTCAGAAAGAAAAAGGCTTGATGAAATTGTTGCTTTTATAGAGCCTCATCGTAGATATGATCAGTTTTATTATTGGAATCCATGTAATACTAAAATCCGCATCCAGAAACTCTCTGAACTTCAATTTGATTCTAACGGTAAACTCCTTGAACATGGCAAATAGACATTATTGTACGTATTGTGGGTCCAAGCGTGTAGAAACAAAAATGGTTTTTGTTTATATCCCCCTTACTCATTCCAATCATTGGTTTTGTACTTCTTGTTTTAACAGATTTATTATAATAAAGTCTACTGCAGAAGACGTCAGACTAATAGGAACTGAAATTAGTATAGTCCGTAATCACGGACTTTGTTCCCGGGATTAACCTTTATATGGACTTGTCAAAAGAATCGGTGCTATCGAAAGTTTTTAAAAACGCTCACAAATAAACGGAATCAATGGAAGTAATAGACTGCGCAAAACTTAAAAAAAATTCTCTTGTTTTTTACAAGAGGTTTATTGGTAGAAAATACAATAAAAAATCCCTTAACAATCTCAAACAAAATACTCAGAAAGATGAAAACAAAAATTCATTCCTCAAGCGACTTAAAAAGCAAAAAGAAGTTGATTGTATCAACACTTACGTGGTCAACTACAAAACCGCCTTTCAATCTGCAACGCAAAAAGAGGTTAAACAATTTTACTCGAAGCAACAAACGAATAAAATTTGTGAGATCACGAATGTTTTTATACAGTCATTATTATCTCGCTATAGCTCAAGCCGTCGTTTTGACCAACGATCAGTTTCCTTTGTTACAATCACTCTACCAACGTCGCAAATGCACACAGACAAAGAAATCATTAAAAATTTTGTAAAGTTTATTGATCATCTAAAAAAGGTTAAAAATTACATTATTGAAGGTGGTCGGGAAACAAAAAAGGAAGCCATGAAAATTGAAAATTATGTTTGGAGGGCTGAAACACAGGAAAACGGTAACATTCATTTTCATCTGCTTTTTGATACGTATTTCAATCATAATACATTAAAAAGGGTCTGGAATCATTACTTGAAAGATATGGGCTATATGGGAGGCGAAAGGGCTGCAAGTATTCATGCTATTAAGAACCTTAATGATGTAGGGGCGTATGTTACGAAATACATGACGAAAGAGCCTTTAAAAGATAAGTACAAAAAAATGCTTGAAAATAGACAGATAACGCAAAAGGAACTCGACAAAGTTCCGAACGATGAAAAGTATAGACGCCCGATCATTGGCAAAATGTGGGGATGTTCTAAAAAATTATTGAAGCTTTCGTATTTAACTTGTTATGATTATGAGATTGCGCAAATGAATGAAATTGTTGATCAGATGAGGGAAGTTGTTGTAGAGAATCTCCCCGAATATGTAAAGGTTTTTACAGGAAATGTACGAAGCATTCTGAAAAAGTGTTCATACAAGCTTCAAAAATGGGTAAGGGGATATTATGAGTTAACGTATGACCGCCTTTATAATTTCATTGAAGAGGTACAGGAATCTGTACAGGAAGTAATTCCAAAGAAAAAACAATTATATCAACAATTAACATTATTCGAGTATGGAAGCTATAACGTGGTACAATAAAAATTTCAGGTTTGTATATACTCCTAAATCAGATATTTCTGATTTGACAGGTTGGAAACGTTTTTTAATTGGTGCGGGTGCTATTCAAAATTATGTAGGTGACAAAAACGCAGAAACGGTCTTAAAATCCGCTCAAAATATGAAAACGGATAAGAAGATATTAAAATTCAGAAAGTGCGGTAAAATTGAAATTTATGTAAAATAATATCTTATGAATAATAAACATGAAACTATCTTTCAAGATTTTCGCAAATTATCAATTAAGGATATTATGTTTTTAAGTGAATGTTCAGAAAGTACTGCAAAAAGGATAAAAAAGAATATCATTAAAGAGTTTAATATTAAAAAATCGCTTTTGTATATTCATTATAAAATGTACTATTGTGATATTGTTTAAATATTTCATATTTGTTTGAATTATTTTTATATATTTGGGTAGTAAACCATTAAAACAAATTAATATGAAAAAAATCTTTTTGACTTTTGGATTTTTATCCGTCTTTTTAATATCTTGTACTAATTCTGGTGATACAATCGAAAATCAGAATTATGCAAAAGAAAATCCTTCTTCTGGTATAGCTTCAAAAACTGCTCAGCAGTTAAGTGATTTTCAGGAAAATGAAAATTTAATTGCTGTAATTGATAATATTACTGCTTATAAAAATGCAATGGCTACAGATGATTATGAAGTAATTAAAAGTTCTTTGGATGCTATTGTTGTAAATTCTAATGCTTTGGTTAATACTTATGGTGAGGAAGAAGTTAATGCGTATTTAACTGAATTGTCTGTTAATAATGGTGAATCTAGATTTTTTGGAACTCATGATAATAATAATTGTACTAGAAATTTGAATGGTACAACGTATTGGGATCAATGCAGTTTCTGGGAGGAGGTAATAGTTGTTATTTCATCGGCTATTATTTGTCAAAGCCCTTCTAGTAGTTCGATAGAAGATATGAATGATTATTATGATTGTGTTCAGGAAAGAATCTGTAAAACTTGTTAATTATGAATAAAACATTGAATTATAAAAAATTTGCATTTCTCTTTTTTTATGGTCTTGCAATTTTCTTAATTACTTTATTAATTTCGATTAAAGTTAATAGGGTATTAGATACAAAATATCTTACTCCAAGTGAGTACGCTAAAAAGCATAATTAACTCATATTGAGTTTTTTATTTTCTCAACTTATTGTTAACAGCGCTCTTTTAGAGCGCTTTTTTTTTGTTTTTAAAAGTGTCAAAATAGGTCAAAATAGGTCAAAACGGTTCAGTCTCTTTTATTCTGTTACATTTTTGTACTGTAAATATTATTAATCAATAAAAATAATTATTATGTCTTGGATTAAAAGAGCGGCGGACAACGTCAATAAAACAGTACAATTTGAGGTAAGGGAAAATGCAAATTCACTTTCGTTAAACTTCAATGCTGAGATAACTGGAGCAATGGTTGATGGCACTAAATGCCAGGTTGAGTTAGTTTCAAAAGGTAAACCTAATCAGGTTGTATTTTCTCAGACTTTCGGTGAGTTGAAAAGTATTCTAAAGGCTTTCTTTCCGAATTTTAAAAATTTTGTTCCCTTCACGGTTCAAGAAAGTTTGGTTTTGAATGATGATAATTATTTCTTAATCACTTTATCATGGACTCATGCGGAACCTGTAACGCTATTTGAGTACTCAATTAATTCTACTGTTGGGCTTACACAATCGCCGTTGATTATCAAAGAAAAGATCATCACAGAAGAAACAAAAATTGATTCTGAATTTTATCCTGTAATGTTTGTTAAGGAAGACATCAGGGAATTCGAAACGGTTGTAATGGCACAGGATACCCCTGACAGTCCCATGATTCCGAAGAAAGTTTTTTACAATTCTTCATATATCCAGTCTGTTCGTGATGCTGATCAGGATTTTCTTCCTGTCGGACTTTCCAAAAATCAAAATGTTACGGTAAGGGTTGCCGATGGTGTTACGGCTAAGCTGTATTTAGTAAATGTTTCTTAATTAAAATTAAAAATTATGGCTTGGGCATTTTTAGCGAAGGCGGGTGTATCTATTTTGGGCTCTGTATTGGGTGGTAAAAAGGATGCTAACGGTTCTAACGCAAATCAAAAAGGCGGTCTTTTAGGAGGTGTAACGAAGTTTATAGGCTCTTTAGCAGGGAAAGGGATGATAGAATCTATCAGTGGTTTTATTAAATCAGGGTTTAAGTTTTCTTGCTTGGGTTCACAGGCATTTACAAAATCAACCCTAGATGAGAATTTGAATGCATTGCAAACGGCTGTCAATGGTGTAAACTGGGATAATATTTCCAGTGTTCAATCTCTAGCAGATTATTGTACGTATGCCATTGCGGTCAGTACAAAGGCTGTAGGAAAATATAAAAGTGCTTGTTCGAAGTCTCTCCGTGAGAAGCTTATGGAAGCTCAACAAAATGCGCTCACAAAAATTACGGAAGCTTATGACTTTACAACTGAAAGTAAATCGGCACAAGATCAGTGGGAGGGAGATATAACCTATACAAGATATATTATTTCGGGTAAAGTGGGGGCGACCCCTGCGGTAACCGTTCCAACTTCTTCACAGCTTCAAACCGAAGTTCCACAGGGATTTATTACTCAATATATAGATCAGATCAAATCAGAAGCCACACAGGCGGGTATTCCTTATACTGATGACTTGCTTAAACAAGTATATCAAGATCAGGTTTCTAAAAATGGTACTTGGCCGTGGGATGTTTCAATAGGTACAGATGATGGCGGTAATATTGGTGGTACGATCAATTTCGGCAATCAACCTAATAATATGATGCCTCTTATAATTTTGGGTGGTATTGGTTTATTGGCTTACAAAATTCTTAAAAAATAATTTATAAAAAATATCTCATGAACGAATTAATGACAACTTTAAACAAAAGTGTTTATAAAAATGCCACAGGTACGGTTGATATTACCGTAATGCACCTAGTTGCTTTGGGTGTTGGTGCAGTCGGATTATATTTTATGGTCCCTGAAAGAAAAAGAAGAAACTTATTTAAGTAAAATATTGGATTATGGCTAATTATAATAGAAAACAGTATTCAGATGCCGAAAAGGCGGAATACTGGCGAAAAAGAGCTTTAAACGGCGGTTCAGATTCTGGACGTTCTTATTCTCGCAATTCTCGTTCAAGTTCTTATTCTGGAGCTCCCAAAAAAAGATCGGGGGCAAAATTTACCAGATATAAAAATGATGGCGGTACGGAACGCTATTTAACTACAGGTTGGAAGCTTTCAAAGACTAAGGAATTAATCACTTTTAAATGTGTTACGACTGATAAAAGCGCGGATGCTGGGAAAGGCTGGTTGGGTTCTATTGCTTGTTCTGTATTGAACAAGAGTAATATGCAAAAGTCCTTTTATTGGGGTTGTATGGAAGCTAAAACGGGAAAGGTGGTAATTCAGGAACTAGGACTTGTTTTAAATCCTAAGGTTAAAAACGGCGGTTACTGCGGAACGTTCATTCAAAAATAAAATTTAATATTAAAATAACATCATGAAAAACATTTTTGAATTCATTGCGAAAAATGCTCCTTTGGTCAAACACTATGCAAACCTGATCATTCATGCTATCGATATGCTGGACGGGGTGCAAAATTGGAGAAAAGACAATCCACCACCGAAGGTTAAATGACATTTTTCTAACTCATGTGTATGTAAATCGCTCTGTCCCGTAAGATGGGGCGATTTTTACAAAATATTAACTTTTAAAATGTAAAATTATGCTTATAACGTTATTAACTGGATTAGGTACTTTGTTTGGTTTATCTAAATTGAGTTTAAAATCTTCGTTTTCTTCTAGTTTTGTTACTGCTGAAAGCTTTAAAGTTTCTGATTCTTTAGTTGAATTTATGAAATATATTGAAGGTTTTAAAGCAACTGCATATAAATATAAGAGTGATCCTGTTACTGTTGGTTCTGGTCTTACTATTTTTTCGAATGGTACAAAACCTATTTTAGGAAAAACCTATTCTGTTGAATTTTTGAATAATGAAAAGAAAATTATGTTACAGAAGAAAACCCAATTAGCTATTAAAAATATTTTTCCTCATTTGTTGAGACCTGTTACCCAACAAGAGGCTGATGTTTTCGTTGATCTCTATTATCAAGGTCTAGTAGAGTCTAGAAGAAAGGGGCTAATATCTGCTTTTAATGCTTCAAAACAGGCATTTTGTAATTGGCTTTTATCTGAACAGGGTATTGGACCAAATTTTTTTATTGGTGGGGATACTAAATTTTTGTTGGGTACTATTAAAAGAAGATACTGGCAAGCTAATTATGCCTATGGTACTGTTAAAACTTTTAAAGAATGTGATGCCTTTATATCTCCATATTCTAAGTTATCGGGTTCCGGAGTTGTTCAATATTATAGAAGCGGAAAATTGAAAATTCCTAGCTTTCTTTAAAGCATTTTGGAAATTGTTTTTCTCCTTCACTTAGATAATATGTTTGCCACATTTTTGAATTAGTATTTACTTCTTTGTTTTCTCTGTCGTTTTTATTTTTATAGAATTCGTTTTCTTTTAAAAATTCAGGATGTGATTTAAACGGGATTTTATAATTCTTTTTTAAACAAATTGCTGTTTTTATTATTTGATCTTTTGTCCAAACATTTAAAATATTTCCGTCCTCTTTTTTTGATATTGAATTTTCGAATCTATTAGATAATTCAGATTCCTTGAAATCTTTTTTTGATTGGCTGTAACATATTATTGATGTTGAAAGTAATACAATTGATAAAGCGATTTTCATGTGTTAAAAAATGTTAAATATTAATCTCAAAAATAACAAAAAATTTGTCATAAAATGAAAATAGATAAAAATTTAAAAAATGAGATTTTAATAGGAGTTTGTTTGAGTGCTTCTATTTATTATGTCATTAAAAAAATGCAGGGTTCTGTAACTCAAACCGTAGTAACTGAACCTTCAAATACAGGTTCAGAAAATACAAATCCTTCCACTGGCAACGGTTCAACTGTTACTCCTGTGGTTACTTCTTATCAAGCGAAGTATTTTAAGGATTCCGAATATTTTGGAAAAAATAAAGCTCCTGAAAAATATTATAATTCTTGGAAGGCTCTTTCCATGATCTTGGATAAAATACGCATTGCTTTTGGCTCTGCTGTTATTATTACGAAAGGCTATGAGCCTGTATATAACGGGGTAATTCTCAATTCTTTTAACATGTGTTCTGCTGTACAGATTTACCCACAGAATAATGATTACGATCATTTATTTTCTGTTTGTAAAAGTCTGCTGAACTTGGGGAATATATCCGTTAAAAAGCTTTACCAGATGGATTCAAAACAGATTTTTATAGAAATGTAGTTATGAATAAGAAAGAAAAATCTTTAGTAATAAAAACGGTTCTGTTGACTATTGCGGGGACTGTTGTTTTAGGTTTATTGGGTTTCCCGATATCTAAATATATAGAATCAACTGATACGGTTTTAACAAATAATAAAAAGTAATTATGAAAAGTTTTAGTGAGTGCAACGGATGCCAGAAACGTGCCGTTGTCTTGGTTTTCGGCTTCGCCCTGATCGGTGTTTATGCCAGTGTTAGAAAAGTAATAACAATTGTAAAAAATTATAAAAATGAAAATATTTGAAAATATAAGTATGTTGCAGGTTTTCGGCTTTATTGCAGGTGCTTTGGTGTTAAGAAAAATTTTGAATACTAAGGTTGCCATAGTTAGCAAAACAAATGATTCTCTTGCGGAACCTGCCAGTGTGGTGGCTTCTTCAGAAGACACAAAACCTGTGGAAACTGTAGAAACTGTTAAGGATGCCTTAGCAATTACAACGAAAAATGTTGCGGTAGGGTATGATGATACTTTGTTTAATCCTGTTGAATCCCATTCTACTACGGATGTTATGGGTACGGTAAAAATTGCCAATGGTGAAGAGGTTCCAGTATATGCCAATAATAGGGAACTTAATTTAACGGGTTCTACTATAAATACATCATCTGATAATTCTAATGCTTTGGTTGAGACTCCCGTTGTATATACTAATCAATTTTTCAATTCTTAGATGTTATGAAAAGGGTTTATTTGTTTTTGGTTTTATTGATAACCTGTGCTTTTAATGCACAGGTTGTCACTTTGATAGATACCTATACTAAAGAATTGGTAAATTATGAAAGGGTTAGTAATTATTATGATGGTAGTTTGATGAATGATTCTAAAACTGATCATGTGATATACCGTAAAAAAGATGGTTACTATTACAAGCGTCAATTTGATGGTAACGTTTCTGCCTCTTGGTTTGGGTTAAAAAATGATGGTGTTTCCGATATGTCAGATGTTTTAAATAATTTTTTTGCAGTGGCTAAAAAGTTGAAACTTAAAAATTTGATAATCCCCGAAGGTAAAACGTATATATCTAAAACAGTTAGGGTAGATGTTGACAACGGTACAAACGTTTATTTTAAAAATCATTTTATAAGCAATTCTCTTAATGAATCTATTATTGTCGGTTCCGATGTTGAAAATAAAGAGATTCATATAAATGGGCTTAGTATTATTAAAAAAGATTATTACGGTGGGATTCTTTCTGGTTCTGTTGGGATTACGATTAAAGACCTGATCAATTCTACTATTAATATTAAAATGACTATGGGTTTTGATATTGGATTGCTTCTTAATTCAACTCTTGGCAACGGTGGTATATCATATAATCAATTTAATTTTATGACAATTTGGGATAATCGTATAGGAGTTAAGTTTGCTACTACAGTCCCTGGATATATCAATGAAAATAACTTTTATGGAGGCTCTTTTAACCATTCGTCTGCTTATCCTGTTAATAGCGCTCCAAATACTTATCATGTTGATATGCAAACTGGTACTTATTTACCTAACAATAACCGTTTTTTTAGTCCTTCTTTTGAAGATAATTCCTTGACGGCTAAGGCAATGCGTATTGACGGTAACTTTAACGTTGTCTATACTCCAAGATTGGAAAATGTTAAAAAGGTTTTGGATTACCCTATAGAGTTTGTTTCTACGTCCGCTTATAATAATATTATCGGTAGGGGTTACGGCTTAACGCATCAGTGTATTACCGATTTGGGGAATTATAATATCTACGAGACTATAGACGGTTTGAGGGTTCAAACCGCTAATAATCATGATGTGCCTGTAATGACCTTGCAAACCGTTGACGGAACTAATAATAATATATTTCGTGTACTCTCTAAAGACAAAGTAAACCCGACGGATGTCCTTAATATTGATGCTTTGGGGTCTATACGTTCAAAAGGTGAATTTATTGTAAATGAGGGGATTTATTTTAAAGCCTATAGTGATAACAGAGATGGTTGGCGAGGTATTTATATGGGTAATGGAAATCCAAATACTAATAATGTTAAAGGCGGTACAGGTTCTATTTATCTAGATCTTGTTTCGAATTCTAAATCTACATTATGGATAAAAAAAGAGGGGGGAGGTTTTTCAGGATTCTGGTCAATGATTCCGACACAGGCGGAAATAGTTCCCGATACTGCTGTCAGTGCAACATCTTCCTATAATGCTGATCAGGTTAATTCTATTATTACTGAGTTGAGGCAATTAAAAACATCATTACAAAATTCAGGAGTTATAAAGTAAAATATATGAAAATATCCGATTTATTTAATAGTATTACAGATACGGTTGCTTTAAAGTATCCAATCTCTACTACAACGTCTTTTTTGGCTTCAATAAACTGGCATTTGTGGGAACTTTTATTTTTTCAAATCTGTGTGTTAATCATTGATATTGTCCGTCAGAAATACATTAAAAAAGAAAGGCAAAAAGATTTGAATGAAACTCGTAAGGAAGTGACGGAAATGGCTGAAAAAACGACTCAAAAAGAAAATATGAAGTGATGTTTAAGAATAAGAATGATTATACGTTTATTGTCTTTGATAAGGAAAATAACCAGTTATGCAAAGTAGAATTTGTACACGACTGTTTTAAGTCGTGCCAGTGGCTGGACCAATCAAAAAATTATAGTCATTGGTATTATGTCAATATTTATGTGCGTAGATCTGGACAATTTTTAAAACGTCATTATAAAGGTCAGTTTATACAAAGATTTCCCAGATAAAATTTTTCGGGCTGTATCTTTTTGAATCCACAAAGATTTTTTTTTTTTATCTTTTTGACAAAGGAATTAACAGCCCGAAATTAAAAATTTGAACCCAATGTTTTGACGGTTCAAATTTTTTTTTATATTTACACCTGTGTTCAAGTAGCACAAAATGAGTTCATTAAAATAGTATTTAACCTGTGTGAGATAGTTAAATTTACATTGTTAAATAGTCCTACAACGAGCGGAGCAATCCGCTTTAAAAATGTCCTATAATTTATATTATGTTAAATTGTGTTGATTTTAATAAATTGCTTGTTACGGATAAACTGATTTTTTAAGTTTTTTTGGTTTACGATAACTTTCCGCCGCTCACTCAATTGTCAATCAAAACTTATTTTACTCCGTATTGTTTTTTTGATACTAAATTGCTATGTAAATTTGGTTTTTATTATTTAAAAAGTTACCTATTTCAAGCAAGAAATCTTTATGCTTTAACTTATATTTCTTTTGATATTGCTTGCGTTTATAATCCCAATCAGAGGAAGTTAATAATTCATTATTAATTTGAAATCTCAATAAAATGCCGTCTAAAGAATAAAGTATATATTTTGTTTCCCTCTCAACCCAACCGATAAAGCAACTGATTCTCTCATCACTACTTAATTTAGTAAAGAATGCATCATCGATAGGAATTTGATTAAATACAGAAACAGATAGTTTTTTTTCACCGACTTGAATTACCTTTATTGTAACTGGAATCGTAGATATATGTATAACTTCTTTTTTCATCATTTATAATTATTAAAATAACTTGACATTACAATAATGATAAACTAAAAACTATTAAGGAAAATTTTTCCTAAATCATCCTTATCATTTAGTTCTAGACAAATTTCATCAGAGGTAAACTTATACTTTTCTCCCTTTTCATCAGTAGGAATATCCGAATCAATCAAAGATAAAATGTATTGTAAATCATATTCTTCACAAAGACTTTTTATTTTATTTAGTAATCTAATTTTTATACGATCATCAAGCCCCTCTAAAATTCCATCGTGATAAGCAAATCTGAAAAAAGAATTTTTTCTATAATGTATTAATAATGCTAAGTCAAAAGCCATACAAAGTAACTTTTTATACGTTGTTCCTTGTGATTCCGAAGTAGTTAATAAATCAGATGGATTTTGATAATCTGCGCTATATTCCACATTTCCCTGTTTGTTTTGCTGTATTGATATCAAAGCATTGGTTCCTAAAATATCATAAATAATATTATTGAAAATTTTATTTATTTCTGCATGCTTTCTTTTGTTAACCGCCTCCCTAATTGCAGTTACAGCATTTTCTACTTGCAAATGAATTCCCTGTATCTGTTCTTCAATTTCTACAGATTGGTCCACCGCTTGTATTTTGTCATTAATTCGTGTAATTTCAGCTTCTAATTTAGATAGTTGTTTCTGATAAGATTTAAATTTTTCATAACTATCTTTCTCTGTCAGAAATGCAAGTTTTTCACTTTTATCAAGTTCAAGAGCTTTAAGTTCTTTATTTACAGTATTGTTTTGTGTCTTTAACTCTTCTAAATTTTCATTTAGATATTTCCTTCTATCTTTAGATATAGCTTCATTAAATTTTATTAATTCCGAAAAGTCCTTTTTTAAAACCTCAGGAAAATAAAGTTCAGCTTCCTTATATAATGCTTCTAAATCCTCAATTTTAATATCTAGATTTAAATGTGATAAAGATTCTTCAATCTTATTAATTTCATAATCTAAACGATAGCGCTCTGTGCTTAAGAGTTGTATATTACTATCTATTTGATCAATCAATTCCTTATTAAGTGTCTTGTCTTGTTCAAAAAAATTAAATTTATCTATAGTTTGTAATGCTATTTCTAAATCCTGCTTTTTAATATCAAGTAACCCAGCCAATTTATCTCTATCTTCAATGTTAATCCTGGCTTCTTCTTTCAGTACTTTAATAATCCCTTTTTTCTTCTCAATATCATCTTCTAATGATAGCTTATTGACTATTAAATTACTGTCATATCCTAAAAGCTCAAAAACAAAAGGTTTCCAATCAATATGTTTTCCTTTAAACTTATCTAACTTATATACATCAAGAAAATCTTGTTGGGTTCGCAAAAAATAAGTAATTGATTTTCGATAATCATAATTTGTAACAACATCAAATCCCAGATATTCATTTAATTTTTTTCGAGATTTTTCGAACGGAATATTTTCTTCGTCCCAAATACTTGGAGCATTAAAACTCTTACTTTTATCTTCACTTAATTTAAATGATATCTTTGTATTAGTATCTATCCCCCTTCTAATTGTGAGGTACTGTCCACTGTTTAATTTTACCTCTCCATAGAATATTACACCATTGAAAATTGTATTTCCAAATATTTTTTTATTAAAAGATCCTAAAAGAATAAAATTGATTACGTGAATCAAAGATGTTTTTCCTAGATTATGTGTGTCTTTTTTATTCAGTTTATCATTAATAATAGCCAACACAACATTGAAGTTTGGGTTAAATTCAATGTTTTTGAAATTTTTGTTAGCATATATTTTCACTAATTTCATTACTTACTTTGTTTAATAGAATCAAGTTCATTCAAATAAACGACTTTATCTAAAAGATATAAAAATGAAAGAGCTTTCTCAAAATTTTCATTCACTTTGTTTCCTATCTTTTGTATCAAAATATTCTTGAGCTCATCATATTTAATAATACCACTCTGCTGTATTTCTTTCATCATAACAGCAGAAAGATATACTACAGAATACTTTATATCTGTATGTTTGTCTGGTTTAAGCATTCTTTTTACCTATATCGCAATTACAATACATGTAATGCAAAAATAAACGAATTAATCTTTTTTTTCCCGCCAATTCAGAATTATTAGAAATTACATAGTCATATAATTCTTCCAGTAAGTGTTCAAAAGCATTGTAAGCACTTCTATTGATTATAATTTTTGCATTTAACTCATCTGCTGTATCATCATAAATTTCTTTAAGAGACTGATTAATTGGATCTTTCAAAAAATTTCTAATAAAATCAAAATATGTATAATTCTTTTTTATTATTTCATCAAAATAATCTTGACTTAAATTATTTATCTCATTTTTACGTTCTATTTTTACATAGATAAGATCTTCTTCAGTTTTACCTATTACACTAGTATCAGGAATGGTCTTATGAAACTCAATTATGAGGTTTTTCAAATCTTGTTCATCAAACTGCAGTGGTGTTAATAAGCTCTGTAATTTTGCTTCTTTAACTATATCAGGATAAGCTTGCAGCCACTGCTGTATTTTTTCATCAGCAAGAACAATATTTATAACACCTGTATTTTCATCGATTAAATTTTCAATTTTTTCATCTTGTTTACCTGTTAGCTTACGATTAGTAAAGAGCATATAATAATCAACTTTATTTTTCCCCTTCAATCTTTCGATTGCAGGAACAACCTCAGTCGTAAGGATTTTTTGAAAATCATGATCTGAACAACTTGTATTTTCTTTCGTTGTGTGCTTTGCTTGAATAACTATTTTTCCGTCCCAAGGTTCTACTGTACTTGGAAAGGAATTTGCTTTTCCGTGAAACCTTCCATCTCTTCCCCCATCAGACCCTTTTGCAAAAGGAATAACAGCTTCTCCCAGAATTTTTCTGCAAATTAGTGTTGCTAAATTTTCAAATTCTGCATCATTTAAATAATGTAGGGGATATTTTCTCATATAGTTTTAAATTTATAGAAAGAAATCATAGATAGAAGATTATTTAATCAATTTAAGATTTGATTATTTTATAAAAGGTGGTTTTATTTCCGATATTAAAAGCTTTCATAATTTCCTCAATAGGAATGTTCTTACTTTCGTAGGAAGTCTTTACTAGAGGCGCAATTTTTTTATATTTTTCTGTCATGCCTTTAGGTCTCCCTCCATTTTTCCCTCTTGCTCTAGCTGCTTTCAATCCAGCATTTGTTCTCTCTATTAACACGTTTCTTTTGTGTTCAGCTAACACGCAAAAATCTGGAAGATTAATTTTCCACTGGCAGAGCTAGTATCAATGTTCTCTGATATAGACTTAAAATGTATTCCTTTTTCATTCAACTCTGTTACAAAGTGAATTAGCCCAACTGTAGTTCTCCCTATCCTATCTAATCTCCAAACGGTTAAAGTATCTCCTTTCCGATAAAATTTAATAATTCGTTTAATTTTGGTTTTTCTGATTTTACACCACTTACTTTATCGACAAAAATCTTATCGATTCCCAAACTCTTTAAAGAATCAGTTTATAAATCTAGGTTTTGCTCAAATTTACTTACTCATGCATATCCAATTAGCATAAGTTCATTTTACTCAATGGTGTCAAATATAATGTAATTTGTTTTCGTGTACAACGAAAATGTACCGAAAAGGAATCGAAAAATAATTTTAAAAAACGTACATGAAACCGACTGTTTCATTTGAAACGGTCTTTTATCAATTTGGTAATTCATTTAAGAAAGTCGCTTGGAATATACGTTTCACTTAAAACCACCTCCTGATCTTTTATCATAGTTGTAACCGGAATTTCAAGTTCAGTCTGAATTTTCACCCGTAAAGCTTCCAGCGCTGAAAGTTCTCTATGAACAAGCATAACCTGTTGGGGAGAATTTTCATATTTTTGATCCATTCCATTAATTCTGATTGGTCTGCATGGGCTTTTACATTATTGCTGTTATTATTTGAATGGAATTTCCTATATATTTTCTTCTACATTAGTAGATCCCTGAATTTTCTTAATAATCAACATTCTTAATCGATCCTCATGTTGATCCCCCCATTGTCCTAAAGCACTTATAATAGGGATTAAACTTTCACCAAACTCAGTAAGTGCATATTCTACTTTTGGCGGAACAACCGGATAAATAGTCTTTGAAACAAGTTCATGTTCTTCCAGTTCCTTCAACTGGATATTGAGAACCCTTCGTGATGCATCCGGTATTTTACGCTGCAATTCACTAGGTCTTTTATGTCCCTGATGAATAAACCAAAGTAGGCGTATTTTCCATTTACCGTAAAGCACTTCACCTATCAGATCAAGGCCACAATTCAGATTTGGTATTATTTTTCTCTCATACATATTGCAAAATTAAACGTATGTTCCGGTTTGTACAATAGGGGAATAATTTATCCCTATATGAATCGTAATTCCGTACTTGTGCAAACTGTTTTTATACCCCAATTTTGTCCTATAAACAATTCTTAAAAATGGAACAATTTAATTTCAACAATGAGTTATCAGGCAAGATTGCATTGGTAACTGGAGGTACAAAAGGTGCCGGAAAAGCAATTGCGGAAAGGCTGCTGCAAGCTGGAGCAACGGTTATTATTACAGCAAGAAACGCACCTGAAAAAGAGAATACCAATTTGCATTTTATTTCTTCTGATTTGAGTAAGGAGGAAGGAGCACAAAAAGTAATCAGCGAAGTGTTGTCAACTTATGGGAAGCTGGATATTCTTGTGAACAATCTGGGTTCTTCCTCAACACCCGCTGGAGGCTTTGCCGTATTAACAGATGAAGATTGGGAATCAACCCTACAAGCTAATTTGCTTGCCCCGGTTCGGTTGGACAGAGGATTCTTACCACAAATGATCGAACGCAAAACCGGTGTTATTATTCATATCGCTTCAATTCAAGGTAAATTACCACTTTATGATTCAACTTTACCTTATGCAGCTTCAAAAGCAGGATTGAGAAACTATAGTAAAAGTCTATCGAACGAAGTTACCCCCAAAGGTGTTCGGGTACTGACTGTTTCGCCAGGGTGGATCAATACAACAGCATCGGAAGCCTGGCTGGGTGAAATTGCGAGAAACGCGAGTAGTACTGTAGAAGAAGCGCAACAAAGTGTGATGGATGCATTGGGAGGAATACCTTTCGGAAGACCTGCTGAACCTGAAGAAGTAGCTGAATTAGTTGGTTTTCTTATTTCGCCAAGAGCCAATTATTTAACAGGAACTGAATTTGTAATCGACGGTGGTACCGTACCAACAGTTTAATAATTTTAAAAAAAATAAAAAATGAATTTACCTAAAGTAATCACAGATTTAGTAAAAGCCCAGAACGATTTTGATAGCGTTTCCTACGCCAATTGTTTTTCTGATACAGCTGTTGTTTTTGATGAAGGAAAAATGTACAACGGAAGAAAAGAAATACAGCATTGGATCGCAGATTCCAACGAGCATTACAAATCGGTTATGAAACCTGTCAGTTATGAAGAAAATGAAACGAAAAGCATTTTAAAAGCAGAAGTTTCGGGAAATTTTCCCGGAAGCCCAATTGTATTAAAATTTCATTTTGAAATTGCTAACGGGCAAATACAGCATTTAAAAGTAACAGATTAAGATGAGCATTACTGGTACCACAATTATTTTAGTGGAGAAATATCATAAAAATATGGTATTTTAAATAGATGAAAATTCTATATATGCTAATTAAAAACCGCTCTTTTGGAGCGGTTATTAGTAACATGAATATTTTTATCTTAGCAAGTAGATCCACATGCCAGTAATTTAATGGTTACAATACCATTAATTACGCATTGTACCTCACATAATGTATTGGCTGCAACAGCGCCTGTACCGCTGACCACGCCGCCAACTACACCAACAACGCCACCTATAGCGCCCCCAACAACACTGCCTGCACCTCCAACGGCCCCTCCAACAGCAGCACCAAGGCCACCTACTGCCCCGGTAATGTTGTCAAGTAATCCGTTTCCTGAAATAGTTCTCAATTCGTTTCTGTTCAATTTTTTTAAGTTTTTCATGTGTAAATATTTTATTTGATTATTACATCACTAAGATATGAATAATAACAATATGTCAATCTAATTTTGAATAAAATAATTAAATTATTTTATTGTTTAATATCTCGTTAATATAAACGTTATTTAATGATTATTTGAAAATAAAGAAAATTAATGGATTGGTACGTTTTAGATTCAAAAACTTTACATTGAATATTATTTTTTCTAGTAAAATTTTCATTGAAAAAATAAATTTTGGCATGTGGTCATACTACCCTTTTTTTCAAATCCTTTTATCCTGTTATTAATAATTTGATGTTTTATTTACTTCAAAACTTTTAATTTTCATCGGGTAAACGGTCTTTTTCTCCTTTTTTTCTATTGAAGCGATAGGCTATGGTAAGATTAATCATCCGGCCTACTCCATAATTTGTAGATTGGAGCTGGTAATCGTTTGTATGTAGCTCTTGCCTTTCAATAAGAGAGTTGAGAATATTGTTAAAGGCAACGGCAATAGTCATTTTTTCTTTTAATATATCTTTGCTTACTGCTATATTGAGCCTGTACACGGGCTTGTTTAAAGATTGGATATCATGATATTTTCCCCTATAGCTAAACATGGATTCTATGGTCAGGTTTTCAGGGAGTTTCATTCTGGAGTTAATTTGGGTGTTCCACATTTTATTTTGGGATTTATATTCTTTTCCTTCAAAATTTCCCTTTTGTTTAAAACCGTAATAATTGAAATTGAAGGTGAGATTCCACCAATTCAGGGGTTTGTATGTCCCTGAAACTTCAAGGCCGTATCTTTCTTCATAATCCAGGTTGATTGGGGTGCGCAGGAAGTTTCCATCCTGGGTCTGTTTCAAAACATATTGAAAATAATTGGTGGTATGCTTATAATAAATAGCCGGAGTAATGGTGAATTTATTTGCTTTCTTTAAAAAGGAAAACTCTATTGAATGGGTATATGTAGGGTCTAAATCCGGATTACCGATCGTAAGATTGCGTAAATCGGAAAGTCCGCCAAAAGGATTTAATTGCCAGAATTCGGGTCTGTTGATCCTTCTGCTGTAGCTTAATTGCAGGTCTATGCTTTCCTGTAGCTTATATCCTAAGTGTAGAGTAGGAAAAAAATCTGTATAATGTTTATCCTGGGTGAAAGTACCTACCCGATCGGAAATTCCGATCAGGGACATTTCTGCCCTTATTCCTAGCAGGTAGCTCCATTTATTTATCTTGTCACCCCATTGCAGGTAAGCTCCGATTAGGTTTTCATCATAATTCAGCTTATTATTATATTCGGGAAGTGATAATCCGTTCGATTGGGCCAGGTAATCACTTCTTATAGCGCGAAAGTTACCCCTTACTCCTGTTTCCAATTTGCTATTATTTTTTGTTTTCACATAATCACTTTGAATAAAGATATCATTGCTGCTTTCTATATTTCGGGTAATCAGGTTATCATCAGGGCTTTCATTCGGAAATACGGTCCGTTGTGTGATATTCTGGTTTTCATCATCGTTCCAGAAATCGTATTGCAGGCTTGTTGTCCAGCTTTTATCTTTTTCTTCAGAAGTTTTGACGTAATTAAGTTCTAGCTGATTGTATTTTTTGGGTTCTTTATAATGTTCAAAACGATAGATTGAAGTATCTATCGTATGATCGGCATTATAATAATCATAATTGTAGTCAATATGATTATTAAGAATCAATGTACTATGATAGAAGCTTCCTGTTAAAGTGTTCCCGGTATTGAAATAATAGTCACCGCCAATATAGAAGTTATAATTCCGATCGCGCCTGTCTGTTGTATTACTTTGCAGCAGGGTATTTTTCTCGCCGTTATTAAAAGTAGTTTGTACTTTATCCTCTTTAATATCCAGCTTCCTGAAACGGACTCCAACATTAGTAAACAGGTTAAATCTTTCCTTTTTATAACTAAGATTAATATTGCCGTTATAGTTTGCGGGATCTCCTGCACCGGCTTGTACGGAGCCATTTAAACCGTATAGTGTGTTTTTCTTCAATACGATGTTGATTATTCCTGCCGCTCCCTGTGATTCGTATTTTGCAGAAGGGTTGGTGATGACTTCTACTTTTTCGATCTGGCTCGCAGGTATTTGCTCCAAACCGTTATTCATTGACATTACGGAGGGTTTCCCATTAATGACCACTCTTACTCCTGCATTTCCTCTTAAACTTACAGTGCCGTTGTTATCAACACTTACAGACGGCACGTTGCTTAATATGTCATTGGCGTTTCCACCTTTTGACATGATATCTTTCCCTACATAAAAAGTTCTTGTATCGAGATTAAGTGAGGTGCCGGTTTTTTCTCCTGCAATATTGACCGCCTTTAAAAGTTGAAAATCGTCCTCTAAGAATAAATCGCCCAGGTTAAAATCCTGATTGATTTGCCTGTTGTCCAGCAAAACGGACTTGAAAGATGTAAGATCAATCTGTATAGCATATATTCCCGCCTCTGTCTGTATTTCGAATTCTCCATTTATATCACTGGCAACAGAAGCTCCGTTTTTTGTATCTGAAACGGAAGTTATAGTGATTGTTGCATTTTCCAGCGGTAATCGGGTTTGTTCACTCAATATCCGGCCTTTTAACTGAACCTTTTTAATGTCCTGAGCTATCATTGGCTGCAACGTACAGAACATAAGCACCAGGAAAATAATTTTTGTAGTATTCATATTTTTAATTTCTTGGTGCGAAGATGTGATATTGATGCATTCAAAATGCATCAGATAGCTCTATATAATATAAATGTACCTTTATAAAGCCTAATAACCCCTCAATCCATTTCATCTGCCATTTTACTCTATTCATCTCATAATTCAGGGTATTTATCTTTACTTGGAATATTGTTTCTATGAAATGGTATATTTGATGTGCAATGTCGATTTTAGAAAAAGCAATTCGTTATAGTACGATTTACCGTGTTTCCAGCCATGTTTTATTCTGGCTGGTCGTATTTATTGTTCCTCAATATCAGCAGGATATGAGTTTCCGTGATACATTGATTGAAAATATTTTTTATGTATCTTTTTATATGATGGCTTGCTACTTTGTTGCTTACTTTATTATTCCAAAGCTGTTAAGGGGAGATAATTATCCCGTTGTTATCCTGTATTTCGTTACCGGCAGCTACTTAATAAGTGCATTTTCAAGAATAATGGTTGTGCATGTTTTGGAGCCGATCATCCGGGAGCCTCCTTTCGAGAAGGAGTCCATTATAGAAATTCTTACGGATATAAGAAAGCTTGTCGTTGTTTATTTTTTGCAAAACTTTTCCCTTGCATGGATTTTTGGCTTCATCAAATTGGTTAAAGACCAGTACGTAATAAAGCAACGGACATTGCTGCTAGAGAAAGAAAAAACAGAAACTGAATTAAATGCATTGAAAGCTCAGCTTAATCCCCATTTTTTGTTTAACACCCTTAATAACATCTATTCACTGTCGTTAGTCAATTCTCCCATTACTTCTCCGTCTATAGCGGGTTTATCTGAGATTTTAGACCATGTTCTTTATCGTTGTAATAGTCATTATGTACCGGTCTCAACGGAGATTAAATTGCTGAAGAACTATATTGATCTTGAAAAATTGAGGTATGATGAACGGTTAAGGGTAAATTTCAGATATTCCATAGATGAAGATCTGGATATTGTCCCTTTAATTCTTTTGTCGATCGTAGAAAATGCTTTTAAACATGGGGCCGGTGAAGATATAGGCTTTCCGGGTATTGATATAGATCTTAAACTGAAAGACGGGAATTTCTGTTTTAAAGTTTCCAATACATGTATTGCCCGGGAGCATCATGAGCCGGGAGAAAAAATCGGACTGGAAAATATTCGAAAGCAGCTGAGTTTGGTGTATCCTCAGAATCATGAATTTAAAACTTACATCAAAGACAGTACTTTTGTAACTTTATTGATTATAACAGATCTAAAATCCAAGCATGAAAATAAAATGTCTTTTAGTTGATGACGAGCCTTTAGCGATCCGGCTGCTTGAGACGCATCTGGAAAAGCTTGATATGTTTGAAGTAATGGCAAGCTGCAACAATGCTATCAAAGCGTTGGAAATGTTGAGAACGGAAACTATAGATCTTATTTTTCTGGATATCAAAATGCCTCAGATTTCGGGAATAGATTTTCTGAAAACACTCAAAAACCCTCCTGCAGTGATTGTTACCACAGCGTATAGGGAATACGCATTGGATGGGTATGATCTGGATATTATAGATTATCTCTTGAAACCTATTACATTTGACCGCTTTTTCAAAGCTATAGACCGCTATCTCAGAACGGTTCAGATACAGCCTGCTGTTCCGGCGATCCCGGTTGCCGATCAGTATATTCATATTAAATCCGGAGGGAAATTTTACAAGTTACAGATTGAGGATATTCTGTATGTAGAAAGCTTGAAAGATTATATAACCATTCATTGCAGCCACCAAAAAATAGTGGCTAAATACAAAATCAGTGATATGGAATCTGAACTGAAACCATTCCGGTTTTTGCGTATTCACAGGTCTTTTATTGTTAATCCTCAAAAAATAACGGCTTTTACTGTTCATGACGTGGAAATCGGACAAAAGGAAATTCCTATCGGGACTAATTATAAAGAATATGTTTTTCAGACGCTTACCAATAACTATTCTGGCTAATAAAAGGGCTATACTGTATCAGTATAACTCTTTATGATAATATAACTAAGTAGATTTTAATTGGCAACAACACCATTCCGGCTCTAATTAATACTATAATAATGCTTTTACGATAGATATAATACTCATAATAATGACAACGACCCCTACCGTTACAAACATTTTCTTAGTGGGCAACCTGGAAGTGAGCATCGCGGAAAAGGGAGCGGTAAAAACACCACCCAGTAAAAGCCCCAATACAATATTCCAGTGATGAATACCTATGGTAAAAATAAAGGTTATGGCACTCGTTATGGTAAGAAGAAATTTAGCTACCGTGGAGCTTCCAACAACATATCTGGGTGTTCTTCCTTCTTTGATCAGTGTTCCGGTAACCAACGGCCCCCATCCACCGCCGGCAAAAGAATCAATAAATCCCCCGATAAATCCCAGTATTCTGAGATTGGTTTTTCTTTCGGTTTTTACGGTACCTTCCTTTTTTTCTTTAAAAGCATTCTTTAGAATATTCAAACCTAAGTAGAATGTATAACATGCAATGAGAGGTTTTACGATGTGAGCATAAGATTCACCGTAATGAGACAGCATTAATGCTCCTGCTATTGAACCTGCAATAGCTAAAGGAAACAATACCCAAACCAACTTTTTATTGACATTCCCCAGTTTGTAGTGACTGACGCTTCCAGCCGCAGTTGTAAAAGATTCTGCAGAATGAATACTCGCACTGATGACCGGTGGCGGAACATTCAATATCAGTAAGATGGTGGTACAAATCACTCCGTATCCCATTCCCATTGATCCTGCGACAATTTCCGCCAGAAAGCCCGCCAATAGCATCCAGTAAAAAATATGCCCGTCTTTATTAAGAAAAGTCTGTATATCTCCTGAAAGATCAAACTGGTAAATTATAATACCCAACAATCCGAAAAGGATCAAAACCCCGATGATTCCGAGATAAATATTAGCTCTTTTCTGTACTGTTTTGGTAATCCGGATCAGCTTTTCCATTTCGAGATCCGATTGAGAATTACTCTCTTTCTCTTCATTCAGATATTCGGTCGTTAGTCTGTTAAGCTCCTTCACTTTGTAATCGAAATCTCCTTTCAGCTGATTGCGTATATCCTGCATATTGTCTAATACATGGTCTATTTCATCCGGAATAGCCTCTGCTAAGGTTTCGCGCACTCTTTTGGCTATAGTGGGAGATTTTCCATTGGTGGAAACAGCAATTTTGAGGTCTCCTTTTCTGACAATCGATCCCAGGTAAAAATCACATAATTCAGGTTTATCAGCAATATTGACAAGTAAATTACAGGAATTAGCTGTTATTCGGATCTGTGTAGCCAGGTCAATATCATTTACCGCTGCAATTACAAGATCTGCCTTATTGAAATCTTCGTTGTGATAAGCTCTTTCATGTATGATCAGATTCGGATAGGTTTCTTGTAAAGCTTTAATCTCAGGTATGATTTCCTTAGCAACTAATGTAATAGGAGTTTCAGGAGAATTGGAAAGAACCGATTGAAGCTTTTCCAGGGCAACTTTTCCGCCTCCGATGATAAGCAAGGATAGCTTTTCAAGCTTTAAAAATACAGGATACAACGTATTACTCATCTTGATATTACAGTTTTAAATCATAGGTAAAAGCCACATAGTATAGTCCACCGACTTCAGGACCTGCAGCATATTGAAAATAACGGCGGTTCAATAGGTTGGTCGCTCCTATTTTAACCTGAGCTTTAATTTCAGGAATTCTCCAGGTAGCCTGTGCGTCAATGGTATAATAGGCCGGAATTTCTCCGGAAGCCAATGGACTTTCCCATAAGAAACCGTCCTGCCATCTTGCCACGACAGTGAAGCCTATATTCTTAATAATCTCCCTGTTTCCCACACTTACATTTACTGTCCATTTAGGAGTGTTGAAGGAGGTAATAAAAAGATCCGATCTATTGGAAGATATGAGGTCATTGTAAGATACATTGGCATTAATATTATAATTCTTAATCAGATTATAACGGATTCCTAATGAGGTACCATAACTTTTGTACGTTTTATTGCTGTTGGTATAGACTCTGTATCTGTCCTGTTTGCTGCGGTCAAGCATATCAAGAACGGCTTGATCTGTCCCTACTTTCCCGTTTTTAGGGACAGCGACTTCTACCTGTCCCAGAAAGCCTTCATAGATGTTGTAATAAAAATCCCAGTCCATCACCAGTTTATTATTGAAGAATACAGATTTGTATCCCATTTCAAAGGAATTGATTTTTTCCGGCTGCAATTTTTGCAGATTGGCTACCACTAAAAGATTTCTGTTGTCCAGAGCAGCCTGGTTCTGTGTGGCACCTCCATCTACGGCGGCATTAACAGCAGAGGTGAATTGGTCAATGGAAGCAAGCGTATATGAATTGTCAAGGTAGCCTAATCCTTCATTAACTTTCGTAAGTCCTCCTACTCTTCTTACATTGCCGTTATTCACAAAGGAAAGAGCTTCAAATAAGGAAGGAAAACGGAATCCGTTCTGAAAGGATGCTCTGAAGTTATGCTGGTTCACGGGAGAGTATACTATACTTACCCTTGGATTAAATTTAGTATCAAATTCAGGATTTCTATCAACACGCAATGCCAGATTGACCTTTAATCGATCATCGAAGAAAAGCTTGGTCAGCTGCGCAAAGGCACCATATTTCTGATAAATCACATCCTGACCGAATGTACCGTCAGACAAAGGGATATTTCTTTCGCTTACAGGTCTGTTGAAGTCGACAAAATTATTTCCATCGGGAGTTATGCTGTATAAACGGTAATCTATTCCTGCCAAAAGACTGAATATTTTTACGAATCTGCTCAGGTCATACGTTATTTCTCCATGATAAAAACGGGATTTCTGCTCCAGTTTTGCGCCTCCTGTTTCCGGTGCTCCCACAATTCCTGCATTAGCTGAATCCCAGTTGTTGATCCTGGTAATGGTGTTCTTTAACTGCTCAAAGGCAATTGTACCGGGAACTGCCCTGTTTTTATCGGCTTCCTGTCTTGCCAGAATGAAAGCATCATTAAGACTTACTCCTGCATTCAGGGTATTTTGTAAAGTAGACTGGAATATGTTTCTCCAATTGCTATTAGAGAGGTTGGTAAGGTCAAGATTATCGGCTAAAGGCTTAAGGTTATAAGAATCTCCGGTATTTTCTATGGAGACATAAGCTCTGAATGTAAGTTCCCTGCCGGTAAGCTCCACTTTATGATTCTGAACCGTTGCATTTTGCAGACGGATCTTGTTTCCCCTCTGAAAGGTTCCGTCTAAAAGTCCGTAACGATATACATAGGAAGTTCTCCACTGGTCTCCAAAACGGTAATACAATCCTGCATCGAATTTTATATTTTTCACTTCAGGGCTTACCAGATCCTTTTCAAGATATCCCGTCCTTGAAACATTAAAAGTGGTCGGCTTCCCATTATAATTTACCTTTACCGCTACCCTGTTGTTTCTTTCATCTCCATATTTATTCCATAAGTCTTCTGCCGGATTGTTGGCAAGGGAAAAATTAGGATTGGCCGTAATCAGAGAATTGGGATTTTGGTCTGTATGATTATCCGAGATCCAGTCTACACCATTGAAGTAAGAGGCATTCATCTTTATGGCCAGGTTTTGATTAAGTGCCTTGGCAAATCTAATGGCACTTTCACCGAGAGGGGCAGTTTGATGGTGAATATTGTCTACATGGTTTACACCACCCCGAAAATAAACGCTTAAACCTTCAGAAGTAAACGGATCTTTCGTCTGAAGACTGGCTAATCCGTTAATAGCATTCATTCCATACAAGGCGGAAGCCGCACCGGGAGTCACTTCCATAGACTGGATATCCAGCTCAGTTGGTCCAATAGCATTTCCCAGGGGAACTCCCAATGTGGCCGACTGAACGTCAACACCATCTACCAATTGCATAAAACGGAAATTATTAGGAGAATTGAATCCTCTGGAATTAGGGACTTTTAAAGTAAGACTTGAAGTTAAAAGCTGTAAGCCTTTTACATTTTCCAGTGTCTCATAGAATGACGAAGCCGGACTTTCGCGGATGGCTTTGATATCTATTTTTTCAATAGCGATGGGCGATCTTAATACTTTCTCAGGAACATGGGATGCGGAAATGACCACTTCATTAATGATGGTGTTCTGGGGATTCAGCTCTATGGTGATTTTATTCGATAAGGAAAGAATTTCAACAGTCTGGCTTGTGTAGCCTTCTTTATGGATACTTACTCTGAAAGGTATTTTAACCCTTGTTCTCAGGATAAAATGTCCTTCCTGGTCTGTCAAGGCCGTATCCTGAGTGTTTTCGATCTGTACCTGCACTCCGGCAATTCCTTTATGGGTATCAACATGCTTGATAATTCCGCTTACTTCTATGAGCTGTTGCTGTGCCTGTAAGACATTAAAGGATAAAAATATAAATAATAAAATAGTTGTTTTGGGCAGAAAATAATTCTGTCTTCTAGGTTTCATTGATGATCATTTTTTAGGTTAACAGGAATGTGATGCGATATTTATGATAAACAGCACATACACATTCGTATTCCTAAAAGCTGAGGATCGTGTTTCTTTGATTTTGTCTGATGGTAAAGAATATTGATCATATATTTATTTTACGGTTTGCAAATAGCGATATGAAAAGTCACCAAATGTTTCCCCGGCATGCTTTTCCTGTACATAAAGCCCGAAAAGCTGATCCAGGGCTTCAAGGATTTCCTCTTCCCCGATATTGTCTTTAAATTTTGTGTTGAGGCGCAATCCGAGCCGGTCTCCACCGATATGAAGATTATATTTGCCATAGGCAGTTCCTACAAATCCTATTTCAGCATTGGGAGACCTGCCGCAACCGTTCGGACAGCCTGTCATCCGGATAGTGATATCTTCCTCCAAAAGTCCGTATTTTTCAAGGACAGGTTCAATTTTCGTGACCAGAGAAGGCAAATAACGCTGTGCTTCTGCCAAAGCCAGAGAACAGGTATTCAAAGCAACACAGGCCACTGAATTTTTGCGGAGAGCACTTGCAGTTTCAGTATGGTCCGAAATTCCATATTCTTTCAGGAGAAGTTCAATGTCTCTTTTATCTTCTTCCTTAATATCCGAAAGAATCAGGTTCTGGTTGCAGGTAAAACGGAAATTGACTTTTCCTGTTTCTGCAATCTTTAATAACCCGGATTTTAGTGGATATTCCTGGATATCTAAAACTCTTCCGTGCTCCACAAACAAGGTGTAGAACCATTTTCCTTCATGATTCTGTACCCAGCCGTAACGGTCTTTTCTTTGTTCAAACTTAAAATCTTTAGCAGGCTCGAAAGCAAAGCCGGTTCTTTTTTCCACTTCTGCTCTGTATCCATCTATTCCAAGCTTGTCAATGGTATATTTTAATCTTGATAATTTTCTGTCGCTTCTGTTTCCAAAATCGCGTTGAACCGTAATAATTTCATACACGGCTTTTAAAGCTTTTTCCTCAGTATCTACAAATCCCAGAATGGAAGCAAGTCTCGGATACGTGGCTTCATTTCCGTGAGTGGCTCCTAATCCGCCTCCTGCAGCAATATTATACCCTATGACCCTGTTGTTTTCAATAATGGCGATAAGCCCGATATCATTGATGAATACATCCACATCATTGTTAGGCGGAATAGCAATTCCGATCTTTAATTTTCGGGGTAAATATCTGTCCTGATATAACGGATCTTCCTCTGCTTTTCTGTCTATCAGCAATTCATCATCAATCCAGATATCATAATAGGCTTTGGTTTTAGGCAAACACATTTCACTGATTTTGCCTGCCAATTCATACACTTCCTGATGCAACGGTGATTCGGAAGGATTGGAAGTACAGGTAACGTTTCTGTTGACATCCCCACACGCCGCAATAGAATCCAGATGCTGCAGATTGAACTGCTGAATGGTAGGCCTCAAATGGGATTTCAGAATACCGTGTAACTGAATGGTTTGCCTGGTGGTGATCTTGATGGTTCCCGTGGAATGCTTCCCGGCAACTTCATTCAATCCTATCCATTGTTCGGGAGTTAAAAAACCTCCGGGAAGCCTCAATCTGATCATGTATGAATACAGCCATTCCAGTTTTTTAGCCACACGCTCCTCCCGTCTGTCCCTGTCGTCCTGCTGATACATTCCGTGAAACTTAATAACGGTTTGATCATCTTCCCGTATCGCTCCGGTGAACTCATCCGAGAGACTGTCCTTTAATGTTCCTCTGAGTCCATTACTGCTTGTTTTTATTTTTTCCACGTGGGAAAGATTATCTTTATTGCTCATTGTTGTTTTTTATGTTATTACAGAATACAGTTAATACACATCTTTGGCATATCGCCCGTTAAGTTCCATTTCTTCAAGATAAATGCGGGCTTCTTCCTTGTTTCGTTTCCCCTGGTTTTGGATAATATTCAGAAGGGTTTCTTCCACATCCTTACTCATCGGGTCTTTGGTCCCGCATAGGTATAAAGAAGCTCCCGCTTCCAGCCACTGAAATACTTCCTGGGCTTTCTGTTCCAGCTTATGCTGCACATATATTTTTTGAGTGGTATCCCTTGAAAAAGCAACATCCAGATGAGTCAGGGTCTCTGTTTTCAGGAAATCCTGAATTTCCGATTGGTAAAGGAAATCCGAGATGAAATTGCGGTCTCCGAAGAACAGCCAGTTCCTTCCTTCTGCTCCTGTGGCATCCCGTTCCCAAAGAAAAGACCTGAAAGGTGCGATTCCCGTTCCCGGCCCTATCATAATCATATCCTTGTCCGGTTGCGGAAGTTTAAAATGCTTGGCTTGTTGTATATAAAACTCAAGATGATCTCCTTCCCGGAATTGACTCAGAAATCCGCTGCATACTCCATTTTGTTTTTGATCATCGATATAGTATTCAGACTTAGCCACCGTAATATGGATTTCGGTATCACCATGAGCTTCAGGAGAGGAGGAAATCGAATATAAGCGTGGTGCCTGATAGGTTAAAATGGTAATAATCTCTTCAAATTGTTCCGCATTTTTTATGGGATATATCCTGAGCAAATCAAGAAGACCTAAACGGGTTTCCGGAATATGATGCCCTGTCATCTGCGCATAATGTGCTACGGTTGTTTTCAGCAGGTAGCTGATGTTAAGGTGCTTATACAGGAGTTCGTCGGCACTGGCAGTCACTTTTGGGGTTTCAATCTGCTTTTCCGGATCAATCCCTGTTAAGGAAATGATTTCATCCACTACATTTCTTGGATTGAAAGGTAATATTCCCAAAGCATCACCAGGTTGATAACTGATAGATTCATCCGTTTCTATTTCAATATGATAGGTCTCCTTATCAGAAGTAATGTCATTGAGGTTGATAATGCCGGAAACTTTTCCCTGATATTTTTTCCTTCCTGTTGCAACTTTTGAAGCGGAACTCAGCTGAGGTTTTGATGAAGCTTTTGCAGTCACCTCAAACACATGCTCGATCCAGTGACGGGCTTCCTCTTCATAATCAATATCACATTTTTTTAATGGAATGATGCGTTCTGCTCCCAGGATTTCAAAACGGGAATCAATATCCTCTCCTGTTTTGCAAAACTGCGGGTAGCTGCTGTCTCCTAAAGCCAGAACTCCGAATTTCAGATGATTAAGAATCAATTCGTTCTCATGAATGTGATCATAGAATTTTTTGGCAAGTATCGGTGGTTCGCCTTCTCCCTGCGTACTGATGATCACAAAGAAAAATTCTTCTTTGATGAGGTCTTTAGGCTTGTATTGGGAGAGATCTGCCAATTTAACCTGAATTCCTTTTTTCTTGATGATTCCGGCGAGCTCGGTGGCCAGCTTTTTGCTGTTTCCGGTTTCGGTGCCATATGCGAGTGTTATTTTCCTGGAAGTTTCACTTTGAGAATGAGGAACCTGTGGTGAAGAGGCAATTCCTACGGGTGCTCCGGCCAATCCAGCTAAATAGCCGCTCGCCCAGATGGTTTCATCTCTTGAAAATTCACCGGATATTTGTTTTAAAATATTGAATTTGGCTTCAGACAGCATATTGAAATAAGTTTTGAGTTGCAGGGATGAGACTTCCATTAGATACCGATTTGAAATAAAGACCTTCCTGTTCTGTGTTATCCAGCCACGAGAATTCTTCATGCAAACCAACGATCTTGCCTATGACCACCAATGAAGGAGATGCAAAGTTTTTATCAGCAAAATTTTTACTGAAATCTTCAAAGGATGAGGTATATACTTTTTGATATGGCGTTGTTGCCTGTTCAATAACAGCGATTTTTTTCTCTTTTGAAATATTGAGTTCTATGAACTTTTCTACAAGGTTTGAGAGATTTCCTTTAGACATGTAAAATACGAGGGTGTCTTCGGTAGCTGCTAATTCATTCCAATAGCTTTCATCAAGGATTTCAGATTTATAATACGTAAGAAATCTTACTGATGTAGCATAATTTCTGGCGGTTAAAGGCATTCCTGCATAAGCTGCAGCGCCTAATGCTGCTGTAATTCCCGGAATGATCTCATAAGGGATGTGGTTTTGCTTTAAGGCTTGCAGTTCATCCAGGATATTGGAGAATATGGATACATCACCTCCCTTAAGCCTGGCAACCGTTTTATTCTGAAAGGCATAATCAATCATCAGTTGATTAATGAGAGACTGAGGGGTAGATGCCTTTTTGCTGCATTCTTTACCCACGTATATAATTTCTGCTTTTTTATGAGCATACTGTTCCAGAATTTCGGGGCTAACCAAACGGTCAGACAGAATAACATCTGCTGTAGCAATAGCTTTTATTGCTTTTACAGTGATGAGATCAGGGTCGCCGGGTCCTGCACCGATAAGGTAAACCTTTGGTGTAATACTATTGTTCATTGTAAATCTGTGTATTAGAGTTTAGAAAAGTCCTTCAATGGACAGATATCTTTCGCCCGTATCATAGTTAATCGTTATTATTTTCGATCCTGATGGTATTTCGGGAAGCTGCTTTGCTATTGCGGCCAAGGCAGCACCGGTGGAAATTCCGACAAAAAGGCCTTCTTTTTTTGCTGCTTTAAGAGTATATTCAAAAGCTTCTTCTTTTCCCACTTTGATGATGCCATCCAGAATAGATGTATCCAGAATGGATGGAATAAATCCTGCTCCTAATCCCTGCAGAGGATGAGGCGCCGGCTCTCCCCCACTTAAAACTGGAGATAATTCAGGCTCTACAGCAAACACTTTAATGTGCGGGTATTTTTGTTTCAATACTTTTGCAATTCCCGTAATGTGTCCTCCTGTGCCTACTCCGGTAATCACATAATCCAATCCGTCAGGAAAATCATTCAGGATTTCCTGGGCAGTTGTTTCCACATGAACCTGTACGTTAGCGGGGTTATCAAACTGTTTAGGAATCCATGAGTTGGGAGTTTCCCGGGCCACTTCATTGGCTTTTTCAATGGCTCCTTTCATTCCTTTTTCCCTTGGAGTAAGCACAAATTCAGCACCGTAGGCTTCCATAATTTTGCGGCGTTCCACACTCATGCTTTCAGGCATCACCAAAATAAGCTTATATCCTTTTACTGCTGCTACCAAAGAAAGTCCGATTCCTGTGTTGCCGCTTGTAGGCTCTATAATTACGCTGTCTTTGTTCAGTAATCCCCTGGCTTCCGCATCTTCTATCATGGCTAATGCAATCCTGTCTTTGATGCTTCCTCCCGGATTACTTTTTTCCAGTTTGATCCAGATTTCATGATCTGAATTAAAAAGCGTATTAATTTTTACTACTGGTGTATTCCCTATTGCTTCTAGTGTGTTTTGGAATTTCATGCCGATTCAATTTTATGTTGTCTTTATTTTATATAACAAAGTGTAACGACTCAGGCAGTGAGCTGTTATCCTTGATTTTTATTTCACTTTTATGATAAACCAGAGAATAAGAAGGAACATTTTGAGTAATCCATACATTGCCCCCGATAATACTTTCCCTCCCTATGGTGGTATCTCCTCCCAAAATGGTTGCCCCGGAATAAATAATGACGTGGTCCTCAATATTCGGATGTCTTTTTTGGTTGGCTTTTTCTTTGGATACATGCAAAGCACCCAGGGTTACTCCTTGATAGAGTTTTACATGATTACCGATGATGGTTGTTTCTCCAATCACAATTCCGGTTCCGTGATCAATGAAAAAATATTCTCCTATCTGTGCTCCCGGATGAATATCTATTCCTGTTTTGCTGTGGGCATATTCTGATATGACACGTGGCAGTATCCTTATTCCCTGATTCCAAAGCTGATGAGAGATCCGGTATACATAGGTTGCAAAATATCCCGGGTAAGCCAGAAGAATTTCTTCCGGTGATTCTGTAGCAGGATCAAATTCCAGAATCGCTTCCGCATCTAAGATCAGCTGATCATATATTTCGGGTAAGGCCTCAAAAAACTGATCAGCCAGTTTATCAGCACGGTTTTTCTCACCGATGATACTGTTGATCAGATTAAAAAGCGTATTGTGCAGCCTTGCAAAATCTTTTTTCAGTTTATCTTCAGTATTGATATGCTGTGGGAGGAAAAGCACTTTGTATAGCTCTTTGACAAACACTTCCGTGGTATTCTTATCAAAAAATCCAATAGAGTTGCTTTTCTTATTCCTGAAAATTCGTTCAATAAAATAGTCTGATTTTTCCATCGCTTACTGAATTATACATGCTGCAACTGTTGAATTAGATGTTTCATCCACCAGAATAGCCGATCCTGTCCTTTTATTATTGATAAAACTGTCAAAAACCAAAGGTTGAGCAGTTCTGAGGGTGACCTTTACGATTTCATTAAGCTTTATTTCTCCCTCTGCCTTTTCCTGAACTAGGGTATTAACATTAATCTTATAGTCAATATCTTTGACAACTGCTTTTAATAATCTGCTGTGATGTTGCAGCAAATATTTATTGCCTGGCTGCAGTGACTTTTGATCAAGCCAGCATAATAATACATCTATGTCTTTTTCTACATAAGGAAGCTGTTCAGAAGTGGTAAAGAAGTCACCCCTGCTGATATCGAGATCATCCGATATATGCAATACAACGGGCTGGCCTTCAAAAGCTTCATCCGTTTCAATTCCATTGATTTCAATACGGGATATCTGAGTGGTAATGCCTGCCGGAAGAACGTGTACCGTATCTCCTTTCTGAAACTGACCGCTTACAATCTTTCCTGCATATCCACGATAATCGTGCAGATCTTCGGTTTGCGGACGAATAACATATTGAACCTGGAAACGGTTTCCATTGTCAGAATCTTCGTTAAGTTCCACATTCTCCAAATATTCCAGCAGAGAAGGCCCCTGATACCAATCTGTCTGTGAGGATAAGGACACAATATTATCCCCCTTAAGAGCTGAAATAGGAAAATAGCTCACATTGTTCAGACCCAGATTTTCCGCAATTTTTGAATAATCTGACCTTATATCTTCAAAAATTTCTTCCGAGTAATCCACCATATCCATTTTGTTAATTGCTACAACCACCTTTTTCAGCTTCAGCAGAGATGCAATAATGGAATGTCTTCTTGTCTGTTCAATAACTCCTTTACGGGCATCAATGAGAATAACCATTAAGTCGGAATTAGAAGCACCGGTAATCATATTCCTTGTATACTGAACGTGTCCGGGGGCATCTGCGATAATGAACTTTCTTTTTGAAGTTGCAAAATATCTGTAAGCAACATCAATCGTAATTCCCTGCTCTCTTTCTGCACGTAATCCGTCTGTTAAAAGGGCAAGATCCACTCCGTCTTCATTTTTATTCTTTGAATGTTTTTCCAGGACTTCCAGCTGGTCCTGCAATATACTTTTGCTATCATAAAGCAGCCTTCCGATAAGGGTGCTTTTCCCGTCATCGACACTTCCTGCAGTTATAAATCTTAAAATATCCATATGTTATTCATTAATGATAATTGATCAATGATAGATGATACATGCTTTTTTGTGTATTTTAAAATCATTTATCAATTATATTGTATTAATTATATTTAAAAATAGCCTCCTTTTTTACGGTCTTCCATGGCAGCTTCCGTAACTCTGTCATCTATTCTTGTTTCGCCCCGTTCTGAAATCCGGGTGGCTAAAATTTCTTCAATTACCCTGTCAATTGTAGCGGCATCAGATTCCACCGCTGCAGTACACGTCATATCTCCCACGGTACGGTAGCGGATCTTTTTTGTTGTAATGATATCATCAGAGTCTAAGTCTGCGTATGGAGAATTGGCAATCCATTGTCCGTTGAGATCTATCACCTCTCTTTCGTGAGAAAAATAAATGGAAGGAAGTTCTATGCTCTCTCTGCGGATATAATTCCATATATCAAGTTCTGTCCAGTTACTTATGGGAAAAACCCTTACGTTTTCCCCTTTATGGATTCTTCCGTTGAAAATATTCCATAATTCAGGACGCTGAAGCTTAGGGTCCCATTGTCCGAATTCATCCCTGACCGAAAAAATCCTTTCTTTGGCGCGGGCTTTTTCTTCATCTCTTCGGGCCCCACCGATGCAGGCATCCAATTCAAATTCCTCAATGGTATCCAGTAATGTAAATGTTTGCAGCCAATTTCTGCTTGGAAATTTTCCTTTAGGCTCTGTCAGCTTTCTTTTGCTGATGGTATCTTCTACTTTTCTGACGATTAAATCCACTTCTATCTGAGCCACCAACTTATCCCGGAAGTGTAAGACTTCCGGGAAGTTGTGACCGGTATCTATATGTACAAACTTGAAAGGGATTTTTCCATAGCGGAATGCCTTTGAAGCCAGATGTGCCAATACAATGCTGTCTTTCCCTCCACTGAACAGCAAGGCCGGACGTTCAAATTGACCCGCTACTTCCCTTAGTATATAAATAGATTCGGATTCTAATTGATCTAAATAATTGAACTGATATGTTGACATTTTTTTAGTTTATTTTATTGATGAATATGTAAACCGCATTCTTTCTTAGTGGCATCTTCCCACCACCAGCGTCCGGCCCTGAAATCCTCCCCCTCCTGAATAGCTCTCGTACAGGGAGCGCAGCCAATACTGGCAAATCCTTTTTTATGAAGATAGTTATAGGGTAACTGATGCTTTTGAATATAATCGGTCACTTCTTGCGTTGTCCAGTGAAGGATCGGATGATACTTGATGATCTGGTTGTCCTCATCCCACTCCAATTGCGGCATATTTTGCCTGTTCAGGGAATGTTCCGATCTTAATCCGGTAATCCATACATGATAACCCTGAAGTGCTTTTTTTAGTGGGTGAACTTTACGGATACTGCAACATGCTTTTCTTTGTTCTACAGATTGATAAAAAGAATCAGGTCCGTTTTCTGTGACGAATTTTTGCAACTCTTCCGTGTCCGGATAATAAGCTTTTATATTTTTTTTGAAAAATGCTTTTGTGGAAGTCCAGGTTTCATAAGTCTGTTCGAAAAGCCTTCCGGTATCCAGCGTGAAAATGTCTACTTCCAGATCTTTAATTAAATGTGTGACCACCTGGTCCTCATAGCTGAAGCTTGTGGAAAAGACTATTTTATTGGGAAATTTGTTTATTAGTTTAGGTAAAAAATCGCCTTGAAAAGATAGCTCGGCCCAATCTTTCAGTAAGGTTTCAAACTCTATTTTCAAACTGTTTTCCATTTAGTATTGAAATTTTATTGATGCAAATATAAATATTAATTCTATATATCCTATCAAATTAGTAGAATTTAGAAATAAAAAAAATCATTTTTTTTTCATAAATGCGGTCAAAGTAGCTTCCATCATGCTTTTTCTGGTTTTTTCACGTACATTAATGAGCTCATTTCTGAGGTAGCAGGACTCTTCATCTACACAATCGGTACAGGGTTCGTAGAAATTTAAGGAAACACAGGGTGTTAAAGCAATAGGGCCATCGAAAATGCGGTAAAGATCAGCTAATGAGACATCATCCGGAGATTTTAATAAGTAATATCCTCCAGCGGTTCCCTGTTTACTGTTGACAAGTTTTGCTCTTTTTAATTCAAGGAGAATTTGTTCTAAAAATTTTTTCGGAATATTTTCATCTTGTGCAATAACTGAGGTGGGCAGAAAGCCTTGATTGTAGTTTCTGGCTAATCTGACCATTGCTTTTAAAGCATATTTGCAACGTTTAGACATCATAATCATTGCAAGTTATAATAATTTATCCGATTAACGAAATGTTTTACGAATGGGTTTACGGAGAATTGATATAAAAATAAAAACAATCTGAAAAAAGTGGTATCCGGAAATAGAGGGTTGGTCTTATAATTGCAGTTTATATGGCATTAACCACAAAATTATATTAATATGGAAACGAAAACTGCGACAAAAAAGGCAAGTGTACAAAAAACAACGGCTAAAACAGCAGCGAAGACTCCTGCTAAAAAGAATGCTTCAAAACAATTAAAAGATCTGTTTGAAGATTCCCTGAAAGATATCTATTGGGCTGAAAAAGCTTTACTGAAGGCATTACCCAAGATGCATAAAAACGCTACAGACGAAAAGCTTAAAGCGGGTATTGAAAAGCACATTACCGAAACGGAAATGCACGTGGAAAGACTGGAAGCCTGTTTTACAGCGCTAGGAAAAAAAGCGCAGGCTAAGAAATGTGACGCTATGCAGGGACTATTGGATGAAGGTAAAAGTATTATGGAAGAAACCGAGCCCGGTGCAGTGAGAGATGTGGGAATTATTGGAGCAGCCCAGAAAGTAGAACATTATGAAATTGCTACCTATGGCACTCTTGCAGCCTATGCTAAAGTTCTGAAAGAGGATGAATGCCTGAAGAATTTACTCGATACTCTGAATGAAGAGAAAAAATGTGATGAGCTGTTAACAAAAATAGCAGACACTGCGCTCAACAGTAAAGCAATGTAATAGTAATATAAAATGTAAAAGAAGAGATCTGAATGTTCAGATCTCTTCTTTGCTTTTTACAGTGGAACCTGTGCCTTTTCGTAAATAAGGCTTTCTGTTTTTAGTTCTTTCCAGAAATCGGCAGGAATTACTGTTTCAAGAGCATTCACGTTATCCTCCACCTGTTCCGGTTTGCTTGCTCCGGGGATAATGGAAGCAAACTCATCTGCAGCTAATACAAAATGAACGGCCGCATCTATAATATCAATATTATATTTTTGGGCAATTTCCTGTATCCTTTCACGCTTTTCAGTCATTCCTTTTGGAATAATTTCTTTGTAATTATACCGTTCTTTTCCACCTATAAATCCTGAATTATATCCGGCACCGGAAACAAGCTTCACTCCTGCTTTCCGTACAGCGGGAAGCAATCTGTCGACCGCTTCCTCATGCTCTAAAATAGAATACTGTGTTGCAGAAAGGCATACATCCGGATCAGCAGCTTCCAGACAGTCCAGAATAGGATCAATTTTGTTCACACCCATCCCCCATGCTTTGATGACACCCTGGCTGCGAAGTTCGGAAAGAATTTTAAATGCTCCTTTTTTAGCCTGGTCCAGAAAATAAGGATACCTGTCCCCTACCTGGTCTTCGGATAGATCATGAACGTATACAATATCTATATAATCCAGGCCGGTTCTTTGCAGGCTGTCTTCAATAGATTTTATGACCGCATCGGCAGTATAGTTATGTTCAAAATCAAAATGTAAAGGGTTTTTCCACATCGTTGGCGGAACTTCAGATTCTGGTACTTCTGCGAATAACCTTCCTATTTTTGTTGAGAAAACAAAATCTTTCCTGCTTTGGGTCTTAAGAAATTCTCCGAATCTCCTTTCACTTTTTGTGAGGCCGTACCATGGAGAGGTATCGTAATATCTTATTCCAAGATCCCAGGCTTTTTGCAGAACTTCATGAGCCTGTTCATCCGTAATATTCTCGAAGGCGGTTCCTATAGCCACTCCTCCTAATCCTAGTCTGTGCTTTTCTGTTAAAATGTCTGTTTTCATATTCATATTTAGATTGGGTTGATGAATAATCAGCAAACATCATGCAGACTTAATGTAATTGAGAATGATTTGGTCTTATTATTGAAGTATTACTTACTACCATTTCAATATACATACTATGAAAAAGCACGTGATCATCGTAGGCGGAGGATTTGCAGGAATCAACCTGATTAAATCTTTAAGGAACGACAGCCGATTCAGGGTTACTCTGGTAGATAAAAATAATTATCACTTTTTTCCACCCCTTATTTATCAGGTTGCGACTTCTTTTATAGAAGCATCTAACATCAGTTATCCGTTCCGTAAACTTATTTCCAAGTATGATAATATACACTTCCATATGGGAAACCTGCTGAAGGTTCATTCGGAAAGCAAAACCATTGAAACCGATACGGGAAATTTAAAATATGACTATTTGGTTTTGGCTTTAGGCACAGAACCCAATTTTTTTGGAATGGAAAATGTAAAACGCTACGCCCTTCCGATGAAAAATATAGAAGAAGCTCTTTATTTAAGGAACTATATGCTTTTAAATCTTGAGGAAGCCGCCCGTAACAAAGATGTGAAAGCAGCTGAAAAGCTTCAGAATGTAGTGATTGCCGGCGGAGGTCCTACCGGTGTGGAATTAGCGGGAATGCTGGCCGAAATGGGAAGATATATTGCCGAAAAGGAATATCCGGAAATCAAGCTAGGACTTTCTAATTTGTACCTTATTGATACCCTTCCGAATTTACTTTCTTCGATGAGTGAGATGGCACAGGAAACTGCTTATCAAACATTGGAAAAGCTGGGAGTTAAAATCCTTCTCAATGTATCCGTTAAAGATTATGCGGATGGAAAAGTAATATTATCCGACGGAAAAACGATTCCCACAGAAACGTTAATATGGACATCCGGGGTGATAGGACGGGAAGTTCCCGGATTACCGGAAAAAAGTATAGACCGGGGCAGAAGAATACTTGTGGATGGCTATAACAAAGTACTGGGTACAGAAAACATTTATGCTTTAGGGGATATTTGTCTTCAGCTCACAGAAAAAGAATACCCGAAAGGTCATCCGCAACTTGCACAGGTTGCCATCCAGCAGGCCAAAAACCTTGGAAATAATTTTAAGCGAATTGAGGACGAAAAAGTATTGAATCCTTTCCGGTATAATAATAAGGGAAGCATGGCAATTATATCGAAGTTTAACGCAGTGGTTGATCTTCCTAAATTTTCATTCAAAGGATTTATTGCATGGTTAACATGGTTGTTTATCCATATTCTCCCGCTGGTTGGGTTCAGAAATAAGATCCGGCTTGCCTTGGAGTGGTTACGGCTATTCATCACCAATAACCCTTCCATCCGCTTGATTCTCTATCCGAAGCGTAATAACACCAGTAAATAACCGGGAAAGTAAACTGTTCAGGTAAAATCCAGCAGCCCATCTGTGAGGCTTTTCCATTGAATTTTTGAAAATCCGCACATGCCTCCCAGAGCAATCAGAAGATTTCTTATTTTATCAATAAAACGGGCATTGAAATTAGGCTTTTCATTCCTTCCGTAAATTCCGGCTTTGATAAGTGACCCTTCTCTTTGGATCATAAATGTAGACGTCGATGCCTGGGAATAAAAATGAGCAATATGTGAATTATTAGTAATACCGGGAATTTGTGAAGGCCGGCAGGTCATTATATAAGATTCGGACTCATCTGCCTGCTGATGAGAGATATTGATGATCTCAACCCAGTCGTAACCCTTTGCTTCGGTTTCTCCCGGACCTGGAATATCGATTCTTATAAAATCCCCTACTTCCGGCAGTTGTTTAATAGGATTGCCATTGGAGTTATACAGTGTAAAGTCTGCAAAAACAGCTCCGCTAAAACTTTTCCATTGATTAATGGAAAAAAATCTTTCTTTTAAAATATCAAATTTTTCCGAAGCAACTGATGGCGTATCATAATCTTTCCGACTCTCAGTATCGTGAAAGCCTCCACTTTTCTGGATAGGAACACCAGGAATTTGTTTAATCTTCATAATTGAATATTTTGTGGGTGAATAACAAAAATAGTTCTTATCCTGTATATTTTTTATGAGTGAGATCACTCTCTTATAGTCCTGAATGATAACAGGGATAAAGCTAAGTGCGAGATCATCATACAAATAAATGGAAGTATATGAAAGCAATCAAAGTAAATATGGGAAGTGCAGAGATATATTGATAATGCCTTATAGGATAAAACTTACTGCAGGGGTGTAAACTGTTTTGACGACTATACAGGTTTTAAGAGAACTATAAAGCTAAGAGTTAAAAAGTATTAAAGTTTTTGAACAAATTATGCTAAGCATAATTTATTTTGTATCTTTGCCACGAATAATTTTTTTTCATCATTTGTGTTTTTTTGGAGGTCACCTTTCCGGTGGCCTTTTATTTTAAAAATATACTATTACCACATGATTATAAGACTTTTTTCATCATAATATCCGTCTGCTCCTCATCTCCAAGCTTGAAAATATGCTTATCAAATTCTACAAATCCGTTTTTCTTATAAAACTGTATGGCTCTCAGGTTCTCTTCCCATACGCCCAGCCAGATGTAAATTTTCTTTAAAGCCTGAGCCGTTTCCAAAGCCTGCTGATACAGAAGCTGCCCTACTTTTTTACCGTGATGGCTGCTTTTTACGTAAATACGCTCTATTTCCAGCGACGTTTCATCCTGTAACTCGGTCTGTGCACTTCCGGAATTTACTTTCAAATAACCCACAGGATCATCTTCTTCCCACGCAATATAGAAAAGAGAATCAGGATTCGTTAATTCCGACCTTACTTGTTCTGTGTTAAAACTTTCTGTAAGATATTTTTCCATTTCCTCTTCTGAATTGCTGGCGGCGAATGTCTCCGTGAAAGTTTGTCTTCCGATATTCTGTATGGTTTCCAGGTCCTCAAGAGTAGCCTGATTGATGATGATTGGTGTCATAATACTAAAAAATTTAACTAAATAATATGGTTTTAAAAGCTTCAGCGGCTAAATGCACCTGTACACTCCAGTCGTCTGCAGCATCACTCCCCGCATCATCCGAAATATATTTCAGACATAAAAACGGAATGTTTTCCTTTTTGGCTATCAGTGCTAAGGGATATGCTTCCATATCTACAATATTGTAATCCGTTTCAGCATAGTTCATCTCAAAACTATCCCCGCTTCCGCAGATTCCTTCTTTCAGATGATCCATTTTCAGTCCATATTCTAAAACCGGCGGAATTCCGGATAGCGGAGTTTCATAAAGATTGAAGCCAAGCCCTCTTACGTCCATATCACGCTGAATGAATTTAGTGCAGCAAACGATTTCTCCTTTGGTGAAATTTTTGCTTCCAGCTGAGCCTAGATTGATAATCAGTTTAGGCTTTTTGTTGTGAATTTCCTTGGTTAATTCTATAGCGGCATTCACTTTTCCGATACCGGTAATCAGTTTGTTTTTCTCATCAAATACTTTCCCGGCTTCCGATTCCAGTGCAAAAACAAAAAGGGTATCTGAAACAGGGAAATAAAGGTCTTCGTTTACTTTTATCATTGAAATTAAAATTAATTAGTACATCCATCCGCATCACATGCATTTCCATCGTCTGAAAAGTCCTTAAGTGAAGAAACCGTTTCTTCATAAGCTTGCTGCAGGGCATTTTCGAAAATTTCAACAGGCTGTGCTCCTGAAACAGCATATTTGCCATTCAGAATAAAAAAAGGAACACTTCTGATACCGTTATGTTGTGCTTCGGAAATGTCTTGTATCACTTCATGATCGAATTGGTCTGAAGTTAAAGCCTGACGGGCTTTATCCGCATCGATTCCCCATTCATCCGCAAGGGATATCAGGAATTCCGTATCGGCTACATTCTCACCATGAACAAAATGAGCCTTGAATAAAGCTTCTCCGATTTCAGATGATTGATGGTATTTTTTTGATAATTGAAGTAATTTGTGAGCCGGAAATGTATTGGTTACCAAAGCCTGATCAAAATTAAAGTCAAGTCCGGTCATTTTGCCCATTTTAGAAACCTGATTCACCATTTGGGCAGACTGATTCTCAGAGAATCCTTTTCGATCCATTAAATAACTGACTGTATTCTTTGTTTCCGAAGTGCTTAACGTAGGATCAAGCTGAAAGCTCTTCCACTCTACTTCCACTTCATTTTTAAAAGGTAATTTTTCAAGAGCTGTTTCAAAATGACGCTTGCCTATATAACAAAACGGACACATAACGTCCGACCAGATTTCTATTTTCATTGTTTTAACTATGTTGAAAGTATTATATATTATTAAAGTTGATCAAAGTTAGGATATCTGTTGTAAATATCTTTCAGGTCAGAATAAAAATTTGTTCAAAACAAAAAAATATTCCTTAGACGGATAAATACTGAAAAAACATTTTATATTAAGCATTTTTTTAAAATTAAATTCTAAAATTTACTTGATTTATACCCGATTTTAAGGTAATTTGGTTAGATTTTTGAATAATACATCTAAACCACTCACACCATTGAAGCTAATCACATTCACATCAAAAGGCATCTACTGTCCACAAGGGAAATTCTATATAGATCCGTGGAGACCAGTTGATATGGCGGTAATTACCCACGGCCATGGAGATCATGCTCGGTGGGGAATGAAAAAATATCTTTGCCATCACTACACAAAACCTATTTTACACCAGAGAATAGGGACGGATATTGAGTGTCAGAGTGTGGAATATGGAGAAGAAATCAATATTAATGGCGTAAAACTTTCCATGCATCCTGCAGGACATATTATCGGTTCGGCTCAGATCAGATTGGAATATAAAGGATATGTAAGTGTGATTTCCGGGGATTATAAAGTTCAGGATGACGGATTGAGCACACCTTTTGAATTGGTCCGGTGCAATGAATTTGTGACCGAAAGTACATTTGGACTCCCCATCTATAACTGGCTGGAGATAGGAGACCTGAACAGGAAACTTCAAAGCTGGGTGCTGAGAAATCAGGAAAACGGAAGGACTTCGGTCTTTATCGGCTATTCACTGGGTAAAGCCCAACGAATCATGAAAGCTGTAGAAGGACTGGGAAAAATCTATACCCATTATTCTATCGGAAAATTAAATGAAGCCTTTGAAACAGTAGGAATATCACTTCCCGAATACGAAATTGCTGATTTCAGGGAAAATGTTAAACAATTGCAAAACGAAATTGTGATTGTTCCGCCTGCATTGCTCGATAGCAATATCATTAAAAAAGTTCCCAATGCGGCAACCGCTATTTGCTCCGGCTGGATGCAGGTACGGGGAGCGAGACGTTGGCGAAGTGCTGATGCAGGATTTGCCATGAGCGATCATGCCGACTGGAACGGTTTGCTTCAGGCCGTAAAAGCTACCGAAGCCGAAATTGTACACGTTACCCACGGACAAACCGAAGTATTTTCAAAATATTTAAACGAAATCGGAATCAAATCGGATGTGGTGGAAACATTGTTCGGAGAAGACGAAGAAGAAGCAGAAAAAGAAATCATTGAAAACACAGAACCTTGAGCGGCTATGGAAAAATATCTTTGTTACAAAAAATAGTTGGACTTTGCATCTGACCCCTGAAAAAATGAAAATATACTGATGAAACATTTTGCAGACCTTATCAATGCACTGGAAAGCACAAATAAAACCAATGCTAAAATTGATGCTATTGTCGATTATCTGGAACGGGCTCCGGATGAAGATAAAGTCTGGTTCATTGCTTTGTTTACAGGAAAAAGACCTAAACGTAATGTAAACACCAATTTAATGAAGGATTGGGCACTGGAAATTACACAACTCCCTTTCTGGTTGTTTCAGGAAAGCTATTCTTCCGTAGGAGACTTGGGAGAAACACTTTCTTTGATTTTACCTCCGCCATCAGAAAAAATAGAATTGTCCCTATCCCAATGGATGACAGATATTCTCAATTTAAAAGATAAAGCCGAAGCTGAGAAAAAAGAATTCGTATTACAATCATGGAACGGTCTGGATTATACCGAGAGACTGATCTTTAATAAATTATTAGGCGGAAGCTTTAGAATTGGGGTTTCCTATAAAACACTGATCAATGGGCTTACCAAATACTCCGGACAGGAAACCAATATTTTGATGCACAGCATTATGGGAAAATGGCAACCGGATGAAATTTCATTCGAAGAACTTATTTCTGCGGAAAAAATAAATCCGGACAATTCGAAGCCCTATCCGTTTTGTCTGGCCTATGCGTTGGAAAAAGAATTACCGGAGCTCGGGAATCCTGATGAATGGTTAATTGAATATAAATGGGACGGCATCCGGGGGCAGATCATCCGTAGAAACGATGAAGTATTCATCTGGTCCAGGGGTGAGGAAATGATTACGGAACAATTTCCTGAAATTGCAGAAACCATACAGGCAATGAAAGGCAATTTCGTTATTGACGGAGAAATATTGGCGGTAAAAGAAGGGAATGTTTTAAATTTCAATGAACTTCAAAAGCGTTTAAACAGGAAAAACATCACCAAAAAGATGATGACAGACATTCCTATTGAAGTCTTTGCTTATGATCTGATTGAGCTGGAGGGAAATGACCTTCGTGAAAAGCCTGTTTCCGCCCGAAGAGCGATGTTGGAAGAACTACTTCTGGATCAGCAACCTCCGAACATTAGCATTTCCAAAGCTATTGATTTTGAAAAATGGGAACAGCTTGACCTTATAAGAGAAAATTCAAGGGAACTCAATAGTGAAGGCTTAATGCTGAAACAAAAGAATTCACTGTATCATTCCGGCCGTAAAAAAGGAGACTGGTGGAAATGGAAAGTAAACCCTTTAACCATTGAGGCCGTATTGATTTATGCTCAAAAAGGAAGCGGAAGGCGAAGCGCTTACTATACGGATTATACTTTTGCCGTGAAAAACGGGGACTCCCTGGTTACTATTGCCAAAGCCTATTCAGGGCTTACAGATAAAGAGATCATGGAAGTCAGCCGTTTTGTGACAAAGAACGCCATAGAAAAATTTGGCCCCGTAAGAACAGTAAAAGCCGAGCTTGTCTTTGAAATTGCTTTCGAGGGAATAGGTTTCAGTAATCGTCATAAAAGCGGTGTAGCGCTAAGGTTTCCAAGAATTGTAAGATGGAGAAAAGATAAAACAGTAGACGAGATCGATGAGCTCGAAGAAATTAAAAAACTGATCCAATAAATTGGCTGCTTTTGAACATACCGAAGGATTCAGAATCATCCGTCAATGGATGGAAGATAAAGATATGTACCCTTTTAAATTCCAGACCGAAACATGGCGTAAGTTCGGAAACGGATACAGTGGAATGGTCATAGCTCCCACAGGTTTCGGAAAAACATTTTCGGTTTTTCTGGCTTTAATTTCAGATTTTTTGACTCATCCTGAAAAATATAGAAAAGGCCTGAAAATGCTATGGATTACTCCCCTACGCTCCCTTTCCAAAGATATTGCTAAAGCCATGCAGGAAGCCATTGATGAAATGGGCCTGGATTGGGTGGTGGGAGTCAGAAACGGAGATACCGATCCCAAAGTAAGGCAGCAGCAGGTTAAAAACATGCCGGAAATTCTGGTCGTTACTCCTGAAAGTATTCATCTGCTTCTCGGTCAGAAAAATCATGCTTCATTCTTTCAGAACCTCCGTTGTATTACCGTAGACGAATGGCACGAGCTATTGGGCTCAAAACGTGGAGTAATGATCGAATTGGCCATTTCTCAGTTAAGAAAATACAATCCCCAACTTAAAATATGGGGAATCACCGCAACCATCGGTAATCTGGCTGAAGCCCAGGAAGTATTGATCCCGTACGATATTAAAAAGACAACGGTTACGGCCAGAGAACACAAAAAGATTGATATCATTCCTGTCTTTCCGGATGAAGTTGAAATATTGCCCTGGGCAGGACATCTCGGAAGCAAGCTGGCAGATAAAATCGTCCCGATTATCCTCAACTCTAAATCAACGATCGTTTTCACCAATACCCGGAGCCAAAGCGAAATGTGGTATCAGTTATTGCTTGATGCGTATCCTGATTTTGCCGGGCAGATTGCGATTCATCACAGTTCTATTGACGCTCATTTGAGAATCTGGATCGAAGAAAATTTAAGCAGCGGAAAATTAAAGGCCGTAGTTTCCACTTCATCTTTAGATTTAGGTATAGACTTTAAACCTGTTGATACTGTGATACAAATAGGCTCTTCAAAGGGAGTGGCAAGATTTCTTCAGCGTGCCGGAAGAAGCGGACACTCCCCTTTTGAAACATCCAGGATTTATTGCGTCCCGACCCATTCGCTGGAACTGATCGAGGTGGCCGCGTTAAAAGAGGCGGTAAAACAAAAGGTCATAGAACCACGCGAGCCACAGGTATTATGTTTTGATGTGCTGGTTCAGTTTCTCATGACATTGGCCGTCGGAGACGGATTTTATCCGGAGGAAGTATATGAACGGATCAGAAAGATCTATACATTCCGGGAGATCATGGATGAGGAATGGAAAAGCATTCTTGATTTTCTGACGATTGGCGGAAGTGCCCTGAAAAGCTATGAAGAATATCATAAAGTGACGGTTATGGAAGATGGCCTTTTTAAAGTGACTTCCCGTAGAATAGCCATGCTTCACCGGATGAATATGGGCGTTATCGTAAGTGATGCGATGATGAAGGTGAAATTCATTTCCGGGGGGTATGTAGGAATGATTGAGGAATATTTTATTTCAAAACTGAAAAAAGAAGAGAAATTTATTCTGGCAGGAAGAGTTTTAGAAGTCGCTATGATCAAAGAAATGACGGTGTATGTGCGTTCTGCGAAGGGGAAAGCCTTAGTCCCCAGTTATTTGGGTGGGAGATTGCCATTAAGCTCCAATTTAAGCCATTTTTTAAGAGAAAAATTATCCCATGCTTTAAATCCTAAAGCATCTGAAAAGGAGCTCCGGTTTTTACATCCGCTATTGGCGAATCAGGAAAAGAGATCTCATATTCCAAAAGATGACGAGTTTCTGGTAGAACTGATCAAAACACGGGAAGGATATCATTTATTTATGTATCCGTTTGAAGGACGCCTCGTACATGAGGTTATGGCAGCGCTGATTGCTTACAGGATTTCTAAATTGGCACCTATCTCCTTTTCTATGGCGATGAATGATTATGGTTTTGAACTCTTCAGTGATAAGGAAATCCCTTTGAATGAAGAAAACCTATCTCTAATTTTAAGCCGTGATGATCTGATGAAAGATGTGATTTCGAGTATCAATTCAGCGGAAATGGCGCGTAGGAAATTCAGGGATATCGCCATTATTTCCGGAATGGTGATCCAGAATTTTCCCGGACAGCAACGATCCAACAAATCATTGCAAAGTTCAGCGGGTTTGATCTTTAAAGTTCTGGAAGATCATGATCCGAATCATTTCCTTGTAAGACAGGCCTATACGGAAGTTTTCAATACGCAGCTACAGGAACAGCGTCTGGTGGAAGGCTTTAAAAGAATTGAAAGTTCAAAAATCATTTTAAAATATTCCCATACTTTTACCCCGCTGAGTTTCCCGATTAAAATTGACAGTTTACGGCAAACACTTTCAAGTGAAGGTTTAGATGCGAGGATTCAACAGCTCATAAAACAGTCGAATAAATAAGTTATGAGTTATTAATTATGAGTTATTAGTTATGAGTAATTTTGTATTCTAACTTCATCAATGAATCTAGCCACTAAAAATATAATCATTCAAAATCAAACTTTCACGCTGACTAACCAGCGGGCGATATTTTGGGTGAAAGAAAAAGCATTGATCCTTTCTGATCTCCATATCGGAAAAACGGCTCATTTCCGGAAAAACGGAATTGCTGTGGCCAATCATATTATGAAAAGTGATCTGGAAAGATTATCTGTATTGATAGAATATTTTTTACCTGAAAAATTCATTGTCGTCGGTGATCTGCTCCATGCGGGAGACAATTCGGATGTGGATGAATTCTGCAGCTGGAAAAAGCAATATTCCCATTTAGATTTTTATCTTGTTGAAGGAAACCATGACAGGATCTCGAAAGCTTTGGAAGAAAAGCTTTGTTTTAATTTCAAAGCGGATCATCTGGAGATCGACGGCTTTATCTTTCTTCATGATTTTGCGCCCTCGAATCCTAAATTTCAGATTACCGGACACATCCATCCGGGAATTATTCTCCAGTCTTCCGTGAAAAATATTAAGCTTCCTTGTTTTATACAAACTGAACGGCAGCTGCTCCTTCCTGCCTTTAGTGAGTTCACGGGCCTGGATACTAAGAATATACCCAAGAAAGGAAAATATTTTGTGTTTACGGATTCAGAAATTCATGAGCTATAATCACTTTTACTGATCATTTTTATAGACAGAAACATTTCTCTTTTTAAGAAATAATAGGGAAATTTGCAGCATGAAAATCATCCCCTTAAAAGAAGGAAATTTCTCCGTCAGCAAAACCAAGGAGTTTAGCCTTTTAACAGAGAAAAATTTTAATGAAGCCGGCGGAATCAAAATGTCTGTACAGCCCTTCCTCATTATTACAGGAAATGATTATATTCTTTTGGATACGGGAACCGGATGGAAAAATGAAAATGGGTCAACAGTAGTTTCCGAGATTTTAAAAAGTGAAAATATCCTCCCTGAGCAGATTACCAAAATTGTATTCTCCCATCTCCATAAAGACCATATTAACGGCACAATAAAGTTGACGGAAAACGGCTTTGAGCCTGTTTTTCCCCATGCTGAAATCTATATGCAGAAACGGGAGTTGGACTTTGCCAGGGAAAATAAAGATAATCCGCAATTCGATCATCCTACTCTGGAAAAAATTATTCAACTTCCCAATATCGTTTGGATGGATGATGATAAAGGAAAAATCTCGAAAAAACCGCTATACAATTTTAAGATTTATAAATCATTGAACCATTTATAAATATCGATTTCCGAAGGAATATTCAGTTTTTTCCTTAGCCTGTTTTTACGGTTCTGAATGGCCTTTGGAGTTACATAGGTATAGGTGGCAATTTCTTTAGTGGTAAGATTCAGTTTCAGATAAATGCAAAAAAGCAACTCCGAATTTTTTAAATTGGGTTGTATGGCAGATATTTTTTCAAAAAAATCAGGATATGCTAATCTGAATTTATTTAACAGACGGGGTGAATTTTCTTTTGCTAATGCTAAGATTTCGTCCTGAGCGAAAAATCTTTGATTTAAATCTTCTAAATTGAATTCAGTTTTTTTGTTGTCCATAATGTTTGTCTCATCTCTACTACTCATCCTTCTGTTGTTGTTTAATTATATGAGAATTGTAACAGAAGAATTGCTTTTTTTCTCTACTCCTTCGCAGCTGCAATAAGTGCACACTACTTACAATATAAATTCATTTTAAAGACTGGTTTCAAAATATACACGGTTTTCTAGTTTTTAGATTTTAAAATTAATCAGAATAGAATAAAAATTAAAATAAAGACAAAGAAAGAAAAAATGATTAAAATTTTCTTGAATTGAAATACCACATACATACCACGCGATATTTCATATATGAGCTTGCATTATTTTGACGGGTCACCAATTTCTTTAATATTAGGGATCAAAAATAATGGAACTATTAATCCGTTTTTATGATTAAGATCAATAAAATTAGTATTTTTCTTTGAAAAATTTTCAAAAATAGATGTTTATTTGTGGTATATGTGTGGTATGTTATTTGATGGAGTTTCGTGAAAAAAATCCGTTCTTTATTATTTTATAAATTGATGAATATTAGTATTAAGTAGTGCAGAGAACTTCATTAAACTAAAAATTAATAATCAATAAAATGATAACTGAAGATTTGCTTTTTTCATCGGGAGCTGATGTGAAAATTTATGAACCAAATGAAATTATTTTCCGGGAAGGGGAATTTCCGCTCTATTATTTCCAGATCATGGATGGAAAGGTGAAACTGAATAATTACAATGAAGATGGTAAAGAATTTATTCAGAATATTTTTTCAGACGGGCAAAGCTTTGGAGAATCTCTTCTTTTTATAGACAGGCCCTATCCTATGAATGCTGTGGCGATTAGTGCTTCCAAAATCATCAGATTACCCAGCTCTCATTTTCTGAAACTCATACAGCAGAATCCGGAAATATCCTTCAATATCTACCAATGTCTTGCGGACAGAATGTACTATAAGTATATTATGCTGTATAGCCTTTCTTTTCAGAACCCGGAGGCCAAATTAAAATTATTCATGGATTACCTCAAAAGTTACCAGGATGATAAAACCCCCTATTCTTTCCAGATTCCTTTAACCCGGCAGCAATTGGCTTCACTGACCGGTTTGCGGGTAGAAACCGTTATCAGGGTAATCAAGAATATGGAAAAAAATAAAGCATTGAAAATTCAAAACAGGAAAATCTATTACTAAGGATTCCAATTGTCTATATGAATGTACAAATTTTGCAGGGCCGTTACTGGAATGCTAAGAAAATAGAAAATGTATATATTGTAACCATCAACGAGGGAGTAAGTGTTATAACGGGACTGACTCATTTTATTATGGACCAGAAAATTGTAACGGGCAATATTTCAGGTGCCGCTATTGCGAACCATATGATGATGCATTTTTTCAATCCTCATAAAAAGTGCAATGAGTATGGAGAATTTTCTGATCAAAGTGAAATCATCAATATTCTGGGCAGTTTTTTTATGATCCGCGAAGAATTGAAGTTATCTCTCGATATGGTTCTGAAAAAAGAAAAGCATACCACGCTTTCATGCTCACTCCTGGAAGCCAGAATTAATGGTATGAATAATTTCTTTATTTTTCCTGCAGGCAGGCAGGTTCCATTTAAGAATCAATTTTTGGATATTCAAAACTGGAACTGATGTTGATAATCTGGGCATACACAAAATCAAGCTCTTCTTCAGTAATGCAATAAGGCGGAACCAGATACAGGGTATTTCCTAACGGACGGATAAGAATTCCTCTTTGCAGAAATTTTTCATACAACAGCTTCCCTATCTCATTAAAATAAGAAGTTTGCTTCCCTGTTTTATATTCCCAGGCAAGAATAGTCCCTGTCTGGCGTACATTTTCAACCTGATTTTGGGCACTGAGAACTGATGCAAACCCACGGTGTTGCCTGGCTATACGCTGAATATCAGATTGTGTGGATTCCTGCAATAACAATTCCATGCTTGCCAATGCAGCTGAACAGGCCAAAGGATTAGCCGTGAACGAATGACCGTGAAAAAGAGTTTTATACTGATCATCGGATAGAAAAGCATTGTAGATATCGTCAGAACAAGTGGTAATTCCCATGGGCATTGTTCCACCCGTCAGACCTTTTGAAAAACACATAATATCAGGCTCTTCAGATAAATAATTAGCAGCAAATAATCTTCCGGTTCGTCCGAACCCGGTGAAAACTTCATCCTGTATCATCAGGATTCCCTGATTTCTGCAAAACTTCATAAGTTCATCAAGATCCTCCGCTTTATGCATGAGCATCCCTGCAGCTCCCTGTACTAAGGGCTCATAGATAAAACAGACAATCTCATCTTTATGCTGATAAATAATATGCTTTATATGTTCCAGGTTTTCAGAAGTGGGAACATCAATAAACAGAACATCAAAAAGTAAATCTTTAAAAGGTTGTGTCCAGATACTTCTTCCGCTCACCGACATAGCTCCAAATGTATCTCCATGATAAGCATTTTTGAAAGCCAGTATTTTTGTTTTTGCCTTTCCGTAATTATGGGCATACTGAATACACATTTTTAATGCTACTTCAACAGCCGTAGAACCATTATCGGAATAAAAAACCTTATGCTGATTACCGGGAAGCAGTTGTAAAAGATTTTCCGAAAGCAGGATAGCCGGCTCATGGGTAAAGCCGGCGAAAATAACCTGTTCCAATGTATTGAGCTGTTCACTGACACGTTGGGCAATATACGGATGTGCGTGCCCGTGGAGGGTAACCCACCATGAGGAAACTGCATCAATATATTCCTTTCCTTTATCATCATACAGGTGAACTCCTTTTCCCCGGACAATAGGAATGGCATCTTTTGCGGTTTGCATCTGAGTATAAGGATGCCAGTTGACCGCCCTGTCTCTTTCTTTTAGTGTGTTGTGCATGTTGTTTTTGCGCTTTCTTTGATCATTGGCTTCAGGCCCAGGTTTGTGAGCATTTGCATATCCTCCGAAACTCCCGGATTAGGGGTAACCAATAATGTTTCCCTCTCGCCCGTAAATATAGAGTTGGCTCCGGCCATAAAGCACCAGGCTTGCTCGGTTTCGTCCATTTCTATACGTCCTGCACTCAGACGGATAACGGAAGCAGGCATTACAATTCTTGCGGTGGCAATCATTCTTACCATTTCCCAGGTATCTACTTTAGGATTGTTTTCCAGTGGAGTTCCCGCCACTCTGGCCAAAGCGTTTACAGGAACGGAATCGGGATGTTTAGGCATAGTGGCAAGGGTAAGAATCATGGATATTCTGTCTCTGTGAGTTTCTCCTAATCCGATAATACCTCCTGAGCAAACGGTAATTCCGGCCTTTCTTACATTATTTATTGTATTGATCCGGTTATCAAAAGTACGGGTCGAAATAATTTCTTCATAATACTGCTCCGAGGTATCAAGATTATGATTGTAGGCATGCAGGCCGGCTTCCTGAAGGCGTTCAGCTTGTTCCTCCGTTAACATTCCAAGTGTACAACACACTTCCAGTCCCAGCTCGTTGACACCTTTTACCATATCAATTACTCTATCAAAATCCCTGTTGTCTCTCACTTCCCTCCATGCTGCCGCCATGCAAAAACGGGAGGAGCCACTTTCTTTAGCCTTCCTTGCGTGTTCTATAACGGTTTCTGTAGGCAAAAGAGCCTGTACTTTGATGTTGGTATGATAACGGGCAGCCTGTCCGCAATAAGAGCAGTCTTCCGGGCAGCCTCCCGTCTTAATAGATAATAAAGTGCAGATCTGTACTTCCGAAGGATCATGCCATTCACGATGTACACTTGCCGCTTTATATATAAGTTCCATCAGTGGTAAATGATAAATGGCTTCTACCTCTTCTTTAGTCCAATCATTCCTAAGTTCTGTTTTTTTGTTCATTGTATAAATTCTAAATTTTCTAATGCTGTTTCCATATTTTCTTTGGTGGGAGGATCAAGATCCGGTATTCTGATAATGGTGGTTTCATTTTTTATATAACGGCATATCACCCGCTCTGTATCAGAAGGAAATGTTCCGTTAAGAATGACATATTTTAACACTAATTCTCTTTGCCGGATCATCATGATAGAAAGTAAACTATGATTGATGCATCCCAGATAATTTTTTATGACAAGTGCAACAGGTATATTGAGTTTTACGATAAGGTCAATCATAAATTCCGTGTCAGAGAGAGGCACCATCAGCCCTCCGGCTCCTTCTACAATAAGATATTTTTGCGTTTCAGGTAAGCTGAAATCATGAATGCTGATCGCTATACCCTCTTCTGCTGCAGACTGATGTGGAGATGCCGCTAATTGTAAACGGTAGGTTTCGGGATGACAAATAACATGATTTCCTGCCAGACTTTTTACAGTCATGCTATCTGTACAATGCAGGTCTCCGGATTGTACCGGTTTCCAGTAATCGGCATCAAAATACCGGACAAGGGCAGCTGAACATATCGTTTTACCTACGCCGGTTCCAATTCCTGTTATGAAAAGTTTTTCTTTCATCAGATCATATATTTAATAATCCGGGCTAATTCTGTAATCTCTTCCTCCGTATTGAAGGTGTGCAGGCAGATTCGAAGCCTTTCTGTCCCGGATTTCACGGTGGGGCTATATACCGCATAGGTGAGGAATCCATTTTCAGATAATGTTTCCTGTACCTTTTTCAGCCGGAAATGATCAGGGATCATAACAGCCTGTATAGGGCTGTTTTCGAAGGAAGTTGCTGATAGACCATATTGCCGGAAAATTCTGATATTTTCCATGAGTTGAGATGATAAATTCTGATTTTTAAGATAGGTATAGTTGTTTTTTATGACTCTCCATTGCCAATTCTGTGGAGAAGTGCTGTAAATAAAAGGCGATGCAAAATTGATCAGGTAATCCTTGATTAAATCATTTGTCAATATAGCAGCTCCATGGGCTCCCAGTGCTTTTCCATAAGTGATTACCGTAGCCAGGACCTTATTTTGTAATCCATACTGAGCGACCAATCCATTTCCAAAGACCCCGAAAGCATGCGCCTCATCTACCAATAGGGAAGCAGAATATCTTTCAGCTAATTCTGCGATTTCGTAAAGCGGAGCGAGGTCTCCATCCATAGAATAAAGGCTTTCAACAGCAATATAGCAATGCCCTTTCTGTTTTTTTAATTTGCTTTCCAAATGACCCACATCATTGTGCCTGAATTTTAGTTTGGCAGCATGAGACATATTGCAGGCATCATGTACGGAGCGGTGAATGCACTCATCTACAATAATGGTGTCATGCCGGTTTGGCAATGTTGAAAACAGGGCTAAATTGGCATTGTATCCGGACTGAAAAAGTAAAGCAGAAGGATATTGATGCTCTTCCGCAATACATGTTTCGGCCGTGGTAATTTCAGAAGAATTTCCGCTAATCAGCCTTGAGCCGGTACTTCCAAATAACAATTGAGGCTCTTTCATTATTTGCTGCAATAAGGTATCGTGTAGCCCGGCATTTCTTGCCAGCCCGAGATAATCATTGGAATAAAAATCTATTCCTTGAGTTGGTTTCGGCAAAGACCTTAATATTCCCTCTTCTTTTCTTTTCTCTAATGCTTCCCGAAAATGATAATAGATACTATCCATTGTTTCTGTTATACTTCCTGTGCAATTGCGCTGATCCACTGATCATGAAGTTTTTTCTCAATTTTCAGAATATTTTCGGCATGTGCTTTCCAATCAGCAGAAAAATCATCCAGCTGACTGATCATTTCTTCCAAATGCCCTTCTTCTTCCAGAATAATAGATTTCACCATGATTTTTGAAGATTCTTTAGTGAGTATATCCTGATAGACCGGATACAATTCATCAGCACGGACTTCTATAGCATAGGTTACAAATAAATACGCCGCATATTTCAATTCTTCTTTGGTAAGCTGAAAAGTATGCTGAAGATACCGACAGGTCTGAATGTCCAGTGTGTGCAGATATTGTCTGGTCGCACGGGAAGCAAGCAGCTCACTGCTTTCATAAGTGCTGCAAAGTTCAGGATCAATTTTTGCGATTTGTTTTTTGAGATAATAAGCATGACGGTGTTCTTCTGCAGCATGTTTTAACTGTATCAGGCTTACTTTGGAATGATGCTCACAAGCGGATATCTTTCGTGCTCCCGCATTTTCCATAAATGAAAGTGTGTTCAGCCATTTGGCATGAGTCCTGTGATCCAGTACTATTTTTTGCAATAGATGAGAAAATGTCATTGTTTTTTTATTTTGGTCAAAAATAGTATATTGCCGGATGGTTGTATGGTGCCAGTTTTTGTTTTATGGATAGTCCGGTTGAAATTCCTTATCGAAGTTTTATTAAAATTGACAGAAAATCTGATACTGCTATTTATATGCAGGTGGCCCATCAGCTCATCAATGCCATCCAAAGAGGCTCTCTTCCATTAGGAACAAAGCTTCCCGGAACGAGAGCGCTAAGTACAATACTGGACGTTCACAGAAATACGATTGTGGCAGTGTATGATGAACTATTTGCACAGGGCTGGGTGGAAAGTGTACCTAATAAAGGGACTTTCATTATCGGAAAAAATGAAGAAAAGCCAATGAAAATTGGAATTTTCAATAAAAACAGCCTTAGACTTTATCCTCAATCGACCGGATTTTCTTTTAAAACCACCAATATTTTAGACAACCCTTTTGAGCATTCCGATTGTGAATATATGTTTAATGATGGAGTCCCTGATATCCGACTGACCCAGATTGACCAGCATTCCAGAATCTATAGCTCGATTCTGAAGCGTAAAAAAGGGCAATACAAGATGCTTGGGCATTACAATCATGACGGAAGTGAATTTTTTAAGAAAAACCTGGCCAACTACCTCAATCTATCGAGAGGGCTATCCGTTTCAAAAAATAACCTTCTGATCACCAGGAGCACGGAGATGAGCATTTATATAGCTTCTGAAATCCTCCTCTCAGAAGGAGACGTCGTATTGGTAGGTGATTTGAGTTATTTTTCAGTGAACATGATCTTTCAGAAGATGGGGGTAAAAATACTTTCGGTTCCTATCGATGATGAAGGACTCAGTGTAGAAGGTGTCCGCGAAATTTGTAAAACGCAGAAAATCCGTATGCTTTATCTTACCCCGCACCATCATTACCCTACGACTGTAACATTAAGTGCGCAAAGAAGATTAGAGTTGCTCAGTCTGGCTAATGAATACGGATTCATTATTCTTGAAGATGATTACGATTATGATTTTCACTATGATAAAAGCCCTATTCTTCCTCTGGCCAGTGCGGATACAAATGGGATGGTTATTTATATAGGTTCTTTCGGTAAATCCCTTGCTCCCGGATTCAGAACAGGCTTCATTGTGGCTCCTGAAAATCTTATGAAGGAAATGCGTAAATACCTGGGCATTATAGACCGTCAGGGAGACATTCTCATGGAGCAGGTTCTTGGAGAAATGATTGCAGAAGGTGAGATTCACAGGTATTTAAAAAAATCATTAAAAGTTTATCAGGAAAGAAGAGACCGTTTTACAGAGTTATTGAATGTGCATTTGGGAGAATATATCAAATTCCGGAAACCTTCCGGGGGACTTGCTGTCTGGGTTGAATGGAAAGTACCCATCAATCTGATGCAGCTCAGCCGTAAATGTTCTTATGACAATCTTTTCCTGCCGAAAACGATACTTTACCAGAACAGAGGCCTTACAGCGATGCGTTTAGGGTATGGGCACCTCAGCTTTGAGGAAATGGAAAGCAGTATAAAGATACTTGCTAAGAATGCCAAGATTTTAATTCCTATCGATAAACTATAAAGATATAAAGTTCCGTTGCATTAATTTATTCAACAACTTTATTGATTAGTCTTGTTTAAACAAATAAGCTGCCTCATTTCAAAAGCAGCTTATTCCATTTAAATCTAATCTAAGTAAATAATTATCTTGTATACTTTTGTTTCAGTATTTCTATTTCATTCGGTCCGATTCCCATTTCTACCTGGAAAAAATTTTCAATGCTTCCATACTTTTTATTGATGGCTCCAAAGAAATTTTTGATCAGCTCAGGTCTGAGTTCCATTTGCTGTTTGATTTCACTTTCAGTCATCCCTGTCATTTTGGACAGTCCGGAATACATTTGTTTCATCGTTGGATTTTTAGCCAGATAATAATTAGAGGCTATATAATCCTGTTCAATAACTTCCTGTGGAACATCAAGGATTTTCAAAAATAAGGCAGAAGCCATTCCCGTTCTGTCCCGTCCTCCCGTACAATGGAAAAGCAAAGCTTCATCAGGTTGCAAAGTCAATAGTTTCACAAATAATGATCTGTACCTTTCTCCAAAATAAGGTAGCCCTCCTTCCCCATACATATCAAACAAAAAATTTTTGTCTTTAAACATTTTTGCCATATCCTGAACGGTGGGAAGATTATTGCTACCTGCCGGACATAATACATAATCCGCATTTTTAGGAAGCCTGTCCGGAGCTTTTTTAGCCTCTTCCACTCCTCTGAAATCAACCACCGATGCAATCTTTTTACTTTCGAATGTTTTGAGATCTTTATCAGATAGTTTATCAATAGCATCACTTCTGTATACTTTTCCCAATATCACTTCTTTCCCATCAGTTGTCATATAGCCTCCCGTATCTCTGAAATTATAGGCTCCTTCCATTTTTACTACCCGGCGAAGGCTGTCGCTGATCTGTGCGTTTGTGGTGGCTCCAAAAGCAATCACCGCTGCTATTACTACTATTTTTTTCATGTATATATATATTAAAATATTTGCCAACGGATTCCCAATTGTCCCCTGCTACCATACCATTCATGAGAAGTAATTCTCTTCTTATTATCTCCCATATACAGCCTAAGACTTTCATTACTCAGGTTGTTCAGCTCAATGAATAATTTGATTTTTTTGTTGATATCATAGCTTGCAGAGAAGTCGATAGTGAAGTTTTTATCAGACCAGATATAATAATCAGGACCCAGGTTCTGATTGATTGTTTCAACTGATTTTCCTCTGTAATTTCCTGCCAGACGTATCATTACTTTGTTGTTTTCGTAATATAAAATGGCATTGAAAAGGTTTTTAGATTGATTCGGCAACATGGTTTCATCAGAATATTGAATTCCATTTGCCATTCTCGGAACTTTAACCGAAGAATTTATAAATGTATAGTTGAATTCAACTCCGAAATCCTTCCAGAAGCCGGGTAAAAAATCAAGACGTTTATTGATTCCGGCTTCAAATCCGATAAGATGAGAGTCCTGAAGATTTTTGGCCTGGGTTACCATATAATCTGTTCCAGCGATGTTCATCATGGAGGTATCAGAGAATACAATATCTGAAATCTTCTTATAGAATACTCCTCCCGAAAGAATACCGATATTATTGAAATAGTATTCCCCCATTACATCGATATTATGACTGAAAGTAGGTTTTAAATCAGGGTTTCCTCTTGTAATTCTGAAAGGGTTGGACGTATTGTCAACACTTGATCCCGGTGACATATCCCCGAAATTCGGCCTGATAAAGGATCTTGTATAGGCAAACCTTAGACTTGATTTCGGTGAAAAACTGTATTTTAAATGGAGCATAGGAAGAAAAGCGTTGTAATTACTTTCTACAATAGAAGGAGTAATCACTGTTGTTGTGGGAGTTCCCTGTTTTGTTGCTGTAGCACCATACAATGTTAATCTTGTTGTTTCATTTCTGAAACCTCCTACGATTTTGAACTTTTCACTGGCTTTTATTTCTGCCATGGCATAGGCTGCAAAAACAGACTCTTCCCCCGTATAAATACTTGTTGCATTGGTTTCTGCATTAGAGAAATCCCTGAAGCCATACTGCTGCAAAAATTCCGATGAATACATCTGGAAAAGCTGATCTTTTGTTGGAGGATTCATGATGTATGAACTAAAGTCTCCATTCATTCCGTTCAGGAATTCTGTTCCTTTTGGCGGCTCACTGGTTGACAATTGAGAAAGAGCTAATAGCGCGGGAGAATTCGGAATCCCAACAGCTGCACCCGGAAGGAAAACTGCATTATAACCATAGGTACTTGTACGGTCCTTATCTCTATATTTCGCTCCTACTTTCAGGATAATATTTGGATTTATGTCATACTTCAGGTTTACACGAGCTATTTTATCTCTCTCATTGTTATCCAGTTTGGCGATTACCAACTGGGAAAGCAATAATTTATCGGCACTCATTATTTCACCCGGGCTCGCAAGGTCTGAGCTATAATCCATATATTCACCTCCCGTTCCATCCGGAGAATCAAATCCCCAATACCTTTTTTTATCATTTGAAAGGTTTACAAATCCTCCTGTGATTTTCTGTCTGAAAGTAGCGATCGGAAGTCCCTTGATTTCATTGGTGGGCGGTGTTTCCAGGAAGTATTTAGCCTGATAATCGCTCAACATCCAATCCAAACTTAGTTTAGGGGTAATATTATGTTCTCCTCCCAATTCCATTCCGTACAATTCTGTCTGATAATGAGAATATCTGAAATTATACTGATATCGGTTGTTGGTATAATCTACATAAGATTCATACACTGGACGGATATCATCAAACTTATTGAACATTCCCCTGAAATAGATTTTATTGCTGGCGTTGAATTTATACTCCAATCCTCCATTTAGTCCTATCGTTCTTCTTGTTCCCATATATCGTTTCATCATAATGGTATTGATGGATTTTTTCTGGGTTTCGTTCGTTGCTCCAGTATTATAGGTGACATCAAATGAGTCTGCTCCCCATTGTCTGTCCCAGATCGCTCCGGATAAGATCACTCCTAATTTATTGTTGAAGAAACGGTCTCCATATACAATAGAGCCATTATAGGTAGCATTCTGAGAGAAAGTATTGTAGCCTCCTGCTCCACTTACGCTTAGCGTTTTCTTGGCCGGTGCCGTTCTTGTAATGAAATTGATACTTCCTCCGATAGCATCGCCATCCATATCGGGAGTTACAGCTTTGGAGACCTGTACAAACTGGATCAATTCCGAAGGAACCACATCCAGAACAAAAGATCTGTTTCCTAAAACATTCGCACTGGGAAGGCGGTTTCCGTTGAATAAGGCTGAAGTCCATGCAAAAGGAGTTCCTCTTACCGTGGCCTGATCTGCTTCTCCGTGGTACCTTGCCACAGCCACTCCCTGAACTCTTTGTACTGCCTCAGCTGCATTTCTGTCCGGTAACTTTCCAATGGCGTCGGCAGCAATCACTTCCATGATGGCATTATTGTTCTTTTTAATTTCGTAAGCTTTAGCCTGAGTCAATGCATTAGGCCTTGCAATAACGATCTCCTGAATATTGTTTATGTTCTCTTTATTCTTTTTATCTTCAGGATCTATGCTGATGTATCCCATATCATTTACACCTTCTTTTATGGTGACCGGAAAGATCTTTGTTTCATACCCGATGTATTCTACTTTGATGTTTACATCTCCTAATCTTGGTGAAAGTAAGCTGAAATCCCCGTCTAAAGACGATACTGCTTTTTGTTCGGCATCTACAATGGAAATATTTGCTCCGGGCAGTGCTCCGTTTGTTTTGCCAACTACAGTTCCTTTAATGGTTTGTGCATGAATGGTCCCAAAAGAAGCCATTAAGAAAAAAGCAGATATCTGAATGATCCTCGACTTTTGTTTTGGAAAACCAATAGAATTGTTCATAGATTTTTTTTAGGACAAAATTGCGCAGATGGGACTTAGATTTCGTCCCTAGGAAAAAATCATCAAGATGAACGTGTCATTCGTTGGATTGAGACTATTAATGTTTTGATTTCCAGTGTTTTATTGTTAGTTAATTATTTGTTATTTATGTATGAACCGAATCTTAAATAGGTGAGAGAAATTTTTAATAGATAAATAATAATAGAGAAAGCATAAAGTAATGTATTTGCATTTACTTTGTACAAACCTAAGGAAAAATGCAATATATAGTTATTATCGGGGCTTTTCAAGCACTTGTAGCACTTTGGTTATTACAGGCCAGAGAGAAAAAGGCGCTTTCCAATTTTCTGTTTGCTTTTCTGCTTTCTGCAATTGCTGTGCATTTGATTATCAAGTTTGTTATCTTCAGATTTATTCCTGATGAAAGTATCAGGCAACAAATGAATACCTTTATTTCGGTCTGTTACGGCCCTTTGATTTATCTTTACTCCTTAAGCAAGATTAAAAAAGGATTTTCAATAGCCACCAAATGGTATATTTTCATTCCTTTTTTTATACTGATGATTGCTTATTTTACGATCTCCTGCGTTTTTGTTATCCTTAACCGGGTAGATCAGCAGCTTCTTGATCTGTATAATAATTTCAGTCTTTCCCTAATTTTTGTAATCAATCTGTACTACCCTCTGAAAGCTATTTCGTTTACGTATAAAAATAAAAACAAGATCCTTGATAAAATTGAATATGATGTAGTTGTGCGGATTTCAGGATGTATTCTTCTGATGGAATTGGGAGTGATTGTCTCCAAAGTATTGCTTCACTTCTATCCTGAAAATTTGCCGGTGATCAGTATTACCCTAAGGAGTATTGCCTACTTGCTTCTGTTGGTTATATCCCTGTTGATAATCAGAAAAACCCTTACAACAGAATTGAGAAATATTCACCAGGAAATTTCTCAGGATCATCTGAAAATAGATGTGAATAGTAAATCTAATACCGAGCAGGCTCTCAACACTATTGATTATGACATGAAATTTGGCGAATTATGGCAAAAGCTTGATGAATCCGTACAGCAGCAGCAGCTGTTCAGGAATTGTGATCTTACCTTGGATTATTTGGCCTTAAAAACGGAAATCAATAAATATCAGATCAGTGAAATGCTGAATGGTTACAAGCATAAGCCTTTTTACCGATATATTAATGAATATCGCATAGAATATTTTAAAAATATGGTGGAAAGAGCCATAGAAAAAAATGAAAACATTAATTTTCTATCTTTTGCTTATGAGGCTGGATTTAAATCGAAATCATCTTTTAACCGTTATTTCAAAGAAATCATAGGGAAAACACCATCGGAATATTATAAAAGTCTGATCAACAGTCATAAACAGCAATGTTTCGAAATAAGTGCATAAAGTACCCTTTTCCGGAATAAAAAAGACTCCTCTATTCTTTTCCGTCTCCGGACCATACCTATTTGGTCAGGTTTTTGAAGTATTATTATCAATCCATTATCCTGTATAATGTTGATTTTTCTTTAAACCAATCACTTAAAATAATAATATTATGTCAACACAAAATCTTACCCATCTTGAGGCCATTAAAAAAATTCAGGAACTTTCTACGAAAGCAAGAATATGCATGTTCTGTACGGAATTGGAAAAAGTACCGATAAACTCGCGTCCGATGACTTTAAAGGAAGCTGATGACAGTGGAAATTTATGGTTTATCAGCAGTGAAGCCAGTAATAAAAATTTTGAAATCAAAGAAGACCGCAGAGTACAGCTTTTCTTTATGAATAATGATGACTCTCAGTATCTTTCCGTATATGGAACCGCCTCTGTGTATACAGATAAGGCAACTATTGAAGAGAAATGGTCTGTTATGGCAAAACCGTGGTTTGACGGAAAAGACGACCCCAATGTTTCGATTATCCGTGTGGAGCCTAAGGAAAGTTATTATTGGGATACCAAAGCCGGAAAACTGGTAAGCTTATTAAGCTTTGTTACTTCAGCGATTACCGGCATAAAAACTAATAATGCCGACGGTATAGAAGGAAATGCCGTAATATAAAAAGCGATGATATAACATAAAAGCTTTCCTGGATCGGGAAGCTTTTTTTATTTGATATTGGAAGAAGCTTCGGTATAATCCGTGATTTTCTTGTTACGGTAATAAAAGGTACCAGATTATGGGTTCTCATCGTGGGCCATATCAACCGGTTTGGATTCCGGCGATCCTTTTTCCCGAAGCCATATAGACAGGATAACAATGGAGGCTACCGCTAAAAATTCACTTTGCCAGTTCTGGAAAGATTCAAACCAGAAGCGGGATTCCATAATATATTCTTGTGCGCTGATAACGGATTTATTTTTGGCCATCTGTTCGGTATTGAAATCTTTAAGACTTCCGTAAAAATGGAGAATAAAAGTTACAATAAATAATATCGCAAAAGCCAATGATAATGAATGTTTATAGATTTTCAGCCAAAACCCTCCTTTTTTAACTGCCCACGGGGCCTTGGGATGAGATTCGGGTTCTTTATCTACGTCTTCTTCGCCTTCTATAGATTTGGATTCACTGGAGCCTGCCTGCCGTAAGGAAACCGTGAGGAGAACATACACCATCATCTGCAGGAATTCACTTTCCCAATTTTCAAAAGTGGCCTGGATAAAGTGTCCGCTATGAATATATTCTCCTAAGCTTAATAACGCTTCGCCATTTTCAGCCAGTTCTTTGTTTTCGGTCTTCCAGCCTGTAAAAAACTGGCCCAGCAAACAGATAAGCATGAATGCAATTAGAACAATACTGAGGCTATTGCGGTATAAAAAACTTTTTTTTGACATATTAATCTTTTTAATAATTAAATATCCGATTCCAGGTCAATTTTTTGTAAACCTTCTACAGTTGGTCCAGTCAGTAGTCTGCCGTTAACGTTAAAACGGGAGCCGTGGCATGGGCAGTCCCATGTCATTTCCGCGCTGTTCCAACGGACTTCACAGTACGCGTGTGGACAGGTACTTTTGAGGGCATGCAATTTTCCGCCGATTTCCTTATATAGTGCATAGGAATTTCCGTCATACCAAATGATTTTGGCCTCTCCTTCTTTTATTTCTTCAAGTGAACGGATGTATTCCCTTGTCAGTTTGTCTTTTACCAGGTCAAATACAACTGTGGCATTTTCTTTTACAAAACTGGAAAACCCTGCTCCTACTTTTACCCTTCCCGGATCAAACAGCTTTTCGTACTTACTGCTTCCTTTTACGATCAGGTCATTCAGTATTTCTGAAGACAGACTTCCGAACATCATCCCGTTTCCACGGAAGCCGGTTGCCACATAAATCCGACCATTGCTTCCGGGCATTTTCCCAATATACGGAAGCCCGTCAACAGGTTCGTAATATTGGCTTGACCAAGTGTAATAAGGAACATCAAGATCAAAATACTGCCGGACATAATTTTCAAGCCGAGTAAAACATTCGCCGGTATCTTCCATATGTCCCGTCTTATGATCTTCACCTCCTGCTATCAGAAGCTTTTCACCATTGATTTCATGAACCCTGTAATAATGATAAGGATCTGAAAGATCATAACCCAATTGTTGTGTATAATCGGTATCCTTTAATTCGAAAGCAATAGCATAGCTTCTGTAAGGAGCATTGGTAAAATGCAGTTTGTTGACACCGGGAGGAATATGGGTAGCATACACCAGTTCATGTACCCGGATTACTCCTTTTGATGTATTTACTATCACTTCACCCTCTTCTTCTTCATGACTTTCACACAGGCAGTCTTCCACTATGTTTCCACCCGCGCTGAGGAAGGCTTCGCATAGACCTTTAATGTATTTTATAGGATGAAACTGGCCCTGATGCGGTATTATTACAGCTTTTTCAAAAGGAATCGGAAAAGGAATCTGATTACAATATTCCATTGTGTGCCCTACTTTTAAGCTGGCTTCTACCATATCGTCCAACTGTTTGGCCTGCTTTTCATCCAATGCAAAGAGATAGGCTTTTTTCTTTTCAAAATCACATTGAATACTAAATTCCGAAATGTTGGATTCAATAATATTCATAGCATTTTTTCCCGCTTCTGCGAGCAATTTTGCATTATCCAGCCCGAAATCATTTATCGCCTGGGCAAAGGTGGTATCAAAAAAATCATTGAGGTGGGCTGTAGTTCCTCCTGTAGCTCCAAAACCGATGTTGGCAGCTTCAATGAGGATGCATTTTTTCCCGGATTGCTGCAGTTTCAAAGCAGTAGATACACCTGTAATTCCTCCACCGATGACTGCCACGTCGAATAGTTGGTTTAAGTCCGTATCTGAAGAAAATCTTTTGATCTCTTCCTGCCACATACTTTTTCTGGCGCCGTCTCTGTACATAATCTTATTTTTAAAATATCAGAATGTAATTTACAGCCGGGAAACTTATTTTCTGGCTTTAACGTTTAATGAAGACCGTGTCATTTTCTGTTTTTCCGGAACTTTTATCATTGATGTTATTCCGTGCTGAACTTTCTTTAGGATCTGTAGTTTCTTCATCTTCAGGCTCACATTTGCAAGCTGTAGAAAAAGAAAGACATAAAAATCCTAACATAATTAAAGCGGTTGTTTTCATAACTCTTATGATAATTTGAATATTTTAAAATACAAATTTTTCAAAACAATTGTATTTTTATTTTAAAATATAATATAATAAATGATTATTATTTTTTAATCCATACACTTACGGATTCGGAGTTCACTCTGAAAATGCCTTTACCTTCCTCATCGAGTGTTACCGTATCACTTCTCTGTTGTAAGAAATCAATGTATTGAGCGTTGGCATGTTCGGCTCCCAGTTCTATTTCCTTATACCCTTCTTCACTGTTGGATAGGATGACCACACAGCCCGGATGTTCGTTATCTCCTGTTCTTACCCAGGCAATACAATTGGGATGATCGAAATAATTGATCTGCTCACCATATGCAAATTGTTGTCTTACTTGCAATAGGCCTGTTAAAACCTCTACCTTGGGTATGACTATATTTACTTCCTGATCATTCTGGATTTCAGTGTATTCCGCCCCAAACAGGTCCGGATAGAAAACACATGGATAAGCTTCTTTTGAGAGTAAAATAATGGCATAAGCTATGGGTTTGAACCAGTCTGAAACAGCAGATTCCAAGGCCTGGAATTTCTGGGTATCATGGTTTTCTACAAAAGAAACGGAGAATAAAGGATTTTCTTTTAAAAAAGTATTATCCAGAATCTTCGTCAGGTCATATTCTTTGCCTTCTTTGGATGCCGTGAAAAAATTATAGTGAAGCGGGGCATCAAAGCAGGATAAAAGATTGTCCATCCTATCAAAAAAATCGGATATTTTACCTGCATCGTCTTTCCAGAACTCGCCTAATATGAAACAATTCGGATCTATTTCCGTTTTGATATAAGAGATCCAGTCTTTTAAAAAATCCGCAGAAATATGCTTTAAAGCATCCAGGCGTATTCCATTTACTTTGGTGAGACTAATATACCATTTGATCCAGTTTTTCATTTCCTCGACTACATATGGATTACGGTATTCAATATCGGCACCCATGAGATAATCATAGTTGCCGAACTGATGGCTTACCGGGTTATTCCATTCTGTACCATATTCATTATGAATCTTGAAAACTCCTTTTATTTCTTCCTGGTCTTTGTGGATGATATCTATCCCGCTGAAGCATTGATGATCCCATATAAACCCGGAGTATTTACCGTTTCTGCCGGGGAAGGTAAATTTTGTAAAAGCATTTGCCGTGAATGGCTCTCCTAGTCTTTCATTACGGTTTTCTTCATTGACACGATGTACGGTAATCTCTTCTGCTTCATCTCCCCCCATTCTGTGATTCAATACGATATCGGCGTATATAGACATCCCGGATTCCCGGGCCTTTTGTATGGCATTCAGGTATTCCTCCTTAGTGCCATATCTTGTAGGGATGCCACCTTTCTGGTCAAACTCTCCCAGATCATACGGGTCGTACACATCGTAGCCTCTGCCCTCTTTTCCCAAATCACATTTAGTAGCCGGAGGGAACCATACAGCCGTAAAGCCAAGGTCTTTCAAATAATCCGCTTTTTCCGTAAATTCTTTCCAAAGGTTTCCCGGATGGTACCAGTGAAAAAACTGAATAATGATTCCATTCATTTTTTTAACCATTAACTATTAAACCTCCGTTTGGATGAATCACCTGCCCCGTGATTTGAGCGGCTTCATCTGAAACCAGGAATAAAAAGCTTGGTGCAATTTCTTCCGTGGAAGCATTTCGTTGTAAAGGCGGTTTGCTATAATCTTCTTCTTCCTCTCCGAATGTTTCTTTTGTTAATGGTGTGGCAACCGGTCCTGGTGCAACCGCATTGACACGGATTCCTTTCTGCTTTGCCTGTAATGCAAGAGAACGGGTAAAAGAAACAATAGCCCCTTTGGTTGCGGAATAATCAAGTAATTCAGGATGTCCCTGATATGCTACGGCAGAAGTTGTATTGACAATGCTTCCCCCTTCTTTTAAATACGGAAACACAACTTTTGTCAGCAGGATCATTCCTACAATATTGGAATCAAAAGTTTTTCTGATGTTTTCTTCTTCAAGTTCTTCAATCTTATCGGAAGGAAACTGTACCCCTGCATTGTTGATCAGGATATCAATTTTACCCAATTCTGCAATTACTTTTTCAACAGTCTGTTCGCAGAATTCATAATCATTGATATCTCCGGAAAAAAGAATACATTTCCGTCCTAATGCAGTAATTTCATCCTTGGCTTTTTCAGCACTTTCATGATCTTCATAATAGATGATGGCGATGTCTGCGCCTTCCTTAGCGAAAAGTAAGGCTGTTGCTTTACCTATTCCACTATCCGCTCCCGTAATAAGGACTACTTTATCCAATAATTTTAAGTTCCCCATATTTATCCTATTTTTCAGTTACCGGTTTTTGCATTTCTCCCATTCTATGGGCAGCCATGCTGTCTGTCGTAAGATTGATCATAGCGGCATTCAGCTTGTTTTTTATTCCTGAGATTACTTTATCATCTCCATTCATCAATGCATTGAAGCCATCTATAGCTACTTCTTCAGGAGAGGCAAGGTTATCTTTATCCTGAAGGATTTTGCTGTCGTTCATATCGGCTTTATTGAAGAAATCCGTATCTGTTGGCCCCGGTAGAAGCGCTGTTACGGTAATTCCTGTTTCTTTCAACTCTTCCCGTATGGCTTCGGACCAGGATAGTACAAAAGCTTTGGTACCATGATACACCGAATGCCATGGACCCGGTGCTTTGCTGGCAATGGATGCCAGATTTAAGACTTTTCCGGATCCTTTTGGAAGACGGTCTTTAATAAATAATTTGGTTAATATGATGACTGAAACAATATTGAGGTTAACGATATCTACTTCCCGGTGAATATCGGTATCCTGAAATTTTCCAAATACTCCCTGTCCGGCATCATTAACAAGGATTTCCGGACTTATTCCGTTCTGCTGAAGTTCTGAATACAGGGAATAAACTTCATCCGGCAGGAATAAATTTTTCGAAATACAGATGACATTGACTCCGTATTTTCTGAATTCTTCCGCTTTATTATTCAGGTCTTCATGATTTCGGGCAACAATAACAAGATCATATCCGCTTTTAGCAAATAATTTAGCCAGTTCATATCCGATTCCGCTGGTAGCTCCTGTAATAAGGACATATTGATTTTTACGTTCCATCATCCTTTATTTTAATATTAATAGCCTGTTCATTTCACTTTTAAAGCACCCCAAAATGAATTCTGTATAATATAACTGAGCATTCAGGGCCTGAGTTTTGGGGTGCAGTTCAAGTTTTTTCGTAAGAACGATTTCTCCTTTATAGGAAAAGGAGAAGTAAGCAAAAATTTTATATGAAGAACTTCGTATGGGTGTACAATATCCGGTAGTGGCAATAGACCAGTCGGTTTTAAACATTTCGGCGACATTTAATGCCATGGTTTCCACAATGTTTTCCGAAACACAGTCACATTCTTCTGCCTCTGCTCTGTCGACTTTTAAGAGTCTTACTTTTTCCGGTAATGAATATGCTGTAATTCCCCCCATATAAAACAGGGATGCATTGGGCATTTGTGAAAAAGCAAGCTGTAGTAAGCCTGAAGTTACACTTTCAGCAACGGAAATAGTCTCATCTGTAGTCATTAATGACTCGCTTATATATTCTAAAAGATTTTTTTGAAATTCCATAATACTTCTATTTAAAGTGATTGGTTTACATTATTTTCAGAACATTGCCTGTTCCATGGATCAAGCACTGCTTTTACACATCCGTCTTCTTTTTATCGAAGATTTCCTAACCTTTGCAAGATCATCTATCGGTAGATCATTAGGGTCATCATCACCCAGTATGCCCCGTCCGGGTTATACAAGATCTGTCAGCTGATCTATACTATGGCACTGTCATGCTTTCATAATTCATATGTAAAGTGGTGGTGTGAAGGGTGTTTTGATTATTTAAGCATGGGTGTTTCGTTCCAGTTCAAGATCCCATACCCTGTGCCGGGCAATGGCCTCTATGAATTTTTCTTCAGGGTCTTTCTCCTGCGGTGTGATGATAGCGGGATCTTCATGTTTTCTCAAACTTACATTGCTGTTTTTATATAATGCATCCGTTTCCGCACCGAAATAAATGGCCTTGCAATGTTTATACGCTTCATTGATAAAGTGCAGCACGAGATGTTTGTTTTCCGGAATTAAAAGTTCTTTTGTGGAATTTTCCCCGGCAGCAATATATAAGGCATCAAAACATACACTTGCAGTGCTGGTAAGGGAATGTTTTGGGATGAATACGGTTCCGTCACCGGTTTTCACCGGGGCTAAACTAGGAGCAATGATTTCAACAACAGCTCCGGCTTCTTCAAGCTTATTTTTCAGTACATTGATTACTTCCGTATCTGCTCCGTTCCCCATAATGAAACCTATTTTCCGGCTCTTAATGGTATCCTTGACCGTATTCTTCATACTTAGTGCTTCAGAGATTTTAGTATTGGGCTCTCTTTCCTCACTTTGCAGCTCTATGAGATTGCTGTCAGCAGGTAAACTTTGATTGGGCCAGTCCAGTTTTTTAACTTCCAAGCCTAGCTTTTCAGCGACTCTCCATGCTAAAAACATATCAATAAAAGCGAGCTGACCTACCATTCTTTCTCTTATCTCCGGAATTGTAACTTTTGATAGCTCAAAAATGAGGGCGTTCTGAAGATGCATTTTTTCCGGGGTTGACTGGCTGTTGTAAAATAATTTGGCCTGGGAATAATGATCTACAAAGCTTTTGCTTCGTTCTCTTACCTTACTTCCAGAAATTCTTTCCTGATGAGACGCAAACCCTCCTTCTTTCATCATCGCCTGGAATGGGCACCCGCCTCCGATTGAATTAGGCTCATAACTTACCTTACCTTTCACGATCTGCTGCCTCATGTGCCCGTCCCGCTGATTATTGTGAACGGTATTGAGGGATCTGTTGATAGGGATTTCATGGAAATTAGGTGATCCCAGTCTGGATAACTGAGTGTCTGTATATGAAAATAATCTTCCCTGCAGTAAAGGATCATTGCTGAAATCTATGCCGGGAACCAAATGACCGGGATGAAAAGCAATCTGTTCGGTTTCTGCAAAAAAGTTATCAGGATTTTTATTTAGTGTTAAAGTACCTATCAGTTCTACAGGAACCTCTTCTTCAGGAATGATTTTAGTAGGATCCAGAAGGTCAAAATCAAACTTGTGTTCATCAGCTTCAGGAACGAGCTGTACTCCAAGATCCCACTCTGGGAATGCCCCGTTTTCGATGGCTTCCCACAGATCCCGTCTGTGAAAGTCCGGATCTACTCCGGAAATCTTCTGAGCTTCATCCCATGCCACGGAATGAATTCCTAATTTAGGTTTAAGGTGGAATTTCACGAAATGAGCATCCCCTTCATCATTAATAAATTTAAAAGAATGTACTCCGAAGCCTTCCATCATTCTGAAGCTTCGCGGAATAGCCCTGTCACTCATCAGCCACATGATCATATGCATGCTTTCTGGCATCAGGGAGATAAAATCCCAAAATGTATCGTGGGCAGAAGCGGCCTGGGGGATTTCATTGTCCGGCTCAGGTTTTACAGCATGTACCAAATCGGGGAATTTAATGGCATCCTGAATGAAAAATACAGGCATATTATTGCCTACGAGGTCATAATTGCCTTCTTCCGTATAAAACTTTATGGCAAATCCTCTGACATCCCGGGCTAAATCTGTACTTCCCCTGCTTCCTGCAACGGTTGAAAATCTTACAAATACAGGAGTTTCTTTGCCTAGTTCTCTTAAAAAACCTGCCTTGGTATATTTTTCAAGACTTTTAGTGAGTTTAAAGACTCCATGGGCGCCTGAACCACGGGCATGAACTATTCTTTCAGGAATCCTTTCATGATCGAAATGGGTGATTTTTTCCCTTAAAATAAAATCTTCCAATAAAGTGGGCCCTCTGTCCCCTGACTTTAAGGAATCCTGATTATTGTTGATTTTAAGACCTTGATTGGTAGTTAGTTGTTCGTTCTCATTGGATGTGCTTAATGAATCTAACTGTTCTGTTTTTTTGTTGTGGCCATCATTTTTCATATCGTAATATTTTTTATGGTTGGTGTTTCAAGATTCAAAAAGCTGCTGAAAAGCGCGCTTTATTCCTGCTATTCTGTATAATTCCTTTCTATATCAAGGGTGTTTAAAAGTTTATTTAGGTATTCTTCTTCTTTTAAAACCTTATAATAGGCGGTTTTGGCATAAATGGTAAAATAAGGGTCATCCATTTTTATTTCGGAACCGGTATAAACAATGTTCCCCGAATTTTCATTATGATATTGGCTGATATGTACAATATATTCCTGAATGTAAGTGTCTATAACCTTTTTTAAAATTTCACATTTTGCATTGTTCTTTACTTTTTCCAGGGATTTTATCAGGAATGCCGTTACTCCGTAAGAATTGATCACACTGGGAAACAAGGATTCGTTTTCAATTACATTGTTTTTATTATTCAGATCAGAATACTTTAAAGCGTCGGTTTCAAAAATCATAGCTTACTCAGTTTTTTAATTATTAGCGACTTTCAAATACTTTTCAAAATAATGGAGGTCTTCTTTTTCTTTAATGGACAGATAAAACATGACTTGTATGGGCTCCTTTCTTCCGATACTCTGGAAACTATCAAAATGGGCAATGAGTGCCTGGATATTTTCAATGTTTACATCTTTTACAATCACAAAGAGCAGGAAAATATTTTCTCTTATCTCTCTTGCATAGATTACGGCTCCATCTTCAAACCAATCCCCTTTATTTGCCACTTTAATAAAATGTTCAGTCCTTAGTGTTTTTAAGATCTTCTGTTTGTTCATTGATTTGAGTATTCTTGGTTAAATAAGCCACATAGAGTTTTTACCCTACATGGCTCAATATGTTTTTAGGATTAACCTTCCTGTTCTGCATCGAAATTGATGAAGGTTTCAGCAATTTCAGTAAGGTTATAATCGGTGTCTTCTTCTTCCTGTAATGTCTTTTCCAATAAATCAGCGGCTTTGTCATGGCCCATGGTAATTGCCAGTTGAGCAAGTCCGCCATAGGTTGCAATTTCATAATGTTCTACTTTCTGTGCTGCAATAATCAGGGCTGCATCACGGGTCATAGAACCTTCCGGAGTGGATTTTATAACTTCTTCGCCTTCTTTTATGAGCCCTTTTATAGCTTCACATTCTTTTTTCTCAGGTTTTTCATCGATCAGCTTGAAGACTTTTTCCAAACGGCTTATATGCTTTTTGGTCTGAAGCTGATGGTCTTCAAAAGCTTCTTTTAATTCTTCCGTAGTGGCTGCATCGTGTATTTTTTCCAATGCGTCAATGATTGCATTTTCTGCATAGTAAATGTCTTTGAGGGCATCTACAAAAAACTTATGCAGGGGAGAGTTTTTCATTTCATTCGATTTCACAGTTGCATTGTCTACCGAGCTTTTTTTCTCTGCAGCTGTTATCATGTTGTTTTCTGCTGTTTTAGTTGCCATAATGTAATGTGGTGTTTAATGTTGAAAAGATTACCTCTTTACTTTACCATAAAGAGGCAATCATGGAAAAAGAATTATGAATTGTTACGTCTGCCTCCAAATCCGGATCTTCCGGAGGACCTTCCGCCGCCATGAGATGTTTGTCCGCCCATACGAGCAAATCTCGTACGTCCGGCTTTACTCATGGAAGCAAAACCTCTTCCGGATGCCTGTGATCCTGAGTTGGAACCTTGACCTGAACCGCTGCTATTTCCTGATCCGGAATTCGAACCCCTGGTTCTTCCGCCGCCATGAGAGGCTTGCCCTCCCATACGTGCAATTCTGGTACGTTCGGCTTTACTCATGGAAGCAAAGCCTCTTCTTGAGGTGCCGTTTCCTGATGAAGATCTTCCTCTTCCTCCATTTCCGTCTCTACCGGAGCCTAAACTGCCACGGGAACCGCCTCTGCCTACACCGGAAGTAAATCTTCCCTGGTTGTCTCTCTGCTGGTTTCCTCTGGTATCATCACTGTAATCTTCACCATCGTAGTCTTGGTCTTCATCATACTCATCATCATTTTCGTTTTCATAATCTTCATAATAATCCTCAAAATCTGAGAAGTCATCATCATAATCTTCATCCTGCGATGCATCATTATAACCATGGTCATACCCTAATTGATATACTTCTTCAAGAGTTGACCGGGAATCACTGTGAGAAGAATTGTTTCTTGAGCTACGATTTCTTGAATTTCTAGTGTTCATAACTAAATTTTTTATAATTAATATTAAGTGATGTACTGTCGTCCCCTAACTAGCATCAGGACAACAACAAATGTGTGTGGTTAAAATGCGTGAATATGAAAAGCCAAAGAGCTTTAAATGTTGCCTCTCATGTGAGGTCTTAAGTATATTTTGTAAATTTTATACATCAAATGTACAACCGAATAACTTACTTTTTTATGACTTGGGTCATAAACAGAAGTATTAATAAAGAATTTTTTTGTTTTCTATCTTCAAAATACCCTCTTTTTCCATCTTTTTCAGGAAACGTATGACAGTTTCTACCCGTAATCCGGTAAGATTGGCCAATTGTTGTCTTGTTATTTCCACAAGATAGGAATAAGGCGCATCCTCCTTGTGGTAGCTTTTTAAATAATCCAATAAACCTTTAATCCTGGAAACAGGATTTTGAGAGGCAAGATTATGGATCATTAATGACTTATAATACAATTTCTGCGCAAGGCATTTATTCATTTCCAGTGAAATTTCAGGACGTTCCTTCAACAATTCCATGAAATTATTTTTAGAAAGGCGGATAATTTCAACGGGGGTTAACGCGATGGCATTCATGGGATACTGTTCATTCAAAAATATCAGGGAATCTCCAAAACTCTGGTACTTTCCCAATATATTATGGATGAATTCTTTCCCTTCATCGTTATAATTATTCAGTTTAACTTTTCCTTCTGCGATCTGAAAATAGTAAAGTGCATAATCATTTTCGCGGAAAATAATATCACCTTTCTTATACTGTTTTTTTTCTGCACCGGCTGAGTACAAAATTGCCTCATTGATGTTCATGCAGCTTACCGTTTTCATAATTTGTGCTTGTGTGGTTAATAAAACGAATTGTGAAACTCTAGATTAAAGCATGCTTAATATAGAATTTTACGATCCTGGATTTTTACGATTTTATCTCTTTCCATTCCCTTAATAGTCCTTATAGCAGTCTCTACACAAAGACCGGTTAAACTCGCCATCTGCTGTCTTGTTAAAGGCACCAGAAAAGAATACGGTCTGATATCCTCCTGAAAGCTCTTAAGATAATCGAGGAGTCCTTTAAGTCTTGCGGCAGGATTCTGGGAAGAGATGTTCTGCATCATAATAAATTTATAATACAGGCGCTGGGACATAAAGCTGCTGATCTCAAGATACAATCTCGGAGACTGTTCCAGCAATGCCAAAAACTTTGATTTCAGAAGTCTCAGAATACTACATTCAGTGAGAGTTTCAGCATTTACGGGGTAGGGTTTCTGTATAAATAAGAGGGATTCTCCGCAACTTTGTCCATCCGACAGAATATTTTGGATGAATTCTTTTCCGTCTTCATTATAATTATTCAGTTTCACTTCCCCTGTTACAATCTGATAATAGTAATTAGGCATTTCCCCTTCGGTGAATATAAATTCTGAAGGTTCATAATTTTTGATACTTGCACCTGCTGAATACAAAATATCTTCTTTAATAACCATAATAACCTTTTTTTAATGTTCTTTCTTTTACTAGCTTAGTAAAATATAATTGGGAAGCTTACAAAAAACTGCAAAAATCACACCCCTTCCCCTTTTTACATAGTTAAAAAAGGTTAAAATTGAAATATTGTATTATTTTTTATTTATGTGTGCTTTATTTTTGATTAGTGAATAGTATAGATTGTGATTTCATAATAAATAGCCCATCCTGTAGATAATATTATAATAATCCAAATCCGGAATGGTACTGTTTGTGAGGTTTCACTCCCGTTGATCAGAAATTTTTTTTGATTTCCTTTATCATAGGCATTGATCATTAAGACAATGTACCATCCGTCACATCCTTGTTTTTAGTCCTTCTATTTTATCTGGATTCCAGTTTCATTAAATAATGCCAAGTCAACCATAAAATCTATTTATAAGTTAAAAAAATTTCCGAATTAAACAGATCGTTTAAGCCTTCCTGAAAAGAATGATTATTGATGTATGAGCACATATCAATTCTCTTCTTATCAAAATAAATATGTACTAGCCGTTGAAATAAATTATTTGCTGTTTTTAATGGAATCTAATCATACAATGTACTTCAACGGAAATGTAATGTCACAAGAATCAAGAGTTACCTGTGCATTTCCGGAGACCATACTGTCGCCAGTATTCAGGCTGTCTAGATGGGTTGGTTGGGCCTGCGGCTCTTTCTTACAGCTCAGGACCAGTAATCCTGAACCTAAGATTATTGATACATTCGTTTTTCATACTATTAAATTTTTGAGGGGTATTTTTCAAAATTAATTCAATAGTATGCTTAATCCTTATGACTGGAGTCATAAGCGATTGACTTAAAAAAGGGATATTTTACTTCTGAAATCTTTTAGTACCGGCAACGCAAAGAATTACTCCTAATGTAACTCCCACCATTCCAATACTTATTTGTTCATTTAAAAGATAAGCAGCTAAGGCTAACCCGAAAAAGGGTTGTAATAACTGTAACTGCCCTACTGAAGCTATTCCGCCCTGAGCTAATCCCCGGTACCAGAAAATAAAGCCGATGAACATGCTGAAAAGAGAGATATAGGCTAACCCAGCCCATGCTTGTACACGAATATCAATAGCAGACAAAGGAAAATAAATAATGCATAAAGGCAGCATAACAGGTAAAGACAATACAAGGGCCCAGGAAATAACCTGCCATCCGCCCAATGTTTTGGAGAGTTTTGCTCCTTCTGCATAACCAAGTCCGCACACAACAACACCAATTAGCATAAGAACATCCCCTATAGGAGAAGCCGAAATACCTTGTGCTATAGCATAACCGATCACCAACAGGCTTCCGATACCTGAAAAAAGCCAGAATACAGGACGGGGACGTTCACCGCCACGAATGACACCGAATATCGCTGTCGTAAGAGGAAGCAAACCTAAAAAAACAATAGAATGAGCAGAGGTTATATATTGCAGCGCTAAGGAAGATAATAACGGAAAACCTATTACACAGCCTATTGAAACTATAATTAATGAAAATCCCTGATTTCTCTCCGGTCTTTTTTCTTTATATAATACAAGTGCCGAAAGGGCAAGAATACCTGCAATAGTCGCACGCGCCGTAGTTACAAAAATAGGATCCATTTCCATTACAGCCAGTTTAGTGGCAGGTAGTGACCCTCCGAAAAGAACAACTCCTATGAAACCGTTGATCCATCCGCTTACGGTCTGATCCTTTGATAATTGATTTGCTATCATCTGATTTTATGTATACCTCAAAATTATAAAGGAAAAATAGATAAGCACAGTATCAGTTTTGTATATTTGTATGGATACAGTTTGAAATATGCAAAAAGAATTTTTATACACGGAGATTTCCAATGGAATAGCAACCCAAATCAGAAAAGGAATTCTGAAAGCAGGAGATAAATTACCTTCAGTAAGAACATTATGTCAGGAACACAGGATCAGCATGAATACAGCAAAACGTGTTTTTCTGGAGCTGGAATCACAATCGCTTATAGAATCCAAACCGCAATCCGGTTTTTTTGTAAGCAAACTGCTTGATGTAAAACTTCCGCTGGCACAAACCAGCCGTCCTTCATTAATAGCTGATCATGAAGAGCCCGATGAACTGATCAGTAAAGTATATGAAAACCTAGGAAAGAAAGATATTACCCTGTTTTCCATCGGTATTCCCTCCGGCGATCTGCTTCCCCAGAACAAGCTGAAAAAAGAAATTATCAACGCAACCCGGGAATTGAATGGAGGGGGAACGGAATATGAAGAGCTTCAGGGAAATTTAAAACTCCGGAGAATGATAGCCCTGAGATCAGGACTATGGGGCGGAAACTTTGACGAAAGCGACCTGGTTACCACTAATGGAGGAATGCAGGCTTTATCTTTTTGTTTAATGGCTTTAGGAAAACCAGGAGATACGGTAGCTATTGAAAGCCCGTGTTATCCGGGGATTCTTCAGCTGGCCAACGGATTAGGAATGAAAGTTCTGGAATTACCCACTCATCCCACTACCGGAATTGAAATTGAGGCATTGAAAAAAAACCTTCCCAAAATTGATATCTGCTTACTCATCCCCAATTTCAATTCACCACTGGGGAGCTATATGCCTGATGAAAATAAAAAAGAAATTGTAAAGCTGCTGTCAGACCATAATATTCCGCTGATAGAAGATGATGTGTATGGTGATCTTTACTTTGGTTCTCATCGTCCTAAATGCTGTAAATCTTTTGATAAGGAAGGGAATGTTCTGTATTGCAGTTCCATTTCAAAAACCCTGGCTCCGGGTTATCGGGTGGGATGGATTGCTCCGGGAAAATATAAAGATAAAATTCTCAAGCTTAAACTTCTTCATTCAACCTCTTCCATTACCATCGTGAATGAGGCAGTCGCTAATTTTCTGAAAAGCGGAAGATATGAAAAACATTTATACCAATTGCGCCGTACACTGCAAAGCAATTATCAGAATTATGTTCAGACTATTGCAGCATCTTTTCCTGAAGGAACAAGAACCAGCCGTCCTCAGGGCGGGCTTTCTTTATGGGTGGAATTTGATAAGGCCATTCAGACAAGAGAATTATATGACAGGGCCATTAAACAAAATATCAGCATTGCTCCCGGAAGAATGTTCTCTCTCCAGGATCAGTTTGAAAACTGTATGCGTCTCTGTTTTGGGCTTCCCTGGTCGGATAACACCAGATCCAAACTGGAACAGATTGGAAAACTGGCCAAAATGATGTAAATTACCTGTCCGGAACAAAATTTTTCCTGGCCAGCTCTTTTCTTACCCGGCTTAAACTTTCAGGAGTAATGCCCAGGTAAGAAGCGATCATCCATTGAGGGACTCTTAACAGTAAATCAGGATACATTTTGATGAATTTCATATATCTTTCTTCTGCAGTTTCGCCTAATAAAGAATTAATCCTGTTCTGCAGACTCCTGATATGTTTTTGAAGTAAAAAATCACTTCTTTCGATACTGTTGGGAAATTGCTCAACAAGCTTATTGAAGAAATCCGGATGTAAAAACAAAACTTCGGAATCCTCAACGGCTTCTATATAATAGACTGACTTTTCGTTGAAATAAAGACTGCTTCTGTCTGAAATCAACCAGCTTTCAGGAGCAAACTGGATAATGTGCTCCTTGCCGTTTTTATCAATAGAATACATTTTTAAAAGCCCTTTTTCAACAAAGAATATATGTCTGCATATTTCCCCATATTGTAATAAAAATTGATTCTTAGGAATCTTTTTCACTTCATAATGGAGGCTGCAGGTGTTCACTTTTTCAAGGGGAACATTTAAAACTTGAGCTAAATAACTGTTAATATTCTTCATTAGATAATTTGGCTTATAGATATATCTTGGTGTGAAGCGTTGTTAATGGCCTTACCGTCCTCTAATACTATCAATTGAGGGCTTTCATGTCTGATCCCGAAATCTTCGGCGATCTTATTTGAAACCGATCTATGCGCTAACAAATCTAAGTAATAAAAACTTATCTTTTGATCTATATCTTCTATTTCTTTTTCAAAATTTTTCAATACTGTTTTGCTGATAAAGCAGCTAGTTGAATGCTTGAAGATTACGGTTTTTTGATGATAGGAATTTTCTACAGCTTCATTAAGGTCCTTTTCAGAAGCAATGATTTTCCAAAGGGATGATTGTTTCGGCGCTTCATTCTCGCCAAATAGTTTTCCAAAAATACTCATACATTAAATTGTTTGAGATGGTGATCAAGATGTTTGAATTCTAAAAAGCCCCAGTCGTTCTCATTCATTTTTCCAAATAACATGTGATGTTCCGGTAAGCTTTTATTTATAAATGCACTCCAATAATCCTCCATCGTTTGTAAAAGGCCGCTCCGGGCTTCATTAAAGTCGCAGTCAAAATTAACGATTAGTTTTTGAAAAGTGGGCATATTGCGGGGAATACCATTATTAAAAACATACATTTCTCTTTTTGTACAGATCCCGATCCATTTCAATAAGAAGTTAATTTCAGAAAGTTCTATCTTATTCAACGGAATCTGAAGAACAAGATCACAATGCTTCAGCATTTGGGATACGTTCATTTTCCCCCATTTTCCCTGGGAATTTTCAGACAATCCGGAAATCCTTTCAAGGATCTCTTCAAAATAAAGCCGATGGTGAAGCGTCTTTTTTACCAACCTTTTTCCTTCTTCAGATTTTCAATATGAGCAAAATGATGATGACAATGCCATACATAGAACGCCAGATAATTTCTCAGGTCATAATCCTTCTGCTGTTCCGGATGATGGAACGTCCTTTCAAACTGTTTATTGGTAAGACTTTTAAGAAGGATCGCCCATCTTTGGTGGGTCCCTTTTATCATTCTCATAGCCGGTTTCACAGGCATATTACGGCTGTCCTGAAGCTCTGCCCATTTAGCTTCATCATATGGCTTTATAGTAGGATTATCTTCCGTAAGAGCCAGTTTAAAACGAATAAAACTGTTGATGTGGCTATCTGCAATGTGGTTAATGAGCTGCCTTACAGTCCATCCTCCTTCCCTGTATTGGGTGTCCAGCTGATCATCGTTAAAATCTTCGATCAGGTTTTTAAGCCTTCCGGGAAAGCTTTTGATCACTTTAATATGTTCGTCCAATTCAATATCTGAAATATGAGCCGGCCATTCAAAAGGTCCGATCGGAAATTTCTTGTGTTCTAAATCACTCATTGCATTAATTATTAAATATAAATATTGTCGTTTTGTCCGATAATTCAGTTTGGACAGATATTTGAGTATTAGTTTTTGTAAATTTATCAAAAATTCGAGAAATCTAAATATGAAAAAAGCGTTAATAATAGTAGATGTACAGAATGATTTTTGTGAAGGAGGTGCATTAGCTGTTCCGGGAGCCAATGAAGTGATCCCGTATATCAATCTTCTGATGGAAGAAAATGAATATGATCAGATTGTTTTGACCCAGGATTGGCATCCTGAAAATCATAAAAGCTTTGCCAGCAACAATGGAAGAAAAGTAGGAGAAAGTATTATCCTGAATAGTGTTCCACAGTTTATGTGGCCGGATCATTGTGTACAGGGAACCTTCGGTGCGGAATTTCATAAAGACCTGAACAAGGATAAGGTAACCCATATCGTTCAAAAAGGCAAAAACCCAGAAATAGACAGCTACAGCGGCTTTCAGGACAATAATCATTTTATGAAAACCGGTCTTGATGACTTCTTAAAATATCACGACATCCAGTTACTGGAAATCGTAGGTCTGGCCTTAGACTATTGCGTAAAATTCACGTGTCTCGACGCGGTTGCTAACGGATATATCACCTGCCTTCATTTTAACGGAACAAGAGCAGTGAATGTAAAGCCGGATAACGGAAGAGACGCCATCTATGAAATGCTTCAGAAAGGAGTAACTATTCTTGGATAATGGAAAGCATTTTCAGAAAAAGCAGTAATAAATTCATTATCGAAGAAATTGCTTCTGTTTTAGATAACCATTCCATCGGATATGAGATTGTGGATAATGAAAAAGATTTTGATCCCAGTTTTGTGTCTAATCCCGGCAAAATAGAATATCAGCTCTTAGTTTCCAGAAATGATTTTGAAATGGCAAGTCAAGTCATTTCGGACTTTTATGCTCATGAAATCAGCATTCCGGAAGACTATTACCTGCTGGAATATTCCAATGAAGACCTGAAAGACATTCTCTTCAAAAAAGATGAATGGAATGAATTCGACTATGAAGCCGCAAGGAAAATATTAAAAAGTAGAGGCAAAGATTTGACCGATGAGGAACTGAGTTCCCTGAATGAAAAACGTCTTCAGTCTTTAAAAAATGATTATGAAAAGCCTGAACAGGTTAAAAACTATATTCTTTTCGGATATATTTTTGCTATTATCGGATGTGTGGTTTCCCTGTTTTGGGGAATATTAATCTTTGTGAGCTACGCCATTGCCTTAGTATTTATTAAACTGAAAAAACAACTTCCCAACGGTGAGAGAGTCTATTATTTCAATGAAAAAGACAGAAACCACGGGAAAAGAATATTAAAGCTAAGTTTGCTATTTACAGCTTTTTGGATACTTTTCTTTATTCTCAGAACGTATTTTTAGTATTGATTATAATGGTCATTCTGAACAAATTGAAACCTGTTTCAGAACAGTTAAAAAAACAAAGCGCGGTAAATTTACCGCGCTTTTTAGGTAAGGACAAGCAAGCTTATCACTTATAATTTTTAACTTATAGCTCTTAAAGCATTTTTAAGTTATTGACTTCTAAATCTGTAAGGATTCTCCAGTGACCTCGCTTAATGTTCTTCTTCGTTAATCCCGCAAACATCACTCTGTCCAGTGCTTCCACTTCATATCCTAATCGCTGGAAAATTCTTCTGATCACCCGGTTCCATCCGATATGGATTTCGATACCCACTTCATTTTTAGGCTTACCTTCAATGTAAGAGATCTGATCCACAGCAGCTACTCCTTCTTCCAGACGGACTCCGTCAGCAATAGCTTTCATATCTTCAGGAGATAGCTTTCTATCTAAAGTTACATGATAGATTTTCTTAACGTTGAACGACGGGTGCGTTAGCTTCTTTGTCATATGACCGTCATTCGTTAATAAAATAACCCCTGTTGTAGAACGGTCCAGTCTTCCTACAGGAAAAACCCTGTATGGGGAAGCGTTGGCCACCAGGTCCATTACCGTTTTTCTGGCTTTATCATCCTTGGTGGTGGAAATATAACCTTTAGGTTTATTGAGAAGCACATACACCGGTTTTTCAGGCGTGATATTTTGCCCGTCAAATACAACACGGTCTGTTTTCTGAACCTGATATCCCATTTCGGTTACTACTTTTCCGTTTACTTCCACCAACCCCTGAGTAATCAGTTCGTCGGCCTCCCTCCTGCTGCAAATTCCGGAATTGGCAATATATTTATTGAGACGGATGGTATCTTTATGAAGATCTTTATCAATCTTGGTCAGCCTTCTTTTCTGAACAAAAGATTTGGCTCTGTCATCGTCCCTGTCGTTTCTGTTGAAAGGTTTTTTACCAAACTTAAGATTACCTTTTTCATATTTTTCCCTGCTGTCAAAATCCCTGCCTCCTCTTTTGGAAGCTGGCTTTCCAAACGGCCTTTTTTCCTCGCCATCATTTTCACTTCTCTTAAAAGGCTTTTTTTCAAACTTTGAATTCGTTCCTTTATATTCGGAATTTCTTTCGCCGGATTTAGAAAAAGGTTTCTTAAAAGATTTTGATTCTGAAGAATTTCCAGATTTAGAGGCACGAGAATTATCAGAACTTTTCCTGGTTGAAATTCTTGGTCTTTTGGGTCTCTCTGAATTATTATTATCTCTGCTCATTCTAAAAATTTCTGCAAAGATACTAATTTAGTTACGAGTTAAAAATTAAGAATCATAACTTTGCATGATAGTTTTACTATTAATCTTATAGAAATTCAAAAAATGATAACATTCTTAAACGATAATTTTTCTCAGTTAAACGATTTTCTTCATGAAAGAACATTCAGCAAAATTTTTATCCTTGTTGATGAAAATACACATGAATACTGCCTTCCTACACTATTGGGCAATATGGAAACCGATTTAAACTTTGAAATTCTGGAGATTGAAGCCGGTGAGGAAATGAAAAATATACAGACCGCAAATCAGCTATGGGAAATTCTCACAGAAATGAAAGCGGACAGAAAAGCGTTGATGATCAATCTTGGAGGGGGCGTTATTACAGATATGGGAGGTTTTGTGGCTTCCACCTATAAAAGAGGAATTTCGTTTATTAATATTCCTACAACCTTATTATCTATGTGTGACGCCTCCATCGGGGGTAAAACAGGGATTGATCTGATGCACTATAAGAATATGGTGGGAACTTTTACGTTTCCTGAGCAGATTTTTGTATATCCTGAATTCTTGCAGACACTGCCTTTCAAAGAACTGAGAAGCGGTTTTGCAGAAATGTTGAAGCATGGGCTAATTGCAGATGAGAAACACTGGAATAATCTTATTCAGATCTATAAACTGGATGTGGAAGGGGTGGTTCCTCATATACAGACATCTATGGATATTAAGCAGGATGTCGTGGAAAAGGATTTTCATGAAAAAGATATCAGAAAAACGCTGAATTTCGGGCATACAATAGGTCATGCCATAGAAAGTCTGTGTTTGGAACAGGGAAATCCTGTTTTGCATGGTGAAGCGGTTGCGGCAGGAATGATCTGTGAAGCTCATTTGTCTTATCTCGAAGGTATTCTTTCGGAAGAAGATGCAGAAATTATTACTGAAAACATCAGAAGATATTATCCTTATTTAGATATAACTGATTTTAGTAATGATGATATCTGCTCTTTATTATTAAATGATAAGAAAAATACGGATAGTAAAATCAATTTTTCATTGCTTTCCGCGATCGGTTCATGCGTATATGATCATCAAAGCGATCAGAATAAAATACTGCAATCACTTGAATTTTATAGAAAATTGAATGATTTCTAACCCTTACCCTCATTTTTTTCATCTTATTTTTTTAAATTTTGACAAATTTGTCAATTTAGAGTATTTCTAAACAAACGTTTAATAGATTTTTAAAGCATTGATTTACAAGTAATTAAATTTTTAATTATTTCAGAGTTGATAAATATCATTACTGTTTTTTCGTGTCAATTCCTACTTTGGCAAACAATTTGAAATATAGTCTTCGTCAAAATGAAAATTGACGGTAGTAAAATTTAAAATTAGAAATAGTAAATATTAAAAAATTAAGTTATGAAAAAGTTAATTTTAGGATTAGCAGTGACTGCAAGCTCATTAGCATTTGCACAAACTACATCAACATCTTCTTCTCCGGTAGCATTTGGTATCAAAGCGGGAATGAACGTTTCTTCTTTATCTAAAGATGAAGGATTAGATGATCAAAAATCAAAAATCGGATTTAACGGTGGTGTTTTTGCTAATATCCCGGTTGCTAGCTCATTCAGTGTTCAGCCTGAGTTATTGTATTCTCAATATGGTAGCAAAGCTGAGTACACAGTATTAGGAGATAAATATTCGTCTTCAACCAATTTGGATTATCTTACAGTACCTGTAATGTTCCAATATAATGCGCTTCCTAACCTTTATTTAGAGGCTGGTCCGGAATTCGGATTCATGTTAAGTGCAAAAAATAAAGTTAAAAATGAATCTACTGGTAATTCATCTACTACAGATGATTTCAAAGATGATTTAAATACTTTTAACTTTGGTATCGGTTTAGGAGCAGGATATTATTTCACTCCGAACATCGGTCTTACGGCAAGATATGTGGCAGGTCTTACAGATATTGCTAAAGACAGACCAAGCGGTTCAGATGCGGTAAAAAACAACGTATTCCAGGTTGGATTAGCATTTAAATTCTAAAAAGAATTAGTAAAAGTAAATTAAATAATTATAAAGCCGGATTTATAGTCCGGCTTTATTTTTTTGCCTTTTTTAAATGGTTTGGCAAGAAATTTGCGTAGACGTGTATGTTATTAAATAATTCAAGTAATAATATAAAAATTTTTAACCATGAAAAAAGTATTATTAGGGGCAGCCTTAGTAGCAGGCTCATTGACATTTGCACAAAACACATCGTCTTCTTCTCCGGTATCTTTCGGATTGAAAGCAGGTTTAAACATTTCTACCATTTCCGGAGATGATTCCAAAGCAAAAGCCGGATTTTACGGAGGTGCTTTCGCTAATATTCCTGTTGCTAGTTCATTCAGTGTACAACCGGAAGTTTTATATAACGGTGTGGGAGCAAAAGCGGATGGAATGGAAGATTTAAAAATAAATTTAAGCTATATTTCCGTACCGGTAATGTTCCAGTATAATGCACTTCCAAACTTTTATCTGGAAGCAGGGCCTCAGTTCAGCTTCCTGATCGATTCTAAATTCAAATATCAGAACGTATCTGTAGATGGGAATGATTTTGTGAAAGGTTTCGATTTTGGAATCGGAATTGGTGCAGGATATTATTTCACTCCTAATATTGGTCTTACAGCAAGATATGTAGCTGGTGTTACCGATATTGCTAAGGAAACTAACGGTATCCAGGCTGAAGGAAAAAATAATGTTTTCCAGGTAGGATTAGCGTATAAGTTCAAGTAACAAATTTTATTTCAATAGAAAAGGTCAGGTTTATTTTTAAATCTGACCTTTTCATTTTACAGCTGTTTGGTATGCTTTTTAATTCCGTTTTTGCTTTTTTACTTTCATATGGGAAGTATATATATCAATAATAATTAATTGAATATCAGGTAATTATAATTTTGGCAAGCATTTTGCAAAATAATTCAAGTCTTGTTGAAAAATAAGACTTGAAGTTTAAGTAGTAAAATAAAAAAACGAAATTATGAAGAAGTTATTTCTAGGACTAGCAATAGTCGCTGGCAGTATGGCCTTTGCTCAGGAAACAAAAAACACAGTAACCACTACTCCGGTTAGCAACAACGGAAAAGACCCGGTGAAATTCGGGATTAAAGCTGGTGGTAATGCTGCTTCATTCAGCGAGCAGGTATTGAGCACTAAGAACCAGAAAATTGGATTTCATGCCGGGGTTCTTGTTAATATTCCACTTTCTCAAAAATTCAGCCTTCAACCCGAAGTATTGTATAATGAATTGGGAGCGAGAAGCGTAAATTCCTTTTCAGAGGTAACAACGGGTTCAACAACAGTGAAAACCCAGGATGAATATACTTCATCTTTACATTACATTTCAGTCCCGTTGATGCTTCAGATGAAACCTGCTAAAAATTTCTATATTGAAGCTGGGCCGGAATTCAGTTATTTTCTCAATGGAAAGAATAAGGGAGAAAGTACTGTGGCAACTACTACAGGAGGGGTTACCACTACCCAGACAGCTTCTTATTCGGAAGATATCAACAAGGATGACATTAAGAAGTTCAATGTAGGTTTAGGCCTTGGTTTAGGATATGATTTTACTCCGAATTTTGGTATTAATGCAAGGTATGTAAATAGCCTGACCCATATTGCCAATAATTCAGGGATATCTGAAGAAGCTAAAAATATCAATACCAACAGGGTTTTCCAACTAGGATTGAATTACAAATTTTAAAACCAATTTTTAACTGAAATGCATTTTTATGCATTATTGACCGGAAAATTTATTCCGGTCATTTTATTTTAGTTAATATGCAAAAAGCTACTCAAATATTCGTGGATCATCGCTGATGATACCATCTATTCCCATGCTTTTCAGTTCCTGTAACCTTTCTTTAGTATTGACGGTCCATGGAATTACTTTCATCCCTAATGCGTGACATTGCTGTATAAGTTCAGGAGTTACAAGATTATGTTCCGGGCTGTAAATCGTAGGAATGAAGCTTAGAAATTTCATATCTCCTGCCACCCCGCTAAGATGATTAGGATATAGCCTGAACTTTTCAACAGGTATATTTTTGAAGTGAGCCTGTTGTTGTGCCATTTTTTTGTCATCCACTTTTTCTACCAGCAATGCTGTCATTATTTTTGGGTGTTCTTTATGAATAATTTCAAGTGTTCTGGGGTCAAAAGACTGGATAATGACCCGGTCTTGAATTCCTTTTTCCAAAATAATCTTCATCATCAGATCTACAAATTCCTCAGGTTCTGGATGAAGGATATGATCAGAGAAAGGCCGTGTTTTGGTTTCTATATTATAAAAAGGTAACGGTCTTTTCAACTCACGTGCATAACTTTCACAAACATCTATTACTTCTGAAAAAAGAGGTTTCTGAACCTTCATCTTTTTTTGATCAGGAGAATTGCTCAGTGTTTTTAACCCTACATCAAATGTTTGAATCTTTGCATAAGGCATTTCGTAAATCTTATAATAAAAACCGGAATCTTTGGGGATATATGTACCGTCAGGCTTTGTCACTAATTCAGGGGAAAGAAAAGCATCATGGGAAAGGATTACTTTTTTGTCCTTGGTGATGGCTAAGTCCATTTCCAATGTGGTGACATTCATTTGTAAAGCATTCTTCATAGCCGGAATAGTATTTTCAGGATATAAGGATTTTCCTCCGCGGTGAGCCTGTTTATCGAAAGACTGAGCAAAATATAGCTGGGATAATATGACAAGAAGACTTGTAAAAAGTACGTTTTTCATACCTTGGGATTTTAATTTCACAAAACTAAAACTTATAGATGTTCTTTATAATACAGGAATATTAAGCTTTTGATACATTTATAAGTTGGAAACCCACAATAGAAAAGGCCAGACTCATAAGTCTGACCTTTCATTTTTTATATCAATATAATTATTAATTGAATAATTCTATCTCTTCTCCTTTTTCCACAGGGTATTTCTCTGTGAAACATCCGAAGCAGTGATTGGACGATCCTAAAATTTCTTTCAGGTTATCTGTGCTTAGGAATTCAAGAGAGTCTACACCAAGATATTTTCTTAGCTCTTCTGTAGACATATTGGCTGAAATAAGATCGTCTTTTGAAGGAGTATCGATGCCTAAATAGCAAGGGGCAATGATGGGCGGAGAAACACTTCTGAAGTGAATTTCTTTTACTCCTGCATCTTTTAAGATTTTTACAAGCCTTTTTGAGGTAGTTCCACGAACAATAGAATCATCAATGATTACTACTCTTTTATCTTTGATCTCAGAAATAATCGGGTTTAATTTCAGGTTTACCACTCTTTCTCTCATTTCCTGCGTAGGAACGATGAAGCTTCTTCCGATATACCTGTTCTTGATCAGAACCGGACGGAAAGGTATTCCTGAAGCCTTTGAAAAACCAATGGCAGCCGGAACTCCTGAATCCGGAACTCCAATAACAACATCTGCTTCTACAGGGGCCTGATGCCAGATTTTTTCCCCGGACTTTTCTCTGATTTCATACACATTGATATTTTCCAGTGTAGAGTCGGGTCTTGCAAAGTAAATATATTCAAAAGAACAGATTCTCTGTTTTCCTCTGGCCTCATCTACCATATAAGAATGCAGTTTCCCCGGTTCGTTCTCATTGGTATAAATGATTTCTCCCGGTAAAATATCACGAACATATTGAGCTCCTACAGCGTCCAACGCTACAGATTCGGAAGCTACCACATAAGTTTTCTCATCAATAGCTCCTAAAACCAGTGGACGGATGCCGTTAAAATCCCTGAACGCGAAAAATTTATTTCTTGTCATTCCCACCACAGAATAAGCACCCTGGATTTTTTCCATTGTTGCTTTAATCGCACCACGAAGTCCTAAATCGAGATTTTTTTGGATTAATCTTAAAATAACCTCAGAATCGGAAGTTGCACGGAATACTACCCCTTCTGCTTCCAACTCTGCTTTTAATTCTCTTGCATTGGTAAGGTTACCATTATGCGCTATGGAAAGTATAATCTGGTCATATTCGTTTTTGGCGAAAAATGGCTGGAAATTATATTTCTTTTTATCTCCTGCAGTCGTGTAGCGTGTGTGCCCGATTGCAGAATTTCCCATAAAAGCTTCGGGATCATGGATCTCCTTATAAACGTCTAAAACCAATCCCTCATCTTTCATATTGGTGATCCTTCCATCTTTTAAAACGGAAATACCACAAGCTTCCTGGCCCCTGTGCTGTAAAGCGAAAAGACCGAACTGTGAAAGAGAAAACGTATCCACATCATTATCAGAGTACATTCCGAAGATTCCACACTCCTCATTCGGAGCATCCAGTCTTTCTTCTTCCTGGGTTCTGAAAAGATTTCTTCCGTACGGTTGGTTATTAAACTGTTTTAAATATTCACTTTTATGAATGTCTAAACTTTTCATTTCTATTTTTCTAAAATTAAAAGATTAAAAAATTTAATGATTAAAAATTACTAATCGTTTACTTTTTAAATTTTTGAATCTTTAAATAAATTAAATTTTATTTCTGTAGAAGGGTTTTAAGACGGTTGTAGATTTCAACGTAAGCCTCAGTTACTTCACCTAAATCTCTACGGAAACGGTCTTTATCCAGCTTCTTCATGGTATCTTTATCCCACAGTCTGCAAGTATCCGGAGAAATTTCATCAGCAAGGATGATCTCCCCATTTGATGTTTTTCCTAGTTCAATTTTAAAATCTACCAGGATGATATTGATCTTGTCGAATAAATCAATCAGAATTTCATTGATATCAGAGGTTAGCTCATACATTTCATCAAGCTCTTCATAAGTAGCTGCTCCTAAGAAAACAGCATGGTGATCATTGATAAGCGGATCTCCCAATTCATCTTTTTTATAGCAGATATCAAATATAGTAACCGGAGATTTGATTCCTTCTTCTACTCCCAGCCTTTGAGCCATACTTCCTGCAGAATAGTTTCTTACAACCATCTCCAAAGGAATAATGGATACTTTTCTTACCAGTTGTTCTCTTTCGTCTAATTTCTTGATGAAATGAGTTTTAATCCCTTTTTCATTTAAATATTCAAAAATCAGAGTAGTGATGGCGTTGTTCATTTCGCCTTTCAGATCTACCTGGCCCTTTTTCTGAGCATTAAATGCTGTAGCATCGTCTTTGAAACGTACTACTACTTCATCAGGATTATCGGTAGCAAATACTTGTTTCGCTTTACCTTCGTACAACATTTCTTTCTTTTGACTCATAACTTTTACTTTTCTAAATTTATAGTTAGATTTATATTATTTAATTAAAATCCCTGTTAAAACGGCCATCCCGAAACTCAGAAGCGTACCAATAAGCACATATTCCGTAAGTTTTCTTTGCTTGGCCTGTGCAAGGTCGCTGAATCTGAAAACAGATTTGGCAGCCACCATGAAACCTACCCCTTCCCAGTGATTCACCAATATAAAAGTGAATACCAGTAAACGTTCTAAAATTCCTATATATTTTCCGGCACTTGTTAAAGATTCGGTTTGCAGTTTATTAAGTTCTTCAGATACAGGTGTCCATGAGGATAATAGTATCTTAATGAAAACAGACGCCGGTGTCGTTAAAAATAAGGCTGCTATGAAAATTTTCAAAAAACCTTGATCTTCAATAAAATCCAGGTTAAACTCATTAAAATAGAATGAAATTCCTGCAATGACCAGGATATGCAGAAGCTGATCGATAAAGAACCATCTTTTTTTAGTTTTTATATTTTGAAAGCTTAATTTCAATGCATCAATAATATAATGAGTGATGCCTGCCAAAACAGCAACCCACCACAATTGAATATTCCAAAGCAAAATAAAGCTCAACAAAGTATGAATCAGAACATGAAAATATAAATATTTGCTTTTCAGCTTACGATTCTCCTTATCTGCAACCCATGAATTTGGCTGAAGTATGAAATCTCCGAGTAAGTGTGCCAATATGAGTTTAATGAAAATCATGCCTACAGTTCTGAAATCTTCTTTTTAAAATATTGATTGGTTTCTACAATAAGGTCATAATTTGCCCGTTTCAGCCTCTGGCTTACAGATGACTGTGAAATGGCAAATTTCTTGGCCAGGTCTTCCTGTGTATTGTCTTTATTCATGATCATTTCATGAATAATCTCGGCGGTAGCCATGGTCCAGTTATCAAAATCTTTGGAAGACCACTTCAAAAGAATGTTCAGGTCTCTGTCTACGGTATCGCTGGTTGTTTTGATAGCCACCGTGTGTCCGTCATTTTTCAGGTCATTCAGTAATCTTCCGGAATTAACGTAGGCTGTCCCATTAGACTCTGTAATTTTTTCGGAGGAAAAGCTTTCCTCTCCTATTCCAATAGCAATTCTTACATCTAAATTTTCCTGACTCTTTATGAGGGATTTTATGGCTAGAAAATGCCAGAAGACTTCATCAATAGTACATTTCAACTGAAATTCGTCTCCTCTGTAGATTTCCCATGCGAGCGGTGAGCTTCCCCAATTCTCCAGAAGATTCTTTAGCCTGGTAATCCAGACTTCTGTGTCCGCATGTTGTGAATTTATAATATCACCGGTAATAACCGCTATCATTTTGCAAATATAAGCATAAATCCTTATAAATAAAAGATATAAGCGGAAACACTTATAGATATTGATTATTAGTGAATCTGCTTATATCGATTATTGTCTTACATCAGCCTATAGAGCTGATATTCAAGTTATTTTTTTATAAACTGATAGGTTCTTTCGTCCAGCTTCAATAAATAAGTTCCGGGTTGTAAATGTTGAACAGAAATATTTTTCTTGTTTATAAAAGGGTTTTTCTCAGTATAAATTATTCTTCCTGAAAAGTCCAATATCCAGGCTGTTTTTATGTGAGACACCTCTCCTTTTACAAATAGATCTTCCTGAACGGGATTAGGGAATACATGAATTTCTTTATTTCCTGCCCAAATAATATCTGAAGTCGACAATACACCCAGATTTTGACAATAATTACTTGTGTAGGAATCCCATTCCGTAATGGTAAATGTAGTATTGGGCTGATTGACCGTATTTTTCCTGTATAAAGAAACATTTCCTAAAACCGTGGAATTATTTTGGCCGCTTACACCTATGGCATCTACAGTAGTGGATTTGTATCTCAGTTCCAGGTAATTGCTTCCACCAAAAGTCATCTGAGGCGCAGCCGTTACAAATCTTGCCTGATTAACTGTATAACAAGAGAAATTAGCATTGGGATTTAATATAACTGCTGTTTCATTGTTTTGAATAGTTCCTTCCAGTTCATAAGGATCTACGAAGTAATAGCCTGAACCACTGTTGAACTGAATAGATAATCTGTAATCATTAAGGTTTACCGGGTGACCTGTCCTGTTGGTGATTTCAATAGCTTTATTATTAGAAGTCCCTTCTAAATATTTAGTAACCATAATATCTTTAGGATATATATCAGAAGCTAAAGTCGTAACAGGAACGGTATTACTGTCCGGGGAGAGTAAATAGCCGTTATCATAAGCTTTCACAGTGAAATTATAAGCAGTAGACGGCATAAGGTGATCGATACTTATGGAAGTATTGGTGGTAGTTGCAACCTGAATTCCATTTTGATAAATTTTATACCCGATCAAATCCGTACTTGTGCTTGGATTCCAACTTAAAGTGGTAAAATATGCACTGGTTTGGGTTACAGCTAAATTAGAAGGTGCCTGTGGCGCAACCGCATCGGGTGTCTGCCCCCAAATAACATTTACCCAGGCCGGATTGTCTATAAATGGATTTCTGTTTTTCTGAAGATTATAAACGGAATTATTTCTGTCGATTTCTTTCTGGGATACCGGGTCCTGAGCGTGCCACTGAAGAAGCATAGTTATATAGGCCGGATCAAAAGCTCTTTCTTCCGTGCCATCCAGTGGATTAGTATCTGAAACCGGATTGACATTATTATTAAAATTAAAAGAACCTAATTTTCCTTCATACCGTACGGCAAAGTACAATAAGCTTCTTGCCACATCTCCTTTGAATTCATTGATAGGCTCATAAACACGACCTGTATACGTTACACCCGGAATGGCACAATTTCCAATTTTTGAAGAATTTGTAAATGTATAATATATTGTAGAGCCGACAATTCCATAAGGATAGTTACTTCTGCGCTGATTTATATATGCGTCCGTAGGGACTATAAAAAATAAATCAGAATACATAGGGTAATTGCTGTAAAAAGTACTTTGAGGCATCATATGCTCTCTGTTGTAGCCAGCTCCTTCGGCCGGAGCGCTGGTTGGTATATTAGCGGAAGTATACTCGTATGCATCCGGGCCGGTCGGGATTTCAGAATAAATATCTAAGAGAATGGTTGTATTAGTCGTATCATGATCATAATATTTATCCAGGTCGGTCTGATTATAATAGTTCGGAAGATCGCTATAATGCCAGCTGATATTTTTCCCCGCAATAATATCATGAAGCTTAGCTTTGAGGGCGTATCCGGAGAGTCCTGCTGTTCCATCATAATATCCCGCAGGAATCTGCGCAGATATGTAAAATGAAAATAAAATAATAGGAAATAGAATTTTTTTCATGCCTTAAAATTTGGATGGCTAAAATAGTAAATTAATATACTCAAAGTTCTGAAAAAATTATTAAAAAATGATTAATTTTCATTATGTAAAAATTTGATATTTAGTTTTTTGTGAATAATATCTTGTGGCTGAAATAATTTTTTTTGCATTTCAGCAATTTGAGTATCTTTGGGAATTAACTATATCTATATGAATACAGAGACTATTGACAACATTAAAATGATAGCGGAAACGGCCAGAGAATTTGCCGAGAAGAATATTAGACCTCATATTATGGAATGGGACGAAAGCCAGACCTTTCCTAAAGATTTGTTTCATCAGCTAGGAGAAATGGGTTTTATGGGTATCGTTATTCCTGAAGAATATGGTGGTTCTGGTCTTGGGTATCATGAATATGTTGCTATTCTGGATGAAATTTCACAGGTAGATCCTTCTATCGGGCTTTCTGTTGCGGCGCATAACTCACTTTGCACCAATCACATTTATGAGTTCGGGAATGAAGAGCAGAGAAACAAATGGCTTCCTCAGCTGGCTTCCGGAAAGGTAATCGGAGCTTGGGGGTTAACAGAGCATAATACGGGTTCAGATTCAGGAGGAATGTCTACTACAGCTGTGAAAGATGGAGATGAATGGATCATTAGCGGAGCTAAAAACTTCATTACACATGCCATTTCAGGAGATATTGCCGTGGTAATGACAAGAACAGGTGAAAAAGGAGCAAAAAATAATTCAACAGCTTTTGTTTTAGAAAAAGGAATGCCTGGTTTCACTTCGGGTAAAAAAGAGAATAAATTAGGAATGCGTGCCTCTGAGACCGCTGAGCTGATTTTTGATAATGTAAGAATACCGGATTCTCATCGTCTTGGTGAAGTTGGAGAAGGTTTCAAACAGGCTATGAAAATCCTTGACGGAGGAAGGATTTCTATCGCGGCATTAAGTTTAGGTACAGCAAGAGGCGCTTATAAAGCGGCCTTAAAATATGCCAAGGAAAGACAACAGTTCGGAAGACCTATCTCAGATTTCCAGGCAGTAAACTTCATGCTTGCAGATATGGCAACCGAAATAGATGCAGCTGAGCTTCTTATTCAGAGAGCGGCAACTTTGAAAAATGCAAAACAAAAAATGACAAGAGAAGGTGCTATGGCAAAATTATATGCTTCCGAGGCTTGTGTAAGAATTGCCAATAATGCCGTTCAGATCTTCGGGGGATATGGATATACCAAAGACTTCCCGGCAGAAAAATACTATAGAGATTCCAAGCTTTGTACGATTGGTGAAGGTACTTCTGAAATCCAGCGATTAGTAATCGGAAGAGATATTACAAAATAAATTACATTTTAAAATTCAACACAAATGATTAAACAAGGACTTTTAGGTGAATTTCTGCATGAAGCGGAAAACACCAGAAAAATTTTAAAAGCAATCCCAAACAGTGCCTTAGACTGGAGACCGTCTGAAAAAAACTGGACTACTGCCCAATTGGCCTCTCACATTGCAGAAGTTTACAATTGGTATGATGCCACTTTTAATATGGATGTTTTCAATATGGGAGCTTATCAATACGATAAGGGTGACATTTCCAATATCGATCATATTGTTGCCAAATTTGAAGAAAACGTGACTAAAGCCCAACAGGTTTTGGAAAACTCAGATGAAAGCACCTATTTTAATGAATGGAAGATGGAAATGGATGGAAATATTTTATTCCCTCCTATGCCGAGAATCCAAGTAGTTCGCGGATTTCTCTATAACCACTTATATCATCACAGAGGTGAACTTGTTGTTTATTTAAGAGCAACAGGAAATAAAGTCCCGGGACTTTATGGACCGACTGCGGATGACAATATGTAAATTATTGGAATTATTTTCTGAATAAATAATAGCATACGTATTTTGCGTATGCTATTTTCTTTTTTTGATACATTAGAAAATGTTGACAATTTAATGTATTGCATAATATTTTAGATAAATATTCCAAATTTTTCTTAAAAAATTTTGTTTTTCATTATATAATTTTCATTAGATTTGGAATTCCATAATCAAACCATTATTTATATGAAAAAACAATTATCTATGATTGGAATGCTGTTGATTACAGGCATTTCATTCGCGCAGACAGATCGTCTTTGGTCTGAAGGTACTCAAAAAACATCTTCAGAAATTTTTGAAAACAAAACCAATATCAATGATCCCAAAATCTACAAACTGGATTTTAACGGATTAAAAAATGCTCTGGCCAGAGCCCCAAAAAGGTTAGCTGCAGGGGAAAAATCAGAAATTATTATTTCTTTCCCGAATTCAGAAGGAAGAATGGAAAACTTTAAGGTAAGAGAAAATTCCAACTTCGAGCCTGAACTTGCTGCCAAATACCCGGATATCAAATCCTACGTAGGAGAAGGTCTGGAAAATCCTAATTCTACAATCTATTTCAGTATTTCTTCTTTAGGGCTTTCTTCCATGGAAATCTATGGAGATAAATCGGCTGTTTTTATTGAGCCGTATACTAAAGATTTATCAACGTATGTTGTGTATAAAAAATCTGACAAAAAAGATAATCTTAACAAATTTGAGTGTACAGTTATTGATGTAGCCCAAAAAGGAGTTGCTAATAGCAATGTTACAGCAAGACCCAATGCTGATGATGCTTTACTGAGAACCTTCAGGTTGGCCCTGTCCTGTACAGGTGAATATGCAACTTATTTCGGGGGTACCAAAGCACAGGCATTAGCCGCCATGAACAACACCATGACCCGTGTAAACGGTGTGTTTGAAAAAGATTTTGCTTCCAGAATGGTACTTATTGCCAATAATGATGCTGTAATCTATACCAATGCCTCTACAGACCCGTATTCTGCAGCTTCTAGTATGAGCAACTGGAATTCTCAGCTTCAATCTACTCTTACTTCCGTAATTGGAGAAGCTAATTATGATGTAGGTCACTTATTCGGAGCTTCAGGAGGCGGAGGAAACGCCGGATGTATCGGATGTATCTGTACAAACGGATCTAAAGGAAGCGGGTACACTTCACCAGCAGATGCTATTCCTTCAGGAGATAATTTTGATATAGACTATGTAGCTCACGAATTGGGTCACCAGTTTGGAGGAAACCACACATTCTCCATGAACAATGAAGGAACGGGAGTTAATATGGAGCCGGGCTCAGGATCAACAATTATGGGATATGCAGGAATTACAAGCCAGGATATCCAGCCTCACTCAGATGCATTTTTCCATGCGGTAAGTATTCAGCAAATTACCAATAATATTAAAGCGAAAACATGTTCCGTAAATACAGCTACAGGGAATTCAATTCCAACAGCAAATGCAGGATCAGATTATACGATTCCTAAAGGAACACCGTTTATGCTGACGGGCACAGGAACAGACGCCAACGGGGATTCTTTGACTTATATTTGGGAACAAATGGATAATGCTTCCTCTTCTCAAACAGGAGCCAGTTCTGCAGCAAGTGCTACCAAAGCTTCCGGACCTACTTTCAGATCATGGACACCTACAACATCTCCAACGAGGTATTTCCCAAGAATGGCTTCGGTTTTAGCAGGGGCTACAACAACAGCAGGATCAGAAATTACGGTGGAAGCCCTATCAAATGTTGCCAGAACTTTAAATTTCAGATTTACCGTTCGTGATAACAGAGCCGGAGGTTCCGGAAACAATTCAGATGATGCGGTAATCACTGTAAACGGAACAGCAGGACCTTTCAGTGTAAGTTCACAAAATTCTGCAACCAGCTATACAGGCGGAAGCTCACAAACAGTTACCTGGAATGTTGCAGGAACCACAGCAAACGGCGTGAATGCAGCCAATGTAGATATTCTTTGGTCTACAGACAGCGGAAATACATGGACGACTATCCTTGCCGCAACACCTAATGACGGAACCCAAACAGTTACTATTCCAAATGCTTCTACTACAACCGGAAGAATCATGGTAAAAGGTTCTAATCATATTTTCTTTGATGTAAACAATGCGAATATTACAGTAAACGCTTCTTCAGGTACAGATACGGTTGCGCCTACAGCGCCTACCCTTACGGCTTCAGGAACCACTTCAACCAGCACAAATCTTTCATGGAGCGGAGCTACAGACAATGTAGGTGTTACCGGGTATGATGTTTTCCAAGGTGCTTCATTAATCGGTTCTACGGCTTCTACCTCTTATACGGTAACGAGCCTGACTCCTTCAACCACGTATACATTCACTGTTAAGGCAAAAGATGCGGCAGGAAATGTTTCTGCAGCAAGCAATTCGGTGAGTGTTACCACACTTGCGGGAACTACGGTTACTTATTGCTCTGCAGCAGCAACCAATACATCCGATGAGAGAATCGGCAACGTGAAATTCGGAACAATCAATAATACCTCTACTGGAACAGCAGGATATGAAGACTTTACTTCAGTTTCCACGAATGTGACAAGAGGAAGTGCTTATACCATTTCCGTAACTCCTGTATGGACTTCTACTACTTATAGTGAGGCGTATTCAGTTTATATTGATTATAACAAAGACGGAGACTTTACCGACAGCGGAGAATTGGCCTGGACTAAAGCAGGATCTACCACTACACCTGCAACAGGAAGCATTACGATCCCGGCAACAGCAACAGTAGGTACAACAAGAATGAGAGTGATGATGAAATACAGCAGCGCTCCTACTTCATCTTGTGGAACTTATACCTATGGCCAGGTTGAGGATTATACACTGAATATTGTTTCAGCAGGAAAAGGAACAGATATGCCGGATACCGGAGATTTAATTGCTGATATAAAAGTATATCCAAACCCGGCAAAAGATATTCTTCATATTTCGAATACAACTTCTGAAGAATACAAAATTTTTGATATGGGTGGAAAACTAATCAGCTCTGGAAAACTGGAAAGAGGTTCCGTAAACGTAAACAACCTTATCAAAGGAGTATATATGATCAAAATAGGTGAAAGCACAAAACGATTCATTAAAAATTAATCATCTTTAAAATCAAACTATGTGAAGGCTGCCTGTAACAAGGCAGTCTTTTTTATGAATAATAAATAATCTGTAATGAATAATGATATTGCAATCAGCAATCCGAACTTAAAATCATTGTACATTTTACTGCTACATTGTACAAAATTTATGATCAATCATTATATTTGCCTTAAATAAAAATATTCATGGATAAAATTGATAGTCTGAACCAAGTAGCAGAATTCCATACTACTTTTAAAGCCCCTATTTTAGAAACTCCACAAATTCCTTCACAAGAAAGATGCAACCTGAGAGTAGAACTTTTGCAGGAAGAATTAAATGAGCTGAAAAAAGCCATCGAAGATAAGGATATTGTAGAGATTGCGGATGCTCTTTGTGACCTTCAGTATGTATTGAGCGGTGCGGTTCTGGAATTCGGACTTGGCAACAAATTTGTAGAGCTATTCAACGAAGTTCAGCGTTCCAATATGTCTAAAGCCTGCGATAATGAGGAACAGGCAAAAGAAACGGTTGAATTTTATAAAGAAAAAGAAGTAGAATCGTTTTATGAGAAATCCGGAGAAAAGTATAATGTTTACAGACAGGCCGATCACAAGGTTCTGAAAAACAAATACTACTCTCCTGCTGATCTAAAAGCAATTATTGAAAAATAGTATGAAAAAGTTTATTACAAATATTGTGATCATTTCCGGGCTGGCTTTAACGGCTCAGCAATTCAATGCACAAAAGGTGGTGGTCAACCGAGAGGTTGAAACCCAAAATGACGGTAAAATGCTGTTGGGCCACCAATTGAAAGAGCAATTTCTAAAAGCACCCTATGCCGATTGGTATGTAAAAGAGCATGATGAATATGCTTTAGACCAAAAAGCCGTGGAGCAGCTTAAAAAAAATAAAATCAATTCTTATAATCTTATTGTATTCATGGGAACCTGGTGTGAAGACAGCCACAGGGATTTCCCGAGACTGATGAAGATCCTGGAAGAATTAAAATATCCGGATAATAAATTAACCATTATAGCGGTTAACCGTAAGAAGGAATCTCCTACGGGTGATGAAGGCCGCTATAACATCCAGAAAGTTCCTACCATTATCGTTGAAAAATACGGTAAAGAAATTGGAAGAATTATTGAAATGCCCACAACAGGGTATATTGAAAGAGATCTTGTTGAAATTTTAAAAAAAGATGACAAGTCTGTAATCAAAGAAATATTTAACAAATAGATTTGAGAAATTATAAGGTAATCATATCATTTATAGCAGGGGTTCTCGTTATGCTGCTCCTGTTTTTCGGTCTTAAATCATGTTTCAATCTTGGAGGGAAAACAGAGAAATCGGATTATTATATCCTGACCAATCAGATTTCCAAGATGAACAAAATGGTGGTATTGGAGCAAAATATTTCCAGCATGCAGAAGACAAAAATGAGCTATGAGCTTTTTGGAAGTGAAATGACCAGCAATAGCATCATCACCTATACCAAAACTAATGCGCAGGTTTCCTATGATCTTAATAAAATGAAAATGGATGTTGATTCCGTTAACAAAAAACTGATCATTACAGAGCTTCCTGATGCTGATATAAGAATTACTCCAAGCGTGGAGATCCAGTCTCTGGATGATTCTTTTTTCAACAGAGTTTCTGAAAAGGATATCAAAAACGTAACCCAGAAAGCGAAAGAAACTGCGATAAAATCCATTGATCAGAATAAGCTGAGAAATGAAGGACGAAAACAATTAATGGAAAATCTTAATACTATTTTCGTTTTGGCAAAGGCTTTGAATTATACCATAGAAGATAAGACCGGACAACTCGGTATTTTAGGACTCTAAAAATTGTAAAGCAATGGACTCAAAAGGAAATCAAAAAAAGAAAGAATCTGCCAATAGCGCAGAAACCAGAAAACAAAATCAGGATTTTCCCAACATTCCTGCTTCCTCCAAAAAGACAAATCCACCTGATATTGATAAGGAAGATGTTCAGAAACCTTCCAAAAACAAATCCGGAAAAACAGATAATACTAAAGAGTAAAAAATAAATTTCCGTTTCATGAAACGGAAATTTTTAATTACTATTCATTTCGACTATAATAATATTGCATTTGCATCTCCGTTGGATCTTAATTTTCAATTTAATCCATCTAATGTTATTAGTATTTTAAATCTAAGTTTAGCAGACTATAAATCAACAGTTTTCTTATTCTGTTAACTATAATTCTGCAGAACGAATAATCTGGTTCTGAATGTTTTTGTCTTAACCCGATCAATCTTTAAAGATGAGATAAAAAAAGGTTCTGATGAGACAGAACCCTTAAAAAATATAATAAAATGTATATTACTTAACAGAAATGAATTTTGCCTTGCGGGTAAATTTTTATGGACTTTAAAAATTAACATTGAATTGCGAAACAAAACTTATTATTAGTTCTTATACGATTGTAGATTTCCCAAGCTTTACATTTTCAAAATTGTAATACGACTTTTCAGAATATCTGATATAATCAGCAATAAAACTACCTACTTCACTTGTAGAATAGTGCAGGTCTGCATTAAGATCAACCGTTACATATTTATTTTCAATTGCATGTTCTACGGATTCTTTTAATTTATGGGCAGCATGCTCCAAATGAAGATAATCAAGCATCATTGCTGTACTTAGGATAGAAGCAATCGGATTTGCAATTCCCTTCCCTTTTGCCTGAGGGTAAGACCCGTGAATGGGTTCGAATAAAGCATTGCTTTCACCAATGGAAGCGGAAGGCAACAGGCCTATGGAGCCGCCTATTACACTTGCTTCATCAGAAATAATGTCTCCAAACATATTTTCAGTGACAATAACATCAAATTGTTTTGGATTAAGGATCAGTTGCATCGCTGCATTATCCACAAACATAAAATCTAGGGTAACATCCGGGTATTCTGCTGAAATTTCCTGACATATTTTTCTCCATAATCTTGAAGTGTCAAGAACGTTTGCCTTATCAACTAACGTTAATTTTTTTCTGCGTTTTTGAGCTTCGCGAAATGCCATATGAACAATGGGGATAATCTCTTCCCTGCTATATTTGCAGTTATCATAAGCATATTGCCCTTCTTCATCAGTATATTTTTCCCCAAAATATATTCCGCTCACCAATTCCCTGAAAATCTGGATATCAGTTCCTTCAATAATTTCTCTTTTTAATGGACTTTTTTCAATTAAAGATGGATATGTTTTAAGAGGTCTGATATTGGCAAAAAGGCCAAGCTCTTTACGAAGCCTCAACAATCCCTGCTCAGGCCTTACTTTGGCATCAGGATTATTATCAAAAGCAGGATCTCCAATGGCTCCAAAAAGCACCGCATCCGATTCTTTGCAAATCTTCAATGTTTCATCGGGTAAAGGGTTTCCTGTTTTATAAATAGCTTCAGCACCCATCAATCCGTAGCTGTACTCGAATTGATATCCAAAAGATTCTGATATGGCATCCAGGATTTTAATGCTTTCATTAATGACTTCCGGACCAATTCCATCCCCGGGAAGAACGGCTAGTTTAAAATAATTTTTGTTCATACTCTTTTTGTGTTTTTAGTTCAAAATTTTGTATTGCCTGCTTTTTACTGATTAAAAAATCGATATCATCATATCCATTCATCAGGCATATTTTTTTATAAGAATCGAGTTCAAAATTTTCGGATTTTCCATTGAAACTGATGCTTTGCTGTTCCACATCCACTACAATTTCACTTTCAGGACTGTTGGTAACACCCTCTAGGATTTCTTTTAAAAATCCTTCAGAAACTTTTACCGGCAATAATCCGTTATTCAAAGCATTCCCTTTAAATATATCGGCGAAAAAACTTGAAACTACTACTTTAAAACCATAATCCGTCAAAGACCATGCCGCATGTTCACGGCTGCTGCCACATCCGAAGTTATTGCCTGCAACCAGAATTTCACCGCTGTATTTCGGATTATTCAAAACAAAATCAGGGTTAGGCTCATTGGTGTGGACATGGTATCTCCAATCCCTGAAAAGATTATTTCCAAATCCCTTTTTATCAATACTTTTTAGAAATCTGGCCGGAATAATTTGGTCCGTATCTATATTTTCAACGGGCAAAGGGATGGCTCGGGATTTTATAATGATTAATTTTTGCATTCTTTAGAATATTATTAATGTGAATGGTGAATTTTACTTCGTAAGTCAATGCTGAATTATGGAATTGTAAAAATTGACATTTGACCATTGACTATTCATCGTTTTAATTTTCAAAAACTGAAATCCGGCCTTCAATAGCAACTTTTGCAGCCGTTAAAGGACTAGCCAGAATAGTTCTTGCACCCTGCCCTTGTCTCCCTTCAAAATTCCTGTTGGAAGTGGAGACGCAATATTCTCCTTCAGGGATTTTATCATCATTCATGGCTAAACAGGCTGAACATCCCGGCTGCCTGATCTGGAAGCCCGCTTCATGGAAAATTTTATCCAGGCCCTCTTCATATATCTGCTTTACTACCTGTTGAGAACCTGGAACAATCAAAGCATGGACATGTTCCGATTTGCTTTTTCCTTTAATATACTGAGCGGCAGAACGAAAATCTTCAATTCTGGCATTCGTACAACTTCCTATGAAAACATAATTGACAGGGATATCAGAAAGCGCCTGGCCTGCTTTTAATCCCATATATTGTAAGGCTTTTTTTTCAGAATCGCTTTGTGGCTCCGGAATATTTTCATGAATTGAAATCCCCATCCCGGGATTGGTTCCGTAGGTAATCATTGGGGAAATTTCGTAAGCATCAAAAGAAAATTCCTTATCAAAAACGGCTTCTTCATCAGTTCTCAGGGTTTTCCAATATTCCACCTTTTCTTCCCATTCCTTTCCTTTCGGAGCAAAAGCCCTTCCCTTAACGTAATTGAATGTGGTTTCATCCGGAGCAATCATGCCTCCTCTCGCTCCCATTTCAATGCTCATATTGCAGACCGTCATCCTTCCTTCCATTGACATTTCTTCGAAAACATTTCCTGCATATTCACAGAAATACCCCGTTCCGCCATCTGTTCCTATTTTGGAAATGATATAGAGAATGACATCTTTAGGCTGAACATTTCTGTTCAGAGTACCATTGACGGTAATCCGCATTGATTTTGGCTTATTCAACAGCAGGCATTGACTTGCAAAAACCTGTGCTACCTGACTTGTTCCGATTCCGAAAGCAATGGCTCCGAAAGCACCATGTGTGGAAGTATGACTGTCTCCGCAAACTATACTCATTCCCGGTTGTGTAAATCCTAGTTCCGGAGCAATGATATGAACTATTCCCTGGTATTGATGCCCCAATCCGAAAAGTTCAATATTGTTTTTCCTGCAGTTCTCTGTTAGCTGTTCTACTTGATTTCTGGAAGATATATCGCGAATAGGTTGGTCCTGATCCCAAGTAGGAACATTATGATCTGCCGTTGCAACAATCTGTTTGGGTCTGAAAATTTCAAGATTTCTGGATTCCAGTTCGGCAAAAGCTTGTGGGCTGGTTACCTCATGGATCAGGTGTTTATCTATGTATATAATTTGCGGGCCGTCCGGAATGTCCTCCACAACATGGGCGTCCCAGACTTTATCAAAAAGTGTCTTTTTATCGTTGCTCATTTAGATGTATATTAAATCTATCCTATTTTTCTGGTTACTTTTTCAATGATTGCACTTAAATCATCATTATTAACTTCCTTCTTCATATCGGCAACCTTTAGAAATTCCCGGTACAAAAAGTCCAGTTCATTTTTGGTGACATCAAAACCTATATGCTTGAATCTATAGGCCAATGCAGAACGGCCGCTTCTTGCCGTAAGAACAATAGTTGAAGCGTTCACGCCTACTTCTTCAGGATCTATGATTTCATAAGTTTCCCTGTTTTTGATTACTCCATCCTGATGAATTCCCGAACTATGAGCAAAAGCATTGGCTCCGACAATGGCTTTATTGGGCTGAACAGGCATTCCCATGAGATCAGAAACCAAAACACTCATGGAATTGAGCATTTTGGAGTTGATATCAGTATATAATTGCAAGTGATTGTGCTGTTTGATAACCATTACAACTTCTTCCAAAGCGGTGTTCCCCGCCCTTTCTCCAAGCCCGTTAATCGTGCATTCAATTTGTCTGGCTCCATTCATCACACCGGAAATAGAGTTTGCAGTAGCTAATCCAAGATCATTATGGCAGTGACATGATAAGACGGCTTTATCTATCCCGGTAACATTTTCCTTTAAATAACTGATTTTTTCACCATATTCTTCAGGAAGGCAATAGCCTGTGGTATCAGGAATATTTAGAACTGTTGCCCCGGCTTTAATAACCGCTTCGCAAACTTTTGCCAGATAATCATTATCGGTTCTTCCTGCATCCTCAGCATAAAATTCCACATCATCTACAAAAGTTTTCGCATATTTTACCGCCTGAACAGCCCGTTCAATAATGTCTTCCCTATTGGAATTGAATTTATATTTAATATGAGAATCAGAAGTTCCGATTCCTGTATGGATTCTTGGCCTTTTTGCAAATCGTAAGGCTTCTGCAGCAACATCAATATCTTTTTGATTAGCCCTTGTCAGACCACAAACTTTAGCATTTCTTATTAATTTTGAAATTTCCGAAACGGAATGAAAATCTCCCGGACTTGAAATCGGGAAACCTGCTTCAATAACATCTACACCCAGTTCATCAAGTTTTTCAGCAATAATCAGTTTTTGTTCCGTATCCAACTTACAACCCGGGACCTGCTCTCCATCTCTCAATGTAGTATCAAAAATTTCAATCTTTTCGGAATTCATAATAAAGTTTTTACTTAATTTTGATTCAAAACTAGAGAGTTGAATTCTTTTTCAATTTTCATTTTCTCTAAAAATTACAATATTCAATATATTGGGAATTTATTTTATTTAATTGATAATCAGTTTTTTAAATTTTAAAAATTTACAATGGCAGAATTGCAGAAAGATTTTTTATTTGTATTGATCAAATCATTAACGACTTCCGAAAAGCGGCAATTCAAGCTCTATGTAAATCGGCTCGGAATTAATGCGGATGCTAAATTTCTCCTTCTTTTTTCAGAAATGGATAAGATGAAGGAATACGATGAAAGTATTATTCTGGATAAGAAAATTTCAACCAAACAGCAGTTATCTAATCTTAAAGCCCACCTTTACAAACAGATCCTGGTGAGCTTAAGACTGAACCCTATTCATCAGAATTACCGGATTCAATTAAGGGAACAACTGGATTTTGCCAATATTCTATATCAGAAAGGACTTTACAAACAAGCACTGAAAATTTTGGATAAGACCAAACAAACAGCTTTGGAATTAGACGAAAAAAGTATTGCTTCAGAAATCATTAATCTGGAAAAAGTGATTGAATCGCAGTTTATCACAAGAAGTATTGAAGGACGTGCCGAAGAACTGATCAAACAATCCAGGGAAATCAGTAAGCAAAATCATTACGCCACGGAGCTTTCCAATCTTTCATTGAAATTATACAGTGAAATGCTGACTCACGGCTATGTAAAAAATAATGAAGACCGGTCGGAAGTGATGGGTATTTTCAATGCACAGATCAAAAACATTCAGTTTGAGAAACTGAATTTTACGGAAAAGCTGTGGTATTTTAAAGCACATGTATGGAAAAATCAGCTTTTGCAGGAATATAAATATACTCTTAAATATGCCTATCAGTGGGTGGATTTATTCTATAAAAATCCGGATATGATCATCAGTCACCCGGTATGGTATATTAAAGGCAATACATATCTGCTGAAAATCCTTTTTCTATACGGAAATATTGATATTCTGGAGGAGAGTTTTGAGAAGTTTAACCAAACCGTCAGTGCATCAAGCTTTGCTCAAAATGAGAATGCACAATCACTTGTTTTTCTGACCTATTACAATACTTTAATGAATATTCACTTCGTAAAAGGTGAATTCTTTCCCGGGACAAAGCTCATTCCTGAAATTGAGCTTAAAATGGAAAGGTTCAGGGATAAAATTGATGAACACCATTTCATGATTCTTTACCTGAAAATGGCAGCCATGCTTTTTGGAAGTAAAAAATTCCATGAGTCTATCAGATATTCCATGAAAGTGATAGAATCCAAAGGAAATGTGCAGGAAGATTTACTCTTTCATACAAGGATTCTGATCCTTATGGCCCAATATGAATCAGGAATTGATGAAGATTATGATGATTTTATCAAAGCCACCCTGAAGTTTGCCAAAAAGATGAAAAAGCCTGATGACTTCCATTTTGAAAGCATAGCATTTTTCAAAAAGCTGAATGATATGACCCCGGATAAACAAATGAAATTATTTAAGGAATTTGATAAAAAGCTGGAGGTCTTTTCCGGAAATGAGTATTACAGACGTTCATTATTGTATATAGATATTCATGGCTGGGTACAATCTAAGGTGAAGAGTGTAGACGTTATTGAAATCATCAAAGAAAAAGTAAAGTACAAAAGGAAGGCGTAATATCTTCTTCAAAGCAGCTTAATTATTTACATTTGAGGATTAATCTTATTTATACAACGCATTGATATAGTTTTTTAACTAAAAAATACGTATTTTTGCCTCTTAAAATTTCTTAGTAAACAATGATAAAAATTACACTTCCAGACAGTAGTGTCCGAGAATTCGAAGCAGGAGTTACTCCGCTAGATGTGGCAAAATCTATAAGCGAGGGATTGGCTAGAAATACCATTTCCGCAGTTGTAAACGACAAACAAGTTGAGACGACCACGCCTATAACCACGGATTCTACGGTACAGTTGTTGACATGGAATGATGATCTTGGAAAGAAAGCCTTCTGGCATTCTTCTGCCCACTTGTTGGCGCAGGCTATCCTTGAATTTTATCCTAATGCTAAGTTGACAATCGGTCCGGCCATTGAAAGCGGATTCTATTATGATGTAGACTTTGGAGACGAAAGCTTGTCTGAAAAGGACTTCGAGAAAATTGAAAAGAAAGTATTGGAAAATGCTAAAAAAGGCTCCACTTTCTCTCTGTACCCTGTTTCTAAAGAAGAAGCATTGAAAGTATATGCCGATAACCCTTACAAAGTTGAGCTGATCTCTAATCTTAATGACGGAGAAATCACTTTTGTAACCCACGATGATTTCACCGATCTTTGTCGTGGTGGACACATTCCGAACACCAGTATTGTAAAAGCTGTTAAGATTTTAAATGCAGCCGGAGCCTATTGGAGAGGAAATGAAAAAAATCCGCAATTAACAAGAGTGTATGGTATTTCTTTCCCTAAACAGAAAGACCTTACTGAATATCTTGAAAGATTGGAAGAAGCCAAAAGAAGAGATCACAGGAAGCTAGGTAAAGAATTAGGAATCTTTGCATTCTCTGAAAAAGTAGGTGCCGGTTTACCGCTTTGGTTACCAAAAGGTACAGCTTTAAGAAGGAAATTAGAGAACTTCCTTTCTGCAGCTCAGAAAAAAGGAGGTTATGAATTCGTCATGTCACCACATATTGGCGCCAAAGAACTATATGTGACTTCAGGACACTGGGACAAATATGGAGCAGACAGCTTCCAGCCGATCAAAACTCCGAATGAAGGAGAAGAATTCATGCTGAAGCCGATGAACTGTCCTCACCACTGTGAAATCTATAAAACGTCACAATGGAGCTACAGAGATTTACCAAAAAGATATGCGGAATTCGGAACTGTATACAGATATGAGCAAAGCGGTGAGCTTCACGGATTAACAAGAGTTCGTGGATTTACTCAGGATGATGCGCATTTATTCTGTACCCCGGACCAGCTTTTAGGAGAATTTGAAGCGGTAATCGATCTTGTATTATACGTTTTCAGATCTTTAGGTTTTGAAGATTTTGTGACCCAGGTTTCATTGAGAGATCCTGATAACAGGGAAAAATATATCGGTTCTGATGAGAACTGGGAAAAAGCAGAAAACGCGATCATTACAGCAGCTAAAAACAAAAATTTGACTACTGTTATTGAATATGGTGAGGCTGCATTCTACGGTCCTAAGTTAGATTTTATGGTGAAAGATGCCTTGGGAAGAAAGTGGCAGCTTGGAACCATTCAGGTAGACTACAACCTGCCGGAAAGATTTGATCTTCACTATATCGGAAATGATAATGAGAAGCACAGACCGGTAATGATTCACAGAGCACCATTCGGTTCTATGGAGCGTTTTATCGCCATTTTGCTGGAGAATACTGCAGGTGATTTCCCATTGTGGTTGAGCCCTGATCAGTTTATCATTCTCCCAATCAGTGAAAAATATGTAGATTATGCTAAAAAAGTTTCACAATTTTTAGAAAATCACGATATTAGCGGTCAGATTGATGACAGAAACGAGAAAACAGGGAAAAAGATCCGTGATGCGGAATTAAATAAGATTCCATTCATGTTAGTTGTAGGAGAAAATGAAGAAAAAGATGGTACGATTTCTGTAAGAAGACGTGGTGAAGGAGATCTTGGAGTAATGAATATGGAGGATTTCGTTTCTTATTTCAAGAAAGAGGCAGCCATTTAATTATTAAAAGATTAAAGGATTTAAAAAATTAAAAAATTACTCCATGTAAAAATCCTTTTAATCATTTAATTTTTGAATATTTAATAAATTAGAATTAACCAATAAAATATAATACAATAGCACAAAGATTTAACAACAGGGGCCCACAAAGACGTCCGGTACAAGAGGACGCACACTTGATCAACGATAAAATTCGTGTGAGAGAACTTCGTTTAGTGGGCGATAACGTAGAGCCGGGAATTTATCCGATTGATAAGGCAAGACAACTTGCTACAGAACAGGAATTGGATCTTGTAGTAATTTCCGACAAGGCTGAACCGTTTATTGCTAGGATATTGGACTATAAAAAGTTCTTATACGAGCAAAAGAAAAAGCAGAAGGAGCTTAAAGCTAAACAGGTAAAGGTGGTTGTAAAAGAGATCCGTTTCGGACCTCAGACAGATGATCACGATTATGAGTTTAAAAAGAAGCATGCTGAAAAATTCCTTGAAGAAGGTTCAAAACTGAAAACCTACGTATTTTTCAAAGGACGTTCAATCATCTTCAAAGATCAAGGTGAGATTTTACTTTTAAAATTGGCTCAGGAGCTGGAGCATGTTGGAAAAGTGGATCAGTTGCCTAAACTGGAAGGTAAAAGAATGATCATGATGATGAGCCCTAAAAAAGCTGTAAAATAGTTTAAATTTCTATTTAAACTTTATAATATAAACCTCAAAGTAATTTGAGGTTTTATTTTATAGTTAAGGATTAAATAATTATTAAAATATAACCTATGGTAAGATTCAGAATAAGGTTTAGTCCTACATTTGTTATATAATTAATCATTAAAAATATTAGCTATGAGTACACTACAATTAAAAGACGGAACAGAAATCTATTACAAAGACTGGGGAAAAGGACAACCTGTATTTTTCCATCACGGATGGCCTTTATCCAGTGATGATTGGGATGCCCAGATGGTATTCTTTTTAGAACAGGGGTATAGGGTGATTGCTCATGACAGAAGAGGACACGGGAGATCTGCCCAAACAGCAGAAGGTCATAATATGGATACGTATGCTTCCGATGTTGCTGAAATAGTAGAAGCATTAGATTTGAAAGATGTTATTCACGTGGGCCATTCTACAGGAGGAGGTGAAGTGATCCGATATGTTGCCCAACATGGTAAAGGAAGGGTTTCTAAAGCTGTTCTGGTAAGTGCCGTAACACCCATTATGATTAAGAATGATAGCAATCCTGATGGTATTCCAATGTCTGTTTTTGACGAAATCCGACATTATACCGCAACCCAAAGGCAGCAATACTTTATAGATTTCACTATTCCGTTTTACGGATATAACAGAGAAGGATCCCAAGAGTCGGAAGGAATCCGAAGAAACTGGTGGAGACAGGGCATGATGGGTGCTATTAAAGCTCATTATGATTGTATCAAAGCTTTCTCTGAAACAGATTTCACGGAAGACCTTAAAAGTGTAGATATTCCGGTATTAGTGATGCATGGTGAGGATGATCAGATCGTCCCGTTTGAGACTACAGGAAAAGTAGCTGCTACCCTACTCAAAAACGGAAAATTAATTTCTTATCCAGGTTTCCCACATGGAATGCCCACTACGGAAGCTGAGACGATCAATAAAGACCTTTTGGCATTTTTTCAATCATAAATACATTTTTCAATATCATATTAAAGCCATAGTTTAAACTATGGCTTTGTATTTTTAATACACCATACAGTGTATTAATATTTGCTTTAATAAGCTATTATCACTGAATTTTTATATACTTGATAAATCTCATATTAGTGATTTTATTGTAAATAATTATTATTTTTGTGCTGTTAAAAAAATAATATGAAAATAAAAAGATTGACTTTTTTAAGTCTTTCGGTGCTTCTAGCATCTTGTGCTCAGGATGATACTCTTGACAATGTAAGGGTAGAAAATGAAAAAATGCAGACAACTGCTGATGGAAATAATACATCCCGTTTTTTAGATCTCACACGCTATACGCTTTTAAAGGAAACCACTAATCACCCTCAGACATTAAGTGCAGGACAGTCAATCAGCATGGAATACAACGGAAGTACTTACCGGTTTATCATGCAGGCGGACAACAACCTGGTTCTATACAGAGAAAGACCGGGACTTACGAATGTATTGTGGCATTCCAATACCTACAGAAGCACAGGTACCCCATCACTTATTGTACAAAACGATGGAAATATGGTTATCTATAGCGATGGAAACCCTCTTTGGAGCTCTAATACTGCTGTTAATTATTATGTAGCCAACCCGCATGTCAAGCTGCAGCTTTTCTCAAGATCAGGTGCAGCTATTCCTACAGGATTCAGAATTAAAGTTATTTTAGGTGGAAATAATGAAGAAAGAAACGATATCATTGTTGAAGACTTCTTATAAAAAAGATTTTTAATATACAGCCGCCTCTTACCAGAGGCGGCTTTTTTAATAGTATACATTCAATAAAAATAGCAGACAATAAAAATTCGGATTGATTTTTTTTGTATCTTTGCACACTATTATTCCTAAATGTCTTTAGGAGTAACCAAGACAGATATTGATAACAAAACAATAAAAAGCAAAACAATGCCAAAATTAAAAACGAAATCAGGTGCTAAAAAGCGTTTTGCTCTTACCGGATCTGGTAAGATCAAAAGAAAAAATGCTTACAAAAGCCACATCTTAACTAAGAAAGAAACTAAGCAGAAGAGAAATCTTACTACTACTTCTTACGTAGCTAAAGTGGACGAGAAAAGTGTTCAACGTCAATTAACCATTAAGTAGTTTTTATAAATCTATAATTCGGTTTATAAGAATTCAAACAAATTCAAAATTTTAACCCTGAAATGGAGCACCTAAGTGCAATGAAACAGTTTGCCGCACATTTCAAAAAAACAATTTAAATTATGCCAAGATCAGTAAATGCCGTAGCTTCAAGAGCTCGCAGAAAGAAAATTTTTAAGCACGCTAAAGGTTATTTCGGAAGAAGAAAGAACGTTTGGACAGTAGCTAAAAACGCGGTAGAAAAAGCAATGCAATATGCTTACCGTGGTAGAAAAGAGAAAAAGAGAAACTTCAGAGCACTTTGGATCACTCGTATCAACGCGGGAACCAGAGAGCACGGAATGTCTTACTCTCAGTTTATGGGGGCTCTTAAAAAGAACAACATTGAGCTTAACAGAAAAGTTTTAGCAGATTTAGCAATGAATCACCCTGAAGCTTTCAAAGCAGTTGTAGATCAAGTAAAATAATGTAGAATTTTTTGTTATCAATATAATCCCGGGTTTCTTTGCCCGGGATTTTTTTATTACTACATTTGCCCTAAATTATTGTCAAAAACATAAAGAATTACTAAATATTATATCAAGTGAAAAAAATTGCCGCTCTTCTACTCTTTTCTTTCGGGGCTTATAGTTTACAGGCCCAAACTTTTATTCAGGCGTATCAAAACAGATCCAACAAGGTAACTCAGACGAATATTACAACGCTATTGCAGGAGTTTGGATATTTGGGGATTAAAACAACGGGTTCAGCCAATAATACGGCTGCATTGAACTGGCTTAAAAATAAATATATTTCTTATGGCTATACCGCAAGCCAGATGGTGGAAGATCCTTTTACCATCGGGAGCAGTACCAACTCTAAAAATCTTATCATTACCAAAACAGGAACTGTATATCCCGATAAGTATGTTATTATTTGTGGACATTATGATACCATTAACGGACCTGGAGTAAGTGATAACGGAAGTGGAACAGCTATTCTTTTGGAAGCAGCCAGAATTTTAAAGGATATCCCTACAGAATATTCCATCAAGTTTATTCACTTTTCCGGAGAAGAACAAGGTCTATATGGAAGCAGCCACTATGTAAATAATGTAGCATATATCAATGGGGTTCGTCAGCTGGACATCAAATTGGTTTTTAATATTGACCAGGTTGGTGGAGCGTTGGGAAATACTAACAATACTATTTATTGTGATGAGGACCAAGGAAGCCCAACAAGCAATAATGCGGCCTCCCAAGCGGTAACCCAACAGCTTGCAACCTGTACTACGCTATATTCACCGCTTCAGACAGCTATTGACCCTGCTTATGCCTCAGATTATATGCCATTTGAAGATAAAGGAGAAGTTATTACAGGTTTCTATGAATATACAAGAAGCTATAATGAGCATACTGCTAATGATACTTTTGCCAATATTGATCCGGTATATGTATTCAATGTAGGAAAAGCAGCTGTAGGCGCACTTCAGCATTTTGCCGTGGCTTCTACTTCTATTTTAGCTACTGATGAAAAAACATTGGATAAAATAGAATCTGTAAAAGTTTATCCAAATCCTGCAAAAGATATATTACACATCGAGTTTCCTAATGATGTGAAAAATTTCAAAGTAGAAGTAACGGATATGAATGGCCGTCTGATCATAAATAAAGAAAACGAAACCAAGCTGAATGTTTCCGGATTGTCAAGAGGAGCTTATCTGGTTACTTTGAAGTCTGGCGAACAGAAAGCTGTGAGAAAAATTTTGATTGAGAAATAAACAATTTAGAATATTCATTAAAAAGCCACTATAGTTTATAGTGGCTTTTTAATTATCCCAGAATGATTATAAACTCATAAAATATTCTAAAGAGTTTAAATAATCACTATCTATTGTAAGTATTCTTATTTTATCATATTCAAATTTTTCTTCGTTAAGATATTGAGCTTTAACACTCAGCATATTAAGTTTAAAAGATTTTATATTGACATTTTGAATTTTACCTATTATGGAATATGTAGGACTATCTAAAGTTAATTCAATTAGCTTAGACTGATTATCTTTAAAGTAATCTATAGTATCCTTAATATTTTTAAAATTTCTATAATAATTATTTATATTATACTTACTTATTTTATGTTCTAATATCTTTTTCATCATATGATCTTCATCTAGTTTCATATTTTGAATATACTTTTTATTAATAAAGCATACTCCATCTAACACATAGTCAACAGGATTTTGAATTATGATTAACAAATCATCATTTTCATAGAGTTTTACACCACTAATTATGTCGGTAAAACGACTAATTTTTATATTTAATATTTCCATAATAATTTATTTTCTTCTATATGGTCTTCTGTCATCACCTTTTTCACCTCCTTTATCTCGGCCTTTCCTAGTTTGTCCCTTTTGATGTGTTCCTTTTTTGCTAGGTCTTGCTCCTTTTTTATGCTCTGCCTCTTCACCCCATTTTTGAGATCCTTTTCTTTTCCTTGCAAAGTTATCCATTCGCTTTTCCAATGGAATAGTTGCGTCAAGAGGTCTTACAATTCCACTATCATCAGGTTTATATGTATCAAATGATTCTTGTGAATCAATAGAAACATTTCCTTTATCTAGATCAGAATTAATAATTACATAAATTACACTTCCAGCAAAAATTACAGGAATCAATATATCATCTGCAACTCCAACACCTGTTACATCATCTGCTAATAAGGTGGCTTCAGCCGCAGTAGCTGTTTCTAGAACTACTGCATTTGAAGGCCACGTTATAGAAGGAAAATAACTTAATATAGATGGCGAATTTACTGCAGGCAAGACTCCAGTTAAAGAAGAGCTTGGTAACATTAATTGAAAAGCCGCCGAATAATTGAAAGAAGACTTTTTAGTTCCAGTTAGTAATACCTCTTCTATCTGCATTTCTTTTTCTCCATTAGGAAGTAAGTTAATGTTTGTTATACCTTTTGGACAAGTAGGACAATCTCCAATCATTCCTGTAGGGTCATTATAAAAAATAGGATTGTTATAACTATAATGATAAGGACTAAATCGAGATTGTAGTTCTGCCAATGGATCTAACACTCCCCATCTCCCGATATCTGGCATATACATCCTCGCTCCATAATCATACATCCCCGTCTCCTGAAGCTCTTTTCCGTTATATTTATAGTTGTACAAACTAGCCGTTCCAAAAACCGCTTGTTCTTCTCTAGGAATATTCATTCCAAAAGGATAATAATCATTTTGATCTGTAATTATAGGATCTCCATCCTTATTACGAAAACTTACCCTCACATTTCCTAAATGGTCCTTATACTGGTAAATATACTCATTTTTTGCAAAATCATAAAACCCTTCTGCTGTGGGAACAAACTGTAGTTCTGTATCCGGGCTGAGATTTATTTCTTTCATAAAAGCTTCCTGCTCATAAGCATAATCCAGCGCATTAAAATCACTTTTATACACTCCCTGAGTGGTCAGATAATGGAAACCGTCCAAATATTCCGTCACAGTGGCAAAATAGGTCCCGTCCTGCGGATAAGAAATATTGTATATCTTTCTAAGCTTAGTACCGTCTGCTCTGTATGTATGATATATTTTTTTATTATTGTCAGCAGTAGTGATAACATTCGGCAGGTTTTGATAATTATACCCAATAGCACTAATATTTTTATCCATCATACTGGTCATATTACCATTAACATCATAGTCTATGAAATTTCCGCCTCCCTCATATCCTGTAGGATTCTGAGATTCATCTATTATTAAATTCAGTTTATTAGCATGATACTCATAATTCAGATAATCTATAAGCTCTGTGGAACTCCCGTTTAAACTTTTTGCTTTTCTTTCTAAATGAACAATATTACCATTAAGGTCATAGTCTATTTTCTCATCATTAAAATGAGTTTCAGGAACAGAAGCATCTGGGTTTGAAAAGATAGCTTCTTTAAGCCTGTTCAAAGAATCGTAATTGTATGAATACCGTTTAAAAACATCCGTATTAGAAACCCTCCAGCTTACCTCTGAAATATTTCCATTATATCTGGGAGAAGCAAGAGAAGTATTCTCAGGATTATTATATTTTATTTCATATCCAAACAACGCCCCGTTTAAATTACCTGGATCATTGATCTTAGTCATCCAGCCTCTGATGTTGTAAGCATAATCTATACTCTGAAGATTGTTTCCTACTTGTTTATTGATTAGTTGAGACAATTCATTGTATGTATTATCTGCCAATAATTCCTGAGGCAGGCTGTCTACCTGATGGTAATGTTTTTTAAGCCTGTTTTGGCTGTCATACTCAAATGTTTCGGTAATGACTTTTTCAGCATCGGTACTTAACCTTTTGTGGTAGGTTTTGGTTTGCTGTACAGCTCCTGCCAAATCCAAATCAGATTCTGTTTTGGTATAGCCTCCTAAATAATTAATGGAATGCGTTCCAATGGTTCTTCCTTTGGTATCATAATAATTATAATTCTTGGTCCAGTTATTATCTTCGATGTTCTTTACAAAAGTCATCACAGGAAGACTCTTGGTGCTTTTTCCTGTTGAGGCCGGATTATCCGTTAAAGTCTGCTTTCCGTAAATGGTTGCCGGGAAACTTGGGTTGAAGCTGTAGGCAGGATAAGTGTCATAGTAATTTAACGATAATAAAGTCACCCATTTGGTAGAATTGGGATAGGTAATATCAGGATTGTCGTAGTACACATCCATTCCCTGTCTGTTGAAGAATACATAATTGATCCTGTTCAGATTATTGGAACCTAGCCCATCTACTTCATTCTGTTCCGAAATTCTTGATGAGCCTATAGAAATACCCGTGATAGCTACCCTGCCAAATTGATCATATTTGGTATATAGCCATAGCCCATTTTCTCTTAGTTTTGCATCCTGAGTAGCTACCAGGCGGTCTTGTTTATCATACAGTAGATATTCCCATCCTTTTCCGGGAAGCTTCTTTTCTACCAATCGGTTTTTACTATCATATTTATAACGATAACAAAAATTATCCAAAACAGTTTGATCAATAGTTCCAATAGAAGCTAATGGCGGAATAACATAGGCTAGCTGGCTATATTCATTGTAAACATAATACGTATCGGCATTCTCTGTTGCACTGATCACCTTTCTTACTAAAAGTGTTTGTCCTCCGCCGTTTTTAAATTCAATCGTTTTATTACCGTCTTCATCTGTTATGCTATTTTTATACAATTGTCCTATGGGGAAGTTTTCCGATTGTTGAATAGTGGAAATATAAACCTTATCCGTAGCATTCCAGGTGGTTACCGTCTCATACCGTTTTATATTATCATTTTCAATATTGGTCCCATACTCAAAATTGACAGGTTTATTAGTCCACTCGTTTCCTACCTGAATCTGTTGTAAAGGCCTGTCTAATGGTGAGTTTTCCAATATTTTCTCAGCATAGATTTTTTCACCTCCATAAATTGTTGAAGCATTTCCCAGTGGTGAAGTATAAATAGCTCCATTTTGCGTTCCTGATTGTGGAACGGGAAGGTAGTCTTTGACCTGTCTTCCGAATCCGTCATATTCAACATGAGACACTACATCCTTTCCTTGAGGAGAAGCTTTAACGTTCACTATTTGCTTAGGTCTTCCCAATCCGTCAAAATATTGGATGGTTTCTGAGGTTTTTGGAGTTCCTGCTGTCGGATCTGATAAATAGGTTTTCGTGTATACATAATTTTCGGTACTGCTTGGAGTGGTCTGGGCATGAGCTAAGCCAGCTACCAATAAAGCACCTATCGGGATGATTATTTTTTTCATATCTGTGTTTAGTTTTTATAGTTATATTTAAATTCTTTCAGGATATTTCCTGCTGCATCATTTTCCCTGATTTCTTTTAGCCTGTTAAAAGAATCATAGATGTATACTTCCCTGATTCCCGAAGGAGGTGTCATGCTGGTTACTCCGATCAAAGGATTATAAGTGATGGTCGTAATCTGGTATCCGGACAGGCTGGAATTATTTCTGAAACTATCCAGGGCATTACGCAGGGTGCCTTCCGTATTTGGATCAGAAGCGTCATTGTCAGATGCTGAAACAATAGCAGAAATAAGTCCTGAATTCACCAATTGATCATACGTAGCTCCTTCTACTTTAGCAATTGGTTGTGTATTGTTATAGCCCCAGATGATCGCAACAGGAATACCTGATTTTGAGGTATACTGCAACAGATTCCCATTAGCATCATACTTGTCAAATTTTACTTCGGTGGTAGTACTGTTATTAGGAATATCGTGGGTTAATACTGAGACTGGCAATACTAAATTTCCCGTTTCAGTTGTTGGAACTGAAGTAGGGTATATTGTTTCTGTTTTTGATAATGTTTTGGTTGTGCTCCCAATGGTTTGGGTAGAAACTGTTTCCAAAGGAATCCCAACCATATTTTTCCCAATCATCAGCTGATTTCCTTTTTCATGAGCATAGCTATAAGTTGTTTCATTCATTATTGCATCAGGGAAGGTAACTTTTTGCTTGCTTAATTGATAATTCGAAGGATTATTGTAAAAATATTCGGTCTGTGTTACTACAGGAAGCCCATTTAAAAAATCAGTTGTTTTCTGGGATTTTAAGTAATGCAAGTAGGAAATATTTCGATATTCTGTAACGCTGATATTATCAACATTAGTTAAATAAACCTGAGTTCCCACTGCTTTTCCTGAACATTCATTGCCAGCAGCAGCAACATCTGTAGCTGTACAGGTATATGAATAATTGGCAGGACATATCATATCATATAGTTTTCTTCCAGCAAAACTTTTAAGTTCAAAAGTATTGTTGTCATTCTTTTCATAGATATTTTCTTTTTCCTGAACAACTTCTAACGTGGATGAATTCTTTCTTAATATCGTTGATTTTAATTCAGAACCATTGTCCCAACCTCTATTAGTCCAAGGAGCACTGCTTAAACCTCCTGAACCCCAGATATTGCTTCCTGCATTATCTCTTCGGATTTTAAATTCCTTCATTTCTCCCCCTCTTTCAAACTGATCTCCCCCTTCACTAATGGTAACAAAAGGATATAAGCAAGAACTTGTCTCGGTATTATATAAAGGAATCATGCTGCTTGATGATAAGATAACATTAGAGTTTTCGACATAGGTGCACACCCCTACACCACAGGAAGTTTGCCATTTTGCAACATCAACATAATATGGCTTATTTCCTTTCTGACCTGAAGAATGAGTGAGATCGTCTTTATGGGCATAGTAATATCTTTTATAGATGTTCTGAGAAGTTGGAGCATCCACATCTTTCGTTGATTTTATTCTTACTCCTCCTGTATCTAAATTGGTATTGATCACTTGTGGAGCTGTTGCATAATAGTTGATGCCTGCTCTTGTATAGGTGCATCTTCCCGCATCAATGGTAATAGTATAGGTTTGTCCTGCCACAGCTTCAAAAAGCACTTCATCATTACCTAAGAATTGATAGTCACTGCCAACTTGTGTAGGAGCACCTTGAATTATCTTATAAAAACTAGCTCCGTGTACAATCCCTATTGGGGTATGAGTCTGATCAGTGCATTGTGTGTTAAAGACAGCACTTCCTGTTACTTTTACAGTCTGATTGATCGGAGAAGTGAAAGTGTACGAGGTACTTACAAAATCATCTACCGATATGGTGTTTCTTATCGAAATATTTTGAGTGGTAATGGCGGGATAAATCGTTTTTTCTCCCCAATAGGTATTGCCTTCATACTCTAAATCAGTGTATCCTTTTGTAGGATAGGTTACCCTTTTGAGCATTCCTATTTTAGCAAAGTTGGGATCTGGTTCTTTATTGGCTCCGTTATAGTTGAAATTTTTCAGGTTATAATCTGAAATGTTAGCTGGAATCAGATTAGCGTTAGCCTTACCATTATAATATCCCCACTGATCCTGACTGAATGATAATCTTGCAGGAAATAGAGAAGGACTTTCATATTCAAAACTATAGTTTTTAAAAGGGTCTTTAAAAACAAGACTACTTAAAAAGTTTCTTTTATTACTGGTATTTAAATAATTGAATGTAGTACTCTCAAGAATGTTCCCGTTTCTGTCAAGCTGGCGGATTACCTTTATTTTTTTGTTTCCATCTACATCCAATGTGGTGGTGTCCGTTTCATACTCGAAAGTAATGGTTCCTGCATTCAGATTATTACTGCTTATTGAAATTACTTTTTTTCCAAGAATTTCAATATTGTTATCCGCAATCATTCCCATTGTTGGAGGGAGTACATAGCCACTTCCTCCCTGACAAGAAGCCTGCTGTGCAGGGTACCCAACAGACATTTTTAAGTATTGGGATTGAGAACCTACATATTCCGTAATATTTGCTGTACTGTATGTGAAATAAACTTCATCTCCGTTGGGATGTACTATTTTGGTGAGATACCATGCTGTAATGGCTCCTGAAGGAACAGAATGACCATTGCCACTTGAAGTGTACATAGTCTGCTCAGTTTCATTAAAATAATGCTTTTCTCCATTGGGAAGGGTTAATACAAAACCTTCTGTGCTTTTCTCAATTTTAATGGCTTGCTGGTCTACGATATGGGGAACATCATTTTGATCAAAGAAAAACTTACCTGAATTACCATTAAAATTAAATGAATATAAATCAGCTTCAGTATCTAAAGATGTTGATCCGTTTCCTATAGTAGACAGAAATTTATTGGTGATAGCATTAGCATAAGCTCCCGAAACATTTTCAGGAGTACTGATATGGGTTGAAGATTCATCTGCTCTGTCTCTTACTGTTCTGGTAATAACACCTCCAAAATTTAAACTCCAGCCTAAACCCACATTGGTTGAAACATCATCTACTTTAATCCCATTAGATCCATAAAAAAGACTGATGGGTAGTGTAATGTTGTTGGTTTTATAAGTCAATAAGGGAATTGAGACGTTAGGAGATCCTGTAAATAATCCCACAGGAACATTTCCATAATTCCCCAATGCATACGCTGTAGGTGAAGGAGGGATTATATTGGGTAGTGCAGCAAGATCAGATTGTTGCTGAGCAAAAATATTGACAATCATCAGTGATGCCAATGGAATTAATATTTTTTTCATCTTAGTTTATTTCTTAATGATTTTCGCACTTGCGTTTTTATTGGTATCTGTTTTTATTGTGATCAGGTAAGCTCCCTGGATCAGAGCCTGAGTATTGATCTTCGTTACCTTATTCTTAGTCTTGGTTTGTTGCAGAAGCTTACCACTCATATCATATAACAAAATATCCGCTTCCTTAAATTCATATCCGATCTCAACATAGGTATAATCCGATACAGGATTCGGATAGACTTTGATGTCCTGCTTTTCAATCAGCTGATCGATCTGTCCGTTACCTAATTTCACGATCTTCCAGTTCTCTTTTCCTAATTCCTCTGCGCTGGTTCCTGCTAAAATGATCGAACCATCCCTGTTTAATCTGATATCTGATAATCTTTCCTCCTTCTTTCTTGATTCTCCCTTCACATGCTTTCTCCACTGTTCCTTCCCTTCCTGATCCAGATACAGCATCCAGAACGTTTCATCATCACTTTCTATTCTTCCTTCTGCCTGGGTATAACCTCCTAATAGTATTCCTTTGGTAATGTCTTTATTCTTTTCTCTTTCATCTTGACTCTGAATCACACTCATTCCCATCAAAACATCCCTGTTCTTAAAGTTGTAGGATTTCTGCCATAATTCTTCGCCTCTTTCATTTAAGGAAATCAGCCATAAGTCGGTTCCTTCTTCTATGCCTGTGGTTTTATTTCCTGATCTTTCTGATCTTGATTCTCCACCAATGATATATCCCGTGGAAGTTAAAGCAAGGGTTCTCAGATGATCATCTGCCTTTCCGCCATAATTCTTTTCCCATTCCACTTTTCCGTCTTTAGAAAGCTTGATGATCCAGTAATCGCCTTCACCTTCGTTAGTGGTTGTTTTCGCGAAGCGGGATACGGAATGCGTGTTCTCGGGTTTCGAGTTGGATGAGCTAGACACGGAACCCGTACCACGAACCTCGGAACTCCTTGAATAGATCCCTAGCAAAACACCTCCATCTTTGGTCGGAATCATTTTCTCCACTTCATCGAGTCCTTTTCCTCCTAAGATCAGTTCTGAAGTTTGTTTTCCTGTTTTATCAAGTCTTATGATCCAGATATCTTTAGAACCAAATCCTTTAGCTGAGTTCTGAACATTTCCTGCCACAAAATAGCCTAAGTCTGTGGTTTGAATCACAGCTCTGGCTTCTTCATCAGAAGCTGTGCCTAATGTTTTCTGCCACTGCTCTTCCCCGAATTCATTGATTTTAATCAACCATAAATCTGAGCCTCCTTTGGAATCTTCTTTCTTATCCAAAGATTTCCCACTATAAGATGTTCCAGAGAGAAGAAAGCCTCCTTCCTGGGTGTTCACTGTGGCAGACAGGAAATCATGGTTCTGTCCTGAGAAGTATTTTTCCCAGACTTCTTCGCCTTGCTGGTTGAGCTTGACTAAATGGAAATCGTAGCCGTTATTTTGCTTACTGCCTGAAGCCTGAGACTTAGAGCTTTGAATGGAGCTTCCTGTGATCAAATACTGTCCGTCAATCGTAGTGGTTACTTGTGAAAGGAAATCCTGGGTATTGGATTTGATGTCTTTCTGCCACAACACGTTTTGAGAATACAGCACAGTCGTAGTACATAAGAAGAATGCACTCATGTAGATTTTTTTCATCTATCTTGTGTATTTAAAAATTAATACTAGTGTTTATTATTAATAATTTGTAAACTTAACAAATTTTAGCAATCCAATTCACATTAAAAAGAATAAATATGATAAATCGTATTTATTCTTCTCATTCAAAACTATTTCAACAAAGCGACAAATGATGTCGTATTATAATTTAAGATGCAATTTTATGGTTGGGTTGCTAATGTTTCCTTCATTTGACTAGTTTTAATTTTATAACTGATCTCTCTTCTTCAAAACTTCTTCAATATCCTCAAGCAAAACCCTTTTCGATTTCAGCAAAATCAAAAAATGGTAAAGAAGATCCGCCGCTTCATTCTTCAATAACTCCTCATTATTGTCTTTAGCTTCAATTATCAATTCTACTGCTTCCTCTCCTACTTTCTGAGCCATCTTATTAATACCTCTTTGGTAAAGCGAATACGTGTAGGAATTCTCTGTTTTCTCATCAATTCGTTTTGATATTTTCTCTTGCAGTTCATATACAAAACCTTTAGAATACTTTTTACCAAAACAACTGAAACTTCCTGTATGACACACTACATTTTGGGGAACAACCTTTATAAGAATCGTATCTTGATCACAATCCGGATCAATACTTTTTACGATAAGAAAATTCCCAGACTCCTCTCCTTTTGTCCAAAGCCTGTTTTTCGAACGACTGAAAAAAGTCACCCGCCCTTCTTGTTTGGTTTTTGCAAGAGCTTCTTCATTCATATATCCTAACATAAGTACCTGAAGAGTCCTGTTATCCTGAATAATTACAGGAACAAGTCCTCCTGATTTATTAAAATCTATTGTCATCGTATGGGTATGTTTTTAATTTTTAATTCATTTTTTAATTCTCTGATGTCTATTTCCCCGAAATGAAATACGCTTGCAGCCAATGCTCCGGTTGCTTTTGTTTTTTGAAATACATCTTCAAAGTCTTCTATCCTTCCGGCTCCTCCTGAAGCAATCACAGGAATATTAACATGTTCCGAAACCAAACGGGTAATTCTTATATCAAATCCTTTTTTTGTTCCGTCGCCGTCCATGGATGTTAAAAGTATTTCTCCGGCACCCAGAAGTTCTGCTTTCTTTGCCCATTCTATAGTCTGAAGCCCGGTAATTTCCCTTCCTCCTTTAATATGTACCCAATCTGATTGGTCAACATGTTTCGTATCAATAGCCACTACGACACACTGACTGCCAAATTCTTTAGCCAGATCGGAAATCAATTGAGGGTTCTTCACAGCAGAAGAATTGATGCTTATCTTATCTGCTCCGGCTTCCAGAAGTTTTCTTACATCTTCAACGGTTGAAATTCCGCCCCCTACCGTAAAGGGAATGCTCAATTGTACGGCAATTTTTTTCACAAGCCCTGCAAACGTTTTCCGCTCTTCAGTGGTGGCTGTAATATCAAGGAAAACGAGTTCATCCGCACCTTCCTGTTCATATTTTTTGGCCAGCTCAACCGGATTTCCGGCATTTTTAAGCCCTTGGAAATTAATTCCTTTTACCGTTGTTCCGTCTTTAATATCTAAACAGGGGATTATTCTTTTTTTAAGCATTTTCTATAAAATTTTTAAGCTGTTGCAGCGATATTCTTCCTTCATAAATAGCCTTGCCGATAATAGCCCCTGAACACCCGATTTCTTTCATTTTTAAAACATCTTCCATACGCGAAATCCCGCCACTTGCCACCAGCTGAACAGAAGTCCTGATGAGGATATCCTCATACAGATCAATGGAAGGTCCTTCCAGCATCCCATCCTTTGCGATATCCGTACAGATCACCTGTTGAATGCCTTTCTGCTGATAGTCAATAATCAATTCAATAACATCTTTGTTACTTTCTTTCAGCCAGCCGGATGTTTTTATTTTTCTGTTTTCACAATCAGCTCCCAGAATGATCTTTTCATGATACTTTTTAATCAGGTCATAACACCATTCGGGATTTTGAACAGCCATACTTCCGATGGTAATCTGCGCAGCCCCGGAATTAAAGGCTATTTCAATGTCTTCTGCACTTTTAAGCCCTCCTCCAAAGTCAATTTGCAATGAAGTTTCTTTGGCAATCCTTTCAATCACTTTTTGATTCACTATATGTTTCGATTTCGCCCCATCCAGATCTACCAGGTGAAGAAACCGGATTCCATAGCTTTCGAATTCCTTGGCAACCTCTACAGGATTTTCATTATATATTTTCTTGGTCTCATAATCTCCTTTTGAAAGACGGACACATTTACCGTCGATAATATCAATAGCCGGAATAATCTTCATTTTTTTAAAGTTTTAAAAAGTTTTTTAATACATCATTCCCGGCTCTGCCCGATTTTTCCGGGTGAAATTGTGTAGCGAAAAAATTATCTTTTTGCAGGGATGCGCTGAAAGGAAGTATATAATCACACACTGACGTCGTATATTCTGATATTTCACAATAATAGCTGTGTACAAAATATAAATCATCTTCTACCAACTCTGAAAACAATCCGGATTGTAGCCCGGAAACCGTATTCCAGCCCATATGAGGAACAATATTTCCCGCCGGAAATCTTTTTACATGAATGTCGAAAATTCCTAAGCCATCCGTATCCCCTTCTTCTGTATTTTTACACATGAGCTGCATTCCCAGGCAAATTCCTAAAACAGGCTGAAGCAATGTCGGAATGAGTTGGTCCAGCCTTTTTTCTTGAAGCGATTTCATGGTGGATGAAGCTTCACCTACTCCGGGAAAAATTACTTTGTCCGCTTTCCGTATAAGTTCAGGATCATCGGTAACGATGGAATTTGTATTCAGTCGGTTTAAAGCGTTCTGAACGGAATTTACATTTCCGCCATTATATTTTATAATTGCAATCATATATTTTATTATAAGCTTCCTTTGGTAGAGGGGATACTGAAATTTTGATCAGACTGGTTCACGGCCATTTTTATCGATTTGGCAAATGCCTTGAAAATAGCTTCTATCTTATGGTGCTCATTATTTCCTTTTGCCCTTATATTCAGATTCGATTTTGAGGAATCTGTGAAGGATTTGAAAAAATGGGAAAACATTTCAGTAGGGACATCACCTATTTTTTCTCTCCGAAAGTCAGCCTCCCAAACCAGCCATGGCCTTCCCCCAAAATCTATGGCGGACCAGGCAAGGCTGTCATCCATCGGAAGAAGAAAGCCATATCTTTCAATTCCTTTTTTCTGGCCTAAAGCTTTCAGAACAGCATCTCCCAAAACAATTCCGACATCTTCAACCGTGTGGTGTTCATCTACCTGAAGATCACCTTTCACCTTAATTTTCAAATCCATATTTCCGTGCTTTGCAATTTGTTCTAACATGTGATCAAAAAAGGGTAAACCGGTCGAAATTTCAGAATTTCCATTGCCATCCAGATTGATTTCCAATTTAATATCCGTTTCATTGGTTTTCCTCACTATTCTGGCTGTTCTGGGAATTTTCTTTAAGAACTGGTAAATTTCAGACCAATTTCTGGTAGTAAGCACGGCATTTTCATGGGGTACATCACTGATGAAAATTGCTTTGGAACCCAGATTTTGAGCCAGCTGAATATCCGTCACCCGATCGCCGATCACATAAGAATTTTCCAGGTCATAGTTCCCATGAATGTATTTTTCCAGTAAGGCTGTTCCCGGTTTTCTGGTCGGGAGGTTTTCATATTCGAAGCTTTTATCAATCAGGATATTACTGAAAATAATTCCTTCTTTTTCAAATGCCTTTAACATTTTTTCATGGGGGCCGATGAAATTTTCATAAGGAAAGCTATCTGTCCCCAACCCATCCTGGTTGGTCACCATTACCAGCTCATAATCGAGTTCTCTGGCAATTCTTGAAATATTTTGAAATACTCCCGGATAAAATTCCAATTTCTCCAGAGAGTCTATCTGATAATCTGCCGGTTCTATGATCAGCGTCCCGTCACGATCGATAAATAATACTTTTTTCATGAGGTGATGCTTTTTAATGTGGCAATAAGTGTATTGTTTTCTTCCTTATTTCCGATATTGATTCTTATGCAATTGAGAATTGAAGGTGCTCTTTTACTTGTTAGAATCTCTTGTTTTAAAAGGCTGTCATATACTTTTTCAACATCATTAAATTCAACTAAAAAGAAATTCGCATCTGTGGAATATACTTTTACAATGCATTCAATTTTCTCAAACTCTTCCTTTAATCTGTTTCTTTCATTAAGGATTTCTTTTACATTTTTATCGAATTCACCTTGTTCATCAAGAGCTTTTATGATAAGCTCCTGGCTTAAAGAATTGATATTATAAGGTGCTTTAACCGTATTGATAAGGGTAATGATTTCTTTTGACGCATAGGCTGTTCCTACCCTTGCTCCCGCCATGCCCCATGCCTTGGAGAATGTTTGCAACACAATGAGGTTGGGATATTTTTCAAGGAGCCCTATACAGGATTTTTGGTCTGAAAATTCTATATAAGCTTCATCCACCACTACTATTCCTTTAAAATTCCGGATATAAAACTCAATATCTTCAACACTGTTTCCCGTAGGATTGTTGGGTGAACAAAGGAAGAATACCTTTAACTGAAGCTCGTCTGTGATTTTTATAAAATCATCCTTTACGATTTCAAAATTCTCATCCAGATCCAGCCTAACAACACTGTTTTCATTTATGGCTGCATAAAATCCATACATTGCAAAAGAAGGGTTCATCATTAAAATGGAATCTTTTTTGGGTTCGCAGAAAATTTTAATGATCAGATCAATCAATTCATCGCTGCCGTTTCCTATAGCTATTTGATCCGGAGCGATCTCTTTAAGGGCCGCAAGTTTATTTTTGAGCTTCTTTTGGGTGGAATCCGGATACCGGTTAAACGCTCCGAACGGATTTTCATTGGTGTCCAGTAAAACCGGTGCTGTAAATTCATTGTGGTCCCTGAAGCTGATATAAGGTTGTAATTCTAAAATGTTGTTCCGTACGAACGTATTGATATTAAATTGTTTCATTATTTCTTCTTTTAAGTCTTATGGTAACGGCATTTTTATGGGCAGCCAATCCCTCCGATTGCGCCATGATTTCTATTGTTTTTCCTAGATTCCTTAATCCTTTTTCTGAGATATGCTGGAATGTAATTTTCTTCACAAAGCTATCCAGGGAAACACCACTGTAATTTTTGGCAAATCCATTGGTAGGCAAGGTATGATTGGTTCCGCTTGCATAGTCTCCGGCACTTTCGCAGGAATAATTCCCGAGAAAAACGGAGCCTGCATTTTGAATCTGAGGAATATGTTTTTCAAAATTTTCTACTGCCAAAATGAGGTGTTCCGGTGCATACAGATTACTGAATTCAATAGCTTCTTCTACCGTATTCAATAATATAAAATGACTATTGTCCAACGATTGCTGAGCCAATTCATTTCTTGGAAGAAGCTTAATTTGTTCATCAATTTCCTTCACGGTCTGCTTGAGGATACTAAGATCGGTAGAAATAAAGATCACCTGGCTGTCACTTCCGTGCTCCGCCTGTGAAAGCAGGTCTGCCGCACAGAACGCAGGAACAGCCTTTTCATCGGCAATCACTAATACTTCACTGGGACCTGCGGGCATATCTATAGAAACTCCGTATTGTTGGGCGTATTCCTTGGCAGCCACCACGTATTGGTTTCCCGGACCGAAAATTTTATAGACTCCAGGGATGCTTTCCGTTCCCAAAGTCATCGCTGCAATAGCCTGTGCCCCGCCTACTTTAAAAAGTTGAGTCACTCCACAAAGTTGGGCAGCATATGCAATGGCCGGATTTATATTTCCATCTTTATCAGGAGGGGTACAAAGGACGATTTCTTTGCAGCCTGCCAGTTGGGCGGGAACAGCAAGCATGAGAACCGTAGAAAATAACGGAGCGGTTCCTCCCGGAATATAAATGCCCACTTTTTCAACGGCTCTACTTTCTCTCCAGCAGATGACTTCTTTTGTTGTTTCAATTTTTTGAATTTCCTCTCTCTGTGAAGCATGAAATCTGGAAATATTGTCTTTAGCCAGCTGAATGGCTTTCTTCAGGTCGGGACTAACCGTTTTGCAGACCGCTTCAATTTCTTCATTGGAAATGGAAAGGTTACTTACTTCTGCAGAATCAAATTTTTTGCTCAACTCTGCAAGGGCTTTATCACCGTTTTTTTCAACAAGAGAAAAAATATTCTCTATCGTTTCTGAAATTTCGTCTTTTTGCAGAACCGGACGCTTGATCAAACCGGTCCATTTTTCTTTGGCGGGGTATTGATAAATCTTCATATTAAATCACCATTTTATCGATTGGAATTATTAAAATATCCTGGGCTCCATTTTCTTTAAGCTCATCAATGACTTCCCAGAATCGCTCTTCATCAATCACAGAGTGAATGCTACTCCATCCCTTTTGGGCCAGGGGAAGTACGGTCGGGCTTTTCAACACGGGAAGCACACGGGAAACATCTGATATTTTTTCGTCCGGAACATTCATCAGGATGTATTTGGAATTTTTAGCTTTCAAAACTGCTTTGATGCGGAATAAGAACCGGTCAAGGATTTTTTCTTTTTCCTGATCCAGATTGGAAGTTTTAGCAAGGACGGCTTCGGATTTCAGTAATGTTACGGTTTCTCTTAAACCATTTTTGAATAAGGTGCTTCCTGAACTCACAATATCGCAAATCCCATCTGCTAATCCGATATTCGGTGCAATTTCCACTGATCCTGAAATTATATGGATTTCAGCTGATATATGATGATCGCTAAGAAATTTTTTAAGGGTATTCGGATAAGAAGTTGCAATTTTTCTGCCTTGAAAATAATTAATGTCATCTGTTTCCACTTCTTTGGAAACGGCAAGGGAAACTCTGCATTTTGAAAAGCCAAGCTTCTGGATAATATCAATATCTTTCTGTTTTTCCACTAAAAGATTTTTGCCAACAATCGCTACATCTACGACTCCGTCTTCAAGGTATTGCGGAATATCGGAGTTTCTTAAATACATAATTTCCATCGGGAAATTGTCGACTGAAACTTTTAGCTGGTCTTTCCCGTTATTGATGAAAATGCCGCAGTCTTTGAGAAGCTGTAATGAATCTTCGTAAAGCCGGCCGCTTTTCTGGATCGCAATTTTTAATTTACTCATTTTGGTTTGTTTTGGGCCTGAGTAAATAAAAACTGATTATTGAAAATAAATTCCGGGGAAAATTTAGAAACAAAAAACCGCCTGTTTACTCAGACGGTTTTTAATTATTTTGATTTTTAACATATACACATATCAATCAATTCCGTCTTAGCAGAGATGATGATAGTAATGATGCATGGTTAAAAAATTCGGTTTCATTGTTGAAATTTGTGGTACAAATGTAGGATTTATTTTTAAAAACAATATATTTTCTAAAGAATTTTTTGATAAAAATTCATAAGATCTGTTGCAATAGCCTGGTCACTGAACTTTTGAGCAAACTCGAAACCCTTATCTGAACGGCGTTTCCTTTCCGCCTCATTGTCCCAGAGAAATTGGATTTTAGACTGAATATCAAGATCGTTCTCAGGATTGATATAGACTGAATCTTTTCCTCCCGCTTCAGGTAGGCAGCTTCTATTGCTTGTAATGACTACTGTTTTCGAGAATAGAGCTTCAATCACGGGAATTCCAAAGCCTTCAAAAAAGCTTGGATAAACAAAAATATCTGCCAATTTATAAATAGCGGCAAGCTCATCCATGGATACTCCTTCAAGAAAATAAACCTGTTTTTTCAAGTTGTTTTTACTGATGAATGCAGCCACTTTATGATAATATTTGGTTTTCTTCCCGATGACAACCAACGGAATATCTGTGCCTTTAACGGCTTTTACGATATTCAGAAGATTTTTGCGGTCTTCTATAGTTCCCACATTTAATATAAATCTTTCCGGAAGACTGAATTTTTGCTTTACCTGTTGCATCAATTCTTCGGATTGCTGTTCTTTAAAAGCATGATGGCATCCCTGGTAAATTACTTCAATCTTGCTTTCAGGAACGTTTAGAAAATGAATGATATCTTCTTTGGTCTGCTCTGAGATAGCAATGATATTATCAGCAATCCGGGCGGCTCTTTTAAACTTCCATAGATGTATTTTCCTGTCAAAAAAAGAATAATATTGCGGGTACCTTACAAAAATCAGATCATGAATGGTAACTACTTTTTTAATGGGCGTTGTATCCCATTTTAAGGGTAATTCCCCAGATAAGCCATGAAAAATATCTGCCTTTTCTTTTTGTGCATCTATTCCCATTTTAAACTGGCGGGACATCCTTCCTTTTGAAGTTTCAATAAAATGAACATTAGAATTTTCCAGTATGTCATTCCCTTTTTCAGATTTGTTTTTGTTCAGAAGCAGGTATTCGTTTTCCGGAAAATAACGGGCCAACATTCTCACCAGGTCCCGTGAATAATTGCCTAATCCCGATGCATTGTGAAAAAAGCGTTTTGCGTCAAAAGCAATCTTCATGATTCAATTTGTTTTTGAAATTCCTGGAATGTTCCGAAGGTATGATTTTTACTTTTAAGCCAGCCGACAAACTCATCAAATCTTTCCACCATTTCTTTGCCTGTATTCTTTGTTGTAAAGCCCGGAAGTTTGAATGCTTCATTCTTAATATCGGAAAACTCCCACGGATGAAAATATATATTAAGATAATTATCCTTTTTTAAAACGTCAGAAGCCAGTTTTTTGTATAGAGATAGAGGAAAATTATGAAAGCTTAACCAAAACAGTGGCACCCTGAAATTAGGGGATACCGAAGCCGGAACCTGCATTACATTTCCTTCTTTATAATATGTTCTTGAAATTTTTAAATTATTATACCTTCCCGGAAGAAAGGTCGGATTGATAGATGAATTATAAGAATATCCCGCTTTTTCGACTTCTTTTTCGTTGACAGGCATCATTCTAGGCATTCGTAATCCCGTTACCTTGGCAGAAAAAAGCTCTTCCAGCTTTTCCCTGGATTCTTTTAAATGTCCTACTTCAAATTCGGAGTGAAACCAGGTGTGCGAAGCCAATTCATGGCCTTCATTGAGTAATCTTTCGATTAAAGATTTACTATTTTCTGCAAAGACCACGGTCGAAAAAAAAGTAGCTTTTACCTGGTATTTTTTTAAGATATCTAAAATATTTTCCAGTCCGTGCTGTGAAATGGAAATCTGTTGATCAAAAGGTATTTCTCCTTTATATTCCAATGGCATATCAAATTCTTCAATATCAAAACTCAGTAATACCATTTTAAAAGTTTTTATTTTTAATAATATAATTCGGCCTTTCTTTTACCTGTTTAAAAATTTTACCCAGATACATCCCGATAATTCCAAGAATAATCAGCTGCAGTCCACCAAAGAATACAATGGTCATAATTAATGAGGCCCAACCTGAAATTTCTGTTTTGGCAACAAAGGCATAAATGACATATAATGCATATCCGACTACTGAAATTCCTGAAAATAGAAACCCTAAATAAGCGGCAATATACAATGGTTTTACACTGAAAGCCGTTATCCCCGTAAAGGCAAATTTGATCATTTTTTTCAGGTTATAGCTGCTTTCCCCTGCTATTCTTTCAGCTGCCGTAAATTCTATGCCGGTTTGCTTGAAACCCATCCAGCTGGTTAATCCTCTCAGAAAAAGATCATCCTCATTAAAGGTTCTCATAACCTCTACCGCATTGGCATCTAAAAGTCTGAAATCGGAACCGCCCCCTTTCGTAAGATTGACGTCGGAAAGACTTGATAATAATTGATAAAAGAAGTCTGAAGTTTTTCTTTTGAAATAGGAAATTTCTTTAGGATAAGTTCTTATGGTATATACTACATCGTACCCTTCTTCCCATTTCTGTATCATTTCCGGAATGAGTTCCGGTGGGTGCTGCAGGTCCCCGTCCATAGAGATTACTGCATTTCCATGAGCATGATCCATCCCTGCTTTTACTGCAGGTTGATGCCCAAAATTCCGTGAGAATTCAATATATTTTATTTTATCAAACTGTTGGGACAGTTCTTCCAGTTTTTGTTGGGTATTATCCCTGCTTCCGTCGTTCACGAAGATGATTTCAAAATCATAATTGTTTAACCGTGAAAAAACTTCTTTTATTTTTTCATGTACCAAAGCAACGTTTCCTTCTTCGTTATGGGCAGGAATGACGATGGAAATTTTCTTCATATATTATTTCAGACTGTAATCTGTTTCAAAATTTTTGGTTAAAAGTTCATACACCACTCTTAGCCAGACAATAATGCAAGGTACAGCTTTTAAAGAATATTTAATGATATAATCATGTTTTACTGATTTCGGAAATAGATCCGAGGTGGAAAAACATGTGAAAATAATAACCAAAACCAACAATCCGATATTCAACCGCGTTCTTTTTTTCTGTAAGAAAAACCAAAGCATAACTCCCACTACTGCAATAATATACGTTGGAGATTCTGAACTTGAGCTGAATAATACTAAAAACAATAAGGTGGAAGCAAGAATCATCAATTGGAACGCATAATTCTTATACTGCTTAATCCTGATATACGGCAATGCGAATAAAGGTAATCCCACCGCTAAAAATACCAGGTTGGAAATGGTTGCATCCCCTAAAATCCTTCTGAAAAAGCCCATTAATGAAATATCCTGCATATTTCCCAATACCTGATTTTCATTATTCTTTTCAATAATCGAATGATACCAGTCTGTATAGCTCTGTACAACAAATTGCGGACTGGAATATGCCATAGGGAGAATGAAAAATAATACCGCAATAGCTATTCCTGAAAGAATAAATTTCTTTTTATTCTGAATGAAAAAAAACTGTGAGAGCCCTACAATTCCATAGATCTTCACAAAAATCCCCACCAATATCGCCGTAACTGATTTTACCTCTTTCCTTTCATAAATGTATACTGCAGACAACAGTAAAAGCCCGGTTAAAGCCACATTGAACTGCAAACTTAAAGCAGCTGTAATGTACTCCTGAAGGCAAAACAAGGCAAAAAGGGCTTTCTTGCTATCGGAAAAGGGTAATTTATAAATGGCATATACGAAAAGAAAAGTATTGGATAAATTCCATAGAGAAATACCTAACCAATCCGGCATTAGAGCAAAAAAAGCAATCAGTGAACTGAAAAATATCCCGTAGTGGTTCAGGTCAAAATATAAATCCGGATAATGGATGAATAAATTCTTCTGATGGATCGTATTGAAGAATACATTTTTAAAGATCAGATAATTATTAATGGCATAATCTCCTCTGAAATACTTGGATATTGCCGTCACAACGGATATAATAAGATAAACCCCAAATATGTATTTAGGGTTTACTATCAGTTTTAAAAATTTTTCTTTCAAGACTGTACGGGTATTAGTTTGATATCAGCTTAAACAGCTACATTATTTTCTCTCAAAGCGTCGTTAAGAGATGTTTTCTTGTCTGTAGATTCCTTTCTTTTACCAATGATTAAAGCACATGGAACCTGATATTCCCCTGCAGGATATTGCTTCGTATAACTTCCGGGGATTACTACGGAACGGGCAGGTACTCTTCCTTTGATCTCAATAGGCTCGTTTCCTGTAACATCAATAATTTTTGTAGAGGCTGTCAATACCACATTCGCTCCCAAAACAGCTTCTTTTTCCACATGTACCCCTTCCACAACGATACATCTTGAACCGATAAAACAATCGTCTTCAATAATTACCGGAGCTGCCTGTAACGGCTCTAAAACACCACCGATTCCAACACCGCCACTTAAGTGAACGTTTTTACCGATCTGTGCACAGCTTCCTACAGTTGCCCAGGTATCTACCATGGTTCCTGAATCTACATAAGCACCGATATTTACATATGATGGCATCATGATCACTCCAGAAGCAACAAAAGATCCTTCTCTGGCAATCGCATGGGGTACAACTCTTACTCCTTTTTCTGCATAATTTCTTTTCAAAGGAATTTTATCATGAAATTCAAACGGGCCCACTTCAATAGTTTCCATCTTTTGAATAGGGAAATACATTACCACAGCCTTTTTCACCCACTCATTCACCTGCCATCCGTTTTCGGTAGGCTCAGCTACACGAAGTTCACCTGAGTCCAGTAAAGAAATTACTTCCCTGATGGCTTTCTGGCTGTCTTCATTTTGTAATAAATCCCTGTTATCCCAAATGTTTTCAATAGTTTGCTGTAACGACATGTTTCTAGTTTAAAATTATACGCGCCAAAGATACAAAAAACTTCAGCAAAACCTTTTTAAACTTGATGTCCACAGAATATTAATTGCAATCGAATAAGTCTTTACCAAGTATTATTAAGATTCAAGAAAATGGTAAAGTAAAAATTACAGCACTCTCTGTGCATGAAGATAGGCTTTATTCCAGTACTTTTCGTTTAAGGAAGAAATAATGACTCCTTTTGAAGTAGAGGCATGAATAAATTTCACCTCTCCATCATTTCCGATATCATGAACAATTCCCACATGAGATACCCGGCTTCCGCCCCCTGTAGCAAAAAATAAAAGATCTCCCGGCTTTACATCACGGATATCGATCTTTTTACCTGCTTCTGCCTGATCGGATGATCTGCGGGGCAGCTTTAAATCGTTTTCTTCAAAAACCTTTAGGGTAAAACCGGAACAATCAAATCCTGAAGAAGTGTTACCTCCGAATTTATATGGAGTTCCGATATATTTTTCCGCATCTCTAAGAATATCTTTAATAGAGCCCGGAATCTTGCCGTCAAAGTTGGAATCCAGTTTTCTTAGATTCTCAGATTTGGCCACTGTTTTATTTCCCGTGCTTTTCTTAGCAGAAACACTTTTGGAGCTTCCACATGAAATGATGATAGATGAAGTAATCAGGACAACGGATAATTGTCGTATTCCTATAGCTTTTTGGAAGAAACAGCCTTTCATATTGATCTGATGTTTAATAAAGTAATTTATTTTGACAAAAATAAACATTATATTTTAATTATATATAGACTATACTACAACTATACTATAAATATATGTTAAAATTTTGAATGTAATTAATTATCAGTATATTTGACTCCTATTTTATAATATGGCAACTTACGAAAGTCTTATAAAGCTCAAAGGGTCTGTCGGAGATCTTGTTTTTTATACCCTGAATGGCAAAAATGTGGTTCGGAAAAAAAGCGGATTCAATAAAACGGCCTTTAAAAAAAATCCGGCGTATGAAAAAGTGAGGCAGAACAGTTCGGAATTCGGGCATTGTTCTAAAATCGGAAAAACGATCAGGCACGCTCTCGGTTCCTGTCTTACACAAAACAATGATCCATTACTCTATCAGAAATTCGCTAAACTCATGACGGAAATAAAAGATCTGGATATGGTTTCAGAAAGAGGAAAAAGAACGGTACAGAATGGACTTGCCACAGAGGATGGGAAACTGTTGTTGAAAAAATTTCAGTTCGGAAATATGCCTAATGTAGAAAATGTCAGTATTTCTTTAGGATTGTGGAATAAAAATCTTCATCTGGGAAAGCAATTCAATGCTCATGAAGCCTGTATTCTGAGTGTAAAAATTGATTTTGAAAACTATCTGGTCGAAAGTTTCGAAGAAAAAGTCTTTATCGGTAATCAGCAGGAAATAGCTTTTGAGCAACATTTTTCCTATGATGATTTTCTTTTGCACTTTGTAGTTTTGACGAAAGATGGAAAAATAACAAATATGGGATTTGTTTAGATAATGATTGGATCGGCTTTAATATTTCTTATATAGTATTCTTAAAAAAGTAATTATTATACAAACAATTCGTCCTCTCATTAAATAAAATTCAACAAAATGTTTGCACATCTCGTTTAAATACTTACTTTTGTAGCGCTTTGGAAAATGCTGAACGAAAAAATGGGGAATTAGCTCATCTGGCTAGAGCGTTAGACTGGCAGTCTAAAGGTGACGGGTTCGATCCCCGTATTCTCCACAAATTTGATTATTAGAATTTATTTCATCAATGACTATAAAACTATGAAGAAACTTTTTTTACTTTTATTAACTGCATTTTTGTTCATTGGGTGCAGCTCAGAAGACGAAAATATTTATGACTATATCGGAACCTGGTCTGGGAAATATGAAGGAAGCGAAAAAGGGACTTGGTATATTGTGGTAGCAAGCGATGGTAAGGTAACCGGAACCATGCATTCTGATGATACCAATGAAAATTATAACATTTCAGGTCATCTGGATACTTCAGGAAGTTTAAATGCTGTTATCGGGCTTCCGTCTGATGGAGAATTCACAGGAACTTTAACGGTTGAAGAAGATGATGAAAAAGGAAGCGGAACCTGGAGAAATTCGGTACCTACTCCTGACAGATCCGGATCTTGGACTGGTGTAAAAGAGTAAATTCCTATAAAAAATATATAAAGCCTGTAAACTTGAGTTACAGGCTTTTTTCTTTTGCAGATGGCTTATTATTCCTGCGACTTTTTCATCTGTAAAGCTCTTTGTAAAAAAGACTGGTTAGCTAGTTTTTCTTCCGCTTCGTTAATGGCAGCCAGCAAATTATTTTGATTATCGGTAATCTCTCCCAGCACATTCGATATAAGCTCCCAAACAGGCTTCATTTGCTCCACCAGTGCCGCTCCTTTTGGGCTTAGCTGAATCAGGCGCTTGCGTTCATCCAGTTTATCTTTTTCAGATTTGATGAGATGCTGTTTTTCCAGTTCTTTAAGAAGGCTTATGGTAGACGGATGAGTATATCCTATCTCATTGGCTATTTCTACCACACCCAGTTTCTTTTTATGGTATAAGGTGAATATTACGGGAAACCATTTGGGCTCAAAATCAATTCCAAATGCTTTATAAAGTAATGCTCCGTCCTTACGAAGCTGCTCACTCAGGCGTTGCAGTCTTGTGGATAGTGCGAGAATACCTGATTCATTAATTATATTCATAGTGTATTATTTTAAATCCAGAGCATAGAAAATATTATCAGCGCTCATTAAAGGAAATGTGGCTGGCAGTTTTTCTTTTTCAATTTTTCTGAAACCATTTCGTTCATAAAATCTTTGAGCAGCTTCCAGTACTGATACAGTGCCTAAAAATATTTCTTTTATTCCGCTGGTGCAACAATAAGAAATGAGGACTTCCAAAAGTTTCTGGGCGATCCCCAGCTCTTTTCCCCTGAATTCTTTTTTCACAAACATTTTTCTTATGGCTCCATGACTCTCATCAAACTTTACCAGGGCGATAGTTCCCACAAGCTCATCATTCTTAAAAGCTCCCCAGAAATTCCCTCCTGCTTTGATGTAAAAATCTTCGATCTGCTGAAGGTCTGGCTGATCATTAATGGTTATAGGAATATTGAATTCCTTTTGCTGAATAGTCAGAATCAAATCGATCACCTGTTCCGCATACTCGCTGCTGATATTTTTAATTTGTAATTCCATCTGAATTTATTTTAAGTACAAAACTACGTAGTTAAATACATAAATACAAATTATTTTTATTTTAAAATATATAAAACACTAAAATACAGTAAAATAAAATTAAAAAGTGTGCATTAAAATATTTAATACACACTTACAAGATTAATATAACATATAACAAGATTATTTCCAGCCACCCCCTAAAGCCTGATACAGCTCAACGGCAGCTTTCATTTTATTATATTCAGCATTTGAAATATTCAGTTCCGCATTTAAAGAATTTACGCTTGCATTCAATACTTCGAGATAATTGGCCATACCATAGTTAACCAGTTCCTGAGAGTAGTTCACTGATTTTTTATATGATTCCAACTCTTTTCTTTTCAATTCAATGAAAGAATCCTGAACGGAAAATACCCGTATGGCATCAGAAACCTCTTTTCCGGCTGTAAGAACAGTTTTTCTGAAATTCAGATAAGCCGTTTCCTGATTGGCTAAACTCACTTCATAATTTGTTTTGATCTGTCTTCTGTTCAGGATAGGCTGTGCCAATCCGCCGACAACGCTTGCAAACAATGAATTTACACTGAATAAGTGATCAATATCCACAGATTGAACTCCTCCACTTCCAGTAATTTTCAGCGTTGGATAAAACTGTGCTTTTGCCGCATTGGTCAATTCAAAAGCATTCATCAGATTATATTCCGCTCTCATCACATCCGGGCGATTTGCCAGTAGTTGGGCCGGATATCCTAAATCCACATTTAAAGGCAGTTTCTGGCTCTCTAAGGTTGTTCTTTCAATTGTATGAGAAGGCTCGCCCATCAGCAGACTTATTGTATTTTCCAGTAATTGAATCTGGGTATCGATGTCAATCAATAAAGATTTAGCGTTATAAACAAGTGCCTCACTTTGCTGAACGGCAACTTCCGTAACGGTTCCGGCTTCCTTTAGCGCTTTGGTTGTTTCCAGATTTTTTTCACGAACTCCAATGGTCTCCTGAATGATTCTTTTTTGAGAATCTAAAGTCAATAATTGATAGTACGCTGAAGCAATAGAAGCAACAAGATCACTCTTCACCGCTTTATGGGCTGCAACAGTTCCTAAATAGGTTGCTAATTGTGCTTTCTCCTGGGATTTTAATTTACCCCAAAGATCAGCTTCCCATCCTAAACTTGCCGTGATATCAAACTGGTTGACATATCTTCTTTCCCCGATAATTTGCCCGAACTGGGTATTTAATGACTGGGTTTGAAATGTATAATTCGGACCTACGGACAGGGTTGGCTGATAGGCGGCTTTACTTTGTTTTAAATACGCTTCAGCAGATGAAATGCTCTGCAGGGCTATCCTTATGTCCAGATTGTTATCCAGGGCCTTAGAAATATGTCCCTGAAGAATCGGATCCGTGAAAATTTCTTTCCAGGAAACATTGGCAATATTAGCACTGTCTTTAGGAAGCATATCTGTACGGAAAAGCTTTTCATCTACTACACTTTTAGGTCTTTCATATTCTTTTCTTACCGCACAAGAGGAAATGGCACCCAAAATGACTGCTGAAAACGTGATTCCTTTTATGATATTTAATAAACTCTTCATTATAAAAAATTAGAAGTTAGTAACCAGAGATTAAAAGCCAGATTTCAGATTTAGAATAATTACCAATCCTTATTATCTGACTTCTCTAATTATTTTTATTCAGCTAAATTGATTTCTTCTTTTTTGAGAGGTTTGATTTTCTCCTGCAATGTTTCAAAGATCACATATAAAACAGGGATTACAAAAAGGCCTAAAATAGTACCAATTAGCAATCCGATCGCAGCTCCTGTTGCAATGGACCTGTTTCCTACCGCACCGATTCCACTGGCCAAAACCAACGGTAAAAGTCCGAAGATAAATGCAAATGAGGTCATCAGGATAGGTCTTAATCTTGCCTTAGCCGCATTGATTGCAGACATTACAATGGTTTCTCCATGATGTCTTCTCTGAACGGCAAATTCTACAATCAAAATGGCATTTTTAGCCAGCAATCCTACCAACATGATCAGGGCGATCTGGAAATAAATATTGTTTTCCAGGCCCATGATTTTTTGTCCGAAATAAGCTCCCATTACCCCCAAAGGGAGTGAGATCACTACCACTAGAGGAAGAATATAACTTTCATATTGGGCAGAAAGGATGAAATAAACAAAAATCAAACTCAAAGCGAAAATCAATAAGGTTTGTGAACCTGAAGCTAATTCTTCCCTTGATAATCCGGTAAATTCAACATCGTAATTGGGGCCTAAAGATTCTTTTGCAACCTGCTGTACCGCACCAATAGCATCACCGGTACTGAATCCCTGAGAGTTGGCTCCCGTAATTTTTACCGAGGTAAACAAATTATACCGGCTAACAGATTGAGGTCCGTATGCTTTTGATAAAGTCACAAACTGTGAGATGGGCGACATTACTCCTGAACCTGTTCTTACATATAGCTCATTCAGGTTATCAATGCTTTTTCTGTTCTCAGGAAGAGCCTGAACCATTACCCTGAATTGTTTCCCGTATTTCGTAAAGTCAGCCGTATACACTCCACCGATATACCCCTGCATGGTACTCAGAATGTCATTCACTGAAACTCCCATTTGTTTGGCCAGCGGAACATTGATTTCCATCTGATACTGAGGATATTTTGTATTAAATGAAGTCTGGGCAAATTCAATTTCAGGTCTGTCCATTAATTTACCGAGGAATTCATTGGTTTTAACATCAAGATCGGCATATTCGCCACCTGACTTGTCCAGCAGTACCATTTCAAAACCGGCACTACTTCCGAATCCCGGAACACTTGGCGGCTGGAAAAACACTATTTTGGCATCCGGAACCTTACCGGAGATCCCGAATAGTTTTTTAGTAATATCTTCAGAGGTTAATCCGTCTTTTTTTCTTTCTTCAAATGGTTTCAGCTTCACAAATGCCAAACCATTGTTGCTCCCGTTTCCGGATAAAAAACCTCTTCCCGTTGATATGGTAACGTTTTGTACTCCCGGAACCTGCAATGCATTTTTCTGAAGCGTTTTCAGAGCGTTATATGTCCTTTCCATAGAAGATCCCGGAGGAAGCTGAACATCGGTAAAGATAATCCCTCTGTCTTCCGTAGGTACGAACCCTTTTTTCATGGATGAGCTTGCCCAGAATAAAATTCCACCTGTAACCGCAAAAATGACTAAAGTAACCCATTTATGTCTCAGCAGGAATACAAATCCTCTTCCATAGCGCTCTGTAGCCGTTTTAAAGGCAATATTAAACTTATAGAAAAACTTCTGAATAAAGTTTAAGCTTTGATATTTTTCATGGTGTTCCGCATGAGGTTTTAAGAACAATGAACATAGAACGGGACTCAATGTCAATGCGTTTATCGCTGAAATAATGATAGCTACGATCAGAGTAATACCAAACTGCTGATAGAACACTCCTGTAGGACCTGTAATGAAGGTTACCGGAATAAATACAGACGCCATTACCAAAGTAATTGAAATGATAGCCCCTGTAATTTCGTCCATAGCTTCTACGGTAGCTTTTTTTGCATCTGTAATACCGTGCTCCATCTTGGCATGTACGGCCTCGACAACGACAATGGCGTCATCTACCACAATACCGATCGCAAGAACCAAAGCGAATAAAGTTAAAAGGTTGAGAGAGTACCCAAATAAATTCAGGAAGAAAAAGGCTCCTACAATAGATACCGGAACCGCAATGGCCGGAATCAGAGTGGATCTGAAATCCTGCAAGAAAATATATACGACAATGAACACCAGGATAAACGCCTCAATAAGCGTATGAACCACTTTTTCAATGGATGCCTCAAGGAATTCATTGGTGTCAAAGTTAAAAGTATATTTTATTCCTTCAGGAAAGCTTCCTTCAGCTGATTTTAAATAGGTTTTAATATTTTGAATGATCTCCTGAGCATTGGAGCCCGGTGTCTGGAAAATCCCCATACTGATGGAAGGATAGTTCCCATTCTCACCTATTCCCGAGTAAGACTGTCCGGCCAATTCTACTTTGGCTACATCTTTCAACATCAGGCTTTGGCCATCGCTAAGGGATTTGATGATGATATTATCATACTGTTCTTTATCATTGAATTTACCTACATATTTGATGATGTATTCAAAAGAACTGCCGCTGTTTTGTCCGATAGAACCGGCTGCCGCTTCTCTACTCTGCTCATTGATGGCATTGGTAACATCTGTAGGCGTTATACCATAGGCTGCCATTTTAGCAGGATCCAACCAGATTCTCATGGAGTAGTTCTTACCCCCGAAAACGTTGGCATCACCTACCCCGTTAATTCTTTTCAGGTTTGGAATAACATTAATATTCAGGAAGTTTTGAAGATATACGTCGTCCAGGTCTTTATTTTCAGAATAGAAAGACATATACATCAAGGCACTTGTCTGCTGTTTCTGCGTTACCACCCCTGAACGTGTTACCTCGCTCGGAAGCAAAGGCGTAGCTCTTGTTACACGGTTCTGAACGTTTACAGCCGCAATATCCGGATCTATTCCTTGTTTAAAGAAAATCTGGATATTGGCAGAACCGTCATTTCCTGCAGAAGAAGTAATGTAATCCATTCCTTCCACCCCGTTGATTTGTTCTTCCAGCGGAACCACTACACTTTTCATTACGGTTTCCGCATTGGCACCCGTATAATTGGCGGAAACACTTACTGTAGGCGGCGCAATATCGGGATATTGCGTAACTGGTAGGGAGATAAGCCCTAACACACCGAGTATAACAATCAGGATTGATATAACCGTAGATAAAACCGGCCTGTTAATAAAGTTCTTTATCATTAGAATTTCGGTTTTATAGATTGAACAAGGCTATCCATTTTCACAGGCTTCTTGATAACTGCTGTTCCGGGCTTTAAGCCTCCGATACCTGCTGCAATTACGGTTTCTCCTTTGTTAACACCTGATTTGATCAAAGCCATATTATCAATTCTTTCTATCACATCTATTACCACATTTTTGGCGGTATCTTTTTCTACTTTGTATACATATACGATACCCTGTTGCTCATAAGTAGCACTTTCCGGAACCACCAGTACATTATCATATCTTTGAGGGAATCTGATGGTACCACTGTTTCCGTTACTCAATAATTTCTGGGCATTAGGAAATTGTACTCTAAACTGAATCGTTCCTGTTGTAGGGTCAATTTGCCCTGTAATAGCTTCAATTCTTCCTTTTTCAGGATAAAGACTTCCGTTGGCTAGCTGTAATTCTACCATCGGAAGATTTTTAATTTTTTCAGGTACGCTGGCTCCTACGGATTTTTCAAGAAAATCGAAATATTCTTTTTCATTCATTGAAAAGTAGGCATAGATCTCTGAGGTATCGGAAATAGTCGTTAATGGAGTCTGATCTGTAGGGCCTACCAAGCTTCCCGCTTTCAATGGAAGTTTTCCTACTACTCCTGAAATAGGCGCACGAATAACGGAATACTCGATATTGGCTTCTACCCCTTTATAGTTTGCTGTTGCCTGTCGTTTGGAAGCAACGGCCTGCTGAAGCTGTGCCTGTGCTTTTGCCAGATCTGCCTGTGCGGTCTGAAGCTGGACATTGCTGATAATATTTTTAGCAACCAGTGGCTTCAACTTGTTTACCTCCACCTGAGCCGCATTAACGGCAGCCTGTGCGGCAGCAATATTAGATTCCGCAGCACCGATTCCTGCTTGCGCAGCGGCAGCATTTTCATTAAGAATATTCGTTTCAAGACGGAATAACGGTTGTCCTTTTGTAACATACTGTCCCTCATCTACCAAAACCTGGGTGATATATCCCTGGATTTTAGCCCGTACATCATTATTGATCCTCCCCTGAATCGTAGCCGGAAACGTCTGGTATCCCACCACATTTTTAACTTCTACAGAGACCACAGGATAAGGTTTCGGGCCATCCTGCTTGGGAGCTTCCTTTTTGCAGGCAGTTAAAGAGAATGCCGCAATAGAAAATATAATTAGTTTGTTCGTCATTTTTATAGTTTATTAAGTGATTCCTGAATATTTGTAATGCTCTTGTTTAGAAGAGATATGTAAACCTCCATTTTTTCATCGTAATCATTTTCCTTTCCTTTTTTGAATTTGCTTAAATCATCTATTAATCTCAATTCGTCCTGCATTTTCTGAACTATTTTTTCAAATCTTATCTTCCTGTATTCATCATTGATGAAAAAATATCGTTTCCTGACATCCATTTTGTTGTGATCCACAATAAGTTGGGCATTTAATAACAATGAAATGCTTGTAGAAACCGAACTTTTACTTGCTGAAAATACTTCTACAAATTCATCAAAAGTAATTCCTACCTTATCGAAATCGAAATTAAGGTAAGCATAAATTTTTGAAGCCAATGGGGGTATGTTGAACACGGTGCCATAGAATTTCACGGCATCCTGGAAAATTTTTTCATCAATTTCTATACTTTGTTGCATAATATAAAAATTTGAACAAAAGTAGAAATTAGTTCAGAACTAAACGAACAAACTCAATAGAGTTTCTCGATACATAGTTTTTTAAAAATTCAATGAAAGTTGATTTAACTTTTGCTCTTTTTTTAAATCACTATCTTTTCAAAGGCTTTTCTGATGCCCCCACTCAGGTATACTTCACCACAATAAGAGTAACCTTTGTTTTCCAGAATTTTAAGCATTGCCAAATTATCGAAGTTCGTATCTACTTTTATACTTTGAATATCATGAGACCTGGCAAAATCTTCAATATGGTCGAAAAGTTGTTTAACAAGACCTTGTCCGGCAAATTTTTCATCAACTGCCACCCTATGAACCACTACGAATTCACCATTACTTAACCAGGCTCCGTCGATAGTGCTGTAAGCCGGCTCATCATTCAATATCAAGGCTGCATATACTGCTATATTTCCATCCACTGTAAGAACATATCCGAAACCTTTTGCAATATCGCTTTCAACAGTCCCGAGGTTAGGATAACCATTCTGCCATTGGGTGCTCCCATCCTTTCTCCTCCTCTCAATAGCCTGTTGCAAGATTTCCCAGATAATGTTCCTGTCTTCTATTTCCGCTTTTCTTAATGCAATTTCTGTTGTCATATATTATTTCTAAAGTTGGGCCAGGCCAATTGATTTATGATTATATGTTTTAATTCTCATTACGCTCAAGTTTAGTAAAATTTATAATTGAGTTTCACTAAAGAGCGAAAGAAAAAACCGAAAACTAATTAAGATTAATTTTCGGTTCGAAGTAGTAAAATTTAAAATTATGAAATTGTTTTTATTGATTTTCGCTTTGCTGAAGAAATGCATCTATAATTTCGAATGCTTTCTTTTCATCTTCCAGATCCACCATAACCTTAAGTGAAGTTGCTGTTGGTGTGGTGGTAAAAGTCAAATAATTATTTTCTACAGCATTGGCGATTTGCGCGTCATCTAATTTAGATTTTATTAACTGAATTTCTGAAGAATTGTCACTTTCAAAAACTGATACTCTCGTACTTCTTTCCATATTTTATTCCATTTGAGTATTTAAATGTACAATCTTTTTTTCAGAATTACAAATCTTTGGTTTTAAATTTTGTTAATATTATTTTCAATTTTATCCAATGCCAATTGAATTTCTTCCTTGGAAACATTTAAATGTGGCCTGAAACGAAGGGATTGATCACCGCATGCCAAAATGATCAGTCCATCATTGAAAAGTTCGTCTCTTAAAACGTTTCTTTGTTCATGAGTCGGTAGATCGATGGCGCACATCAGTCCTCTTCCTCTGGCATTTGAAATTTTGTCCGGATATTTCTGAGCCAGGGCTTGCAATCCTTCTAGCAGGTATTCCCCAACGACTCTTGCGTTTTCTACAAGGTTTTCTTTTTCGATCACCTCCATTACTAATTGGAAGCGCAGCATATCTATAAAATTTCCACCGAAAGTAGAATTGATTCTTGAACTTTCTCTGAAAACATTGTTCGGAATTTCATCAAATTTTTCTTTATTGGCCAATACTCCACAAACCTGCGCTTTTTTACCGAAAGAAATAATATCCGGTTTAGCAGTAAAATGCTGGAAAGCCCACATTTTGCCAGTAATTCCGATACCAGTCTGTACTTCATCGAAGATCAGCAACACTTCATTTTCATCACAAAGCTTTCTTAATTCTACAAAGAATTCATCTCTGAAGTGATTGTCTCCGCCTTCTGCCTGAATAGGCTCAATGATTACACAGGCTACTTTATCCGGGTTGGAAAGAATCGCTTCTTCAATATGCAGGAGTGCCAGTCTTTCATTTTTGATTGTTTCCTCTAAATTTTCTTCTGTAATAGGAAAAGTTAATTTTGGATTAAGGATTCTTGGCCAGTCAAACATCGGGAAATACTGATATTTTCTTGGGTCAGAGGTATTGGTCAGACTTAACGTATATCCACTTCTACCGTGGAATGCCTGCCTGAAATGGATACAAATTCCGGCTTCGGTTTGAAGACCTTTCTCAAAATTTTTGCGTGTTTTCCAGTCGAAACATGCCTTCATAGCATTTTCAACACCTAAAGTTCCACCTTCGATAAAGAAGGCATATTGTAGTTCTTCAGGAAGCACTACTCTTTCGAAAACTTCTAAAAAATGAGCATATTCCTCAGAATAAACGTCTGCCAACGTGGGCTTGTTTACGGCCATTTTTCCCAGCCAGGCTGATTTTTCAACAAGATAAGGATGATTGTATCCTATAGATGCCGAAGCAAACATAGAAAACATATCCAGATATTCTCTATCTGAAAGTTTGTCGTATAACCATGACCCATGAGATCTTTCGAGATCCATCACCAGATCAAATCCATCTGCCAGAACATGCTTACCTACTGTTTCTTTTACTCTGTTTACTTTTACTTCAATTGTTTGGTCCATACTTTTGTGATTAGGGAGGAAGACTTGGAACGTGTGTTAGGGGCACATGATGTCCAGTCTTTTCATTATTTAATTTTAACTTTTATAAATCGAATTTAATTCCTTGTGCTAAAGGAAGCTGTGTGGTATAATTGATGGTATTGGTCTGTCTTCTCATGTAGTATTTCCATACGTCTGATCCTGATTCTCTTCCACCTCCGGTTTCTTTTTCACCACCGAAAGCACCGCCAATTTCAGCACCGGAGGTTCCAATATTCACGTTAGCAATTCCGCAATCAGATCCGGAATGGGAAAGGAATAATTCTGCTTCTCTAAGATTCTGGGTCATGATAGACGAAGATAAGCCTTGAGGAACATCATTCTGAATAGCAATAGCTTCTTCTAATGTTTTATATTTGATTAAATACAGAATCGGTGCAAACGTTTCGTGCTGAACAATCTCATAAGAGTTCTTCACTTCAGCGATACACGGCTTTACGTAGCAGCCGGATTCATATCCTTTTCCTTTTAAAACTTCACCTTCTACAATGAATTTACCACCTTCTTTTTTACACTTTTTGATGGATTCTTCGTATTGGTTTACCGCATCTGTGTCAATTAACGGTCCTACGTGATTAGTTTCATCTAACGGATTTCCTATTTTAAGCTGACCATAAGCTTTTACCAGTCTTTTCTTCATATCATCATAAACGCTTTCATGAATGATCAGTCTTCTCGTAGAGGTACATCTCTGTCCTGCTGTTCCTACGGCTCCGAAAACGGCTCCGATAATTGCCATATCAAGGTCTGCCTCTTTTGAGATAATAATGGCATTATTTCCGCCCAATTCAAGGATTGATTTTCCGAATCTTTCGGCTACTCTGGAAGAAACCATTCTTCCTACCCTTGTAGAACCTGTAAAAGAAATCAAAGAAACACGTTTGTCATCCACCAGTTTCTGACCGATCTCGTGATCTGCCACCAATACACTTGAAATTCCTTCGGGAAGATTATTTTCCTTCAGAACTTCTGACATAATATTCTGGCATGCAAGTGCACAAAGCGGTGTTTTTTCAGAAGGTTTCCAAATGGTGACATTTCCACAGATCCACGCCAAAGCAGTGTTCCAGGACCAAACCGCAACCGGAAAATTAAAAGCCGTGATAATTCCAACAATTCCCAGCGGATGGTATTGCTCATACATTCTGTGTCCGGGTCTTTCAGAGTGCATGGTGTAGCCGTGAAGCTGCCTTGAAACCCCAACTGCAAAATCGCAGATATCAATCATTTCCTGTACTTCTCCCAGCCCTTCCTGTAGAGATTTACCCATCTCATAAGAAACGAGTTTTCCAAGGTCGTCCTTATATTCTCTTAGTTTTTGTCCTAATTGTCTTACAATTTCTCCTCTTTTAGGGGCAGGGATCATTCTGAATTCTTGAAATGCTTTTTGAGCAGATTCAATTACTTTGTCATAATCGCTCTCACCTGAAGTCTTTATTTTAGCAATTAATTTGCCATCAACCGGAGAAAAACTTTCTATTGTTTTTCCTGATGCAAAATATTTTCCGCCTACTGATGTTCCTTTATTTTCTTCTTTAATACCTAGATTTTTGAGAGTTTTTTCTATCCCGAAATCTTTGACTTTTTTAGACATACAATGATACTTTTCGTTTCCTCTAAAGATAAAAATATTATACGAAACGCAAAATTTTATTTTTTTTAACAGCTTTGTTATTTGGAATAATTCTAAACATGTTTATCTTTGTAAAGTAATACTCTTAATATCAATGGAAAATCCGCAGGAAAATAATTCAAAGTTCAAAAAATGGTTTAAACGTGTGGGATGGGCAGGATTTGCTTTTTTTACCATTAAAGGTTTAATATGGCTTGTAATATTCTACTTTGGGGCGGACACGCTTCAGAGTTGCATGAAATAAAAAAGCAGAGAAATTTCTCTGCTTTTCTTTTGTTTATCGGTTAAATTGAATGATTTTTGTTGTTACCCGGTCTTAATTATTCTTTCTTCTTTCGTCCCGAACTGATCAGACTTTGATGAAGCAAATACTCAATCTGTCCGTTTACGCTTCTGAATTCATCGTTGGCCCATTTTTCCAGGAGCTTATAAGTAGACTCATCTATCCTGATCACAAAAGACTTTTTACCTTTCTGAGTGCTTTCGGAAGAGTTTTGAGCTTTTTGGGGTTTCATTTTTCTTTCTATTTTTTAAATACAAGAATATTAAGTTTACTTAGTATATTCTTTAGTCTTGATCCTAATAATCAATTAGTTATATAATGTCCCGGCGTTTAAGATAGGTTGTGCGGCTTTTTCACCACAAAGAACTACCATTAAATTGCTTACCATAGCAGCTTTTCTTTCATCATCAAGTTCAACAATGTTTTCCTCCGATAGCTTTTTCAATGCCAAATCTACCATCCCTACAGCTCCTTCTACGATCTTGGTTCTGGCGGCAACAATAGCGGTTGCCTGTTGTCTCTGAAGCATAGCTCCGGCAATTTCTGAAGCATAAGCTAAATGTGAGATTCTCGCTTCCTGGATTGTAATACCCGCCTTGGAAAGCCGGTCAGTAAGTTCCTGTTCCAAAATAGAATTGATCTTGTCACCCCCTTCCCTCAAAGTAATAGGTGCATGATCATCTTCCAAATTATCATACGGAAAGCTCATGGCTAAATGACGTACCGCAGCTTCACTCTGCATTTTTACAAAGTCTGAATAACGCTCCACATCAAAAGCCGCTTTATAAGTATCTCCTACTTTCCACACAATCACAACGGCAATTTCGATCGGGTTCCCCATTTTATCATTTACCTTCAAAGTTTGCCCCTGTAAGTTTTCAGAACGAAGACTTATTTTCTGAGATGAGTATAAAGGATTAATGAAAAACAATCCGTTATCTTTTACTGTTCCTACATATTTTCCAAAGAAATTCAAAACTCTCGAATGGTTGGGCTGAATGATCATTAAGCCTTTCAGGAAAAAGCATGAAAGGATAAAACATAATAATGCTATGATAACATAAGTAATATTCTCATCCACACCCTTAATAAATAAGTAAACAGAAGCGATCAACAGCACTAGGCAAATAACCAATGTTAAGTAACCCGACATGGGTTTTAAAATTTTTTCCATGATTTTAATTTTGATATTATTTTGATATCATAAAGATATATATAAGTTTTGAATTATGAGTTATAAATGATGTTTTTTTTGAGGGTCCGGATCCGGGGTCTTGCGATACGAAGATGACAAAGTATTTGGTCTGATGTCAATCTTAAAATTTGAATAAAAAAATCCCGGAATTACTTCCGGGATTTATATTATATTTTAAATCATTTATTTTTTGGTCAGTACTTTAAATTTAAAGTAAGATACTGCAGATAAAAGAATCATCGTTGATACCCCTATATACACCCAGGCCGGCACCGGAACAGGATCTCCCGCAGCATAAGAGTGAAGCCCGCTTAAGTAATAATTAACTCCAAAATACGTCATTACCATTGAGCAGAATGCGAACATTGCCGCTACATGGAAAGCCCATCTGCTTCTTAATCCGGGAACCAATCTCATGTGCAATACAAAAGCATATACCATAATGGAAATGAATGCCCAGGTTTCCTTAGGATCCCAGCTCCAGTATCTTCCCCAGGATTCATTGGCCCATATTCCTCCTAAAAAGTTCCCTACGGTAAGAGCAAAAAGACCAATTGTTAATGACATTTCAGAAACAATGGCTAATTCTTTTAACGTCGTATCGTGATGTAATTTATATGTACTCTTATTTGAAATAATATAGAATACCAGGGAAATTACAGCAATAATCATAGAAAGGGCAAAGAAACCGTAACTCGACGTAATAATAGCCACGTGAACAATTAACCAGTAAGACTTTAAAACAGGTACAAGAGGCGTAATCTGAGGATCAAGCGCTGAGCCTCCGTGTGCAAACCCCATCATAATTACCGCTACCATAAACCCGGCTGCCGGAATCAGGGCATTTGAATTTCTGTATAACAATAATCCTGCAGTAATCCCCACCCATGAAATGAAGATAATGGCTTCATATCCGTTACTCCAAGGCGCATGCCCGGAAATATACCATCTTGCAACCAGTCCCAGGAAATGTAACAGGTAGCCCAGTAAACCTAACGCAATGATTCCCTTAATAACCTTATTTAAAATTTTATTAGGTTTGAATAATTCAACAAATCCTAAGATAAGCAATAATCCCCCGATTAAAGTATAGAAAATCAATAATTTGAAATTGATGTTTACTTTATTCATGAATACTTCCAGATCCACCTTGGATTTGGCAGGAACTACAGCTTTTCCCCATTTCTGTTGATAATCTGAAAGCTTTGACAATTCCGTATCGGCCTTACTCCAGTTCCCGGACTGCTGTGCTGCTAAAACTTCGGCGAAGTAAGGTCCCATGACCTGCTGAGATTCCATATCCGGCTCGAATTTCTGATCCAGCCATGAGTGCCAAGTATGATTCGCATCATTCTTCACCGGAACAATTCTCATAAACTGCCCGCTGAAAAATTCATTGAAAATCTGAACCCTCTCGTTCACGGAAATAACTTCCTTATCATAATTCGTCTGTTCCGCCGGTTTTTTACGGAAAGCGATATTATAATCGTGTTCCAGAATATAAGTAAGATTTCCATTCGCATCTGCCGGGAAAAGATTCATTAATGAAGTGTATCCTTCATCATTAGCCTTTGTTTTGTTTTTTAATTCATCGCCGCCTTTAGTTCCCACTTTAATGATAGGAACCATCGTCCAACTTGGCGTATCGGTATTAATGGAAAGGAACCATTGGTTAGCCGTAAGGGATTTCCCGTCGGTTCCTTTAAATTCGTCTTTCTTGTATAGTTTTCTTAAAATATCTAATGCCTCTGTATTAATAGGAACAATTCTTCCTTCGAAATTCTGAACTAAAAGATATCCGAATTTATCCGCATGCTCTTTACTGATTTTATTTCTGGCAATAATCTCATCAGCAGAAATCATTCTCATTTTTCCTAAAGGAGCCGCTAATGAGTTCTGTTGTGGCTTTTGCTGTGGTTGAGCCGCTTCAGGAGCAGGTGCATGATTGTGCCCGTCTCCTTCTACATGAATATGTTCCCTGCTTCCGTCAGTCGTTCCGTGTGTTTCAATTTTTTGAGCGTTCAACCCTAAACTCAGCATTAATAAAATGACTGTTACCGCTCTTTTCTTGTTAACATCCGTCAGCATTTTATTCAGTTTCCAGAAGTGAGATCCTTTCCAGAAAAAGATCAGGAACATTCCCAGGAATAAAAATGTATATCCTATATATGAAATTAAAGTCCCCCAATAGTCATGATTGACTGACAATACCGTTCCCATTCTGTCAGGATCAAAACTAGCCTGGAAAAAACGGTATCCTCCGTGATTAAGGACGTGATTCATATAGATTTTATAAGGAGTTTGTTTTCCTTCGTCAATAATTTTCACGTGGCTTTCATAGGCACTTGGTGAAGAGCTTCCGGGATAAGTTTCCATAACGAAGTCATCCAGCTTCAAAGCAAAAGGGGTGTTGTAAACTTTCGGTCCGAAACCAACCATAATGTTCAATCCGTCCATAGTCACCTGCTTGTAAGCATTCGGATTTCCCTTTTCAACGGAAAGGTCAACCAATTGCTTTGTTTTAGGTCCCTGAATTTCCACCGTTAACATATCAGGAACATTAGCATCTTTTTTTCTGTCACCTTCAAAAGCCAGTAACCTTCCTTTTCTAAGACCTTCAGGAACGACTAATTTAAGTTCGTTGATGCTGTATAAGCTTCTCAATGCCAGAGGCTGAAATTCATCTTTTTTCGTGTTGCCTGTAGCCTGCGTGGCCATTGTCATATAAGTAGCGTCAACCGGGGTTTTAATGAACAACTTTCCACCTTCGCTCTTAAACTCAACAGCCCCTTCAATAGCTCTGTTAAAAGTTACCAGCGTACCATTGATAGATTTGGTTTCTCCCGGTTTGATGTAAATATTCTGTCTTCCGGTTTGTCCGGTAGATACCAAATGAAGGTATTCTGCTCCGTTTGGTTCAGCAATTAAACTGTCCTTTTTTCTCTGAACATATTCTTTTGCAAAAACTTTAATCTGCTTTCCGTGGAAATCATAAGTTGCTTTGAAATCTTTATGTAATGGAGACATGAGATAAGGAATATCCTCATAATTCAAAACATCCCCTTTTTCTTCGATCTGAATTTTAAAGAAGTTTTTATCTGTTACGATCTCATTGGATGTTTCTCCTTCTCTGATATGCATGGTTCCCTCGAAGCTGATGTATCTTGTAATGGCTCCGCCAATGAAAATAAGGACAAAAGCAAGGTGGAACACCAAAACCGGCCATTTTTCTCTTTTCCAAAGTCTGTATCTTCCGATATTTCCGATGAAGTTTAAGATGAGCAGAAACATGATCAGTTCGAACCATTTTGCTTCGTAAATTAATGCTTTTGCGGTAGGGGTTCCATAATCATTTTCTAAGAATGTTGCATAAGCCATTGCGAATGCAAAAATGAGCAACAACACTGCCATTGTTCTGGTTGAGATAAGAATATCCTGGAGCTTCTTCATGATTTTTTTACTTGACATGCAAAAATAAGGATGATTAATTAAAAGGTCGACAAAAAAAACTGTTATTTATCATTTTAGAGCCTGCTTACACTTATTTTGATTCATTCTTAATAAGGACAGATTTATAGAAAATCATTCATCGAAACCCTCAAAAATGAGCATAACCAAGGATTATAATTTTCACGAAAAAGATTCTTTTACTATTGAAAAAACATTAAATTTGCCCTCATTGATATTATGGATAAAAAGACACAAACCAAACAAACGGAATCGCCTGAAAAAGGCAGAATTTTATCTAAGCCACGTATATTTTTCGGGCTTACCTTTATACTTTTTTCTGTAGTGCTTACTTTGTCATTCATTTCCTATTTAATGAATTGGAAGGCAGACCAGAGCCAGGCGGGAACAATGCTGGATAAAAGTATAAAATCCTCAAATGTTTTTGGGAAAGTCGGAGACTGGCTCGGAAATATTTTCATATTCGAAAGTATAGGGGTTGCCTCTTTTATCATTGCTTTCCTGTTTCTGGTCTTTGGAACACTGATTTTGAAGAAGAAGATATTTAAGCCATGGAAAACCGTTGGACATTCTTTATTTTTCATTTGCTGGATTCCTATTTTCATGGGAGCCATTACCAAAGGGCAAGGTGTTTTAGGAGGCGTCTATGGATATCAGATCATGGATTCTCTTAATGCCATTATCGGGACCGTAGGTCTTTGGCTGGTGTTGGCAGCAAGTATTATTTTATATTTCATCTTAGAATTCAATCTTCGTCCAAGTTCAATAAAAGCCAAGCTGGAAGAAATTAATGAAAACACCATAGGAAGAGTAAAATCCATGATGCCCAATTCTGATGAGAATTTTGAAGCGGATAATGAATTGGAAGAAGAAAGTAAAGATACTCCGGTGAATAATGTTTCGGTTACGGATGTAACAGAAAGCGCAACCATTCAGGATCCTGTAAGTGTTCCGAAAGGTTTTCCTGAAGTTCCGGTTTCCACTAATTTAGCACCTATTACTACCCCGAATCAGACTTCATTTGATGAAGAGGAAAAGGACTTCTCATCATCTGTCAATCTAAACCTTACGACAAAACCTGTTACTCCGGCAGCAACCCTGGAAGAAGCTTTTGATTTTAATACTAAAACAGCAACAGCTCCGAAAGAAGATATCAAATTCAATGTAGAAGTAGCACCTGTAGTGGATATTTTGGATGATTCTGACAGAAAATCTCAGGAACTTGTTGAAAAGCACGGGCTATACAATCACAAATTAGATCTGGCAAACTTCCAGATGCCGACAGTAGATCTGTTAAAAGATTACGGAAGCGAGGAAATTTCTATCAACAAGGAAGAGCTGGAGGAAAACAAAAATAAGATTGTCGGACTTTTAAAGAATTTCAATGTAGGAATTGCTGAAATTAAAGCCACCATAGGTCCTACCGTTACTTTATACGAAATTGTTCCGGAAGCGGGAATCAGAGTTGCGGCTATCAAAAAATTACAGGATGACATTGCATTAAATCTTTCTGCATTAGGAATCAGAATTATTGCACCAATGCCCGGAAAAGGAACAATAGGAATAGAAGTTCCAAGAAAAAATCCTACCATGGTTTCTATGCGCTCCGTTATCGCTTCACAGAAATTCCAGAATACGGATATGGATTTGCCGGTGGTATTCGGAAAAACCATTTCTAATGAAATTTTCATGGCAGATTTGGCTAAAATGCCTCACTTGTTGATGGCAGGAGCAACAGGACAGGGTAAATCAGTAGGGATTAATGCTATTCTTACCTCCCTACTCTATAAAAAACACCCGAGCGAATTGAAGTTTGTAATGGTTGATCCTAAAAAAGTGGAACTTTCATTATACTCTAAAATTGAAAGACATTACCTGGCTAAACTTCCGGATACGGATGAAGCCATCATTACGGATACCAATAAAGTAATCAATACTCTGAATTCTCTTTGTATCGAGATGGATACAAGATATGACCTTTTGAAGAATGCTTTCTGTAAAAACCTGAAAGAATACAATAAGAAATTCAGTGAAAGAAAACTTAATCCTGAAAACGGACACCGTTATTTGCCCTATATCGTTTTAGTAGTAGACGAGTTTGCTGATTTGATCATGACAGCCGGAAAAGAGGTTGAATTACCTATTGCAAGATTGGCCCAGCTGGCAAGAGCCGTTGGAATCCACCTGATTGTTGCTACACAAAGACCATCCGTTAACGTAATTACAGGGATGATCAAGGCCAATTTCCCGGCAAGGGCTGCATTCAGAGTAATTTCCAGTGTAGATTCAAGAACAATTCTTGATTCTCCGGGAGCAGATCAGCTGATTGGTAAGGGAGATATGCTGTATTTCAACGGAAACGAAATTTTAAGGCTTCAATGCGCATTCGTAGATACTCCTGAGGTGGAAAGAATCGCTGAATATATCGGAGAACAGAAAGGATATGCTTCTGCATTTATGTTGCCTGAATATGTTTCTGAAGATTCCACAAGTACGGTAGGTGCTTTTGACCCGAACGAAAAGGATGCTTTATTTGAAGAAGCGGCAAGAATCATTGTTTCCACACAGCAGGGTTCTACCTCAATGCTTCAGAGACAATTGAAATTAGGGTATAACAGAGCCGGAAGAATTATGGATCAGCTGGAAGCCAGTGGTATTGTAGGCGGATTCAACGGGGCAAAAGCAAGAGAGGTTTTAATCAGTGATCTTCATTCTTTGGAACAGTTTTTGGAAGATTTGCGTAAATAAAGGGAAAAACGTCATGACGTTTAACTTTTGAGATCAGAAAATGTCTAAAGATTAAAGTATTAATTAGAAAAAATGAAAAATATTATTTCAAAAGCCATATTAGGAAGTTTGGTTATAGGAGCGGTTGGGTTTGCCAATGCACAGAAAATAGATGCAAAGGCTAAAAAAATCCTTGATGATATTACGGCCAACTACAATTCTAAAAACAACACCTATTTTAAATTTTCTTTCGGAAGCGGAATCAAAGGGCAGGTGACTAAAACCGAGCCCGGAATTTACTATGCTGCCGGAGATAAGTACAAGTTGAAAATCATGGATACAGAACAGGTTTTCGATGGCAATAAGATCTATAATATCAATGCGGAAGATATGGAAGTAACGATTGCCAAGCCTAACGGTGGCAGCATGTTTTCTCCTATCAATTATCTTACGAGCTACAGAAAGGATTATAATGTAACTTATAACGGGAAGAAAACTGTAAATGGCGTAAATACAGACTTTATTAAGCTGACTCCTGTAAAAGCAAATGGTTTGAAATATGTCTACCTGTTTGTAGATTCAGCTAAAAAACAAATGGTAAAGCTGGAGCAGCACGGCACCAACCAGGATGTAGCGGTAATTGCCATTAAGGAATATAAGGAAAACCAGGACCTGGATCCGAACATGTTCGTTTTTGACAAGAATAAATATAAAAATTATATCATAACAGAACTGTAAATTGTTTTTTGGACCAATTTTACGATGGACAATTTGCAATTTCACCTGATAATAAAAAAATATAAAAAGCCACAAGTAAACTTTGTGGCTTTTTGATTAATTTTGGCGCATGTTAAAAATACTAGACCGATATATCATAAAAACCTTCTTTGGCCCTTTTTTCTTTATATTCAGTGTATTGTTTTTCATATTCATCGTGAATATCATCTGGGTGCAGCTGGGTCAGTTTATGGGGAAAGGGTTAAGCTACTGGCAGATCCTTAAGCTTCTTTTTTATCTGGGAGTAAGCGTTATCAGTATGGTAATGCCGCTTACCATTCTTCTGGCCAGTATTATGTCTTTCGGTGAATTTGGAGAAAGGTATGAGCTTGCAGCCATGAAAGCAGCAGGTATTTCATTAACAAGAGTGATGACACCGCTTTTAGGAGTATCTGTAATGTTGGCGGTAATGCTGTTTTTCTTCTCCAATAATATCATTCCTGATTTTCAGAGAAAAGCTAAAAATATGCTTTTCAATATTGCCCAGACGAAACCGGCCCTTAACTTCACACCCGGACAGTTTATTGATCAGATTCCCGGATACATGGTAAAATTTGATAAGATCTACGGGGAAAACGGAGAAAATATTGACGGGGTATTTGTCCACAAAAAAGCCAGCACATTTGAAAACCAGCAGTCCATTGTCGCCGAAAAAGGGAAATTTGTACCTGCTGCGAATAAAAACTTCCTCAAACTGGTTTTATATAACGGATATGTATTTGAAGATAATTTAGCAGGAAAAGGGGAAAATGCAAGATACAAGCAACCGGATCAGGCCATTAAATTTGACACTCTTGTTTCTCATTTCGACATTAGTGAGATTATCAATAAGGCTATTGAAAAGGAACAGATTACAGATGACTATCGTTTTCAATCCTATAATGAACTTAATGAAACCATTCTCAAGAATAAAAAGGAGAATGATAAATTCTTTGCCAATATAAGCAATGATGCGCTTAATCAGACCAATTCCATGGTCAGCTATATGGATAAGAACAAATCCAAAGCTCCCGTGAAATCTCAAATCAAGCTGGATACCGTAAAAACAGATAAAAAGCTGGAAATCATTTATAATGCCTATAACAGGCTGGATAATTTAAAAGTAACACTGGAAGGAAAATCCAATGACATCAAACCCAATGTAAAATACTTCAGTAAAGTCGTTATTTACCAGCAGAGAATTGTCTCCTACTCTGTTACCTGTATTATTTTCTTCCTGATCGGGGCCAGCTTAGGATCTATCATTAGAAAAGGAGGAATGGGAGTACCCGTAATCATAGCCATTGTTATTTTCATCATCTTTTATGTGATGAACCTTGCGATCGAGAATATTGCATGGGGCGGGAAAATGAATCCATATCTTGCCGCGTGGCTGCCTAATATGATTCTTTTACCTTTCGGGGTCTGGATGACTTATAAAGCACTTACGGATTCACAACTGTTTGATGCGGAAAAATATAAAGCATTATTTAAACCAATCATTAAAAGATTTTCTAAAAATAAAGAACATAAGAGATATCAATAAAATAAAAGATCCGGAAATTCCGGATCTTTTTTATTTCCGGCATTATTCTAAAAACTGCATATTTTTTGTAATATTCTGATTATAATCGCTGATCATGAGAACTCTTTTTATAATAGCCGGCTTACTATCGTTTTTTTCATGTAAGAAAGAATCCGGCTCCATTAAGGATAAGAACTTCCGGCATACGGATAGTATTATAACAGATACAATTACAATAGATTCACCAAAGAGCCTTTCCCCCATAGAAAGTATAAGAAAAAAATACGCCGTTCTCAACAATCTTCTTACCACTAAAAAGCTGGACTCCGTAAAATTTGAATACAGCTGTAATAATGAAAGGTCGGGAAAAGTGGTTTTTTATTCAGATCAGGAGGGAATAAAGGTGATACAACATTCATATGCAGAATACAGCCATTTTTCTTCCATAGAAAACTATTATATCGAAAATAACGAGCCTTTTTTTATTTTTAGAGAAGACACATCATGGAACTTTGATGGAGGAACTCCGGAAAAACCTATTATAAAAGATAATATTAGTGAACAGAGGATTTATCTGCAACATGGTAAAGCGATAAAATGTCTTGAAAAAAAATATACAAAAAGATCAAATACTCCCCACAATCCGGATCCTCAAAAAATTGCCAGTAAAGAGATAAATTGTTCTGCAGAAGAATTACTGAAAGCTTATGAATTGCTGATAAGGAATAGTGAAAAGCGAGGAGAAATTCAATGCTTATAAACAAAAGAGGCTTCAAATGAAGCCTCTTTTTATATTTTAAAACTGAAAATTATACTTTCATAATTTCAGCTTCTTTCACTTTAAGATGTTCATCACAAAGTTTTACATATTTATCGGTAAGCGTTTGAATTTCGTCTTCTACCCCTTTGATAACATCTTCAGAAACACCTTCCAGCTTTTTAAGTTCTTTTAAACCGTCTTGTCTTGCATTTCTTACGACAATTTTCGTCTGTTCCGTTTCAGCTTTAGCCTGTTTAGCCAAATCTCTTCTTCTCTCTTCTGTTAAAGGCGGAACATTAAGGATAATGTTTTCCCCGTTGTTAGAAGGTGCAAAACCTAAATTAGAATTGATAATAGCTTTTTCAATAGCGTTAATCGCTGTTTTATCCCAAGGTTGAATAGAAATCGTCATGGCGTCCGGTACGGAAACGTTAGCAACCTGGTTGATAGGAGTTGGAGCTCCGTAATATTCCACCATTACATCCTGAACCATTGCCGTAGAAGCACGTCCTGCCCTGATCTTTTGAAACGCATGATCCAAATGTTTGATAGCTGCATCCATGTCCTGATTTACCGATTCTAATATAAGATCTAATTCTTCCATTATATAATTAAAATTTGAAAGGTTACACATTATTTATAAAATGATCATTGATAATGATGAGTAATAAGTAATGGGGCAATGAATAATTTCATTCTGAATCCTAAGCCCTACCACCAGACTCCTCTTTACAAATCAACTAAAGTACCAACATTTTCTCCCTCTACAATTTTCACTAAATTGCCTTCTTTGTTCATATCAAAAACAATAATCGGTAATTTATTCTCGTGGCTTAAAGTAAATGCAGTCATATCCATTACTTTAAGGTTCTTTTCAAAAACTTCATCGAAAGATAATGAATTATATTTTACAGCATCTGCATTCTTTTCAGGGTCGCTATCGTAGATTCCGTCTACTCTTGTTCCCTTTAAAATTACATCGGCTCCTATTTCAATTGCTCTCAATGTGGCAGCTGTATCTGTGGTAAAATATGGATTTCCTGTTCCGGCACCGAAAATAACCACTCTGCCTTTTTCAAGGTGTCTTACCGCACGTCTTTTAATAAAAGGTTCAGCCACTTTGTCCATTTCAATAGCAGATTGCAGCCTTGTTTTAATTCCTGCATCTTCCAGGGCTCCCTGTAAAGCCATCCCGTTGATGACCGTGGCTAACATTCCCATATAATCTCCCTGAACTCTGTCCATCCCTTTTGCAGCACCTGCTACTCCACGGAAAATATTTCCTCCTCCAATTACGATGGCTACTTCACAGCCTTTATCCACTACTTTTTTGATTTCTGCAGCATATTCTTGCAGCCTTTCATTGTCAATACCATATTGTCTGTTCCCCATTAAGGCCTCACCACTCAGTTTCAAAAGGATTCTTTTATATTTCATCTTTAATTTTAATAAAATTTTTTAGTCGGGAAATTCCCTAAAATTTGACTTTGCAAATATAATCATTAAAAATATTGAAAAAAGAAAAATATTTAAGTGTAAATAATCTTAGAAATATTTTGAAAAGTACGAAAAAGGATTATTTTTGCATTAATTATAAATTGAATTGAAGAAAATTATCATTTTTTCATTATTTCTGTCAGGATTGGTTTCTCATGCACAAACGGGAACCCATGTCTATCCTTTTTTAAACATTCCTGTATCTGCCAGACAGGCTGCTTTAGGAGGTGATGCAATTACCATAAGAGATTATGATGTTTCTTTTGCGATTGCCAATCCGGCCTTGTTGAATAAGGATTCTGACAAACAGCTTTCTGTGAATGGTGCGGCTTATCTTGCCGATTCCAAGTATGGAACCATCGCCTTTGCCAAAGATTTTGATAACGGTCATATGGCTACTGTCAATGCAAGGTATATGAACTACGGTGATATTCCCAGAACAGACGACAGTGGTTTTGAAAACGGTAATTTCAGCGCTTCTGATGTTGCCATCGGTGCCGGTTATGCTTACCAGTTTGAAGAAGACTGGACCATTGGGGGAAGCTTAAATTTTATCACTTCTAAAATTGATAATTATACATCTTCTGCCATAGCAGGAAATGCTGGAGTTACTTACCACAACAAAAAAAGTAAAGAAGTGGTTGCCGTAGTCTTCAGGAATTTCGGATACCAATTCAAATCGTTCAACGGAGAAAGAGAAAAGCTTCCATTTAGGGTAGATCTCGGATATACCAAGATATTAAAAGCTTTTCCCCTTGCCATTACCATTACCGCACATGATCTTCAGCAACTTGATATTTCTTCCGAGTACAATGTAAACGGCCAGGAAGTAAATGTAGGAAGAAAAATTGCAGATCACTTCTCTTTAGGGGCAGAACTATTCCCGGAAAAGAACTTCAATATCAGATTGGGATATAATGTAAAAAGAGGAAATGAACTCGCTGTAGTGGATCAGAGAAACTTTTCAGGACTATCTGCGGGGTTTGGAATCAAGCTTTCAAGGTTCCGTATCGATTATGCTCATGTAAGATATCATAATTCTTCCAATGTAAATCAAATAGGTGTTTCCGTAGACCTTACCAGCCACGCAGGATATTAAATAAACTGAAGCCTTTACACTAAAATAAACAAGAAACCTTAAGAAAATCTCTTAAGGTTTCTTGATTTTTAAGAAAATTTCTTGAAATTTGCGGTATGAAAAAACCTGTAATAGCTATCGATGGGTACTCGTCTACCGGAAAAAGTTCAATCTCAAAGGTCATTGCTGAAAAGCTTGGGCTTATCCATCTGGACACGGGTGCACTTTACAGGGGAATCACCTGGTATGCCCTTCAGAACTGTATGGATGGAAACGGATCAATAGATTTGGAACAGCTTTTTTCCTCATTACAGCACATTGAACTTGAGTTTAAAAACCAGGATGGTGAATTGATTCTTCATCTTGACCACAAGGATATTTCCAAGGAAATCCGTTCCAATGAAGTTTCCGATAATGTAAGTTTAGTCGCCAAACAAAAAGAAGTGCGGGATTTTTTACTTCAATATCAACGCACCTTGGCAGAAAAAGGCGGCATTATTATGGATGGGCGTGACATTGGGACAGTAGTTCTGCCAAATGCGGACTTCAAATTCTTTCTGACGGCGAGCATTGATGAAAGAACCAAAAGAAGGTACCATGAACTTTTAAGCCTTGGAATAGAAGCGGCAGAGCAACAGGTAAAAGAAAACCTGATTGAAAGAGACAAAATAGACAGTGAAAGAGAAATCGCACCATTAAAGCAAGCTGATGACGCCATCGTTATAGATAATACCTTTCTTACCAAGAAAGAAACAATTGAAAGCATCCTGTCCTACTTAAAAAGTTTTAACAAATTTTAATAAGACAAAATTTCCTTTGGTATATAAATTGTAATCATTATTACTATAAAAAACTAATCTTTATTAACTATTAAAAAAACGAAAAATGTCTAAAAAAAACAATACAGCAGGTATATTGGCAGGACTTCTTGCAGGTGCTGCAGCAGGTGTGGTATTAGGAATGCTTTATGCTCCTGAAGAAGGTAAAGAAACTAGAAAAAAGATAAAAAATAAAGCAAACGATCTTAAAGATCAGGCTAAAAACAAGTATGGGGAAGTTTCTGAAAAAGTAAAAGATCAATACAGCAACATTTCTTCTACCTTTAAAGAAACAGCCAGCAATGTAGCTCATACAGTGAAAGATGGCTATGACAAATATAAAGATCAGATTGTTTCTAAAACTACGGATGTTGTAAAAGACGTAGAAGCAGAATTAAATGATCTAAAAAAGTAAGATTCAATAATTTGAAATTATTAAAAGGAACTTTGTGCATTAAAGTTCCTTTTTTTGTAACTTTAAAATAAAAATAATGATAGAGACTATTAAAGAATATGCAACGAAGAGAATAGACCTGCTGAAAATTGAAGCGACAGAAAAATCTTCACTTTCCGCAGGGATCATTACTTACCTTGTAGTATTATTAGTAGCTTTTGCTTTTTTTATCATTCTTTTCAATTTTGGAATAGCATTTCTTATAGGTAAAGCATTAGATAATACTTCTTACGGTTTTTTAATTGTTGCGGCATTTTACCTTTTTGTAATGTTTTTTATTATCGCTTTTAAGAAAACCATTGTAAACTCTGTGGCAGATCAGGTTATTAAATTTTTAAATCATTAAACTATGGGCAGAAATTATGAGAGCTTAGAGGAATTAAGGAGAAAGAAAAAATTATTGAAGACTGAGATCGATGATTTGGAAAACCTTCTTACCTTCAAAAACACCAAGGAAAGCTTAAGTGCCTTCACCAATGGTTTAACGGATCAGTATCTGCAGGAAAAAGTAGATGAAGACGGTGATGAGAAAATTGTACTCAGAAAGGATGTCATTGCCAAACAGATTACTTCCGAAGTAAAAGATATGCTTATCAGCAAAAATACCGCAATGGGTATTGCCAATTCTGCTTTCAAAGGAAATGCGATGGATGCCGTCATCAAACTTGGGATCACAGCGTTAGTGGGAAATTATGCCAAGAAAAGCATGAGCAGCCCGAACTGGAAGAAAAAATTGTTGGGTCTGGCCATGATTTACCTTGCTCCCGTTGCCCTGAAATTTGTTAGAAAAAAATTGGAAAATTACCAGAAGAACAAAAGTGTTTCCAGTATGGAACAACTGATATAAAACCAAAGTTAGTCGTTAGAAGTTAGGAAAAGTAAATTACAGAACATTCAATCTTTAGTAATTGCTTGATAAATCTTCACCTTTATCATCAAATCTAACTTCTAACCTCTAATTTTTATTTTTGAGAAAACAACTGCCCTAAAATAATTCCTGCTGCCATAGAAACATTCAGACTCTCCGTAGATTGTGATTTTCCAAATCGGGGAATACTGATATTTTTCTGAAGCAGTTTTTCCGTTTCCGGGCGCATTCCGTTGCCTTCATTTCCTAAAATCAGGTTGATTTTTTCGGGTCTTTGGAAAGTGTAGATGTTCTCCCCTTCCATATCAGTTCCAATATTGATGTTTTCAGTTTCCGAAAGATATTCCACAAGATCACAGTACACCATATTCACCCTCGTAAAAGATCCCATACTGGCCTGTATCACTTTTGGATTATAAAAATCTACCGTATCATTACTACAGATAATTTGTTCGATTCCGAACCAGTCTGCCAAACGAATAATTGTTCCTAAATTCCCCGGGTCCTGAATTCCGTCCAATACCAGCTGAACATTCTGATCTTCCATTTTTTGCTCAGAATTGAGATGACAAACCGCTATGGAATCTTTCGGAGTCTTTAGAAAGCTTACTTTTTTCAACTCATTTTCAGAGACATGTGTAACCGGTACATCTGTACGGTCTAATTTTTGTGGATCAGTAGAAAATATTTCTTTAATTTTAAAGTTAGATTCAAAGAGTTCACAAATGATTTTATTACCTTCAACCAAAAACAAATTGTATTTTTGCCTGAACTTCTTTTTATCCAAAGACTGTAAAACTTTTATTGTATGAGCTGTAAGCATTATAAGAATTCTCCTCAAAAATATTATAAAATTATCTCATTTGCAACATTTGTTGGTCTCCTTTATGCTTGTAGCACTACGAAAAAGGTTCCGGACGGGGAATATCTGCTTACCAAAAACAATTTCGAGTTTGAAGATAAAAAACAGTTTTTTGATGATGAGCTGAAAAGTTATGTTCAGCAAAAACCCAACAAGAAACAGCTACTTTTCATGCCGGTAGGCCTGTGGTTCTACAATATGGCCAATCCAAAATACGACACCATCCTTAATGAATACATGACCTATCCCAGTGAAATGAGAGATCAGAAATTAAGAGATTCTCTTTTCCTGAAGTACAATATGAAAAGCAGCATCGGGAAAAACCTGTTCTGGGACAGATTATTTCATAGTTGGGGATCACCACCTGTAATTCTGGATCAGACAAGAACGGAAAAAGGAGCGGAATCTATTGATAAAAGGCTTACCTACAGAGGATATTGGGACGGACAGGTAAAGTTTAAACATGAATTGGATTCGGCTGCAAAAAAAGCGGCTGTAACTTATTATATTACTCACAATGATCCCACTTATATCAAGGATTATTATTATAATATTCCGGATGCCAATATTAAAGATCTCTACAAGCAAAAGCTTCATAGCAGTCTTATAAAATCCGGGCAGATTCTGGATCAGACCGTTCTGGAAAAAGAAGTGACAAGAATCAATGAGATGATGAGGGAAAGAGGGTATTACAAATTCAACAGTACCAATGAAGAAATTTATTTCGTTGCTGATTCACTGAAAAGCAGAAAGCAGGTTCCGCTTACGTTGGAAATTCACAAAGATTCTGCAGACAGTCCCTATAAAATTGCAACAATAGGCAATATAGACGTTGCTGTTGTTGATGAAATGGGCGACTATTCTAAAAATACTTTTAAAGACAGCTTACGGGGGATAAGATTTCACAAAGTGAATGAGCAGTATAAGACCAGAGCATTGTGGAGGGCCATTACCGTAGGACATAAACAAGTATACGATCAGAAAAAGCTGGATCTCACCAAAAGAAACCTCCTATCCATGAATAATTTCAGCATCCTGAAAGCGAAAGATTCATTGCGGAGAGGTGGCGATACTGCGCCTAACGACAGTATTATTGATGTAATGTATATCTTGAAACCGCTTCCTAAATATGAACTTAAGGTAGGAACGGATATTAACTATTCTCAATTACTGAATTTGGGAGTTTCTCCATCAGTGGATTTAACTACCCGGAATGTTTTTAACGGAGCAGAGAACCTTTCAACCAGCCTTTCGGGAACTTTCGGATCCATCAGAAGTACAAAAAATATAGACAAAAGAGTGTTGGCGTATGAAATTTCAGCACAGGCTGCCCTTAATTTCCCAAGACTTCTGTTACCGTTCGATTATTATAAATTATTACCTAAACGATATAGCCCTACTTCATCTATTGTTTTAGGAGCTTCCATCCAAAATAATATCGGCCTGGGAAGGGTGAATTTCAATACCGGACTGAATTATATGGCTACGGTAAATGATAAAGTATCCCACCGGCTTACTCTTTTCAATACGCAGTTGAGTTTAACCAAGAATAAGGATGCCTATTATGATTACTTTGTCAATGATGAGCAGGTAAGAAGTGAAATTTTCACTGATTATTTTGCCTATAATCCTGCAGCCGGACAGGCATTCAGTGCCGGACAAACGACTATTGACCAGGTTTCCCAACAAATTGTTTCAGATGCAGTATATCGCAGTAACCTTGATCAGCAGGGAACCGATCGTCTGACAGCATTTTTAGGAACACTGATCAACAAAGACAGACAGACACAGGATGTGATCATTTCATCCATGATCTATAATTTTGTATATAATGAAATTGGAAAAAAGGATTACCCTAATGCCTTTTATTTTAACGGAAAAGTTGAATTGGCGGGTAACATTTTAAGCGTTTTCAATCAAAAAAGAGATGAAGGAGGTGTCATCACAAACCCGCAAAGAACAATCTTCGGCATACCGTATGCCCAGTTTGTTAAATTTGATATTGATGTAAGAAAATATTTCAGATTCAACAGTAACCAAACATTAGTGCTTCGCCAGTTCATAGGAGTTGGGATTCCTTATGGAAATTCTTCTTCCATGCCTGTTATCCGTTCTTACTTTAACGGGGGTTCCAATGATATAAGAGCCTGGGTGGCCTTTGGAGGTCTTGGTCCTGCCGATTCTCAGGTTGATGAAAGAGTTCGTACCTACATGACGGACAATGTGAAGCTTACGACCAATATAGAATACAGGGTTCCTTTTAATGAAATGTATGAAGGGGCAATTTTTACAGACATTGGGAACACCTGGAGTCTTCGCAATTATAATGATGGATTTGGCGATGAGTTTAAATTCAATAGGTTCTTAAGGCAAGTGGGTATCGGTAGCGGATTCGGATTAAGAGTAAACGTTGCTTATATTACGTTAAGATTGGATCTGGCGTATAAAATTTATGACCCAAATAAACCGGATGGTGAAAAATGGAGATTTAAATATTTCCAGCCCTTCAAACCTACTTTGAATATTGCTTTCGGATATCCTTTCTAATCCGGGGATATTCCCAGTATGAAATAAACGACAGCAATCACTCTGGCAAGAATTTCCCGCGATTGATTTCTGTAGTAGCTTTCAGCTTTGCTTACATCCTGGGCATCAAACCCCAATGCATTCATATCATTGTTTCTGGCAAAAAACAATGCCCTCAGATTATGAAACCCCTGGGAAACAATAATGATATCATCTTTTTTATAAACATCCTTACAGCGCAATATACTTTTGTAGGTATTAAAACCTTTGGGGTCCTCTACAATAATATCTTCAGGAACTCCTTCCTGGTAGATCAGATATTTTTTCATGGCAGCGGGTTCGTTATATCCTTTGCTCTTTTCCCCACTGACAATGATTTGTTTTATTTTTCCATGATGATACAACAAAGCCGCTGCATCCATTCTTTTTGTAAAATACGGATTGGATAAGCCCGATCTCATTTTGGGCGAAGTACCTAATACAAGAGCGATTTCCCGGGGTGGTATTTTGGATATTTTGGTATACGTTCTACCGTTCGTAAGGGCAAAAACCCAGGCATTGGACAGGCATATCAACAGAATTCCGATTTCCATTGATAAAAATAAAAGGTTAAATATGTTTTTTACGATTCTCAAATGAGATCAAAGTTAAGCTTTATTTTCTTAGTTTTGGCAATTGACATGCAGGCTAAGATATGTCCCTGTTTTTCCTCTTTTTCTGTTAAATATTCATTTTCCAGCAATTCCACTTCCCCTTCTTCCAGAATACATTCACAGCTCCCACAAATCCCGGATTTGCAAGAATAAGGTACCGGAAATTTCTGAACCAGCAATTGCTGCAATATTTTTTCCGTGTTATCAGGGAGTTCAGTATGATATTCTTTTCCCAGCATTTTGAAATCCACCTCTACATTTTCAATCAATGGAAATTCTTTTTCGATAGGATAAATATCATTATTATATTCTTCAAAAAGCTCAAAATGAATATTTTTTTTTGGAATTCCATGATGATAACATGCATTTGCCAATGTCTTGATCATCTCTCCTTTTCCACAGATCAGCACTTCATCTACCGCATCCCAAATGGTGGATTCTTCATCCGTATCATCAAGGTGGAGAATCTGATTGATTATTAAATTCAATTTCTTTTCATCCAGTCTTCCGTAAAAAAACTGATCAGCCGTTTTCTCCTGTGAAAAGAAATAAAAAATCTGAAGCCTATTGCCACATGTCCTGGCAAGATTATCCAATAGCTCCCTATAAATCAGTTCCTCTGATCTTTTGTTTCCGAAAAACAGAAACAATCTTGTTCTGGGTTCATTATGAAGAATGTTCTTGAAATGGCTCAAAATAGGAGTAATTCCGATTCCACCGGCAAATGCAACGATTGTCCTGAATTCGCTCGGCTTTGAAACGAGCGTAAACCTTCCGCTCGGCTCACTCACCAATAATTCATCACCAACATTGTAATTGTTAAATAACTCAGCAGTTGCACCTTCAGGAGAACCAACCTTTATCCCCAAGCATATTTTTTTCTCATAAGGAGCCGAAGTCATTGAATAATCGTTAATAACCTCTTTTCCATGGGCCTGAAATTTCACACTCACAAACTGTCCGGCTTCAAACTTGAAATTCTCCTGCAGATTCCCTGGAATTTCAAACTCCAGAGAAAAAGTATTTTTGGTAAGTTCTTCCTTTTTCGCTATTTTTAACCAATGAAACTGTACCAGTTTCCCTTTATAGATTTGTTGTTCCATACTTCAATTCAAAAATAGATAAAAAATAATTTATGAAGAAGATAATTTTATCCACGCTTGTGCTGATTGCTCTTACGGGATGTAAAAAGGAAGGTCAGAGAACTGACGATACCACTCCACCTGCAGATTCAGCTGCTGTGGCACAAAACCCGGAGCCTGAAAGTACAGCTTACAGCAGTCCTGAAGCGTCTCCTGAAAAAGTAAGTCAGATTTTAGCCAAAAATAATGACACTCTATATGTTACTAATTTCTTTGCAACCTGGTGTGGTCCGTGTATGAGAGAGATTCCTCATTTTAAAGACAAAATGCAGGAGCTTCAAGGTAAACCTGTAAAATTTACCTTCATAAGCCTGGATGATAAATCTGAATGGAACGGTGCCGTTAAAAAATTCGCAGAAGAAAACAATCTTGCAGCCCATATTGTTTTGCTGGACGGACAGAAACTGGACCCTAATTTCTTCAAAAACAACTTTAAACAATGGGACGGAGGTTCCATTCCTTTCACCCATATCAGAAAAGGTGATAAAACGGATGAAACCCTGGGAATGATGTCAGAAGATTTGTTGGACTCTAAGATCAATTCCTTTCTAAAATAATATTACAGAATTCATTCTGAATAATGTCAAAAACATTTAAAATCCTATGTTTGGTATTCCTGATCGCTATCATTATTGCTGCGATTATCAATCTGAACACAGGATTTTTAACTTTAAATTTCAATGATTTTGTCCAGGACTCCGGAAACAGCCAGATTGCTGAGATCCGTATTAACAGGGTTTTGGTAATGCTTCTGGCAGGAATTTCCATTCCCACTTCCGGCTTTCTGATGCAGGAATATTTCCAGAATCCTCTGGCAGGGCCCGATATTTTAGGGATTACTTCTGTAGCCAGTTTATCAGTGGCATTTTATATATTCTTTTCCTCAGACATTCAGTTACCGGAATTTTTACAAAACAGTTTTCTCAGTATATCCGCTATTGGAGGAAGCTTACTGCTGATGTTGGTTTTGTTATCTATGTCTAATAAATTTCAGGACAAATCATACCTCATTATATTTGGGTTTCTAGTTTCTGCATTTGCGGGGGCATTTGTTTCTTTACTACAGCTCTATGCCGAAAATCAAAGTTTGAAAAACTATATTCTATGGTCATTCGGAGCCAATAATATGGTGACGAGAAACCAGATCTGGGTATTATCTTTATTAGTCCTTGCAGGATTATTTATTTGCTTTAGAACCATCAAGCCTTTGATAGGGAATTCATTAGGAAGCTCATATGCTCATAGCTTAGGGGTTAATTTGCAGCATCTGAAACTATTGATCATCACCGCATCTTCTCTGCTTTCAGCCTCCATTACGGCATTCCTGGGACCCATTTTATTTATAGGAATAATTGTACCCCACTTCTGCAGGCTGATCTATAATCCCGCCAAGTTATGGCAGCAGTGGATTTTGAACATGTTGTTAGGCATGTTGATCATGATTTTATTTTCCATTATTGCAGAGAAAACAATGATCCCTTTGAATGTAATAAGCTCTATATTTGGAATTCCTGTGATATTATTTATGCTTTTGAAACAGAATAAGGTTTGATGGAATGAATCAATTTCGATAACAAAAACTAACGAAATAAAATAAACAAAGTAAATGCACCTGCACGTCAAACAAGCCAATATTGGGTATACTAGCCGTCTAATTTCAAATGCCAATGCAGAGTTGAAATTGGGGGACGTGTGCTTGTTGATCGGTAATAACGGTGTAGGAAAAACCACTTTGATCAAATCTATTTTACATCAGATTCCTTTACTAAATGGGGAAATCTTGATTAATAATAAGAATGTAAAAGGTCTTTCGGTTAAAGAAATTGCCGAAAATATTGCCGTCGTTTTTTCTAAATCGATTGTTCCCCAGAATTATACGGTTGAAGACCTGATTTCTTTGGGAAAATATATTTACTATCCTTTTTATTTCGAATTGAAGAAGAAAGACAGGGATGAAGTTTCAGAAATCATCGAAGAACTGAATTTAGCTCAATATAAACACACATCCCTCAGAAACCTTTCAGATGGTAACCTTCAAAAAGCTTTTATCGGAAGAGCGTTAACCCAAAATTCACCGGTAATTATTTTGGATGAACCGACTACCCACCTGGATGAAAAAAATAAAATCATCATTCTCAAAACACTCCGGAAATTAGCTAAAGAACAGCAAAAACTTATTCTTTTTTCCTCCCATGACTGGCGATTAGCCAAAGAATTTGCAGATAAGATATGGTATATCAAAGACAATCAACTCTATTCCGGAATTGTTGAAGATATTCTTCTAGGACATAAAGAATTAACCAACGCCTCATTATTTCAGGTGAATGAAAACTTTGTTGCTCCCAAAATCTCAGCACCGGCTTTTCATAAGGAAATGTTGTATTCCTTACTTCAAAAAAACTTTCAAAAAGACCTTTCAGATTTTAGTTTTGAATTTCATAATGACTTTTGGGTGATTTCTGATAACAATTTAAAACACGAATGCGAATCTTTTGAAGAAATCATTAATTTCATTAAGAACATTCATTAATACTTAGTTTTCTTTAATTATATCACATACTATGCATGCATAATATTATGCTTATCATATAATTTAATCCATTTATTATCAGATGTTTAACAAAAATTAACGTAAATAAATGCTATGCATGCATAATATTTACTAAATTTGGATAAAACCATTACAAGAAAAATGATGGATAATAACAAGGATAAAATAGAAAACGTAGACTTAATTTTAAAGCAGACCTGGTTGTCTGTCTCGAAAATGTACTCTGATATGGCTCATGAGTACGATTCAACAGCCGTTCAGGCTCTTACACTTCTTAAAATAGATCCAAAGGAAGGTACAAGAAGTACAAACCTGGGACCTAAAATGGCTATTGAACCCACTTCTTTAACCAGAATCATCAAGCTTCTGGAAGATAACGGATATATCTATAAGGAAAAAACTACCACCGATAAACGTGAAGTGATCATTAAGCTTACCGAAAAAGGCTTAAACTCAAGAAACCTTTCAAAGGAAGTTGTAGTGAACTTCAACAAAAAAGTAATGGAAAGAATTCCTTCTGAGAAAATGGAAGTTTTCAAGGACGTTATGACTGAAATTATGAAAATTGCCAACGATCTAAACAACAGAAAATAAATTAAAATGAAACCGAAAGGTTCCATCTGACCAATTAACAAATAAATAATAATTTACAGATGAAAAGAAGAATCAAACATGTAACGGTTCTCGGTTCAGGAATTATGGGAAGCGGTATCGCAGCGCACTTTGCCAACATTGGCGTGGAAGTATCTTTGCTGGATATTGTTCCTTTTGAATTGACTGAGGCTGAACAGAAAAAAGGTTTGACAAAGGAACATAAAGCAGTAAGGAACAGAATTGCTGCCGAAAACTTTGAGAAATTGAAAAAAGCCAGCCCGGCTTTGCTCTATTCACAGAAATTTGCTGACAGAATTACAATCGGAAACTTTGATGACGATTTACCAAAAATAAAAGATACGGATTGGATTATTGAAGTGGTAGTGGAAAGACTCGATATTAAAAAATCCGTCTATGAAAAAATCGAACAGTTCAGAAAACCTGGTACATTAATTTCTTCTAATACCTCAGGAATTCCCATCCATCTATTAACGGAGGGAAGAAGTGAGGACTTTAAAAAATATTTTGCAGGAACACACTTCTTTAATCCTGTAAGATATCTTCCTCTTTTAGAGATCATCCCTACAAGCGATACAGATCCTGAAATTATAGATTTCTACATGAACTATGGAGCAAAATTCTTAGGTAAAACAACCGTTTTAGCTAAAGATACTCCTGCATTCATTGCCAACAGAATCGGAGTTTTCTCCATGATGGATTTGCTTCACAACGTTCAAAAATTAGGTTTGACGGTTTCCGATGTTGATAAATTAACCGGACCTGTTATCGGACGTCCAAAATCTGCTACATTCAGAACAGCAGATGTTGTAGGTCTGGATACATTGGTAATGGTTGCCAACGGAGTTCGTCAGAGCGGAGCGGAAGCCAATGATTTCAATGACGTATTTGCACTTCCTGGCTATATCCAGAAAATGGTAGATAATAAATGGCTGGGATCAAAAACAGAACAGGGATTCTATAAAAAAGTAAAAAATGCTGAGGGGAAATCTGAAATCCACGGATTGAACCTTGATACATTAGAATATGAGCTTCAGGGTAAATCATCCTTCCCTACACTGGAACTAACAAAAACTATTGACAAACCGATTGACAGATTCAAAGTTTTAATCGGCGGAAAAGATAAGGCAGGTGAATTATACAGAAAATCCTTAGGAGCATTATTCTCGTATGTTTCTCATAAAGTACCTGAAATCTCGGATGATATCTATAAAATTGATGATGCCATGAGAGCAGGTTTCGGCTGGGAAAACGGGCCTTTTGAAATCTGGGATGCCGTAGGGGTCCAAAAAGGTATTGAATTGGCTAAAGAAGCCGGCTACGAAGTTTCAGACTGGGTTAAAAATGTAGAGACCTTCTATAAGGTTAATGATGAAGGACAAAGCATTTACGTTGACAAAAGCTCAGGGCAATACAATAAAATTCCAGGCCAGGATGCCTTTATTATTTTAGATAATATCAGAAAAAACAAAACACTTTGGAGTAATTCAGGGGCTGCTATTGAGGATTTAGGCGATGGAATTATCAACTTCGAGATCCGTTCAAAAATGAACTCTCTTGGGGGTGAAGTGTTGGATGGACTCAACAGGGCTATTGATCTGGCTGAAAAAGAATATGACGGATTAGTTATTGGAAATCAGGGTGCGAATTTCTCTGTAGGAGCAAATTTAGCAATGATTTTAATGATGGCTATCGAGCAGGATTGGGATGATCTGAATATGGCGATCGCTTATTTTCAGAAATCGATGATGAGAGTTCGCTACTCCTCTATTCCTGTGGTGGTTGCTCCTCACGGAATGACATTAGGCGGAGGCTGCGAAATGACTATGCATGCCGACAGAGTGGTTGCCGCAGCAGAAACATATATCGGATTGGTAGAAACCGGAGTTGGTGTGATTCCCGGCGGTGGTGGAACAAAAGAATTGACACTGAGAACGTCAAGAGAATTCCATAATGATGATGTGAAAAACAACAGGCTTCGTGATGCCTTTATGAATATTGCAATGGGTAAAGTAGCAACTTCAGCTTATGAAGCTTATGATATGGGAATCCTTGAAAAAGGAAAAGATATCGTTTCCGTAAGCAAAAACAGACAGATCGCAGAAGCTAAAAAAATCGCAAAATTATTGGCAGAACAAGGATATACACAACCTATAGAACAGAAAGTAAAAGTTTTAGGTAAAGATGCTTTGGGAATGTTCTACGTAGGAACCGACCAGATGCTGACCGGAAATTATATTTCTGAGCATGACAAGAAAATTGCAGATAAATTAGCCAACGTAATGGTGGGAGGAAATCTTTCTGAACCTACTGTCGTTACGGAACAATACTTATTGAATCTTGAAAGAGAAACTTTCCTTCAGCTTTGCGGCGAAAGAAAAACGTTGGAGAGAATTCAGTACATGTTACAGAATGGAAAACCATTGAGAAACTAGATTATTCTGTAAAATGTAAAAAGTATTAACGTAAAAAATATTTTTTAGTATGCATGATTTCAGGCAATTGGAGGTTTGGAAAAAATCAATTCAACTTTGTAAAATGTATTATTTCTTTTCCAAAGAATTTCCAAAAGATGAATTATTTGGTCTTACTTCTCAATCAAGAAGATGTTTATACTCTATTCCTTCTAACATAGCTAAGGGAGCAGGAAGAGACACTAAGGCACAATTTTCACATTTTTTAAATATTGCATTGGGTTCTTCATTTGAGTTTGAAACTCAAATTACAATAGCAAAGGAATCTGAATTTTTTCCGGAAGACAGATTTCAGAAAACTCTTATTGAAATACAACATATTCAAAATATGATTATTAAACTGAAACAAGTTTATTCAAGTTAACACTTAAAATACATTGTACATTATACATTAATACATTATACAATTTATGAAAACAGCATATATAGTAAAGGGTTTCAGAACTGCCGTTGGAAAAGCTCCAAAAGGAAGTTTAAGATTTACAAGACCCGATGTAATGGCGGCTACAGTTATTGAAAAATTAATGGCTGAGCTTCCGCAATTAGACAAAAACAGGATTGACGACCTTATCGTAGGAAATGCAATGCCGGAAGCTGAGCAAGGCCTGAATGTTGCCCGTTTGATTTCACTGATGGGACTCAATACAGATAAAGTTCCGGGAGTTACGGTCAACAGATACTGTGCATCGGGAAGTGAAGCGATTGCGATTGCTTCTGCAAAAATTCAGGCAGGAATGGCAGATTGCATCATCGCAGGGGGTACAGAATCCATGTCTTATATCCCGATGGGTGGCTACAAACCGGTTCCTGAGACCGACATCGCCAAAACAAACCCTGATTATTACTGGGGAATGGGTTACACTGCCGAAGAAGTAGCCAAACAATATAAAATCACCAGAGAAGAACAGGATCAGTTTGCTTTTGAATCTCATATGAAGGCTTTAAAAGCGAATCAGGAAGGAAGATTTGCCAATCAGATTGTTCCAATTCCTGTTGAATATAATTTCCTGGATGAAAACCAGAAAATGCAGACTAAAAAATTTGATTTTTCTGTGGATGAAGGTCCAAGAGCAGATACCTCACTGGAAGGTCTTGCCAAATTAAAACCCGTATTCGCCAATGGCGGAAGTGTAACGGCCGGAAATTCATCTCAAATGAGTGACGGAGCCGCTTTCGTAATGGTTATGAGTGAAGAAATGGTAAAGGAACTAGGGCTACAACCCGAAGCAAGACTGGTAGCATATGCAGCAGCCGGGCTTGAGCCAAGAATCATGGGAATGGGACCCATTTATGCAATTCCAAAAGCTTTGAAACAAGCCGGTCTAGAATTAAAAGACATCGAATTAATCGAATTGAACGAAGCCTTTGCTTCTCAATCCGTTGCTATCAAAAAAGAATTAGGCCTGAATCCTGACATTCTCAATGTAAACGGAGGTGCTATTGCTTTGGGGCACCCTCTTGGATGTACCGGAACAAAGTTAACAGTTCAGCTTCTTGACGAAATGAGAAAACGCGGAAACAAGTACGGAATGGTTTCCATGTGTGTAGGAACAGGACAGGGAGCAGCTTCAATTTTCGAGCTTCTTTAATTAATTATAGATTTTAAATTATAAATTTTAGATGAATGAGTTTCAAAGAAGATAATTTAATTCAGATAAAAACATTTGAATTTGCTTTAAGAATAATTAAATTTTATACTGAATGTAAATCTCAAAATGAGTTTATTTTATCAAAACAAATTCTTCGTTGTGGAACTTCAATTGGCGCAAATGTAGAAGAAGCAATTGCTGCACAGTCTAAAAAAGATTTTATCGCAAAACTGTCAATTGCCAATAAAGAAGCAAGAGAAACAAAATATTGGTTAAGGCTTTATCAATCTTCGAATTTAGTTAGGATTGAAATAGATACTTATTTGAGAGACATTGAAAGCATCATTAATATTTTAACTAGAATCATTAAAACTTCATCTGAAAATTTATAACAGAGAATCAATAATTTATAATTTATAATCTAAAATTTAAAATAATAAAATAATGAGTGATACACTTAATAAAACACTAAAAGGAGGAGAATTCCTGATCAAAGAAATTCCTGCAAACGAAATCTTCTCTTTAGAAGAACTTTCGGAAGAACAAAAAATGCTTCGCGATTCTGCGAAAGAATTTATAGACCGTGAAGTTGTTCCGCAGCATGATCGTTTTGAGAAAAAAGACTATGCACTGACTGAAGAAAAAATGCGTCAACTTGGAGAAATGGGCCTTTTAGGCGTTGCTGTTCCGGAGGAATATGGCGGGCTTGGAATGGGATTCGTAAGCACCATGTTGGCTTGTGACTATGTTTCCGGAGGAAATGGTTCATTGGCAACAGCGTATGGAGCTCATACCGGAATCGGGACCCTTCCTACTCTTCTTTATGGAACCGAAGAGCTAAAAAAGAAATATCTGCCGGATTTGGCTACAGGAACAAAATTCGGTGCTTATTGCTTGACAGAGCCTGATGCCGGTTCTGATGCCAATTCAGGAAAAACAAGAGCCAGACTCTCTGAAGATGGAAAACATTACATCATCAACGGGCAAAAAATGTGGATTTCCAATGCCGGTTTTGCAGATACATTTACATTGTTTGCAAAAATTGATGATGATAAAAACATTACCGGTTTTGTGATTAACCGCTCAGAACTGGAAGATCCAAACAGTCTGACCTTAGGTGAGGAAGAGCATAAATTGGGAATCCGTTCATCTTCTACCCGTCAGGTTTTCTTCAATGACATGAAAGTTCCTGTAGAAAATATGCTGGGGGAAAGAAATAATGGTTTCAAAATCGCTTTAAACGCTTTGAATGTTGGTAGAATTAAATTAGCAGCGGCCAATCTTGACGGGCAAAGAAGAATTTTAAATCACTCTATTCAATATTCAAATGAGAGGAAACAGTTTGGCGTTTCTATCTCAACTTTCGGAGCCATCAGAAAGAAAATTGCGGAAATGGCGACAGGCATTTTCGTAAGTGAGGCCGGTTCTTACCGTTTGGCTAAAAATGTTGAAGATAAGATTGAAGAACTGGTTTCCGGAGGAATGGATCATCAACAGGCTGAATTAAAAGGTGTTGAGGAATTTGCGGTAGAAGCTTCCATTCTTAAAGTTTTCGTATCTGATCTTACTCAAACCACAGCTGATGAAGGAATCCAGATCTACGGTGGAATGGGATTCTCAGAAGATACTCCAATGGAATCTGCATGGAGAGATGCCCGAATTGGAAGAATCTATGAAGGGACCAACGAAATCAACAGATTATTAGCAGTTGGAATGTTGATTAAAAGAGCTATGAAAGGAGAATTGGATTTATTATCCCCTGCAATGGCCATCAGCAAAGAATTGATGGGAATTCCGTCATTTGAAGTTCCTGATTATTCTGCCTTCATGAGTGAGGAAAAAGCAATTATTGCAAATCTTAAGAAAGTTTTCTTAATGGTTTCAGGGGCAGCCCTTCAAAAATATATGATGGATATTGAGAAACAGCAACATTTACTATTGAATGCTTCTGAAATCCTCAACCAGATCTACATGGCGGAATCAACGGTCTTAAGAGTAGAAAAACACTTCTCAGCTGATTCTGTGGAAGCTGCAATGGCTCAGCTAAATCTTTACAGGGCTGTGGAAAAAATTATTGTAGCTGCCAAAGAAGGAATTGTTTCTTTCGCTGAAGGTGATGAGCAGAGAATGATGCTTTCCGGATTAAGAAGATTTACCAAATATACCAATCATCCGAATGTAGTAGCTTTAACTGAAAAAATTGCCGCTCATTATATTGAAAAAGGAACATATTAGTCTCTTTAAACATATAATTTGATTTTGAACGTCTCATTTTGAGACGTTTTTTTTATTTTCAATAATTTTTTTTTATTTTTATTAAAAATATTAAATGTAGAATGCTTTATGGATTTTTATTGTTGATTTTCCAGTAATGAAAAATAGGGTTTCAAAAAATCTGACTTGAAAACAAAAAATCCTGACAGTCTTTAAAAAACAGATATCCAAATAAAAGCTAAAAACCTTTAACTAAATATTAATATCATGGGAAAATTTATTATCTCTAAACGAACAAACGGTGATTTTCAGTTTAATCTTAAAGCGGGAAACGGACAAGTCATTTTAACCAGTCAGGGATACGGTTCCAAGACAGCGTGTGAAAACGGAATTGAATCTGTAAAAACCAATGCTCAGGATGATTCAAAATTTGAGCGAAAAACTGCTTCGGATAACAGATATTATTTCAATCTTAAAGCCGCTAACGGACAGGTAATAGGCAACAGCCAGATGTATGAATCTGAAAACGGCATGGAAAACGGAATTGAATCCGTAAAAAGCAATGCCCACCATGCATCCGTAGAAGATGAAACAAACTTGTAATATGTGAAAATATTGATACAAAAATGCCTCGAAATGTTGGGGCATTTTTTATTTTTGTAATCCATTGTGACCAGAATGACAAAAGAAGAATTACTCCATAAAGCAATAAAAATTGCTGACAAAGCACATAAAGGCCAGACTGACAAATACCATGCTCCCTACATTGCACATGTGATGAGGGTAATGGAATATGGTAAAACCATCGATGAAAAGATTGTGGGGGTGCTCCATGATGTGGTGGAAGATCATCCGGAAGAGTTCAGCCTCGAATTTCTCAGAACAGAAGGCTTCCCGGAATATATTTTATTCGCCATCAGCTGCCTTACCAAATTTGACCCGGAAGAGAACTATGACGATTTTGTAAAAAGAACAGAAAGATCTCCTTTGGCTGTCGCCGTAAAACTGAATGATCTTCGTGATAATATGGACCTCAGAAGAGTAAACCGGGAATTAACACCCAAAGACATCAAGAGATTCAACAAATACCTGAAAGCATACCGGTATTTGATTGAGAAATATTAGTCGGCTCCGGGGAAATCGTAAGTTTTTGTTTCGTGTTTGGTACCGTCTATATTGATGTTTAAAGCCAGATACACGAAGTGAAGGTTTTTGTTCCCTGCAGCTTCAAATTCTCTTTGCCAAAGATATCCCGTTGCCAATCCAAAGTTATCATCAATCTGATAGCCAATTCCACCATATACCCTGTTTCTCGCAAAAGTCGGTTTCATAGGGGTTACAAAGAAAACTTCGTCGTATACATTGGCAAACAAGGTCCCAGGTTCTACTTTTTGGGCATTTAAAGGAACGGTAATATTCAACCGGTAACGATATCTCATTCTCTGTGAGGTTTTATCCGTTTTTGGCTCATAAAACCAGCTCTTTTCTGCACGAAAACGGTTTTCAAATTTTACGATACCTTTTTTAATATCGATGACATCCTGTAACCAAACCCTGAATTCTTCCCTGCTTAAAGAGTGATTTTTGTAATTGGCGTATCTCCCAAGGCCTACAAATGGTTTATGATTTTTGGTAAGATTATATCCTAATCCTCCTTTAATTTCATAATAATCCGGATAAGTAAAATCCTCATTACCTCTTAACTGACCTTCTGCATATAGGAAAAATTTAGGATGAAACTTGTATGTTAAAGTCAGTGCATTGAAGCTGGAGATATGTTCTTGTGCTTTAAAAAATGTAATGGTAAGCAATAAGCTTAGGCTTAATACAAGTTTCATGAAAAAAAATTTTTGCAAAAATATAGGATTTAACAATTCGGTAATATTAAGTTTACTTAACATTAATATTATAAGAGAATCCTACATGGAACCATCTGTCAGGCATTTGAACCCCAAACGTTTCCGTATATTTCGTTCTCGTAACATTATTAATGAGTACATAGATTGAAAAGTCATTTTGAGTATAGCTTGTTTTCTGATCCAACAGGTTATAGCTTCCCAAATTCACCCTTTCATTATATCTGTAAATAAATTCATGAGTGAAATATTTCAGGAATCTGGTCTCCAGTTTAGCGACAAACTGATGCTTCAGATTATCCAATACATACCTCGACACTACTCCGTTCGATTCTTTAAAAGAAGTATCCAGATACGTATATCCGGCGGAATATGTTAACCAGTTAAAAACTTTGTGGTTCAGCTCCACTTCAATTCCCTTTGTATCTATTTCTCCTACGTTCTGAGCATACCAAACCTGATCTTCCAACGATTTTTTCACCCAATCGATAGAATTATTGGAATTTCTCATAAAACCGCTGACTTTGGCTAAAAGCTTTGCGTTCTGAAACTGATACCCTAATTCTGCTGAAACAGCATTTTCAGGAAGCAAATCGATATTCCCCTGTTCTGTTTTACTTGAATAATACAAATCCGTAAAAGTAGGTACACGATAGACTTTTGAAATATTTCCGTATAGCTTATTATTCTGGTCAAAGTTGTACCCTATATCCAATCCCGGGTAGAAAAAGTTTCCTTCCTTAGAATAATTAGCCCATGAAGCTCCGGGGGAAATATTCAGCCTGTTTTCCAGCAACGAGAAATGATGCTCAAAGAAAACCTGGGATACAAAGCGGTTTCTCTCCCCAAGGTTATTACTTGCCAAAAATTCTTTTCTCAGTTCAACCCCAAGCCCTGTTGTTCCCAGTCCCCAAGAATAACTGGAATTCACTTCTCCGCCCACATTATTACCAATATGCATATTTCTGTAGATTTCAGGTTTTTCCCTGTTATACAGATACATATCCTGTCCTCTTCTCCAATATATATTGGAATTAAATTTTAATTTTCCAAAATTTTGCTGATGGGCAAGACTTACAACAGAAGCCTGAGTTTCTTCATATTGTTCCGTTGCCTTAGGTGAAGCATAAAAACCATTGGCTCCGAATTTCTTTTCGGAAAATCCCGCCTGTAGTTTTAAATTGCCATTTTTAATATTCAGCCTGCTTTGATAAAATACATTCCTGATTTCATAATCGGTATTATGCATATATCCTTGAGAACTGTTGGAATTAGCCTGAAGCGAATTAGAAAACTTTTCGTTTCCAAGCTGGGCATTCAATCCGAATCCGTAAGTTTCATAATCTCCCCCTTCGGCGCTTATTCTTACTTTTTTGCCGGAATATGTTTTCGTGATAATATTGATTACTCCCGCATAGGCGTTTTGACCGAATCTTCTTGCCGCAGGACCTTTAATGACTTCGATCCGTTCTACATCTTCAAGATCCAAAGGAAGATTCAACGAATTATGCCCGGTCTGGGAATCATTCATTCGTATTCCGTTTAAAAGGAGAAGAACCTGCTCAAATGAGCTTCCCCGGAATCCTATATCACTTTGCACCCCGTTTGCACCTCTTCTTCTGATATCCATTCCCGGAATCTGCTGAAGAATTTCATCTATGCTTTTTGCGGGCGAGTTGGCGATTTCATCTTTAGTAATGACAGAAATATTCTGATTGGCACTTTTGTAAGGGGTGGAAACAAGCTTTCCCTGAACTTCTATGGTTTCAATATCGTCCGTTTTCTCCTGGGCATTCACAAAAAGTAAAGATCCCATAAAAAACACACTACCAATTCTTTTTAGCATATCCGATTATTTATTCTCAGTTGATTTTGAAAGAGTTTTTGCAGGTTCCAAAAGTAGTGGAGTTCGCCAAGACAGGCAAATGATTGTTATCATAAAAAAAGATGCAGCAAAAGCTACATCTTGTGTGGGAAACTGATTTAGTAATACTTTATCTTTTTCTCATTAAATGTGTAACTAGATCTCTGAATAGTTTTCTCATTCTATATTACATATTTATGAATGCAATTTTAAATAATTTCAACACACAAAACAAGAGTTCAAATAAAAAAAGTAATGAAAATTATAAATTTTAATGATAGTAATAAATAATATTCTATCAATATCAAATTATGATTATTAAATTAATTAAATTTCGGAATTCTTTTATATAATTTATTTTAATTTTCTCTATGAAATTGACTAAAAATATACATTGAAAATTCGTAATTTTGTTAGTCTTAATTTTACTATGGCTACAACTACAGAAATAGATATAAAAAAACAGGTTTTTGTCAAGAATGCACACCTTAACAACCTGAAACACATAGATGTATTAATCCCGAAAAATAAGCTCATTGTTATCACAGGAGTTTCCGGAAGTGGTAAATCTTCTCTTGCTTTTGACACAATTTATGCAGAAGGGCAAAGAAGATATGTGGAAAGTTTAAGCTCGTATGCCCGCCAGTTCTTAGGAAAGCTTGAGAAACCGAAAGTGGATGATATTAAAGGATTGGCTCCTTCTATTGCCATTCAGCAAAAAGTCATTTCCTCCAATCCACGTTCTACCGTAGGAACTTCAACGGAAATTTACGACTACATGAAACTCTTATTCGCAAGAATCGGGAAAACTTATTCTCCGGTTTCCGGGGAGGAAGTGAAAAAAGATTCCGTGTCTGATGTTGTAGATTTCATCAAGGCTTCCAAAGAAAATGATTCTTTTTTACTGACAGCTCCCCTGGAATACAATATTGCTGATTTCAGCGAAACCCTGAATATTTTAAAGCTTGCCGGATTTACCCGACTAGAAATTAATGGAAATCTGGCAGGAATAGAAGATCTTGAAAGTTTTGGATTCACTCCTGAAAAGGGAATGACCATTAATCTGGTTATTGACCGCTTCTCCTATGAGGAAGATGAAAGCTTTCTTCAACGATTGGCAGATTCTATCCAGATGGCATTTTATGAAGGAAGAGGATACTGTTCCCTTAAAAATACAGAAACAGGTAAAACCAAAGAGTTTTCCAATAAATTTGAACTGGACGGAATAGAATTTCTGGAACCTAATGTTCATTTTTTCAGTTTTAATAACCCTTATGGAGCCTGTCCTGCCTGTGAAGGATACGGAAAAGTGATCGGAATTGATGAAGATCTGGTGGTTCCCAATAAAACCTTATCCATTTATGAGGATGCTGTGGTTTCCTGGAAAGGAGAAAGTATGAGTGAATGGAAAAAAGCTTTTATTAAAAAAGCCGGTGACTTCCCTATTCATAAACCTTATCATCAATTAACCAAAGAACAGAAAAGCTTTTTGTGGAAAGGCGACGGCAGCAGCAGTTTTCCATCGATCAACAATTTCTTCAAAATGCTTGAAGAAAATTTATATAAAATTCAATACCGCGTTATGCTTTCCCGTTATCGTGGAAAAACATTATGCCCTACCTGTGACGGGCTTCGTTTGCGTGAAGAAACAAGCTGGGTGAAAATTGATGCTCACAATATCCAATCCATGATCGAGCTCCCGCTGGATGAGCTTTCTCCATTAATTAAGAGCCTGCAGCTGTCTGAGCATGATCAGGAAGTGGCCAAAAGACTGCTTTACGAAATTACGACACGTCTTGAATTTTTATTAAAAGTAGGTTTAGGATATTTAACGCTGAACCGGACTTCCAATACCCTATCCGGAGGAGAAAGCCAGAGAATCAATCTGGCTACAAGTTTAGGAAGTTCCCTGGTCGGCTCCATCTATATTTTGGACGAGCCGTCTATCGGGCTACACTCCAGAGATACGGAAAACTTAATTGAAGTATTGAAAAACCTCCGCGATTTAGGGAATACCGTTATTGTGGTGGAACACGATGAAGATGTAATGAGAGCCGCAGACTACATTATTGATATAGGCCCGGAAGCGGGATATCTTGGAGGAGAGCTGGTTTTTGCAGGGGATTACAAAGATTTGAAAAATGCAGATACACTGACCTCGAAGTATCTGACCGGCAGAATGGAAATTGAAGTTCCTAAACAACGAAGAAAAGCTAAAGAATGGATTCACATCAAGGGAGCCCGTCAAAATAACCTTAAAAATATAGACGTAGATGTCCCACTGGAAAGCCTGGTAGTAATTTCAGGAGTTTCAGGAAGCGGAAAATCTACTTTAATGAAGGAAATCCTGACCAACGACATTCAGATCCAGTTGGGCATGGGCGGAAAAAAAGGCGATTACGATTCCGTTGAATTTCCTAAAAAGCTGATTAAAAACATTGAACTGATCGATCAAAATCCTATCGGAAAATCTTCCCGTTCTAATCCCGTAACCTATTTAAAAGCTTATGACGATATCAGGGATTTGTTTGCCAAACAAAAAACGGCTAAAATGATGGGATATAAGCCTAAGCATTTTTCTTTCAACGTGGACGGAGGAAGATGTGATGAATGTAAAGGCGAAGGAGTGATCAATGTTTCCATGCAATTTATGGCAGATATTGAGCTGGAATGTGAAGTATGTAAGGGAACACGCTTTAAAAGCGAGATTCTGGAAGTGAAATACGATGAAAAGAACATTTCCGATATCCTGCATATGACCGTTGATGAATCCATTGAATTTTTCAGAGAAAACCGTGAGGATAAAATTGTAACTAAGCTGACCCCTTTACAGGAAGTAGGATTAGGGTATTTACAGTTAGGCCAAAGCTCATCTACCCTTTCAGGAGGAGAGGCTCAGCGCGTAAAGCTGGCTTCATTCCTGGTGAAAGGAGTTACAACGGACAAAACATTGTTCATCTTTGATGAACCTTCAACCGGCCTGCATTTTCATGATATCAAAAAATTGCTGAAATCTTTACAGGCTTTGATTGACCTAGGGCATTCCGTGATTGTTATTGAGCATCAACCCGATATTATCAAGTGTGCCGATCACATTATTGATATTGGTCCTGAAGCCGGGAAACATGGTGGAGAAGTCGTATTTGCAGGAACACCGGAGGAGCTGATAAAAAATAAAAAGTCACATACAGCTCAGTATATTAAGGAAAAGCTGAAATAATTAATACAATAGAGAGTCAATGACTCTCTATTCTTTTAATCAATTAATCCTTTTCTCTTATTATATAAAAAAGGACTTTTACGCAGGTAATCTGCATCATTGATCTGGGAAACTAAAAACTCTGCCAGATCTACGGCACTTATATTCTCTCCTTTGCAATCTTTCAGATGAGCTTCTGCTGAAAAAGTCTCTGAAGTTTGTACAATCAGGGGAAGCCTTACCAAAGTCCAGTCCAGGCTGCTTTTTATAAGAAGTTCATATTCTTTTTGTTTATCGCTGGTGGTTTCAGGATAATTCGCATACATCCATTCTGTCGCCATTCTTATTTTATCATTTTTTGCATCTGAAGGAGTATCTACACTCAAACCTGTAGTTACAATATATCTTTTAACAGAATGCGAATTCATGGCTTTGATAATATTTCCGGTAGCATCACTGAATATGGAACGCTCCCCTTTTGGTTGTCCTAAAGTGCTTATTATCACAGTGCAATCTTTAATCAGCTCATTAACTGCATTATAATCTCTTACATCACCTTTTATAATTTTGATTAAAGAATTTGTAAGTGTGAAATTTTCAGGATTCCGGAGTAATAGTTTTATGGAATATCCTTCGCTTAACAGATGCCGGACAAGATATTGTCCTGATTTTCCTGTTCCGCCGATTACGGCAATGGTATGTTTTTTCATATGATTCTCTTACTATATTAGGATTATCGAAATACAAACTGTTCAACGACAATTTGCATAAATTGAAATAATAGACGGGAATGGCTCAGGAAAATCTGAGCCTTAAATTCAGGCAGATTATCCTGAATGTGTTATAGTATGTGTAAAGAGATTTTGATGAATCAAAGATAACAAATAATGTTTAAAATATCCGGATATATTCTATTTTTGAATCACCCAAAATCCTGAAAAATGATTTTCAAATTAACCTTCTGTATTTTTACCCTTTTATTGGTGTCAAGCTGTAATTCTAAAAAGACAGCTGCTTTCCTCCCCGCCTATAAAGTGAAACTTGATACTCTAACATTATATGATACCAGCAGAAACCGTACAATTCCTGTAGCCTTTTATAGACCTGATCTGAAAAATAAAATTTCAAATCAGCAAATCGTAATTTTCAGCCATGGATACGGGCAAAATAAAGGCGGAGATTACCTGCATTATTCTTATCTCACGGAAAATCTGGCTTCCAAAGGTTATTTTGTGGTGAGTATCCAGCATGAGCTTCCAACCGATGATCTCATTCCTACAGATGGAAAACCACAGATTGTACGCATGCCGTTCTGGGAAAGAGGTGTTGACAATATCCTGTTCGTTGTGAATGAACTGAAGAAAACAAAACCTGAGCTTGATTATCAGCATCTGACACTAATCGGACATTCTAACGGAGGTGACATGATCGCTTTATTGGCCACAAAATATCCGGAAAAAGTGTATAAGATCATTACATTGGATCACCGGAGAATGTATCTTCCTAAAACTTCTGCACCCAAAATCTATACCTTACGCTCCAATGACTTTCCTGCCGATGAAGGAGTACTTCCCGATTCGAATGAGCAGAAAAAGTACAGTATTGTTGTTCAGCCAACACAAATCAACCACGGTAAAATGGATGATAAAGCAAGCCCCGAGGAGAAAAAAACATTAAACTTTTTTATCTGGAATTTTATAAAAGAATTAAAGCCCTGAAGTTATCCACAAAAAAATGTGGATAAGTTGTGAATTTTAACATTAAATTTATCTTTCGTATTGAAATTATACTTACATTTACTATGTAATAAAACTGAGGTGGAAACATTTTTTGCTTTTTTCAGCTTTGAAATTGCAATTAAATTTGAAATAAAAATTTAAGCACAGCATTGTCGGCTGTGCTTTTTTATTGTTGTCTAATTAAAAAAATGAGATGTTTTATCTATTGAATCCGTTCCTAAAGAACGGATTCTTTTTTTGGACTTTTTTTCAGTGTCATTTTCTTCTTATCTTTGAGGCATCAGGCCTCATAGTTCAATGGATAGAATAGAAGTTTCCTAAACTTTAGATCCAGGTTCGATTCCTGGTGGGGCTACTCAACAGGAATTATGTATTTTATAATCATAATTCCTGTTTTTACTTTTTAAAATACAAAAGTAAATACAGCTCTCCTAGCCTATAATAAAGTCAACCCCGGCTTGTGCATGAAGTAATGTGGTATTAAATATCGGGATATCTATATCTTCCTGTTGTATAAGGAGCGGAAACTCGGTACATCCTAGTATGATTCCCTCTGCACCCCCGGCTTTCAATGAAAGCATTTGATCAAGAACATATTTCTTTGTTGACGGTTTTAAAACGCCCAACGATAATTCTTTTTGTATTATGGAGTGGAGCTCCTGTCTTTGTTCTTTGTCATTCGGTACGATAGTATCAACATTATATTTATCTTTCAACCATTGTATAATAAAAGGTTCTTCCATAGTAAATATTGTTCCTATAAGACCTACCTGGTTTAGTCCCATTTTCGTAATAGCATTCCCTATTGCATCTCCAATATGCAAAATAGGAATGGCGCTATGCCTCTGTACCTCATCATACACTTTGTGTGGAGTATTGGCGCAGAAAAGCACCGCTTCAGCACCCGCTTTTTGCAACCTGTCACACGCATCGGCCAAAATCATCGCTATGGAATCCCACCTTCCTGACTGCTGTAGCAGGTGTATATGATGTTGATCCAGATTAATCAATACCAATGGCGGGTTAGTATTATTTTGGAAAATATCATTTGTCTTTTGATTCATAATACTATAATATTCCACGGTGGAATGCCAGGACGTTCCACCAATAAGCCCAAGTGTTTTTAGATTAGCTTTTTCCATATTGGTATTGTTGTTATTATTGGTAGAGGATGATACAGTTATAAAATTAGAAGACAAATTTATCATTTCGTTTTTATCCTACAATTACTTTAAACAAATTTTGTTAAAATCAGCTGATTCAAAAACGACTTACCCTTGATGACATAGCGAAGTGCGTATTGATTGAAAGTAAAAGTTTAATGAGCAATGAGTCATCCTCAATGTTATAGCAATAAAAAAGAGGCTGTTTTATTTTAAAACAGCCTCTTTTTTATTAAGAAATCTCAATTAACCGAGGTTCTTTCTTTTTAGCTTCTTCCTTCTTAGGAATAGTCAGACGCAACAAGCCGTTATCATATCTGGCATTGATGTTATCCTGATCCACCACATCTTTTGGAAGCTGAAAGCTTCTTTGGAAGGATTGGTAGCTAAATTCCCTCCTTGTATAATTGTCATTCTTCTCTTCCCTTTGATCTTCTTTTGAAGAAGATATGGTTAAAAGATTACCATCCAGTGTAACCTTAAAATCATTTTTTTCCATGCCGGGTGCTGCTACTTCTACTTCATAGGCATCACCTGTTTCTTTAATATTCACAGACGGCACTGTTGTACTCGTTGATGAATAATTGCTGTTTCCCCAATTTAAAAGCTCTCGGTTAAACATATCCTCGAACATTGAGGGAATCAATGGAAAATTCCAATTCCTTTTTGCTAGATTCATAATAACCTCTTTTATTTAGTTAAACAAAAAATTAAAAATGCCTAAGCCGGCCGGCTTTTTTCAAATACTACAAAAAAAATACCATTGGCCAGCGTATGACTTTTTTTCAGAAATGCTGTCAATTTTTCATACCCAACTGAATTACAATAACATAAAAAAGAATTTATTATAAAAATATAGCGGTAAAGATGAAATTGACATATTGAATAAGAATTCTTTTAAACTTCCTGATTAGCCTAAGAGTAAGACCAACTATTTGAAGCCTATTTATAGGCAATTGCTAAAATTAAATCCCGCTTTTTGAGCGGGATTTAATTTAATCAAGGGGTTTTCTGCCTGTAATAATATTATACAGGATCACAATAATGGCAATGACCAGCAAGACATGCAGTAAATACCCTGTGCTGATTCCCGGTACAACTCCTAACATTCCTAAAAGCCATACAACAATACAAATGACTGCAATTAACCATAATATACTTCTCATGACTAAAAAATTTTAAAGTTATATATTACAATACAAGCATATTTTATGCCTTTTAATTAAATATGCTTTATTTAACCTGTATTTTTTTTAATAAAACCATATTATATATTGCTTTCCAATAACTTTTGTACTTCCAACAAAAATGAAACTTGAGCAGGATTAATTTTAGATTTGGCCTCATTTAAGGTAAACCATTCCCATTGATCTACTTCCGGAACCTGGAGTATTTTACCGGATTTTGGCGGCCATTCCAGATCGAAAGTATTGCTGCTTAACGAGCTGAGGTCTACATCTCCTTCTACAGCCCATGCGTACACTATTTTCCCTCCCTTCTGTTGGATAGCGGATAATGGAATAAATTCACCTGCAATCTCCTGGCCTGTTTCTTCCTGAAATTCTATTTTGGCCCGCTCAAGAGCATCTTCATCATCCGACATTTCGCCTTTAGGAATTGACCAGGATCCCAAATCTTTATTTTTCCAGAAAGGACCTCCGGGATGGACGAGGAAATACAATAATCCCTCTTTACTTTTCTTGAATAGTAATAGGCCTGCACTTTTTTTCATTGTATTACAATTAGAAGGAATAAATAAATTTTAATTAAAAGACTGCTTAAAGCTCAAAGGAGTCGTATTGGTTTTCTTTTTGAATAGTTTATTAAAAGACTGGGAATGCTCGAAGCCGAGATGATAGGCTATTTCCGCTACTGAAAAATCAGTTGTTGTAAGATATTCTTTAGCTTTTTCAATTAATTTTTCATGAATATGTTGCTGAGCACTTTGCCCGGTAAGGTTTCTCAGCATATCACTTAGATAGTGGGGTGAAAGATTAAGTTCCGAAGCAAGAAATTCAACGGTAGGAAGCCCTTTCGTCAGCGTTTCCTGTTGATTGAAGTAATCATCCAGGAGCTGTTCCATTTTTGAGAGCAAATTATTACTGACCGCTTTCCGGGTAATGAATTGCCGTTTATAAAATCTATTACTGTAATTCAATAAAACTTCAATATAAGAGACAATTACATCCTGGCTGATTTCATCAATGGATGTATGTAATTCCTCATTAATACTATCTAAAAGACTTAGAATATTATTTTTTTCTTTATCTGATAAATGCAGCGCTTCATCGGTATCATAAGAGAAAAAGCCGTACTTCTTGATTGTTTTTCCTAATGGATAGTTTCTGATAAAATCTGGATGAATGAATAAGGTATATCCATAATATTCGGCACCTTCATCTGTAGATAAAACCTGATTGGGAGCAGTGAACATCATACCGCCTTCATTGAAATCATAATAGCCTTGCCCATACCCCATTTTCCCGTTTACAGAGATCTTATAGGAGATCTTATAAAAATTTAATACGAAATTTTTATTAAGCAGTTCTGTATTTACACTCATTTTAGTATTATCCACCAGGCTGATCATAGGATGAAGCGGCTTTGGAAGCATTAATAAATGATGTAGTTCAGAAATGGATGAAATCTTCAGCGGGGTAATATCTTTCTTTTCCATGATATAAATGTATGAATTTAAACAAGTAAAAGCCACACAGATTCCGGTTCCCGTGTGGCTATCCATTGAAGTTTTAAATAAACTGTTTGCCAAACTGCTCCCTGAATGCTTCGTCTCCCAGTTCCAAACGTTGTGCATACAAAGCTTTTGCATCTTGCCCTGCGACGTATCTCAATTGCTTTTTACCATCGGTTGCGGCCTGATAAACTACTTCAGCAATTTCTTCAGCAGTAGAGGCACCATCCATCATGCTTTCAGTATTTGAAAACATGGTGTTGATCATTCCTTCATATTCAGGTTGAGTCGCCATATCCAGGGAACGGCTCATAAAATCAGTTTTTATTCCTCCGGGAGAAACTGTTTTAATATGTACTCCGAATGTATTAAGTTCGAAAGCCATGCTTTCACTCCATCCTTCCAGCGCCCATTTGGTAGCATGATAAGTTGAACCTAATGGAAAGGTTATCAATCCGCCAATGGAAGTAGTTGAAATAAACAGTCCTTCTCTTCTCTCTCTGAAATACGGAATGAAAGCTTTAGTTACACGAATTACTCCTAATAAATTAGTATCCAGCTGTTTTAAAATCTGGTCATCAGATAATGCTTCCAAAGGTCCTATCAAACCATAGCCCGCATTATTGAAAACTACATCAATATCACTGATTTCAAGAGCTTTTTTTACAGTGGTCTGTATCTGCTCTAAATTGGTGACATCCAGTGGAAGCAATGTTACATTTTCCAATGTGGCAAGCTCCGTTTCTGAATCAGGATTTCTCATCGTAGCAATTACATTCCATCCTTTACTTTGAAATAATCTGGCAGTAGCTTTTCCTAATCCGGTAGAAGCTCCTGTTATAAAAATTGTTTTCATTTTTTATTCTTTTAAAATTACAAGACAAAGTTCTGCTTTCAATAAAAGAGTAGAGTTGCCAAATTGGGGTAAGAAGTAGTCAAAACGGAAAATCCGCTTCTATAAATTAAAAACCGATGAGATATGGCTCACCGGTTAAAAAAAACAAAAAATTGATATGGATATGATTAGATATGTATTCCTTTTATTTAACGATCTTTCATGTCATCATAGAAGTTCAAGGTTTCTATTTTTTATTAAGACAAATTTATATTTATTTAGAATTAATAAAAATAGTGTTCGTAATGACATTTATCATTTATATCAAATTCATACTCTCTATTTAGCAAAATCTACATGATTTACAACTAATTCAAAACACACAATCTATTTTTTAAGTTTATCATAGAGTTCAAGCATTCTTTTAAAATATTTTTTTTCTTTATTACTTAAGTAGAATTTTACTTCAGGATCTCCCACAAGTGTAACTTCAATTTTAGATTTGGCATCCAGCATTTCTTTGAATCTAACAACCATCTCCGAACTGATGATCACATCTGATTCTTCAATAAAATAATGCAAACTCCACGACTTCACATTTGTTTTAGGTATAATATACTCTATTTTCTTGTCATCATATTGGAAAATAACTTTCTTGAATCTAATGGTCTTGCTATACTTGTGCTCAATAACTGAATGAAAATAGAGAAAATTATTTTTGATCTCTAGATATTGAGAGACCACATCAGGATTATCTGTTTTATTAAATATTTTAATAACAGATTGATTTTCAGAATAAGTAAACTTTTTAAGATCTTTATCCGTAAGAGAATTGAAGGGTTTTGAATTAGCCTGTCCGTTGGTTACAATAGTTATGAAAAGTAATGTGAAAAGTAATAGTTTTTTCATGGTAGTTAATTTCCTAACGAATTTAATAAAAATTAAAATCATTAAAAACTATTCTCTCGTCAACTGATCCAGCTTTTTCAAAAGTGCCGGAATTCTGTATGAGCCATACATTTGCTTTATTTTCGGGACTAATTCATCCACATCAATTCCCATCGCTGTAAGGAAAAGAGGTGTTTTACTCTCTCCTCTGTATATATGTCTTCTTCGAGAATCCGGGGCCGAAAATCCGTTTTTGGCAATTCCGATCACTGGATATTTTTGTTCAAGGGCTTCAAAAAGATAACCTCCCAAACCGATTTTTCCATGATCATCCAAAGTAACGTAGCCATCTACTATGATCATATCTCCATCTTTAAGTTGAATTTTTTTCAGCAAACTCATTATACAAGGTAATTCCCTCTTATAGAAAGCGCCACTTTCATAATCGGACGTGATGGCTGTTTTTTCAATGAAAATATTATTTTCCTTTTCAGAATTCCAGTTTTCAAAAGCTATACAGATCGTATTGGCAACGTCATTACAATAATATGTATCAAAAGCGTAGATCATTTTCAATCATTTAGTAAAAAACTCTCCAAAATGCCATAAAATTCCGGAAGGATCATGTACAAAGCACTCCTTTCCCCACTCCATGGTCCTTACAGGAGTAAGTCTCACTCCTTCATACTTCTCTGTAAGATTAAGGGATTGAAGTTCTTTCCAAAATTCATCCGTATCTTCCACTTCAATGAAGAGCATGGTATTATCAATCCAGTCTTTCACATAAGCATTCTGAAGATAAAAAGCAGTTTCATTTTTCCTGAATAAAGATAATTTAGGTTCTAAAATTATTTCTTCAAAACCCAGATCAGTATAAAAATTTCTGCTGATCTCAAAATTCCCAGCGCCAACAAAAGGACGGATTGATTTTATTTTTTGTCTCATGATTTATTATTTTGCCATTGATTATAGGTCATTTCGAATTTAATTTCCCCTTTTCCGTGTTTACCCGTTTCTTTCCATCCTGCTTTTCTGTAAAAAGCTTCGGCTCTTGTGCCCGGTGAAGTTCCAAGCCAGAGGGTATCTTTTGTCTGCTCAAAATACCAATCCACCATACTATCATGAAGCTTTCTGCCTGTTCCCTGCTTTTCAAAATCCGGGTGGAGAAATAATGCCCAAACGTTATTTTCTTTCCTATCAACAATAGAAAATCCAACAATTTCCCCATTAATTTCACATACCCAACCTTTTCCTCTCTGAAACAGGAATTCTTCACAGTCTCTGTCTGTAACAAGCCCCGGGTCAGATAAGGTGTTTTCTTTAACCGAGTTCCTTATCACCTGAATTTGCGGAATATCCTCTATTTTAGCGTCACGAATTGTCATCAGCAATATTTTAATAAAGGCCTATAAGAAATAACTTATAGGCCTACTTTATATTTAAACTCTATAATTATTATTTTTTGTCAACCACGATTCTGTTTTCTCTGTTGGCAATTTCCCAAGCTGTAGCAAAAACCAACTGGGTTCTTTTTGCCAATAAAGAATAATCGATTTTCTCAACATCATCGGTAGGTTTATGATAATCTTCATGGATCCCGTCAAAGAAAAATGCTACAGGAATATTGTTCTTTGCGAAATTATAATGGTCTGATCTGTAATATAACCTTTCAGGATCATTAGGGTCATCATATTTATAATTCAGTATAAGATTATTCGTTTTCTTATTGGCTGCTTCATTGATAACTTTCAATTCGGAACTCAACATTTCAGAACCGATCACGTAAACATAATCTTTTCCTCTGTTTTCCGGATCATCACGACCTATCATATCAATGTTAAGGTCTACCACCGTATTGGCAAGAGGAAATACCGGGTTATCGCTGTAATATTCAGAACCGAATAAGCCATGCTCTTCACCAGTTACATGCAGGAATAAAATAGATCTTTTAGGGCCTTTTCCTGCTTTTTTAGTTTCCTGAAAAGCCTTCGCAATCTCCATAACCCCTACTGTTCCGCTTCCGTCGTCATCTGCTCCGTTATACACTACTCCGTTTCTGGTTCCTACATGGTCGTAATGAGCGGAAATAACAACGATTTCCTCAGGTTTTTCACTTCCTTCGATAAATGCAAGAATATTTTCAGAATCAGGAAGGTTTCCTCCACCCCTTTGCTTCATATACTCTGCAGGTACTTTTTGATAATAGGAACCTAATGTTTTAGGAAAGGAAATTCCAAGACTTTTATAATAGTTAACCATATATTCTCCTGCCTTTTTCTGTCCAGGGCTTCCCGTATCTCTTCCCCCCATCTCATCAGAAGCAATCACATATAGATTTTTCTTTAAATCATCTGCTTTAATTGCCTTATATGCAATCTGGAAGCCTTTATCATCTTTAGAACCGGGTGAAGTATGATTAGAAGTGCTGTTATCAGAAACCTTAACTGCCTCGCAACTTGCGAGTAAAGCAGCAGCAAACAGAGGAATAAGTAGTTTTTTCATTTTTAATAATTTGCTTAAAAATAACAAAATTTATTTAATTGATCATGGATTCCAAATTTTCTTATATTTGATATAAATGCAAATAGATGGAGAATATTTATGGATTTACACATTACTCTTTTTTTACGGAAATGTCTGATCTCGCTTCACGGCATAACAGCTTTGATTTATCTTTAGGGGTTTCCGATTTCGATATCGATCCGCGTTTAAAATATTATCTGAAAGAATCTGCTGATCACAACAACCACAATTATGAACCTCTTGCGGGTAATCCGTTATTAATTGAAAGCATTATTAAATACAATGTAAAAAGAAAAAATAGTCTTCAGCTTAAAACAGAAGAAGTAAGCATTGTCCCCTGTGCTACCTTTGCATTATATACTTCCCTGAAATGCATTTTAAATCAGGGAGATGAGGTCATCATTATTCAACCTTCCTATTATACGTATGCACCTTCAATTGTTCTCAATGATGGAATTCCTGTATATTATGATTTAGACTGTGATTTCAGCATCAACTGGGAAAAATTCCGGAATTGTATTTCCGAAAAAACAAAAGCCATCATTATTAATTCTCCTCAAAACCCTACCGGGAAAATATGGTCACAACATGACTGGAACCAATTATACTCTTTAATTGAGAACAGGGAAATTTACCTGATTTCCGAAGAAATTTATGATATATATTGTTATGATGGCGCAGCGCATTACAGTCCGTTCCTGCATCCGGATCTAAAGAAAAGGACTTTCTCTATTTTTTCTTTTGGGAAAATGTTTCACTCTACCGGATGGAAGGTCAGCTATTTATTAGCTTCCGTTGAATTAACTAACAAATTCAGATGTCATCAACAATATATTTCATACAGTGCCAATGCACCGGCCCAATATGCCATTGCAAAATACCTTGAAGTTTTTGATCCTGCCGAAAACCTGATTTTCATGCAAAGAAAGAGGGATATTTTCAATGAACTTATTAAAGAAACTCCTTTAGAAGTGGAACAGAAAGCTCAGGGAAGTGTTTTTCAGATCGTTAATTTCAGAAATGTATCTAAAACCATGACAGATATAGAGTTTTCAAAATGGATGACCATTGAAAAGAAGGTGGCCTGCCTTCCTCTTTCTGCATTTTATAATTCAAGGCAGGATTCCAATTATATCAGGTTCAGTTTTTCTAAAAAGGATGAAGTGATTATTCAGGCGTTGGAGCATTTGAAAAAGAATCTTTGATTTCCCACATAATTAAGCTTAGTCTTATAACCTCTGTTTTGTAACAAAATACATAGAAAAAAGCACCACAAAATGTGGTGCTTTAAGTTTATATAAATTTCTCTTCTACAAAGCAAGAACCCTTACATCAATTCTTCTGTTTTTAGCTTTACATTCATCCGTATCATTGGCTTCGCAAACAGGATATTGAGATCCATATCCTTCCGCTTCCACTCTGTCTGAAGCAATTCCCATTTCCAACAATTTAAGCTTTGCGGTTTGTGCTCTCAAATTGGATAATTTCATATTGCTTTCTTCATTACCTGTATTGTCTGTATATCCTCCTAATTTCACTCTTAAACCAGGATAGGCATTAAGTATTTCAGCTAAATTATTCAATTGAACTTCAGAACCTGCTTTTAAGTCGCTTGAACCTGTTTCAAAGTATAAATTTTCAATAGTATACCATTTGTTCGGATCCAAAACAGCCTGATTTTTTCCTTTTACATCATTATATAACCGGTATAACTGACTGTTTTCACCCATAGAAATAGTATGGCCTCCTTCCAGTTTGATCTCCTGCATATTTCCGGTTTCGTAAACAAAATCACCGCTTTCATTCAAACGTCCTTTGACTTCTGTTGGTGCTAATGTTACAATACCATTTCCTGCGTTGGAATCGGTAACAGAATGTACTCCTGCAACTCCGGTTAAAGCTTCTATTTTTGCTTTTCTGTTAGCATCAATTTTATCTTTATGCAAAGTAGCCAAAGTAGGTGCAATAACTAATGAAACAATTGACATTAGCTTAATTAAAATGTTCATGGAAGGTCCGGAAGTATCTTTAAAAGGATCTCCAACCGTATCTCCTGTTACGGATGCTTTATGAGGCTCAGAACCTTTGTAATAGGTTTGCCCGTTAATATCCACGCCTTTTTCAAAAGACTTTTTAGCATTATCCCAGGCTCCACCGGCATTATTCTGGAACATTCCCATCAAAACACCACTCACTGTAGCTCCTGCTAAAAATCCGCCCAATACTTCAGGCCCGAAAATAAACCCTACCAAAAGAGGAGAAATAATAGCAATAGCCCCCGGAAGCATCATCTTTCTAATAGACGCATCGGTTGAAATAGCAACACATTTTTCATATTCCGGTTCAGCCTTCCCTTCCAGGATTCCCGGAATTTCACGGAACTGTCGTCTTACTTCTTCCACCATGGCCATAGCTGCCTGTCCTACCGCAGTAATTGCTAATGAGGAAAATATAAACGGAATCATTCCGCCTACAAATAAGCCTGCTAAAACATCAGCTCTGTAGATATCAATACCGTCAATTCCTGCAATTCCTACAAAAGCTGCAAACAAAGCTAAAGCGGTTAACGCTGCAGAAGCAATTGCAAATCCTTTTCCTGTTGCTGCGGTTGTATTTCCTACAGCATCCAGAATATCCGTTTTTTCACGTACTTCTTTTGGTAATTCACTCATTTCGGCAATTCCTCCCGCATTATCTGCAATAGGCCCGAAAGCATCAATGGCTAATTGCATGGCCGTAGTTGCCATCATCCCTGCTGCTGCAATAGCCACCCCATAAAGTCCTGCGCATAAATATGAACCATAAATTCCTCCGGCTAGTACAATAATAGGTAATAATGTAGATTCCATTCCTACGGCAAGTCCGCCGATAATATTGGTAGCATGACCTGTGGAAGACTGTCTCACAATACTTGAAACGGGTCTTTTCCCCATTGCCGTATAAAATTCTGTAATGATACTCATTAAAGTTCCCACAACTAATCCAACCATAATGGCTCCAAAAACGCCCATTTTGGTAAACTCATGGCCCCTTAAAACCATAGTTTCCGGTAAGATATAGGTAACCAGAAAATAAGATGCTATAGCTGTAATAACGATACTTCCCCAGTTTCCAAGATTCAGGGCATTCTGAACGTTAGAAGTGGATGCTCCATCATTATCATTGATTCTCACAAATAAAGTTCCTATCATAGAGAAGATGATCCCAGTACCGGCAATAAGCATCGGCAACAAGATCGGAGCGAAACCTCCAAAAGAATCTTCAGAGATTGTTTCTCGTCCCAAAACCATCGTAGCCAAAACAGTGGCTACATAAGAACCGAATAAGTCAGCTCCCATTCCCGCAACATCTCCTACGTTATCTCCTACATTATCTGCAATAGTAGCAGGATTTCTAGGATCATCCTCAGGAATTCCCGCTTCTACTTTTCCTACCAAATCAGCTCCTACATCTGCAGCTTTTGTGTAAATACCCCCTCCAACTCTCGCGAATAAGGCGATGGATTCAGCACCTAAAGAAAATCCGGTAAGGATTTCTATTGCTCTTTCCATTTCGTGAGAATCCGGGGATGAATCCGGTGCAAAGATTTGTTTAATGATCAGAAAAAGTGCACCTAAGCCCAATACAGCCAATCCGGCAACCCCCATTCCCATAACCGACCCTCCGGTAAAGGAAACTTTAAGTGCTTTGGAAAGAGAAGTTTTTGCAGCTTCGGCAGTTCTTACATTCGCTTTTGTTGCGATTTTCATTCCTATAAACCCTGCCAAAGCAGAGAAAACGGCTCCTACTACAAAAGCAATCCCGATACTCCAATGCGAGTTGGAATTACTCATTCCCATCACGGCCAGTAAAATGGCTACAACAACTACGAAATAGGTTAAAATCTTGTACTCGGCTTTTAAAAAGGCCATTGCACCGTCAGCGATATGTCCGCTGATAATTTTCATTTTTTCATTTCCGGCGTTTTGCTTACTTACCCAGTTACTCTGTAAAAAAGTATACAATAAAGCAACCACACCAAAAATTGGCACTAACACAAATAGATCCATAGTTTAATATTTTTTCGGTAATAGAGAATTAAATATAATAAATAATTCCCATGATATCGTCAAAAATATTATAACTCTGTAAAATTTATATTTTTAAAGCCCGGCTATATTCCATAAAAAAAGGATAAATGAACCCATTTATCCTTTATATTTCAAACGAAGAAAATTTTATCCTCCGAATTTATTTGCGTAATCTTTCTGTGAAGCTCTAATTACTTTCTTAGCATGCTCTGCTCCGTATACTTCGTGAATTCTACATTTTGCAGGCTCATCCGGTAAGTTTTTATACGTAAGGAAATAGTGCATCAATCTTTTTACTTCTGCTTCAGGTAATTCTGAGATGTCCCTGAAGTGACCGAAAGCGTGGTCTCCTACCATTACCGCTACAATTTTGTCATCTGCTTCTCCACCGTCAATCATCTTAAATCCACCGATTGGAATAGCTTCCATCAACATTCCCCCTGAATGAATATTATGCGAACTTAAAACACAAATATCCAGCGGGTCGTGGTCTCCCATCGTTACATCATCCGCACCACTTTCAACAGCGAGCTTCTTTACTTCGTCATGACAATATGTTCTTGGAACAAATCCATATAATGCCGGAATAATATTGGAAAATTTTTGAGGTCTGTCTACTTTTAAATATCCAGTTTCTTTATCTACTTCATACTTAATCGTATCTGAAGGAACAATCTCTACAAACACATTTACAACATTGGGCACATCTTCTCCTGCAGAAATTCCATGCCATGGATGTGCTTTAAAATTTGGAATCATTATCTATCTGTTTTATTTTTATTAAGCTATTATTAAAATTTCTCTTCTTAAATCTTCTATTGTGGCAGCAATATAATCTTCATCGTTCATATAATTCATAATGAAAACGGTCTTAAATTCGTCCAGATCCGGATTATTATTCAAGCTTTCATATGTTTTATGAAGCAAATCTATGATTGCATTTTTAGAATTTACAATATTCTGCCATGAATTTTTTGTTAAATAAAGCTGTTGGGACGAATTATACTCAAATTCTTCATGGATTGATTTTTCGGTTAGAAAAATAAATTCATGAACCGCCAGGTTTTTATCAAATCTTTGAATAAGATTGGATGGCTTCATTCTTTCCAGAAACAGGGTCATTCTTTCATAAGAGTGAGTCTTATTCTCAGAATTGGATTTTACTGAAAGTAACTTGATTTCCTGATTCTTTAAGTTGATGTAAGTATATACAAATTGTCTCAGCAAAACCAAAAACGGTATTGCAATAATTAATGCAAATGCATACGGTAAATATCCTGAAAAACTTGTCATAATTTAAGATGGCAAAATTACTAATTATTTAGTACTTTTGAGGAAGTTTTTGCCAATTCTTGTCATAAAATCATAAATTTTATTTTGAAACCTCTATATTCTTTTTGATCAGAATGATAATATACATTTCAACTCGTAAATAAATCACAGTGTCTTTCAACAATTATATATCTAAGCTTTTATTTAATGCTACAATAAGCGTTAGTGTCAAAACATTTGTTGCTTTTATTATTAATTCTAAAAGATATAGTTCTCGATTTAAACGAAACACTCTTGATACCAACAACAATGAAACGTTTGTTTATAAATTTAAAAGAGAAGGTAAAAAATTTAATCTCTATTTAAGAACTTTTAAGGGGGATATCGATATTTTTTATGAAGTTTTTTGGAAAAAAACCTATGATAAACCTCTCAAAATTCTTAAAGAAAAACCAAAAGTGATTCTTGATCTGGGCGCTCATATTGGATTGACCTCAATTTATTTGAGTTTAAGATATCCTGAGGCTAAAATTATAGCCCTTGAAGCTTCCACAGAAAATTTTCTGCTTCTGAAAGAAAATACCTCTGCATTCAAAAATATCGAATGTGTCAATAAAGCTGTTTATTTTGAGGACGGAATTGTAAATTTCGGAGGTGAAAAACTTTCATACAATCAAAAGGTTTCAGACAGAGGAACACCAACGATAGCGGTTTCTATTGACAGTTTAATGAAAGAGTATGGATTGAACCCAATAGATCTACTTAAAGTAGATATTGAAGGAGGTGAAATTGATCTTTTAAGTAAAAATAATTATTGGTTGGAGAAAGTTAAAAATATTATCATCGAAATTCACCACCCCTATACTCCGGAAGATCTGAACAAGGACCTGGAACCTTTTGGTTATAAAATAAGGCAGCATCTGAATGCCGTATTATCTGTGAATAAAGAATAGGTGTGAAAAAATTTTTATGACCTGCTTTACGAGCTGCTGCTTGGAATGAGCAATTACGGGATACATTGCAAGTTGCGGACGGAAACCTCTGAAAAATTCCTCAATAGCAGGAACTTCACTACCTTCAAAATCAAAAATCTTGCTTTCTATATTTTTTGAAATAACATGATCTATAATAACAGATGATCCGGAAAGCTTGATGAAATCTTTATTATTAAAAGTTCCTAAAAGTGCTGCCGTTTTCTGATCATTATATACCGCAATAGCATTAATCACCATATGATCATAGAAAAAAGCTGTTATTGTAAGATATCCGGCTTTTTCAAAGTCCAGAAATAACTGCAAAAATGCTTTTTTGTCTTTCTGTTTTTTTGCACCGATCATATTTTCGGAAATAAATTCCCATATTTCTTTCAGAGGTACTTCCCGGATTTCAGATTTTGCAAGTACTTCTTCATCCAATCGCAACTTCCTTTTTCTTTTGGGTGAATATCTCTGTTTTACCGTTTCATAGGGCTGCTGAAAAATAAGAAAGTTCTTCCTTTGTTTTAACGGTTTGCTGAATTTATTTAAATCATTGAACGCATAATACCAGATCATATTTTTTTTTTCCAGAAAATTCAAAAACAAGTCGTTAGTCTGAATATTATCGTTTTTTGAAAAAATCCCTAATTGCTGGCAAAGCTTAGGGTTTATTACAATTTTCAATCCCGCTTTTCTGATAAAAGGAACCGGCATTACTGCTTCATAATCATTATAAACTAAAACTTCCCATTGCTTTCCTGAAGTAATGTCCAGAAAATCTTTTGAAGCAGAATACTTTCTCTGCTCAGAGTTTTCAAGGCATTCCGAGTATTTTTTGAAATCAATTTCATGGTATTTTAGTTTTCTTATCATAATAATCCTTCGTCTGAAAAACTAAAATATGAATCCTGTGTTATAATGAGATGATCCAAAAGCTGAACACTTAAGAATTTTCCGGCTTCTTTTATTTTTTGTGTAATAGTCATATCTTCACGGCTCGGTTTTAAGCTTCCCGAAGGATGATTATGAGCAATAATAACTCCTGTGGCCAAGTGATCCAAAGCTGTTTTGAATAAGATTCTTACGTCAACAACAGACTGGCTGATCCCTCCCTGAGTTAGCCTGGAGAGATGAATTATTTTGTTACTTTGATTCACAAAAACAGCCCAGAATTCCTCTGTGCGTAAATCAGACAGTTGATTCCTGAAAACATTATATGCATCATTACTATTTGAAATAACAGGTTTTTCAGAGACTTCCTGACCTGCCCTTCTGCGACCGATTTCTAAAGCCGTTGCTATGGAAATCGCTTTTACTTCTCCGACTCCCTTAAATTTCATCAGGTCTTTTACGGATAGTAAGCTGAGTTGATTCCAGTTATTTCCCACTGAAATCAATATTTTTCTAGCCAGTTCCAGGGCAGATTCATCTCTGCTCCCGCTTCCCATAATAATGGCAAGAAGCTCTGAATCTGAAAGTGAGCTTTTCCCTTTGAGTAAAAATTTTTCTCTGGGGCGGTCGTCTTGTGCTAGGAATTTGATAGTCATAATATTTGTGTTTTTAGGAATGAGGGCTAATAAAATGCGTAAAGAATAATCGGTTGCTTTGATTGATCTATATATTTTGCAGTTTGATTAAAGGCATTGGTTGAAAGCATCGGACATCCCAGACTAAGGCATGCCGGGTTTTGAGATTCTTTATCCGCAACACAGCCGTAAGAATGTAGAACGATGGCTCTTTGTAAGGCATTACTGTTTGTGTCTTCCAGTCCGTTTAATCTGTAAGATTTTCCGAATTTTCCTATATAGCTTTCTTTTATTTCATATTTTCCTAAGGATGATTGATAAGAGCCTTCAATGTTACTGAATTTAAGTACATTCGAGTTCGGGATTACAGAACCTGAGCCATGAGATACTATTGCTTTTTGCAATATCTTATCATTCTTTAGATCATAAACGAAATAACGGTATTTTCCGGAGTGTATCTTAAAATTGATAAAGACAGCCAGATCCTGATTATAATTTTTACCTTTAACAAAGTTTTTAATCTCTGAGATTTTTGATTGGGGAACATCAAGCGCATTACCTGCCTGAGATTCTACTCTGGAACAGGAAATAATGAAAAGGAACAGGAAAAAAAATTGTTTCATCATAAGACGGCGTGTTTTATTCAATGATCATACCATCCTTCATAATCAGCTTTCTATCTGTAATTTCTGCAAGGTTTGGGTTATGGGTTACAATCACAAAGGTCTGGTCATATTTGTCTCTTAAATCAAAAAATAAACGGTGAAGATCATCTGCATTTTTTGAATCCAGGTTTCCTGTGGGTTCATCAGCAAAAATGATTTTCGGAGAATTGATTAAAGCTCTTGCCACCGCTACCCTCTGTGCCTCACCTCCCGATAATTGATTAGGTTTATGATGCAATCTTTGCTCAATCCTTAAGTCTTCGAATAAAGCATAGGCTTTTTCAACAGCTTCTTTTTCATTAGCCCCGGCAATTTTTGTAGGCAGCAATACATTTTCCAGTGCGGTAAATTCCGGAAGTAATTGATGAAACTGAAATACAAAACCTATATTCTGATTTCTGAATTTAGAAAGCTGTTTATCATTCATATTGATGAATGACTCTCCTGCTATGGTAATTTCAGTCTCATAATGTTTAGAATTGGAGGGCTGATCCAATGTTCCCAATATCTGCAAAAGCGTTGATTTTCCAGCACCGGATTCTCCGACGATAGATACTACTTCTCCAACTTTTATGTGGATATCCACTCCTTTTAATACTTCTAAATTCCCATAAGACTTATGGATATTCCTTGCTCTAATCATGATTCAAAAATAGTAAATTGATTTTAAAATTCAGGCAAGAATGTAAATGATAATTTCTAATTTTTCAAGATTCAATCAAACAAAAAACCTCTCGAAATGAGAGGTTTTAATGTATTATATTTTAAACTGTTACAGTAATAAAGTTAAAGGACTTTCCAGATATGTTCTTAAAGTCTGTAAGAATTCCGCACCTGTAGCCCCATCTACAACTCTATGGTCACACGCCAGTGAAAGTTTCATGGTATTTCCAATCACAATCTGCCCATCTTTAACAATTGGCTTCTCAATGATTGCTCCTACGGAAAGGATAGCCGAATTAGGTTGGTTGATGATACTTGTAAAAGTTTCAATTCCGAACATTCCTAAGTTTGAAATAGAGAACGTAGAGCCTTCCATTTCGTTTGCTTTAAGGCCTTTGGATTTAGCTCTTGAAGCCATGTCTTTAACAGCAGCCGAAATTTGAGTGTAATTCATCTGATCAGTATTCTTAAGAACCGGAACTACCAATCCATCAGGAATTGCCACAGCTACTCCGATATTGATGTTTCCTCTGTGGATGATCTTGTCTCCTGCCCAGCTTGAATTTACCTGTGGATGTTTTCTTAAAGCAATCGCTGTTGCTTTAATAATCATGTCGTTAAAGGAAATTTTCGTATCTGGTAAAGAATTGATCTCTTTTCTGGCTTCAATGGCCTTATCCATATTGATCTCTACCATCAGATAGTAATGAGGAGCAGAGAACTTACTTTCGGAAAGACGTTTTGCAATAATATTTCTTACCTGAGAGTTTGGAGTTTCTGTATCTTCACCCTGTACGAAGTTTACTGCTACCTGTGCAGCTGCACTTGCTGCCGGAGCAGAGGCAGATGCGGCAGGTTTCGAGGATGGCTGATAATTTTCAACATCTTTTTTAATGATTCTTCCGTTTTCTCCGGATCCTTGCACGCTATTGATGTCTACTCCTTTTTCCTGAGCTATTTTTTTCGCTAATGGAGAAATAGCAATTCTATCAGTAGATGAAGAGCTTGCAGCCGGAGCAGCTTTTTCTTCCGTTTTAGCTTCAGGTTTTTGTTCTGCAGGCTTTTCTGTAGATGGTGCAGCAGGTTTTCCAGCTCCTATTCCGGAAACATCCGTTCCTTCAGGACCTATAATCGCTAAAACAGAATCAACCGGAGCAGCTCCGCCTTCTTCTACACCCTGCTTCAATAATACTCCGTTGAATTCAGATTCAAAATCCTGAACGGCTTTATCTGTTTCGATTTCAGCAAGAAGATCACCTTCTTTTACTGTATCGCCAACATTTTTGTGCCATTTCGCCACTTTACCTTCCGTCATGGTGTCAGAAAGCCTTGGCATTGTAATAACTTCTACACCGGCAGGAACTTCTGTTGAAGCTTGCTCCACACTTGTACTTTCGTTTTCTGTTTTAGATTCTTCTTCCGATTTTTTTTCTTCAGAACCAGAAGCTGCAGGAGTACTTCCCCCGGTTAACCCGGAAATATCTTCCCCATCGTTCCCTATAATTGCTAAAACAGAGTCTACAGCTGCAGCATTACCTTCTTCTACACCTACGTATAAAAGGGTACCTTCAATTTCAGATTCGAAATCCTGAACAGCTTTATCTGTTTCAATTTCAGCTAAAATATCTCCTTCCTTTACTTTATCTCCTACTTTTTTATGCCATTTTGCCACTTTACCTTCCGTCATGGTATCGGAAAGACGAGGCATTGTAATTACTTCTGCCATAATTTTCTAATATGATAATTTGTTAATGTGATGATGTGAGAATTAAAAATAATTAACTCATTTTCAAATTCTCAAATTATCTAATTATTATTTTCTAATTTATCTAAGAACGGATAATCTTCCTGAGCGTAAACATATTCATAGATTTTCTCTGCAGTCGGATATGGAGAATTTTCCATGAATTCGATACATTCTTCTACGAAATCTCTTGATTTGTTATCCAGAGCTTCCAGCTCTTCTTCTGTGGCCCAGCTGTTGGCTAAAATTCTTTGTTTTACCAATTCAATAGGGTCATCATTTTTATGAATAGCTACTTCTTCCTTGCTTCTGTAAGGTTCTGCATCAGACATTGAATGTCCTCTGTAACGGTATGTTCTCGCTTCGATAAAAGTTGGTCCGTCTCCTCTTCTTGCTCTTTCAATAGCTTCATAAGCAGCCTCCGCCACTTTTTCAGGATCCATTGCGTCTACAGGAAGACAAGGCATTTCATATCCTAATCCTAATTTATAGATATCCTCGTGGTTCGCAGTTCTTTTTACAGAAGTTCCCATTGCATACTGGTTATTTTCCACAACAAATACTACCGGTAACTTCCAGTTCATCGCCATGTTGAATGTTTCATGCAGTGATCCCTGTCTTGCAGCTCCGTCTCCGAAGAAACAAATGTTCACCGCTTTTCTGTCAAAATATTTATCTGCAAAAGCGATCCCGGCTCCTAAAGGGATTTGCCCCCCAACGATACCGTGTCCACCATAAAAACGGTGTTCTTTACTGAAAATGTGCATAGAACCACCCATTCCTCCTGACGTACCTGTTGCTTTACCACAAAGTTCCGCCATGATTCTCTTAGGATCTACTCCCATCGCCATTGGATGGATGTGGCATCTGTAAGCGGTAATCATACTATCTTTAGTTAAATCCATTGCATGCGTAAAACCTGCAGGAATAGCTTCCTGGCCGTTATACAAATGTAAGAAACCTCTGATTTTTTGTTTTAGATAAAGAGAACGGCATTTGTCTTCAAACCTTCTCCACATTGTCATATCTTCATACCACTTCAGGTATACCTCTTTCGAAAATTCTTTCATGTGTTAGCTCTTTGCTTATTTATGATGAAATAGTTGAGCAAAATTATAAAAAAAACTTTGTTTTATTGTATACATAACCAATTGTTTTTTCAGTTTAGTCTTATATTTGGATTTTAAACTTATTATGGAAGAAAAACAACCTTCATTCATACATAGCATTTCAAAAATTATCTCCGATTTTTTCAATCCTCTTGTTTCTTTGTTCATATTTTTCATTTATATGAGTGTTCAGGAGTATTCTTTGAAAGATTCAATGCTGTATTTCCTACCTATATTATTAATGATTATCCTTCCTGTCATTATCTGGCTGGTTTGGAATGTAAAAACAAGGAGATATACCAATATGGATGTCTCCAACCGGGTACAAAGGAAGACTTTATATATTTTTATTGCAGTTTGTGTTATTGCTTATCTTATTTTCCATTATATAAAAAGCGGCTCCATTGACTTTGTCATGCTCTTTATCCTTATCCTTCTTTTTGCCTTACAGGTCAGTAATTTTTTCATTAAAAGCTCTATGCATACGGCTTTCAATATTTTTGTGGCGGCATTATTCTTTGCACTGGATTTGAAAATGGGCCTCATATGGTTGGGAATCGCCACTATGGTAGGAATAACCAGGATCATTTTAAAAAGACATACTGTAAAAGAAGTATTTATGGGCGCAGGAATAGCAATTGTGGTATCTTTTATTTATCTTTATTGCAACATACAGTTTCAACATTATTAGAATCAGGAAGATCATATGAAAATCAATCACCTTACGTCTGCAGAAGAAAATTTAATGAAGCTTTTCTGGAAGCTCAACTCTTTTTATCTAAAGGATATAATGGAACAGCATCAGGAGCCTAAGCCTCACCAGAATACGGTTTCCACCTATCTTAAAATATTGGTTGAAAAAGGATATCTTTCCACCGAAAAGGAAGGAAGAATTTTCAAATATACCGTTATGGTTCCTTTTGATGACTATAAAAAATTCTTACTGAAAGAACTTTCGAATAATTTCTTCAATCATTCCGGGAAAGAAATCCTTCAGTTTTTATTCAATGAAAATCTGATTTCACAAAACGATCTTAAAGATTATTTTGATTTAAAAATTGAGATGAAGCCTGTGAAAATCAAAGAGCCGAAACTTGAAATTGCCAACGAAATTCTGAATCCCAAAAAGGATAAAAAAAGCAAAGACAAAAAGAAAAAGAAGAAAAAAAATTAAAACACCTATAAAAACCTGATCATGAAAACAAAATTTAAGGAAATTATACTGAAAGCAGGTGAAGTCCTGCTTCGTTATCCCATGGTGCTGGTAATGGCATTGCTCGCTTCTATCGGAGCTGTTTGTATGTTTGAAAACAATCAGTACAAAGATATTTTTTTCACTTTTTCCAAATTCACCATTTGCTGCTGTATTGGAATCTCATTGATGTTTGCTTTAAAAATGCTTTCCCAAAGGATTGGAAAGGCTTATTTTCTGGAAATTGCCGGAGTTGCTTTTTTAATAGGATTCTATTTTATATTACCTGCCAAAGAAAAGAATTTCACGGAAGTCTACGGCTATATTATTGCTGTTACTGCATTATTATCTCACTTATTAGTTTCTTTTGTCGCTTTTCTGAACAGAGACAGAGAACTCAGATTTTGGCAATACAATAAAAATCTTTTCATTAATATTTTTCTTACCGCCGTTTTTACTGGAGTCTTTACAGGAGGGGTTGAACTGGCTATTCTTGCCGTAGACAAACTGTTTGACTTTAATTTCAGCGACAGATTATATACTGATACGTTTTACGTTTTAGCTATATTCGGAAGCTGTTTCATTTTTCTTCTTTTCAATGAAAGAGGACTTGATCATCTGGAAAAAGACGGAAAATATCCTGTTATTTTAAAGTTTTTTACCCAGTTTGTTTTAATCCCGCTTCTTTTTATTTATTTAATCATTCTATATTTCTATTCGTTCAAAATACTTATTAACTGGGAGCTTCCGAGAGGTTGGGTTTCCTATCTTATTTTAGCCTATAGTATTGTTGGGATTTTGGCTTTGCTACTGGTACATCCTCTTAAGGAAGATCATACCAAATCCTGGGTAAGAATATTTTCAAAGCTGTTTTATTTTACCATTATCCCGTTGATCATTCTTCTGTTCACAGCTATTTTTACACGGATATTGGAATACGGTTACACCGAACCCCGATATTTTGTACTGCTTTTAGCTTTGTGGCTATTAAGCGTAGTCATTTATTTCATAGTCAGCAGAAAGCCTACCGTGAAATATATTCCTGTCAGTTTATTCCTATTCGGGGTTTTTGCATTGATATTTCCCTACTTCAATGCATTCGGGGTTGCCAAAAGAAGCCAGAAAACGGAATTACTAAAGCTTTTGCAGGAGAACAAAATTCTTGTTAATGGCCGAATAGATTTTCAAAAAAAAGTTACTGATACTCTTGTTAGCGAAATTGCTGATAAATTTGAATTCTTAGCCAAAAGAAAGCAAAAAGATTTTCTTATTCATCTGGTTCCGGATAAAAATCAGAAGCAATTAACGGCAGATATAGAATCCGTTGATTTCTGGGCCGTTTCGGATCATATTAAAAATAGTTTCACCCGTACTGATAAGACTACCGCTTCACAACATGAAAGGTTAACCATCCTATCTGAAAATAAGGTGATCAGCATTGGAGATTATACCTATATGATTGGCTTGAACAGATATAATTATAATAAGGAAACCCGTGAAATCAATGGTGATCACTTTAATATCATAGAAAATCGCGATAATAATTCGGTTTTAAAAGTAGTGCTTAACTCAAGGGAAGAATTGGATTTCACTCCGGCTATCAATCAATTGATAGAATCCAATAAGAACAAAACCGGAACGGTGAAGCTTCCTGAAATTTCTATAGAAAACAACCTTGGGAAATATCATATTAAACTGGTTCTTTCCAGTATTACGCGGGAGAAAAACCCATACAATAAATCAGAAAATGTCTATTTTGATGATGCAGTATTGCTTATAAAGGAAAAATAAAGACATAAAAAAAGCGGCTTAAAAGCCGCTTATATTTTTTACCAACGATTTCCACCGCCGCCGCCACGGTTGTTTCCGTAACCTCCGCCTCTGTTGTTTCCATAACCACCACTTCTGTTGTTATCAAAACTTCTTCTTGGCTTTTCTTCTCTTGGCTTAGCTTCAGAAACGTTTAATACTTTTCCGTTAAATTCTCTCTGGTTAAGAGCTTCGATAGCTTGTTGTCCCTCGTCATCACCCATTTCGATAAAACCGAAACCTCTTGAACGACCAGTTTCTTTGTCTGTTACAATTTTAGCAGAAGATACTTCTCCGTATTCTGCAAATAAGTCCTGCAACTCATATTCTTTAGTTGCGTAATTGATGTTTGAAACAAAAATGTTCATTTTGAATAAATTAAAAAATTAATAAAAATTTGGTATATAAAAGAAAAACAACATAAATTAATGAACAAATATTGATTCCAAATATAAACTAACGCAATATACGATTAATAATTTCAAAACAAAGCTTTTTTATTATTAATTCTTATATTATGTTTAATCCGATTTTTTCCTCTGACTGGAAAAGCCGATAAACAATACAAATTCACTATTTTATATTTTAATTTCAAAGTTTTATTTTAAGATAAATTAACTATTTATAACGTTGTAAATTAAAATTCATTGAGAATATAAATCATCTTTTTCGGATAACCCAATCCTATTACGCACAAAAATAGCGTCATAAATATTACATTTGTAATGCAAATTACTTTATATGAATTACCATACTAGAAAATGGGTAAAACCGGAAGACCTGAATCCGAACCATTCCCTTTTTGGAGGGAGATTACTACAGTGGATTGATGAAGAGGCAGCACTATATACTATTATTCAGCTTGAAAACACAAGAATTGTCACCAAATTTATTTCCGAAATCAATTTTGTAAGTTCGGCAAAGCAAGGGGATATTATTGAAATTGGTATTGAAGTGGTGCATTTCGGCTCCAGTTCCATAACTTTAAAATGTGATGTCAGAAATAAAATGACCAGACAAACCATTATCACCGTTGATAAAATCGTAATGGTAAACCTCGGTGAAGACGGAAATCCTGCACCGCACGGCAAAACAAAAGTTGAATTCGTAAAAGACAGATTAAACCATCCGATATGAAAATATTCATCAAAAATATGGTTTGCGGCAGGTGTATTTCTGCTGTTGAAAGTATTTTTAATGATGCGAATATTCCCTTGCAATCAGTAAATTTAGGAGAAGTGGAAACGGTGTCAGAAATTTCAGAACAAGGATTACAGGCAGTTGAAAAGCTCTTGGAAGAAACCGGTTTTGAAAGGATAAAAGATTCCGCACACAGGCTTATTGAAAAAATCAAAAATTTGATTATCGTAAAAGTAGGCGAACTGGATATTGATGAAAACTTCCTGTTATCTGAGTTTTTAAGTAATGAACTTCATAAAGATTACAGTTCCCTTTCCAAAACCTTTTCTCAAAATGAAAATATTACCTTGGAACAGTTCTTTATTCTTCAAAAGATAGAAAAAGTAAAGGAATTGCTTCTGTATGATGAATTCACTCTCACAGAAATTGCAGGAAAATTAGGCTATAAAAGTGTCCAGCACCTTTCTTCACAGTTCCGGGGAAGTACAGGCTTTACGCCCACCGAATTCAAAAAAATGAAGGTACACAACAGAAAACCGCTGGATAGTTTATAGATTATCTCGCAGATTTGGCAGATGATTGTGTTTTAGAGTTTTGAAAAACCTATGATAAAACACATTTACTTAAAAATATTATTGTCAATACAATAAAGATCTGCGTAATCTGCCAAATCTGTGAGAGTAAAAAAACACACTCTTTCTCCAAAATCCGGATTCACAAATTCTATAACTATTATCCTTAAATTTATAACAAGTTTCAATCTTCATTGGAGAACTTTGTAGTATAAATTTAAGGATCATGGAACGACAATATAAAATACTTGGTATGACTTGCTCCGGCTGTCAGAAAAAAATCTCTGAAAAGCTTAACAGCATTGAAGGAGTAAAAGCCGACGTCAACCTGGAAAACAATACGGCAACGATTACTTCCGGTCAGGAAATTGAGCTCAACACTTTAAATAAAGCTTTGGCGGAAATTGGAAAATATCAGTTGGAAGACCCCAATAATCCTGAAAAAACATTCATCAAACCACAAGATCGTGTTTCACCGTCTTCTGTCTACTATTGCCCGATGGAATGCGAAGGAGATAAAGTATACTTCAAACAGGGCGAAAGATGCCCGGTCTGTAATATGTACCTTGTCCCGATTGAAGAAAAGCTGGCAAAGGATCCGGATCACAAACCTGTTTACTCTGCTTCGAATATTCCGGAGAGCTTTAAAGATCATATTGGGAAATACTATTGTCCAATGTTCTGTGAAGGAGATAAGGTATATGACGAAAAAGGAGATTGTCCTGTTTGTCACATGCACTTGGAAAAGATCACCCAAGATTTGGTAAAAAAAACTGAGCATCATCATTTACATCATAGCCATTCACATTCACATCAGCACGAAACACCAAAAGTTACTGATGAAATGGCAGGAAAATATTATTGCCCTATGTACTGTGAGGGGGATAAAACCTATGATACCAACGTCGGTTGCCCTGTCTGTGGAATGGATCTGGTAAAATACCCTGAAAAGAAAACGGCAAAATACACCTGCCCGATGCATCCTGAAATTATCCGTGATGAACCGGGGAGCTGCCCGATATGCGGAATGGATTTAGTAAGAATGCCCGATTCCGGAGAAGACGATGAAGATGAAACCTACAACATCCTGAAAAGGAAATTCATCATTGCATTGATATTTACCATTCCGGTCTTTATTTTATCCATGGGAGGAATGCTCATTAGTCTTCCTTTTTCCCATCAGGTCCAGGGAGTCATTGAGCTTATACTTACACTTCCCGTATTGTTTTATGCAGGCTGGTTCCTCATGAAAAGAGGCTGGGTTTCATTCAAAACATGGAATCTGAATATGTTCAGCCTTATTGCGCTGGGAGTTGCGGCGGCCTTCATCTTTAGTATTGTTGCTTTAGCGTTCCCTGGTATTGTTCCCCATGAGATCAGGGGGCACAACCATGAAATACCTTTATATTTTGAAGCAGTCTGTGTGATTTTAACCTTGGTTATTTTGGGACAGTTAATGGAAGCTGCCGCTCATAAAAAAACAGGAAATGCTATCCGGGAGCTGATGAACCTCTCCCCGGACGAAGCCAATCTTATAATAAATGGAGAAGAAAAAAGAATTTTATTGTCTGAAGTGAAGATCGGAGACCTGTTAAAAGTGAAGCCCGGTGAAAAAATCCCGGTAGACGGAAAAATTACAGAAGGGAATGCAATTATTGATGAAAGTATGATTACCGGCGAACCCGTACCTGTTGAAAAGACAACTGATGATAAAGTTTCTTCGGGAACGATCAACGGAAACCAGGTTTTCATGATGAAAGCTGAAAAAGTAGGTGATGAAACCTTACTTTCTCAGATTATAAAAATGGTGAATGAAGCCAGCCGCAGCAAAGCTCCTATTCAGAAATTAACAGATAAAGTTTCCAAAGTTTTTGTTCCTGCAGTGATCATTATTGCCGTGCTCACATTCCTTTCATGGCAATTCTTTGGTCCGGAAGGGAAAAGAAGCTTATTTGCTTTTGTGAATGCTGTAGCTGTTTTAATTGTCGCTTGTCCATGTGCCCTCGGTTTAGCTACCCCAATGTCCTTAATGGTAGGAATCGGAAAAGGAGCCAAAAACGGTATCCTGATTAAAAATGCCGAAGCCCTTGAGCACATGAACAAAGTGAATGTATTAATTACAGATAAAACAGGTACTCTAACCGAAGGAAAACCTTCTGTGGAACATCTTGAAACGATTAACAACGGAGATCCGGCTCTGATGTTAAAATTAGCATTCTCCTTAAATCAAAATTCGGAGCACCCTTTATCCAATGCGGTGATCAAAAAAGCAAAAGAAGAAAGCATCACTTCTGAAAAGGTGGATCAGTTTGAAAACATCTCCGGGAAAGGCGTAAAGGGGAATATTCAGGGAAAAACCACCTATTTGGGAAATGAAAGCTTATTAATTTCGCATCAAATCAAAATTCCTGCAAGCTTGCAACAGAAAGCCGTTGAAGTTCAGTCAAAAGCTCACACTATTTCTTACATCGCTCAGGAAAATACTGTTTTAGGGTTCCTAAGCTTTACGGATAAAATCAAAGACAGTTCTAAAAAAGCGGTTGAACATCTAATGAAAGAAGGCATTGATGTGATCATGATGACAGGAGATAATGAACATACGGCAAAAGCCGTTGCAGAAGAATTGGGCATAAAACATTTCAAGGCCAACTGCCTTCCGGAAGACAAGCTCAATGAAGTCAAAAAACTGCAACAACAGGGAAAAATCGTGGCCATGACCGGTGACGGAATCAATGACTCCCCTGCCCTGGCCCAGTCTGATATCGGAATCGCCATGGGAACAGGAACAGATGTTGCCATTGAAAGTGCGGAAATCACCCTTTTAAAAGGAGATATCTTAGGGGTGGCAAAAGCTAAACTATTGAGTGAGAAGTTGCTGAGAAACATCAAGGAAAACCTTTTCTTTGCATTCATTTATAACGTTTTGGGAGTACCCATTGCGGCAGGATTATTGTATCCGTTTTTCGGAATACTGCTATCTCCGATGATTGCGGCAGCGGCTATGAGCTTCAGCTCTTTATCCGTAATTTTAAACTCTCTGAGATTAAATGCAGTGGATTTAGATATAAAATAAAAATTATGAAAAAAGGAAGTCTTTACATTGGATGTTCAGGTTTTTATAATAATGACTGGAAAGGATTTTTTTATCCGGAAGACGTTAAAAGTAAAGACTACCTTACCTTATATTCCCGGAAATTCAATACCGTGGAAATCAATTCTACCTTTTACAGGAAACCAACGGCAAAAACACTCCTAAAATGGGTTGATGAAACCCCGGAAGATTTTAAGTTTTTCATTAAAATTCCAAAAACTATTTCGCACGAAAAGCGTCTTGAAAACTGTAAAGAAGAAATTTCAGCGTTCTGTCATCACATTGGGGAGTATTTAACCGAAAAATTAGCGGGTTTTCTGTACCAGTTTCCTCCCTCTTTTAAAAGCAGTCCGGAAAATATTGAACTTATCCTTCATAATCTTGATTTTGCCTTTTTGAACGTCATTGAATTTCGTCATGAATCCTGGTGGAAGGAAGATATTTTCAATTTGTTCAAAGCTAAAAGCATTGTTTTCTCCGGGGTGAGCTTTCCCGGTAATCTTCCAGAAGATGTAATGGTTACCCATCCGGAAATACTGTATTATCGGCTTCACGGAAAACCAGTTCTTTATAAGTCGGAATATCCGGAAGAATTTCTCAATAATCTGGCAGAAAAAATCAAAAACCTGCAAAAGAAATCCTTTATATTTTTCAATAATACGTGGGGACATGCCGCAATTCAAAATTCTTTATATTTAAAGAAAATACTGGAATAAATTCAAGTCTCAGAAAACTTATTAAAATTAGCTTAAAATATACATTTTCCATAAAAATTGGCATATGATTTGTTAAGAATATTTTAGAAAAATTAACAATTTTTAACAATTTAAATTCCTTTTTATTTTATGAGAAAAATTTTTGCGGAAAAGTCAAAACAAACGACTTTTCTTGGGATGTTTGCATTGGTGAGTGCAACTTCAATTTTATTCAACAGCTGCAACCAGAAAAAAGAACAGAAAGCATCCGAAAGGATGATTTCATACGAAGATCCCGTCGCAAAAATAGTCCCCGTCATAGATGATGACAATATCCCATCAGATAAAAGAGTTATTTACCTTACTTTTGATGATGGTCCTAATCAAGGAACTCAAAATCTCCTGAAAATCCTTCGTAAAAGAAATGTCTGCGCCACCGCCTTTGTGGTAGGCAAACATGTATATGGAAGCAAAAAGCAGCAGCAAGACTTTGAACAGCTGAGAAAAGATCCGCTCATTGAGCTGGCTAATCATAGCTTTACCCATGCTCATAATAAATATACCGGTTTTTATAAAAATCCGGATGCAGTGGTCCAGGATTTCGATACAGCAAAAGACAGCCTGAAATTACATGATAAAATTGCCAGAACTCCCGGAAGAAACATTTGGAGGCTCAATACTATTACAGTAACCGATATCAAAAGTTCCACCGAGGCAGCCAATGGCTTAAAAAAAGCAGGATACAAAGTAGTGGGCTGGGATCTGGAATGGAAACCTACCCCGTCTATGAATTTAAAAGGAAACCACGAAGCCATGCTGAAAAAAGTAGACAGTATATTCCTGAATGACCTGGAGAAAACTTCGAGGCACCTGGTTTTCCTTACGCATGATCAGTATTTAACGGATGCCGATTCTATCAATGAACTGGATATGTTTATCGAAAAGCTTCAGAAAAGCAACAAGTTTGTATTTAGAAAAATTTCCCAATATCCTAAGATCAATGAAATCCTGAATTAAATATTATCCTTACTGTCATTCTGAACATAATGTAATGAAGTGAAGAATCTCAAGGCTATTATAGAAGATTCTTCATTCTGCTATGTTTCATTCAGAATGACAACAAAGATAAATCAATGTTGAAAATTTTATCAATTCACTCGTTTTTTGCTTTTAAAATTCAGAAATTTGCCGTTATGAGCCTTACGGAAAACTATCATACGATAAAAAGTCAGCTTCCAGCCCATGTTCAGTTGGTGGCGGTTTCAAAAACCCATCCTGTTTCTGCGATTCAGGAAGTATATGATTCGGGACAGAGGATATTCGGAGAAAATAAAGTCCAGGAACTTGTTGAAAAGTATCCTCACCTTCCCAAAGACATTCAGTGGCACCTGATCGGGCACCTGCAAACCAATAAGGTAAAATATATTGCCGGTTTTGTAGATACCATTCAAAGCGCAGATTCTGAAAAACTCCTTCTTGAGATCAATAAAGAGGCGGGAAAGCATAACCGTAAAATCAAGGTTTTGCTACAGGTAAAAATTGCTGAAGAGGAAAGCAAATTCGGTCTTGACATCATGGAAGCCCATAATCTGTTTCAAAAATACCTTAACGGCGGGTTTCCTCATATTGAAATCACAGGATTGATGGGAATGGCTACATTTACTGAAAATGAAAATCAGATCCGAAAGGAATTTTCCTTGCTGAAAAAGGTTTTCGATGAATTTAGTGCAGTAAAAAAACTGGAAACCCTGTCTATGGGAATGAGTGATGATTTTCCGGTTGCCATAGAATGCGGGGCCAATTCTGTACGCGTAGGATCAGCAATTTTCGGGAGACGGGATTATTTAAAATAACATATTAGGTATGGTTTTTGCTAATAATTCAATCAAAAATTTCTAAATTTGCAACTATGCAAAAAATCCTTATAGTAGAAGACGAAAAAGCAATCTCCGGAGTACTCCACAGTATTCTTTCAGATGAGCTTACCAATTATGAATTTATTGTGGCCGAAGATGGCCTGGAAGGCTTCAAACATATTGAAAAAGAGGATTTCGCCCTGGTGATCTCTGATATAAAAATGCCCAAACTTTCAGGAACCGAACTTTTAAAGCAAAGTCTGGCTTTGAAACCGGATATTACTTTTATCATGATTTCAGGGCACGCCGATATAGATTCTGCAGTTTCCTGCTTAAAAGAGGGTGCATACGATTTTATATCCAAGCCTATTGACATCAACAGGCTGATTACAAGCGTAAAAAATGCATTGGCAAAAGAAAGTCTTAAGAAAGAAAACAAAAATCTTCAGACAGAAAATAAAACACTCAAAAAGAAGGTCAACAAAAAGTACCAGATGATTGGTGAATCTCCTGCTTTAAAGAAAATCCAGGATATGATCGATAAGGTAGCAGTCTCCGATGCAAGGGTTTTGATTACAGGACCTAACGGTGCCGGGAAAGAATTGGTTGCCCATGCTATTCACAGCCAGAGCGACAGATCTAAAGGACCTATGGTGGAAGTGAACTGTGCGGCAATTCCTTCGGAACTTATCGAGTCTGAGCTTTTCGGACATGTAAAAGGTTCTTTCACGGGTGCTATTAAAGATAAACAGGGAAAATTTGAGCAGGCTACAGGCGGTACCATTTTTCTTGATGAGATTGGAGATATGAGTCTTATTGCCCAGGCAAAAGTACTAAGGGTGCTTCAGGAAAGTAAAGTTTCCCCTGTAGGGAGTGATAAGGAAATCAAGGTAGATGTAAGGGTTCTGGCCGCTACCAACAAGAATATGCAGGCTGAAATTGAAGCTGGAAGATTCAGAGAGGATTTGTATCACAGACTTTCTGTAATTGAAATCTATGTTCCGCCTTTGGATGACAGAAAAGAGGATATTCAGTTGCTGGTAGACCATTTTTCAGGGATTATTGCCGAAGAACACGGTACTGCTGTGAAAAAGTTTGACGCTAAAGCTATTGAAGCGTTAAAAGCCCTTTCCTGGACAGGAAATATCAGAGAGCTGAGAAATGTTGTAGAGAGGTTGATTATTCTTGGAGGAAATACTGTTTCTGAAGAAGACGTCGCAAATTTTGTAAGAAAATAATTAATTATTAATTAAATAAATAACAAAGAATTTGCAGTATATAAAGCTGCAAATTTTTTTTTGAACTATTATGAACTTTTTAAATAAAAACTATACGAATGAAGCCCTGAAACTGGCCTTTCCGGTAATGCTTACACAGGTGGGACAGGTTTCGGTCAACTTATTTGACAATATTATCGTAGGAAGACTGTTGGGAGCAGATGCACTGGCTTCGGTATCTCTGGGAAATGCCGTATTTTTCTCGATGTTTGTCCTTGCATTAGGATTTTCCTTTGCAATTCCGCCCCTGGTTTCGGAAGCTCATTCAAAAGGGGATCATAAAACAATCAATTCTGTTTTCAGCCATGGATTCATTATCAATATGTCTGTAGGAATTATTTTAATGGGTGTATTGTTTTTAGGAATGCCTCTGCTCTATCATTCCGGACAGCCGGAAAAGATCATTCCTGACACTGCCAATTTCTTAGGAATTATGGCGATAAGCATTGTTCCCTTTATGGCTTTTCAGACATTGCGTGAGGTTTCTGAAGGATTATCTTACACCATTGGAGTTACCAAGGCGACTATTATTGCCAATGTAATCAATATTGTTCTGAATTATGTATTTATTAAAGGGCTTTTCGGAATTCCTCCAATGGGGGTAGAAGGTTCCGCTTTAGCCAGCTTAATTGCCCGAATCTTCATGGTCGTTTTTCTTTATTTTGTTCTCTTGCATGAAAAGAAAACCAGACAATACATTAAGGATTTCTCTTTGAAAGTACAGGTATTTACGAAAGAAATGTTCAGTAAAATGCTAAAATTAGGGTTTCCTACCGCATTACAGATGTTCTTTGAGGTAACGGCTTTTGCTGCTGCAGCTTTCATCTGCGGACTGATTTCCGCTCATGATATTGCCTCTCACCAGATTGCATTGAGCATGGCTTCCTTTACCTTTAATCTATGTATCGGTTTCAGTGTGGCTTCTACGGTAATGATCGGAAGAAAGCTGGGTGAAGGCAATTTCGTTGAACTGAGAAAGGTAGGTATCAACAACCTTAAAATTGCTTTTATTTTCATGGTAATCTGTGGAATCATATTTATTCTGGGAAGAAATGTCCTTCCTAGCTTCTTTACGAAGAAAGAAGAAGTTGAAGTAATTACCTTAGCTTCAAAGCTTTTGATTATTGCTGCCCTGTTCCAGTTATCAGACGGAATTCAGGTGACTGCTTTGGGAACGTTGAGAGGTTTACAGGATGTAAAAATCCCTTCCATTTATACTTTTATTGCGTATTGGATCGTTACGATTCCTTTAGGATATTTCCTTTGTGTTACCTTAAAAATGGGAGCCTTTGGAATGTGGATCGCTTTAGGATTAGGATTAACGGTTTCCGCAGTCTTCCTGGTAAAACGATTTTTGAATATGTCTGCGAAGAGGATTAAACAGAATGCATAAACAAGAAGCGGCCGGGTTCCCCGGCCGCTTCTTGTTTATTTTATTCAGCTGAAATATGATTAAGCAGTAATGATTCTTTTGCCTCATTATTCTCAAAAGCTGCAATTTTAGTTAAACATTCTGCCAGATTTTTCATATCATGCTGCTTAACAGGGTTTCCTTTGGAACAACCGATTGAAGTGTATAACTGATTAGGCTCCCTTCCGAAAAGCCTGGCCGCTTTTAATATTTCCCCATTCTCTACAATGGTATACCGATCATTCTTAATCTTCAGTTTATTACGGAATACAGGACTCCTATTGAATGTGTAAGCTGTTGCGCCTTCTCTATTTAAAGAAATGTGAGTAGCAATTCCGCCTCCTAATGAATGTCCAGTTACAATACATTCCTTAAAATTATACTTACTCCTGCATTGATCGAAAATTTCCAGTCCATATTTATTTTGTTTTTGATTTGCCGGATTATTTCCCGTAGAAAAATCTTTAAGAGAATCTGTACCTCTAAATGCAAAAACATACATTCCCGTAAGCTTATCTTTATAAAGTGTAGCATAAAAATCCATTTCTTTATTTTCGAAATCTTCTATTTTTTCGAAATACTTATCCAGGTTAAATTGAAAAGGCTTATTGTACACATTTTTACTAAGCTGAGCATATTTCCAGGATTTATCGGATATATCCCGTATTTCTTTACACCACCCGGAAGGATGATCACATTCAGTTAATGCTCTGCGAGAGCTACAACTGCACAATATCACAAAAAGTGATACCAGTAGAATAGGTTTGAGGGGTTTCATGGTTTTAAGGTTTTAGTTTAACTAAATGTAAGCATATTTTCAAAACCGGGAAATACCCTATTTGTACTATATAAGATGGGAATAAAAAAACTAAGAAATCATTATCATAAAAAACTCGTCCAAAATGAACGAGTTTTAAAAATTTATTTCTTTAAACATTTCTCTAAGAACTGATCCTGTTCCCATAAAACATGGAAAATATTCTCTTTAGCCTGATAACCGTGGGCTTCTTTTGGTAAAAGCACCATTTTCACAGGAGCTCCAAGATTTTTCAATGCCTGGAAATATCTTTCCGTCTGCAGGGTGAATGTTCCCGGGTTATTGTCTGCATCCCCATGAATTAACAGCATTGGTGTTTTCATTTTATCTGCATTCATGAAAGGAGACATCGTGTTGTAAATTTCCGGAACATCCCAATAGTTTCTCTGCTCGCTCTGGAAACCAAATGGGGTCAAAGTTCTGTTATAAGCTCCACTTCTTGCAATTCCGCACGCAAAAAGCTTAGAATGGGTCAAAAGATTGGCTGTCATGAAAGCACCATAAGAATGTCCTCCTACCGCAACTTTGGTTTTATCAATATATCCTAGCTGATCTACCGCACTGATCGCTGCTTCTGCATTGGCAACCAATTGGGGAAGGAAAGTATCATTAGGTTCTGTTTTACCTTCTCCGATGATTGGGAAAGCGGCATCATCCAAAACAGCATATCCTTTTGCTGCCCAGTATACGAAAGAGCCGTAATTAGGGAAAGTGAAATCGTTTGGATTTTGCGTATTCTGCCCTGCCGTATTCTTGTCCTTATATTCTGTAGGATAAGCCCAGATCAGCAAAGGAAGCTTCTCTTTTTTAGCCTTTCGGTCATAATTGGCAGGAAGATATAATGTTCCCGTTAAAGTTACCCCGTCATTTCTTTTGTAAGTAATAACTTCTTTATAGACATCCTTGATGCTTTCAAAAGGGTTGGCAAAATTGGTAACCGTTTCCGTTTTATTAGACTTGACATTCTTTTTAAAATAATTCGGATACTGAGTTGCCGACTGCTGAATGGTTAAAACCTCTCCTTTTGATGGATTAATAATATCTATAATCTCTTCCTTAGCATTCTTAAGATTGGAAGTGTAAAGTCTTTTCTTTTTCAGGGTTTTCATATCCATTTCATCAATGAAAGGGTGTTGCCCGTCTTTTGTAAACCCGTCTCCGATAAGGTAAGATTTACCGTTCTTCATATCAATTACCGTTCTTCCAAACTGGTTTTTAGTGGTATTGAAATTTCCCGGATCGCTGTAAACATCCTGATAATTCCTGTCATCAATAATTTTGGATTCACCGTTATTAAGGTCCACTAAGAAAGATTTTGTATTTCTTGTATCGTACCAACCTTCATTTACGATCGCATAATGATCATTCGTCCAGCTTGTTCCGGAATACCTTTGTTTTGTTTTGAAGAAAGATTTAGGAGCGGCATTGAACGGCGCTTCCCAAGTGAAAATTTCATCCCGGTAATCTGCATTTTTATACTGGTCACCTCCATCCAAAGCTTCAGCATATACTAAAGTTGCAGGTAGATCACTTCTCCATCCCATATCTCTTTTCCCTGTTCTTACAGAAGAGAATCCTTTTGGCATGATTTCGTTCAAAGGAACTTCGTTTACGACTTTTACCGTATTACCCTGCATATCGTACACTGTGGAAGTCATAGGAAATCTGCTTAGAGGAACAATATAAGAAAACGGTTTTTTGATAGTCGTTACCATCAGATAATTTCCATCCGGTGAAAAGCTCAGACCTGCATATAAATCCTGATCTTTTACTTTCTTTACGCCTCCATTCAGATCTACATTATAGAGCTCGGAAGAAGTAAGGATTTCAAAATTCTTCTCATCCTGTGGATTTTTAAGCAAATCCTGATATGTTCTGTTTTGAGAAACTTTCCCGTCTGCGGTTGAAACAATTGGTCCTGTAGGCATATCCTTGCTTGAATCAATCAACGTTGGCCTGTTCTGAGGAAGCGTTCTTATTAATAAGCTTTGAGAATCTTTATACCATACATATGGATTCCCCAGGTTCGCATTCAGATTATCCCCGGTGATTTTTTTTGCGGTTGCTGTTTCCAGGTCCACTATCCAAAGTTCCACTCCTTTACTGGTTGTATTGGTGAAAGCCAGTTTTTTTTCATCAGGAGAGAAAGAGGTATTGGTAATTTTAGGGTTTGCAGGTAAACCTTTTACCTGAACTTCATTTTTATCATTCAGCTTTCTTACTTTAAGATTGTTGGAATAGGTAGCCGTACTTGAAATGTTGGTTACCGGATTAATCCTCAATCCTCCAAGCTTCATTTCCTGCTGGCTGAGGTCTTCAAGGGTTTTGTAGGTTGGACGGTAGGCAAAAACAATCCAGTCTTTTTTATTGTTGATTAAAACGCTTGGGGGTCTCTCATAATCTGCAAGCTTAAGGATTTCTGCAGAAGGTTTTTGATAAGTAATATTTTCCTGAGCTTCATAGAAATTAAGAAAAGCCAGAAGACAAATGGTTAGTTTTAGCTTCATTATATTTTCATTTTTCACGAAATTAATGAATTTAAGGACATAAAAAAAGCAGTAACAAGTACTGCTTGTATTTTAAATTGATTTTATGTTACCAGTCGGATGCTCTTTTACGTTTTTCGATCAAATAATCTACCGAAATTTTCCCTGCCCCGAAAGCCATCAAAAGAAGATAAACAGACAGATAAACCAAGCTCATTTCTCTTTTCTCGAAAGGATCTGCCCCATGAACAAAAAAGCCTGCAATCAGCATAGTAAAGATCAAAAATCCCAGAGCGACCCTTGTAAACAGTCCTAAGATAAGAAGTATAGAGCAAACAAATTCAGCAAAAACAGTAAGGATCAGGGAAAATTGAGGTCCCATTCCAAGAAAGCTATAGAACTCAATTTTTCCGCCTTCTAATAACATCTGAAGTTTTGGAAACCCGTGAGACAGCATAGCAAAACCTATAAAAACTCTCACAATCAATAGAACAATATCCTTAAAAATAGTGCTGGAATTTGAGTTCAAATAATTCATTCAATGGAAAATTTAGATTAAAGATAATAAAAATCTTACAATACAACGAAGAACAGGGCTATTTTAGTCTATCTGTATCCGAAATTTTTCAAATCCCGGTCATTTTTTCTCCAGTCTTTTTTTACTTTCACAAATAAGTTCAAATGGATTTTCTTGGCAAAAAACTTTTCAAGGTCCAGTCTGGCTTCTGTACCCACCTTTTTGATAGCCTCGCCTTTATGGCCTATCACGATCCCTTTCTGGGTGTCTCTTTCCACGTAAATGATAGAATCGATAAAAATTATTCCTTCTTTTTCCTTAAACTGTTCCGTCACCACTTCCACAGAATAAGGAATCTCTTTTTCATAGTTTAAAAGGATTTTTTCACGGATGGTTTCGTTCACGAAGAATCTTTCCGGCTTATCCGTAAACTGGTCTTTTTCGTAATACGGCGGATTTTCCGGAAGTAAAGATTTTATTTTCGGTAAAATAATTTCCGTATTGAACGCATTTAAAGCAGAAATAGGTAAAATTTCAGCTTTCGGAATTCTTTGATGCCACTCTTCCACCAGCTTTTCCAAGCCTTCCTGGTTGGTCTGATCCACTTTGTTTAGTAGCAATAAAACCGGTACCGGAATTTTATTAAGCTTATCAATTAAAAACTCAGAGGGTTCTGTTTTATCGGTAACATCAACAATAAAAAGGAAAACATCGGCATCCTGTAAAGAGTCCTTTACAAAATCCATCATTTTCTCCTGTAAACCATATTTAGGGTCTAACACTCCCGGAGTATCTGAAAATACAATCTGAAGATCATCTTCATTATAAATTCCAAAAATCCTGTGACGTGTTGTTTGTGCTTTTTGTGTTACAATAGCCAGTTTCTCCCCCATTAACTGATTTAATAAGGTAGATTTTCCTGCGTTGGGCTTTCCGACTATATTTACGAATCCTGCTTTGTGCATATGTACTTTTTTAGGCTCAATATTGAACTGGGCTGCAAAGTTACTAAAAACAAAATTTTAAATTTGGTTTTGCGTCCACAAAAGTAAGTACTGCATGAAAAAGTAATATATTTACCTCTAAAATGGATACATGGCTGAAGCGGAAAAATATTTTACGGAATTAGCAACAGAAATTCCCGGTGCACAAGAGGGAAAAATGTTTGGTGCCCTTTGCCTGAAAGCACCGAATGGAAAAGCATTTGTCTTATTTAAAAATGGAAATGTCGCGATAAAATTAAACGGTTCCGTACTGGATGTGGCTTTGAGCTTAGACGGCGCTTCAGTTTTTGAGCCTTCAGAAGGTAAACAGATGAACGGCTGGGTTCAGATTCCCCTGGAATATCAAAGTAAATGGAAACAATATGCACAAATTGCATTCAATGAGGTGGAAAAGATCGAAAAGAAAACTTCCAAAACTATATAATGGATATCAACCAAATCCTTGACCGCATTTATGTTTTACCCGAAGCTTCTAAAAATGCTTTAAAAAAGCATATTACGGAGGTTTCATATCCCAAAAGCTTCTGCCTTATGGAAGCGGATAAAATAGTTCCTCATATTTATTTTATCAAAAAGGGGATTGTCCGTGCGTATGCTTCTACCGAAGCCAATGATATTACTTTCTGGTTCGGAAGTGAAGGTGAGACGATCGTTTCCATGAAAAGCTACGTGGAAAATCAACCAGGATATGAAAGTATCCAGCTTCTTGAAGACTGTGATCTGTACATGCTGGAAACAGAAAGCCTCAGGAAGCTTTTTAATGAAGATATCCATATTGCCAACTGGGGAAGAAAATTTGCAGAAAGGGAGCTTGTTAAAACCGAAGAGCTCATTATCTCAAGACAGTTTAAAACTGCGTTGGAACGGTATACAGATCTTATGACCCAGAAGCCCAATCTTCTGAAAAGAGTTCAGTTGGGGCATATTGCCTCTTACCTTGGTATCACACAGGTAAGTCTGAGCCGGATTCGTGCAGAGATAAAATAAATTAAATTTTTTTTTTGTCATTCTGACGAAGGAAGAATCTCTTTAAAATTATTAAGATTCTTCACTTCGTTTTACTACGTTCAGAATGACATCCCTGATTCTATATAAAATTATGATAAGTATTCATTTTTTAACAATTGTAAAATGTTTTTTCCTTTAAAACAGGGAACTTTGCAGCAGAAAATTATCAGAAATGAATTGGATCATTTTAATCATTGCAGGATTATTTGAAGTAGCATTTGCTTCATGTTTAGGAAAAGCCAAGGAAACGTCCGGAACCGAAATGTATTATTGGTATGCAGGTTTTCTTGTGACCATGACAATAAGTATGGTCTTACTGATCAAAGCAACCCAAACATTACCCATCGGAACCGCTTATGCGGTATGGACGGGAATTGGTGCGGTAGGAACAGCATTAATGGGAATTTTCTTTTTTAAAGATCCCGTAAGCTTCTGGAGAATATTTTTTATTACCACGCTAATTGGCTCTGTAATTGGGTTGAAAGCGGTTTCACATTAGTATCTTATAAAAACAAACACGCCTTCAAATTGAAGGCGTGTTTGTTATTTTTTGAATACGACAGGCAGGATTTCATTATGCCTTAATCCGTACTTTCTGATTTCTTCCTGTGAAAAGTTTTGAGAATAGAAATTGGGTTCGGTTTCAAAGCCTGCTTTTCTCAGACGGTCAAAATAATCCATCCCATACCAACGAACGTGATCGTATTGTCCGAAATGCTTCTGACGTTCTTTAGGGTCTTTAATGGTGAAATCTTCATAAGTCTTTTCCAATGAGTTTTTCATCGGTACCTGAAAAATTCCCCAGCCTCCCGGCTTCATGACTCTGTATAATTCGCTCATGGCTTTTGCATCGTCCTCAATATGTTCAAGGACGTGGTTACAAAAAATGATATCAAAGCTTTCATCCGCAAAAGGAAGATCAAGAATATCAGCTTTTACATCTACAATCGGAGAGAATAAGTCGGCTGAAATATAATCCAGGTTTCTCATTCTTTTGAATTTCCTCAAAAACTCCTGTTCCGGAGCAATATGTAAAACTTTATAGTTTTTAATGAAAAAATCGGTTTCATTCTGAAGGTACAACCACATCTGACGGTGTCTTTCCAGACTTAAAGTTCCGGGAGACAATGCATTTTCCCTCTGGGAGCCATATCCGTAAGGAAGAAATTTCCTGTAAGATTTTCCGTCAATAGGATCATAAAACTGATCTCCTTTAAAGAACTGATAGATAAGCGGTCTTGCCCAAATACTCATTTTAATAAGCATGGGACGCGGAAGTTTATTTAATAAAAGTTTAGTGACTTTTTTCATTAAAAATCCATTTGAAAACGCTTCTCTTCGTCACTTTCAATGCCTAAAGCTTCATAAATATATTGATATGTGGAAAGTAGCACCGGCTTACCGTTGATTACGGCTACATCATGTTCAAAGTGAGCAGATGGCTGATTATCTAAAGTAGTCACCGTCCAGCCGTCATTATGGAATTTTACTTTTTCGGTTCCCATATTGATCATCGGCTCGATAGCGATTGCCAAACCGTCTTTGATCACTTTTCCGCTTCCCTGTCTTCCGTAATTAGGAACCTGTGGATCTTCATGCATTTTTCTTCCCAAACCATGTCCTACGAGTTCTCTTACTACTCCATATCCTTCTTTTTCACAGTGAGACTGTATCGCATGGGAAATATCTCCTATTCTTTTCCCTCTGATGCATTGTTCAATTCCTTTATAAAGAGATTCTTTCGCTACTTTCAGTAATTTTTTGGTTTCAGGCTTCACTTCCCCTACTTCAAAAGTATAGGCATGATCTCCTACAAAACCATTTAAAATAACTCCACAGTCTACCGAAAGAACGTCTCCGTCTTTCAGAATATCATTATTGGGAAATCCATGAACTACCTGCTCATTGGGAGAAATACATAAAGAGTACGGAAATCCACCATATCCCAGAAATGCTGGTTCGGCGCCATGATCTTTAATAAAATCGTAGGCTAATTTATCTAAATGTGAAGTAGTGATTCCCGGTTTGATTTCTTTAGCCAACATTCCTAATGTCTGGGAAACCAATCGGGCACTTTGCTTCATCAAACGAAGCTCTTCTATTGTTTTTAACTGAATCATGTATTAATATAACAATTTAAAAATTTAACAATGTAACAACCAAAATATTGGTAAACTGTTACATTACTATATTGTTAGATCTATTCTACCAGAATAATCCTTTTTTCTTTTCTTTCTTAAGTTTGGAATAGGCTAAAACTTCTTTTCCTTCCACACGGAATTCTATTCTTTCGTTAATGATATTATAGATTTCTCCCCAGCCCGGAAAGCCTCCTAAATTCCTGTCATCAATAAACCAATCCGCATCTATTTTTCTTGACTGTGCTTCAGAATCAAAAACCTCTCCTTCAAAACTAGAATTGACTGCATAGAATTCAATCCCATTTTTTCTGCAGAATTCTATTGCTTCTTCCAATGTCTTTCCATGTCTGTATGTCCAAAGAATCAACCTGTAGCCCTGGGCCTGTAATTTTTTTAAAGTTTCAAATACGAAAGTTTTAGGCTTTCCAATTGCCGGATACGCATCATCTACAATAGTTCCATCAAAATCCACGGCAATTTTTTTATTATTTAACATTTTTGTTCATTTTTAGCTGTGCAAAGATAGGAAATAAAAAGAGTGCCAAAAAAACAATCAGCACTCTTACTTTATAATTTATAACAATATAGACTAACTTTTTACCCAGCTGAACTGAAACTGCTGGTCCGGGGTAGAGATTCTGTCGGTGATTTTCTGTAATCTTGCCGGTAGTTTCATTAAATATTCCTGAGCTTTTTCTGCTTTTTCAGTAAGGCCTTTTACGTGCTCTATCTTCCATTCATCCAACAAATCTTTTAAAATGTTGATATAATCCTGTCCTGTATACACCATACATCGCTGAGCAGCATCGGAAAAATGTCCCCAAAGCTCTCCGGCTTTCTGCCCGGATTGTCTCATCATGTGTGCAGGCATTACAATTTTCTTACGCATCATATCTTCAAAAGCCAAAATCATTTCAGAGGGATCAATCTCTAGAATTTTTGTCACGAAATGTTTGTATGCTTTGGCGTGTCTCGCTTCATCTGCCGCAATCACCCCACACATTTTTGCTAATTTTCCGTTTCCTGACTGTTTGGCCAGGGTACCCACTCTTCTGTGAGAGATATTGGTAGCTGTTTCCTGAAAGCTTGTGTATACAAAGTTTCTGTAAGGGTCCATGCTGGTACCCAAATCGAAACCATCATTAATCAGGTATTGAGTAGTGATCTCCACTTCCCTCATATTCACTCTTCCACACAGATATAGATATTTATTTAATAAATCTCCGTGTCTGTTTTCCTCAGCAGTCCATGCTCTTACCCAATGGCTCCAGCCTACTATTTTCTCTTCCTGGTCGATACCTTCCACTCCCATTAACCATGATTCGTAAGAAGGCAAAGCTTCTTCCGTAATACAGTCTCCGATGAGCGTCACAAAAAGATCGTAAGGCATTTCACGAGCGAAAGTCTGGATTTCTTCTAAATCGTATTTAAACTCAGCACTTGAAGGGTCCGGGAGATAATCTGAAGGCTGCCAGATTTTTTCAATCGGCGTTAAAAATTTTTCCAGAAAAGAACCTACTTCCTTTTCTAAAATCCCCATTACTTCTTTCCTAACAAGATTTTGATACATTTTTACTATTTAGATTTAATATGCAAAGATAGGCTTTTATTATTTAAAGCATAGCAAGTTACGTGCCTGACTTTAATCATAAAATACCAATACTTAAATAATAACGATATTTTTTTAACAATATTATTGATTTCAGCTTATTAGAATATCGCCCGTCATTACTTCCGGTATTTCCAGCCCCATTATTTTTAAAATGGATGGAGCAATATCCCCCAGTTTTCCGGGTTTCAGATTCCAGGTGTGGTCTTTATCCATTACAATAAGCGGGACCAAATTGGTTGAGTGCTGCGTATTCGGTGTTCCGTCAGCATTTATCATCACGTCTGAGTTTCCGTGATCTGCCAGGATAAATACGGCATATCCATGCTCATACGCTGTGGTTGCTACTTTTTCGATACATTTATCTACCGTTTCTGCTGCTTTTACGGCCGCTTCAAAGACTCCGGTATGTCCCACCATATCTGTATTCGCGAAGTTTAAACATACAAAATCGGCAGTTTCATTTTCCAATTCCGGAAGAATGGCATTGGTAATATCATATGCAGACATTTCCGGCTTCAGATCATAGGTTGGAACGTCTTTAGGGCTTGGACAAAGTAATCTTCTTTCACCTGCAAACTCTTTTTCCCTTCCCCCTGAGAAAAAGAAGGTAACGTGTGGATACTTTTCTGTTTCTGCGATCCTGATCTGGGTTTTACCGTTTCTTTCCAACACTTCTCCCATGGTATTTTGTAAGACTTCTTCATCAAAAACCACCTGTACATTCTGGAAAGTTGCATCATAGTTGGTCAACGTAATATAGTACAGATTCAGTTTACGCATGAAATATTCAGGAAAATCTTTTTGCGAAAGGACTTCTGTGATTTCACGTCCCCTGTCGGTACGGAAATTGAAGCAGATTACCACATCATTATCTACAATTTTGGCCACCGGAACTATATTTCCTGTAGCTGTAGTATTAACTAAAATGATCGGTTTTAAAAATTCATCAGTAACATTATTGTCATAAGAGGCTTTAATGGCTGCCAATGCATCGGTTGTCTGTAGACCTACTCCTTCTGTGAGAGCATCATAAGCCAGCTTTACACGCTCCCATCTCTTATCTCTATCCATTGCGTAATACCTTCCTACTACTGTCGCCAGTTTTCCGGTAGTTGCTTCCATGTGCCTCTGAAGCTCTTCAATGAACCCAATTCCGGAATGCGGATCACAGTCTCTCCCATCGGTAAAGGCATGAACAAAAACATTCTCATTCAGTCCGAATTCTTTGGCAGCTGTCAGTAACCCTTTTAAATGATTGATATGTGAATGTACCCCTCCATTGGAAACCAAACCTATGAAGTGTATCTTTTTATTTTCTTTTTTAGCATATTCAAAAGCTTCCTGGATGACTTTTTCCTGGCCTAAAGTACCATTTTCAACCGCCATATTAAGCTTAACCAGGTTTTGGTACACGACTCTTCCCGCTCCTAAATTCATATGGCCTACTTCAGAATTTCCCATCTGCCCGGCCGGAAGACCAACCGCCAAACCGCTTGCTTCCAGTGTGGTATGAGGGAATTTCTTATAACAACTATCCATAAATGGTGTATCTGCTTTATCTATGGCCGAAACGTCCGGATTCATTCCCAACCCCCATCCGTCAAGGATTGCTAGTATTGCTTTTTTTGACATTTTGTATGATTTAACCATACAAATTTATCTATTTTCCTATGAATAAAAGAATTTGAAGAGTTTTAATTTCACCTAGGCATTCATTGCCTATAAAAATATTAAATCTTGCACCTTATTCATTATATTTTTAATTTTGTTCCATGGATTTACGAGATCAACTTAAAAACCTTTTTCCTGATCATGAAGAACAGGATTTTGAAATGCCTCAAGAAGAATTCAAACAGAAAGAGCCTTTGGTATGCAAGTTTGAAAAGAAAGGGAGGAATGGTAAGCCCGTGACCCTAATTGAAGGCTGGGAAGGCAGTGAAGAAGGTCTTAAAAATATTTCCAAAAAGATCAAAACCACTTTAGGAATCGGGGGTTCTGAAAAAGATGGTGTGATCATCATTCAAGGGGATAACCGTGACAAAATCATGGAAATCCTTAAAGATATGGGCTATAAAACGAAAAGAGTCGGCGGATAATCAGAAGTAGATCTGGGTATCCGGCAGTAAGGCTTTCAGCTGGTCTATTTTATTTTTTTCGATAGGATTTCCCGTAAGGATAAGTGTTTTCAGGTTTTTCAGCTCTTTAAATTCCATTGGAAGATCCATTATTTTATTGTTACCCAGATTTAAACTGACGATATTCTTTAATCCTTTTATTTTAGGTGAAATCTGCCTGATATTATTCTGACTTACATTTAAAAACTCAAGGTTTTTTGCACAGAACAGCTGATCGGGTAAACTGATGATGGCATTCTGCTGCAGTTCAAGGTATTTTAATTTTTCAGGAAGATCTATGTTTCCCAAATCATTGATCTGGTTGGCTGAAAGGTTTAAAAATTTCAGGTTTTTAATTTTCCTTAGATCTTCATCAATGAAACTGATCTGATTACCCTGCAAATTGATTTCCACTAAAGTTGGAATCTGAAGTAAAGCTTCGGGAAAAACATTCAGATTATTGGCATCAAGCTGAATAACTTCCAGGTTTTGAAGTTGGGCAATATTAGGATTTATGGACGTTAAACTGTTCAGACTCATTGAAAAAGTCTTGAGTTTTTTTAATGCTCCAATTTCGTCAGGGATATATTTAATGCTGTTTTGGTTTACATTCAATATTTCAAGTTCTTTCAAATCAAAAATCTCCTGATCCATTTTTTCCAACCTGTTTCCCATAATATTCAGAAAGAACAAGGAATTCAGGTTTCTGATGCCGGGAGGAATATTAAAAAGCGCTTTGTCTCTAAAGCTTATGCTATATACCGTTTCTTTACTTTTCAAAGCATCATCAATATTGGTATAGGTAGGGTATTTTACAGGATCAATCTGAGCCGTAACCTGAGAAAGAGAAAAAAAGGAAATAAAAACAAACAGTTTTTTCATAGATAGAGAAAGCTGCCGGCAAATAGAATCATTACCGACAGCTAGAGAAATTATTAATAGTTATTTTTTAAGAACTTTCACCATCTTCTGGAATCCACCTTCCGCTTCGATATTTACAACTAAAATATGGGAAGCTTCAAGTTGAGAAGTAAAATCAAGATCCAAGGAAGTATGCGAACCTGTAAATTTGTTGCTGTAAACAATTTTACCATCCATACTGTAAGCCGTTACTGAAATGTTTTTCAAAGCTTTCGGAGCATTGATCTTTACCATTCCTGAGGTTGGATTAGGAGATACGGTAACGCTATTTTCAACATGCTGATCAATAGTTCCCAAAGATCCTGTTGTTCCCAGGTTTTCTTTAAGAGCCACAACGATTGTAGCAGATTTTCCTCTGTAATCAACAGTATTTCCTGTAGCATCAATATCTGTAGAGATGGTAGCATCCGGATGCTGAATAGAGAAGAATCCGAATTTATGATCCGGTGTAAAAGTAAGTCCTGTTGGCTCGGATCCGGCAGGCATAGATGCAAAAAGTCTTACTTTAGGATTGGCCGGCGTATGATCCGGAGCAACTACCCAAATATAGTTTTTCCCTCCATCCTGAAGTACCCAAAGATTCCCGAGTTCATCAAAAGTAAGATTATCATTACCATCTCCCCAAGCTTCAGATTTCATTCCCTGTGCAGTATTGAAAGAATAGCTTGTAGTAAGGCCGCCTACAAAAGTTTCCACCTGAGAAGCCGTAGCTCCGTCATCCTGTAATCTGTATACTTTGTTCAACCCTTTGGCCGTGAAGTAAATTTTCCCGTCTACCGGGCTGATTTCCACATCTTCTACTCCACTGAAACTAGTTCCGCCCAATGTATGTGCCTGAGAAGCCACATTATTCTGGTCCGCCTTTATTTTATTCGGAACCTGAACCCAAACGGCAGTTGTTACTACAGGATCTCCGTTACTTAGTCCCTGGTCAAGCTTCAGAACGTATAAGTTTCCGGAAGAAAGATTATTGGGTGTGTCCATGACATATTTATACACCTTATTTGTTCCTCCGTCTTCTCCGAAATAGGCTACCGTTCCCGCATTATTCACCACTACATTTTCGTGGTTCATAACCCCCATTTGCCATAATTTTCCTTTGGTACCATCTGTATTAAGGGAACTTACCTGAGCCGTTGCGGGGTTGATCTCTACCAGCCATCCGTAATCTTTATATCCGTCACCATTAACGTCATTAGAAGTAGTTTGCTCTTCTGCCGTAACGATAGTTCCCCAAGGCGTAATTCCCCCTGAACAGTTTCTGATTGTTTGTACTAAGCTTGGATCTGAAAAGCTTACTGCCCGGGATTTAGTTAATTGCCAAAGTTTAGTGGCCGTATTAAAATTAATTTCAGCCATGGTGACCCCTCCGGGATTGGTTTCGTGGTTTACCGAAAGATATCCGTTGGTACTGCTTCCTGTAATGGGAACATATCCTGTAAAGTCATTCAATCCTCCTACAAATCCGCCTCCTTGTGTATAGCTGTCTCCTTCTTTTAAAATAAGCTGATACTTATGTTCCGTAGGAATGATCAGTTTATTGGTTTGTGCTGTAGGGACAATGGATGTAAAACAGCTGATGTGAGTTCCTGTACAGGTCTGTGCTTTCACAACAGAACCCGTTACTAGTGCAAGTGCTGCAACTGCTAGTAATTTTTTCTTCATAGTAATTCGATTTATTAGACAATGCAAAACTATTTTTTAATCATGAACCCGCTATTAATAGTATTTTAAATAAGCATCCTCGAATATTAATAAATCCGGAACTCAATGTTAAGGGAATTAATTAATTGTTAAGAGAGTTATGAGTTATGGGTTATGAATTAGTATTTGAGAGTTGAGAGCTGGAAGTGGATAAATTGATTTAAAATTTTGAAGATACACTTGGCTAACACATAACCCATAACTCATAACTCATAACTTTATCTGTTTTTCGTTTTACTGATATCCGTGAGGGTGTTCAGGAAAGCAATGATCTGTTGAATTTCAGGTTTTGTGAGATTCAGCTTGTCAGGAGGAAGGGTCTGATTTTTCATTTTCAAACCTAATCCTTCTCCACCCCCTTCATTATAAAAATCCAGCACTTCTTCGAGTGTATTAAAAGTTCCGTTGTGAAAATAAGGTCGGGTAAGGGCAATATTTCTTACGGTCATGGTTTTAAAAGAATTCTCATAAATCCATGAATTCTCTTTTTTTACAAGGCTATTGATTCTTCCCTTGTCCGTATCCAATTCAATTGGCATTTGGCTGACCGGTTTTTGGGTTACTCCCAATACTTCGGATTCATTTTCGTTATAAAAAGGAGGAACCAATCCTGAAAAATGAGGGGCGAAATGACAGGTTGCACAATTGGCTTTTCCCATGAATAAATTATATCCTTTCTTGGCATCTTCCGAGATTTCCTTTTCATTTCTCATGAAACGGTCGAAATCACTCTCAAATGAGTATAATGAGGCTACGTAGGAGCTTAACGCTTTAGAGAAATTTTGCTTATTGATTTTTCCATCTTTGAACGCGGTCTGAAAGGCTTTTTTATATTCCGGTTTTGCCTTTAGCTTTTTGATGATGCTTTCGTAGCTTGTATTAAATTCCTGTTCATTATAAATAACATGTTCAGCCTGTTGTTCCAGATAAAATGCACGCATATCATAGAAAAATCTTTTGGCAAAAACGGCATTGTATAAAGACGGGGAATTTCTCAGTACAGTCTGCCCTTCCACATTGCTTTGAGATTTACTTTTCAGGTCGGTGAATGCATTTTCGGGCAAATGGCAGCTTGCACAGCTCATTTTCCCGTTATCGCTTACATTCTGGTCATAAAAAATCTTTTTCCCGAGGTCTCTTAATTGGGCATTATCTTCTGATGGTTTTAATAAGGTATAGAAATATGGATCCAGGAAATCACTGCTAAAGAAATTCTTACTGCTTACATTCCAGCCCGAAAATTCTTTCAGGTCATCTGTTCTTCCATCCCATTTCCCAAACTCTTCATACAAAGGCTGTATATATTTTTTGTAAAATTCAATACGGTCAAAAGTTTCAAAATCTTTATGCTTTGAAAGATAATCAATGCTTTCCGACAATACTGTATCGGCTTTACGAACATCATAATTTTTAAAATACGGATCATCATTCATGTATTTCTTTATTCCTGAAAGCGCATGAGCGGCTTCTTCAGAGATATTCAGTGAACCCGGAGTATCGAAACCAGTTACTCCCAACGTATAAATTCTGATGAGCTCCAGCCGTAATGGTAATGTTTTATTATTTCCCTTGCTTAATCCGTTTTTTGTGGCACTCAGATAGAATTTAGCATAATTATTATACAAAAAGCTTGTAATATCCTTTATTTTTTCTTTTTCATGGGCTGCTTCTTCGGAAAAAACCAATTCATCCAGAACCTGCAATCCTTCCGGAGGTAGCGTATAAGCCATTGTTCCCGCTGCTTCAATATGGAATAAAGGCGCTGCGTTAAGATGTGTTTTGGCAAATTCAGGATAGTGATAAGCAATATAGAATTCAATCTCCTTATAAGAATTTCTCGTATTGCTTAATGATTGCTGCAGTTCTTCAAGAGATATTTTGTCATCCGCAAATAAGTAAACGTCGGATTTTAGCTGTTCAAGTCTGTTTTTAAAATCGCTTAAGCCTCTGTTGATTACAGTATTTTCGTTTTCGACACCTTTATATTCAGTGTTGAAAGACATACTGGCAAAACCAATAAATAAGGCCATAATAAGCAATGGATAAGATCTCATGAATTTTTATGTGCAAAACTATCACCTCAATACGACATCAACATTACTTCAATTTTAAATATTGATTAAATAATTGTTTATATTCTTCTTAATGGTTTTTTTACTAATTTTACCCTCCCCTAAAATAGTAGGGAGCTGAAATTTCACAACCAAAAACAAAATATCCTATGAAAACAAAATTATTGTTTGCGTTGATTGCCAGTCTTTTTTCTTTGGCATTATTTTCTCAAAAAGACCAGGAAATGGCAGTTTATGCAGAGAAAAAAGGCAATGATTATTACTTGGTACGCCTTGTAAAAGACCAGCAGGTACCCAGAGTATATGTATATTCCAACGGGGTAACCAAGCCTTATAAAAAATATACCGAATTAAAAGACATCGTAATGGATTTTCCGGGCATGTTGGAAGCCAACAATTCCACTAAGGAAGAACTAGTTTCCGTTTTAAAGAAAGAAGATCATTTTTACGAAATTACTTCCCAGAGAAAGGACCCTAAAAATCTGGAAAAAACTACTATTACCGTGTATGAGGTTTATCAGGGACAAAAAAGAATTGTTGAAGAATACGGTTCCCTGTTAGAACTGATGTATACTCCATATAAAGAAGCTATTTTCATTAATTAAAAACTTATCAAATGCTAAATAAACTTGCAGCTTCAGAATTAGTTCTGAATGAAGACGGAAGCGTTTACCACTTAAACCTGTTGCCAGAAGATATTGCAGACAAAATTATCCTTGTAGGTGATCCGGACAGGGTACCCAAAGTATCTAAATACTTTGATAAAGTAGAAATACAAAAGAACAAAAGGGAGTTTTATACCCACACCGGAACTTTGCGTGGCGAAAGGATTTCCGTGATGTCTACGGGGATTGGTACGGAAAACATTGATATCGTAATGAATGAGCTGGATGCTCTGGTCAATATTGATCTTAAACTGAAGGAGTTTAAAACAGAGCACAAAGCGCTGCAGCTCTTTCGAATGGGTACCTGTGGAAGTGTAAATCCGGAAGTACAGGTTGATAATATGTTGGTTACACAGAATGTAGTGGGAGTAGACGGTTTAATGCATTTCTATCAGGATTATCACTTTGAAAATGAGTTTTCAAGAAACTTTTTAGAAAAATTCCCTTATGAAAAGATAAAGCCTATGCTTTATTTTGCTGACTGGGCAGAAGATATTGCCGACCTTTATAAAGACGCCAAATATCACGGAAATACAGCTACTTTCCCGGGATTCTACGCCCCGCAGGGAAGGCAGCTTCGTTTAAAAGCCGTTGATGACAAGTTCCTTGAAACCCTGAATGATCTTGGAGTGACCAATTTTGAAATGGAAACTTCCGCGATTTATGCTCTTTCTAAATTATTGGGTCATAAAGCAATCACAGTAAATAATGTAATTGCCAACAGAAGACGTGGAGAATTCTCTGCAGACCATCATGCTTCGGAAAAGAATCTTATTGAATGGGTGCTGGACAGAATTATTCGATAACAAAAAAATAAAAGGATCTCCATGTTGAGGTCCTTTTTAATCACCGGGTTATGCAATTCTCCACATGGTCATTCACCATTCCGGTTGCCTGCATATGCGCATACACTACGGTTGAACCCATAAACTTGAATCCTCTTTTTTTAAGGTCTTTTGCTATTGCATCCGAAATTTCCGTGGTTGCAGGAACATCTTTTAAGGTTTTGGGCTTGTTGTCGATGGGTTTTCCATCAACAAAGCCCCAAATGTATTTAGAGAAACTTCCGAACTCCTTCTGGATTTCCTGAAATTTTTGTGCATTGGTAATGGTAGCGAGAATTTTCAGTCTGTTTCTAATAATTCCTGAATCCTGCATAAGCTCTTCGACCTTTTTATCAGAATATCCGGCAATCTTTTTATAATTAAAGTGATCAAAAGATTTTCTGAAGTTTTCTCTTTTGGAAAGAATGGTATACCAGCTCAGTCCTGCCTGAAAGCTTTCAAGTATTAAGAACTCAAAGATCTTGTCATCGTCATATACAGGCTTACCCCATTCTTCATCATGGTAATTTCTGTACAGATCATCTTTTTCACACCAGCCGCAACGTATTTTCTCCATGGCTAACTATTTTAATAACAAATATAATCCTGATTTAGAAAAGTATAACAAAAGATTATGAAAAGTTTAACAATACATGCTGTTTTTAGGAATGGTTATTGTTTACTACCATATAACACTAAAATATTAATATTATGGACAATGCAGATTACAACAAAGCGGAAAACACAGTAAATAATACGGAAAACTCTTTACAAAATGCTGCAGACAAAGCGAAATGGAAAATTAATGAACTGGCAGATAAAGCCAGGGACTACATTAATGAAAAAAGAGCCAATGATGAGGAAGCTAACCAGGAAGACTGGCTGGACAGAGTAAAAGCCAATGTCTCGGAAACCTGGGAAGATATTAAAGATAAGGCGAATGATGCCTGGGAGAAAACCAAAGATGCTGCAGAAGATGTGAAAGCGGAATGGAATAAGAAAACGAACTAAAGAAATTCAGTCATATAAATATTTTCAATAAAAACGGAGTCTTTTTATAAAGGCTCCGTTTTTTATGATGCGGTAAACACAAATTATTGCTACATTTGTATTCAATAAACATTAAAAAATTATGTCATACGGTTTACTTAAAGGCAAAAAGGGAATTATTTTTGGAGCCCTTAATGAACAATCTATTGCATGGAAAGTTGCTGAGAGATGCCATGAAGAAGGAGCTGAATTTATCTTGTCCAACGCTCCTATTGCTATGAGAATGGGAGAACTGAATGCTTTAGCAGAAAAAACTGGCTCTGAAGTAATAGGTGCAGATGCCACTTCTATCGAAGATCTTGAAAAACTTTTTGATGCGGCTATCGCAAAATATGGTAAAATCGATTTTATCCTTCACTCTATAGGAATGTCTGTGAATGTAAGAAAAGGAAAGCATTATACTGATATGAACTATGACTGGCTTGAGAAAGGATGGGATGTTTCTGCTGTTTCTTTTCATAAAGTAATGCGTGTGGCCTGGGAAAAAGACTGTGTGAACGAATGGGGAAGCATTCTTGCGCTTACTTATATTGCAGCACAGAGAACGTTCCCTGATTATAACGATATGGCAGATAATAAGGCTTATCTGGAAAGCATCACAAGATCTTTCGGAAACTACTGGGGAGAAAGAAAAGTACGTGTGAATACCATTTCGCAGTCTCCAACTCCAACAACTGCGGGAAGCGGTGTAAAAGGTTTCGGCGGTTTCTTAGGGTATGCTGAAGATATGTCCCCACTGGGAAATGCTACAGCTCTTGACTGTGCGAACTATTGCGTAAGCATGTTCTCTGACCTTACAAGAAAAGTAACGATGCAGAACCTATTCCATGATGGTGGTTTCAGCAATACGGGAGTTACCCAGAAAGTTATTGACAAATACGATGTAAAGGAATAATTGAAGAATTATTTTATATGATAAAGCAAATCGGCGGCCTCTTCGAGGCCGCCGATTTTAATAATAATAGTGTTAATATGAAGCTTACAAAATTACAGTCTGTATAGAGTGTGCCGGTGCGGAAAGCTTGGCAGACATTCCCTCAATCCAGAGATTGGTTTCCATGTCATTATCGGATTCATTCATAATTACGGTGACCAGCTGTCCGTTTTCATTGATGAATGAAGTAGCAATCAAAGCAGCCCTGTTTGATGAAGTTCCGATTCTTTGGGCATTCGGCCTGATATATTTTGAAACATGCCCTACGTAATAATATTCGTAGGTGTAATGCACTTCTCCGGTTTTGGTATCGGCAATGATCGGAGCAAAACAAAAGTTTCCGACATGGTTAGGTCCTCCCGTTTCGTCCAAAAGCACGTTCCAATCTGTCCATAAAGCGGTTCCTTTATTAAAATCGTTGATCATATTTCTCCCGTAAAGCTCTCCTAAACTTACGTCATAAATTTTAGACATGTTGAACTGTTCTTTACAACCTTCGGTAAAGGCTAAAAATTTATCCGGAAAAGCTCTTTGAGTTTCAGAAAGGTTATCAAATAACTGGGTTTTGTTATTCCATGTTTCATACCAGTGGTAACCGATTCCTGAAGCATATTTGGAGGTTTCAGGATCACCTAAGGTAGTCGTTGCTCTCTGATAGATCAGGTCTCTGTTATGATCCCAGATCATTACTTTTTTATCTTTATAGCCATTTTTCCAAAGGGTTGGTCCTAAATTATTTTTAAGGAACTCTCCTTCTTCCTCCGCCGTGTAAATACAGGATTCCCAGGTTTGTGTTGCCATAGGCTCATTCTGAACCGTCAATCCCCAGACATTGATTCCTCTTTTCTCGTATTCTTTGATAAATTTAATATAATAATCGGCCCAGGTCTGATAGAATTGATTTTCAAGCCTGCCTCCTTTCAGCATATTTTTGTTGGACTTCATCCATGCGGGTGGACTCCAGGGAGAAAAATAGAATGTGAACTGATTTCCGATTGCTTTTTGAGCTTCCTTGATCATCGGAATTTTATACTTTTCATCATGCCCTACATGGAAAGACTTCAGAGAAGTATCATTTTCCGCGACATATGTATATGAATCACTGGAGAAGTCGCAGGAATTCATATTGGTGCGGACAACTGTATATCCCAAACCATTTTTCCCATAATAGGCTTCAATGATTTCTTTCTGTTTGTTTTTCGGTAATTTATAAAAGGTTTCGGCAGAAGCATCTGTAATGGCTCCCCCGATTCCGATCAGTTTCTGATATTTAAAATCCGGATCTACAAAAATACAGGCATCCGTTTCTTTAGGCTGACTGAATTTTTCAAATTTTACCGTTCCTTTGTCAGCCATTTTTTCATTGGCTTTGGAATGGGTCAGAATAACTTTACCCGTTGTTTTACCGGAATTTTTTTTCCAATAATCCTGTGCATTTACCTGCAGAACACTCCCTACAACCAAACAACCCGTTATAAGTTTTTTACAAACTATATATTCATTCCCAAGGTGCCTGTGAATCTTTGATTTCATATTTCTTTTCTGTTTTTTGAGCTAAATGCCCTCTCTTCATTTATTTATTTTGATATACCCTCACATAGTCTATGTAATATTTCTGCGGAAAAATAGTGTCGTCAATACCTTCTTTTCCTCCCCAGAATCCACCAACCGCTAAATTTAAAATGATATAATACGGTCGGTCGAAAGGCCATGCTTCATCTGTTTTTTCTTTATTGATATAGGTGAAATATTTTTTATCATCCACATACACATTAATTTTTTCAGGTGTCCAGTCTGCTTTATATACATGGAATTTTTCGCTTGCATCATTTACCAGAATCGTATCTGTTTTCTGCGTTCCCTGAATATGATTATATTTCTTTGTATGAACTGAAGCATGGATGTACCCCTGATTATAGCCTACATGTTCCATGATATCCAATTCACCGTCATCCGGCCATTGTTTCATGTTTTCACTCATCATCCATATTGCAGGCCAGCTTCCACGTCCTTTAGGAAGCTTTGCCCTTACTTCAACAGTTCCGTATTGAAATGAAAATTTACCTTTGGTTAAAAGTCTTGCGGAAGTATATTTGCTTTGCTTCCAATTTTCTTTACGGGCTTCAATGATGAGATTTCCGTTTTCCATTCTTGCATTTTCCAACCGGTCTTTGGTATAAAATTGAGCTTCTTCATTTCCGAAACCATGTCCGCCAACGTCATAATTCCATTTGGAAGAATCCGGTAATCCTTTTTTATTGAATTCATCGCTCCATATCAGTTTCCTGTCAGAATCCGGCTTATTAGAAGCACAATTCATGACAGAAAAAGCGAAGGTTCCACCCAGGATTAAATGAAAAATATATTGAATTTTAATCTTCATTGATTGATGTTTAAGTTTTGGCTAAAGCCTTATTAACACTTTTTATTTGATGCGGGCTAAAGCCCGCTCCTATTGATTAAATGAAACTTGACACACTATTACCTCATCTCATTTCATTTCTTATTTCACCCAATTAATTCTTTTTGTCTGAACATCCTGAGAATTGGGTCCTACCATAATATCGAACTCACCACTTTCCCAGTCATAATGTAAGGCATCATCGTAGAATTTCAAATTGTCAGGGGTAAGCCTGAAGGTTATCGTTTTACTTTCTCCTTTTTTAATGAATATTTTTTGGAAGCTTTTCAACTCTTTTACCGGTCTTACTACTTTTCCGAATAAATCCCTGATATAAAGCTGCACCACTTCTTCCCCATCATAATTTCCGGTATTGGAAACATTCACGCTGATGTTTAAAGCCTGATTGCCCTTCAAATTGGTTGAACTTAATTTTAAATCCGAATAGTTGAATTGAGTATAGCTTAATCCGTAACCAAACGGAAATTTAGGATCGTTATCCAAGTCTATATAGGCGGAAACATAGTTTCTGTCCGTATTGTTTTTGGCAGGTCTTCCTGTATTGTAATGGTTGTAATAAACAGGTATTTGCCCTTCTGTTCTGGGGAAACTCATGGGTAATTTTCCCCCGGGATTTACCGTTCCGAAAAGAACATCAGCAATAGAATTTCCTGCCTCGGTTCCTAACCACCACGTGTATAGAATGGCTGGGATATTGTCTGCAGCCCAATCGAAAACAAGAGGTCTTCCTGCATTGATCATTAAAACAACAGGTTTTCCGGTTTTGGCAATTTCTTTCAATAATTCTTCCTGAACTCCTGAAAAATGAATATTGCTTCTGCTCTTTGCTTCGCCACTCATAGCATGGCCTTCTCCCAACGTCATAATAACTACATCTGCTTTTTTTGCGGTTTCCACTGCTTCGGCAAACATCGATTTATCCTGATCATCTACATTACAGCCTTTCGCATATAATAAGGTTGAATTTTTATCCAGCTGATTTTTGATCCCGTCGAACTGGGTAACAATTCTTTGATTATCATCTTTGAAAGCAATAGACCAGAAACCATGATTGGCAGTCGTTTCTTTTCCAAAAGGACCAATCAGTGCAACGGTTTTCGCAGATTTTGAAAGTGGAAGAATATGGTTCTGATTTTTCAATAAAACAATACTTTTTGAACCGAATTCTCTTCCGAATTTTCTGTTTTCCTGATTATTGGTCTGTTCTTTCTGTCTTTTCTCATTACTGAACCTGAACGGATCATCAAATAAACCCATTTCAAATTTCTTGGTTAAAATTCTTCTTGCCGCATCATCAATGAATTTTACCTCTACTTTTCCTTCCTGAACTAGTTTGGGAAGCTCCGCCATGTAAGCGCGGCTTTCCATATCCATGTCACTTCCTGCTAAAATAGCTCTTTCAGCAGCTTCCTTATTATCTTTCGCATATCCGTGAGGAACCATTTCCCCGATACTTCCCCAGTCTGAAACTACAAAACCTTTATAGTTCCATTTGTCTTTTAACAAATCTCTGAGTATGTACTGATTGGCTGTTGCAGGGATTCCATTAATGTCATTGAAAGAATTCATGAAAGTGGCAACACCCGCTTCTGCAGCTGCTTTAAATGGAGGTAAATAGGTTTCATTCAATTGTCGTAAGCTCATGTCGACAGAGTTATAATCTCTTCCGCCAACTGCAGCTCCATAGGCAGCAAAATGTTTTGCACAGGCCATAATGGCGTCAAGATTTCCCAATCCTTTTCCCTGAAAGCCTCTAATTCTTGCCAATGCAATCTGCGTTCCCAGATAGGTATCTTCCCCAGAACCTTCCATTACCCTTCCCCATCTCGGATCTCTTGCTACATCCACCATTGGTGCAAAGGTCCAGTGGATTCCGTAAGCGGAAGCTTCTGTGGCGGCAATCCTTTCGGATTTTTCAATTAAGCCCAAATCCCAGCTTGCAGCCTGTCCGAGATTGACAGGAAATGTTGTTCTGAATCCATGAATAACATCCTGCCCGAACAGCAAAGGAATTTTAAGTCTGGATTGCATTGCCAATTTCTGAAAAGCCTTTGTTTCTTCTACTCCGGTTACATTAAGCATAGAACCCACTTTTCCTTTTTTTATTTCTTCTAAAACTGTTGCAGAGTTGGAGTTCTGAGGGCCTGTTGCATATTCAAAACCGCTGTATTGAACCAATTGCCCTATTTTTTCCTCCAGGGTCATTTTAGATAAAAGTTCGGACACCCGTTGATCAATTGTCTTTTGGGAAAATACACTTGCTGAGGATAGTGACAGAATGATGAAGAAAAGCTTTTTCATTATATTTTCATTTAAAAAATGTATGTTGCAGCCGATTTTGCTGTAATTGTGGCTGACGCAGTATTTCCATCAAATTTAATATTAAATGTTTGAGAGGAGCTTCCCGAGTTCTGAACAATAAGAACTTTTTTATTGGCCGGAGTTATAAACGCTACTGATGAAAGGTTATTCACCTGCGTGGAAGCAATTCTTTTAGAGCCTGCAGGAACGAACTTCGAAGCCTGTGCAATGATATAATATGCTACATTTTTATCATATCCTGTACTACCTGTTACTGTGATTGCTCCTTTGCATTGGGTACATCCACCCGGAGTATGAGGTCCAAAAGAGGTATCATTGGCAACATTCCATTCAAGGGCGGTTTTGCTCCAGTTTCTCATCGAACCGATGATCACATTTTTCATATGCCAATCCAAATCTCCTGAGAAGTCTCCGGTAGAACTTGTCCATTGCTCTGTAAAATAGACGTTTTTATTAGGGAACAGATTGTGTACATTTCCTAAAGTTGAAATATCTCCGGCATACAAATGAAAAGCAGAACCATCCACAAAAGGATTAGCAACGGCATCATTAAGAATGCTTAAAGGATAAGTAGGATTATCGCAATTATGATCGTAAACAATAATTTTTGTATTAAGATTAGCCGCCTGGAAAGCAGGTCCTAAATGGCTTTTAACAAATGTTGCCTGATCAGCAGCAGTCATATACATACTTGGGTTATTACCGGGATGTAAAGGCTCGTTTTGAGGGGTAATCGCATCAATAGTAATTCCCTGTGCTTTCATTTGCTGGATATATTTTACAAAATACTGTGCATACACCCCATAATACTCAGGTTTAAGGCTTCCTCCTACACTGTTACCGTTATCTTTCATCCAAACCGGTGCAGACCAGGGTGTTGCCAGGATTTTAATATTGGGATTGATCATCAGAATGTCTTTTAACATCTGAATTAAAGCCTGATCTTTTGTTAGACTGAATTGAGCAAGTGCGGTATCTGTTTGTCCGGCCGGTACATCATCATAGGAAAAAACCTGGCTGTTTAGATCTGATGCTCCGATACTTATTCTCAGATAACTGACTCCAATTCCGGAGCTGCCGAAAAGGTCATTGAGCAATTCTTGCTTTTTAGCTGCGGAAAGCTGGTTGATGACTTCCACACTGCCTCCGGTAAGGGTATATCCGAAACCGTCAACCGTCTGGAACACTTGTGATGCATCCACTTCTATATTCTGTCCTGCACCGGAACCTTTGGTAAAAAAGATATTGCCTTGCTGCTGAAGCTTTACAGACTGGTCTCCTTTCGTTAACCAAACCTGAACGGGATCACCTGTAGCATTCCCGCCCCCGTTTCCCGGATTCTCATTATTGGAAGAATCGGCTGTCGTGCTGCTGCAGTTTAAAAAAGAAAGAAGTGCTACACCGCAAAGTGCAGCACCTCTAATAAAGAAACTATATGAATTTTTTGATCTCATAGGAAGTGATTATAATTAATCTATTGCATTCTTCGGAACTCAACTTTATCAATGCTTAGTCCGTTGACCGTTTTTCCGCCACATTTAATGACAAGATATACGGTTCCTGTTGTGGTAGCAGTATAAACACCGCCGTTTTTACCCGCATCGCAACCCACTGAGGATACTTTTCCTTTAAAGGCAGATGTCCCACAACCCGCCCAGGTATTGATATTTCTGTAGACAGCACCTCCCATATCCTGACCTGACGCCGGAACACTGTTTAAAACATATACTTCAAACCATGTATCTACCAAAGCCGTATCCGAAGAAGCCACCATATCAATGGAATACTTTTTACCTGCTTCAACGTTCACTGCCTGGTAAATAGCCTGCTGACTGCCACCATTGGCAACAATTGTTGCCTTTCCGTTAGCAAAAATCCATTCGGCACCGGATGGACTGATGATATGCTTGGTCCATTTAGCAATCTCAGCCGGGGTATCGAATCTTCCCCCCTGAATCATATTTCCGGAAACGGGGTCCGAAGTAGGAACAACAATACTCTGGCTTGATGTTCCTGCTACAACGCCTCCTATTCCGATAGCCTGATGCTGGATCACATACGTACCTGCATCCGGTAGGAAAAGTTTCTCCTCTTCTTTACCGATGTTGAATCCATCATCGTCTATATTCCATTTTGAAGTAATATAGTTGTTGAAATTTCTTTTTAAGGTATATCTGTTCTCGGCAGTTTTTGTCGCTGTGAAAGAAGCATCTACGGAACTTTGAGTAATTCCGTTTCCGTCACCGTCTACCGTGTCAGGGGAACAGCTCGCCATGAAAAAAATAGCTGCGCTAAATAAAAGTCTTTTATGAATAGATCTTGTTATCATTATTTCAAAAATTAAAGATTAATACCCAGGGTTTTGATGAAGAGCTGTTCCGGTCATTTCAGTCAGAGGAATTGGCAATACTTCATTTTTATTTGCTTTAAAACCTCTTGCAGCTAAAACGGTTGGTGCATCGCCCCATCTTACCAGGTCAAACCAACGGTGTCCTTCTCCTATCAATTCTCTTCTTCTTTCATCTTTAATAGCCTGTAAAGAAACCGGAACTGATGCCAATCCTACTCTTGCTCTTACTGCATCCAGCAAAGCCTGTGCTCTTGCTCCTGTTCCGTTAAGCGCTTCCGCTTCCAATAAATAGGTGTCTGCCAGTCTGATCAGAATATAGTTCTGACGGTAGTTCAATTCTGCAGCTCCCGGTAAAGTGGTTACTTCATCTTTTGTAGGTAAATATTTATTTAAGAAATATCCTGAATCCATATAAGCCGCAGAATAATCAATTTTACCGGCTTGCTTTAAAGCTTTTGCATTAAAAATAGAGGCATCAAGACGCGGATCTCCCTGCATAAAATTGAATAAGTTATCCGTAACCGGATTGAAAGCCCATCCTGAAACCAAATCCGGAGCCGTAGCATCATTACGCGTATAGGAACGAAGCGAGGTCATAATGCAGATAGAATTTCCTTCATCATTTCCCTGTCCCCAAAAGCTCCAGTCTGAATTCCCTAGATTGGTATGATTGACTTCAATGATAGACTCTGTTGTAAACTTATTATCCGTTACCCATAAACTGGCAAAATTGCTCACAAGCTTATACCCGTATTGGCTGGTTCCACCCGGAGTTCCATTTACATCTGCCAATTGTGCGGCAGCTTCTGCTTTTTTATTATTGTATAAATAGATTTTCCCTAATAGCGCTTTTGCAGCCCCTTGTGATAAACGTCCTTTCTGATCAGCAGGAACCACCATTGGTAAGTCCGGAATGGCGCTTAACAGGTCTGCTTCTATTTGGGTATATACTGCAGCCTTATCTGCCTGCGGAACATTGTACAAATCATCTGAAGCGGTGAAAGGCTGCAGGATAAGAGGAATATTTCCAAACATTCTCACCAAATCAAAATAATATAACGCTCTTAATGTTTTCGCTTCCGCAATGAATCTGTTTTTCGTAGCATTATTCATATCCGCCAAAGGAACTTTCTGAATAAGCACATTGGTTCTGGAAATTCCCTGGTAATAATCTCGCCAGTAGCTTGCAGGAATTATAGTAGGGTTTATCGTATAATTAGAAAGCCCTTGAATTCCAGCCCCGTCGGTTGAACTTCCTCCTCCTGCATAGAAATCATCAGACCCTGCATTAAAGAATGTGACCATATTTTCAAATCCTCCCGCATATTTTCTCATGACATCATAAGCTCCCACCAGGGCGTAGAAGCATTCCTGTTCATTTCTGAAAAAGTTCTCGGTAGAAAATGCGCCTAAATATTCCACATCTTCAATATGATCATTAGTACAAGCTGTATTGGTGAATGCAACGCCCATTAAAAGGGATGCTGCTATGCTGATTTTATATAATGTATTCTTCATTGTAATAGTATTAGAAAGTGATATTGGCACCGAAAATAAATGTTCTTGCCTGTGGATAGAAAGCCCTGTCTATACCGAAACTGTCTCCGGCTGCAATTTCAGGATCATACCCTGTATATTTTGTAAATGTTACAAGATTTTCAGCAGTTACATAAAAACGGACTTTACTTACTCCAAAGCTTTCAGTAGCGTTTTGCGGAAGTGTATATCCTACCTGTATAAGTTTTAATCTTAAGTAATCTCCTTTCTGTAAATAATAATCGGACATTCTGGAATAGTTCTTGTTGGTGTCATCTCTTGTCAAGCGAGGATATTCATTCGTAGACCCTTCTCCTGTCCAACGGTTCAGTATTCTTGTCTGATAATTGGCATCCAGCATATCTAATCTTCTCAACCCCTGGAATACTTTGTTTCCTGCCACTCCCTGAGCGAATATCATTAAATCCCAGTTTTTATAATTTACATTCGCCGTTAAACCAAAAGTATATTTTGGAATAGAACTTCCAAGATTCACTTTATCAAGGTCTGTGATAACTCCATCGCCATTGGTATCTGACCAAATAAAATCTCCAGGTTTAGCATCGGGAAGAATCATCTGACCCTGAGCATTTACATAAGAATTGATCTGTGCCTGATTTTGGAATACCCCTAAATATTTGAATCCATAGAAAGAATTATACGGTTGCCCGATCTGTATTCTCTGAACCGGCCCCATAGATTGGAAGCCTGGCCCGTCAAGATATTCTCTGCCTCTTTCCAGACTTGTTACTTCATTTTCTAAGTAAGAGAAGTTCCCATTGATGGAAAATCCGAAGTCTGTCCAGTTCTTTTTATAACCTAATTCTACTTCAACCCCTCTGTTTTCCATATCTCCGATATTGGCAGTCGGTGCATTGGTAACTCCTACATATCCCGGAAGGAAAATTTCTCTGAGGATATCAGATGTTTTCTTTTTATACCAGTCAACAGTAAGGGTAAAGTTTTTGAATAATTTTAAATCTGCCGCAATATTCAACTGCGAAGTGGTTTCCCATTTCAGATCCGGGTTTTCCAACGTGTTGGGAATGTATCCCGGTAAAAGAACCTCATTTCCTTGCGCATCAATAAATGTATAATTAGCTCCGGAAACATAGAAGCTTGCAAATTTGAAATCTCCAATACCGTCATTTCCTAAAATTCCGTATCCTCCTCTTAATTTCAAGCTGTTAACAATATTATTCTGCGGCCAGAAGCTTTCGTTACTTACATTCCAACCTAAAGAGAACGCAGGGAATGTTCCCCAGTGATTGTTGGCTCCAAATTTTGATGAACCGTCATATCTTAACGTTCCGGTGAATAAGTATCTGTTGTCATAATCATAAATTACCCTTCCGAAATAAGAAGCTTTATGCGTATTTACATAATCCCATGCATTTGTATTTCTTTTGTTGGGTGGTACATAAAAGTTGAAAGAAGCATCCTGCCAATTATTAACGGGTAAATCGGTATGGGTAACGGTTTGTCCGAATCCGATATTATATTCGTAATATCCGTTTCCTAATAGCACATTCAAATTATGCTTTCCGAATTTATTCTGATAGTTGATCGTATTTTCTAAACTCCACTCGAATTTTTCCTGTGTCGTTCTGCTTAAACTGTTTACACTAAGATTGGTATAATTCGGGTTCAGATAGAAGAGCGGAGTAAAGTTTCTACTCCCCCAATAGGCTTTTTTGCCGTTGATGGAAGATTTGAAAGTCAAATGTTTTGAAATTTTAACTTCTCCGTAAACATTAGCTACAAAATCATCCGACCACCCGTTGTTTCCTAATTGTGTATTACGGAAGGCCAAGGGGTTGGACATCTCTTGGTTTACGTAATGTGAAATACCATAAGGATTTCCATTTTCATCCCTGAAGATATAGGGGTTGGAGTAATCATTAGGAAATGGTTGTGCACTCATATCCGTAACAACAGCCGGTGTTGTAGGGTCTAAATTCACAGCCGAACTTAAAGGTCCTCCAAATTCACCATTGGAATTAATTCCCTGAGATTTTGTATGAGTATAGGCAAATGTCTGTCCCACTGTTAACCAATCTGTTACTTTATGGGTAGAGTTCAGACGCCCGGTTAATCTTTTGTAATATGAAATATCGCTCATCACGATTCCGGTCTGGTCATAATAACCGAAAGATCCATAGAATGTTGATTTCTCATTTCCGCCGCTAATGCTCACTTCGTGGCTTGATCTTTCGGCATTGCTGAAAATGATATCCTGCCAGTCTGTTCCTGCCCCGAAACTAGCCGGATCATTATAACGAATCGGCTTTCCATCATTGGCAAAAGCTTCATTAATCACTGTAGCATATTGAGTGGCATCCAAAAGATCCAGCCTTCTTGAAGCACTTCCCACTCCGTAGAATCCGTTATAGGAAATATTCAGTCTTCCTTTTTTACCCTTTTTGGTAGTCACCAGGATTACTCCTCTTGCTGCAGATACTCCATAAATGGCTGAAGATGCACCATCCTTCAACACTTCCATGCTTTCAATATCAGATTGGTTCAGCCAACCGATACCATCCACTACAATACCATCCACCACCCATAGCGGATCATTACTTGATGAATAACTGGTAATACCTCTCACACGAATGGTAGCAGCTGAACCAGGTTGACCGGAATTGGTAATCACATTGACCCCGGCTGCTCTACCCTGCAGTACCTGCTCTGGTTTACCCGCCGGGATATTTTCAATATCACTGGCTTTAATACTTGCAATAGCTCCGGTTACATTACTCTTCTTCTGAGTTCCGTAACCAATCATTACCACCTCTTCTATTTTCTGCTCTTTAGGCAAGGTGTCATTGCTGGTGTTCTGGGCATTGAAATTCGCTGTAAAATAAAGCACAGCAACCATCCCCAAACTTCTGGATATTTTCACATTCATATACTGTTAGTTTTTTAATTCTCAAATTGAGACAATAAAAATATATTTTTTTTTAAATAATTAACATTATATTAATAAATATTTTAATTTTTCGTTTATTTTTGGGGCTTGAAAGCCCTAAAATAATTGTCATAATTCTGAAAAATTCATAAAATATCCATAAAATTAGTCCCCAAAATGACCACTAACCTCAATACAGTTTCCCTTCCGTTAAAACTTACATTTTTAATTTTTTCAATGGTGTTGAACTGTATGGGCATCGTAATTTTACAGCTTTCCGATGCAAAAATCACGTATGAAAAGTTGGGATTTTTAGAATCATTTAAAGATATTCCGATTGCTTTTATTTCCCTTTTCGCAGTCAACTTCATCAGTAAAATAGGAACCAAAACAGCTTTGATTATCTCATTGACTATCGTAGGTGTATGCTCAAGTATTTTGCCTTTTGTGGAAGTATTCTGGTTTTACAAATTATGGTTTGCCATTATAGGAGCCTGCTTCGCGATTGGAAAAATCTGTGTTTTCGGAATTATCCGGAATAATATCCTGGATGAGAAATCACTTGCCAAAACCATGAATAGTGTTGAGGCTTCATTTATGATCGGAATATTTGTAGTAAATACCGGATTCGGCTGGCTCATTTCAAGTAAGTATTCGGAATTCTGGAAATTCGGATTTCTTTCTATTTCGGTTCTTTCCTTGGTAACGATATGGCTTTTTTCAAGAATACAAATATCTGAGGCTCAAAAAACGGACACTAAAGGCCTTATGTCAGATTTATCGAGTATTTTCAATATTTCTGTAGTAGCTTTTCTAGCCGTAATTTTCTTTATTGTATTTATTGAGCAAAGCTTTAATTCATGGCTGCCGTCTTTCTATAAAAACCATTTGAAGGTCAATTCATTTTTTGCCCTTCAGGCTTCATCCTTTCTTGCCCTGTTTTCTTATGCAGGAAGAATGGCTACCGCTAACATTATTCAGCGGTTTTCTTTATCAAAATACTATATTGTTTGTTTAGGATTCATTGTATTTGTTTTGTGCCTTATTCTATTAATACAATATTTTGAATCTGATCATTCTAAGATTCTTTTATACTTATTTCCTGTCATTGGTCTTTTCTTATCCCCTCTTTATCCTGTTATTAATTCCAAAATGATTGCACAGATAGACAAAGAAAAAATCAACCTCTTTACCTCACTTATTGTTATCTTTTCTTCACTGGGAAGCTCCGTAAGTTCGATCATTATGGCATTACTATTTGGAAATCAGCTCTTAAACTATTACCCTTTGTATATTTTATTTTTTGTTGTAATACTTTTGGTAATAAGTTTAATTTATTTTAATCTTGCTAAGAAAAAAATTCGGAAATAATTTTATTTTTACTGTCATGAAAATCCAGGATCCAAAAAACAAAGAAACACTTCAGGAACTCATTGATACAAAAGACTTTGTAGCTCATGTATCTGTTGACTGTACGATATTTGGTTTTCATAAAAATATTTTGAAAGTACTGCTTTTAAAATATCATGACCTTGATTTGTGGTCGCTTCCGGGTGGTTTTGTCTTTAATGATGAAGATCTCAGAGAAGCTGCTGAACGTGTTTTGTATGAAAGGACACATCTTAAGGATATTTTTTTGAAGCAGTTCCACACTTTCGGGAGAATAGACCGTACAGAAAATAATGTACACCAGATTTTGCTTCAGAATAAAGGAATTGAAGTACCGAAAGACCACTGGATATTTCAAAGGTTCATTACGGTGGGATATTGCAGCCTTATAGATTTTTCATTAGCGAATACTTTCCCGGATGCCTTCAATGAAACCTGTGAATGGTTTGAAGTGAGTAAGCTTCCAAACATGGCTTTCGATCACGACAGAATTATTGAAACCGGCCTTGAGTATCTTCGAATGAATATTAATACGGAAGTGGCTGCAAGTAATCTTCTGCCTGAAAAATTTACCATGAAAGATCTTCAGAGCCTCTACGAAACCATTTTGGGACAAAAATTCAGAAGAAATAATTTCCAGCGGAAAATACTAAGCCTGAATATTCTTGACAGGCTGGAGAAATTATATGACGGTTCCGCGAATAAAGCTCCTTATTTATATAAATTTAAAACAAAGGTCCACAACTCTAACGGACAGTACCCGATTTCCAACGAAGAGGAAGAAAATTAATCCCTTTTTGATCCGTTCAGTACTGAAACAGAGGAAGCTTACTGTAAAATCAGTTTCTCCAAAAAAAATTTTTCTAAACTCCTGAAAAGTCTTATTTTTAGGCAAATTAAAGAAACATGTCATATTACCCTCTCACAAGTATTCCGGATTATTATGGAATTGATGCCTTACTTACTGAAGAACATAAACTCATTCGCCAATCTATCAGAGACTGGGTGGAAAGTTTTGTAATGCCGCAGATAGATCATGCCGCACAACATCATACAGATTTACCCGGATTGATGAAAGAATTGGGGAAAATCGGAGCTCTTGGTCCTTATATTCCGGTGGAATACGGTGGTTCAGGCTTAGATCAGATTTCTTACGGTTTGATCATGCAGGAACTGGAAAGAGGAGATTCTGCAGTTCGTTCTGCCGCTTCCGTACAAAGCTCTTTAGTAATGTTCCCTATTAATGAATTCGGTTCTGAGGAACAAAAAAGAAAATATTTACCTAAGCTAGCCGCAGGAGAAATGATCGGTTCTTTCGGTTTAACGGAGCCTAATCATGGGTCTGATCCAAGTTCCATGGAAACCAATTTTAAAGATATGGGAGACCATTATCTTTTAAATGGCGCTAAAATGTGGATTACCAATTCGCCTTTATGCGACATCGCAGTAGTTTGGGCAAAGAATGAAGAAGGAAAAGTCCACGGATTGATCGTTGAAAGAGGAATGGAAGGCTTCACAACCCCTGAGACTCATAATAAATGGAGCTTAAGAGCTTCCAAAACGGGAGAACTGGTGTTCAATAATGTAAAAGTGCCTAAAGAAAATCTTCTTCCTAATGTAAGCGGATTGAAAGGTCCTTTGTCTTGTTTAAATTCAGCGAGATATGGTATTTCATGGGGAGTTATCGGTGCTGCCATCGATTGCTATTGCACCGCTGTTCAGTATTCTAAGGAAAGAAAACAGTTTGGGAAACCTATTGCTTCTTATCAGCTGCAACAAAAGAAACTGGCTGAATTCCTTACCGAGATCACTAAGGCACAGTTGCTTTGCTTACAGCTAGGAAACCTTAAAAATGACCATAAAGCTACCCCGGCTCAAATTTCAATGGCCAAAAGAAATAATGTGAAAATGGCGATCGATATTGCAAGAGAATCGAGACAAATCCTGGGTGGAATGGGAATCATGGGTGAATTCCCTATGATGAGGCATGCTGCCAACTTGGAATCTGTAATCACGTATGAAGGAACTCATGACGTTCATTTATTGATTACGGGATTGGATATTACAGGAATCAACGCTTTTTAAGCTATAAAAAATATATGGGAGCGAGTCCGGCCTTCGGCCGGACTCGCTGTTTTACTCACAATGCAGAGAATTGATATTCAATGAATAATTATTGATCCGTTAATATTTTGTTTCATTTATTGAAAGTTTCTAATTTAAACGAAATAAAAAGTATCAATATGAAAAAAATTACTTTCTTTTTACTGGGACTTTCTGCACCTTTCTATTTTGCCCAGCAAGCTGGCGACATTGTGAATGTGGAACAAAAACTGGATCTTACACCACAAGGAGTTGTTAATTTCATTGCCAATAATCTCGGGGAACAAAATGCACCCGATTTTGTAAGTTATCTCAACGGCTTCAATGTTGGGGTAAAAGCGTACAAAATCACTTACTATACCAAAAATGAAAATAATAATCTGGTGAAGGCAACAGGGCTTCTGATGTACCCTAATGTAAATTATAAACTTTCCACGGTAGTTTCAGACCACGGAACTACGGATAGCAGAGATAATGTGCCTTCCAATCTTAAAGGAGTAATGTATGCAGGATTTGTGGTTGAATTGTCCTATGTTTTGAATGGCTATATTGTGATGGCACCCGATTATGTAGGAATGGGAACAGGAGAAGGCGTCCATCCGTATGTACACTATCCTACCGAAGCCAGTGCAACCATTGATTTTGTAACGGCAGCTAATAAAGTTTTGGCTCAACAAAATATAAAACGTTATAATGAATATTTCCTGACAGGCTATTCACAGGGAGCTCACGCAGCAATGTCCACTTTAAAGAAGCTCAACATCTCAAATCCGACGGGCTTGAAGTTCAAATATGCCTACATGGGTGATGGTCCGTATGATTTTTCAGGAGTTACCCTTCAGAAAGGCGTATTGGAGAAGGATGTCTATCCTTTTACTTCATTCATTGCCAATGTTGTGAACACTTGTAATAATACAGGTTATAAAACCTATACAAACAATATTTCAGAAGTAATTTCAGCAGAATATCTGGATAAGTATAATTACCATGTCATTCAGGATAACGGAGGTTTATTATGGGGACCTTTATTATGGAGAAAATTGTTTACAGACAGCTATGTGAATGAAGTATCCAACAATCCGAATACAAAATTAAGACAATGTCTGAGAGCCAACGATGTTTATGACTGGTACAACAAAACTCCAATGACATTGGGACATTCAACCGTAGATTTAGCCATCCATCCGGAAAATACTTCCAAAACAATAGATGTTCAAAGGGGATATTATCCTTGGTGGGATCTTAATAAATACAAACTGGAGGCATTTTATTGGGGGCCTTTAGGACACGTGGGAGGAATTGTTCCGTTTGTTTTGGCATCCAATGCTAAATTCAATACGTTGAGAAGCGGAGGGCTATTCAATGAATGGGCTGCCTTAACTTCAAAGCAATCAGAAAATAGCGCTCAATCATATTCTTATACTTCGCAGATCAAGCCTGAATTACAGGGAATGGAAGTATTGGAGATTACAGACTTCAATAATGAAAAAGCAGATCGGAAAGCAGCTTCCAACAGCCATCTGGCTTCTTTACAAGATGGGATTTATTTATTAAAGGTTACAGATAACCAAACGAATAAGCTTATTCCATACATCAAAAACACCCCGAAAGAAGTAACTGAAAATGAGATTGTAAAATCTGAGAATAATACTATATTAAGCTTGAAAATCGATCAGAATGAATTGTTATCAGTTAATATCTTTGACCAGAACAAAAACCTGATACAATCAGTTTTCCGTGAACAGTATGTGAAAGATGGCGGAATCAACCTAAAAAACCTTGAAAATCAAAATTATACATTTGAAATTGTCTCTCAGTTTTATAACCTGCAGTTCAACAAACAGGTTGGAGATGTTAATGTAAAAGATCATACGGAAATATTTACCGAAAACCGCAGAATCGTAGCCAGAAACAGACATATCATAAAAAATATTGCCATTTACAGTATTTCCGGGGCTTTGGTTCAAAATCAGGATGTTAATAAAGCTCAATTTGAATCCAATACACTGGAACCGGGAGTTTATGTAGTACAAATAACACCTGGCAACGGAAAAGCAACCAACAAAAAGGTAAAAATAGAATAACTAACCTTCTCAATAACAATTTCTTATATCAAATTGGGATGCACTTCAGCAATGAGGTGCATTTTTAGTTGGAATAGGTTTTTACGTTCTCTATAAAATTAATGTCCGGATTCAGAATTTCAAGAATCAAACTTCTGACGGACTTCATTGCATCACTGATATCTCCTTTTTCAAACTGCAGAGAAATGACTCCTTTTCCGGCTTCGGCAAAGCTCCAGATTCCGGTTTCAATAGGGAATCCCCAGAATTCAGGAAGATTTTGGATGATATAATGGTAGATACATAGCTGTAAAGCCTGCTTTCTGTCACTGTTATGAAAATATTCATCCACGTTATCTTCATCGATTTTTACTGTAAGATTTTTAATCTTGGCTGTTTTATAATCAATGATCCTTAAAGTTCCGTTTAAACGGTCTATCCTGTCAATAAAACCAAAGAAAGAAATCTTGTCGGTATTATTTTCATCAAGGTAAAAATCTACATTTTCAAACCTTCTTTCGATGGCAATAATTTCCAGTTTGTTTCCCTTTTTTACCAGATCAAGATCGTGTGTCAATATATTTTGGATCACCTTTTTTGCAATGGCTTTATGGATGAAGTTCATCCCTTTTTCATAAAATTCGGGTTGATGTTTCAGCTTTTCAATAGCGATATCTATATATTGATCTATTTCTTTAATTGATTTTTGTAAATCACTTTCTTTTAAAATCTTACCTTTAAGTACTTCATATATTTCTTGAAGTGAATAATGAACCAGATTTCCATAATTTTTCACGGAAAGTTCCTCTTCGATCTCATCCGTCTCCGAGGTGTTCAAAATCTTGGAAAGGTAAAAATCTATAGGATTATATAAGTAACTTGTAAGGTGTGAAGCAGATACTTTTTTCTTCCACTGTTCGAGTCTCTCCAGAACAATATCCGTTTTGGAAATTTCGATTGGCTGGCTCGAGATAGGCTCTGATGAATTCTCAATGATCAGATGTTCAATTTCATGCGAGCTTTCCATTTCAATCTGGGTAATGAACCGGCTTTTTTCTCCTGTATTCACTCCGGAACTTAAAGCATTATACAACAGGTGAACATTCTTTGCATCCTGGATCAGCCTGTAAAAATGATAGGCGTAGATACTGTCGTTTTCTAAAAACGTATGAAGATCAAAATATTTCCTGATATCAAAAGGAATATAAGTATTCTGTGAATTTCCCAATGGGAGCTTCCCTTCATTCACAGACAGCATGATCACGTTCTCAAAGTTCAAAAGCCTTGTTTCCAATAAGCCCATGATCTGCAAACCCTTCAGAGGTTCCCCCTGAAAATCAATACTTTCTGCATTGATATGCTGATTAATCAGGATTTCCAACGTCTCCATTTTGATTTCAAAATCATAGGGAGTAAGTTGATTTTTGATGATTCTGAATGCATTTTCAAAATGAGAAACATTTTCGTACTGAATATCATCTATTTCAAGCCATTTGATCCGTTGACAGAATTCAATGAGCATATCGAGATACTTATCCACTGATTCAGCTTTCTGAAGAAGATTAAAATAGGAAAGGCCGCCTAACAGTTCCGCTAACAGCTTTTTGGAAATATATACAATATTCCTCTCCTCTATTTTAGCCTTAAAATCATTGATAACATTCTCATCCTCAATAGATTTTGGTAACTCTTCGAGGATAGGAAAAACATCTTTATAATAATAAGAAGATTTATTCTTTTCAAGCTGCTTCTGCAAATAAAAGAGCTGTTTAACTGCATTGGAGAACGACAGGTTTTTCAAAGGAAACCCCATGGTAATATTCAGGTTTTCAACACCGTACATCACATCAAGGCTTGCAGGAAGTAAGTTCTCGTCCAGTAATACAACAGCAGTATTGGAATAGGTAGAGTTATTAATTTCCTTGAAAATTTCCGGCAGTATTTTGGTTTGGGTAACATTTCCCGAAACCTCATATACTTTTATATTTTTAGCTTGATTAAAATCATCTTCGATCCATTCAAAAGCCCGGCTCCCATTAAATTCTTTCCATGTTTTATGATTTCTGAGAAACTTCCCGGCTTCCTGTCTTTCATCATCGAAATAATAATGATCCGCCTGGAAAAAGCATTGCGCTTTATTCCATTGCAAAAGACTTCTTACCAATTTCTCCTCAACAGGTGTAAAAGCGTTAAACCCACAGAAAACAAATTGTTCAGTGGTGCTTTTAGCAAAATGATCAATTCTGGCTTTTGCCGTTTCATGGATCATTCCGGAAGTTGCCCAGTTCTTTTCCTGCAGTCTTTTCTTTAAGACAGGAAGGAAAACATTCATATTCTTCCAGAAATTAAGGAATTTCCTTCTGGGAACATCTTCTTCTTCCCCTAAGTTCTGTGCCCAGTCTTTGATTCTTTCTTCATCAAACATATACTGAAGAACAGCCTGGTCATTTTCCGAAAATTTCAGAATATCATCCCAGTCTTTCTGCAAAGTCGGGAACCATTTTAAAAAATCAGCAAAATCATCGTTGGGAATGAGATTAAGGCTTTTATATACATCAAAGGCAAAAAGCCACAAAGAAATACCCTGAATAGCCTGTTGATCTGCTATCCTATCGATTAACTCCTCAATCGTGTAAAAATTGGGAAGAAACCCCGAATAATTATTCTCCTCTAAAATCTGCCTGATGAAAACAATAGGACGTTTACCCGGCAAAACAATATTAAACACAGATAAATCTGTGTTTTGGATCAATAGTTCGTGGATGATTTTATTAAGGAATTTCAAGAGATCTGGTAACTTTTTAAGTTTTCTAATTCTTCAGCAATCAAGTTATTATATTCCGCCTGTTTATCCTTATCGACTCCATGTTGCGTATCTTTATCATATGCCCTTTGGAATTCGGTATATTCCTTCAATATCCTGTTATAAATCCCCTGAAAGATCCTATTATAATCACCGGATGTTTTCACTTTTTCGGCTACTTCTTTACGGAGCTTTCTGGCAAAAACTTCTGCAATATCAAAGTGCTTCTGCTCATGATTTAAAACATAATCATTGATCTGCTTTATATCTTTCCAGGATTTGTCTTCATTGAAAAAAGTTTCAATTTTAATCTTCACCGGAGATTTAGGATTGGTGGATTTTACAACCGAATATACCCAACCACAATTCGTATAAGCAACTACATTACTCCCTTTCTGATTATTGACATTGCTCTTAAAATTGTTCCAGTTGAGTTTTCTGTTTTCCTGCCAAAGAATTTTCTGTCCAAATAAAGTATTGGCTGTTAATAAACTAATTATAAGAATCCACTTCATTATTTTATTCTACTACTATCGTTTTGGTAATCCATGTATTGTCGCCGCTCCAGAATTTTAACGTGTATGTTCCTACCTGCTGCGGACTGAAATTGATCTGGCTTGCCCCGGAAAACATTCCCTGTGCACAAGGGCCATTGGTAATATATTTATAGGCAGTAACCGTCCTTGTCAGATTATTGTTGTGAATATAATCATAGGCATAAAAACCCTCACATTGAGATGAATAGGTAGAATATGTTTTGATACTCTGTACCGTAAAAACATCCATCGTATCGTTCACAATCTTCACACTGTCTATTTTTACCTTATCTATTGACTCAATGGTCCGATAGTCCTCATTATCGTTACAAGAAGTAAAAAACAACCCTACAACCATTGCAGAAGCCCCAATATTGAGAAACTTTTTCATGACTACATAAATTTTGATCATTAATGAATATTTAGCAAAAATTATTCCTTAATTATGTTAAATTAAGAATTAAAATTACCCTTTGACAGGTAAACTACTTTTTTTGTTTCAAAAAATTCTTCATCAAAATAGTTTTTAAGACTGAAAATCTCACATTTAATTCCGGCAAGCTCTTCAGCAAGGTCTCCGCCTTTTAAATATAAAACTCCGTTGTGTTTGGGATTAAATTGCTCTTTTTCAAATTTTCCTTTCAGCCATCTCAGAAATTCCGGCATTTGGGTAACCGCCCGGCTTACCACAAAATGAAATTTTTCTTTTAATTTTTCCGCTCTTCCGTGAATAGCCGTTACATTTTTCACTCCTGCTCCTTCTGCTACCGCATTGACTACGCTGATCTTTTTTCCGATAGAATCTATTAAGGTAAATTCTGATTCAGGAAATAGAATCGCCAAAGGAATTCCAGGAAAACCGCCTCCGGTTCCTATATCCAACACTTTAGTTCCCGGAGCAAATTCCATTACTTTAGCAATTCCCAACGAGTGCAGAATATGCTTTTCATACAGAGATTCCATATCTTTTCTGGAAATCACATTGATTTTTTCATTCCATTCATGGTAAAGCTCTTCCAGCTTTGCAAACTGTTCTATCTGATTTTCTGTAAGATCCGGAAAGTATTTTAATAGTAACGATGTAGACATGTGAAATATTATAAACCACAAAAATAAGTTTTATTTCACATTAAACCCTTGTAAACTCACCAAAAAATTAAACCATAAAAAGACAAAGCTTTAAAGCTCCGACAAAAACATTTCTTTCATGATTATCGTGCGATAGCCGGAATTACAGGTATACTTAAATTTCCGGTCTCATTCACACTCTGTACCGCAAAAATATAATTGTCTTTCGAAAGCGGAATCTTCAGGGAAAGGTCTTTTGTAAAGATTCTTTTTTGCCATATTGGGCTCTCGGTTTCTCTTACTAATACATAATAGCCCGCAAGCTTTCCTGCTTTTGGTTTTTCCCAATGTAATGTTGTTGAATTAGTAAGCTCCTTCACTTCTATTTCCACTTTTTCAGGCTTTGAAGGAGATTTGGCAAGACTGGCAAGTACAGCAATATTGGCTGCCACATTTTTTTTCAGGTAATTATAGTCTACAAACTCCGGAAGATCACCGTACTGTTTTCCGTTTTCTATCCGTACATCCTGATGCTGCTGATCATAATTTTCATAATATTCGGTAAGTCTCACCGCTGGAAACCCCTGATTCACAAAGCTCGAATGATCTCCGCCACGAAGAAACCTATCATTTCTATATATCAGTTTTATATCAATCTTTACATATTTTTCCGCCACTTCTTCAATATACCGGGCCAATTGTCTTGAATCCCCGTCATTTTCAAGCCCTAGGTTTCTTATACTCATAGCTTTCTTGTCCAATTCCATATAAGGCAATCCCTCACTGAAAACCCGAAGCACACGGTCATTGGTTTCATTGGTTTCCCCGGATTTGGTATTACCGATCATATCGTTATTCAGAACAGCTTCTATTTGCCAGTTTTCTTTTTTAGCTTTTTCCGCCAACATTTTAGATCCCAACAGCGATTGTTCTTCCCCGGAAAACGCTACGAAAATAACAGATGCCGGAAATGAGGATTTGCTTAAAACTCTTGCAGCTTCTATCACTGCGCTCACTCCGCTCCCATCATCATTCGCTCCCGGTGCAAAAGAAGTTCTGTTCATCACATCAGTAACACGGGAATCAAGATGTCCGGAAATCATGAAAATTCTTTTATCATTAGAATCTGTACCTTTTAGAAAAGCAATAGGATTCCCCAGATTAAAGACCTGATCTACACGTTTCCCGTCCGGCTGTATATCTTGCTGCTGCAGATACACTTCCATTCTTCCTCCCGAGTTTTTGGCATAGTCTTTAAATTTTCCCAACACCCAGTTTCTTGCCGCTCCTATCCCCTTATTCTGATCATCCGTAGCACTTAAAGTATGCCTTGTATTAAAACTCACAAGTTTCTTAATATAAGACTGTAGAGAATCTGAATTAACTTCAGAAACGTATTTCTTTATTTCATCATCTTTCGAACGTATTTGTGAAAACACCACGCAAGGAGTAAGGCATAAAAAAAGAAGATATTTCATAGACGATCCATTTTAAAACTAAGGGTTTTAAATATACGAAATTATGTGCGTTGAGAAGTGTATTTTTTCCGGTTACCATTGTATTCAGATTAAGTTTTTATCTATATTTGTTAAAATTCAAAAAAATACATGGACAAACTTTCAGATAGAGTAAAAAGACTAGGTTATTCGCAAACTTTTGTAATGTCTAACAGGGCTAGAGAAATGAAAGCCAATGGAATAGACGTTATCAGCTTAACTCTCGGCGAGCCGGATTTCGATGTTCCGGATAATATAAAACAAGCGGCTTTTGATGCCATTAATCAAAATTACAGTCACTATTCGCCTGTTCCGGGATTTTTAGAGCTTCGCGAAGCAATTGCTTATAAATTGAAAAGAGATAACCATCTTGAATATAAACCTACTCAGATCTGTGTGTCCAATGGTGCCAAACAGGCTATTTTAAACGTTCTCGCAGCTATCATTAATGATGGGGATGAAGTTTTGCTCCCGGCTCCTTATTGGGTAAGCTACGACGAAATGGTAAAAATGATGGGCGGAACATCCATTATGCTTCCGACTTCTTATGTCACTGATTTTAAAGTTACGGCAGAGCAGCTGGAACAAGCCATCACAGATAAAACCAAAGCTATTCTTTTCAGCTCTCCATGTAACCCTTCCGGAGGGTATTATACGTATGACGAATTGAAATCAATAGCGAGAGTGGTGGCTAAATATCCGCATGTGACTATTATTTCAGATGAAATCTATGAATTCATCAATTATGAAACTAAAACCACCTCCATTGCTCAATTCCCTGAAGTATATGAGCAAACGGCGGTCATCAATGGGATGTCTAAAGCGTTTGCCATGACCGGTTGGAGAATCGGGTATTCCGCATGCCCTGAATGGCTGGCAAAAGCCTGTGAAAAGGTGCAGGGACAAATGACCAGCGGAGCCAATACCATGGCACAGAGAGCTTCTATTACAGCCTTGAAGACAGACCCTTCGGAATATAAATACATGATCGATGCCTTTAAGAAAAGAAGAGATCTTATGTATGATCTTATCAAGGAGATTCCAGGATTTAAAGTATTGCTTCCAAAAGCGGCATTTTACTTTTTTCCGGATGTTTCCCATTATATCGGAAAAACATTAGACGGCACTGAAATTAAAAACTCTGATGATTTTGCAATGTTTTTACTGGATCGGGCTCATGTAGGATCTGTAGGCGGGGTTTCTTTCGGAAGTCCGGAATGCATCAGATTCTCGTATGCCACTTCAGAAGAGGATCTAAAGGAAGCCATGAGAAGAATCAAAGAGCTGCTGGAAAAGTATAATTAAAATAATGAATAAATATCCTTATTAGGTTATTAGAAATAACAAAAAGCCCTGAATCAGGGCTTTTTTCTTTATGCTGCTATGAAAAACAATTATAGATTTTATTTATCGAAATCAATTTGTTCGATAGATGAAATATTTTTATATTTGCACCAGAAAAATTTAAAATATAAAAACAAGAAAATTATGTCTTTAGTAGGAAAAAAATTCCCGAATGTAACCATTGATGCAATGTCTGAAATGGGTGATGATCTTAGAATCAACATCTTTGAAGAGTCTACAGCAAACCAGCAAAAAGTTCTTTTATTCTGGTATCCAAAAGATTTCACTTTTGTTTGCCCGACTGAGCTTCACGCTTTCCAGGATGCTTTAGGTGAATTCGAAAAAAGAAACACCAAAGTAATCGGAGCTTCTTGTGATACTAATGAAGTTCACTTCGCATGGTTAAACACGGCAAAAGAAAACGGAGGTATCGAAGGAGTAACTTACCCGCTTTTAGCTGATACTCACAGACAATTGGCAAACATCCTAGGAATTGTTGACCAGGATTTCGAATACAATGAGGATGGAGAAGAAACTTTCACAGGTTCTAACGTAACATACAGAGCTACCTACCTAATCGACGAAACAGGAAAAATTTTCCACGAATCAGTAAACGATATGCCTCTTGGAAGAAACGTAAAAGAGTATTTAAGACTAATTGATGCTTATACTCACGTTCAGAAGCACGGAGAAGTTTGCCCTGCAAACTGGGAAGAAGGAAAAGAAGCAATGAAAGCTGACAGAAATTCTACAGCAGAATATTTAGCTAAAAACTAATTAAAATTAATATAACAATGTAGCAATCTAACAGTATAACAATTTTAAGATTCGTTTTTTAATTGTTAGATTGGTAAATTATTAGATTGCTACATTGTTTATTTTTTCTAAAAATAAACTTATGTACACTGAATTAACAGAAGATACGCTACAGCATATTGTGAGCGACAATGAGAAAGTGGTGGTGCAGTATGGAGCAACATGGTGCGGAAACTGCAGAATTATGAAGCCGAAATTCAAAAAACTAGCATCTGAAAATGATGACATTCCGTTCTTATACGTAGATGCTGAGAAATTACCTGAAAGCAGAAAACTGGCTAAAGTGGACAACTTACCTACTTTCGCTATTTTCAAAAACGGGGAATTGGTGAACCAGGTTCAGTCTAATCAGGCGGAAAGTTTAATCAACTTATTTAATGAATTAAAGTAATGAAATTACCGATCATCAGACAGTTTTATCAAAATCAGACACCTGAAAACCTTGAAAAAACCCTTGAAGTACTGGAGAGCTTCTGCGAATTCAGAGGAACCAGTGAAGAAGACCTGAATGTTGCCGGAGAATTAATCACCAATATCTGCGGAGCATTAGAAGTTCATGCTAATGTTCAAAACGGAATGAGTGAAAAAGATGCTTTAAATTCTTTTGCCCAAAAGGTTTTAGGATCTATTGATAAGTAATTGCTTAAACAATTAAAAGATTGAAAGATTGAAAGATTTAAGCATTAAAAAATTCTAAGAATTACTTTCTTACAATAAAAATCCCGATGAAACACATCAGGATTTTTTGGGTTATAAATTCCCTCTCTTCCTAATAAACTTTGCATTATCCATATTTATCGCAAAATTTTATCTAAAAATATTTTATTGTTAAGGTGCAAAGAATAACGATTTTGTCGCTGATGAAGCCCACTTTTTACCATCAATTTATTGATTTCGTCTTTGCTGACTTATATTCGTAACTCTCATTTTATTCCTTTGCGTTAAAATAAAGAAGTTAATACTAAAGCAAATATCTAAATAAAAAAATCCCGATGAAAATACATCAGGACTTTTTAAATTTATTAAAATGAATTATCAATTTCCGTGAGAACTCATAACTCATCACTTATAACTTATAACTCATAACTCATAATTCATCACTAAAACTAGCTTCTTCTGCTCATTAAAATTCTCAGAATATACCAGAACAACAACATAATGGAAGCAAAAAGCTGTAAAGAAGCTCCCACATACTGACCTGTTGTATAGGAATCCTTAAGCTTACTCGTTTCATACAAAATACTTGCAGAAGCCAGAATCACCATTCCTACCGAAAACCAAAGACCAAGGTTAAACCCGAAAATCGCTCCCGCTACAATCAATCCTATAGAAAGGAAACCTCCTATAATAATGATGTTTCTTAAAAAAGAAAAATCTTTTTTGGAAGTAAAAGCTACTGCCGATAATCCCGCAAACATAGCAATAGTAAGCATCGCTGCCTGAAAAATCATAGTTCCCCCTCCTGAATATCCGACAGCAATATAAAGCAACGGCAGGAAGATCACAGCTTCAAGCAGAATATAAAATCCTAATCCTAAATACTGTGTTGATCTACTTTGAGATAAAGACCATTTATTAGCCAGGATGGATGCTAACCAAAACACACCAATAATAAGCAGCCAGGTATATTTTTGAGCGAACATTAAACTAATAATTTCCACCGGAACCACATTGATCAAAACCGTTTCCACACCAATGAATGCAAGAATTGCCAATGCAACATGCCAATACGTTTTTTTGTAAAAATCCGCCTTCTCAACATCTGAAGAATGGGCGACTAAAACATCTGTCATCATAGTTATTTTTTTATTTTTAAATATATTAAATTAATTAAATCACCTCCAAAAATTTCATCGTATCCACATTGTCCGCATAGGTATCCAAACCGGGACATTGCGCTTCACCAAACGGAATTGAATCCAATCCCAATTCCTCCCTAGCCACTACACATTGAATATTTTCTTCATTTTCAGCTATGAAAACCTTCACTTCATCCAACGCATCATATCTGCTGAAATTGATCACGGAAAGCGGACTGAACAATTTATCATCCTCTTTCAGCATCACGAAATTATTATCCCAGAACTTTTCCTGATTCAACAGGTAAACGGCTCTGTTATAGTCATAGTTATTGGCATATTTATTATGATTGATAATATCCTGGAATCCTATGAAGCTTTCAAATAACCTGTCGATCACAAAATCCTGCGGAATGAAAACCCTCGTCACATTTCTGCAACCTAATCCGAAATACTGGAAAATATCTTTGGCCAAAAGCTGCAGCTCTTCTTCTGTTTCATCACCCTTTAAAACCGCTACAGAAGTTCTGTTTTTACGGATAATATTCAAACGGTCTTTAAAATAATATTCCAGGTATCTTGCCGTATTATTGCTTCCTGTTGCAATTACCGCATCGAAATTCTCCAGTTTTTCCACAAACTCAAATTCAATTTCGTTTCCGGAGAATTCATTCCATTTTTTCAGTAAAAAAGGAATCATATGCCGGTCCTTTGATGATAATTTAATGACCGGAATATGGTTACTCAACACCACGGAAATCACATCATGCAATCCCACCAGAGGAATGTTTCCGGCCAGAATCAGGCCTACCCTTTTTGAAATTTTGGATACAGAATACTCTTGAAGCCAATTCTTTACATTTTCTTCAGTCAATAAATCAGCCCACTGCTTTAAAGCAAATTTCTGATTCTCAATAGTGAACCACGGATTTTCCATTTCAGACTTCTTTAATAATAATTCAAATTCAAGATCACCTTCATTATAATCTTCAGAATTTTTTATTAAAAACGCTTTAATATATCCACTTAGCTCAGAAAGTCCTAAAACTCGATTTTCAATACTCATAATTACTTTAAAATTGGGGAATATTTTGTAATTTTGTGCAAATTTAAAAAAAATTAGCGATGGCTATTAAAATAACTGATGAATGCATTAATTGTGGAGCCTGTGAACCGGAATGCCCGAATAATGCAATATATGAAGGAGCCGTAGATTGGAAAGCTTCAGACGGTACCACATTGAAAGGCACTGTAACATTACCGTCAGGATTAACGATAGATGCGGATGCGCCTCAGGAACCCGTGAATGACGATGTCTATTTCATCGTAACAGATAAATGTACGGAATGTAAAGGTTTCCATGAAGAGCCACAATGTGCAGCCGTTTGTCCGGTAGACTGCTGTGTTCCGGATGAAGACCATGTAGAGTCTGAAGAAGCTTTACTTAATAAAAAAGCATTCTTACACGGTGAATAAAATACGCCGTCTCAGCCAGTATGAGACGGTTTTTTTAATTATATATAAATCTGATCAATACAATATAAACAAAATCACAGGTTCGCAAGTCCTGTAAAAAACAAAATAAAATATGAGCAAAAAACACAATTTTAGTGCAGGTCCGTGTATTTTACCACAAGAAGTATTTGAAAAATCAGCAGAAGCTATTCTGGACTTCAACGGTATCGGCTTATCTCTTTTGGAAATTTCCCACCGAAGTAAAGATTTTGTTCCGGTAATGGACGAAGCACGTGCGATTGTAAAAAGACTGATGAATCTTGGGGATGAATATGAAGTTTTGTATTTAGGGGGCGGAGCAAGCCTGCAGTTTGCTATGGTCCCTTACAACCTGTTGAAAGTAGGTGGTAAAGCTGCTTATTTAGATACGGGAACATGGGCTGCCGGAGCCATTAAAGAAGCTAAAAAAATAGGGACAGTGGATGTGGTAGGTTCTTCCAAAGAAGCTAACTACTCTTATATTCCGAAGGATTATACGGTATCTTCCGAGTATGATTATTTCCACTGTACTTCCAATAATACAATTTACGGAACTCAAATGAAGACTTTCCCTGAAGTGGATACTTTAATGGTTTGTGATATGAGTTCAGATATTTTCTCCAGACAACTGGATTTCTCAAAATTCGATCTGATCTATGCCGGAGCCCAGAAAAACATGGGACCCGCAGGAGTTACTTTGGTAGTAATTAAAAAAGAGATTCTTGGAAAAACAGGCAGAGAGAATATGCTATCCATGTTAGATTATTCACAGCATATTGCTAAAGAATCCATGTACAATACGCCACCTGTCTTTCCTGTGTATGCATCTTTACTAACGCTTCAGTATTTGGAAAGAAACGGAGGAATTGCAGCTGCGGAACAAAGAAATGAGGCAAAGGCAAAGCTTTTATATGATGAAATCGACAGCAATCCTTTATTTGAAACATTCTGCGTGAAGGAAGACCGCTCATTAATGAATGTTTCCTTCAAAATCACCGACGAAAGCAAGAAAGAAGAGTTTGATAATGCATGGAAAGCAGCGGGAATCAGCGGTTTGAACGGACACAGAAGCTTAGGAGGTTACAGAGCGAGTTTATACAATGCTTTACCGATTGAAAGTGTTCAGGTTTTGGTAGACGTCATGAGATCAATCAAATAATTAAATCATTAAAAATCAGAAGATTGCAATATAAATTGGAATTATTTTAAATTTCTTAATTTGCGCCAATTTAAAATGTAAAATATTTCAGTCTTCATTATTTAGATTATCATAAAAGCCATGAAAGTTTTAGCCAACGATGGAATCTCCTTAGCCGGAGAGCAAGCTTTAAAAGAAGCAGGAATAGAAGTTCTGAATAACCGTGTTGCCCAGGATCACGTTATTAAATTCATCAATGAAAATAATGTGGATGTTCTTCTGGTAAGAAGTGCAACCAAAGTAAAACAGGATATTATTGATGCGTGTCCCGGCCTTTCTATTATAGGCAGAGGCGGAATCGGGATGGATAATATAGATGTGGAATATGCCAGGAGCAAAGGAATAAAAGTAATCAATACTCCGACTGCATCTTCAAAATCGGTGGCGGAACTTGTTTTTGCTCACTTTTTTTCACTGGCAAGATTCCTTCATGAATCGAACAGGTTGATGCCGCTGGAAGGGGAAACCCATTTTAATGCCCTGAAAAAGTCATTCCATAATGCGTATGAGCTTTCAGGAAAAACATTGGGAGTTATTGGCTTTGGAAGCATCGGGCAGGAAGTGGTGAAGATGGGGATCGCTCTGGGAATGAAGGTAAAAGTTCTGACCAGAAAGCCCAGAACAGAAGTTCTTACATTAAGTTTTTTTGACGGACAAACCGTGAACTTTGAAATAACTTCTACCAATGATACGGATGCATTCCTTAAAGACGCGGATTTCATCAGTATCAATACTCCTAAAACTAATGAATATATTATAGACACTCCACAGTTTGAAAAAATGAAAGATGGTGTTTATATTGTGAATACGGCAAGAGGTGGTGTGATCAATGAAGTTACACTGCTCGATTTTATTGAGTCCGGAAAAGTAATGGGGGCAGCCTTGGATGTTTTTGAAAATGAACCGACTCCGGAACTTCCGTTACTGATGAACCCTTCCCTGTCTCTTTCCCCTCATGTAGGAGGAAATACGGTGGATGCACAGGAAAAAATCGGCCTTGAACTTGCAGAACAAATCATTAAGCTAAAAAAAGAAACTATACAATAATATATGCCTGTTTTTAAACCTTTTCGCGGAATACGACCTCATAAAGACCTTGAGAGTACTTTCCCTACTCATCCCCTGGATAATTTCACCCAGGAAGAAATTGCAGAGAAAGCTCAAGTAGAAGATACTTACATCCATATGATCAAACCTTATGTGGTAAGTAAATCTAAAGATATTGACCGGAATTTAAGAAAAATCCGTTCTACCTTCGAAGAACTCCTGGAAGAGAAAAAACTGGTTCAGGACAATTCGGCTTATTATCTTTATGAGCAGATCTATCCCAGCAAACAGGTTTTCAGGGGCTTGCTTGGCTTGGCTAGTATTGAGGATTTCTGGAGCGGAAAGATCAAAAGGCATGAAAGCACCATTCCTCAGAAAAAAGAGAAGCTGGCTCATTATCTGGAAAAAGTAAACCTGCAGGCAGAACCCGTTCTTCTGACATATCCCGCCAATTCAAAAATTGAGCTGTTGATGAATCATGAAGAGAAAAACGTTCCGATTTTCAATCATGTGGACTCAAAAGGGATCAGGCATAAAATCTGGAGAATTGATAACCGTTTAAAGCTGCAGCAGTTTAAAGAAGTTATCGATCAGATCGATTCTTTCTACATTGCAGACGGGCACCACAGAATCGGTTCCACTGCTTTGAATGCCAAATATCAAAAAGATAAAAACAAAAGGCATAACGGTACGGAACCGTATAATTTTGTATATAGTTTCATCGTTTCCAATCAATCCATCAAAATCCATGATTACAACAGAATGGTAAAGGATCTGAACGGATTATCCACTGAAGAGTTTTTAAAAGCACTTGAACAATATTTCCTGATCCATGAAAAAGGTGAAACTCCGTATTTCCCTTCCCAGAAATTCCATATTTCCATGTACCTGGACGGGACGTTTTACTCTCTTCACGTGAAGCACGATCTCCGTTCCACGGAAATGTCTCTGGATAATTTGGATCATCATCTTTTAGATAAGTATATTTTCAAGAATATCCTGAAAATTGAAGATCCGGACAGCTCTGAAAAGATTTCCTACGTAAAAGGGAATTCTACTATTGCCGGGATTAATATTTTAAAAGAAAATATTGATAACGGTGAAGGTAAAGTGGGCTTCGGAATCTATCCGGTGAGTTTTAATGATATGATTAAAATTTCTGATCTTAAATTAAGTATGCCTCCAAAATGTACTTTTATTGAACCTAAATTGATTACAGCATTGCTAATGTATGATATGAAATCCTGATAAATTACTATTTTTTCCCTATTTTTATGCACGGAAAAGATAAGTGTAAATAAAAAATGAAAAAAATATTCATTCTAATACTTCCACTCTTTTTGGGTGGATTTTTATTTTCTCAAAAAAAGCCGCAAAAAAAACTCACCAAAGTACCTGTAGCCAAATTTAATTACCACGAGGAATTCAAAAAGATTTCAGACGAAATCATGACCCAAGGAAAGGCATATGATAACCTTGGCGAATTGACAAAAGGTATCGGTTCCCGTTTTAGTGCGACTCCCGGGTATGCAAAAGCTGTAGAATGGGCTGAAAAGAAGTTCAAGGAAATCGGTATAGAAATGATCTGGAGACAGGAAGCCAAGGCTCCGGTCTGGGTAAGAGGACGGGAATCTTTGCAGATAAAAGCCGGAAACGGAGAATGGAAAAATATTAGAATGCTTTCTTTCGGAAACTCAGAAGGAACAGGAGGAAAGGATTTGATGGGTGAAATCGTTTTAATTAATTCTACTTCCGAGCTTAACCAGATGTCTGTAGGACAATTAAAAGACAAAATTGTTTTCGTTAATGTTCCGATGGACCCGAAAATCATCAATACAAGTGATTCCTACTTAATTGCCGCCAAATCAAAATTGATCTCCGCTTCCGTGATCGCTAAAACAGGAGCGAAGGCATTAATTATAAGATCATTAACAACAGCCAACAATGATACGCCCCATGCTAAAATGATTTACTATGAACCGGATGACAAAGCCAAAATTCCGGCTTTATCAATTGGCACAAAATCCGCAGACGAACTTGAAAAAATACTCAAAAAACAAAAAGTCACTGCAAAAATCAACATGACTGCGGAATCCAAAGGAGAAATCACCAACCCTAATATAATTGCTGAAATCCAGGGTAAAAAAGATTCTAAAGTCATTGTTTTAGGAGCTCAGTTAGATTCATGGGATTTTGGAGAAGGTGCCATTGATGACGGAACGGGAGTTGTGCAGTGTATCGAGGTTTTAAGAACTCTGAAAGCGCTTGGCTATGAAAACAATCACACCATCCGGGTGGTTTTATATGCCAACAGCGAAAACGGCGGACAAGGCCGTGAAGTGTACGCTGCTTACGTAAAAAAGAAAGAAGAAAAGCATATTTTCGCCTTGGGAACCGATGCGGGAGGATATTCTCCGCGGGGGTTTTCATTGGACATGGCTCCGCAAAGAAGGAAACTGGTTTTTGCCTGGAAAGAGTATTTCCTTCCCTATGGCGTGTATGATTTTGACCAAACAGAAGCAATCCAGGATATTTCCCCACTCAAAAAGCTTGATATCCCTTTGGCAGAATTAGTGGTGGACACTCAAAGGTATTTTGACTACCATCACTCCGTGGAGGATACTTTTGACAAGGTGAATAAAAGAGAGCTTTTATTAGGTGCTGTTGCCATGACACAAATGATTTTAATGATTGATAGTAATTGGTAAAATTAATATGAAAAAGTTATTAGGTACTTCAGTATTGCTTCTTGGTATGGCCGTATCCGGTCAGGCAAAAGAAGATTCGGTACAATTCAGTAAAATTTCCTTAGAGATTTTAAACAACGGAAAAGGATATACGGAGCTTAAGGATTTAACCAAAAATATCGGGCATCGTCTGAGCGGTTCTGCAGCCTACGAAAAGTCGGTTCAATGGGCAGCGCAGAAGCTTCGTGAGGCAGGAGCGGATAAAGTATGGCTTCAGGAAGTGATGCTCCCGGTCTGGGAAAGAGGGAAAGAATCTCTTCATATCCAGACTTCCAACGGAAAATGGAAAAGCTTAAAAATGCTCTCCCTTGGAAATTCCGAAGGAACGGGCGGAAAAGATGTTTCCGGGGAAATTATCATGGTAAAATCGCTGGAGGAATATGAGCAGCTTCCGGCCGAAAAGGTGAAAGGAAAAATTGTTTTCTTCAACCATGCTTTCAACCAGGGATATGTGCAGACTTTCCTTGGATATCGCGATGCGGGAGTTTACAGAAGGACTGCAGCTTCTTTAACAGCCAGGAAAGGCGGTAAATTTGCCATTATCCGTTCTCTCTCATCAGCTTTTGATGATGTTCCGCATACCGGTGCCATGAAATATGACGACGGTGTTGCCAAAGTTCCGGCTGTAGCCATCGGAAATACCACGGCCGATGAACTGGAAGCTCTTTTAAAGAACCAGAAAATTGCGGCTAAGCTTAATTCCAACTGTGGAATGAAGGGTGAAAAACTCTCCCACTCCGTAATTGGTGAAATCACAGGTAAAAAAGATAAAAACGTCATTGTTGTGGGTGGCCATCTGGATTCCTGGGATGTAGGTGAAGGGGCTCATGATGACGGAGCCGGAATCGTTCAGAGCATTGAAGTCTTAAGAACCTTCAAAAAACTAGGCATTAAAAATAATCATACCATCAGAGTCGTTTGCTTTGCCAACGAAGAAAATGGGCTTAAAGGCGGATTACAGTACGGGAAAACAGTAAAGGAAAGCGGTGAAAAACACCTTTTTGCCATAGAATCAGATGCGGGAGGATTCTCACCAAGAGGAATTTCCCTGGAAATGGATGATGCCAGAAGAAACCAGATTATAAGCTGGGGGCATCTTTTCCTTCCGTACGGCGTTTATAACTTTGAAGGCAGGTATTCGGGAGCGGATATCTATCCGCTTCGTGATATGGGTGTTCCTACCGCTGAACTGGTCCCTGATCCTCAAAGATATTTCGATATTCATCACACCGAAGAAGATACTTTTGAAAAGGTTAACCGGAGAGAATTACTCCTGGGGGCAGCCGTCATGACCCAGCTCATTTATATGATCGATAAGAACTGGTAAATATATTGAAACCGCCCTGAGAGGCGGTTTTTTTTGTTTCTTATTGTAGATTTTAATCTAGATCCCTGTAGAACAATGTCGACATTTCAAAAAAACTCACGTCATCTTACACTTATTTTTATTAATCGGATTTACCCATTGTATGAATAAAACGATATCAAATAAACTGTTCTCTGTAAATAACCAAAATACAAAACCTAAAAAGAGAATTAATTACATTCCGATGTTTTCCGGCACAGAAAAAAAGGGTATCAACTTGGCACAGAAGTGGTTAAATAATACTCAACACACAAATGATGAAAGATACCGATTACCCGGATTTTTCATAACTGCATTAAACGGGCAGGTCTGCTTCACTTACTTGCCCAGCAATGCAGATCTATCAAAAAGGCACTCATAGCAATTATTTAATATTATTTAAAAAAACCATCCCTCTTCGGGATGGTTTTTTACTAAGTGAATACAGATCTTCAATATCCGGAATATCCGGCTCGGCATCACTTCCAAAAAAATATTATTTCAGGTACTCTTTTTTAGTCAGCCTGATATCCATTATATTCCCGTTCCTTTTTACCTTCATAGTAAGAGATCTTGCATCTTTTTCCACCCTGTTAATGAAATAGTGGCATGAGGTTTCCTTATCCAGGTTTTCCAAAGCAACATTATTGATGCTGATAATGGAATCTCCTATCTGAACCGGAAAATGATCTTCTTTAAAAATATAGGAAACCTCTGCTTTTCCGTCAATGAAACGATATCCGAACCCGAAAGACTCAATTTTGGCTTCGGTTTCCTTTATACGCTTCATATAGACTTTTTTATTCTTCCAGTCCATAATGAAAGAAAAATTCTGGAAAAACTCATTCCCGATAATATTGGAATTCCCCGTCATGATCACTTCATTCATAAACCTGGCATTTCCTAATGGAAGCTCATTCGTTTTGAAAATATGATTGGTCTCCGGTTTTCCGGTCCCATACGCTCCTACTGCATTCACCCCATAGGTTTCAATGCTTTTGCTTACAGATGAAGGATAATAATTTTCCGTAATTCTGATCCTTCCCGTAAACCCGGTATCGAAAGTAAGATTAACCTTCTGGCCTGAAATTTTCGTTTCAACGATAGGCGTTTTCTGAGCTTTAAAATCAAACGGAAGAATGGTTTCATAACCGTTAAGGTCAAAACGGGACAGGTCTTTGGTAGCTTCCAATGAGTTTTCAGAGTAGTTGACTCTCCAAAACAGTTTCGCCATCTGATTAGCTCCGATGATTCCATCAATCTTGAAGCATCCTAACTCGGAATTATTTAAATCAATCACAATTGCTCCGATGTTTTTAAAAACCACTTGATCAATAGTCATTTCCGGAAGCTGGGTAAAAATCTGTTCCTGCTTGTTTTTCTGGGAATCCTTTACATTACTTTTATGCTTTTTCTCCAGACCCAGTTCTGTGTAAATAGCACTGGAAATCACCGTCGGGGCTCCGGAATCGAATAGGAAATTATACGGTTTTCCTTTAATACTCACCTTCACAAAAGGCAGGTTGCTCACATATTGTAGATTGATCTTTTCAACCGGATTTTTAAGCTGGACTTCTCCGCTATCAAAAAACTTCTTCCCTTGTGCCGCTGTATGAATGACGCAAAAAGCAAAAAATAAGTGTAGAATCTTCTTCATGGGGCTATTTTTTGCTAAAATAAGGGATTATAAATTAATAAAGAAAATAAAATACTTTATTATAGCTTACTTTCTATTCTTAATATATCCGCATTTAACTGTTCATTTATATAATCTAAAGGTTTGCCAAACATATTAAATACACCTACTGCTTGTCTATTTTCTTCTTTATTTAAATAATTAACAAATTCTTTTACAGTTTCAACTCTAGCTTTCAAGTCTCTTAGCCCTTTATTATCCGACAAAGGAAAAACAGATTTAATCTTACTAAAATATTCTTGTGAAAAAATTGGAGTATCCTGCAATACTAAATCTATATAATGAAACCTTTTTATTAATTCTTTATAATAATAATATCCTTTAGATGAAATACATAAATCAATTTCAGCATCTAAATTTCCAAACTCTATATCTGTTATAAGTTCATCAGACTCTAGTAAGTTATAATCTAATAAACGTTCTATTGAAGAAATAATAATATTAGTTCTATAACCAATTTCCTTAAAAATTTCTATTATCTCTGAGAAAGAAATATATTTATTTGCAATTCCTTTAGTCTCATAAATATCATAAAATTTTTTTAGAATATAATAATTTATAAAATGATCGTTTGAGTCTTTCGGAGGGATAAAAATATTATTAACAATACTAAATTCCGAGTTATAATATAATTTATTTTGTAATCCTAAAGATTTTACAAATTCATGAATGGGAATTATTTGTTTATTTACTCTATCTACTTCTTTATAAACTTCTCTTAAGATATAATTACTGACATCTGTATGTCCTGAAATTAAAAATTGTTTAAAAACCCTAAGTCCTTCACGGATATTAGGGTAAGTTGTAAAACTCAAATAATTAATTAAATCACTATTATAATCAGAAAAAAGCGAATCTTTTAATCCAGATAAAAATTCAATAACTTTTTGATTAGGCATTTCAATTTTAATCCCCCTACTTGTAACCGAAGAAGCTTTGCCCTCAAAATTATTTAAATGTTCTAAAGTATAATTTATACGCTTTAGTAAAACTTCGGAATATTTAGGTGCAGTAATGTGATAGACGTTAGATTCATATGCATCGAAAGGGGGTCTGTTTCTCCATTTATAATAGTAGCCTTCTCTTAATGAAAAGATAACTCCACAATTGGAATTCCTTGATAATGAATGAGAAAATAGGAAAATTTTTTCTTGAATTAATATTGAATATTGATCGGCATTATCTATAATTACAATCATCCTTTTTCTTCTTTCCCTAATTAAATAATTGTTTAAATACTCTAAATGTTTTGAGTAATCCTTTAAATTTTCAGATAGATATTCTGTTAATAATCTATTATATGTGTCTTCGTCTTTATCTTTAACAAACATCCAAATGCTTTCATCATTTTGTTTTATTTGTTTTTGATAAATTCTTTTCAAAGCTTTGAGGCTGTGAAGTTCCAATTCTGAATACTTATCTGTAAGTTTTTCATATATTTCTTTAGAAATATTTGTTGGTTCAAATGATTTATATGCTTCATAAAATTCTCTAAAATCAATATATACAGTTAAATGATTTTCTGAGAATTCATTATCACGTGTTCTAAATAAATGATTTATAAAAGTAGTTTTTCCCGCTCCTTTAGTTCCTATAATAATTATCGGTTTAGGAGATTTAGGACTCTTAATATTAATCTGATCATCGCTTATTTCTTCTACAATTTGGGAAACTATACTATTTGTATTAATTGCTTTAACAACATTTGCCATTTGAGGAGCTTTATCTGCAAATAATCTTTCTATCTCATCCCGGTTTTTCTTTGATTCTATATTTTCAACAAAACATTCCTTTATAAAATTTAAATCATCTTCTTGTTCTGTAGAAAAAATTTCTCCAAAAAATTTATCAATTATAGGAGACAATTCTGAACTTAAGTTATTTCTATCAATCTCTTTATCTCTCTGAATCAATGTGGACAATATTGATTTTGCTTCTAAATCAATAGGAATATAATCATATTTAAAACCTCCATTATTTATTAATGAGTATTTTGACAAATTCTCATAAAATTCAACAAATCTATTTTCTATATCTTCTATACTATGAAAAATTAGACATATATTTTCTTTCCAATCACTCCCATTAGTATTAAAAAATTTTGATATAATAAATTGTTTACCATTAGTTATTACCCCATAAGGCAATCCAATATCTACACAATAGTTTCTAATTTGTTGAATTACATCATTATTTTCACGTAATATGGATTTTATTTTTACTTTAGTATGGCTTGAAGGAAGAATGAATTCTTTGTGATTCCTTTTTGCTTCAATTACAAAAGAAATTGATGGACAACTAACTTTATAATCAAAATAACCAGATTCTAATTTCCCTTCTCTTTTGATATCTGATTCACTCCACCCAAGTATATTAATTAGGTAATTATCAATTATTTTAGATCTTGTATCCGACTCATTATTATCAGATTTAATGAAGTTATCAATATTATTTTTGACATTTTCAAACATAAGTAAAGACTGATCGATATTATTCATATTAATGATTTTTTCATGTATTTTCAAATGTATCAATATACATGTTTAATTAATTACGGAAAACCGTATTTCTACGGAATTTTTCAACAAAAAAAGCCACCTTCACAGGTGGCTTTACAATATTTTCAATTTTCAATTACTTCACTTTCACAAGCTCCACATCGAAAACTAACCAGGCGTTTGGTGGGATCACCCCTCCTGCTCCTCTTTCTCCGTAAGCCATTGCAGGCGGGATCAATAAGGTTGCCGTTTCTCCTTCTTTTAACAATAGGATTCCTTCATCCCATCCTTTGATCACTCTTCCCATTCCGATTGGAATATCAATCGGCTCATTTCTCTTGAAAGAAGAATCGAACTCTGTTCCGTCCACTAATTTTCCTGCATAGTGTACCGATACATTGTCTCCTGCTTTAGGGGCTTTTCCTTCTGTTGTTTTCGTGATTTTATAATAAAGACCGGATTCTGTTTTCTGCATTCCTGCTTTTAGGTCTTCAACCATTTTCAACTGGTTCGCTTTGAACTCTTCTTCTTTTTTCTTTCTTTCTGCTTCTTCCTTCGCTGCGTATGCTTTATTGTTTTCTGCAATTTTAGCCTTTCCTTCGTTGAAAGTTTTAGCAGCATCATAGTTTTTGTACTCGTCACCTTTGCTGAATATGGAAACCTTTTGCAACACGATATCTGTTTTAGGCTTATCCTGAGCACCTTTTTCTACATTCGCAATCGCATCGATCACATCTTCTCCTTTTACCACTTTCCCGAAGATCGTGTGTCTTCCGTCTAACCAAGGGGTAGGAACTTCTGTGATGAAGAACTGGGAACCATTTGAATTAGGTCCTGAATTTGCCATAGATAAAACTCCTTTTCCGGTATGCTTAAGATCGTTTTTTTCATCTTCGAACTTATACCCTGGATCTCCCATTCCTGTTCCCTGAGGATCACCTCCCTGGATCATAAAATCTTTGATCACTCTGTGGAAAATGGTTCCATCATAGAAAGGAACTCCTTTTGCTTTCGCTTTATTATCAATTTTTCCTTCTGCAAGACCGATGAAATTCGCTACAGTTACCGGTGATTTCTTGTCCTCAAACTTCACGATCATATTCCCTTTCGTTGTCTGAAGATTCGCATAAAGTCCGTCATTAAGACCTTCGTAAGTTTCTTTGTCTACGTTCATTTTTTTATAAATTGGTGTACAACTCATCAGCGAAATACTTGCCGCCGCCAGAATTATATTCTTGTTAAACAATCTCATTTATAGCGCTTTTAATTTTATGATTAATGGTATATCGTTATCTATTTTCTTTTCGTCTCCATACGTTCCGTACGCTAAAGAAGACGGTACCAAAAGGGTAACTTCCTCTCCATCATGGATAAAACGCAATGCATTTTCCACCGCTTTCAATTCATCAAAGTGTCCGAATCTGGCATCCCTCCTTTCGATCGGCTGGTCATAGATCTTCGTCTGATCGAAATCATACAACTCATAGGAATAAGAGATGAAAGTATTGTCTTGTCTTCTTTCACGGGTATCATATCCTTCCGCATTCACCCAGTAATTAAGCTGGGTCGGATAATACTTTACGGACTGATTGTTGATCCATTCCTGGATATGTTTTCTTTCCAGGCCGTTAAGATTTCGCATCCTTTCTTTGGAAACATCAAGGTCGTTCTGGCTCAAAACACCACCCACGGGAGGATGTGGAGTCTGCGAATTCCTGTTGCAGCTCAACAATCCCAATACCGATATGAAGATTAATTTTTTCATAAACTTTTGCGAAAATACACATTTCGTTAATCAATTACAAAACTTGATGAATATTAAAACAAAAAGCCGGGAATAATATTCCCGGCTTTACTTATAAATATATATCTAACAATTAAACTGTTTCAAGAACATTTCTTTCTACCAATACTCTCCATCCGAAAGGATCTTCCGAAAGGTTGTTCTGCAGATCCACAAGATCCTTTTTAAGAATTGCCGCGTAGCTTTCTTCATCTGAAAGTTTAGGCAATTCCAATTTCTGACCCTGGTATCCTAAAGCTTCGAAAACCGTTGTTACTACTGCAGTTCCTACTCCCCAAACTTCTTTTAATGTTCCGTTTTTCTGAGCTTCCACCACATCTTTTACTTTAATCGGCTCCACTTTTACTTCGAATCCTCTTCTCTTAGCCAACTGGATGAAGCTGTCTCTTGTTACTCCGTCCAGAATTTTCTCAGAAGTTGGCGGTGTATAAATGGTATCATTGATTCTCACGAAAACATTCATGGTTCCGCTTTCTTCAAAAAACTCGTGAGTCGAATCATCCGTCCAGATAATCTGATCATACCCTTCTTCGATAGCCAATTGAGTCGGATAGAAAGATGCCGCATAGTTTCCTGCCGCTTTAGCAGAACCTACTCCGCCGTTAGCCGCTCTTGAATAGTGATCTGAAATTTTCACGGAAACCGGTGCACTGTAATAGCTTTTTGCCGGTGTTGCCACAATGGCAAACATATACTTATTCGCTACTCTTGCCTTTAAGGCTTCTTCCGTAGCAAAGATCAATGGTCTTATATATAATGACATTCCTTCTCCGTAAGGGATCCAGTCTCTGTCCATATCTACTAATGCTTTTAAACCGTCTAAAAACATTTCTTCCGTTACTTCCGGCATAGCCAGACGTTTCGCTGATTTATTGATACGTTCAAAATTCTTTTCAGGCCTGAAAAGAAAAACCTGTCCGTCCTTATCTTTATAAGCTTTCATTCCTTCAAAACAAGCCTGTCCGTAGTTTACTCCCATCATCGCAGGTGTAAATGCTAAAGGACCATAAGGCATTAATTTTACTTCACCCCATTTTCCATTCTCGTACTCACATATGATCATATGGTCGATAAAAGTATTTCCGAATGAAAAATTATTAGGATCGAATGTAGAAATTCTGGATTTCTCGGTTTTTTGAATTATCATTTCTAAAATTTTTTACGATGTTCTACAAATTTAACATAATTTTCTAAATATAAAAATTTTGGAGTAAATTTGACAAAAAAATAGCTTGAAAAGAGAAATTAAGACCACAAATGACGGTAGTAAAACATTGTTTATCAATGAATTAAATGAAAACTACCATTCTCACCACGGAGCTTTGCAGGAAGCCGAACACGTGTTTATCAAAAATGGATTAAATTTAATAAATCATTACGAAATTAATATTTTAGAACTCGGTTTTGGAACAGGTTTGAATGTTTTGGTAACAATTAATGAATATTTAAAAACTGACAAAAATCATATAATCAATTATTTTTCTCTGGAAAAATATCCCATAAATGAATCTGAAATTGAAAATTTAGCGTATGATGAGCTTTTTGGTAACCCTGAATTCAAAAATATTTATCAAAAAATTCATCAGACAAATTGGGAAAAATCTGAGGAAATTGTTAAAGGTTTCCACCTTAAAAAGATCGAATGTGACTTCTTCGACCTGAAAGACATAGACTTACCTAAAATCAACCTCGTTTATTTCGACTGCTTCGGCGCAAGAGTTCAGCCCGATCTTTGGGAAAAACCACTCTTTGAAATGGTTTCCGACAAAATGGATGTCAACGGATTGTTAACAACCTACTCTTCCAAAGGAAGCGTGAGAAGAATTCTTGAAGAGCTTCATTTCAGGGTAGAGAAAAAACAGGGGCCTCCGGGAAAGAGAGAGATGATTAATGCTATAAAACTTTAAGGGTTATGAGTTATGAGTTATAAATTATGAGTTATAAGTTTACAGCATTCTAATTAACTCATGACTCATAACTCTTAACTCATAACTTCTAACAATTTTCCTTATTTTAGCTATACAAAATATAATATATGATAGACAAGATCAACATTAGGGTGTATGCTTGTGCCGTAAAAGACAATAAAGTCCTTACCTTATTTGAAGAATATGCAGGTGAACCTTTAATGAAATTTCCCGGCGGTGGTCTGGAATACGGAGAAGGATTGATTGATTGCCTTCACCGTGAATTCGATGAAGAGCTGAACGTTAAAATAGAGATTGTGGAACATCTTTATACACAGGAGGGCTTTCTGGTTTCCCGTTTCAAGGAAAATGAGCAACTGCTTACCATATATTATATTGTGAATATTGTAAACGAAGAAGATTTCCTGATTCTCGATCCTTGTATTGAAAAAACGGAATGGATTGACATCAACCGACCGGATAATCCGTTTCCACTACCCATAGATCAGATTGTCTTTGATAAATTAAAAGAAAAATTCCTGTAAGTGATTACAGGAATTTTTATATCTGAGTATTCTTATTTTTCAGCTTTGAAATCGCTTGCCCCGGGGTAAGGCTGTAAATATCCGGAGTTCCAGTTAGACTGAAGGAGGGATTCCAGAAATTCATCGGTTCTGTTTTTATGAGGGTTATATGCATCTTTGATATCAATATCCGCCATTCTCCCTTTTACATTCCACCAGAAAGCACTCCAACCTCCTCTCAGCTCTTTGATGATTTCAAATACATTCTTTCCCGTCGCCCTGTTCATCAGCTTGGCAAAAACCTGTCCCTCTGTTGTGGTAAGGTCTTTCAGCTGCTTTTCATATTGATCCGCAAGGATATTCTGCCTGTCTTTGATGTACTTTCTTTTAGCCTTGCTGTCCATATCATTCATTTCCTTCTGAATATCCCTGTACTGCTGCAAAGCCGTCAGAAATAAAGGATAAACCCTATAGAGCTTTTTATTGAGGAAATAATAATAGTTTCTGTCCAGTTGATTATTAAACTTAGGCTTGTTTAGCAATACAAGCTCATCCAATACAATCACTACTTCACCGTTTATTTCATAGATTCTGGCTTTTTGCCTTTCATCATAATAATACTTATTCCCAAACTCATCTACTCTCAATTCTTCCGGTGGATACTGGCTCAAAGACTTTATTATGATAGAGTCTTTCTGGCCGAAAACACACACGCTGAAAAAGAAAAGAAAAAGGCAAATAATCTTACTAAAATTCATTATTTTTACGCGTATTAGAACAAAAATTAAACGCAAAAATCATTCCTTTTTATGAAATTTGAAAAGAAATCTTTAAAATTTTTAGAGAAATATTTAAACACATCATCCCCAACAGGTTACGAGCACAGAGGCCAGGAAGTATGGATGGACTATATCCGTCCTTATGTAGATAAGATAGAAATAGACCATTACGGAACCTGCTACGGCATCATCAATCCGGAAGCAGAATTCAAAGTGGTGATTGAAGCTCATGCGGATGAAATATCATGGTATGTGAATTATATTACCGATGACGGGCTGATTTACGTGATCCGTAACGGGGGTTCGGACCAGACTATTGCCCCTTCGAAAGTAGTGCATATCCATGGGGAAAAAGGAATTGTAAAGGGCGTATTCGGCTGGCCTGCTATTCACACCAGAACCAATCAGAATGAACCGACTCCGAAAATTGAAAATATTTTCATCGATTGCGGTGCCACTACTAAAAAAGAAGTGGAAGATCTGGGGATTTACGTAGGCTGTATGATCACCTATCCGGATGAATTCTTTGAACTCAATGACAGATATTTCGTGTGCAGGGCACTGGACAACCGGATCGGAGGGTTTATGATCGCGGAAGTGGCAAGGCTTTTAAAGGAAAACAAAAAAACAATTCCTTTCGGTTTATATATTACCAATTCTGTACAGGAAGAAGTCGGACTGTACGGAGCTGATATGATTGCTGACGTTATAAAACCGAATATTGCAATCGTTACCGATGTAACCCACGATACTACAACTCCCATGATCGAAAAGAAAAAAGAAGGCGATCAGAAATGCGGAGCCGGGCCGGTGATTTTCTTTGCACCCACCGTTCACCATATCATCAGAGAATTGATCATAGATACTGCAAAAACTAAGAAAATTCCTTATCAAAGAGCAGCTTCAAGCAGAATAACAGGAACAGATACCGACGCATTTGCTTTATCTAATGGCGGGGTTCCAAGTGCATTAATTTCCTTACCTTTGCGCTATATGCACACGACAGTGGAAATGGTGGCTAAAGAAGATGTAGGAAACGTAATCAAACTGATCTATGAAACGGTTTTGAAGATAAAACCAGAAATGAAATTGAAATATCATTAAGATGTTAGATTCTTTTTCTGATCTATTTAGAAAACCAACTTTTATCTCAATTGTAAGCATTTTATTATTTGGATTGGGTATTCCATTAATGATCTATCAATATTTTACATTTGATGAAAGTTCAAGCTTAGGGTTAACCATTGAAATGATTTTTTTACTGATCATATTTGCTTTGCTTGTAATAGACAGGCATTTTGTAAAGAAAATCAACAGTATAAAGTTATCAATAATAGAAGTAGTTTTAATTACAGGTTTTCTGATATATTATTATTACACCAATGATAAATCTTTTTCAATAGGGTAAAGAAATAAATAAAAGTATAAAAAGTAAAAATGAAAACGAAGCTTATTGCTCCTTCCCTTTTATCCGCAGACTTCGGGAATCTGCAAAGAGATATTGAAATGCTGAACAATTCACAGGCCGACTGGTTCCATATTGATGTAATGGATGGAAGATTTGTTCCTAATATTTCATTTGGTTTTCCGGTAATGAAAACAGTTCAGCAATATGCAAAGAAATTTGTGGATGTCCATTTGATGATTGTAGAACCGGAAAAGTATGTTGATGAATTTATTGACCATGGTGCAGATCTTGTTTCCGTTCATTACGAAGCTTGTACCCATCTTCACAGAACCATTCACCATATTCAGAACAAAGGAGCTAAAGCAGGAGTTGTATTGAACCCTTCCACTCCGGTATTAATGTTGGAAGATATTATTGCAGATGTGGATCTGGTATTATTGATGAGCGTTAACCCCGGATTCGGCGGCCAGAAGTTCATTGAAAACACCTATAAAAAGATCGCAGAAACCAAAGACCTTATTCTAAGTAATAATTCTACAGCACTTATTGAAATTGATGGCGGGGTAAATCTTGATAATGCTTCCAAACTATTTGAAGCCGGAGCAGATGTCCTGGTCGCAGGAAACGCTGTTTTCTCTTCCGAAAGCCCTGAAAGAACCATTGAGCTTTTAAAAATCTAAAGGATTCTTATATAATAAATAAAGGCAGCTTATTAAGGCTGCCTTTCTTCACTCTGAAAATTTGAGCGTTGATGGTTATTAGTTTTTTTGGAGACTTTAATGCTTAAATTTCCTTTTGTTCTAATGCTGATGTAAAGATCAATATAAAATCAATACCAAGCATCCGTAAAAACACGGAATTTCATTCAGTATTTTTACGGAATTTCACGATCCGGACGGGATTCCCTGGAACTTATACCAGATACACGCACAAGCTACAAGAATAATACTCACTACGGAACAGATACTTCTTATATGATTAAGGAAATTCCATCTGTTTTCAAACACGGCACGCATTTTTTTAACGGTATCAACGGTGGAACTGGCGATATCAAACTGATCCAGCTGATTATTAAGCGGAACGTTTCCGAACATAGTAACGCCAAAAACACCTGTCAGGTAGACCAGTGTAGCTGATAAAAGAAATATAAATGTCGGATTTTCACCTCTGAATATTAAGGTTGTAACAGGAAGCATTATGGCTGTTCCCATAAAACTCAGAAAAAATACCGGATTCAGGATTTCCCGGTTGATGGACTGCATGGCTTTCAGATATTCCACATCAGATAATTTGCCCAGCCCCGGGATAACCGAACACGAATAGGCATAGAAAAGCCCGCCAATAAGTGCCGTGAGTGTTGCTGTGATCATAAGAAGTACTACTGTCATTTTCATATCGATATTTTAGTGATTAGATTCCGTTGTTTGTTTAAAATTACTAATAAATAAGATTGAATATTTTCAGTCATCATATTTTATATAAGTTCCCTTCACTTTCCTTATTTTAGCGGTAAAAAGGAAAAATGAGAAGTAAATTGACCCGTTTGTTTTTATTAAGCCTAGCGTTGGGCACCCATTCTGTTCATGCTCAACATAAACTTTCAGGCAATACAAAAATGGAATGGTTTAATAATGCCAAACTGGGAATTTTTATTCATTGGGGAATTTATTCTGTGGATGGGATTTCCGAGTCCTGGGCTTTTTTCAACAATTATATCAACCATGATAATTACATGAAACAGCTTAATGGTTTTACCGCTTCTCAATATCAACCGGCAGCATGGGTGCAGCTGATCAAAAATTCCGGAGCCAAGTATGCCGTTATTACCACCAAACATCACGACGGTGTTTCATTATGGAATTCCAAAGCTGAAAAAGCAACCACTATTCCGGCGAACTCCTCTGCTCATAAAGATGTTTTAACTCCATTTGTTCAGGAACTCAAAAAATCAGGTTTGAAAACAGGTTTATACTTTTCTCTTCCAGACTGGAGCCACCCTTATTATGACATCAATACCAGAACCAGAAAAAGGTATGAACTGAAAGACGATCCTGAACGCTGGCAAAATTTTGTGACGTATTATCAGGCTCAGCTTAAAGAACTTTCAAGCCAATATCAACCCGATTTATTATGGTTTGACGGTGACTGGGAGCATTCTTCCGCGGAGTGGCGGGCTCCGGAAACCTTGGAGAATCTAAAGAAGATCAATCCGGATATCATTATTAATTCAAGGCTTAATCAACATGGAGATTATGAAACCCCGGAACAGGGAATTCCTGTAATTCCTCCCCAAAGCAAATCCTGGGAATTATGCTATACCATGAATGACTCCTGGGGATATCAGCCGTTTGACAAGAATTACAAAACACCCAATATGCTGGTTAGGACATTGGCAGACGTTATCAGTATGGGCGGGAACTTATTACTGGATATCGGACCGAAAGCAGATGGTACACTTCCTGAAGAACAGGTGGAAATTTTGAAAAGCCTGGGAAGGTGGACTTCAAAGCATTCCGAGGCGATATATGGCACACGGAAAGGATTGCCTTTTGAAAATTACAAAGGAAAATCTGCTGTTTCAGGAAACCGAAAATCAGTATTCCTCTATTTGGAAGAAGCAAAAGATTTTGATAAAATTTACGGATTAACCACCAAGCCTGTTTATGCGAAGATTGTCGGAGATAAAACATCCGGACTGACCTTCGATTGGAATGCAGGTACTGTAACCCTTGACCTGTCCAAAGTCAATTTTGACCGGGATGTTACCGTAGTTCAGCTTCAGTTTGATGATCCTGTTGCAGTTTCAAACAATATGACCAAAGAAAAACATTCTTTATCAGAATTGCTGGAAAATAAAAATTCCAAACAGGCAATTTATACCATCGCCGGCGAATTGCATGCCGGAAATGACATATTCAACCACTCCGGGCTTACTTACGATGGAATGGATATGAAAATCCAGACAACAAAAACAAACCCTGAAACCTTACGCTGGATCAGTAAGCATGCTGAAGCTCTTTTTGAAACAGGAACCGGATTACCTGCAGGTCATTACTCCGGAATGAGCGCTCTTTCAAAGGACAGACAGACTCTTTACCTTTTTATAGAGGGAACTCCTACCGGACCTGTTGCATTAAAAGGGATAAAAAATAATATCGCAAGAGTACGTATTGCCGGTGAGGGCTCTATTATCAACCATAAAATCTATAATAAATTATACTGGAGCCAGACTCCCGGAATTATTTATATTGATGTCCCTAAAGAAAGGCTGGATAAAAGCATGACCGTAATTGCCATTTTATTGGACAAACCTATAGAATTATATCGTGAGGAGGTAGGAGCTATTGAAAGTAACTTATAAAAAGCCAACAGCATGAATGTGTTGCTTATTGTGACACAATGTCTTAAATAAAAATCCAGAGGAAACCTCTGGATTTTTTTATATTGAATATTTGTTTACTGATTAGAAGATTTCTCTTCCTGAAAAATGGAACTGGGCTTCAATTAAAGCATTCTCATCAGAATCTGATCCGTGAACTGCATTTTCCCCGATGCTTCTCGCAAACATTTTTCTGATAGTTCCTTCTGCAGCTTCGGCAGGATTAGTAGAACCGATCAATGTTCTGAAGCTTTCAACAGCATTTTCTTTTTCTAAAATTGCAGCTACGATAGGCCCAGAGCTCATGAATTCCACCAACTCTCCATAGAATGGTCTTTCCGCATGTACTTCATAGAATTTTTTAGCATCTGCAACAGTAAGCTGAGTAAGCTTCATTGCTTTGATTTTAAAACCAGCCTCTGCAATCTTTCCTAATATCGCTCCAATATGTCCGTCGGCAACAGCGTCCGGTTTGATCATAGTAAATGTAATGTTAGACATAAATATTTTAAATTTTTTAATGGCGCAAAATTACAAAAAATATCCTTTAGTTTAATTTTAAAGTTTTTTTAACATAAAAATAACTTTTATTAAGAAAGTGTGAACTTATTTTTGGCACAGTAATTGTTTATTCTATTGCGATTCTCATGTTTAATTTGAGTTTTCATGGTTATTAGTTTTTACCCAGCTTCGGCTGGGTTTTTTATTGATCGGCATTCCCGAAAAACTAACCCATCACTCAGATTTCATGAATTATTTAAATAAAGTATGTTTTCTGTTTAAAATAAAACAGAGGTATATTACAAATAGTTCATATAAAATAAAATTTATTTTTGAGTAATTTCTTCCGCCTCATCCATCAGCTTGATGTAAGTGGAATATCTGGAAATCTGAATCTCCCCGGTTTCAAGAGCATCAAGAACGGCACACTTGGGCTCATTGATATGAAGACAGTTGTGAAACTTACATTCTTCCCTTTTTTTAAAGATTTCCGGAAAATAGTGTTGCACTTCTTCTTTTTCAATATCAATCATGGCAAATTCCCGGACTCCGGGAGTATCAATAACATTTCCGCCGAAATCCCAGAAGTGCATTTGGGCGAATGTCGTGGTATGCTTACCTTTCAGATGAGTATCAGATATTTCAGAAGTTTTTAAGTTGAGTCCCGGCTGAAGCGCATTGACTAAAGTGGACTTTCCACATCCGGAATGCCCGAAAAACACTGAAGTTTTATCTTTTAACAGCTCCTGAAGATTTTCAAGATTAAGTTTGGAATAAGAAGAAATCGGCATAGTAGCATATCCTATTTCCTGATAAAGAAATTCAATATCTTTTACAGCTTCTATTTCTTCAGCATCCAACACATCCATTTTATTGAACAGAATTAACGGCTCTATATTGTATGCTTCACAACATGCCAGAAACCTGTCCAGGAAACCCAAAGAGGTTTCAGGATGCTTCAAAGTAAAGATAAAACATGCCAGATCGATATTAGATGCAATGATATGCGCCTCTTTTGAAAGGTTAACAGATTTTCTGATCAGATAATTCTTGCGCGGCTCAATTTTGGTGATCCAGGCAATATCATCCTGTTCGAGCTGAAATTCTACAAAATCTCCTACAGCAAGCGGATTGGTGAGTCTTGTTTTAATCAGCTTAAACTTGCCCCGGATTCTGGCCTCGAAAATCTTATTTGTTTCCAAGTCCAAAACCTGATACCAACTTCCTGTAGATTTAATGATTTTTCCTTTCATAAATATTGTTACTGCAAATATAATGAATTAGGGCTTAGGATGTAAGGCTTGGAGAAATTCTCACTGCAAATGCAGAACCTCTCGTCCCTGAATCCTAAGCCCTAAAATTTTCTCAGGCAACTGTTATCTGTCGATCATGATACTATTCTGTACTTCAATCGACTCTTCATGAATCGCCTTGAATACTTTCTCAATAAATTCCTGTGACATCCCTGTTTCTTTAGCTTTCTGAGTAGCATATTCCGTAATCACTTTCCAACGTTCCGGCTGGAAAATAGCGATATCGTTTTCTTTTTTAAGCTTACCGATCTTTTCTGAAATTTTCATTCTTTGAGAAAGAAGTTCGATTAGCTGAAAGTCGATATCAGAAATTAACGTCCTGTGTCTTCCCATGGCTTCATCAAACCCTGCCAGTCCGGAGTTTCTTATTTTTAAATTTCCGATCAATTCAGCCAGGACCTCCGGGGTAATTTGTTGCGACGCATCACTCCAGGCTTCATCGGGATTAGAGTGAGTTTCAATGATAGCTCCCTGGTAGCCTACGTTCATGGCTTCCTGGGTAACATCCGCCAAACCGGTTCTGTTTCCGCAAATATGGGAAGGGTCTATTATCATTGGAATATTCGGGAACTGACTTTTGAAGTCCAGGGCAATCTGCCAGTTCGGATTATTTCTGTATTTCGTTTTCTGGTAAGTTGAAAACCCTCTGTGAATTACTCCTAAATTTTTAATATCCTGCCCTAAAAGTCTTTCCAAAGCCCCAATCCATAAGGCTAAATCCGGATTCACCGGGTTTTTAACCAAAACTGGTTTATGGGTTCCTCTTAAAGCCATGGCAATTTCCTGGACAGTAAATGGATTTACGGTAGAACGGGCCCCGATCCAAAGAATATCCACATCAGCTTCCAACGCTGCAAAAACGTGATGCGCATTGGCTACTTCCGTCGCGGTTTTGAAGCCATATTCTTCTTTTACTTTTTTAAGCCAGTTCAGGCCAATTACTCCTACTCCTTCAAAACCGTTGGGTTTTGTACGTGGCTTCCAGATTCCTGCACGGAAAATAGGCACCTGCGCATGGGTTTCTCTTATTCTTCTGGCGGTCTCCAGCATCTGGGCTTCACTTTCCGCACTACAAGGTCCCGCAATCATCAGTGGCTGCGAAAATTCGTTAACCCACTCATTCTTCAAGTCTTTTAAATTCATCTTTTTATTTTTGTTAATATTCTTATTTCTTTTTAAAATTACACCAATAGTTCTTTCATTATAAAATTTACTTTATAATTCCTTTCAAAAAATGCCGTTTAAAAATTTTAATGGATTCAGGAAATTAAGAGAGCTCTTAGAATGCCTGTTTTTTTTGAGAAAGAAATTCAGTTAGCAATACCAATAAAATCGGTAATAGTTTCTGAAATTTCTATAATAGATAGCAGGAAAGCTAAAATAACCGCTTACAAAATAAGCAGCTTTACTATGAGACAGATATGGGATAAATCGTTTTTCCACTTTCTATGTGCCTTAGCTTGTAATTTTTTTAACTTTTCCTAAATATTTTTGGCTTGTAAAATTCCTTTTTACAAAATGATTCGACAAATATAGAAAATTTATGTCAAATCAAACTTTAATAAATCGTCTAAATCTTTCAGTAATGGATTTTTGTCCACGAATTTCTCAAATACCTTCTTTTTAGTAACGATTTCAATCTTAAGATTTTCGTGATCTTTCTTATATTCCACTTCAATGGCATAGTTATGAACTTTTCTTTTGAAGTGATTGAAAAATTCCCCACTGATCTTATCAAATTCCACTTTAGCAGAATCTGAAGGATATAAAACCTTGATCGCATTCTCATCTGCCTTAACCAGTTTAAATGCTTTGATTGCGTTATAAACAAACGGGTCTTTAGACTGGAGTTGTTTTAATAACAAATTCCATTCCATTTGCAGGTCGGTTTCGGTAAAGTGGTTTTGCGGAAGATTTTCCGTTTTTATAGCCTGGGATTCTTGTTTTTCTTCTTTTTCTTCTTTATTCAAATAAGAATGAATACTGAATCCTGAAGAAACCGTTTTCCTTGACAGAGGTTTGGAAGCTTTTTTTATGATAATTTCCTGAGGGGTATTATCCAAGCTTTCTTGTTCTTCAATTTTTTCTTCAATCTTTTCTTGTGGCTTGCTAATGGGCTTTACCTCAATTTTTTCATGAAGGAACGGGGCTAATATTATGAACTTTTTTTTTTAGAATCTAAACCAGCGGTCAAAGAAGCCAATTGCATCAATGCAATTTCAACGGTAAGTCTGGGATTTTTAGAGTTCTTGTAATTAATATCGGCATAATTACAAATCTCCACAGCATCGATAAGTTGCTGTGCGGTCCATTTCTGCCCTTGCTCTACAAATTTTGCTTTCGTTTTCTCTCCCACTTCTATTAAATCTATGGTCGAAGAATTCTGAGCCATCATCAGGTCCCTGAAGTGGTTTCCAAGTCCTGCAATAAAAATATGCGGATCAAAACCTCTTTTTACAATCTCGTTAAATGCAAAAAGCACTTCCGGGATTTTATTTTCTTTCGCGAGATCTACAATGGTAAGATACTGATCATAATCCAGAATATTGAGAACTTCGGCTGCTTTTGCCAACGTGATATTCTTCTGGGAAAATGTGGAAAGCCTGTCGAATATGGAAAGGGCATCCCTTAAAGCTCCATCCGCTTTTTGAGCAATCAGATATAAAGCATCATCTTCGTATTGAATAGATTCCTGCTGAGCAATTTTTCTTAAATGCCCCTGAATATCTTCAATGGTGATCCTTTTAAAATCATAAATCTGACAACGTGATAAAATCGTAGGAATGATTTTATGCTTTTCCGTGGTAGCCAGAATAAAAATAGCATGTGCAGGCGGCTCTTCCAAAGTTTTAAGAAAAGCATTGAAAGCTGCGGACGATAACATATGAACCTCATCGATGATATATACCTTGTATTTACCCACCTGAGGCGCAAAGCGAACCTGATCTATAAGCTCACGGATATCATCAACAGAGTTGTTGGATGCCGCATCTAACTCGTAAATGTTATAGGCAAAGCCGTCTTCTGAAACGGAACCATCCTTTTCATTGATTTTTCTCGCAAGAATCCTGGCACAGGTCGTCTTCCCGACACCACGAGGCCCGCAGAACAGTAAAGCCTGAGCCAACTGATTTTCTCCTATTGCATGCTCTAAAGTATCTGTAATATGAGATTGCCCGACAACAGTCTCAAATTCTTGTGGACGGTATTTCCTCGCAGATACTATAAAATTTTCCATTGCCCAAAAGTAAGAAATATAGTTTTAATCTGAAAGCCAAAAGTCTTCAAATTATCAACAAAATCATTTCTGATCAAACCCGAAAACTATTTTATTTTTTCACTTTCTGATATGCAAAATCTATGATATCAACAATCGCTTTTTCAATTTCAGACCGGCCTTCATCAGTTTTCATATCAAGCCCGCAAAATTCATTAGCGTTATAAGCCGGATACAAGTTAAGATAATATGCTCCTGATACGATCAAAGCTAAAATTGCTCTAAACCTTTTGGAATTTTCACCGAAAATCGGGTCTGTAACTGCAAATAACTCAGCTCCCACATCTTCTCTCTGCTGTACCAGCTTTTTAAGTATAGGTTTGCTTTCGGAAAGTTCCCAAAGAATAATCTTTTGGAGTTCTTTATTTTTCTTCAAACTCTCAAATTGCATCAATATTCCTTGTGTCAGAACTTCTTTACCGATTGTTGTTACCTTTTCCTCTTCTACATTGGGATTAAATTTACTCCAGTAATCCTGAGACTTGATATATTCATCAATAAGTTTGTCTGTACTTCCGAAGTACTCGTAGATCAGCTTTTTATCAAAACCGGCTACAGCTGCAATCTTACTTACCTTTAATCCTGAGTACCCTTTCACTCTCAGGATTTTACCCACTGCTGCAAGCAGTTTTTGTTTTGTTTTCTCTTTGTCCCTAATCGGGCCTTGCACTACTTTTCTAGGCATAATTTATTTATTTTTTCGCGATATGCATTTTTTTATTAATGTCATCAAATACATTTAATGTTCTGTCAAGATGCTCTCTTTCATGTCTCGCTGTTACACTCATTCTTATCCGTGCATCTTTTCTTGCTACGGCAGGATACATAATTGGATTGGTATACACGCCTTCATCAATTAGCATTTTTCCGATATCCCACATCTTATTCTGATCCCCTATTTTCACCGGGATAATTGCGGAGCAAGTGATTCCTGTATCCAAACCTAAATCATCAAGTCCTTTCTTGAAATAGTTGATATTATTCCAAAGCCTTTCTCTCCAGATCGGTTCTTCGTCAATCAAGTCGATCGCTTTCACTATCCCTAATGAAGACGGGGGGGCTGTTGCTGAGAATATCTGCTGCCTGGATTGGAATTTAAGGAATGATGCGATTTTTTTATTCGTAATCACAAACCCGCCCAGGTTACCAAAAGTTTTGCTGAATGTACCTGTAATGAAATCCACTTTATCTAGTAAACCTGCCTGCTCAATTGTTCCTCTTCCGGTTTCTCCTAAAATTCCCACACCATGTACATCGTCTACCATAAGATAAGCATTGTATTTTTTTACAAGATCATATATCTCATTAAGACGTGAACTATCCCCATCCTGAGAATATACTCCATCTACTACAACAAGTTTTGTACGGTACGTATGTTCAGATATCTTCAAAATGTGTTCCAAAGCTTCCAAATTATTATGCGGAAATGTTTTTTTATTGGTAAAAGCACATCCTTCATGTACACTGGCATGCACAGCCATATCTAAAATAGCAAGATCTTCTTTATGCATTAAAATCTGCAAAGTGGCACTATTAGCGGTATATCCGGTAGTATATATCACTGCTTCATCTTCATTTCTCCCGAAAAAGCTGGCAATTTTTTTCTCCAATGCATAGTGATAATCAAAATATCCGCCGATAAGCGGAGTTGCACCGGTACCCGTTCCGTATTTTTCTATACCTTCAATGGCAGCCTGCTTCACTTTAGGATGCTGTGTAAATCCCAAATAATCGCTGGAAACGAAGCTTACATACTCTTTTTTTTGATCTGCAATATTTATATTTAATGTTGCATTGGTTCCCGAAACATTTTTTAATCTGTAATTCATGTGTCCTCTAGATTTCATATGATTCAGAAATTCATAAAAATAATCTGCTCTTTGAGCAATATCGTAATTGGGGATATTCTCAAAATCCTTAAATGTGGCTGTTAAAAAATCAATATTCATCCTTAATTGTTTTAGCTGTTTAAAGGAACAAATATATGATTTTTGAAGCCAGATTTTCAACCTTTAATCAAAAAAAAACTATAGTTAAGTTTCTTTTAAATTATCTATTGAATATCAAATTATTTCACATTTTTGAATTGATTTTTCTAAGAATTTAAATATTCATTTACTGTTTTTATTTCTCCATAAATTAACAAAAAAAAAAACAAATACTGTAATTATTGCAAAAAAAGATGGCAACATACACAACCATCTCATTTATAAAACTTTAAAATCTACTCTCTGGTGGCTTACCCGCCATTAACAAAGATAGCCTGCCCTGTAATTCACCAACCGCCTGTCACCAAAAACTTCATTAATGACAATATCTTTAACATTGGTGCAACCTAATGCTTAAGCGGATTGATGATATGCTACTGCATTAGTATTATTCATAGGTGTTCATTCAATTGGAATATGGAATTAACATGTTTGATATGAACAACTTCCGGATACCGGATCACAGCAAGCTATGCTTAATTTGAACCAATCATTAATAATTATTAAATTATTTGCATCATAATTAATATATATATTAAAAAAAATAACAAATAAGGCATAATATTTGTAAGTATAATTTTACCAACACATACTTGTACCCAAACCCACACAAAAAATATAATAATATGAACGTTGCAGATCTAAAGATTAGGAATCTAGTGGAATATAAAAATCAGATTTTTACCATAGCTGAGATATTCCAAAACAATGAAAAAAATTATTTTGTGCGAATTGAAAATGACATCCAGAGCGTGTCAGTTCCGGCGGATACTATCAAGCCTATCAAAATCACAGAAGAATGGCTTGAAAAATTCGGTTTCTCAAGGACCTACAGTTCTGAACAGAGAATCCGGTATGAAAGACCTGAACCGTTTATAAAGTATGATATTGACTTAAGCTCAAGAAAAATTGTTGACGGGCTTAAAATATATGGTAATGCGATCCGGTGTAAATACATCCATGAATTCCAGAATATATTTGCCTGTTTATTTGGCAAAGAACCCATTTCATTGAACTACAGATTAATGAAAACCGAATCTTAATTATAATATATTACTTGTCAAAATCCACAATGTTAGCATTGTGGATTTTTTTTTATGGGATATCATTGTAAATTTTCTCTAAACTGAGAAGGAGTCTGCCCTGTTTTCGCTTTGAAAAATTTTGTAAAGTTCGTTACTTCTTTAAATCCAAGAGTATATGCAATTTCACTGATGCTAATTTCATTGTAGACCAGATTTCTTTTCATCTCTAAAATCATTCTTTCCGTTAACCATTTTTTAGGAGTGATTTTTTCTACCTCAACAAATGCTTTTTCCAGCGTCCTTATGCTCACATTCAACTGATCTGCAAAATATTGAATTGGATACTGACAACTAAGATCCTTGTTGGCTATACTTTTACATTTCGAAACCAGGATTTTATACGGATGGGTATCGAGAATAGTATCCATCGGGTGGTAAAGTTCTTCCGCAATAAGTAATATATTAAAAAGATAGTTATTGATGATCGAAGACTTTATTTCACTGAAGGGTCTTTCTAACTCTTTCTGAATAAAACCAAACAGGTTTACAATCTCTTCAAACCTATCATCCACACAAAAATAGGGCAGCTTCAACGGATCATTAAACAGACAGGTTTGTCCCAGAAATTGGGTTTGGGCATTATTTCTGCAAAAAAAATTTTCAGTGAAAATCAGAACCCGCCCTTTGTAATCTGCCGGATGATGAAACTGTGCGGTCTGTCCCGGCGAAACAAACAGGATATGCTTTTCTTTAATATCAATGCTATTAAAATCAACAGAATGTTTCCCAAAGCCTTCATAAAAAAGATGAATCACATAAAATGAAACCCTATGGGGCTGGAAAAGTTGCTCCGGCCTTAGCGATAACAAATCTGATATGTCCTTTGTATTGATCTCCTTAAAATCATTACCATTATGTAAAAAAGGTTCTGTTAAAAGTTCTTTCATAATCTCAAAACGGTAATAGGTGTTATTTTATTGAATCAATAATAAACCGCATCTGTTCAGATACGGTTAAAAAAAAACACAAATGATGAAAAAAAAAAATTTCGAATTACTGTCCCTTAGAGACATCATTATTCCATCTGTTGCAAATATAAAGAGTCTTTTCATTCTTATTTTGATATAAAGACGTATGAAATTGGTAAAAATACGAAGATGATGTGTTTTACGTTATCAAAGTAATACAAATTCAATATATGAAATCAAAAAAAATCTGGGCCAATTATAGTGTAAAAGATGCCAGACGCACGCATGAATTCTACACCCGATTGGGGTTTACTCCCAATACCTTCAATACCGATCCGAAACTAGCCAGCTTTCTTTTTGGAGATCATGATTTTGTGATCCATTTTTTTGAACAGGGAACAAAAATAGATGAATATCTACCTCCCGGGTTCCATACCGGCGAAATCATATTTACCCTTTCAGCAGAATCTGAAGAAGAAGTAAAAGATTGGAAAGACAGAGTTGAAAAAGCAGGTGGCAATATTTCCAATGAAACCGAAAGAAACGGATCCGATTATTACGGTTTTACTTTTACAGATCCTGACGGACATAAGTTTAATATCTTATTGATAGAAATGGGAATATAATAGCGATTTTTTATATAAATTGATGCCTTAAATGTTCCATTCATTACTTATACAACCATTGGTTGCAAAATACAACCAAAAGTAGCGCAGATACAACTAACAGGTTCCATGTTTTATAATGATTACTGACATGAGCCCAATATCTTTGCTGTGTTGAACATAAAAACCCAATTATTATGGATACAAAGATCATTGGCAGTAAAATTGCCAAGGTACGAAAAGAGAACAATATTTCTCAGGCACAATTAGCCGAACAGTTATTTATAAGTCCTCAAGCTGTAGGAAAATGGGAACGTGGAGAATCTATTCCCGATATCATTACCCTTAACAGATTAGCAGAAATCATGAGTGTTGACCTCAACTATTTTTCAGAGAATTTCAGATCGAACACTATCGAAACAACACCTGTTGAATCTCCAGCTAAACAACTGCATAAATTATCCCTTGAAAAGCAGGAGAAAAAGCTGAACTGGGATATGTCCCGTGGAAACTGGGTAGATGCGGATTTTTCCGGTTTAAAAAATCTAAATGAGAAATTCAGTTCATCCAATATGCAGCGCTGCAAATTTATTGGTTCGGATATGTCGGAATTACTCTTAAAAAGGAATAATGTTGATCATTGCGATTTCTCTAACTCTGATTTCACCAACAGTGATATCCAGAGCTCTCATTTAGCTAATAATATATTCAGGAACTGTTCATTGATAGGAGCAGAATTTTACGAAAGCTATGTCAGTGGATGTGATTTCACAGGAGCTGATTTTACAGGAGCCATGATTACATCCGGTGGTTTTGAGAAAAGCAATATGTCGGATGCTGTATTTCATCATACTTCATTTACCAACTCCCAGATTGCCGATATTATTTTTGAAGGAACATTAGAAGATTGTTATTTTGAAAACTGCGAATTGACCAAAGTAACTTTCCAGAATGCAGTTCTTATCAATACTTTCTTTAAATGCAGAAGCTTGAAAAAAATCCGGTTTATTGATTGTCAAGCTGACCGGATGACGTATGAATTTCTGAAAAACGGAAAAGCCGACCTAAGCGGCATCACGTTATTAATAATATAAAAAAGAATTCTATATCCGCGAGGAAGGGCTTCATAATGAAGCCCTTCCTCGCTTATAAGTCATAATATACTTTTATCTGTTATATAACTAATTTATGATTTTTCCTGTATTGTCTTTTAATTTCTCACGGAATTTCTGAAGCTCATCCGGGCCTGGTCTACTCCATTCCGTTACTTCTCCTATGATTTTCAAGGGGGCTTCGGAACGATAAGAACGTGTAGGATTCCCCGGAAATTTTTTATCTGTCAGGTTAGGATCATTTTCATAAATTCCTGTAGGTTCAACAATGTATACACGTTCACGCCCATCACCTTTTGCTAATGCCGCTGCTAGTCCTGCACCATTTAGTAAGGCAGTGAAATAAATATGATTCATTTTGAGCTCAGCTTTATAATTGGAATGGCTGCCTGCCGTCAATACATCACCCACCTGCAAATCTGCTTTTGTCCCGTGATAAAAAGGACCTTTGTCTGAAGGATTGTGCTTCAGCGATATCGCCAATTCAGAAAAATGCTTCGATTTTTCCCTATCCCCAAAATCTTCGTGACATTTGGCAATGTTCAAATATATAGCAGGGAAAGCACTCTTCACCGTATCATCATTGACTTTTAAAGCATATTCCAAAGTCGTTTCAAGCCATCTCAATTTATCGGCGACCGTTTTTTGATGACGGGATACATAATAAGCAGCAAGAAACTTTTCATGGGCATTAGCAGCCTCTTCCCAACCTTGCAGGAATAATTTGTAAGCCTCCTCAGGCTTCTTCTCTTCTTCCATATTCATCCCCTGAATACAAAGCTTAACCACATGGTTGAAAGGTGAAAATTCCATATTCTAATTAAAACTTAATTTTTATTTAATTTAACCGATAAAACCGAATAGGTAAGATACGAAACAATTCACAAACAGGCGCCATTACCTCTACATTATTGAAGTCATTACGATTACATTGTTTTTTAAATGATCAAATGATTGTAATAACTTTTTGCAGGAATTCCGCCCACAATTGCATTATCGGATCACCTTTGCTAACTTCAGCTTGGTAGCGATTTTCTGGCTTGACTTAATAAGGAAAACAGAACGCATATTGGATCATTCTTATATTTTCTATTAGTTCCAACACTTTTGGCAACAAAGGAATATCAGTATTTACCTTATTTTTTTAGTTTTTTTAAAAGAATGGTAACGTAGCTTTTCTCTAGCATATTTTTAAACATTAGTAATACGAAAAAATGTATTATCTAATCAAGCCGTTCACCTACTAATATGTTGCAATCAATAATTTAAGCAAATTTCTTGGCATTGTATGTATAGTTTTAAGCGCCACAACATCGCCGGAAAACGTTGAAAACAAAAAATCCCGCAATCATTGTGACTGCAGGATTTTATCAGTTTTAAATGCGTTTGCAAATAAGCTCTTAACGCTATTGCGGAGAGTGAGGGATTCGAACCCCCGGACCTGTTACAGTCAACAGTTTTCAAGACTGCCGCAATCGACCACTCTGCCAACTCTCCTGAATTCCGACTGTATTGTCGTTTCAGTGGTGCAAATATAGGATGTTTTTTATTTCTGGCAAAACAATTTGAGCAATCGGATATTTTATGAGACAGTCTGTAAAAACCTCCAATCAATGATTAAAGGTCAAATTATACAGTTTGTATATACCTTTATTTTACAGAATAAAAGAATGATCTTAATTCATTGGCAAAAGCCTCTGGAACTTCTAACGCAGCAAAATGTCCTCCTTCTTCCATCTTTACAAAATGTATTACATTTACAAACCGATCAGCCCATTCGCGTGGAAATTGCGCTTCACGAGGAAATACGGCAAGTCCCGCAGGGACATCAGATTTCTGTAAAGGTACTGAACCTCCCCATTGCGCAATTGCATCTGCTTTATACATCCTCATGGAGGTTCCTATCGTCTGTGTTACCCAATAAATCATTATATTCGTTAACATTTCATCCTTTCCGCCAAATGCTTTTTCAATCAATTCAGGTGGTGCACCCGCATTTACAAAGCTCAATATCCAGGCTGCAAGTCCTACGGGTGAATCATTGAGGCCATATGCCAATGATTGGGGTTTGGTAGAATGAACCATCGCATACGCTCCTTCACTGTACCACCATTGTTGTACAAACTGGGCAAATTGCTGCTCTTCTTCTGTCATGGTACTTGGATCCTCCTGCCCCATCGGATATCCTATATCCGTAAAATGGACCGCTTCTACCACATCTGCATATTTGGAAGCCAAAGCTTTTGTAACGCTCATTCCCACATCACCACCTGCAGCACAAAACTTCTCATACCCTAATGTTTCTGTCATCAGCTTTTTCCAAAGATCAGCCACGGCTTCACTATTAACTGCTACTTTTCCCGAAAATCCAAATCCGGGAATAGAGGGAATCACCAGATCGAAATTCTGATCTCCTTCGGTAAGTAAAGGAATGATTTTATGAAAGCGGTAGTAGCTGTCCGGCCACCCATGAGTCAGTATTAACGGTTTAGAGTTCTCGCCCTTCCCTTTTATATGCTGGAAATGAATCTGTATCCCATCTATCTCAACAAGATACTGCGGATATTGGTTCAACAAGGTTTCTTGTTTTTTCCAGTCATAGTCATTTAGCCAATAATCAGCTAGTTCTTTAAGGTATTTTTCGCTGGTTCCGAAATTCCAGCCTGAATTGTCTTCTTCACCCGGCCAGCGGGTATTTTGAATACGGTTTTCCAGGTCATTGATCACCTGATCTGAGATGTTTACGGTAAATGATTTCATATTTTTTATTTTGGTTGGTGAACAAATTTAACATAAATATGTAATCATTTAACTATTAATATATTAAACGTTTTTAAATTTCTCTGATTTTGAATTATTAATTAAAAATAATTTTCTTTATCCATTAATTCATATCTATTGTAGGAATAATTATTGCTGTTTCACTTATATCCTCTCTATACTAAAAGAACCATGAAAATAGCTACCTACAATGTTAATGGAGTCAACGGCCGACTACCCGTCTTACTGAAGTGGCTGAAAGAAGCACAACCCGACATCGTATGCTTTCAGGAACTGAAAACCCCGCAAGAACGTTTTCCGATACAGGAAATAAATGATGCGGGATATCAGGCCATCTGGCACGGACAAAAAAGCTGGAACGGTGTTGCTATTCTTACCAGAGGGCTTGATATTACTGAAGTTCAGAATTATTTACCGGGTGACCCGGAAGATCTTCAAAGCAGGTATATTGAAGCAATTATTGACCAGATGGTTATTTGTTGTCTTTATCTTCCTAATGGCAATCCTTACCCGGGGCCTAAGTTTGATTATAAGCTATCATGGATCAAACGTTTACAAAAAAGAACCAATCAGCTTATCAAGATGGAGCTTCCGGCCATCGTAATCGGTGATTTCAATATCATTCCGGAACCGATGGATGTCTATAAGCCTGAGCGTTGGGAAAATGATGCATTGTACAGAACGGAAGTAAGAAAGGCTTATCGGGAATTGCTGGCCAAAGGATGGCATGATTCTATCCGTGAACTTTTTCCTGAAGATACCGTCTACACGTTCTGGGATTATCTTTATAAGGCTTATGAGCGTAATGCCGGCATCAGGCTTGATCATATTCTGTTAAGCCCTTACCTGATATCCAGCTTACAATCGGGAGGAGTGGACAGCCATGTCCGTGGTTGGGAAAAAAGCAGTGACCATGCGCCGGTGTGGATTGAAATTGAAAAATAAGAATAGAATGTATGTTGGGTAAGTTGTTGCGTATAAATAAAAAAGAGGCAAAATGCCTCTCTTTTTTTTGTATTCATGACCTTAATGACCAATTTGCTTCTTTATAATAATTTTGTGTTTTTTTTGTTCAAGAAGCTGGTTAAAGGCCATACATACACCTTTTATATTAATTTCATCATTGTGTTTTCCGGATAGCCATAATTTATAATTCTTACAGCCATTTAATATTTCTCTTAAAGAGTATATATATTCATCTGTGCTTTTGTTGATACAAAGTAACAACATTACCCAATAAAATTCCTTATAACATCCATAGATATATATCGATAAAAACATAGATATTTATCGATATAACTGGTGTTACACGATGAAACAAATGAAGACAGAATGTAGAAATCTAGATTTTATGATGGGTCTTGATAAGATCAATCAGTTCGACAAGGTTTTCGATCTTTAATTTATCGAAGATATTTTTCTTAATTGTACTTACGGTATTCTGCTTGATATCCAGATGGTTTGCGATTTCCAGGTTGCCATAACCTTCCGCATACATTTCCGCTATCTGCAATTCTCTTTTGGTAAGGTGGCTAAGGGGATTTATAGCATTCGGGTCGTTTGCAAACTGTACCAGCAGGTTCTGGACAACGGCAGATACATATTTGCCTTTATGTATGATGCTTCGGATAGCCCATTTCACCTCTTCCTCTTCGCTTAATTTGCTTAAGTAGCCGTTTGCCCCGGCATTAATATATTTAAGGGCATACAGATCTTCTTCAAGCCCCGAAAAAATCAGTATTTTAATATCCGGATTTACACTTTTTATCTGTGGCAAGATATGCAGGCTGTTTCCACCGGGAAAATGAGCATCAATAATTGCTATTTCTATTCCCTTTACCTGCACCTCCTCTACAATCTGTTGGAGGGATGAAGTCTGATAAATTTTAGCATTGGGAACAATTTCATTAATGGTGAGTGCCATTCCCTGCCGTACAATACTATGGTCATCTGCTAAAAGGAAAACAATCTCTTTATTTTCAATTGGTAATTCCATTGTCATTGATATTTAAATTTATCCTGAATGTTACTTTTGTTCCCTCATGCAACTTGCTGGACACAGATATTTCTCCATCAAACAGCTCTATGATCTCTTTGCATAAGTTTAGCCCTAAACCTGCTCCAAGATTATCAATCTCATCAGATACCGCTCCCTGATAATAAGGTTCAAAAATCTTTGCAAGATCAGATTCCGATATTCCCACTCCTGTATCCCCTATTGTTGCTATCAGGGAAATCCTGTCATGATCTATCAATTTTGTTGCCATTGTAAGATCTATCTGTCCGTTTTCCGTGTACTTATTGGCATTTCCCAAAATATTCATGAATATCTGGTTGATCTTAATGTTATCCGAATATACAACTGTATCTGCGGGTATGTTGTCGGTTACCACAAATTTGTTATTCCTGGTTTCTATATAAGGAGTAATGGCTGTAACAATAGAGTTGATCTCATCTTTGAGATTAAAGACTTTCTTGATAAGCTTCTTTTCAGTTTCCTGATTTTTGGTATACTCCAATATCTGGTTAGATTGTATCAGCAATGTACTATTGGTAAACTTTATTGAACTAAGATACTCTTTTATGGTTTCATCTTTTGTAGTTCTGATAATTTTATCTATAAAAATATTGATGATTTTTAACGGCGACCTTACTTCATGACTCAGCATACCAAGAATTCTGTTTTTGAAATTAAGGTTGTTTTTAATCTGCTTATTGGCAGCATTCAGCTTCTGTTCATAAATGAATGCAACCCTGGTAAAATACATAATCAGAATGGATACAATGAACATTAAGACCATCAGGCCAAGTACCAGATAGGTTCTGATTTTATTATTAATAGAGCTTTGCTTTTCGTATTCTTTTTCCAGGTCCGACTTGAAATGCCTAATGGCATTATCATACACATTAATGAGCCCGTTACTGTATATCAATAAATTACTGAAGTTACTATAAAACCGCATACTGCCTTCCATATTATCCCGGTGGCTTTTGGCGGTAGAGAGTTGGATTTTCCTTACTTCAGTGATGTAATACTTATTCATGGATTTTTCCAGGCTGTCCATTTTTGACTTTATATTGGACAGAACAGCATTTCTGTTGTTCGTTAAAGTAACAACCGTACTTTCTTTCTGTACATCTACCTTACCCGATATAGCATCTTTCAAACGTCCCATAAGGCCTTTCTTTTTCACTGTATCGGAATACGTTTGGGTCTGTATATTCAGATCATCAAAATTATTGTTACTCTTATATTTTATCAGCTCATAATCCGGATCCTGAAACTGGGCAGGCGGATTCTGAGAATACTGGTAAGAAGAATCTATAAGCGTTTTCAGCTTTATCGTTTTAAGGGTATCTCTTTTTTGTCTGGCCAGATTATTTTTTAGTCCGGGAATCTTGTTTTCATATTCATTTATCTTGTCAAAATTATTATCGAGTTTTTTAAGAAAACGGAAATACAATTCCAGATCTTTCTCATCCCGGCTGATCATATATTTTTGAAGGGAATTTTGGGCATCACTGAAATCTTTTTTTGAATTATCGGCGAGCGTTTCCAACAATTTGCTTTCTTTCAGCTGGTTTTCGATAAATTTCAGTTTCTTCTCATTAACGAATTCATTATAGAAAAATATAGCTATAATAACCTGTATTAATAAAATACAAATGATCAGTGAGTAATGAACAATTTTTCTCAACTTAAAATTTAAGAATTTATATTTCATATATGTCTTATCAGTTAAATTATTTCCTGATTACTTGTCTATTTGGTATGATTAAAAACAATACAAAACATCAAAAATGCCGTTTATTGATGCGCATTATTCCTAGAGCAAAGTTAAAGTAATTTTTCGTTTCTTTTTCGGAATAATGAGTATCAGATAAAATCTAAAGAATTTAATATGATCACATCAAAATGTTTTAATAAATTTAAAGAATTCATCATTATAAAACATTATGTATGCAAAAAAAACTGACAATCATGAATACCATCCCACTCAATGGGCAGGATTTCATTTTATGCTTCTCAAAGGAACTACCAATCAATCCATTAGGTGCTGAAAATTGTAAAAATCTTTTTATCTTTCAGTCACAATAAAGGTAAGACATGAAAAATAATCCGGTTTTCTATATTATTCCCATCATATTTTCGCTTGTAGGAATTGGGATGCTTCTTGGAGGATACTTTGCTCCTCCCGGTTCACTTACTGACGACGGTTACCCGCTCAATTATTTTTTATACGCAATGGGAGCTTTTTTCATTATTTTCCCTAATCTTTTAATCATTATCATAGGGTATTTCGGTCGCCAAAATGCGCAGAATATTGCCGGTCTGAAGGCCAACGGCCTCAAAGGCAAGGCCCGAGTAATGCATATGCGGCGTACGGGTGTAAGCATCAACGATATTCCCCAGGTGGTCCTGCAATTGCGCATTACTACCGATATGGGTGAGCAGTTCACGGTGGATTATAAGAAGTGCATAGATCCGCTTTACTATAACCTGATTACTCCCGATAGAGACCTTATGGTCTATATCAACCGTGAAAATAAGAAAGAAGTATATCTTGACCTTGAAACAGAATGGGCCAGGCTGGCTAAAGGCTAGATTGTAGTACCCATGATAATACAAGCAGACACGTTGAAAATAAAAATTTTCCGAAAAATTTTACTTTAAATGGTGAAAATTAATTAATTTAGAACATTACTAAACCTATTTGTATGAAAAATTTAAAAAAGATTAAAAGACAGGAAATGAAAGCTATTAAAGGCGGAATCAGCTGCCGGGGCGGCCAATTGTGCCTGATCAACGGAAAATGGGAATGCAGACCCTACGACGGATGTGGCGGTGGAAACCAGCCTTAAATTTTAAGTTTAACCCAATTACCATATTATTATGAAAAATCTAAAAAAAATTTCAAGAGACCAGTTAAAAGGTATTAACGGCGGAGCATTAAGCTGTTCTGAGGCATGCTGCCCACCTCCGGGAATAAAAAGATGTCCGTGGATTGTTTGTGTAGCGCCATGTGACATCCTTAGCTAGAAAATTAAAAGGCCTTAGAAAATCAAAAAATTCTAAGGCTTTTTTTTTGCTGATATTACGAAAAGCTGCCGTTTTGCAATTTTGTAAAACTGCAGCTTTTTTAAGCCTTGGAAGAATCTTCCATTAACATATTAAAAAAGCTTTTTTTAAAGTTTATCTCTTATATTTTCAAAGCTTTGAGGCATAGAAAAATCCGTTCATGGGAACGGATTTTTGTTGATTGTTTTTATTTTGCCATTGGCGGTATGGAAAGATAAAAATATGATCTCGAGAATTTGTGAGCAATTTTTTCTACTCCTAATAAGCATTATTCACCGTTAAATTATAGGTGTCTGGTGCTCCCGGGATTCCTCCTCCGGTTACCAGCGTTTTTTGTAGTGTAACAGGAGTTGTAATATGAACATGGTATTTGCCATTGGCATCTATCGTAACATCAGCCGTTCCGCCTGAAGTGGCAGTCGCTGCATAACTTACTGCACCGCTTGTCACTGCGGTTCCTACAGCACAGGTAAGCGCCATATAACGTACAGTAGGGTTGGCCGACATAACGCTGCTGCTCGTTAAAGTATATTTCCCCGCTCCCAAAGAAGCTTGGAAAACAACAGTTAATGAGCTGCCCGAATAGGCACCATGATTACCCCCATCCCCGGATGTCGTAACCGTCATTCCTCCTAAACCACCGCTATTACCTTGGGAGGAAGCGCCTCTGTTATAGGAATAACTACCTAGCTTCCAACTAGATTCAGATGCAGGTGGATCGGTAATTGGATCATCATCGTTGCCTCCACAGGAAAATAATATTGTGAAGCTGGCGAGCAAAAGGTACATAAGTGACTTTTTCATTTTGTTTATATTTAGTGATTAGTAGAGCCAAAAGTAGAACATGTTTTTGATTGGACAATTTTTTAGGCTGAAATTACCTAATTATAGGTAGTGAAAATTCCCTATATATAGGTAATAGACGCCTCTTTTCAGGCGTAATTCTTCAGATAGGCCTCAATGAGTTATAGAAAAAATGGCTTAAGATAAGACTCGCAATTCCCAGCTATCTTAACGGAACATCGTGTCCCATTGTCCTGTTTTTTTTGCGACAACAATCTTTATTATGAAACAGAATCTATCGAACACTTATAGTATCGGATATTTGCCACATAATCACTTGAAAATAAAATAAAAAGGATTGCTTATATACGAAAAAAAAGAGGATCTTTTATTAAAAGACCCTCTTAGCGGAGAGTGAGGGATTCGAACCCCCGGACCTGTTACAGTCAACAGTTTTCAAGACTGCCGCAATCGACCACTCTGCCAACTCTCCTTTAACTCCGGCTGTGCCTTCGTTTTCAGTGGTGCAAATATAGAACGTTTTTTATTTTTGGCAAAATATTTTCTGAAGAAATTTTAAGAAAGCTTAATAATGGGCTAAAAATCAGGTGGATTATTTTCGTGAAAATCCATTACATATACTTATAATCTTACATTTTTTTAATTAATTATGGTTTTCCGTAATAGTTTCATTTCTGCTTTCTATATATTGTCCTTAATATGGATAAAAACAATTAACTAATAATCATTAAAACTAAACATCATGGCAAAAAGCAGAGGATTTTCCATTTATTTATTGAAACCTACATTTTCAGCAGAAAATGCTCTTAAAGAGGATCATAACCTAGAACAAATAGATGAGGATAACACAAATCTTCCTGATGGTTCAATCATGTATATTTCAGATAAACCGGGGAATGCTCCTTGGTGGAAGAATTATTGGGGGTTAGACATAGATTTATATCAAGCACAAAAAGGGGCTATTGTTTTCTTACCTGTTGATGATCGTTGGGTAGTTCTAACTTTTGGAAGTACATATCATCAACTAAAGGACAACTCTTTTGAGTATGACTTTGGTTTAAGAACTACTTTAAATGCACTAGATCCTAAAAAAATTAAATCTACAGATATATTACAACCAGAGAATGCTAAACGTCAAAGAATTCAAAGTCCAACAGCTTCAAGTTTGAATTTTTTTGACATTAGGCATGATGAATCTATTATTAAAAAATTAACAGGTTCTGTAAAAGCAGAATATAATGATTTGTTTAAAAATGCAACAGGAGCTAATAGTTTAAGGATTTCTTCAGATCTTCAACCTAATCAAATTATAGACTTATGCAGATCACTTATTGAAATTTATGAAAAAGAAGACTATCTTCAAACTTTTCCAGACATCCGTAATATAGAGCCTGTAAGAGATCCAGATATAATAATTCTACTTAATGAAAAGTTGTTAGATGCATTTACGGAAGCTCCTAGAGAGCTTGTATTATCTATACCTGAAATAGTTGATTATTCAGATCCTTTTAAAGTGAAATATTCAGGCGCAGGAAGAAGTAGTTTAGAATACAATGATGTTTTTATTGCGGGTTATAGAGAATATCTTCAAGAGCGTAATACTCAAATTGATGATGTAGACCAATTTCATCGTCATTATATGTCAATCATGGATGAGAATGGAAATATAATTAGACAATATAACATCTATAAAAGTTTTTTATTTGATTGTGAATTAAATGAAAAAACCTATCATTTATGTGAAGGAGAATGGTATTTTATTGAAACGGATTTTATTAATAGATTAGAAACATCACTTAATCCCTATTTTATTGACAATCATAGCTTTTTACATCCTTGTAATAAAGTAAGGGAAGATGCTTACAATAATTCTGTTAGTACTGCAAATGCAAATGTTATATGTTTGGATAAAAAAAATATAGCTCCAACAGGACAAACACAGGTAGAACCATGTGATCTAATTTCAATAATAGATAATACACTTCATCTAGTTCATGTAAAAATTTCTACTCGCTCATCTAGTTTAAGTCATTTGTTTAATCAAGGAGTTAATTCGGTTGAGTTATTGAGATTAGCAGAAGAGTCTCAACAAAAGCTAAAAGAATTAGTAGATAATAATCCTGAAATTTGTACGCTAATAGATAGTAGTAAATATAGTGTAACCTATGGATTGATTACTAAAAAAACGGATCTGTTCGCAAAAAGTTTACCCATTTTTTCTCGCATTAGTTTACTCCGAACAGTAAATGCATTAAAAATAATGGGAATTCCCTGTTCAATATTTTTAATATATGATAACATTGATAGAAAAAATAATAATGCAGTTGATATAGATTAAAATTATATTATTGCTATAATTTTGAAACCTGTTGACTGTAACATGTCCAGAGCTCCAAATCTGTCACTCTCCTTAAAAAGATATTATGAAATTAATGATGTTTTTTTACTTGTTTTTCAAAATACTTTGAACTAAACCATTCAACTATTTGTCATTATTATTAATAATAAATTTATTTATTTTTGGAGACTAATAATCTAATATTATTTTCAATCTCTATAACTCCAAGGAAAACAAAAATTCTCTATATTTGCTAAAACACACGATACACCCTATGGAAAAGCTAAGAACTCTAAGAAAGCAAAGAGGCTACACTCAAGAATATATGTCCAAAATAATATCAACGGATGTTTCCAACTATTGCCGTAAAGAAAGCGGTGAAGTTAAAATATTTGATGATGAATGGGAGAAGTTAGCAAAAGCTTTGGATGTTTCTGTGGAAGATATCAAAGAAGAAAGAAATGCTCAAATACAGCATAATGAAAATTCTACTCTTCATGATAATTCAAGTATCAATTACAATCAATTTTGTAATGTTCCCAACTATTTACTGGAAAGCCAACAGGAATACATCAACCTGCTGAAAAAAGAAATAGAAGCTTTAAAAGCCGAAATCGAGAGATTACAATCAGGGCAATAAATCCCGTTTATTCATAACAAACTGCTTCTCAAAGAGCAGTTTTTTTATGGCCAAAAAAGGAAACCGTTTTCATGTATACCAACGCAAAGGTTTATGATACTTTGTGTATAGTTTAAGTGAGCAAAGATGTGAATCGACTTTGTCGATTTGATGAAGCATCTGTTTTCCATGTGGCTTCTTATGAAAATAAAAGGCTACGGCGCAAACTTCGTTTGCGCCGTAGCCTTTTTATCATTAGATAGATATTATACTATACTTTGAAGCTTCATTCCTGCAATCACCGCACAGAATCCCAACACAACACTTAAACCCGCATATAAAAACAAGGTTCCGTACTGCTGGTTCTGCCATAAAGAATAATTTTCCGCAGAAAAGGTGGAAAAGGTAGTGTATCCTCCACAAAGCCCGGTAATCAGAAGAAATTTCAACGAATTATCATTCTTCATAAAATACGAAGTCAGAAACCCGATCAGAAGGCAGCCTGTAATATTCACCAGGAAAGTCCCCATCGGGAACGAACTGATGTTCCAGAGCTTCTGGGTATAATTGGAGATCAGGTATCTTAATATACTTCCTGCTCCCCCTCCGATGAAGATATACAGTAGATTTCTCATATCAAAAACAAACGCACCATAAGGTGCGTTTTATATTTTTAAATTGACTATTAATGTAATTCCGCTAAATATTTTTCAGCATCCATTGCCGCCATACATCCGCTTCCAGCCGCTGTAATCGCCTGTCTGTAGATATGATCCTGAACGTCTCCCGCTGCAAAAACTCCTGGAAGATTCGTTCTTGTAGAGCCTTTCTCTGTTAAGATGTATCCGTTTTCATCCAGGTCAATCTGTCCTACGAAGATATCAGTGTTCGGCTTGTGCCCGATGGCGATGAAAATACCGTCTACATCAATCTTAGATGTTTCCTGAGTCTGGTTGTTGATCACCACTGCTCTTTCCACAAGGCTGTTTTCTCCTTCAATCCCGATCAGCTCATGGTGAAACTTCACTTCAATATTCGGGGTGTTTTCTACTCTGTGGATCATGGCCTTAGAAGCTCTGAACACATCTTTTCTTACCAACATGGTTACTTTTTTACAAAGTTTGGCAAGATAAGTGGCTTCTTCTGCAGCCGTATCTCCTGCTCCTACTACCACTACATCTTTTCCTTTATAGAAGAAACCGTCGCACGTAGCACAGGCAGAAACACCTCCTCCCGCATATTTTTTCTCATCATCAAGACCTAAATATTTAGCAGTAGCTCCCGTAGAAATAATAACTGTTTTCGCAAAAATTTCTTTGTTTCCTGCATACAATTTATGAACTCCGCCTACTTCTTTAGAAAGCTCTACTTTGGTAATCATTTCGTAATGCACCTTAGTATCGAATCTTTCTGCCTGTTTTTGTAAATCCATCATCATTTCAGGACCTGTGATCCCTGCAGGATATCCCGGAAAGTTATCTACTTCCGTGGTGGTGGTTAATTGTCCGCCCGGTTCCAAACCTGTATACAATTCAGGTTTCAAATCTGCTCTCGCCGCATAAATTGCCGCTGTAAAACCAGAAGGCCCGGATCCAACAATCACACAATCTAAAATATTTTGCTCCATAATTTTCTTTTCAAAGGATTTAAAATTAACGACTGCTAATTTCGTAATTTTTACTGTTTATTTAAAGTTATTTTAATGATACTTGTCAATGATCAATATAGTTGAGAGTTATGAGTTATGAGTTATGAGTTATGAATTATGAGTTATGGGTTACGAATTATGCCCTCAGATAATATTTTGAAAACTCTCAACCCTCAACCCTCAACTTATAACTTATAACTCATAACTCATAACTATACTAAACCTTCATTTTAATTTTATCCACATGGATGATCTTATACACCAATTCCTTGATGAGTTCCGCTTCGCTCATGTTTACAGCGCCAAGCCCTTTTCCTTTCATATCAAACTCCCTTAAAATAGAGATCACTCTGGTGGCATGTTTTAAAGGATATAATCTGGCCGTTTCCGCATAATCTTTAATAAAATACGGATTGATGCCCATTTGAGAAGCAATAGTCTGTGGCGGCTGTCCAATCATCGTTTGGTATACGATAACATTGGAAAAATAATTGTACAGGCTCGCCAACATCATCACAAAGGGGTTGTTCTTAGGATTTTTACCCATAAAATGAGCAATTTTGAAGGCTGCATTGGCATTTTTCGTTCCCAAAGCTTTCTGAAGCTCAAACACATTGTATTCTTTGCTGATCCCGATATGATTTTCGATGATCGTCCCGTCCAAAACCTCACCTTCCCGAAGGATGATCTTCAGCTTATTCAGCTCATTGGCAATCCTGGAAAGATCATTCCCAAGATATTCCGCCAGAAGATGGGAAATATTCGGAGCTGTTTTTATATTGAGCCTGATGCACTCATCGGCAATCCATTTCGGAAGGTTATTTTCTTTGACAGACTCACTCAGAAAAAGTGCTTTTGCCTTGTCTAAAGCTTTGGTAGCTTTTTTACGGCTGTCCAGCTTTTTGTGTTTGTGGGCGAAAACCAAAACCGTAGACGGAACCGGATTTTCCACATAAGATTCCAACATCCTGTTCTCTTCTTCATTCAGCTTTAAATCCTGCGCTTCCTTTACAATAATCACCTGCTTGTCCCCCATCATCGGAAACTGTCTTGCCAACGAAAGGATTTCCTGGTAGGAAGTATCTTTTCCGTATACTACCGTCTGGTTGAAAGCTTTTTCGTCTTCCTCCAGAAAGTTGTGTTCTAGAGCTTTTACGGCTACATCAATGAAGTAAGGTTCTTCTCCGTGGAAAAAATAAATCGGTAAAACTTCTTTATTTTTAATATTTTTGAGGATTAAATCTAATTCTTTCATCTTTTAATGGAACTTCCAAAACTGAATTTTCAGGAAACTTTTGATTTTAAATTCAAGAAAGACAAAGATAAGTTTTTTATTTATGATTTGGTTCGCAAAACTTACCTTTTACTTACTCCCGAAGAATGGGTTCGACAACACTGGATACATTATTATCTGACCGTGAAGTCCTACTCTACATCGGCCTTGATTACTGAAAAAAAGATCGTTTTAAATGGTTTAACGAAAAGAATTGATCTTTTAATCACAGAAAAAGCCCAGCCTAAAATTTTAATTGAATGTAAAGCTCCATCTGTAAAACTAACGGAGAAGACATTTGAACAAACCGCAAGGTATAATTCCATTATCGGAGCGAAAGAAATTATTTTAACGAATGGTTTGCAGCATATCAATGCTTATTTTGAGAATGATCAGTATCAGTTTTATAAATGAGATTGAGAAGGTCATAACCACAAAAGGCACAAAAGGTTTTAAACACTTAAGTTTTATTTAAGTGAAAGACTTACTGTTGAGGAGTACACTTAAGCTTTTGAAAATCTTTGATTTTCGTCTTATGTGAACTTTTATTTTGAACATATTAAACTTTTAAAAACTCAAGTGTACTAATGTGTTTCTATTAAAAATTTTTGTGCTTTTTGTGGTTGAATAAATACACTAAATTAAAAATATTTACAAATGAACATCAAGAACATTGTATTCGATTTCGGAGGGGTTTTAATGGATTGGAATCCAAGATATTTTTTCAAAGATTACTTCAATGATGATGAAAAAATGGAATACTTTCTCACCCACATTGCCCAACAGGAATGGAACGAGGAACAGGACAGGGGAAGAAGCCTTGCAGACGGAACAGAACTCCAGATTAAAAAATTCCCGGAATGGGAAAAAGAGATCAGAGCGTATTATGATAACTGGACCGTCATGCTGAAAAGTGACATCCCTCACAATGTAGAAGTTCTGAAAAAGTTGGGAAACACGGATTATGAGCTGTTTGGTTTAACGAACTGGTCTGCTGAAACCTTTCCGTATGCGCTGGAAAATTATGATTTCTTCCAGCTTTTCAATGGGAAAATTGTGGTTTCTGGAACGGAAAAATTAATCAAACCTGATCCAAAGATCTGGTATGTTTTATTGGAAAGATATAATATCCAGGCTCAGGAATCTGTTTTCATCGATGATAATGCCAAAAATATTGAAATAGCGCAGTCTCTGGGTTTCAATACCATTCATATTCATTCTGAGACAGATTTGCAGCATGAGCTGGCTAAACTGGGTGTAGAAATTGATTAAGCCACCAGTTTTATAACAATTTAACAATCCTCATGATAAGTTATTTAGTAATTTAGATGAGGATTTTTTATACGTATGAACAAACTTTTATTTTTATTGCCTTTTATAGGAATATGTTTTCAGGCTCAAACCACAGATCAGCAAGCACTGGATGAGCAAATGCTGCTGGAAAAATGCAAAAAACAATATACCGAAGACCAATGTCTTTCTGATGCTGATGACGATAAAATACCTTTCTATTGGGATAAAAATCCGGATAAAGCAGGAACAGTAGCAACCGATGCTATTGAACCCTTCAAAAAGAAATGTGAGAATATTTACCAACAGGATAAAACCGACCTTGAAAATTTCAAGCTGAAGTATAAAGATATAGGAAAAGTCTATGACCAGATCAATAAGAATATTTTAGATGACCTTCCTAAAGAGAGCTTTACGGATACTTTTATTTTTGTTTATTTCATGGACAATTATTCCTGCAGCCTGGTTGGCTCATGTTGCAGCACGTTGGCTACTGATGAGCATAATTATCTCATCTCCAAATTCTGGAATAAAAGTGCCCTGGAAAACCTTAACAAGTATAAAAGAACCATAACGCTCTCAACAAGGCTTGAAAAGGATAAAATGAATGAATTTCTTAAGTCTTATGACCCGGAATTAAAATCATTCCTGACTAAAAATTACAATCCTAAATATAATATTGTAAAAATCCAGTCAAAGAACAAGGATGAAAATCCAAGACCTATTGCTATCCAGCTAACAATTTTCAATCCTTATAAACTGCAGATCACTTATCTCAATACAACAAAAAAATATGAATATGATGGTCAAAAATGGAATCTCCTGAACAACCCATAAAACTTGCAGTCATTAAGACTAAAGTTCGGGGATTAAGAATATTAAGAGATTCTTCACGATGTTCTGAATGACAAATAATTATATCACCTTTTACTAAAATTACAAATATGATACGATCAATTTTATTATCCGTATTTCTTATGGGATCAGGAACACTTTTCAGTCAGAAACTTTCTACCGTAACTTATCAGGACGGTACACAAAAGCTTAATGGTATGGTAACTTCCAATGCAGGAAAAAAACTTCCCGGAGTTCTTATCTTACCTGCTTGGAAAGGAATAGACGACGAAGCCAGAACGGCTGCAGCAGATCTTGAAAAACAAGGGTATATTGCTTTTATTGCTGATATTTACGGGGAAGGAAATATTCCGGCAGATAATGCAGCAGCTGCAAAAAGCTCAGGCTATTACAAGCAGAATTATGAAGCCTATCAGAAGCGTATTTCTTTAGCTTTAGATCAGCTTAAAAGAAACGGGGCTATTCCTGATAAAATTGCAGTCATCGGGTATTGTTTCGGAGGAACCGGTGCTTTGGAAACAGCAAGAGGGAATTTACCTGTTGCAGGAGTTGTTTCTATCCACGGAAGCCTTGCTAAAGATCAAACCAGAAAAAATAATCCTATCATTCCTAAAATTCTTGTTGAAAATCCGGCTGATGATAAAGGGGTTACTCAACAGGATTATGATAATCTGGTAAAAGAAATGAATGAAGGGAATGCAGATTGGCAGATCATTACATATGCTCATTCCAAACATACGTTTACAGATCCGAAATCCCCGGATTATAATGAGGTAATGGCCAAAAGAGCATGGAACCACACTTTATTATTTTTGAAAGAGATTTTGAAATAAAAAAGCCTGTAACTTTATTATAAAGAATAAGGGCAGGTAAATTTACCTGCCCTTATTCTTTAAAACATTCAGATTAGATATTGACGATTAATGGATACAAAATTTACCTCTGCCTTTCAATTTTTATTATTCATTACAATATTTTTTCTATGGTGACAAAGGTATTATCTGAAACGGTGAAGCTTTGTGCGCCTCCTACCTCAGAAATAGTGTCCATAGTAAAATACTCACCCTGCTTCAGATATAATACGGTATCTAAGTTTACAAGCTTAGTAACGGCATTAAAGTCTGTAACCGTTTCCAAGAGTCTCGTTCTTTCCACCCCGTTAACAAACATGGCAATACCTAAACGTTTGCTGAATGCTCCACTTTCTGAAGATGTTAATGTTAAACTGATGTTTACTCTATAAGTTCCTGTTTGCCTGATATATAATTTAGGCAATTCAGCAGCAACAGACGGCACATTAGTTTTTACCTTCAATGGGTCGTTTAGGTAAGTTCCTGTGACTGAACTAAATGGCAGGGTAACCTGTCCGTTAGTTGTAGAAACTGTATTGTTGATCTGAAAACGGCTAATATTACTGCCTAATCCTACAATATTAAATGCTTTAGTCCAGACTAAACCATCAAAAACCATTGTTTCTCCGGTGCTGTTCACAAACAATAACAAACCTCTTAATTCCTCAATTCTACTGGCTGGAGCATTAGATCCTGTATATGGGAGATCAGCTAAAGAATTAACTGTTGGAAGACCAAATCCTTTTATATTACTTGCTTCACTGGCATTATTAATATATACTATGACCTGATCCGAACTATTGATATTGCTACCTACTCCATTGGTGAAATTTACCTGTGAGTTGTATAGGTTTATTATAAAAAATATACAAGCGCAAATTATATTTTTATTCATAACTAATATTTTTTGATTTGTCTGACTACTAGATAGGAATACACGGGGTCATTACTCGCTGAATAGGTGGCAAGCCCCCCTCCTGAAGCAATAATTCTTTTCATATTAACTATAGATCTTAACCTTGCAGTTGCCGGTAAAGACAGGGTTGTAGTAAAGCTGGTTGTCTTGGTTCCGTTCAGGTCCACAACAAACATTAGAGAATAGTTGGATTTCTCCGCTACATCTACATATGTAGCTCCGTTATCGTAACTTACCTGAAGGCCTAAACGATATTCAACCAGGCCAATTCCTGCAGAGAGCCCACCACCACTTACCCCCAAAGAAACGCCAACTTCATAAAGCCCATTTTGAGCTATTACGATTCCATTTGCCGCATTTTTTATTCCTAAATGCCCACTATCTACCAACAATTGATCTTTATTATCGGCAAAAGTACCACCATACGTTAAAGTATAACCTGAATTAACACATGCATTTACTCCTGAAAAATCTCCACAAAAGTTGCTGAAAGGATTGGTAAGGCCTAACCGAGATACGTTAGTATTAAATCTTCCTTGTAATTGCCTGGCGGGATTCCATGAGAATCCATCATATTTATAATACTGATCATCCGTTTTATTATAGATAATAGAACCTTCCAGATTCGGTAAATCATTAAATAAATCATTCGAAGCGGCATTATATTGAGGAAAGAGAGTAAAATTATTAGAATTGGTAAGCAATACTCCTCTACTCCCGTCTTTTATTTTCAGGATATTTTTGGTACTGATAATATCGTTTCCAATAACAATTTGCGCATTAATGCAACAAGATGTTATTAATAAAAATAATAAATTTTTCATGCAGATTTGTTTTTATATTGTGAGTTTTTCAATAATGACTTCAGGTAACTGGTATCCGGTACCGTCCAGTTGAAAATTCATTGCACCTCCTGTACAGCCACCCACCGTAATATTCTGATTTCCAAAAAATGTAAATTTTATGATATCATTAGCATTAAAAGTTCCTACGTATGTACTTGAAATAGAATGATTAATCTTGGGGCCAAGAATACCTAAAATTTGCAGAGGATCCGTTGCACTATTTAAGGTATATGGTGAAACGGTACTATTTATAGGAACAAAAGCTCCCGTTCCATTTGCCTGTAAAAATAAATTCATTTTTGCATAGATGGTTTGAGCTATTCCCAGACAGGTAGGAGAACTAGATGTGACTCTGCTACTAAAAGAAATTCTGTATAAGCCAGTGGTTTTAAATCTTATCTGAGGTGTACTTGCTGCTATTAACTCTACGTCACCCGGAATATCATTAAACGCATTGTTTCCGGTAACCGTTAAAGGAACATCTACAGGAGTACACTGCCGATTTTCAAACCCACAGAGTATACAACTTCCGCAAGATGATGTTAAAGTACCTCCTGATCTTACAAACCGGGCCAATTTTCCATTTTTTAAATTTACTATAATAGGATCGGAAACTTTCCATTGCGTGCCATCATTTTCAACAATTCCCCCGGTTTCCCTATTGTAAATTATTGAACCTTGTGTTCCATTTCCGGTGGTTCCGATAACGGAAGAAGGTAAAATACCCGTAGTGTTGCTCTTTGGCAATCTTACGGCTTCATTATCCTGTTTTACATGCAAAATTGTCCTAGAGTCAGGTTTAAAACCCAGATCTTTAGAAATCCCTACTTGTGCGCTTGTACTAAAGCAATAAATGATAAAAATCAAATTAATAATTGTCCGCATTCTTTTGTGTTTTTTAAATTAATATTTATAAATCCAGGTTTTGTATGAAATTTTGAAGACTTTCATCTTTTGTTAGTCCGAATTTCAATTTCAACCTATACTTTGTAACTCTTACTGTTTTAGGATCCGCTTTTAAGATATTGGCAATCTGCTGATTATCCATATTCAAATAAATATAGGATGCATATTTTAAATCCAAATTAGAAAGTTTTGCCTTGGTGAGCTCTTTTAAACGCTTAAAAAAATTTGGATGGACTTGTTCAATAACATTTTCGATCTCATAGAAATCATTATCATTTAATTGATCCTCTTTTAAAATTTTTTCAAAATTTATATCCCCCTTTTCCGTAATACTATCTTTAAGGTCTTTAATGAATTTATTTTTATAGTCCAAATGAAGCGAAGTTGCCAAAGCTTTCTTCTGCAATTGTTCCTGCTGAACAGTTAAAAGTTCCTGTTCAGCTTTTAAACGGGCCTTTTCTTGTTTTTCCAGCTGTAGTATTAATTCGGCTTTATTTTTAGCAGCCTCTAACAAATTTGTCTTTTGCCTGTTGATCTTTAATCTGAAACGAAATATAAAAAATAAAAGCACCAAACCCAAAATAGCTAATAGCGTCATACTTATGAAATAAAACCTCTGTTTTGCAAAATTTTTGTTTTTATCTTCAAGCTGTTTTATCTTTTGATTTTTCTGTTCTGTTTTATAAAAAATTTCTAAGGCGTTAGTATTGTTGCTGAATTGCTTCTTATCATCTTCCTTAATCAGCTCTTTTGCTTCTCTTTCTATAGCCAAAGCTTTAACAAACTGCTTTTTATTTTCATAAATTCTTGACAAGTTATTTAAAATAATAAGCTTATGAATGGTATAAATGTTCTTGTCATCTTTGGTTAAAGTGTATGCTTTTAGATAATTTTCTTCAGCTAATTCAATTTTATTTAAATTTTCATACGCAGAGCCTATATTATTATACGTTAAAGCGGTAATATCTTTAAAAGCATTATCATTTTCACTTATTTTTAAAATTTTATGATACAATTCCAAACATTTTTCATAACTGTCAGGAGTCAATGAATTTAAAAGACTGCCATAATTGAGATAATAAACAATCTGAGCTCTTTTATTTGCTTTGGTATCCTTTATTGAACTAATAAATCGTAAAGAATTTTGATAGCTTACTTTGGCAGAGTCAAGGTATTTTTTATCATGGGTTTCGTTGAACTTATTTTTATAATAATACCCGAGATTACTATAGGTAAAATTTATTAATACACTATTTTTTGACCGGACCGCATATTCATTGGCCTTTATATAATCCTGTCTTAGATCTTGTTCCAAAGAGTTTTTTGATTTATAATTATATCGTAAAAAATACAGCTGTGACAAGATAAAATTTTCATCGGAGTGCCTGCTAAAAATGGTAATGGCATTATTGACCGATTTTATAAACAAATCGTTTTTATTAAGGCTCTGATAATATCTGGCATATCCCAACTGGGCATATCCCATGTCAAGTTCATTTTTTGTCTGGAGAGCAATTTTTTCAGCTTTCTCCAATGCATTGACTTTCTCAACTTCATTTTCTGTAAAAGAATAATAATCACTTAAATAAACGTAACCGATAATTTTTTTAGAAGCAATTTTTGAATCTATAAATTTTGTTTTTATTAAATATTTTGCCTTTTCAATTTCCTTGCTATAGAGATGGGTGTATACTTTCTGTTGATCAATATCAAAATCACTTTGTGACGAATAAAAAGAAGAGATAAATAATAAAATAAAGTAAAAGATTTTCTTCATATTTTGTTCTTACTTCGATTAGAATATTTTGCAAATATAACCTTCTGGGTAATACAATAAAATACCACACCGTAAAACGCAAAAACACAAACGACTGAAAATCAACAAATTAAAATTAATGTATATAAATTGTATACATGAAATACCAAATAGTATATATAATGTAACGCAACTTTTTAGTTAAATATATTTATGAATTACATCTTTGTAGTGGTGTTATAAAAAAACACAAATTCAGATACCTGATCAGCTAGACAGGGAATTAACACCAATAACTAGCCATTAATTTTTTTAAAATTTAAAAGATGTAATTCTAAACCGTATTACATCTTTTATTTTGAGTTTTAAGTTTTATGAGTTTTAAAAATATTCAGATAGGACTTTGGATCAAGAGCATTGTAGAAGAAAAAAAAATAAAAATTTCGGAGATAAGCGAATATTTTAATATCCCTGAAATTGATATCATCAAGATGTATGATGCTGATGATATTGATACTGACATTCTTTTGAAGTGGAGTGTGTTGTTACATTATGATTTTTTCAGATTATATTCTCAACATCTTATTTTGTATGCCCCTACCAATCTAAATTATACCCATAAAGCAGAAAAAAGTAAGCCTGTAATTTATGGTTCGGCAAAAAATATTTACACCAAAGAAATAATTGATTTTATTTTGGAATTAATAGAAACTAATGAAAAAACAACATCACAGGTTATGACGGAATACAAAATTCCCAAAACAACATTATATAAGTGGATAAAAAAGTACAGAAAATAATGCGCCCGGATTATAAGAAAATTTACGTTGATATTCTTGATAAAAAACATCCTCAAAAGAAAGATGACTGCAAAAAAATTTTATCAAAAAAACAATTAACTTCTTTAGATATAATTGAACTCAATACCATAATTTTCGGACATTCTTCAGATGTTTTGAACCCATCTCATCGTTCTTATGATCCAAACAGTATTTTTAAAATTCTGGAATATCAAAAAGCTCATAATCTAAGCAATACCAAGCTTGCACAACATTTTAAGCTGAGTAAAAATACGGTCTCTCAATGGAAGAAAAAATTTATTTAACAAACTAACAAACCATACTTTTTAAAATTGGTTCCCCGGCCGATAGACTTTTTTATTCATCCTTATGCTACTATTGGGTCGGGGATTTTTTATCCTGAATAGCTTCTATGAACAGAGCCTTTATTCATCATAACAAGAATTATTAAATACACTATGCAAAACCTAAAAACTTATTTATTTGTAATATTACTATCTCCTTTAACGTCAGCTCAAATAGGCATTAATACAACTTCCCCATCAGCTACTTTGGATATTGTAAGCAAAGGGAATACAAATGCTACTAAAGCATTGAAAATAAGCGATTCGACAACCCCTGTCTCCAATGAACTGGTTACCATTTTGGATAACGGGAATGTAGGTGTCAATAAAAGCAATCCGTCCGGGAAAGTACATATTGTTGGAAATGCAAGTACAAATGATGTGTTATACTTAGAAAACCTGCAAGGAGGTGACGCGCTTACCGGGTATTCCAATCTGTTGATAAATAATACTACAGGAAAAGTTATAAAATCCACCGGAGTAAGTACTGTAATGACCAATTATAAATCCAGCACACCTCAGGCTTTGGATCAAACAAGCACTTCAGGACAATTGATCACTTTTTTATCAACAGATAATCAAATCTCAACAGCGACAACATTTAACCAGACTACTTCAACATTTACAATTTTAGAAAATGGTGTTTATATGATTTCGGGTTTTATAGGTTTTAATGCTTTTAGACCTGACTTTAGTACGGCAACACAATATGTAGCAGTCAACTTATATTTTGAATATTCTACTAACGGAGGGACAAGTTGGAGTCAGTTAACAGGAATAAGAAGTACTTTTGTAGGTATTGCCGCAGGAACAGGAACTGCAATACAAATACCTTCTACCATTGCCAGTCTTTCTGCTAATACCATGATACGTTTTATTATCCAAAGACCTGGTCTTATTATTAACGGCGTTTCCAATGGAACATTTGGAGCTGCCGGAGCAGGAAATGGACATATAAACCTTCCTTCCGGCCAGTCTTATACAAAGTCCGTATTATTCTTGAAATTGTAGATGATTAATCTACCCCTTCCTCCTCTCTGTGTACAAGCTCAACAGAAAATGCCGGAAGACAGATCGAGATATATTCACAGGCTTCTGAAAACGGATTGCTGTAACGTACTCTTGCACCTTTTTCCACCAAAATACTCTGCCCTTTTTCAAGGACAACCATTTCGCCGTCTATTTCAAACTGTTTCTTTCCTGAAACAATAATGGTGAATTCATCAAATTCAGGAGTCTGATGCGGTTCGCTCCAATCCGGCGGAGCTACCATATGGGCAATGGAAATATTGGAATGCTGTGTGGAATTCCCCCAATGCTCTTCAATTAATTTTCCATCCATTGTAGGAACTACAAACGGGGATGTCTGGATTTTATATTTTTTCATGATAGCCAGTTTTCTTTTTTTATTTCATATACAAAATTGGTTTTGGCGGGTTCTCCGAAATAAGCAACCTCTTCCTCTGCAATCTTCTTTCCTCCTAATCTTTCCATTGCAATCTGAGAACGGAGGTTATTTTTACCGACATGGAAATAAACTTTGTCTACATACCGGAAGATATAATCCAGCATAAGTTTTTTCACCTGTGGATTAATTCCTTTTCCCCAAGAGTTTGTACCGTAAAAGGTATACCCTACAAAAATACTGTTGTCTCCCTCGTTAAAATCATAATAACGGCTGCTTCCCAGTACTTCACCGGATGATTTATCTGTTATTTTGAAGGCCCCATTACTTTCTATAGCGCCTTTGAAAAAGATTTCAAAAACTTCTCTTTTGTAGCGGTCTTTGTTGGGATGCTGTTCCCAGACTTTAGGATCGGAAGCCACCTCATATAAAGACTCAAAATCCCCTTGCTGTAAGGGGATTAACTGATATTCCTGATTTTCCAAAACAGGTTGAATTGAAAAGTTCATTTCTTAGCTTTTGGTTTTACTGGCGTCAGATTCTATTTTTTTAATCTCCTTCAGCTTATCCGTAATTTTGATTACGGCATCGGGTTTAGCCGGTTTCAACGGAACTTCAGCCTGTGTGAAATCCCACTTTAAAACAAGATTCGCCGAGTTTTCATCAATAGGATTCAAGGTAATTTCAAACCATTCCTGCTTGTCTGCCAATTTATTCACCGGAACGGTAACGTCTACGACATCCTGTTTAGGATCATACGTATAAGCGCCCCACTGCTGGAAATCCTTATTCAGAATCACCTTCCATTCTTTTTCTGTAGGAACGATGAATAAACCGTACGTCCCGGCCGGAACTATTTTCCCTCCGAAACTTATAGATTGTCCGAATGTAACTTTGGTAGATGAATTGGCTCCTGCTCTCCAAACCTGGCCATAAGGAACCAGCTCTCCGAATATTTTACGCCCTTTCACTCCCGGTCTTCCATAATCAATCGTTACTTTAGACATTGAGAACTGCTGTTCTACTTTTTGTCTCGGACTTGCTGCCGGAACTGAATAATCCTGTGCAAAACTTAAAGCTGAAACTGATAAACAAAGTGTTATGATAAACTTTTTCACGTGCAAATTTTTGTTTAAAATTACAAAAATCAAAACAAAATAGCCTTCTCCAATTGCAACAATTTTTGTTTTCTCCAGATTCCTCCGGCATAGCCTACCAGTTCACCGTTGGAACCTATCACCCGGTGACACGGGATCAGGATCGCTATTTTATTAATGCCATTTGCGGTTCCTACAGCACGAATGGCTTTCGGGTTTCCTAAAAATTCTGACTGCTGTTTGTAGGTTCTGGTCTCCCCCATTGGAATTTCGCGCAAGAGTTGCCATACTTTTTCCTGGAATTCTGTTCCGGTAATGAATAACGGAACTTCAAATTGGTTTCTTTTTTCTTCAAAATATTCTTGCAGTTCATTTTCAAGCTGCCTGAAATGTTGATGATCTTTTTCAACAATTTCTCCACCCAAAGCTTTTGATAATGATTGGAACTGTTTATCCATATTCTTCCGGTCTGTAAATTCCAATAAGCAGATTCCTTCGTCTACGGCACAGGCAAACATATCTCCGAGCGGAGTTGCTATGGTGGTAAGATGTATGATTTTCATTAAACCAAAAGTAATAAATTTTTAACTACTAAAAATGTCTGATTTTATATTCCAGACATCGCCATCGACATATAGTAATTGGCACAATGCAATGAATTGATCAATATAATTTCTCTATGAGGTAAGGCATCAAAAGTATCGGATGTAGTAACCGTATATTCATAATTCATCCAATTCCATTTCAGGTGCGGCTTCATCACCAAAAGCTCTGTTCCTTTTTGATCTATCAATACAAACGATTCTTTGAAAATGCCTCTGTGCTTAAAAATATAATCTTTCTCAATGCCGTCAAAAAAAGTCTGCACGAGAATCTCGCCATTCCAGTTCATCTTGAATTTTAACAATACCTTATCTCCTTCTTTAAGTTCGATAGTTGTGCCCCAAAAACCTTTAGGCTCAATCTGATATTTTGAATTATGGGCCATCTCTATTTCCGCATTAAACTTAAACCAACTTTTATAAATAAGTTTCCCGATTAATTGGTCTTCCTTTGTGATGTCAAAAGATAGAGTTTCCTTAGATTTTGCCTGATATTCTGTCATGGTTATTTATTTGATTGTTAACGATTTTATTTATTACAATTTTGCCAATTCTTTATTTTATTCTTTTCCAGTCTCTGTCATACAGCTTCTTAAGTTTATCTTTAAGCTCTGTCTGAAAAACTTCTTTGGGTGTTTCCGATTGATCCAAGACAATTTCAAAAGTTAAGATTTCATCTTTATCATCAAACAGTTTGTCACGATTACTGTCTTTTGTTACAGTCATTATAACTTTATTTGAACTTTGGATATATTTCCAGGTATTTAAACTGTAATTCGCAGGTGAAATCGGTCTGAAATTATTTCCAAACCTGTCTGAAACAAATAAATACACCGGATCTTTTTCATTGATTAGTTTATCGTTATTATAATCTAAACTCCTTACGTCATAAAAAATATGATCGGTTTTTTTGGAAATATTAATTCCTTCTTCTGCATTGTATTTGTAATCATAATCCAGTATCAGAATTTTCTTTTCTGTAAGTAAATGATATTCGTTTGTATTTGAATTTAAAAAGATAATGTTCCAATATGCATTATCAGGCATTTTTTTATAAGAATAGCTTCCGTCATCCCTTTTGTTTTGTCCCATTTGCAATGGGAAAATTAGAATCCCTGTACTGTCAATTTCAGTAAAGGAGTTCATTTGGATATTTAAATTCTTAATGGATGATTCTTCTGTTTTTGTTTTGGATTGGCTTTCTATGTTTTCAGTGTTCTTGTTACATGAAAGTAAACATAGAAGCAGAAATGAATATAATGTGATTTTTTTCATAGGGTATTGTTTTTAGCGATTATAAATGAGGGGTCAATTATTTGATATATAATTTAAAAAGTAAAATCTGTTCCTGATTCGGTATTTGTGCTGCAACTTCAAAATATTTTTTTTCTTTTCGAATTATTTTATAAAAATATTTATCTCCTTTTCTGCTGTATCCTTTTCTATTTAAATTAGTGCTTTCTATAAACTCCAATTCGAATTCATTGTCTTTCCCAAACCATTTAAATTTAGTTTTTGAAAAAGTATTGTCCGGAAATATATCCATCCATCTTCCATTTTCAATTACAACATTGGTTGTTTCATTATTTCCTTCTAAATAGTAGAAATTCTTGGTTTTTTCAAATTCCTTTCTGTCTTTAACCGTTAATTCACTTTTAGGCATTTCTTTTATTTCTTTCCAATTGGGTAAAGGATCTACTCTATCAAGAAATCTTCTAAATGATTCACACTCTCTCTGAAGACGGAAATATATTGAACTACCAACTGAATCTAGCTTTGCAGGTTAAATCTTCTCAAGATATGAAGGCAAAAATTTTGAATATGTATTTTGAACACGTAAAGAATCTGATAAGTGTTCAGTTTTCTGAAACTCTTTGCACATTGATGAGATTAGCTCATTTTCATCTTTTAAATTTTGAGAGAATGTAAAAACGGGAGATAAAAAGAGCAGTAAAATGATAAGATAAAATGTTTTCATAAACTTTTTTCAATAGAACTAAACTATGGAAATTTGTTGAATTGAAAAACATCTATACCATTTTTGCTTTTGAGTCGGAACTTTATAATTGTTCTCCTATGTCATTATAAACTCTCAAGTTTTGTTCTAAAATATCCATTACCATATATGATGATTTTTTTCGGGGCGAAATCATTGTTCTCCATAATAAAATCTATTTTACCATATATACTGTCTCCCTCTTTATAGTTGATTTTGTCCAAAGTTACTTCTTGCTTTATAATTTTATAAAGAGGTTCTTTGCTGTTTTCGGAAACAACATCGGTAAAAGAATATGGCTGTAGTTTGAATCTTCCCAGTACATATTCTATTTCATAGCCTCCTCCGCTAAAACCTGAGTTGTATCCAATTGTTATTCTTGTTTTTCCTTTCCATCTGATTGCTCTACAATTATTGAAACCTGCCATTTTTAGTTCATCTTTTGTAACAGGCTTTTTATCTGCATACAAAATAACACTTGAGCTTTTTTTTCTCGGAATTGAATCATAGATTTCCGTACCGTTTATAATCTCTTTTTGCATATCCATTAAACGGAATGCTTTTTCCTTCTTCACATTTGAATCAATTATTGCAGGAATAAGCTTTGAATAGACGGCTACATAGAAATACAAAATATAACCGGCTAAAATCAGGAATATAAAAGTTAAAAAATATTTCAAAATTTTCATTTGGTCTCTATTTGACATTTACTATCATAAACCATTATTATGCATAACTTTTTATATATCTGTTAATAATTCTACAATCTCTTTATTCTCGCTTGCTCTCGCAAGCGAGAATGCCGTATGATTTTCAGCTTCAACGGTTTTGTCGGCTCCCTTTGATAATAAAATCTTTACAATTTCTAAATGTCCCATTTCCGCCGCTCTGTGTAATGCCGTAAATCCTCTATTATCTTTGGCATTTACTAATGCTCCTGACTGTAAAAGTAAATTGAAGTGTTCTATTTTATTTGACTGAACAGCGTTCATTAATGGTGTAGCACCTTGTAAGGTTCTTACATTTGGGTCAGCTCCTAATTCAATCAATTTATCCATAGATTCAATGCTTTCACATGCTATCGACCAGTGTAAAGTAGCTAACCCATCTCCTGCCAATAAATTTACATTGGTCCCTTTTTTAACCTGTCTTTCTATTTCATCCATATTAGATTTTGCTACAGCAATATGCAGTAATGAATGGGAACGGAGTATCCCTTTTGGAAGCGGAATAAAATTTTCGTCAAAAATTCCTAAATGTGCCATATTGCCATAGCTTGAAAACGCCCATGTTCCTGCTCTGTTTGTATCCAGTTCTAATTCTTTCGGTAATGGAGCAGGAACAACTTCTCCCATTGCATGGCTGATCAATAAGAAATTTAATACCGCTATTGTAAATTCAGGAGTTTCATTTTCGGTAAACTCACCGATTATATTTTCTATAATGAGTTGATTATTTTTTTGTGAAGTTTTTGCTATTACAAAAACTTGTCTTAGCCAACTACGGATGAATATCAAATATATTCCATCAAAATAGATGGCCCATTTATGTTCCATCGTATTAGGTGTAAATAGAACACCCGACTCCAAAACAGTATCAATAGGTAGAGAAAGGTTTGCAGGGATAGTTCTGTTATTGTTGGGTTTTATACCCCAAAAGCTAGTTCCGTCATCACCACCATAAGAAATCGCATTTTCTGCCATTTTTGGATCTGATGAAGCGGAAAATATGCTATTGATCAAAGGCCGCAAATCCAGAAGCCTTACATTCCACTGGTTTTCCGAAGATTCTAGCCATGGTAGCTTTAAAACAGATTCTTTCTCTTCTTTGTTTTCCTCCTTTTTACTTTTCCCAAAAAGTCTTTTAAAGAATGACATATCTTTATTTATTATGAGACTTCAATAAAATTACATCAAAATTTATATATTTCGATAACTAAGCAAATATTTATCAATAAAAAAACGCACCTTAAAGGAAGGTGCGTTTTGAATCTATTTATTTCGAAATTACATCGTCTCCATCTTGAAGCTCATGCTTTCGATCACTTTAAGAATAGCTTCTACCGTATCCATCGAGGTTAAACAAGGAACACCATTTTCCACACTCATTCTTCTGATCTGGAAACCGTCTCTTTCTGCCTGTTTACCTTTTGTTGTGGTATTGACTACGTATTGTACTTTTCCTTTCTGGATCAGATCAATAAGGTTTACACTTTCTTCTCCGATTTTGTATCCTATTTTGCAAGGAATTCCTTTTTCTTCGAAGAATTTTGCCGTTCCTTCCGTAGCCCAGATTCTGAAACCAACTTCATGGAATCTCGCCGCTAAATCTGCTGCTTCCTGCTTATGTTTATCCGCAACGGTGAATAGAATGGAGCCGTGCATCGGAACTTTTCTTCCTGCTGCGATCAGTCCTTTGTAAAGCGCTTTTTCCAGTGTGGTATCTTTCCCCATTACTTCTCCTGTAGACTTCATTTCAGGGCCTAAAGAGATATCTACTTTCGTTAGTTTCGAGAATGAGAATACCGGAACTTTTACGTAGACTCCTTCTTTATTGGGAACCAATCCGTCCTGATACCCTAAATCTTTCAGTTTCTGACCTAAGATAGCTTTGGTTGCTAAGTTGGCCATCGGAACTTCCGTGATTTTGGATAAGAAAGGAACCGTTCTGGATGAACGCGGATTTACCTCGATTACATATACATTTCCTTCGAAAAGAACGTACTGGATGTTCATTAATCCGATTACATTCAGTCCTTTTGCTAATCTCTTTGTATAATCTACTAAAGTTTCGATTTCTTTTTGGGAAACATTTTGTGGCGGATATACGGCGATTGAGTCTCCGGAGTGGACTCCCGCTCTTTCGATATGTTCCATAATTCCCGGAATAACGGTGGTTTCCCCATCGCAGATGGCATCAACCTCCACTTCTTTCCCCACCATGTATTTATCAACCAAAACAGGGTGCTCCGGGCTTGCTTCCACGGCATACTCCATATAGTGAGCCAATTCTGTTTCTGTGTACACAATTTCCATGGCTCTACCTCCTAATACGTAGCTTGGACGTACTAAAACCGGATAACCGATCTCGTTGGCAATCTTTATCGCTTCTTCTTTTGAAGTGGAAGTTTTTCCTAAAGGCTGAGGAATTCCTAACTCCTGAAGTGCTTTTTCAAATTTATCCCTGTTTTCAGCTCTGTCTAAGTCTTCTAAGGAAGTTCCTAAAATTTGAACTCCGTGAGAAGCTAATTTATCTGCTAAGTTGATTGCAGTCTGTCCTCCGAACTGTACAACTACTCCTTTAGGTTTTTCAAGATCGATGATGTTCATTACATCTTCCTCCGTTAAAGGTTCGAAGTATAGTTTATCTGAGATCGAGAAGTCTGTGGAAACTGTTTCAGGGTTATTGTTGATAATGATCGCTTCATACCCCATTTCTTTGATTGCCCAAACCGAGTGAACCGTGGCATAGTCGAATTCAACCCCCTGTCCGATTCTGATCGGTCCGGAACCCAGAACAATGATCTTTTCCTTATCTGAAACAACACTTTCGTTCTCTTCTTCATACGTTCCGTAGAAATATGGAGTTTCACTTTCAAATTCAGCGGCACAGGTATCTACCATTTTGAAAACCGGCATTACTCCGTTTTCTTTTCTGAAGTTGAAAACTTCACGCTCTGTCACTTCCCAAAGAACCGCGATATTGATATCTGCAAAACCTAATTTCTTTGCCTGGATTAAAGTTTCCTTGTCAAATTTATTTCCGGCAATGGTTTTCTCAAAATCAACCAGCTTTTTTAGCTTCCAGATGAAGAACTTATCTATTTTACTCCATTCCACGATCTGTTCCCAGTCATATCCTCTTCTTAAGGCATCTCCGATGATAAATAATCTTTCATCATCACATACCCTGATTCTTCTTTCGATTTCTTCTGCCGTAAGAGCCTGAGCCTGTTTAGTTTTTAATCCTAAATGTCTGATTCCGGTTTCCAGTGAACGGATTGCTTTTTGCAAGGACTCTTCGAAGTTCCTTCCGATTGCCATTACTTCTCCCGTAGCTTTCATCTGAGTGGATAATCTTCTGTCCGCAGTTTCGAATTTATCGAACGGGAATCTTGGGAATTTGGTTACCACATAATCCAAAGCAGGCTCAAAACAAGCATATGTTTTTCCTGTTACCGGGTTCATGATTTCATCAAGAGTTAATCCTACAGCAATTTTTGCAGCAATTTTTGCAATCGGGTAACCTGTCGCCTTACTTGCCAAAGCTGATGAACGGGAAACTCTAGGATTCACTTCGATCACATAATATTCGAATGAATGCGGGTCCAAAGCCAGCTGCACGTTACAGCCTCCTTCAATTCCTAGTGCTCTGATGATTTTTAGGGAAGCGTTTCTCAACAACTGATACTCTCTGTCTGAAAGTGTCTGAGAAGGGGCTACTACGATGGAATCACCTGTGTGAACTCCCACCGGATCTATATTTTCCATGTTACAAACCACAATCGCGTTGTCGTTGGCATCACGCATTACTTCGTATTCAATTTCTTTGAAACCGGCAATTGATTTTTCAATAAGACATTGCGTAACCGGGCTGTGTTTCAGTCCCAGTTCGGCAATTTCCTTCAATTCAGCTTCTGTTGAGGCAATACCTCCTCCTGTTCCACCCATGGTGAACGCAGGACGGACAATGACAGGATAACCGATATCATCCGCAAAAGTAAGGGCTCCTTCAACTGTATTTACGATGTCTGATTCCGGAACAGGCTCATTGAGCTCTCTCATCAATTCACGGAACAAATCCCTGTCTTCTGCTCTGTTGATGGCAGAAAGTTTTGTTCCCAGTACTTCTACTTTGCATTCTTCAAGAATTCCCGATTTTTCCAATTCTACCGCCATATTCAGACCAGTCTGGCCTCCAAGGGTCGGTAAAAGTGCATCCGGACGCTCTTTTCTGATGATGTGACTTACAAACTGAAGGGAAATCGGCTCGATATACACTTTGTCTGCAATTTCCACATCCGTCATGATCGTTGCAGGGTTGGAGTTGATCAAAATTACTTTGTAACCTTCTTCTTTCAAAGATAAACAAGCCTGCGTTCCTGCGTAATCGAATTCTGCTGCCTGACCAATGATGATAGGTCCTGAACCGATTACTAAAATTGTTTTTATATCTGTACGTTTTGCCATTTTACTTTTATCTAATTTATTTTCTGTTTGTCATTCCGAGGAATCGAAAATCTGCTTTCTAAGATTCTTCACTTCGCTACTGAACTTTGTTCGCAAACCTTCAGTTTGTGTTCAGAATGACATGATAAATTTTTATTTTATTAGCTTTTTAATTAAAATTATCTGCCCCAAATGGTAATATCCATGCTCGATTAAAGCGTTGATATTTTTTCTTTTGCTTCCGTATCTATTTTCGGAAAAATCACCATCCAAATCTTCGTCTGACATTTTTTCAATGATGTCTGCAAATTTTTCGCAGTCGCTGATGAATGTCGTAAGGAAACTCTTCCACTCCTCTCCGGATTTCGTAGGAGGAAAATCAAAGCTGTACTTATCGCTGATATCTAATGTTCCTCCTTCCAGCACATTCAGAACTCCGTGTACATAATAATGAATATGAAAAGCGATAGATTCTATGGTATTCAGGTCTTCCACTTTTTTTATCAAAACTTCTCTGCCGGTTTCTGAAAGCTGGGTTTTATAATTGGTGTATACTACCCATTCTCCATTCAAATACACTTCACGAAAACGATTGGCTAATTGTAAGGGAGTTTCCATGTTGAAAATTTTATTGGTTTTTCTTGTTTTTAAAGTCTTCCATTAAGTGGATGAAATCATCAAACAGATAGTTCGCATCTTCTGGCCCCGGACTTGCTTCAGGGTGATACTGAACGGAGAAACATGGATGGATTTTATGTCTTAATCCTTCGTTTGTTCTGTCGTTCAATGCGATGTGTGTTTCAATTAAATCTGTTTCTTTCAAACTTTCCTGGTCTACAGCATACCCGTGATTTTGGGAAGTAATAGCTACTTTGTTTTTCTCTAAATCTAACACCGGATGGTTTCCTCCTCTGTGTCCGAATTTTAACTTGAACGTTTTTGCTCCGCAAGCCAGGCCGATCAATTGGTGTCCTAAACAGATTCCGAAGATCGGAACTTTTCCTAATAACCCACGGATCATTTCCAATGCGTGCGGATTGTCTTCCGGGTCACCAGGACCGTTTGACAGCATGATTCCGTCCGGATTCATTAATAAAATTTCTTCTGCTGTTGTATCTTGTGAAACTACAATGATATCACAGTTTCTCTGAGATAATTCTCTGATGATCCCTAATTTGGAACCAAAATCCACTAATACCACTTTGAAACCTCTTCCCGGGTTTGCATAAGGTGTTTTTGTGGAAACAGTCTCTACCTGATTGGTAGGGAAAGTGGTAGATTTTAATTCTGCCACTACTGCATTTTCATCTGCATCTGCATTCACAATCTTTCCTTTCACTACTCCATGGTTACGAAGAATTCTTGTTAGTTTTCTCGTATCGATTCCTGAAATTCCTGAAAGGTTTTTCTTTTTAAACAATTCATCTAAAGTGATCTGAGTACGGAAGTTGGATGGAAAATCGCAAAGCTCCTTTACAATAAGACCTTTAATAGCCGGCTCAATGCTCTCATAATCATCACGGTTGATCCCGTAATTTCCGATAAGCGGATAGGTCATACACACAATCTGACCGCAATAAGACGGGTCTGAAATCAATTCTTGATATCCTGTCATTCCGGTATTGAAAACCACTTCTCCTGCAGTTTCCAACTCTGCTCCGAAACCTTCTCCATGAAATACTTCACCGGACTCCAGTATTAATTTTTTCTTCATTTTCTTTATTTAGATTCTATTTTATTCTTTTTTTAACCACCCCGTCAAAAATTTTCATTTTTTGACACCCTCCGATGGAGGGGAATTTTTCAAGCGAATTATGGAACTCTTTCTACTTGAATGTAAATCCTTTTTCTTCCAATGCTTCTTTCAGGATGGCCATTCTTGCGAAAACACCATTCTGCATTTGCCTGAAAACTCTTGAACGCTCGCACTCTACCAGATCTGTATCAATCTCAACGCCTCTGTTAATTGGAGCCGGATGCATGATAATGGCGTTTTTTTTCATCGCTTTTTCTCTTTCTTTCGTCAACCCGTATTTTCTGTGGTATTCCGAAGCGGAGAAACTCATTTTGGCATCGTGTCTTTCGTGCTGGATTCTTAGCAGCATTACAACATCTACTTCAGCAATCAATTCATCTACAGCCAGATAAGTCCCGTTAATTAAAGCTCCTTCATCAAACCATTGCTCCGGACCGGAGAAGTATACTTTAGCGCCTAATCTTCTTAATGCTTCTGCATTGGAGTTGGCAACGCGGCTGTGCTTTACATCACCTACAATTCCTACTTTTAAGCCTTCAAATTTTCCGAATTCCTGATAAATCGTCATCAAGTCCAGCATACATTGTGACGGGTGGTTTCCCGTTCCGTCTCCTCCGTTGATCACGGGAATTGTAATATTCTTCAGTTCATCGAAATATCTGTCTTTCTTATCTCTTATGACCACTAAGTTTACGCCTAAGCTTTCAATTGTTTTTACCGTATCATATAAGCTTTCTCCTTTATTAACTGAACTGTGTGAGGCATCAAAAGGAACCACCTGCAATCCTAATTTTCTTTCGGCAATATCAAAACTTGTTTTGGTTCTTGTACTGTCTTCAAAGAACAGATTGGAACAAAAAACTTCTCCTTCAATTTTGGCAGTCTTACCATTGGCAAAGGCCATTGCTTCTGTCAGTATCCTGTTGATTCTCTCGGTGCTTAGTTCTGTAATCGTAAACATATTTCTTCAATTTTTACACAAAAAAAAGCGAAGACCAAATCTTCGCTTAATAATAATAAATATCGTAAAGGGCGCTTTCGCCCGGTAAATCTAATGATATAAATACTCTTTTATTCATTAGGTGCAAAGATACAACAATTTTATAAACTGACAAAACCTATTTTTCGATTCTACTAAAAAATCTTAATCTCTCCTTATTTTCATTTTTAAATGTTATTTTTGTTAAAACTCAAACCAATTTTATATGGATTTAAAAGACAAAATGATCCTCAGTATTATTCAGGAAGACTCTACTTTATCTGTAAAGGAAATTTCAGAAAAGATCGGTCTTACCTTTACTCCAACCTATGAACGTATCAAACAATTGGAGAAGCAGGGTATCATTGAAAAATATGTCGGTCTTTTGAACCGTGAAAAACTGGGGTTGAATATTGTGGTTTATTGTAACGTCCGTCTGAAGGAGCAATCTCAAAAGGTCCTTGAAACTTTCGAAAAAAATATCGGAAAATATGATGAAGTACAGGAAATCATCAGCTTATCCGGTGAATATGACTATATGCTGAAGATCATTGCAAAAGATATTAACTCTTATAATGACTTCGCCGTAAATGTCATTTCCAATATTCCTAATATCGGCCAATATCATAGTTCTATCGTGCTTCACGAGGTAAAAAAATCTACCAAGTTTAAAATTGATCTGGATTAAATTCCAGATTCAAAATTATTACCCCAATAATTTATTCTTCAATTTATTAAACTGATATTCTATTTTATCCAGACAAAGATTCCCTATACTTCCCTGATGAGTATGGTGTAAGCTTTCTATTTCAAATTCAAACTCATTATTTTCTATTTCCTGCCCTACTTTTATATAAGCATCACGGAATGAGCTTCCATTCTTCACTTCTTCATTGATCTTCTCCACACTGAAAAGGTATTTGTACTTTTCATCTTCCAGGATCCCATCTCTCACCTGAATATTGGGTAAAGTGTAATTCAGAATTTCAAGACATTCTTTCAATGAGTCGATGGCCGGGAAAAGGATTTCCTTTGTTAATTGCATATCTCTGTGGTAACCTGATGGCAGATTACTTGTCAACAACATAAACTCATTAGGCAACGCCTGAATTCTGTTACAGCGTGCGCGAACCAATTCGAAAATATCCGGGTTTTTCTTATGCGGCATAATGCTGCTTCCTGTGGTAAATTCCTTCGGAAAGCTTATAAAATCAAAGTTTTGACTTAAATACAGGCAAACATCATATGCAAACTTCCCCAATGTTCCCGCCAGAGTTGCCATAGCCATCGACAGCATTTTCTCTGATTTTCCACGGGTCATCTGTGCATATACCGAATTATAATTCATTGACTGAAAGCCTAAATGATAGGTCGTACTCTCCCGGTTAATCGGGAAAGATGAACCATATCCCGCTGCCGAACCCAACGGATTTTTATTAATGATATTTTTCACTGAAAACAACATTTCAACATCATCCAGCAATGCTTCTGCATAAGCTCCAAACCATAATCCGAATGATGAAGGCATGGCAATCTGCAAATGGGTATATCCCGGAAGCAGAACGTTTTTATGCTGTTCTGCCAATTTAATTAATATCTGAAAAAATTCATCCGTCAAAGCTGTAATTTCACGGATTTCATCCAGTAAATACAGTTTAATATCCAGTAAAACCTGATCGTTACGTGATCTTGCCGTATGGATTTTCTTTCCTGTATCTCCTAATTTTTCAATTAGGATCGCTTCAATTTGAGAATGAATGTCTTCCGCCTCTTTATCAATTTCAAAGCTTCCCTCTTCAATATCTTTTAAGATGCCGGATAAAACAGATAGCATCTGCTTGGATTCTTCTCCGGAAACAATTCCTGCTTCTGCCAACATTTTACAATGTGCCATTGAGCCTTTGACATCGTATTTGGCCAACCGTTCATCAAAATCGAGATCCTTCCCGACCGTAAAATTATTGACTAATATATTAGTGGCAAGGTCGTCCTTCTGCCATATTTTTTTCATATTTCTTCTTTTTTCTGTTTCGTTTTGACCGGCTCAGCAGAGCACTTTATTATTTTGTAAAAATTTTAAACATTAAGTCTTTCATTTCTAATTTCATTTTTTGCATAAATCTTTATTAAAAATATTCAAACTTCAATGTCTGCTGAGCGTAATCAAAACTTAAAAAACTAAACCTAAAATCATTTATTTTGAGCTGGAGGCTGGAAGTGTGATTCACAAACTGCAAAACTTCCATCTTCTTGTCTCTATCTTCCATCCTGTAAAACTTTCTCAAGGATTTGAATATAAATATCAATTCCTTCTTCTATTTCCTTTATATAGATATATTCATCCGCAGTATGGGAGCGCCTGCTGTCACCGGGTCCCATTTTTACTGACGTACAGGGAATAATTGCCTGGTCAGACGAAGTTGGTGAACCGTACGTTGTCCTTCCGATTTCCAGACCTGCCTGTACAAAAGGATGATCCAATTCAATTTTTGAGGAATTCAGCCTGAAAGACCTTGCCGTCAATGTTGATTTCATCTGTGACTGAATCATTTCAAAAGCTTCTTTGTTGGAGTATTCGTCCGTAACTCTTACATCTAAAGTGAAAGTGCATGATTCCGGAACTACGTTATGCTGAACTCCTGCATGAATTCCTGACAGGGTAATTTTAACTTCCCCCAAATATTCTGAAACCTTTGGAAATTTAAAGTTTAAAATATGCTGTATATCTTCCATGCATTTTACAATTGAATTATCATCATTCGGATGAGCAGCGTGAGAAGGAGTGCCTTTCATTTCCCCGTCAATTACCAAAAGTCCTTTTTCAGCAATTGCCAGATTCATCTGCGTGGGTTCTCCTACAATGGCGAGTGCTACATTGGGTAACTGGGGAAACAAGGCTTCAATTCCGTCGAAACCTGAAATCTCCTCCTCAGCTGTCAAAGCAATAACTAAATTATATTGTAAGTTGTCTTTCTCATAAAAATGTAAAAAAACCTGAGCCATAGCAACCAAAGAGGCTCCTGCGTCGTTGCTTCCCAATCCGAATAATTTTCCATCTTTTTCAACAGGTAAAAATGGATCCAGCGTGTAAGCCTTATTGGGTTTCACCGTATCATGATGCGTATTCAGCAAAATAGAAGGCTTGAAAACATCAAAATGCTTATTGACAGCCCAAATATTGTTTTTAAAACGTTTTACTGGGATCTGATGTTTGCTGAAAAAATTTTCAATCTCTACAGAGGTATTGAATTCATCTTTGCTGAATGACGGAATTTCAATCAGTTTTTTCAACAATTCGACTGCATTGCTCAGTAATTCTTCTTTGCTATAAACAGATTTCAGTTCCTTCATGATGGTTTTCTATATGGTTTTTCAGCCCGGTTTCTTTAATTAAGAATACTTTACTGACATTATTTTTAACTGCACCGAGTGCATTTTCCAGTTTGGGTAAAATTCCTTTGTGAAGCTTTCCTTCTTCTTTTAAAACAGAAAATTCTTCTTCGGAAACACTTTTTATAACAGATTCCGGATTGTTTACATCTTCCAAAACACCTTCTTTATCAAAACAATATAATAGTTCCACATCATATTTTGCCGATAAAGCCTGCGCGATTACCGAAGCAATGGTATCTGCATTAGTATTGAAAAGATTTCCTTTTTTGTCGTGTGTAATGGCAGAAAATACAGGAACAAGGTTAAGCTTGATGAGCTTTGAAATCAATTTTTTGTTCACACTTTTCTTCTCAATATCCCCCACAAATCCGAAGTCTATTTCTGCATGTTCTCTTTTTTTAGCTTTAATTAAATTCGCATCCGCACCTGAAAATCCTATGGCTTTACATTTTTTTTGTTGAAGCTTGGCTACAATATTTTTGTTGATCCCTCCTGCATACACCATCGCCACAATATCTAAGGTATCTTTATCTGTAATTCTTCGTCCGTTGATCAGTTTCTGTTCAATACCCAGTTTATCGGCCAATGTTGTCGCCAACTTACCTCCGCCATGAACCAAAATTTTCTTTTCCTTAATCTCCGCGAACTGTTCCAGAAATTCGTTCAATAATTCCTCATCATCAATCAAGGCACCTCCTATTTTTACGATATATAATTTTTCTTTCATTAAAAAATTAAAGGATTAAAAAATTAAAAAATTCTGAACATTTTATCTTACTTAATTTCATTTAAAATTTCAGAAAATACAGCCTGTGCAGAAAAAATCCGGTTTTTTGCCTGCTGGTAAATGATGGAATTTTCTCCATCCATTACTTCATCGCTCAATTCTACATTTCGACGGACAGGAAGACAATGCATTACTTTTGCCTGGTTAGTATTTTCTAATTTTTCATTGGTCAGCATCCAGTTTTCTTTCACTTCCGGCATTGCTGCATATTCATCGAAAGACGACCAGTTTTTCACATAAATAAAATCCGCATCTTTCAACGCTTCATCCTGATTATGAATAACTTTCACGTCTTTAGTAAAGTTTTTATCCAAATCATACCCTTCCGGATTGGTGATCACAAAATCTACATCCATTTCCTGCATCCATTCTGCAAAAGAATTTCCTACTGCCTGAGCAATCGGTTTAATATGAGGAGCCCAGGTCAGAACTACTTTTGGCTTACGTTCTTCTTTCCAGTTTTCTGTAATAGTGATGCAGTCTGCCAAGCTTTGTAAGGGGTGACGTGTTGCAGATTCCAGAGAAACAACAGGAACTTTTGCATGTTTTTCAAACTGGCTTAGAATGCTTTCATTCACATCATCTTCCTTGCTCCTCATTCCTGCAAAACAACGAACTGCAATGATATCGCAGTATTGATTCAGCACTTCAATGGCGTCTTTGATATGTTCCACAGTATCTCCATTCATCACGGCTCCGTCTGCAAATTCCAGATTCCAGGCTTCCTGTGCTGCATTTAAAGTCAATACATTTAACCCTAAATTCTGTGCTGCAATCTGGCTGCTCAAACGTGTTCTCAAACTTGAATTTAAAAATACAAGTCCTATTGTTTTTCCTTTCCCCTTCTCTGTTTCTGAAAGAGGATTTTCTTTGATCTGTAAAGCTTTTTGTATAATTTCCTGTAAGTTTTCAACATCACTTACAGCGGTGAATTTTTTCATTGATAATTTATTTACACATTAATTTGTATTGAAATATTTTCTAAAACCGTCTTCAAGGCATTACTGAAAAGATCGGCTTCTTCTTTCCTGATGTTAAGCGCCGGAAGAATCCTCAAAACGCTCTTATCATTGGAGTTTCCTGTGAAAATATGATGACTGTACAACAGGTTGCTCCTCACTTCCGAACAATTCCTGTCGAGTTCAATACCTATCATCAATCCTTTCCTTCGGATCGATGTAATGTGTGGAAAATCTTTAATTTCATTTTCAATATAATCGCCCATTTTCCGGGCATTTTCTATAAGATTTTCGTCTTTTATGACATCCAGCACAGCAATGGCAGCTGCGCAAGCCAAATGATTTCCACCGAAAGTGGTTCCCAATAAACCATTGCTTGCCTGAAATTCAGGATGAATCAAAACTCCGCCAATCGGGAAACCATTCCCCATTCCTTTTGCGGTTGTGATGATATCCGGTCTAATACTGAATTCCTGATGAGCAAAGAAATACCCACTTCTTCCATAGCCGGACTGAACTTCATCCAAAATCAAAACCGCATCATACTGCTCGCACAATTCTTTGATTTTAGTTACAAATTCAACCGTCGGAATCATAATTCCGCCAACACCCTGAATCCCTTCAATAATCACAGACGAAATTTCGCTTCCCTGAGTTTCAAAAATAGCTTCCAATTGTTCAACATTATTCCATTCTGATTTTATAAATCTTCCGGAATAATTGACAGGAGCTACAATTTCAGGGTTGTCTGTCACAGAAACTGCCGCCGAAGTTCTTCCGTGGAATGAGCCTGAAAAATAAAGGACTTTACTTTTTCCGTTATGAAAAGAAGCCAATTTCAAAGCATTTTCATTGGCTTCTGCTCCGGAATTGCACAGGAAAAGGTTATAATCTTCATATCCTGAAAGTTTCCCCAGTTTTTCAGCTAATTCAGTCTGCAATTCGTTTTGAACGGAATTGGAATAGAAAGAGATTTTCCCTAACTGTTCTTTTAATTTGTTTTGATAATACGGGTGATTATGACCGATAGAAATCACTGCATGACCTCCGTAAAAATCAAGATATTGTTCTCCTTTATCGTCCCAAAGAAATGACCCCTGAGCTTTAACAGGATTGATATTGAATAATGGATATACGTTGAATAAATTCATTTTTGATAGTTGATAGTTGTGAGTTTTAAATTCACAATTGATTATGGCCATTTAAAATGCTATGGGTTTCAAATTCAATCCTAGGTTTTCTTCCCAACCCATTGCAATATTCATATTCTGTACTGCCTGTCCGGAGGCACCTTTTAACAAATTGTCAATCGCTGAGTGAATGACTGTAACATTCCCACATTTTTCAATCTGAATCACACAGCGATTAGTGTTGACAACCTGCTTTAAATCAATTGCTGTTTCACTTATCTTTACAAAAGGGGCATCTGCATAAAAATCCCTGTACAATTGATACATATCTGAAAACTCTATATCCGTTTTTATGGTGGAACTCGTAAAAATTCCTCTCGCAAAATCCCCTCTCCATGGAACAAAATTCAGACTTATTTCCTGATGATTAAAAGAAACCAACTGCTGCAAAATTTCATCGACATGTTGATGGCTTAAAGTTTTGTAAGCCGAAATATTATCATTTCTCCATGTAAAGTGCGTTGTTGCCTGTAAAGACTGCCCAGCTCCCGTTGAGCCTGTAATTCCGGTTGTATACACTTCATTCAACCATTCTTTTTCTGCCAATGGAAGCAATGCCAGCTGAATTGCTGTAGCAAAACATCCCGGGTTCGCAATACTTTTTGCTCCCGGAAGTTGCTTTTTATTGATTTCAGGCAATCCGTAGATAAAATTTCTGTTTCCAAATTTTCCATCTAATCGAAAATCATTGCCTAAATCAATCACTAAAGTTTCATCTTTTACAGCATTCCGGGTTAACCAATTCCGGCTTTCCTTGTGAGGAAGACACAGGAAAAGAATATCCACATCTTCAGGTTGGTCTGTTAAAACTTTCTCACAAACCGTCGTCAAATCCGGGTACAAATCTGAAATTTTTGTCCCCGAATAAGAACGACTATATAAAAAACGCAAAGACACATTGGGATGAAAAGCCAGCAGACGAATAAGTTCGCTTCCTGTATAGCCATTGGCCCCTACAATTCCTACTGTTTTCATGCTTTTATTCCGTTAATCTGATGATATATATTTAAAGAATTGCTTACAATCTTAGTATAGCCTTTCACATCTTCTCCAGTCCATGCCCTGTTGGCTTCTCCATAACTTCCGAATTTATCTGACATTAAATCATGATCAGATTCAATCCCGTTTAAAATAAACCTGTATGGATGCAGGGTGATGAAGACTTTCCCGCTTACTGTTTTTTGAGAATCTGCTAAGAAAGACTCAATATTTCTCATTACAGGATCTAAGAAAAGGGCTTCGTGAAGCCAGTTTCCGTACCAGTCTGACAATTGTGATTTCATCATCTGCTGGTATTTTGAAAGGGTATGTTTTTCCAATAAATGATGTGCTTTAATAATCACTGAGGCTGCAGCCGCTTCAAATCCCACTCTCCCTTTAATTCCGACAATCGTATCTCCTACGTGGATATCACGACCGATTCCGTAAGCAGAAGCCAGCTTTTCAATCTTTTGAATTCCATACACCGGATGCTCAAAATTTTCACCATTCACAGCGATGATTTCGCCATTCTTAAACTCAATTTCCAGTTCTGAAGGTTGGGTTTCTTTTATTTGTGAAGGAAAAGCCTCTTCCGGAAGACTATTTCTTGATGTCAGTGTTTCTTTACCTCCCACTGAAGTTCCCCAAAGCCCTTTATTCACAGAATATTGCGCTTTCTGAAATTCCATTTCATAGCCATGGCTTTTTAAAAACTCAATTTCCTCTTCACGAGACAAAGACATATCACGGATGGGCGTAATGATTTGCACGTCCGGGCACATTACCTGGAAAATCAGATCAAAACGGACCTGGTCATTTCCAGCTCCCGTACTTCCGTGAGCAATTGCATCAGCACCAATTTCTATAGCATATTTTGCAATCTCCTGCGCCTGAATCGTACGTTCGGCGCTCACAGACAATGGATATGTATTGTTTTTCAATACATTACCAAAAACCAGGTACTTCACACAAGAATTATAATAATCTTCCTGAGCGTCGATGCACCTGTACTCTTTTACCCCGAGATTCAAGGCTTTTTTCTCCAGCTCTTTTTCCTCTTCCTTAGAAAAACCTCCGGTATTTACAGTAACGGCGTACACATCATATCTCAGTGTTTCACTAAGATATTTAGCACAGTAAGAGGTATCTAAACCTCCGCTAAACGCTAAGATGACTTTCTTGTTCATTTTCATACTGATTTTCGGGTTGGTTGTTTACAACCCCATTTTTCTTATCTTTTTCAGGAACAAAAAGCATTGCTGTACAAAGACAGTTTTTACGTTCCTTTTTCATTAAAATTTCATAATTCACACAGCTTTTACAGCCGTTCCAGAATTCTTCATCCTGAGTCAGCTCAGAATAAATTACCGGCTTATATCCTAACTCACTGTTGATTTTCATTACGGCAAGCCCGGTCGTCAATCCAAAAATCTTCGCATTCGGATATTTGTCTCTAGATAATTGGAAAACTTTATTCTTGATTAAAGTCGCAGCTCCTCTTTCCCTGAATTTCGGCGAAACGATCAGTCCTGAATTAGCCACAAACTGACCATGCGACCAGGTCTCTATATAGCAGAAACCTACCCACTCCCCATTTTCAGTAGCTACCACAGCATTGCCTTCTGAAATCTTTTTGCTTAAATATTCTATAGAACGTTTGGCGATCCCCGTTCCTCTACGCTGTGCAGAATCATACATTTCCTGCTGTATTTCACTCACATACATCAAATGTATGGATGAGGAAATTTCTATTTCCATTTATTTATCTAAATTTTTTGGCAAATTTAAAACATAATAACTTTAAAAACCAAATTAAAAAGATATTTTTTTTGTTTAAAATAAATATACAGGTAAAATTATCTTTACAATAAATTAATATTTTGCTAAATTATTATATATTTGCTAAAATGATATAGTTATGGAATCCCAATGCCCGAAATGCAGCAGCAACAAAATCGTAAAAAGCGGAATCGTTAACGAAAAACAACGTTTCCACTGCAAGGACTGTAATTATTATTTTACGGTAAAAAAACTCGGAAAACAGATTGACGATTATTATGTAACTAAAGCCTTACAGCTCTATCTTGAAGGATTAAGCTATCGTGAAATAGAACGGATTATCGGCGTATCCCATGTTACAATAAGCTCATGGATTAAGAAATACAATATCAAAAGACCACCACACTCGGAATTCCACCCTGTCTATAAAATCCTGAAACAAAATGAACTCATTGAATATATCGCTCAGGAAAAAAACATTAAAAACTCCGGGATTATTATCACTCAATTTGCTGATAAATATATGCTGATCAAATGGGAAAGGTTTAAAAAATAAGCTGATAAAGTTATGAGTTATGAGTTAGAAGTTATAAGTTATAAGTTAGAAGTTAGAAGTTAGAAGTTAGAAGTTAGAAGTTAGAAGTTATAAGTTAATTAAATACAAGCATTATATTAACTATTTAAAATTCAATAGTTTAATTAATAAAAAATTAAAACCTCCACACTTATAATTCATAACTCATAACTAATAACTATATAGTTACCATTAATATATATTAAATTTTCTCAAATAAATTATTAATTCCAATTTGGTATTCACAAAAAACAACGCCAAAAATTGATAATTTATGAAGAAATTATTCACATGTATTGGATTGGCTTTAATCAGCAGTTCTTTATACTCTCAAGGCTCTCCGGATTATGGAGGCGGATTAAAATTAAACCTCAATCAGGAGGGAGATAAATATATCAGGTTTATTTTATGGGACCAGTTTTGGTTAAGAAACACTGAAATGAATCCCGGAAGTATAGTTGGAGGTGAACCCACCGATAATTCGTGGAGCCTCGGAAACAGGAGATTACGGGCTTTAGCTTATGCTCAGATTTCCAAGAGATATATGATTTTAGCTCATTTCGGAATTAATAATCAGACGTTCATCAATGGAGGCGGTTCGGGAACTTCAGGAACCGGCGGTTATGGTAACGGCAAAAAACCACAGATGTTTTTTCATGATGCCTGGAATGAATATGCAGTTATTTTACCTGGAGAATCAGGAAAATTCAGTTTATCTTTGGGTGCAGGATTGCATTATTATATGGGACTTTCCCGTATGACCATGGCTTCAACCCTGAATTTTCTTACCGTTGACTCTCCTATTTTCTCATGGCCGTTGATTGACAATTCTGACCAGTTTGCCAGACAGCTTGGAATGTTCGCCAAAGGAAAATACGGAAAGCTGGAGTATCGTTTTAGTTTAAATAAACCTTTCGCAACAGATTTAACTCCCGCCAATGTAACAGATCCTTCAAAAGCAGTGGCAGTAGACAACAACGGAAACCCTAGTTTCTCAAAAGCGGGTTATGTGGAGTATCAGTTCTTTGATGGGGAATCAAATCTTTTGCCTTTTAAAGTAGGCTCATATTTAGGAACTAAAAAAGTTTTTAATGTGGGGGCAGGTTTCTATCATCAGGCGGACGGAACAAGAAGCTCAGTTAATTCAACAATTGAAAAGCATGATATTACGCTTGTTGCCGTAGATGCTTTTGCTGATATTCCTATAGGAGATGCTAAAAATAAAATGGCAGTTACTGCCTATGCGGGCTATTACAACTATCAGTTCGGTCCTAATTACATCCGGAATTTAGGAATTATGAATATTGCCGCTACAGATCCGAATTTCATTGGTAATAAAGCAATTGCCGGTCCCGGAAATCTGCAGCCTACCATCGGAACGGGGAATATTATTTACGCACAAGCCGGGTTACTTCTCCCAAGTCAGGCAGAAAAACCAAAAATCAGAATTCAGCCATTTGCGGCTTATACCCACAAAAATTTTGAAGCCTATGATAAATCGTCTTCCCAATTCGATGTCGGAGCCAACTGGTTTATTGATGGTCATCATGCGAAAATTACAACACAATATTCAACGAGACCGGTTTATACAAACCCGACGGAAAGCCCATCTTCAAAAGGAGAATTTATATTACAGTTTCAAATTTATCTATAGACTACGGATGAATTTCATATCAATTATTAATCAACAACTAAATCAACCCCTATGAGCGAGAATCACCACGAAAACTACGAGAATATGACCGAAAAGCAGAAAAACCGCACCATTTGGAGCGTGATCACAGCTTCTTCACTCGGTACATTGATAGAATGGTATGACTTCTATATTTTCGGAAGTTTAGCCATAGTTTTAGCTACCAAATTTTTCCCGGCAGATAATCCCACCGCAGCATTTTTATCAACCCTCGCCACTTTTGCCGCAGGATTTGTGGTAAGACCTTTCGGAGCGTTATTCTTCGGGAGACTCGGAGATCTTATCGGAAGAAAATATACGTTTTTGGTAACTTTATTAATCATGGGATTTTCAACATTTCTTATAGGATGTATCCCAAGTTATGAAACCATTGGATTTTTAGCTCCGGTTTTGGTTCTAATTTTAAGGTTATTACAAGGTTTAGCTCTTGGAGGGGAATACGGCGGTGCTGCCACTTACGTTGCAGAATATGCACAGCCTCACCGAAGAGGATACTGGACTTCATGGATCCAAACAACAGCAACAGCAGGACTTTTCATTTCATTAATTGTTATTTTAGTCACCAAGACAACACTTTCTGCCGAAGAATTTGACGGTTGGGGATGGAGAGTTCCGTTCTGGATTTCCATCTTAATGGTGGGAGTATCTTACATCATCAGAAAAAACATGAAGGAGTCTCCACTTTTTGCCAAAGCTAAAAGCGAAGGAAAAACTTCAAAGAATCCTTTAAAGGAAAGCTTCGGGAATAAATTTAACTTCAAATTTGTTTTATTGGCGTTATTCGGAGCCGCAATGGGGCAAGGTGTGATCTGGTACACAGGACAGTTTTATGCAATGAGCTTTCTTCAAAAAGTAATGAATGTGGAATCTGCACAAGTTGATTCATTGATGGCAACCGCTTTATTTTTGGGAACCCCGTTCTTTGTATTTTTTGGATGGCTTTCTGATAAAATCGGGCGAAAAGCAGTGATGATGACAGGAATGCTCATAGCAATTCTGGCCTACAGACCGATTTACGATTCTATGTTTAAAAGCGTCAACCTTGAAAGCAAAACTATTGCAGCCAATGGAATTACAGAGAAAAGAACGGCAAAAATTCATGATAAAATTGCCACAGACAGTCTGATTACCTTTCACAAGGAGAGCATTTTTACAGATGGAACTTTAGTTAAAAAGGACAGTATTGTTCACTGGTCAGCCAACGGGCCTGTGATGAAAGACGGAAAAGCGGAAGAACCGAAGGTTTCACAAACTATAAAATTGGCAGACAATACAAAATGGTACTTAATCTTTATGGTATTCATTCAGGTGATTTTCGTAACGATGGTTTACGGTCCGATTGCAGCGTTCCTGGTAGAAATGTTCCCGGTGAGAATCCGTTATACCTCAATGTCCTTACCTTATCACATTGGAAACGGGGTATTTGGGGGGCTTCTTCCGGCGGTGGCAACCTACTTAGTTACAGTGGGTAAAGAAGCAGGTCATCCGACATGGTATCTGCAGGGGCTTTGGTATCCGATTGGTGTTGCCGCAGTCTGTCTGATCATCGGATTATTTTATCTTAAAAATAAGAACAATAATATCCACGATTAGGCACTCAATCACTTAAATTTTTATTAATTTTAAAACTACTAAAATGAACGGACTAAAAAAAATATTAGGCATAGTTTGGATCGCCATTGCATTGGTGGTAGGATATTTCGGGATTACGGTTTTGGGAATTCCAAAAATAAGTTCCGGTAAGCAGGAAGATCTGGTATTCGGAGTTATCATCCTTTTCGTACTGATGCCGATTATTTCCGGTGGAATGGCTGTTTTCGGGTACTATTCGTTAACCGGGGAATATTCTGACGACAAAATTTAGACTATAAAAGATGAATGATAATTAATAAATTGATGATGGATTATCAATTTATTAATTATCATTCATCACTTATCATTATGAAAAAGAGACACGAACAAAAATTAATCATTCTCAGCCTCGGACTGATGATTGCCTTTAGCATTCCTATTTCACTGTTGTTTAATAGTGAAAAGGAAGTTTTCGGTTACCCGATGATTTTGATTTATCTTTTCGTTGTCTGGATGATTTCAATACTGATCTCTTTTGTAATCATAAAAAAGCACGATGAGTAGTTTCGCGTTATTTACGGTGGTTTTGTTTTACCTGGCACTTTTGTTCTTAGTCGCTCATCTGGCGGAGAAGAAAAGGAGTAAGCTCTGGATCAACAATCCTTACATTTATGCTTTGTCTTTGGCGGTGTATTGTACAGCCTGGACGTACTACGGAAGCATTGGAGTTGCAGCAACAAGCGGATTAAATTATCTTCCCATCTATATAGGTCCCATTATGATTATTCCTGCATGGATCTATATTAATACAAGGATCGTAAGGATTTCCAGGGTAAATAAAATAAGCAGCATTGCAGATTTTATTTCTTTGCGATACGGTAACAGCAGGAGCTTCAGTGCTATTATTACCATTGTCTGCCTGTTGGCAATTGTTCCTTACATAGGTTTACAGATCAAAGCCATTTCTGAAACCTTTCACCTGGTAACAGAAACTTCAATGTCAAAAAATATCCTGACGGATAACGCTACGTTTGTTGTGGTTTTAATTGCCTTATTTTCATCCTATTACGGAACAAGGTACGTAGATGCTTCAGAGAAGCGCTTGGGAATTATTTCAGCCATCGCTCTGGAAAGTTTTCTGAAGCTTTTCTTTATCATTATTTTAGGGGTATTTGTAATCTATTTTGTGTTTGACGGGTTTTCAGATATTTATCAAAAGGCCAGTCAGTTTGAAGATTTTAAGAAAAAAAATACATTCAACGGGATTGAGGGGGCATTGAACTGGATGATCCTATGCATGATTTCGGCAACGGCAATCTGTATTCTTCCAAGACAGTTCCATACTGCCATTGTAGAAAACAGACAGGAGAAACATATCAAAACCGCCATCTGGTTTTTCCCGCTTTATTTATTGGTATTCACTATTTTCATTTTCCCTATTGCCTGGGGAGGAAGATTGATCTTTGACGGACAAAAAGTGAATCCTGAGTTCTACTCTATTTTAATTCCGCAACATTTTGACAATACCCTGATTACGGTTTTTGTATTCCTCGGAGGATTGAGTTCCTGCATTTCAATGATTATCATTTCAGCGATTACCTTATCCATTATGCTTTCGAATAACCTTATCATTCCATACGGATTGCTTGGAAAATTCAAATCGGAAAATGAAATTCAGAATACAAGAAATATTACCAACATCAGAAAGTTCAGCATTTTTGCCCTGATCATCATGGCGTTTGTCTTCTATAAATATTTCATTTTAAGAACGTCACTGGATTCGGTGGGACTGATTTCTTTTGTGGTGATTGCCCAATTGTCTCCTGCATTTTTCGGAGCCATATTCTGGAGAAGAGGAAGCTACAAAGGTGCTGTTGCGGGTCTTTTGGCAGGATTGGCGATTTGTTATTTCGGATTGATCATTCCGCAGTATTATTTCTCATACAACCAGGAATTCAAAGGTGTTTTACGAGATATGTATAATGCGTTTGACTTTTTCACCATCCCTTATTTAGGAAGAATTCCTCAGATTTTCTTTTGGTCGATATTAGTGAATACAGGTTTATTCACCATTATTTCAGTGAGCATCAAAGGGAATTACAGGGAAAGAAATTTCGCTGAGCTGTATGTAGATATAGACAAATACATTCAAAACCATGAAAACGCATTCATCTGGCGCGGAACGGCTTACGTTTCAGACATCAAGAACATCCTTGAACGGTTTTTAGGCAAAAACAAAACCGAGCAGGCACTGAGGATTTTCAATTTAAAATATAGTATTGATTCTCAGACAGAAACTGCCGATTCGAGATTCATCAAATTCTCAGAAAACCTTTTAGCCGGAAGAATCGGGACTGCTTCTGCAAAGATTTTAATTGAAGGGGTAACCAAGGAAGATAAAATTTCTTTAAAGGAAGTTTTAAATATTTTGGAGGAATCCAAAGAAAATATTACCATCAATAAAAGATTGACAGAACAATCGGAAGAACTGCAAAAACTGTCTGATGACTTAAGAAATGCCAACGAAAGCCTGATCATCAAAGACCGTCAAAAGGATGACTTCCTCGATTCCGTTGCTCATGAATTGAGAACACCGATTACAGCCATCCGTTCAGCAGGAGAAATTTTAGCGGATGACGATGAGATTCCGTTAGACATTAAAAGAGAATTTTTAAACAATATCATCACAGAATCCGACAGATTAAGTGAAATCATCAACGATATACTATATCTGGATAAACTGGAACATGGCGAAATTGCATTACATATTCAGCAAAACAACATTATTGAAACCTATAAAAAGGCATTGAACCCGCTTCTGCATTTAATTCAACAGAAAAATATCCATTTAAGCGAAGTAAACCTATTGAATCATTTCACCTTTGAATATGACGAAGCAAGGATGATCCAATTATTCCAGAATATTTTGGGAAATGCACTGAAATTTACAGAAGAACAAGGCACAATTCAAACTAAATTAGCGGAAAAGGAAAACCAGTTGATCATTACCATTTTCAATACCGGAAAACACATTCCCGAAGAAGACCTGGAAATGATTTTTGATAAGTTTTATCAGTCCAGAAACCAGAATATTTTAAAACCTACAGGAAGCGGGCTCGGATTGGCCATTTCAAAGAAAATAGTCCAGGCGCAGGGCGGAAGCATAAAAGCGGAAAACAGCGGCCTCGGCGTTACTTTCACGATAACCCTTCCCGAAAAAACAACAGAGATTAAAAATGAAGTTGAACACAACCAAAGTACGATATGAAAAAGATAATCATTGCAGATGACGAGCACAAAATATTAATGTCACTGGAATACAGTTTCAAAAAAAACGGATATGACGTTTATATTGCCCGAGACGGTACGGAAGTATTGGATTTTTTAAAAACAATGGTTCCGGATGTGATCCTACTCGACATTATGATGCCTAATCTGGATGGCTACAGCACTCTAGACATCATCAAGCAAGACGAAAAATTAAAAGACACCAAAGTTATTTTCCTGAGTGCGAAAAACAACCCGAAAGATATTGAAAAGGGCTTGGAAATGGGAGCTGACGCGTATGTAACGAAACCCTATTCCATTAAAAAACTGATCCAGCAGATTGAAGAAATGTTTGAGTAGTTTTTTTGAGAAAAGAATAAAGAGGAAGATAAAAGACTTAACAAATCAACATAAACTTTGTCATTCTGAACGGAGTGAAGAATCCCACGCCGCATACGGAATAACAAACATGAAAACACAAAAGTAATATGAATGCAGATGCTTTATTTAAACAAAGTATAGAGGACAAAGAAGATTTCTGGAAAGAACAGGCTCAGGAAATCCAATGGTTTGAATTTCCTACACAGATTCTTTCAAAAGACGAAAATGACTACCCTCAATGGTTTTCCGATGGAAAACTGAACATATGCTATTTATGCATCGATAAGCACATTGAAGACGGCTTCGGAGAACAGATTGCCATCGTTTACGATTCTCCGGTCACCAACCAAAAGAAAACCTATACGTTTTATCAGGCAAAAGAAGAAATTGCAAAGTTGGCGGGAGGTTTGGTTTCTTTAGGCTTGAAAAAAGGTGATACTGCCGTTATTTATATGCCCATGATTCCGCAGACGCTGTTTGCCATGTTGGCCTGTGCAAGAATCGGAGTCATTCATAATGTCGTTTTTGGTGGTTTCGCACCTCATGAATTAGTAGTAAGAATTGATGACTGTAAACCAAAAGCATTGATTACAGCTACTGCAGGAGTGGAAATTGCCAAAAGAATCCCTTATTTGCCTTTAGTTGAAAAGGCCATTGAGCTTGCCCAGGATAAAGTGGATAATATCATTGTTTATAATAGAAAATTAGTCGATAACCAGCATGAAATGTTTGATGGATTGATTGATTATGAAGAATTGGTTCAACAATCAGAACCTGCTGATTGTGTTTCTGTGGAATCCACTCACCCACTTTACCTGTTATATACATCGGGAACAACCGGAAAACCTAAAGGAATCACTCGTGATACGGGTGGCTACGCAACTGCGTTGAAGTTTTCCATGAAATACATTTATGGGGTTGAGCCGGGAGAAACCTATTGGGCAGCATCGGACTTTGGATGGGCAGTTGGACATAGTTTTTCGGTTTACGGACCTTTACTTAACAGAAATACTACGGTTATTTTTGAAGGAAAACCTATCATGACTCCTGATGCAGGTACTTTTTGGAGAATCATTTCAGAGTATAAAGTTTCTGTAATGTTTACTGCTCCAACAGCAATCCGGGCCATAAAAAAAGAAGATCCGAACGGAGAATTGGTGAAAAAATATGATTTGAGTCATTTTAAAAAGCAGTTTTTGGCTGGTGAAAGATGTGATGTTGCCACATTAGACTGGTTTTCAGAACACATTGGAGTTCCTGCGATCGATCATTGGTGGCAGACAGAATCCGGATGGCCGATGTTGGGTTTAATGACTTTTAACGAAAATTACAAGATCAAAAGAGCTTCTGCAGGAAAACCGATTCCGGGATATGATATTAAAATTTTTGATGAAAACGGATATGAACTTGATCCGCACCAGGAAGGTTATTTGATCATCAAACTTCCGCTTCCTCCCGGTGCTTTGCTGGGAATCTGGAACGATAATGAGCGTTTTCAAAAAAGCTATTTATCCCAATACAACGGATATTATTTTTCCGGTGACGGTGCCATAAAAGATGAGGACGGATATATATTCATTACAGGACGAGTGGATGATGTGATCAATGTCGCAGGGCATCGGCTTTCCACCTCTGAAATGGAAGAAATCGTTTCATCACATCCTGATGTTGCAGAATGTGCAGTGGTAGGAATTGATGACGATCTGAAAGGTCAGATTCCTTTTGCAGCAGTAGTTTTAAAAAACAGCGCTTCAATTTCGGAAGAAGACATGGAAAAAGACATTGTGAAAAGTGTCCGCGAAAAAATCGGCGCCGTAGCTTGTCTGAAAAATGTAATGACTGTAAAACGTTTACCCAAAACCCGTTCAGGTAAAATTTTAAGAAAATTGATAAGAACTTTACTGGATGGGAAAGAATTTCAGGTTCCGTCGACGATTGATGATGAGAAAATCATTGAAGAAATTCAACAAAAAATCGAGGAATATCGGGCTTAAATAAGAGATTACTATACATTAAAATATAAAAAATTAAATTCAAAAACGGAAGGGATATGAGAAATTACCTAATAGAAGATTTACCGCATTACTTTGAAGAATATAAAAAGTCCATCAAAAATCCGAAAAAGTTCTGGGACAAGATCGCTGATCAGAATTTTGTGTGGTATCAGAGATGGAGCAAGGTGGTAAAATATGATATGAATGAAGCGAAAATCACCTGGTTCAAGAATGCCAAATTAAATATCACCAAAAACTGCCTGGACAGGCATCTTTCCGAAAGAGGCGATAAAACAGCCATTATCTGGGAACCCAATGATCCGAAAGAGCAGGCACAGCATATTTCCTACAACGAGCTCTATAAGAGGGTCAATAAAACAGCCAATGTTTTAAAAGAAATGGGTATCGAAAAAGGAGACAGAGTCTGCATTTATCTTCCGATGATCCCGGAATTGGCCGTAACGATGTTGGCCTGTGCGAAATTGGGAGCTGTCCATTCTGTTATTTTTGCAGGGTTTTCAGCTTCCGCAGTGGCTTCAAGAGTTAATGACTGTGAGGCAAAAATGGTGATCACTTCAGATGGAAGCTACAGAGGCAATAAAGTCCTGGATTTAAAAAGTATCGTTGATGAAGCCTTAGAGAAAACGCCGACCGTTGAAAAAGTTTTGGTTGTAAAGAGAACCAACAATGAGGTAAAAATAAAAGAAGGAAGAGACTTCTGGATGGCTGATTTATATGAAAAGGCTTCTGCAGATTTCGTTACGGTGATCATGGATGCCGAAGATCCGCTTTTTATCTTGTATACTTCCGGTTCTACGGGGAAACCAAAAGGAATGCTTCATACCTGTGCAGGCTATATGGTGTATACGGCTTATACTTTTAAAAACGTATTCAATTATAAGGAAAACGATATTTATTGGTGTACCGCGGACATTGGCTGGATTACAGGTCACTCATACATTCTGTACGGTCCTTTGTTAAATGGTGCTACCACCGTCATTTTTGAAGGAGTTCCCACGTATCCTGAACCGGACAGATTCTGGGAAGTGATTGAAAAACATAAAGTCACTCAATTCTATACGGCTCCTACAGCTATCCGTTCATTGGCAAAAGAAAGTGCGGAATGGGTAGATAAGCATGATTTAAGCACATTAAAAGTAATCGGGTCCGTTGGTGAGCCTATCAATGATGAAGCATGGCATTGGTTTAATGATCATGTCGGAAAGAAAAAATGTCCAATTGTCGATACGTGGTGGCAAACAGAAACGGGCGGAATCATGATCTCTCCTATTCCTTTCATTACCCCTACAAAGCCTACGTATGCAACGCTTCCCTTACCCGGAGTTCAGCCTGTTCTGATGGATGACAAACGGAATGAAATCACGGGCAACCAGGTAACCGGAAACCTTTGTATCCGCTTTCCCTGGCCGGGAATTGCAAGGACAATTTGGGGCGATCATCAGAGATATAAAGAGACCTATTTTACGGCTTTTCCCGGGAAATATTTCACTGGCGACGGTGCATTGAGAGACGAAGTCGGATATTACAGAATTACCGGCCGTGTAGACGATGTCATCATTGTTTCAGGACACAATTTAGGCACAGCACCTATTGAAGACAGCATCAACGAACATCCTGCCGTGGCGGAATCTGCAATTGTAGGGTACCCCCATGATATTAAAGGGAATGCATTATACGGCTTTGTTATTTTAAAAGAATCCGGAGAAGGACGTGACAAGGAAAACTTAAAAAAAGAAATCAATCAATTGATCTCTGATCAGATAGGACCTATTGCCAAACTTGATAAAATACAGTTTGTTTCCGGACTTCCAAAAACACGTTCCGGGAAAATCATGCGTAGAATTCTGAGAAAAATTGCTGAGGGCGATTTCAGTAATTTCGGAGATATTTCCACACTATTGAACCCTGAAATTGTTGAGGAAATCAAAAATGAAAGAATCAATTAGGTAATCTTAAAAAATGGGCTAAAGCCCATTTTTTATTTAATAAACAAAATGTCATAACTCTAAAAATGATTTAATACCACCATAAATTAAACATTTGTTTAATATAGATAATTTCAAATATTTAAGATTATGTTATAGATAAAATAATTAATTGATAAATTTTTTACTTATTTTTCAAAACAATAGGAAATAATGATTAACTTTAAGTACAATTTTAAAACTATTGCTATGTCAAATATATTAGCTGGATTATTTGCACATCACAGCGATTACAAAAAGCTTGAAGCGGATTTAGAAAGCTCCGGTTTCAGAAATTCAGATTACATTGTGTATCTTGATGAAAGTCACCATAACTCCCAATACCTGGCGAGTGTATCAGTTAAAGATCAAAGTCAAACAGAGAATGCCAAAGATGTTTTCAGTCAAAATGCAGCACTGAAAACCTATTTATTTGAAAATATGGGAATTGATCAGGCCAACTACCATAGTATCAGAAGGTTCATTGATGCAAGGAGCAAGGCAGAAATTCACGACAGCCCCGATGTCAGAATAAAAGCATCCAGTAACGGGATCGATTCTGAAGTAAAATTCTAACCATAAAAACTAAAATTCTAATAACCGGAAATCCGTAGAGCATTCTACGGATTTTTTGCGGTTTGAAAACTGGAAAAAATTTCGTATTTTCGTCTGAATATAGGCTTTTTACACAAATGAGTTATAACTTAGAACAAGAAAACAAAGAAATACTTACTCGATATAAGGACCTGATTTCTAACACGTACCGGAGTCTTGATGAGGAAAACAATAAACTGATCCGAAAAGCTTTTGATATAGCGCTGGATGCTCATAAAGACCAAAGACGAAAAACAGGAGAACCTTATATCTATCATCCTATTGCCGTTGCAAAAATTGTTGCGACAGAAATAGGCTTGGGTGCCACTTCTATTGCCTGCGCCTTACTGCATGATGTCATAGAAGATTCCGATTATACCTACGAGGATATCAAAAAGATTTTTGGAGAGAAAATAGCCAATATTGTGAACGGGCTTACGAAAATCTCTATTATGAATCACCAGAATATCTCTGTACAGTCAGAAAACTACAGGAAACTGTTGCTGACATTATCTGAAGATTTCAGGGTAATTCTGATCAAAATCGCAGACCGTCTTCACAATATGCGTACATTGGAAAGTATGGCTCCTGACAAGCAAAAGAAGATCGCGTCAGAAACGGTTTATATTTATGCCCCAATGGCTCACCGTCTCGGCTTATATAACATAAAATCCGAGCTTGAAGACCTCTCCTTAAAATACAATAATCCGGATGTTTACAATGAGATCACGGAAAAATTGGAGCTGGCCAAAGAAAACAGGGAAAGGTATATTGAAGAGTTCAAAAAGGAGGTTTCCAAAAGATTAAAGGAAGAAGGCCTGAACTTTACTATTAAGGGCCGTGCCAAAGCCATTTCTTCCATTTACAGGAAAATGCTGAAGCAGGGAGTTTCTTTTGAAGAAGTATTCGATAATTATGCGATCAGGATCATCTACAAGTCGGATGCCAAAAATGAAAAGTTCCTGGCCTGGAAAATCTATTCTATCGTTACGGATGTCTATCACAGTAACCCTTCCAGAATGCGTGACTGGATAACCCAACCTCGTGCTACAGGATATGAAAGTTTACATTTAACGGTTTTAGGGCCTGATAAAAAATGGATAGAGGTCCAGATCCGCTCCGAAAGAATGGACGAAATTGCCGAAAAAGGTGTTGCTGCCCATTATAAATATAAAGAAGGCTATAAGCAGAGCTCTGAAGACCGGAATTTTGAAAGATGGGTCACAGAAATCCGGGAGGTATTGGAACAGCAGCAGAATCTTTCCACTTCCGAATTATTAGATAATATCAAGCTTAATTTATATTCTAAAGAAGTTTTTGTATTTACTCCGAAGGGAGAAATTAAAATATTGCCTACCAATGCCACCGCCCTGGATTTTGCTTTTTCCGTACACTCGGATTTAGGAATGAAGTGCTTAGGCGCCAAGATCAACGGAAAGCTGGTTCCCATTTCTTATGTTCTGCAAAACGGAGATCAGGTGGATATTCTTTCTTCCCAGAATCAGAAACCGAAATCCGACTGGCTGGAGTTCGTGGTAACTTCAAAAGCCAAATCAAAAATTAAAAGTTTCCTGAATTCACAGAAAAACCAATTGGTTGAAGAAGGAAAAGAAATTCTGCAGAGAAAACTGCGACATGCCAAAATCAACTTCAATGATGAGGAGGTTAATAAGCTTCAGAAGTTTTTCAATCTGAAAACCTCCCAGGAACTGTTCCTGAAATTCCAGACCAATGAACTGGATGCAAGCAGCTTAAGGAAATATATTGAAAGTAAAAACGTCTTCAATAATTTACTTTCCAGATTCAGAAAATCACCGGCTAAAAACCAGGTATTTGAAGAACCGAAGGAAACCAATCTTGATATGATTGTCTTCGGAAAAGATGAAGAGAAGCTGAATTACAGTTATGCCAAATGCTGTACGGTAATTCCGGGTGATAAAATATTCGGTTTCATTACAATTTCTGACGGGATAAAGGTTCATAATGATAACTGCCCCAATGCCATCAACTTAAGAGCACAATACGATTATCGGGTGATTCCTGCAAAATGGGTAAATGCCGAAAGCTTTAAAAACCGTGTGAAAATTGAGATCGAAGGGCTTGACAGAATGGGTATGATTAACGATATTACCGCTGTAATCAGTAATTCTATGGGAATGGATATGAAAAGTATGTCTATTGAGTCCAATGACGGAGTATTTACCGGGAATATCACTCTGGAAGTAAAAAACAAGGTCCAATTGGAAGAATCATTTAAAAAGCTTAGAACCATTAATGGGGTATCGAGAGTAAGGCGGCTATAATCTTAAACAATGAATTTAACACTCTACTTTAAAAAATTTTTCAAAAGTAATCAATCATCAGGAATACTCCTTATTGTTTGTGTATTGCTTTCTTTACTTATCGCCAATTCCAATATTGCTGAAGATTTTCAGAGATTTTTAGACAAGAAAGTGGGTATCTCTCTTTTTCATCTTACGTATCCTGTAAGCATATGGATCAATGATGGTTTGATGGCGGTTTTTTTTCTTTTGGTAGGGTTGGAAATCAAACGTGAGCTTGTAGAGGGAGAACTTTCTTCTTTTAAAAATGCATCATTGCCCATTATTGCTGCTATAGGCGGAATGCTTGTTCCTGCAGTTATTTTCGGTATTTTCAATATTGGTACCACATACAGTAATGGATGGGGAATTCCTATGGCTACGGACATTGCCTTTTCTTTGGCTATCATTTCCATGTTGGGAAATAAGGTTCCCAATTCCATCAAGATTTTCCTGGCTGCATTGGCTATTGTAGATGACCTGGGAGCTATTTTAGTAATTGCCATTTTCTATACGGAACAGATACACTGGACCTACCTCTTTTTATCTGTTGGTGTTTCCGTTCTATTATTCCTTCTGAATTTCCTGAAGGTTACCAGGATTATTTTATATATTATTCCGGGGTTATTTTTATGGTATTTCCTGCACCATTCCGGAATTCATGCCACCATTGCAGGGGTTATATTAGCATTTTCCATACCGACGAACGCCTCTCATGTGGAAATTTCCCCATTGGAAAAATTGGAGCATCAACTACATTTCCCCGTAAGCTTTCTTATCATGCCCGTTTTTGCTTTAGCCAATACGAATATTACCTTTAATACTGAAATGCTTGAAGGATTAACGAGCTCTTTGGGAATTGGAATTATCAGTGGGCTGGTTATTGGAAAACTGCTTGGCATCAACTTGTTTTCATTCATTGCCATCAAAACCAGACTCAGTACTTTGCCTCACGGAAGCTCCTGGACGCAAATGTTGGGTGTAGGTTTTCTGGCGGGTATCGGATTTACGATGTCTATTTTCATTGCCCTGCTTTCCTTTAAAAATGAGATTCAGATTCAGGATGAAGCCAAATTTGCTATTCTGGTTGCCTCTTTTTTAGCGGCTGTCCTTGGATTTATTATTTTAAAGATAAATTCCGTCCACCATATAGAAGAAAACGAAGAAGAATAATATTTAATTTTTCACTACACTCCAGCTTCCTTTCAGGTCTCCTTTTGTCCATGTCCCGGATTTGGATTCCAAAATTTCCGTATAGGATAAATCCTGTTGCAGAACCGGAATTGCTGTATATAGATCCGCTTCCGCCGCCTAACAAAGAAACATAAAAGGTTTCCTGGAAATTGCCTGAAGATAGTATGACTTCTATTGATCCATTTTTATTTACATTTAAAGTCAGAGTCCCATTTTCGTCTCCGGTATAGCTACCTTGCCATTTTCCCATATAAGGTGTGGTATAGTTTTCTTCTTCCTTGTCACGATAAACCTCGTCCATAATATAATTGCAGGAAGAAAGGCTAAAAAGTAAGACAAAAATCAAATACTTAGATGGGTTCATTTATTGTTCAAGTTTTCTGTTATGTTCTTCATCAACGTTCAGATCAGGTTCGGTAACTTCTCCATGAAAATGGGATGCTTCTTTTTTAAGCTCATCGGACAGTAATTTCTCTATTCTGAGCTTTCTGATAGCCATATTAAGCTCGCTTCCAAATAATAATAAATAGACATTTACATTCACCCAAACCATGAGCAGGATCATACTTCCGATGGATCCGTAGAGAACGTTATATCTCGCAATATCCTTCACATAAATGGCGAAAATATATGTGGTAAGGACAAACAAAATAGTGGTGAGGATAGCTCCCGGTACCGCTTGTCTGAATCTCGTAATCCTAACGGTTCCCAACCAATAAAACAAAGCCAATAAAATAAAGTAGAATACCGGAAAAGAAACAAATCCGATAATTTTAGATAAGTTATTCACCAGCCATGAAATATCATAAGCCGGAGTAAAGAGTTTCATCACAACCTCTACATAATACACCCCGAAAAGTGCCAGGAATACAATGCTGATAAACCCTATGGTAATAAAAAACGAAAGAATAAATTCTTTTACATCACTCAGTTTTTCATCCGTATTTTCATTGAATCCGTTAATCAGGGAAAATGTTCCGTTTGTAGCGAACACCAACGCCAGAATGATTGTCAGATTACTGATTCCCCTCATGTTGGGAACTATACTTTTTTCTATATAATCCCGGACATCTGTTTCCATATTAGAAGGGAAAACATTATGAATCAACACCTCGAAAATATAAAATTGCAGCTTATCATAATGCGGCATATACGGCAGCACAGATAACAAAAAGAGTAAAAATGGAAATAAACTGATGGTAAAGCTCCAGGAAATAGCGGCAGCCTTCCGCCCTATCTGCCCTTTAAAAATCCCTGATATATAGATCTGGAACATCTGCCAAAGCGATATTCCTAAAACAGGAATATGTATATCATCAAAGAAGTCTTGAATTTTCAAGATAAATTTTGGAACCTTTATACCCATCTATTGATTTATAGGAGTTAAAAAAACATGATGAAAATATGAAAAAAATCTAATTTATGAATATCTTTGAGCTCTTTTATTGAAAAACAAATGCGAATCAGTCTACTTTGTATCGGTAAAACAGATGATAAGGAGATCACTTCTCTAATCAATTATTATCTCAACCGTCTGCCTAAACATTGGAATTTTGAGATCACCGAAATTCCTGATATTAAAAATGCAAAGAACCTTTCCCCGGACCTTCTCAAAAAAGAAGAAGCTAAATTATTTCTGAATCACATAGATAAAAATGATCTTGTCGTCATTCTGGACGAAAAGGGAAAACAATTTACCAGTAGGGAATTCTCCCATACAATAGACAACTGGATGAATTCTTCAGTAAAAAAAATCCATCTTTTGATCGGCGGAGCTTATGGATTTTCAGAAGATATCTATAGCAGGGCCAATGAAAAAATGTCTTTATCCAAAATGACTTTTACCCATCAGATGATCCGGCTGTTCATCGTTGAACAATTATACCGTGCCGATCAGATTTTACAGGGGAAACCATATCATAACGATTAAATTAAAAACGGTTCCGGCGCAACATGAAATGTTGCGCCGGAACCGTTTTTAATTACTTTTTTACAGGACATTTGGAATAATATTCCGTTAACAAAGCTTTCTCATACCCAAGACTCACGGCTTTATCCAGATTTGCACAGGCTTCTTTAGGCTTCTGGGTATCAAATAATATCAGTGCCTTCGTGACATAGGATGTTGAAAACTTGGAATCGATGGAAATGGCTTTGTTGATATCTGTAAGTGCCTCCTTAGTTTTCTTCATCTTCAGATAAAGGTCAGCCCTTCCGTTATATAATAGAGATTCAGGCTTTTCTGAAATCAATTGGTTATAATCTTTTAACGCTCCTTCCAGATCGCCATTGTTCTTTTTCAGATTGGCCAAACCTGTTCTGGCAAATAAATTTTCCGGCGCAAAGCTTAAAATATGGTTTAGTTCTTTTACCGCCTGATCTTTCTTACCCTGACTGTCATAAACTTTAGCACGGGTAAGATACATATCTACGTTTTCCGGGTCTATTTGCAGCCCTTTATCAATATATTCCAATGCTTTTGTTTTGCTGCCTCTCTGGCTGTGCAGGGACGCCAGATTAGCATATACGGAAGCCGACATGGGGTTGGATTTCAAGGCTGATTCATAAGACTTAAAAGCCTGTGCTGTTTTTCCCAGCCTTCTTTGCGCAGTTCCTAACTGGTTATAATACTCGGATTGAAATTTTTGAATCTGCTCTTTATCTGCTAATTTGGAATATTGCTCTTCTGCACATTTGTAATCTGCTTTTTTGAAACATTCTTCGGCTGCTTTTGCATCCTGAGCATAGACATTAAATGAGGTAACAGCAAGTGATAAAAGTAATAAATATTTTTTCATGAGGTTATATTTTGTTTGTTGATGACTTTTTTGGCGAGTGTGGCAAACAGCCCTCCCAATAAAAATCCAACCAACGCCCCCATCAAAATATCTATTGGGAAATGTACTCCTAAATATATACGGCTGTAGGAAACCACAACAGCCCATACAAATATAACATAAGGAAACCAATTAAGTTTATTTTTGAGCAAAATACTTAAATAAGTCGCTAAAAAAAACGTATTGGATGCATGTGCCGAATAAAATCCAAAAGATCCGCCACATTTTACAATTCGCATATGATGCTCCAATTCAGGATCATGGCAAGGTCTTAATCTGGCAACACCATATTTGAATATTCCGGCTAACTGATCTGAAACAGTAACTCCGATAGCAATGAAAAGAAGAATATAGATCAGTGATCTTAATTGGTAATTCTTGTATAAGAAATAAAGAAAAATAATATATAAAGGAATCCATAACCATGTACTTGAAATCAGTAACCAAAACTGATCAAAAGCAGTATCTCCTAAATTATTGAGATATAAAAAGATTTTTTTATCTTCCTGAATGATCTCCTCCATGAATTATCTGCTTACAGGCCCTTCATAGGTTTCATCTTCTGAAGGTTTCGGTTTTTCGGGTCCGGAGGACGGTTCGGTAATGATATCCTTTTCAATATCTTTCATGGGATTAAAGTCTTTTGCTGCATCTTTTACCTTCTCTATTTCACGCTTGATTTCGGAAACAGGGTTATCCGTTTCTTTCATAATCTCCGTTTTGATGTCCTCCACAGCACCACGCATTTTTCTTACACCTGATCCTAGGTCACGTGCAATCTGAGGAAGTTTATCCGGTCCGAATAATACAACAATTGCCACCGCAATCAATGCCATTTCTCCAAAGCTTAATTCCATGGTGTAAAATTACGAAAGATTATACATATTATAACACAAGTTACTTATGATATCTCAATTTTAAATAAATTTTAAGATTTATCATGAAAAAATCATACAGGCTCTGGCACTTAATAATGGATTTATACAAAATTCATTGAAAATTAATTCTATAGAAAGAGAATTAGATATAATTTTATGTAAATTTAATATACAAACAATCTGTATAACATTCTTTCCGTATTATATTATCAGACCAGGGAAGCAATGTATTGCTTCCCTGGTTTTTATTATTCAATGATCTCTTTCTTGACTTCTTCTTTTTTCTTAAAATTCATATAAGTGACGATTACACTGATCGCCATTAAAATAAAAGCTAAAAAGAACGGTGCGCCTGAAAACTTGAATGGTGCTTCATCATGAGTAAAATAATAAAAGAGGTTGGTCATCATCGGGGGCCCGATAATAGACGTAGCACTCATTAAACTTGTTAAGGCTCCCTGCAATTCACCTTGCTCATTAGAAGGAACACTTTTGGTGATAACAGATTGAAGTGCCGGGCCACAAATTCCGCCTAAACAATACGGAATAAGGAATACAAACATCATCCATCCCTTGGTTGCAAAGGCAAACAGCAGCATTCCTATGGCATAAAGAGCCAAACCGTAATAGATACTTTTCTGTTCCCCCAATCTCGGAGTTGTCCATCGTATTAAACCTCCCTGAACAATACCTACCAATAATCCTACTACTCCAAGGGAAATTCCCACCATCTTTTCTGTCCAGCTGAATTTATACATAGTGAAAAAGCTCCAGTTACTTTGTACGGCATGTCCGGCAATATAAATTAAAATAAGGGCAACAATAAGCCCTGAAATTTCGGGGTGCTTTCCTAAAAATTTGAATGACCCGACAGGATTCGCACGCTTCCAGCTGAAACCTCTTCTTTTGTCTTTATCCAGACTTTCAGGAAGTATGAAATATCCGTACAGGAAATTCAGTAAACATAAACCTGCCGCTGCGTAAAAAGGAACCCTGGAACCATAATGCCCCAAAAGACCTCCCAGAACAGGCCCGATAATAAACCCTAGACCGAAGGCAGCCCCAATCAGTCCAAAATTCTTCGCTCTGTCTTCATCAGTAGAAATATCAGCAATATATGCACTCGCCGTAGTAACACTGGCTCCCGTAATTCCCGCAATCACTCTTCCTGCAAATAACCACCAGATCGTTGGAGAAAGGGCAAGTAGAATATAGTCTACCGCAAATCCGAACAAAGAGATCAATATGATTGGCCTCCGTCCGTATTTGTCGCTTAAATTCCCCACTATCGGAGAAAATATAAATTGAGTGAATGCATATGCAAAACCAAGCCAGCCTCCATATTTTGCAGCTTCACTGATATCACTGTGAATGAGTTCTTCGATCAATTTAGGAACAACGGGAATAATGATTCCCCATCCTGTAATATCAATCAGCAAGGTGATAAATATGAAGCCGATAGCCGCTTTTTTCTTTGAGTTTTCCATAATTGTGCAAAATTAATGAAATCTGAAAAATAATTATTCTAAATAAGAAACATTAAAAAGTAGTATACTCACAAAAAAAGCCTTTCGAAACGAAAGGCCTTTTTTATTGTAGTTTATTGTTATTTTGAAGCAAGGACTTCTTTATTACTGGTAGACTTACCATGAACTTCCTCTTCTTTTCCTTTCTTAAGGAAATCATAAGCGATTGCCGAAGCGATGAAGATAGATGAATAGGTACCGAATCCGATACCGATCAACATGGCAAACATAAATCCTCTCAGGTTGTCTCCACCGAAAATGAAGATTGCCAAAATTACAAGGATCGTAGTGAATGAAGTGTTGAATGTTCTACCTAGCGTACTGGAAATAGAATCATCAAATAATCCGGCCAATGTAATCGCTTTCTTTTCTCTCAGATATTCTCTGATTCTGTCGAAGATAATCACGGTATCATTGATTGAGTATCCTAAAACCGTAAGGATCGCAGCAATGAAATCCTGGTTGATCTCCATATTGAACGGCATATATTTGTGAAGCAAAGAATATGCTCCTAAAACGATCACCGCATCGTGGAATAGAGCCGCAACAGCACCAAGAGAGAATTGCCATTTTCTAAATCTTACCAGGATATAGATGAAGATAATTGCTAAAGCACCTACCACAGCAAAAATACCATGAGTTTTAATATCATCAGCGACAGTAGGACCAACTTTTTCAGAAGAAATAATTCCAGCATGGTCTTTATCAGCCGCTTTGAAATCTTTTAATGTAATTCCAGCCGGTAAATCTGATTTTAACCCTTCGTATAATTTCTGTTCAATTGTCTGGTCAGCTTTTAAAGATTCATCTTCGATAAGATAATCCGTAGAGATTTTCAATTGCTTGTTGTTTCCGAAAGTTTTAGCTTCTACAGATGAATTCTTACCATCTTCTGTTTTGAATAGCTTTACTAAATTTTCTTCAACATCATTCGCATTTACTTCTTTATCAAATCTTACCACATAGTTTCTACCTCCTGTGAAGTCAATACCATATTTAAACCCATGAGTAAAGATAGATCCGATACAGATCGCTGTTAAAATAGCAGAAATGATATAAGCATATTTTCTTTTCCCAATAAAATCAATCCATGTATTTCTGAATAAGTTCTTCGTTGGAGGCGTCCATACAGAAAGACCTTTTCCTTTATTCAGTCTGCTGAAGATCATTACTCTTGAAAGCAATACTGAAGTAAATAAGGTCATTGCGATACCGATCATCAGTGTCAATGCAAAACCTTTGATAGGTCCTGTTCCGAAGAAGAATAATACTACCGCCGTAAGGAAAGTCGTACTGTGACCATCGATAATCGCATTTAAGGCATGCTTGAAACCATCTTTATAAGCTTCCAAGATCCCTTTTCCTGCAAATAATTCTTCTTTGGTCCTTTCATAAATAATAACGTTGGTATCTACTGCCACCGCCATCGTAAGAACAATACCCGCGATACCAGGAAGCGTAAGAGTAAAATCTCCTGAATCCATGATACCGAAAATATAGAATAAGTTGATGATCATTGCAATTACCGCATATACTCCCGCACCACCGTAATAGAAAATGATATAAACGATAATGATAAGGAATGCTATAATAAATGACATGAAACCTGCATCAATAGACTCCTGCCCTAAAGACGGACCTACCTGAGTAGCCTGAACTACTTTTGCACCTGCAGGAAGTTTACCCGCTCCCAGAACGTCTACTAATTCTTTAGCTTCATCTTGAGAGAAATTTCCTGAGATCTGAGTTCTACCGTTAGGAATAGCATTTACTACGTTTGGTGCAGTATATACTCTGTTATCAAGAGTTACCGCTACCGGTTTACCAACGTTTTTCTCTGTTAAAGTTTTCCAATCTTTCGCTCCCTTAGAATCCATCTGCATATCTACCACTACTCTTCCCAACTCATCATAGCTGATGTTAGCAGTTTCAACAGCACCATCTACCGGAGCTTTTTGGTTAACGTTTCCTCTTACAGCATACAATACTAAGCTTTCGGCATCTGTGGCTTCCGGCTTGTATCCCCACATGAATTGAGTATATTTAATGTTTGCAGGACGTAAGGACTGAGCTACTTTGCTGTTTAAAATCTTATTTACAACAGCTGTATCTGATAGTTTTACACTTCCTACAGAACTTGGATTAGCAGATTTTCCACCTTGCATAAGGTTCATGAAGTTCACATTTTTAGCCACTCCCATTGAATCTCCTTTCACCGCTACCATGGTAGTCAAAGTCTGGAAATAAGGGGCAACTTCAGGAATTTGCTGTACTTCCCAGAATTGAAGTTTCGCAGAAGTCTGAAGCATTTTCTTTACCTTGTCAATGTCCTTCATACCAGGCATTTCCACAGAAATTCTTGCGGTTCCCGGAACTCTCTGAACATTCGGCTGGATAGCTCCCAACTTATCGATTCTCGTTCTGATTACTTCAAAAGCAGTTCCTACAGAAAGGTCAATTCTTTTTTTAATGATGCTTTTTACCTGCTCATCACTGGTATTATACTTGATCTCTGTAAGGTTGGTATTTCCGAAAATTTCCGGATCTGCAAGTTTAAGATTGGTTCCTTTTGCTTTGTTTACAGCATCGAACTGTTCGAAGAAATTATCAATATAAGATCTTGTGGAATTCTTCTGGGCTTCATCCGTTTTGTTTAAAGCTTCAATAAGAACAGGATTCGTAGAATAATTGGTTAAATCATTCACCAAATCTCTCTGGTTGATCTCCAAAAGAACATTGATTCCCCCTTTCAGGTCAAGACCAAGTTTCATTTCCTTGTCTTTCGCTTTGGTGTAATAAAGTTTTGTGAACCCCAGGTTCAGAGTATCTTTAGAAAGTCTTGCAATTTCTTTCTGATACTTCTCCGGATTGTCTCCTGCTACAGCAGTCGCCTGCTTTTCAATTTTGCTGGCGTACCAGGTCGGTAATAGCTCATTTAAGCAAATTAACCCTAATACAATAGCAACAATTGTAATAAGTCCTTTTCCTTGCATTTTGTTATAACTACGTTAAATTAAGTCGGCAAATATAATGATTTCTTTCTATTTTATGAATTTTTTAACATCAGAAATCGTTTATTTTCAGGGATATCGGTTTTTTATCAATCATTCCACATTTTTCAATTTTCACTCTATATTTTTATCATTTTTTCAAATAAAAGTTGGTATGAAATTTTCATTCATCAAACAACACCCTAATTATCAAAATATTATGAAAAAACTACTTTTTACCGCAAGTATTTTTTCTTCCTTAATCCTTAATTCTCAAAGTATTATTTTGGAAGATTTTGCGAGTGGGCTTACCAGTCCCGTTGAAATTACAAACGCCAACGACAGCCGTCTGTTTGTCGTACAGCAGGATGGAATCATCAAAATTATCCAGCCTAACGGAACCATTAATGCTACTAATTTCCTGAATATAAGCACTAAAATTGTTTATGGTGGGGAACGAGGGCTTTTAGGATTAGCTTTCCATCCTCAATATGCTACCAATGGTTATTTTTTTGTGTATTATAACAATACGGCCGGAAACATTATTGTAGCCAGATATTCCGTGAGTTCTACCAATCCGAATGTAGCAGATCCCAATTCTGAAAAAATTTTATTGAACATCCCAAAACCTTTTTCCAATCATAACGGAGGAAGCATTCGCTTTGCTCCAGATGGCAATTTGTGGATTATTACCGGAGACGGGGGAAGTGGCGGAGATCCTAATAACAATGCTCAGAACAAAAATTCTTTATTAGGAAAAATGCTGAGGATTGACGTGAATTCAACAGCCGCTTATAATATCCCTGCAGGCAATCCTTTTATAGGTGTTGATGGCGCCGATGAAGTATGGGCGTATGGACTCAGAAATGCCTGGAAATATTCATTTGACCTTACTACCGGGAATGTAATGATTGCCGACGTAGGACAGAACGCTATTGAAGAAATTAACAGAATGCCTTTGACACAAGCGGGAATCAATTACGGATGGCGCTGCTATGAAGGGAATGATCCTTACAATACTGCAGGATGCCCAAGTGCAACGACTATGACTTTTCCGGTGGCCGTTTATGACCATTCCGGTGGAAAATGCTCCATAACCGGAGGTTATGTATACAGGGGAACTCTTTATCCCGCATTGCAAGGAAAGTATATTTTTGCCGATTACTGCTCTACCCAGATCGGAATACTGAATTCTGATAATTCTATTACATGGACTCCCGCATTTACAGGAAACAACTTTTCAACTTTCGGAGAAGATAATCAGAAAGAACTGTACGTGGCTGCAGTGAATAGCGGAAAAATCTTCAAAGTAAAAACGAACTCGTCTTTAGCAATCTCAGAGACTGAGTTTAATCCAATAAGAATTTATCCGAATCCTGCTTCCGAAACAATTTTCATCGATGGTTTCACAAATAAACAAACATCCGTTGATCTTGTTGGTACAGACGGAAGAATGGTAATGGAAAATGCAAAAGTAAACGAAGATAACAGTTTAAATATCTCGTGGGTTCCTGCCGGAATGTATTATATTATTGTTAAATCCGGAGATTTGAAATCCTACAGTCAGAAACTGATCATTAAGTAGCTTTTTTGTTACATGATTAGTTTTTTGGAGTTTTCGGGGTTGCAAAGCAACCCCGAAAACTCCAAAAATAAAATAGCGATTCAATTGAATCGCTATTTTAAATATCCTTATAATCTATAATTAAAGTCAACTTCTTAAAACAGGTCGTCTTTTACAAGATTGGCTCCGCTTTTAACAGCCAATGATTTAAGGGCACTCACATATTTGTCTGCAATATTCTGGAATACATAATATTTAATCATTTTTATATTCCCCTTTTCATCCGTGGGCCCCACAACCTGAATGCTTGTATATTTTTTATTCTTCTCGTAAATCTCGGATTTGATCTCCTTCACATCTTTCCAGCTGATCTCTATAATATCCGTAGATTTTAAATAATATTTCTTTATCTGATTTTCAGTAATCTCTATCCTTAGTTTATTATCCCCTTCAAAAACATCTATTCCCCTGGATTTTAACCATGCAACGGCAGCACTTTTAGAGGATTCGTAGCTATCATAAACTAAACTAGGTCCTCCCTGTAATTTGGCCACATGTTCTACGGCCTTTGAAAATCGATCTCTTAAATCTTTTGTTTTGAAGTGGATTCCAATATATAAAGGCAATCCTTCATGAATATAATTGGATACAATATATAAAACATATTTACCGGCTTCTTCATCATTGATTCTTAAATCGTTGATAGTATTCCAGCCAAACCATGTATACCCTTCTGCAGTACCTGTTTCTATCCTTATTTTTTCAGGAGTGACTTGCAGCTTATTCTCAGCATTTACAGGTACAGATCCGCTAAAATAATCAAACCCTTCCAGTCGTTTAGAGTTGATCCAATCCAGTGATTCCTGTAAGCCTTGTGAATATGATTGTTGGAAACAAAATAGGAGCAGAACCCATACAATTTTTGTATAATTTTTCATAGTACCTTAGTTTCCAACAAATTTATGAAAATTTTAACAGTTTTATACCGTCATTGAGAAAATCCTTGTTTCAGGCTTATTCCTCATCATTCTAAAATCGAAAACCATCGCCACATTTCTTGTAAACGCTCTCCCCTTTTCCGTGATCTTAATTGTATTGCCATGAATTTCAACCAGCTCATCATTCTCCATTTCCTTCAGCATTTCGAAAGCATTTTCCAGCTCCGGCAAAGAATTTTGGGGATCAAAAGTGGTTTCAAGCTGGCACATCAGATTCAAAATATGTCTTCTCATCAGCAAATCTTCATCATTCAGTATATGTCCTTTTACAACAGGAATATGTCCTTCTTCCACCATTTTCTGGTACTCTTCCACCGTTTTTACATTTTGGGCAAAAGCATACCATGAATCTGAGATGGAAGACATTCCAAGACCTATCATTAATTGGGTTTTGCTTGAAGTATAGCCCATAAAATTCCTGTGAAGCTTTTTCTGAATCAGTGATTGGTAAAGGTCATCATGCTCAAAAGAAAAATGATCCATACCTACTTCAATATATCCTAAATCCTGTAACAGTTTTTTACCGTCCTCATACAAACGGCGTTTTTCTTCTCCGCTTGGCAAATCATTCTCGTCAAACCCTCTCTGGCCCACTCCTTTTATCCATGGGACATGCGCATAAGAATAAAAAGCTAACCTGTCCGGTTTTAATTCCAATGTCTTATGAATAGTATATTCCATTGCATCCCAATGCTGATGAGGAAGTCCGAATACCAGATCATGGCTGATACTTTTGTACCCGATCTCTCTGGACCATTCCGTTACTTCTCTTACTTTATCAAAAGACTGAATCCTATTGATGGCTTTCTGAACCTTAGGATCATAATCCTGTACTCCGAAGCTTACTCTTCTGAAACCCAGATCAAATAATGTCTGAAGATGTTCTTTGGTAGTATTGTTAGGGTGTCCTTCAAAAGAAAATTCATGATGATCTGCAATCTCAACAGTTGCAAAAATCCCTTCCAGTAATGCCCTTAGATTTTCCGGGGAGAAAAATGTGGGAGTTCCGCCTCCTAAATGAAGTTCTTTCAGTTTTGGCTTTTCCTCGAAAAGTTCAAGATAAAGCTTCCATTCTTTTAAAACACTTTCCAGATAAGGTATTTCTACACTATGCTGCTTGGTAATACGTTTATGACATGCACAAAACGTACATAATGCCTCACAAAAAGGAAGGTGAATATAAATGGAAATTCCTTCTCCGGAGTTACTTTCATGGAAAGATCTTATCACACTTTCTTTCCACTTTTCAGGGGAAAATGTGCTTTCGTCCCAATAAGGAACGGTAGGATACGATGTGTAACGCGGTCCGGGAATATTATATTTATCAATTAAAGAATTCATACTGCAAAATTAATCATAACTTATGAATTACAAATCATGAATTATATTAGGGTTTATTTCCGAAATTTATAATCAGTCTAAATACTTCTTCTGCAAAGCTTTACTCAAAATTAAATCTGAGAAACAACAATGGGGCAAAATGTACAGAGATATGTTCTATCTTGACTATTTAAAATTTTAATTTCATTACTGAAATCTTATCTTTCCCGGCAAAAACAACCGTATTTTTATTTATCCACTCACAAACAAAAAATCCTTTTTCATCAGACAGTTTCTTCCAGGTTTTCCCGTAATCTGAAGAATAGCTAATGTGTTGGTCTCCCACTGTTATCATTTCTTCTCCTTTAGAATTGGGTTTAATTCTCACACATGTTGTATATCCTGCATTCTGTCCGGAAGCTTGTACCGTCCAGGTTTTGCCACCATCATTGGTAGTAGCGATATTATTGATGTTATCAGCTTGCTTCGTATAATCTCCACCTACGGCAATTCCAAAATTATCATCGTGAAAATCGATGGAATACATACCCTGAGAAGATTCTCCCTGGATAAAAGGAGTACTAAAAACTTCAAGTTTCTCATTTTTTAAATTCAATCTTAAAATTCTTGAAGCTTTGCCTCCTGTAGCAATCCATAAATAATTTTTAGCAGATGCTATATTGGTGTTGCTTGCGGCAAAAGCAGCTTCCCCTTCATTGAGTTTTAAATCATTTTTAAGTAAGCCCCATTGTCCTTTTTTATAAACAGCTAGCTTCAGATGACTGTCTTTATCCGGATCACTGAAAGTATATGCCCGATGGTCATCAACAAAATGCAAGGCATCATAAAATGCAGTTTTTACCGTATCTGTAAATACAATCTGATACTTCAAGTCTTTTTTATTGATTTTAAAGAAATAAGCCGGGCTTTCAATATTGATTGCATAAAAGGAAGTTTTATCCTGTCCCAGAGTTCTGAACTGAAGTTTTTTTTCAGATAATTGAATCTGTTTCTGATTCTGAGGATTTTTTAAATCAACAAAACCGAATTTAGCATTCGTTCCGCTGTACCAGACTTTATGGTCATAGATTTCTAAAGCTCTTATACTGATTTTATCATTGAAAATCGTAGTGAAACTTTCTATCTCTTGGGAAAATATCAATATTCCCAACACTGAAAATAATAGGGAGAAAATCTTTTTCATAATAGACAAAAATAAAAAATCCACAGAATTCTGTGGATTTTAAGTTATATTTTTTATAGATCTAAATCTGGCTTTTCCAGAGGCTCCTGTTCAGCTTTAAAAGTTTCTCCATATCCTCCGTTCTGAAGTTTAGAGTGTTTTTTACTGTAAAGGAAATAAATAACAAAACCAATTGCTAACCAAGCCAATGAATACATTTGAGCTTCCTTACTTAAGTTGATGATCAAGTAAACATTGATAGTGATACCTAAACAAGCGATTACCGGTAAAGCAGGAACTTTAAAGTTTCTCTGCAGGTTTGGTTCTTTTACTCTCAATACCCAAACAGCCACACAAACCATTGTAAACGCGAACAATGTTCCGAAACTTGTCATGTGTGCAAGGTCATTAATTGGAGTTAACGAAGCTACGATAGAAATTACAATTCCTAAAATGATAAGGTTTTTAGTAGGCACTCCTGTTTCAGGGTTTACTTTTGCAAAAGTGGAAGGGATAAGACCGTCTTTAGACATTCCTAAGAAAATTCTTGACTGTCCCATGATCATTACCATTAATACAGAAATTAACCCAACTGTAGCAGCAATCGTGATAATATATCCTGCCCAAGCCTGACCCGCAATATCAAATGCATACGCTACAGGAGCTTTAATGGCATCCGGATATTTACCAAGCGGATTGAAATCTGTATAATGCATCATCCCCGTTAAAACAAGTGAAACAAGAATGTATAGAAGTGTACAGATAATTAATGATGCAATAATCGCAAACGGAACATCTTTTTTAGGATTAATCGCTTCTCCGGCCTGCGTAGAAACCGCATCAAATCCTACATAAGCGAAGAAAATAGCAGAAGCTCCCGCTACAACCCCGGCTACGCCATATGCCGAATGGGAAACTCCATTCTCTGTAATGGTAGTAGCTTCCGGGATAAATGGCACCCAGTTTTCAGTGTTTATGAAGAAAGCACCTGCAATAATTACGAAGATAATTGCCGAAACTTTAAGCAAAACAATAAAATTATTGGCTTTTGCAGCTCCTTTAGTTCCTCTTAATAAAATAGAAATTACAAATAATACAATCAAAAATGCAGGTAGATTCATTGAAAAACCTTCATTTCCTGCTGCCCAATATGTCTGCGGGTCTGTAGTAAGCCATGTTGGCAGATGGAGTCCGAACATTTTAAGTAATTTACTAAAATATCCCGACCAGGATACGGCGACCGTCATAGATCCCATCGCATATTCCAGAATCAATCCCCAACCTATTATCCATGCGAAAATCTCTCCCACTGTTCCATACGCATATGCATAAGCTGAACCTTCCACAGGTAATATGGATGCAAACTCAGCATAGCATAAAGCAGCAAATACACAGGCAATTCCCGCAATTACAAAAGAAAGAGCCAATGCAGGTCCTGCATTATAGTAAGCTCCGGTTCCGGTAAGCACGAAAATTCCTCCTCCGATGATGGCCCCGATTCCGATAGCTGTAAGGCTCCATTTTCCTAAAACGCGTTTCAACTGGCTTTTTTTGATATCAGCTTCATAGGCGCTCATTGGTTTCTTAACCCAAATTTTTGACATATTTTATTATTTATTAAAGATTTACGAAAATATAAAAAATTTAGAAATCTTAACATTTATTGACAAAATTTCATGAATTAATTTAAATAAAAAAACTTAAAAATCTGATTTCCACCCTATTCGAAGTATTTCCGGGTATGTAAATTTTTATTTACTTTTGATCACATGAATGTATATGATCTTTTTGTAAAACCGTATGAGAGCTACACTGGTTTACAAATTCTTCTGGAAGCTTCAGGAACTGTTTTCGGAATTCTGAGCGTCTATTTCTCCATCAAAAAAAACATTTGGGTATACCCTACCGGAATTATCTCCACGCTGATCTATGTATACATTCTTTTCAATTTTGGCTTACTGGGGGATTGCATGATCAATGTTTATTACACGGTGATGAGTATTTACGGATGGATTCTATGGGCAAAAAATTCTGAAGATCATATTCATGTGGATGTAACCTGGGCTACTCGAAAAGATTGGTTATTAGGAACACTGTTATTTATTATAAGTTTATTTTTAGTTACCGTTATTTATTATTATAAACCCTATATCGACAATCACTTTTCAATGGCAGGTACCAGCTTAGGACTGGATCATCTGGATTGGGCCAATTGGCTGGATGTGGTTACAACTTCCATATTTTTAGTGGGTATGTGGTTTATGGCCAAACGCCGCATTGAGAACTGGATTTTCTGGATTATTGGAGATCTAATTTGTATCCCTATGATGATTTTTAAGGGTCTCGGAATCACTTCGGTTCAATATTTGGTATTTACAGTAATGGCTATCCTCGGATACCTTAATTGGAAAAAAAGTTTTAAAGAAAAAAGTACAGAAAAGTCATGAAAAATTTATTAAAAATAGCATTCAGCGTTTTTACTATAGCTAGTTTATCATCTTGTATGGCCTATACTGACGGCTACGCAAGCGGTCCATCTTACGGATATGGAGATCCTTATTATAACAATGGATATTATTATGCTCCTTACGGATATTACGGAAGCGGAGGATATTATGGAAATGACGGTTATTATTACCGAAATGACATCAATTATTATTATGATAATGGCATTCCTTACTATTATTACGGTAGCGGAAATGATAGAAGAAAGGTATATGTAGAAAGGCGTAACACAACTTCGCAAAGACCTTCCAACGGCTTGCGAAATACCCCTACCAATAATGGTAATTATAATAACAGTAACTATAACAATAGTAACCGTTATAATAACAGAAACAATAGCGGCGGCTTCAGAAATTCTAATTCCAACAGAAACCAAGACAATCAGGGAAGCGGATATAGAAACCGACAGCAACAGCAACAACAAAACAACAACCAGAGACAGGAGAACAGCGGCGGTTTCAGAAACAATAACAACAGTAATAATTCCTCCAATAACTCCGTTAGCGGCTTCAGGAATAATTCGCAGAACAATCAGCAGGACAATTCCTCACGATCAGGAAGCGGATTCAGAAGATAATCATTCTAAATTAAGGAAACGAACAGCTAACACTGTTCGTTTTTTCGTTTTTATATGTAATTTTGCAAGTTCATTTTTAGACAACGAATTATGGAATTTTATAAATATCAGGGTACCGGGAACGACTTTGTAATGGTTGATAATCGAGATCTTCAATTCCCGAAAGATAAAAATATCATAGAAAAACTTTGTGATAGACGCTTCGGCATCGGAGCGGATGGACTTATTCTTCTGGAAAATGACGAGAACTATGATTTCAAAATGGTGTATTATAATTCAGATGGCGGAGAAAGTACGATGTGCGGAAACGGTGGAAGATGCCTTGTGGCTTTTGCTTTTTTCCTTGACATCTTCGAAGATAAATGCAAATTCATTGCGATTGACGGTGAACACGAAGCAGAAATCCATAATGGGATCATTAAGCTAAAAATGATTGATGTGGATACGATTTCTCAAGATGGAAATGATACTGTAATGAATACGGGATCTCCACACTATGTAAAATATGTTGAGGATTTGGTGAACTACAACGTTTTTGCCAAAGGAAATGAGATCAGAAACTCCGAAAATTATCACGAAAAAGGAATCAATGTGAATTTTGTTGAAAAAATTAATGATGATGAAATTTTTGTAAGAACCTATGAACGAGGCGTTGAGGACGAAACATACAGCTGCGGGACAGGAGTTACGGCATCAGCTTTAACTTTTCTGCAAAAAAACAATCTAATCTCTGTAAAAGTTAAAACACTTGGCGGCGACCTGAAGGTATATGCTGAAAAAAATGGAGATTCTTTCCAGAACATTTGGCTTGAAGGTCCTGCAAAACAGGTATTTAAAGGTAAAGTAGACCTTATTTAAACAAAAAACTTTTAAACAACACTTATCTATAATGAAAAAAGCTATTCTCATTATCATTCTGCTCGTTTTTTTAGTGGCAGGATTTTTTGGTTTTAGATTTTATAATAAATATTACGGGAACAATGTGGAAAAAGAGGGATATGTTTTGATTCCTCATAACGCAAGTTTCAAGCAGCTCTTAGATTCTATTGGTCCTTATATTCAGAATAAGGAATCTTTTGAAGCTGTAGCAAAGGATAAAGATCTTGACAAATATTTCAAAGCAGGTCGTTATCGTATCCAAAGAGGAACGGGAAATACGAATCTCGTGAATATGATCAAAGCGGGAAACCAGACGGAGAATACTTTCCGAATCGGTGATTTTGGTGACATCTATCAGATGGTAGGAAAAGTGACTAAAAAAACAGAATTGGATTCGTTACGTTTTGTAAATGATTTTAATGCCATCGCTGCTGAAAAAGGATATAATAACGCTGAAGATTTAAAAAAGTATTTTTTTATCGATACCTATAACTTTTTCTGGACAGTAACTCCTAAGGAATTTTTTAAAAAATTTGAAGACCAGTATAACAGCTTCTGGAACAGCGAAAGAAAAGCTAAAGAACAGCAATCAGGATTGACCAGAAACCAGATCTATGCGTTAGCATCTATTGTATATAAAGAATCGGGAGGAAAAGAAGATGAGATGAAAACGATTGCCGGATTATATTTAAACCGTTACAGAAAAGGAATGAAACTGCAGTCTGACCCAACGGTAATTTATGCAATGAACAAGCAAACCAACTTTAAAGAATCCATTAAAAGAGTGTTATATAAACATCTTTCTACCCCTTCTCCTTATAATACGTATGCCAATGTAGGGATTCCTCCCGGACCGATCTGTGTGGTAGATAAAAACTCTGTAGATGCTGTTTTGAATGCGGAAAACAACAATTATATTTTTATGTGTGCAGATCCCGCAAGATTCGGGTATCACAAATTTACGGCCAGTGCAGAGCAACATGCCATTAATGCAAAGGCATATCAGGACTGGCTGAACTCTAAAAATATAAAATAAGAAAAAAATTAACTTTATTTTAACAAAATAATAATTAACATTTAGTATCCAAAAACGACATATCCTTTTATAAATAATAAATAAATCGTAATATTTTAAACTTCATCTCTTTAATGATTTAATAATTTAAAGAAACATTTTTTTACGATTTACCCAAACAATACCTTATGAACCAGACGGAAATTATCAACATTTTCACGAAAAAAACCTTAGGGCTTACTTTTGTTCTTTCGGCAGCAGCTTTGGCATTTGCCCAGGAAAAAGTAGGCATTACGGGAAATATCGTTAACAAGAGCAATCAGGCTGTTCCCTATGCCTCTGTAACCTTCAGCAATAAAGCGAATAAAGCATTGAGTGATGCTACCCTTACAGATGAAAGAGGACAGTATAAACTGGATCTCGCTCCTGGAAATTACGATATTACAGTAGAGGCGGTGGATTACAAAAAAAGTGTAATCAATAAACAAATTACGGCAGCCGGAAGTATCGGTGCTCTTTCCATAGTCCCTGAGGCTGCAGGTAACGATTTGAAAACCCAGGATATCCAAGGGGTTGTGATTACCGCTGCCAATACAAAAGCTTATAAAGTAGAATTAGATAAAAAAACCTATGATCCGTCACAGGATATTGTAAGCAAAGGAGGAAATCTTCAGGATGTGTTGGCGAATGTACCTTCGGTTTCTGTGGATACGGATGGTACGGTGTCCATGCGAGGGAGCTCCAATGTAAGATTTTTGATCAACGGAAAGCCTTCTGCCTTATTGGGAATTGATGATGGTGCTAATGCATTACAAAGTATTCCGGCTGATCAGATCGAAAGAATTGAAGTGATTACCAATCCTTCTTCCAAATTTGAAGCAAGCGGAACAGCGGGTATCCTGAATATCATCCTTAAAAAGAATAAGAAAACAGGATTTAACGGGAGTGTAACCGGAACTGTAGGATATTTGCCTCAAACTTCACTGAACACCAATTTAAGCTGGAGAAAAGGGAATCTTACATGGTTCCTGAATGGTGGTGGTGGCTACAGAGAGTCTAAAAATACCAACAGAAATAATGCAACATATTTCAATGCGGTATCTCCGTTGGACAGAACCCAGATGAACCAGGAATCCATCAGTGAAAATAAAAATGACAATTATAATGCTTCGGCAGGTTTGGTATATGATATTTCCGATAAAACTTCAGTGAATGCTTCCGGGACTGTAAGAACATTCGATAGTGATAATATTGGAAATGTAATCTACGATTACCGCTTCCTGAACGGAACACGTTCTTTAACCCAACGATTAAACGACGGTTCAAACAACAACCTTGCTTTCCAGGGAGACTTCGGACTTGATCATAAGTTTGATGACAAGGGGCAGAATTTATCATTGTCATTAAGCCTGCAGAGAAACAGATCTTATAATGATACTGACGTTACGCAGACTAATGATGATATTTTTGCTCTTCAAAACGTTATTGATCAGACAACTAAAAACAATACGGTTGTAGCCAAAGCAGATTATGAGCTTCCTATCGGTGAAAAATCAAGGATAGAAGCCGGGTACAGATTAGACATCAATAAAAACACCTATAACAATGATGTATTGGAAAGAACTTCGCCTACAGCGAATTTCGACTATCTTGCTGACTTCACCTACGATGCAAACTATAAAGAAATGTTCAATGCAGCGTATGTGCAGTTTAAGAGTAAAATAGGAAATGTAGGTTATCAATTGGGATTAAGAAATGAAAATTCAAAAATTGACATTGATTATCTGAATCTGAACCCACAATCCAATATCAATAAAACCAAGAACTATAATAATTTATTTCCAAGTGTTTTCTTAAGCTATGAGATTGCAAAAGATAACCAGTTCTTGGTGAACTATTCAAGAAGAATAGACCGTCCGAGATCTTTCTTCCTGATCCCTAATCCAAGCTATTCGGATAACCAGAATATTTTCCTTGGAAACATTGACCTTAATCCTTCTTATGTGGACTCTTATGAAGTAGGATACAGCATTTCGAAAAGCAAGTTCACCATCAACCCTACTCTATATTTCAGACATTCTACCGATGATGTAAAAATGCTGGTATATTCTGCCGATGGCATATTTTATACTAAACCCATCAACTTAGGAACAGATGACCGTTTTGGACTAGACCTTAATTTTAGCTGGGACGCTACAAAATGGTTGAAATTCTTAGGAAACGTGGATTTATTCGGGTACAATACAAAAGGAATCTACTATGATCCTGAAATATTAAATGAGCCTATGTCTTTTGAAGGTTCCGGATTCTCTTCAAGAGCAAGACTTACTTCCACATTCAAAATAGATAAGACTTTCAGTTTCCAGATTCAAGGTTTCTACAGAGGAGGACAGAAGACAGAAAATCAGAACAGACAGGATATGTATACAATCAATTTCGGGGCATCAAAAACAATCTGGAAGGGTAACGGAACGATCAGTTTCAACATCCAGGATATCTTTAATACCCGTGCGATGAGAAGCGTTACCAATACATCGGAATTCAGCAGAGAATCTTATATGCAATGGCAACCGAGACAGTTTGCCTTGTCTTTAACGTACAGATTCAAGCAAGGAGAAAAGATAGACCAGCCTAAAAAGAAAAAGGACATCAATGCGAATGAAAGCGGAGATGACCAGCAAGGCCCAATGTAATACCATAAAAAATCCCGAAACATTTCGGGATTTTTTTATTTTAATACTTCTACTTTATTTTTTTCTGCTTCATAAATTCTTTTCCTTAAATCACTGGAGGAAAACCGATGATCTCTTTTGTTGTAATAGATTTCGATTCCTTTTTCTTCGCAGTATTTTTTCCCGGTAAAATCCCTGTCCATATAATCGTCCCCGATGATTCTTACATCAATCACGAAAGATTTCAGGATATCTTCCAGGTCCTGCTCCGTATAATAAGGAATAATCTCGTCAACGGCACTCACAGCCTTTAACTGGATGTACCTTTCCACAATAGTTTGCGTGGGCTTGTTCTTATTCGGGCGATCATGTGAGGGATCAATCTGTAACCCTACAATCAGATAGTCGCAAACGGTTTTAGCTTCTTCCAGCATTTTAATGTGGCCGGCATGCAGCAAATCAAATGAGGAAAATGTAATACCTATTCTTTCTGTTTTCATATGAGTTTCTTTTTAAAATTTCGCCGAGATAAATGTCCTTTTAAACGGATAAAACACCGGCGATACAGGAAAAATTCCCTGCAGTTCTTTTTTATAATCGTTTTTAAATTGTTCTTTCAGATCTTCCGGAAGCTTTTCAACATAAGGAATCATCGCAGTCCCTGATGCCCAGTTGTACACTGCTTCGGCATTCTCAAGGACGTGAGGAAATACCTTTTCAAAAACGGTAATTTCCCTTCCTTTATTGTTGAACAATATTCCGGCATAGTCTTCTATCTTTAATACGGTATATGCTCTTTTCCACGAAGCATATACTTCCTTATACGGCTCCTTATCCGCAACTTCACCCAATAATCTATGAACAATAAATTCATGATTGGACGGTATCTGAACAGCCAGTTGTCCTCCTTTTTTTATTTTGCTGATGATTCTTGGAAAGAGTTCCTTATGCTCATTACACCATTGGATGGCTGCATTAGAAATAATAAGATCAAAAGTATCATTCAGATTCAACTGATCTTCAATGCTTCTTTTTACGAAAATAAGCCTGCTGGTTTCGAAATGTTTTGCTTTTTCAAGCATTTCAGCGGAAAAATCGATTCCCTGCACCTTGGAGTTTTCCAGATAATCTAATAATCTGGAGGTCAGCTCGCCCGTTCCACAGCCTAAATCAATCACAGATAAATCAGGTCTTTTCTCAACAAGATTCAAAAGATCAAAAAATGGCGCAGAACGTTCATTTTTAAACTGATCATATACTTCGGGATTCCAGGCCATCTGTTTTGTTTTAAAAGTTTCTGGAGTTGAGATATTTCTGCCATTCCCAAACCGTTCTTAAGGATTCCTCCAGAGAGGTTTCGGATTTCCAGTTAAGCTCTTTTTGAGCCTTATCTACATTAGCATAGGCAATGGTAATATCACCTTCCCTTCTGTTGCATATCTGATAAGGTATTTCTACGTTATTAGCTGCTTCAAAAGCTTTCACTACTTCCAAAACGGATGAACCCTTTCCTGTTCCAAGGTTGTAAATATCGATTACGCCCTCTTCCGATGGATCATTCATCAGTTTTTGTAAAGCTGCTACATGAGCTTTGGCTACATCTACAACGTAAATATAATCTCTTATCGGTGTTCCGTCTTCCGTATCATAGTCATTCCCCCAAATATTCAGCTTTTCACGTACTCCGGCTGCAGTCTGCATAACGTAGGGAACCAGGTTATTGGGAACTCCGATTGGTAATTCTCCTATTTTTGCGGAAGGGTGAGCCCCGATAGGATTGAAATAACGCAATAAAGAAATTTTCCTTTTGTGGGCTTTAGCAAAGTCCTTCAGGATTTCTTCTCCCATTTGTTTGGTTTTTCCATATACGCTTTCAGGCATCTTTAAAGGAGTATCCTCATCAATCGGCATCTTATCCGCCTGTCCGTACACTGTACAGGATGAGCTGAAAATGAAATTGGAAATATTTCTCGTCTTAAATTCCTGAAGGATATTAATCAGAGAAAATAAGTTATTCTCGTAGTAATCCACAGGTCTCTCCTGACTCTCTCCTACGGCTTTATAAGCTGCAAAATTGATACATCCATCAATGGGATGAGCATCAAAAACCTGTGTAAGAAGTTCTTTTCTTTTTAAATCGAAAGGATAAAAAACAGGCTTTTTACCTGTAATCTCCTCAATATTTTTTAAGATAAATTTTTCCGAATGGGATAAATCATCAACAATAACAACCTCAAAACCATTATTAAGAAGTTCTACAACTGTATGGGAACCAATATATCCCAATCCTCCTGTGACAAGTATTGCCATTTTTAATAAATATTTTTTATTCTTTGTGTTTTCCTATGTCTTCTATTTCATGATTTTTAACTTCTTTATTATTCGTATTTAAATAACTAAGATAAAAAAGTATAAAACCCATAATTAAAATATTAAAGCTAATTACAAAATTATAATAGAAGTTATTAATATAACTTAGACTCAAAGTATATACTGCATAGAAAACTAATACAAGAATCACCCCTGCAAATAAATTGAGAATGACTTTTGCATATTTTATCTTAAAATAAAGTATTAAAGATAAAATTAAATTTATAATAATATAAAAGGAATACTTAAAAATAGTTTCAGAAATATTCCCTTCATACAATTTAAAATCTGATGAAGAGCTATAAGATTTAAGGACAATAATCATAAATACTGAATAAAGTCCTAGAATAAAAAGATGAAATCCTAAAAAGAATTTATATTTTTTACCCTTTAAGAAAAAATCTTTTCTCATTTTTTACCCCATAAACTCCAATACAGCCTCCGTAATATACTTCAACTGCTCTTCATCCAATTCTGTATGCATCGGAAGAGAAATTACCTGATCCAATAACTTATCCGTATTCACAAAATCGGCATCGTTGCTTTCCTGATAGTAAGCTTTTTGCTTTCTTAACGCAACAGGATAATAGATCATCGCAGGAATCTCTTTTTCCGTTAAGAATTTCTGTAGTTCATTACGCTGACCGTTCAGGATCCTTAAGGTATACTGGTGAAATACGTGCGTGGAATTCTCCGCTCTTTTAGGCGTCAGAATATTCGGGTGATTGGCAAATGCTTCGTCATAATAGTCTGCTGCTTTTCTTCTCGCTTCGTTATAGGTATCCAAATGAGGAAGCTTTTTTCTTAAAACAGCAGCCTGAATACTGTCTAATCTTGAGTTCACCCCTACCTCATCATGATAATATCTTTCATACATCCCGTGGTTCACAATACCTCTCAGTCTATGAGCTAAAGCATCATCATTGGTAAAGATCGCTCCACCGTCTCCGTAGCAGCCTAAGTTCTTAGAAGGGAAAAATGAAGTTGTTCCTACAGTTCCCATAGTTCCGGAAACTTTTACAGTTCCATCAGAGAATGTATATTCTGATCCGATGGCCTGTGCACTATCTTCCACTACATATAAATTGTGTTCTTTGGCAATTTTCAGGATTTCTTCCATATTCGCACATTGCCCGAACAAATGTACCGGGATAATTGCTTTTGTTTTAGGAGTTATTGCTTTTTTAATTTCCTCTGTAGAAATTGTGAATGTATCATAATCAACATCTACCAAAACAGATTTAAGTTTAAGCAAATGAATTACTTCCACAGTAGCAGCAAAAGTAAAATCTGCCGTAATTATCTCATCCCCTTCTTTCAGGTCTAAAGCCATTAAAGCAATTTGCAACGCATCTGTTCCGTTAGCACAAGGAATTACATGCTTTACTTCTAAATAAGACTCCAATTCATTCTGGAAAGACTTTACTTCAGGGCCATTGATAAAAGCCGCCGAATCCATTACATTTAAAACTGCATTATCTACTTCATTCTTTAATTTGTAATACTGACTTTGTAAGTCAACCATCTGAATCTTTTTCATAAATAATTATTTCTGTAAAAATAAGGAATTTAATATCCTGTCAAAAATTTTATTGATTTTGTTTTATCTTTATACAAAATAACTTTATGAAAAAAATTTTATTCTTTTGTCTTTTAACCGGTTATTCCATCGCTTTCGGACAGACGGAACTGGTTTTTGTGTATTTTACAGATAAGCCTAATAAAGCGGCATTTTATGCCAATCCTTTATCTGAACTATCCCAAAAATCTCTTGACAGACGAACAACATTGGGAATCCCCCTCAATGACCAGGATGCTCCCATTGAACAGTCTTACATTCAAAATCTGCAAAACCTGGGCTTCACGGTAACTGATTATTCCAAATGGCTGAATGGTGCTGCCGTAAATGCAACACCTGCTCAAATAATAACATTACAGGCTCAACCCTATGTACAATCTGTCGAAAGCTTTGCTAAAAATTCTTCCGGCGGAACGAAGACCATGCAACATAATAAATGGGAAGGCACAGCGGATACTCAAAAGATTTTAACAACATTTGATTATGGTTCCGGAGCTGCCCAGATTGACCAGATCAATCTCAGACAGTTACATCTTGCCGGATATACGGGAACAGGAACTACCATTGCGGTTATCGATACGGGATTTCCTACCGTTAATACCGGTTCCGCTTTTTCAAGATTGTGGACGAATAATCTGATCAAAGGCGGCTATGATTTTGTTTCAAAAGGCACAGATATCTACAATACCTCTCTGAATGCCCACGGAACGGTTGTCCTGGGCGCCATTGGCGGGTATATCCAGGATTCTTTTGTGGGCTCCGCTCCGGATGCCAGTTTTTACCTTTATCGAAGTGAAAATACGGCAGTAGAAATTCCGGAAGAAGAATTGTACTGGATTGAGGCAGCAGAAGAGGCAGACAGAAAAGGGGTGGATATGATCACTACTTCATTGGGATACACCACTTTTGATGATCCGAAATACAATTACACCTATGCCCAAATGAACGGTACCACTTCATTCATAGCGCGAGGTGCGGAAATTGCTGTTAATAAAGGAATTTTTGTTCTTGTGGCTGCCGGAAATTCAGGGCAACAAACGTGGCATTATCTGGGAACTCCGGCTGACAATGTTAAAGTTTTCACGATCGGTTCTGTGGATTCTGCGGGCAGTGCTTCCGGGTTTTCGTCATATGGACCTAATTCGGCAGGTGCTGTAAAACCCGATGGAAGTGCAAGAGGGACTGCAACATCAACCGTCAATAATAATTCTGTAACGACAGTCAACGGAACTTCTATTGCAACACCTATTGCAGCCGGAGGTGTAGCCTGTTTAATTCAGGCATTCCCTACCATGAACAGGGATCTGATGAGAAATAAATTAAGACAAACAGCATCCTTATTTCCCAGCTATACCACACAGATGGGGTATGGAATTCTGAACTTCGGAAGTTTATATACTTCTGTTCTGAATACTTCGGAACTGGTGAAAAAAAATAAGATTGCCATTTTCCCTAATCCTGTGAAAAGCATTTTAAATATTGCTTCTGAAAGTGATGTTTTGAGCTTAGAGATTTATGATAATTTAGGCAGGTTGATCAGAAAAGCAACTGATCAAAAATCCATCACAGCAGAAGACTTCCCGAAAGGAACCTATTATCTGAAAATTCAGACGAAGGATAAAGTCTATTATGAAAAATTTATAAAAGAATAAAATAGAAAGCCTCTCGGTTAGAGAGGCTTTTTATTTGAATTGCAACTATTAAAATTTATGCTGAATTTCTACTTGCATTAATATTCCCAAACAAAGAACGTGTTACCAGCTTTTCATAGGCTTCCTTATTTCCTTCTCCTTTCTGGATTTTCATTAAAGCATATTGCTGAATACTTAATAAAGGTAATACAATTTTCTCACGAATTTTCACCGATTTCCTGGAGAGCGGATCTTCTTCCTGAAGCAAGGTAAAGCCTGTCAATTCCAGCATAAGCTCTTTTGATAGATTATATTCATCAAAAAGAACGCTCCAGAACTCTCCAAACTTGGGATTATTTTTAATATAATAAGTCAATGGGAAATAGGATTTGTTCATGCTCATCATCGAATTCAGAACTAATGTTTTAAAGAAATCCGAACCTTTGTAGAGCTCTTTCACTTCTTCAAATCTTCCCTGTTTTTTCATTTCGTTCATCGCAAAACCGAATCCGAAGAATCCCGGGACATTCTGTTTCAGCTGTGACCATGATCCTACAAACGGAATGGCTCTTAAATCTTCAAATTTCAGCTCATTTCCGTTTCCACGCTTGGAAGGACGGCTTCCGATATTGGTTTTTCCATAGTATTCCAGGGTACTCATCTCCTGAAGATAAGGCACAAACATCGGATGAGCTTTCAGATCTGAATATTTTTTATAACTGATCTCTCCGAGTTCAATAATCAGTTTTCTTTGCGTATCCGTTAATTCCTTTTTAGCATTTTTGAACACATCATTTTCAACTCCGGCGGTCAGAAGCTGTTCAAAATTGTATTTCGCCTGTTCCTTATTCCCGAAAATGCTGGTAATCGTTTGTCCCTGAATCGTTAGTTCAATCTTGTTATTGGCGATCGTTTTTCCCTGGGAAGCATAGAAATCGTGGGTTTTACCACCACCTCTTGCTGGTGGTCCTCCTCTACCGTCAAAGAAAACCACTTTGATTCCATTCATCTCAGAAAGCTTCGTCAGTACTTCTTTGGCTTTATAGATTTCCCAGTTGGCTTTTAAATACCCTCCGTCTTTGGTTCCATCCGAAAAGCCAAGCATGATGGTCTGCTGGTTCCCTCTTCTTTCAAGATGCTTTTTATAAACAGGGTTCTGATACAGCTCGCTCATTACATTTTCAGCGTTATCAAGCCCCTCCATGGTTTCAAAAAGCGGAACAATATCTACTTTAATATCTTCATCCCGATATCCGCAGACTTTGAAGAATGCATACACATTCATAACATCTTTTACGGCATCGGAATTGGAAATGATATAACGGTTCATTCCTCTTATCCCGTTCAGATTTTGAATTTCGTTTACCTGGGCAACCGTTTTCAGTGTATCCTGTATAATATCTTCGAAATCATCAGGGTTTACTTTATCTGAAATTTCAATTAATTTATTAAACTTTTCTTCATGGGAAACTTCTGTATTTCCGTATGCTTTCGCAAAAACCTCATCAATTACTTTCTGATGAATCCTGCTATCCTGGCGGATATCCAGCGTTGCAAAATGAGTCCCGAAAATTTTCACCCGGTCTTTAAAATTGACCAACAGATCAAGGAATAACGAATTATGCTGGCTGACAAGAATATCTTCTGCTTCATCAGCCCTTTTCAGAATATCTTCTGCTGTGATTTTCTGATTATTGAATATCGCAGCATATAACTCATCACTCAGCTGGTTCAACACTTCCGAAACTCCCCTGAAGCTCAATCTTCTTCTGATGAATTTCAAATGGCTGTAGTAGGATTTCAGAATTGCCGAACGAAGTTCTTCCGCTACTCTTTTGGTAACATCTGCTGTTACAAAAGGATTTCCATCCCTGTCCCCACCGGGCCAGAAACCAAGCTGGATAATATCTTCATGCAAATGGAAGTGTCCGTTTCCAAATGTTTTCTTGATTTTGGTAAACAGTTCCCCTATCGTATCATAATACACATATCTCAGATAGGAAATAATGCTCAGCGCTTCATCGATCGGGGTTGGTTTTTCTTTATTTACGAATGGTGTTTTTCCCAACTGCTGCAACAGCATATCAATATTCGTTACCGAGTCTGTGGTTATGGCACTTCTCAGATCATGAATGATTCTTTGCACAGAACTTGGATAAAACTGTGTCGGGTGTGCTGTGAAAACCACTTTCACCGTAAAATCTTTCAGTTTTTCGCGTACTTTTTCAAGCTTATGTTCCTGAAGTGACCGTTCATATAAATTGATTACTGTTCCGCTATCACTTTCCGAATGGAGACTAGGAAAGGCTGCATCTTCGATGCTGTCGAACAGAACCACCTGTCTCTCGATATATTGAATGATCTTGAAAAGCAGCTCCAGTTTTTGCTCTTCCGTCTGTAAATCCGTATGGTTTTTAAAGAATTCTTCTACAATCTCTTCCGGTGTTTTCCCTGCTTCATAGCCATTTTTACTTTCTTCATACAAAAACGGAAGCAACATCCCGATATTCGTCATTTTATCATAAGGCAGGCTCATGAATAATGAATTATAAATCTGGTATTTATTCTCTACAATCTGTCTGAATTTTTCTGCGCGTTGGTCGTGTATCATATAACAAATGTAGGGGATTTGGGCCAAATACGGAGCTGTTGAAATCAAAAATTATATCAATTATTTATATCTTCGTGAACTACTTTAATGAGATACAAATGAGACTAAAATTTGGAATTGTTTTTTATATGATTCTAGAAATTATAACTTTGTTCACTGGTTTTTATTTTTTTAAAATTTCAGCTCTATTTTCCATAATCTTTTTTGTGGCCGCCATAGCTATTATCATATTTATTTGTAAAGAATATCTATCGCATAAAACTTTAGAAATTCCTATTAACGAACATACTGTTCCAGAAGAAACTCAAATCAAATACTCTGTTGCATGGAAAATCATTAATATATTAATCTATTTTATTCTTATTATCATTGGAATTTTTATGTTGAGTCTTCTATATTACAAAAAGAATTTTGATAATATTTTCGGAACTATATTCGCATTAGCGTTTATTACTTTTTCTTGTATAATGGTCATTAAAGACATTAGAAAAATATCTGATGTTATAATTTCCATTAGTAACGAGGGAATTCGATTAAATAAAAATCCAAGAATAAAATGGAGCGAAATTGAACAGGAGAAAATAATCACAAAATATTTTAAAAATATAGATTCCCGACACCAGTATAGACAAGAAGTTAATTACCTTTATTTTTACCATAACAATGAAAAAATAGAAATAGGGATTGATAATCTTAATATTACCAATTACAACTTATCTCAGTATTTAAAAATATATAGACAACGCTACAACAATATAAAATAAGTTCATCCTATAAATCCAAACTGTATAAATTTATATCTTTAGGTGGGTAAATTTAATTGCATTATTATCAAAATTATCGATAGTAATAATGGAGAAGAATTAAAATTTGGTTTTTAATTCAATACATAAGTTTAGAGTTTACAGAAAAATTAATCCCATGAAAAAAATATTCATATTCCTTTTAATAGCTTTTATTTTCACAGCCTGTGGGGATGATTGTTATAATGCGCCTCAGACGATAGTTTTTAAGTTCGTGGATGCTAATGGCGAAAATCTTATTGCCAATGGAACTCTTTCCTCGTATTCAATTCAGGAGGAAAATCAAGGTACTATACAACTGACTAAAACCACTGACAATATGATTATTTTAGAAAATGTGGGTGCTTATAATGGTACAAAAAATTATACTTTCTCTTCTAATATTAAAGCTTTTGATTTTTCAATCCAGTCGTCGGAATTTGATTCCGGCTGTGAAGGCTATCAAATCAATAAGTTAACGTTTACAGGCATAGGCATTGATGTAAAAGACGAAAACGGATATTATAAAATTATATTGGAATAAATTTTGACTTTGTCCGACCTTCAAAAACTATATAATTTATATATTCATATCTCATTCAATAAACACAAATGAAACAAAAATTCGGGACTATATTCTTTTCAGTTTCTGCAATTATTGCTTTAGCCATTGGACTTTTTTTCGTAAAACAGGAGCTTCTTTTTTCAGTAATTTTCTTTATTTCTTCATTCATTTGCGGAGTTTCTGCATATCAGGAACATTTATATCATAAAAACAAAAAAACGCTGGTTGAGAAAACAAAAATACCAAATGAAATTTCAGTAGGATTTTCTAAATTAGATAATTGCATTAGTATATTAGGCTGCTCTATTTTCATTATTTTAGGTTTTTATTTTTTAAACTTAACTGGATTTGAGTATAAAAAATTCAGCAGACAAGATTATTTTATCCTTCTTATCGCAGGAGCACTCATCGTTGGATATGCCTGGAAAATCATAAAGAAGATCATTCAGATATCATCGAACAAAGCAGGTCTTTTTATAAGTAATAGAGGTATTGCTTTACATGGAAACTCTTTAATGAATTGGAATGAGATCAGAAATGAAAAAGTAATTACACGAGAAGAAAGAACCGATGGCTCCAGATATAAGACTGAAGTGAAGTATCTTTCACTCTTTCATCAATCGAAAGGAATAGAGTTAAAGATTGATGATCTTGACATAGCAGATTATACTTTAGAACAGTACCTGAAAATTTATCGGGAACGCTTTAATCAAACTATTGATAATTCTTCAGAAAAAGAAACCAGATCAGTATTTGAAAGCATTATCAATATTGATGCTTTACTTTCCTTAAGCGAAAAAGAACTTGATAATGAGATTAAAAAGATCAATTCTCTTGCTGAAAAATACCCTCAGGACCTTGCAAAATATTGTGAAACCATTGTAGACTTTAAAGAAAGTAATTTAAATACTATTTATTTTGCCTTATCTGAAAACTCTGACATTTGGGGTGATTTTCTTGCCAGTGAATTTATAAGGTTGTTCGAAAAAGCTAAAATAAGTAAGGACCAGGAAATATATCACGTTATGGATGAAATTATTTGTGACTCTTATTTCCCAAAAGTAACCACCTATCTTTATAACGAACTTAATAATACCTATGACAGGATCAGGTTAAAAGCATTATGGTATATGGATTCATGGATGGATTTTGAAAATATTCAAAAGAATGATCATATGGTACAAAAAATTGTAAAAATGCTCAAGGACAATCATTGGAAGATCAGATGGATGGCGAATAATGTTCTCACTAACTTTAATATTTTTCAGAAAGAGGAGATTGAAATATCCTTTATAGATAAATTAAAAGGGAAGGTCGGAAATCCATATGAAATTGATTAAACTCCAATTTTCTTACATTTGTAAAGACATTCATATTATGAAAATTGTTTTTGTGGTTTTATTATTTGTTTCGGAATTTCTTTTTTCCCAGAACAACGTTCCCGAGGATTTCAAAAAAATCCCGGAAATCCTAGACAACACTGATCTGCTCTACCCTTTCATCGTCCCCGATAAAAAATACGAGTACTGGTCTGTCTTCCGCAATAATCCCGATCCTGATAAAGCCCTAATTTATGAAAGTCAGATGCCGAAATATATGACCATTAATGATCCGGCTCCCGAGAAAGGTTTCTTTCAAAAATGCTTGGGAGAAGACTGTTTTTCGTATCTTATTGCCTGTGAAAAGAGCCAGTCCAGATATTTCTCCACTGAAAAACAATTAAGGGATTTCATAGGAACTGTAGACAATCTCCCGGAAGCCATTTTAATTGCCAATACGTATGGTTACCAGGTAGACACCACCAACCCATTGAGCAGCGCTTATACCATTGAAGACCGACATGTTGTAATGTATCTCTCCAAGCCTAAAGGAAATACGGGTACTAAAGAATCCTTCTTAGTAAAAGTCAACAGAAAGACAGGGAAACTGGAAAGCAAAAGTAAAGGGATTTACCAGAAATAGTTTTTAAAAATTTCAATTCTACCCGATAGTTTTATTAAAACGCATTCATAGTAATTTTAAAACTTCTTTAACTTAAATTTTCTTCCGCATTTACTACATTTGATCTACAAAATTTAGAACAATGCTTAATTTCGAGTTTAAGAACCCAACCAAAATACTTTTCGGAAAAGGAGAAATCGCTAAGATTTCAAAGGAAATCCCTCAACATGCCAAAATATTAATGATCTATGGAGGCGGAAGCATCAAAAACAATGGTGTTTATGATCAGGTGAAAGAAGCTTTAAAAGACCATGAAGTGTATGAATTCGGTGGAGTTCCTGCCAATCCGGAGTATGAGGTTTTGATGAACGCCTTAGATTTCATCAAAGAAAAAAATATCACATTCCTTTTAGCTGTTGGAGGAGGTTCTGTTATTGACGGAACAAAATTCCTTTCCGCAGCCGCCAACTATAGCGGTGAGCCCTGGGAAATCCTGAGAAACTCCGTAAGAACATTTGAAGGAGAAGGAATGCCTTTCGGGAGTATTCTAACATTACCGGCAACCGGTTCTGAAATGAATTCCGGCTATGTGATCTCCAGAAGAGAAACCAATGAAAAGCTATCTTCAGGTGGTCCCGGGCTTTTTCCTCAATTTTCAGTATTGGATCCGGAAGTGGTACGTTCCATCCCGAAAAACCAGATTGCCAATGGAATCACAGATGCCTATACTCATGTATTGGAACAGTATATGACCGCTCCTTCTTCCGCAGATTTACAGGAAAGAATTGCAGAAAGCATCCTGATCAGCCTGCAGGAAACCGCCCCTAAAGTAATGGCGGATGAATTTGATTATGAAGCTGCGGGAAATTTCATGTGGTGCTGTACAATGGCCCTGAACGGACTTATTCAGAAAGGGGTGATCACGGATTGGGCTGTTCACGCAATGGGACATGAATTAACGGCGTATTACGGTATTGATCATGCCAGAACATTGGCCATTATTGCTCCTTCTCATTACAGATATAATTTTGAAACTAAAAAAGGCAAACTTGCCCAGTATGCGGAAAGAGTCTGGGACATTAAAGAAGGAACGCTGGAAGAAAAAGCAGAAGCAGGAATAAAAAAACTGGAAGAATTCTTCCATAGCCTTCACATTCAGACAAAACTTTCAGAATATACAGAAAACTATCAGGGAACTGCGGAAAGAGTGGAAAAAGCTTTTACAGACAGAAACTGGGCCGGACTGGGAGAATACAGGAAACTGACTCCCCAGGATGCCTACAAGATTGTAGAAATGAGTTATTAAAAAACCTGGGCCGGAAGCCAGAAGCTATTATCATTTATTTCTTCAGGCTTTCAGCTCTCAGGTTAAAATTATTTTATTTACAAACATTCGTTTAAAAAACGTATATTTCATTACAGATATTTCAAATTTATTTATATTTTAGCATATTCTTAAATTTGTGAAAATGAAAAAACAGCTACTTTTATTTGCCTTTTCTGCCATTGCGCTTACTTCTTGTGAAGATGATGATGTTAAAGCCTATGAAATGGATATGTTAAAAGGCGACTGGAGAGTAAGTAAAACAGAGATCATTTCGGGGAAGGATGGTAAAACTGTACTTTCAGTGGGTTCACCTTCGGGATGTGATATGAAAAATCTTCTACACTTCAGAACCGATTATTATGTAAGCTATACTTATTATTCAACAGTGGCTTCAACTTGTCAGCTAACCGGAAAAAATGAAGGTGAGTTTACGTACAGCGAAGAAACAAAAGATCTTGCCATTAAGTTTGACCAGGAAGAAGTTGAAAATTATAAAGTGCTCATTCTTTCCAATACGGAATTAAAATTAATGCAGCTTTTCAATAATGGAGATGCTAACGGCGATGGTGTCAACGATCTCTATTATACAACCTATAAAAGATAAAATATAACTCTCGAGAAATCGGGAGTTTTTTATGAAACGTGATTAATTAGTTAAACAATTATCAAACAATGAAGAAGATTTTATCAGCATTCCTGCTATTGGCTTTTACCTTTTTCTTTTCACAGGAGAAGAAGCCGATGTTCTGGCAGGACATCCAGGACTTTAAAAAAGCAGATCAGGAAAATACACCACCTAAAGATGCCATCCTCCTGATCGGGAGCTCATCTTTTACGAAATGGACGGATGTCGCCCGGTATTTTCCGGATAAAACCATCATCAACAGAGGGTTCGGGGGCTCGAGATTAACTGATCTTAATTTTTACGCCGGGGATCTTCTGAATCCTTATCAGCCGAAGCAGATCATTATTTATTGTGGTGAGAATGACTTTGCCGACAATCCCAAGTTGAAAGCAAAAGAAGTGGTAAAACGCTTTAAAACCTTTTACCGCAAAATCCGCGAAAAGTTCCCGAATATAGAGGTGGACTATATTTCTATCAAATATTCTCCCAGCCGCGAAAATTTATGGCCGCAGATGAAAAAAGCAAACAAAAAGATCGCCTGCTTTATGAAAAAGGAACCTAATGCGGAATTTATTGACATTACCAAAGTCATGCAGGATAGCAACGGAAATGTAAGAAAGGATATTTTTCTGGAAGACAGGCTACATTTAACTCCGGAGGGCTACAAACTCTGGACCTCCGTCATGAATCCCTATATGAAATAACTTAATCACATGATAAAAAAAAGAATACCCCTTGCCGTTTCTTTCTTCATTTTCTCACTCACTTTTTCTCAAAAAGAGATTTCATCAGGAAAAATATTAAAAGAAGCCTCAGAAAAATCATGCCAGTGCCTTGATACAATTAGCGCATATAATAAAACAAAAGACGCCATCAATAAAGAGGTAAGCTCCTGTATCAACGATCAGGTTCTTCCCTATCTGTTAGCCAAAAGCTTATCCGATTCCACAAAAGAAACAGACGCAAAGGGTAAGGATAAAAAGCAGATCAACCTCAATATTAGCCCCGAATCTAAAGAATATAAATACGCATACTATGATATTGAGTCTTATATGATGTCTAATTGCGACAGAATCAGAGATCTTGCCGATGTTGTAGAAAAGCATGATGATTCGATGCCTAAAAACAAGGATGCCCTCAGTTTTTATGAAGCAGGAATAGCTGCCTCCGGAAAAGAAAACTGGACTGAAGCAATTAAAAATTATAAGCTCGCATTGGAAAAGGATCCTAAATTTTCTTATGCCTGGGATAATCTAGGAATATCATACCGGAGAACCGGCGAATATGATAATGCACTTAGTGCTTATAAAAAATCTCTTGAAATAAACCCGAAAGGCAAAATGGCATTACAAAATATTCCGATCACCTATGTTTATAAAAAGGAATACCAGAAAGCAATTGATGCCTATCTGGATTTTGACAGAGTATATCCGGGAGATGCCGAAGTATATTATGGCATCGGACATGTTTATTACAATAATTTAAAAGATAGTGAAAAAGCCCTGGATTATATATGTAAAGCCTATCTTATTTACACCCGGCAAAAATCTCCCTACAGATCTGATGCTGAAGCCATTATTTCAGCAATTTATAAAGATATGAAAGCAAAAGGCAAGATAGAAAAGTTTAATGAAATATTGAAAAATAATAAAATAGATCTCAATTAATAATCTATTCTGTATAAAAAAACTCCCGGTTCGGGAGTTTTTTATTTATTTCTTTTTTTTCGCTTTAGTCTTTGCTTTTTGCTGGGCTCTGTTGGCTCCGAACTTCTTCGGTGCTTTTCTTTTTGAAGGTCCACCCCAATTTTCCTTTTTATTCTTATCCTTCTTATCGTGGAAAGCTCCCCCGCCTTCATTCAGTTTTGCTCTGGCCGGATTCTTCATCACAATCTGCTCTTCTTCAGCAGCGATCTTTTTAGGATTGATCTTTACGCCTTCAGGGAAATCAATAAACTGAACCTCCTTATCCATCAGCAATTCAATATCGAGAAGTAAAGTCTCTTCTTTTTTAGTCACAAAAGTGATCGCTATACCATCTTTATCCGCTCTACCCGTTCTACCGATCCTGTGAATATACTGCTCCGGAACTTCCGGAACTTCAAAGTTGATGACATGCGTAACATCCGAAATATCCAGACCTCTCGCCATAACATCTGTAGTAATCAGTCCTCTTACTTCCCCGTTCTCAAATCTTTTCATGGCTTTCAGCCTGTAGTTCTGAGATTTATTGGAATGAATAACATCGAATTCTTCCGGAAAAAGCTCTTCGATTTTCGTGAACAGCAAATCCGCATGCCTTTTGTTATTATTAAATATCAAAACCTTCGACATATCGGAATTTGTTTTCAATAAATGCTCAAGCAAATTAATCTTGGTATTGAAATTTTCCACTTTATAACCCGTCTGCTGTATTTTTTCAAGAGGTGTCCCAGATTTTGCCAATGAAATTTCAATCGGACTCGCGAAATACTCATCCAGCATTTCATCCACAGCTTCCGTCATGGTAGCCGAGAAAAGTATGTTTTGTCTTTTCTCTTTCATCATTTCGAATATATGGGTTAACTGAGGCCTGAAGCCTAAGTTCAGCATTTCATCAAACTCATCAATAATCAGCTTCTGGACTTCTTTCAGGGAAATGGCATTATCAATGGATAAATCCATTACTCTTCCCGGAGTTCCAACCAGAATGTCACATCCGTCATTGAACAGTAATTTTTGGGTATTGATATTTTTCCCTCCATATATACCGATCACTCTTGCAGTAATATGCTCCGTCAATTTTTCAATGATCTCCGTCACCTGAACCACCAATTCCCGTGTAGGAACTAAAATCAAAACCGTAGGATTTCCGCTTTTGCTGTATTTCCATGTTTTAAGAACAGGTAAAAGATAGGCTAACGTTTTTCCGGTTCCGGTTTGCGCAATTCCCATAACATCTCTCCCGGAAAGTATCGGCTTTAAGCTTTTTTCCTGGATGGGGGTAGGTTCGAATAGTTCAAGATCCGCTAAAACATTAAGAATTTTAACCGGAAGGTCAAAATCTGCGAAAGTGAGTTTTTCCATTTTGCAAAGATAGGCATTTAATTTTTGTCTGTTCAGGAGGAACAGAAGTTAGGAACGAAAGGCTTTCAGTCCACTTTTAGATGCTTTAACCGCTATTTTATTTCCTGGTTATCCTTAATAAAAGGATGATCGTCAGCAATACTGAAAAAACAAATCCTAAAACAGCAACCAGCGACATCTCACCTATCCTCGGTCCTGACTCTGATACAAAAACAATAGCCGTGGCAATGATGTTCGCACCCAGGATCATGGCTAAAATCAGGTTGACAATGCTGGACTTGATGAGCTGATTGGTTTTTTCAATATTTTTGATTTCACTGGATACCGTGAATTTGTTTTCATCCAGCTTTTGTAAAACGGAACGAAGCTCTTTTGGAATTTCATCTACATTATCCGTAAAATTCATCATCCTGTCCATCCCTGTTTTCAGCAGGTTCTTCGGGCTGATTTTTTTGGTGAATATCTTTTTGGTATATGGGTGAAGGCTTTTTACAATATCTAGATCGGGGTTGATATTTCTTCCCACTCCTTCTATCAGGCTTATTCCTTTAAATAAAAGATAGAAATAATCTGGCATGTACAGTCTGTTATCTTTCAGAATATCCTTCATTTTGTTGATGATGACCTGAACATTGATTTCTTGCAGAGAGGAACTGTGAACAAAATTCAGGATATCTTCCACATCGTTTTCAAATCTTCTTTCATCGGGAATCTCATAACTTACTGCCATTTTTTTCAGGTATCTGACAATTTTATGGGAGTTCTTTGCTACAAAACTTACGATAAGATTTTCAAGGATTTCCTTATCATTCGGCTGTATTTTCCCTACAGCTCCGAAATCTATAAAAACGACTTTTCCGTCTCTTTTCACCAGAATATTTCCCGCATGCGGATCCGCATGGAAAAAGCCGTAATCCAGGATTTGTGACACAAATAATCTTAACCCTACTTCAGAAACTTTTACGGGATCAATCCCGTTAGCCAGAAGAACCGATGTATCAGTCACTTTGATTCCGTCTATAAATTCCATACAAAGCACATTATTGTTGGAAAACTCATCATAGACCTTGGGAATATAAGTTTCTTTATTATTTTTAAAGTTTAAAGCAAACTGCTGGATATTATTTTTCTCATTAATCAGGGAAACTTCTTCCAGCAAAGATTTTTCAAAAGTTGAAATAGCCTGTTTAAGGTTTAATTTATTTCCGATTTCAGAGTAAGTAGATACGAGTCTTTCCAGATCTTTAATTAAAAGAAGGTCGTCTTCAATAACCGTTTGTACATCAGGCTTTTTAATTTTCAGAATAACGTGATTTCCATTAAGCAAAACCGCTTTATAGACTTGTGCAATGGAAGCTGTAGCGATAGGCTCTTTGGGAATTTCATAAAAATGATCTTTTACCTGAATATTGAATTCATTTTCCAGGATTTCCTCTACATTCATTTCGATGGTATCAACTTTATCCTGAAGCTTCTGCAATTCCTGAATCAATTCCGGCGGCAACAGATCTTCCCTGTTACTGAATGTTTGTCCAAGCTTTACAAAGGTGGGCCCCAACTCTTCCAAAGCAAGCCTAATACGTTCATAAACCGTTCCTTTTGATATGATTTCGTCCGGATCACTAGAAAATTCTTCCTGCTTGTTTCCGTTCATTCTTGCCAGCATATCCTTAAATCCATATTTGCTTAATACGGAAATTAATCGGGCAGATCTCCTCAGTTTTCTTTGTTGCTTATCAAACATAGTAAAAAGTAATCGGTGCAAATTACTTCAAAAATTATTCCCATCGTCAAATTTATATGAGTTTTTATACCGTTTTATAAAACATTGTGATTGCAGAATATTCAATTAATTTGAGATATGAATTCCGATAAATCATACAATAAAACAAAATAAAAGAACGTTTAATTCAATAAACATATTAAGCATTTTAAACAAATCTGAGATATCCTTATATTTTTTTTATAAAAACATGAAAATTAATGAGGCAAAAAAGCAAAAAACCCTTAGATTTGTATTATTAATATAAAATATTAACTTATGAAGAAATTTTCTACTGTTTTAATTCTTCTTCTATGCTTGATGAATATAGGCTTCATACCTAAAGCCTATGGTCAGGCCGCAACATTACCATACACCCAAGATTTTTCGACCACGAATGATCTTACCATTCTTAATGGTACCCAGCCCAATAAATGGTTTCATGGTGCTGTTACGGGTAATCCCGGAAGTTCACTGTATATCTCCAATGACAACGGAGCCACTAACGGCTATAACGTAAGCTCAGCCAGTGTGGTTCAAGCCTATAGAGATATAACAATTCCCGCAGGATCTACCATATCTACCTTTTCATTTGATTGGAAAGGAGTAGGAGAAAATGGTTGGGATTATTTAAGAGTATGGTTGGTTCCGGCCACCTTTACTCCTACTCCGGGAACGCAGATTGCTGCAGGAGCCGGAAGAACTCAGGTTGGCCAATTCAACCTGCAAACCACATGGCAAACTTTTGTGTCGCCAACTTTAAACATCAGCGCTTATGCAGGAAATACGATGCGTCTGGTATTCGAATGGAGAAATGATGGTATTCTCGGAGCACAGCCCGCTATAGCTATTGACAATATCAATTTATTTATTCCTACCTGTCTTGTTCCAATGGGACAAACCACTTCTGCTGTAACGGCAACTTCTGCAACCTTGAGCTGGACAGCGCCAACTCCGGCACCAGCTAACGGATACCAGATATACTATAACACAACAGGAGTTCCTCCTACAGGTGCTACTGTGGGTACCCCGGTTACAGGTACATCAACTACTTTAAACCCTCTGACACCTAATACAACATATTACTGGTGGGTTCGTGCAGTGTGTAGCCCTACAGATAGCAGTATGTGGATGCCTGGTCCGAACTTTACAACAACTCAAATTCCGGCTACAATTCCTTATCTGCAGAATTTTAATACAACTAATGATCTTGGATTCACCAGTGGTACACAGCCTAACAAATGGTATTTTGGCAATGTTGTCGGAAACCCGGGGAATTCTATTTATATTTCCAATGATAACGGGGTTACGAATGGGTACAACGTCAACTCATCCAGCGTAGTGCATGCCTACAGAGATATTACTGTCCCTACGGGAACTACACTTGCTTATTTGCTTTTTGACTGGAAAGGGTTTGGCGAAAGTACTTTTGATTATTTAAGAGTATGGATGGTGCCTTCTTCATTTGTTCCGGTTGCTGGAACCCAGATTACCGCAGGTGGAGGCAGAATACAGATTGGTGGTAATTTTAACCAGCAGTTAACATGGCAGAATTACCTTAATACTGCTGTAAATTTAAGCACATTTGCAGGTAGCACAATGCGTTTGGTATTTGAATGGAGAAATGATGGTATCATTGGAACACAGCCTCCAATTGCTGTTGATAATATCAACCTGTTTATTCCTTCATGTTTTGTGCCTACAGCAATGGGAGTAACCACAGTTACCTCTACTACGGCTACCATCAACTGGACGGCACCTACTCCGGCACCGGCAAGTGGATATCAGGTATTTTTTAATACAACAGGAATTCCTCCTACAGGTGCTACCGCAGGGACACCAGTTACGGGAACATCAACAACACTGACTCCTTTAACACCTAATACAACTTATTATTGGTGGGTACGTTCTATGTGTAGTCCTACCAATCCAAGTATCTGGGTAGCAGGTCCAAGTTTTACCACGACACAAATTCCGGCCACAATACCATATTATCAGCCGTTTACTACAGGTCCTAATGATTTCGGATTCACAAGTGGTACTCAAACTAATAAATGGTTTATGGGAGCCGCTACCGGAAATACAGGAAACTCTATTTATATTTCCAACGATGCCGGAGCAACCAATTCATATACAATTACATCAGCCAGTACAGTTCATGCGTATAGAGATATTGCAGTTCCTGCAGGAACTACGATCGCAAAACTATCGTTTGATTGGAAGGCTGTAGGAGAAAGTTCATTCGACTACTTAAGAGTTTGGTTGGTTCCAGCTACTTATATGCCGACTGCTGGAACTCTGATTACTGCCGGAACAGGAAGAATTCAATTAGGAACCAATTATAATCAGCAGGCGACCTGGCTGGGTTATTTGAACTCTACTCTCAACTTAAGCAGTTTTGCCGGCAATACTATGCGTCTGGTATTCGAATGGAGAAATGACGGTAGTGGCGGTACTCAACCTCCGGTAGCTATTGACAATGTAAAACTGGTTATTTGTAAAACAACTACACCTGTAGTAACATTAACGAACGTTACCCATAACTCTGTAACATTAACATGGCCTCAGGATTCAGGAGAAGCATCATATACGATCAGATACAGACCTATCGGCTCAACCACATGGCAGACCGTAGCTGTACCGGCTCAACCTTATCCTACGCCAACTAATACCTATACATTAACGGGTTTACAGTCTGCAACACAATATGAAGTGGAAGTAGCTGCTATCTGTAATACAACAACAGGAGGATACTCACACAATCAGTTCCTGACCAGATGTGATCCTACTCCTCCGAATGTAACGATCAGTAACATTACTACAACAACAGCATTGGTTACATGGACTCCGCTTGCGGCAAGTGCAACGTATACAATGAGATACAGAGTGGTAGGAACAACCACGTGGACAACGGTAAACTTACCGGCTCCACCGGCCAATAATTATCCTCTTACCGGCCTAAGCGTATATACTACTTATGAAGTTCAGATCGCTAATAAATGTGATGGGGAAACTACGCTTAATCCATGGTCAACTCCTAAGGTGTTTACTACGGAAAGAACATGCGAAATTCCTCCTCCGGGATTAACGATTACCTCCCTTACTCCGACAAGTGCGGTAGTGGTTTGGGATCCGTTCCCGGGAGCTACCTATATCCTAAGATATAGAAAAGTAGGTATTCCAAGCTGGACTACCATTGCAGTTCCTACCAATACCTATACTATTAACGGATTGCTTGAATTAACGAAATACGAAATGCAGGTAGCCAATGTTTGTAGCGGTACACCGGGTAACTTTACACCGTTGTATTTCTTCACAACACCTACGGTGATCTACTGTCAGATGTCCGGACAAAGTTCAGCCACTGACTATATTTCAAAAGTGACGGTGAAGCCAAACGGCAAACCTAATATGGAGAATGCTTCTGTAGCTTCCAACTATACGGATTACACTGGTAACCCTGCCACATTCATTGAATTGATCCAGGGCTCTACAGGAAACCAGATCTCTATCGAGAAAACGGTTACCAATGAAGCAGGTGTTGCGGTATGGATCGACTTCGACAGAAGTGGTACATTTGATCCGAATGAAAGAATCGTTGCTGCAGGTCCGAATACCACAACTCCTATTACAGGAACATTCAGTGTACCTGCCAATGCATTCGTGAGTGCAGGCTCAGCAGACTACAAATATGTAGTGATGAGGGTGGCGATGCAGAGAGGAGGTATTCCGGTGAACTGTACAAGCTTCCCTTATGGAGAAGTAGAGGATTACACGGTGCGAATTTCTAAAGTTCCGGTTCCGAATTCTCTTAACCAGGATGATATCATGATCTACCCGAACCCGGTAAGCTCAGTATTGCATGTGAAGAATATCAGCAGTAAAGCCGGATATAAAATATACAATTCAGCGGGGCAACTGATCTCAGACGGATTCATTCTGAACAACCAGATCAACGTAAGCAAACTGATCAGTGGCGTATATGTTATCTATATTGAAGATGTAGAAGGTACTGTTCAGAAGAAGTTTATTAAAGAATAATAATTTAACTTCAATATAAAATAAGCTCTCATTTCTGAGAGCTTATTTTTTTATCCTTTACAATTTAAATGATTGATATTATATTATTCCTGCTTATTTAAGATAAGTATCGTAGAGGTCTCTTCTTCTGTCTTTCAGGACCTGTACCGAGCCATTATAATGAAGGTCTTTCAATAAGTTTAAATCTACATCTACAATTAAGGTCATTTCCGTATTGGGAGTAGCTTCCCCTTTCACGGCATTGGAAGGAAAGGCAAAGTCTGAAGGGGTGAATACGGCAGCCTGCCCGAACTGAATATCCATATTATTTACACCCGGCAAATTCCCCACGCAACCGGCAATCGCCACATAACATTCATTTTCTATAGCCCGGGCTGCGGCACAATGACGTACTCTCATATAGGCATTTTGCGTGTCCGTAAGATAAGGAACAAACAGGATTTTCATTCCCTGATCCGCCAGGATCCTTGGAAGTTCCGGAAATTCCACATCGTAACAGATGACAAGTCCTATTTTTCCACAATCCGTATCAAACACCCTTATTTCATTCCCGCCTTTCATTCCATAGTATTTTCTTTCATTAGGCGTGATGTGAATTTTACGGTATTCGTCTATTCTTCCGTCGCGATGAAGCAGATAGCTTACATTATACAGATCGTTGTTTTCAAAAACAGGCATGCTTCCGGAAATAATATTGACATTATAACTGATGGCCAGTTCTGAAATCCTGTTTTTAATCTGTTCCGTTATTTTTGCCAATTCTATCATACTGTCTCTTTCTGAAAGACTATTAAAAGGAGCCAATAAAGGGGTATTAAAAAGCTCCGGAAAAAGTACAAAATCCGATTTATAGTCGCCCATTACATTGACAAAAAACTCAACCTGTTCATAGAAAGCATTGATATTTTTAAACTGCCTCATTTGCCATTGCACCAAGCCCAGACGGATGATGCTGTCCTGCATCGTATTCGGCTTTTTGCTGTAATAGATGTTATTCCATTGTAATAAGACAGCATTTTCTTTTGAAGATTCATCCTCAGGCAGATATTTTTTAAGAATCTTGATCGGTAAAAAGTTATTGGAAAGCTGGAAAGATAGAACCGGATCATAAATCTCCTTATCCCTTACTTTTCGGATATATTCTCTCGGTGAGACTTCTTTGCTGTACTTATGGTAATTCGGTATCCTGCCTCCTAAAATAATAGACTTGAGATTAAGCAGTTCACACAATTCTTTACGGGTGTCATACAATCTTCTTCCCAAGCGCAATTCCCTATATTCAGGGTCTACAAATACCTCTATCCCGTATAAAACATTTCCCATAGAAGTATGTGTATTGAAGGTATAATTTCCGGTAATATCGCTGTAGGTATGATCATCACCAAATTCTTCATAGTTGACAATGATGGAAAGTGCCACCGCTGCCAGCTTCCCATCTACCGTGATACATATCTGACCTTCAGGAAACATTTTGACAAGCTTACTGATGCTTTTCTTGGACCATACATATTCAGACATCTGAGGATACGCCCTGCGCATGGTTTCAACCAAGCCATCATAATCTTCAATACTCAGTTTTCGTGTATCTATTTGCATTTGATGTAAGTTTTAATAAAAATAGGAAAAATGATTTGAAATAAAAATTATACTTATTGTACAATCTCTTTACCCCCTTAAGTTATGTAATGGTTATAGTTATTTGAACAATACTTTTAATTATTAATTGAAAGATGGTTTAGGAAGGTTTAAAAATGTATGAGCTTTCTTTATTACTGCAACCAAATTATAAAATTGTATCTTATAATATAATACGACATTATTTGTCGCTTTGTTGAGATAACTTTGAATGGGAAGTATAAAATATTATATTTATTCTTCTTAAAGTGAATTGGATTATTAAAAAATGTTAAATTTGCAAATTATTAATAACAAACACTAGTATTAACTTTTAAATACACAAGATAGATGAAAAAAATCTACATGAGTGCACTCTTCTTATGCGCTACCGCTGTATTATATTCTCAAAATGTATTGTGGCAGAAAGACATCAAATCCTCGACTCAGGATTTTCTTTCTCAGGTAACCACTACGATTGACGGGCAGTATCTGATTACAGGAAGCTCTATTCAAAGCTCTAAGCTTCAGGCAGAAGGCAACAAACAAAATAACGGTTACGATTTCCATTTGGTTAAATTAAACCAACAAGGAGAAGAAGTCTGGGAAAAATATTTCTCAGGACAGAACCATGATTTCCTTTCCGCTGCAGTGAATACCCAGGAAGGAGGCTTTCTTCTGGCTGGAACTTCCTATTCCGGAAAAGGAATGGATAAAAAGGAGGATTCCAAAGGTGGATCCGACTTGTGGCTGATCAAAATCAATGAATTCGGGGAAGAACAATGGCAGAAAACATTGGGAACTGCTTCTGATGAAGAAGCCAGAACGGTGATTCAAACGACAGACTTAGGATACTTTGTAGCAGGAAATGTTCAGAACTCAACCAAAGGATTTGGTTCTAAAGACATCTGGATCATCAGATTGGATAAAACAGGAAAACAGACTTCAGAACTCATCTTAGGAGGAAAAGGACTGGATGAAGTAGAGAAAATGATTCCTACTAAAGATGGAGGTGTCTTGCTAGGGATCTATTCGAGAAGTTCCGAGGTTCGTGGTACGGGTTCCATGTCTAACTCCCAGAAATCGAAACCCGAGAACACGTATCCCATATCCCGCTTCGCGAAAACTACCACTAACGAAGGTGAAGGTGATTACTGGATTATCAAGCTTTCTAAAGACGGGAAAGTAGAATGGGAAAAGAACTATGGTGGAAAAGCGGATGATCATCTGAGAACATTGGCTTTAACTTCCACGGGATATTTGATCGGTGGAGAATCAAGATCAGAAAGATCAGGAAACAAAACCGCAGGAATAGAGGAAGGAACGGACTTATGGCTGATTTCCTTAAATGAAAGAGGAGAAGAATTATGGCAGAAATCCTACAACTTCAAGAACAGGGATGTTTTGATGGGAATGAGTGTGATCAGTGGGATGATGGAAGCAGGAAGCGGGAAGTCTAATGAAAATACAACCAAAGGAATACTATTAGGAGGTTATACTCAGGCAGAAGGAAGAATAGAAAGTGATGATGAGACATTCTGGATGCTGTATCTGGATCAGGAAGGGAAAGAACAGTGGAGAAAGCATGTGAAAGGAGAATCCAGAAAGAAGGAAGAAAGATTATCGGATATTAAGCTTAACAGAGACGGTTCCATTATTTTAGCAGGAACCAGTGCAGAGGAATTAGGCAAAGAGAACTGGAAGATTGTGAAACTGGGAGACGGACAGATTGATCAGCTAATTGAAAAGCAGGATATCAGAGTCTATCCAAATCCTGTATCAGATTACACCTATGTAGAGATCGGATATGAGTTTAAGGAAGCAGATATTTTACTCTATGATATGAGTGGTAAGTTATTACAGCAAACCAAGACAAAAAATAAGGTAACCAAGATCAATACCCAACCTCTGATCCAGGGAGCTTACCTGATCACAATAAAAACGGACACCAGTAAAACAGCAAATGCTAAATTGATTAAGAAATAAACTAAGATGAGAAAAATATTATTAACACTATCTATTGCTTTAGTTAAGGTATGTATGGGGCAGGATTTTGAAACAGGTTTCTCCAAGCCTGTAGCTTCTGTATCCTCATTATCTACCTATACCAATTCCCCTGTTTCTTATGCCACGGGAGTGCCGGATATTTCATTCCCATTGGTTTCTCTTCCAACCAATAGCGAAGATATTATCGCCGGAATGAACATCAGCTATCATCCTAAAAATTTACTAAGTGGGGAAAAAGCCAGCGAAGTTGGATTAGGATGGAGCTTATTGGGTATCAATGGCGTTATATCCAGAGAGGTTGTTAAAGAATTGGATGAAAAGTATGATGATGCTTCAAGCGGTAATTACATCAAAAATGAATTTAATGATATCTACTATTATAATATAGGAGGGTATAGTGGAAAATTCAGAATCATAAGAGATCTTACTAACAATACTTTTCAACTTATTAAACTCACCCCTTCTAATCTTAAGATTGAATATGTAAGAAACAGCAATACCGCTACTTTGATATTCAACAGTTTCAAAATAACAGATGATAAGGGATACATCTATGTTTTTGATAAAAATTCAATTTCTGAATATAAGAATGGGTCACAGATTAATGATTATAAAAGTGCATTTTTCCTGACTAAAATCTATGATTACAAGATGCAGGAGTTGGTGTCCATGGATTACCAAGTGGATGTTTATTATCCGATGGCAGATCCGCTTACTCCGTATCAGAACTGTAAACTAAAAAAGATTTGGTCAAAAGATAATGGTTCTATAGAATTGGATTATACCTACACCGAATCTCTTAAAAATTCGATGAACGACCCATACCAGGTAAACTCTATTATTTTAAAGAATAATGCAGGGAATATTATTTCCAAATTAGAATTTATATATAATACCTCAAGTTTTACGAACCCTTACGATTATAAGGAATCTATTTGGAAAAGAGCATTATGGAAAATCAAAAAATATAGTTCAGACCTTGCCAAAAGTGAGATGACCGAATTTGAATATAATAACTCAGGAAGTTCTAAAGAGTATGGCCCGGTATCAGGACAATTTAAAGATTATTTCTTATGTGATTACGCTTCTAACAATCCAGGAACCAATGAAATTGAAAACCCTAAATACTTCTCTCTCGGTTCTTTAAAAAAAGTAAAATTGCCTACAGGCGGAGTCGTGGAATATAACTTTGAAGCCAATGAGTATGCCCATGAAAATTTCACGCAATACATGGCAGATTTTAATGATAATATGGTATACTTTGGAAACCCCCAGTTTCAATACCTGAAACCCATTTACACTACAGATTTTGATACTAATCTATCAACAACTTATAACTTTACAGTGACTAGTACTCCAATGACTAATAAAGCTGTGTATGTAAAATATATTGTGAACGAGATTTATCCTTATCCGCCGTTAATTGATCCGGGTGATGGTTCTCAACCTTCTCTTACTTATACTATTCTTGATGCTAACTATAATGATGGCCATACAAATGTTTTATGTTCAACACCTCCGCCAATAGTATCATCTACAAAATTTATGTTAGCACCAGGAGCTCACACCATTAAAATACAAAGCCCAACAGGTGGTAAAGGACATATAGAAGTTTATGAAATGGCCATTAAAGATGCTCCTTATAAAAATGCAATTGTTGAGAGAGATCTGGGTGTAAGAATAGAAAGTATCAAGTATTTTGAGAACTTCAGTTCCCAAACTCCAGCAAAATTTGAAAAATTTGCTTACGATAAGTTTGATGATACCAATTCCTCGAGCGGAGAAAGTATAGAGGAAGGAATGAATATGGGGTATCCGATTCAGTCTATTATTTATAAAAATGTAAAAGTATTAAATGGAGACACCGGAGGTTATACTAAATATTATTATAAAGCTCCATCTGCTTATCCTGTACAGCCCTCATTCCCTTACAGGTACTGGCCGAATATCAATATAACCAAAGGCGGACTGATTGATAAAAAAGAAGTCTATAATACCGGAAATCAATTATTAGCTTCTGAAAACTATGATTATACAATTGCTGAGATGAATATACCCAATTATGTTCCTCTTGCGGATGGTGATTATGAAACCAAAACAGCATGGATTAAAGAACAACGGATTACTTCGAAAGTATTTGGCCAAAATGCCAGAGCGCTGACTTCCAGTTCAGAAACCGTCAGGTCTGCTGATGATTTCAATCTAATTACCGAAAAAACGACAAACTCTGACGGAAGTATTGACGAAACTATCTATAAGTATGCGAAAGATAAAAATCATACAGCTTTGATCAATGTTAATATATTGGGAATTCCATTAGAAACTCAAATAAAGAAAAACGGGACAGTTATTGCTAAAAGTGAGACCAGGTATGACAATACATTATTATTATACCCTACAGCTGTCCTTGGATATACCCCTGATAATTTAGTCGACAGCTATATGGGAATCCGATATGATGCTTATGATGAAAAAGGACATATAGTTCAGTACTCTACTACACCGGATTCTCCGACAGGTTATGGAACTCCTTCTACCATCATTTGGGGATATAATAAAACTTTACCGATTGCTAAAATAGATGGAGCTACTATATCTGACATTCCTCAACATCTGATTGATGCCATTGTAACCGCCTCCAATGAAGATGCTAATGCCACTCCGGCTACTGCACAAACGAAAGAAGATGCTTTATTAGCACAATTGGAAAGTTTTAAGAATAATAGTGTATTATCAAATTTTAGTGTCACCGCATTTACATACAATCCTCTGATTGGCTTAACGAATGTACTGCCTCCCAGCGGAATACGGGAAATTTACCTCTATGATAGTTTTGGCAGACTGGAAAAAGTAAAAGATGTGAACGGAAAAGTGTTAAAAGAATACCAGTATAACTACAAACAGTAATTAAGTGATGAGTCATAAGTTATAAGTGATGAGTGGAAATATATTCCCTTTCAAACTTTTAATTTCTAACCTCGAACTTCTAATCTCTAAAGAAATGAAAAAAATATTATTTATATTCCATATAGTGTTTGTAGCCGGATTATTCTATGCACAAACCCCTACTGCGTCGCAGAACTATATTTACTCTAAAACCTACCTTTCCGAAGACGGAAGCAAAAAATCCGAAGCCGTACAGTATTTTGACGGATTGGGAAGACTAAAGCAGACCGTTTCGGTAAAATCTACCCCATCCGGAAAAGACCTTGTTGTGCCTGTGTTTTATGATGAACTGGGGAGACAGGCTAAAGATTTTTTACCGTTGCCTATTATTACAGCCAATTCGGGAATACAAGCCGTATCCGAAACAGATATTAATTCTTATTATGGCGTTATCAATGCATTTAGAGAAAAAATCATTGATAACTCTCCTTTAGAAATGATTTTGGAAGTTGCAGCTCCCGGAGATGTCTGGAAAAAAGGGTCGGGGCACACCATACAATCGCAATATGAAACTAATGTTTCAGCCGACCAGGTAAAAAAATATATCATCACTTCATCCTGGGCAGATGCTACCTTATCCGCCACTGTTCCAACTGTGGAATGGTATGGAGAAAGTCAATTGATGAAGAACATTACCGTTGATGAAGATGGTAACAAGAATATTGAATTTAAAAATTCACAGGGACAGACTATTCTAACAAGAAAAATGAACGGCACTACTCCTGTAGACACCTATTACATCTATAATATATATGATCAGCTTGCTTATGTAATCACTCCCAAAGCGGATGTACAGATCTCTCAAAATGGGAATTTTGTTACCCAAACTATTTTGAATGAGTTTTGTTATCAATATAAGTACGATAATAGAAATAGAATAGTTGAAAAATATATTCCCGGAAAAGGATGGGAACAGATGGTTTATAATAAAAAAAACCAAGTTATTCTGCACCGCGATTCTAACCTTAAGAATGGAATTAACGGTTATGTAGATAATGAGGCATGGTTTTTTACTAAATATGATCAGTTTGGCAGGGCAATTTATACCGGAATTTCTCGGGATGGAACGCCAAGGCATCAAATTCAAAATGCAGTTAATAGCATACATTATGTAGATTATGAGACAAGAAATTCTAGTCTCACTCTTAGTGGAATGACTATTGAATATACTAATTATTCTTACCCTGTCGTTCTTTCCAAGCTTCTTAGTGTCAATTATTATGACGATTACGCTTCAATAGCACCGGCAAGGCCTTCAACCATTTTAGGAAAGGCCACTTTAAGTGCTACACCTACTCAATATTCTTCGGGTGGGGTAGTTTCTTACCGGAGTATCAAAGGAATGCCTGCTTCTTCTTACGTTAAAAATATTGAAGATGACAACTGGACCGGGTCTCACATCTGGTATGATGCGGAGGGAAGGGCCATAGGCTCCCACTCCATCAACCATTTAGGAGGCTATACCAAAACCGAAACGGAGCTTGATTTTGCTGGAGCGGTATTGCAAAGCAAAACCTATCATAAAAGATTAAGTACTGATACGGAAAAAGTCATTACAGAAAATTTTGTGTATGATGATCAGAACAGGCTGCTTATCCATAAACACCAGATTGACAATAACCCGGTGGAAGTACTGAGCCAGAATACATATAACGACCTTGGCCAGCTGGAAGTAAAAAAAGTAGGAAATACCATTGCTTCCCCATTGCAGACTATCAACTACACCTATAACATCCACGGTAAATTGACGAAGATCAACGATCCGGGTAATTTGGGTGATGACCTGTTTGGGTACAAAATCAATTATAACCAGGTAGAAGGCATGGAAATCCCCAATTCCGATTTTACCGACCTGAAGGTAAAAGCCAGATATAACGGAGATATTGCTGAAGTAGCCTGGAAAACCCTTACACAAGAAAATGAACCGCTCAAAAGATACGGATATGTATATGACGATCTCAACAGGTTAAGCGTGGGGTTCTACCAGAAGGCAGGAAGTGAATCAGCCAAAGAATATTTTGAAAAGATTGATTATGATATCGACGGAAGCATCACTAGATTAAAAAGATCGGAAGGTGTATCAGTTGGAAACACTTTTGCCACTATGATCGATAACCTGAAATATGAGTATAACGGGAATAAGCTGACCAAAGTAACCGATGAACAGCAAAACCCGTCCGGTTATCCTTATATAGCAACCCCGAACACTATTACGTACGATGCCAACGGAAATATGAGCACGCATTTGGATAAAGGGATTTCCTCCATCCAATATAATTATTTAAATTTACCCAACCAGATCACCCAAAACTCTAAAGTAACCAGCTATACTTACAGAGCAGACGGGGTGAAGGTGAAGAAGCTCTTTGGAGATATAGAAACGAATTACCTGGATGGCTTCCAGTATAAGTCTACAAAACCATCTGAAACTGCCACTCCCGGAGGCATTACCGCGGAGCCTGATCCTAATGAAGTGGCAGAAATGAAGCTAAGGATCATTCCTACGGCCGAAGGGTATTACGATGCATTAGCCAACCAATATATTTATAATTTCACAGATCATTTAGGAAATGTAAGAGTAAGCTATACGGATACCAATAAAGATGGTGTTATCCAGCCAAGACAATATAGTATAACCCATTGTACAGGTGGAACGGCATGGTATGATCCTCCGATTTGCTATAATGAATGGCAACCCGGAGAAATTGTAGAAAATAACAACTACTACCCTTTCGGGATGCTGCATAATTACACAGCCACTACCCAGAATGCTTACCAATACAAATTTAATGGCAAAGAATTAGAAGAAACAGGGATGTATGCCATGGACTGGAGACATTATATGCCGGATATTGGCAGGTTTACAGGAATAGATGCTTTATCTGAATCATATAATAACCACACTCCATACCATTTCGCATTGAATAACCCTGTCAATTATTCCGATCCTACAGGAATGTATTCCGTAGATGCCAATGGTAATATTTCTACTTCAAATTCAGTTGAAATAGATGCATTGATGAATTATTTCAAAAAAGGGAACAAGGTAAGCTCTGTCGATAAGTATGTAAGTAGTAGTCCTCTTTTCTCTTTGGAACTTACTATTCCCGAAGTTGTAATAGTTGGAAGAAAGAAAAGCGGCTTCAAAAAAGGTTCTTACAATTCGGCAGTTATGGCAAGTGCTATTAGAAAAGTACGGGATAACTGGAATTTCCAACAGAACTGGAACACTTGGCAAACAGCCATTACAGAAACAAAAATAGGCCAGTCTGTCAGCGATGTTGAACAGTTCTTATTTATGGATATCCCGTTGTCTTTTGCCGGTGGAGAGCTTTTTGTTGCCGGATGGAGAGCTGCCGGGGTGAGCAGGTACATTTGCCGGCCTCTGGGAAGACTGACTAAAGGACTTATTAAGATCTGTTTTACAGAAGGTACGTTGGTTTTAGTAGAAAATGGAACTAAAAAGATTGAAGATATCAAAGAAGGAGATCTGGTATGGAGCTATAATGAAAATACTGGTAAAAGGGAGCTTAAAAAGGTAGTAGCCCTATCCCGCAATACTTCTTCTTCATTAGTAAAAATCTCTGTAAACGGTACAGAAATTACCTGTACTCCTGAACACCCTTTCTACGTAAGCGGAAACTGGATAGAAGCTAAAAATCTTACGAAAGGAATGCTCCTTACTACTTTAGACGGAAAAAATTTCCCTGTAGAATCTATTAATTTCTTGGATGCAAGAGTAAAAGTTTATAATTTTGAAGTAGAAGACAACCATAATTATTATGTTTCTGAGAAAAATATTCTTGTTCATAATGATTGTTCCTTGATGAATGAATTTATGGGACATTTTGGTAAATATGTCTCAAATCTTGATGCTAGTATTAATATGGGATGGTTTACAGGTGATGTTATGGAATTGCAAGTTAATGCTATATTACGAAGCTCGAGTGCTCCTAGAAATGGTGTAATGAAAGCATTAACAGAAACAGCTGAAAGTATGGCAAGGAAATATGGAATGAGTGAAGTTCGTATACAATTCAATATGGTTCATAATTCTTTTCTTAAACATGGAGGATGGGCAGATGAACTAGGATATTATTTTAGTAGAGAAGGAGATATTGTTGTTTGGGAAAAAGTTTTACATTAGTTATGAAAGCAAAAGAATTTAAAAAAGAGGTTTTAGAGATTACCCTTAGATGTGTGGACAGAAAACCTGAAGATTGGACAACATTTAATGATAAAATGCATACAATATTCTTAGAGGATAATTATGTTCCAACGAAAGCATCTTTATTGTCAAATGAATTACCAATATTAGAGTGTGATTTATATGATTCTTATTTACTTGTAACTTCAGATAGAGTTATTTCTATTATTAACGATAAGTATCATGAGATTTACCCAATTGATTTTTATGAGCTTTGCAATGATTATGAAAAGTTTAATTATAAAAAAGAAGGCGATCATCCCAAAACTAATATTATATGTATTCAGAAAATAGATGGATTTAAAGTTCTAGTAAAAATAGATTCTGATTATCCTGCTTTTTTTACTAAAATATTAATTTACAATATTATGTTATATAAAAAAGAAGGAAGATGGTTTTTAAATCCAAGGAAAAATAATTATGAGTAAGAATATTTTGATAAGCTAAATAAACAATAAAAAAGAGATTGACCAAAAATCAATCTCTTTTATTAGAAAAGTAAGTCTATAACTTTGAAGTTGAGGACAACCATAATTATTATGTTTCTGAGAAAGAGATTTTAGTGCATAATGATTGTGGAGTAAGTGCAATTATTGAAGCAATGCCATTTGATGAATATGTAACTTATGATAATTCTGTAAGAGGAATACAAAATATCAATAAAGGAGAAAATAAAGGGGATAAACAAGGTTCAATTATATTTTACAGAGGAGGTAAAGAACTAAAAAGACAAGCATATAAAGAGTTTCTAAAAAAATACCCTAATTTTAAATAATTTATAATCTCTTTGTATGAAAAATATTTTATGTCTTTTGACGCTATTTCTATTATTTAATTGTAATAAATATGAAGAAAAAAATGATAGAATAAAAAAAGTAGATACTTTAGCTATTGATACTAATACGCTTGATATTAATGATCAAAAATCAAATGATGAACTAAACAAAATGATACTTAGCAATGATACTATAATATATAAAAAGTATCGTAGAAAATACATGACAAGTGGACATTCTAAAGAATTTATTTACTATGCAATATTAATGGCAGAGAAAAACAATTATGCGGAAGCTTACAGAGATATAGCTGATATTCTTGATTTTGCCTTAGATGACCCATTAGCATACAATAGTCAATATGCTTCTTATTGCTTATTAAAAGCCTACGAAATGAAAAGTCAACGTGCGATTTCATCAGTAAACTACGTATATACAGAAAAAGGAAAAAAAATACCATCATCGTCTTCAATTTATTGTAATAAATAGATTTGACAAAAATAGAGTATTGGATTCAATACTCTATTTTTGTCAACGAATGTCAATCCCGGGAAATTGTAGAAAATAACAACTACTACCCTTTCGGGATGCTGCATAATTACATTGACCTTCTCCCATAAAACCTTACCATTTAAAAGTAGAGATTTTCAATAAAATTATAACTTTAAAAAAAGAAAATCTTATGAAAAAGAGCAAATTCACGGAGAGCCAGATTGTCTTCGCCTTAAAGCAATCTGAGACAGGGGTCAAAGTTGAGGAGATCTGTCGTAAAATGGGCATCAGTGAGGCAACCTATTACAATTGGAAAAAGAAATATGGGGGATTGGGTATTTCTGAGCTTCGGAGGTTACGACAGTTGGAAGAAGAAAACAGCCAGCTCAAAAAACTGATAGCAGATTTGAGTTTGGATAAGCAAATTCTACAGGATGTTTTGAAAAAAAAGTTCTGAAGCCAGCCCAAAAACGTGGGTTGGCTACGGAAATACATGATAATTATAAGGTATCATTAAGAAGAAGCTGTGATTTGGTAATTCTGCAACGAACGGTTTATTACTATCAATCTCACCGTAGGGATGATACGGCCCTTAGAATGCGGCTGGTGGAGCTTTCACAAATTCGTGTCCGTTATGGCATTCAACGCTTGCAGGTTCTTCTCAGGCGTGAGGGTTGGAAAGATAATCATAAACGGGTGTATCGGATTTATTGTGAGGAAGGCTTGAATCTACGTAGGAAGAAGAACAAGAGAATAAAATCCGCAAGGAACAGAAAGCCTACGGACGGTACATCCTCCAGTTTACACGAATGTTGGAGCATGGATTTCATGAGCGATGCCTTGTTTGATGGGAAGAGATTTAGGCTTTTGACTTTAGTTGATAATTATAGTAGAAAATGCTTGGCCATCGAGGCGGGAATTTCCATCAAGGGAGAAAACGTCACAGAAATATTAAAAAACATTACCTTTGAAGAGAAGGTTTTTCCCGAGCGTATCAAAATAGATAATGGTCCTGAATTTATCAGCAAAGAATTGGATAGATGGGCTTATGAAAAGAACGTAGAATTGGAATTCTCCAGACCTGGAAAACCTACTGACAATGCATTTATAGAGAGCTTTAACGGTTCATTGAGGGATGAGTGCCTAAGCGTAAATTGGTTTTTGTCGCTTCAGGATGCACAGGAAAAATTAAATGCATGGAAGTTGGATTATAATGATTACAGACCGCATAGCTCATTAGGAAATCTAACCCCGAATGAGTTCATCGAAATGCAATCAAAAAAGCAAATTTCTCTATTTTAGATTGGTAATATTAACGGGGAGAGGTCAAAATGAAAGAAGAATCTATCATTTAGAATGGAAACAAAATTGGGTAGCTTACAATGCATATCATTCTTTTTATAATATCTTTGTAACTAATTGTTTAACAAATAGATTTAATTATTATCAAAATGTTAAAAAGAAGTAGCCTTTTTATATTTGTTTTTATATTCTCATTTATTGGATGTAGCACTCAAAGGCATTTGGTACAAAAATATTTCATCGGATTGGAACAACAAACTTTCGACAACTGTATGAAGAGTGATTTCACCATATATTCTATAAAACGAGACCCATCAAGTTCTAATAAATTAAAGGAAGACTGCAAAGTTCCTGGGATGACATATATTATGATGAAAGAAGGAACAATAGACTTAATTGAATCTTCAAAAATTAAAGGTGATTTTGTAATAATTAATACAATTACAAGTAATTTAACTATTCCATCATCTACAATTTCAATATTGAAAATAAAGGATAACGAAGAGTTATTTATTATTAGAAAAAATGCAGAAAATAAAACGGTTAAAGAATCTTATAAAAATATTAATCCTAATGATGATTTTCTATCAGAAAAAAAGAATGATATTATTGCTATTGAGAATTACATAATGAAAAACACTAAGAATAATGTTACAGAAATTGTAAATAAGAATGTTGAATCAAATAACTATCATGTAGTTGCAAAAGTTAATGGGAAATATATCATAAAAGAATTATATTGTATTGAAAAATAAACATTAAAAGTTGACTTTTTCAATACTGGTATCGCTACTTTTTTAGGACAAAAGTTTACACTTCAATAGAACAAAAAATTAGAGTATTGAAATCAATACTTTAATTTCATTGGTAATTTTTGGAAGAAGGTAAGTTCTTTAAGATATAAAAAAACATCCCAAACCACTCCTTCTGGAGGTATTTCCTACTGGATCATTCCTACGCCTGAAGGGTATTATGATGCATTGGCCAACCAATATATCTATAATTTCACAGATCATTTAGGAAATGTAAGATTAAGCTATACGGATACGAATAAAGATGGGATCATCCAGCCAAGACAATACAGTGTAACCCATTGTACAGGTGGAACCGCCTGGTATGACCCTCCAATTTGCTTTAATGAATGGCAACCGGGAGAAATTGTAGAAAATAACAACTACTACCCTTTCTGGATGCTGCATAATATTCAAAATTTTGACGCCACAGGAAGTTATTTTTTTCCTGGAGGAAATAGGAGATCTTCTATTATTAATCATTCTAATATAGATGAAGCCTATAAAAATGAGGTCTTATATAAAATATTAATATAAAAGATGAAAAACTTAGCATTTAAAACATTCTTATTTTTAAACGGATTAATACTTTTACAGAATATTCAATTTTTATGTACATACTTATTCGAATTTGATATTTTAGCGTTTTTACCAAATCTAATTTCTCATTATTTTTTCTTTATTACTTATTTTTTAGGAATAATAATGTTTTTTTGGACACTTTTTTATATTAAAAAATTAAAATGGTTAATTGTTTTATTCTTAATTAATATTACTATAGAATATTTTGTAGTTTTTTATGTAATTGGAGATTCGTTTTAAAGAATAACAAATTTATTAAATGTACTGAAAATATAAATAGTATTGTCTTTCAATGCTATTTATATTAATTGGAGAATTTATAATTGTGATCCCACGAACGGATATATCGTAATATTTAAAAATGGAGAGATTATCCATAGAGAACTTTTTAAAAATTATATAAAATAAATATTAAATGAATATTTTTAAGTTTATAATAATCAGTATTTTTCTACTAATTCTTTTTTCTTGTAATAAAGAGCACATCAATAATGCTAACAAACAAAAAGGAGGAGATCCTGTAAATTCAGGGAATAATAGATTTGTTCCTAATGATTCTATTAATACCTTTCTAAAAAATGCGCTACAAAAAGGAGATACCATAGCTTATGCTAAAGCCTACCATTATTTTGCTATTTATCATTATAAAAAAGAGTTTTTATATTATTCTATAACAATGGCAAATCAACATAATTACGGGCAAGCATATTTTGATACATATTATTTTTTGAAGTTTCTTAATCATGATAATGGTCTTAATACAAATTCAAATTTGATAGATTATTATTTGCTAAAAGCATATGAACTAAAAAATATTGATGCTAAAGAAATTGTAAAAGACAATTATTTAGACAAAGGATTAGAAGTTCCCAAATCTTCATCAATATTAACAAAATAGGCTATGTATCTATCCTTAAAATATGAATTAACATATAGAGTATTGCAATCAATACTCTATTGTTCTTTAAAGTGACAGAAGGATGCATATTTTGACTCTCAAAAGGATAAAAATGATGAAGTAGATTTTTCAAAATTTGATTTTACACAATTTGGAGCTGATGAGATAATTGATGAAGAACCTGTAAATTTCTTTGGAAAATCGGATGAAAAAGTTTTTCATCAAACATTTGAAAAAATGCTTAAGAAGTTTAAAAATACTAAAGGAGATGGCATTTTTAGAGTATTTGGACATGGAAACTCCAGATTGATATTTAATGGCGGAGGTGGCGGATACTCCATTCATAATAATACTTTATGGTGGTGGACGAATCCTAGTGCAGCTTATCAATTTGGATCAGCAAATATGTTGAAATTACAAAGCCCTGATCTTGGAAGTAGCTATCTTGACGGATTTATAGGAGGAGCCAAATCAACTTGGAATTATAAAAAATAAATTTTTATGGATAATAGTTTAGATCTATTCAAGTATAATAATGAGTTGATTAGTATTAAAGATATGAACAATGATCTTGAGATAAGCCAAGCGAAATGGAATGATATTTTTGAATATTTTTTAACCCAAACCTCTCATGTGTACTTTCTAGGGTTTAAACGATGGATAGAAAATGACAATCTTATGAATACTATTAATTTCATTTCAGAGAAAATATTAGTTAATATAGGAAATGACAATAGAATTATTTTATGCAAGTTAAAATCAAATATATTAATAATGGATAGAACATTAATAAATAGAATGTTTTACTATTATGAGTATCCAACATTGATTTTTATAAAAGATATTAATCAAGAAGAAGCCTTAATCAAATACGCTGAAAAATTGCCATTAGGTGATACACCTTTAACAGATTTACCATATTTGTTTACAGCTTCAAGGGAATCACAACTTGATGTACTCTGGTTACGTAAAAGTCTGGACATGGATTTCCCATGGAAAACTATACGATCACCATTAGCTTTGAATGAAGAAATATCTCGACCGTGGTATAAAAAATTATTAAACTCAATAGGCTTTAACTGGGACATTAAAATTACTAAAAATAAGTGAAGTTTAACAACAGGATTTTACATAAAGATATAAGCCTTCTTTTGATTGAAGATTTTGATATAAACAGATGGGATGATGTAAGTCGTCTGAAAAAAATATATAAATCTTTATTTTCAAAAAATGATACAATCTTCTTCTCGTTTAGACGAGAAGAAGATTTAACTGATGAGAATGAACTAAAAAGACTTAGAATTAAAATTCTTGAGACTTTTAATGATGAAGGAGAATACGTAGTACTAAGAAAATTAGATGATTCCCGTTTTGATAGTGTCGCCAGAATAACTATAAATGAAAACACCTATAATTTTCTTTTTGATATTTGGAATTATTTTTATAGTTGTACCTTTTTTATTCCTACAAAAGGGTTTACTTTTTCTGATTATATTACCTTCCAGAAAAAAATTAAATTTCAGGATAAAGGAAATGAAAAATTATTAAGTAATGATTATACAAATTTCAGTTGTATAAAAGGACTTGGTGGAGATAATTTGATAATAAGCTATCAAAATAATTATCAATTACCCGATTTGACTAATTACCATTAATAAGCTCCTTTTTATTCTTAAATTGGTTTAATAGAAGGAAAGAACAAATCAAAAAATATTTCTTTTACCAAGTATACAGCTCCAGGAAAGCGGAATGTATGACTTCGGAGCGAATGTATATGCCGGATTTGAGAAGATAGAGCGATAGTGGAAAGCTATCGCCCCCAATCCAAAAAAATAAAATAATGGAAAAAACAGTATTACAAGAAATTTTACAAAAAATTGATAAAGACATTATAATTCTTGATTCAACAAAAATTGATTCCTTCATAATGGATAGAGAATATTTTTTAGACGTATTTGAAACACGTTATGAAATTTCATTAGAAATAAATAAACCTATCAAAGGTCTTAAAGAAACTTTAGATTCGTTTAGGGCTAGTTCTGATAAAGAAATTAAATCTACATCTATTAATGATTCTAATTTTGATATAATATTATATACTGATATTCATTTTAATAAAGTATATGGAATCGTAAATTTTATGTAGCTAATTATAATAAAGTTAATTTTTTCAAACATATTTATTAAAATTAGGGTGTAAATACATATCCAAATTTTAATTTAAACACGTTTCAAAAGAAAACGAACTGACAATTGTAGAAAATAACAACTACTACCCTTCCGGGATGCTTCATAATTATACAGTGACCAAGAGCTGCAAGAGACCGGAATGTATATGCCTGATCTGGGAAGATAAGGAAGTAATCTTACCATTACGCGATGAATAACCCTATCAGGCTTACTCTAAAGAATTTCCATAAAAAAACCTCCCTTACGGGAGGCAAAAACACAAATGATGAAAAAAAAATTATTTGAAATTATTTAATTCCTTTACAAAGTTACCCTCTTAAAAGGTAACATCTTATGAGTAAAGTCATAAAAATGTTATTTTTTGAAGATATTTTTATGGGGGTTACTCCCATTCTATCGTTGCAGGTGGTTTACTTGAAATATCATATGCCACTCTGTTGATTCCTCTTACCTCATTGATGATTCTGTTGGAAACCGTTTCAAGGAACTCATAAGGTAATTTGCTCCATGTTGCCGTCATGAAATCAATCGTATTAGCGGAACGAACTACCGCAGTATATTCATAAGTTCTCTCATCTCCCATTACCCCTACAGATTTTACTGGGAGTAATACCACGAAAGCCTGGGAAACCTTTTCATACAGATCATTTTTATATAATTCTTCAATGAAAATATCATCCGCTTCCTGAAGGATTTTTACTTTTTCAGCATCTACAGCTCCCAGTACCCTGATTCCTAAACCTGGTCCCGGGAAAGGGTGTCTGTGTACCAAATGATGTGGAATTCCAAGCTCCTCGCCTACTTTTCTTACTTCATCCTTGAAAAGCTCTCTTAACGGCTCTAATAATTCGAATTCCATATCTTCCGGAAGCCCGCCCACATTATGGTGTGATTTAATTACTGCTGAAGGTCCGTTCACGGACTGGCTTTCGATAACATCAGGATAAATGGTTCCCTGTGCCAAGAATTTAGCTCCTTCAATTTTATGAGATTCTTCATCAAAGACATGAATAAATTCATTTCCGATGATTTTTCTTTTCTGCTCAGGATCATCAATACCTTCAAGCTTGGATAGGAACCTGTGAGAAGCATCCACCATTTTGATATTCATATGGAAGTGCTCACCGTAGTTATCCATTACTTTCTGGCCTTCATTCTTTCTCAATAAACCGGTATCAACGAAAATACAGGTTAACTGATCTCCGATAGCTTTATGGATCAAAACAGCCGCTACAGAAGAGTCTACACCGCCTGAAAGTCCAAGGATCACTTTATTGTCTCCTACTTTTTCACGGATCTCAGCAACCGTTTTTTCGATATAATTGGTTAATTTCCAGTTTTTCTCAGCGTTACAGATTCCGAATACGAAATTTTCAAGCATTTTGCCTCCTTCTTCCGTGTGGGAAACTTCAGGGTGGAACTGAACGCAGTAAATGTTTTTCTCAGCATTAGAAATGGAAGCAATAACTCCTGAAGTGGCATTAAGCTCAAAACCGGGAGGCAACATTCCTACTTCATCGAAATGGCTCATCCAAACGATAGAATTTTGAGAAACTCCCTGCAATAAAGCATTTTCTTTTACAATTTCCAGATGAGCTTTTCCATACTCTCCTTTTACCCCTTTGTGTACTTTTCCGCCTAAAAGGTGTGCCGTTAATTGCATTCCGTAGCAGATTCCCAATACAGGAATTCCCTGCTCATATAATTCTTTCTCAACCAGGTGAGCATTTTCTGCATTCACAGAACTTGGTCCTCCGGAAAGGATAATTCCTCTCGGTTGTTTTTCTAATAGTGTTTGTATAGGTGTATTGAAAGGCAAAATTTCAGAATAAACTCCCATCTCACGGATTCTTCTTCCGATAAGCTGATTGTATTGAGATCCGAAATCTAATATGATAATACCGTTGTCCATTGTAAGTGATGAGTTATAAATTATAAGTGATGAGTTTATATAAACTCAAATTGTTCTTTTTGAATTGACTTTCCTCTGAAAATCAATGCCATTAGTTTTACAAAAAAAGACTTGGAAGCACTCCAAATCTTTTTTTATGGTTTTTATCAGAATTTTCCGATGTCTTCTCTGTAAAAACTGTAGTCGAAGTGAACCGGGATGGCATCTTCATAAACTTTCTTACGGGCTTCATCGTAAGTAGCCCCTGTAGCTACCAGATTTAATACTCTTCCACCGTTAGAAACTACCTTATCTCCTTTTTTCACAGCTCCTGCATATAATAACTGGCTGTGTTTCACTTTGTTTTCTCCTACGATTTCAAAGCCTGTCTCGATGTTTCTCGGATACCCTCCTGAACACATGACCAGACACACCGCTTTTTCATTTTTGAATTTAAGCTCGATGTCTTTTCCGTTCATACAGTCGTTGATCACATCCAAAAGGTTGTTTTCCATAAGAGCCATTAGAACCTGAGTTTCAGGGTCTCCGAATCTCATGTTGTATTCCAGAAGGTAAGTTCCTTTTTTCGTTACCATTAATCCGAAGAAAATGATTCCTTTAAAGCTGAACCCTTCTCCTTTCAGCCCCGCAATAGTAGGCTCAAGGATATTTTTCTCGAAGTCTGTATAATGTTCCTGTGTAAATTCAGGGCTTGGTGCAACAGAACCCATACCTCCTGTGTTTGGTCCTTTATCACCGTTTCCTGCTTTTTTATAATCTTTTACAGGAATACAAGGGAATAATCTTTCACCGTTTGAGAATGCAATGATAGAAGCCTCAAAACCTTGTAAATATTCTTCGATAACCAATTGAATTCCTGCATCTCCATAAATTCTACGGATCATAAAATCGTGGATGGTAGCTTCTGCTTCTTCAACTGTATCGCAGATTACCACACCTTTTCCACCCGCCAGACCACTTGCTTTAACCACTAACGGATATTCCTGGGTCTGAACATATGCTTTTGCATCAGGATATGAATCAAATACCACAGCTTTTGCTGTTTTGATATCATAGGTCTGCATAAATTTCTTAGAGAAAGCTTTACTTCCTTCAAGACTTGCTACTTTCTGAGTCGGACCGAAAACTTTAAGATCGTGTTTCTTAAACTCATCCTTTAAACCGGCTACCAATGGAGCTTCAGGACCTACGATCGTTAAATCTACTTTTTCTTTAATCGCGAAATCTCTAAGTTCTTTGATTTCTGATAAATGAACATTTTTCCCTATTGCATCGGTAGTCGCGTTTCCGTTAGCAAAAAACATTTTAGTAACTCTGGAGTCTTTATGAAGTCTTGCTGCCAAAGCAGATTCTCTCCCACCTTCACCTATGATTAATATTCTCATACTTTATTAATTAACTAGTCTAATTTTACAAATATATAATTTTGAATGCTATAAATACAATCTCAAAATCAATTTTAATTCTATTTTAATTAGTGTAAAAAGTGTCTCATCCCTGTAAACATCATCGGAATAGCATGCTCATTCGCTGCCTCGATGCTGTCCTGGTCTTTTACACTTCCACCCGGCTGAATAATTGCCTTGATACCTTCCTGAGCGCAGAAATCCACTACATCACGGAACGGGAAGAAAGCATCTGAAGCCAATACCAAATCCCCTGAGAATTTCTCTTTGGCTCTTTCAATAGCCTGTTGTGTAGCCCAGATTCTGTTGACCTGACCTCCACCGATTCCGAAAGCCTGGATTCCGTTGGAAACAACAATAGCGTTTGATTTCACGTACTTCACCACTCTCTGAGAGAACAGTAATGCTTTTTTCTGCTCTTCCGTAGGTTGTACGTTTGTTACCACTTTGATCTCTTCAGAGAAGTGAGTATCATTATCCTGAACCAGCATTCCGCCATCTATCTTCACCCACGTTTGCTTATCGGTAACAGGATTTACAATTTTTATAATTCTTAAGTTCTTTTTCTTTCTTAAAACTTCCAGAGCATCCTCATCAAAGTCAGGCGCCATTACGATTTCAAGGAACGTTTTGTTTAATTCTTCAGCTGTTGCGGCGTCGATTGTATAGTTCATGGCAACAATTCCGCCAAAGATGGAAACCGGATCACATTCGAAAGTTTTCTGATAGGTTTCCAATGCTGAAGTTCCGATCGCAACTCCACAAGGTGTAGAGTGTTTTACCGCACAACAAGCCATCTCTTCTTTAAACTCATTTACTACTTTCCAGCAAAGGTCCATATCGCGAAGGTTGTTGAAAGAAAGCTCTTTTCCTCCTAACTGTTCGAAATCCTTCATAGCTCCGTTTTCGAAAGTAGAAACATAATAAGCTGCTGTCTGATGTGGGTTTTCACCGTATCTCAGGTCGGAAACTTTCTTATAAGATGCATTTAAATACGTCGGATATTCTTCATCTAAAAGCATTCTTGAAATAGCTGCATCATAAGCAGAAGTAAGATTGAATACTTTTCCGGCTAATTTCTTACGCGTTTCAATATACGTATCACCGTTTTGTTCCATTTCCAGTTTTACTGTTGTATAATCTTCCACATCAGTAATCACGGTAACAGAGTCAAAGTTTTTAGCCGCTGAACGTAACATGGAAGGACCACCGATATCGATAAATTCTACCTTTTCATGTAAAGAAATGTCTTTGTTTACATTTTCAAAGAAGGGATAAAGATTTACGATCACCATGTCTATCAGACCAATTCCGTGCTCCTGAACTGTCTTCATGTGCTCTTCGTTGGAACGTACTGCCAAAAGCCCACCGTGAACTTTCGGGTGCAAGGTCTTCACTCTGCCATCAAGCATTTCAGGGAAATTGGTAACCTCATCAATCTGAATTGGATTTAAACCAGCGTCTTTCAGATGTTTGAAAGTACCTCCCGTAGAAATTAATTCATAATTCTGGGCTTCCAAAAACTGCGCGAATTCTATTAACCCGCTTTTGTCAGAAACACTGATTAAAACTCGTTTGCTCATAGATTTTTTCATTTTTTAAGCTGAAATCGCGCATCTGCGATTTTTTGCTCATTTTACTTTCGATTTTTTACTTTTTACAGCTATTTCAAACTGTATTCCGGGTCTTTCACCTCCGGATTTACTTTATTTTACTTAGATTTTATCAAAATGCTTTCGAAATATTTTTTTCAAAATCTAATGTGTTTTTAATTAATGTAACAATGTATCAGTATAACAATCTAACAATGACTATAATTGGTAAACTGATAAATTATTAGATTGGTACATTATTTAATACTTTATTAATGGCTTTCGGGAAAATTTCATACTCGATCTGGTGTACTTTTTCCGCCAACGTTTCAGGAGTGTCGTTTTCCGTTACTTCAAAACATTTTTGAAGAATGGTTTCTCCCTCATCAATTCCTGATGTTACGAAATGAACCGTTGCCCCACTCTCTTTTTCCTTAGCTTCAATAACAGCATGATGAACGTTCATCCCCCACATTCCTTTTCCTCCGAATTTCGGTAGCATGGCAGGATGGATATTAATGATTTTACCTTTCCAGGCTTCACAGAGCTCAGGTTTCAGGATAGATAAGAATCCTGCCAATACAATTAAATCTGTATTCTCAGGAATTACCTTACTTAATTCACTGCTGAAATTCTTTCCTCTTGGAATAAGTATATTTTCTATATGATGATTTTTTGCTCTTTCAAGTCCGTAACATTCTCTGTCTGCTACTACGAGAGTTACTTTGGCATTCCTGATCTCTCCATTGTCAATAGTATCTATGATCCTTTGAAGATTGGTTCCGGAACCTGAAACGAGTACAACGATGTTTTTCATGTTATTAATGTAACAATGTATTAGTCTAACAATGTAACAATGAATGTATTGGTACACTGATACATTGATAAATTGTTATATTGACAAATTTATTTTCTCGCTTCCTTCCGTGATTTCTCCGATCTCGTAAGCATCATCCAAAAGATGCAATACTTTTTCTGCATGTTCCGCATCTACTACGATCGTCATTCCCACTCCCATATTAAAGGTTCCGAACATTTCCTCACGAGTTACGCCGCCTCTTTTTTCCAGTTCAAGCATAACACTTGGGATCTGGATTTTTGATGCATCGATAGAAGCACACAATCCTTCAGGAATAATTCTTGGAACGTTTTCGTATAAACCTCCCCCTGTAATATGAGCAATACCGGCAACATTTACCTCTCCAATCACTTTATGAATGTCTTTATAGTACAGTCTTGTAGGTACCAAAAGGGTTTCGTATAATGGTTTTCCTTCAAATTCTTCTTCAAAATTCGGGAATACTTTTCTTACTAATGAAAAACCGTTGGAGTGGAAGCCGGAACTTGGCAATGCGATGATTTTATCACCTGCTTTAATTTTAGAACCGTCGATGATCTGGTCTTTTTCTACAATTCCTACACAGAATCCTGCCACATCATAATCTCCCGGCTGGTACATTCCCGGCATTTCTGCGGTTTCTCCACCGATCAATGCACAATTATTATCCTTACAAGCTTCTACCATTCCCAGAACGATTTCCGCAGCGATTTCCGAATCCAGTTTTCCGCAAGCCAGGTAATCTAAAAAGAATAATGGTTTTGCACCGTGACAAAGAATGTCATTGGCACACATTGCGAAACAATCTATTCCGATAGAGCCGTACTTTTTAGTATCTAAAGCGACTTTCAGCTTGGTTCCTACACCGTCTGTTCCGGAAACCAAAACAGGGTTTTTATACCCTCCTATTTCGTAGAAAGCCCCAAAACTTCCCAAATGGTTCAATACATTGGAATTATGGGTTTCACCCACCGCTTTTTTGATCTTGTCAACGGTTTTGTATCCTTCTTCTTTGTCTACTCCTGCAGATTTGTAAGTGTTGCTCATGCTTAATAATTTAACAATCTAACTAATGTAACAATGTAGCAATTTGAAAATCTATCAATAATTTGAATTGGTAAACTGTTACATTGATAAATTGGTACATTTATATTTACTTTTTATATCGGTTTTTCAGAAAATAAAAAGCCGACAATCTTGGTAGATTATCGGCCGTTATTTTATCTCAGAATTTCAGAGCCCACAGTTTCTCCTTTTTGGGAAAAACATTCTTTAAAAGTGGCCTGAATTTTCATTATTTTTCTTTTTGCAAAAATAGTAATTTTAAATGAATATTCAAATTCTATTTTTCAAGGATGGTTTCGATGGCTGAAATCTTTTTGATTTTCTCTCTTAATTCATTGTCTTTCTCTTCGTTAGAAATTTTCTGTCCGCCCTTATCAAAATTGTCATTAAAAAACGGAAGTGAAAAAGTTTCTACGATATTTCCACCGTGGAAAGGGAAACGCTTTGTGGCAGCTTCTAAAACTCCGGCTCCGCCTCTTGCTCCGGGAGCGGCAGACATTAGCAGCATTGGTACTTCATTCCACACTGTTCTTTCCTTGATTCTGGAAACCCAATCGAATACATTTTTAAAAGCTGTGGAATAAGTCCCGTTATGTTCCGGCAAGGAAACTAACAGTAAGTTCGCGGCATCAATTTTCGCTGCAAAATCTTTTGCTTCCTGTGGAATACCGTCTTTAAGCTCTCTTTCATGTTTATAAATCGGCATTTCAAAAGGATTTAAATCTATTACTTCCACTTCTGCATTATCAAATATTGTAGAAGCATAAGCAACTAATTGTTTGTTCATCGAAACTTCGGAATTGCTTCCTGCTATTGCTAAAATTTTCATGTATTGATCTGTTAATTTTAATGTATTCTAATATTGCGGCAAAGGTCGGATATTTAAACCACCCCTTCAAAAATTCTCTGAATTTTTTGACCCCACCAATGGAGGGGAATTTTTATTTGCAAAATATTTTTATGGTTTAAGATAAGAAGGTAATTCCATTGGGACTTCCATCAATAAAATTTCGGTGTCTTCTATTGCTTCTATATTAAAGCTTTGAGTGTCCCAGATTCCTAATCCGTCTCTTTCGTTTAAAATTCTGTCCCCTACTTTTGCACTTCCTTTCAGTACAAAAGCATAGACTCCGTTTCCTTTTTTGTTCAACATATAATTTTTCCCGTTTCCTTTGGTGAAATTGGCAATATTGAACCATGCATCCTGATGAATCCAAACCCCGTCGTCATTTTTATTGGGTGATAAGATTTGTTGAAAACCATTCACTTTCTCACCTTCTTTGATGCTTTTCTGGTCGTATCTTGGTTCAAGGTTAATCTCTCTCGGGAACACCCAAATCTGAAGGAATTTAACCGGCACATCTTTGTTTTTATTATATTCGCTATGCATAATCCCGGTTCCGGCACTCATGACCTGGATTTCTCCTTTTCTGATCACCGCCGTAGTTCCCATAGAATCTTTATGCTCCAAATCACCTTCCAAAGGGATGGAAATGATTTCCATATCTCTGTGAGGATGTGTTCCGAAACCCATTCCCTGAGTAACGGTATCATCATTCAATACTCTTAAAACACCGAAATGGGTTCTTTCCGGGTTCTGGTAATTGGCAAAGCTGAAAGTATGATAGCTGTTTAACCAACCGTGGTCTGCATGACCTCTTGAATCTGCTTTATGATATACTGTTTTCATATCTGATTTATTTATGGTACAAATGTACGTTATACAGCCCTCTGAAATCATTGACGTAGGATAAGAACGGAATTGTGATGAATGAGATTGATTTTTTTTTGAAACATTGGATTTTTAGGAATATCTAAGTTTAGGCTAAAGCCTTTTTGGAAAGCTTTAACAAAAAAGCGGGCTAAAGCCCGCTTTTTTGATTTTATCCTTTCAATAATTAAAGAAAGTCTAATTTCTATCTTAAAAATGTACCTGTTGGATTTCTTCTTCTATTTCTTTTGGACTTTCAGGTTCTTCTTTAATGAAAATCATGGTAACTACTGCTCCTATCAACATACATACCCCTCCTACCACAATATAATCAATAGCCTGCTTTCCAAAGACACCACTTACAATTGGACCTCCGAAAACTCCATTAATAATTTGAGGGATAACAATAAAGAAATTGAAAATTCCCATGTATACTCCCATTTTCTTTTGCGGAATGGAATCTATTAGCATCGCATAAGGCATTGCTAAAATACTTGCCCAGGCAAATCCTAATCCGATCATTGAAATCCAGAGGTTGTGTGTATCTTTTATAAAATACATTGAAATCAGACCCAATCCTCCACATGCCAAGGCTAAAGCGTGAGTTTGCTTTTTACCGATAAATTTCGCAATCGGAGTCAGGGCAAAGGCAAAGAAAATAGCATAGAAATTATAGCTTCCGAACAAGCTTCCCGTTAAATCCCCGGCTTTATTGAATTCCGCAGAATGGGTATCATCAGGAGAAAGTCCGAAATGATGGGTTGCTAAAGCACTTGTTGTGAAAACCCACATGGTAAATAATGCAAACCAGGAAAAGAACTGTACGATTCCCAGTTTCTTCATCTGGGATGGTGCATTTTTAAAGTCTTTGAAAATATCAGACAATTTTGATTCGTGTTTTACAATAGGTTTCCCGCCTTCAAATGACGCAAATTCTTCCGGTGAATATTCTCTGGTCGTAAAAATGGTATATAAAATTGATAATATCAAAACTGCAGCACCGATATAGAAGGCATAGATAACATTATCTGCTACATACCCTTCCGGAGCTTCGTTGGAGATTCCCATCTTCGTTAACCATCCCGGCAATTCGGAACCGATAACGGCCCCAATTCCGATTAAAATCGTCTGAACGGAAAACCCGATTGTTGCCTGATGTTTCGGGAGCATATCTCCTACCAAAGCTCGGAAAGGCTCCATTGCCACATTGATGGACGCATCCATCATCGCAAGGAAAATTACAGCCATCAATAAAACATTGGCAGCCATCATTTGCGTTGCAGAAGCGGCATTAGGAAGCATTACCAACCCAATGGCACATAAAACCGCCCCGATTAAAAAATAAGGTTTTCTTCTCCCGAGCGGACTCCAGGTATTGTCACCCATATGCCCGATAATAGGTTGAACGATAAGCCCTGTAATGGGTGCAACCAGCCAGAACCAGGATAATTCATGAACATCTGCTCCGAAATTGGCAAGGATTCTACTTGCATTTCCGTTTTGTAAGCCGAAAGCCATCTGAATTCCCAGGAATCCCATACTCATGTTGATAATCTGAAGTATGGATAAATTGGGCTTTTTTCTTTTTCCAAAAGAACCCGTTATATTTTTTTCCATTATTTTGTTTTTAATTGTTTGATTAATGCATCTTCTATTGGGGCTTTTTCTGCCACCACTTTATCCACTACATCATTAGGAACTGTTACGGAAAGAACATATTGTCTTACTTTCCATTGTCCGTTGATTTTTTCAACGACTCCTGAACCACGGCAGATTTTCATTTGGGTATCCAGAAGTTCATCAAACCATGCTAATTTTCCGTCTTTGCTGAAGTAGATATTTCTTTTAAGAGCCGTGAAATTCCAGGTTCTTTTTTTATCAAAATAAGGTTTTGCCCAAACCATGAATTCTTTTTTATTCCAAATTTCGGTAGCATCTGTTCCGATAAAAGTAGATTCGTCGGCGAAATAATTGAAATATCCTTCATAATCGGATTTTGCAGCAGCTACATTAAAGCCGTCGAGCATGGTACTGATCTCCGTTTTTTCTTTTTCAAATTTGTTTTTTAATTGGGCTGAAATCCCGGTAAAACCCAGTAAAAAAAATATTAAAGTATAGAAAAGTGCAGTTTTTTTCATTTGGAATTAATTTTAAATAAATCAGTTTATAACTCAATGATCATCGATGTTTTTGCAGGTATGCTTAAGCTGTTCTGTAAAGAAATTTCTTTTCCTGAAATAATATCTTTTCCTTGAGCAACATTTTTAATACCTTCTGAGAATCTTTTTAAATTCAGGGTCTGAGCCTCAGTATTATTGTTGATAATTGTCATTACCCTATCTTTATCGTTATACCGGAAGTAAACATAAACGTTATTTTCAGGGACATAATGTAGGGTTTTTCCTGTATGGATGACTTCTTTGGATTTGCGCCAGTTTAGCAGCTTTTTTGTAAAATCAAAATATTGATTTTGGGATTCTGTTCTTCCTGATTTCACAAAGGCATTATTGGAATCTTCTTTCCAGCCTCCCGGAAAATCACGGCGAATATCTCCGTCTCCTTTTCCTTTATCTCCGGACATTCCGATTTCTGAGCCATAATATAGTTGAGGAATCCCACGAACAGTCAAAATCAATGTCATGGCCAGTTTATAATCTTCGATATTGGAATATGACTGATTAAATCGCTGTGTATCATGATTTTCAGCAAATACGAGTATATTATTAATATCAGGATACAGAAAATCATTGGCAAAATTATCATATACTCTTTGCATCCCGGAATCCCAACCTGATTTTTCTTTAAAAACCTGACCTATAGCGTCGTGCAACGTAAAATCCATCACAGACGGCAGATAAGAATTGTAGTTTTCTATGGCGGCAATTTTGCTGTCTTTCTGCCAATAGGACATTTGTGCCTGATCGTGCATCCAGACCTCTCCAACAATATTCAGATTCGGGTATTCATCGGTTATTCTTTTCGTCCATTCTGCAATTCCTTTTTTATCATTATAAGAATATGTATCTACTCGCAATCCGTCTAAGCCTGCATATTCTGTCCACCAAACGGCATTCTGAACCATATAATTGACTACTAACGGGTTGCTTTGATTCATATCGGGCATTGTGGTATCAAACCATCCATCCATACAGTTCTCCGCATCTGTTTTTGCTGCATTGGTGTCAAACTGTGCAGTCATTCTGTAATTGCTCCGTTTGAAACCTTTTTCTCCTTCTTTCCAGTAATGGATCCAGTCTTTTGAAGGCAGGTCTTTGATGATCCAGCTTTGTGATCCCCAATGATTGGTCACATAGTCCATAATAAGTTTCATATCCCTTTTATGAAGCTCATTGGCCAGTCTTTTATAGTCTTCATTGGTACCGTAACGCGGGTCTATTTTGTAATAATCACTCTGCGCATAGCCGTGATAAGAATATGAGGGTTCATTGTCTTCCAGTAAAGGGGTATTCCAAAGAGCTGTTACGCCCATTTCCTTGAGATAATCAAGATTTTTAATGATTCCTTCTATATCTCCTCCATGACGTCCGCCAGGATTTTTACGGTCTGATTTTTCAGCAGTATCCTTGGTATTGTCATTAGACGGATTTCCATTGGCAAAACGATCCGGCATAATAAGATACATGACATCCTTTGAGGTAAAAGAATCCCGATTAGCTGAATTGGACTCTCTTTGCTTTAATTCATAAGTGTATGAATCTACATTCTTTTTCCCGTTTTTGATATTGATCTTAAATTTCGGAACACTGATCTCATTGGTGTTTACCGTGATAAAAACATAATTAGGATTTTCAACTTTCTGAACATTTTTGATCTGAATTCCATCTGAAAGCTCAATTTCATTGTTAGCTATATCTTTTCCGTAAACCAGTATCTGAAGTTCGGGATTCTTCATTCCTTTCCACCAGAAGGCCGGTTCTACTTTTTCCAGTGGTTTTTGTGAAAAGGCCAGAGAGGCTGCTGAAAGAGCGAAAATGGTGTATATTTTTTTCATTGGAATCATGTTTTGATTTAAAAACCTTACAGAAGTATGATCCGTAAGGTTTTAATGATTTTTGGCTAAAGCCGTTTTATATCTTTTTTATTGTGAAGTGGGCTAAAGCCCACCTTTATTAATTATCAAAAAATTAATTGACAGGCTTGATAGAGATCGCAAAACCTCCACTTCGTACCATTTTGAAATTAATTTTAGACTTGCTTGTAATTTGTTTTTTGTAAATGTTATAGCTTTGAGGATTATTGATATAATCAGCATCTTTTCCATCTTCATAAATGGTTGCCTCATATTTTTTACCTTTATCCAGGAATGAGAAATCTAAGGTGTAATCACGTTTATTTTCATCGGTAATTCCACCTACGAACCAATTTTCTGTTCCTTTAGCTTTTCTGGCTGTAATGATATAATCTCCCGGTTCTGCTGACAAAATTTTGGTATCATCCCAGTCTGCCGCAACATCTTTGATGAACTGGAAGGCATCCATATGCTTTTTGTAATTTTCAGGTAAATCCGCAGCCATTTGAAGTGGCATATACATTACGACATACAATGCCAATTGTTTCACTAAAGTGGTTTTAACGAAACGCTGGTCTCCGGGGAAGTAATAATCCAATTTGGTCTGGAAAATTCCGGGCGTATAATCCATCGGTCCTCCCATCCATCTTGTAAATGGCAAAATAGTCTGATGATCCGGATTATTTCCTCCGAAAGCTTCGAATTCCGTTCCACGGGCGGCTTCTGCAGAGATATAGTTCGGATACGTACGGCTTTCTCCTGTAGGACGCACGGATTCGTGAGAGTTGACCATAATTTTATAGTCATTGGCTTTCTCAGCAATTCTATAGTAATGATTAATAGTCCACTGTGAATAGTGGTGTTCCCCTCTTGGAATAATATCTCCTACATATCCTGATTTTACGGCATCATAACCGTATTTATTCATTAATTGGAAGGCTTTGTCTGCCCATCTTTCATAGTTGGTTGCGGAACCTGAAGTTTCATGGTGCATGATTAACTTAATTCCTTTAGAATGAGCATATTCATTCAGCATTTTGATATCAAAATCCGGATAAGGGGTGATGAAATCAAAAACGAATTCTTTTGAGTGGCCGAACCAATCTTCCCAACCGGTATTCCAACCTTCAATCAAAAGCCCGCCGAAACCATTTTCTGCTGCAAAATCAATATATTCTTTTACTTTATCATTATTGGCTGCATGTTTTCCATTAGGAGTAAGCTTGGAAAAATCCGTTATTCCCAAATGAACATTTTCCGCAGTTGAATATGCCCACTGAGATTTTCCGATGATCATTTCCCACCAAACTCCCATATATTTCGTAGGGTGAATGTAAGAAGTGTCAGTATATTTTGTAGGTTCATTCAGGTTGAAAAGCATTTTGGAATCCATTACTTCTTCCGCTTTTGGCGAAACAATAATGGTTCTCCAAGGTGTTGTGGAGGGAGTTTGTATATATCCTTTTGCGCCCTGTCTGTCGGCTGTAAGATGTGTTTTAAATTTGAAATTCTGAGCATCCACTTCAAGATGTGAAGCCGGATAATTGAGAACGGCAGCTTCTGCAACATTCACATAAAGAGGGTCTTTACCTTCTCTTTTTAACATTAATGGGGACTGAACCGCATTTTTGATCAAAGTCTGGGAAGCGTTGGAATCAGTAGCACCTTCCCATTTTCCCGGAATTTCAGAAACTTTGGTAGTTTGGTATTTATATTCCTGAGAATCATAATCCGCCACAATCCACCAGGCTTTCATATCGGTAGGGAAATCGATCTCCGAATCCTCCTCTCTGATAACGAAATAGTTAAGATTTTTCTGTTGCGGGAATTCATATCTGAATCCTAAACCATCATTGAATAATCTGAACTTTACAACGATGCTTCTGTCTGTAGAATTCTGGTTAAGTGTAACCGCCAATTCGTTGTAATGATTAATATAGTTTTTCTTTTCTCCTAAGACCGGTTTCCAGGTTTCATTTTTAGAGTCTCTTTTTTCGTCTGTTTTGGTAAAACCATTGTTCAGATCAAATTTAGCATCTTCCGGTTTTGCAATTTCGGAAGCGAATTTTATAGAAGTGTCTTTAAATAATCTCAATCCTAATTTAGAATCTTCAACTACTGTAGTCCCGTTATATTTCAGGTTATAATAGGGAACTCCCTGCTTTAACTGGAAGTTCATTTCAAACTTTCCGTCCGGTGATTTTAAAGATTGTGCATTAACGCCTGCGAACATCATTGAGAACAATAAAGCTCCAACTGTAATTTTCTTCATAATAACTAATATAAGCATTAAAAATAAAAAAAGTGTTGCTAAAAAGCAACACTTTATGTATATAAATTCGGTAAATTTTACAATTTTGTAAGTGTTAATTTATAATTTGCCGAGTTATGTAGATCCAACTCTATTTTATAATTTCCAGCAACATCCACTTTATAGCTTGGATCACCCGTTACTGTATTTTCAGTATTCAGATAGGTAACAACACTTGTTGCGGAAGTCAAAGTTTGATCAGCACTTGCCGGCTGGAACTTCATTGCCCAGTCATCGTTAGCTCTAAACTTGAATACTCCAGAAGTTGTTAAAGCAATGGAGTTGATTATAAATGTTTTAGTAGCCGGATTGTATACAAAATTAGTGTCTGATCCCCATCCTGTAGGTGTTGCATCACCAATAATTCCGAAATTGGCAATCACTGAAGAATATGTATTGGCTGCCCAATCCACATTAATGTAGTAAGCTCCAGCTAAAACGGCCTTAATATTTTGCTCACCCTGCTCAACTAATTTACCGGTAAAGGTGCCATCGTCACCTTTATCTCCCGCCCAGTCCTGATTAATAGTGAATTTGTATTCGCTTGCAGGATTGGTCACATAGATAAATCCTCTGTATTTATCATTTTTTCCAGGAGAAAATAAATTGGGTGAATTGGCAGGATTCCAGTCTGCATATCCGGCTGCCCCGGCATATCCTCCAGGTACATTAATTTTAGGATAGATCAAATCCGGGTTCGGAGCATATCCGGTTACATTCACAGTGATTACATTAGAATAATATGCTGTAGTACTGTTTAGGCTTGACTTTAATCTGATCTCTATAGGTTTTGCCACATTCGGAGCTACATTTAAAGAAGCCAGAATATTGTTCATTTGAAGATGTGTCAATGAAAATGTATTCCCGTCCATTGGAACATCCTGAACAGAGCTTGGTTTAAAATTTGTACCAGCGACTGCTAATTCAACGGAGTTGGTAAAAGCTATCTTTGGGTCAAAGGTAGGGTTCACGTAGGTAAATGTAATTGCCGCCTGACTTGCAATGGTTTCATTTAAAACCACTGAAGTTTTATCAGCTGACAAATTTCCTTGCGATGTATTGCTAAGGATCAACTTTTCATCGTCTCCTTCACATGAAACGATAAACGAAGTTATTACTCCTAATAGAAATATTTTAAATATATTTTTCATTCTTAATCATTTAAGTTTTTTTAATAACCTGTGTTTTGAGTCAAATTAGGGTTGGCCTGAAGTGCAGATTCAGGAATTGGAAATAAATTGTAGTTACTTGAAATAGAAGTTCCGTTAGCGGTTCCTCCTTTCCAAGGCCATAAATAAGTTCCTCCGGTAAATCTTCCGTAACGGATGAGGTCTTGTCTTCTTACTCCTTCCAGTCCTAGCTCTCTTCCTCTTTCATCCAAAATAGTCTGTAGTGTCATACTTCCAAGTATAGTAGCTCCTGCTCTTGCACGGATAAGGTTTACGTAAGAAAGCCCTTGAGAAACGGTAGCCGTAGAAGCCCCTCTAAGTGCACATTCCGCATAGATAAGATAGGCATCAGACAATCTGAATAAAGGGAAATCTGTAGAAGAAAACGCGGTTACATTTCCTGATCCATCCGTATTTCTATTAGAAAATTTAATAGATGGATATCCATTAGTCCACTCCTTATAATCATTCATTTCAAAGGTATGTCCTGTAGTCCAGAACATTTTAGCTCTTACATCCGTACTTGCGGCAAGTTCCGATGCGTTAGCTCCAAACAAACCATACCATCCTTTTGATGCACGATGTCCTCCCCATCCTTCTGCTGCTCCGTAGGTAGCAAGATTCATCGTTGTAGAGTTTAAGTTTCCATTAACAATATATGTTGTATTCCCATAACTTTGAGAAGAAGTAGCATCAGCAATCAAAGGAAAGATAATTTCTTTTGAGGTATTATTATCTGCTCTAAAGTTTTTAGCAAAACTAGTCTCCAGTTGATAATTCCCGCTTGTAATTACTTTTGAAGCATATGTAGCAGCATCATTATATCTTGCCGTACCTGTATAAACTTCTGCATTTAAATACAGTTTAGCCAATAGCATCTGTACAACAGCCTGATTTGCTCTCCCATATGTATTGGTAGGTGCTATTTTAGATTCAACATCCTTTAGCTCGGCCTCAACAAAGTTGAACAATTCAACTCTTGATGATTCCGGAAGAGGTGTTGCAGAACCATAGGTATCGTTGTTAACCAAAGGTCCTTTTCCGAAGAAATCAATCAGATAATAGTAAGATAAAGCTCTTAAAAATCTCAATTCACTTACATACTGATCTTCATTTTGAACATCTACCCGATCTCTCAGAATAAGGATCAGATTGGTTGTTTGAGGAATCGTATAATAAATTCTGTCATATACATATTTAAAGAACTTGTTATTTGAATTCCATCCGGAAGTTGTAGTAAGTTGATCCAAACCATTGTCTCCCCATCTGTTTTTCATTCCATCTGCAGTAAAATCATTAAGATTTACCAATCCTCTGATGAACGGCGATTCTCCGGCATTAGCTCCGGCAATATCAGAATCACCGGGACCACTTACACTTGATAATGCAAATGTAGAGTACATTCTGGATAAAAGACCTTCTACTGCATTGGGATCTCTTATTAAAAGTTCTTCCAATGTAAGTTCATATTTCGGTTCTGTTTCCAGATCACTAGTACAAGAAGCAAAAAACAAACCTGCTATTGCTAATAAACTATATATTTTTGTTCTTTTCATTATTTTTCGGATTAAAAGTTAAAGTTGAAACCAATAGTATAAATTCTTGGTCTTGGATAGAAGTTGTTATCAACTCCACCAAAGTTTTCTGGATCCTGCCCTTTGTACTTCGTCAGGATAAATGCATTGTTAACTGATCCATATACCCTTAGATCAAGCTTATTTCCAAATATTTTCTCGATGCTATATCCTACGGTCACATTATCCAGTCTAAGGAATGACGCATCGTGTAAGAAATAATCAGAAAAATACATATTGTCTGTTGGTTGAACAAGATTGAATGATGATCTTCCGTCATAGAAATCAAGCACGTTGCTTAGATGCTCGGAATTGGCCGTTTTAGCCTGGTTGATAAATCCTTGCGCAACATGTCTTCCGTCATACACTTTACCGCCAATCTGTCCTCTGAAATTAGCCGTAAAATCCCAATTTCTATAGTTTAAACTTGTACCGAATCCATAGGTGAAATTAGGAATTATCTGTGCATCATAGCGGTCATCATTGGTGATCTTACCATCACCATTTCTATCAACGAAAGTATCTGCTATCGGGTTTCCGTTATCATCATATACCTGTTGGAACATCCATGCAGAATAAGGCTGAAGGCCCACCACATGATAAGCGATTTTAACGCCAGTACCAACAGGAAGGTCTCCACCAGCTAAAATTCTGTCATAGTATTTTAGCTCCAGGATTTCTCCTTTGTTATAAGCAATGTTACCAAATATGTTCCAGTTGATATTTTCTTTTTTAATAGGATTAATGTTCAAATTCATTTCCACCCCTCTGTTTCTTAAAGAACCTACGTTGTCTGAAAATTCATTGGTAAGCCCTTGCCCGGGAGGAACAGGTGCCTTCAGTAAAAGGTCTGTGGATTTCCTGTCATAAAAATCAATACTTCCGGATAATACATTGCCTCTAAATAAGCTAAAATCAAATCCAACATTCCAGCTTGTTGTAGTTTCCCACTTCAGGTTTTGATTATATCCTAATGCAGAGTAAATATTAAATCCTGGAAGATATTGTGCATTTTCCCCGCCTAATGAGAATAAAGGTCTGGAAGGATAGAATCCGCCTGCGATTTGTGTGATATCCTGCTGTCCGGTTTGTCCCCAACCGATTCTCAACTTTAATTCCTTAACAACTTCCGAATTTTTCAAGAATGCTTCCTCCTGCATCTTCCATGCAAATGCCGCTGAAGGGAAATACCCCCATTGATTATCAAATCCATTGAAAAGGGATGAAGCATCCGCTCTGAATGAAGCCGTGAAAAGATATTTGTTCTTGATGTCAATATTGGTTCTTGCAAAGAAAGACTGAAGATTCAGATGATTGAAATAACCGTAATTAGGGTTTGCTCTGTTCGGCTGCGGGATACGGATACCGCTTCCTGAAGGATCAGAATAAAACTGTTCTTTATTTCCATCATATCTGAAATCCTGATAGGTATACCCTCCCTGAATTAAAAAGTTGGTAATAAAATCATTAATCTTTCTGCTATACACTAAATAAGCATCCAGGTTTCTGTTATTGGTAAACTGGTTTTCAGCGTAGGCCAGACCTGGGTTATAGATTAGGTCCTGTAAAGAATTGGTCGTAAGATTAATAATTGAATTTCTGGCATTCTGATCATAGGTCTCACGAATCTTAGTCCTTGAAGATTCCAACCCCATATTCACTACCGCTCTCAAATCAGGCAGAAAATGAAACTTATAGTCTAATTCCACATTCCCAAGGAATCGGTAAGTATTCTCTGGACGGTGTCTTTGCATTAGCAATCCTAATGGATTGGAGTCATACGTTAAATTGTATACCCCATTTGCCTGATAAAAATTCTGATAATATCCACCAAAATAATTCTGACCCATTTCTTGCCCAAATACATCACTGCTGTACACCGGCAAGGTAGGGTTTCTCGTTAATGCAGCACCAATAGCACCTCCCGCATCTACTGTATTTTTATCTACTCTGTAACCTTTTGCGTTGATATCTACTTTTAAATGTTTGTCAAAAAACGTTGGTGTTAACCTTAAAGTAGCTGAAAATCTTTCCAGATCATCATTTTTCACCACCCCTTCGGTTCTGTTGTAGCCTAATGATAACCTTACAGGAAGTGTTTTAAATAAATTTCCTGAAGCACTAAAATTGTTATCTGTAGATACGGACGTTCTGTACACTACATCCTGCCAGTCGGTATCATAGATCTTACCCATTACCGTAGGATTAGCAGGGCTTCCGCCCGTCCCCAGCTTCCAGACATCATTCGGGAAATATGTCTGAATAAAATTAACGTATTGACTGGAGTTCATTACATCAATGTATTTAGTCACCTGTCCCAGAGAAACATTAGTACTAAAATTCATTTTTAATCTACCTCCCCCCGATTTTGTTTTAATAAGGATAACCCCGTTGGAAGCTCTGGCTCCATAGATCGCTGTTGCTGAAGCATCTTTAAGTATAGAGAATGATTCAATATCATTAGGATTTACTAAAGCTAATGGATTTTGAATCCCTGCAGGATTCGTGGAATCGAGAGGAATCCCATCAATTACAATTAATGGATTATTCGACGCACTAATAGAAGATCCTCCACGAATTCTTATGTTGGGTGCCGAATCCGGTGATCCTCCTCCATTAGTAATTCTAACCCCGGGGGCTTTTCCTTGGATCAGCTGATCTGCAGAAACAATAGCTCCTTTATTAAAATCTTTTTCAGTAACAGCTGTTACAGATCCTGTAAGATCTGTTTTCTTTTTAGCCCCAAACCCCACCAATACAACTTCTTCAATTTTTTTTTCCTGTGTTATAGTATCGTTTGTTTGTGCATGAATTACCGTACTTGCCAGTAAAAATGCAGGCGCAATCTTTAATACCGTTGTAAAATTTTTCACAATATCGTTTTTTTTATAGTTTCTTTATTTTGTATCATTCCTTGGATAAAACCCAGACTCGCAATTTATAAAAAAATTATAATTTCTGTCGATTCATTGAAAAATTTATTAATTTTCTGTATATTGGTTGTTCAATTTGAAACCAAACAATTGTTTTTCATTTGGTTACGTCAAATTATGCCATACATAACAATGGGCTATTTTTAATAAAAAGTTAAACATTTGTTTAACTAAATGTAATATTCACCGCTCTGAACTGTTAAAACATCGTTAAAAAAACTGCTCTTCGGATTTCTTAAGATATTCCTTATCTTTGCACTTAAAATTTTACTATAAAATGTCAAACAGGAAGATGATTACGGCTGCTTTGCCTTACGCAAACGGTCCGGTTCATATAGGACATTTAGCGGGGGTGTATATTCCTGCTGATGTTTATGCAAGATTTCAAAGGAGATTAGGAAAAGATGTAGCGTTTATCTGCGGTTCGGATGAGCATGGTATTCCTATTACCATTCGAGCTAAAAAAGAAGGAGTTACCCCTCAGGATATTGTGGATAAATACCACGAAGTCATTAAAAAATCTTTTGCTGATCTTGGAATCTCATTTGACGAATACTCCAGAACAACTTCAAAAAAGCATTATGAAACGAGTCAAGACTTCTTCAAAACTCTTTATGAGAAAGGAAAATTTACGGAAGAAGTTTCTGAACAGTATTTTGATGAGCAGGCTAATGAATTTTTAGCAGATAGATATATTGTAGGAACCTGCCCAAACTGTGGTAACGAAAATGCTTATGGAGATCAGTGTGAAAAATGTGGTTCTACCCTTTCTCCTTCTGAGCTTATCAATCCTAAATCTATGCTAAGCGGAAATGTCCCTGTGCTTAAAGCAACCAAAAACTGGTACCTTCCATTAAATGAATATGAAAGCTTCCTGAACGAATGGATTATCGAAGGTCACAAAGATGACTGGAAACCCAACGTTTACGGACAGGTAAAGTCTTGGCTGAACGATGGTTTAAAGCCTCGTGCAATGACCAGAGACCTGAACTGGGGAGTTCCCGTACCTCTTCCGGGTGCTGAAGGAAAAGTATTATATGTATGGTTTGATGCACCGATCGGGTACATTTCTTTTACGAAAGAATGGGCAGAAAAGAATGGAAAGGATTGGAAAGATTACTGGCAAAGTGAAGGAAGTGATTTAGTTCATTTCATCGGAAAAGATAACATTGTATTCCACTGTATTATCTTCCCTTCGATGATGAAAGCTCATGGAGATTATATAATGCCGAAAAATGTTCCGGCTTTTGAATTCCTGAATCTTGAAAACGATAAAATCTCAACTTCAAGAAACTGGGCGGTTTGGGCACATGAATATGTTGAAGATTTCCCTGGACAGCAGGATGTATTGAGATATGCTCTTCTTTCTTCTGCTCCGGAAACAAAGGATAATAACTTTACCTGGAAAGATTTTCAGACGAAGAATAATTCTGAATTGGTAGGAATTTTCGGAAACTTCATCAACAGAGTTGCCGTTTTAATTAATAAAAACTTTGACGGGATTATTCCTGAAGGTGACATCAATGCTCCTGAACTTGAAGAGATCGGTATCAAAGCTACAGAAATAAAAAACTATCTTGAAAATTACGAATTCAGGAATGCATTAACATCATTCATGAATTTGGCAAGATTTGGTAATAAGTATTTGGCTGATGAAGAGCCTTGGAAAACTATCAAAACTGATTTAGATAAAACTAAAAAAATTCTATTTATTGGCGCCCAAATAGCTGCTGCATTAGGAAATTTAGCTGAGCCTTTCCTTCCTTTTACAGCACAGAAAATTTATGACATTTTCAATATCAAACAAATGAACTGGAATGATATTGAACATTCAAAAGTTTTAATTGAAGCAGGTCATAAAATAAATGTCGCTCCTCTTTTATTCTCTCAAATTGAAGACAGTGTAATAGATGCTCAGATTGAGAAATTAGAACAAACAAAACAAAACAACAAAAAAACCAATCCTAACGCCACTCCTATGAAAGAACAAATCAATTTTGATGATTTCACTAAAATCGACCTGAGAACAGCTACCATTTTAGAAGCTGAGAAAGTAGAAAAAGCCGATAAGCTTTTAAAACTGACGGTTGATACAGGTGTAGATGTAAGAACGGTAGTTTCAGGGATTGCAGAAAGCTTTACTCCGGAAGAACTGATAGGCAAGCAAGTAATGATTCTTTTAAACCTGGCTCCAAGAAAGATTAGAGGAATTGAATCTCAGGGAATGTTACTTTTAACTACTAAATCAGATGGTAAGCTATCGTTTGTAACGCCGGATGATCAAGTTGAAAACGGTGTTGAAATCGGATAATTAAATCCAAATAAATATAAAAGAGACTGCAAAATTGTAGTCTCTTTTTCTTTTATGGTATTGTATTCTGAATGCACAAAGTGAAATAAAGAATCTCGATAAACCATGTCATAAGTCAATGGAGACTCTTCCTTCGTCAGAATGACAATGTATCTGTATTATTTTTTAATAAGTCTTGCCAAATAAGAGTCTTCATATTGCAATACTTTTTCAATCTTAAAACCATTATTTTCGGCTGCATTTTTTAAAGTATTAAAATCCAGATATAACCATTTAATAGGCTCTTCAGAATCCCCTTTATAATGAACAACATAATCGAGTTCACCATAATATCCGCCTGCTGGAATATAAACACCGCCGTCTTCATCACGGTCAAACATATAAAGAATATCTGTACTATCGATTAAAATCTGTCCGTTTTCATTCAATAAAGAATGTAATTTTTGAAGATAGGTATCAATGTTGGCTAGGCTTTCGAAAATACCCGTTCCATTCATCAATAATATAATGGTATCGAAAGTTTCCCCCGAAAATTCAAGCATGTTTTTGCAAACAGCATTTTTTACTCCACGTAACTTACAGATTTCAATAGATTTCGGGGAAATATCTAAAGCTACCACATCAAGTTCTTTTTTATTTTGAAGGTATAAACTGTGCGAACCTGCTCCTGCTCCAATATCCAGAACTTTTCCTTGGGCCAATTGAAGTGCTTGCTGTTCGATTTCATTCATCTCTTCAAAACCTCTGAAAAGATAATCTACAGGAAGTTCATCCAGTTCAGAAATTGAGGTTTCCGTCTGTAAATCTTCAGGATTTTCATTGTGATAAAAATCCCAGATCGCTTTTCCCATTAAGTCTTTCATACCTGTTTTTTAAGGCCACAAAGATACTGATTTTAGATTTTTTTAAATACAAAGGTAAAGCCCCATTTAAAAAAATAAATGAAGCTTTACCAAATGAAAAACAAGGTTTCGTCAGATCGCAGGTCCTGCTGCGTCTTTTATTTCTTCTAATAATTTTTTTCTTTCGTGCAGTCTTCTTCTGGCTATGACGGATTTCCCGCCAAGCATTCTGACAAATCGTACATATTGGAAACGTTCTCTTCCGAAATGATGCGTTAAAATATATCCCAACACCCCAAACCCGGCCAAAATAATATATCCGAATATCTTTTTACCGGCTATGATGATCGCGTTGAATTGAACTAACTTCATATTGGGAGCCAGCGTTTGCGGAGTAATGGTCATTCCATCAACATATACTGCTAAATCCCCTATTCCCACTACCTGAAAATGGTATTGAAACCATGAATACAATGCCGAGAAAATTCCTACAGCAAGAAAGGTTCTCCAAACCAACACAAGACCAATTGCAGCAAGCAGATCATCCAGTTCCAGCTTATCCAGCGTATAGAACCAGATAGAAATGAATAAGGAGCCCATCCCATAACCTTTCAGGAACATCGGCAAATACCATCTGTCAAAGCTGAACTCTAATACCATTGAAAAATACATGATAATAGCATATCCCATCATCGCCGAAAAGCCTGAAAAGATGTACATTTTTAACGGTATTTCTTTTTTAAACCAGAATACAGCTACTATTCCTGCCAATACAAGCCCCGGAACCATCAGAACATTCAATTTGGCATTCGTTAATTGATCATAGCCTAAAACCCCAACCGCAAAAGTATTCTGAATAGAAGTGGTTCCTAAAAACATTCCCAAAAACAGCAGCATCACCAAACCGTGTATCACATTGTTTTTTTTGAATATTTTAAATGATAAATAAGGTCTTTTCAAGGTCAGCTGACGAACAGATAGTAACGCAAAACTTACAAAAGCAGCGATACTTGCATTCATGATTTTTGAAGAATTCCACCAGTCCTGTTGCTTTCCAAACGAAAATACGTACGCCGAAAACATAAAGGTCGAAACGAATAAGATGATACTCAGCCAGTCAATATAGTATAACGGCACTTTTAATGCAAAATACTGGTTATGCATAAAGATCCAGCATAACAGAGCCATACCCAGACATACTAATGATGCAATGATAAAAAACTGTTGCCAGTTATAGAGAATAGAAACTTCTACCGCATAATAATTGGAAACCTGGCTTAAAGTTAAAACAAAGGTATAAAAAACGCCATAAAACACGCCTCTGTTTCCCATCATCATCATGATGGGTAAAAAGAGCTCAATAGCCACCATCATTTTGAAAAAACCAATGAATAATGAAGTTATTACAATTACCATCGGTTGCAAAGTCGTTGCATTCACAAAACTGAACAATCCTAAAAGGATAAACAACGCCGTAATTTTATGACGTACCTTAAATCTCATTTTCATTCTCAAAACCAAAGGCATTGCTGCTCCCATACCGATGGTTGTCGCGTAATTGGCAAATAAAAAATACTCTGAAAGCGCACCGGTTCCTCCTGTCATAAAGCTGATGTTTCCGGTATAAACCCCTCCAAGCGGCATTACTACCATCAGCATCAGTACAATGAGCAAAAGCTGCATGGGTTTCGGAACCCAGTCATTAAATAATCCTTTATTATACATAGTTTAGAGACTAGAAGTTAGAATTGAGAATTGAGAATTGTCAATGGTGAACAGAAATTACATATTTGACTTGCAAGGCAAAATTCACCATTGACCACTCACATTATACTATTTGCTATTTTTGAGCTATATTGATGTTCATATTCATCCCTGCACGGAGCTTATTAAGGTCTTCTTGCTTGTTGGAAGCTGTAAACTCAATTCTTACGGGAATTCTTTGCTGTACTTTAATGAAATTACCTGTTGAATTATCTGTAGGTACACTTGAATACCTTGACCCTGTTGCTGCCGATATTGCGGTAACAACCCCTTCAAATTTTTGTCCTCCTAATGCGTCTGCAGTCATTATCATTGTATCCCCGATTTTTACGTTGGGCATCTGGCTTTCCAAAAAGTTAGCAGTCACCCATTTTTGTCCGTTTAAAACTATTGTTGCCACTTGTTGACCGGGTTGGATCAATTGCCCTTCGGAAATGGTTCTTCTTCCCATTACTCCATCATAAGGAGCCGTAATCACGGTATAGGAAAGATTGATTTTCGCCATATCTAAAGCCGATTTTGTCCTTTTAATTTCCGCATCATTAATTCCTAATCTGCTTTTTACTTCCGTCGTGGAAAGATTGGCCGATTGCTTTTGATTGATCAAGGTTTCATAGGCTGCCTTTTGAGCATCATATTCAGTTTTTACCTGATCATACTGTTGTCTGGTAACCGCTTCTGCGGCCAACAGATTTTTATATCTGTTTAAATTCTGTTCGGCATTCCAAAGTCTTGCTTTGGCCCCTGCAATATTGGATTGCATCACATTCACATTATTGGAAACGGTATTCACGGATGAACTCGTCACCGAACGTTGAGCCAATGCATTTTGATAAGCTGCTTCCGCCTGACCCAATTGGGTTACAATCTCACGATCATCCAGAATAACAAGAGTATCTCCCTTTTTGACCTGCTGATGTTCAATAAATTTGATTTCTTTGATATAAGCCGGAACTCTTGTATTGATCGGGTTAATAAATTCCTCTACCTGTGCCGCTTCCGTATAGCTTTTATCTCCAATATGAAAATATTCACGAACGAGCCAGAATAATCCGAAACCGATGACCAGAAAAACAACAAGATTTGAAATAATAGCCCTGATTTTATTTTTTCTGGTTTCCTTTTTTTTAATTTCTCCGCTTGATGTTGCCGGAGTTGGAGTATGTTGAGTTTGTTCCTTGTTTTCCATTGTTTTTGATTTTCAGTTGTGATAATTAAAGTGTTCCTGTAGATTTTAAAAGATTATAATATTGATACAATACATTAATCTCGGCATTGGCGTAATCCAGTTCGGATTGTAACTTTTGATTCTGTGCATCAATCATTTCCGCCTGTACGGCTAACTGATTCAGATACTTAGCTTCGGTAATCTTATAGTTTTCTTCCGCCAGTTTTTTGGCATCATTCAGGATTTCAGCCTGTTGAATAGATTCCTGATACTTTACATACGCTGCATTTACCCCCATATCTACATTTTGTTGTACCAAAGTCATCGCATCGTTGGCCTGATTTTTCTGAAGCTCACCAAGCTTGATTCTTTCCTTTGTCTTAAATAAATTATCAATATTATAGCTTAAGGAAATTCCTGTTTGCCACCCTCCGGAATACATATCCAGAACAGGGTTTCTTGTCGTGATCGGACGTTGCAGCGTATATCCTCCGAATCCAGCAACAGTCGGCATTTTATCGGTTTTAATGATCTCAATATTCTTATCTGCAACATCTATATTGGTTTGGGCAGATTTCAACTGCGGATTGCCGTTGTGTGCCAATTCCATATAATAGTCCAAACCGATACCGGATTCTTTGTTGGTAAGATTTTCTACGGGTATAATTTCTGTTCCAGAAGGCAATCCTAAAGCAATATTTAAATTATAGTTCAGGATCTTTCTGTTATTCGACAAAGTCAGAATTCCCTGATCCAGATTTTTGATGGCCAGCTCACCACGGATGACTTCATTTCTTGTTACCATTCCCTGCTGATAGAATTTCTGAATATTTTTCAGTCTTTCCTGAGCCAGTTTTTTATTGTTTTGAAAAACTTCTTCCTGATTTAAAATCTTATAGATATCCAGATAATTGGAAATTACCAGAAATTTTACATCCTGCTTATTCTTTTCAAGATCCAGTTCAGATAACTGTTCGCGAAGCCCGGTCATTTCAATGGATTTATTTACCAGTCCGCCTTTAAAGATAAGCTGGGTTGCCTGCACGGAATAAGAGCTTCCATAATGAGGCATCGGAATATTCGTAGAGTTTGAAAAATCTTTGTCGATCGCCACTGCATCGCCTAAATAGAACTGACTTGTAGAAGCAGTAATGGCAGGAAGCTTTTGAAGTTTCACCACATCCGTTTGTTGTTTGGCTATATCGATATTTTGAGCAGAAACTTTTAACTGCTGATGATTCTGCACAGCCAATTCCGCTGCCTCACTCGCGGTCATCTGTTTTTCCTGTGAAAAAAACAGCGTAGGAATGAGAGCTATCACTAAAGATAGTGCTGTTTTTACATTATTTATCATTTTACCTTGTTTTACAGATGCAAAGTTATAGCATGCATAAAGTCAAACAAATGTTTGATTTTTGGAAAAAGATGTTCAAATGTAGGATTTTTACTTTTTGAATTGATTGCGGTATTGAGTCGGGCTCAATTCCAGATGCTTCTTAAAAAAATGAGAAAATGAATACTGATCGCTAAAACCAAGAATAGAGGAAATCTCAGAAACAGGCTTTTCTGATGAGTTTAAAAGCACTTTGGCTTCATTCATTACAATTAAAGCGATGATTTCACTGGCCGATTTACCCGTAATGGATTTTACGACTGATGAAAGATGTCTGGTTGTAATCGACTGACGTTCTGCATAGAACTCTACCGTTCTTTCGGTATGATAATGAATCGTAAGATCTTTTAGGAAATTGAAAACAATTTCTTCCTGTCTGGACATACGGCTCATGGAATTGTTATCTTCTTTAGAAATAACTCCAGCCATCTGATAGCAGAATACGGAAAACAGATGTTCTATAATCTCCTTTTTATAGATTATTTCAGTGGGTGAATCTAATACATATTTCAGGAAATTCACACTTTTCCAGACCAGTTCCATTTCATCCTCATGAAAAGGCACTCCCCTGTTCATTTGTTGCCTGAAATAACGGTAAGTAATCAGTCTGTTGAATTTTAAGGATAGTGCAGAAATAAATTCTCTTTTATAAGAAACCATTCTGGACTGGAAATCATCACTTACGGAAATCATTTCATATACGGTTTGCGGATCCGTTACCATAAACATGTTGGCGGAAAGCTCCAGGTCACTGAAATGTTGTCGAAGCTTTATGGTTCCGGTTTTCACAAAAACAAACGCCGGGTTTTCGGGACGGAAAGGTTTATCGACAGAAATTCTCTCGAAAATATTATGCTGAGTAAAAATTTCAACTCCGAATTCTTCTAAGACAGACATAGTACAAATTTAGCCAATATCCGACTCTATTACAAAATTTTATTATTTTCGTGCTAACAATCATTTCAACCATGAGAAAGATCGATTTACTTTTGGCAGAATACGGCGAAAGCCACAGAAACGCCGTCAACAAACTGATCCATTGGATATGCGTCCCTCTTATCTTCTGGACAATCTTAGGTTTTATTTCTCTTATCCCTTCAAAGTCAATATGCTTTATATACATTGGCTGTATCAGTTATGTAAGCTTTATTGTAATGGCTTTAATAACAATCTATTATTTGAGGCTTTCCTTTCTGATTGGCTTACTTATGATTTTCATTATGATTGTGATGGAAAGCTTTGCCTATGGGGTAAATACCCGCTTTGACCAGCCATGGATCATTTACCTTGCTGTTTTTGTTGCTACCTGGATCTTACAATTTGTCGGCCATAAAATAGAAGGCAAAAAACCATCTTTTTTAAAAGATGTTCAGTTTCTTTTGATAGGACCCATCTGGCTTTTAAGCTTTATCCTAAAAAAATTAGGAATCAGGTATTAATCTTCCAGAGCATATACGGCAAAGCTTGCCAACCAGTGGTCTCCGCCATAATTCCCTTGAAAAAGCAAGGGTAAACCGTTAGCTAAAAACCTATCCGCAGTGTTACGAAAATCCTTTTTCAACGGGTGATTATCGGGAAGAGATTTTGCAATTCCCTTCATACACCATGCTTTTGAGAATGATAATCCTACGAGGTGAACAGTCTGATAGTCACTTAGATCACTGACCACCGGAATTTTCTCAATATTTTCTAAACTGCGTTTTTCATAGAAGTTATTCAGCCATTGTACATATTCTTTCTGAGGGAGAACTCTTCTCATAAGGTCGGCAATTTCGAGACTGGGAGAAAAAAAATCTGAACCGTCCGGCTCTAAATAAGCAGGTGTTTTCTGATCATTTAAATAGAAATACTTTGCTTTTTCCATCAATTGGTTTTCAAAATCCTTGTCCTTGTTTGCTCTCGCCCAATCTATTGCAAAAGCCATCGCAAAAGCCGTGTTAGGGTGAACTCCGGTTCTATTGGGATACGTTTGTTTGGGCAAATAAGTTTTCCAGGATTGTAAAATCCGGTCAGTCAGAGGTTTCAGATTCTGATGCCACATTTTAGCTTTTGGATGATCCCAGGTTGCCAATTCTTCATCTAATTTCAATAGCCATGCCCATCCATATGTTCTTTCAAATGTAGTGGTTAATTGAAATTTTGTAAAATAATCTGCTTCAGCCTGCAAGCTTTCTTTCTTCAATGAGTTGTCCAGAATATGTTCAATGTCTTTGGCATTCGATAAGCCGGGTTTTGTCTTTAATAGCCGAACCAGCATCCAATGACCGTGCACTGAGCTATGCCAATCGAAACACCCGTAAAAACTGGGATGCAGATCTTTAGGCGACAGGGAAACTTCCTTTTCATTATTAATGATATGCGCTGTTTTATTCGGATATTCCTGGTTGATACAATGTAAGGGCTTATCAGAAAGTTTTACAGCCATTTCATTGGTCAGCTTCGGAGCTTCCTGGGCATAGATCAGAAACGGAGAAAATACAAATGCTAAAAGACTTTTTTTCATGTAATAAAAATATAAAATTATTTGATCTTTCATGAAATCAATAAGAAAATCAATAATTCAATTAAATATTTAAACGAATCATCATAATATTTCTAAAAAATTATATGAAAACGTATTTTAAGCACACTTTTTGATCATCTTCATAAAACTTTCTTATGAAAAATATTTTCCTGCTTTTATTGTTTCTTATCATTATTCAATGTAATAAATCTGAAAATCTTGCCAAAGAAGAAGCCGCTATACAAGTTGCACCTCCCAATTCAATATCCGAGAAACTCAAATCTGATGATAAAGTATCAGCTATGGCTGTTATGGATTCTGAACAGCCTCAACCTCCAAACCAAGAAATTGCTCCTAAAAAAATAGACACCATTTCTAAAAAGGTGATCAAAAATGGAAATATGACCATTCAGGTCGGAGATATTAAAAAGGCTCATCAACAGGTTAATGAAATTATTAAAAACAACAAGGCTTACGTACAGACCGAAGAATTTCGAAATACCGATACTGATGAGAATTTAAACCTGATCATCCGTGTTCCCCATAAAAATTTTGATGCCCTCATCAATTCTTTTTCTGACGGATTAGGTTCTGTGTTATCAAAAGAAGTTTCGTCTGAAGACGTTACGGAAGAATATACAGATGTTTCCATTAAACTGGCCAACAAAAAAATATATCTTGAAAAATACCGTGATCTCCTTAAAAATGCAGCTTCCACAAAAGACATGCTTGAAATTCAGGAAAAAATACGCGGACTGGAAGATGAAATTGATGTTGCTGAAGGCAGATTGCGTTTTATTGATGACCGTGTGAACTACAGCACCCTGAACCTAACATTATATAAAGAAAAAGTGAGAAGCTCCGCTACTTCAAAAATAGGTTTTGGAAGCCGCTTCGCTGATTCCCTGACTGAAGGCTGGAACAGTTTTGTAGGTTTTATTCTCGGGCTGGTTTCATTGTGGCCATTCTTACTGATCGTTCCCGTTATCATTTTCTTATGGAAAAAATGGAGGGCAAGAGAGAAAAAATAAAATAAAAACCGGATAGCAATATCCGGTTTTATTAATTTAAGCATTAAAATGATTTTTAACGGTTTCCAGTATTTTTTCCTCCGGCATCTGCTGTGAGGTATCCAAAGTAATTTTCAGGTTTTTATACTGAGCTGTATCATGAAGATAATGTTTCAGCTCTTCCTGAGTTACTCCCGGTCCTGTAATATATAATTCCTGGGTATTGGTAAGTAAACCTTCTACTTCTTTGAAGAATTTAATTCTATTCGTTCTTTCTGCATTGTTTCCGGCATTCTCACTGGAGTTGCCGTGCTGTATTTCCGCTTTCACTGGTTTGCAAAGGAAGAATTCGGAGGCATTTTGTGAATCGTGATTTTTAGCCACAATAGCTTTTTCCGTATCTATCCAGATTCCGGCTAATCTTTTATCAGACATAACTTTAATTTTTTAATTATTAGAAATGTCCAATTTGTATGCAAAACGTGGGTTAACGAAGTGTTAAAGTAGTAAATTACATCAAAATAAAACCAAATGAATGAAAATGAAATTTCTTACCTCGTAAGGAAATGCATCTTTAATGTATATAACGAACTGGGCCCTGGCTTGTTAGAATCCATATACAAAAAGATTTTAATTTATGAGCTGGAAGAAAACGGGCTTGATGTTCAATCGGAAGTACTACTTCCTGTATTATATGACAAGAAACAATTCAATGTCAATTTCAAACTTGATCTTCTTGTTGAAAATAAAGTAATCTTGGAGCTTAAATCTGTAAAAAGTTTGGAAGATATTCACTTCAAACAATTGTACACTTATTTAAAATTATCCAATAAGAAATTGGGATTACTAGTAAATTTTAATACTACTAATATTTTGGATGGAGTGAAGAGGGTTGTGAATAATTTATAATATTGAAATATTTTAAGTTTCTCGCAGATTATGCAGATTATGCAGATTACGCAGATCTTTTAAAGTTTTTTATTAATATCTAAAACAACACAATCATCTGCATAATCTGCGAGAGAAAACTATCTTCCTAAAACAAACACCGCCGGAATTTTGTGAAGCTCCGGTTTTTGTTTCTGCCATTCTTTTATTGTCTTCGTTTTGATGAATTCATGCTCAGGATCATTGATATTGGCGGCAATACACAATTTGGTCTTCAGAGAAAGAAATTTACATAAATCCTCAAAAAGCTGATTATTCCTGTAGGGTGTTTCCATAAAGATCTGAGAATATCCGGTTTTCTGCACCAGGCTCTCCAAATGGAGAATTTGTTTTTTCTTCTCACTTTTATCAATAGGAAGGTAACCATGAAAAGTAAATTCCTGACCGTTAAATCCACTGGAAATCAAGGCTAAAATAATAGATGATGGTCCTGAAAGAGGAACCACCCTTATATTTTTTTCATGACACCATTTCACAATCAAATTGCCCGGATCAGCTATACACGGGAGCCCGGCTTCAGATAATAGGCAAAAATCCTGTCCTTTCAGCATCAATTCCTGCGCTTCTTTAATATCTGCATTTTCGGTGTACTTATCCAGTAAAAATAATTTTAAGTCCGATTGTTTTTTCTCCGGAGCAAAAAACTTAATCACTTTTCTTGCCGTTTTTTCATTTTCCACAAAGAAATAATCCGTCTGCATGATATAATCTTTCAGGATAGGTGAAAAGTGACTAACGGGAGTATTTTCAGATAAATAAGCAGGAATTAAAAAAAGCATTTTATTATTATTTAGTTCTTTCTTTTAGTGAAGGTTGGGGATAATATTGAGTGAGATCCATTGAAAACGTAACGGATGTAATTTTCCAGACACCGTTAATCTTCATAAGGGTCCATATCTCTTTTCCCCAGTTTTCCATTTTGCCGTCATACCAAAAACTATAATCAAAGTTGGCAGAAGCAATAGATCCGTCTTCAATAATCTGGATATTATCAAATTTTTCCTCAGACTTGTTGTCTTCAAAGCTTCTGATAAAATCTTTATAATCATCCGCAAAGTATGCTTCCAGCTTAGGATTTTTCTCTGAACGTTTTACCTGGGTTCTGTCTTTATAAATTCCTGTCCATAGAACAGGCTCCTGGAATAAAGACAGATATCTGGCTTCATCCCTGGTTTTAATGCATTCCATAAAATCATCCATTACTTTGCGAATGGCAATTTCATCCTTTGTTTGTGACCATGCAAGATTAAAGGTCAATAGAAATACAATGAGAAAACTTTTCATATTAGCTTATTAATTTGTTCCTAATAGCATTACAGCCTTTATCCAGAAGTTGATACACCCTTTCAAAATCATCCATATCTCCCCAATACGGGTCGGGAACTTCTGCATTTTCATGATCCCCCAATTCTTCAAGAAATAACGAAATTTTCTGGCGTTGCTCTTCATTTTTGGCTTTGGAAATTACATCTTCATAAACATCAATATCCATGCAATAGATCTTATCAAAACTATTCAGATCAGCACTGGTAATCGGTCTTGATACCTGTTTAGAAATATCTATTCCGTGATTGGCCGCTGTTTTAATAGCTCTTTTATCCGGATGCTCACCTTCATGCTGGGAAATCGTTCCTACAGAATCTACAAAAAAATCCTGCGGAAGCTTTGATTTCATAATACCTTCAGCTAAAGGGCTTCTGCAAATATTTCCCAGACAAACCATTAGTATTTTCATAGCGCTCAATCTAATTTTAGTTGTTGAAAGATACAGACAAAACTAAATAAAAAATGAAGAATAAAATTTATTCTTCATTCTCATTATTTTAATTAAAAATCTTAATGTTTGATTCTTTCTGTAAGTTCTTTTACATATTTCTTAACTTCTTTGTCTATTTTGGAGATATCTTTGATGGTTTCACAAGCATACATTACAGTTGAGTGGTCTTTTCCACCCATTTCCTCTCCGATTTTAGTGAAAGTGGCATTGGTGAATTCCTTAGCAAAATACATGGCCAGTTGTCTTGGTAATGCAATTTCTCTTTTTCTCGTTTTGGATAGAAGCTGTTCTCTTTTAATCCCGAAATAATCGCAAACCACTTCCTGAATATAAGGAATATTAATAATTTTCTTCTGATTAGCCGCAATCTTATTGATGGTTTCTTTCAACAGCTCAAGACTTAAATCTGATTTATAGATGGTAGAATAAGCGATAACAGAATTGATAACCCCTATCAGCTCTCTGACGTTGGTTTTTGCCTCTGAAGCAAGGAAATCCAGCATATCTTCTGTGAGAACAATACCGTCACGGCTCAATTTATCAATAATAATCTTCCTTCGAGTATCATAATCCGGGGATTTGATCTCTGCAGAAAGTCCCCATTTGAAACGGGAAACAATCCTGTCCTGAATATCCATAATATCTGCCGGTGCCTTATCAGATGTCAGGATAATCTGCTTTCCGTTCTGATGCAAATAATCAAAAATATGGAAGAAACTGTCCTGTGTTGCCGACTTACCTGAAAGGAACTGGATATCATCAATGATCAGAACATCCACCATTTGGTAAAAGTTAGCAAATTCTGTCTGTTTATGAGCTTTTGCAGACGATATAAATTGCTGAATAAATTTTTCAGATGATAAATAAAGTACGACTTTATCCGGAAATTGGTTTTTCACTTCCAAACCTACCGCCTGCCCTAAGTGTGTTTTTCCCACACCGTAACCTCCATATAAAAATAACGGATTGAAAGCGGTAGCTCCCGGTCTTTTGGCAATTGATCTTGCTACTGTTGCAGCAAATTTATTGCTCTCCCCTTCCACATAGTTATCAAAAGAGAAATCAGATTTCAGATTGGAATCGATGTTCACTTTTTTGATTCCCGGTACTACGAAAGGATTTACAATATTGGATGAAAAACCTTGCGGCATTGTTTCCTGTACTTTAGGTGTCGGGATGCTTTTCCCTTTCATATTCATGGTAACGGGTTTTTCTAAACCGTTCGGCTTATTTTCCATTACAGAATACCAAAGTTTCACACCTTTACCTATGTTTTTCTTCAGGGCGGCAGAAAGTAAAGACAGGTAATTATCTTCAATATATTCTTTATAAAAATCACTGGGAACCATCAATGTAAGATTGTTTTCAACCAATGAAATCGGCTGAACCTTATCAAACAATAAATCAAAAGATTTCTCAAGTTTCTTCAAATCAGAGTTATCTTCAGCCGCATTCAGGTTATCCCGCATGAACTGAAGACATTTCTGCCATATCATCATTAAATTTTCATCCATATTTATGCCCCGATTATTGTATGGTTAGTATTTTTTTTAGAAGGAAGACAAAGGTCCAATTTTTTATTTTTAAAAAAAAATTTTGCAGGTATTGATTATTTAAAAATATATTTGTATGTATAATTAACAAGTTAAAATGATACACACAACTCACTCTATTAGAGTACGTTACGGAGAGACAGACCCCATGAAATATGTTTATTATGGCAACTACGCACAATACTTTGAAATTGGCAGAGTTGAACTTTTCCGTAATATAGGAATGTCGTATGATGAAATTGAAAATCAGGGTATTTGGTTACCTGTTTCGGAGTATAAAATTAAGTATTTGAAGCCTGCTTTGTATGATCAGGAATTAGAAATACATACTTATGTTAAAAAAATTCCGGGAGTGAGAATTGAGTTCGAATATGAAATTTTCAATGAGCAAAAAATCAAAATAACCGAGGCATCCACTACCCTGTTTTTTCTGAATTCTCAAACCCATAAAATTATAAAATGTCCGGACTTTCTGATGAAGCTTATCAAAGAAAACTGGAAAACCGAATAATATACTATACATGAAGATTGCATTTTTAGGCCCGCAAGCCAGTTTCACCCAATTGGCCGCCACACAACTTTTTCCCGATGAGGAGCTTTTGCCTCAAGCCAATATTTTAGATTGCTTTATCTTCGTTGAGAACGGAGAAGTAGACAAAGCAGTTGTTCCGCTGGAAAATTCCATCGAAGGAACGGTTTCCATGACTCTTGATTACTTATATAAAACACCTTCGATAAAAATAGAAGCTGAAGCTGTAATGCCAATTGCCCATCATTTAATGATTCATCCTGATCGTATGATGGAAGAAACTGAAAAAATTTATTCACATCCCCAAGCTTTGGCGCAAAGTTTTCATTTTTTAGATACGAACTACAAAACGATCCAGAGACAGGATTTTCCGTCTACTGCTGCTGCCGCTCAATATGTTTCAGAAAACCCGGACTTAAAGATTGCTGCGGTTGCCAATCAGTTTGCAGCCAACTTGTATGGCCTGAAGATCATTCATCGCAATATCCAGGATTTCGAACAAAATCATACAAGATTCATTATCATCTCCAAACAGCAAGGCTCTTATGATAATAGTAAGCTGGACGTTTTAGGTGAAAAATCAGGGTTAATTCTCACATTGCCTGAAGATCATGCGGGAGGCTTACATCAGGTCCTGTCTGTTTTTGCGTGGAGGAAAATGAATCTGAGTAAAATTGAATCCAGAACATTGAAAACAGGTCTTGGAAATTATTTCTTTTTCATCAATGTGGCTGGAAAATGGGAAGCTGTCTTACATGAAAATGCTCTGGAAGAATTAAAGTCTCTCAATGTTGATGTTGATTTCCTCGGAAGCTATAAAGAATATTTATTGCAAGGATAATGTGTCACTATTTATTGACATTATTGCTTTTACATGCTGCCAGTAATTCTGACAGCATTTTTTTTATCTTTTTTATGGATTTAAAATTTTAATGCAAGTAAAATGTTTTCATGTTACTCATAAAGAGGATAAGTAGTTTTCAAAACGAAACAAAACATATATTTCAATTATAATTGAAATATTTATAACAAATAACAACTTACGTTAAAAATTTAATAAAAATAAGGCATAATTTTTGCTGTTATTCTTTAGAAACTAATTAAACTTACTACTCATGAAAACTAAGATTTGTATTTTGATTTTGGCATTTTCTTCTATCCCTATTTTTTCACAGGTTGGGATTAATACCACAACTCCATCGGCAACTCTGGATGTAAATGGCACGATGAAGGTTAGAGATACCCCTCAAGTACCCTCTTTACCCGGCTATCAGATCATGGCGGTGAATCAGGGAACTTTTCAGGTGGCTAAGGTAGACCCTCAAGTTATCATAGACGCAGCCAACAGTGCAGTAAACACCAACACTTCTGTGTATGCAGCAAAAAAAACAGCAACAATCACCTTACTGAACTTGGGGATTTTTCCGGCAGGTTTTCAGGCCGTAAATTTCTTACAAAGTGAAAGAAATGTGGGAAATCCAGCTTTATTTTCGGATGTTGACAATTCGTATACCATTCCGACAGCAGGAGTTTATGCTATAGGGTATTCATTCCGACTTGGAACAGGACTACAAGCTTCCATATTGACAGGGGGTCCCGGAATTGGAATCGTTATGACTAGAGCCGGGGTGACCACCATTATAGACAGTCGTCCTTTTAGTGGACTTACCATTCCGCTTGTATTGAGTTTAACCATCTCAGAATCCAGCATCAATTCTCTTTACACCTTCCAGGCCGGTGACAAGATTTCTTTCGGACTCACAGATTCCGGAGTGATAAATGCCGGACTCCTTGGTTCAAGTATCGGATCTTTTTACATTTATAAAGTATCCAACTAAAATTAGTACAATTTAATCACTCTGCATAACTGATCCATCACATTGTATGTGGTGGATTAGTTTTTGATACCATTATGATACAAATATCTATATTTGATTAAAAATATCAGGAAATGGAAATTGGTCTTGTTGTTATTTTATTCTTAGTTATCCTGTGGGGCTACAATAAGCTTAACCATAAAATCCGAAAACTGGAGAATGAGATTATGGAGCTCAATAAGAAGCTTTTTCCTGAAAATCAGGAATCTTCCGAGAAAAGACCAGTGCAGACATCATCTTCCCCACTTACTCCTTTTCAAAATATAAGTTCCGAAATGTCTTTTGAGCCACCGACAGAGAAAAATGTTTCACAAAAGGACTGGCTTGCTCCCATACTTGACTTTTTAAAACAGAATATATTAACCGTCATTGGAATTTTCACTCTTGTGCTAGGAATCGGTTATTTCGTAAAATACGCAATAGACAAGAACTGGATTGGAGAAACTGCCCGTACCATAATAGGCTTATGTACCGGGATCGGAATCATTATTACTGGCCACTTTCTACGGAAAAACTACAATACCTTCTCGTCCATTATCACAGGGGGCGGAATCGCAGTGCTTTATTTTTCGCTAACTATTGCTTTTCGGGAATATCATATTTTCACACAGAATACGGCTTTTATATTCATTTGTCTCATTACCCTGTTTTCCATTATAGTATCCTATTTTTATAACAGTCAGGTACTGATCGTTTTCTCATTATTTGGTGGGTTTTTAGCTCCGCTCATGGTGAGTACAGGCCAAAGTAACTATGTTTTCCTTCTGACTTATCTGACCATATTGAATATAGGAATGCTCGTTATTGTATTCCTGAAACCCTGGAAAAGCATCAGCTGCATTGCTTTTGTATTTACAAACATTTATCTTTTTTACTGGGTTATTGAGAAAACAGATTTTACGAGCATTTATTTTTACATTATCACCTATATTATATTTTATGCCTTTGCTTTGCAAGATTACCTGAAGAAAAACACACTTTCGGTTATAGATATCCTGATGCTTGTTTTAGTTAACTTCACCAGTGTTATCGGTTTGGTATATATTTTCAATAAATTACATTACGAACCGGCTATTATTTTTCCGGTTGTCTTTGCAGGGGTGAATGCAGTCCTTTTATATAAAGAACACGGAAAACGAAGTTTTGGAATTCCTTACTCTGTATTTGCGGGTATTACGGTAAGCTTAATAACATTGGCTTTTGCCCTGCAGTTCAAAACTAACCTGATCACCAGCGTTTGGGCGGTGGAAGCTACCCTTTTACTTTTCATTTGGAAAAAAACAGGCTTCACTATTTTCAGAATGTGTTTTTATGTTCTTTTCCCATTGGTTATTTTAGTTCAGATGGTAACCTGGTCGGAATATTTTACATCAAAACAACTGCCAGTTATTTTCAATCCGGTATTCCTGACGAGCCTTGTTACCATTATTACTATTTTCACCAATCTTTATTTGTTGAGAAAACAAAATGAAAATGACAAACCGGAAAATCCTTTTTTTGAAAATCTTTTTAGTGTTTTAAGTTATGGGATAATTTATGTATCTGTTTTATTTGAGATTCTTTACCAAATTTCAGATCAGCCATTGTCTGTTATTATCAATGCCGGATTATTGTTCAGTATATATTATATTTTCATTTTGCTTCTATTGCGTAATCCATTAAGGATCACCAAAGGTTTTGAAACCGGATTTTTGTATCTGTTTATATTTTTAGTGGTTATTCATATTTCGCTTTCCGCTTCAATGATAACGGATGCGATTTTGAGAAAAGAGATTTCAAAAAATTATTATGTATTTTATTTATTATATCTGCTTCCTTTTGTTTATATAGGTTGGAGGCGCCTTCCTTCAACTGACTTTTTTAAGTCCACAATTGCTTATTGGATCTTTTCGTTCATGATAACAATGGCTATCAGTTCCGAATTATATCACGGATATATTTTAGCCAATGCCGAAAATATTCAACAATCATATCCATTGAAAGAGCATTTCAGAATTTTGTATTTACCTATCATCTGGGCCATTTTAGCAAGCATTTTCATTTATGTGGGCTTAAAGCGGAATATACCCGAATTTAATAAAATAGGCTTTGTTCTTGTAGGCATTGTAATCGTAAAATTATATGCTTACGATGTATGGCAAATGGATAATGTATCCAGAATCATTGCATTTATTATATTGGGTATCATTTTATTATTAAGCTCATTTATGTTTCAAAGATTGAAAAACATCATCAGGAATCTGGTAGATCATAAAAATGAAAATGCTCAAAATGAAGATTCAGAATCCTAACAATATCCTTTATTTATGGATAGTTTTTAAATTATTATAAAATTTTGTCCATATTTTATAAAAAATAACTATATTTATCACGTTTTTAATAGTTACTTTATGAAAAAATTACTCTACTCTTTTTTAATATTTGCTTCTGCCACTTTATTTGCACAGAAGAGCACTACTACTAAGTTTGCTGTAGCCGATAATATTGTTGGAACAGTAGATATGTTTAATGCCAAAAAAGATCTTGTACAAAGCATGCATGTATATAAAACTGCTGCTAACCTGCCACAGGCTCTTAAAAAATTCAGTTATCTGGCTGATAACGGAATTGCGGAATTCAAACTTAAGAAAACGGAAGTGTTGGACAGAATATCTTTGGCTCAGCTGAATGAGCAGGAAGGTGTAGCAAAAAGCACTCCTGTTTTGATTGACGGATATGAGTTTACAGATACGGATACTAAAGTGTATGCAGATATCTTCAAGAAAATAGAGGTAAAAGATAATAATGGGCAGAAAGCCGTTTTTATTTCGACAAAATAATGCTTACCATTATATAAAATAAAAAGGATGCTTATATAAGCATCCTTTTTTAATATTTATTATTCCATTTTTTCTTTAATTCATCATAGATTTTCTTTTCCGTAGCATTATTTCCCGGTTCATATAATTTGACGTCTTTAATTTCTTCAGGCAGAAAATCCTGGTCCACAAAGCTTCCTTCATAGGAGTGGGCATACTTATAATCTTTTCCGTAATCCAGGTCTTTCATAAGCTTGGTAGGAGCATTTCTCAAATGAAGCGGAACCGGTAGGTTTCCGGTTTTTTTCACTAATGCCAGCGCTTCATTAATAGCCATATACGTGGAGTTGCTTTTCGGAGATACTGCAAGGTAAACAGCCGTTTCACTTAAAATGATTCTCGCTTCGGGATTTCCTATTACATTCACGGCCTGAAAACAATTATTGGCAATCACAAGCGCGTTCGGATTAGCCAGCCCAATATCTTCAGCCGCCAAAATAAGCATTCTTCTTGCTATGAATTTTATATCTTCACCTCCTGCAATCATTCTTGCCAGCCAATATACAGCTCCATTGGGATCGCTTCCTCTCATAGACTTTATAAAAGCGGAAATAATATCATAATGCTGTTCTCCGTTTTTATCATACAAAGCCATGGTCTCCTGCAGAACGGCAAGCACATCTGTATTTGAGATTTCCTTATTTCCTGAATTTTTGAACTGGTTCAGAACAAGCTCTACAGAGTTGATGAGTTTCCTCGCATCTCCACCGGAATACTGAATAAGGGCTTCTTTTTCCTTTACTATAAAATCTGCATTTTCATCAAGATTGTATCTGTTTACGGCAATATCAATCAGTTCTTCCAGCTTTTCATAGCTTATTGCTTTTAAAACATACACCTGGCTTCTGGAAAGCAATGCCGAAACAACTTCAAAACTCGGATTTTCTGTAGTTGCCCCTATAAGTATAATCCATCCTTTTTCTACGGCATGGAGAAGAGAATCCTGTTGGGATTTATTAAACCGGTGGATCTCATCAATAAATAAAATCGGTGATTTTCCTGAAAACAGGTTTTGTTTTTTGGCTTCCTCAATGACATCACGAACATCCTTCACTCCGGAGGAAACCGCAGAAAGTTTGAAAAATTTCCTGCCTGACTTTTCGGAGATAATTTCCGCCAATGTTGTTTTTCCGGTTCCCGGAGGTCCCCAGAAGATCAGTGAATTCAACGTGTCACTTTCTATCATTTTCCGGATGGTCCCCTTTTCTCCGGTAAGGTGCTCCTGCCCAAGAACCTCATCCAGGTTCTTCGGTCTCAATCTCTCGGCTAATGGTATATTTTGGTTCAAAGTATATTAAATTTTTGAGATAAGCATCAGTCTTTATCCTTCTGAAACTTCTAACAAATTTAAACTAATTTTCATTTTTTTACCCTATTTTTGCATTGTTTTGAAACTTACATTCAATAAAATCATCACTTTTCCCATGGTAATTTTGATTAAATTTTACCAATGGTTTATCTCGCCTTTACTTCCGAAAAACTGCCGTTATGAACCTACCTGTTCTCATTATATGGTAGAAGCATTGCAGGTTCATGGTATTTTTAAAGGATTCTGGATGGGGGTGAAAAGAATTTCAAGATGTCATCCATGGGGCGGAAGCGGATACGATCCTGTGCCTCCTAAAAAATAAAATATCAATAAACAAACTATTAAATCAATAGAAATGAGTAACCTATTTTTCAGAATTTACCTTGTATTATTTGCGTTGATGACCCAGTGTTTTTTTGCGCAGAATTATCCGGACGGCTTATCCGACGGAACTTTAAAAGTAAATTCCACTGAAATCCCTGTAAAAATCTATTCTACAACAGAACTTGGAGATCTTGATGCGTTCGCAGACAAAAAAACGGATAACAATGTTCTGGTTATCCTGAACAATTCTAATTTTGAGCCTGCCTACTTTAATTTCAGCTCTCTGACTTTAAGCAAATTTAAAAATACAAAATACCAGTTCTTTGATAAGAATTTCAAGTTGATTGATACAGCCGTTACTCCTGAAAATATCGAAACTTTTAAATATGCGGTTAAATCACAAAAACCGGTTACTGCTTCTGATAATGTGGAACTGGAAACTCCGTTTAAAATCTGGGATCCTTCTACCGGCATCCATTTAGGTCCGATTACACTGCATTATTATAGTTTAATGTTCATTTTTGCTTTTGGATTCGGGTATATTTTAATGACCAGAATTTTCAAAATCGATAATGTAAATCAAAAATATCTGGAGCCTCTTTTCACATGGACTTTGATCGGAACAATCCTGGGAGCGAGAATGGGACACGTCATTTTCTACCAGCCGGAATTATTCAAAGAGGATTTCTGGAGTGTATTTTTACCGATCAGTACGAAAAACGGCTTGAAATTCACAGGATTTTCAGGATTGGCAAGCCACGGTGCAACCATTGCTTTGATATTTACCACTCTTTATTATTCATTTAAAATCATTAAGAAAAATCCTTTCTGGGTATATGACAGATTAGGAATTGTAGTTTCTTTAGGTGGGGCATTTGTAAGAATGGGTAATTTCTTTAATTCTGAAATCATTGGAAAACCGGCTGACCCCAACTCTCCATTCGCACTACTATTCCCGCAACAAAGCAGCGAATACGGTGTTACGATTCCCCGTTATCCAAGCCAATTATTTGAAGCGGTTGGATATGTTGCCCTATTTATTTTACTTTGGTTCTTATACAGAAAAACAGATAAAAAATATCAGCAGGGATGGCTATTCGGATTATTCTTCATCATTCTTTGGGCGATCAGATTCTTTGTTGAATTCCTGAAGGAGCCACAAGGCGATGAGTTTATTGAATTCGCCGGATTGAATACGGGACAAGTCCTTTCTATTCCTTTTATGATTGCCGGAGTGGTGATTATGATCATGTCTAAAAAATTCAAGATCACACAGGCAGAAAACGAAAAACCTGAATAACATTACTTTTTAATATTAAAAAAGCCACAATTGATTGTGGCTTTTTTGTTTTATAGTTTAGGGGAAATCCTTTTGTTGAGTTCATCAAAAACATTCCCAAATTCACTGATTACGTCTGTAGGCAACATCGCTTCTTTAGAATGCTTTCCTGCAGCCATATCCGCAGCTTTTCCATGGAACCAGACTCCCAACACACCTGTGTTTTCTTCTGAATATCCCTGCGCCAGGAATGATGTCAGTATTCCGGTAAGAATATCTCCGCTTCCCCCCTTGGCAAGTCCGGAATTTCCGGTAATATTATAAAATACTTTCCCTTCCGGGGTAATAACCTGGGTATGATGATCTTTTAAAATAATATAAATCTGAAGCTCAGAGGCTTTTTTACGAGCCAGCTCCACTCTTTGAAAAGAATCTGCAGTACTTCCGAAAAGTCTTTCAAATTCTTTAGGATGCGGCGTGATGATGGACTTTTGGGGAATCAATTTTATATTTTTCTCATCCCTGGAAATGATATTCAGCGCATCTGCATCCAGAATTAATGGTTCTGAATATTCTTTTAAAAACTGAAGAAAATTTTTCTCTGTTTCAGGTTCGGTTCCTAGACCCGGTCCTATCCCACAAACCGAATCTTTTTCTATTTCAAATTGACTGACAAATTGGTTTCCTCCTTCTATAAACATGGCTTCGGGACAAGAGGTCTGGAGAATTTCATATCCGCAACGGGGAGCAAGTGTGAAAGTTAACCCGGCTCCAGTTTTTAAAGCCGCTTTTGTAGAAAGAACTGCAGCTCCAATTTTTCCGTAGCTTCCGGCTATTATCGTGATCCTTCCATAGGTTCCTTTGTGTGAGAAGTCCTCTCTGGGCTTAAAATTTTTTTCTACAAGACGATCATCAATGACAAAATCATTGGTTATAGCATTCGAAATATATTCCTTACTAAGGCCAATATCCAGGATAACCACCTTTCCGGTATATTTTCCCGTTTCGGTATGCAAGAAGCTCTTCTTCCAACATTGGAAACTTAATGTATAATCTGCTTTGAAAATAGTAGAATCATTTTCTGCAATAGTATCGGCAAATAACCCGGACGGGAGATCTATAGATATTTTTATGTTGTCTATTTCGTTCAGTTTATCAATCAGGCATTTGTACCCCACCTCTATTTTTCTTGAAAGCCCGGTCCCGAAAAGCGCATCTATTATAATTGTTTTGCTATCAAAGTTATACTGATCTACTTCTTGGAAACTTTTAATATCAATTCCGGAAAAATCTCTTAATTTTTTGAAATTGACAGATGCGTCCTCAGAAAGCTTTTGTTGAGCAGTATTGATAAAAACATCTACATCAAATCCCTTCAAATAAAGCATTCTTGCCATAGCCAGCCCATCTCCGCCATTGTTTCCGATTCCGCAAAATATGGCTATTTTTTTATGATTTTTACAGTGTTCAGATATCCAGTTGGCACAGGCCTGTGCGGCTCTCTCCATCAGTTGAACGGAAGAAATGGGCTCATTTTCAATGGTAAACCGGTCACATTCCCGGATCTGTTCTGCTGTAAGTATTTTCATTTTCATGTAATTTGATTAAATTTAACAATAATAACCTCAATATAACGTGAATTTAAGATGAAAAATAACTAAAACTATTGATGTTTATGTTTTTAAAACCTACTTTTGTATATAACAATAAACAAAAAAATATAAATTATGGGATTTATTAAAGAATTTAAAGAGTTTGCTATCAAAGGCAACGTTATTGATCTGGCAGTAGGGGTAATTATTGGTGGGGCTTTTGGTAAAATCGTTTCTTCATTTGTAGAAGACGTTATTACCCCACTTCTTCTGAATCCTGCCATGAAAGCTGCCGGTGCAGATAATATTAAAGAGCTAGCATGGAACGGGGTTACTTACGGTAACTTTTTATCAGCGGTGATCAACTTTTTCTGTATTGCTTTAGTTCTTTTCATGATGATAAAAGGAATTAACAGAATCAGCAAGAAAGAAGAAGCTGCACCAGCCGGGCCTACTGACGATCAAAAATTATTGACAGAAATCCGGGATTTATTGAAAAGCAACAGGAACGTATAAAACAAAAAACACCTCAATGTGAGGTGTTTTTTTATGGTACAACAGATTTCTTAATGAATCTGTAGAATGCTTGAAATCTGTTCAGCTAAGGAAAGTCCTATTCTATCCTGAGCTTCTAATGTAGATGCTCCCGTATGAGGGGTCAGAGAGATTTTCGGGTGGTTTAAAATTTCTTTGGAAGGTGTCGGTTCATTAATGAAAACATCTAAACCTGCAAATTTTACTTTTCCGGAATCCAGAGCTTCAATTAAAGCAGCTTCATCAATTACTCCACCTCTTGAACAATTTACGACAGCAACCCCGTCCTTCATCATTTCAAATTCGTTCTTACCGATCATGTAACCGCCTTTTTGAGCCGGAACATGAAGGGTGATAAAATCTGAATGCTTTATTACATCGTGTAGCGGTTCTGTTTCAATATCAACGTTGATGAACTGGTTGTTATAGAATTTCACTTTAATGCTTGCCTTTCCTACATTATTATCTGCTGCAATCACTCTCATCCCAAGGCCTAATGCAATTCTTGCCACTTCCTGCCCGATTCTTCCCATCCCTACAATACCAATGGTTTTTCCTCTGAGCTCAATCCCTGCCGTATATGCTTTTTTAAGTGAGGCAAATTCCGTATCTCCTACTAAAGGCATTTTTCTGTTGGAGTCCTGCAAAAATCTTGCTCCTGAAAATAAATGGGCAAAAACCAATTCAGCAACAGATTCTGAAGAAGCTGAAGGTGTATTGATCACATGAATTCCTTTTTCTCTGGCATAGTCTACATCAATATTATCCATTCCTACTCCTCCTCTTCCAATGATGTCCAGCGACGGGCAGTTATCAATAATGTCTTTTCTTACCTGAGTCGCACTTCGCACCAATAAAGTACGGATTTTATGCTCATTAATATATTCTACTAAAAACTCCTGCGGAACTTTTGTAGTAATCACTTCAAAACCTTTTTCAGTTAATGCATCAATGCCTGATTGATCCAAACCGTCATTTGCTAAAACTTTCATTAGAACTTTTAATTATTTTTTTGAACCCGAACGGAATTCATCCGGGATTCATGAATCTTTTCTAGTCTTTAAAAACTTCAATGGTCACCTGTTTTTCTACCATATCCGTAAATTTACCTTTATATCTTGTAGCTCTCACCAGGTGATTATCAATCCAATGGTAATTTCCACCTCTCGGTTTTCCGCATAATACACTGTGGTATTTGAAACCGTGCTTATCCAGCCAATCGATCGTGATTTGCTTTAAATTTTCAGTTCTTGAAGTGAAAAAGCAAATCTGATGGCCTTCATCGTACCATTTATTAATGGTTTCCAAAGCATCAGGATACGGTTCGCAGGTAACCATTCTTTCCGGCTCTTCATTCGGCACGTCATCTGTAATGGTCCCGTCAATATCGATTAAGTAGTTCTTTACTCCGTCCTTAAGTATCGGACTTATATGGGCTTTGTATTCTAATTCCATCATTAAATTTTGAATGGCAAAGGTACGGTTTTTCGGTCAGAAAGAATCTTCAAACTGTATCAGATTAAAAATTTACTAAATAAATTAATATTTAATGAATAAAATTAATAATAAACCTATATTTTCCTCATCACAGATTAAAAATTTTCGTTTTATAATTTCAGAAGATCGGGATTGAAACTGATTTTTTCTTTTTATCTTCGAATAAGCTAATAACGATATGAGAAAAACGCTGGCTTTACTGTTCTGTCTTATCGGTTGGTTTGCGATAATCGCCCAATATTACCTGATGCTGAAAAACAGTACAGTTTCTTTTCCGGAAACAAATATCAGGTTTTTCAGCTATTTTACGATTCTTACCAATTTAATTGTCGCATTATATTTTACCAGGCAAGTTTGGAGCAATCCTCCATCTGAAAATAAAAATCCGGGAATATTAACGGGTATTACCGTTTATATTGTCATTGTTGGTCTCGTGTATCAGGTCATTCTTCGCTCAACCTGGAGCCCGACAGGATTACAGAAAGTTGTTGATGAATTACTGCACAGTGTAATTCCTGTTCTTGTTCTTATCTATTGGTATCTCTATGAGAATACTTCTTCTCTGAATTATAACCAGATTCCTAAATGGTCCATTTACCCGTTACTTTATCTTTGTTATATTCTGATCAGAGGAAGCTTTTCCGGGTTTTATCCCTATCCTTTTATTGATGCAGATACATTAGGGCTTCTCAACGTTATTGCCAATTCGATCTGGATCCTTATATTTTTTATAGGATTGTCCATGCTTTTGATAAGGCTTGGCAAATCTGTCCATCGTTAGCAGGCTCTTCAGCCTGTCCAAATATGATGTTTTACCAAAAATTTCCAAAATACATTTATTACACTTACATTTGTAGGAATGGAAGAATTTGTAGTTTTAGTAAATCCTGAAGATGAAGTTTTAGGCTTGATGGAAAAGCAGCAGGCTCACGTAAACGGCTTACTGCACAGAGCTTTTTCCATTTTCTTATTCAACAGTAAAGGCGAAATGCTTTTACAAAAAAGAGCAGCTGAAAAATATCATTCTCCCAATCAATGGACGAATGCAGTATGTTCACATCCCAGAAATGGGGAAACTTATCTTGATGGGGCTAAAAGAAGATTAAAAGAAGAATTGGGAATAACAGCCGATCTTTCTGAAAAATTCAACTTTATCTATAAAGCGGATGTTGGTGAAGGACTTTGGGAACATGAACTGGATCATGTGTTCGTAGGAACATACGAAGGCGATTTCAATTTGAATAAGGATGAAGTGGATGATGTGAGATACATTTCCATGGAAGAGCTTGACCAGGAATTAGCTGAAAATCCGGAACATTTCACAGAATGGTTCAAAATAATTCTTGAAGAATATAAACACCATTTTTAAATTTATGACAAAAAGAATTGCTTTATTACTGACTTTTTTGATAAGCTTTATAGTTTTTGCACAAAAAACGGCCACGAAAGTGTATGATAACCCGAATTATTCCATTTCTTTTCCCGAAATATGGAAAGTAATGAATAGCGGGGAAATCGTCAATATCTTCCCGGACAATCAGGTTGGAGCGATTACCATTTCAGAATATCATAACCTTGATCTTCCTAAAAATGAAACCAAAAAATTCATTCTTGCCCTTTACCAGTCAACGGATGAGGAAAGCAAAATAAAAAGCCGGAATGGTAAAAAAGGATATACAGAATATCATTACGAATATTTTGATGAAAAAGAAAAGCTTTACTGGATCACAAAAGTCTTTCAGAAAGAAAAAGAGCTTTATCTTATTACCATCAATTGTAAACAGAAATACTGGAACGGTAATTATATGACTCTTTTCAACGATACTTTCAACAGTTTTAAAATAAAGAAATAAAAAATAAACATGAAGAAAACAGCCTTGTACGACAAACACGTTTCTTTAGGAGCGAAAATAGTACCTTTTGCAGGTTTTGAAATGCCTGTACAATATTCAGGAGTTACTGAAGAGCATTTTGCAGTAAGAGAAAAAGCAGGATTATTTGATGTTTCCCACATGGGACAGTTTTTCATTGAAGGTCCTGGTTCTAAAGAACTTTTACAATATGTTACCACCAACAATGTAGATGCTTTGGAAAACGGAAAAGCTCAATACTCTTGTCTTCCTAATGAAAATGGGGGAATCGTGGATGATTTGATCGTTTATAAAATGGAAGACAACAAATATTTTGTGGTGGTAAATGCTTCCAATATTGATAAGGACTGGAATCATATTTCAAAATACAACACATTCGGGGCTCAAATGACAAATGCTTCTGATGAGATGTCTCTTTTAGCTGTTCAAGGTCCGAAAGCAACGGAAATCCTTCAGAAATTAACGGATACCAACCTTTCTGAAATTCCTTACTATAATTTTACTGTTGGTTCTGTTGCCGGAGTAAATGATGTGATTATTTCCAACACAGGTTACACAGGAAGCGGAGGTTTTGAGATCTATTTCAAAAACGAATCTGCTGAAAAACTTTGGGATGAAATTATTAAATCCGGAGAAGCGGAAGGAATCATTCCTTGCGGATTAGCGGCGAGAGATACTTTAAGATTGGAAAAAGGATTCTGCTTATACGGAAATGATATTGATGATACTACTTCTCCAATTGAAGCAGGATTAGGATGGATCACCAAGTTTGATAAAGATTTTGTGTCTAAAGATACTTTTGCCAAGCAAAAAGAAGAAGGGGTAAACAGAAAATTAGTAGGTTTTGAGCTTCAAGATAAAGGGGTTCCAAGACATGACTACCCTGTTGTAGATGCGGAAGGAAATGTAATCGGTAAGGTAACTTCAGGAACTCAGTCTCCGATGAAAAAAATCGGTTTAGGATTAGCTTATGTTGATAAGCCTCATTTTAAACTCGGATCAGAAATTTTCATTCAGGTAAGAAATAAGAACCTTCCTGCAAAAGTGGTGAAAGCTCCTTTTGTATAGTCTGTTCTAAAAATATAAAAGAAAAGGATGTCCTATTGAGGACATCCTTTTCTTTTTCTACAAATCAATGACAGGCTTTATTTTGTACGGAATCCGGATGCATGAAAAATATACCCAGACAATAAAAAACAGCTGTAAAGGAATCCTGTACCATAGATAGCTGGTTCCATTTCCCGTAAAATCAGCAGTTTTCATATTAACATGCTCAAAAGCGGCATATATATTAGCTGGTAGAATCAAGACAAAAAATAAGATCAGCATCCATCCAGCCTTTTTTTGAAACCTGGGAATCAGTATTGCCACCGCCAATACAATTTCAAAAATACCGGTTACCCAAACCAGTTCCTCTCTGCAGGGTATGAATGCTGGAATCATTAAAGTCATTCCTTTGCTGTATACAAAATGAGCAATTCCGGTTGCTACAAGCATCAATGCCATAGCAATCCGTGCTGAAAGAGCATATTCATACTCTTTACGAATCAGTTTAAAAATGATCATAGAAATGATCAGGACAATAGGTAAAATAGCTTCAGGCATTTTTTTTATGCAAAGTTCTACCATCTGCTTTTACAAAGCAATGAACCTAGGTTAAGAAATCTTGCGTCTGATTCTGCTCAGTGCCTGGGGTGTAATTCCGATATATGAGGCAATATATTTCAACGGTATATATTTCAGAATATGAGGACGCTCCGAAAATAAAGCCAGATATCTTTCTTCTGCTGTTTTCGTTAACAGGGATATTTCTCTTTTAAAAATATCAAGATATAGTCCTTCACCGGCAAGCCTTCCAATCCTGTCTCCTACTTCAGTTTCATCATAAATTATATTGAGATCCTGATAGGAAATGCGCCAAAGGACAGTTTCTTCAAGTGCCTGAATATAGTAACTGCAGTTTTTTTGTGTAAGAAACGAATCATAAGCACTTACAAATTCGCCAGCAAATGAGAATGAGAAAGTAAAATCATCTTCACCGGCAATATAAAATCTTACACTGCCTTTTTCTATAAAAGAAAGGTAGTTTTCTTTTTTCCCGGCAGTGATAAGATGATCTTTTCTGGAAAACTTCTGTCTTTCAAGTTTCGATGAAAACAGTTGCCAATCCCGGTCAGACATTGTAACTGATTGCTCAAAATAGGTTCGGATCTGTTCCATAACAAAACAAACATAAAGAAAATACTTAATTATAAATCAACTCCTTGCTTAATTACGCTTCAAAAAATTCCTTCAAAGCTTCTACATTTTTCTTATCATTTCCTACGAAGATTTTATCATCCGTAATGAAAACCGGACGTTTCAGAAAGGTATAATGATCCAGCAACAGCTTTTTAAAATCTTTTTCCTCCAGGGATTTTACGTCAATACCTCTTGATTTGATCTGGGTAGATTTTTTACTGAATAAAGCTTCATAAGACTTCGTCTTTTTATACATTTCAGTTAATTCTTCTTTAGTCACCGGCTCTTTTTTGATTTCACGAAGCTCCCAATCTGTAAGATCAAATTGCGCTAATATTTTTTCTGCATGTGTCACACGTATTAAGGTAAAATACTTTTTTCATTTCCTGTTTCTGGCTTCTTTTTATTAATTATGGTTTACCTTTTTGAGGTTTCAGGCTTCAAAAGTAGGATTTAATCTAAAATTTTGAAAATTATTAAATACCTTTATTCAAATTTTTATATCAATGGAGAACAAGCCTATTACTTTTCAGTTTATTTCAGAGCCTTCAGATGTTAATTACGGAGGAAACGTTCACGGAGGAAGTGTTATGAAATGGATTGATCAGGCAGGTTACGCATGTGCAACCACCTGGAGTGGAAATTATTCCGTTACCGTATATGTTGGCGGAATCCGTTTTTATGAACCTATCAAAATCGGTGAGGTGGTACAGGTAGAAGCACAGGTGATTTACACTGGGACTTCAAGCATGCATATTGCCATTAACGTTTCTTCAAGGAATTTAAAGCAGCCAAATTTTGACAAAAAAACCCATTGCATCATTGTATTTGTTGCTGTAGATGAGAATGGTAAAAAACTTCCTGTTCCGAAATGGACTCCGGAAACCGAAGAAGAAAAACAGCTTGAACAGTATGCGATCCGTCTGATGGAACTCAGAACCCAGATCGAAGACGAAATGAAACCTTTTTTATAGTGGAATTCAATGCTTAGAAAAGATTTCATAAAATTATCATCTTTGGGTTTCATCGGATTATATTCTTGTGGAGTATCCGGTTTTGCCGATCGTAAAAAAAACCTGGCAATACAGCTTTACACCATTCGGGATGCCCTATCCGATAATCCGGAAAAAGCTCTTGAAAAATTAGCGGCTCTAGGCTATAGAGAGCTGGAAATTTATGGGTATAACGGAACTTTCTTTGGAAAAAATAAAACCGAGTTCCAATCTATCCTTAAAAATACCGGATTGAAAATTATAAGCTCCCATCATACGACAGGAGTTATGGATAAAAGCGCGGGAACCCTATTAAATAACTGGGAACAATCTGTTGAAGATCTGAATTTTCTCGGAGCGAAATATATGGTTTGCTCCTATCTTTTTCCGGAGGAAAGAACCACTGAACATTACAGGAAGTTTCCGGAGCTGTTGGAAATCTCCGGTGAAGTCACTCAAAAAGCCGGTATTCAGATGGCGTATCACAATCATGATTTTGAGTTTGAGAAATGGGATGAGAAAGGTACTATTTATGATTTTATTTTAGAAAATTCATCTTCAGAACTGGTTAAAATGGAACTTGATCTCTACTGGATTTCAAAAGCAGGACTCGATCCTGTCGCTTATTTTGAAAAACATCCCGGAAGATTTCCTTTATGGCATGTAAAAGATATGCAGAAAGACAGCAAAGATTTTACGGAAATTGGAAACGGAACAATTGACTTTAAAAGAATTTTTGAGGCCAGAAAAAAAGCAGGTCTTAAGTATTGGTTTGTGGAGCAGGATTCAAGTGATAAAGATATTTTCGAAAGCATTAGTATAAGTCGTGATTATATTCTGAAGAATCATTTTTTCTTTTAGTAATTTAGAGATAACATTGATAGCATTTAGCCATGAGAAATATTTTCATTTTGCTGTTTCTACTATTCATAATACCCGCAGCATCGCAAACCCAAAGGTTCATTTATGAACTGCAATTAAAAATGGACTCCACTGAAAACGAATATCAGAAATTCAATATGATATTGGATATCAATTCAAAGGAGGTAAAATTCTATGGAAGGAATCTTTTGATTGCAGATTCATTAAACAAAAAGTTTGGGAATATGGATAATAAACATGTTGACATGAGCGGACAAATTGTGAAGAGAAAGATGAACAGTTTTGATAATGAAAATTTCATCAATATCAAATTCGGGTATTACTCTTTTAAAACAACTGATCCCATGAACTGGACTATTTCCGATGAAACTAAAATTGTTCAGGGATACAAGCTACAAAAGGCTACTACCATATTTGGAGGCAGAAATTGGACGGCATGGTTCAGCAAAGATATTCCTTTTAATGAAGGGCCTTTTAAATTCCGTGGATTACCCGGATTAATTTTCGAAATCCAGGATTCCAACAATAATTTCATTTACCATTTGATTAAAAGCCAGAAATTACCGGCTTTCATTTCTACCGATGATTTTCTGGAATCTAATTTCGGGACTAAGGCTATTCCTGTTACAGAAAAACAGAAGAAAAAACTTTTGGTGGAATTTTATAATGATCCTTTTGCCTTTGAAAGAACTAATTTCAGTAAAACCAATACGAATCTTAATATTAATATCAACGGAAAAGAAATACGTACGCTTGATGACCTTAACAGCCAAACCAAAAATATGCAGGAAGTGATCAGGAAATATAACAATCCTGTTGAAATTGATAAAGCGATCCGTTACTGAAATTAATTAAGAGATATACATTCATAATGTTTGATTACAGGTTAAAAGTTTTTCATACCGTTGCATCCAGGCTGAGCTTCACCAGAGCTTCGGAGGAACTGCATATTTCTCAGCCGGCTGTCACCAAGCATATTAAAGAAATCGAAAACCAGCTCAACACAAAGCTGTTCCACCGGAATGGAACCACCATACAGCTTACTCAAAGTGGAAAAATTCTCTTTGAATATGCAGAAAAGATCCGGAATATCTACCGTGATCTTGAGTTTGAGATCTATCAGATCAACCAGCAGCACAAAGGCAAACTGATTATTGGAGCAAGTACTACGGTAGCTCAATATATTCTTCCTGAAATTCTTGCGAAATTCAATTCTTACTATAAAGACATTAATATCGAATTATTAACCTACAATACAGAAGCCATTTCGGAATTATTAAAAAGCGGTAAAATTGATTTCGGAATTATTGAAGGAGAATCTCAATCTTCTTATTTTGACTATCAATCTTTTAAAGCAGATGAAATTGTTCTTGTAGCAAGATCAGGACATCCATTGGCAAACAAAACGTTGAGCCTGAAGGAGCTTTATGGATTGGATTTTGTTTTCCGTGAACAAGGTTCCGGGACGCAGGAATTCATTCAAAACCGTCTGAAAGAAAAAAGAATCACGATTGAAGAATTACACACCGTAATGCGATTAGGAAGCAGCGAAAGCATTAAGAATTATCTGCTGCATTCAAATTGTATGGCATTTCTTTCAGTGAGCACCATTCTGCATGAATTAAAGAACAATCTTCTTACCATTATCGACCTTAAAAATTTCAGTATCGAAAGAAACTTCCATATTATTCTTTCCAAAGGTGAGCAATCTGAACTGATCAATCTCTTTTTACGATTCATTAATTATAACTAAAAGTTATCATCAATAACAAAATTCAATTTACTTTGTAATAATAAATTGTAGAATTTTGAACCATGAATTCAATGTTTTACAATATGAAAAAATTGATCCGGAATGAATCTGTCCAAAAGATCATTTTTACAGGATTTGCAACTCTTTGCCTGACCTCTTTTATTTCCTCCCCCATTGCTCTGGCTTTGGGATTTCTTCTGGCTGTTTTCATTGGCAATCCCTTTGAAAAGAACTTACACTCATATATCCATCTATTATTGCAGATTTCCATCGTAGGATTAGGTTTCGGATTGAAGCTGGATGAAGCTTTAGAGGCGGGAAAAACAGGATTTTCATTAACGATTGCAAGCATTATATCGGTGATGGTTTTAGGGTATTTTTTAGGAAAAATATTTAAACTGGATAAACCGTTGTCCTATTTAATTTCAGTAGGAACAGCCATTTGTGGAGGAAGCGCTATTGCAGCTACTTCTCCTATCATTAAACCTGAAACAAGGCAGATCTCACTTGCATTGGCTATTATTTTCACCCTTAATTCCCTTGCTTTGTTTATTTACCCTGCAATAGGTCATTTACTGGACTTATCCCAGGAACAGTTCGGATTATGGTGTGCCATAGGCATCCATGATACAAGCTCTGTGGTGGGAGCTGCAAGTAAGTATGGAGATGAAGCTTTAAAAACAGCTACAACGGTAAAATTGGCTCGTGCTTTATGGATTATTCCCGTTTCTATTATTACTATGTTTATCTTTAAAAATAAGGGAACGAAAATTAAAATCCCCTGGTTCATCGGATGGTTTATTCTTGCTATTCTGCTGAACACCTATCTTCCTTTCCCGGATAGCCTTACTTCAATAGTAACCGGTTTCGCTAAATCAGGTCTGAACTTAACCTTATTTTTAATCGGCTCTACTCTATCTGTCCGGACCCTAAAGACTATAGGCTTTAAGCCATTAGCTGCTGCGGTGATCCTTTGGATCGCTATAAGTGCCGGAAGCCTTATTTATATCATGAAATAAAAACAACAAAAACCTTTTGGAGAACCAAAAGGCTTTTGTATTTAAATGTGGAAATGTTTATTTCAATTGAAATAATTTCTTAAATTTCAGCAGATCCGCATGTATATACTTGTGGGCAAGCGATATATTGTACACAATACCAAGGTCCTGTTACCGAACCTGAACAGCTGCATCCGCAAAGAGATAAATCAGGATTTCCGCTGATTCCTCCTGCAATATTTTTAAGGTCTGCTTTTTTTAGCTTCTTAGCGTTTTTTAAAATGTTGTTTGACATGTGATTTGATTTTAGGTGATTAAACAATTATAATTTAGTTCTTTTTCAAAGTTAAACAAATATATATTATTTGCAACATAATTTAATATAAAATTTAATAATACCTTGATCCAATTGCTGTTATATTTACATCTGAAAGGAAAACAAAGATTTTAATTATTAAACAATTATTCGGTAAACTCCAGATCTTTATTGTGGGTTTCTGAAATTGTAAGCGCCGAATAGATGGCCAATCCAAACACAATCACCCCCAGAATAGCTGCACTTACAATAATCGAAAAGCTATTTTTGAAAAAATCAAAAGCCAGAATCATTACCGGAACAAGACCTCTTACCATATTGGGTACTGTAGTCGTAGCCGTATTTCTGATATTGGTCCCGAACTGTTCTGCCGCCAAAGTAACAAACATGGCCCAATATCCGGTTCCCAATCCAAGCCATACACAGAAAATGTAATATTTCGTTTCCGTATCAGTGTTCCCGAAAAGCATAATCGCTACTCCTATCAACGTAAAAACGAGCATATAGAAAATAGCCATCTTTCTTGATTTCAACGCATGGGAAATAAACCCGCTCATTAAATCACCGACAGAAATCCCAACATAAGCCCACATAATTGCTTTACCGGGACTGATTTCGGTAATGCCCAGTTCAGAGGCAAACTGATTGGCTAAAACAGCTAAAATGCCAATACAATACCATGTAGGCAGCCCGACAGCAATACATTTCAGATATCTTATCAAACGGTCTTTATGGGTAAAAAAGGAGAAAAAATTTCCTTTAGAAATGCTTTTCTGCTCAATGTTTTTATAAATACCGGATTCCGAAACGCTTATTCTCAAAAACAAAAGCAGGATTCCCAATCCTCCGCCTATAATGTAAGAAATATTCCAGCCGCCAGCCAGTTCTACCGTTAACTGAGCCACAACAGCTCCCATCAAACCAAAACCCGCCACTACAGAGGTTCCAATGGCTCTAAGGTTTTTAGGTAAACTTTCAGAAACCAGGGTTATTCCGGCCCCAAGTTCTCCTGCCAGACCAATTCCCGCAATAAATCTTAGTAAAGCATACTGATAAACCAAATGCTCTTTAGGAAAATACGGTAAAAAGCCACAGGCAATATTGGCCAGTGAATACACCAGAATAGATCCGAATAAAACGGACAACCTCCCCTTCTTATCTCCGAAAACACCCCATACAACCCCTCCAATTAATAACCCGACCATCTGACAGTTAAGAATGAAAGTACCATCCACATCAGGATTCAATCCTAAATCCTTTAAACTCGGGATTCTTACAATACCGAATAAGAGGAGATCATAAATGTCTACAAAGTAGCCCAGGGCGGAAATAATAACAGGAATGGAAAAAATGTGTTTCAGTTTCGAAGACAGAGAAAGTTCTTGCATTGATCTTTTTAAATTTGGATAAAAATAAAAAACCTTTCAATTTCTTGAAAGGTTTTTATCAAATATCTTGGTTCAATTATTATCTTGCAATATTCACAGCTCTCGTTTCTCTAATCACTGTTACTTTTACCTGCCCCGGATACGTTAATTCGTTCTGGATTTTCTCAGAGATGTCGTAAGATAATTGGGAAGCGACTTCGTCATTCACTTTTCCGCTTTCTACCATTACCCTTAATTCTCTACCCGCCTGGATGGCATATGCACTTGACACTCCGTCGAAGCTTAAAGCAGCAGATTCAAGGTCTTTCAGTCTCTGGATATAAGATTCCAACACCTGGCGTCTTGCTCCCGGTCTTGCTCCTGAAATAGCATCCGCTACCTGAATGATCGGGGATAATAATGATTTCATTTCAATTTCATCGTGGTGGGCCCCGATTGCGTTAACAACTTCAGGGTTTTCACCATATTTTTCTGCCCATTGCATCCCTAATAAGGCGTGAGGAAGTTCAGATTCCTGCTCAGGAACTTTACCGATATCGTGTAATAAACCTGCTCTCTTAGCTAGTTTTACATTTAAGCCCAATTCTGCAGCCATTGTAGCAGCAATATTGGCTACTTCTCTGGAGTGTTGCAATAGGTTTTGTCCGTAAGAAGAACGGTATTTCATTCTACCAACGATCTTGATCAGTTCCGGGTGTAACCCGTGAATTCCAAGGTCTATGATGGTTCTTTTTCCTACTTCAATAATTTCCTCTTCAATTTGCTTTCTTGTTTTTTCTACAACTTCTTCGATTCTTGCAGGGTGGATTCTTCCATCCGTAACCAATCTGTGAAGGGATAATCTGGCAATTTCTCTTCTTACCGGATCGAAACATGAAAGAAGAATAGCTTCCGGGGTATCATCAACAATGATTTCAACTCCTGTTACGGCTTCTAAAGCACGGATGTTTCTACCCTCTCTACCGATAATCCTACCTTTCACTTCATCCGATTCAATATTGAAAACAGACACGGAGTTTTCGATGGCCTGTTCGGTTCCGATTCTCTGGATCGTCTGAATAACGATTTTCCTGGCTTCGTTTTTGGCATTCAGCTGGGCTTCTTCCATAATGCTCTGAACATGCGCCTGAGCTCTTGTTTTTGCTTCAGCTCTCATGGATTCCACCAATTCAACTTTAGCTTCTTCAGCGGTGTAATTAGATATTTTCTCAAGAATTTCGACTTTTTTAGCGGTAACGGTGTCTAATTCATGCTGTTTTTTATCTAAAATCTCATTTTTCTTAGCATAATCTGCAATTTGCTTATCCAAATCCTTTTCAAGCTTTCCTGCCTTGCTAAGCTCTTCATTCAGCTTGTGCTCTTTATCCTTTATTCTTTTTTCCGCCTCCTGCATTTTCTTTTCACGAGCCTGAATATCGGCATCATGCTGGGATTTCAGTTCAAGGAATTTTTCTTTTGCCTGAAGGTTTTTTTCTTTTTTTATGGATTCAGCCTGTACAGTAGCTTTTTCTATAAGGTTTTCGGCATTTTTCTTTGCATCATCTATTATAAATTTAGCTTTTGAGTTCAGTGAGCTTCTAGAAAAGATCATTCCTAAAACAGCCCCGACTACTAAGCAAATAACGCCGACAATAATTGCGGTTGTTGTCATATATATCGAGTTTTAATTGTCTTCATAATTCAAAATAAAAAAGCCTACAACAATTCAAAGATTGAGAGTAAACTCCTAATCAACACGATTTGAACTGATTTCCACTGTCTGTAATCCGGAAGACCGGCACGCCATTCAATGGACATTTGTTCGGTAATTGTTTAGCGTTGAGTTTACCTTTAATGTGTTAGAATTATTGTAGGCAGCTTTTGGGGAAAAATCTATTTCCCAATTTCATTTAACGACTGATTAATCTGGGTTAATCTTTCGTTGGTAGAATGTATACTTTTTTCGTATTGAAGAGACACCACTTCAGCATTGGTTCCCAATTTAAGGGCACACATCGCCAAAGCATCCTGTTTATCTCTTACATCGAAATTTTGTTCAAAATCTTTAATCATATTTTCAATCTGCTTCCCGACTTTACGCAAAGTTTCTTCCTCTGCTGCCGGTACGTTCAGCGGATATACCCTTCCTGCAATGTTGATGGTTATTCTTCTTACATCCATTATAGTCCACTGTTTTGAAGCTGGGCAATACAGAAATCTATTTCCTTCACGAGCCTGTTAATATGATTTTTCATTAACCTGTTGTGTTCGGGATTTCCTGATATTGCTGAATAAAGTTTTATATTTTTTTGTTCTTCTGCTAATACCTGATTTTTCTTTCTTTCTTCATCATATTTCTTCTTCAGATCTTCATGCTCAACACTCAATTCCGATAACTTTTCAGCAAGAGTCCGATAATTCTTTTGTAAGTTCGAAATCTTTTTTTCCAGTTCTGAAAAATTGTTTTCTAAGTTTTGAAGCATTTCAGGTTTATATTCTAACTAATAGCAAAAATATGAAATTATTAACATTAATGAAAATAAAATTCCTTATATTTTAACCACGGAAACAAAAAAGGAGGTGCATTGCACCTCCTTTTTATATTTTATTTTAATTTTCTTATTCGAATTTCAATACAAACATGATCGCTCTTGTCTGTAATGTAGATACTGCCGCTGACCAGTAAGGAGGAGTGGTGGCATTATCCGCCACTTTTTCGTTATTCATGAAGAAAGTACCTCTGATCCCGGGAGTCAGTTTAAACTTGTTGAAATAAAACTGGATCCCCATTTCCGCAGACCACGCAAAATTGTGAGTTGTGGATCTGAAAACCTGCTGAAGGTTATCGTCTTCCGAACTGGAGTTTGACTGTAGGTTCACCACATAATTCACCCCTGCAGCAACGTAAGGTCTGGAGTTATACCATCTTTGACCATGAAGCTCCAATAATACCGGTACATCAACCAATGTAGATTTGATTTCTCTTACTTTATCGTTTTCAGTTAAAGGAATCGGAGTAAAAGGAGGATTCGTCAAAGTTCCGGCAGCATACTGATCATTAGACTGAGTGTTGAAAGTCAGCTGTCTTTGAGCAAATTGTAACCCTGGTTCCACTCTTAGATCCAAATAATCGTTAAGTCTCCATTTACCGATCAACCCGGCACCGAAACTAATACTTTCTTTAGAAGTAACAAGATTGTGATTTCCGCTCATCCCATATCTAGGGTGCAATACGATACGGTAATCCAGCAAGTTGCCATTTAAGTAAAAACCCCAACTGAATGTCTGCTGATCAAAATCTTCCAGCTTGTCCATTCTGTTTCGGGTTCTAAATTGTGCATCTGCAAAAACTGCAATATTTACGGTGGCTAAAACCAGTGCTCTTAATAAAAATTTATTCATAGGTTACTTTGTTGCTTTATAAATTGTGGCTATACCTAAACTTTGTTTTTTATATTCAACTTTTTTAAATCCTGTATCTAAAAGAATTTGTCTCATCTTTTCCCCAAAAGGAAAAGCATTTACAGAATCCGGAAGGTATGTATATGCCCTATTATCTTTAGAAACCAGTCTGCCGATGGCAGGTAATATATTTTTGAAATAAAACATATAAAATGGCCCTAAGAAACCCTCAACCTTTGAAAACTCCAGTATATAAACACTTTTGTTATCTTTAACTACTCTTCTTAACTCTGATAAACCTTTAGTGAGGTTTTCAAAATTCCTTACTCCAAATGCAACGGAAACAGCATCGAATCTATTGTCCTCGAAAGGTAAATTTTCTGCATCTCCCTTTTGCATGGAAATTTTGCCGTCTAATTTAAGTTTTTTTATTTTAATAACGCCAACATTTAACATTTGTTGCGATAAATCCAAACCAATTACTTTTGCACCTGTTCCTTTTTCTATGGTGATGGCCAGATCTCCCGTTCCTGTAGCCACATCCAGCACTTCCTGCGGGTGATCATTTTTCATCCATTTCACCAGATTATTTCTCCACAAAACATCAATCTTCATGGATAAAACATGATTCAAAAGGTCATATTTGGGTGCAATATTGTCGAACATATCCTCTACCTGGCTTTTTTTGGTAGCCTCAGAATTGTAGGGAGTTACTTGGTTAATATCTTTTGTCAAAACTTGTAATATTCTTTATAATAGTTAAGGTAATCTTGCTTTCTGAAAATTTTTGTGCGGGATTCCACTTTATCAATATTCTTGATCAGTTGATCATAATCTTCATTCACATTATAATAAAAATCTTCTGTATAAAGCTTATTGAAGTGTTTAGGATCCCCAAAATATTCTTTTCCGTCTATTACGGTTTTATCAAGCACCAAAAGTAGTGAATCTTTTTTAAGATTGTATCCATAATATTGGCGATTGATATAATAATCCTGATGTGCAATATTGATAAGACCCCGAATTTTATCTACCTGAAACGCGGAATCGTATAATAATTTTTTGTTCTGGTCGAAGACTTTAATAGAATTTTTTCCTTTATTCAGATCTACTTTCACCGACTGCCCTGCAGAAATGATTCCTTCGGAACCGTTATTAATAGTATAATAATACGTATTGGGAGTGGGATTATCTACCAGATAATAGTTTTTCTTGGCCAAAAAAAGGAAATAAATCCCAAAGGCTACTATAAATACCGCAACAGCAATCAGTAAACCTTTCAATGACGGGCTATTTTTCATAGATTGTAAAGTACAATTTTTGCAAATTTAATAATATTTTTAATTCTTTCTTATTAATATTAATTATTAACTTTGCATCTTTAAAAAATCATTTAAACGAATGCCGAATACGATCATTATTGGTTCTGGATCTTATATTCCTAATAGAGTTATTGGTAGAGATTATTTTTTAGATTCCGAGTTCTATACAGACGAAGGGGAAAAGATAGAAAAGCCTACCGAAGAGATTATTGCAAAGTTTGTAGAAATTACAGAGATAGAAAACAGGAGATTCATTGAGGAAGAGCTTTCCAACTCACAAATCGGTTATGAAGCTGCTAAAAAAGCCATTGAAGATGCAAAAATAGATGGTGAAGAATTAGATTATATCATTTATGCGAGTAATTTTGGGGAAGTTACTATTGACGGTTATGTAAACTTCATGCCTAATATGGCGGCAAGAGTAAAAAACAAGCTGGGAATAACAAACAGAAAATGCGTTACCTATGACATGATTTTCGGTTGCCCGGGTTGGGTGGAAGCCATGATTTTAGCAGACAATCTGATTAAAGCTAACGCTGCTAAAACTATCCTTGTTATCGGTGGAGAAACATTAAGTCGTGTTACAGACCCTTACGACAGAAACAAAATGATTTTTGCTGACGGGGCGGGTGCAGTGGTGGTAAAAGCTACGGATGATGAAAATGTAGGAATCATTGCCCATAATACCATCTGTGACAATGGTGTTGAATTAGATTATTTAAGAAATAGTTGTTCTATCAATAAAGAAGCAGACCAGAGACGTTTATACGTGAGAATGCTGGGAAGAAAAATTTATGAATATGCCCTTAAGAATGTTCCTGTAGCGATCAAAGAAACCATTGATGATGCAGGTCTTTCTATTGAAGACATCAACAAAGTACTGATTCACCAGGCGAACGCCAAAATGGATTATGCGATGATAGAAAGACTTCACAAGCTTTATGACGTAAAAGATTACGATCACGCGATCTCTCCAATGACGATTCAGATGTTCGGAAATTCTTCTGTAGCCACGATTCCTACCATGTATGATTTAATAATTAAAGGAAAAATGGAAGGTCAATCGTTTATAGATAAAGGTAACATTGTAATGACTTCAGTGGGAGCTGGAATGAACATCAATGCTATCGTTTACAGATTTCCTTAATTGATAAATAATTTAAAAATATTTAAAAGCACAAAGGAATTTCTTTTGTGCTTTTTTAAAACCTATTATGCAAAGAAATTTTTTAATTATTGCTGCCATCTTCTTATTTTTAGAAGTATATATCTATCAGGCAATAAGAACGTTAACAGATAATTTCTGGATAAGACTGTCCTATTGGGTAATATCCCTGGCTGTCTACGCAGTTTTCGCTTACGAAGTCACTCACTTCCAGAGATCCGACAGAAGCACGATGAGAGCACAGATCATGATTTCATTATTTTTAATTTTCATCTTGCCTAAAGTTTTTGTTGTCTTATTTTTACTCATCGATGATATTTTCAGAACCGGAAGTTACCTTACAGGACTGATAAGACCTGCTGAAAATTTCTTTCCGGAAAGAAGAAAATTTTTAAGTCTGGTTGGATTAGGGATGGGAGGAGTACTTTCCGCTTTATTTATAGATGGTATTACCTTTGGAAGATACAGGCACAAAGTAAGAAAAGTGAAGGTAAAACTTAATAATTTACCTGAAAGCTTTAAAGGGTATAAAATTGTACAAATTTCCGACGTTCATAGTGGAAGCTTCTCTAATCCCGATAAACTGGCTCATGCCGTAGAACTGATCAATGGAGAAAACCCTGATCTCGTATTATTTACAGGGGATATGGTGAATAACGTTGCGGAGGAATTTTTACCGTTCATTCCCTTGTTCTCAAAAATTAAAGCCAGGGATGGCAAATTTGCAGTATTGGGAAATCATGACTACGGAGATTATGTGACCTGGAGCTCCCCGGATGCCAAGAAAAAAAACCTCGAAACTCTTATCGAATATGAAAAACAAGCCGGTTTTGATATGCTGAGAAACGAAAACAGGGTGATTGAAAAAAATGGTGAAAAACTCTATATCCTTGGTGTTGATAACTGGGGACTAAAACCATTTCCTCAATTCGGAGATCTTGATAAAGCGCTCGAAAACCTGCCGGAATCGGCTACAAAAATATTAATGAGCCACGACCCTACTCATTTTGATTATGTGGTGAAAAAACACCCTGGAAACGTTCATCTTACGCTTTCGGGGCATACGCACGGAATGCAGTTCGGGCTGGATCTTAAAAACATCAAATGGTCACCGGTTCAATATCGCTATCCGAAATGGGCAGATTTGTATGAAAGCGAAGGCAAACTTTTGTATGTGAACAGAGGTTTCGGAGTGTTGGGATATCCGGGAAGAGTTGGTGTTTTGCCGGAAATTACTCTTTTTGAATTGTCTTAATTGCTTATTTTAGCAGACAAATCACTGCAGTACATGGAAGATACCGGCGAAAGACATATACTCAACGGAAACTTTAATAATACATCGGAACTTTATATTCATCTGATGCATATTGCAACTTATGAGTATGCTAAAAGCTTTGTGAAAAATAAAAAGGTCCTGGATTTCGGTTGTGGTTCCGGTTACGGAACAAAAATGCTGTCAGAACATGCTGAAAGTGTAACTGGTGTAGACATCAGCAAGGAGGCTGTAGATTTTGCCAAAGAAAATTACACTTCCTCTAATCTGAAGTTTAAAACAATCCCGGAGATCTCGAATGAAACATTTGATATCATTACTTCCTTTCAGGTTATAGAGCATGTCCCAAATGACAACCGATATGTTGATGATTTGAAAAAGCTTTTAAATCCCGGTGGATATCTACTGATTTCAACACCTGATAAAACCAACAGGCTTTTTAATCATATTCAGCAACCGTGGAATATTTTTCACTTAAAAGAATATACTGCCGGAAATTTAAAACATTTGCTTCAAAAGCATTTCAGCAAGGTAGAAGTCCTTAAAATTGGTTCTGAGGCAGATTTTGTATTGGATGAAATCAACAGGACAAAAAAGCAAAAGATCATTACACTTCCCTGCACTTTGTCCATTTACCCTTATTCACTGAGAGTCTTTTTACTGAAATTATTAAAAAGTTTATTTGAACTGAAAAAGAAGTGGAAACCCAGTGCCAAAAAGGTAATTACGGGAAACAATTCCACTGATCATTTTGTTTTCAGATATTCTCACACTGATATCATTATTGAAAAAGAAATGCAATATTCCACCGATTTGTTAGCTATTTGCATTAAAGAATAAATTGATCAAAAAATATAATCTTTCATACGGGAAGTCGCCAGTTCCTTCTCGTTGATCCAGGTAAGGAGGGCATCTAATTTGTCCTCCATTTTTCTGCCCGAAAACAAGCTTCTGTAAAACGGAATTTTAAACCTGTATTTTTTGAAATCGGTGAATTGCCATGTATTTAAATAAATCAGAACAAATTCTTCATTTTTCAGGGTTTCGAAAACCATACTCTGATAATAGCTCATCGGCAACATTTGGAACACAAAATCATTATATGGCAACTGGCTGTAAGGGGAAATACTTTCGGGTACTATACTTATCCCGTCGTCCTCTGTAATCTCCGTATTTCTTTCCAATCGTTTCAGAGGAAAAAGAATATTGGCATTGTCGATATTGGAAATGTAATTAAATTCCAATAATTTCAAATCTCCGTCCGGTAATTTAAAATCTTTCTGACGGATACCTCTTATTTGTTTTTCCAGAAAATCCTGTATTGTTTTTTTGGCCTGTTCAATTTCCTGAAGGCTGGAATTTTTATTATAAAAAGCAATTTCATGACCTCGGCCAGAAATTGCTTTTATGAGATTTTTGAGTTTTTCGACGATAGAAATCTCAACGAAAAATGTTGCTTTTATATCATGAATATCTAAAATTCTGAGAATAGCTTTGGTATTGTCTTCCGTAATCTTTACCCTTTCTTCATCAGAAATACGAATGCCGTTTTTAGTTTCAGCCTCCATATTCAACATGTTAAAAGTTAACAATATCATTTAAACTATATTTTAGATAAATATTATAAATAATTTAATTATAACCAGATACAGATTTTATTTAAAGTGAAATAGAATATTAATTTTTATTCAGTTTTACTTTTAAATTTTTGATCATATCCTTTGACATTTCAGCAATTCCGAAATCATAAGTAAGGCCCCAATCTTTTTTCGCAATTGTGTCATCAATGGAAGCAGGCCATGAATCTGCAATCGCCTGTCTGAAATCCGGTTGATAATCAATTGTAAAATCAGGGATTTCTTTCTTGATTTCCTCTGCCAGTTCTTTTGGTGTAAATGACATTCCACCTAAGTTATAGGATGAATGTACGGTTAAGCTTTCCTTAGGAGCCTCCATCAGCTTTAATGTAGCATTGATAGCATCATCCATGTATAGCATCGGCATTGCCGTATTCTCTGAAATAAAGCTTGTGTACTTTCCTTCTTCTACTGCTTCATAGAAAATTTCCACAGCATAATCCGTAGTTCCACCCCCCGCAGGAGTTTTCCAAGAGATCAGTCCAGGATATCTTATACTTCTTACATCTACTCCATGCTTATCAAAATAATACTCACACCATTTTTCCCCTGCCATTTTGGAAATCCCATATACTGTAGTCGGATTCAAAACTACATCCTGCCCTACATTTTCCTTAGGAATTCCTTTTCCAAAAACAGCGATTGAACTTGGCCAGAAGATTTTTTTGATCAATCCTTCTTTTGCCATTTCACAAAAGTGAAGAAGAGGTTCTAAGTTTAGTTTCCATGCAAAAATCGGTTGCTTTTCTGACGTTCCGGAAAGTAGCGAAGCCAAGTGGTACACAGTAGTGATATCATAATCTTTGATTACCTGTCTTACCAATTGGGTATTCGTTACATCCATTCTTTCATAGTATCCGGCAGAAGTAATCCCCTTCTGCCATCTGTCTAATCCGGAAGCAACCACATTATCCGCACCGTGAATTTCAACAAGCCTGTTCGTAAGTTCGGTGCCTATCTGGCCTAATGCACCTGTAATAAGTATTTTTTCCGTATAGGACTCCATTTTTAGATTTTTTAGATTTTAGAATTCTACAAAAGTAAAAAAATCAGGCAAATCGGCACACTTGTGCAGAACAATATTTCATACTTTTGTTTTAAACATCCGAATATGAAAAATATATTTCTTGCCGGGACACTTTTACTGTGCCAATTTTTATGGGCTCAATTTACCGATATTAATATTGTAAAGGAAGTAAAAGTAAAGAATAAAGGAGTAGTTATATCGGCACATCCTTTAGCCAGTGAAGCCGGAGCCAGGATTCTGAAAATAGGTGGAAATGCCTATGATGCTGTTGTCGCTACCCAATATGCTTTAGCTGTTGTTTATCCTCAGGCAGGGAACATTGGCGGCGGCGGTTTTCTTGTTGGCGTTAAGAATACCGGGGAAAAATTTACGATAGACTACCGTGAAACAGCCCCTGAAAAAGCTACAAGGGATATGTATGTGGATAAAAAAGGAAAAGCGAATACAGATTGGTCACAAAACGGAAGATTGGCTGTTGGAGTTCCCGGAAGTGTTGCCGGATTTTTTGCTACTTTAAAGCATTGTAAACTTCCCATGGAAAAGCTCATTCAGCCTGCGATTGATCTTGCTGAAAAAGGGTTTTCCATTACGGAACAGGAAGCCAATTTATTAAATGTTCATAAGGAAATATTTCAAAAACATAATACCTCCTCTATTGCTTTCGTAAAAAATACCCCATGGAAAGCCGGAGACATTTTGATTCAGAAAGAACTGGCCGAAACCTTGAAATTAATCCAAAAATCAGGAGCCAAAGGATTTTATGAAGGAAAAACAGCAGATCTTTTAGTTGCTGAGATGAAAAAAGGAAATGGCATCATTAGTCTTGAAGACCTGAAAAACTATAAAGTTGCTGTCAGGAAGGCTCTGGAGTTTGGCTATAAGGACAATCATATTGTCTCTATGCCTTTACCTTCCAGTGGCGGAATCCTTTTAGCTCAAATGCTGAAAATGGCAGGTTATGAAAACCTGGGAAAATATCAGCAAAACTCTACGGAGGCGGTACAGATCATGATTGAAGCAGAAAGAAGAGCATTCGCAGACAGGGCCGAATATATGGGTGACCCTGATTTTATCGATGATAAAACCAGCTATCTCATCTCCGATGAATATTTAAAAAGCAGATGGAAAAGTTTTAGTTTTCATAAAGCTACACCGAGTTCAGAGGTAGGAAAAATCACTCCTCAACCAAAAGAATCTACAGAAACCACTCATATTTCCGTTATTGATAAGGAAGGTAATGCAGCTTCCGTAACGACCACCCTTAATGGGCTATACGGCAGTAAAGTGGTCGTTTCGGGAGCAGGTTTCTTTTTAAATAACGAGATGGATGATTTCTCGATAAAGCCGGGAGTTCCCAATATGTTTGGCGCAATTGGTGGGGAAGCCAATTCCATACGACCTCATAAGAGAATGCTTTCATCCATGACTCCTACTATCCTGCTGAAAAACGGAAAGCCTTATATGGTAGTGGGAACACCGGGAGGGACTACTATTCCTACTTCCGTCTACCAGTCTATTGTAAATATTGTTGACTTTAAACAAAGTGCAAATATTTCTGTAAATGCCCCTAAATTTCATCACCAATGGCTGCCCGAAAGCGTGATGGCAGAAGAAAACTTCCCTGAATCGACCATTTCCGAGCTTACCAAAAAAGGATATGTTTTCAATAAAGTAAGACAACTGGGAAGAACAGAGATGATCTTAATTGATGATAACGGGAATATTCATGCTGTAGCTGACGGACGCGGTGATGATTCTGTTGCAGTGGAGTAATTATTAAAGGTCAAAGCATTTAAAAGGATATATAAAATTTATGGCGGGGCTTTCAGCTCCGCCATAAATTTCACTTACTTCTATCCTGTTTTTCTAAGTAATTTTCATAATTTTCGTTTTTTAAAACATCATTATTTCTTTTGAAAACAAAAAAATTCTACCAGCAACTTTATTTCCAGGTTATCATCGCCATTATTGCGGGAATATTATTAGGAAGATTCTATCCTGAAATAGGAGAAAAAATGAAACCGTTGGGTGACGGTTTTATCAAATTGGTAAAAATGATTATTGCTCCGGTGATTTTCATCACCCTTACACTGGGAATCGCTCATATGACGGATTTGAAAAAAGTGGGAAGAATTGCTATAAAAGCCATGATTTATTTTTTTACTTTTTCTACCCTTGCCCTGATTATTGGTTTAGTGGTTGGAAATATACTGCAGCCGGGAGCCGGATTGAATATTGATCCCGCCACGCTTTCAGGAGATGTTTCTCAATATCAGCAAAAAGCCCACGAATCTACCCTTACCGGATTTATTATGAATATTATTCCGGAAACATTGTTCAGTCCGTTAGTGGGAGAAAATATCCTGCAGGTATTATTAGTTGCCATTTTAATGGGTGTGGCATTAGTTTTAACGAAACAAAAAAGTCATAAGGTTACAGCGTTTTTACAGGATCTTTCCGCTCCGGTCTTTAAAATTGTACATATGCTGATGAAGCTGGCCCCGATAGGAGCTTTTGGAGCAATGGCTTTCACGATCGGGAAATATGGACTTCATTCTGTATTGAATCTGATTTTTCTTGTGGGGACTTTTTATATTACCTCCATCCTTTTTATTGTTCTGATTTTGGGAGTTGTAGCATGGTACAACGGCTTCAATATCTTTAAGCTGATGTATTATCTAAAAGAAGAGCTTCTGTTGGTTTTAGGAACCAGCTCTTCCGAATCCGCTCTTCCTGGGGTTATGGAAAAACTGGAAAAAGCAGGCTGTTCCAGGGCTATTGTTGGTCTGGTTGTTCCTACAGGCTATTCTTTTAATCTGGATGGAACTAATATTTACATGACCCTTGCTTCATTATTCATTGCTCAGGCATTAAACATCCACCTTCCTATTGAAAAGCAGATCATGCTTCTTCTGGTAGCGATGCTGAGCTCTAAAGGAGCTGCAGGAGTTACCGGAGCAGGATTTGTTACTTTAGCTGCAACATTAGCGGTTGTTCCTGAAATCCCGATTGCCGGGATGACCTTAATTTTAGGAATTGATAAATTTATGAGCGAATGCCGTGCTTTGACAAATGTAATCGGAAATTCTGTAGCAACGGTAGTGGTTGCCAACTGGGAAAAGCAACTGGATAAAAAACAATTGAAATATTGCCTGGATCATCCATATGAAATTGAAAAAAAGCTGGAGGTTTGATTTAAATTTAATTAAAATTTGTTGCCGAAGAATCTTTATACTTTATAATCAAAGACTTCAGTTCCTTTTTAAGATGGGCATTTACATGCTGATATTCAGGGTTTTTATAAACATTATTAATTTCATTCGGGTCTTTTTCAAGATCATATAATTCCCAATCTTTCAGATCATAAAAATAGATGAGCTTGTATTGCCGGGTACGGATGCCAAAATGCTTCTGAACCTGATGCCATGCATTGCTCTCATAAAAATGGTAGTAAATCTTATCTTTCCAGTTTTCCGGAGATTTTCCCTGAAAGAAAACATCAAGAGACTTCCCTTGCATTTCTTCTGGAACCTGCAATCCCGCTGCTTTCAGAATGGTGGGAGCCAAATCCAGATTTTGTACTAATTTATCTGTCTTAATATTTTTTTTAATTTTTGCAGGATATCGCATTACCAAAGGCATTGTTAAAGATGGCTCATACATAAATCTTTTATCAAACCACCCATGTTCCCCCAGGAAAAAACCCTGATCTGAGGTATAAATAATTAATGTATTTTCTGACAAATCTTTTTTATCCAGATATTCCAACAATCTTCCGACATTATCATCTACAGATTTCACTGTCTTAAGGTAATCATTCATAAAACGGTTATATTTCCATTTTACCAACTCATCGCCTATCGGCTTATCAGCATAATATGCATCTGAAATAGGCTTATAATATTTATCCCACATCGCTTTTTGAACAGTAGTCATAGATTCATATTCACTTAAAAGCCAATTATATGAATTCTTTGCAGAGTTTTTGTCTCCACCACTGTTTGTTTCTTCCTGCGGATTTTTGAGATACAATTTAAGATCATATCCTAAAAACAGATCTTCAATCCTCATATCTGCCAATGAAGCAGCCTGAGTTCTATTTTTGTAATCGTCAAAGAATGTTTCCGGCAATTGGTAATATTTTTCTTTGGAGTTTTCCAGATCACTAACGTTGGGCATCCAATCACGATGCGGTGCTTTTTGATGTACCATAAGGAAAACGGGCTTACCACTATCTTTTTGTTGTTCTAAAATTTTGATCGCCTTATCCGTAATAATATCTGTAGCATATCCTTTCACAGAAACAGTATCTTTACCATCGAAAAATCTGGGCGAATAATATTCACCCTGATCAATCATTATACTATATTCATCAAATCCCTGGGGAATTGACACCAAATGCCATTTTCCTACAATTGCGGTGTAATATCCTGCTGTCTTCAGGTATTTAGGTAAAGTAGGCTGATCTCCATTAAATTTATCAAAATTAGCTCTAAAACCATTGATATGACTGTATTTACCTGTTAAGAAAACAGCTCTAGAAGGCCCACATAAAGAATTGGTAACAAAGGCGTTATCAAACTGTATCCCTTCTTTTGCAATCCTATCAAGATTCGGGGTTTTAATGAGATCATCAGAGTAAGCACTCATTGCTTTTTTAGCATGATCATCTGTCATGATAAATATGATATTCGGCTTTTGAGAATCTTTATTCCCTGAAGCGATTTTTTTATTTGCATTACAGGAAATCACCAAAGCGGCAGAAATTATAAGCAATACTCTTGAAAACATTTTTTTAAAGTTTGATGATGTATAAATTTAGAAAAAATATTTAAGTAAGTATATTCAGGCTGGAGGGCTGTACTTTTACATGAATAGGGGATTTTATTTTATTAAATTCCCCATCCAGGTGCCAGTTTTTGGTATTGACTTTAAATTCAATTTCGGAAACAGAAAGGTAGGTAACATAGTCATCATCTTTTAATTTCTTGGTAAACATCCTGAATGCAAAAAGCGGGGAATAGGTCAACGGAAATTTTTTCACCAGCACAACATCTACTTTCCCGTCACTTTTACTTGCCTGGGGAGCAATATAAGCATTGTTTCCAAACTGGCGGGTATTGGCAATAGTAAGCATTAAATATTTCCCATTATATTTTTGATAAGCCTCTTCGAAAAATTTAACTTTAATAGGCTTATACTTGAAAAATGTTTTCAGGGAAACTTTAATATAGTTTTTGAAGCCTCTGTCCGTTTTTTCAAATTCTTTAACTACTTTCCCGTCGAATCCCGTTCCGGAAACATTAATGGAAAGTCTGTCATTTACTGTAAAAGTGTCTATTTTCCTGGAATTACCGGCTTTTATTTTTCCAATCAACTCATCTAAGTTTTTACTGAATTGAGTCTCGTTGGAAAATCCATTTCCTGAACCTGCCGGAAAAATTCCCAGAATTTTATTTGTATGAATGAGATTTCTCGCTACGGTGGAAATAGTTCCGTCACCGCCTATCGCTACGAAAATGTCTACTTCATTAAAATTTTTCTGTATAAACTCATCGGTTCCCTCAATAGATTCAGAAATATAATATAGTGGCTGATCCACTTTCTTCTTAAGCTCATTGAGAAAAGGCTGATAATTCTTTTTAGCTGAAAAAGGATTGATAATGAAGGCTACTTTTTCCATTGGTACAAAAATAAATAATGCTTCCTATTCCGGAAGCATTATTGTTATTTAATTTTCATTCTTTCTTTAAACTTTGGATCCAGCGTCCCCTCCAGCTCTTGCCACGAAATTGGAATGATGATATCCCCTGCCGCAAAGGCAGCAATTTCATAAGGACTATAATGGAAATAAAGGTTTTTCTCATCAAAATAGAAATTACTCGTCACCGGAATCACTTCCACTAAAAGCATTTCAGAGTTTTTAATCTCACCTTCGGAGCCGGTAGTTCCGCTGTGGATGGTATTGATATTCTTCATCAATAATGCTTCAAGCTTCTTTTCTGGCATTGAGGTAATGTCTTTCAACTCTACTTTTTTATTGTTTTTCAAATCAAATACCCTTTCCGAAAATCCGTAATTATCATGGGCTCCTCCTTCATAAGAACTTCCGACATATTGGATATGTAGATAATCATTCGTATCAGACTTTAAATTCATTGCCGAATTGGTATACCATTGCTGAGAATAGGTCATTCCTGACATCCAGTCTTTACTGTCATTTTTTATGGAATTATAATATTTGTTTTTTTCCTCTTCCAGATATGCCTTCAAACCTTCTTTTGAATAATCTTTTACATCTTTATTACTGAAATAAATACTATCCAAAAGCTTTTTATCTGTTATAGTTGGGAAAACCAATAATTTTGAAGTGTATTTCAACGTTAAGGAATCACTCACTTTTATAGAATCGTTGATTGTTACGGAATCCGTTGTAAAGGGTTGGGGAGTATTAACTTCTGTTTTTGTCAGGTCATTTTTAACTTCATTCTTTTTACAGGCAGTAAACATGAGAAAGGAAGAAGCTGCCAGAACAGCAATAGTATTTTTCATAATTTTGATTTCCCATATGAATGCAAAAACCATTCAAAAATGAATGGTTCTTAGATATTTTTTTAAAATTTTTTAATCATTGGGTATCCTGTTTTTATCATAGGCGTCATTCCCAAAGGCTAAAACCGGAATAAAAATAAATCCGAGGATGAGTAAAAGAATGGTGTATAATGGCGTTTCTTTATTGAAGCCCTTAGCCAGTCTGTCATAGACCACCCATGCCGCATATATATTTACCAAAGGAATAAAGAATAGAATAATCCACCATATAGGCTTTTTAACAATATCCAGTAAAACAATCGTGTTATAAACAGGGATAAAGCCGGCCCATGCATCTTCCCTTCCTGCCTTTTGGAAAATTTTATACATGCAATAGCCATAGAATAGGAATAAAATCAAATAAAAAATCATCATTCCGATACCGATTCCTGCGGCGGCGGCACCTGAAGCGGCATCCATACTGTCGTCGTAAGTGCCTGCTTGTAATAGAGTTAACATATTAATAGTTTTTATGGTTCGATCAAATATATAAAAAAAGCTTCTAAAATTAGAAGCTTTTCAAGTTATTTTTTAATTAAACTTATGACCTGGTTCTCGCTTTTTGAAGCAACTCCCCATATTTGCCTGAATGCAGGGTAATATTCTTTCGGATAATCACAGCTTGCCACGGTTGTCGTAGAAGTGATTTCCAATACATTTCCTTTTTGCTCCACTACATAGCTGTAAGCTATTTCTTTATCATCAGTGGTGATTTTTTTATTTTTCGGAAGCTCTTCAATAGCATATCCATCCGGAATTTGAAGCTCTATTTTTTTCACTCTTGTAAATGGTGAGATAAAATCGATGGTATATTTTCTTTCCTCCGTTTGATCGAACTCATTGGAGTTTTTATTTAAGAAAAGCATCGGGTTAATGATCATCTTTTTGCCCACCCTGTCTATCATATTTTCGGAATCAAACTTCATTGTACTTTCGAAATCCCCGTTATCATGTACTTTAGAATTAATATCTGCGAAATCTATTGTGAAGTTTTCCTTATACTGCTTTTTGTATTTCTCAGCATTATCATCATAAAATTCTTTATTATACATCGCGTAAGATCCCGTATCCTTATCGGAATAACTTCCCGAAACCGAGCCATCTTCATTGATTTTCGCATTTACTGTAAGGTAGGTAAAACTTGGTTTTGCATTGGTCATTTCAATTTGCTTCACTTTTTCCTTTGCAATAAGGATTCCGTACTGGTTCCAGTCTCTCGGAGGAAGCTCGTTTGCCGAAGATTGCTTGGATGTACCATCAAATAAAGTAAACCCTTCTTTGGTTTCTACTGCCGCAAGTACAAAATTCATATTGGAAACATTCGGGGAATTTAAATTGATTAATCCGTTGTCCACGGTAGAAATAAGAAGAGGATTAGCTTTCAACCCGGCTTCTCTTAAAAGCATTACCAGAAAAAGATTAATTTCAGCTGCATTTCCTAATTTAGTTTCCAAAAGCTTTTTAATTCCATCTTCCACATATACTCCTCTATCTTTATTCCATGTAAAGTTTTTCTGTACATACGCTAGAATTGCATTTGCCTTGTCCGTATCATTTTTCATTTCAGAAATTCCGGGAGGCATATTTTCTTTTGCCAACTTGGTTTTCTTTAGCTCTCCTCCGAATTCTTCATTTTCATACAATCTGTCTTTAATTTGCTCCCAAGACCATGAATATAGCTTTAATTCTCTGAAGTTGGTGGAATTTAATTCGGCACTGATCTTGGTTCTGTAGTTTCTGTCGTTTTTTATAAATTTTTCTGTCTTGAATCCTTTTATGTTTTCATATCCAAACCTGTATGTTCTGTATTGAGACCCATACAGGTATTTTTCCACTACCTCTCTGTGTTTTGGAGCAAGCGATCCCGTATAATTCAGATTGTATGAAATATTAACAGGGCTATCCAATATATATTCGGTATATAATGACGGAGTATCCGTTTCTACCAGGATTTCAGGAATAGCAAAAAGGAATGGAGATACAACTTCATATTCATATTCAAGGATTGAACCATCCTTTACATTAGGAAAAGCAAACTTCGTAATGGTAATATATTTACTCTCCTTACTTTTATATTTTGAGTTTTTTTCAACTTTAGTAGAAGCCGCAGTCCCGTTTTCCAGATTATAGGTAAAAGCTTTGATCTTATTCAACGTTTCCTGATCGCTACCATTCTGATACAGTGAAACTTCAAGGTTCAGCCAATCTTCTGCTTTAACCTTGTTATAAATTTTCACCCTGTAAAAATATTTTTTGTGTAAAAAGCCTGTAGATGCATCTACCCTAAAGTATATTGATCTGTATAAAATTTCCGCAGGAGCATTCTCATCTAATACTGACTTGGTTTTGGAAAGATCTGCATCGTTAAATTTCGGCGGATCAAGAAACTCATGTTTTTGAGCTTCCATAAAAATGCAATTGATTGCAAAAAGGACTAATAATAATTTTTTTCTCATGCTTAGATTTTTGTAATTAAAATTTTCGAGTTATCAATACCGTTTATTTTTTTCCTAAAGCTTACATAATCATTATATTTTTCCTTAGGATATATTCCTTTGTTTACTCTTACCGTTCTATTTACTTTCAGGTTCTCACCATCTTTTACAATACTTAATTTGTATGAACCGAACTCAGAACTAATAGTGACATTATCCGGAATCTCTTCTATTTTATAATTTTTAGGGATTTCGAAACTAATCTGGTATTCATCTTCAAAAGCCTGCCCGATTTCAAATGGCAGTTCCCTGTTTTCATCCGTTTTATAAATATTGTTGGAGAAAATAGGAACGGCTCTGAATATCATACTGTTTCCTGCATTTTTAGAATAATTATTTGCTTTAAAATCAATATTATATTTTGAAACCGCATGGTCTCTGTCATTCACAAAATCTTTCATTTCCAGTTTTTCAAAATTCAGGATGTCCAATTGACTTTTTAAAGCTTCGTTTCTTTCTTTTGGAGACAAATTACTATAACCAAGACTATAATCATACTGACTTCCCGTATATTCGAACAATCCGGCGCCAGAAATACTGTTATCGTCGTTAAGCCTTATTCGTAAAGTCTGCTTTTCTTTATTTTGTTCTGCAGTATATACCGGTGTATTGATTACCTCTATGCCTTCTTTTTTAACCAGAAGAACATTTCTGTCGGTAGTTGTGTATGTTAAATGATTAAAAGCAATTTGCTGAGATGTATTTTCCAGCCAGATATTCCCTTTTTCTGTCGGAACCATCAAAATAATATGGTTTCCACCCATTTTAGGAAAATCAGGATCGAACGAAACTTGTGAGGAACTGGAATAGACTTTACAGTAATAAGAAGGAATTCCTGCTTCATCTAATAAAGTTTTCATATAGTTTGTTAACCCTTTACAGTCACCATATCCTTTTTTCTGAACTTCATCCGGCAACATCGGCTGCCATCCTCCAATCCCTAGAGCCACAAAAATATATCTGGTTTTCGACTGCATATACTGAAAAAGTTTCTTTACTTTTTCTTCCGTAGATCCCTGTAGATTGAGTGAGGCAACTTCTGCTTTAATCGCGGGCGTGGATACTGATACCGGCTGTAAAATACTGTTATAATACCAGGAGCCGAAGTCTTTCCAACTATTGATGGTTCCCTGTTTTCCTTCAAGATTAAATTTTGTCAGAGAAAAACTCACTTTCGGTAGTATTTTAACAGGCTCAGGTAATAAAAAGGCATCATCTATTGCGGGAACATTTTTATAGCTATATGTTTTCTCCACTCCATTATCACTTTCTGTAACGGAAGCATAATTATATTTAGACGGATATGTTTTGGTACGAAGTTCAATACCTGTTTTATTAATAATTTTAAACTGGCTTTCTTCTAAGGAAATATTGGTACCGGAAAAAGGCACAAAATCCGGAATAAATACTGTATTTTCATCAGTGATCTGATAAGAGAATTCAATAGTATAGGGGTATTGAATAGGGGTATAGGATAATACTAAAACCCTGTCATCAGAATAAAATGTGCCTTGTTGATTATTAGCAAAATCACCGAAATCCGACTTTGAGAAACTTTTAAGCTTTTTGCCGCCTTCATCATAAACAGTTACCTTGACATCTGATATAGCATCTCCTTTCTCATAAGGAATATAAGCAACCGCTTTTGAGTCTCCGTCCTTATTCAGGACGGTGGTAACAGTAGTAGACTGGTATTTTATTTCATCAATTTTATTAATTTGGACTGTCGTCACATCTTTTCTGACAACAGCATTCGCATTTTTCTTTAAATTTTCAGGGATAGCCGAAACAGGATAGTTTTGCGCATAGTAAAGAGAAACAACGGATAAAGCTCCCACTATTAATATTTTCATCATTATTATAAAATTTCTCAAAAATAACAAAATCTTAACAAATGTTAAAATTTTATTAAAAAAAACAAAAAAAAGACCTCATTTCTGAGGTCTTTTCATATACTTTTTTAAGAGTTATGCGTCAATTTTTGCATATTTTGCATTTTTCTCTATAAATTCTCTTCGTGGCGGAACCTCATCTCCCATTAGCATAGAGAAGATACTGTCTGCCTCTACTGCGTTGTCAATGGTTACTTGTTTTAAGATTCTATGCTCAGGATTAAGGGTTGTTTCCCACAACTGTTCAGGGTTCATTTCCCCAAGACCTTTATAACGCTGTACCTCTACGCCTTTTCCGTCCGGAGCCATCTCAAGAGTAAACTCTTCACGTTCCTTCTCATTGTAGGCATATACCTTTTTGTTTCCTTTCTTCAATAAATATAATGGTGGTTGAGCAATATAGATATATCCATTCTCAATAAGCTCTTTCATATATCGGAAGAAGAATGTAAGGATCAGGGTTGAAATGTGAGAACCATCAATATCGGCATCGGTCATGATCACAATTTTATGGTATCTTAACTTAGCCATATTCAAAGCTTTACTATCTTCTTCTGTTCCTACGGATACCCCAAGTGCGGTATAGATATTCTTAATTTCTTCGTTATCATATACTTTATGGAGCATAGATTTTTCTACGTTCAAAATCTTACCCCTTAGCGGAAGGATTGCCTGGAAATGCCTGTCTCTTCCCTGCTTTGCAGTTCCACCTGCGGAATCTCCCTCTACAAGGAAAATTTCCGATTCGGCCGGATCTTTTGATGAACAGTCCGAAAGTTTTCCCGGAAGTCCGGAACCACCCATAGGTGATTTTCTCTGAACCATTTCACGGGCTTTTTTAGCAGCTTGTCTTGCTTTTGCTGCTAAAACAACTTTCTGAACGATTTGTTTAGCTTCAATAGGGTTTTCTTCCAGGAAGTTGGTAAGCATTTCTCCTACGATTTTATCCACTGCACCGGAAACTTCAGAATTCCCTAATTTCGTTTTGGTTTGCCCTTCAAACTGAGGCTCCATTACTTTTACGGAAATCACAGCCGTTAATCCTTCACGGAAATCGTCTCCCGTAACCTCTACCTTTTCCTTTTGTGGAATTCCTAAATCATCAGCATATTTCTTCAATGTTCTCGTCAAAGCACGTCTGAAACCTGCTAGGTGAGTCCCTCCCTCGTGTGTATTGATATTATTTACATACGAGTGAAGATTTTCATTAAAGGAAGTATTATAACGCATAGCAACCTCTACAGGAATATCATCTCTTTCCCCTTCCATGAAGATCACGTGCTCCATGATAGATTCTCTGTTTCCATCGATGTATGCGACAAATTCTTTCAAACCACCTTCAGAATGAAAAACTTCTGACCTGAAAGTGCCGTCTTCTAATTTTTCTCTTTCATCAGTAAGTGTAATGGTAATTCCTTTATTAAGGTAAGAAAGCTCTCTTAAACGGGTTGCCAAAGTATCATAGTTGTACACTAATTCTGAAAAAATAGAATCATCAGGCTGGAAGAATTGTTTTGTTCCTCTCTTATCACTGTGCCCTATCTCTTCTACCCCGGTCTGCGCTTTTCCTCTGGAATATACCTGCTGGTAAATATTTCCGTCTCTGTATACGGTAGTGATCATTTCATTGGAAAGGGCATTCACACAGGAAACCCCTACTCCGTGAAGACCTCCGGAAACTTTATAAGAATCTTTATCGAATTTACCTCCGGCCCCGATTTTAGTCATTACCACCTCAAGAGCAGATTTCTGTTCTTTTTCGTGGAAATCTACAGGAATACCTCTACCGTTATCGCTTACTTCGATTCCGTTTCCTTCTTTAATGCTAACGAAGATGGTATCGCAGTATCCTGCCAATGCTTCGTCAATAGAGTTATCTACTACTTCATAAACCAAATGGTGAAGACCTCTTACGCCTACATCACCAATGTACATGGAAGGACGCATACGTACGTGCTCCATTCCTTCCAATGCCTGAATACTACTCGCTGTATATTGTTTCTGACTCATATTAAATATTAAAAATCTTGCTAAATGCAAAGACTTACAAATATCGTGATTTTTTTCGAGGTACGAAAGTTAAAATATGTCAAAAATGAGTTGATTTATCCACACCAAAATCAATTCAAAGAGATCAAAGTTATCATGAATTTCTTCAACCGCAACTGTTGTAAATCATATGATCTCTCCATAATTTATCCGTATCTTTATTTACTCAAAAAGTTGATATTATGGACGATTTTCTTGCCGCTCGTGCACAAATGGCCATATCCCTCGGTTTTCATATCATTTTCGCATGCGTTGGTATGGTAATGCCTTTCTTAATGGCTTTTGCACACTGGAAATACCTTAAAACCAATAATGAAATATACAAGGGACTTACCAAAGCCTGGAGCAAGGGTGTAGCAATATTATTTGCCACGGGTGCCGTTTCCGGGACTATGCTTTCCTTTGAACTGGGACTTCTGTGGCCGGAATTCATGAAACATGCAGGCCCCATTTTCGGAATGCCATTCTCTCTCGAAGGCACCGCCTTCTTCATTGAAGCCATTGCCATTGGCTTCTTTTTATATGGATGGGACAAATTCAACAAATGGTTTCACTGGTTTTGCGGATTTTTAGTTGGTCTCAGCGGACTGGCTTCCGGAATTCTCGTCGTAGCGGCCAATGCATGGATGAACTCTCCTGCCGGATTTGATTATATTGACGGAAAGTATATGAATATTGATCCTATCAAAGCAATGTTCAACGACGCCTGGTTTCCTCAGTCATTGCATATGACGGTTGCAGCCTTTTGTGCTACCGGATTTGCCGTCGCAGGGGTTCATGCATATTTAATCATGAGAAAAAAGAACGTTGAGTTTCATACAAAAGCATTCAGGATTGCTGCAGGTTTTGCCTTGATTGGTGCTTTTGGAGCTCCTTTGAGTGGTGATATTGCAGCAAAATCTGTTGCAGAAAGACAGCCGATTAAACTTGCTGCTATGGAAGCTCATTTTGAAACAGAAAAGGGAGCATCATTTGTGATTGGCGGAGTTCCTGATGAAGAAAAAGGAGAAATCAAATATGCAATAAAAATCCCGAAAGTGTTAAGTTTTTTAGTAAGCAATGATTTTAATTCAGAAGTAAAAGGGCTGAATGATTTTCCACGGGACGAATGGCCACCCGTTGCTGTTGTTCATTATGCATTTCAGATCATGATTTTCTTTGGAGTCGTAATGATCTGCATCGGGGCAGTTTACTTATATGCTTTATTTTTCAAAAAAGAATGGCTTGAAAAGAAATGGCTGCTAAAAACATTCCTTATAGCCACACCGTTCGGATATATTGCTTTGGAAGCTGGCTGGACGGTAACTGAAGTTGGAAGGCAACCCTGGATTATCTATGGGATTATGCGAACTATAGATGCCGTAACGCCAATGCCCGGAATTCAGTATTCTTTTTATTTTTTCACCGCCATTTTTGTGTCCTTATCACTCATTATTATTTTCCTGTTGAGAAGACAAATACAAATGGTTCCTAAGCTTTATGATCCTACCGACATTCAGTTTAACAATAAAAATAAGAAATCATGATCTATGTTGTTATAGCTTTCCTCTGGTTATCGATCTGCCTGTATATCATTTTAGGAGGCGCTGATTTCGGAGCGGGTATCGTGGAGCTTTTCACTCATAAAAAAGCACGTCATAAAACCGAACAGATCATGTATGAATCTATAGCCCCGGTTTGGGAAGCAAACCATATGTGGCTGATCATTGCTATTGTTATTCTTTTTGTAGGATTTCCGGGCATTTATACTACTATGTCGACTTATCTTCATATTCCCTTAGTATTAATGCTTCTGGGTATTATCGCCAGAGGAACTGCTTTTACATTCAGACATTATGACGCTGTAAAAGATGACTGGCAGATTTTATATACTCAAATATTTTACTACGCAAGTTTATTAACTCCATTTTTCCTTGGACTGATTGCTGCTTCTACGGTTTCAAAATCGATTAACCCTGATGCAACTGGCTTTTTAGACCTTTATATTTTCAGTTGGCTGAATTGGTTCGGAGCTGCCGTAGGTTTGTTTACGGTATCCCTTTGTGCTTATCTTGCTTCTATCTTTTCTTTAAGAGAAACCAGGGATAAAGTCGATCTGACATTGATGATCAGAAAGTCTAAACAAACGATGATTTTCGTAGTAGTAACGGGTATTTTAGTTTTTTTAACGGCTTACCTTTCAAATATTCCACTTCTTATGTGGATATTTTCCAAACCTCTGGGTATTGCTGCCATTGCTTTGGCAACGCTTTCTTTAGGTTTAATCTTTTACTGTATGAAGGAAAGAAAACTTATGCCTGTTCGGATTTTAGCAGGATTCCAGATGATCATGATCCTGGTTGCAGCCACCTATCAGCATTATCCTGATATTATATTATTAGGAAACGGCAATCATCTTTCTTTATTGGAGGAAGCTGCAGCACCGAAAACAATTTCGGCTTTATCATGGGCTTTGATGCTGGGTTCCCTGTTTATTTTGCCGTTTTTGTTTTATCTGATGGCTTCGTTTAGCAAACAAAGGAAATAATGGCTTTATCATAAAAGGTTTCGGCGGCAGCTTCGCTGCCGCCGAAACCTAAAATTTATTTTTTAATTAAAACCAGTTCAACTCTTCTATTTCTAACCTGGTCAGATTCTGTAAGTTCAGGATATACAGCCGGATTAAGATGACCAAGACCTCTTGCTTTTATCCGGGAAGGATCTATTCCTTGTTTTTCCAGAAATTCTTTGACGGCATTAGCCCTTGTCCACGAAAGGTTAAAGGTTCCCAAATCTATGTCTTCACCATCAAAATTTTCATAATCACAGCAAATATGCCCTTGTAATTCAATTTCCAATGCCGGATTATCTTTCAGCATGTTGAAAAGCTGAATAATTTGCTTTTCAGCCTTTGGAAGCCAGACATGACGATTCCCTATAAAATTGACATCTGGTAGTGAAAAGGTATCTTTCACTTTCATATGGGAAACTTTGGTTTCAAAAAAGCTGGGAAGCATTCTTCGGGTTAGCTTTTGTCCCGGAGCAAATTTCTTTTCTACAAATACATCTACTCTCCTGTTTTTTCCACGCAATTCTTCGGTGGTATTGTCATTAATTTGTTTTTCTTCGCCCAACCCTACCGAGCTTACCAGTTTTATATTATTTCCGGCTTTTCCCAGTAAATATTTGTGAACAGTATTTGCCCGGTATTCCGATAAGGCCTTATTGTATTCCTCACTTCCCGAAGGGTCACAATTTCCGAAAATCCTGAATGTAAGGTTAGTTTTTAATACTGACAAACTATCCAGCTTCTTTTTGGATGCTTCATTAAGCTCATAGCTGTTATGCTCAAAATAAACAGAGGTGAGCGTTTGTGCATCAACCCGTGTATAAAAGAGAAATATGATAAAGATCAGAAAGAGTTTCATCAATTATACATTTTCTAAATAACGGGAAAATATCAATTTATCGTTTATGAAACAAATTGTTTTCTATATTTATAGTTTAACTCCTTTTTTAGAAATCATTCTCCCCGATTCCAAGGTTACGTTAATAAAATAAACTCCTTTTTCCAATAATGATGTATTTAGCTTTATCATATTGCCTTTTAAAACTAAACGCCCACTTTGGTCAATAATTTCTACTTCCTTTATTTTTTCACTGGTTTTTAAAGTTAACTCGTCTTTAAAAGGGTTTACAAAACTTATTTCCACATGATGGTTCTCTGCTTCAGAGGTTGTTAAGGTATTTTCAGATAAAATATATCTGGATACCGTACCAAAGCCTATCAAATAGAGATAGTTGCCCTGAACCGTTATTCCTATATATCCGTACTGGTTATCTACCAGATTAGTATCATAAAAAGGCTGGCTGTTAACCGTAATAAGGTTTCCATTGTTATCGAATATAGCAATTTTAACCGTTTTATCATTTGTATTTGTCTGATTTTTTAATGTAAAATAAAGCCTTTGAGCATTATAGTGATAGATATAACTATATTGATAGGTCATTCCATTAAAAACATTCTGCAAATCCAGGCATCCGCCACTTCCAAATGAAACATCCGGAGTTCCGTCTGCTATTGTTTTTGAAAGAGTATGGCTTTCATTTAGAAAAATTATTTCTCCTTCAGTTGGCAGATATTGCGGATATCTGGAATTACTTACGCTTTGAGGACAAACGGGAGCAGCCTGTCCATTCGTACCATAATTAGTAAAACTGCTTCCTATATTGATATCTCTTTTGAAGACCCCATAATTATAGTTGTCAGGTCCGAATTCATATAAATTGTTACCAAATAATTGAAGATTATGAGTTCCATACTGGGTTGGAACACTAAAGAAACCATTGTTGGCAAAGGTAGTATCTAAAACTCCCGACGAAGAATATCTTTTGAATCCATGTTGGGTCCTGATCAATATTTTTCCATCAGGTAAGGTAATCATTGTGGCATTAAGCATAAATCCGACATCCAAAACTCCATTATTAGCAAAAGATGTATCTAAATTCCCTGTTGATACATAATACCTTCTGAGATATAGTTCACCGCCAATTTCCCGGGTAGCATAAAAATAATTACCCTGAAAACTTAATATTTGGGTATCAGCTACCGTAAGTATCCCATTACTTCCGAAATTATTATCATAAGTGCCATTACTTTTTAATTTTATAAATTTAGCACCTCCGGGGTTATATATAGATAATAAAACTTCGCCATTATCCATGGGCTTAATATAATCTGTTTCACTTGTTACATAACTCCCTAAGGTAACTACACCATTATTTCCATAATTGATGTCTTTTGTAAGGGTAATCTGTGCGCAAGTAATAGTAAATACTAGTACTGAAGCAATAGTAATAATTTTTTTCATTAAGTATGTTTTTCTGCCCCAAAACTAATAATAAATCCCAATAAAATGAAAAAAAGCGAAAATAAATTTTCGCTTTTTTTCATTTTATTATATTCAGTTCTAAACCAGTTTCATCAAAAGATTTTCATCAATCTTTTCAACTTTCACCAGATTATTTTTAGTTAAAGTTTTAGAAGCTTTATCCCATTTTTTTCCGGACAACTGGCTTCTTTCTTTTACCTCAGCTAAAGAGAATGGCTCTTCCTGGGAATTAAGAATTTCAAGGATTACTTTTTCGTCTTCTCCCAATTCAACCTGAGGAACCGTTTTTTCCGGTCTCATCTGAGGGAAGAATAATACTTCCTGAATAGACGGATTATTCGTTAAGAACATGATCAATCTGTCCATTCCGATTCCTAATCCTGAAGTTGGTGGCATTCCGTATTCTAATGCTCTAAGAAAATCCTCATCAATGAACTGCCCTGCTTCATCATCTCCTTTTTCAGAAAGTTTTAATTGTTCTTCGAAACGTTCTCTCTGATCAATCGGATCATTCAACTCAGAATAAGCATTGGCAATTTCTTTTCCGCATACCATCAATTCAAAACGCTCGGTTAAGCCTTCTTTGCTTCTGTGCTTTTTCGTCAAGGGTGACATTTCTACCGGATAATCTGTAATGAATGTCGGCTGAATGAAGTTTCCTTCACACTTCTCACCGAAGATTTCATCGATAAGTTTACCTTTACCCATGGTTTCATTCACTTCAATTCCGATAGATTTCGCGAAATCAAATAATTCCTGCTCGGTTTTCCCGGTGATATCAAAGCCTGTGAATTTCTGAATGGCTTCCGTCATTGAAATTCTCGGATATGGTGCTTTCCAGCTGATGGTATGTTCGCCAAAAGTTGATTCTGCATTTCCATTTACCTGTGTAGCACAGAATTCCAGCAATCTTTCTGTAAAATCCATCATCCAGTTGTAGTCTTTGTAGGCTACATAAATTTCCATTGCTGTAAATTCAGGATTGTGGGTTCTGTCCATCCCTTCATTTCTGAAGTTTTTCGAGAATTCATATACTCCGTCGAATCCACCTACGATCAGCCTTTTCAGATACAGTTCGTTGGCAATTCTTAAATATAACGGAATATCCAGAGCATTATGGTGCGTAATGAATGGTCTTGCCGCAGCTCCACCCGGAATAGATTGTAAGATTGGAGTTTCTACTTCAAAATATCCTGCATCATTAAAGAAAGTCCTCATTGCGTTGAACAATTTCGTTCTTTTTACGAATATCTCCTTAATGTGCGGATTTACCACTAAATCGGCATAACGTTGTCTATAGCGTAATTCAGGATCAACAAACGCATCGTGAACATTTCCGTCCGCATCTGTTTTAGGTAATGGTAACGGACGAAGAGATTTTGTTAAAAGCGTAAAGTTTTTAACCAAAACGGTTTTCTCACCTACCTGAGTCGTAAATAACTCTCCTTCAACACCAATAATATCTCCTATATCTAAAAGGTGCTTATATACTTCATTATATAAAGTTTTATCTTCACCTGTACAAATTTCATCTCTGTTGAAATATACCTGGATCTTACCTGTAGAGTCCTGCAATTCAGCAAAAGAAGCCTTTCCTTGAATTCTGCGGGACATCAATCTACCGGCGATCTTCACCTGTTTATTTTCAGAAAAATCCTGTTTTATAGATTGTGTAGTATCTGTCACTACATATTCATCCGCAGGGAAAGCGTTGATTCCCATTTCAACAAGCTTATTCAGCTTTTCTCTTCTAATGATTTCTTGTTCTGATAATTGCATTTTATATTTATATATTTCAATAACGTGCAAAGATAGTTGTTTTTATAGGTACAAGTCAACTGGTAATTTTACACCTAATGCAGAAAAAAAAACCTTACAAATCTGTAAGGCTTTATATGTAAAATGTAAAATTATTTCTTTTTCAATGTTAAGATATATTCTACCATTTTTTTAGCATCTTCCTTGGATACCTGAGGATGGGGCTGCATTGGAACACTTCCCCAGACTCCGCTTCCGCCCTCAATAATTTTTGAAGCAAGCAGTTCAATATCTTTTTCAGAATATTTATCTGCTATTTCCTGGTATGAAGGTCCTATCATTCTTTCATTCACGGTATGACACCCTGTACAATCCAATGTTTCAATAATCTGATCTCCTGAAAGGCTGGTTTTGGCAGGCTCAGAAATTGTTGTTTCTGAAGATATAGTGTCAACCGGTGTATTTTCTTTTTTAGAACAGGAAATAAGGGAAAGCCCCACAAATCCTATCAAAAACAGTTTTTTCATTATTATTTCGTAAGAGTATCTGCTTTTGCTTCACTTGCAGGAACCGATACGGCAGCATTTACGTCTGCTTCAGGCTTATTACGGGTTGTTGCAGACGAATCCACCACTGTAGTAGTTACTTCCGGTTCTTCAAGCATAGTATTGCTGTCTTGTAATGAATGATCCGTTTTTTTAGAACAGTTCACCACGAATAAACTTCCGATAAATGCGATTGCTAATACTTTTTTCATTATTTTTTCTATATAAATTCAGACAAAAATATAAAAAAATAAATTGCCAGTTCATGATAAATCACATCTTCATCATATTTCTCAAAAAAATTATTATTTCAGTAACCTGTATATTAAAAAGATAGTTTTAACTTTAAGCTATGGTAAGTCTTTCTAAAATTTTATTTTTCACCAGCCATCATGGTATTTATACGGTGCTGATTCTGTTTTTTATTTTTGGATTATTGGCTTTTGTTACTAAAAAAAGCTGGTTCCTCATTCTTATTCTTCCTTTAACCAGAAAGTGACAGAACTAAAAAAGGAGCTGCAACAAATGGAAAAATAAATTCAAGCATGTGTTGTTGTATGTTAAAAATTTTATTTACATTTGCCTCATGCTTAATATTAACAACAATATGTGGTGGTGGCTTTCAAACTCTTCGTCGGGTCTGAAGCTTTTGTCATGTTGTTAACTCACAACAGGAATAATACAAAAAATATATCAGGACTTTGACGAACTCGTCAAAGTCTTTTTTTATTTATTAAATTCATATAAAATAACTCCCTAAAATGTTCCATAAAAAAATACAAATAAAAACGGTTTCCAAAAAAACATTGGGTGATCTGAAAACTCCAATGAACATTTATCTTCAACTCCGGGATAAGTTTCGGGATACCATTCTGCTGGAAAGTTCCGATTCCAAAAATATCGACAATAATTTTTCCTTTATTGCGATCAATGCCATTGCGGGAATTGAAATTAAAAATCTCAAAGAATTCGAAGTAAAATTTCCCGGAGAAGAACCGGTCAAGCAGTTCATTATCGAGCATAAAGTTGCAGATATTTTTGAACAGTTTTCCAGTATTTTTGTCTGTGAAAAGACCAAAGATCCCGTAGAAGAAACTGCCCAAAGTCTTTTTGGGTATACCAGTTATGAAGCAGTTCAGTTTTTTGACACCGTTACTTTCAAAGCACAAAGCCCGGAAGTTGAAATTCCTATTCTCAGATACAGACTCTATCAATATGTTATAGCCATCAACCATTATACGGATGAAATGCACATCATTGAAAATCAGATCGAGGGAGTAAAGTCAGAACTGTATTTACTGGAAAGCCTGATTAAAAACCAGAATCCCGCTATCTATCCTTTTGAAAAGGTAGGTGATGAAACCTCCAATATTACCAATGAGGAATATATTGATCTGGTAAAAACCGCCCAAAAGCATTGTATGAGAGGGGATGTTTTCCAGTTGGTTTTAAGCAGGAGGTTTGAGCAAAAATTTCAGGGTGATGAGTTCAATGTTTACCGTGCGTTAAGAAACATCAATCCTTCCCCTTATTTATTCTTTTTCGATTATGGAAATTACAGATTGTTTGGCTCCAGTCCGGAAAGTCAGCTGATCATTAGGAACAACAAAGCCATTATCCATCCTATTGCCGGAACTTTTAAAAGAACGGGGCATTTCGATACCGATCTGCAATCTATTGAGGAACTGAAAAAAGATCCTAAAGAAAACGCAGAACATACCATGTTGGTGGATTTGGCCCGGAATGATTTAGGAAAACTCGGGAAAAATGTTACGGTTACCAAATTAAAAGAAATTCAGCTTTTCTCACATGTTATCCATATGGTAAGTGAGGTAACCGCTGATTTACCGGAAAACCAGAATCCTTTTGAAATGATCGCCACTACATTTCCTCAGGGAACATTAAGCGGAGCCCCTAAACATAAAGCACTACAGCTCATCAATAAATATGAAAAAGATTCACGCGGCTATTATGGCGGATGCATCGGCATCATCGGACTGAACGGCGAATGTAACCAGGCCATTATGATCAGAACATTCCTAAGTAAAAATAATACACTCTACTATCAGGCCGGAGCCGGAATAGTAGCCAAATCTGAGCCGGAAAATGAGCTTCAGGAAGTGAATAATAAACTCAATGCCTTAAAAAAAGCAGTCCAGAAAGCTGCAACTATAGATTAAAATAACAAACAGAATGAAAACATTAGTTTTTGATAATTACGATAGCTTCACTTATAACCTTGTTCAGATTATAGAAAGGATTCTAAATGAGAAAGTGGATGTCTTTCGGAATGATGAAATCACATTAGCGGAAATTGAAAAATATGATAAAATAATACTTTCACCCGGTCCCGGAATTCCTGAAGAAGCCGGAATTTTACTGGATCTCATTAAAGAATATGCGGCAACCAAAAGTATTCTGGGAGTTTGTTTGGGGCAGCAAGCCATTGCAGAAGCTTTTGGCGGAAGCCTGATTAACCTCACTGAAATTTTTCACGGTGTGGCCACTTCCGCCGAATTTGTAAAAAATGACACTAAACTTTTCAGAAATTTATCTTCAGGAATAGAAGTCGGAAGGTATCACAGTTGGGCGGTAAATCCTGAAGATTTTCCGGAAGAACTGGAAATAACCGCAGTAGATAAAGACGGAATGATCATGGCGTTGCAGCATAAAATATATGATGTGCATGGCGTACAATTTCATCCTGAAAGTATTCTGACTCCCGACGGAGAAGTCATTATCCGGAACTTCTTACATAGCTAAAGCAATAAAGAAAGATCACCTTCATCGTTAGGATGTGATTCTGTTAATAAACCAATGCCTCCACTGAAATGAATACCATAATACAAGATCCCTCAACCATAAAGACCCCACAAATGAAAGAAATTTTACAGTACCTGTTTAATCATCATACCTTATCCAAATCTGAGGCTAAGGCTATCATGATTGAGATTGCGCAGAATAAATTCAATAGTATTGAAGTAACAGCCTTCATCAGTATTTTCCTGATGCGGAATATTACTTTAAAAGAATTGGAAGGCTTCAGGGAAGCCTTGTTGCAGATGGCAGTTCCTATTACTTTGGATGCAGATGATACGATAGACATTGTAGGAACAGGTGGAGACGGAAAAAACACTATTAATATTTCTACCCTGGCAAGTTTTATTGTTGCCGGAGCAGGACAGAAAGTCACCAAACATGGTAATTACGGAGCATCCACTATTACCGGATCTTCCAATGTAATGGAAGAACTTGGCTACAATTTCAAAACCGATATTGATACGCTGAATCAGGACCTTGAAAAAGCCAATATCTGCTTTTTACATGCGCCTTATTTTCATCCCGCTCTTCAATCTGTCGGTGCATTACGAAGATCATTGGGTTTAAGAACTTTTTTCAATTTGTTAGGTCCATTGGTTAATCCTGCCAAACCTAAATTCTCAATGATCGGTGTTTACAATCTTGAAATTGCAAGGATCTATCAATATCTTATGCAAAAAGATGAACGCGATTTTATCTTGGTTCACGGCATGGATGGATATGATGAGATCAGCCTGACTCATGATACCAAGATTATTACTAAAAAAGGAGAAGAAATCTACTCTTCCGAAGATCTTGGTTTCGACTCTGTTAGTCCGGAAAGCATAGAAGCAGGAAGCACTTCCCATGAAACGGCAAAAATTTTCAGAAATATCCTGCAGGGAAAAGGAACCAAACAGCAAAACTCAGTGGTTTTAGCCAATGCTGCCGTTGCTCTGCACAGCACCAATAAATTTGGTAGCTATGATGATTGTCTTTTACGGGCCCAGGAAAGTTTAGAAAGTGGCAAGGCTTTACAAAGCCTTCAGCTTTTGCTGGAATAATCGTAAGAGTCTTGTCATTCAGAACGAAATGCAATGAAGTGAAGAATCTTAAATTAAACTAAATGAAAACTTTAGGAACTCATAATTATTATGTATACATTCTAACCAATATCAATAAAACTGTTCTTTACACAGGAGTTACAAATGATTTGAAATCCCGATTATATTGGCATAAAAATCCTGAAGGAGGAAATAATCATTTCACAACCAAGTATAAATGTTTTTATTTGGTGTATTATGAAAATTTTCAAGATATAGAACAATCAATTTCAAGAGAGAAACAAATCAAAGGCTATTCAAGATTAAAAAAGGAAAACCTGATCAATACCTTTAATCCTGATTGGAATTTTTTAAACGAAACGATCGAATAAAGATTTCTCACTTTGTTCGAAATGACAAAGAGAAAAAAATTAAAAGAACACAATGACAATACTGGACACCATTATAGAGAGAAAAAAAGAGGAAATTAAGATTTCACAATCGAAAGCTTCTGTTGAGGAATTAAAAGACTCGGGATTCTTCGGAAGAAAAAACCTTTCTTTAAAGGAATCTATAAAAAATAAAAGCGGAATTATTGCCGAATTTAAAAGACAATCTCCGTCAAAAGGAATCATTAATGATAATGTTTCGCCTTCAGAAGTGGTTTCTGCATACCAAACATTTGGAGCCAGCGGAATTTCAATTCTTACGGATAAAGATTTCTTCGGAGGCTCATTTGATGATATTCTGAATGTGCGAGAACAAATCAATATCCCTATTCTCCGGAAGGATTTTATGATCGATGAGTACCAGTTCTATGAAGCCAAAAGTATCGGAGCAGATGTTGTTTTATTGATTGCTTCTTGTCTTTCTCCCACCCAGGTTAAGGAATTCACCGCTCTGTCTCATGAATTAGGATTGGAAGTTTTACTGGAAATTCATACAGAAGAAGAATTGAAACATTGTCATTCAGAGATTGATCTGGTGGGAATTAATAACAGGAATCTTAAAGATTTTACGGTAGATCTACAGCATTCCGTACAACTGAAAAACCAACTTCCTGAGAATGTTTTATCCATTGCAGAAAGTGGAATTTATAATCTGGAAGATTTCAGGTATCTGAAAGAACAGGGCTTTGACGGATTTCTGATGGGTGAATATTTCATGAAGAATAAAAATCCGAGAAATGCTTTTTCAGATTTCATCAAAAATATCACTTAAAATGGGCACAGAAAGTAACTTACAATTAAAAGTCTGCGGATTAACAGTTTTAGAACAAGTAAAAGAGCTCATTGCCCTGAAAGCCGATTTTCTTGGTTTTATCTTTTATGAAAAGTCGCCAAGGTTTGTTTTAAACCACCTGAATCCGGATGATATTTCCAAAATTGACCATCGAGGTAAAGTTGGCGTTTTTGTGAATGAAAAAATCAACAGAATAATAGAAATAGCTGAAAAAGCTAATTTAGATTTCATTCAGCTTCATGGAAATGAAAGTGATGATTTTATTTCTGAATTAAGGAAAAAACTAAACCCGAAAGTCGGAATTATTAAAGTTTTCAGGATTGGAGAAGACTTTAATGTGGAAAAATTTTACACTTCGGTTCACGCCATCCAAAATGATATTTCCTATATTTTATTTGATACGGATAGTCTCTCATTTGGCGGAACAGGAAAACAGTTTGACTGGAGCTTGCTGGAGAAAATAGAAATTCCACTTCCTTATTTTTTAAGCGGTGGAATATCAGAAGATGCTATTGAAAATGTAAAAATGATAAAAAAGCAGCCTTTTGCATTAGATATCAATTCAAAATTTGAAATGAAAGCAGGGGTTAAAGACCTTGAAAAAATAAAAAGATTATATGAAAAATTATAAAAATCCTGATGAAAACGGATATTATGGAGAGTTTGGAGGAGCCTTCATCCCCGAAATGCTTTATCCGAATGTAGAAGAATTACAAAAAAATTATCTCGAAATCATAGAATCTGAAGATTTTCAGAAAGAGTATCAGTTTTTATTGAAAAATTATGTGGGACGTGCTACTCCACTTTATTATGCTGAAAATGTAAGTAAAAAGTATAATACCCGTATCTATTTAAAAAGAGAAGACCTCAATCATACCGGAGCCCATAAAATCAATAATGCTCTCGGACAGGTTTTATTGGCCAAACGTCTCGGTAAAACCAGAATTATTGCAGAAACCGGAGCCGGACAACACGGTGTTGCCACTGCTACAGCCTGCGCCTTATTAGGTTTGGAGTGCATTGTCTATATGGGTGAAATCGATATTCAACGGCAGGCTCCGAATGTGGCAAGAATGAAAATGCTCGGCGCCAAAGTGATTGCAGCAACTTCAGGCTCAAAAACATTGAAAGACGCTGTGAATGAAGCATTAAGAGACTGGATCAACAACCCTGTCACCACCCACTACGTCATTGGAAGTGTAGTTGGTCCACATCCTTTTCCTGATCTGGTGGCCAGATTTCAAAGCATTATTTCAAAAGAAATTAAAGAACAGCTGAAAGAACAAACCGGAAGACAAAACCCTGATTATGTGATTGCCTGTGTTGGCGGCGGAAGCAATGCAGCAGGAACTTTCTATCATTTTGTAGAGGAAGAAGAGGTTAAAATCATTGCCGCAGAAGCAGGAGGACATGGCATTGAATCAGGAAAATCGGCTGCCACAACTTTTTTGGGTACATTGGGTGTTTTACACGGAAGTAAAAGCCTTGTGATGCAGACAAAAGACGGACAGGTTATTGAGCCCCACTCTATTTCCGCAGGATTGGATTACCCGGGAATCGGGCCGTTTCATGCGCATCTGTTTAAAGAGAAACGGGCAGAGTTTTTCAGCATTAATGATGATGAAGCACTACAATCTGCTTTTGAGCTGACAAAGTTGGAAGGAATTATTCCCGCATTGGAAAGCGCCCATGCATTAGCTGTTTTAGACAAAAAAAGGTTCAATGAAAATGATATTGTGGTGATCTGCCTGAGTGGGCGGGGTGATAAGGATATGGAAACGTATTTGAAGAGTTATGAATTATAAGTTAATAGTGATGAGTTCCAAAACTCTCATCTAACCTCTAATCTTTAACGTCTAACATCTAAAATAAATGAAAAAACTAAATATATATTTCACGGCGGGGATCCCCCAATTGGAAGATACCGTTGAAATAATCAAACTTATTCAGGATTCCGGTGCGGATATGATGGAAATCGGAATGCCCTATTCCGATCCTGTAGCCGACGGTCCGGTCATTCAGCATGCCCATGAGCTGGCTTTGAAAAACGGAATGACCATTGAAAAGCTTTTTTCCCAGTTAAAATCCATTAAAAACGAAATAAAAATTCCCGTTATTTTAATGGGGTACATCAATCCCGTTTTAAGTTTCGGATTTGAAAACTTTTGTAGAGAATGTTCGGAAAGCGGAGTTTCCGGATTAATCATTCCGGACTTACCTCCTATTGAGTTTGAAAAAAATTACCGGGAAATCTTAGCAAAATATAAGCTTAATTTCACTTTTCTGGTAACCCCTGAAACATCAGATGAAAGAATGGTATATCTTGACTCTCTAAGTTCGGGGTTTTTATATGCAGTAAGTTCTTCATCCACAACGGGAACTCAAAATGCTGTTTTGAAAAATGAAGACTATCTTTCAAAACTGGCTTCTCTTCCTCTTAAAAACCCTCTGATGATCGGTTTCGGTATCAAATCAAAAGAAGATTTTGAAAATGTAACTGAAAAAGCAGACGGAGGGATCATTGGAACGGCTTTCGTAAACATACTACTGGAAGATAAAGATTGGAGGAAGAGCGCCATAGATTTTCTCAATTCCATAAAAGGATAAAATTCAGTAAATTTGTACATCAATACAGGGTATGAAATCGCGATTCCATATGGCCTTTAAAAGAAGATAGACGTAGACATATGAATACACATCAGAATAAAGTAGTAGAATTTGAAGATTTAGGCATAAAAGAATATCAGTCCGCTTGGGATTATCAGGAAAGCCTGATGAAAGATATTATTGATACCAAAATAAAAAACCGTGACCTTCCTGCCGAACAGCACCTCATCACTCCGAATCATTTGCTTTTGGTAGAGCATCCTCATGTTTATACATTAGGAAAAAGCGGACATGAAGAAAATATGTTAGCTGGAATCGACCAATTAAAAGAGATTGATGCCACTTTCGTGAAAACCAACCGTGGTGGGGATATTACGTACCATGGATATGGGCAAATAGTCGGCTATCCTGTTTTAGACCTTGAAAATTTCTTTACAGACATTCACTTATATATGAGAAACCTGGAAGAAGTGATCATCAGAACCATTGGTGACTTCGGGTTGAAAGGAGAACGCTCACAAGGTGAAACCGGGGTTTGGCTGGATGTAGGAAAACCTTATGCCAGAAAAATATGCGCTATGGGCGTAAAAGCTTCCCGTTGGGTAACGTTACACGGTTTTGCATTGAATGTGAATACAGATATGCGCTATTTCGAATACATTATTCCCTGCGGAATCAAAGATAAGCAGGTAACTTCCTTGAAAAGAGAACTGGAAAGAGAGCTTACTCCTGAAGAATTTGAAAATGTAAAAGCAAGTATCAGAAAGCATTTTGTGGATGTTTTCGGAGCAGAGCTTGTGAATAGATAAAATCACAATATATTTATCATTAAATTATCATTCCGCAGGAATCTGGGCAACGTTAAATAAAATAGTGTAGATTCCAACGGAATGATAATTTTTTTTACTCTACCTTATCACAGAAATCCCTGCATCCACCTTCAATTCAACACCATGAATATAAGATGCTTCTTCTGAGGCCAAGAAAAGTACTGTACTGGCAATTTCTGAAGGTTCACCCAATCTTTTAAAAGGAATAGTAGGGATAATTTGTTCAACCGCATTTTCAATCTGCTCAACATTCAGACCTGTGTTATTAAAAATATTGGTTTTGATGTGTCCGGGACTGATGCCATTCACACGAATTCCTCTTTCCGTTAATTCCGCAGCAAAAGTTTTGATGAAAGACTGTACTGCTGATTTTGCCGCAGAATAGATCGAAAAGTTGGGCATTGCAATGTCTGTAGCAACAGAAGTATTGAAAATAACGGAACTTCCCTTTTGCATCAGAGGCAACATTTGCTGAACCGTAAAAAAAGGACCTTTTACTAATAGATTAAAGAGCTCATCAAATCCGTTTTCATCAACATTTTCAATAGGGGCAAACTTTCCATAACCAGCATTGGCAAAAACCAAATCTATGTTTTGGGCATATTTTCTGACCTCACTCTGCAGGTTCATCAGATCTTTCATACTTCCCGCATCCGATACAATCCCAAAAGCATTTTTCCCTAATGTCTTCAATGCTTTATTTACTGTTTCTTCCCTCCTTCCGGTAATAATGACTTTTCCACCTTCATGAATGAATTGTTGTGCGGTTGCCCAACCCATTCCATTGGTTCCGCCTGTAATTAAAGCGAATTTGTTTTTAAATCTTTGCATTATTTCTTGTTTTAATATCTTCTTGCAAAAATGAGCATCGGGTCTCTCTAAAAAAATCCGAATCTTGCGGACTTATGATTTTTTATATTTTTTATATGCGATGATTCCATTTTTCCCTTTAAAGGGATATTTTATGTCGCGTTTTTCCTTTAAACAAAGAATTTCAATGTGTTAGAAGAAAAAAAAATATTTTTTTTATAAAATTTGTTTGGTTAGCATTTGAGTTTTTCTTAATTTCATATCACCAATACGGGAAATATTAAAAATATTATTTATAAAAACTATAATTCATATAAAACACCAAACCATTAAATCTTAAAAATCATGAAAAAACTATTCTTATCAATGGTGGTATTTTTGACTTTACTGTCGTCAAATGCCTGCTCAGACTCCGCTACCAATCAAGATGTAGTTGGAAAAGAAAACACCAGTAACCATGTTGCCGCAAGGGACTTCGGAAAAACGGTTCCTGTGGGAATTAATGAAGAAAACGGAACGTTGAAAGTTTCTTTCATCCTTAGTGCCCAATTCTACGAAATTAAGCCAAGCAAAGAAAATGAAGAGTACATCAGCCTGATCAGGCAGGCTATACAGAATGAGTCTCCTATTCATGTTTTTATGAAGCTTAACAGCAATGAAATCGTGAAGGTGGAAAAAGGAACTGAGGAAGATGTTAAATACTTTAGGTCTATCCTGACCAAGGAAGAAAAACCGGAACTTAACAAATTGACGAGTGTACTTCCCAATGTAACTACTTTAAACAATATGTTTACTCAAATTAAAAACCAGTCGTGCGGAACTTCAACAGCTTCTTCTCCGTGTATTACATTCAGATATGCTGTAGACGGTTGCTACGCAAGAGCTCACAAAATGAGACAAATCCTTGTGAACAATGGATATGATTGTGAAAAACAGTTTATCTATGGAAATCTAAAAGCCTCTACCGGTTCTTGCTGTGTATCATGGAATTATCACGTAGCCATTTTGGTGAGCTATAAAAATGCTTCCGGAGTTACTGAAAAAAGAATTATTGATCCGTCCCTGTTTCCTAACGGGCCTGTTACTGAAACTACCTGGAGAAATGCGTGTGTAAATACCTCTTGCGGAACTGCATCCTCTTCTTCTTATGCCAATACAGCAGGAAATATTTATTACAGAAGCTCAACCGGATCTTATTTGTATGATAACAGTTACATCAATACCAATTGTGTACTGACAACGTTCTCATCACTTTCCGGCTGTTCTCCGACACCGGCTCCAAGCGTATCACACTGCGGAGGAATCTCTTAATATATCATATGCAGCTCCTGTATATTTATAGGTAAATTGCAAGAGCTGCATATTAAATACTATTCTTTATGAAAGCATGGATTTATATAATATTCTTTATGATCACATCTTGTTCCCATAATCCCAACTCACAGAATTTAACCTGGTATAATAATTCAACCATCAACCAGGTTACTGAAGATCCGGAAAACCCGGAAAAATTTCAGCGGGTGACTATAGGAATAAGTCAGCAGGTTTTTTACCTGTCAAAAAAAGATCCCGATTATCAAATCCTTTTGGAAAAGCTTAATCAGAGTGCTAAAGAAGGAAAAGCTTTTAATATAGGTATTGAAAATAATACGAATATTATAAGGCAGGTGAATGAGATAAAATAAAAACAGGCTATCCTTGTGATAGCCTGTTTTACCTTTATTTATCCTTCTGAAAAGCATCTACTTTTTGATAAGCATCGTTTTTCTCTTTTTCCTTTTTATCGGAAATCAGAATTCCGAAAAGATGGTCTATCTCATGCTGGAAAATTACTGCGGTAAACCCTTCTACAATTTCTGAATATTTCTGTCCTTTCAAATCCACATACTCCAGCTGAATGACTTTACTTCTATAAAACTGGTCCCTGAAATCAGGAATAGACAAGTCTCCTTCCGGTCCTAAGTTCTGTATTTCCGATCTCCATACAATAACCGGATTAATGAAATATTCCAACGGTGTATTTTCTTTATCAAAACGCTGAACCCAGATTACTTTTCTGTTGATCCCCACCTGCGGAGCAGCAATGCCCACACCTCCATCCGTTGAAAGGAGAGAAAGCTTCATCCTTTTAACCAAAGCAGCCGTATGAGGATCCAGGGGGTCAATTTCCGTGGAAAGATTTAATAATGTTTTATGCTGATCAGGCTCGGTAATCTGGTAAATAGGCAAAGCGGAATTAATATCACCCTGATTGATAATGGAAAGCTCCTTAGGAGTTAATTCCTGAGCAAAGATCCAATTAACTGATAAAATTAAAAATAAAAATATTTTTTTCATAAGCAATCCAATGATACAAATATAAGATGTAAAAGAATAACCTACCCGTCAAGCTTTATGCGTTGTATAATAAATTTATTTTAAAAAAACCAACAAAACAGGTTAAAATTTTATTAAAATTTTAAACATAATTATAAAAAATTATAAAAAGTAAATCTAAGTTGCACCATCAAAACAGTTTAATTAACTTACCGATTCAATTTTTACATAAAAAAAATTAACTAAGAAGTGATTTTTTGAGAAATTAAACTAAACTTTATACTGTATGAAGAAAATTTTACTTTTTCTAGTACTGGCCTTTACAGGGCTCATTTTTGCGCAAACCTGTCCCGTTGCTACGGTTCCGTTCTCGCAATCTTTCAGTTCAGGAGCTTTACCCGCTTGCTGGACGAATACCAACCCTTCATCTACCAGTGCCACCGCTATTTGGAAATTTTCCGGTTCTGCCGGCTACGGAGCTACCGGTAACGGTGGAAAACCTGCAGGTACTTTTGCCTGGGTAGATGCCAGTTCACCGTATGCTAACCTTCATAATGTTGAGCTTACTACTCCACAGATTAACTTAACGGGTTTAACAGTTCCGTATGTTGAATTTGAATGGTTTAAAAACCATCTGACTTCCGCGACAGGTACACTTCCTCCTTATGACAACAATGTCTTGAAGGTACTTATAAATGACGGAAACGGATGGGTTCAGATCTTCTCTAACGATACCAATGATTCTGAATGGAGGACCGTAGGAATACCTTTAGCTGCCACCTACATAGGAACTACTATCCAATTGAAGTTTATAGTAGATAAAGACGCTGCAGGTAATGGTTATTTTTATGATGATGTTTTGCTGGATGAGGTAAAGGTAATGGAAGCTCCTACCTGTTTTGAACCTACTACATTACCCGTTACCAATCTTGCGCCTAATTCAGCTACTATCAACTGGGCTGCACCGGCACCAGCTCCTGCCAATGGATATGAGTATTATTACAATACGACCGGAGTAGCCCCTACGGCAGCAACAGTGGGTACACCAACGGCAGCAACTACAGCAAACCTGACTCCCCTGGTGTCAGGAACTACCTATTACTGGTGGGTGAGATCCGTATGCTCTCCAACAGATAAAACAGCCTGGATAGCCGGTCCTTCATTCACGCCAGGACAAATAGGTTCAGGTACTGCTACTTTGGCTAATCTTCCTATGTATTCCTGCTCAGGATATAATTATTCTCAACAAATATATACAGCGGCTGAAGTTGCCGGTGCAGTAGGTTCCAATCATTATATTACCAAAATCAGATTTTATGTATCATCCACAGCAGCCACTCAGGCTAATTATAATAACTGGACGGTGTATATGGGAAATACTACACAAGCTAATTTCCCTACCACTACCAGCTGGATTCCTGTCTCATCCTTAACGCAGGTATATTCAGACACAGTGCCTACGATGACAAATGGTAACTGGGTAGAACTTTTATTAACGACTCCTTTCTTGTGGAATGGCACAAGCAATATTGTGGTTGCTGTTGATGAAAACACCGCAGGTACATCATGTACTGCCCAATGGGGAAGTTATACAGCGGGTACCAACAGAGGAATGTTGTATTACAACACCTCTAATAATCCTGACCCGACAAGTCCACCGACAGCCACCAGCAGATATTCCACCATTCCAAGAATACAGTTTGAAGCTATTGATTTACAACCATGTACCACGGCTCCGCCAACTAATATCAATATTTCCAATCTGACCTCTTCAACAGCCACTGTTTCATGGACTGTAACTGCAAATGCTACTTATGTATTAAGATACAGACAGATTGGTTCTCCTACATGGATTACCATAAACCCTGCTGCTAATCCATATACAATTTCAAACCTGAATGGAAATACTCAATATGAAGTACAGGTTTCCACTATCTGTGGTGGAACCCAGGGGCCATTCTCAGCATCCACCAACTTTACCACTCCGGCTATTAGCTATTGTAATACAGGTACTGCTACCGTTACAAACGGCTACATCAATAATGTTACCATGACCGGTGTGAATACGCCAATCATGAGCAATAATTCTAATGAGAGTACTTATACGGATTATTCCAATGATCCTGCTAAGCTTATCACTTTAGGACGTAATACCACAGGAAATGTACTTTCTGTGGGAAGAACTATCCTTTCCAGCACCTATTCTACCAATGCCTGGATCGACTTTAACGGGGACGGGATTTTCAACAATATCCCTTCTACAACTCCTGGAGGTGAAAGAATTATGAATTTAGGGTATTCCAATACGACTCCTGTAACCGCTACTTTCGCTGTTCCTGCCAATGCTTATATGGGAACCAACAAGCTGAAAATGCGTGTTATTGTATATTTATCTACGCCGGCTGATGCCTGTGCCAATCTTACCAGCAACGGGGAAGTAGAAGACTATCAGGTTAAATTTGTAGATATTCCTGCATGTACTACTGCAGCACCAACAGGGATTACCATGAGTAATATTGCTGCCACTGCTGCTACTGTTTCATGGATGGGAGCTACCGGTGCTACTTATTATGTAAGATGGAGAACCACTTCACCGGTTGGTGCATGGGTTACTTCACCTCTTGTAACAACGAACAGTTATAACATTACAGGTCTTACAGAACAAACGGCTTATGAAGTACAGGTGGCTACCGTATGTGGTGGAACTCAGGGACCTTGGTCTACTTCTACAACATTTACCACCACCCCTATTACCTATTGTCCAATGACAGGTACAGGAACCAATGACCATATCTCCAATGTGACCATTACTCCTGTAAATCCGGGTATTCCGCCAATGAGTAATACCTCCGTACAGACTAATTATATCAGCTATACCACTCCTGCCACCCTTATCACATTAGATATCGGATCTAACGGCAATAAGATTTCTGTTGCCAAAGGCTGGACAGGATCGACTTATAATGATGCGGTATCTGCATGGATCGACTTTAACAGGAACGGGGTATTTGAAACTACTGAGCAGATCTTAAACTCCGCAGCAAGCACCACATCTCCTGTAACAGCATTGTTTAATGTACCGACCACGGCTTATAACGGACCGCTTACAACCACAATGAGAGTAGTGCTGAAACGTACCAGCTCTCCGGTAATGTGTCAGAATGCTTTAAATGGAGAGGTAGAGGATTATGCGGTGAAATTAAGACCGTGTGCCAACACGACTCCTAATGCACCTACATTCAATACCATTACGCATAACTCAGCAATTGTTAATATTACAGGTGCTGCGAATAATATCACGTATCTGGTACAATACAGAGTACAGGGTACTACTGCATGGACGGATGTATATGCATCTACCCTTTTAGGAAATGTTCCGTTGACATTAACAGGTTTAACGCCTGCAACAACTTATGAGGTACAGGTTTCAGCGGTATGTGGAAATACCCCTGGAGCTCCGACTGCCATCAAGACCTTTACCACCAGATGTGATCCTACACCACCAAGTGTTTCGATCAGTAACATCACCACGAACTCAGCTCAGATCACCTGGACTCCGCTTGCAGCGAGCTCCACCTATGTGATGAGATACAGGGTAGTGGGAACAACAACATGGATTCAGGTCAACTTACCGGCACCACCGGCCAATACCTATACTCTTCCGGGATTATCTCCGTACACTACGTATGAAGTTCAGATCGCCAATATTTGTAACGGTGAGACAACGATCAATCCATGGTCGAATCCTAAAGTATTTACAACGGAAAGAACATGTGAATTGCCGCCTCCCGGATTAACGATTACGACTCTTACTCCAACATCCGCTGTTGTGGTTTGGGATCCTTTCCCGGGGGCAACCTATGTCTTAAGATATAGAAAAGTGGGTATTCCGAGCTGGACTACAATAGCCGTTCCAACGAATACCTATACACTGACTAACCTTCTTGAATTAACAAAGTATGAAATGCAGGTAGCGAATGTTTGTAATGGTACTGTTGCCGAATTCACAAAACTGTATTTCTTCACAACCCCTACGGTGATCTATTGTCAGATGTCTTCACAGAATTCAGCGACAGATTATATTTCAAAAGTGACGGTGAAGCCAAACGGCAAACCTAATATGGAGAATGCTTCGGGAGCTTCCAATTACACTGATTATTCAGGTAACCCTGCCACTTTCATTGAACTGATCCAGGGATCTACAGGAAACCAGATCACGATAGAGAAAACCACAACCAATGAGGCTGGTGTTGCGGTATGGATCGACTTTGACAGAAGTGGTACTTTTGATCCTAATGAAAGAATCATTGCTACAGGTCCGAATACAACAACTCCTGTCACAGGAACATTCAGTGTACCGGCTAATGCATTTGTAAGTATGACAGATTACAAATATGTAGTGATGAGAGTAGCAATGCAAAAAGGAGGTATTCCGGTGAACTGTACAAGCTTCCCATATGGAGAAGTAGAGGATTACACCGTAAGGATTTCTAAGTTACCTGTTCCGAATTCTCTGAACCAGGATGATATTATGATCTACCCTAACCCGGTAAGCTCAATATTGCATGTGAAGAATATCAGCAGTAAAGCTGGATATAAAATATACAGCTCAACAGGACGCCTTATTTCCAGCGGAGTTCTCCTGAACAACCAGATCAATGTGAGCCAGCTCATCAATGGTGTCTACATCATTGATATTGAAGATGTAAAAGGCAATATTCAGAAGAAATTCATTAAAGAATAATTCATTCAAAACAAAAAAGCTCTCAAAAACGGGAGCTTTTTTTGTTTTTATAGGCTTGTAATATTATTAGTAGGTTTTCGTCATATCTGATGGAATAATCAGGTTGAAATTCGTAGGAACGTAATCTTTTTGAGGGATTTTTAAATCCGGGTTTTCAGTTTCAAAAACAGAGATCACTGCTATTTTCAGGTGAGGATTCTTTTGTTTGAGATACCAATAAATTCCACCGAATTCTTTGCTGTGATAATTTCCGTTGTAATGAATAAAAGTTTTACCTTCCTGAATGTTTTTCAGGATGGATTCTGCCATCGTTGCATCTTTTGTAGCCTGTGCCGAAATGAAATTCATCACTTTTGTCCCTTCAGCATGATCTCCCATCATGGCTTTCATTTCTTTGTAGCCGGGAGTTTCCAGACTTACTTGGATAGGCAGCTGAGCTATATATTTTTTCTCCTCTTCATTTAATGCAAGCAAGGATTCAATCCCTTCCTTAGCAGTCTGAGAAGCATATCTTCGTGGAATATTGGTCGCAATGAAATCCAGTTTTTGGGCTTTTGCAAAATCTACCAAAGGCTTATAATCTGTGGTATAATTATTCCATAAACGGGCTGAATCTTTCAGGGCTTTGGCATCAAAAACCCCTTTTAAATACTGGTTCAGCTGGGATTGGTTATCTCTTTCGAACATTTCCGCTCCAAGAATAATCTGTCCGTTTTTTCTGGCATACAAAGCTTCCGTTACTTTCAGCTGAAGCCAGTGATTAATGGAGTTATTGTGGTTTTCGCCAAAAAGTATGACGTCATATTCCGCCAGTTCTTTGATTAGTTTATCAGTGGATATTGCTTTTCCTTTCTGATCATAAAATTGGTATGCCTTAAATTCCTGGGCATTTAAAAAGGAATAGCCTGCAAGCAATAGTGCTATGAAAATATTTTTCATTCTTATCATGTTATAAAAATACTATTATTTTCAAACTATAAAATGAAAGCAAACATTAAATTTACTTTATTTTCCGGTTTTGAAATAAAAAGTAAAAAGACCGCCCTGCCTACAAAGCAAAACGGCCTCATTCAAAATCATCTAACTATTATTTCTCTAATTCTGCTACAAGATTTTTCCATTCCTGCAGCTCAGGAATCCCCGGTTTTCTTTTCCCGAAGAACTGAACAATAATGTCTCCTTCTTTATTAAATACTTCTATCGCTGTCACGTCTCCGTCTTCCGTCGGTTTTTTAACGATCCATGCTTCTGCAATTTTGGTCACATCCAAATGGAGATTGAAATCCGGATCCATTACATTGAACCACTGCTGATGCCAAAGTGTTTTCTTCACATGTCCTGTGTGAATCTGGATGATCCCTCTGTTCCCAACAAATACCATGATCGGAATATCTTTTTCGGAAGCATCTTCCAGAACATTGACTACCTTTGAGTTGTCGATTTTCACTGCAAAACCTTCCGGAGCCAGTCTTAAAGCCTGGGTTCTGCTTACTCCGTATTTTCTGGTCATCGTGAAGAAATTGTGGGTGTCTTTTAGTTCTCTCCATTCTTTCTGGAAAGCTTCCACATCAATTTCAGCATCCGGCTTTTCTTCCGGCTTCGGAACAACTGCTTCAAATTCAAAAGCCTGACTTTGATCTTCTGCTTTATATTTTTCTACAATAACATCAAATGCTTCTGCATTGCTTTCTTTCGTTACATAGATTTTGTGAAGTGCCAATCCGTCCTTACCAAAGAACTGAAGACTTTTTTTGTCTCCTTCCGTTACTGCAAAAGCAAACTTCCATGAGTGTAAGAAAATTCTCAGGTCAATATCTTCTCCTACGAACAATTGGGCATGAGGACTGCTGAAATCTCCGTTCAGGTAAGTTCCTTTTCTTTCATGAACGCATTCGTCATTACGCGTAAGAGCCATTACTTTTCCTAATTGTTCAACTTCTGACAAGATATCTGCAAATTCCGGTTTCAGAGCCATTACTCCTTCACCTATGTCCGTTACTAATAATTCTGCTTCGCTTACGCCTAGTTGTGTAGCGGCATTTCTTATTCTCAAATGCGGGTTTTCCGCTTTCAGAGCTTCCCATTTTTCTTTTAAATCGTTCACTAATGTGCTCATTCTATTATTTTTTTATGGTTAAAACTGTATAGATTCTTTTGATGGTTTCGTTGGTTGTTTTGCTTTTCACTTCTTCTTCCTTTTCAGAAATTTTCATTCTCTTGAATTCGCTTTCCGAGATAAGCTCTTCCATTTCACTGTTGTTGTACAAAGTAAAATTGAAAGCGGTGAAAGGAAGCTTTTCCATGAAATCCTTTTGCCCAAAAGTGAGAACAAAAGTTCCGTTGTCCTTTAAAACTCTATGGACTTCATTTAAAAAAGCAATTGGCTCTTCCCAGAAATACACTGTATTGACAGTAACTATTTTATCAAAGGTTTTGTCTTTAAAAGGAAGCTTCTTCCCTTCATACAATACAAAATCCACCTGATGCTCCCATTCCCTGTTCAGTTTCTTAGCCTCCAGATGCATGGTTTCGGAAATATCAATTCCGGTATATTTTATATGGTTAGCTTTATTTAAAATAGTTTTCAAATGTCCTGCATTGCCGTGCCCTATTTCAAGGATATGCTCATCGTCTTCTATCAGAAGGGCCTTGATGCTTTCTGAAGTCATCCCGATATTGGTTTCGTTCATCATTTCGCCAATCTCGATGCCTTTTTCTCCTTGCGGATGGGCAAGATTTTCAGCAAGTATTCTTAGTTCGTCTTTTTCCATGGTTATCCGAAAATGATCATTGGGTTATGAGTAATAGGATGCGGACAAATGGTACACGGGAAGTTGTAGGCATTACTGATATTTTCAGCCGTGAAAACTTCTTCCGGCGTTCCGTAGGAAGAAACCTTCCCTGATTTCATCAACAGAATTTTGTCTGCAAACTGTGCTGCTAAATTGAGGTCATGTAAAACAACTATAGCACTGTTGGCTTTTTTCGTGAAGTTTTTAATAGTTTCCAATGCCTTATACTGGTGTTTAATATCTAAATTATTCAATGGTTCATCCAGAAAAATAAGTTTGTGGGCAATTTCATTCTGCAATTGTGCCATTACCCGGGAAAGATGTACCCGTTGTTTTTCTCCACCCGACAAAGTATTGTATTCCCTGTCTTTGAGATGAAATACGTCCGTTTCATACATCATATTGTTCATCGCTTCATGGTCTTCTTTCTTTGGCTGTCCGTCAAAATAAGGATATCTTCCCATCATCACGACATCTTTTACGTCAAGAGGAATATCGGTGCTGTTGTGCTGGGAAAATTTAGCTTTATGCATAGACAATTCTCTGACTTCCCAATTGTTGATAGGCTTACTTTTAAATAGAATTTTCTGCTTAGATTTTACTTCATTCGACAAAACACTGAGTAAGCTTGATTTTCCTGCTCCGTTGGGTCCAATAATAGCCAGAAACTCACCATATTCCACCGAAACATCTACTCCATCCAGAATATGGAACTCTTTATGCTTATAATTGATCTGATGCGCCTTTATCATTACAATGATTTTTTATGTTTAACCAGAATCGCAATAAAGATCGGTCCTCCCATTAATGCCGTCAGTATCCCGACCGGTAATTCCGAAGGCTCTACAATGCTTCGGCTGAATGTATCTGCCGTCAATAACAAAATACTGCCACAAACTGCCGATAAAGGCAGGATAAAAGCATAATTGGACTTAAATAAAAGCCTTAAAATATATGGTACAATGAGGCCTACAAAGCCGATCGTCCCTGAAAAAGCGACACTGCTTCCAACCATTAATGCTGTGATAATGATGATCTGCTTCTTTAATCTTTCGACATTGATTCCCAAATGCTGTGCATCTTTTTCTCCCAACATCATCGCATTCAATGCTTTTCCTTTAGGCAGTAAAATAACGTAAGAAATGACCAGCACTACTGCTAAAACAATATTCTTCGTCCAGGTAGCAGCCGCCAAGCTTCCCAAATTCCAAAAGGTAAGATCTCTTAATTGCTCATCCTTTGAAATATAGATCAGAAAACCAGTGATGGAAAACCCTATAGCCGTAATGGCAACTCCTGTTAAAAGCATCATTACAATATTGGTTTTTCCTCCACTTGTAGAGATTCTGTACACCAGCATCATGGATAAGAAAGCTCCTATAAAAGCAAACAGGCTTACCAGTGAAAACTGTACCGCTTCAGGAAGATATTCTTTGAAATGTCCTCCCAAAACAATAGCAATTGCAGCTAATAAAGTAGCTCCGGAAGTCAAACCGATCAGATCCCCTGTTGCTAAAGGGTTTTTAAAAAGTCCCTGTAATCCCGTTCCTGAAACAGCCAACATACTTCCGATTAAAATGGCCATGATAATTCTCGCTGCACGCACATCCCAGATCACATATTGGTCGCTTAAAGCCAAATCAGGATCTCCCTGTATAGACTGCCACAATATTGTGAACGGGGATTTTCCTCCAAAATCATACACCCCGGTGTTCAGTGACCATACCGCGATAAGAATCAGCAGTATGGCACTTATAGTAATATAAAAGTATAGTTTACTTTGTGTTTTCAATTAATAATTTATTTAATCCTACTGCAGCTTCTCCTAATCTTGGTCCGAAACCTGAAACCAAACCGCCGTCCATGGCTATAATCCTTTTATTTTTACCCGCATTGGTCTGCGAAACACCAGGCATTTTAAGAGCACCTTCATTCCCTCCGGCTCCCTGTAATCCGCTTGTAAAGAAGAATAATACATCCGGATTTGCTTTTACAACGGCTTCAGGCGTTAATGGTTTGAAATCTTCAAAATCATTCACTGCATTTTCACCTCCTGCAATGGTGATCAGCTTTTCCATCGGTGTGTTTTTTCCCCCTACCATCAGCATATTTCCTCTTGCGTAGATGAATAATACTTTAGGTTTTTTAGCAATCGGCTGGATTTGTTTCAGATCAGCATCAATCTTATCGATTAATTTCTGATAGTCTGTATTGCCTATTGCTTTCGCAACGTCTGCTATTAATTTTTTAGTTCCTTCTACGGAATATTCCTGTTTGAAAACCTCAGATTTGATCCCTGAAGATTTGATTTTTCCTAATAATTCCGGGTTAATGTCTTTTTCAGATGCTAAGATCAAAGTAGGGTTTACCGCCATGACCGGCTCAATAGTCATCGATCTTACGTGACCTAGATCTTTGGCCGTAGCTTTTAATGTTTCAGGATAAGTACTGGTAACATCGGTTCCCACGATTTCTTTTTCGTGTCCTAATGCACTTACGATTTCGGTAATTCCGCCACTCAGGGTTACAATCTTATGATTGCTTTTCGGAGTTTCTGATGTAATTTCTGCAGGGTTTTCTTTTTTAGTTTCTTCTGCTTTTTTGCATGAGAATACTGCTAAAAGGACAGACGCTATTACAACGAATTTTTTCATGTTATTACTGATTAGATTATTTTTATAAAGGTTGATATTCGAATTGTGGTCTACCACGTTCTCCGGCTGTACTGGTCAATCTTGTAAACCTCAGCTTGAAGTAATATCCTTCTGCATCTTTAATAATGTAGAAACGATCGCCATAAACTTCCAGTCCGTTCACTCCTACCGGATTTCTCCAGTTGGAACCGATTACTCTCTGGTCATTGTAAATGAATTTGGACTGATCAATATCCGGCGCTTTGAAATTGTTATACACTTCAACTCCGGATGCAGGTGCCGTTACTTTTACTTCATACGCTCCTGCTCCGCCCACATTATTGATGGTTACAAAGTCTGCATAAATATAACTTCCCGCTCCCATAATGGTATTGGTGAATACCGTGAAGCAGATGTCCCATTTTTTTCTTTCCGGCTGAACAGGTATTTCTTTATTACTTTTCAGGCTTACAAAATTGTAGTTATAAGCAGTATTTTTAGTAATGCTCAATTCTTTATGGGTAGTTTCATTCAATTGAGCATACTTTACTTTATATCCGTCACCTGATCTCACTACCTGAACTTTCATCCAGCCTCTGTCATCACCTCCCGTTGCAACCGATCCGGTTGCGACAGTGCCTGTATAGATTTCTTTTCCCATATTAACAAGGTACACTGCATTTTCAGCGTCATTCACCTTGATTTCCTCAATTGCGGTATATCCTGAAGGGAAATTTCCGTTCACATCATCAATATAAACTACATTGGAAGGATTAAAGTTGGCCACCTGAACCTGGTCTTTTAAAGTTGCCACACTTGCTTCTGTAACTAAATCTATATTGGTTGCATTAGGAATTTTTCCTGCTGCCATCATGATCGATGAGTTCAGCATCACTTTAAAAGCGTTTCCTGAATAGAATGCCAAATCCCAATCCGTTCTTTTGGTAAGGATCTCCGTATGGGTTCCCAGATCAATCCAAACCTGGTTTGGTTGAGTAGCTCCACCTACATCCGGGTTTACGACTTCACCGTCCGTAGGAACTATGAAAACAGGATCTTCATTATCATTGATACATGACTGAGATATAAAAGAAGCTCCTATTAAAAGGGAAAATAGTATTTTCTTCATGTGTAAAGTTTTAAAAGTTATAATTTAATCGGGCGAAGTAACTTCTGCCGTAGAATAGATTTTGTTGGTTGGCTGTCGCGTTATGTCCATCTCCGCTTTGTACGGTATTTCTGATGGTACTTACATCAAAAATGTTTTTAATTCCTGCGCTAAGCTCCAGATGATTGTTAAAAAATGGCTGGCTTACCGTAAAATTCAGCATGCTGAAATCATCTATTTTCCCTAACACATATTGTCCCGCATCTAAAGGATCCTGAGCGTTTGGCTGGTGGGTAAACATTTTTTTAGTTCCGGTGTATTTATAGTAAAGGGCAAAAAGCGTTTTGGTATAGGGTAAGGTATAATTCGCTGATAAATTGGCTTCTGCGTAAAAATTGTAGTCATCAGGTGACGTAAGATGACCGGTATTCAGCACCTGTGAAATTCCCAAAACAGAAACTCCTGCATTCAATGACAGGTCACCTTTTTTGGCTGTTACAGAGCCTCCGAATAGTAAGGATTTGTAATTATCTACATTGAGATAGGTATATTGTAACGGGCTGTTGCTGATAATCACACTTTCAATTCTGTCCTTCACATCAAGGTACATTCCTGAAGCACTGAAGTTGAATCTCCAGTTATTCGCCGTTGCCGTAGTATAATCCCAGAATATCCCTGCCGAATATCCCGTTTCAGGCTTTAAATTTTCATTTCCTCTGATATCATGGTTGTTATCCACCATATAGGTATATAGTTCATCATAAGTCGGGAAACGATTGGCTGAACCGAATACCAAACGGATATCTGAATTTTGTGTGGTTTTAAACCTTGCTGTTGCTGAATAGTTGTATTGGGAATCAAACTTATTGCTTAACGCTAATCTTACTCCGGGACGTAATGACAACCAGTTATTGACATTCCATTCTGCGGAGATGAAGTTGGCATAATTGAAAATAATCCTGTTCACATCATCATTTCCGGTGCTTCCGAAGTCCCCGATTTCACCACTCGCAAAACCTTTTGTCCTGTCAAGCTCATACCCTATCTGGAAATTAACTTTCTCACTATCTAAAAAGTTGCTGAACATTCCTCTGGAATACATTACTTCAGATTGATAATAGGTGAAATCTTCTCCTCTTGAAAGTTCCTGTCTGTTAGGAACATCATACTGGTATTCCTGTTTTTTTCTTTCCTGTGTCTGGTAAGAAAAATCCCCGTTATAATTGATTCTTGAGCCTAGCTTTGTCTGAATATTGAACTGATGGATCCATCTTTTTGTTTTATAATCAGCATCATTGGCAACATAGGTTCTGTTTCCGCCGCCTAAGTATAATTCTTCAATCACAGGATTATACACATTAATCTTCTCCGTAAGAAAATTGACTTTATAGTAAAAAGTGGTGTTATTTTTATGGTACCGAATGGATGCGTTGGTCGTTAACTGGTCTTTCGGTTGCCAGTCGTACCCTCTCAACCCGTCATTATTTTCGCTGAAATATTTATAACCGTTATATCTTCCCTTGAACCCCTGAAAATCATTATGGTTAATATCCGCTGCAATCGTCCAGTGATCATTGATCTTATATCCCAGGTTTAAAAACTGGATGTGACGCCCGTTTCCTTTTTTGAACCAGTCATAATCTTTACCTACCGTTTCTTCCTGCAGAGAAGCTACTCCTGTGAATTTTTTGCTGTAATTTTTCTTCGTAATGATATTAATAATTCCTGCAACGGCATTGTTTCCATATTCTACTCCCATTGAACCTTTCACAATTTCAATACGCTCGATATTATTGACATTTAATTTGGTGAGGTCAACCATATTTCCCATTCCCTGATCGCTTACCACAGGAATATTATCGATAAGAATTTTAGTGTATTCCCCTGTAAGCCCCATTATATTGGCACTTGAATCCCCGGAACCCCTGCTCGGTTCAATGAGAATATTCAGATTCTGATTAAGCACTTCTGCGGCAGTGGTTACTGCCATATTTTTGATTTGCTGCGCATCGATAACCTCAACTTTATAAATGGATTTATTTATGGACTGCTGCATGTATTGACCCGTGATGACCACCTCTTCTATTTTTTTCTGATTAAGAGTATCTTTTTCCTGTGCATGTATCCATAGAACAGCGGATAATGATAGAATAGAAAGCACTTTCTTCTTCATAATAGCAAAAAAATTTTCGACAAATATAAAACTTTATTTAGAATAATTAAAAATAATTATATAGTTTTGTAGAATAATTCTAAATAAAAATAACGTTATGAAATTGAAATTACTTTTAGGAACTTTAGTGCTTTCAACCATTTCAGCCCAGGCACAGCTGGCAACAATTGATGAGAATTTTGATAACTTTACGATTGGTACAAGTGCCACCTGGCCACAGAACAACTGGTCCAGAGTTCAAAGCGGATCCGGCCCGTGGGTATATGCAGACGGAACCACAGACAAACACATTCAGTACTACAGCTTCTTTACCAGCAATACGGCCGGATATCTCATTTCTCCACAGATTATAGCACCGGATGGCAGCAAGACCTTATCCTTTAAGGCCGCTATTACGGGAGGTTCTGCCGGTGGAGCAACAGGTACCGTAGAAGTAGGACTGGTAGACGGTATAAATTCTTCAGAAATGCCGTCATTTACTCCCATAGGAAATGTCATTACTTTAACCTCTGCAGACACTACGTATTCATTTACGGTACCTGCGTCCACCAAGCAATACATCGCTTTCAAAATCACAGGAAGTGCACAGCATACTGCCATCCAGCTGGATGATGTTGTATATGCTTCAACTGCTACTCTGGGAGTATCCGATCAGGTAAAATTTTCAGACCATGATATCCGGTTTGCTCTGAATGCCGAAAATACAGCGTTACAATTTGTTACAAGAAAAGAGGTTAAGAATGTCATTATTTATACCGCTAACGGTCAAAAGGCTGCTGAAGGTAAGCTTAACAGCCAGAGATTCGATATCAGCCAGCTTCAAACGGGTGTGTATTATATCCTCATTGAAGCGATGGATGGTTCAGTACTTAAGACAAAATTCATTAAAAAATAAACTGCAATTCTTGCCAACCATTAATACTTTCTATTTTTTCTAATAAAAAGGCAGTTTCAAATTACTTGAAACTGCCTTTTACCATGAATTAAACCAAAGTTTAATATATTTTAAATCCTCTGTAAACCTGCGTTGAGCTTTCCATCATTCTTGATGCATCCCTGCGGAAATTCAAAAGATGATCCTGCCCGAGATGATTGCCGTGATGTTCCGTGCTTTCCCATAATTCGATCAGGAAAAATGTTCCTTTATTGTCTTTGTCTTCTATAAGGTCGTATTGAAGGCAGCCTTCTTCTTTTCTTGTTTCTTTCACCAGATTTTGGAAAAGCTCTACCGCTTCCATCAGATAATTTTCATTAAACTTAAAAAGCGCAATGATATGTAAATTCATGTCCTGTTTTTTTAATGGTGTAAAAGTAGAATATTTCAAGGGTGCAACCTTTTTTTACAATCCATAGTTTTCCACAATGAACAAAAAATTAATTGAAAACCGACTTATAAATAGTTATGCAGCTCATCACCATCACCAATGTTCCAATGATCAGGAACATATTCTTTACCGGTAATTTTGCGGTAAGCATTGCTGAAAAAGGTGCCGTAATGATGCCTCCTATCAGAAGCCCCAGAATAATATTCCAATGCTGAATTCCCAATGTAAAGAAGAATGTGATAGCCGCAGTAATGGTTAAAATAAACTTCGCTACGGTAGAGCTGCCCACTGCAAATCTGGGGGTAAACGAATTCTTGATTAAAGTCCCCGTTACCAACGGGCCCCACCCTCCTCCGGCAAAGGAATCTATAAAACCTCCGAGAAGTCCGAGCCTCGTTAAATTGGTTTTCCTTTTCAATGCTTTATTCTGCTTTTTCTTAAATGCATTTCTGAAAATCTGAAACCCAAGATATAAAGTATAAAAAGCAATAATTGTTTTGGTAACTTTCGCATAATATTCTCCAAAATAAGTCAAACATAAAGCTCCGATAATGGCACCAATAATGGCCGGAATTGCCAGTTTCTTAACAAGGCCTTTACTTACATTTTTAAGTCTGATATGACTGATGCTTCCCGCCGCGGTTGTAAAGCTTTCCGCCGAATGTATACTTGCGCTTACAATATGAGGCGGAATATTCAGGAATAAGAGTGTGGTAGTACAGATAACGCCATAGCCCATTCCCATAGATCCAGCCACTATTTCTGCAAAAACCCCGACTAAAAGCATCCAGTAAAAAATGTAATTGTCTTTAGCGAGAATGTCAGAAAGCTCATCCAGGTAACCTAACTGATACATGGAAAAAACAGCAGCCGATATAATGGCGATGGCTATAAAAAGAACATTCAGCCTTATCTGGATTTTTCTGGAGATTACCATATTCTATTCATCATTTATTGATTTGAAGCAATACAAATATGAAATAAAATATTTATCCTACCAAATCAGTGGACTAAATATTCAAAAAAAAGGATTTTTATCAGTCGACCAAATCCATTAAAGTTTTTGTTTCCAAAATATTCAGGGAAGCATCCCGGACTTCTATCAATACATCATGAAGTCCGCAGTGATCTTCATTGCAGTCTTCACATTTTTCGTAGAAATTCAGGCTTACACAGGGAAGTAATGCAATAGGTCCGTTTACCAAACGGATGATTTTGGCAAGCTTCACATTTTCAGGATTTTCTTTAAAAAAATATCCGCCGCCTTTTCCTTTTTTACTATCAAGAATGTCTGCTTTTTTGAGCTCGAGCAGGATGTTTTCTAAAAACTTTAAAGGAATTTTCTTGTATTCCGCAATTTCGGAAATAAGAACCGGGCCTTCATTCCTTTTTTCTACCAGGTATGAAAGTGCCTTAAAAGCATATTGAGATTTTTTTGACAGCATTACAGCAAAAGTAATAAAATTGTTTGAAATATGGAGGCTGGAAGTTGCGAGTAGGAAGTTAGGAGTAATTTCAGGCTTCAGACAAGCTTCCTCTTCCTTCCTCCCGCTTCCAACTTCCATCCAAAATACCTATTTTTGTTTTTATGTTCAGTAAACAGGAAGCCCAACAATTAAAAAAGGAATTTTGGACCGCTTTCGGAAAGTCTTTTCCGAGAAAATGGATCTTATACGATACTAAGGTTAAAGATTTTTCTTTTAAGTTTTATGCCGATAATAAAAAGGCGGAAGTCTCCCTGGATATAGAAATGAAGGATGAAATTTTCCGGAATGCTTATTATGAAAAGATCTGGTCACTGGAAGACATCCTGAAAGACTTTATCGGTGATTTCCAGAAAGAGGAATATTTTACATTGGAAAATGGCAAAGTGATCAGCAAGATCTGGATTGAGAAACACGGCGTTTCTATTTTCAATAAGAATACATGGCAGGAAATTTTTGAGTTTTTTGTGGAAAAAATGGATGGTTTTGAGCGGTTTTATTATGAATATGAGGATTTTATAAAAGATGTCTAAAATTAGCTTATGACAATTATTCTTGAATTGCTTTTCAGATTGCTCTTAGGAATCTTTTATCTGATTGCTGAAATAATCTTCCAGGAATTTATTTTGGGGACTATCCGTTTTATCTTCAGGAAAATCAATCAATTATTCAAAGCTATATTTTAGTCATGAACACCCAGGAACAAATCGAAAACTATATTTCCAGTCAACCTGAAGCCAAACGCAACGATATGCAAGAACTCCACGATCTTATTCTGCAAATCATGCCGGAATGTAAGTTGTGGTTCCTGGATGGCAAAAACGACAACAATAAAACGGTTTCCAATCCCAATATTGGCTACGGATCTTACACAATGCACTATGCAGGTGAAAAAACGAGGGAATTTTACAGAATCGGGATGAGTGCCAATACAACAGGTATTTCCATCTATATTATGGGGATTGAAGATAAAAAACACTTAGCCAAAACCTATGGTGAGAAAATAGGAAAAGCGAGTGTGACCGGATATTGCATTAAATTCAAAGCGTTTAAAGACATTCATCTTGAAGTGCTTGCAGAGGCAATACGGTATGGAGCTGAACAGGATCTATAATTGTTTATCCAACCCTTTTAATGTCGTTTTTGCCAAATGGCAAATGTTTTTACATTACCTTTGTTTATCTTGCCTGTATGAAAGATTTATTTGATTTTATTTTAAGGTTTGGAAGCCTGAATCAGCAGCAAATGGACCTTATTGCAAGTAAGGCGACAGAACTGCATCTGCCTAAGGATGAGTATTTTTCAGAAGCGGGAAAAATCGCCAGACAGGTGGGATTCCTGGTAGACGGTATTCTGAGGGTCTGCTATTACAACAACAAAGGAGAAGAAATTACCAAATACTTCATTGATGAAAATAATCTGGTGGTGGATCTGGAAAGCTTTGATAATGAAATCTGTTCCAGCTCTTATGTGGAAGCCGTTACAGACTGTAAGCTTATTGTCTTTCAAAGAAAAGACTGGCTGGAACTTTTGCAAACCATCGTAGGTTGGGATGCCATTGTGCATAAAATTACCTCACGGGCATTGATTCAAAAAGTAGAAAGAAGAAGCCCGCTTGTTTCCGAAGATGCTACCACCCGCTATCTGAAGTTTCTGGAAATCTACCCTAATGCCGTCAACCGCATTCCACTTTCCTATATTGCTTCTTATCTGGGCGTTACCCAGTCTTCCCTGAGCCGGATAAGGAAAAATATACGCTGAAAGCACTTTTTGCCAAATGGCAAATGTTATCCTGCTTAATTGACGGAATTTTACACCAACAATTAAAACAGAGAAAATGCAAACAGTATTTATTACAGGAGCCAACAGAAGCATTGGCCTCGAAACCGCAAAACAGCTTTCAGCAAAAGGATTATTCGTTTACCTGGGAAGCCGTAGTCTTGAAAAAGGCGAAGCCGTTGTCAAAGAACTCAATGAAAAAGGATTTCAAAACATCAAAGCCATTGAAGTAGACGTCACCAACCCCGATTCCATCTTACAAGCCAGAAATATTGTTGAAAACGAACAGGGAAAACTGGATATTCTTATCAACAATGCAGGGATTTTGGGTGTAAATCCGCAAACGGCTTCTGAAACTTCCGTTAATGATATTAAAGAAGTGTTTGAAACCAATTTCTTCGGGGTCATCAATGTTACGCAGGCCTTTTTACCTCTTTTGAAAAAGTCAGACAACCCGAGAATCAGTAATATTACTTCAGGACTGGGTTCTTTAACCTTACACAGCGATCCGGAATGGAAATATTATCATGTAAAAACCGCAGCTTACGGACCATCAAAATCAGCTTTGAATGCCTATACAATTGTTCTGGCCTATGAATTAAGAGACCTTCCGTTCAAAGTGAATGTCATTGATCCCGGTTATACCGCCACAGATTTCAATGCACACAGCGGACCCGGCTCTGTGGAAAGTGCAGCATCTTTTATTATCAAACATACTTTGACTGATGAAAATGGGCCCACAGGTCAGTACTTCAGTAATGATATTGAGGATGAAACAGGAATAAGTCCCTGGTAACATGTAAAATAAAATAAATAAAGAGAGACCTTTGTGTTTCTCTTTTTTATTAAAAACAGAATCATCCACGATTCAGATACATCATTCGTTGATTCGGCTACATTTTCCATCTTACAACGCTCCATCTTTGTACCATCAATTAAAACAAATAAAAATATTTAAAAATGGAAACAAAAAAAGTATGGTTCGTGACAGGAGCGTCAAAAGGTTTAGGACTTTCATTAGTTAAAAAACTATTATCTGAAAATTACCGTGTAGTTGCTACCACCAGAAATGCGCAATCCTTAATTTCTGAAATCGGGGAAGCTTCCGGGAATTTTTTACCGCTTGAAGTCAATTTAACAGACAACAACGATGTGAAATCCGCCATTGCGAAAACAATTGATGCTTTCGGACAGATCAATGTCGTGGTGAACAATGCAGGGTACGGACAAATCGGGACTTTGGAGGAACTTTCGGATGAAGAGGCAAGAGCGAATTTTGACGTAAATGTTTTCGGAACCTTAAATGTAATCAGAAATGTGATGCCTTATCTTCGCAGTCAACAATCCGGAAACATCATCAATATCTCTTCCATCGGAGGATTTTCCGGGAATTTTCCGGGTTGGGGAGTCTATTGTGCCACCAAATTTGCCGTAGCAGGATTTACTGAAGCATTGGCTGAAGAGACAAAAGATTTCGGAATTCATTCAACCGTGGTATATCCGGGATATTTCCGTACGGATTTCCTGAACAAAGGTTCCATAAAAACGCCTGAAAATCCTATTGAAGCTTATGAGACGGCAAGAACCCTGGAACAAGCACATCTTAATGACATCAATGGAAACCAGCCGAATGATCCGGACAAAGCCGCAGAAGTTCTGATCGAGATCAGTAAGCAGGCCAATCCGCCGGTGCATTTCTTATTGGGTGTGGGAACAACCGATTACCTTGATAAAAAGATTGAAATCATGACCAAAGATGCCCAGGATTGGAAAACTTTGACAGAAGCAACTGCGATTTAATTCAAATTTTTGAACCATTAAGATTTTCAAACGCAAAGAAGTCTTCATAAAGTATATTTAAAAGGGAGCAAAGGATTCAATCAATAAAATTGATTGTAATAAGCTAGCTTCATCAGCGACGTAGTTGCTATGCTTTGCACTCTTAAAATAATAACGGATAGAAATGAAAGCTTTGCGTTTTTGAACCATTAAGCTGCAGTGAAGTAGTTAAGAGTATTAAGAGAGACTCTTCATTATGCTTTGCTTCACTGCTTAATGGTTCAAAATTTTTCCGGGATTAAAATTAATTAAATACCTTAGTCATTATGAAAGAGACATTCCGCTTCCATTCTATTTCAGATTTTCATGCCTTCTGTGGTCTTCCGAATCCTGAACATCCGCTGATCAGCCTGATCGATTACAGCAAGGTAAAATATCCCGTGAACGATCATGAGCTGAAATGGGTGCAGAACTTTTACTCCATCGGCCTGAAACGCAATGTGAACGCCAAGTTCAATTACGGGCAGCAGGAATATGATTTTGATTCCGGGGTATTGTGTTTTGTTTCTCCGCTCCAGTTTTTAAGCCTGGAAATGAAACCGGAGGTGGAAGTGGAACCCACCGGATATTTATTACTGATTCATCCTGATTTTCTTTGGGGAACTTCCCTGATCAGGAAGATAAAATCTTACGAGTTTTTCAGCTACCAGATCAATGAAGCACTTTTCCTTTCGGATAAGGAAGAGAGGATCATTGTGGATCTATTTAAAAACATTGAAAAAGAATATCAGACGAATATTGATAAGTTTACGCAGGATCTCATTGTAGCCCAGCTTGAATTATTCCTGATCTACTCCGAACGTTTTTACGAACGCCAGTTTTTCACCCGGAAAAAATCCAGCCATGAATTGCTGGTAAGGTTTGAGGAAGTTCTTTCCCAATATTTCGACAGCGGAAATCTTCTCGAAAAAGGAATTCCTTCCGTAAAAACCATCGCCGAACAGATGAATATTTCCCCGAATTACCTGGGAACTTTATTGCGGATCCATACCCGGCAAAATACACAGCAACATATCCAGAACAAAATCATTGATTCCGCCAAAGAACGCCTGAGCACAACGAGTCTTTCGGTGAGTGAAATTGCCTATGAATTGGGATTTGAGCATCCGCAGTCTTTCAGTAAGCTGTTTAAGCAGAAGACTAACCAATCGCCGGGAGAGTTTAGGAAATTGTTTAATTGAAAGATCTGACGAAGGAAGAATCTCATTTAATATTCTTAACTCCTTTACCCAAAACCTTAATGGTTCAAAACGCAAAGTTTCATTTCTATCCGTTATTATTTTAAGAGTGCAAAGAATAGCGACTACATCGCTGATGAAGCTAGCTTCTTACAATCAATGTATTGATTGAGTTACTTTGCTTACTTTTATCAATATGCATGATGAATATTTCTTTGCGTTAAATAAAAGCTTACAACGAAGTTCTTCTTACTATTTTTAACTCCTTTACCCAAAATCTTAATGGTTCAAAAACGCAAAGTTTTCATTTTCTCGGTTATTATTTTAAAATGCAAAGAATAGCGACTACGTCGCTTATAAAGCTCGCTTCTTACAATCAATGTATTGATTGAGTTACTTTGCTTACTTTTATCAATATGCATGATGAATATTTCTTTGCGTTAAATAAAAGCTTACAACGAAGTTCTTCTTACTATTTTTAACTCCTTTACCCAAAATCTTAATGGGTTCAAAAACGCAAAGCTTTCATTTTCTCGGTTATTATTTTAAGAATGCAAAGATTAGCGACTACGTCGCTGATGAAGCTTGCTTCTTACAATCAATGTATTGATTGAGTTACTTTGCTCACCTTGATCATCAGCAGCAAAATATTTTTCCTTTGCGTTAAAAAAATTTATCCCACATACCACAGATTCCAACATTTTGCCTCATTTTTGTCTATATTTGTACAAAGCACAGATAAAAGAACGTATATGGAAAAGCTAAGAAATCTAAGAAAACAAAGAGGATACACCCAGGAATATATGTCTAAGATCATCTCCACAGATGTCTCCAACTATTCCCGAAAAGAAAATGATGAAGTAAGAATCTACGACGATGAATGGGAAAAACTGGCCAAAGCTTTAGGCGTTCCGGTGGAAGAGATCAAGGAGGAAAAGCAAACAGCTATAGTACATAACAGCCACGACAATACCACTTTTAATGGTAATTCCGGTAGCTATTTTAATAATTTCAATGGTATACCGAATTCTATTGTAGAAAACTTGCAGAGCTATATTAAAATTTTGGAAGAGAAGATTGTGACTTTGATGGAGGAGAATGAGAGGTTGAAAAAATAAATACAGAAAAAATATATAAAATGAGGGAAACCGTAAGGTTTCTCTTTTTATTTAAAAACTTATTTCATGTTTAGAAAGATTCCAAATATTTTGTTTTAAAGCAAATTACTAATTTTGTAATATGGATGTTTTAACAACAGAACAACGAAGAAAGAATATGCAAGCCATAAAAAGCAAAGGAACAAAGGATGAGGTTCTTTTGGCTAAAACATTATGGAAACTTGGATATCGTTACAGAAAAAATAATAAAACTGTTTTTGGAAAACCTGATCTAACTTTCAAAAAAAATAAACTTGCAATTTTTGTTGACAGTGAATATTTTCATGGAAAAGATTGGGAAACAGAAAAATTCAGGATTCAAACTAACAGAGATTTCTGGTGGAAGAAAATTGAACAAAACATTAAACGAGATAAAATTGTAAACGAGGAATTAACTAAAAGTGGTTGGAAAGTTTTACGGTTTTGGAGCAAAGATATTCGAAAAAATTTAGCATCTTGCATAATGAAAATTGAAGAAAATTTAAAAGGATGATGTTGAAATACACCGAAGTAAAAGAAGAACTTAATATAAACATTGACAAGCACTTAAATGATGGTTTTGCGGCTTTAACACATTATTGGCAAAATCATAAAAACGGCGTATCTCAATATTTCAAACCTGCTGCAAAAGAATATTTGCAAAGAGAAATTTTATCTACTATAGAAGATCCTGATCAACTATATATTCCTTTTAAATTTGATATTCCCTTTCCTCCAAAACAAAATCCTAAATTTAAATTTATAGATTTATTTGCCGGAATTGGAGGAATAAGACTTGCTTATCAAAACGCCGGTGGAAAGTGTGTTTTTACAAGTGAATGGAATAACTATGCAAAAAAAACTTACGAAGCTAATTTTGGAGAAGTCCCTTACGGAGATATAACCGAAATTAATGAGAAAAACATACCTGATCATGATGTTTTATTAGCCGGATTTCCTTGTCAGCCATTTTCTATTGCAGGAGTCTCCAAAAAAAATTCTCTGGGGAGAAAACACGGATTTTTAGATGAAACACAAGGAACTTTATTTTTTGATATCGCAAGAATTTTGGATTACAAAAAGCCAAAAGCTTTTATGTTGGAGAATGTAAAAAATCTTGTTTCTCATGATAAAGGAAATACATTTAGAGTAATTAAAAACACCTTAACAGAGTTGGGGTATTCTATTCATTATAAGGTTTTAGATGCAAAGCATCTTGTTCCACAACACAGAGAGAGAATAATTATTATAGGATTTCGAAACGATATTTTTAACGGTAATGAGAATTTCGAATTTCCTAACCTTCCCAAACCAAAAGCTAAAATTAAGGATATTCTGGAACCGATTCCAGACCTAAAATATACTTTATCTGATAAACTTTGGAACTACCTGCAAGATTATGCAGCAAAACATAAAGCAAAAGGAAACGGATTTGGCTATGGGCTTACTGATTTAGAGGGTATTTCAAGAACAATGTCAGCAAGATATTATAAAGATGGGGCAGAAATACTTATACCGCAGGAAGATTCAAACCCACGAAGATTAACTCCAAGAGAATGTGCAAGACTGCAAGGATTTCCAGATAGTTTCATAATCCCTGTTTCTGATAACCAAGCATATAAACAATTTGGAAACTCTGTTGCTGTTCCACTAATTCAAGCTGTTGCAAAACAGTTGGTAAAAGTTTTGGAAGATTATGGAAAATAGTATTTTAACTGAAGTAGTCCAATCAGTACAAAATTCTGAAATTGCATTTTCAAAATTTATAACAGCAAATGATACCGGAGCAACTGGCGGACATCAGGCTGGATTCCATATGCATAAAAAGAGTTGGCCATTATTTTTTGATTCTGAAGGTCAAAAAGGAGAAAATAAAGATAAATTTGTAACAATAAAATGGCAAAATAGTTTTGAGACACAAAGTAGGTTTATCTATTATGGAACTGGTACAAGAAACGAATACAGATTAACGAGATTTGGAAAAGGATTCCCATTCCTTCAAGACGAAAACATTGGAGATTTACTTGTAATTGCAAAACAATCTGAAGAATTTTACGAAGCATTTGTTCTTCATTCTGATGATGATATAGACGGATTTTTAGCCGCACTCAATATTTCGACCACAGAAATAAACGGAATAATTCCAAAACAAGTTGAACAAACAGCAGAAAATAAGCTTATTGAATGCTTTAATGCTTTTATTTCTACTTTAACTGTTAGTTTTCCAACAACAATTGAACTTGCAACTAATGCCAGAAATTGCTATAATAATTCATATCATATAACTTCACAATTAATACAAACAAATCCTGATAAAGAAATTTTGCAATGGATTAATGCTGAGTTTCAACTTTTCAAAACACTTGAAAATAATAGATATTCTGAAAGGATTAAATCACCTTTTACATCTGTAGAAGAACTTGTTGAAGTTGCGAATACTATTTTAAATCGAAGAAAAAGCAGAGCTGGAAAATCATTGGAACATCACTTAGCTGAAGTTTTCAATATTTTTGATTTGCATTATGAAACTCAGGCAGTAACTGAATTTAATAAAAAACCAGATTTCTTATTTCCAAGTGTGGAAGCATACAGAAATCCTGATTATAATGAAAATAAGTTAATAGTTCTTGCGGCAAAAACAACTTGTAAAGACAGGTGGCGGCAAGTTCTAAACGAAGCTGACAGGATCAAAACAAAACATTTATTTACCTTACAACAAGGTATTTCTAAGAATCAACTTGAAGAAATGTATAAATACGATGTAAACCTTGTTGTTCCCAAACCTTATTTAGATAGTTTTCCAAGAGAATTCAGAGATAAGATTTTAACACTAGATTCTTTTGTAAAAAAAGTCAGAAATTATCAAACATAAAATTTAAATGGATAAATAAAAGAGAAACCTCCCGGTTTCTCTTTTATTTATCCAAACTTCCTCTTCCTCAACCAGAAGAACAACCCTCCTAAAGCCCCTATCACCACTAATGGGAGCAGCAAATTAAACCATTGCCAGTTGCTTTTTTCTTCGGTGATTCTCTGGCGGTCCAGAAGCCTTTCTTCGATGTTTCTGTTTCTTAATTCCATCAGATTGCTGTCATCTAGCAGATAATCTAGAGCATTTCTTAAAAACTGTTCGTTTCCAAACTGCTCGTTGGTCAGCATGTCTACGCCTAATGGTAAAGGTTCTCCTTTTATTACTTTGTTTCTTCCGACGTCTCCGTCTGCAATCACGATCATTTTATTTTCCGGGCTTTGTGCTTTGAAGCCGGGGTAAGATTTTCTTTCAATTCTTGAAGAATAGGCAGACGTAAATTTGCCTTCCAGTGCTACGGCGTAGATTTTCGGGGTGCTTGGTTTTTCCATTTGTCCAAGGCTGTCTACGCTGGCAATTTCTTTTAAATCCACGTAATTCGGAACCTGCTTCAGCAATGTTCTTTCACTGGATTCAAAAAGGACGTGGGTTTTGATGTTCTTTCTTCCCAATGTATCAATAGAAGTCGGGAACTCAAATTTCACAGGATTGATATTCTTGGTGATCGGGTGATCTTTTTCAGCAATTCCAAGCGGATAATACGGCCATGGAAGGCTTGTATATTGCGGGTTTCCACTCACCTCCCCTGTTACCAGTCTTAATAGCGCAAACTTCTTCACATCCTTTACCAAAGCAGGATTGATCCTGATCCCGTAATTGAAGAAGAAATCCGTCATATTATTATCTACAGGGAAAGGCATTATTTTCTGGGACCTCATTAAGGTATCCATTTCAGCATTCACGGCATCAATCATCCAAAGGGTTTTCCCGCCATTCATAATGTACTGGTCTAAAATGACCTTTTCACCATCGGTAAAAGCTTTTCTTGGTTTGGCAATCACCAGTGCGCTCATCTGCTTCAATAAAGGAATATCAGCGGCTGTAAGCTCCGTCTGGTTTTTAGGAATAATAGGACCTGCATCATAGCTTTCCAGCGCCAGATGCATAAATCCCTGGAATTCATCCGGGCTCAGCTCATCCTGGTTCACCAGAATTCCGACTTTCTTTCTCTTATCCGTTGCTACGTTCTTGATGTTGGAAACAAGGTTGTATTCTAAATTTTCAATGGATTTGGTAAGCTGCTCATCGGCATCAATCCCGGTTTGCTGTACCACCAAAGGAATAGAAACCCCATTTTTATTATACTTGATCACCGCATACGGAAACAGCACGATCTGTGAAACTTTCCCGTCTTTTACATCCGGCAATACGGAAGGCTGCATTCCCATCGCCATCAAAGTATCCTGGGACATTTTGGTTTTGATAGGGTCTATAAATTTGAAATCTACTTTCGGATTCACCTTTCTGAATTCTTCCAGCATGAATTTGGTTTCGCTCTGAAGCTGCTTGAAACTTGCCGGGAAATCCCCTTCAAGGTACACCTCAACCGTTAAAGGCTTTTTAACGGATTCCAGTACTTTAATCGTATTGTCTGAAAGCGTGTATCTTTTTTCTTTTGTTAAATCCAACCTGATTCCTGAAATATACAGGATGACCGCCAAAGGCAAAATAACGAACAGTAAAATTCCTACCGGTGACTTGAATGATATCTTCTTCATAATCTTACTTCTTTTTTTGGATAAAATGATTGGACAATGCTAAACAAACCCCGATGATCAGAACAAAATAGGCTACATCCTTGAAATCAATCAGCCCTCTTGTAAAGGCTAAGAAATGCTGATAAAACCCGATATTCTGTAAAATAAAATCTGCTCCGCCTAAAAGTTTATAACTCGCTAACTGCTCGATCCCGAAATACATGATGAAGCACATGAAAACACCCAACAGATATGCCATGATCTGGTTCTGGGAAAGCGAAGACGCTAAAATCCCTACTCCCGAAAAAGCTGCAATTAAAATAATGAGACCAATATAGCTTCCGAACGTCATTCCCAGATCGATATTTCCTTCCGGAACTCCCAGAACATATACCGTATACAGGTAAACCAATGACGGGATCAGGCATAAAATCCCGACTACCCAAACGGAAAGGAATTTCCCGAATACAAGATCAGATACTTTTAAAGGCTGTGAAAAAAGCCAGTTTAGGGTTCCTGTCTGCTGTTCCTCTGCAAACGTTTTCATGGAAAGTGCAGGAATAATGAACATCAACAGCCAAGGAACCAGCACGAAATAGCTCTGTAAAGAAGCCATCCCGATCTCGAAAATATTGGAATCGTTATCGAAAAAAAACAGAAAAAGAGCCGCAATGAGACTGAAAGCCGCAATGATGATCCATGCGCTCCAGTTCCCGAAGTAACTCCAAAGTTCTTTTTTTAAAATTGCAAACATGTTTTTGAGTTATGAGTTTTAAATGATAAGTTATGAGTTGTGAGTTACTTGTTGCCGGTTTTAAAAACCAACTTATAACTCAAAACTCATAACTTATAACTACTATTGTTTATTTTTTTTATTCTTATTCACCAGCTTCACCGTCATCATGATCAGAACTACCAAAACGAAAAATCCTGCAATTAATTGCCACCAGTATTCGATCACCTGATATTTTAAAATCACGGTGAATACCACCAGGAACAAAATGAAAGTTGCTATTTCATTGGCTTGTCTCAGCTTAATGTTGGCTGTGTCAAGGGTATTTCCGTTAAGCTGTTTCAATTGAAGCACTTTTTTCCAGCACCAGTAATGGTAAATTGCCAAACCGACCAGGAAAGTAAGCTTCAGATGGAACCACGGGGTTTTCATGAGACCCATATTCAAAAAAATCATGATGATTCCGCATACCGCCATAATAACACCTGCAGGAACGGTAATAATATTCCATAACCTTCTGGCCATGAACGTATACTGTTCCCTTAGGATCGCTTTCTTTTCTTCGGCAAATTCATCCGTATCTTTATAGTAAACGAATATTCTCACGAGATAAAAAATCCCCGCAAAATAGCTTACCATGAAGATAATATGTAAAGCCTTAATGATAGTGTAAAGCATATTTTTAGCTTTAAGCGATAAGCTACAAGCTTTAGGCAGCATACAAGCTTACTGCCTAAAGCTTACAGCCTGGTGCATTATATTACTCCAAGTTCTTTTCCTACTTTTTCAAAAGCAGCAATGGCTTTATCTAAATGTTCTCTTGTATGTGCCGCAGATAACTGAACTCTGATTCTCGCTTTTCCTTTCGGTACTACCGGATAGAAGAACCCGATGACGTAAATTCCTTCATCCATAAGCTTTTCAGCCATTTTCTGGGAAAGCGGTGCATCGTAAAGCATTACCGGAACAATCGCCGCATCACCATCAGGAATATCAAATCCTTTAGCTTTCATCTGCGTTCTGAAATACGCTGCATTCTCCATTACCTTATCACGAAGTGAAGTATCGTCAGAGATCATATCCAACACTTTTAAAGCTGCACCTACGATTCCCGGAGCCAAAGAGTTGGAGAATAAATAAGGTCTTGAACGCTGTCTTAACATATCGATGATTTCTTTCTTACCGGAAGTAAATCCTCCTAAAGCACCCCCTAAAGCTTTTCCTAAGGTAGAAGTAATGATGTCTACCCTACCCATTACTTCATTCGCTTCATGAGTTCCACGTCCTGTTTTCCCGATGAAACCTGTTGCATGGGAATCGTCTACCATCACCAACGCATCATATTTATCCGCCAGATCACAAACTCCTTTTAAGTTGGCAACAATTCCGTCCATAGAGAACACACCATCTGTTACGATGATTTTGAAACGGTGGTTTTTCTCGGATGCAGCAATTAACTGAGCTTCCAGATCCGCCATATCATTGTTTTTATAGCGGTATCTTGCCGCTTTACAAAGGCGAACCCCGTCAATAATTGATGCGTGGTTCAGCTCATCGGAAATAATTGCATCCTCTTCGGTAAACAAAGGTTCAAAAACCCCTCCGTTCGCATCAAAACACGCAGCATATAAGATGGTATCTTCAAGTCCTAAAAACTCAGCGATCTTTTGTTCCAATTGCTTGTGAATATCCTGAGTTCCACAGATGAAACGAACAGAAGACATTCCATACCCATGAGATTCAATCATATCCTGAGAAGCTTTCATCACTTCAGGATGGTTGGATAATCCCAAATAATTGTTCGCACAGAAGTTTAACAGCTTTTTACCGTTCGCTTCTATTTCCGCGCTTTGTTGAGAAGTGATGATTCTTTCTCTTTTATATAGCCCGTCGTTATCAATATTTTGAAGTTCGTTCTGTAGATTTTCAAGATACTTTTTAGAGATCATTTTTAGTAAATTTTAAGATGCGCTAATTTAGTAAAAAGGCGGTAAAGTATCAGCTTTATATCGGTTTTATTCTGAATGTTTCTATAAAAAAATAAGATTTTTCCTAATAGTCTATAATTTTAGTAGACTAATTGTTATATTTGTTTCAAAATTCAGGGAAATGAGATTATCAGCAGTAGAAAAAATAAAAAATATAACCCCGGAAGATTTCTTTTCAACCTACATGAAACCCGCAAAGCCCATTATTTTAGAAGATTTTGCAGATCCGGAGAGCCCTGCTTTCAAAAAATGGAACTATGCATACTTCAAAGAAATCGCCGGAGACCATACAGTCAATATCTATGGAAGTGATCTTGAATCCCTGGACAGAGTTGCCAGCAAACCGGTGGGACAAACCACTTTCGCCGAGTATCTGGATCTGATAAGCTCCACTCCTACCGAACACAGGCTTTTTTTATTCAACTTATTAAGCATTAAACCCGAACTCCAAAATGACATTCGCTACAATGATGTGACCAAAGGGAAAATTTTAAAATGGCTTCCTTTTATGTTTTTCGGTGGTGAAGGTTCTATTACCCGGAATCATATTGATATTGATATGTCTCATGTGTTTATCACCCAATTTCAGGGCATCAAAAAGATCTGGCTTTTTCCATGGGAACAATCTGACCTGATGTATAAGCTTCCTTACAATTTTCATAGTGTCCCCAATATTAAAGAACCCGATTACAGGGAATTTCCCGGCCTTCTCTACTTAAACGGTTACGAAGCCATCATACAACCCGGTGAGACACTTTACATTCCTTCCGGCTGGTGGCATTATATCCAATACGAAACAGAAGGATATTCGGTTTCCGTAAGAGCACTGCCCTACAGTTTTCTGGAAAAATGGAGAGGTTTTAAAAACATGGTGCTTATCCGGAATTTCGACAATGCCATGAGAAATATTTTCGGCGAAAAGTGGTTTGCCTATAAGCTGGAAAAAGCCAAAAGAAAGGCTAACCGGGCTATTAAAAAACAAAAAAGCTTCCATATCTGAAAGCTTCTCATCTATATTAATACCTAAAATTATTGTAACAATGGAATTACTGTATGCGATAACATCTGCTGAGCGTTCTCTGTATTCTTTTTATCCAATTTTTTATAATCTTTCCAGTTAGTCACCATGACAACGTCTCCTTGATTATTGATGACGATAAATTTTGAAAAATCAGGAATGGTTTCAAATTCGGGTGGCGTGATCTGCGTTACAAAGGTTTTGTTACGCTTTTTAACTCCGCCCGGATACACCGAGTTTTTTAATACCAGCATTTTAGCATCTTCCAATCTGTCTTTCACTCTGTTGATCGCATTTTGAACCCTGGGATCATCTTCCGCTTCCACCAGAACAACATATACGTCTGTATTGAAATCCTTTTCAAGTTTCAAAGCATCCGGAAGATGTTCGATACAAGGAGCACACCAACTTGCCAATGTGTAAAAAACGGTATTGGGCTTTCCTGAATTTTTGGCGATGCACAACAGATCGTTTTTATCTGCCGCCGGAACATTGATGTGTTCGGACTTTTTTAAACTACAGTCATTCTGCTGGGAAAATAAAAAGGTACTTCCCAGCAAGCCAATTACTTTTAAAAATCTCATGGATATCAGTTCGTTTCTGTTAGTGCTTAATAAATTTAATGGTTTTGTTTTTGATAGAGAAGATATAAGTCCCCGGAACTAATTCCGTAATATTAATCGTTTTATTCGGCTGATACACTGATTTTCTTACCAGTCTTCCATCCGCTGTGTGGATAGTATAATCTGTTTGTTTATCAATTCCTTTTATATACAGCTCATTCTTGGCCGGATTCGGATACAGAGCAAAACTTTCCACATCAGCAGAAGCTGTACTTAAAGTAGCATCCTGGGTAACCGTTGAATTTCTTTCCAGCATCTGATATTCATAGTTAAACTGAACACTTGCTACAGGAAACGTAACCGTCTGCGTAAAATACTGATTGTTTGAAGTATTGTCCAAAGCGAAGTAAGCCACCTCTCCCCCTGTTCCGTTCACTTTGACAGGAAGCGGCATTTCGAAAAAGCTTACAGAAGCATGGCTCTGCGTTTGGGAAACCTTAAAGGTAATCTGATTAGCAGATTGTTTCCATCTGATATCATACGTAGGATATCCCTGGCCATACACCCAATCATTGAAAAACTCCGTAAAGTTTTTCCCTGTGGATTGCAATAAGGAAGCGTTCAGATCGGCAGTCCTCACATAATTATAAGCCAGATTCGGTCTTGCATGATAGTCTTTAAGAGCTTGATAGAATACTGTCTCCCCAAGAATCCATTTGATCATTCTCACAATATACCCTCCTTTTGCATAGCTTAATCTGCTACTGAAAATAGTATTTACATTGGCCAGATTAGAATCTGCCACATACGTGCTACCACCCGGTGCGCTGGTGACAAAATCCTTCTGACCGGCAAGATAATTCATAAAATCAGCATTGGACATAATCAGCTTTTCATTGGCCACATGTTCACCGAATGTAGCAAACCCTTCATTCAGCCATATATCATTCCATGCTCCGCAGGTTACCTTATCTCCGAACCACTGGTGAGCCAGCTCATGCGCAATCAGTCCTTTGCTCCAGCTTCCCATGGAACTCATGGTCTGATGCTCCATTCCACCGCCATGCATGAACTGCATATGTCCGTATTTTTCATTTCTGAAAGGATAAGGTCCGAAATAGGTTTCAAAAGTATTCATGATCTGCTTGGTCCAGTCTATATTGGCCATACTTGTTGCATCAGCTGCCGTAGAAGGATATACATAATTAATAAACGGGAAAGGCGGATTGCCCATTGTATCGGTCAGTTTCACAAAATTCGTAATGGAAAGGGCAGCCAGGTAAGCGGCCATAGGATACATCGTTCTCCAGAACGTTAATTTCTGTCCTCCCGGAAGTATAGTTTCGGACATCAGCTTTCCGTTGGAAGCAACGCTATACTGAGAAGGAGTTGTAATTTTAAAATCAAAGCGTTCTATTTTATCATTAAGACTTTGTTTTGTCGGAAACCAATCCTGAGCCCCGTAAGGTTCACTTAGAGTTGCCACCACCGGAGTTCCTCCCTGGGTTCCATTGGTAAACGCACCATTGGTTGCAGGAGGTGTCCCGGAATAATGGATCGTTAAGGAATCCAATACATTCGCCTGCAGGGAAACCGGAAAATCAATCTTAACTTCTTTGGTGGCAAGTTGTTGAAAATTAAGATCAGTGCCATGGTATTTTACCTGAGAAACCGTTAAAGAATTGACCAGGTCAAAATAGATACTGCTCATATTCTGACTGGGCTTGAAATGAGAGGTTACAGAACCTGAAATGGCAGCTACCGCAGGATCCAGGGTTACGTCCATTCTCTGATACTGCAAATCATAGTTTAAGGTATTGGGATTGATATTATAGGCAACCATCTTATTGGCATAGGATTTCATTTCCTTAGCCATCAAGCCTTTTTTTTCTATATTTTCATTCTGTGCGCAGAATTGATGAAATACAAAAACACCCAGAACTAAAAAATATAATTTCTTCATAATAAAACTTTTATATTCTCAAAGATAAAAAAAACCTTCTAATCATTGATTAAAAGGTTCTTATATAATTTTAATTGCTTATCATGCATTAAAGATCCAAAGCAGGCTCAAGGATTTTTTCCATCCTCTTCTTCACCATATCCACAGAACCGGAATAATTGTTAACCAGCAAAGAAAAAACTAATGTCTTCCCGGAATTGGTTTTCATATATCCGGCTAACGTTTTTACTCTGTTCAAGGTACCTGTTTTAGCAAAAATCTGCCCGTTTCCGGTTCCCATGAACATTCTTTTCAATGTTCCGGTCTGGCCTCCGATCGGCAATGAAGTAAGATAAGCCTGATAGTACTTCTCATCCATTAAAGAGGTAAGATATTTAACCTGGGAAATAGGTGTTACCAGATTACTTCTTGAAAGACCGCTTCCGTCTACATAGCTTAATCCGGTCAGATCAAAAGAAATATCTTTTAAGTGACCTGTTACCACTGCTCTTCCCGATTCGGTAGTCTGATCTCCCAGTTTCTGGAAACCTACGGTTTTCAATAAAGCTTCTGCTAAAGAATTATCACTGTGCTGATTGGTATAATACACAATATCCCCTAATGTAGGAGATTTATAAGCAGAAATCATCTTTCTGCTTTCAGGAGCTCCGTCCGTCATTTTAGGAGTTACTTTCCCTGTAACGGCTACTCCGCTTTTTACTAAAGTTGTTCTGAAGGTATTGGCCAGATAAGCCGGCGCATCGGGTAATTTTGTTGTTAAAATTGCGTCTCCTTCATATGTATCGGCATATACCATTTGGTTCACATACGGAGAAATGTAGAAATACTTTTTTTCAGCTGAGAAATTGCTCCCTTTTTTGATCAGCTTTTCGTTGGCGGGGCTGATTTCACGAGTGGTTCCTGCAGGCAAATAGTAATTACCGTTCTCTAGCCAAACAACATTTTCCGGAAGTCTTGAAATAGTACCTTTGAAAAGCGCTGTCTGAATAATAATATCACCATTTACCTTTTTGATTCCCACATTTGAAATTCCGCTTACGAAGTCTGAAACAATATCCCTGTATGATGAAGCTCCGGCCTTGTTCGTCCCTAAAGACGGGTCACCGCTTCCTACAATATAAAGGTTACCATTCAAAACTCCATTCTCATCAATACTTCCTGAGTATTCCAATTGCGTCATCCAACGGTAGTTTTCGCCCAACAGGCTTAATGCTGTTTCAGTGGTCAATAACTTAGTGGTAGAAGCAGGAACTAAAGGAGTATTTTCGTTGTACGAAGAGATTACTTTCTTCGTTTTCGGGTCATACACTACGAATCCCCAATTTGCATTTTTCAGCACAGGGTCGGACATCATTGTGTTTACATTAATGTCTACAAGTTCTTTCGGCGACAAAATCGTTTTTTCCACAACCGAGGTTATGGGTGAAGGCAAGTTTAAATTACTTTTCTGATTATCGTAAGCCGGAGAGTACAGAACTGTAGATACGGTAGACTGAGCCAGGAAAAATCCGGATGCCAGTACCGCAAAGCCTGAAATATACTTTCTGTAATTTACCATCTATCTTCTAATTTGTTTCTATGTTTGGATGTCATAAAAACGATTTGGTTAAAAATCATCAATAAAAGAGCCAAACATTAAATCAACGATCAAAAGTAGAAATTATTGTCACAAACCTGACCATTAGCATCTTATAAAAGAGCCTAAAGTTTGTTAAAAATTGTTAAAAATCCACAAAAATGTCTTTTTTGATGCTTTGATAAGCAGTAATATCATCAAATTCATTCAAACTTGTTAAAACCAACTTTTTGAATTTCTCATAGTTTTTTCCCCTTGGAAGCTTTAGCAGTATCTGAAACTGATACAGGTTGTTGAGTTTAGCAATTTGTGCTCTTTCAGGGCCTAAAATGCAGTCTTCAGGCAAATATTTTCTTAAAACAGAACCTAAGAATTGCGACGCACGGTTAACTTTATCTTCTCGCCGGTGTTTCAGCTCGATCATGATGAGTTTGGTGTAGGGCGGATAGTGGAATTTCCTGCGTTCTTTCAAAAAATAGTCATAGATTTTAGCTACATCATTTATTTTAATCAACTGGAAAACAGAATGGTCCGGATTATAGGTTTGAATCAGGATTTTTCCTTTCCCTGAAACTCTTCCCGCTCTTCCCGAAACCTGAGTGATGAGCTGATACGCTCTTTCTTCCGCCCTGAAATCCTGTACGTACAATAAAGAATCCGCTTTGGGGATTCCTACCAGCTCAATATGATCGAAATCCAATCCTTTGGAAATCATTTGAGTTCCTACAACGATATCCGTTTCTCCCGACTCAATTTTTTCGTACAGCTTTTCATAAGCAAATTTCTTTCGCATGGAATCTACATCCATTCTATCCACTTCATTATCCGGAAATAGTTTGGCAAGCTCTTCATGGATCTGTTCCACACCTACCCCCTTTTCGTTAAGGTTTTCGGAATGGCATTTGGGACAAGTTCTTGGTTTTGATGCTCGTTGTCCGCAATAATGGCATTTCATTTCGTTGGCGGATTTATGATAGGTCATTACCACATCACAATTCGAGCAGTAATTCACGTATCCGCAGCTTTCACATTCTACTACATTAGCATAACCACGGCGGTTGTGGAGAATCATCGTTTGATTTTTCTCTTCAAGGGTTTTCCTGATCTCCTCAAGCAAACGTAAAGAAAAATTTCCTGAAGCTTTTTTAGATTCCTGGGCTTCTTTAAAGTTGATTAGTTCATATTCAGGGAGTTTTACATTCCCGAATCTTTCATTGAGGAAAACATATTTCACTTTGCCTTTCTGCGCCAGATAATAGCTTTCCACAGAAGGTGTAGCCGAACCTACAATCACATTCGCGTCATAAAATCCCGCCAAAACCAATGCGGCATCTTTGGCATTGAAATAAGGGGAAACTTCTCTGGGTTTATAGGCAGAATCATGTTCTTCATCCACCACAATCAAACCTACATTCTGAAACGGAAGGAATAAGGAATTCCTTGTTCCAATCAAAATCTGAATGTCATTGTTCTTTATTCTTCTCCAGACTTCCACCCGTTCGAAATCGGTAAGTTTCTGATGATAAAAGCCCAGCTTTTTGCCGTATTTTTTCTCCAGCCTTTGTGTGATCTGTTTGGTTAAGGAGATCTCAGGAAGTAAAAACAAGACATTTTTCCCGCTGTTAACCATTTCTTCAATTTTCTCAAGGTAAATATGTGTTTTTCCCGAGGAAGTTACGCCATGAAGCAGGACATTTTTATTTTCTTCAAAAGCCTCGTCAATTTCTTTTATGGCTTGTTTCTGCGGTTCTGAAAGGTCTTCAATGTCTTCAATTTCCCCTTCATAGCTTTCCAGCCTGTCTTTCTGGAGATAATATTCTTCCACCAGGTTTTTATCCACCAAAGCCTTAAAATGAGAGTTTCCAAAATATCCGTCTTCAAATAAGGTTGATTTTTTGATGAATCCTGTTGGATTTTCAGTTTGCTGATTTAAAATATGAAGAAAAAGGTCTTTCTGTTTGGGAGCCTTATTTAATTTTGAAAGAATTTCCGTGAGATCCTGATTGTTTAAAAACGTTTCATTGATCTTTACATAGGCAATTTCTTTCGCTTTATATTTTTCGGATATTTTTTCATCAATTTCAATGTATTGAAGATCAATCAATGAACTGATGGTTTTGATGATCTCTTTTTTAGGGATAAACGCTTCAATATCCGTTAAGTTGATGAGCTGCCTCACTTCCAAAGCCTGAATGAGATACATTTCATTCACATCCAGGTTTTCGAAATCAACGGTTACATTAGGTTTTAACTTCAAATAGGTTTCGCTTTCCAATTTTAAAGAGGATGGAAAAGCAAAACGGTAAATTTCTCCCAAATTGCATAGATAATATTCTGAAAGCCAGTTCCAGAAGCTGATTTGTTCATTGGGCAAAATCGGGAATTCATCCAGGATACTGATGATCTCACGGGGAACAAAGTTTTCAGGATCTACATTATGGATTTCAACAACAATTCCCGTATAGATTTTCTTTCCGCGAAACGGCACCAAAACTCTCATTCCCGGCTGAATGGCAGGCATTAATTCTTCCGGAACCTTGTAGGTAAAAGATCCTTTCAAATTCAGCGGTAAAACAACCTGGGCGTATCGCAAGAGAAATAATTAAAGGGTAAAGTTAGATTTTTCTTTAGAAAACTGCAATATTTTGTTAAGACTAAAGTAAAGGATAAGATTAACTTTGAGATTCTTCGCTGCGCTCAGAATGATAAAAGAGAATAATTTATTAATGTTTCAGAATATAAACTCAAGCACTTTATACCAAATGGCAGAAGTCAGAAAACCTACAATAATACTGAATCCGATGATTAAATTGGTCAGTTTGGTATTCAACCGGAATTGCTCTGCAATAATGCTGGAAGTGACTACTGTGGGCATCGCTGCTTCAAAAACGGTGATTTTGGCAATATTGCCTTTAATTCCTAACAATAAAGCTGCAGCTAAGACAATTGCGGGTGCAATAATCAGCTTATACAGCATGGAAGCAGACATTTGAGGAATCAGCTTTTTCCAGCCATTGAATTTCAATTGTAAGCCGACAGAGAATAATGCTAAAGGACTTACTGTTGCCGCCAGTTTATCAAAAAAAGGCTCTGCTACAGTAAAATCAATGAACTGAGATAATATTAAGGCGGCGATACATCCTAAAAGTGGTGGAAAAGTAATCAACCTTTTCAAAATAAACGCTGCGCTAACTTTTCCTGATTTGCTCCCTCCTTTTACAGCAGCAATAATCCCCAGTGTGGAAAGGGCAAAGAACATAGTCTGATCACAGATGATAGCAATACTCAACAAACTTTCTCCATAAAATGCGCTGATCAGGGGAAATCCTATGAAAGAAGTGTTGCTGTATCCGCTTGTGAGTTCCAATGTGCTTCTCGACCGTCTTGAATATCCTTTGCTTTTGCTGTAGAACATCATAAAAAAGAAACAACAAACCGCTATAAGAAATGTAGCCGCAATGGGAAAAAACATTTCTTTGGTCCAATGAACTTTCGGCAGGTACTTAAAGGAAACGGCAGGTAGCGCCAAATAAAGAATCCAGGTATTGATGCCTTTATGAGCATCGGGATGGATGGATTTTGTTGCCTTGAAAATCATCCCCGCCAGAATACATACTGCAATCAGAACAAAATTAACCATACGTTATAAAGAAATATAATACAAATTTACGGTTGATTTTTCAGTTATTTCACATTAGCAATATAATCATCATTATTGCATAGTATCCCAAAGGCTCATTACCTCTATTTTTTCCAAAGGCTTTGAAAGCTGAATTCTTTTTGAGATACCAGGAAGCAGATTAAAGAAGTTATCACTGAAATGAACATCCCCGATCAGATACACATCTTTGGCCAGAACATCGGTGGAGATTTCAATTTCTGCCGGAGAGATCTTCTTGATCCGGATACTCGGTTGGGATAGCTTTAAATCTTTAGGTTTGGAAAAGAAATGGATGTTTTGGGTAATCACATTTCCTTTTTCGTCTTTTAAAAACAATTTTAAAAACACTTTATTTCTATCTGAATTTCCTATCAAATTTTTGGCTTCAACCGGATCGAACTTCAGTATATCATTTAGTTCTTTTTCAGCGGGACTAGCATTAATTTGATTTATGATTTCGCCGTTAAATTTAACCACTTGAATACTTAAACTTATATTATTGAATTTCTTTAATTCATCATTAATAGCGTAAAAATTCAAATTACCGTCTTTTTCCTCTGTTAAAATCACCTGTTGTTCAAAGCTTCTTTTCACCTGATAGTGGAGCGCTTTCCAATTTCCAAGATAATCTATTGAAGACCAAGAAACCACAGGCCAACAATCATTCAACTGCCAATATAAAGTTCCCATGTTATAGGGTTTTGCACGACGATGGGCTTCAATAGCGATTTGCATTCCCCGTGCCTGAACCAATTGGGAAACGTAATTATATTTTACAAAATCTGCAGGAAGGTGATAATCTCTTTTGATATATTCGTCTATAATCTGCCATCCTCTGGAATGTTTTTCATGGGCTTTGATGGTTGGATTTTGTAAGTTCAGATCAGGATTTCCGGAAAACATGGATTTGGTAGTTTCTAATGTGGGCATTCCCTGGAAACCGTATTCGGACATGAATCGTCCTACTTTTTCATTATAGATTTCAAAGGGCTGTTCTCCCCACCAAACTCCCCAATAATGAGAATCTCCCTCCGTTAAGCTTTCCTTATGCCCCCACCCGATGGATGGTGAGCTTGGCCAATAGATATTTTTTTCTGCGGTTACATTCTCTTGTAAGGTATTGGGAATTAATTCATGAAAAACTTTTTTATAATCTTTCCAAACCTGTAAAGAATCTTCTTTTGAATATTTAAATTGCTTCTGATATCCCCAGTTTACGATGGCTTCATCCACTTCATTGTTTCCACACCATAACGCAATCGACGGATGGTTTTGTAAACGGTTGACCTGATCTTTCACTTCCTGTTGCACGTTATTTAAAAAAGCTTCATCTGAGGGATAAAAGCTTCCGGCAAACATAAAATCCTGCCAAACCAAAATGCCGTTTTCGTCACAGGCTTTATAGAATTCATCGTCTTCATAGATTCCGCCACCCCAGACTCTGATCATATTCATATTGGCCTCTTTAGCCTGTCTGATCAAATACTGGTACTTCTCTTTAGTCATTCTGGGTGAAAAGCTGTCTCCCGGAATCCAGTTCGTTCCTTTGATATACAATGGATTTCCATTTACTTTAAAATAGAATGATTTTCCTTTTGCATCTTTTTCCTGGATCAATTCCACTGTTCTCAGACCAATTTTCAAATCTTTATCTGCAAGATGTATTGAGTTTTTTCGTAAGGAAACTCTGACAGGGTACAATTCCTGTTTTCCCCAACCGTTCGGCTGCCATAATTTGGGATTGTCTATTACAAAAGGGATCTGAATGATATTTTTCCCTTTCTTCAACTGAACATTCGATGGTTGATTGTTAATTGAAATGGTATAATTTCCTGCTTTTTCAGCAATAATTTCGGCATGAATATTAAGATCGGCTTTTTCTTTCGTCAGTTTTTTCTGTTCAACTTTTACATTTTCCAATTTGGCCGTGTTCCAGAAACTCAATTTCACGTCTTTCCAGATTCCTGCTGTCACCAATCTCGGTCCCCAATCCCATCCAAACTGATATTGTGCTTTTCTTACAAAGCTCCTCGGGGATTCCGGCATGGTAAAAGGAACTTTTTTAGCCAACTCCTTCCCAGTACTCACTGCGGATTTGAATTTAACCTGTAAAATGTTATTCCCTGATTTCAAATCTTGTTTAACGGGAATCACCCATTTTCTAAACATATTATTTGTCCTCGTCAATAATTTACCATTAAGATAAACCTCTGAAAATGTGTCCAATCCGTTAAAAACTAAATCGATATTTTGGGTTGCTATCAGTTGTTTTGAAGAAACTGTAAAGCTGGTCTGATAATCCCAGTCTTCATTTTCAACCCACTGTACTTTCTTTTCATTTTCATCTTTGAAAGGATCAGGAATAATTTTATGATCCATCAGATCCAAATGAACTGTCCCGGGAACTTTTGCCGGAAGCCAATTGTTGTCTTTAGCATTTTTAAACTGCCATTTTCCCACAGATAAATCATCTTCTGTGAGCTGCGCAGAGATGATATTCTGAATAAGAAGAAAAGCAATAAGGATTGTTTTATTCATCAATAATTTTGTTTACAATTCTATGAATACCATCTTTAATAAGAAGGCTGTTAAAATTAATAAGAAGTCCAAGCTTTATATCTGTTAGTTTTAAATAAGTTAATACCTGAGAATAAAAAACAGGATGCAATTCCAATACTGATTTTATTTCTACAATAACTTTATTTTCAACAATTAAATCAATTCTATAAGCATTTTCAATATTTATTTCTTTATACTGTAAGGGTAAATATATTTGTTGTTTTACATAAAATCCTTGCCTTTTCAGTTCATATGCAAGGGCCTGTTCATAAGTATTTTCTAATAAACCGACTCCCAGATTTCTATGAACCTCCAATGCAGCCCCTATAATTTTATAGGATAATTCGTTTTCAGTCATTTGTGTATATATTTTATTTTTTTTAACGCAAAGATTTAAAGAGTATTCGAAATCTTAGTGAGCAAAGAATTAATCAATAAATTGATTTTTATTAAGCGGGCCTCTTTAGCGACTTTGTCGCTATCCTTTGCTTCCTTCAAATAATCCTGTTCAAAATCAATCTTTGCGTTTAGAAAAAATTACTTTATTTTCAATGAAGCCACCTCTTGTGGGTTAGCAAAAGCACCTCCGTCTGTGATGGCAGAAGAATGGAAATATCCTGCGTTGGTAAATTCCCTGATCTCTTCAATATTGGTTGAGCGAAGCCCACCTCCCACTAAAATTTCAATTCTCCCGTTGGAAAGCTCCACCAGCTTTTTTAGGTTTTCTTTTCCTTCTGAGACATTGGGTTTTTGCCCGGAAGTAAGGATTGTTTTAAAACCGCATTCTATTACTTTTTCCAAAGAATTCTCAAGGTCTTTTGCCCTGTCGAAAGCACGGTGAAATGTACATGGAAGAGGATTCGCCAATTCAACTAAAGCTTTATTCTGTTCTACATTTACCTCATCATTTTCATCCAGAATTCCAAAAACAAATCCGTCTACATTAACTGTTTTTAATTGGGACAATTCTTCCTTCATCTGTTCAAATTCCGCCTCAGAATAGGTGAAATCTCCACCGCGGGGACGGATCATCACAAAAATCGGGATATTGATCTTTTCACGAAGTGTTTTGGCAGTTTCAAAACCGGGAGTTGTTCCTCCTTCACTAAGCCCGTCGCATAATTCTATTCTGTCTGCCCCGTTTTCAAACGCAATCATTGCTGATTCAGGGTTGAAACATGCTATTTCTATTTTAGACATTTTTAATCGTATAATTTATGTTTTGGCTAAAGCCAATGGATTGATATTATGTTGAAAGCGGGCTAAAGCCCGCTTCTATTGATATTTAAAATTATTTTAAGGCAAATTCCGGCTTTTCCAATCTATTTCCTTTCTGATCGTGTACCGCAAAGTTGAATCCGTCCTGAATACAATACGAACCGTATTCCCCTTTTTTATTTAAGGCAATAAATCCTACCTGAATATCTTTTAAGTTTTTATTCCTTCTCTGGGCAATTTTTACAATTCTTTCTACAGCTTCTTTACATGCCTGTTGCGGATTTCTTCCCTGTCTCATTAATTCTACGACAAGGTGGGTTCCCACAGTTCTGATCACTTCTTCTCCATGACCGGTTGCTGTTGCCGCTCCTACTTCATTATCAACAAACAATCCGGCTCCGATAATGGGGGAATCTCCTACTCTTCCATGCATTTTGAAGGCCATTCCGCTGGTTGTACAGGCACCGGAAAGATTTCCCTGTGCATCCAAAGCGATCATTCCAATGGTATCATGGTTTTCAATATTGACGATGGGCTTATACTGACTGGTTTTTAACCAATCTTTCCATTCTTTTTCGGACTCGGGAGTCAATAGGTTTTCTTTTTTAAAGCCCTGTGAAATGGCAAACTGGAAAGCTCCGTCTCCAACTAACATGACGTGTGGCGTTTTTTCCATCACGGCTCTTGCTACGGAAATCGGATTTTTAATATTTTCCAGGCAGGCAACGGAACCGATATTATAATTTTCGTCCATAATACAGGCATCCAATGTCACTCTTCCGTCTCTGTCGGGACGCCCGCCATATCCTACGCTTCGTTCGTTCGGATCTAATTCAACCAATCGGACTCCTTTTTCAACAGCATCTAAAGCTCTTCCGTTTTTACCTAAAATCGTCCAGGCTTCTTCATTGGCTTTTAGCCCGAAATTCCAGGTGGAAAGAACAATGGGCTTATTGATGACTTTATTTTCTTCCGGCAAATCTTTAGCAATCAAATCCAAAGGATTCAATAATAATGCTGAAGATGCCAATGCTGTATTTTTGAGAAATTTTCTTCTTGAATTCATTGGTTAGAGATTAGAAGTTAGAAATTAGTAGCTGGTTTTAAAGTACACTTATTTCGTCAACGAAAAGCCATGCTTTAGAATCTGCTCCGGGATTTCCGGCTGGGATGATTCCAGCATTTTCTATTTTGATTTTTATATATTTTGCAGTTTGATTCCCTACATTTAATTTAATTTTGCCTTTTGCCTTTTGAATGTCTTCTTTTCCAATTTCCTTGATCATTTTGAAGTTCCTGTTGTCATCAGAAACAAAAATCTGTGCTGATTTTGCCAGATGAATCCAGCTTCCTTTATTTTCCAGCGTATTAAAATAAACTTCAGTAAAGTTTGTTTTTTGGCCAAAATCAATGGTAGCAATGACATCCTTCCCCTGGAAACCCAGCCAGGTTTTTCCCAGTTGTTTTTGGTTCCCGATAATTCCGTCAACCAGGGTAAAAGCTCCTCCAAAAGAGTAATTTTCACTTGGTTGCTGCTCTAAAGTGATTTTTTTTCCTGTTGCTTTGGAAATGGAAAATTCCTGAGAGGAAACAGCACTTTTTAACTGTCCATTCTCAAAATAAGCTGATTTGATCAGTAACGATTTTGAAACCGGAACGGGATTTTGGTACACTGAGGAATTTGTTGCAGGATCAGTTCCGTCCAAAGTATATCGTATTCCTTTTGGATCTTGTGACGTAGAAAGTTCATATGCAATTCCATTATTATCAGGAATTACTTTTCCGGAAACATTGTAAATACTCTTGGCATAATTCACTTTCATTTTATCCAGAACTGTGAACTGGCTGATCACCCTGTTTTCAAATTCTTTGTAATTTTTCGGATCCGAGGTTCCCCATGCAACTTCTGAAAGAGCCATTAATCTTGGGAAAATCATATATTGTACCTGCTTAAAATCTGTAATATATTCTGTCCATAAATTCGCCTGAACTCCTAAAATATACTTTGCCTGCTCCGCATTAAGCTCCTCCGGAATCGGGTTATACGAATACACTTTATCCAATGGTGTATATCCCCCGAAGGCATTCGGTTCTGTTTGGGGGTCACCTTGATAATGATCGAAATAGCAATAAGATCCGGGTGTCATTACGGCAAAATGGTTAGCTTTTGCGGCTTCAATTCCTCCCTTAATGCCTGTCCAGCTCATTACAGCTGCATTGGGAGCCAATCCGCCTTCCAAAATTTCATCCCATCCGATAATTTTTCTCCCTTTACTGTTCACATATTTTTCGATTCTCTGGATAAAATAGCTCTGTAAACCATGTTCATCCTTCAAATTATTCTTTTTAATCAATTCCTGACAATGAGCGCATTCTTTCCATCTTGTTTTCGGGCACTCATCGCCTCCGATGTGAATATACTGTGACGGGAACAATTGAATTACCTCATCCAGAACATTTTCTAAAAAGGTGAAGGTTTCATCTTTCGGACAGAAGACATCATCAAAAACGCCCCATTTTGTTGCCGGTTCAAAAGGCCCTTTTGTACAGGCCAATTCAGGATATGCTGTAAGTGCAGCCAAAGCGTGTCCCGGCATTTCAATTTCCGGAACCACCGTGATATGTCTTTCCTGAGCGTATTTTACCACATCTTTAATTTGTTCCTGTGTGTAGAAGTATGGTCCATACGGTTTTCCATCAAATTTGTTATCTACATAAGCACCGATCATGGATTCCTTTCTTTTAGAACCCAGCTGTGTTAACTTCGGGTATTTTTTGATCTCAATTCTCCAGCCCTGATCATCTGTAAGATGCCAGTGGAATGTATTCATCTTGTACATAGCCAGATAATCTATGTATTGCTTTACTTCATCAACAGTAAAAAAGTGGCGGCAAACATCCAGGTGCATTCCTCTCCATGCAAACTTAGGTTGATCTTCGATTTTTAACGCGGGGATTTTTTTATTTGTTTTATGTTCTTCAAGCAACTGAATCAATGTCTGAAGTGCCAGAAAATATCCTTGCTTGGTATAAGATTTTATATGGATTTGTTTGGGCGAAATTTCTAAGGAATAATATTCTTTTTTCTGCTCGTCATCGTTTGGTAAACCTGGAATTATGGAGTTCGTCAAATGAATTCCTCCCTCTTTTTGAGCATATTGAAATTTCAACTGGGTGCTTAATCTTTTTTTGAAATACTCTGTTTCTGCTTTCGGAAGATCTCCACTTAATATAAATGTTTCAGGGATAGTGAATTCCCCTTTTACAAATTCAACTTTCTGAGGTTTTGGAATTAGATTGAGTTTAGATTGAGCAAAAAACATATGTGAAACCAGAATTAATAGAGTAAGAAAAAAACGCTGCATTGTATTAGATTAAGATTTAGGCGAATATACTTATTTTCTAAAAAATTTTCTTCATCTATTTTAACTTATTCAATAATAAAATATCTAATTTTGCAAAAATAGTACAATGAAAAAAAATTTTGTTTTAGTTTCCTTTTTGTTATTTTCGATCTCCACCCAGGCACAAATTTTAGATGCTATCAAATCTACTGTTAAAGAGAAAACAGGCATTGATCTTAATACTCCGGTAAAAACAACCCCTTCTACCACTACTACATCAGGTTCTACTGCAACTGCCAATAATTCCTCTGTCAACCTCGGGAGCCTTACCTCTACTCAAATTTCATCAGGATTAAAAGAGGCTTTAAACCTTGGAGTAACTGAGGGTGTAAAAAAACTGGCTACAACCGATGGTTTTTATAAAAATGAAATGGTGAAAATCTTAATGCCCGAAAAATTAAGAGTAATTGACACCAAACTTCGTGCAGTGGGGTTAGGGAGCCTTGCCGATCAAGGGGTAAAGTTATTAAACAGGGCTGCTGAAGATGCGGTAACGGGATCCGCTCCTATTTTTGCCAATGCCATTACTTCGATGACTATTACCGATGCAAAAAACATTCTGTTGGGATCAAATAATGCGGCAACAAATTATTTACAGACGAAAACCCAAAGTCAGCTATTTACGGCCTTCCAACCCAAAGTAAAAGCTTCGCTAGGAAAAGTAGGCGCTGATACCGTATGGAAAAATTTAATTTCAAAATATAATGTATTGACGGGACAGTCTGTAACAACCGATCTTAATGAATATGTAACCACAGAAACCATCAATGGGGTCTTTAAAATGATTGCTGAAAAGGAAAACGGAATCCGTAATAATCCTGCATTAAGAACCACTTCCCTTTTACAAAAAGTATTTGGAGCGAAATAATTTAACTTATACGACATAAAAAAGGCTGTTTCAGTGATGAATACAGCCTTTTTTATTTATTAGAATTGCATTTCAGGAATTTCTCCTTCGATGATCAAGTCTGCTTCTGTAGATTGTATAATGTGTTCTACTGAAACTCCGGGCGCTCTTTCCACTAATTTGAAACCAGCGGGTGTTACATCCAGAACAGCTAATTCAGTAACCACTCTTTTCACACAATTAACCCCCGTTAAGGGAAGGGTGCATTTTTTAAGAATTTTACTCTCCCCTGCCTTGTTTACATGCATCATGGCTACGATAATATTTTCAGCAGACGCTACCAAATCCATTGCACCTCCCATGCCTTTTACCATTTTCCCCGGAATTTTCCAGTTGGCAATATCACCATTTTCTGAAACTTCCATCGCTCCAAGAATCGTTAAATCCACTTTTTGGCTACGGATCATTCCGAAACTGAATGCAGAATCAAAGAATGAGCCTCCCGGTAATATGGTGATCGTTTGTTTTCCTGCATTGATAATATCTGCATCTTCTTCCCCTTCGTAAGGAAAAGGCCCCATTCCCAAAACCCCGTTCTCACTCTGGAATTCTACGGAAAGATTGTCCGGAACGTAGTTCGCAACCAATGTTGGAATTCCGATTCCCAAGTTTACATAATACCCGTCTTTTACTTCTCTGGAAATTCTTTGTGCAATTTGTTCTTTAGTTAGCATAGCATAATCTTATCCCGCCAAATTAGCCATTTTTTCAGAATTACGAAATACTTTCTTTCTTGTCCTATGATAAATTTTTGCGTCTCAATTTATTGTAAATTTGTGAACTTAATTTTATAAATGAAAATTCTATTATATTATCTCAAGCCTTATAAATGGCTCATCATCATTTCACTTTTCCTAGCGGCTGTAAATCAGGTTTTTTCATTGTTTGCGCCTGCCATTACCGGAAATATCCTGGATAAGCTGGTAACTCATCCTAATTTTTTTGATAAGGAGAAGTTGCTTCCGAGAAACCTGAATGAATATCTATATGGAACTGATATTTATCACGGTGTATTCTATTTTCTGGGGCTGCTGATCGGTACGGCAATGGTAAGTCGTATTGCAAAAGCATTTCAGGATTATGTGGTGAATGTGATCATTCAAAAATTTGGTGCCAAGATTTTCACCGACGGTCTAAAACATTCCATGAGACTGCCTTTCCAGGAATTTGAAGATCAACGAAGCGGTGAAACACTTTCTATTTTAACGAAAGTACGTGAGGATACGGTGAAGTTTATCAACAATTTCATCAATGTGTTTTTTGGAATTCTGGTGAGCATCATCTTTGTTTCTGTATATGCGATCCGCCTGCACTGGTCCATCATGCCGGTGTATGTCGTGGGAATTGTTCTGATTGCCGTAGTAACCAACTTATTGAGCAAAAGAATAAAGACCATCCAGAAAACTATTGTTACAGAAACTACCAATCTGGCAGGAAGCACCACGGAGAGTCTTAGAAATATTGAAATCGTAAAAAGTTTAGGACTTACCCATCAAGAAGTGGAACGTTTGAACAACAATACGTATAAAATCCTGAATCTGGAACTCAGAAAAGTAAAGAGCATCCGTTCCCTGAGTTTTGTACAGGGGACATTGGTTAATTTTTTACAACAAATCATTACGTTTACTTTATTGTTGCTTATTTTTAAAAATATCGTAACACCGGGACAATATTTATCATTGATGTTTTATGGCTTCTTTATTTTCGGCCCTATGCAGGAAATCGGGAATATTATTATTTCTTATCGTGAAGCTCAGGCATCTCTTAACAACTTTGACCGGGTTATGAAAAAAGAGGTAGAGCCTAAGCCTGAAAATCCAAAACGAATCGGAGCCATTGAAGAACTAGAATTCCAAAACGTTTCTTTTCAACATCAGACAGCTCACTATAAAGCACTGAATTCCATTTCATTTCACGTGAAAAACGGTGAAACTATTGCTTTTGTGGGACCTAGCGGCTCCGGGAAAAGCACGCTGGTAAAATTGCTTGTCGGATTATACAGACCACTGGAAGGAAATATTTTTTATAATCGTATCAACGGGAAAGAATTCGATTTTGATGAATTGAGAAACCAGATTGGCTTTGTGACACAGGACACCCAGCTTTTTGCAGGTACTATAAAAGAAAATCTTTTATTTGTAAACCCATCTGCTACTGACGAAGATCTACAGTCAGCCCTTAAAAAATCCAGCTGTACTGCCCTTTTAGAACGTGCTGAGAACGGAATAGATACCGTTATCGGTGAAGGCGGACTGAAGTTAAGCGGCGGTGAAAAGCAGCGAATAGCCATTGCAAGAGCATTGCTGAGAAAACCGCACCTGCTTATTTTTGATGAAGCCACTTCTGCATTAGACAGTATTACGGAAGAAGAAATTACCACCACTATAAAAGAGATCTCCAAGGAAAAAGAACAAATTACGGTTCTTATTGCACACCGATTAAGCACAATAATGCACGCCGACAGAATTTTTGTACTGGAACGTGGCCAGATTGTAGAAATGGGCTCCCATTTAAATCTTATTGATGAAAAAGGATTGTATTATGCTATGTGGAGGCAGCAGATCGGAGAACGTAAACTTACGGCAGGAGTATAATTCAAAAAAATTACCCCGAAGTAATCCGGGGTAGTTTTTTATAGGATAAATGTAACTGAAAAAATTAATCTTTTTTCCTTACCGTTCTCTGTTCAATTCTTTTCTCGAACTTTTCTCCCTGGAAAATTCTCTGAACCATAATTCCCGGGATATGTACCTCGTTGGGATCCAGTTGCCCCGGTTCCACCAATTCTTCCACTTCGGCAATCGTTATTTTGCCAGCTCCCGCCATTGGAAAATTGAAATTTCTTGCTGACCCTTTGAAAATAAGGTTTCCGGCATGATCCCCTTTCCAGGCTTTTACAATAGAAAAATCTGCTTTGTAGGCATGTTCCAAAATATGTGGTTTTCCGTCAAAATCTTTTACTTCTTTTCCTTCCGCCACTTCGGTTCCAAAACCTGCCGGGGTATAAAATGCAGGAATTCCAGCCTGCGCAGCTCTGCATTTTTCTGCAAGAGTCCCCTGTGGAGTGAGCTCCACATCCAATTCTCCGGAAAGCATTTGTCTTTCGAATTCAGCATTTTCGCCTACATAAGAGGAGATCATTTTTTTGATTTGTCTTTTGTGAAGTAACAATCCCAATCCGAAATCATCCACACCTGCGTTGTTTGAAATACAAGTAAGATCTTTTACATCACTCTCTACCAAAGCATTAATAGAGTTTTCAGGAATACCGCAAAGACCGAATCCGCCCAACATCAGTGTCATTCCATCTTTGATTCCTTCGATGGCTTCCTTTGCATTTTTTACTCTTTTATCTATCATGAAATATTAGATTTTCTGTCCGCTAAATTTAATCATTTTTAGTAATAGGTTTGAATTTCGCTTACAAAAAATGCGGGAAAATTTTCCCGCACTTCATTATTACTTCCTGAATATTATTGAATAATAAGTTTTAAAGTAAACAGCTTTCTGGTATGTACCTTTACGAAATACACTCCTTTCGGCAGATTTTCATTCACTAAGGAAAAACGCTGGTTATGAATATTTTTAGATTCATATAATAGTTCTCCGGAAGCAGAAACCAGCTCGATCTTTTCAATCGGATAATCACTTTTAATGAAGGTAGGTTCTCCCGGTTTTGAAGGGTTCGGATATAGAATGACATTTTTCTCCGTGCTATTTTTTACCTCGTCTGTTCCCAATGTGGGTGAAGTTACCTGGAACTGTACCCTGTTGGATACTTCCGTATAGGAATCATTAGTAAACATAACCATATAGTAGTTGCCCGGTGTGGTTGGTACTCCGTTTACATTTCCTGTAATGGTTTTGGTACCCTGTGTTATTCCGTCGAAATAAGTATAAGAAGTAAAGTTATCATCCGGAGTTTGAATGCTTTGAGGATAAATTCCCAACCAGTCTTTGATAATTCCCGGAGAATCTGTCCATGAAGCAGTAATGCTTTCTCCTAATGTATATACGGGCTTATTGATCCATAATTCCGTAACAATATCTCCTACTTTAAAGAATATTTTATCACCGATCGGCGTGTAACCATCTTCAAGGTAATATTGTGCATAATAATATCCTTTTGGAAGTCCTGTAAAATTAAGGGTTCCTGAAGCGGCATTCACGTAGCTCCATTTTATAGACGTATTGGTTCCCGGAACCTGCCCCATTTTATAGATTCCGATCCAGTCTTTTACCAGGTTCGGACCATTGCTATAGTTGATAATCACAGTTCCCCCCACCGGATAGACATCCGAAGTTGCCTGTAATTGAACTTTAGGACCTACATAGAAGTTTTTTCGTGGAGTAATTTCTGTATATCCATTATTGGCGAAGAAACCTGCAAAATATTGTCCTTTATTAGCTAAGCCGGTATTGAAATTGACGGTTCCTGCAGTTTGTCCATTAGTGTAAGCGTATACCTGAGAGGTTACTGTTGCCGGATTCTGGCCTTTTTTATAGATCCCCACCCAATCCTGCTGATTTCCGGGTCCTCCTGTGAAAGTGGCTGTAATAGGTTCGTTTTGCAGGTATTCTGTTTTATTTAATGTGAAAGTCGGATTGGAAACTACGCTTCCTGTCACTTCAAATTGCTTCACATCGCTCCAGTCGCTCCACTCCAGGTTTCTGTCTCTGTAACGGACTTTTGCATAATAGGTTCCATTTGAAATGGAATTGGCAGCGAAATTAGCTTTGGTAATATCTACTCCTGCATTCAGGTTTTTTGTCAGATCCGGATTTCCATTTCCGTCTTTTCCGAACCAGTTTTCATAATCACGATAAAATTCTTTATCGATAACTGAAAAATCAGGAGCTTTACTGATGAGGAACTGGGTAGTATTCAAAAGTTCTCCGTTGGAAGAGTAAAATGCGCTTCCATCCAATGTTAACGGTAAAGTTATTGGTCCTGTAAAAGTATTAGTAATAGATGGTTTTGCAGGCTTTGGCTGATTTTTATACCGGTGGAAAGTATCGATCTTTTCATTATATTTTTTGGTATAGATTCCTCCGATGGAATAACATTCTACGTCTACTTTTCCATTGGTAACGTCTACTTCCACGATCTGATAGGTCCAGTCTGTCAATGTTTTCTGAACATCATCGAAATCCTGTTCATTGGACATTCCCCAATACTGGTCCCAGGCTGTACCTCCTGAAATGATCTGATAATTTGGGGTGTTTTTCAATTGTCCCCTATGGTATAAATGGTGATGCGCTCCAACGTGCATCAGATATTTATTGGAAGTTACTAAAAGAGGCACTGCATTATTCCTTACCCAAGGTGAAATATCTCCAACATACTGCTCCGCCTGATAAGGTCTGTGGCTTAAGGAAATAATCCAGTCTACGGTAATATCATTATTAGCTTCATTCAAAACTTGTTGCAACCAAGTTTGTTGTGCTGAACCAGTGTGTTCAGAACTCAAGCTGACAAATAGTACATTTCCGGCTTGTTGAGCATAATAGTTTTCATTGCCTGACGATATGCCTTTATAAGTAATCTCATCAATATAAAAGTGGGCGTAATAGGAATTCATCCCTAAACTTCCATAGGTTTCATGATTACCTACGGTCGTCTGGATAGGTAAATAAGGAGATAGCTTGGTATTCTTCTTAAAGTGAACATTTTCATAATGATCCAGAGTTCCTACATCTACCTGATCTCCTACCATAAAAGTAAGCGCTACATTATCTGAAGGATCTGAATTGGCTCCGAATTTTTGTTTTAATTTCTTGAAAGCATTTAATGTTAGCGTATCATATCTCGGTTCTGCCTTAATCTGATTATCTCCCATGATCAGGAAACGTATTTTACCATCTGCTGTGGCAGGCTGCCCAGCCAAAGGAAGGGTTCTGAAATTATACACTTCGGATTCGCTGGCTCCCGTTTTTATTTTGTAATAATATTTTGTATTCGGTTGTAGATTGGTGATTTTAGCCGTATGGTAATAATAGTTATTATTATATCCCGTATCTGAAAATATATTGGTGGTTCCGGTAACCGTAACGTTCAAGTTGGTTGGGGAATTTCCATACATTACCGTGGTTTCATTGTTGGACGCTGTTTTCCAGTTCACAATCATAGAATTGGGAGTCGGGTTTTGTAAATAAGGAAATAGAGTCTGTCCGAAAGTCATCTGGACGACAAAACAAAAAAAGAATAAGGTAAGTCTCATAATTAATAATTTAAGGGATGTTATATGTATGTAATAATTTGAGAATAAAGTAATTTTATATCGGGCAAAAGTAGAACTCTCATATAAACCCTATTTGATATGAACTTAAAGGAAGTGTTAATTTTTAACCCTTACATTGCTTAAAAAATTATAGTTTTTTACACAGTAAATATTTGGCATATTCAAAAACTAATTTGTATATTTGCAACCTGTTATTCAACCTCTGACGATAACCGTGTAAGTTGCTTAGCTTTAACATTTTATTTTATTAATAATGGATTTATTAAAGTACGTACAAGACAAGTACATCGCAAAAAAAGAATTTCCTGAATTCAAAGCGGGTGATACCATTACTGTGTATTACGAAATTAAAGAAGGACAAAAGACAAGGACTCAGTTCTTCAAAGGAACAGTTATCCAATTGAGAGGTACCGGTTCTACAAAAACTTTCACGATCAGAAAAATGAGTGGTGATGTAGGTGTAGAAAGAGTATTCCCAATCAACATGCCTGCTCTTCAAAAAATTGAAGTTGACAGAAGAGGTAAAGTTAGAAGATCTAGAATTTATTACTTCAGAGACCTTAGAGGTAAAAAAGCTAGAATCAAGGATGCTGCTTTCAAGAAATAGAAATTCAGACAACAATACATATAAAAAGAGGCTGTTCATTTTGAACAGCCTCTTTTTATTCTTTTATTTTATAAAGTCATATAAGGCATCAAAAAATTTCGGATATACTTCGATATGCGGAAGATGACCTACATTTTCAAGCTCCACCAGTTTCGAACCTGCAATTTCCCTTTGCGTTTTCTTACCTAATTCCTGATATTGCCCCATCAAAGGCTGAACTTCTTTAGGCGCCCTGTCTTTTCCTATTGCTGTTCTGTCTCTGGTCCCGATAATCAACAGAGTTGGTGTTTTAATATTTTTAAATTCATATACAACCGGCTGATTGAAAATGATATCACTGGTTAAAGCTGCATTCCAGGCCACTTGCGGGTAATCCTTGCTTATGGTCCACCCTGCCAAAAGATTCAGCCACTTGTCATATTCCGGTTTCCACTGATTGTCATAATAAAATTTCAACTGATAATTTTTATAAGATTCGTATGTGTTTTTCAGTTCGGATTTATAAGCATCATCAATGGTCTGATATTTTGCTAATGCTTTATAATCTTCCAGCCCGATAGGATTTTCCAGAATCAGTTTTTCAACAGTCTCCGGGTACATCAAAGTAAAGCGTGTAGCCAGCATCCCGCCCATTGAATGTCCTAAAACAATTGTTTTATTAACAGCAACCTCATCCAGAATAGCTTTGGTATTAGCGGCCAACTGAGCAAATGAGAACTGATAATGTTGAGGCTTGGAGGATTTTCCAAAACCGATCTGATCAGGGATAATCACTCTAAATCCTTTTGCAGATAAATCTTTTGCTGTTTGTTCCCAATAAGCCCCATTAAAGTTTTTTCCATGAAGAAGCATTATTGTTTTCCCATTGGGTATTTTAGGTTTTACATCCATATAAGCCATTTTCAGGTCATTATTCTGGGTTTTCAGATGTATGAAGTGCACTTCATAAGGATATTGATAGTCGGTAAGCATATCATCAAGAGGTCTAAGCTGGGAAAATACCTCAACCGGCATAATTAATAATAGTATTACTAGCCCTATATTTTTAAAATATCTCATAAAACTTATTTATATATAAAAATAAAAAAACCACTTCAAAAGAAGTAGTTTTCATTATTGTATTTAATTTAATTATAATTTCTTTAAGAAAATTCTACCACCTCATATTCCTTTTTTTTACTCGGCAGATTCATGAGAACGATAGCAAAAAGAATAAGTACAATTCCTACCCATTGGATCAAAAGAACTTTCTCCCCCAGCAGTACAAAAGCCATCGTTACGGAAACCGGCAACTCAAGTGAAGAAACTATGCTTCCTAAACCTAATCCCGCATTTGGAAATCCTATGTTGAAAAGAATCGGTGGAATAATAGTTCCAAATAAAGCCAGAACCAAACCATATTTCCAAAGTATAGAGTAATTAAAGGAATGAATATGTTCCGTATTCTCCGTAAAGTTTAAGTATATAGATTTTAAACTGTCAAAATAAAGTGGCCCGATCTGGGCAAAGAATAAAAATGCAAATACCACAACAGCTCCTCCGGAAAGCATGACAATACTTTTCCTGAAGACCGGTAAATGTGTTGCAAGAGTATTTGATGTAAACATCGTCAGCGTATAAGATACAGCCGCCATTAGTCCCCAGAAGATTCCCCTCCAGTCTAATTCTATTTCAACATTAATAAGATTAGTGGCTAAGACAGTGCCCAACAAAACAACAACAGTCGCGAAAATCTTTCTGGCATTGGGCATTTTTTTAGCTAAAAAGCTTTCTACCACTACGCTGAACCAAACAGACTGCATCAGCAGGACAATGGCAATAGAAACATTAATGTACTGAACGGCAATGTAATAAAATAAGCTCGTACATCCCATAGATGTTCCCGCCAGCATCAATGTTCTGAATTCTTTGGGGTTTGGTGATGTTAATCTTTGCTTAGAGGTTATCGTTTGAATAAAATTAAGCAGCAACAGGCCTACCAATCCTAACACAAACTGCGATGTTGTAACCTCTGAAGTGGTATATCCCTCCTGATAGGCCATTTTCACGAATGTTGCCAGCATACCATATATACTTGCCCCTATTCCAACAAACACAACTCCTTTTAGTATATTTTTCTTCTTCATAATCTATTTTTCAGCCAGCAAAGGTACGATAACTGGCTAAAATATAGTAACTGCCATCAATATAATAGATAAATAAAATCGGCTCAGGCTTTGCCTGAGCCGATTTATGATTTCAATAAAAAGCCACTCCAAAGAGTGGCTTCATGTATCATAATAGTTGAAGATTATTTACCTTCTTCCATTTTTCTTTTCAATTCTGCTAATGCATCGATATCTCCAAGAGTTGATCTTTCTTCATTATTTGAAGAAGAAGATACGTTTCTGGAAGAAGCTTCTTTAGCATTTTTCTTCTCTTCATCTCTGAAGATACCTGTGTGAGAAACTACTACTCTCTTGAACTCTTTATTGAATTCGATTACTTTGAAATCAGCCTCTTCTCCTTTCTTGATTTTAGATCCATCTTCTTTCTCTAATAATCTTGAAGGGCAGAAAGCTTCAACCTCAGCATCTTCGAATTGTACAGAAGCTCCTTTATCGTGAACTTCTACCGCTTTACCAGCGTGGATAGTTCCTTCAGCATATTTAGTTTCGAATGTATCCCATGGGTTTTCAGTCAATTGCTTGTGACCTAGAGATAATCTTCTAGCCTGGATATCCAATTCTAGTACGATAACGTCTAATTTATCACCTACTGCACAGAATTCAGACGGATGCTTGATTTTCTTAGTCCAAGAAAGATCAGAGATGTAGATTAATCCGTCGATACCTTCTTCTAATTCTACGAATACACCAAAATTAGTGAAGTTTCTTACCGTTCCTACATGCTTAGATCCTACCGGATACTTAGCTTCGATATTTTCCCATGGATCTTTAGATAACTGCTTGATACCAAGAGAAATTTTTCTTTCGTCTCTATCTAAAGTTAATACTTCAGCTTCTACTTCATCACCTACTTTTACAAAATCACCGGCAGATCTTAAGTGAGTAGACCAAGACATTTCAGAAACGTGGATTAATCCTTCAACACCTGGAGCGATTTCTACGAATGCACCATAGTCAGCAAGAACTACTACTTTTCCTTTTACTTTGTCTCCTACTTTTAAGTCAGCAGAAAGAGCATCCCATGGGTGTGGCTCTAATTGCTTCATACCCAATTGGATTCTTGTTTTCTCATCATCGAAATCAAGGATTACAACTTTTACAGTTTGTCCGTCCTCAAGGATTTCAGATGGGTGGTTTACTCTAGACCAAGAAAGATCTGTAATGTGGATTAATCCGTCTACACCACCTAAGTCGATGAACACACCGTAAGAAGTAATATTCTTAACAGTACCTTCAAGAACTTGTCCTTTCTCTAATTGAGAGATGATTTCTTTTTTCTGACCTTCGATATCTGCTTCGATCAACGCTTTGTGAGATACTACTACGTTTTTGAACTCAGGGTTGATTTTCACAACTTTGAACTCCATAGTTTTACCTACAAACTGATCGTAGTCTTTAATTGGCTTAACGTCAATTTGAGAACCAGGTAAGAATGCTTCGATTCCGTGTACGTCAACGATCATACCTCCTTTAGTTCTTGATTTCACAAAACCGTTTACAATTTCACCTGTTTCGTGAAGTTCATTTACTTTATCCCAAGCTTTTAGAGTTCTTGCTTTTTTGTGAGATAATTGTAACTGACCAGTTTTGTCTTCTCTTCTGTCAACCATTACTTCTACTTCATCACCTACTTTTAACCCTTGGTTGTAACGGAATTCGTTAAGAGAAATAACACCTTCTGATTTGAAGTTGATGTCTACGATCGCTTCTTTGTCAGTTAATCTTACAACTTTTCCAACTAAAACGTCGTTATCGTCTAAGTTGTTAAGAGATCCGTTGTAGATTTCTTCTAAATCGCTTTTTTCTTTTCTCGCATCTGCATCAAGACCTGATTCGAAAGAATCCCAATCAAATTGTTCCGGTGCTACGTTTTGGTTTAATAAAACCTCTGCTGAATTTGTCTCTTTTGACATTTTCTAATAAAATTTGTATTCCTTCTTTTTTAACGGTTCGAATCAATGTGGATTAAAAAATACGGAAGTAATTAATTTTTAATTATTTACTCTTCAAACCTGTACCACAAAAGTGGGTGCAAAGATACTAATTTTATTTCAGATAAACAACAACTTTATCCTTTAACAATTATCTTTGAAAACCTTTGATTCTCAATACTATTCTAAAAATTAAAAGCACACCTAAACATCCATTTTAAGGATTAAGAAACTTTTTGCAGCTATCCACTTAATCCTCGGTGCAGGCTTCGTTTCATTCCTCACAATGCCTGAAGTTCTACTGAAAGAAATTCCCCTCCTCCGGAGGGTGCCAAAAATTTTTTAGAATTTTTGGCGGGGTGGTTCCCAACAGTAACGAATAACAAAAAAACTGCCTCCTAAATTACTACCTTTGCAACATGGAATTACAATCAATCTTTCAAAAACTGCAGATTCAGGACATGAATCAGATGCAGAAATCCACTTATAAAGCTTCTGAAAACAACCAGGATATCATCCTGCTTTCCCCTACAGGTTCAGGAAAAACGCTTGCCTTTTTGTTTCCCGTTCTTCGAAATCTTAGAAAAGACGTTTCCGGGATCCAGACCTTGATTTTAGTTCCGGCAAGAGAATTAGCGTTACAGATTGAACAGGTTTTCAAAGCTATAGGGACAGATTTCAAGGTTTCCGTTTGCTATGGCGGACATGATAAAAAGATTGAAATCAATAATCTGATTGAAGCTCCGGCAGTTCTCATCGGTACTCCCGGAAGAGTTGTTTATCACCTAAGAAATAACAATTTTGATCCTAAAACCATTCAGACTTTAGTGCTGGATGAATTTGATAAAGCCTTGGAATTAGGATTTCAGGAAGACATGGAATTTATAATCCGTTCTCTGAAAAATGCATCTCAAAGGATATTGACTTCCGCTACTGCAATGGATGAAATTCCTCCTTTTACAGGGCTAAAGAATGAAAAAACCATTGATTTTTTAAAGTTAAATGATGCCAAACCGGACATTCAGCTTAAAAAAGTGATGACCACTCCGGAAGAAAAATTGGATACTCTTTTCAATCTGATCTGCAAAATAGGGAATAAAAGAACGTTGATTTTCTGTAATCACCGGGAAGCAGTAGACCGTATCTCAGAGCTTTTACGGCAAAAAGGAATAGACAGGGAAACTTTTCATGGCGGCATGGAGCAGGACGAAAGAGAGCGTGCCTTATTAAAATTCAGGAATGACTCCGCAAGAATTTTAATCACAACCGATTTAGCTTCCCGTGGATTAGACGTTCCTGAAGTTGAATCCATTGTTCATTATCAATTACCTCCTAAAGAAGATGCCTTTATTCATAGAAATGGACGTACTGCAAGGATGAATGCCAAAGGTTTTGCCTATTTAATAATGACTGAGGACGAAAATTTCCCGTTCATTAAAAACAATACTCCGGAAGAAAATGTAACCGGCTTTAATAAAGTTCCCGGAAAAACTCCTTTTCAGACAATTTACATCAGTGCGGGAAAGAAAGACAAAGTCAATAAAGTGGATATTGTCGGATATATGATCAAAAAAGGCGAATTACAAAAAGAAGACATTGGATTAATTGAAGTAAAAGATACCACTTCTTATGTTGCTGTTTCCAGGGATAAGATAAATGCTGTTCTGAAAAAATTAAGCAATGAAAAACTGAAGGGTAAAAAAGTAAAAATGGAAGTAGCTTTTTGATACTTCCATTTTTTATATTATTATTTCGTTCCTTTTACTTTAGTTGGTAAAATATAAACCGACTTTGAAGCCGTAATGAAAAGTATATCATTATTTTCCCCGCCAAACGTCACATTCGAAGTCCAATCTTCAGGAATCGGAATATGGTAGATCTTTTTGCCACTGCGATTAAAAACACGTACCCCATCACCTGTTAAATAAAGGTTTCCATGTTTATCCAATGTCATCCCATCGGATCCCATTTCACAGAAAAGCTTTTTTTCGGAAAGCTTTCCCTCACCTAATATGTCATATACGTAAGTTTTTTTGGCATCAATATCTGAAACATAGAGTTTTTTAAATTTTTCGCTACCTACGATTCCATTAGGCTGGGTAAAAGTGTCAATTTTAATTACTTTTCCTTCTTTATTCCTATAATAAAGGCTTTTGTGCGGAATTTCCTGCTTGAAATCATCCCAATACTCTCTTTCATACAAAGGATCTGTAAAATACAATCCTCCAGAAGAATCATTCCATACATCATTGGGGCCATTCAACCGTTTTCCTTCGAAACCTTTTAACAGTACCTGAACGTTTTTATCTTTGGATATCTTCCATATTTCGCCCTGGTCATCGGAACAGGTAATGAGATTGCCATCCTTATCAAAGTGGGTACCGTTGGCTCTTCCGGTTTTATCTAAAAATTCAATGATCCTATTGGTTTTCCATTCCCAAACATAAATTTTATCATTAGGCTGGTCTGTAAAATACACATTTCCCTCCTCATCCGAAGAAGGTCCTTCGGTAAAGCTGAACTGGTCTGAAATTTTTTCCGGCTTTACATCATCATAAAACATATGGCTGTAATTTACTGATTGGCAATTTACTAATGCTAAAACCAAACCAATCCTATATAGTAGTTTCAAATTTCTCATTCTCCATTATTTTACAAGTGCACAATTTACAACAAAAAAGAGGTCAACCTGGGTTGACCTCTTTAGAATATTGCTAAAAATTTTTATTTAATAATTAGTTTTTGACTATGTACCCCCTTAGAAGAATTCAGGTTAATGATATATACCCCTTTAGGCATACTTAGATTAAATTCCTGGGTGTGATCTCCAGCTCCCTGATAAGAAGAAGAGTGAATCAATCTTCCACTTGAATCAAATAATGTTACTTTAACATCCCCTGATAAGTTTCTTGACTTGATAAAGAAATTACCATTACTAGGATTCGGATAAATCTTAATATCATTATTCAAAGGAGAAATTTCTCTGGTTCCCAGAGCCTGTGTTGCCTGAGTACAAACTTCAATAGCCCATGAATTGATTGTTCCCTGATCTCCTGTAAAGTTATCAGATGCAAACAGTTTCCATACTCCCTGGGCTTTGTGCCCTTTAAAGATCGCTAAAGATTCATAGGACTTTACATCTCCCTGAATCGGAGTAGCACACGTAGGAGCAGCTCCCGTATCACTAAACGCAGCGACGATATTATCCTGAGAAGTACATGATCTGTTCCAGATAATGGCAGAGGTACCATTTGGAGCCTCTATTCCAACCGCAAGATCCTGAACATAGGTATGGGCAATGTTTGGAGTTACTTTAATTTTGGTAATAGTTCCTGTATTATTAATAGTTAAAGGAGCTAATACTCTTGGAGCCGATATGGCATCTCCGCCAGGCCCGTCAGTAATGGTTACCGCAGGTCCGCTGTAAGTATAAGTAGTACAGGTTTCTCCTGTTACAGTATAATCAATCACAAAGCTTGGACTCACCGCATAATAAATATTATTCACAGCTTCCACCAAAATATAGGCATTGGAAGACGTAGATCCTGCCGGAATTGTAACCTGCTGAGTTCCGTCATTCGGTGTATTGGCGGCTAATGTCGTAAAGGTAAGTCCGCCATCTATGGAAAGCCTGATATTAACATTTGCCGTACTCACAGGAGCTGCAGTAGTTCCTGCAACATTCCACGTTACGGTTGTATTGGCTCCTGAACTTAATGACTGGCCAAATGTAGGCGCAGTAACCTGAAAAGGGCCGGAAACAGCATCTACCGTTACAGCGGTGGTTGCCTGTCCTATCTGTGGTTGTGTAGGATTATTGTTTCTTACAGACATCGTGAAGCTAAGCGTTCTTGCGATACTGGATACAGATTCCCAAGTTGTGGTTAAAACTCCCGCTAAAACTTTATTAAAATCCGGAAAATATCTTGCCGGAGTACTTACCGGATTCACAGACCTGAATAAGGGACCCGACGGTTTTGTAGCATATGCAATGGAATTTGCGCCAATTTGTGCATTAGCAGCCTGATCTGTTTGTTCTACCGTATACGTATAAGAAGCACTGCCTGCATCAGATGTTGTTCCCCGGATAACAAAAGGAGTTGATTTTGGAATCGTATAGCTTCCACTTAAAGTTACTGTTGGTGCCGGAATAGTAAATGGCGTGTTGACCCCACAAGTTACCGAGTTTACTTTATTTTTGATCTGATTCACACTATTGATATGATAGTAATCATTGGAATTGAACTGAACATCCAGATTTCCGCCAATAATTCCTGTATAGGCCATAATTGTGCTTCCACTGCCCGGCTCTACTCTTTGGTCAAGCTGGCCGGTATGTGATGTATAGGTATGCCCTGCGCCTAATTGGTGCCCCATTTCATGGGCAACATAATCTATATCAAATTTATCTCCTTCGGGAAAATTATGGGCCGTCCAACCGCCTGCTTTCTGGCTATTGTTACAGATTACTCCCAAATAAGCCGCTCCATTCGCGTCCTGCTTATCTATCAGATGCCCTAAATCATAGTCCGTAGAAGGTATTATTCCTGTTATTCCTGTTATGGCATCATCAGGCCCTCCCGTAGTGTATGGCTCCGGTGTACCGCCGGTATAAAATATTAAAGAGTTCGTATTGGCAATTAAATTGAAATGCAACGATAATTCCCTTTCGAATACTGTGTTTAATCTTGTTACAGTAGCATTCATTGCTGCCAGGATAGCTGTTTTCTTTTGGGCATCCGTAGCTGAGCCCGGAATTCCTGCGGCCGTCAAATGATAGTCTCCATATGCCTCCGTACATGATAAAGCAAGCCTGAAAACATTGTAACCGGCAAGTTTATTAGTGGAAATATTTCCGTTGCTTATATTCTTTTCCACTTCTCCTTTGGTGGAACATATAAAAGATTCATCACCCTGGTTTTTTCTTGCCCCTGAATCAAAAACCGCATACACATTTCTGTCGTCTGTGTAGGGCTCTATATATTCAGTCGAACCAGACCTGGAAATCATGGACGAAAAATTAAAAGGGGATACACTAAATCTCAAATAAGCTGTAGGATCATCCACCCCTGTTCCCACATAAGATCTTATATCAGGGTGCTGTGCCTGCAATTCAGGAGACATATTTGAAAATTCCCAAACCTGAAATTTCTCAACTTTACCACTGGCAACAGGAATAGAAATAATAATTCCTTTGCCGCCGGCTGAGCGTTCGGGAGCATTTTTTAATAGTTGTCCCAATTGATCCGTATTCAATGCATACAATGCTGAATATTCCAGTTTTTCCTGGGATTTTTTAATTTTTTGGGACCGGAGTTCCGTTTTTGACCACTGTGAAAACCCCAGGCAGGAAATCAGCAGCATCATAATAAATAAAGAGCGTTTCATATTGATGTAATTTAGGTTTGTATTATGTTGATTTTCTAGGGGTTAAATTACTAAAAAATTGTGATTCCTTAAGAAAATCATAAAGGATATTTTATTATGCTCAATAATTTATTACAAATCTTTCTTTCCATAAGTAAAATCAACAGGGCCCGGCTTTGGAGAAGATTTGAAACCTCTTAGTTGTAACACATGTTAAAAAATTTTATCTTTGGGGTTTAGGATTAGTAAAATGAAGATAAATTTACCGGATAAACTGTATTATTCTATAGGCGAAGTCGCCAGGGCTTTTGATGTGAATACCTCATTAATACGGTATTGGGAGCAGGAATTTCCTATCATTAAACCTAAAAAGAATAAAAAAGGAAACCGGTATTTCACTCCTGAGGATATTAAAAATCTTCAGATTATTTATCACCTGGTAAAAGAAAAGGGATATACCCTGGATGGGGCCCGTATCGCATTAACTACCAACAGCAAAATTTCTGAAACCATTACTTTAATAGACAGGCTGGAGTTTGTAAAAGCCGAGCTCCTGAAGCTCAAAGAGTCTTTAGTTGAAAAAGATACAGAGTAGATAATTATTTACCTATAAATTGAATAAGCCCTCCGGATTGGAGGGCTTATTTTAATCTGGAAGAAAAACTAAAGCTATTACAGAACAATTTAAATCATTATACAGAACCAAAATAGGAAACTGTCACTTCTTAACTGTTTACTAGAGTTCTCAATAATGCATTGGCAGAATACTCATTTCATTAAAAAATTTCTAAATAAACAGGATTTATTTTCATTTTTAAAACAAATTCTTACAATTATTAATTCAAAATACACTAATACCCAGTCACTTGTTGCCCCGCTATCTTTTTATAGCTAAGTTTACTATATGATGAAAAAAGATTATTACCAAAAGGTAGCATTGCTGGGAATGCTGCTCATTATCTTATTTGGATTTCAAAAATATACAGGTAAGAAAGAAAACTTTTCCGGGGTTCAGTTTATTTCTGAAAATGCACCCCCCTTATCTGATTTTGACCCCAATGAACTGGATGCTCAACAATGGCAGAGCCTGGGATTTTCAGAAAAGCAGGCGGCTACGATTCTTCATTATAAGGAGTTAATCGGCGGGAAATTTATTTCCAAGGCACAATTAAAAAAATGTTATGCCATTAAAGCGGAAAAATTTGAAGAGCTCAACCCTTACCTTATGCTTCCTGAAACCACTCAGGAAGCCAGAGTCTATAAAAATCAAAAACAATCATTGATCCTTTCCGGAAAATTTAATCCGGATCATATTTCTGCTGATCGTTGGATCCAAATGGGTTTCTCTGAAAAACAGGCAGAAGCTATACTTAAATATAAAAAATACTTGGGCGGAAGCTTCGGCAGTAAAGAAAAATTGAAGGAATGTTTTATCATCAGTGAAGAACATTACAGGCAACTGGAACCTTATCTGATCTTGCCGGACAAAATTTCCGGGAACTCCGGTCCATCCAATCCTTATACCGTAAAAACTAATATACAATACAAGTCTTTTGATCCCAATATTCTTGACATTGCAGGATGGCAATCTCTTGGCTTTACACAAAACCAGGCTAAAGTGATTGTTAATTACCGTGATAAAAATTTAAAAGGAAACTTTAAAAGCCCGGAAGATCTTAAGAAATGTTTCGTTATTTCTGCTGAAAAGTTTGAAGAACTGGAACCTTACATCAAAATAGATCCAACTGCATTTGCTGTAAAACAGGAGAAAACAGATTTTTCAAAAACAGACCTGAATGCCATTACTTTTAAACAACTTTTAGAGTTTGGACTGGACGAGAAAAGTGCCGGTTCTATGATCGGATTCAGGAGAAAGTTGGGTGGTTTTGTCAATAAGCAGCAGATCCTGGAAACTTATAACATTGATAAAGAACAGGTTGAAAAATTAATCTCTATTTGTCCGTTAAATGCTACAGAAGTACAAAAATATACTTTACTGGACGCTCCCGAAGAATGGTTAAAAAATCACCCTTATTTCAAATATTCTGCAAATAAGATCATTTTTTACCGGATCAGTACCCCGGATGAGAAGAAGATATGGAAACTGCTGAAACTGAAGCCGGAATATGAAACGAGAATGAAACTTTATCTGAAATGAGTTATGAGTTATGAGTTATGAGTCATGAGTCATGAGTTATAAGTTACATTTTAAATTCATAATTCATAACTCATAACTTATAACTATTCCGCAGTTTTACTGGAGTCTTCCAGAAGTGTATTCAGTGCTGAAAGCTCATCTTGTGTGAGATCCCTCCATTTCCCTATGGGAAGGTCTAATTTGATATTCATGATACGGATTCTTTTCAGTTTCTTAACATCATATCCTAAATATTCACACATTCTCCGGATTTGCCGGTTAAGCCCCTGGGTAAGAACGATACGGAAGTTCATTTCATCTATTTTCTCCACTTCACATTTTCTGGTTACTGTATCCAAAATAGGAACTCCGTTTCGCATTTTTTCCAGAAATCTTGGGGTAATCGGTTTATCAACCCTTACCAGATATTCTTTTTCGTGGTTGTTCCTGGCCCGCAGGATTTTGTTGACGATATCACCGTCACTGGTCAGTAAGATCAGCCCCTCACTGGGTTTATCCAGTCTTCCGATGGGGAAAATCCTTTTCGGGTGGTTAATATAATCTACAATATTGTTTTTCTCTCGCTTGATATCCGTTGTGCAAACAATCCCTACAGGTTTATTAAAAGCAATGTATACAGGCTTTTCCTGGGGTTCACGAATAGGTTTTCCATCTACTTCCACCAGGTCTTCATCGGAAATTTTGGTACCCAACTCAGGAACTTTTCCATTTACCTTTATTCTCCCTTCTTCCAGTAATTTATCCGCTGCTCTTCTGGAACAGTATCCTACTTCCGAGAGGTACTTATTAATACGTGTTTTCTCCTGCATGATCTTCATTTTTAATGCTTTCAAATCTAAAATCATTATCCAGAAACTGGCTGGTAGCATCCTCAATCCGGTATTCCCCAATCTTGGTTCTCCTCAGCTGTGTAAGATAAGCACCTACTCCAAGTGCCTGTCCTATATCATGAGCCAGGCTACGAATATAAGTTCCTTTTGAGCACCCAACCATAAAACTTATATGAGGAAGGTCTATTTTAATATCTTCAATATAAAAAATTGTTGTTTTTCTGGATTTCATTTCTACTTCCTCTCCTGCCCTGGCTAAATTATAAGCTCTTTCACCATCAATTTTTATCGCAGAAAACACAGGGGGCTTTTGTTCAATTTCTCCTACAAATTTCGTTAAAGCCTCTTTGATAAAATCTTCTGAAATATGAGAAATATCCTGGTGAAGGATTTCAGGCTTTTCCGTGTCGTAGCTTTCAGTTTGTACCCCTATTTTAATCTCCGTCCAATATTCTTTGGGAGCATCCTGGATTTCAGGAATCTTTTTGGTGAATTTTCCACAGCATACAATCAGAAGTCCTGTTGCCCTCGGGTCAAGTGTTCCTGCATGTCCTATTTTAAACTTTTTAGGAAGCTTGAATTCCCTTTTAAGCTTATACTTCATTTTATTGACCGCCTGAAAAGAAGTCCAATCCAACGGTTTGTCCAATAAAAATATCTGTCCTGACTGTAATTCTTCGGTTGTCATCAATTATGAATAATCGGTAATAAGTAATTGATCATTATGTAAAGTAATAGAAATAGATCAACAAAGCAATCCCAACAAAAATACGGTACCATCCCCAAGGTTTGAAGCCATATTTGTTGAGCATTCCTATAAATGCCTTAATGGCGATCAAAGCCACAATAAAAGCTACTATATTCCCTACAATGAAAATGGTGATATGATCTTGTGAAGACAGGATCATTTCATATCCTTTTTGCGGATTTCCGGTTTCTTTACCCCATGTTTTGAGAAATACCGAGTACACGGTAACCGCCAGCATTGTCGGAACGGCTAAAAAGAAAGAAAATTCAGCAGCAGCCTTCCTGGTTAGTCCTTGTGCCATACCTCCGATAATGGAAGCTGCACTCCGGCTGGTTCCGGGCATCATTGCCAGACACTGCCAAAAGCCTATGGTAATAGCATTTCTTACAGTAATTCCCTTTTCATCATCAATCCTTGGATTTTTAAACCAACGATCCGCAAACAATAAAACAATTCCACCTAATACCAACACTGAGGAAATAGCGATCTGATTCCCAAGAACCGCTTCTATTTTATCATCAAAGATATATCCTAAAACCAAAGCCGGTATAACGGCAAAACCCAGCTTATAGTAAAATTTGATATTGTTTAAATCAAAGAATTTTTTCCAATAAGCCACCACCACAGAAAGGATGGCACCAAATTGAATGGAAACCTGAAACATTTTTAGAAATTCATCATCCTGCAGTCCCAGCAAATTTGCAGTAAACCCCATGTGTGCCGTGGAAGAGATGGGCAAATATTCAGTAAGTCCTTCTACAATGGCAATAATAATTGCTTTTATTAAATCCATATTCTTTCAAAAAATTGAAAGATTAAAAAATTAAAGAATTAAAAGATTTTCAATAGGGTCAAAACATTAATTATGAAAGATAAATTAATTTATTAAATACGCTTCCAAATGAATGTTCAGTAGCCTGATCTTTTAATTCTTTAATCTTTTAATCCTTAAATCAAAAAATTTATTATTTTCTTTTTAAAATCGCATACACCTCTATGGCAAAGCCAATAACAATGAATAGCGGGGCAATCCTGATTCTGCGAACAGAGAAGATTTCATCATTCCATTGATCAGGGTCCAATTTTCCATCAACGGTATTTGCATCAGCACCCATCATCAAAAGAAATCCCACCACAATAAATGCCAAACCGATAAGCATCCATTTGAAATTCTGCTGTCCGAAATAAAAAGGATGTTCCTGTGGGGCTTCAGCATCCGTGCCAAAATCTGCAGCGGAAAATTTATTTGTTTTTTTGCTCATTATTAAGAGTAATATAAATCGTCAACGTTTGTTCTTAAGAATCTCCAGGTTGCCACAATGGTACTTAAAACCGTAATCAATATACCAACACCAAGTACCAGCAAGATCAACCAGAAGTATTGTTGATTATTCTGTACAAAAGCAGAACCAATCTGATTGGTAAAATAATACCAGACCCCGAATAAGGCAAGAAGTCCTATTACAGCACCAATGGCACCCAGAACAACCGCTTCAATGATAAAAGGTTTTAAAATAAATCTTCTTTTTGCTCCTACCAGCTGCATAGTCTTGATGATAAATCTTTTTGAGAAGATCTTCAGACGTATTGAATTATTAATTAGAACCACTGCCAGAATCAGGAATAAAATAGAAAATCCCAGGATCCATCTCAGGATCTTGGTTAGGTTGTTATAAACCTCCACCATTAAGGTACTGTCGTTTTTAACATCCACAATTCCTGGTACGGATTTGATTATTTTGATGGCCTCATCAATTTTAGCCGGGTCTACGTATTCAGGTTTTAAAGCCACTTCTATGGATGAAGGAAATATATTTTCTTCAAAAAGCGCATCCGCATCAATCCCCATACTCTTTTTAGCTTCCTGAGATGCCATTTCTCTTGAAATATAAGTAGCCTTTTTTACGGGCGCCAAAGTCTGTATTTTTTTGAAAGTTTCCTCTTCAAGTTTAGCAATTTTCAAAGAATCTTTAGCTTCATAGTTTTCATCAAAGTAGGCGTTCACAACCAGTTGTTCTTTGATATAGTCGGAATATTTCTGAGCATTTATTAAAATCAATCCCATTAATCCCAACAAAAATAACACTAAGGCAATACTTATTACTACAGTAATATTGCTGGACCGAAGCCTTTTCTTATTAAATTCATCTACAGATTTAGCCATTAATATTAAAATTTTTGGCTAAAATAGAAAAAATCTTCCGAAATTTGGGACCAATATTGGAAAATCATTGTTAACAAAATCATAAAAAACATTGAGTGTAAAAGCAAAAAAGCATCTCGGTCAACACTTTTTGACCGATGAGAACATCGCTAGAAAAATTGTAGAAGGTTTAAGCTTCAACAACTATAAAAATGTTATGGAAGTGGGTCCCGGAATGGGTGTTCTTACTAAATATCTTTTAGAAAAAGATCAACATATTTACCTCGCGGAAATAGACAAAGAGTCGATAGAATACCTTAAGAACAACTATTCTATCATTACCGAAAAAACCTTTGTAGGTGATTTTCTGAAGCAGGATTTTTCATTTGTGAATGATGAGCAAATTGCCATTATAGGAAATTTCCCTTATAATATTTCTTCACAAATTTTATTTCAGATTATTGATCATTATGAACTGATTCCTGAAATGGTAGGCATGTTTCAGAAAGAGGTAGCTGAAAGAACTGCGGCGGTTCCAAGAACGAAGGACTATGGAATTCTTTCTGTTCTTGTGCAGGCTTATTATGATACTTCATATCTTTTCACTGTTCATGAGAACGTATTTAACCCTCCTCCGAAAGTAAAATCCGGAGTTATCAGGCTGACAAGAAATCCGAAAGAAGGCCTTGCGGGAAATGAAATTCTATTTAAACAAATTGTAAAGGCCGGGTTTAATCAGAGGAGAAAGAAACTGTCCAATGCATTAAAGGTCCTGACTATTCCTGAAGCTTTAAAAACCCATGAGTTTTTGGATAAAAGAGCAGAGGAGCTAAGTGTAACAGACTTTATCGGGTTTGCTGCTCTCTGGAAAGCAAATCAATAAAAATAAAAAAGCCTTTCGATATGAAAGGCTTTTTTATTGCATCATCTTTTATTACGTTATTCTCTGTTTTTCAGCATAATCCATCCGGACCAGTTCATCTGAGTTTTTGATTTCGGATACTCAAAATTGAACTTGTACCAGTAAGTAGCTGTCGGAAGTCTCTTGCCTCCTACTGAACCATCCCAGATCGGAGTTTCTTTTGAGAATCTGAACATTTCCACCCCATATCTGTCGTAGATAGATCCGCTGAAGTTCTGGAAGTCTCCAAAAGCAGTAAGATCTAGGACATCATTCACACCATCCTGGTTAGGAGTAATCAGGTTGTTGATATGTAAAGTATAGAATTCAATCTCTCCGGTACAGTGGGTACCTTTTATTCTAACCTGAATGTGGTAAGTTGTATTATTCAACAGATTAGTAAATACATTCGATTCCTGCCATGAAATACCGTTATCAATAGAATACTCCAGAGTTCCGTAGATATTATTGATTGAAGTATTTTGAGCAGTGATCGTTAATGTATTATTTCCATACTGCAGATTGGTGATATAAGGTTGAGCAGCAGCCATTACTTTCGATGTGAAAGTTTTTGTACAATATCCGTTGTCGATAGTCACCGTATAAACGCCTATTTGATCTACATTAATAGTCTGTGTAGTGGCACCTGTGCTCCATAGATATTTATAGTTGGGTCCAGCTCCTGCATCAAGAGTAATTCTGTCTCCAATACACATTTCCTCATCTTTTAATGGAGATGTAATTTCAGGGGTAACTTCTACTGTTACAGTAGCTGGTTGTAAAGATTTACATCCTTTTGGTCCAAGAGCATATACCGTAAATGTTGTTGTCTGATAAAGTGTTGCCGTTTGAGCATTACCTGTACCCGGGAAATTATTCCATAAATAAGTATTTCCTCCTGATGCTACAAAGTTCACCGTTTCTCCCGGACAAACTTTTATTCTTGAAGAAGTAAGGTGAGCCACAGGAGTAGCTTCTTTTAATAGCTTCAATTCGACAAGCTTACTACAGAAACCGCCATTGGAGACAACTACATATAAAATTTGTCCGTCTGTTCCGTTATAGTTCAGGATATTCTGAATATAGTTACCATTCTGAGCCTGTGCATCAGCCTGAACTTCATAAAAATAAAATACAGAGCCTGGTGTTGGGCTTATGGATGACATAGCATTAGTCAAATCAAAGGTCGTTATATCCGGCGTGGTACAGAGCAGCAAGGTCGCATCTTGAGCTAATGGCGTTGTACCTCCATGAATCTGAATAGATGCAGTTCCCGGACAAGGATTTCCAGGGACACTTACTTCAATAGTATACGTTCCTGGCTGAACAGCCGTAATAGTATTGGTAGTGGCTCCAGGTATTGGAGCTCCATTAAAGAACCACTGGAATGTCATAATAGGGTCACTCACAGAAGCTGTCAATACTTGAGGAACATTATCACAAACATTAATTTCTGCCGGTAATGTCGCTCCGTTATTATCAAGAAGCTCCACACCAATGTTGAAAGAACCACCTTCTAAGAATACCGCAGAATCATAAGAACTGTCAAGGGCATCAGCCAACACCATTTTGAAGTGATAAGCCTGTCCCGGAACTACAGTTGCTGTTGCAGTAAGCGGAATTGTTCTTCCATTAAAGTTCGTTTCAATATTAGTTGTATTATATCCTCCAAAAAATGTTGGATTTGCTGCTCCACAGCTTAGCGGCGCACCACTGAACTGAGTAGCAGGGTGAATGTTGGTCACACTCACAGGTCCTGCACCACTAGGCAGTACAGCCATATTAACATAAGGACCGCCCGCAACAGGTTTTAGCAATAATGCAAAAGCATCTGAGAAGCTACAAGGAAAGCTTCCCGTATATTCTTCAGAAGCAAACAAATAATTAAATTTCACCTGGCTGGAAGTCGGTACAAAATCAAACTCTAAAATTACAGCATCATTCAGGGTTCCCGTAGGGTTGGTAGCCGCCACTAAATCCGGATCACTTCCCGTTGGTAAATCATCCCCTAATGTCCCGGCATTTAACGAGTTCCCTCCTTTCACTGCATATCCCGTAGATAATACAATCCCATCTTTAAAAGGGAAATTGGTAGTTCCTTTATGGAAATATCCCCAAGACCTGTTGGCATTCCCTACCGGAAGGTTAGGACTTACCACGACATTAGAAACATTTGGAGTTATACAGGAATTTGTTCCCGAAGAGATCAGAACATCTTTCACTAATTGTGTGATGGTAAAACTACTTTCAGCATAACTCGCTGCATTAATATCAATAAAAGCTCCTGCTTTCATTGATAATGCCGAAGCTTGTTCTTTCTGAGGTTTCCTAGGTAGATTCTGAGAAAATAGAAAGGATGGTGTAATTAATAAAAAGAAAAAAAACAGTAGATTTCTATTCATAATATTTTCGTTTTAACAAATTTAATTTTTTTTTGAATATATCGCACCAATATTTAACTTTTTTTATGACTAAAAAAATAAAAAAGGCGTCTTATTGAGACGCCTTTTTTATTCTAATTTCTGTTTTTCAGTAATATCCATCCTGATCGAAGCTCAAGCTTCTTACTGGCCGGATTTTCCCATTGTACCCTGTACCAATAGGTCGCCGTTGGTATATTCATTCCCTTAAGCGTTCCTCTCCAAACGGTCTCGGATTTTGAAGCTTTGAATAATTCTGCTCCATATCTATCGAAAATAGAAGCCGCAAAATTATTATAACCGCTTATTCCCGAGAAATCAATTCCATCATTGATACCATCCTGATTTGGTGTGATGGCATTGCTGATCACAAATGTGTAATAGCTTAGAGAAGTGCTGCATTTTGCATCTTTTACCCTTACCATCATATTATAATTGGTATTATCCAACACATTATAGAAAATATTTGATGTCTGCCATGTTACTCCACCATCAATAGAATATTCCAAAACTCCACCGGTAGGATTTGAAGCCGTAAGAGTCAGAACATGATTATCATAAACTACATTGGTAAACTTCGGAAGATCAGGATTCAACAACTGGGCAGAGAACGTTTTAGAACAAACCCCATTGCTGATCGTCACCGTATAGGTCCCTACAACATTGGTGGTAATTGTTTGAGTGGTTGCTCCTGTACTCCATAAATAGGTATAACCAGGTCCGGCACCTGCATCTAAAGTACCTGAATCTCCTACACATACATATACATCCTGTAAGGTGGAAGTAATAGCAGGAACCACTTCAATGGTGATCGTAGCAGGATTTACAGAACTACATCCGTTTCCACCCAATGCATACACTGAATAAGTAGTGGTTGTAGTAGGGGTAACCACCTGAGTATTACCATTCCCTGTTAATCCGACCCAGTTATAAGTAATACCTCCCGAGGCCGTTAGCGTTACCGATTCACCGGCACATATTTTAGATTTTGACGCAGCCACAGTTACTGTTGGCGGGCCTACTATAACTGTTACGGTAGCAGGATTTGCAGAAACACATCCGTTAGCACCTACTGCATACACTGTATATGTTGTTGTTACTGTTGGTGATACAACCTGAGTACTTCCCGTACCCGGTAAGCCTGTCCAGTTATAGGTCGCTCCACCCGTAGCCGTTAATGTTACCGATTCCCCCACACATATTTGCGGTTGTGATGAGGTAAGTGCAGCAACCGGGAGAACTTTATCCTCGGTCACTGTTACACTTGCCGTATAAGTACAAGTTAAATTTGCAGGCTGGGTAGTATTCTGAACGGTTAAAGTATAGGTTCCTCCAGCATTTACAACCGGAGTTAAAGTATTGGCTCCTGAAACAATATTTCCTCCCGTAGTCGTCCATGCTATGGTGGATCCTGCAGGAATTACCGAAGCAGAGGCATTCAATGTTATCTGAGTGGTTGTACATGTTATCGTTTGTGGAGTTGCTATTGTTAAAGTAGTTTCAGCAGTTTTCAGTAGCTGTAAAGAAACCACATAACTACAGCCCCCGTTTTTCACCAGTACATACACTGTTTGTCCTCCAGGACTTGAATAAGTTGTTGGAGTTGCAATGGTATTGGTATTTCCCGCGTTGGCATCAGCCTGACTTACATAATAAGCAAATGTAACTCCCGTTGCTGTTGTAATTTGCGATTGAGCTGAAGTTAAGTCGTAGATAATATTTCCAGGTTCATAGCATTTAAGCAATGAAGCATTTTGCACAGTAATAGGCTGAGAAACCTCTATGGTAATGGTAGCCGGATTTTGAGAAACACAACCATTTGCCCCCACCGCTGTTACAGTATAAGTAGTTGTAGTTGTAGGTGTAACTGTTTGCGTATTTCCTGAACCTGGTAATGATGCCCAGTTATAAGTTGCCCCACCGGTTGCCGTTAACGTTACGGTTTCTCCCGCACAAATAAGTACTTTAGTAGCTGTAAGTCCTGTAGTAGGTGGTGCGCTGTCCCCGACAACTGTTACTGTTGAAGTAGCGGTACAATTGACATTTCCTGGTTGGTAAGTATTAGAAATTGTTAAGGTATAAGTTCCTGCCGCATTCACCACAGGGTTTAAAGTATTTCCCCCTGAAACAATATTTCCTCCTGTAGTAGTCCAGCTAAAAGTAGATCCTGCAGGATATACGGAAGCAGAAGCATTTAATGTTATCTGAGAATTAGTACAGGTCAAAGGAGTTGGTGCTGCAATGGTAGCCGTCATCTGAGGTGCTTTTACCAGATGGAGCTGGGCTACTTTGGAACAGAATCCGTTTTTAACGAGAACATATATTGTTTGTCCTCCAGGACTTGAATAAGCCGTAGGAGTAGCAATAGTATTCGTATTTCCGGCATTGGCATCTGCCTGACTGACATAATAGGCAAATGTAGCTCCCGGAGTAGTACTGATTGAAGGTTGCGCTGAGGTTAAATTAAATGTAACGTTTCCTGCAACATAACAAGTGGTTAGTGTAGTGTCTTGAACTGTAGGGGAAGTTCCTCCTACAATAGTAATGCTTGCTGTTCCAGGGCACGTGTTTCCCGGAATGAAAACCTGAACGGTATATAATCCCGGTTGCGTAGCGGTATAGCTTATTGAATTTGCTCCCGGAATAGGATTATTGTTAAGCAACCACTGATAGGTTGCATTCGGAATTTGTGCTGAAGCTGTAAAAGTTTGTGGTGTATTGTCACAAACATTGATAGAAGGTGGAAGGGCTACACCTGCAGAATTTAATATCTGGACTCCAATATCAAAAGATCCGGCTTCAAGGAAAACCCCGGAATCATAGTTGGAGTCATCATAATCCGCCAAAACCATTTTAAAATGATACGTCTGTCCCGGAATTACCGTGGCCTGAGCTGTTAGTGGTATGGTCCGGCCACTGAAATTGGTTTCTATATTAGTAGTGTTTTGACCACCGAAATAAGCTGCATTTTTAGGTCCGCAAGCATACGTTGCAGGAACGATATTCGTTACACTTACAGGTCCCGCTCCTCCAGGAAGGACTGCAAGGTTCGTATAAGTAGGGTCCCCTACTTTTTTTAATAAGAGTGCGAACCCGTCCGTAATAGTACAAGGAAAGTTTCCTTCATATTCTTCCGAAGCAAATAAATATCTGAACTTAACTTCCGTAGAAGTAGGTACAAAGTCGAATTCTATATAAGTTGCGTCATTCAATGAGTTATTATTAACACCTAAAGCCGCCGCTAAATCAGGATCTCCTATATGTCCGAAAACATCTCCCAATTGAGGAGACTGAAAAGTATTACCCGCTTTTCTTGCATGCCCGGTAGTAAGTATGATACCTTTTGCAAACGGGAAATTGGTTGTCCCTTTATTGAAATATCCCCAGGTACGGTTCTGGTCACTGGGTGACAGATTAGGAGACACTACAACATTACTCACATTGGCAGTAGAACATGTGGACCCGCCGTTGATTAAAACATCTTTTATTAATTGGGTGATGCCATAGCTTGATTCAGGATAACCAGGAGTATTAACATCTATAAAAGCTCCCGCTTTCATAGTCTGAGCCGTCGCTTTTTGTGTACTTACCGTTTTACCTCTACCTTGGGAAAAAGTAAAGTTACTGATAAGAACTAAAAACAAAGCCAAAAATAAACTTCTTGTCCTACTATTTAACATTTTATATTATTTTAAACAAAAATACTATTTTTTTTGATTGAAATTCACTTCAAGGCAAATTGTATTATTAGCCGTTTAAACTTATCCGCTTTCAAATATCAATTCTATTTTATAAAACATAAAAAAGGCTAACAAATTGTTAACCTTTTTTAAATATGTATTATAATGTATATTATTCAATATTTTTCAATAATATCCAGCCTGTTTTTACTGCTGTTGTTTTATTGGCAGGATCTTCATAATGAATCTGATACCAATAAGATGCAGTAGGAAGACGTTTTCCCTGGAAGTATCCGTCCCAGTATGGTCTCACTTTTTCAGCCTTATAAACAGCTTTTCCGTAACGGTCAAATATCACTCCGTTAAAATCTTTATAATTGATCACTGGTCTGAAGTCAATGATATCATTAACATTATCTCCATTAGGTGTAATTACGTTTTTCACAACAAAAGTGAAATAATCTAAAACACCCACACAAGTTGTCGTTTTTACCCTTACCCTGATAGGGATTATCTTATTTTTAGGAATATTGGAGAATACATTGGATGACTGCCATGTTAATCCATTATCTACAGAATATTCCATTGGTCCGTTACTTACTGCCGTAATAGTAAGAGTACCATTTTCATTATAGTCGACGTTTGTAATTTCAGGGACAATAGCCTGGATTACCTGAGTTGTAAAGTCTTTGCTACACACACCGTTACTGATGGTAACCGTATAAGGTCCTTCTTCATCTACTATAATAGTCTGAGTTGTTGCTCCTGTATTCCATAAATAGGTATAATTCGGTCCTGCTCCGGCATCTAAAGTAATTTTATCTCCGATACAGATCATTCCGCCTTTCAATCCAGAGGTAATGGCCGGAACCACTTCTACTGTTATGGTTGCAGGCTGTAAAGATTTACATCCTTTTGCTCCGATAGCATATACGGTGTAAGTAGTAGTCTGAGTAGGGCTCAAAGTTTGGGTTGCTCCTGAAGTTGTAGTATTATTCCATTGATAAGTTACTCCACCGGAAGCAGTTAAAATCACGGATTCTCCAAGACAAATTTTCATTCTGGAAGCAGCAACCTGAGCAACAGGGGTAGCTTCTTTTATTAAAGTTAAAGTAACAATTTTGCTACAGAATGCTCCATTGGAAACTACCACATAAAGCACCTGTCCGTCAGTACCATTATAACTTGTCGGGTTGGTAATAAAGTTATTATTCTGAGCGGTAGCATCAGCCTGATTTACGTAAAACTTAATCACTGCTCCCTGTGTTGTTGTAATAGAAGGAATTGCATCATTCAGATTAAAGTTGGACACCGTTGGAGTCGTACAGAGCTTTAATGACGCATTTTGTGCGGCAGGCGTAGTTCCTCCGATAATGGTAATTTTAGCGGTACCCGGACATTGATTTCCCGGAACCATTACTTTTACTTCATAGACTCCGGGTTGTGTTGCGGTATAAATAGCATTTGTTGCTCCCGGAATTAATACTCCGTCTTTATACCATTGGAAAGTCATCCCAGCAACTGTTCCCACCTGAGCCTTCAATATTTTAGGTGTATTATCACACATATTGATGGTGTCTGGCAACTGAACCCCATTTTCATCTACAATCTTAATTCCTATATCGAAAGATCCTCCTTCAATGAAAACAGCAGAGTTATAACTTGAGTCTGATGCGTCCGCCAAAACCATTTTGAAATGGTAAGTTTGTCCCGGAATTACATCCGCAACCGCTGTTAAAGGAATGGTTCTTCCATTAAAATTGGTTTCGATATTTGTGGTATTCTGACCTGCAAAATATTGTGCATTAATTGGTCCACAAGTATAATTGGAAGGAACAATGTTCGTAACACTTACAGGCCCTGCCCCACCTGGTAAAATAGCCATATTGGTATAAGTAGGGTCACCTACTTTTTTCAACAATAATGCAAAACCATCGGAGAAGTTTCCGCATGGGAAGCTGGAAGTATATTCTTCTGAAGCGAATAAATAATTAAATTTAACCTGATTACTGTTAGGTACAAAATCAAATTCCAAAGCAACGGCATCATGAAGTCCTGCTAGTGGATTAATGGCAGCAACCAGATCCGCATCACTTCCTGTACCAGGGCTGTCACTCAATGTATTGGTTTCAAAAGCATTTCCTGCTTTATTAGCGGCACCTGTTACCAGAATAATCCCATCTTTAAAAGGGAAATTGGTGGTTCCCCTATGGAAATATCCCCAAACTCTGTTAGCATCTGTAACAGGCTGGTTTGGCGTCACCGTAACATTGGAAACATTAGGTACTGTACAAGTACTTCCCCCTGTGATCAGCACATCTCTTACAAGCTGGGTGGGAGTATAAGCAGAAGGTGCATAAGAAGCGGCATTTACATCTATAAATACACCAGCCTTCATGCTTTCTGAACCCATCTTTTCTCTTTGCGGTTTTCTTGGTTTAGTTTGAGAAAACGCAGACGTTGAAACTAATAGTAATACTAAAAATAAAAAGTATTTTTCTAACCTATAATTTAACATTTTACGATTGTTTATCCAAAAATAGCAAAAATAAACATATGATGTTACATTTTTTAAAATGAGACAATAGAACAAAATAAGATAAAACATCGTGATTTTTAGAATTTATAATAAATTAAGTAAAACAATCACTTCATTTACCCAATAAATTATTTAAAATAATTTGTTTATCCAGAATATTTCCCCAATATTAAATAATTAAAAAAAATACAAACCCCTGAATTTCAAGATTAAAACTAATCTTTTTTCAGCTCATCTATTTTATCCTGAAGCTCCTGTATTTTATCTTTTAAAGTTTTGATTTCGTTTTTGTTTGAATTCACATTGCTTTTCAGCATCACATTTTTAGCCCTTTCATTGTGGTTTTCATCTTCCTCTTCCTCGTTGATCTCTTCAATATCTTCCTGGATATCCTCAATATCTTCATTAATTTCTTCAATATCTTCGCTGATCTCTTCGATATCCTCACTGATTTCTTCAATATCTTCCTGGATATCTTCAATATCTTCGCTGATTTCTTCGATGTCTTCCTGGATATCTTCAATTTTTTCATGACTCCTGTTTACAGACATCTGAATAAAAATGGCCAGATAAATAGCTTCCAGTGAAACTACCGTTGTAAGGATCAGAAGCATTTTATCAAATTCAACTATTCCCAGTAAAGGAAGCAGAAACGAGATGATAAAAAATAAGGTATGGGCAATTAGAGAAGGAATAGACCCGATCCACCAGGTTATTCCATTAGCAATTTTCTCTAAAGTTTCTGTTTTTTCATTATCTGTTTTCATCATTTTCAATTTTATAGAAGTTCTTTGGTTACCCCTAATCCAAACAAAGCAAAATCATATTTTGCCGGATCTTTATCATCAAATTTTCTTATTGCCCTGTCTAATTCTTCAACCGTTTTCCAGTCATTCTGAGTCCTTGATATCAATCCGAGCTTCCTTGACATATTTCCGGTATGCACATCCAACGGAATGGATAGATATTTCTGATCAATATTCCATATTCCAAAATCCACCCCACGCTGATCTTTCCGGATCATCCAGCGCAGGAACATGATAATTCTTTTGGCTGAAGAATTTTTGTAAGGTGAGCTTACATGCTTATGGCTCCGGTGTTTTTCCGTCTCTAAAAACTGTTCCCTGAATCTTTCTATAGCATGGTAAAAATTTATTTCAGGTTTTTCAAGCTTAAATAAATCCTCCAGGCTTCCATGATTAGTATATATTCTATTGAATTGCCTGATAAAATAAGCAAAATCCTCACCATTAAATGTCCGGTGAATACTTTTATCCTGAATTGAGGTTAACTCTTTACCAGAATGATTCATTACAAAATCATACGGCGAGTTACCCATTATATCCAACATTTTCTCTGCCGATTTTATAATTGATTTTCTGTTTCCCCAGGAAATTGTGGCCGATAAAAATCCGGCAATTTCTATATCCTGTTGTAAGGAAAAGCGATGCGGAATCTGCACCGGATCATTTTCAATAAAATCTGAATGATTGTATTGATCTGCCTTTTCGTTCAAAAAGTTTTTCAATTCTTCGGAGCTCAGCATACTTTCCTTAAATTTTCACACATTCCAATGCTTTCGGAAGAAATGTATTCGGGAAAACATTTCTGGCTTCATCCGTAAACACGGTAAGATCCGCATAACGGTTGGAGAAATGCCCTAAAATTAATTTTCCCACTTCAGCTTTCTGTGCAATCTTTGCAGCTTCCAAAGCGGTTGAATGTCCTGTATAATCTGCCATTTCCTTCAGATCATGCAGGAATGTGGATTCGTGATATAACACAGTCACATTCTTAATGATCGGGATCACACTTTCAAGATATCTCGTATCACTGCAAAAAGCATAGGAAACCGATGGAGCAGGCGCCACAGTAAGCACTTCGTTTTTGAGTACATATCCGTCACTTAGCACAAAATCTTTTCCGGCTTTAATATTATGATAATCACAAACTTCGATTTCATTGTATTTTGCAATCTCCTTCATATTCAGATGCCTGTCTTTCGGTTTTTCCTTAAAAAGATATCCGTTACAGTAAATCCTGTGATCAAGAGGAATGGTATACACTTCTACCCTGTTATCTTCATAGATTTTTTCCGAATAGTTTTTGTCCAGTTCATGATAAACCACTTCAAAGCCACGATGAGTTTCCGTAATGGTGAAAATGGTTTCCAGCATATTTCTGATTCCTTTAGGGCCATAAACATGTAAAGGATTTTCTCTCCCCAACAACCTAAAAGAAGCAATAAGCCCCGGAAGACCGAAACAGTGATCCCCATGAAGATGGGAGATAAATATATGATTGATTTTAGAAAACCTTGCTTTTGCTTTTCTCAGCTGGACCTGTGTTCCTTCTCCACAATCGATCAGGAAATGCCTTTCCTCCATTTCCAACAACTGGGATGTAGGAGATGAATTGATCGTCGGTATCGCTGAATTAAAACCTAGTATCGTTAAATAAGTACTCAAATCAATAGTTTAGGATAACAAATGTACAACAGAAAAACCTAAAACCCGAATTTATTGTTGATCGGCTACTTTAAGACCGCTTAAAAATAAATCCAGGGCTTTTTTTCGATGACTGATCTTATTTTTGTCTTCCGGATCCATTTCCGCAAAAGTTCTGTCATATCCTTCAGGAACAAAAACAGGATCATATCCGAACCCTTTGAATCCTTTATTCTCCGTCAATAAATTTCCGTACACCCTTCCTTCGAAATACTTTGCTCCATTTTCATCATAATAACATAAAACCGTAATAAAATAGGCTTTGCGGTTTTCTTCATCTTTCAGCTCGCTTAATACTTTTTCGATATTCTTAGCGAAATCATGATCTCCGGCATAACGCGCGGAAAAAATTCCCGGCCTCCCATCCAAAGCTTCTACCACCAACCCACTATCATCACCCAAACTTGGGATTCCTGTTTTTTCAAAACAATATTTAGCCTTAATTAAGGCATTAGCATTAAAAGAATCTCCATCTTCTATGATTTCTTCGTAAATATTATGATCCGTCAGGCTTTTAACGGTAAAATCATTTCCTAAAATCTGTTGGATTTCTTCTTTTTTATGCACATTGTGCGTGGCAACTAATAATTCCATATCCATTTTCATTTATATAGTTCAATAAAGAACACTTAATATTTTTTTATTCTGCCTGTAAAGCTCTTGTGACTCTTATGGCATTTTGCATTTTAAATTTCAGAATAATGTACTTTATATTTTTTCGTAAACAGGTAGTAGAAGAGAGAAAAAAGTACGATTCCAACTGCTAATACTACCCATTCGGAAACTTTCAAAGCATCTGCAAAACTTTCATTTTTGGTATAAATAATGAGCAGTGATGAGCATAAGTTATTAAAACCATGCAACAGCATGGGCAATAGCAAAGACTTTGTCTTATAATACACCAATCCCAGAACACAGCCTAATAAAACCGCCCCAACAAATTGCCACGGATTGGCGTGAACCACTCCGAAAATAATGGATGCCAATAATATCGCTTTCCAAGGCTCTACACCCTTATTGATCAGACCTTTTTGTATAATTCCTCTGAAAATAATTTCTTCAAAAATAGGAGCCATAATAACCGCCATGAGAATCATTACCGCTTTATCATCCGTTAATTTACTCATCAGATCAGAGAAAAATTCATAAAATTCTCCAAAGAAAGGTCCTGTTGTTGGGATCTGGGCGGTGATAAATTCTGCGATAAACATCATTCCCAACATCAAAGGGAAAATTAACAAATAGGTGTAAAAATTAGTAGGAGAAAAATTAAAATTCAGCTTCTTTCGGGTGGTAGGCCTTACAATAAGAAAATCAAAAGCAGCAATGACCAGTAAGAAAATCACGGCATTGGATATCATCAGGAACCATTCTTTATATTGCAGGTTTTCCTTAAAAACAAGCATCCAAAAGACGTTAAAAAATGAAACAATTATTGTTCCCACGAGAAAGCCGCCCAATAAGACAAGTCCTCCGACCCAAGTGAAAGTAAATTTTGGATATATACTTTTTTCCATTAATTTTTAAGCTTTGTCAAATATAAATTAATTACTTATAAACTGGAACTAAGTCCATCATTTTCTAATAAAGAAACAATTCTTGTCATAGACTCATCATATTCTTCATCGGAAGAGTTATAAAATTTCAGGAAATCCAGCTCATCATTCTGATCATCAATAGTCGAAGGAATGGAAAAATCTACATCTTTTATATATTCATCCCAATTTTCCAGTTTCCATGTATCGCGGTCAGAATTACGTTCAACCATACGCTGATGAATAACTTCCGGTTTTGTAATGACCCAGATTACCGTAAGCTTGGCATGATAGTCTTTTAATTTCGCTTTAAGGTTATTCATGTATTCAGGTGAGCGAATTTCTCTTGTAAAAGGTGCATTAATCAGCACTTTATCATCATATTGTAAAGCTTCCAAAGCCAGATCTACAATGGTTGTATATTCATAATCACGAATATATTTTTCAAAAAAATCTGAACTCCGGTTGTATTCTTCCCCGGCAACCACAAATATCTGCTTACTGAGTGGGATCAACGTATCTTTATCAAGATAAACTATATGCTTAAGCTTTTCTGAAATTTTCTTTGAAATATATGTTTTTCCTGAAGCAGGTGGTGAAGTAACAAGAATTAATCTTTTAGTCTTCATTTAAAAGAAATTTTAAACAAATATAGCCGTTAAAAATATTTTGTCAAACAAAATCAGGATTTATCACGATGATGAAATTCATATTTCCGGAAAGTTTTCTTTTTTCAATAAAAAATCACGATTTTTGCAACTTCAAAATACACTATGTCAGACTTAATCAAAGAAATACAGAAAAGAAAGACCTTCGGGATTATTTCTCACCCCGATGCCGGTAAAACCACTCTTACAGAAAAGCTGCTACTTTTCGGGGGTGCCATTCAGGAAGCAGGGGCGGTAAAGTCCAATAAAATAAAAAAAGGAGCGACCTCTGACTTTATGGAAATCGAAAGACAGAGAGGAATCTCGGTGGCGACTTCCGTATTGGCTTTTGAATATAAAGATCACAAAATCAACATTCTCGATACTCCGGGGCACAAAGATTTCGCCGAAGATACCTACAGGACATTAACAGCTGTTGACTCTGTAATTGTTGTCATTGATGTAGCCAAAGGGGTTGAGGAACAGACTGAAAAGCTGGTACAGGTATGCCGGATGAGAAATATTCCCATGCTGGTTTTCATCAATAAGCTGGACCGTGAAGGTAAAGATGCATTTGACCTGCTGGATGAAGTAGAGCAAAAATTAGGATTGCGTGTTGTTCCATTGTCTCTTCCTATCGGAATGGGGAGTGATTTCCAGGGAATTTATAATATCTGGGAAAATAATATTCAGTTATTTCTGGAAGAGAAGAAGCAGAAAGTAGGAGAATCCATTACATTTGATGATATAAATGACCCTTCTATTGACGAAGCTATTGGCAAAAAGGCTGCCGAAACGTTGAGAGAAGAGCTTGATCTGATCCAGTCCGTTTACCCGGAATTCAACCGTGAAGAGTATATGAAAGGAGATTTACAACCTGTTTTCTTCGGATCCGCATTGAATAATTTCGGGGTACGTGAATTGCTGGATGCATTTATTGAAATAGCTCCGATGCCACAAGCAAAAGAAAGCGATCTTCGTATTGTAAGGCCGGAAGAAAATCAGTTTACAGGCTTTGTTTTCAAGATCCACGCGAATATGGATCCGAAACACAGAGACCGTCTGGCTTTTGTAAAAATCGTATCCGGAACTTTCAAAAGGAATGAAAACTATCTCCTGGTAAGAGAAGGCAAAAAAATGAAATTCTCTTCTCCCAATGCATTCTTTGCTGATAAAAAAGAGGTTGTAGATGAAAGTTTCCCGGGAGATATTGTGGGACTTCACGATACGGGAAGCTTCAGAATCGGAGATACTTTAACCGGTGGTGAAAAGCTAAGCTTTAAAGGAGTTCCGAGCTTCTCGCCTGAACATTTCCGTTATATCAATAATAGTGACCCTTTAAAGGCAAAACAATTGGCAAAAGGTATCGATCAGCTTATGGATGAAGGAGTGGCCCAGCTCTTTACCCTTGAAATGAATGGAAGGAAAATCATTGGAACGGTAGGTGCACTTCAGTATGAGGTTATCCAGTATCGTCTGGAGCATGAATATGGCGCTAAATGTACTTATGAGCCTCTTTCCATGCATAAAGCATGTTGGGTGGAAGCGGATGAAAAATCAGAAGAGTTCAAAGAGTTTGCAAGGCTGAAACAAAGATTTTTAGCCAGAGATAAATTCAATCAGCTGGTATTTTTAGCGGACTCCTCATTTACCATTCATATGACGCAGGAAAAATTCCCGAATGTGAAACTGCATTTTATCAGTGAATTTCAAAACAGTTAATCCATAACTGAAAGTATACATAAAATCCGTGAAACTTTTCACGGATTTTTTTATTCACGTTGTTGAAAGATGATGAATTCTCAGAAAATCTTTTGTAAATCTTTTGTAAAATGAATACAAAATACTGATTGGATTGTATTTATAATTTTACTAAAGCAATACATTCTATTTACAAACATTACAAAAAAACCGCCCCTAATTTTACTCCATCAAAAAATTAATGTTATGAAAAAGTTCATACTACTGGTCGCTGTATCGAGCACCTTTATCATGTGTAAAAAAGGAGAAGTAAGCCAATCTCAGATTGAAGATGCGATCAAATCCGCAGACAGTGTCGCCACGGTTGCCACTGAAACCGTGAATTCCGTCCAAAACTCTGCCGACAAAATTTTAGATTCCGCCAATGTAAAAATTAAAGAATATGAGGAAACTAAAGAAGATATTAAAGAAAAGATTGAATCCACAACCAAGAGCATCGATTCCCTGTCTGATAAAATAGCTTCTGTAAAACTGGAATCCAAACCTGAAAAGAAAAAAGACACCACAGATAAAAAAACTGAAAAAATTGTGGTGAATGTACCGGCTCCGAAAGTAATTAAGGAAACCAAAGTCGTTTATAAGGATAAGCCTAAAAATGACAGCTATGAGCTTAATATGCCTAAAAACAGGATGATCAAAACAGGAACTTTGGAATTATCCGTAAACGATGCAGAAACAGCTAAAGAGATCGTAAAAGAGGAAGTTCGTAAATATGACGGATATATTAAAAGCGAGAATATTTCTTTACATACCAATGAAAAGAAAATAGCCTATCTGAAAGTAAAGGTTCCGATTCAAAAGTTTGAATATTTAATGGATGACATTGGTAATATGGGCCAGATCGAGAATAAAGGCATTGAGGTTTCCGGACAGGATTTTGCAGAAAATACCATGTGTGACCTTGATATTACCCTTTACGGGACTTCCGAAAGCTATGCTGAGAACAAAGAGCCTGAAACTTTTAGTGAAAAATCTTTCGCAGCGATTTCTTCCGGCTGGAATGTCATCACTTCAATTTTTCTGTTTTTACTTCCTTTCTGGCCTTTATTTCTCATGGCAGGAATAGGATATTATCTATACAAAAAGAAAAAAGCACAAGATTCTCCTGACCGTTCAAACGAGTCAAAATAACAAAATAAAAAGCCTTTCAGAAGATCTGAAAGGCTTTTTACTATTTCATATTCACTACCTTATCTACTACATATTTGGTATTTCCTCTCCAGGGCAATGCTCCGTTATATTCTTTATAATGAAGATCAAAGGTTTTACCGCTGTTGGTTTCTAATTGTTGGAAGATTTTAGGGTCTTCTACAGAAAATTCAAACTCATAGCTTGTAACAGTTCCCGTTTTTCCTCTTCCGAAACCTTCCTGAATCAATTTACCTTCATAGGTTTTGAAAATATACCCTTTTTTAATGGCATAATTGAGGTAGCCGGATTTCACTCCTTCCCCGAACACGAAGTAATACTTATACCAAACAAATACTCCTAAAAGTAAAAGTATGATCCCGAGAGTAATCCATAAGTATTTCATAGTGTAGTTTTTAAACAGTTTATTTTGCAATACTTCTTGAAATCACAATTTTCTGGATTTCAGAAGTTCCTTCATAGATCTGAGTGATTTTTGCATCTCTCATCATTCTTTCTACGTGATATTCCTTCACGTATCCGTAACCACCATGGATCTGTACTGCTTCAATCGTAGTATCCATTGCCACCTGAGATGCATATAATTTAGCCATAGCTCCGCTTTCAGAAATATCTTTTCCTGCATCTTTTTCTACAGCCGCTTTATAGCAAAGCATTCTTGCCGCTGTGATCTGGGTTGCCATATCTGCCAATTTGAAAGCAATAGCCTGGTGATTGATGATTTCCGTTCTGAAAGCTTTTCTTGTTTTGGCATATTTCAACGCCAATTCATAAGCACCTGAAGCGATCCCTAAAGCCTGGGAAGCAATTCCGATTCTTCCTCCGTTCAATACAGCCATTGCAAAATTGAACCCGAAACCGTCTTCACCGATTCTATTTTCTTTGGGTACTTTTACGTTGTTAAAAATCAAAGAGTGCGTATCACTTCCTCTGATTCCCAATTTATCTTCTTTTGGCCCAATTTCGAAACCTTCCCAACCTCTTTCTACGATAAATGCATTGATTCCTTTATGCTTTTTCTCAGGGTCTGTTTGAGCAATAACGATATAATAAGAAGCTGTTCCTCCGTTCGTAATCCAGTTTTTGATCCCGTTTAAAAGATAATAATCCCCTTTATCTTCCGCAGTAGTCTTTTGAGAAGTAGCATCCGAACCTGCTTCCGGCTCAGATAAAGCAAATGCTCCTATTACCTGTCCGCTTGCAAGAGGTGTAAGGTATTTTACTTTTTGCTCTTCGCTGGCAAATTTTTCAAGACCAGCACAAACCAATGAGTTATTTACAGACATTACAACAGCTGCAGAAGCATCAATTTTTGCAATCTCTTCCATCGCTAAAACGTAAGAAACACTGTCCATACCTGCTCCTCCGTATTTAGGATCTACCATCATTCCCAAAAGCCCCATTTCTCCCATTTTCTTTACCTGTTCAGTAGGAAACTTCTGGTCGCGGTCTCTTTCGATGACTTCCGGTAATAGTTCGTTTTGTGCAAAATCCCTTGCTGCCTGCTGAATCATCAGCTGTTCTTCCGATAAATTAAAGTCCATAAAAATTGAATAATTAGATGGTCGTAAATTTACACTTTTTAGGGAAACCTGAAAATAGAATTAGAAGTTAAGTCCTAAAAATTAGCAAATTAGACAAAAAACCAAAGAATTCCAATATCTTTTAAATTATCTCTAAAATATCATTAGTGTCATTCATAATTTTTCAATATATTATGATATGCATTTTACTAATTTCCAATTACTTTTATCCAGCTTTCATTATTAAAAAAAATGCTTATATTTAGAATTGTTTAAAACTGCTTAAAAAATTATGACGATTAAGAGATTATTTGATATACCTCATTATGCTTTAGAGAAATTTCCTAAAAATGATATGTTTGTTACGAAATATCATGGTGAATGGAAAAAAACCTCTACACAGGAGTTTATCAATGAAGGAAACAAAATATCCAGAGGACTTCTAAAGCTGGGGATCAAACCGGGGGATAAAATTGCATTGATTACAACCAATTCCCGTACGGAATGGGCTATTATGGATTTGGGGCTTTCTCAAATCGGGGTGGTGTCTGTACCGGTGTATCCAAGTATTTCTCCGGAAGATTATGAATTCATTTTCAATGATGCCGAAATAAAATACTGTTTTGTTTCCGACAAGGATCTTCTGAACAAAGTAATGAAAGTGAAGCATAACATTCCTTCCTTACAGGGTATTTTTACTTTTGAAAAAATAAGCGGTGCCGCCAACTGGAGAGAAATTTTAGACCTTGGAGAAGATGATTCCACTCAGATTGAAGTGGAAGATCTCGCCAATACCATCAATCCTGAAGACCTTGCCACTATCATTTATACTTCCGGGACTACAGGGAAACCTAAAGGGGTAATGCTTACCCACCATAATATTGTTTCCAATGTTCTGGGCTCCGTTCCGAGGATTCCCAGAAAGAAAAGTCTCGATTATAAAGATACGAGGGTTCTTAGCTTCTTACCTATCTGCCACATTTTTGAGAGAATGTTGTTCTATCTGTTCCAATACAATGGTTTCTCTGTATATTTTGCCGAAAGCATTGAAAAAATGGGCGAAAATGTGAAAGAAGTAAAGCCTCATTATATGAGTGTTGTTCCCAGACTGGTAGAAAAAGTTTATGATAAAATTTACAATACAGGCTCTTCTGCAGGGGGATTAAAATCCAAAATATTCTTCTGGGCATTAAATCTCATTACAAAAAAGAAAGAGGTTTCAAAGCCTTCCGGGCTACAGGAAATTATTGCCGACAAACTTGTGTTTTCTAAATGGAGAGAAGGCTTAGGCGGTGAGATTATCACACTGGTCTCAGGTTCTGCCGCCTTGTCTACAAGGTTAAACTTAATGTTCCAAAACGCCGGAATTCCTATCTTGGAGGGATATGGTTTAACAGAAACATCACCGGTAATTTCCGTAAATAGTTTTGAAAAAATGAAAGTGGGAACTGTTGGATTACCTTTAGATAATTTGGATGTAAAAATCCAGGAGGATGGAGAAATTACCGTAAAAGGTCCATCTGTTTTCAAAGGATATTTCAAGAATGAGGAAATGACAAAAGAAGCCTTTACAGATGACGGATATTTTAAAACCGGAGATATCGGACATATTGATAATGACGGGTTTTTACAGATTACCGATCGTAAAAAAGAAATGTTCAAAACATCCGGAGGAAAATATATTGCTCCCCAAACTATTGAAAATCTTGCTAAAGCTTCTAAATTCATTGAGCAGATTATGGTGGTGGGTGATGGTGAAAAAATGCCTTGTGCATTGATTCAACCGGATTTCGAGTTTGCCAAAAGCTGGGCTATGCGTAATAATATCAATGTTGGCTCTACTCCCGAAGAAATTGCAAAAAGCCCTGAATTGAAAGACAGAATTGAAAAAGAAATCGATGGCATCAATGAGCATCTCGGGAACTGGGAAAGGATCAAAAAAATTGAACTGACCCCTGAAGTGTGGGGTATTGACGGCGGACTGCTGACTCCTACTTTAAAGCTGAAAAGAAAAGCAATCAAGGAAAAGTTTATTGATCTGTACAATAAGATGTATGATCACCAAGAATAAAAAAATAAGGCCGGAAAATTTCCGGCCTTATTTTTTTATTCTTAAATCTCAATATGATTAAAATTTAATCACAGATTTCATTCTTTCAGTTTCTTCCATTACCAATTCGTCATCCACCAGGATTTTTCCTGAATGCTCATCAATAATAATTTTCTTTCTCTGAGCAATCTCCATCTGTTTTTGAGGCGGAATCGTAAAGAATGAACCTTTTGGAGCCCCTCTTTCCAATCCTACTACTGCTAAACCGTTGATAGAGCTGGTTCTTATTTTATTATAAGATGCCAATAATCTGTCATCAATCTTGGAAGCAAATTCCTTAGATCTCTCCAACAGATATTCTTCTTCTTTCTGGGTTTCAGAGATCAAACCATCCAACTCTTCTTTTTTGAATTTCAGGTGGTTCTTCAATTCGTCGATTTTTGAAGTAAGCTCACTTAACGTTTCGTTTTTATGAGCAATCTTAGCTCCGAATTCCTTAATTCTTTTTTCGGCAAGCTGAATTTCAAGTTCCTGATATTCAATTTCTTTACCTAATGCTTCAAACTCCTTATTGTTTCTTACATTATCCTGTTGAGATTTGTATTTTTCAATTAAGGTTTTTGCATGGTTGATTACTTCATGTTTAGTTTTGATCTGGTCGTCCTGATCTTTGATATCCGCATGAAATTTTTCAGCTCTTTTTTCAAGCCCTTCAATTTCGATTTCAAGATCTTCCACCTCGATTGGCAATTCTCCTCTTGTATTTCGGATTTCATCCAATCTTGAATCAATGATCTGCAAATCGTATAAAGCTCTTAATTTCTCTTCAACTGAAATATCGGTGGTTTTTGCCATATCTAAAGGAAATAATTTACTGGGTTTGTTTTTTCGTTAGATTTTGAGATTGCAAATGTACTAAATTTTTGTGACAAAATTTCAAATAATTGTTGAACAACGAATTGTTCTGACTCATAATGTCCGATATCACAAATCAGCATTTGGGATTCCGCTAAGAAATAATCGTGGTATTTGATATCTCCCGTAAGGTAAGCATCACATTTTTTGGATAAAGCAGATTTGATTCCGCTTGCGCCGGATCCACCCAACACTCCTACCCTCTTTATTTTTTTATTTGTAAAGGCAGAATGCTTAATGATTTCCAGATTGAATTTTTCTTTCACCATTTTCAGGAAATCTTTTTCATCCATAGCTTCCTCCAGCTCACCGTACATTCCTAATCCTGCATGTTGATTTTCATTATCTAAACTATAGATCTGATATGCCACTTCTTCATAAGGATGTGCTGACTTCATTGCTGAAATGATCTGTCCCAACTTATAGCTTTCAAAAATCACTGAAATCATATTCTCATCAGCGTTTTCCCGTATATTTTGTTGTCCGGAAAATGGATTTGAACCGTCCAACGGCCTGAATGTACCCTCTCCACCGATGCTGAAACTGCATTCGTCATAAAACCCTATATTTCCAGCTCCTGCTGAAAAAAGCGCCTGTTTCAACGATTCAGTGTAGTCTTTAGGAACATATACCGATAACTGTTTCAAGTTATTCTTCTTAGGTTGAAGAATTCTCATGCCTTTCAATCCCAACTGTTGACAAATTCCCGCATTCACCCCAAAGAAATCATTATCAAACGCCGTATGAATCGCATAAATGGCAATTTTATTTTCAACTGCTTTTAAAACAGCTCTTTCTACATAATTTTTGCCCGTAAGAGACTGTAATCCTGAAAAGATAATAGGATGAAAACATACGATAAGATTGCAGTTCTTATGAATGGCTTCCTCCACTACATTTTCCAACGCATCGTGGCAAACCAGGATTCCGGAAACATTCCGGTCCGGAACACCACACAAAAGACCTACATTATCAAAATCTTCTGCCTGGCGGATCTTTATATTTTCCTCAATTTTAGCAATTACTTCTTTTAATTTCATTCGATTGACTTGTAATGACGAAGATATTAATTTTATGAAAATAAATCCGGCTCAGACATCTTTTTCATATAATAAACCCGGCTTATGTATACATAAGCCGGGTTCCAATATAGTCATGAGATTTTAATCTTTGAAAAGTGATACCCTGGTAAAGGAATCCACAACTACGTTACAGCCTGTGTCCGATTCCAAAAAGAGCTGGTAACCTCTTCCCGGATCTAAGCTTGCGGCATCAGCAATCGTATAAAAGTAGAATGTAAGAACATTCCCTACTCCATTGGAGCCACTTGGCAAAAACTGAATAGAATTAACAATAAAGCCTGAATCGGGATTCGTCAGTGTGGCCTTCACCGAGCCCGAACTATTAGAACCCGGAGTTATATTGGCTATAAGCCTCCAGATATGGACCTGTCCGTAAATTTCATTCTCACGCCATTTATTGGTGTTGGAATTATAAATATTAGATGTTACTCCCGGGAATGGAACAGTTGTTTCCGGCCAGCTGGTGGTAGGACTTGCTGCAAATACCAATGGAACAGCATATACAACCTGTTGCTTTGGACCGTACCCACTTCCTGCTGCAGTAAGGTTAAGAGTGGGCTTTACTCCTGCATTTCCTGAATTTATTTTTACAACACCGTCATTTCCTGCCTGAGAAGAAGTAGCAACAAAAAGTTGCCTCCATACCGTACCATCCCAGTATTGAAAGGCGTTGACTGTAGTATTGAAAATGAGAGTACCAATAGCCAGGCTCGCATTTACAACTCCTGCGGGAGGGATCGTAAGAGTATTATTATCGGCTAAATTTGTATTTCTTTCTGCATCTGTGAGGCGCGGAATCAGGATTCCTTTCTGATTGGAAGTAACATCCAGTACGGTTGCTGAATTAGGGTTTGTAGTATTAATCCCTACTTGACTATTAAATAAAGAGCATAACGCCCCCAAGAGGGCTGCAGTAATAATTTTTTTCATGATTTATTGTTTTTTTGTGACATAAAATTACAAAGAATACCATAACATGTAAATAAAATTTTATTTTTATATGTCATATTATTTTTATATATTACCGAAACAAAATACTGAAAACCAGTAAATTAATACATGATAATTCACAAATCAATGAGCTTAATATCATACATTCTTCTACCTATAAGCTTTTTACCCTATATTTGTATACTAACCCATTAAAATATTATCTTAGGTTATAATTTGAAATAGCATGGAAAAAGAACACAATCTTATTCCCGAAGACACCTTGTGGAAAAGATTTTTATATCGTGTCATTAATCGTTCCGATACAAGACTCGGAAAATTGTTTGACATTGTATTATTAATTCTTATCTTGTTAAGCACGCTCATTGTAATGATGGAAAGCATCCCCTGGCTGGATAAAAAATTCCATATAACTTTTCTAATCCTGGAATGGATCATTTCTCTGCTTTTCACCATAGAGTATAGCATGCGTATAGCTGTAGTGAAAAATAAAAGACATTATATTTTCAGTTTTTTCGGGATCATAGATTTTTTATCGCTTATCCCTTTTTACTTAAGCTTATTTTTCCCTGTTACCAAATACTTCCTTATCTTCAGAATGTTGAGAATGTTAAGAATCTTCAGAATTTTTAATCTTCTCGATTTTATGAATGATGGATACCTCATCGTAAAAGCATTGAAAAACAGTTCAAGAAAAATCTATATTTTCCTTCTGTTCCTGATTATTTTCTCAGTCATTGTTGGCTCCATGATGTTTATGGTAGAGGGCGGAAGGCCAGGATTCGAAAGTATTCCGCAATCTATTTACTGGGCAGTTGTTACCGTAACCACTGTGGGATATGGTGATGTTTCTCCGATTACTCCTTTGGGAAAATTTTTTGCGGTAATTTTAATGTTGGCCGGTTACTCGATTATTGCTGTTCCTACAGGAATAGTAACCGCTGAAATGAGAAACAAAAGACAAAACCTTGAAAAGATATGTGACAGGTGTGGCAATGAGGATATTGATGATGATGCAAGGTATTGTAAACAATGTGGCAAGAAATTAGCTTAATATTTTTATAATTAATCTATTAACCAAATACCACAAGAATTATGGAACCTAAAAAGAAAAACAAACCCAACAGCCTGGTGATGATTTTATTTGCTTTAGTAATATTAATGGTCATCATTTATTTTATCTTAGTCATGTTTTTCCCTGCCGTATTCAGTAGTATGAACACAGGAGACATTCAACCTGTACCTAATAAATAAAACAGAAAAGACGGCTTTGAGCCGTCTTTTATATTAGAATGCAAATTATTTATTTTTTAATTGCTTTAATGGTTTGCTGAGAGCCATCTTTCAGAGTAAGCGTTACGAAATACATCCCTTGCTTTAATTCTCCTAAATGCAGCACAGAACCGGGATTCTCAATAGTTTTGATTAGCCTTCCTACTGCATCGGTTACAAAAACTGATTTCACGTTTCTAACATCCGAAATGTTCAACACATCCGTGAATGGGTTTGGATACGCTTTGATATTGTTTTTAGTTCCGGAAATTTCCGAGGTTGATAGTGGAGCTTGTTCTACGATGAAGTTATCTACAAAGAATTCATAGTCTTCAGTGTCGTTTACTGTTCCATCTGACCCGTAAAATGCAAAAACAGTGTTTGCTCCTGTATAAGACGTAAGATCCAAAGAGAACAGTGTTGACGTATTGGAAGGAGCATTAGCAGCAGTCCATGTTTGCAACACCGTCCAGGTATTTCCTCCGTCAGAAGAAACCACAAACTGGATCACATCATCAGAACCCATACCTGAAGGCCCCGGATCATTATATGCCGTCACCCCATAATCAAATTTCACGCGATATCCTCCTGCGGATAAATTAAATGGCACCGTCTTCAGCCACCCTACCGTATCCGTAGTATACAGATTAATTACACCAGAACCTGTTGAACCTGAGCCCAGGAATCCATCTTCATACCAATAACTATACGTTCCTGTAGGAGGGGTACTTGTTGGAGAACCACCGGATAACTGTTCCCAACATGTAGGTGGGAATGTCGCAAAATCATTCGTATAGGCAGGAACCACAACAGCACAATCTGTTGTAAAAGTGGCACCTATAGACCATTGACTTTTATCCGTAGTACTACAAGCAGAGCGTACCCACACATAATAATTGGTAGCTGAAGCCAAAGTAGCAGGTAATGTGACCGAAACAGCTGAAGCACCCACACTTCCTGTTGCCGTGGTAGTAGCCGTTGGAGCTGTATTGGAAGTAGATACATAATACTCATACCCCACCCCTACGGTACTGGTAGAAGCCACCCATACTATTGTTGCCGAATTGGAAGTCACTCCGTTTACAGTTACATTACTTGGCGCAAGACAGCTTGGTGCAGCTCCGATATTCACCATATAATCATGTGCTTCTCCATAACCGTCAATATTACAAGGTATAGGCTGGCTTGAATACCTGTCTCCTACTCTCATCCGATATGTCCCGGGAGTTACAGTAGTAGGTATGCTAATATTACCATCTGTGATATCCGATCCAGTGGCACTGGAACTGCTTGCCGAGGCTACCAGCTCAGGAGCTGTATCATCAAAATTTCCATCATTGTTGAAATCTATCCAGATACGGATATTTTGGCTTCCATAGTTATGAGTTACCGAAAAAGGATAATGTAATCCGGCATTCATACTTATGGTTTGTGTGGTAAAGTCACCATAGGCATTTGTAGAGCATCCCGTGTTCAGATGGCTAAAGCCAGCAGCAGGTATTTGAAAACTGTCGATTTGATCCCCATCATCACAGCCGGAAGCGAATGCGGGTGTACAATACGTTTGAGCAAACGCTCCAATCCCCAGACTTATAAAGCCCAATAATAGAATTTTTTTCATGTTAATAATTTTGTTTCGCACTAAATTAAACAAAATTTCATTATTATTAAAAAAAAATAAATTTTTAATAACAAAATGGAGACTAAATTATCAGTCTCCATGAAATATTTACTTATCATTAAAAAGATTATTTTTTGACAGCTTTAAGAACCTGCTTAGATCCATCTTTCATTTGCAATGTTAGCACATACATTCCTGGTGTAAGTTCTCCCAAATAAAGTACCGAAGATGGAGCTTCAACAAATTTCAAGACTCTTCCCGCCATGTCTGTTACAGAAACTGATTTCACTTTAGACACGTCAGACATATTCAGTACCTCAGCAAACGGATTCGGATAGATTTTGATATTGTTTTTAGTCTCAGTAATTTCAATAGTAGCCAGGCTGCCTGCATCATAAGCAGAGACTTGAATCGGACCATCTCCGCCAGCTGTAGAATATCTCCACACGCTTATATAAATGGTTTCACCCGGCGTCCTTCCCGTAAGAGAAACCCTTGAATATAAATTGGTGGTTGTGGTAATATCATCATTACATGAAATTTGAGTTAAAGATCCGCAAGCTCCACTATAAGCAGCTAATATAGAATCTGTAAATTGAGATCCCGTTACCGCCCCTGTTTCAATGGTTACATTTCCTGAAGCCGGAACCACTACGGAATACCAGGTATTATTAACCGAGTTTGAAGAAGCACATGTAGAAGTAATATTAGTTGTAGCTCCTGCATTGGTTGAGGATATAGCTCCTGAAGCAAAATCAGTACCCAATGTTAACGCAATGGCTCCCGAGCATTCATCATTGGCAGGTGGCGGTGGTGGTGTCCCTATACAAATCGTAAAGCTTGCATTATTTCCGCTGCTATATGTATACACTCTTATATAATACGTTTGTCCTGGGGTTAAGCCTGTCAGGGTAGCAGAGTTAGGATCAGAGCAGACAATACTTGTTTGTGAACCACAAGCTCCACTCAATACCTGAAAATACATATCTGTAGATCCGGAAACATTAGAAAGTGTCACCACATGAGAAGCTGAAGTAGCCACAAATGAATACCAGATATCATCATCCGGGGTTCCGTTGCATGGTGTTGCAGCCATTGACTGTGTGGCACTAACCGTATTTCCTGCTGTTGTTGATCCGCAGTTCAGATCAGGATTCACTGTTAAGGCAATTGCTCCCGAACAATTATCATTGGCCGGAGGAGGAGGCAATGTTCCTACGCAGATATTAAAGCTTTGAGCATATCCTTCTCCCGAGTAGCTGTAAACTCTCACATAATAAGTTTCCCCAACCGTCAATCCGGTAGCTGTCCCTGATAAAGGATCGCTACACAACACGCTTGTTTGGCTTCCACAAACCCCACTTAAAACCTGAAAATAGGTGTCCGTTGAACTGACTGTTCCTGTTGAAACTACATTTGATAATGTTATAACGTGCGAAGCAGCAGTTGCCACAAAAGAATACCAGACATCATCATCAGAGGTCCCGTTACATGGTGTTGCTGCCATCGATTGTGTCGCTCCCAGAGTATTCCCTGAGGCTACTGAAGCACAATTCAGATCCGGATTTACCGTTAAAGCGATTGCTCCTGAACAATTATCATTGGCCGGCGCAGGAATTGTAGTAAATGAAATCTGGGAGCATCCGGCAGCATCTCCAATACCATTATATGGTGTAACAGTCACATAATAGGTAGTTCCGGAATTAAGCGTCCCTGCAATGTTATAGGAGGTCACATTTCCAGCATCCACATTATTTACAATATCTGTTCCGCCACTGGTGGTTCCTACCTTAATCTTATATCCGGCAGCACCGGCAACAGAATTCCAGCTTAATACTCCATCAGGATTCACTCCTGTTGCACCATTAGTTGGTGCTGTAAGAGTTGCACACGAAGGAACAGTAGTTGGTGCCGAATCCACTACAAATGTATCTGCATACAGCTGCCATTGATCTGTATCCGTCGCATGAATAGCAACATAAACCGTTTGACCCACATAAGATGATAAACTAAATGTTTTTTGTGTCCATACAGCTGGTGCTTTTTGGGTAGCCTGAAGTACCGTAGTAAAAGCAGTTGCCGTCTGGTTGGTAGTAGAAAGCAAAACTTCATAATTTTCAAGGAAGCTTGAATCTCTGGACCTTACAAAGAAAGATATCCTGTCACTCAAACCTGCTGTTACCGTAATAGCTTTTGTAATTAAATAATCATCATGTGCCGTAGCATTATAAGTAAGCCTAGCAACATTCGATCCAGACTGGGCAGTTCCCGCACCGGGTGTTCCGAATACCCAGCCATTGGCTCCGCCATTATTAATGACGGCCCATCCTGCCGGCATAGTAGTTCCGGCATCAAAATTCTCTGTCCATTGTCCAAAACATAGAATGGGCAATGTTAAAATAAAAAGTAGTAGTTTCTTCATTACAGTAAAAATTATTAGGGAAAATAAATTTAAAAAAAATTTTAATTAAATTTAATATTTATATTATTTTTTTAAAAATAATATTATAAATAAACCATTTTGTTATGTAAAACAAAACAAATGTTTAAAAATAATAATTCAATCATAATTGAATTATAAAAATACTAACCACTGAATATCAACAACTTAAACCATTCTTTATTTTCAGATTTTATTTCTTATTTTATTTGCCATTGTATATCCATAAAAATGGCGGCTAAAATTTAGCCGCCATCTATCATTAAATCAAAATATGAGTTTTATTTTTTAATTGCTTTAATCGTCTGTCTTGAACCATCCTTCATATTCAAAACCACTAAATACAATCCTGATTTCAATTCTCCCAAATGAAGAGACGAAGAAGGAGTATCAATAGTTTTTACCAATCTTCCTGCAACATCCATTACAGAGACTGATTTCACATTAGAAACATCAGAGATATTCAACACATCTGCAAAAGGATTCGGATAAGCATTAATTCTATCTTCTTTATCCTTAATTTCATTAGTTCCTAGACTTGAACAGCCTTGTGTAACTGAAATACTATAATTACCGATCCTAGTAGCAGCATAACCTGTTAACAGTACATAATAAGTAGTACCCGTAACTCCTGTAAATGTTAATTTAGGAGCGTTATAAATATTACTTGTACAACCAGCATCAGCGTATCCTGTACCGGAAGTATTAGCAAAGCAAGTAAGTGTAGTACAATCTCCAGTATAAACTCTTAAGTATGCGTCATATTGTGTGCCACATGCATCAATTGTAATAGGCCCATTCTCTGTAGCTGTTACTGTATACCAAACTCCTTTATAAGTAGCAGTGGTTCCTGTTCCTCCACAAGTAGAAGTCGGCAACGTATCATCAGTAGCTAAGGCATTAGAGCCCTGAACCGAACCATTACAAGCTATCGCAGCTGCAGTAGCGCACGTATCATTGCTAACTGCCGAAGGAGTAGTTACAGCAATCTGGAAATTCGAGGCCGTAGCTGCCGTACTTGACGTTGAGAATACTCTAACATAATATGTTTCTCCTACATTAAGATTTTGCAACAATACATTTGAGTTCCCCAAACCACCTGCAAAACAAGTAACCGCAGTCAAACTACCACATGTTCCTGAATATACTTGCGTTGTAGTAGCATTATCACTGTATAAAACATGCACAAGATGCGTTGCAGATGTTGCAGTAAATGAATACCAAACATCATCATTTATTCCCGTAGCACTACAAGTAGGTGCTGTAGCTGTACTTTGAGTTGCGCTTAAAGTAGAACCGTTTACTAAGCTAGTAAATGTATTTGAACTGCTCACTGCAAGAGATACAGCATTAGCACATTCATTATTTGCCGGTGGCGGAGGCAAGGTTCCCACGCAAACGTCAAAAGTATTCGCATATAAAGTTGCTCCTGCATTAGAGTTACTGTTATATACTCTCACATAATAAGTTCCTCCAATTGTCAAACCACTCAAAAGTGTATAGTTTGTATTCGAGGTTATACAGCTTGTACTTGTTAAAGTTCCACATGCACCACTAAATACCTGAACATATAATGATGTAGAGGATGACGTTCCTACTGAAACAACATTTTTCAACTGTATTGAATGACTTGTAGCTGTAGCCGTAAATTTATACCATACATCATCATCTGCCGTTCCCGAACATGACCCAAGCGCAACACCTGAACTTGTCGCTCCTGAAGTAGTTCCTGCAGTTACAGTACCACAGTTCATATCAGGATTTACCGTCAAAGTTACAGCATCTACACAGTTGTCATTTGCAGGCGGAGCTGGCTGTGTACTGATACAAATATTAAAGCTAGCACTAGCATTAGCCGCTGAACTATATGTGTAAACTCTTACATAATAAGTGACACCAGGAGTAAGACCTGTAACTATATTTACATCATCATCTGAACACAGAATACTTGTCAAAGCTCCACAAGCTCCCGATAAAACCTGAAAATACATATCTGTTACACTAGAAACACCTGTTGATACCACATCTGTTAATGAAACCAAATGTGAAGTTGAAGTTGCTACAAAGCTATACCAAACATCATCATTTGGGGTACCAGAACAAGGAGTGGCAGCCATAGATAATGTTGCCCCCAACGTATTCCCAGGTGTCGTTGTGGTACATGTTAAAGTGGGATTCACTGTTAAAGCCACAGCATTTGCGCAATCATCATTTGCCGGAGCAACAGCAGTACCTGTAGTAAAATTTCTTACCGTACAACCACTGGAAACACTGCCTCCTTGATAAGCCGTAACTGTGTAAAAATATTGTGTAGAAGGATTTAAGTTAGAAGTAAAAGTATAATTCAAAACATTTCCTACATCTATATTATTTAAAATATCAGTTCCTCCGCTTGTAGTCCCCACAGACAATCTATAGCCAGTTGCACCTCCGATTGAAGACCAAATAATAGTAGGCTTAAGAGACGTACCAGTCGCATTATTTGCAGGTTGAGAAACAGAAGGACAAGGAAGTGGTAAAGTAGTAAAAGATGTTTCATTACAACCTGTCGCAGGACCTATATTATTTGTAGGAATTACTTTTAAATAATAATTGGTATTATATGATAATGTCCCTGAAGGAATTGCATAAGAAGTTGTATTCCCTGCATTGTATGCGTTTAATACATCTGTTCCACCTGGCGTAGTTCCCAGATTAATTAAATAACTAGAAGCACCGTTTGTTCCATAAACCCCAGACCAGGTAATTGTAGGTGTTAACGAAACATTTGTAGCAGCATTTGCCGGAGCACTAACAGTTGTACAAGCTGGCGCAGCAGTTGCCGGTGGCATAGTTACATCAAAACCAACCACCGGTCTTCTACCATTCGAACTGGTAAGTGTTGGACCAAATGCACCAGTAGTAAGTACATATTTTGTTGTATTAGTACCTGTTGTAGGAGTTACACAAGGTGATCCGTATTCATAATCCCAAGTAATTGCTGTTGTTGGAGGCGTTGTCTGTACATATTCTACATAGACCGCAAGATTACTTCCACCGGTATACACAAATCCCGCAGTATGAGCAAACTGTTTATATCCAGCAGTACTTCCTACAGCAACGGCAGGATCCGAATTATAGACCAATGTAGCGGTGCTAATTTCCGTAGCCCAATCCGGGGAACCAGACCCGAAATCTAAAGCAGCAGTATTCTTTAGATAAATTTTAAAAGTTGTTCCAGCAGGTAATGACCCTGAAGTAGCAATTCTTCTAAAATAAGTAGAAGTGATCGTTCCGTCAGCAATCGCAAGCAATTGTGAAGCAGGAATAATAAAAGCCGTTCTGTTTTTGCTATCAGCCGTTGTAACACTATTCATTGGCCCGTAGGTATTTGTAGAAAGACCAGTAGAACAAGTAGCAAGTGTGAAACTTTGTCCTAAATACGATTGATAAGTCAACAAACTCATCAAAAGTAGAAAGAGTAGATATAACTTTTTCATGCTTAGTAAAATTAAAAATTAGGGTGGTAAATGTATAAATATTTTCAACAAAAATCATAAACTATTGTATTTTTTTAAAAATCTTACACCAAAAACAACATTTTATAAATCAAAAACTAAACAATCATTTAATTTTATAAATTATTCACATAATAATGAAAATAAAATAACAATCTGAAAATCAATATTATAACATATAAACAAAAACATTATACTGAAATCATTTTACAGCATTTAACATAAAAAAATAGCAGCTAATACAGCTGCTATCTTAATTCATATTTTTAATTACTATCGGATCTATTGCTTAATAACTTTAATAGTTTGTCTCGAACCATCTTTCATCGTAAGAAGAACTATATACATGCCTGATTTCAACTCTCCCAAATAAAGTATAGATCCAGGCTTATCAATCGTTTTCATTATTCGTCCTGTCATATCCACTACAGAAACTGATTTTACGCCAGAAATATCAGATATATATAAAACATCTTTAAACGGATTCGGATACACTTTTAACTTGTCTTTTACTATAGCCGCCTCATTGGTAGCCAACACAGAAGCATCATACGCAGAAAGCTTAAATTGTCCCGGAAAACTTCCACCTGCCGCTGCCGTATATCTCCATACACTTATATACAAAGTAGCACCCGGTGTTTGCCCCGTTAGTGACAATAATGAGTAATTATCTATTCCACTATCATCATCACATGCTACACTTGTTAATGCCCCGCATGTTCCTCCATGAACAGAAAGTACAGTATCCAGAAGACCAGAACCGGCAACACCCTGAGTCTCAATGGTAAGAGTACCGCTAGCCGGTACCACTACAGAATACCATACATTCTCCCCTCTACTGGCCTGACAAGTAGTTGTCCCATCTGTTGTTGCACCATCATTACTTGTCGTAATAGGATTACTATTGAAATTATTCCCCACCGTTAAAGCCACAGCTCCTGAGCAAATATCATTTGCCGGAGGTAAAGCTGGCGTAATTACGCAAATATTAAAACTATTACTGTAGCCAGCACCATTACTATTATATACTCTCACATAATAAGTCTGACCAGGAGTAAGCCCTGTAACAGGTGTAAAATGAGTCGTACCACAAACAACACTTGTCAACGCTCCACATGCCCCACTAAATACCTGAGTATATAAACTTGTAGATGATGTAGTTCCTGTAGAAATTATATTCGATAATGCAATAGCATGGATTGTCGCCGATGCAACAAATGAATACCAGACATCATCATCAGCCGTTCCCGTACATGGAGACACAGCAAGCCCTGAGTTAGTAGCCGAAGCCGTAGTCCCTGCAGTTGCACCACCACAAGTCGAAGTTGAACTCACCGTTAAAGGCACGGCATTGGCACACTCATCGTTTGACGGAGCCACCGGTGTTGTAACACAAATATTAAATGAATTGGCATAACCCAAACCATTAGAATTATAAACCCTTACATAATACGTATTTCCTACCGTCAAACCTGTAAGCTGGGTCGGAGTAGCATAAGATGTATCACAAGCTACACTCGCTGATGATCCACAGGCACCACTTAACACCTGAAGGTAAAGCGATGTGGAAGAAGTTGTTCCCACAGACACCACATTCGTTAAGGCAACAACATGAGTTGCAGAGGTAGCCACAAATGAATACCAGACATCATCATCAGCAGTTCCTGTACATGGAGCAACAGCAACACCAGAGTCCGTAGCAGACAATGTTGTCCCGGCTACTGCATTTGTACATAGCGATCCTGAACTCACCGTCAAAGCAACAGCACTTGCACAATCATCATTTGCCGGCGGCGGTGGCGGTGTTCCTATACAGATGTTAAAGCTGATATTTCTGCCACCCGCATTCGATTCACCCACAGTAAATACTCTTACATAATATGTTTGCCCCACCGTTAATCCGGTTACTATAGCAGCATTCGGGTCCGAACACAATACACTGGTTTGAGAGCCACAGGCCCCGCTCAGTACCTGAAAATAAGCATCTGTAGTACTTGTAGGTCCAGTAGAAACAACATTAGACAATGATACCACATGAGATGTGGAGGTTGCTACAAATGAATACCAGACATCATCATCACCAACCGCTGTTGTACTGCATGGTGAAACCATTGTAATTCCTGAATTAGTTGCTCCTAATGTATTTCCTGCAGTTGTCACTCCACAATTCATATCCGTATTTACAGTCAACGGAACAGCACCCGCACAGTTATCATTTGCAGGAGGCCCGGCTACAGTGAATGAAGTTTCCGTACAACCTGTAGCTTCACCAAGTGAATTAACAGGTGTAACAGTAACATAATATGTTGTACCAGCGGTCAGATTAGACAAAGCATAAGAAGTTACATTCCCTACATTAGTATTAGCCACTACATCACTTCCTCCCGGAGTAGTCCCTACTTTTAATTTATAGCTTGATGCTGCAGCGGAACCCGTAACCGCATTCCATGTTAACATTGGAGAATAAGGAGCATTTGTAGCTCCAGCAGCAGGGAACGTTACTGTAGTACAAGCCGGAACCGAAGTAGGAGGAAGATCAAACGCAATGAAAGGTCTTCTATAATTTGTACTCGCAAGTGATCCCGTAAATGCACCGGTAGTATTTTCATATTTAGTAGTATTGGAGTTGGCCGTATTGATACAAGGTCCAACATACTCATACTGCCAATAAATATTAGATGCCTGAGCTGTCGTCTGCACATATTCTATATAAACAGCCAGATTACTTCCAGAAGTATAATTAAAATTAGTAGTATGAACAAATTGTTTATACCCGGCAGAACTCCCTACTGCAGTTTGGGGATTTCCATCATATACTAATGTTGCCGTTCCCGTTTCAGTAGCCCAATCGATAGAAGATGCCCCAAAGTCTACTGAAGCAGTATTTTTTAAATAGATTTTAAAATTGGCATCTGCGTTAAGCGTTCCTGAAGCCGTAGCTCTTCTAAAATAGGTAGAAGTTATCGTCCCATTAGCAATACTCGTCAATTGAGAAGCCGGAATAATAAATGCCGTCCGGTTTTTATCATTGGCCGTAGTACTGCTTCTCATAGCAGAATACGTAAAATTATCAACATTGCTAGAACAGGTAGCAACAACGAATGACTGCCCAGAATACTTTTGACAAGCCAAAAAGGCCATTAAAAGCATAAAGAGTAAATTTAATTTTTTCATACTTAGTTTTATTTAGAAATTCAAAGTATAAAATTACAAAATAAATTAAATAAATAATAATATTTATTAAAATATATTAAAAAATTAATAATTTAAATAGTATTTATTTAATTAAAAATCAATAATTAAATTAAATAACTAAAAATTCATTAATTAATGAATTATTTTTAAACAACTGATATTCAATACAATAAAACAATAACTCCAATTTTCCAATTCAAAATAAAAAAGACAGCAAAAGCTGTCTTAGATTTATATTATTCTACAAAACGTGATTTTTAATTTAAATAAAATTCATATTTATTGAGCAATTGTATTTCTTTGATCAGATCTCCATTCAGATCGACGGAGTATTTCATAGACTGAAGCTCTATATGGGAATCATCTTCAATATTTTTCAGATAGAATTTCAATTTCTGGTCGCCTTTATTTTTTTCGAGAACATTTCTGAAAAATTCCAGATCTTCTTTTCTGAAATCCATAACATCCATTACCAAAGATATGCTTTTGGCAAATCTTTCAAATGCCTCTTTAAGCTCGATAACATCATTAACGTTTACAAAAACACGACCGTCTTTTACCTGAGCGAATTTTATTTTCAAAATTACAAAGCGCTGCACTTCAAGCTTTTCTTTCAATCGCATATAATCTCTGTCTCCCAGCCTGAAAGAATAAGACCCCGTATAATCCTCCAATGTAAGGAAAGCAACCTTTTCACCACTTTTGAATCCATCCTGAACCCTGTATTCGGTAATTAATCCCGCAACGGTAAATTCTTTACCTCCGCCTCCATTTTCTTTTTCCTTTTGGATCTGCTTCCAGTCTTTTTTCTTTTCTTCGAATAATTCAGGGGGATTATTACTAAATGCCTGTTCTTTATAAGCATCCACCTCATCAAGATTCAAAAATCCGAAATTCCCTTTGGGCTCCGCTTTTTTAGTAGTTTCTTCCACCATCTCTTCTTCCCCGGTCAGCAATTCATCGGAAACAATCTCTACAATATCAACAACTTCTTCCGGAGTATCCTGTTCAAGAATCGGCACCTCATCTACAACTATTTTTTCCACTTCTTCCTTTTCCAGCACAGATTTTTTGGAAAGTTGCCCCTGCATGAATTGGAATTGATATTTGAATTCATCCAACGGGTGAGCCGAAAGGTAGAATCCGATAATTTCCTTTTCTTTGTTAAGTTTATGCATATTGGGCCATTCCGGACAGGGAGCCAGCTTAGGCTGTTCAATCTGGATTTCTTCCGCAAAATCAGCAAAAAGAGAATTTTCCACCTCATTTTTACTTTCTTGGAAGCTCTGTCCATATCTTAAAAGCCTTTCAAGATTGGTTCTCCCGGCCATGTCTATATCAAAATATTGTCCCCGGTGATATTTATCAAGCTCATCGAAAGCCCCTGCAATCACCAAACTCTCCGCGACTCTTTTGTTAACCTGGGATGACGGAATTCTTTCAAAGAAATCATAAATATCCTTAAATCTTCCGTTCTCTCTTTCTTTAGTGATCGCTTCACTTGGTCCTTCTCCAATTCCCTTGATAGCACCTAAACCAAAACGAATCTGCCCTTTCTCATTTACCGAGAATTTATATTGAGATTCATTTACATCCGGTCCTAAAACATCTACCCCCATACTCTTACAATCTTCCATGAACATCGTAATCTGAGCTGTATTGTTGATGTTATTACTCATTACACTCGCCATATATTCCGCCGGATAGTTTGCTTTTAAAAAAGCCGTATGATAAGCAACCAACGCATAACACGTTGAGTGGGATTTATTAAATGCGTATTCTGCGAAAGCTTTCCAGTCGTTCCAGATCTTTTCCAGGCGGGTTTCATCGAGATTATTTTTACGGCCTCCTTCGATGAATTTAGGGTGCATTTTGTTCAGAACATCGATCTGTTTTTTACCCATGGCCTTTCTCAGGGTATCCGCTTCACCTTTTGTAAAATTGGCTAATTTCTGGGATAACAACATTACCTGCTCCTGATAAACGGTAATTCCGTAAGTTTCCTTTAAATACTCTTCCGTTTCAGGCAAATCATAAACAATCTCTTCAATTCCGTGTTTCCTGTTGATGAAATTCGGGATATATTTAATTGGCCCGGGACGATAAAGAGCATTCATTGCAATAAGGTCAGCAAAAACCGTAGGCTTAAGCTCCCTCATATATTTCTGCATTCCCGGACTTTCATACTGGAAAATCCCTACTGTTCTTCCTTCCTTAAATAACTGATAGGTTTTTGGATCATCAAGCTGAATTTTATCCGGGTCTATATCAATACCATGCCTTTCTTTTACAAGCTTCAAAGCATCCTTGATAATCGTTAAAGTACGAAGACCCAGAAAGTCCATTTTCAATAATCCCGCACTTTCCGCTACGGAGTTATCAAACTGCGATACAAGAATATCCGCATCTTTTGCAGCAATAGTAACCGGGACCAGATTACTTACTTCTTCCGGTGTAATGATGACACCACAAGCATGGATTCCGGTATTCCTGATACATCCTTCCATTTTTTTAGCACTTTCCAGCACATCAAAACGGGGATCTTCAGGATTGCCGAGAACCATTCTCATTTCATCTACAAGAAGCTGCTCTTCCGGTCTTAATTTATCATATTTTGACAGCGCCTTAGCAATATTCATTCCCGGGGTCGAAGGCACTAATTTGGCAATATTGTTAGTTTCAGGGATAGGAACATCCAATACTCTTCCTGCATCTTTGATGGCAGACTTTCCTCCCAATACCGAATAAGTAATAATCTGAGCCACCTGATTCTGCCCATATTTATCAATTACCCATTTGATAATCCTGTCCCGGCCTTCATCATCAAAGTCAATATCAATATCGGGCATGGATACCCTCTCCGGGTTAAGGAATCTCTCAAAAAGGAGATCATACTTAATCGGATCCACATTGGTAATACCGATGCAATAAGCTACAGCCGAACCTGCAGCCGAACCACGTCCGGGACCAACCCATACTCCCATTTTTCTGGCCTCGTTGCAAAAATCCTGTACAATAAGGAAGTATCCCGGGTACCCTGTATTAGCAATAACATCCAATTCGAAGTCAAGACGTTCTTTGATCTCATCTGTAATTTCAGCATATCTTTTTCTTGCACCTTCGTAAGTCAGATGGGTCAAATAGGCCATTTCGCCACGTTTTCCACCGTCCACATCATCTTCAGGGCGAATAAATTCAACAGGAATATCGAATTTGGGAAGGAGTACATCTCTTTTCAGTGTATATGCACTAAATTTAGCCAGAAACTCTTCATAAGCTTCAAACGCATCAGGATAAGCAAGAAAAGCTTCCTTGATTTCTTCACTGTTTTTGATGTAATATTCCCCTGTCGCCAATCCTCTTCTTTTACCAAAACCCTTTCCTACAGGAGTTGATAGTTTTTCACCATCTTTAATACAGCTTACAATATCCTGGATATTAGAATCATCCTTGTTGGTATAAAATGTTTCATTCTGAGCCAGGATTTTTACATTATATTTATCTGCCAGATACAATAGAACCTCATTCAAGTGTTCTTCTTCCGGTAGCTTATGATTTTGAATCTGAACATAGAAATCGTCTGCGAAGGTATCTTTCCACCATTTGAAAAGCTCTTCACCTTTTTGCTCTCCCGTATTTAAGATTGCATCAGGAATATCTCCGTTAATACCAGAAGTCAAAGCAATCAAACCTTCTTTATATTCTGCTATAACTTCACGACTGATTCTTGGAACCCCGAAGTAAAATCCTTTCAAAAATCCGATACTTGAAAGCTTCGCCAGATTTTTATACCCATTAAAATCTTTCGCCAGAAGTACAACCTGTGTTCTTCTATCCGGGTCATCTTTTGTAAATTGCTTTTGCTCATATCGGTCCGAGATATAGAATTCACAGCCAACAACCGGAATTAATGGTTCTGAAACAGGTTCTTCTTCATTAAAAACCTCTCCTTTTTCTTCTGCTTCCTGTTTCTTGGCAAGATATTCTTTATGCTTCTTACTTCTTTCCGAATTCGCCGATTCTACTGCAGAAACAAATTTAAAGGCTCCCATCATATTTCCGATATCAACCATTCCCACGGCAGGAAAATTATCATCCGAAGCTCTTTTGATAAGGTCGGAAATACTTGATGTAGCCATAAGCGTTGAGAATACACTATGGTTATCAAAGTTGAAATATTTCCCAAGATCAATTTCATCAATGCTTCCGAAATCCGTCTGCTTTTTCTTGTTATGGAAATCCGCAACCTGCCTTCTGATCACAATACTGAAAGGTTTTATCGGATCAGGATACAGTGTTCTGAAATATTTTAACTGATCTTCTGAAATCTTCAACACTTCAGCAGGAATCACTCCCACCCTCATCATTTCAAAAAACACCTGAGCGGTTGCATTTACGTCAGCGGCAGCATTGTGGGCTTCATCAAACTTATGCCCATATAATTTTTCGTAAAGTTCTTCAAGTTTCGGAGGTTTGAATCTCCCTCCTCTGCCTCCTCCAAGCTGACAAAAATCTGTTCCTAAGATCATCGTATCCGCTTTTGGTTTTTCCTGAAGATTATCTTTTAGACTCTTCCTGAAAAATTCAGCACCTACAATATTATAATCAAATTCAACATTATGTCCAGAAACCACTCTTACCCGCTCCAAAACTTCAGAAAATTCTTCCAAAACCTCCTGCAAATCCCGTCCTTCCTCATTGGCAATCTTAGTAGTTATCCCGTGAATTCTCGCAGCATTAAAGGGAATATCATACCCTTCCGGCTTAATGATATAATCCTGGTTTTCTATCAGATTCCCCTCATCATCGTGTAATTGCCAGGCGATCTGAACCATTCTCGGCCAGTTTTCCGAATCTGAAAGAGGAGCGTTGAAATTTTTTGGTAACCCTGTGGTTTCTGTGTCAAAAATTAAGTACATATAATTTTCTAACTTTTTTAAGAAAGAGAATGTAAAGTTACTTCAATTTTTCCTAATATTTAATTTTTATCACCGACTTCAATAAGTAGATACAATTCAATTTTTAATAATTATTACCTCATCACTAAAAACATCAAAAACTCAATGTAATTATTATTTTAGAAAAAATAAATCAACAATAAATCAACTTTTTCTTATTAAATTAATACACCTTAATAATTTTATATATATTTGCCTCTTAATATTTTATTCCACATTTACTAAGTGTTATGAAGAAACATTTACTTTTAGTCAGTACATTAGCTATTACTTTAATAAGTGCGCAAAGCAATGAAGCTTTGCATAGAAGATTTGATCAACAAAAAGCTGTAAAACAACAGGCTTTCAACAACTATGTAAATAGTAATTACAATACTATTGATTTAAATAAGGATTCTGATTTAAAGGAAAAGCTAGAAGATTTAAGCACAAGGGTAGCTTTTGTTTTTGATGGGAAACCTTTCTTTTTTACAACTGAAGATACCAGACAAGGATTAAATGCAAATGCTGATGCACTTAACACAGCAGGAAATATAGTTGGATTATCCGGAGCCTTTAACGGTGAAAATATAAAGTATACAGTATTCGATGGAGGTAGAGTATATGCTCCTCATACTGCATTTGCTAATGCTACAGGAAGAATTACAAACCTGGAAGCTACTACGCAAAGTTACAGTGATCACGCAACTGGTGTAGCCGGATTTATTGGTGCTCGCTCTGTTGCTGTAAGTGGTGGTGGTTTGAATGGTAACATCAAAGGAATTGCTATTAACTCCACTATTGATTCTTACAGATTCGCTACAACTACTTTACCTGGACAATCTTCACCAAGTGATGTATTTGATAAAATATTATTAGCTAATCCTAATATTTCCAACCACTCATATGGAAGCAACGGAGGATGGTTATGGGGACCTAGTTATGGACTTCCACAAAGTGCATGGTATTGGAATGGCTCTTATTCAGGAGGTACATCTGGTACAGCTTATGATTTACAAGGAGCGTATTTAGATAATGATGCCAATTATGATGACATTGTATATCAGAATCCTTCAAATATCATCGTAAAATCAGCTGGAAACTATTTTGGGGATGGTCCTACTGGCAGTGCCGTTACTACAGCCTATTACAGTACAGGTTCGGGTTATACCCTTTTCCCTGCAGGGGCTACTCTTCCTCCAAACAACTGTAGCAATGGAGCAGATTGTATTACAAACGGTTCTTTAGCTAAGAACATTATTGTTGTTGCAGCTACAGATGTAATTACTACTAATAATTTCAAATATACTACATCTTCAGATGTAGTACATTCAAGCTACAGTAGCGCAGGACCAAGAGATGATGGTGGTATTAAGCCAGATATCGCTACTACAGGTACTGATGTATTCTATCCGGCTTCAAGTACTACGGGAAGTGAAACTTATGGATATGGTAGCGGAACATCTTTCTCTGCTCCGGTAATTACAGGAATTATCGGACTTTGGACACAAATCAACAAGCAATTATTTGCAGGAAGTCTTTTAAATGCCGCTTCTGCTAAAACATTATTAGTACACTCTGCACAGGAAGCAGGAAATGTGGGTCCGGATCCATTATTCGGATGGGGATATGCAGATGCTAAGAAAGGTGCAGAAATCCTGGTTGGAAAATCAAACGGTACCGTAATCTTTAATAATGAAACTTTAACAAGTGGCGTTGCCAACAAAAAGCTTGTAAAAGCATCAGGAAGTGAGCCGTTAAAAGTTACAATTTCATGGATTGACCCTGCATTAACTAATCTTCCTACTACTTATCAAGCTGCTCATAATAACAGAACATCAAGATTGATCAACGATATGGACCTAAGAATTATTGATACTACTAGTAACTTGATTTATTATCCATGGAAGCTTAATGCAGCAAGTCCAAATACACCTGCAACCAAAGCAGACAATACGGTTGATAACGTAGAGCAAGTTGTTATTGATGCTCCGGTTGCCGGAAGAAATTATAGAATTGAGATCACTAACAAAGGAACATTGGTAGATAATGTTGGATCTAACAATCCTCAAAACTATTCTATTATTGTAACTGGACATAGTGAGCAAGTTTTAGGCACCAAAGAATCTGAAATTGCTAATGGGATTATTATCGCCCCAACCGTTACTAAAGACATCGTAAAAGTATTGAAAGCACCTAAAAAATCTACTTTCAATGTTTATGATTTATCGGGTAAGAAATTGCAAAACGGGGCAATCAATAGTGATCAGGAATCTGTGGATTTATCATCATATCCTAAAGGAATTTATATCGTTGAAGTGAAAACAGATAAAGACGTGATTTCTAAAAAGGTTATCAAAGAATAATTACCTAGAACACTTGGAAATATAACAAAATACTAACACTTGTTAGTATTTTGTTTTTTTATGTATATTTGCTTTCTATGGAAAATACACTTCACGAAAAAGTTTCTCAGGAGATTTTACTAAAGGCTTATAACCATATGATGCTTGCCAAAGCAATGGCCGACATTTATGAAGAAAACAGAAATGTTTGCAAATATGTTCATAGTACTTCAAGAGGCCATGAAGCTATTCAGCTGGCAACGGCATATCAATTAACTAAAGAAGACTGGGTTTCCCCTTATTATAGAGACGAAAGCATTCTTCTTGGAATTGGCTTCGAACCATATCAATTGATGCTTCAGTTATTAGCTAAGGCTGACGATCCTTTTTCAGGAGGTAGATCATACTACTCGCATCCTTCAAGCAGAGATGAGAAAATGCCTAAAATCATTCATCAGAGCTCGGCTACAGGAATGCAAACAATTCCTACAACAGGGGTTGCTCAGGGTATTAAATATATACAGGATTTTAACTTACAACAGTTTGATAATAATCCGGTTGTGGTTTGCAGCCTTGGTGACAATTCAGTAACAGAAGGTGAAGTAAGTGAAGCATTACAGTTTGCTGCGTTGCATCAGCTTCCGATCATATTCCTTGTTCAGGATAATGAATGGGGAATTTCCGTAACGAAAGAAGAAGCAAGAACTTGTGACGCCTATGATTTTGTAGCCGGATTTACCGGTTTAAACAGAATGAGAGTGGACGGAACTGATTTTGCCGAAAGCTTCGAGGTAATGAAAAAGGCTGTAGATTTTGTGAGAACAGAAAGAAAGCCGTTAGTTGTTTGTGCTAAAACAGTTCTTATCGGACATCATACTTCAGGAGTAAGAAGAGAATTCTACAGAGATGAAGAAGATCTTACGAAACACAGAGCAAAAGACCCGGGTGAAATTTTAAGAAATCAATTACTTGAAACAGGGGTTGATGAAGAATTATTAAAGCAAATCACCAAAAAAGCAAGATTGGAAGCTGAAGAAGCATTCGAAAAGGCTAAAAATGCTCCGGATCCCAAACCTGAAACCGTTGCTGATCATATATTTGCACCAACTCCGATTACTGAAGAAACGGGAACACGAGAGCCGGAAGGAGGCGAAAAAATTGTGATGGTAGATGCTGCGATCCATGCTATTCAGGAATTGATGTGGAAGCATCCTGAAGCGTTACTTTACGGACAGGATGTTGGAGAAAGAATCGGAGGTGTTTTCCGTGAAACTGTAACCTTAGGAAAGAAATTCGGCAGTAAAAGAGTATTCAATACGGCGATCCAGGAAGCTTATATTATTGGTTCTACTACCGGTATGAGTGCAGTTGGATTGAAGCCAATCGTTGAAGTACAGTTTGCAGATTACATCTATCCGGGAATCAACCAATTGATCACCGAGATTTCAAAATCAAACTATTTAAGTAACGGAAAATATCCGGTAAGCAATATTATCCGTGTTCCTATCGGAGCTTACGGTGGCGGTGGTCCTTACCATAGTGGTAGTGTTGAAAGTATTTTAGCGAATATCAAAGGAATTAAAATAGCATACCCAAGTAATGCGGCAGACTTCAAAGGTTTATTAAAGGCCGCTTATTACGATCCGAATCCAGTAATAATGCTTGAGCATAAAGGCTTATACTGGAGTAAGGTTCCAGGAACTGAAGATGCTAAAACCATAGAACCTGCAGAAGATTACGTTTTACCTTTTGGAAAAGGAAAAGTAATCATCGAAGCCAATCAGGACGAAACAGCTAAAGGAAGAACATTACTTATTGTAACGTACGGAATGGGTGTTTATTGGGCTAAAGAAGCAGTTAAAAGCTTTAACGGAAGAGTGGAAGTTATTGACCTCCGAACATTAATTCCACTAGATGAAGCTCTTGTATTTGAAAGAGTGAAAGCACATGGAAAGTGTATTGTCTTAACAGAAGAACAGCTTAACAACTCTTTTGCAGAAGCTTTTGCTCACCGTATTTCTAAAAACTGTTTCAGATATCTGGATGCTCCGGTTGAAACAATGGGCTCGCTGGATTTACCTGCCGTTCCGATTAACCTGGTGTTAGAAAAAGAAATGCTTCCAAACGCTGAGAAATTAGCTGCGAAGATTGAAGAAATGTTACAATACTAGATCAAACCATACCAACCTCTAATTTTTTAGAGGTTTTTTTATGCTCGTTTTTTATTTTTTTAATAAACTTGTAATCCATTATTTTCAGACGTCTCATCAAAACGCATAATGTATGATCACAACCAAGTATGTTAATTACAGACAGGTACTCAATTTATCCGGCATTCATCTGATTTGGATCTCCATCTGGTGTACGCTGATCGCTGTTCTCTTCTATTTTTTCAATTGGCAATGGATGATTATTCCTTGGGTTCCCGTAGCTTTAATTGGTACTGCAGAAGCGTTTTTGGTTGGTTTTAAAAACAATCAAGCGTATGACAGACTTTGGGAAGCAAGAAAAATATGGGGTGGGATCGTCAATTCAAGCCGTTCTTTTGCATCTATGGTTTATGCATTCCATACGGAAAATGAAGAAGTCGGAACCTTTGACCTTGAAGACCGGAGAAAAAAGATAATATACCGTCATATCGCATGGCTGTATGCTTTTCGTGAACAGTTATTGATTCCTACAGAATGGGAACACATCAGTGCGGAAGAAGAGCATTCCCATCACAACGTTAATCAAAAGCGTAACAGACTGATTAAAGCCGGTTTTCCGGATTACGGAAGAACACCGATCTTTCTTCATAAATATTTATCGGAAGAAGAGGCTGAACTTCAGTCAACTTATAAAAATTTTGCCACTTATCTAATTTCCCAACAGGCAAAAGATATCAATGCATTAAAGAATATGAAAGCCATTTCAGATTTCAATCAAATGCAATTACAGACCGGACTGAATGAATTTTACGGATTTCAGGGACAGGCAGAAAGAATCAAAAAATTTCCTTCTCCAAGACAGTTCGCAAGTACAGCATTTGTTTTCAACGTTCTGTTTATCCTTTTACTTCCGCTGGGTTTAGTGAATGAGTTTGCAAAGCTCGGCGACTGGGGGATCTGGACCTGTATTCCTTTCTGTATTATTATCGGCTGGATATACATCATCATGGAACTGGTAGGGGATTATTCTGAAAACCCGTTTGCAGGATTGATGTTTGATGTCCCGATGCTTTCCATTTGCAGGACTATAGAAATTGACCTTCTACAGATCATGGGAGAACACGAAGATCTTCCTGAGGCCATTGCTTCTAAAAATGGAGTTATAGTATAATCCGCCTTTATTACAGCGCAATTGCTGTTGTATTTTTAACCTCGGAGATCATGAATGAACTGTGGGTACTTGCAATATGCTGTAAAGTGGTCAGTTTGCTCAGCATGAAATTCCGGTAATCATCCATGTCTTTCACTCCTATTTTAAGGATGTAATCATAATCACCGCTTATATGAAAACATTCGGTAACTTCCTCTAAGTTCATCACTTCTTTTTCAAATTGAAGTACGTATTCTTTTTTGTGTTGAGTAAGCTTGATGTGGCATAAAACAATAAAGTTTTTATCCACTTTTTGCTTATCAAGAAGAGCTACATATTTTGAAATCACACCCATGTTTTCCAGCTTTCTTATCCGCTCATAAATTGCTGTAACAGATAATCCAAGCTTATAAGAGAGTTCTTTGGTGGTTTGCTTACAATCTTCCTGTAAAAAAAGCAGGAGTTTTTTATCAGTTTCGTCGAAGGCCATAGATAATTTTTTGGTAAAAGTTTATAACATTCAAATATAGCAAACAATTTTTCACCTTTTTATATAATTGATGGATTTATAATCTAATATTTTAAAAATATGTTGTAATAATTCTGAAAATAATTCAAATTTAAAACAAAAAAATAATGGAGACTTTTAATGCCGCAAATGAAATTCAGGATTTGCAATATTTCGGAGAGTTTGGAGGGGTAAACCCATCTATTTCAGACAGCTCCACCTACACATTCCTTTCTGCTAAAACCATGTTCGATACATTTGAAGGAAATGCGGACGGATGCTATCTGTATTCAAGACATTCATCACCGATGAACCTGTATCTTTCCCAGGCTTTGGCCAAGATGGAAAATACGGAAGCTGCCAATGTTACAGCTTCAGGAATGGGTGCTATTACTTCTGTGCTTATGGAGGTTTGCAAAGCAGGTGATCATATTATTTCGAGCAGAACTATTTATGGAGGCACGTATGCTTTTCTTAAAAACTTTTTTCCGTCTTTCAATATCAATACGACTTTCGTAGATATCAGCAATTTCGAATCTATTGAAAATTCTATACAGCCTAATACAAAGGTTATTTATTGTGAAACCGTAAGTAATCCGCTACTGGAAGTAGCTGACTTGAAAAAGCTATCTGAAATCTGTAAAAAATATAATATAAAACTGATTGTTGATAATACATTCTCCCCTCTTTCTGTTTCACCACAATTGCTGGGAGCTGATATCGTTATCCACAGTTTAACAAAATTCATCAACGGAAGCAGTGATACTGTTGGTGGAGTGTATTGCGGCACACAGGAATTCATCAACGATACCAAAAATGTAAATACAGGTGCATGCATGTTGCTTGGTCCGACCATGGACAGTATGCGTTCCGCAAGCATTTTAAAAAACCTGAGAACGCTTCATATCAGAATGAAACAACACAGCTACAATGCAATGTATCTGGCTGAAAGGTTTGAAAATAATGGGTTAAAAGTTTCTTATCCCGGACTAAAATCCCATAAAGACCATGAGCTGATGAAAAGCATGATGAATGAAGAGTACGGATTCGGTGGATTACTGACTTTAGATGCAGGCACTACCGAAAAGGCCAATGATCTTATGGAGCTGATGCAACAGGAAAACCTTGGGTATCTTGCTGTAAGCTTAGGATTTTATAAAACTTTATTCTCTTGTTCAGGAAGCTCAACTTCTTCTGAAATTCCGGAAGAAGAACGTGCTGCGATGGGAATTTCCGACGGCCTGATCAGATTTTCCATTGGACTGGATCACGATATTGAAAGAACATACCAAAAAATGAAAGAATGCATGAAAAAGGTAGGCATTCTCAACCATGAAACAATTTCTATATACTAATGTTTTGGTAAATGTAAAAGCTGTTGAAATTTCAACAGCTTTTATTTTTTAATCGAATCTTAAAGATTTTTTATGTTATTTTTTATGGAAATGGCTTGGAAATGCATCTTCAGGTTTCATGCTGAAAATATTCAGGAAGATCCAGGATTTCAGGAAGCCATATCCGTAGGAAAACATCTGAATATATGTTGAAATCACTGCCATTCCGGCAATGCTGATATTTTTAGTGATCAATAAAGCATGGAAAAATACCAGAAAAGTATATAATCCGTATACAGCCAATATAAACCCGTTTGCAAGGACAAAATATTCCAGGAAGCCCATTACATATCCCAATAAAAATAAGGTGGGAAATGCAAAAGAGATCTTTACATAATCCGGATGTCGCTGATTAAGAATCGGTCTTGCACAGCCAAACTGGTATACCTGTTTTGAAAATTTTCCGAAATCCACTCTGCGCTTGTGGTATACGGCAATGTCATCAAAGAAAGCGGTCTTAAATCCGTTTTCCCAAAGTGTCATGGATAAATCCGGATCCTCTCCTATTCTCATTTCGGAAAAGCCTCCTACCTGATCAAAAACTTCTTTTTTCACTCCCATATTAAAGCTTCTCGGCTGGAACCTGGAAACCGCTTTTTTACTCCCTCTTATCCCTCCTGTTGTAAAAACCGACGTCATAGAGTATGAAATGGCTTTTTGCATCAAATTAAAGCCTTTATGCGCTTTATCCGCTCCTCCGAATGCATCACATGGAATTTCAAGAATATCTTTTTTGATGTTTTCAATATAATCTTTTTCTACAACAACATCGCTGTCTACAAAAACCAGCCATTCACTTTCAGCTCTCCTGGCTCCGTAATTTCTCGTTAAACCGGGTCCGGAGTTATCCTTTCTGAAATATTTTATATTCAAAATTTCTTCAAAATTCTGTATGGTGGGTTTAAGATCGATCAGGGAACCGTCATCTACGATGATTATCTCAAAATCTCTATCAGTCTGTTGAGTGAGCGAAGTTAAAAGCTCAAAAAGCTCATCCTTTCGGTTAAAAATAGCGACAACAATGGAAATGGTAGGCTTCAAATTGAAAATTTTTCAAAATTAATTATTCACGGAAGAACCCGCAAACAGTTTTCTAACTTATTAAATTAATTAACGCTTAAATTTTAAAAATCATATCTATTGACTTATTTTTTTCAAAGCTGACATTTTCAACAAAGTAATTTGGAATTTTAAACAAAATATGTCATTAACCGGCTCTCTAACTTTGTCTCAACAATAAAAATAATACAATGAGACATCATCAAAACTTACAACAACCGCTAATTTCAGGGTTTAATGCAGGATCAACTGCACAGGAAGTAATTAATGGAATTGATCTTTCCGGTAAAACAGTGATCATCACCGGAGGATATGCCGGAATAGGTCTTGAAACTACTAAAACATTGGTTTCAGCCGGCGCAACGGTAATCGCTCCTGCAAGGGATATTGAGAAAGCAGGCAAGAATCTGGCCGGAATTGACAATGTGGAAATTGAGCCTTTAGATTTAATGAGCCCTGAATCCATCAACTCCTTTGCAGAGAAATTCATGGCATCCGGAAAAGAATTACATGTACTGATCAATAATGCCGGAATTATGTGGGTTCCGTTACGAAGAGATTCCAGAGGGATTGAATCTCAACTGGCGACCAATTATCTGGGAGCATTTCATCTTACGGCAAAACTTTGGCCTGCTCTCAAAAAAACCAATGGAGCCAGAGTTATCAATGTATCTTCTTACGGACACCAGATGTCTCCATTCGATTTTGATGATCCTAATTTTGAGTACAGGGAATATCAGACCTTATTGGGGTACGGACAATCTAAAACGGCCTGTAATTTATTTGCCGTTGCCCTGGATCACAGAGCAAAAGAATTCAATGTAAGAGCTTATTCTTTACATCCGGGTTCTGTACATGGAACCGATTTAGGAAGAGAAGAGCCCATCGAACTGTTTAAACAAATAGGAACACACGATGAAAACGGGATGATAAAACCTGAGGTTGAAGCCAGACTGAAAACTATTCCACAAGGAGCCGCAACGACTGTCTGGTGCGCCATAAGTCCCCTATTGGATAATATTGGCGGCGTTTATTGTGAAGATTGTGATATTGCTGAAATAGATCACAGGCAAATTGAGCACAGATTTGATGACCCCTCTACCATTCGGGGAGTTCAACCTTACTCTATTGATCAGGAAAATGCGGAACGATTATGGAAATTAAGTGAGGAAATGACCGGAATACAATTCAATGTGGAATAATTCATTTTTAAATACCTTTGTAACAGAAAATGATCTTATGGATTTTCAAATCAAATACATCACACCGGACATTAAATTATCTACGTATGATGATAAGCTATTCAAAACGGAAACTATTTTTGAATATCATATGCTGGTGTGGTTTATTTCCGGGGAAACCAAAATCATTCAGGCAGATCAGGCTTATATTTTCAAAGCTGGAGATATTTTTCTGATCCCGAGAAATCATCTGGCTACGATCATCAATTATCCAAAAGACGGAAAACCGCATAAAGCCGTAGTGATGCATCTCACCACAGAACGTTTAAAGCTGTTCTACTCTACTGTTGATCGGGAACAGAAAAGTTTCTGCGAAGAAGCTAAAATCTACAGTTTCTCCAAACATCCGTTGCTTGAAAGTTGTCTGGCTTCCCTGATTCCTTATTTTGATATGAAAGAAGCCTTCCCTGAAAATATAGCTCATTTAAAAATCATTGAAGCAATAAGTATTTTACGGGAAATTGATCAAAATATTGATTCCCTGCTCGCTAATTTTGAAGAGCCTGGTAAAATCGATCTTATTAACTTTATGGAGAAAAACTATATGTTCAATATGCCATTGGAAAGATTTGGATATTTAACAGGAAGAAGCCTTTCTACTTTCAACAGGGATTTCAGAAAAGCGTTTATGGTTACACCACAACGATGGCTTATTCAGAAACGCCTTGAGCTGGCTTATTATCATTTGACGGAAAAGAATAAAAAACCGACGGATGTTTATATGGAAGTAGGTTTTGAAGACTTATCCCATTTCTCCTACGCCTTTAAAAAACAGTATGGCTTTGCGCCTTCTTTGATATAATAATTCGGGAAACTTTAAAATAAAAATCCGCCGGATGGCGGATTTTTTTATTTAGTTATTGGAGATTTAATTTTGTTTGTCATAAAATATCCTGCTATAATGCCTATCGGAGCAATGACAGGAAAGAACAGCAATGCGAGATAAGGCCAGATAGTAGACTTATTTTTAAATAGTATGGCAATAGAAACAGCATATAATATGATGATCATTACTGCGACTACTATAATATCAAAAGGATTAATTACTAATAATTTCATAATTATTTTTTTAGATAATAAATTTAAAAAAATTTTTTATATAAATATTCCTGATTTAAAATAAATTAATAGAATTAAGGTAATTGAGCAGAAAATCAACGATCCACAAAATGTAATCATCGCAGAAACGCGTTTAAAATAAAACCGATCTAACTTATAAAGAATAAAGCAGCATATAAAGGAAATTAATAATCCTATCAGACAGCAAATCAGAAAAGTTAAAAAAGAAATATGCATTATGTCTTTAGAATCTCTAATTGCCAGAAAAAAGAAGCTAAAACCTACTAACATAAAAATACTGCTGAAAAATTCCGCCCAGTATTTTAATTTCTTATTTTTTTTAGTCTGAGCCGTACCAATTTTATCCGATGAAAAGCTATCCAATACATTCAGCGCATTAAAAATAATATCTAAAAAATCGAAATTGTTCCCTGCCATCAATTATTCTCAATTTTATGCACCTTCTTCGTCCCCTCATACATCTCATACTGTAAAAATCGGGTTTCCAGCTTTCCATTGAAAAGCTTTACCTTTCTTGATGGGCGTAATCCAACTTTCTTCACTGCCTCAAGATCAGAAGAAATCAACCATGCTAAAGTATTCGGATAACCCGTTTTAAAAGTATCCCCTATTTTTTTGTAAAAATCATCGTCATTGATAGAAATCCTCTCATCATAAGGCGGATTAAAGACAATCAGTAACGGAAACAGCTCTTTTTCAGAATCAAAGAAGTTCTGTTTCTTCACTTCAATCACCTCTTCCATTTCAGCCGCTTCAATATTCATTCTTGCCGCATTCAGCATCCTTGCATCAATATCGTATCCTACAATTTTCCCTTCAAATTCTTTAATCCTATTGATTCGGACTTCTTTAATTTTTGTAAATAATTCAGCGTCATAATTTTTCCAGTTCTGAAACGCAAATTTCTTTCTGAAAATCTGTGCCGGAAGGTCCATCGCAATCATGGCTGCTTCTATCAACAGTGTTCCGGAACCGCACATCGGGTCCAGGAAATTTCCTTTTCCGTCCCAACCTGCAATCTGAAGCATTCCGCTCGCCAACACTTCGTTGATCGGGGCCTGCCCCTGTTCTTTTCTGTAACCTCTTTTAAATAAAGGATCACCTGAAGAATCTAATGAGATGGTTACTAATTCCCTGTCGATATGAAGATGGAATTTGATATCCGGATCTTTGGTTTCAATACTCGGGCGTTTTTTAAATTTATCCTGAAAGTAATCTACAATGGCATCCTTCATTTTAAGGGTCATAAACTGGGAATGCTTGAATGTTTCTGAATTTACCGTTGCATCAATGGCAAAAGTTTGATCAACATCCAAAAAATCTTCCCAGCTCACTTTTAAAAGCCTGTCATAAAACTGATGCTGGTTAAAAGCTTTAAATTCATGGATCGGGACCAGGATTTTCAAGGCTGTTCTCGCAGAATAATTGATTTTATAAAGAAAACCCAGGTCTCCTTCACAGTTAACCGCACGGTTTTTAATTTCAACATTCCGGCCGCCCAATTTTTTAATCTCTTCTGCCAAAACCGGCTCCAGTCCGAAGAATGTTTTTATCTGAATTTGTAGATTGTCTGTATTCATAAGTAATAATTAAAAGATTAAAAAATTGAAAGATTAAATCAGAGCAATCAATATTTCAATAATTTAAATCTTTAAATGCTTTAATGTCTAAAATAGTTTGTATTTAACCGCACAAATTTAGTTATTTTTGCATTATGGAATGGTTTGAATCTTGGTTTGATACCCCTTATTATCATTTGCTGTACAGTAACAGAGATTATACTGAAGCGGAAAGCTTCATTACAAAATTAACGGCTGACCTTCAGCTTCCGCCTTCTTCTAGAATCATAGACCTGGCTTGTGGAAAGGGAAGGCACTCCGTTTTCCTGAATAAATTGGGGTATGATGTATTAGGACTGGACCTCTCCAGACAAAGTATTGAGTTCGATAAACAGTTCGAAAACCAGACCCTTATTTTCGATGTTCACGATATGAGAAATCCTATTGATGCGGATCCCATGGATGCCGTTTTCAATTTGTTTACCAGCTTTGGATATTTCGATAAGGAAAGTGATGATAAAAAAGTTTTTCAATCGGTTTATAATGTTTTAAAACCTGGTGGATATTTCGTCCTGGATTACCTGAATGAAGAATATGTAAGAAAAAGTATAGTCCCGGAATCTGTGATTACACGGGAAAATATAAATTTTAAAATTGGTAAAAAAATAGAAGGAAGGCATATCATTAAAGATATCAAGTTTGAAGCTGACGGAAAGTCTTTCCATTTTTTTGAAAAAGTAAAGCTACACACTCCGGAAACCATTCATTCTTATGCTGCAGAATGTGGTTTTGAAAGAATAAAAATCTGGGGAGACTATCAGCTGAATCCCTTTCAGAAGGAAACATCACCACGTTGCATCAATTTATTTAAGAAAACAATATGATATCGGTTATTTTACTGATTTTAAGTGTCATTGCAGGAGTATTCCTCGGAAAATATTTTGGCAAGAAAGAAAAGCTGGCTAAAAACTTATTGATTTTAAGTGCAGGATTTTTAATTACGATCTGCCTTAATGAAGTATTTCCACAGGTGTATGTTTCTGAAGAAAGTACCAACCTGGGTATTTTTGTTATTCTCGGGGTTTTGCTTCAAATGGTTCTGGAAGCTCTTACCAAAGGTTTTGAACATGGCCATTTCCATCATCATAATGAAAACAATATCCTTCCGGTAGCATTAATGGTAGGGCTTTTTGTTCATGCGTTTATCGAGGGAATTCCTTTAGCCAGCGAGAAAGAAATCCTGTCCCCTTATTTACTGGGAATTCTGGTGCATAATATCCCGATTTCTTTTATTCTTGGGGCATTTTTATTCAACAGGAACGATACGAAAAATTCGTCATCTTACCCGTCATTATTAATTATTGCCTTGTTTGCTTCCGCATCCCCTTTGGGAATGCTGTTAGGAAACTATTTCAATCCCGATCTGCAGCCTTATTTCCTGGCCGTTGTAGGGGGTATTTTCCTGCATATTTCTTCGGTGATCATTTTTGAAAGCAACAAGAATCACAATATCGACTGGATGAAAATAGGACTCGTTATTTTAGGAGTTTTATTGGCCTTAACGATGCATCTTTTCCATTCTCATCCCCATACTCATCATCATTAAAAACAAGAAACTCCGAATTGTTTAAATTCGGAGCCTCAATTTAATCACTCATTACACAATCCGGAAATTAGAATTTCCAGCCGAATGTAATAAAGAAGTTATTTCTGCTGTTTTTCACATCGGAAACAATGTAAGCATCACTGGTTACGATATCTGTTGGCGAATAGTAAGCAGAATCTATATTATCCGTAAGAATACCTCTCATAAAAGGATTGCTGTACTTAGAAGTTACGTTCTGATATGCTGCATCTATATAGAATGATTTGAAATCGTATCCTAAACCGAAAGATAAAAGATTTCTGTCATTCAAAATAAGGTTGCTATAGGATTGATCACCGGTAGTTCCCTCATTGGTAAATCTGTTGATCGTTAAAGCATCAAGCGGATTCGATACATAAGAATAACCACCTCTCAGTCTTAATTGTTTGATTCTGTATTCAGCACCTAATCTTAATTCAGATACATTTTTATAGTTATCCTCGAAGAAATCATTCAGTTCCGTTTCCGCAGGACCATATACCTTATATTTTGGTCTGGACAGGCCAAGGCTGTAGTCAGCATTCAACGAGAAATTTTTACCTGCAACAACCGCAGCACTTACTGTAGCTTTAAGCGGCGAGGTGAATCTTCTGTTTTCATATCCGAAATCATCTCCTAGTTCAGGATCATTGTAAAAATCATAACTTCTTTCGATTTCCCAGAAGGTAGGCGTTTCCAAAGCAGCTCCGATTCTGAAATTAGGACTTACTTTTCCGATTACCCCAAGAGAAGCTGAAAATCCGGTAGACCTTTCAAAATAAGGTGTATTTTGCTTATCAAAATAATCTATGGCTCCATTTTGAAGAGATTTGAACGCTGCCGTATCATACTGATCAATCGTTGCATTGAAGAAATTAAACCCTACCCCTAAATACAGGTTATGATTGTAGTTTGCCCCTACTCCAAAGCTGGTTTTAGATAAGTTCCCATATCTGTTGTAAGCGTGTCCTGCATAGGAAGAACTCCTATCTACATCAAAGTCATACATCAAATTACTGTTCCCCGGTGTTTCCACATAATTTTCTATGGATTGGTTGGAAAAATTTACTCCGATATTGATGAACTTCCACGCACTTTCAGTCATAAGCTGAAACGTCATGATTCCCCCTACATTTCCAAGATCTACATCATTAACGTTATAATTGATTGATGAACCTGCCAGAGAGGAAGTATTTTTATTATTATTGATAGACAATGTTCCATTAATTTCGCCTGAAATAGCCACTCCCAAACCTGCAGGGTTTGTAAGCAGGGAGCTTGCGTCTCCTCCTAAAGCTCCGTTAGATCCGGCCATCGCATTGAATTTGGATGACCCAACCATCGGTGATCCGGAATATACATCAATAGAATTCCTTATAATAGAAACATCCTGAGCCTGCGCAAAAAATGCAGCAGAAATACTCATTAATACTAAAGATTTTTTTAACATTATTTTTTTGAATAGTTATTACGTTTTGAAATTATCTTCCACCTCTGAAGCCGCCGCCTCCACCACTGGATCTGAAACCTCCGCCTCCTGTAGAACCGCCTCCTGATCTGAAGCCGCCTCCACTGTTGGAATTGTTAAATCCTCCTGACCTGAAGCCGCTATCATTTCTATAACCACTGTCATTTCTTCTTGGCGGATTATAGGTAGGATTCTGTTGTCTCATACCTCCTGAATTTCTGAAACCTCCGCTGTTATTCGTATTTCCTTGTCTGAAGCCTCCGGTATTGGTATTTCTGAAGCCTCCGGTATTGTTTCTAAGCGTACCGCTGCTTCCATTTCTGAAACCTGAACCTGTTCCATATTTATTCAGACCTCCTGCATTATAGCTGTTAAATCCTCTTCCGTCTGCACCACTTCTTCTGTAAACAGGTCTGTTGTAATATCCGTTACCCCAATATCCACCATACCAGCCTCCATAATAAGGATATCCGTAACCACCCCAGAAAGGATCATAATATCCGCCCCAGTAAGGTGAATATCCAAAGCCCCATCCCCAGTTCCAATATGGATTATAGCCGTAATAACCACCCCAGCCCCAGGATAAACCTATACCCCAGCCTCTGTTCCATCCCCATGGGCTGTATCCGCCGTACCATCCCCAAGGATATCCCCATCCCCAGGAATTATCATAGTAATTAGTTACGCTTCCCGCAAAATTGCCCCAGTCGGAGTCTGTTGCATTTGTATTCCATTCATTGCCACTCCATGCATTGTATCGGTTATCCTGCTCTCTGGAATTGATTTCAGCATTTTGAATAACATTAGAGTCCTGATAATAATCATAATATTCTCCCACCCTGTTTCCTCTGTCATCGTTAATGATCACCCCCTCAGGAAGGGTGTCTTTGTTGGGATCATAGTATACCCCATCTGTCTCACTGTAACCGCCCATCTGAGCGCCACATGACATCAGCAGTAATCCACCTGATATTGCTAAAATCCCTTTAGACTTTAGCATACCAAGCAAATTTTTATGTATATTTCTTTTCATGATAATGTAAAAATTTTTAATTTAAATTATATTTGCAATCTGTACCAAAAATGTACCAAATAATGGTAATAAAAATCTATCAAAAATAGATTTTTATTTTTAGATAACAATAATATAAAAAAGTTAAAATCGTAATGGCAAAATTAACCTCAAGAAGCGAAGATTACAGCAAGTGGTATAACGAGTTAGTAGTAAAAGCAGATCTGGCTGAAAACTCAGGAGTGCGTGGATGTATGGTTATTAAACCCTATGGATACGCCATCTGGGAGAAGATGCGTGATGAAATGGATAAGAAATTTAAAGAAACTGGTCACGTTAATGCTTACTTCCCGCTTTTTGTACCCAAAAGCTTATTTGAGGCTGAAGAGAAAAATGCAGAAGGTTTTGCCAAGGAATGTGCGGTTGTCACCCATTACCGATTAAAAACTGATCCTAATAACCCTCATAAATTAATTGTAGACCCTGATGCGAAGCTTGAAGAAGAGCTTATTGTTCGCCCTACTTCGGAAGCGATCATATGGAGTACTTATAAAAACTGGATCCAATCTTACCGAGATTTGCCTATTCTGATCAACCAATGGGCGAATGTTGTACGTTGGGAAATGAGAACCCGTCTGTTTTTACGAACAGCAGAATTCTTATGGCAGGAGGGCCACACCGCTCATGCCACCAAAGACGAAGCGATTGAAGAGACAGAAAAAATGATTGATGTATATGCGGATTTCGCAGAAAATTTCATGGCTATGCCTGTCATTAAAGGATTAAAAACACCTTCAGAAAGATTTGCAGGAGCAGATGAGACCTATTGTATTGAAGCATTAATGCAGGACGGAAAAGCCCTTCAGGCAGGTACTTCTCACTTTTTAGGCCAGAATTTTGCGAAAGCCTTTGATGTGAAATTCACCAATAAAGAAGGTAAGATCGAACATGCATGGGCAACATCCTGGGGGACTTCTACCCGTTTGATGGGAGCTCTTATCATGACCCATTCTGATGATTTCGGATTGGTGTTGCCTCCTACTTTGGCTCCTATCCAGGTCGTTATTGTACCTATCTTTAAAGGAGAGGAACAATTAAACCAAATCAGTGAAGTGGCTTTGGATATCCAGGCTAAATTAAGAGCAAAAGGGATTTCTGTTAAATTTGACAATGATACACAGAATAAACCGGGTTGGAAATTTGCAGAATATGAATTAAAAGGAGTTCCTGTAAGAATAGCTATCGGACCAAAAGATCTGGAAAACAAATCCGTTGAGATTGCCAGAAGGGACAACCTTACCAAAGAAGTCCGCTCCATTGACGGATTAGATTCTTATATTGAAGAATTATTGACTACTATCCAGAAGGATATTTACAATAAGGCATACAATTTTAGAAAAGATAATATGACTAAAGTTGATACCTATGAAGAATTTAAAAAAGTCCTGGAAGAAAAAGGAGGCTTCATCTATGCTCATTGGGATGGCACTGCAGAAGAAGAAGAGCAAATCAAAGATGAAACTAAGGCTACCATAAGATGTATCCCTTTAGATGATGATGTAGAAGAAGGTGTTTCCTTAATTTCAGGTAAACCGTCTAAAAGACGAGTATTATTTGCAAAAGCATACTAATAAAATATCAAAAATTTATACCGCCGGATATTGTTGACAATATTCGGCGTTTCTTTTCTGCTACATATCTATTACATCCTGTATAATCCATTATACAACTTCACTATTCAGAGAAAACTTTACAATTCATTAGATGGAATAAAAAATATGATCCCACCCCCTTCAAACCACCTAAGGAACGAATATTATTTATAAAATCACCTGCTCATTTTTGTCAATTATTCAAAAAATATTTGAAGAACTTAACAAATATTTTAAAAAAATTAATATTTGGACCATTTTTTGTTTAAATTTATGCCAACATTAATTTTAAAATAAATTTATTATGTCTTTAAATGTTATTGATTTAATCAAAGGACAATTAGGTCCCGCTTTAGTTTCTCAGGCAGCATCACAGCTTGGAGAAAGTGAGTCTGGCATCTCAAAAGCAATTGGTGGGTTATTGCCTGCTGTTGTGGGAGGTTTAGCCAACAATTCTGATAATCCGGCAGTCTTGGATGCCATTACCAATGCTTCGTCAAGCGGCATCTTGGGAAATTTATTAGGTGGGTCTGCGAATAATAACTCATGGATAAGCAGTTTACTATCCTTAATCTTTGGTGACAAGGTAAACGGATTAGTCAATACTATTGCATCTTATGCAGGAATCAGCAACAATTCATCCAGTTCTTTATTGAATCTGGTAACTGGTGCTACGTTAGGTTCGATCGGAAAATATGCTTCTGATAATAATTTGGGGCAATCCGGCATTTCAAGTTTATTAGGTGACCAGAAAGGTATTATTTCTACGTTATTACCTGCAGGACTTTCTTTAGCTTCATTAAATCTGGGAGATTGGGCAAAAGGATATAAATTCGATAATGATGATGACAAAATAAAAGTAACTTCTCATGAAGAACCTAAAATAGAAGTGACAAGAAGTACTACTCCTACGGGAACGTATCCTGACAGAAATAACAATGACGGCGGTGGCGGTTCTATCTGGAAATGGTTATTACCATTACTATTATTATTAGCAGCAGGATATTTCTTGTGGAAACAATGCAATAAGAAAGATACAACAACAACTACCACTACTACCGATTCTACGGCAGTTTCTTCCGATACGGCAGCAGTTTCTTCTACGGATACTGCGGCAACTACAACTACTACTGCAAAAGTTGACGAAAATATCGACTTGAACGGTGTAGCACTTAAAGGATACAAAGGAGGAATGGAAGACAGAATGATCACTTTCTTAAAGTCTGACAGTTATAAAAATGCAGCAGACGATAATGCTTTGAAAGATACCTGGTATGATTTTGACCATGTTAATTTCAAAATGGGAAGCTCTACTGAATTAGAAGCCGGTTCTCAAGGGCAGTTGGATAATTTGGTAGCTATTTTGAAAGCATTCCCTGACGCTAAAATTAAAATCGGTGGATACACAGATAAAACAGGTAACGAAGCATCTAACGTAAAATTATCTCAGGCAAGAGCTGATTTTATTAAAGCAGCTTTAACTAAAGCAGGAGTTGGATCTCAGGTTTTAGGAGCAGAAGGATACGGAAGCAAGTTTGCTACTGTAGATGCTAAAGCTTCTGATGCTGAAAGAGCTGTTGACAGAAAAATGGCTGTAAGATTTGCAAAATAATCTTTCAGAATCCTATAAAATTCATCCCGGAAAAAGTTTTTCCGGGATTTTCTTTTTTATAATGTTTGAATTTTCATTTATTTAATTAAATTTGTTAGTCATTTCTAACATTTATGAATTTCAATATAAAACAAGGCTGGAGGAAAGATAAGACTTCCCATTCCTTATCAGAAGTATACTCGTCTATTAAAGTTCCTAGAAAGGCCACTTTTTGGAGGAAGTATCTTGCCTTTGCCGGACCCGGGCTAATGGTGGCCGTAGGTTATATGGACCCCGGGAACTGGGCAACGGATATTGCCGGAGGAGCACAATTTGGTTATACCCTGCTCTCTGTTATCCTTATTTCCAATATTTTCGCCATGATATTGCAACACCTGTCTGTAAAACTGGGTGTAGTAGCAGAAAGGGATTTAGCACAGGCCTGCAGGGATCATTTTCATCCGACAACCAATTTTATTCTTTGGATATTATGTGAGATTGCCATTGCCGCGTGTGATTTGGCAGAGGTAATCGGTTCAGCCATTGCATTGAACTTATTGTTTCATATTCCTCTTACCTGGGGAATCGTTATTACCACCATAGATGTTCTCATTATCCTTTTGCTTCAGGCGAAAGGCTTCAGGTGGATAGAAAGCATTGTGGGCGGGCTTATTTTCATTATTCTGGCATGTTTTGTATATGAAATTATTATTTCAAAACCTGCATTCAATGAAATCCTTGGGGGATTGGTTCCCCAAAAAGAAATAATTCAAAACCCTGCGATGCTCTATATAGCGATAGGGATCTTAGGAGCTACTGTTATGCCACACAATCTGTATCTTCACAGCAGTATTGTACAGACCCGGGATTATACACGGGACAGGGAAGGTAAAAAAGAAGCTATCAAATTTGCAACATTAGACAGCACCGTGTCTTTATTACTAGCGTTCTTTATTAATGCGGCAATTCTTATTCTGGCTGCGGCCACTTTCCATACTACAGGAAATAAGCATGTGGCTGATATCCACGATGCCTATAAGATGCTAACTCCTATTTTAGGAGCTTCCATGGCAAGCATTGCTTTTGCAATTGCTTTATTGGCTTCCGGACAAAACTCTACTCTTACCGGGACTCTTGCAGGACAAATTGTAATGGAGGGTTTTTTGAATATCAGATTAAAACCATGGCTGAGAAGATTAATCACAAGGCTTATTGCAGTCATACCCGCATTGATCGTTACCATTATTTATGGTGAACAAGGTACAACAGATTTACTTGTTTTAAGTCAGGTAATCTTATCCATGCAGCTTAGTTTTGCCGTGGTTCCTTTAGTGATGTTTACGAGTGATAAAGCAAAAATGGGCGAATTTGTAAACAAACCGTTCTTGAAAATTTGTGTATGGGTGATTTCTTTTGTGATCATCATTTTGAACCTTTACTTGCTGTTCCAAACTTTTTTCGGGGAATAATCAATGGCCAATGATGTAAAACTGACTTATCATTATTGACTTATTCATTTATTCAGCTGCCAATTTTTCTGACTTAATGTCCTGATTTTTTCTTTGGCAGAATCTTTGACAAACAATTCAGTAAAATAGTTATTGAATATGGAAAATCAGGATATCAACGAAGAAAACATCAATAAGCAAGAAGAGAATACCCTCCAGAATGAAGCCAATTCCGGAGAAAATGTGACAGTTGAGCCGACAGCAGATGAACTTTTGGCACAAGAAAAAGATCGTTATGTTCGTCTTTATGCTGAGTTCGAAAATTATAAAAAGAGAACTTCAAAGGAAAAAATGGAATTTTTCCAATATGCGAATCAGGATATGATGATTTCTATGCTGGGAGTTTTGGATGATTTTGAAAGAGCTTTAAAAGAAATTGCTAAAAACGGGAATTCTGCAGATTTACAGGGAGTAGAACTGATTTATCAAAAATTCAAGAATAAACTTAATGAAAAGGGATTGAAAGCTATGGAAGTAAAAGCCGGAGACTCTTTTAATGTAGATTTCCACGAAGCTATTACTCAGATTCCTGCCCCTTCAGAAGATCTGAAAGGAAAAATCGTAGACGTTATTGAAACTGGTTACACTTTGAACGATAAGGTTATTCGTTTTGCCAAAGTAGTAACAGGAAACTAATATTAATAAATGATAAATGATGAGTGATAATTGATGAGATCTCACTTATACCATTCTGAATGTCTATTATCATTTATCAATAATCAATTATAAGATCATGTCAAAAAGAGATTATTACGAGGTTCTTGAAATAAGCAAATCCGCATCTGCCGATGAAATAAAGAAAGCCTACCGAAAAATGGCCATAAAATATCACCCTGATAAAAATCCGGGGGATAAAGTGGCTGAAGAAAAATTCAAGGAAGCTGCGGAAGCCTATGAAATCCTAAGCGATGACCAGAAACGTGCAAGATACGACCAGTTCGGTCATGCAGGTGTGGGCGGAAATGGTGGATTTGGCGGCGGATTCGGTGGCGGAATGAATATGGAAGATATTTTCAGTCAGTTCGGCGATATTTTCGGAGGACACTTCGGTGGCGGATTCGGTGGATTTGGTGGTGGTGGACATCAGCAGGTAAAAGGTTCTAACCTTAGGATAAGAATCAAGCTGAACCTTGAAGAAATGGTGAATGGAACCCAAAAAACCATCAAAGTGAAGAAAATGAAGATGGCTGAAGATGCCACTTCAAAAACATGTCCTACCTGTAGTGGTTCCGGTGTTCAAATTAAAGTAATGAATACCATGTTCGGGCAAATGCAGACACAGACTACCTGTGGGACCTGTCAGGGAATCGGAAAAGTAGCAGATAAAATTCCGGCAGGCGCCAATGCGCAAGGGCTGATCAAAGATGAAGAAGAAGTTACCATTAATATTCCGGCAGGCGCAAGAGACGGCATTCAGCTTAATGTAAGAGGAAAAGGAAATGATGCCCCTTTCGGCGGTATCCCGGGAGACTTATTGGTCATCATTGAAGAAGAAGTAGATAAAGCAATCAAAAGAGAGGGTGATAATCTTCACCAGGAATTATATATATCTTTCGCAGAAGCAGCTTTAGGAACAAAAAAAGAAGTTCCGACAGTTGGCGGAAAAGTAAAGATCACGGTAGATCCGGGAACTCAGTCCGGCAAAATCTTAAGATTGGCTGGAAAAGGCCTTCCAAGCATCGACAGTTATGGAAAAGGGGATATGTTTATTCACATTAATGTATGGACTCCTCAAAAGCTGACGAAAGAACAGAAAGATTTCTTCGAAAAACAGATGTCAAGCGGAGAAATGGTGGCAGAACCATCCGGAAAGGAGAAAACGTTTTTTGATAAAGTAAAGGATTTGTTCAACTAAGAATATCCAGTCCTTTTTAAATATACTTCGGCCCGGGAGCTTTGCTCCCGGGCCGAAGTATGTTATTTGAAGCCTGCTTATTTACGAAGAACTGCAGAATATATTTTCTTACCAACCGTAAACAATGCTACAGCAATTAATCCGCCTATAATTCCTAATGTGAATTCCTTAATCATATCAGGCCATGTAGGAAGAAAATGATGCAGATATTCGATATTATGAGCGAAAATCCCTCCTGAAACCAGAATCAGGGCTAGTGTTCCTACAATTCCCAAAATTTTGATAATAACAGGCAATGCATTCACCAATAAATGGCCCAATTTGGAGAAAATTCCTTTGTCATTACTTTTTCTGATCAGTTTAAAGCCAGCATCATCCATTCTTACGATAAGGGCAACAATTCCATACACCCCAACAGTGGCTAAAATTGCGACAAAGGTTACGGTAAGAATCTGCGTCAATAAAGGATGGTTTTCCTGTATAACTGTTCCTAAGGCAATAATCACAATTTCTATGGAAAGAATAAAGTCTGTTGCAATGGCAGATTTTATTTTGGCCTTTTCAGAAACAGGCTCATCTTCGTCAACCTGGCTTTCTTCAATGACTTCATGTCCTTTTTTGGAGCGGTGGAATAAAAATTCGATAATCTTCTCCACACCTTCAAAGGCAAGATAAAGTCCTCCCAGAACCAGAATAATCTCTATTGCCGGCTTATACAGCCAGTTGAGCAGGAAAGCAACGGGAAGAATAATCAGTTTATTAATGAAAGACCCTTTTGTAATTGCCCATAAAACAGGCAATTCGCGGGAGGAAAGAAAACCGGTCGCTTTTTCTGCATTCACGGCTAAATCATCACCTAAAATCCCTGCTGTTTTCTGAGTTGCTATTTTACTTGTAACTGCCACATCATCCATCAAAGCAGCGATATCATCTAAAATCGCAAAAAAACCAGATGCCATAGTATTTTAATATTTTTTTAATAATTGTTAAGTGCAGCAAAAATAACTATTTAATTCTGTTTTCAAATTGTTTATAAGGCAAATTTTGATATCTGTTAAAATAGTGAAAGCATAAAGATGGCTCCTCATATTTTATATCTTTGTTGGAAATCATCATATACAATATAAAATGGACAAGATGGAAAATTGGGAAGCTCAATTACAGCGTATCTGGCTGCAATTTGGAAAAATAAGCAATGATGAATTTCTTCAGAAAATAAAAACCCATACCGCTAGACTTTCAGGCTCACAAGCTATTGTCAACTTTGAAATGGCCTGTGCTTTTGACTCAACAGGATATGAAAAGGATGCAGAACCTCTTTACAGATCTGCATTACAGCAAGGATTATCCGGTTTACGCAGAAGGAGAGCAAGAATTCAATTAGCAAGTACTTTAAGAAATAACGGGAACATTGATGAAAGCATTCATATTTTAAGAGAAGAAAAGGCCAATTATTCAGATGAACTGAATGACGCAGTCGATTCATTTTTAGCTCTTTCCCTTTCCTCTCAGGGGGAATACAAAGAAGCGTTGTCCTTAGCTTTAAAAGCAATCTCTGGGCATTTACCCAGATATAACCGATCATTATATAATTATGCTAATGCCCTTCATGAATGATTTTTTAATAATAATTATTATATGTATTTACCAGACTTGTGCCCAAGACCTTGAAGAGCTAAAGAATTGGCTCTTATGGATAAACAAATCGGAATAGTGATCCAGCTATGGTAAAAGTCATCTTTTTGATCCCCAATATTTCCTTGTATTTATGTAATTTTAATCTATGAAAAAGTTCATTCTCAAATATCATTTCTTTGTTTTGGGATGCATCGGATTTGTTTTGAATTCCTGTAATTCAAGATTCAGGGTTTGGGTGGGAACCCATAATGAACAGAAGATTTACAATTTAAAATACGGTGAACATAAGAGACAGAAAATGGATGTTTTCCTGCCATCCGATTATCCGGAATTTTCACCGGTGGTTGTAATAGTTCATGGTGGTGCCTGGAAATATGGAAGAAAGGAACACATGATCCATATTCAGAAAATGCTTTTTAAAAATAATATTCCAAGCATTAATATGAATTACCGCCTGGTTTCAAAAAAAATCACTTATAAAGAACAATTGGAGGATATTGCTTCCGTTATTGAAAAATTCAATTCATTAGCCCAGAAAGCGGAACTGCAGCCCAATAATTATATTCTGCTAGGAGAAAGCGCAGGAGGACATTTGACGCTGCTTTACGGGTATCAACACCCTGATCAGATCAAGAAAATTATTTCTCTGAGCGGACCCACTGATTTTTTTTCCAAAGAATTCCTCGATTCCTTTTATTCAAAATATACTTCTCCTACGATTCAAAAGATGGTAGGTACAAAATTCGACCGTAAAAATTTATCTGAAGAGTTTCAAAAAGCAAGCCCTATTGCCAATATCACTCAGGTTCCTACCCTACTATTTCAGGGAAATAAAGATTTTCTGGTGAACCAACGCCAGGGTCTTTCTTTGGATTCTGCTTTGACTCAGCAGAATGTTCCCCATAAACTGGTTTTTATGGAAGGAGCGGGCCATGCACCAAGGTTTTTTAGCAAAAGAAAAAGAGACAGTATTATTTACCCGAATATTTTAGAGTGGATAAAAAAATAACCTGCTAAAGCAGGTTATTTGGTTTTGTATGATGATATTATTCAAAGTTTTGATCTTCATATTTAGAGAAGTCCTGTTTTTTCCCGAACAGAAACTTAATGATCACCGGAAGTGTTGTAATCAGAACAATTACGATAATAATATATTCCAGTTTAGATTTCAGTTCAATTCCGAATTCATCTCTGAAAATTTTATCCAGATAATGTCCTGCATAGATTAAAGAGAATGACCACAGGACAGCCCCTATAATATTATCTCTCAGGAACTCTTTCTTATCCATTTTCACAATTCCGGCAACAATAGGTGTAAAAGTCCTTACCACAGGTAAAAATCTGGCCATAATCACAGCTAAAGCCCCATGTTTTTCAAAAAAATCGTGAGCCTGATAAAGATATTTCTTTTTGAATAATGTGGTATCCTTCTTTTTGTATAATGCGGGACCGGTTTTTAATCCAAAATAATACCCTACTTCATTCCCGATAATTGCCGCTAAAGAAACACACGCAGCCAAAATGGTGGTATCTAAGAAGTCGCTCCCGGTGGAGCCAAAAGTCTCTTTGATAATTTCTACCGCATAAATTCCTGAAACAAATAACAAAGAGTCTCCGGGTAAAAAGAACCCTACAAAAAGACCTGTTTCAGCAAAAATAATAAACAAAATAAGCCAGAACCCACCCATTTTAATATAAAACTCAGGGTTCAGTAAATCCTTCCAGCTATTGAAATCTTCCATAAATATTGATGAGTAACAAAAGTAAGCCTAAAAAACCTGAAACAAAAATTAATTATAAGTTTTTAACAAATTCAAAGCATGATATTTTATAGGTTGAGATCATCATCCGAAACCGCTGTTCCATCCGCCATCAAAAATGCTTTAAGAAACGGGGTGATATTTCCGTTCATCACGGAATCCACATCTGAAGTTTCATGGCCGGAACGAACGTCTTTTACCAATTTATAAGGATGCATAACGTAGTTTCTGATCTGGCTTCCCCACTCGATCTTCATCTTATTGGCTTCGATCTCGTTTCTGGCTTTCATACGTTCCTCCAGTTCCATTTCATACAGTCTTGATCGAAGTAACTGCATGGCTTTTTCTTTATTCTGAAGCTGGGAACGGGATTCCGAGTTTTCAATGATAATCCCAGTAGGCGCGTGACGAAGACGCACCGCTGTTTCCACTTTATTCACGTTCTGCCCCCCTGCTCCGGAAGATCTCATGGTTTCAAAACTGATATCGGCAGGATTGATATTAATCTCAATGGTGTCATCTACCAACGGATAAACATACACGGAAACGAAGCTTGTATGACGTTTGGCATTACTGTCAAAAGGTGAAATTCTTACCAATCGGTGAACTCCGTTTTCTCCTTTTAAATATCCGAAAGCATATTCCCCGTCTATTTCCAGCGTAACTGTTTTTACTCCGGCAACATCCCCTTCCTGGAAGTTGAGCTCCCTGATTTTATACCCCTGCTTTTCCGCCCACATGGTATACATTCTCATCAGCATTGAAGCCCAATCGCAGCTTTCTGTCCCTCCTGCTCCAGCCGTAATCTGTAGCACGGCCGAAAGTTCATCTCCTTCGTTGGAAAGCATATTCTTAAACTCGAGATCTTCAATTTTTTCTACTAATTGCGGAAATGTTTCATCCAGTTCTTTTTCGGAATCCGGGTCTTCTTTGGCAAATTCCGCCAATACCTGAAGATCTTCAAACTGACTGTTGATTTCTTCATAATCCTCTACCCATCTTTTCTTGGAACGAAGCTGTTTAAGGAATGCCTCGGCTTCTTTCGGGTTATCCCAAAATTCCGGAGCCGCCGTTTTCTCATCGTCATTGGAAATTTCGATCTTCTTTTTCTCGATCTGAAGGTATTTATGTAAATCTTCAATCCTGGACTGAACTTCTCTTATCTGGTCGTTATTAATCACGAATGTTTCTTTTTTGCAAAAATACTGATATTATTTTTGATTCCCACAGATGCCACAGATTTTCACATATCTTCTCTTAGGTAGGTGATCCGTACAATTACTTATATCATTTCCGCCATCATTTCTCCTATTTTCGGAGCCAGAGCGACTCCCATTCCTGAAAGCCGGACAGCACAGAATTGCCTGTCAGAAATTTGTTTCACAATTGGAGTTTTTTCCGGGCCCATTGCCATAATTCCGGACCAGCGATGGGCAATTTTAATATCCTGATGATCAGGAAGAACCACTTCTTTCAGGAATTTTTCCAAATGTTCCTGTAAAAAAATGGTTGTTTCAAAAGCAATTGTTTCTTCGGTTTTAAAATCCCGGTTTCTTCCGCCACCCAATAAAACCCTGTTTCCCAGATTTCTGAAATAGTAAAACCCTTCGTCATAATGGAAAGTCCCTTTAAGTTTTAAATTTTCAATGGGTTCCGTTAAAAGAATCTGTCCACGGGCCGGAATAATTTCTTCCGTTTTCAAAAAATCTGAACTGAAAGCATTGGTACCGTGAATCAACTGATCTGCAAACACAGAAACAGTTTCTGAAATCTGAACTTCAATTTCATGTGGATTTTCAATCATCTTTTTGACTTCTGCCCCAAAAAGGAATTCAACTTTCAGTTCGTGGCATTTTTCCAAAAGCTTTTGTACTAATTTTCCTGAATGCAGGCTCCCTTCGCATGGATTTTCAATTATAAATTCAGATTTACCTAATCCAAATTTTTGTATTTTATCCTGGTTCAGAAAATAAGTTTCACCCAATCCTGTGATGGGTTTAAGCTTTTCATTAACCTCTTCTATTTTTTGTAAAGGCTCATCGTTGTTGAGAATTTCATAGCCTCCGGTTAATTCAAAACCAATTTCATCATTATTAAAATAATTTTGAATTTTTTTCAATCCTTCAAACCTCATCTTTACCAGCTGCAACGTTTTTTCCCATCCCATTTTCTGTGAATCGGCAATGATTTCCGTAAGGCTTCCGAAACAGGCAAAACCGGCATTCCTGGTTGATGCCCCTAACGGAATTGCATTTCTCTCCATAATCAATACAGATTTCTCAGGATATTTTTCCTTGATGGAAACAGCCGTCCATAGCCCGGTAAAGCCAGCTCCTACAATAATGATATTCCGTTTTCTGTAGAAAGTTTCGAGTTCCCAGATACTGTTCATGAATGATTAATGATTAATGATAGTTGATAAATGTTAAGTGAGATTAATTACGATATGAACATTTAAGAGTTGTCTTTATTTTCCTCTTTTCCTTTACTTTCTTCTTCATTATGTTGAAAACCAATAGCTCTGCGGGGTACTTCCACTACTTTATAAGCATCGAGTTCGTTTTTCAAAGCGATAACCCTAAACTTGAAATCATCATAATTGTTAATAACTACATCATTCAGGAATCTTGCGACCTGGTCAAGATATTCTTCTGTAAGTTTGGCAGCCGCATCTCTTAAAGCCCCGTTCAAAAGCTTTTGATCGATCTTTAGATTTTCATTTCTTGTCCTTGCATACAGATTTTTAATCCGTTTTTTCAGGCTTTGAGTAAAATCAATCACCATGGTATTGCTGAATGTTTTCATTTGTGAAGAAACTCCATGCCAGAAAGGAATTTTATCAGCTTTATTATTTTTAAGGATTTTGTAGAGTAAAGAGTCTTCCTGAAGACCTTTTGTCATGGCATACAGGATGATTTCGGACCGTTCGGACGCATTGGGCGGAAAAACGGGAACCAGGACATCAAATCTTCCCGGAGCAAGAACTTCCTCATCGATTTCCGAAACGGAATTGGCGGAACCTATCATCAGTACATCTTCCTGTTCAAATTTGCTTATATAGTGAAGAATTATTTCCTGGGTTTCCAGATTGCACGATGCTACATCAGTCTCAGCATTTCTTTCCATCATAATTTCATCAAAATTCTCAAGTAAAAGAAGTACTTTGTCTTCCTGCATCATGCTTACCAGAAAATCGTTGAAATTAGTTTTACTGCCATCAATAAATGATGTCCCCAGATAATGCTTTTTCACTTCTTTAAACTGGTACCCGATAATCTCGGCAATTTTATTGGCCCAGAAAATTTTCCCGCTTCCGGGTGGGCCGTATAATATGATTCCTGCCGGCTTATGAATTCCCCAGTCTTTAATCTGCTGCGGGTTTAAAAAAGGCTCCAAAACCCCGGAAATATAGAAAAACAGGTCTCTGTACCCAATAAAATCTCTATGCTGGAGGTTTGTTTTATGTCCGAAATAATCATAGACAAACTGATAATTCCCCCCTAATTTGTTATCAATTCCATAGCTTGAAATGGAGGAACGGAAAAAACCGTTATCAAAGATATTGGAATGGTCATCTTTAATCGCCTTTTCTATTTTTTCTTTAGGCTGATTGATTGTTTCCGCAATCTGTTCCACTGTTTTATTTTTATCAAGATCTTTTTCGTAACGCTTTAGAAAATCTATATTTTCCCGGGCAAATTTTTCAAAATCGGCCGTTACTTCAAAATTGGTACTGATACACCCTCCTAAATCAAGATCAAAATCCTGGATAAATCTTTTAATAGCTTCAGCTGAAATATTTAATTCCTTAGCAAGTTCAATTAACTTCATAATTACCTATTGTTCTATCAAATGTAAATATTTTAATCTTAATCTTGTAACATTTTATCATTTACACGGACTACTACTATGTAAAACAAATTACGGACAAATTACATGGAAAAAATTTTATCAGTAAAAAATCTGACTAAAAAATTCAAAAGAGTTGCGGTAAACAATATATCTTTTGATGTCGAGAGAGGAAATGTTTACGGGCTTCTCGGGCCTAACGGAAGTGGAAAATCCACTACATTCGGGATGCTTCTTTCTACCATCAATCCCACCAATGGTGATTGGTATTGGTTCGGGCAGAAAGGGACCAGCTCGGACACTTTGAAAAAAATAGGGGCGATTATTGAACAACCTAATTTTTATCCTTATTTAAGTGCTGAAACCAATCTTAAAATCGTTGCAGAAATTAAGGGCACCCCTTATACAAGAATTGATGAAGTATTAAAAACCGTTGGCCTTTTTGAAAGAAAGAAAGACGCTTTCAAAACATTTTCCTTAGGAATGAAACAACGTCTGGCTATTGCTTCGGCCATGCTTAATAATCCTGAAGTTTTAATTCTGGATGAGCCTACCAACGGACTGGATCCGGAGGGGATCATTCAGATCCGGGAAATCATCAGCAATATTGCCAAACAGGGAATTACCATCATCATTGCAAGTCACCTGCTGGATGAAATTGAAAAAATTTGCAGCCATGTAATCGTATTAAAAGAAGGGAATTCAATTTACTGCGGAAGGGTAGATGAAATGACTAATAATAAAGGCTTTTTTGAATTGAAAGCAGATAATAACACCCAGCTTTTAAGTATTCTGGAAGAGCTTCAATGGTTTACTTCCGTGCATTTGGAAGGGGAAATCATTAAAGCCCAGATCCGCGAAGATGCCTCCATCTCTGCATCCGGTCTGAATCAGAAACTTGCTGAAAAAGGGATTTTCCTTTCGCATCTGACAAAGAAAAAGCTGTCTCTTGAAACCCAATTCCTTGAACTTGTAAAAAACACGAATAACCATGCTTAAATTATTAAAACTCGAATATTATAAAAATCTGAATTACAGACCATTCAAGGTTTTCACCGTCCTATATTTTGCAATTTTAATCGCTTTGCTTTTTATTGGACTGGTAGATCTTAAAATTTTCGGAAATCCAATCAATTTAAAAGAACAGGGTATTTATAATTTCCCTGAGATCTGGAATTTTACAACATGGATTGTAGCTTTGCTAAAGATTTTCCTCGGACTTATCATTGTATTTTCCATTTCACAGGAATTCAGCAACAGGATGTTTAAACAGAATACGATTGATGGGTTGAGCAGGAAAGAATTTATTAGTTCAAAATTATTAACCATTACCCTATTTACGACTGTTTCTACCCTTCTTGTATTTGTCATTACCATATTTTTGGGGTATCAATATTCCAAAGTCACTGATTCAGCCAAGGTTTTTGAAGAAATGTTCTTCATAGGAAATTATTTCCTGAAATTATTTACTTTCTTCTGTTTCCTGATGTTCCTTTCCGTTTTATTGAGAAAATCGGTATTTGTTTTCCTTGCATTTTTCGTTTTCTGGATTATGGAGAGCATCTTAATCGGAGTGGAATCGTTTACAAGACTGCAAGGTTTAACTCAACAGCAGCGACTGGATGTAGCCCAAAATTCTTTCTTCTTTACGAAGCTTCTGCCTTTGGAAAGTATGTCCTCTTTGATTCCAAATCCTTTAATAAGATTAAATCTGGCAAAAATGATGGGCTTAAAATATGAGTTCACCTATCCTACAGAAAGCTTAATTGCCTGCATTGTTTGGAGTGTGATCTTTATTTTCGGTTCTTACTGGATTTTGAAAAAGAGGGATTGGTAATTATTTGATTAAAAGATTAAAGAATTAAAAATTCAAAGATTAAAGTGGTTCGGTTCCGAGCCACTTTTTGGTTAAAGTTGGATTTCATTATTAAATTAAATAGATTGTGAATATAAAAAAAGACTGCCTTTCGGCAGTCTCAAATCACCTCATTTTCTATATTTATTTCTTCTCTTTTTCAAGTAAAGAAATATATTCCCCATATCCTTTTTTCTCCATGTCTTCTTTTGGGATAAATTTCAAAGAAGCACTGTTGATACAATAACGTAACCCTCCTTTATCCTCCGGACCGTCTGTAAATACGTGTCCCAAATGGGCGTCTCCAGTTTTACTTCTTACCTCTACCCTAGTCATTCCATGAGATCTGTCCATTTTTTCTTCAATTACTTTTTTGGTAATCGGTTTTGAAAAGCTTGGCCATCCGCAACCGGATTCAAACTTATCTGTTGAAATAAATAACGGTTCCCCTGTTGTAATATCTACATAGATCCCGTCACGGAATTCCTTATCGTATTCATTTGTAAAAGGCCTTTCTGTAGCATTATTCTGAGTGACATCATACTGAATTGGAGTCAGTTTTTCCTTCAATACTTCTTTATCCTGCTTTTGATACTTTGCTTTGGGAAGCGGGTTTGCGTTTCTGGCCATTTCGAAAAGTCCCGGCTCAATATGACAATATCCTCCCGGATTTTTATCCAGATAATCCTGATGATAATCTTCCGCTTTGTAGAAGTTTTTCAACGGGATGGTTTCCACAACTACCGGTTTGCTGTAATTGTTAGCCAATTTCTGAACCTCTCCTTTTACTATAGCTTCATCTGCCTTATCAGTATAATAAATCCCGGTTCTGTATTGGTCTCCTCTGTCGTTTCCCTGCTTATTGATACTTGTAGGATCAATCGTTTTAAAATACAAATCAATCAATAATTTCAAATCCACCTGCTCCGGATCATATTTTACTTTCACTGTTTCGGCAAAACCTGTGGTATGGCTTACCACCTGTTCATAGGTAGGATTTTCAGTGTTTCCATTGGCATATCCTACTTCTGTTCCTACTACTCCTCGAATTTGCTGAAAAAAGTGTTCCGTCCCCCAAAAACATCCGCCTGCAAAATAAATTTCTCTTACATTTTTACTGTCCATAATGGTCTCATTTTCTTTTTTAGTTTCTGCTGATTTTGATTTTAATGAATCTTTACAACTTGTTGCAAAGACTGCAATACCCAGAATGATTCCGAGCAATACCAATATATTTTTCATTTTTTTCTTTTTATCCATTATTATTTCTTTTCAAGTATCATCAATCCAAATCCTAAAAGCATCAGATCTTTCAGGATAAAAAAGTCTGTCACCGGAATTCCATCTACCATTTTCCAAACACCCGGAGTTGTCAGCAAATAACTTAGCGTGATGAGAAATGTAATGATCATCCCAATTCCTGCATACCTTCTTAGAAAAGCAAATTTCACACTAAATATCAATAGTAATGCAATGATAATTTCTATCACTCCGATAGCATTTGACACTGCCTGAATACTCATAACATTATATACGAAAGAAGTCAGGAAATGGTTTTCCACCAATGGTTTTATTGCCGCCGCTTCTGTAGGAGTGAATTTAAAAACACCAATCCATAATAAAATAAGTGCCGCTCCGAATAACGAAATATAATAACCGAGTTGAGAGGTTGAGCTTCGTTGATTGATTTCTGTAGTAGTTCCGTTCATAGATTTAAGATTTTGAATACATACTTTATTATTTTCAAAAGTATAGTCGGAACCATTTCAAAATCCTGACATTTTTTTTCTAAGAATCTAATTTTTCAAACATTTTGTTTTTAAAACCCTGAATATCAGAATCATTAATTTCATCTTCTGTTCTTTGAGATAGCTTTCTTTTCAGAATATCATCTAAAATTTCGAGTTTTTGTTGGTATGCTCTGCACCATTTGCAGATCTTTAAATGCAGGGATAGTTTCCAATTCTCTTTGGAAGAAATGGTTTCTGCATTACGTTTTTCCATCAGTAAAGTGGCCTCACTGCATGGCAAAAAAATGATATGTATTAGTTTTTTTAACATTTTTCAATCCTTTATGATTTTGCAAACCAGTTTACATCCAGACATTCTCTCAGCTGCATTCTTCCTCTTTGCAGAATCTTCCATAGATTAGTCGTGGAAATATTCAATTCCTGACTCACTTCGGGTGCTTTTTTTTCCTGAAGATAATACATTTTCAATGGAATTTTCCATCTGGAGGGCAAATCTTCAATGCAATTCTCTAAAGTTTCATTAAAATCTTTATCATCAAGAAGTTCGGTTTCCTTATTGGAAGAATCCCAATCATTGAGGACATCATCATTTTTCCACGAACCGGTTTCATCAAAAAAATGATCCAGCTGTATCTGTGGCTCAGATTTATATTTTTTACGATAAAAATCAGCCACTTTTCTGTTTAAAATACTCATTAGCCAGGTCAAAGGTTGGCTTTTCCCCTCAAATGAATCATATGATGAAAAGGCAGACAGAAAAACTTCCTGAACAACATCCTGTGCTTCATCTTTATCCGAAAGTAAATAAGCCGCTCTCTTCAGAAGAGGTCCGGAATACTGTTCCACCCAACTTTTCAGCACTTCATTTTTCATTATACTTTTCTCATTTTATAAATTTTCCTCTCACGGATTTAAGGAAATAAGCAATTTTTTTAACAATATATTTTATCCATCATTACCTGCTCAATCTGTGAGAATCAAAAATATTAAAACTAATTTAGTAATTAATCATAATATTTGTCATTGAATAGGAAACTAAACTTACTTTTTTACCACTATGATTCTTCATTCTATTCCGTTCCGTCCAGAAAGAAACACTTATTTTGAAACCAGAAATAGTATTTTCAAAATTTCTTACAAAAAATTATGCCTTCAATATTTTAAAGTACATACGAATCAGCTAAAAACCTTAAATTTGCATCTTATCAAAAAATTGTAAAAAGCAAAGCAACATATATCATGATGACATCACAAGAGATACGTCAAAAATTTTTAGATTATTTTAAAAGCAAAGACCACCTTATCGTTCCTTCAGCACCTATCGTACTGAAAGACGACCCTACTCTTATGTTTTCCAATTCCGGAATGACGCAGTTCAAGGATTTTTTCTTAGGATACAAGGAACCTACCGCTCCTAGAATTGCCGATACTCAAAAATGTCTGAGAGTTTCAGGAAAACATAACGACCTGGATGATGTAGGTAGAGATACCTATCACCACACCATGTTCGAAATGCTAGGAAACTGGTCTTTCGGTGATTATTTCAAAAAAGATGCTATTGCTTTTGCCTGGGAATTATTGACTGAAGTGTACGGAATTCCGAAAGAAAACCTTTATGTAACCATTTTTGAAGGAGATGCTTCCGAAAATCTGGAAAGAGATCAGGATGCTTATGATTATTGGAAAGCTGTAATTTCTGAGGACAGAATTATCAATGGAAATAAAAAAGATAATTTCTGGGAAATGGGGGCAAGCGGACCTTGTGGACCGTGTTCTGAAATCCATGTAGATTTAAGAAGTGATGAAGAAAAAGCTAAAGTTTCAGGGCTTGAATTAGTGAATAACGATCACCCGCAAGTGGTAGAAATCTGGAATCTGGTTTTCATGCAATATAACCGTAAAGCAGATGGAAGCTTAGAAAACCTTCCTGCAAAACATATTGACACAGGAATGGGCTTCGAGCGTCTTTGTATGGCGTTACAGGGAAAATCATCCAACTATGATACAGACGTTTTCACTCCGTTGATCTCTAAAGTTGAAGAACTTTCAGGAAAGAAATACACAGGTGTTTTAGAAGACGAAAAAGATATTGCGATCCGTGTAGTAGTAGACCACATCAGAGCGGTTTCTTTTGCGATTGCAGACGGGCAATTGCCATCCAACGGAGGAGCCGGTTATGTGATCAGAAGGATTTTAAGAAGAGGAATTTCTTATTCTTACAGATTCCTGGGCATGAAAGAACCTTTCCTTTATAAATTGGTTGCTGTTCTTAAAGACCAGATGGGTACCTTCTTCCCGGAACTGGAAAAACAAAAACAACTGGTGGCTGAAGTCATCAAAAGTGAAGAAGATTCTTTCTTAAAAACCATAGAAAACGGATTGATCAGAGTTGAAAAATTAATCCAGCAAACGATCGCTGACAATTTAAAAGTATTGCCAAGCGAGGAGGTATTTGAATTATATGATACTTATGGTTTCCCTGATGATTTAACGAGAATTATTGCTGAAGAAAAAGGATTAACGATCGACGAAAAAGGTTTTGAAGCTGAAATGGAAAAGCAAAAACAGCGTTCCAAAAAAGATTCTGCTTCTAAAGTTTACGACTGGGTAATTTTAGAAGAAAAGCCTGAAACTTTTGTAGGATACGACCAAATTGAAGCTGAAACATATATTACAAAATATAGAAAAGTAGAAAATAAAGACGGGGAATTTTATCAGGTCGTATTGAGCAACTCCCCTTTCTATCCGGAAGGAGGTGGACAAATCGGGGATAAAGGTGTCCTTGAAAATGCTGCGGAGAGCTTTGAAGTTTTAGATACTAAAAAAGAAAACGGATTGATCATTTCCCTGATCAGCGGGCTTCCAAAAGATGCGGGGGCTGTTTTCTATGCAAAAGTGAATGCTAAAGACAGAAAAAACACACAGTCTAACCACTCTGTAACGCACCTTCTACATGAAGCGTTAAGAGAGGTTTTAGGGACACACGTAGAACAGAAAGGTTCTTACGTAGGTCCGGATTACCTGCGTTTCGACTTCTCTCATTTCAACAAGATGACTGAAGAAGAACTGGCCTTGGTAGAAGAAAAAGTAAATAAAAAGATCAAAGAAAGCATTGCTTTACAGGAATTCAGAAATATTCCTATTCAGGAAGCGTTGGATAAAGGAGCAATGGCTTTATTCGGTGAAAAATATGGGGACAGTGTAAGAATGATCCAGTTTGGAAGCTCAAAAGAGCTTTGTGGAGGAACCCATGTGAAAAATACCAGTGAAATCGGTCATTTCAAAATCTCCTCAGAAAGTTCAACTGCAGCAGGAATCCGAAGAATTGAAGCGATTTCCGGGGATAAATCTGATGAGTATTTCAAAAATCTGGAAAAGCAGATCATTGAAATCTCTCAATTACTGAAATCCAGAGATGTTGTAAAATCTATTGAGAAATTAATGGATGAAAATGTTTCTTTAAAAGCAGAAGTGGATGCCTTGAAAAAAGAGAAGGCAAAAGGAGAAATCAGCGACTGGAAAAATGCTTATGAACAGAAAGGCGATAAGCAATTACTGGTAAAGAAAACTTCATTAGATGCCGGCTCGGTAAAAGATATTGTTTTCCAGTTGAAAAAAGAGATCCCGGCATCAGTTACCATTGTTCTTTCTGACGCAGATGAAAAACCGATGATCACTGTAGGAGTTTCCGATGATCTGGCTACAAATTATCAGGCCGGAGCTATTGTAAAAGATCTGGCAAAAGAAATCCAGGGTGGCGGCGGAGGAAACCCGGGGTTTGCAACTGCAGGAGGAAAAAATCTTGCAGGCTTGGAAAATGCTTATCAAAAAGCTTTACAGATATAACAAAAAAGGAAGTCAGCCGACTTCCTTTTTTTATTTTCCTTTAACTTCCACGGTATATTTCAACCTGTCCAGCTGCACTTGCAATTTTTTGATATCGCCTTCCATACTGGCAATTCTGTTATTGCTTTTTTGCAGTTCTTTATTAGCCGATTCTGTCTGTCTTAAAAGTTTTGCCGTTTTTTTGGCATCTTTCGCCGTACTGTTGGGATCAGAAGCGCTGAATTTGTCTGTTTTTCTATCAGACTGATTATTTAATCCCTCCGTCTTACTTAAAATTTTAGCGTTATTCTGCTTTTCCTTTTCCAGGCTGATCTGTTTATCCATCAGTTCTGTATAAAGCTTTAAAACATCTCGTTGTTGTGTCATGACATTCACGTCCTGTAACTGTGCTTTTGCACTGAAAGAAAGAAATAGCAGGGCAGCACAGAGTGCTCCTGTGAAATAGGATTTTTTCATCTTAATTGTGTTTTAAAAAATTTCTGCATAAATCTATTAAAAATTGTGCCAATATCAATGAAAAAACTTTCACCACAAAAATAAATATTACTACTTTTGATGTTGTTTTTCACATGAAAAGGATTTTATTGTTTATATTTTTCACAACATTTATTTTTGGTTATTCACAATCGAAAATAAAGGTCATTGACGATACCGATAAAACTCCTGTTGCCAATGCAAAAATATCCTGTAGCGGTAAATTTCTTGGCCATACTGACCATGAGGGCGTCCTGGAATTTAAATCCAAATGTAAACGTATTGAAATCCAAGCCACAAATTATCAGAAAGAAACGGTTCTGGCTGAAGATACGATGGAAGTTTCCCTCGTTAAAAATTCTTCCAGTACTACAGCTATTGAAACCGTTGTCTTAGAGGATAAAAGTGATCCCAGAGCCTTGGAAATCCTTAAAAAAGTTAATCAGCAATTCAAGGAAAACTCTCCGAAAAGCTTAGAATCCTATTCTTATAAATCTTATGAAAAAGTTTCGCTGGATATCGATGAAGACAGTATTTCACAGTTCAACCAGTTTTTTGATGAGAGCGATTTCTTCAAAAAGAAAAGAGAAAAAGATTCATTAAATAATATTTCTGCAAGAAAAATATTTTCAAAGAGCAAACTCTTCCTGTGGGAAAGAGCACAGGAATTTTTATACTCTCAAAAATACGGTGAAAAAATCAACATCCTGGATAACAGAATCTCGGGCCTGAAGCAGCCTATTTATGAAATGATTGCGCTGCAACAAAGCAACAGGGATAAACTTCCTAATCAATTAAAGCAGGAAAACAGAGGTCTTTACAGGTTTTTCCTGACGGATACCCTCGAACTGGACGGAAGACAGAATTTCGTGATCCGTTTCCGTGAAGTGAATTATAAAAAACCCGACAAAAAAAGAAAATTCAATGGCGCTATTTATGTGGACACTGAAACATACGGTATAAAAAAGATCGAGAATTTCAGTAAAAACAAGAATGACGGGATTATTACCAGCACCTGGATTTATTATAACAACAAATGGTTTCTCGCTCATGAAAAAGTGAAGCTAAGAATGGGCAGAATGGGTATGGAAGAAGATGATAAGGAACATTCTGAAAATAAAACAGAGAAAAAAGATAAAAGGAGCTTTGGAACCTATGCTTTCCTTACCTCAAAATACTTTGATTTCCAGTCACCCATTGAAGAAGAATCCAAAGATTTTAAAGGCTATACTTTTTCCGTAAAAAATGCGGATGGAAAAACACTGGACCTTTACAGAACCGATCCTCTTACCGAAAGAGAAAGAAATACCTATACCACGATTGACAGCTTGGGAAAAATCTATAATATTGATAATAAAGCCAAAATATTAACCGGCCTAATCAATGGCCAAATCAGAGTTGGAATTGTGGATTTTGCAGTAGATGAGATCGTCAACTACAACTTATACGAAGGATTCAGAGTAGGGTTAAAAGCAAAACTGAATGAAACCTTCAATCCCTATTTTTCCCCGGATTATTATTTTGCTTACGGCTTTAAAGATGATCAATGGAAATACGGCCTCGGCCTCGATATAAAGACTTCTCTTGAAAAAAATTCATTCCTCAGAATTGAATATTATAATGACGTTAATTCCTCCGGAGAATTTTACCGGAGGCTCTGGAATTTCAAAATGAGGATGATGAACTATGGAAATAACCTTAACAATGATAAATACTATCATTTCCGGGGCGCCTCCCTCTCCTACCTGAATGATGTTTCCAACGGACTTACTCTTGTTTTTGCCGCAAAAAGAAACTTTGAAGAAGCCATGTTCGATTATCAGTTCAGAGGAAGAGGTCCTGCCTTTGAAAACTTCAATACATTATTTACCCTGAAGTTTTCCCCCAACTCTACAAATATTATGACTCCGCAGGGAAAATCCATTATTGAGCAGAGATTTCCCGAGCTTTACTTCAATTACGAGCAAAGCTTTAAAGCCTTTGGCGGGGATTTTAATTATACCCGGTTTGATGCCCTCTTTGTCCATAACTTTAAGACTATGCTGGGAACCACAGGCGTAAGGCTTTACGGAGGTTTGGTACTGGGTGAAGCACCGATCTGGAAACATTTTACCATGAACGGACTGGCTTCTCCAGGCAGAGATATCAATTTCAACCTTACCTCTTATCTTGGTTTCGCGACATTGGAGGGTGGAAAATTTTATAATGACAAATTCATTGCCTATTATTTCACACACAAGCTTCCCTTATACTTTAAGAGCTTCGGAAAAAATGTTTCGAGCTTTGATTTTGTTTTGAGAGGAACCATCGGAGATATGAAATATCCTGAATACCACCAGTTCAAGTTCAGAAAATTGGATCACTTATACCAGGAAGTAGGCCTGGAATGGAATAACTTTCTATCTTCTTACTTCAACCTGGGATTATTTTATAGAGTGGGTTATTATACCACTTCCAATTTTAAGCAAAATTTTGCAGTACAGTTTAAGCTCAAATTATTAGAATTCTAAAAATAATATCCTCCCTGTAATTCCCCTCCTTTGGAGGGGTGGCAAAATTGAAAATTTTGACGGGGTGGTAAAAAAGAAAATAAAATGAAAAAAATAGAAATAAAAGCAGAACAGTTTTTTGATTTGTTAAAGCTGAAAGATGTTTCCATGTGGGAAATTTTCTCCCAGATGATTGATGGAGAAGAAAAGGAAATTATTTTTATTGATCATGAGAATAAAATTCTTTTTAATTATATTCTACCCGGCAATCAGGAAAAATTGGAAACAGACAGAAAGGAATTTTCAAAACAGTTTTCTGAAAAGCTGGCTAACATTAATTAATACACTATACTATGAAAAAAAGTTATTACCTCTCATTACTAGGCCTGTTCCTATATTGTTTCGGAAATGCACAGTCTTATAAAAAGCCTTTGGTTTCCGCTATTAAGGAATCCGACCTGAAAAAGGACATGTACGAATTGGCAGCAGACCAGTTCTGGGGCCGTGAAGCCGGAACATTGGATGAACTTAAAGTTTCCATGTGGCTGGCCGATAAAGCAAAAGAAACAGGCATGGTTCCTGCGGGAGATAATGGAACATTCTTCCAGTTCTTTGATATGTACAGGCATCAGGTAATTCCGCAAAGCACCTTAAAGATTGGGGAAAACAACCTGAAACTATGGAAAGATTTCCTGGTTGCAGAACCGGTGAATGTCAACCTGAATACAGAGGTGGTATATGCAGGAAATGCAGAACCTGAAGAGTTGTCCAAACTGAATTTAAAAGGTAAAGTTCTGGCCGTAAATGCTTCAGACAAGAACATAGCCAAAGAAATGACCCTTTTTGTAAGAAGATATCCTGGATTTGTAAGAACCAAATATTATAATAAAGCCTTTGAGCTGGGGGCAAAAGCCATCATCTTCATCACCGATGATACTTCGGAGAAAAGCTGGGTGGAAGTCGTTCCGCAAATGACAAGAGGAGCTTATGGTGTGGAAGGGCTAAGGGAAACTGTTTCCAATGCTATTCCCGTTTTATGGATTAAAAGAGAAAATGCGGGCTGGGTAAAAAATAATCCTAAAATTTCATTACACCTCATTACTGAAACCTACAAATATCCTTCCGTAAACATCATCGGAAAAATTGAGGGTACAGATCCGAAGCTTAAAAACGAATATGTTTTGATCAGTGGACACCAGGATCATGACGGGATAAGGCATCCCGTAAAAAACGATACCATCTACAACGGGGCTGATGATAATGCAAGTACCTGTGTTGCTATGCTGGCTATGGCAAGGGCATATAAAAAACAGCCGGGAAAAAGAAGTATTCTTTTTGTATTTCACGGGGCCGAAGAAAGAGGATTGCTTGGCTCGAGATGGCATGCGTCCCATCCCGTAGTCCCTAAAGAAAATATCGTAGCCGTCCTCAACGGTGATATGATCGGAAGGAACAGTCTTGATGAGGCTGCTTTATTGGGCGGAAATGCACCTCATAAAAATTCTGAGGAACTGGTAAAAATGGCGGAAGAAGCTAATAACGAAAGTACCCGGTTCAAATACCTCAAAGATTGGGATTCCCCAAACCATGCCGAATATTTTTATTTCAGGAGTGATCATTTGCCTTATGCAAAAGCTGGAATTCCAGCCCTATTCTTCACAAGCGTTTTGCACGATCAGTACCATACTCCACAAGATGAATCTGAAAACATCAATTACAAAAAACTCTATAAAATGACGGAATGGATGTACAGAACATCGTGGAAAGTTGCCAATGAAACAGAGCGTCCGAAAGTAATCCCGGATTTTACGCTTGAGAGATAAATAAACAGGCTGCACAGTTAGGCAGCCTGTTTTATTTTTTCACCTGTTGCAAAATGGTTTTTTCCATCCAAGATTACTCCTTTAAATAAGCAGGTTCATTAAAGACGGATCATTGTTCAGATAATTGACAAAGAAGTCATACTTTTTCATGTTATTGAGTAACGGTTTAAAATCTTCACTGTGTTTAAGGGCAATCCCTACAACGGCGATTCCTTTTTCTTTGGAATTCTTCTGAGTATATTCAAAAAAAGTGATATCATCATTCGGTCCCAACACATCCATGACAAAGGTTTTCAAGGCTCCCGGACGCTGTGCGAATCTAACGAGGAAATAATGTTTTAAGCCTGCATGCAGAAGAGCTTTTTCTTTGATCTCTTCCATACGGGTAATATCATTATTGCTCCCACTAATGATACAAACCACATTTTTCCCTTTGATCTCATCCTTATATTTTTCCAATGCAGCAACAGAAAGGGCTCCCGCCGGTTCCACCACAACAGCATCCTTATTATAGAGGGAGAGAATGGTTTCGCAAACCATTCCTTCATCAACTACAGCCATATCATGCAATACATTTTTGCAAAGTTCAAAATTAAGATCTCCTACTTTCTGTACGGCGGCTCCATCTACAAAACGGCTGATCTTTTCAAGAAGCACCGGCTTTCCTTTCTCCAATGCTTTTTTCATACTTGCCGCTGCAGAAGGCTCCACCCCTATGATCTTCGTTTGTGGAGACAATTCGCGGAACACCGTACAAACACCCGCAGCCAGTCCACCGCCTCCCACCGGAAGAAAAAGATAATCAATAGGCTCATCCGACTGTTCAAGGATTTCCAGCGCTGCCGTAGCCTGACCATCAATAATATCCCGATCATCAAACGGATGAATGAATATTCCCTGATGATCTTGGCAGAATTTCTCCGCGGCATCTTTAGCTTCATCGAACGTATCCCCGTAAAGGACAATATCTATATCATTACCACCGAACATTCTCACCTGCTCCAACTTCTGTCCCGGTGTGGGCAAAGGCATGAAAATAGTTCCTTTCACCTTCATAGTACTGCACGCAAAAGCGACTCCCTGGGCATGGTTTCCTGCACTGGCACAAACCACTCCTTTGGCAAGGTTTTCAGCAGCCATCACTGCCATTTTATTGTAAGCTCCCCGTATCTTGTAAGACCTCACCCGCTGCAGGTCTTCTCTTTTAAACCTTATCTTTGCTTCAAATATATCAGAGAGGTTATTATTAATGGCCAACGGGGTTCTTACTACAACATTTTTAAGCCTTTCTGCCGCTTTATAGACATTTTCCAAAACAGAGGGATATGTTTGTGCTTCCATTATTTTTATTGATTAATTGTTCTCAGGTCTGAGGCTGCGGACGGTTTTGCCGGCTCTCCACATTTCGCTTTCTCTAAGCTCAGTCAGTTCCACTTCCAGTTTTTCCCTGTAATCGGGTTTGCTGTTGCTTTCAATAGAACGCTGGGCTTCATCTCCTTTTGCAACACTTTCGTACAATTCCTCAAACAACGGTGAAGTGGCATCTCTGAAACGTTTCCACCAGTCTAATGCCCCTCTCTGTGCTGTGGTGCTACAGTTCGCATACATCCAATCCATACCGTTTTCTGCAACCAAAGGCATTAATGATTGTGTCAATTCCTCCACTGTTTCATTAAATGCTTCGGAAGGACTGTGTCCATTTTTCCTCAATACATCGTATTGGGCTGCAAATATACCTTGTACGGCCCCCATCAGGGTGCCTCTTTCTCCTGCAAGGTCACTGAATACCTCTTTTTTAAAATCTGTTTCAAATAAATACCCGCTTCCAATGGCTATTCCCAATGCTGTTACTCTTTCTCTTGCTTTTCCGGTCGCATCCTGATACACAGCAAAGCTGCTGTTCAGCCCGCGATTCTGCAGGAACATTCTTCTCAATGATGTTCCGGATCCTTTTGGTGCCACAAGAAATACATCCACTTCAGCCGGCGGAACAATTCCTGTACGTTCATTAAAGGTAATTCCAAAACCGTGAGAGAAATACAATGCTTTTCCAGGTGTAAGATGCTGCTTTACTTTAGACCAGTACTCTATCTGAGCCGCATCGCTTAAGAGATAACAGATAATTGTTCCTTTTTGCAGCGCTTCTTCTATTTCAAACAGTGTTTCTCCGGGTACAAATCCATCTGCGACTGCCTTATCCCATGATTTTGAGTTTTTCCTCTGCCCAACAATTACATTGATCCCATTGTCTTTCTGGTTTAATGCCTGACCCGGTCCCTGTACTCCATATCCGATTACGGCCACTACCTCATCTTTTAATACTTCCTGAGCTTTCTGTAACGGAAATTCTTCTCTTGTCACTACATGTTCTTCTACTCCGCCAAAATTCAATTTTGCCATTTTTTAAATTTTTTTATTGTTGTTAATTATTATTTTTTCAGGTTTCTTCTATCTTCACCCCGCATGTGCTATTGTGGTCAGATACGGAGTTTTATGATAATGAACTTCCAGTACATCCACCTGTTTTTCCATCTGTTGGGTGATCTTTCGTACAGATTCTTCCGATTCCCGGACCACAATCACAAATTTTTTCACATGTTCAATCTCAGAAGGTCCTGCATTGAAATTCACAATAGAGATCCTTCTCCTTGAAAAAATAGCATTGATTCTTCCGATCAACCCCAGATAGTCTTCTGTATAGGCAGTAATAGTGTATTCTTTGTTTTCTGATTTCATCTTTTTTGTATATTTTATTGATCTGTTTTATGATGAGTAAGGATAATCTCTGAGACACTTTTACCTTGAGGAATCATTGGAAAAACATTGTGTTCTTTTCCGGTCATTACTTCCAGAAGAAAAGCTCCTTTATGATGAAGCATCTCGCTAAGGCCGGCCTTCAATTCTCCCCTCTGTGCTATCTTTTTTCCCGGAATATTATATCCTTTGGCAACCTGCACAAAATCCGGGCTCTGAATATCTACCGATGAATATCTTTCTTCGTGAAACAGTTCCTGCCACTGTCGTACCATGCCCAGATAACAGTTATTAAGAATTAAAATTTTGATATCTGGCTGATACTGCATCAGCGTTCCCAACTCCTGGATATTCATTTGGGCGCCTCCATCCCCCATCACAGCAATGACCGGATGCTTCGTTCCTCCATAAGCTGCTCCTATTGCTGCAGGAAGGCAGAATCCCATGGTTCCCAATCCGCCACTGGTAATATTGCTTCTGGAATGCTTAAAGGTTGAATATCTACAGGCTGCCATCTGGTGCTGTCCTACGTCGGTTACAATAACAGCCTCTCCTTGGGTCATTTCGTTCAGGTGTCGGATCACTTCCCCCATGGTAATTTCCCCTTCAGCAGGATACAATTCATGGCTTATCAATTGATCATGTTCAATTTCATAGCAATTTTTAAACTTTTGTTGCCAGTCTGCATGTTGCTGTTCTTTGATCAGCTGTGTAAGAAGCGGTAAGGTTTCTTTACAGTTTCCAAGAATGGGAACCTCAACTATCACATTTTTATTGATCTCTGCTTTGTCAATATCCAAATGAATAATTCTTGCCTGTTTGGCATACTGATCCAACTTCCCGGTCACACGGTCATCAAAACGCATTCCCACCGCAATCAGAACATCACATTGATTGGTAAGAATATTGGGTCCATAGTTTCCGTGCATTCCTACCATTCCTACTGCCTGCGGATGATCTGTGGGGATAGCACTCATCCCCAAAACCGTCCATGCCACAGGAATTCCTGATTTTTCAGCAAACTGCAGAAACTCTTTTTCTGCTTTTCCCAGCATAATTCCCTGCCCGGCAATAATAAATGGTTTTTCTGCCTCATTGATCAATGCAGCTGCTTTTTCAATATATCCCATGTGGGGAACAGGATTTGGCTTGTAACTTCTCAAAGAATCACAAGGTGTGTAGCCTCTATCCGGAACTTTTTGCAGCTGGGCATTTTTCGTTATATCTATCAATACGGGCCCCGGCCGGCCTGATCTTGCGATATAGAATGCTTTGGCGAGCACTTCGGATAGTTCATTCGCATCGGCTACCTGATAATTCCATTTGGTAACAGGGCTTGTAATATTCATCACATCGATTTCCTGAAAGGCATCTGTTCCCAAAAGGTGTCCAAAAACCTGCCCCGTAATGCAGACAATAGGCGTATTATCCAGCAGTGCATCGGCTAACCCTGTCACCAGATTGGTTGCTCCGGGCCCACTGGTTGCCAGCACCACTCCCACTTCTCCGGAAACTCTGGCGAGACCTTGCGCGGCATGGACCGCTCCCTGTTCATGGCGGACCAGAATATGTTCCAGCTGATCTTTATAATCATAAAGAGCGTCATAGATTGGAATGATGGCCCCGCCGGGATACCCGAATATTGTTTTTACCCCTTCCTGAAGAAATGCTTCAAGAATGATCCGGCTGCCGCTAATTTCTGTTTCTGTGGGTATATTTAAATTTTTCATTAACATTTTTATTAAATAAGTTCGTCTGTTACACAGCCTTCGGCGGCTGATGATACGGTGAGTGCATATTTGTACAGCAGTCCTTTTTTTACTTTAAGTTCGGGTTTTTGCCATCCTTTTTTCCGCTGTTCAATTTCTTCTTTGGAAACCTTTAGCTGTATGGTGTTGTTTACGGCGTCAATTTCAATAAGGTCATTGTCTTTCACAAAAGCAATCAGACCACCTTCGTAAGCTTCGGGAGTAATATGTCCTACCACAAAGCCATGAGTCCCGCCACTGAATCTTCCGTCAGTAATTAAGGCTACACTTCCACCCAGTCCTGCTCCGATCAGAGCGCTGGTCGGCTTCAGCATTTCCGGCATTCCCGGTGCTCCTTTAGGACCTTCATGCCGGATGACAATGACGTCTCCGTGCTGAACTCTACCATTTTCAATTCCTTTGATCAGATCTTTTTCGCCGTCAAATACTCTGGCTTTCCCTGAAAATTTTTCCCCTTCTTTCCCGGTGATCTTAGCTACGCTTCCCTTTTCGGCCAGGTTGCCATATAATATTCTCAGATGACCTGTTTCTTTAATGGGGTTAGATAGAGGTCTGATGATTTTTTGTTTTGTAAAATCAAGGTTAGGAACATTTTCAAGATTTTCAGCGATGGTTTTTCCGGTAACCGTTAAACAGTCACCATGCAACAATCCTTCGTCTAATAAATATTTCATAACAGCAGGTGTTCCTCCATGCTCATGAAGGTCCTGCATAAGGTATTTTCCGCTTGGTTTAAGATCTGCCAATACCGGAGTGCAGTCACTCATTTTCTGGAAATCATCCTGAGTTATAGAAACACCAACGCTTTTCGCCATGGCTATAAAATGAAGAACAGCATTGGTGCTTCCTCCAAGAATGATGATCAGACGAAGCGCATTTTCAAAAGCCTTACGGGTCATGATATCTGATGGCTTGATGTCTTTCTCGAGTAGTATTTTAATATACTTTCCTGCTTCCAGACACTCATCTTGCTTTTCTTTACTTAGCGCAGGATTGGAAGATGAATACGGGAGGCTCATTCCTAACGCCTCTATGGCTGAGGACATGGTGTTGGCCGTGTACATTCCTCCACATGCTCCTGCTCCCGGACATGAATTTTTGATAATCCCATTGAAATCTTCTTCTGAAATTTCTCCGGTAATTTTTTTCCCTAAAGCTTCAAAGGCCGAAACGATATTAAGGGACTCATTTTTATAGCATCCGGGAGCTATCGTTCCTCCATACACCATGATGGAAGGTCTGTCCAGTCTTCCCATCGCAATGATGGTTCCCGGCATATTTTTATCACAACCCGGTAGTGCAATGATTCCGTCATAGTATTGTGCTCCGCAGATGGCTTCGATACTATCTGCAATTACATCCCGGCTTACCAGCGAATACCGCATACCGTCTGTACCGTTGCTCATCCCATCGCTTACTCCTATCGTATTGAATATCAACCCTGCAAGACCGTGATCCCAGGTTCCCTTTTTTACGACTTTTGCCAGGTCGTTAAGGTGCATATTGCAGGTATTTCCGTCGTAACCCATGCTGGCAATACCGATCTGTGCCTTGTGCATATCTTCTTCTGTAAAGCCTATCCCGTAAAGCATTGCTTTTGCAGCGGGCTGTTCGCTGTTTTGTGTGAATGTTTTTGAATATTTATTTAGCATATAATCCTGCATTTGCTGTTTTTATTTTCCAGTCTGGTGTCAAAAATTCTTTAATTCTGATTCAAAACTACAGCTTGTAATATTGTTCTCATTTCCAATTTTATGAAAATTACAATATTCAATTGTTTGAAAAACATATTTATTAATCTGATAATCAACTATTTAATTTATTAAAATTTACAACGACAAACCTCTTACCAGTTTCTGATAAGTGTGCTGTACCTTGCTGCTTACAGTATCTTTCCAGTTTTTAGTGAAAGGAACATCATCCAAAGAATCCAACGCTACAATTTCGGCTGCTGTGCCACAGAAAAAAGCGGCATCAGCTCCTTTCATTTCTTCAGGTTTAAATAGGGTTTCTTTAACAGGAATAGTAAGTTCACTGCATATTTCAAACACGGTCTGTCTTGTAATTCCCGGCAATATGCTTCCTTTTGCAGGCGTAAATAATGTTCCGTCCTTTTCATAGAATATATTGGCCCCGGAACCTTCAGCAACATTTCCGTATTCATCAAGCAACAGGGCTTCGTCATAGCCTTTGTCTTTGGCATCCTGACAGGCAAGAATAGAATTGACATAATGCCCGCCCACTTTAGCTTCTACTTTAAAAGCATTCGGATTTGGGCGTTGAAAGCGTGAGGTCATAATCTTCAAGTTATTTGCGAGATAACCGTTGCCCCATTCCCAAGCAAGCAGAGAGAGATAGGATTTTTGTCCTTTTGAAAGAGACATATTGGGAGAACAGGTTATCAATGGACGGATATAAGCATCGCTGAAACCATTTTTTTCCAAAAGCTCATACGTAAGCGCCGTTAATTCACTGACCTTATAATCAAACGGAATATGCATCAGTTCTGCCGATCTTTTCAGTCTTTCATAATGTTCTTCTGCCTTAAAAATTCTGGTTCCGCGATCGGTATTATAAGATTTTATACCTTCAAAAACAGAGTACCCATAATGCAGTGACTGTCCGTAAAGGTCTATTCCTGCTTCTTCGGCCCTGAGAAAGTTTCCGTCAAAATACACGATCGTTTTGCTGTTGTAATACATTATATAGGGGTTTAAAAATTAACAAAAGGGGAATAAAAAAGCCCTCTCATGATGTGAGAGGGCTCAAATATGTACAGTCATACTCTATCCTTCTCACCAATGTAAGGGAATAATAATGACGATAATAATTACTGTTAATAACTGATACATAATTTTTGAAATAAAAAAGCCGCTTCAATATGAAACGGCTTATATAATTTAAATTAAAATATTTTACAATGCCGCTTCCTTATTGTTGTTAATGACAACAATGCTATTAGAAATGACAAGAATATTTTTTTGATTCGTAAAATTCATATTGCAAATGTAATAATTTTTAAATACCATACAAGTTTTTTTAGTATTTTTTATTTTTTTCGCAAAATTGTTTAATAACTGCCGCACTTTCCGCTACATCGTGTACCCTCAGAATCCTGGCTCCCCGCTGTAAAACTTTCATATGAAGTTTCTGTGTTTCCTCATTGATGTCCAATGGAGATTTCCCAAGTGGTTTATAGATAAATGATTTCCTGGAAATTCCTATTAACAAAGGAAATTTTTGAAATCCAAGATATTCTGCCTCATCTATCATTTTCATCTGATCTTCCACCGTTTTACCAAATCCGAAACCAGGATCAAGAATAATATCCTTCATCCCTTTTTGCAATAATACATTCGTTTTCTCAGAAAAATACTGGTTGATTTCCAAGGTTATATCTTCGTATTTAATCTTGTCATGCATTGTTTCATAGGAAGGATTTATATGCATCAGAATATAAGGAAGTTTTGTTTCCGCTACCGTATCAAACATTTGATCATCAAATTGTCCCCCTGAAATATCATTCACCATATCAATTCCCTCATTAAATCCGAATCGTACCGTTTCCGCATAAAATGTATCTAAAGAAATCAATGCTTCCGGGAATTCTTTTTTGATCTGTGAAATAGCAGCTCCTATCCTTCGTATTTCTTCTTCACTACTCAGGAATTCAGCATTCGGACGTGTGGATTGCGGACCGACATCAATAATTTCGGCTCCTTCTGAAAGAAGTTTTTCAGCATGCTTCAAAGCATCTTTTTCATTATTAAACTTTCCACCGTCGGAAAAAGAATCCGGGGTAAGATTTAAAATCCCCATAATTTTCGGAGAGCTCAAATCGACCAATCTTCCGTTACAGTTCAATGAATGATTCATCTCAGTTATAAGTTATGAGTTAAAAGTTATGAGTTATGAGTAATAACTTTTTACAAATCTAAGCCGTAAAATCTACATCTACAAAACAACTATATATGAGTAATCCCGGCAATTAACAGTTACAACAAACTTATAACTTTTAACTCATAACTCACAACTCTGCAAGCTATTTTGTATCTTTGGAAGATTAAGAGAATTTATGTTAAAAACTTCAGTACAGTTCCAGCAAATTATCAGTCAGTGCCGTGATCTTTTCAGTAAAAAATTACAGGATTACGGAGCAGCGTGGAGAGTCTTAAGACCAAGTTCCATTACAGATCAGATTTACATTAAAGTCAATAGGATCCGCACTTTGCAGATGACCGATAAAAAAATGGTGGATGAGAGTGAAGAAGATGAGTTTATTGCCATTATCAACTATTCTATCATCGGTCTTATTCAGCTTGAAAAAGGGTATTCCAATGATTTCAACGAAAATAAAGAGGAAATTTTAAGCCTTTATGACCGTTTTGCCAATGAAGCAAAGGCTTTAATGGAAAAGAAAAACCATGATTACGGCGAAGCATGGAGAGACATGAGAATTTCTTCTATTACAGATCTCATTTACCAGAAGGTTCTCAGAACCAAGCAGATTGAAGACAATCAGGGGAAAACCATCGTTTCAGAAGGTTTGGATGCCAATTATTTTGACATGCTGAATTACGCAGTGTTCTGCCTCATCAAATTCTCCGAAAAAGAAAACAATTTCGAACCTAAAACTATTTAATATGATCAAAGGTATATTACGTTTCATTATTGCCGTTATTTTTATTCTATCCGGCTTTGTAAAAGCGGTGGACTTGGTAGGTTTCTCCTTTAAAATGGAAGAATACTTCTCTCCTGCTGTTTTCAATATGCCTTTTTTAGAAAAATTCGCTTTATTGTTTTCGATTGTCGTTGTAGTACTGGAGCTTCTTCTGGGCTTTATGCTTTTATTGAAGATCAAACTTAAGTTCACACTTTCGGCATTAATCGTCCTTTGTATATTCTTCGGATTTCTTACCTTCTATTCTGCTTATTACAATGTAGTAACGGATTGCGGATGTTTCGGAGACGCTATTAAATTTACTCCGTGGCAAAGTTTCATTAAAGATATTGTCCTTTTAGCCGGGCTTATCCTTCTGTTCTTGTTATACAGAGGAGACTTCACCAAAACAGGTGAATATACCCAAAAAGAATCTTCAGATAAGCCTAAATATATTGTATTAGGTCTGTTCTCTCTTATCATGATCTACATTATGTCTCAGGGAATTTTGCATGAACCGATCATCGATTTCCGTGATTACAAAACCGGAACCGATCTGGCTGCTGAAAAAGAAAAAATTGCCAAGAATCCTTCGGAATACAAAACTTTTTACTCCCTTAAAAATCAGAAAACAGGGGAAGTGATTAAAGTGAATCAGGATGAATACATCAAAGAAACAAAATATTGGGAAGAAGGATCACCATGGAAAATTGAAGAAGGAAAAAATGAATCCAAGCTGGTAAAAGAAGGCTATAAATCTGAAATTGTGAAATTCAAGATTGAAGACCCGACCGGAATGGATGTGACCAACGAAGTGATCAAAGCTCCAAAAGCTATTATCGTATTCTCTTATCACCCTAAAGATGTTTCCCCGGAATTGCTACAAAAAGTGGAAACTAAGGTTAACGCACAAAAAGACGAAAAGCAAGGTGTGGTTATTTATGGAGTATCTACCGATCCGAATACTTTCAAAACCATTAAAAATATGATGATGGACGGAACAGCCATCAAAACCATTGCAAGAAGTAATCCTTTTGTTCTGATTCTTCAAAATGGAAAGATTGTAGACAAACAACCTGCAAAAGATTATATTAAATAAATAAAATGTGAATGTTGAATGGTCAAGTGTGATTTTTTTAAACAAAGACTATTCAACTATCAACTATCAACTATCAACTATCAACTATCAACTATCAACTATCAACTATCAAAATTAAACATACACTTTAAATGCAAAAATCTAATAAATCCATCGCCGGCTATCACTTATTAATGATTCTTTCATCTGTAGACGGAGAATTTGCTCCGGAAGAAGGAATGCTGATCCAACAATACTTAGCGGATGAATTTCCATTCAGAATGAACCTTGATAATGAACTGGAAACGCTTGCATTGCTCCGCCCTGAAGAGTGGAAAGATCATTTTGAATTCCATGCACGGTGCTTCCAGGATGATTCTACAGAGGAAGAACGTAAAAAGTTTGCTCAGTTTGCCAAATCCCTGATCAAAGCAGACCATGTTGTAACGGATGAGGAACATACATTCTACAAACTGCTAAAGAATATCTGGCATCTGGAATAAATTACACATCACCTTTCAACCAAAATATGACTATGAAAAAATATTATTTAGGATTACTAATCATGAGCGTTTCAACATTACAGTCCCAGAAATTCCCCGACCTTAAGACTCCCATTGCCGAGAAACAGGATCACGTCCGGGAAATACACGGAGATAAAGTAAATGATCCGTATTACTGGATGATTGATTATTTCAAAAAAGGAAAAGATTCAACGAAAGTGGTTGATTATCTGAAAGCAGAAAATATGTACTGGCAGGGTATGATGAAAGATACTGAGCCTTTCAGGGACAAGCTTTTCCAGGAAATGAAAGCAAGGATCAAGGAAAAGGATGAATCTGTGCCTACTTTCAAGAACGGATATTATTATTATACCCGAACAGAAACCGGAAAACAGTATTTTAAATATTGCAGAAAAAAAGGAAACCTTAATGCCCCGGAAGAAATCATTCTGGATGTAGATCAGCTTGCAGAAGGACATTCTTATTATTCTGCAACAGGATTCAGCATCAGTCCCGATAATACAAAAATTATCTATGGTGTGGATGATGTTTCCAGGAGACAGTACAAATTGTTTTTAAAAGATCTTTCTACCGGGAAAACAACGGATTTGGGAATTAAAAATACAGGTGGTGATGCAACATGGGCCAATGATAACAAAACCATCTATTATACAGAAAACAATCCTGTAACACTTCTGTCTGAAAAGATTAAAAGACATACTTTAGGAACAGATCCCGCAAAGGATGTTGTTGTTTATGAAGAAAAGGATAAGTCCAATTACATTGGAGTCGGAAAATCTAAGAATGAAAAATTCATTATGATTTATTCCAGCGCCACGACTTCTTCCGAGGTAAGATATCTGGATGCCAATACACCTAATGATATATTCAAAGTTTTCCAGCCGAGAATGAAAAATGTTCTTTATGATGTGACACCATTAGAAGATAAATTTTTAATTACCACCAATAAAGATGCCTTAAACTTCAAAGTGATGGAAACTCCTTTGGATAAGACAGGTGTTGAAAACTGGAAAGACTTTATCCCCCATAGAAAAGATGTCTTAATGGAAGGTATCAGTGAATTCAAGAACTATCTTGTTTTCAGTGAAAGACAAAACGGACTTTCTCAATTGGTTATTTATGACAGAAAAACGGGTAAAAAAGAATTTTTAAAATTTGATGAGCCGGTTTATACGGTTTCCCCTTCCGGAAATCCGGAATATAACACTGATAACTTCCGTTTCGGATATACTTCCTTGATCACACCAAGTTCTCAGTATGAACAGGATTTAAAGACTGGAAAAAGAGCATTACTGAAACAACAGGAAGTATTGGGCGGATATGATAAAAAGAATTATATCTCCGAAAGGTTATTTGCTACAGCAAAAGACGGAACTAAAATTCCTATCTCTATTGTCTATAAAAAAGGATTCAAAAAAGACGGAAACAGTCCGGTTTTGTTATATGCTTACGGCTCTTACGGAAATTCAATGAATGCTACTTTCAGCAGTACAAGGTTAAGTCTTCTGGACAGAGGTTTTGCTTTTGCCATCGCTCATATCCGCGGCGGACAGGAAATGGGAAGACAATGGTATGAAGATGGCAAAATGATGAAAAAGAAAAACACTTTCACAGATTTCATCGATGCCGGAGAATATCTTGTGAAAGAAAAATATACTTCCCCGAAACATTTATATGCACAGGGAGGAAGCGCAGGAGGTTTATTGATGGGAGCTATTGCGAATATGAGCCCGGGATTATGGAACGGAGTTATTTCACAGGTTCCGTTTGTAGATGTTGTGAACACTATGCTTGATGAAAGCATTCCGTTAACAACGAACGAGTACGACGAATGGGGAAATCCTAATAACAAGGAGGCTTATTTTTATATGAAATCTTACTCTCCGTACGAAAACATTGAAAAGAAAAGCTACCCAAATATATTGGTGACAACAGGTTTACATGATTCTCAGGTACAATATTTTGAGCCTGCCAAATGGGTAGCGAAGCTTAGAGATATGAAAACCGATAAAAATGTACTATTATTAAAAACAGATATGGATTACGGCCATGGCGGAGCTTCAGGAAGATTTGATTACCTGAAGGATCTTGCTTTGGTCTATGCATTCATGTTTAAATTAGAAGGAATTAATCAATAATTTTTAGATAAGACTATGAGAAGAAAAATAGTTGCAGGAAACTGGAAAATGAACAAAAACGTAATTGATGCACAACAATTGATGATTCAATTACTAAGCTATAAAAATAACAATGTTACCAACTGTGAAGTTTGGATCGCACCGCCTTCTTTATACTTAATGATGGCAAAAGATATTTATGAAAAAGATGAGATCGGTGTATTTTCCCAGGATATGAGCGAGCATGAAAGCGGAGCATATACAGGAGAAATTTCAGCGGATATGCTGGAATCTATTGATGTAAACGGGTCATTGATCGGTCACTCTGAAAGAAGACAATATCACGGAGAAACAGACTCTCACTGCAACAGAAAGATCAAATTAGCTCTTGATAAAGGTTTAATTCCTGTGTATTGTAACGGAGAAACTCTTGAACAAAGAAAAGCAGGACAGCATTTTGAAGTGGTGAAAAACCAGACCGAAGTAGCTTTGTTTACCCTTTCTGCAGAAGAGATCAAAAAAGTGGTGATAGCCTACGAACCGGTTTGGGCTATCGGAACAGGAGAAACAGCAACTCCGGAACAGGCTCAGGAAATCCATTCTCATATCAGAAGCATTATTGCCGCTAAATACGGACAGGAAGTTGCTGATGAAGTTTCTATTCTTTACGGAGGTTCCGTAAAACCGGACAATGCCAAAGAAATTTTCTCTCAGCCGGACATTGACGGTGGTTTAATTGGAGGAGCTGCTTTGAAATTAGAGGACTTCTCCAAGATTATTGAAGCTTTTAATTAAATCTAAAATAAATAAAATAAGTTTCGGCGGCATCTTCGATGCCGCCGAAACTTATTTATGAAACCTATTCACTGAATATCAACCACATACACTATCACCTCACCCAACTCTCCGTTTTTGGAAGGGATAATTCAATAATCAATCTATTTTAAATATCTTTGCAGCGGTTTTAAGGTTGAACCTATCGTTCATTAATAGGGAATCAGGTGAGAACATTCAAATCCTGAGCTGTACCCGCAACTGTAAGCTGAACTACTTATTGTACTGAATACCACTGAATGTAAAGATTTGGGAAGGTGTACCATAAGATGCAAGCCAGGAGACCTGCCTTAAATACATTTCAACTTTCGGGACTAAAAGTTTATGAAATATCATCAATCCTTTATGATCTTTTCATGAATATTTTATCCTGCAGGTAAGTTTCGGGAACAAAACTTTAAATTTTTATATCATGAAAAAGATCTATCTTTTTTTCTTGTTGCTTTGCATACAGTTTGTATGGGCACAATTTACTGAAAATGACATTAAGTTCTGGGTAGGAACAGGTTCGAAAAAAGCCTATTTTATTGCAGACTTTAATGATGACAGCACCCCTTATTCTTATGCCTGGGGATACCGCTTTGACTCCAATGATCTAACGATGGAGGACTTGATTAATGCTATTGCAGCAGCAGAACCAAAAATTACGGTCGATATTCCTTCCGGTTTTCTTTACAGCTTTACTTATAATCATCACATTCCAAGCCCGGATGATTATTGGTCCACCTGGTCCGGAACAGGTTCAGGCTCTATGACTCTAAATAATGGGGTTAACAATGATATTCTGGTCGATGGAAAATGGTATGGAATTTCCTTCGGATACGGATTTACACCCACTACTCCGCCACTTTCACATCCTTCAATACCTGTTGCTGCTTATAATTCCGCGTGGTACAATTCATCCCAAATTGTGAACTGGATAGGAACAGGAAGCAATAAAAGCTTAGTGGTCATTGATTTTGGAGCCAATACGGATTCTTTTGTTTTCGGAATTCAGTATAATGGAAGTATGACTGCTGAACAGGCTCTACAGCTGATCAAGACACAAGCTCCTTATTTTAATTATACTTCAGGGAATAACCAGATTTCTACACTATCACTGAATAATCTCACAGGAAACACCTCAGGTTCCAACACCTGGAAGTTGTATAAAGGAAAAGATCTGTCCGGTTGGAAAAACTATGCAGACTTATCACAAATTCAACTGGGAAATAATGACTGGTTGGGATTGAGCTTCGGACAAAGGCTTCCCTACACTCCTACTGAAGCAACAAATTCTACCTTGAGTGCATCCAATATCTATAAACACAATTTCAGGATCTACCCTAATCCTGCCAGTGATTATATCCAACTCGAAACAGTGGAAAATATAAAAGAAGTGAATATTTTTGCCCTTTCAGGACAAAAAGTTCTGACTGTACAATCTAAAAAAATATGTGTACAGTCTTTAAATTCAGGAATCTATTTCATGGAAATTAAAACCGACAAAACCTCAACGGTTCACAAATTCATTAAACAATAAAACAAAAACGCGCCTATCGGCGCGTTTTTTATTTCTTACTCTTCGAAATTATTTTTTATCTGCAGATCTCTGTAAAACTTCATCTACCATTCCATATCCTTTAGCTTCTTCAGAAGTCATCCAGTAATCTCTGTCCGAAGCTTTTTCAACCCAATCATAAGTTTGGCCTGAATGCTGGGCAATAATGTCATAAAGCTCTTTTTTAAGCTTCAACATCTCTCTCAAATTGATCTCCATATCGGAAGCCACCCCTTGAGCACCACCCGAAGGCTGGTGGATCATCACTCTTGAATGTTTAAGAGCAGAACGTTTTCCTTTTTCCCCTGCTACCAGCAATACAGCTCCCATGGAAGCTGCCATACCTGTACAGATCGTGGCTACATCCGGTTTAATGATCTGCATCGTGTCATAAATGCCTAATCCTGCATATACACTCCCACCCGGAGAATTGATATAGATCTGGATATCTTTTGAAGGATCCGCACTTTCCAGGAATAAAAGCTGTGCCGTTACGATATTGGCAACCTGGTCATCGATTCCTGTTCCCAGGAAAATGATTCTGTCCATCATCAAACGCGAGAAAACGTCCATCTGAGCAACGTTTAATCTTCTTTCTTCCATAATGTACGGAGTCAAATTGGTAGGGCCGTACATTCCCATATACTGATCGGTAGCCAGACCGTTGTTTCCTAAATGCTTCACAGAGAAATCTCTGAATTCTTTTTTAATGTCCATATTTCTGTGTATTATTTTAAATATTCTGAAATGTAAATTACAACTTTTATTCCTAAAATTTTATAGGACTTTTTGTCACAGGAGACCAGCCTAATTTTTCGGTAATCTTCCTTGAAAGCTCGTTCAGCATCATGATTTTTTTGATAGAATCAAAATACTTTTCAGGATCTGTGTCACGATAACTTTCAAATTCGGATGTAAGCTGCTTGATCATGTAATGAATGTAATAATATTTATGAATCAAAATATCATTGGTTACTTCCAGGTCCACATGATCTCCAATAGAGGGCGGAAATATATTTCTTGTCGTCCAGTCACTCAATTCATCCGGAATAAGTAAGGCATCTGCTACTTTAGACGTAATATCTTCATCCATTAAAGTAAGGAAGAAATTTCCGGCACGAAGCTCATCATTCTCAATGCCTTCCTGAATATTCTGAATGATCTTTTTATTGGTTTCTATCTGAAATTCATATTGTTCTTCTTCAAAATGATGAAGGATTTCTTCAATTACCGTTACTTCATACTTTTCCTGATTCTCATTTTTCCTCTGCAAGACCATATCCCCAAACATCAGCATCAGATCAATCAATCTGTTTTCCTGATGCAGGATATTAAATTGAACGGAATCTATTTCCAGCTCAGGTTTCGGAACAATTTCCAGTTTTGGGGCTTTATTTTCCTTCTGCTGCTGAACGGTTTGATTCTGATTTTGAGTCATCTGCTTCTGAACATCGAGCTCATTGAACAAACTCTGCTCAGATAATCCGAATTTATTGGAAACTTCTTTCAGATAGACCTCTCTTTTCAGGGCATTTTGTACAAAAGCCACCGATTTTACGATATTCCGGATTGCTTCTGCTTTTTTAATAGGATCACTTCCTGCCTCTTTTAAAAGGATTTCCGCCTTGAAATCAATAAAATCCATCGCTTCATTTTCAATGAATTTCTCTACATATTCCTGCGGATGTTTTCTGGCGAAAGAATCCGGGTCATCTCCTTCAGGGAAAAGCAGGACACGAATGTTCATTCCCTCTGTAAGAAGCATATCAATACTTCGGAAACTGGCTTTAATTCCAGCATTATCTCCATCAAAAAGAATGGTTACATTTTCCGTAAGCCTTTTGATAAGTTTAATTTGTTCTGTTGTCAAAGAAGTTCCTGAACTCGCCACAACGTTTTCAATTCCTGACATGTGCAGGGAAATCACATCCATATACCCTTCCACCAAAAAGCAGACATTTTTTCTGGAAATGGCCTGTTTACCTTGGTTTAAACCGTAAAGTACATTGGATTTGTGATAGATTTCCGTTTCGGGAGAATTGAGATATTTGGCAGTCTTCACATTATTCTTTAGAATTCTGGCCCCAAAACCTAATACTCTCCCTGAAAAACTGTGAATCGGGAAAATTACCCTTTCACGGAAACGGTCTACTCCCGTCGGTGTATTTTCCGGGAAAATAGAAAGTCCGGATTTTTCCAGTATTTCTTTGGCATACCCCTTTTCTAAAGCATACTCCGTAAAGGCATTCTTCTTTTCCGGGGAATATCCCAACTGGAATTTCTTTATAATATCATCTTTTAGCTCACGTTCCTTAAAATAAGCAAGACCGATACTTTTCCCTTCTTCGGAATCCCAAAGCGTTTCCTGGAAATAATTGTTGGCAACTTCATGGATTTTATAAAGTAAATCTCTTTCTGTTTGGGCACTTTTAGCTTCTTCAGAAAACTCACGCTGATCTTCTTCAATCTCGATCCCGTATTTTTTGGCGGCATGACGAAGTGCTTCAGGATAAGTAAAATTCTCAATTTCCATTAAGAAGGAAATGGCAGTTCCTCCTTTACCTGTAGAAAAGTCTTTCCAGATCTGTTTACTCGGCGAAACCACAAAACTGGGCGTCTTTTCATCGTGAAAAGGGCTCAATCCTTTGTAATTAGACCCGGCTCTCTTCAACTGAACATACTCCCCCACTATTTCTTCCACTCTGATTGTTGAGAAAATCTTGTCTATGGTCTGCTTCGTAATCATAGTGTAAAAATAAATAAATTTATATAGAAGTCAGAAATTAGAATTTAGAATGTCCATTATATATATTAGAATTTCATATTCATTGATTATTTTTGATAATTGATTTCCTGTTATGAAATATCTTAAAAGAATTTTAATCGTCTTATTTTTTCTCTTTAGTATGTTTATTATGTACATGGAGTTTGGCGGAAGATATATTTTAAATAAAAATGACAGAAGAATTATTACATGGTCTATAAGAACCAATAGCAAGCTTCCGGAAAGCTTCACTGATTTTTATAATACTGTATACCTTAATTCGTTATTCAGAAATTCATGGGATTTAGTGATCGACACCTTTTCAGGTTTAAAAACGCCTCGAAAAGAATGTCCTTGCAGTCAAACAGCCAATCTATTATTCCCTGTCCTAACCATTAAAAATAAAAACTCTTTTGATATTTTTTTATTGAGCCGATACCTTGAACAACATTATACCCAAAAAGAATGTCTCAATTTTAATTTCAGTAATTTTGACTTTTTAGAAAACAGAAAAGGCACTGAACAGATTTCACAGTCATTATTTAATAAACAGGTTAAGACATTACAGCCAATAGAAATGGGAGAAATCCTCGCTTTATATGAAAATCCTGTACGAAATAACAGAAACAGAAATCCTGAACGTGCCAAAAGCAGAGCCCAACATTTTTATGATTTATATTCTGAAAATTTGAATAAATAATGAACTATACCATTAATACACTTGAAGACTGGCAACAGATCGTCGAGCAAATCATTCCCCAACTCCAACATCATATCCTCTTGTTAAAAGGAAACCTGGGGGCCGGAAAAACTACCTTCACACAGTTTTTGCTTAAAAACCTGGGAAGTGAAGATGAAGTTAATTCTCCTACCTACTCCATTGTTAATGAATATCAGACACCTCAAGGAAAAGTATATCATTTTGACCTTTACCGTTTAAAGAGTATTGATGAAGTGTATGATATTGGCATAGAGGAATATCTGGACAACGCTTATCTCTGCATCATAGAATGGCCTGAAGTATATGAAGACGACCTCTATGGGCTTAACTACCACACTATGAGTATCATCAATACCGGTGACAGCAGAGAGATATCATTCGAGTAAATATTATGTATCTTTGCTACATGAATTTTGATTGTAAATAATTATTTGTAAGAACTAATTTAAACGTAAGAATGAGCACCACAAATATTTTTACTCCTTTTACCGAAGAAGAGTTGATGCCGAAGGAAGAAAAATTGGAGGTTATAAAAAAAGGAAAACAGTTCAGCATTGGAATTCCTAAAGAAACCTGTCTTCATGAAAGAAGAACCTGCATAACACCGGACGCGGTACAGGTATTGGTAGAACACGGCCACGAAATCATCGTAGAATCAGGGGCTGGGCAGGGTTCATTTTTCACAGATTTACAATATTCCGAATCAGGAGCAAAAATCACCAATGATCCTAAAGAAGCTTTCGGGCAGGATCTCATCCTTAAAGTAAACCCGCCGACAGAGGCTGAAATAGAATATATGAAACCGAATACGTATCTGGTTTCAGCGCTTCAGATCAATTTAAGAGATAAAGAGTATTTCCTGAAACTGGCGGAGAAAAAAATTAATGCCATCGCTTTTGAATTTATCGTAGACGAATACAAACAGCTTGCATTGGTAAGACTGGTTGGCGAAATTGCAGGTACGGTTTCCATTTTATACGCTTCAGAATTATTAGCCTTATCAAATGGTTTAATGCTGGGCGGAATTACAGGGGTAAGACCTACCGAAGTGGTTATTCTCGGAGCCGGAATTGTGGGTGAATTTGCTACCAAAGCCGCTATCGGACTTGGAGCGAGTGTAAGGGTTTTCGACAACTCTCTTTCCAAGCTGAGAAGACTTCATACACTGGTGGACAGCAGGGTTCCTACCTCCATCATCGACCCTAAAGAGCTGAGCAAGGCATTGAGGCGTGCCGACGTTGTGATCGGAGCTCTTCCAAGATTGAATATGACCCCTATCGTTACTGAGGAAATGGTATCAAAGATGAAGAAAGGAAGTGTAATTATAGACATTACCATTGATAATGGTAAAGTGATTGAAACTTCCGAGCTTACCACGATGGAAGAACCTTATATCATCAAACACGGGGTAATTCATTGCGGCCTTCCGAATCTTACTTCAAAAATGCCAAGAACTACCACAAAAGCCATTTCCAACTTCTTCCTTTCCTACATTCTGAATTATGATGAAGAAGGCGGATTTGAAAATATGCTGATCCGGAAAAACGAAATGAAGCAGAGTTTATATATGTACAAAGGAAGACATACCAAAAAAATAATCTGTGACCGTTTCGGGCTTACTTACCACGATATCAATCTTTTAATTTTCTAATGAAAAAACTGAAATTCTATTTAATCGGTCTTATTCCGGGACTTATCATTGTATTTTTTATTTTAAACAAAAAGGGAGCGAGCTGTAGTGGCTATTTACCAAACAGCCGTGTTATTGCAGAAACCCTTTCCAAGGATTTCAAATATTCTGAGAGCTTTAAAAGCGAAATGAGTATCCATAAGATTGATGAGAAATTTCTAAGAGACAGCATCATTACCCTCGGAAAAGTGGATTTTGACCGAAGCCAGGCTCAGAAAAAACCTTGTCCGAATTACCTTTTGATGTATCCGAAGGAAAATCCGGTATATGAAATCACGTATGAAAAATGTGAGGAAACTGCAACACTGAACAGTCTGAAAAAGCTTAAATAGCACGTTTATGGAGGGCAATTACTACATGATTCATGATTATCTGATATTCATTGGAGTCTTTGCCGTTTTCTTTTTTCTTACGGTAAGTATTTATTTATGGGGTCAAAATAAAAGGCTTAAACAACGAAATACCCGACTTTCGGAAACCAATAAACTGATTGAACAAAAGCTGAATGAGGTTCAGCTGGAACACATCGGAACCAAACTCAATCCTCATTTATTCAAAAACATCCTGAATTCCGTTCAGTCACATGCTTATCAGACGTACATGTCTTTGGATAAACTTGCCAATGTGCTGGATTATATTTTATATGAAAGCAACAATAAGTTTGTGAGCCCTAAAGAAGAGCTGAACTTTGCGTTAAGCCTTATCGAAATCAATAAGATCAAAATAAATCCCCTTTTCGATTTCAGGATCAAATCCAGGATCAATAAATCCGATGCTATATATGAAGAAAAGGTGTTTGCCCCTTTAATCTCAGTCGATCTTATTGAAAATGCTTTTAAACATACTGATTTTCTGGCACAAGACTCGTTTATTTCCGTCCATATGGAGCTTGAAGGCGGGGTATTCATCATGAAAGTAAGCAATAAAGCTTCCCTGAAGAATGTATTGGAAAAGGAAAAAAGCGGTTTTGGAAGCCAGTCGCTGGATCAGAGGCTGAAAATGATCTACAATAATCATTACAAGCTCACCAAAAGTTCAAAAAATGGTATCTTCACTGCCGAATTAAATATCAATTTAGGGGAATTCTATGATAAAATGCGTTATTCTTGATGACGAATTACTGGCGATAAGTTATCTAAAGCTTCTTTGTGAACAGATCGATCATGTAGAAGTGGTAAAAGCATTTAATGATCCTAAAATCTTTTTAAACGAAATCGATCAGATTGATTGCAACGTCTGTATTTTAGATATCGAAATGCCCGGAATGACAGGGCTTCAGGTTGCCGAACTGATCTCCGACTACAAGAAAATCATCTTTACCACTGCTTATAAAGAATATGCGGCAGAAGCATTTGATCTAAATGTTGTGGATTACGTAAGGAAACCCATCAAAAAAGAAAGATTGGCCCAGGCTTTTGAAAAAGCCCAACAATTGGTATCCTCCTCACAAAAAAAAGACTTTATCGAGTGGAATACCAATATAGGAAAAACGGTTATCTTCACAGAACAGATTGCTTATATTAAAACCTCCGAAATTGACAGCCGGGATAAAGATATCATTCTGAATGACGGAACTGCCATCGTTCTGAAAAACTTAAGCTTTAAAAACCTGCTGGAAATGTTGCCTGCCAAAGATTTTGCACAGGTGAATAAAAAAGAAATCATTGCACTGTCTTCTATCAAAGTATTTTCAACCCATGAGGTCATCACTACCATTTCAGCAGATGGCGAGAATTTTCTCAGATTACCGATTGGAGAAGCTTATAAAAACTCTCTCGCAAAGCTATTCGGCAAGTAGATTTTATTACATTTTTTGAAACCTTCATTACATTTCAGAAAGAATATAATTTAATATCAATATATTCTTCTCAACTTTGCACTTAAAATACGGAGTTATGAATTGGGGGAAATATAAAAGCATTATCTTTTACATAAGCACCATTGTTGTATTTTCTTGCCTGATGTACTACTTCATCATCGAAGGACAGACATTGGAGGTGAAAGAAAGTATTGTCCTAAAAACGAATACAGGTTCTACCTGGGATAACTTTGTGGAGTCTTTTAAGACCAATCTTCACCATCCTTTAGCGTTGCTGCTGGCACAAATTGTCACCATTATCCTTGTAGCAAGACTCTTCGGCTGGATCTGCATGAAAATAAAGCAGCCTACCGTAATTGGTGAAATGGTTGCCGGTATTGTTTTAGGCCCGTCGCTTGTAGGAATGTACTTCCCTGAATTTTCCGCTTTCCTTTTCCCGAAAGAATCATTAGGGAATTTACAGTTTCTGAGCCAGATAGGGCTTATCCTTTTTATGTATATTGTAGGAATGGAGCTCGATCTTGGCGTTTTAAGGAAAAAGGCCCATGATGCCGTAGTAATCAGCCATGCAAGTATCATTATTCCCTTTGCATTAGGGATCGGTCTCTCTTATTATATTTACCAGGAATTTGCTCCGGACGGAATCCAGTTTACGTCTTTTGCCTTATTTATTGCCATTGCCATGAGTATCACGGCTTTTCCCGTGTTGGCGAGGATCGTACAGGAAAGAAATCTCCAAAAAACAAAATTGGGCACCATTGTAATTACCTGTGCCGCAGCCGATGATATTACGGCATGGTGTATCCTGGCCGCAGTAATTGCTATTGTAAAAGCAGGTTCATTTGCAAGTTCCATATATGTTATTATTATGGCCATTGCTTATGTGTTTTTAATGATCAAAATCGTAAAGCCTTTCTTAAAAAGAGTGGGCGATTTGCAGGCAGGTAAAAGCACCATCAGCAAACCCATGGTTGCCATATTCTTTCTTACACTGATTCTTTCTTCTTATGCAACGGAAGTAATCGGTATCCATGCATTATTCGGTGCCTTTATGGCAGGAGCCATTATGCCGGAAAATGCAAAATTCCGCACCCTTTTCATCGATAAGGTAGAAGATGTGGCATTGGTTCTTTTGCTTCCTTTATTCTTTGTATTCACAGGGCTCCGTACACAAATAGGACTATTAAATGATTCTCATCTATGGATAACTGCCGGATTCATAATTTTAACCGCAGTTGTAGGGAAATTCGCAGGAAGTGCTTTAACGGCCAGGTTTCTCGGCATCAACTGGAAAGAGAGTTTAACGATTGGCGCCTTAATGAATACGAGAGGATTAATGGAACTTATCGTTCTCAATATTGGCTACGATCTGGGAGTTCTAAGCCCTGAAATTTTTGCCATGATGGTAATTATGGCTCTATTCACTACTTTCATGACAGGTCCTGCACTTGATTTCATCAACTTCCTGTTCAAATCTAAAAAAGACGAACCGGAACATCCTGAAAATGATTCCAAATACCGTGTTTTGCTGTCGTTTGATAAGCCTGAAGCGGGAAGCACTTTATTGAGACTGGCTCATGACTTCACTAATAAAATGAACGGAAACAAAAGCATCACGGCCATGAACATTGCCCCTGTGGATGAAATGCATGCCTATGAAATTGATGAGTACGAAAGCCAGCAATTCAAAAATGTCATAGAAACCTCGCATGACCTTAAGCTTCAGGTGACTACTCTTTTCAAAGCTTCTACGGATATCGAAAACGATCTGACCAGTATTTCAAACAAAGGAAATTATGACCTTTTGCTGATCATGCTAGGAAAATCCATGTATGAAGGAAGCTTACTGGGAAGATTATTAGGTTTCACCACCAAAATCATTAACCCTGAAAAACTTTTGAATACGGTAAAAGGTAAAAGTTATATTTTCAACAACTCTCCTTTTGATGATTTCACCTTACAGATTTTAGATAAAACCCATATTCCTGTAGGCGTTTTGGTAGATAAAGATTTTAAATCTGCGGATAAGGTATTTATCCCCATTTTCAAATTGAGTGATTTTTACCTGCTAGAATATGCAAAAAGACTGATCAACAATAACAATTCCCAGATCATTATTTTAGATGTTGCAGGGCAGATCCGCAATAATATCGAAGTAAAAGAATTGATCAGAGGTATTGAACAGGTGGCTCCGAATCACATTACCCTGTATAACGAGAAAAAGATTGAAAAAGAATTTTTAAGTTCCCAGGATTTAATGCTGATCAGCAGCAAAAGCTGGAAAAACCTGATTGATTCAAAAAGCCTGTGGTTATCGGATATTCCATCAACTCTTATTATTTCTAACCCATAATTTGTCAACGGTGAATTCTGCTGAGCAGGTGAACAGTCAATTTAAAATTCACAACGAAGTTAATTGACTTGCACCGCAAAATTCACTAGTCCCTATTTTATACTTGAAAAATATTTTATACCTTCGCTTTGTGATTACAAATAACGGAACATATTATTATAGAATTTTTAGCTCAGATCTGGGATAGGATTCTAATGTATATAACTTAAAACCTCGTCCTGGACGGGGTTTTTTATTTTAAAAAATAGAGAGAAATGAAAATCAGTATTATTGGTGTAGGTTTAATCGGGGGTTCGATCGCTTTAAAATTAAGAGAAAAAGGAATTGTTGATTTTATTTACGGAGTTGACAACAGCGACATGCATCTTAATGAAGCTCTGGATTTAAAAATCATTGACGCCAAAGTAGATCTTGAATATGGAATTAAAAATTCCGATCTCATCATCATTGCTATTCCTGTAGATGCGGCAAGAAAGATTTTGCCGGATGTTCTGGATTTAATTTCCGGTCATCAGACGGTCATGGATGCAGGTTCCACCAAAGCAGGAATCGTAAAGGCCGTTAAAAACCATCCAAAACGTTCCAGGTTTGTAGCGTTCCATCCGATGTGGGGTACGGAGAATAGTGGTCCAAAATCAGCTATTACAGATAGTTTTTCAGGAAAAGCAGGAGTCATCTGCAATAAGGAAGAATCCGCAGAAGATGCACTGAATCTGGTAGAAAAAATCATTGAAGGCCTTGATATGCACAAAATCTATATGAATGCGGAAGATCATGATATTCACACGGCTTATATTTCCCATATTTCCCATATCACGTCTTATGCATTAGCGAATACCGTTTTGGAAAAAGAGCGTGAAGAAGAGACTATTTTTCAGTTGGCAAGTTCTGGTTTTTCAAGTACGGTACGTTTGGCAAAATCCCATCCGGAAATGTGGGTTCCTATTTTTAAGCAAAACAAAGAGAATGTTCTGGATGTTCTGAATGAGCATATTTCCCAGCTTAGAAAATTCAAAGCAGCTTTGGAAAAGGAAAATTATGAGTATTTGGGGGAACTGATCAAGAATGCAAATAAAATAAGAGGAATACTTGATAAGTAATAACTCACGGAATACGTATATTTGGATATTGCAAATTTAAAAGACACATAAATATGAAAAAAATATTATTAATTGGATTATTATTAATTGGACAGGTTTGCTTCGGACAAACGAAAGATTTAATAAAAGTTCCCGGAACGAAGTGTAGTCTAATTCCGCCCGACGGATTTGTTATAGCCTCAAATTTTAGTGGATTTCAGAATAATGAAACAGGAACGTCAATAATGATTACTGAAATTCCCGCTCCCTATCAATCTATTATTGATGGGTTTACTGCTGATGCTTTAAAGATGAAAGGAATGACACTTATAAAAAAGCAAACTATTGACTTCAAAAACTCTAAGGCTACTTTTTTTAATGTGACACAATCAGCGAATGAAACGAATTACTTTAAACAAATCCTTGTTTTTGGTGATGCGCAACAAACCATTTTAGTTAGCGGAATTTATCCTGAAGTCTCAAAATCTATTGAGCCTATAATTAAAGAGGCATTACTTTCAACGGTGTACGACCAATCACAAAACGAAAGTCCACTGGACGCAGCGATTTTTACCGTTGATACCTCGAATACAGACTTTAAACTTATAAAGTACATGTCTGGTAGTTTGCTTTATTCAACAGATGGAAAAATCCCCACCGAAAAGCCCATTTTAATAGTAGGGAATTCAATTGGGAAAGTTCCCACTCAAAATCGAAAAAAATATGCTGAAGAAAGATTAAAAAAACTTCCAAATGGCAACCAAAGCATCATAAAACAAATCAATGAGATAACCATAGACAATTTAAATGGCTACGAAATAATTGCCAATGGTAAAACAAAAAATAATATCCCTGAACTTATCTATCAAGCTATGCTATTCAACGATAAAGGTGACTACTATATGATAGTTGGGCAGACTAAGGAAAATTTTGAAAAATATTTAGAGACATTTAAAAAAATAACAAAAACTTTTAAGCGGAAGTAGCTGAACATTAATAATTCTAACATTCCGGCACATTCACTGCAATAGCTAATCCACCTTCCGAAGTTTCCTTAAAACGATCGCTCATGGAAAGGGCCGTTTCCCACATGGTCTGGATTACCTCATCAAGACTTACTTTTGCTTTGCCCGGATCACTTTCCAAGGCTATATTAGCTGCGGTAATGGCTTTGATGGCTCCCATCGTATTTCTTTCAATACAAGGAATCTGTACCAACCCTTTGATCGGGTCACAGGTTAAGCCTAAATGATGTTCCATAGCGATTTCTGCGGCCATTAAAACCTGTCCTACGCTACCGCCTAAAATCTCTGTTAAACCTGCCGCTGCCATTGCCGATGAAACGCCAACTTCAGCCTGACATCCTCCCATTGCAGCGGAAATAGTAGCATTCTTTTTGAATAAAGTCCCAATCTCTCCTGCCACTAATAAAAACCTTACAATGTCATCTTCACTTGTAAAGGGGGTAAAAGCCTGGGAATACATCAAAACGGCCGGGATAACTCCACTTGCTCCGTTGGTAGGTGCTGTGATTATTCTTCCGAAGCTTGCATTTTCTTCATTTACAGCCAACGCAAAGCATGCTATCCATTTATTGATATTGGTAAAGTTTTCTTCTGCATCTACGACCTGTTGGAACCATTCATCAAGATTTCTGTAGACCTTATCGCCTAAAAGCTTTCGGTTGATTCCTGCCGCTCTTCGGGTAACATTCAGGCCTCCCGGAAGGACCCCTTCTTTGTTTACGCCCTTATAAATGCATTCTTTGATCTGTTGCCAGATATAAAGGGCTTCCTGTCTGGTTTCTTCCTTTGATCTCCAGCTTTCTTCATTCATTAAAATTAAATCCGAAACCTTTTTTAACCCAAGCTTCTCACAATATTTTACAATGTCTGAACCATGGTGACAAGGATATAATGTACGTATGCAGTGTTTTTGGATAGAGTTTTTTTCCTGGCTTGCAATGAAACCTCCCCCTACAGAATAAAAATCCTGTACAAGCTCAGTTCCATCTTCAAAAATAGCCTTGAAAATCATTCCATTAGGGTGAAAATCCAGGGATTTCTGCATATTCAGAACCAAATGATGGCCGTAGATAAACGGGATCTCTTTTTCGCCTCCTAAATTAAGAATCTGGTCATTCTTAATTCTTGCTACTTTTTCATCGATTTTTGAGGTATCTATTGTTTTGAAATCTTCCCCATTCAAGCCAAGCATTCCGGCAATATCAGTTCCATGTCCGATGCCTGTTTTGGCAAGGGAACCGAAAAATTCAAGAAAAACCTCTTTCACCTCGGCAACCGATCTTTCTCTATTAAGAATTCTGATAAATGCAGCGGCTGCATTCCACGGCCCCATTGTATGCGAACTGGACGGGCCGATTCCTACTTTAATGATTTCAAAAACTGATATAGACTCCATAAATGGTTCTTCATTTTGCTTATACAAAGATACATGATAAATCTAATAAACAGTATAGCCAAAACCGGTATTAATAACTATTCATACTTATTAGAAATAAGATTTCACAATTATATTTTTTAAATTAGCAGTGAATAATATTCTTTTTTTAACCCTGACAAATTCTCATTGTACTTTCATACTTGTGAATGGAAACATTAATTAAAAATATTTCGCAGCATGTCAGATTGAGTCCGGAGGAAATTTCGGGTTTTAAAAACCTGTGGACAGAAAAGACTTTGGAAAAAGGTGAATTTCTTTTAAGAAATGGCGATATCTGCCGCTATGACAATTATGTGGTATCCGGTGCTTTAAAAGCTTTCTGCATCAATCCTGAAAACGGTAATGAAGAAATTCTTTTTTTAGCTATTGATGATTGGTGGGCAACCGATATCCATAGCTTTTCCAGACAAAAAGCCTCTATGTATAACATACAGGCAATAGAGAAAACCACTCTTTTACAGATCAGTTATAGCTCTTTTCAAAAACTGCTGCAAGAAATACCTTCCCTGGAAAGGTATTTTAGAATTATTTTAGAAGGATACCTTGGAACACTGGAGAAAAGAATTGTATTTAATAATATGTATAAGGCTGAACAGAAATACCTTTATTTCCTGGAGTCCTATCCCGATATAGCCGCCAAAGTTCCACAGTATTTAATCGCTTCTTATTTAGGAGTCTCAGCAGAATTTATCAGCAGGATCAAAAAAAAAAAAAATAAATCATCTTGAACTAGATCAATTTTTCCGGACTTAATTATCAAGAATTTTGAGGTATACAATTTACCATTATGAAAATATTGATTATTAATGCCAGTGTGAGAAACACAAGATCTTACAGCAGAAGATTAACCGACCTTTTTGTTGAAAACTGGAAAGCCAAGCACCCTCTTGATGTATTTACTTACAGAGAAACCGGAATTAGTACTATCCCCAACATTAATGAATCCTGGATCGCAGGAGCATTCAAAAAACCGTCAGACAGAACAGAAGAAAACCAAAAAGAATTAGAGCTGAGTGATCAGCTTATAAAAGAGCTTAAGGAAAATGATATCTATGTCATTGGTACCCCCATGTATAACTGGTCTATTCCTTCCGGCTTAAAAGCTTATATAGATCAGGTCATGCGAATCAATGAAACCTGGAAATTCAGGTCTGGTTTTCCGGATGGGGACTATGTAGGCCTGCTGGAAAATAAGAAAGCATTTATACTGTCAAGCAGAGGAGACACAGGATATGGGGAAAATGAAAAGAACGGACATATGAATTTCCAGACAACCTACTTACAACATATTTTAGGAATTATGGGAGTAAAAGATATCACCACTTTCTCATTGGATAATGAAGAATTTGGTGGCGAAATATTCGAGGAGTCAAAAAAAACAATCTTTAACACTATTGCCTCTATTGAGTAATTTTGAAATCCAATTGAAACAGGGTATCCGCATTATGCCCTGTTTTTTCTGTTACTAATTCAGGCTTTCTTCATGTTGTGAAAGGTCAAGCCCCATATTTTCAGATTCTTCGGAGACTCTTAAGGTGATGATTGAATTGGTAATTTTATACAAAAGTAATGAGCCGAAAAACGCAAAAAGAGAAACCAGGATCAAAGCCATCATGTGATGGGCAAATACTTCAAGTCCACCGTGAAGAAGGCTTGCATTCTCTCCATGGGCAAAAATAGCAGTCAATATCATTCCCATAATTCCTCCTACTCCATGGCAGGCAAAGACATCTAATGTATCGTCAATTTTCTTTAAGGCTTTCCAGTTTACCATTATATTAGAAACAATTGCCGAAATAAATCCTATAAAAAGGCTTTCAGGAATAGTTACAAAACCACAGCCCGGTGTAATGGCAACCAAACCGACTACAGCACCAATACATGCTCCCAGCGCAGAAATCTTTCTTCTGTTGATTCTGTCAAAAAATATATAGGTCATCATGGCAGAAGCAGAAGCAATAGTTGTGGTTCCAAACGCCATGGCTGCCGTTGCATTGGCACTTAATGCCGATCCCGCATTAAACCCAAACCATCCGAACCAAAGCATTCCTGTACCTAAAAGCACATAAGGAATATTAGAAGGTTCATGATGTGGATTTTTCCGGTTCCCTAAAACCAATGCTCCCGCTAATGCGGCAAATCCGGCACTCATATGCACTACGGTACCGCCCGCAAAGTCTTTTACCCCGAAATATGTATTAAGAAGTCCATCCGGATGCCACACCATATGGCAAAGGGGTGTATAAATAAAAATACTGAAAAGCACCATGAATAAAAGATAGGAAATGAAACGGACACGTTCTGCGAAAGATCCGGTAATCAAAGCCGGGGTAATCACCGCAAATTTCATCTGAAACAGGGCAAAAAGCACAAAAGGGATGGTAGAAGCCATCATTTTATGCGGTAAAACGCCTACTCCGCTGAAAAAAGGATAGCTCAGGGGATTTCCAATGATCCCGTAATGAACACCGTTCACCTCAAACCCTAAAGAATCTCCAAAAGAAAGTGAAAAACCGATAACCACCCACAGAATAGATATGACTCCTAACGCTATAAAGCTCTGTAACATGGTAGAAATTACATTTTTCTTTCCCACCATTCCGCCATAGAAGAATGAGAGACCGGGAGTCATTAGCAGGACGAGACCTGCAGCAGCCAGAATCCAGGCCACATCGGCACCAACGATTTTATCTTCGCTTAAAAATGCTCCTGTATTAGGAAAATCAACGATGGGGCTCCAGAATAAACCTCCAATGGCAACAAGAGCGATGATAGCAAATGAGACTATCCATTTTAAACCTAAAGTCATATCATTTATATTTAACCCTATCAAAAGTAAACATAAATTTTATAAAAATTAAATTTTCAAACAACAACCCCTAAATTTTAACAATGATTTAAATATAAAATTCTATTTATTTAAATATATCCCCTAAAATTTTAGATACTTCTTTATATTTTGTTGCCGGAAAAAGATGAGTCCCCCCTTTCACCACATAATTGGGTTTAGAGTTTTTTAAGGGAAATACAATATCCCTGTCTCCCAATATCTGGATCACCTCAGGATTTTCTTCGTATTTCCAATCCGAGATCTTTTCTATGGACCATTTCAGGTAATAAGGATCCCTGACTCTGAAATATTGCAGAACTCTTGGGTTTTTGGGATCAAAGAACTTTCTTACCACAGAATAAATATTGGTTGTCCTGTCGTTGAAAAAGCTCACCGGAACTATTTTAGGAATTCTTGTGAGTTCTCCGGCTCTGATCAGTTTTGATTTTTCTTTATCAGATTTTATACTTCCCAGAATGACTACCTTTTCGGCAGGCTTTAGTTTATGAATTTCCTGCACCATAATCCCGCCAAAAGAATACCCTAAAAGGCAAAAAGGTTCAGAAGAATCAATTCTTTCAGCCATTCTTTCCACATAGGTATACAACCGCTCATCTTTTTGGGGAATAAGCCAGTCTAAGAATACAATTTCGTACTGATCGGGAAACTGTATTTTTTCCAGCACTTTAAAATCTGCTCCAAGTCCGCTTACAATATAAATCTTCATTTTACTAAAATAAAAAAAAATGGATATCTTAAAAAAGACATCCATTGAATTATTCTAAAAAGCAGTGCTTATTTTTTCTTTGCAGGAACTCTGTTTTCGTTATCTAACTTCTCCGTAGAAACTCTGAACTGGAAATCCATTTCATTCTTAATGAAATAATCTTTCAATGAAGACTGGTAAAATACTTTAAAGTCCCTTCTGTTTAATGAGAATTTAGCAGACTCAACAACCACGGTAAATTGGGTAACGTAAACGTTAGCCGGGAAAGAAATGGTTTTTCTCACTCCTTTGATCGTGATATCTCCATATACCGTAGAATTGTACTCACTATTCGCTAAAGGGATAATTTTAGTTAAGTGGAACTTAGCTATCGGGAATTTTTTTACTTCAAAAAAATTAGTGCTTTTAAGCTCATTGGTCAGTTTTATCTGATCTTCCTCAGAAACATCTCCTGCCATTATACTTCTCATATCAATGATGAACTCACCGTCTACAAGAACAGTTTTATCAAAATTGAACTTACCGCTTTTTAACTTTACGGTACCTGAATGCGAGGATGCTTCTGCCTTTACAACCTTATATCCCCACCATCTGATTTCAGATGAAGTCACTTTAGAAACCTTATCAAATTTCTTCTGAGCATAAGTAAATGATATGCTCACACACATCATAGCAAACAATAGTAATCTTTTCATTCTTTTTTATTTACAATTCAACAAAAATAAAAAAAAGTGTAGAACTTCTACACTTTTACTAATCTTTTTTTGGTTAAATTATTTAGCCGTTACCTTTACAAGCATATCGATGTCATCTTTCAAAAATACATCCTGCATGGTAGACTTATACGTAACATCAAATTTCTGTCTGTCGATCGTGAATTTATTGGATACTAAACTTACCACTCCCTTGCTGTAAGAAACCTTTGCAGGGAAGGTAACAGAGTTTGTTTTTCCTTTCACTGTTAAATCTCCTGTTACAAGGCTGTTGTAAATTTTATCATTATTTTTCTTTACAGAAGTAATTTTGAAAGTTGCTGTCGGGTGCTTTTCCACTTCGAAGAAATCTCCGTTTTTAAGATGCCCGTTCAATTTTGCCTGATATTCTCCTGTAAGATCAGTTGCATTAATGGAAGTCATATCCAAAACAAAAGTACCTCCAACCAACTGGTTTCCTTTCATTACCATATTCCCGGACTTTACTTTTACAGTCCCGTCATGAGAACTTGCTTCAGATTTCGCAACTTTATATCCCCACCAGTGAACATCGGATGCTACTACTTTTTTTGATTGTCCAAAAGCTAAACCTCCAGCTAATACAGCTAATAATAATATTTTTTTCATGTAGAATAAGTTATTTACTTTGTTAGTTAATGATGCAAATGTAGTTATCTTCTTTGATAGATTTCGTTGATGTATATCAATAAAAACAATTCTTTTTATGAATAATATCATTAAAAAAGCCCCGGCAAACCGGAGCCTCTTTTTATTCCTGAGGATAAGCTGCATACAGCGCCGCACCGTTCAGTCCCGTATGATCACTCTTGATCAGATAAATCGGGATATTGCGGAGCATGTTCTCCATTTTATCACTTATCTTGAACTTTTCATAAAATCTTTCTTTATCAATATAATCTTTGATGATTTGTGGGATATCCCCTGAAATCAGAAGACCACCGGTAGCTTTCAGCTTTAATGTTAAGTTATTGGTTTCCCTCGCTAAAAACTCAATGAAGGTATCCAGTGCAATTTTACAGATCAGCACATCATCTTCAACAGCCGCTTTGTATAACTCCTGAACGAAGTTTCCGTTAGAAAGACGCTCACCGAGACCTTCGGGTTCCGGATGCCTTTTGACATCTCTCAGGAATCGGTAAATATTAAACAAGCCTGTTTTAGATAGTACATTTTCCCAGCTTACAATTCCGTAAATATTATTAAGGAACTGATAGAATTCAACCTCTACATTGGTTCTAGGAGAAAATTCGGAGTGCCCTCCTTCCGTAGCAAAAGGTCTCAGGTATTTCCCGTCAAAGAAATATCCCGCTTCCCCCAATCCGTTACCCGGTGCCAAAATAGCTACATTTCCTTTTTCCAGATGTCCGCTTGTGTAAATAGGTTCCAGATCACTGTCCTGAAGAAGGCTCATTCCGTAAGCAGAAGCTTCAAGGTCATTAAGCATATATACGTTTTCAAACCCGAAATCTCTTTTGAACTCTTCTACATCTAAGTTCCAGCCCAATCTTGAAGGGCTGCTTTTACCGTCAAGCACAGGTCCGGGAACTGCCATTCCCAGTCTCTTTACATTTTCCAACTGGTTATCCTGGATAAACTTCTTTAAAATATCTGAAAAGGAAGAATATTCTTTAGTAGGATAATCGTTCTGTATTTTTATTTCAATACTTCCGTTACAGGAAACAAAATACCCTAAGTTGGTAACATCTTCACGAAGATTTGCCCCAATGATGGAAACATTATCATTGTCATTGTTCTTTACTCCCGGTAAATAAAGTGGAAATTTTGGATTCAAATTCATAATCGCAAATTTTATCAAATATAATAATTGTTTTCGTAACTTTTGTATGACCAAAAAAAACCTTTTCAAAAAAATTGAAAAGGTTTTGGTTAATAATTGTTTATATTTAAATCTAACTACTTTCCTAATGGAATATTATACCCGAATCCTACTCCAATGTTCCCCACATTGTAGTCCTGACCCACGATATCACCTTTATCTCCCGTAAATACCTTTTGGTATTGTACAAAGAAATTCCAGTCTCTGTTGTGGTATCCGATCTCAGGCTTGATGTAAAAACCTCCGTCCGGTCTGTCAACCGTACTGTTGGAAGCCACTTTCTCATCTCCTACCAGGAAACCGTATCCGATATCCGTACCGAAATAGAATCCTGTTTGCTTAGGATAAATTCTGATCAATGCAGCTGCCGGAATTACGCCAACATCATTATTGTTCAGACCATCATTATCTTTTCCGAAATAATGGCTATACCCGGTTGCGATACCTAAACCAAATCCGGGAGTGATTAAGTTCTGATAGGATACGTCCACTCCTACAGCAGCAGAAACGTTATCAGCGGGAACAGCTAATCCTACGTTGGCACCTACCTTGATCATGTTATTCATTTGTGAGTCCTGTGCACTGGCCATACCGGCTGTTACAATTCCAGCCAATAAAAGCACTTGTTTAAACATTTTCATAACTCTGATTTTTAAATTTTACTATTCATTAAGCTGTAAAAATCATGCCAAAACAGGGTGTTTTCCCTTACTTTAACACTTCAATAACAGACAAATAAATGAATATCAATCGTTTAAATTTAAAATAAATTAAATAGTTGTTTAAATTCATTAGCCATAATAATAATATTAAGAATTCTTAACCGTTCTTATTTTAACTTTCCATCTTTTGGAATATCCAAAAAACAAACCTCTGATTATGAATCTTTCCCTGCAGCATAATAAACACCTTCTCTGGCGTGCCGGTTTTGGTCCGGGTATTCACCAAATTGAAGACTTACAAAATAAGGACACCAAAACATTCATGAAAGAATTGTTCGTACAGGACAATTTTTCTGAAATCAATTATGATACTCCTGATGTGGAAATCATCGATTATATGAATGATAAAACGCCCGCTGAAAGGAAAAAGGAAGTTTTAAAGATCAACAGAGAGCAGAACCTTGAGCTGAACCTCAACTTTCTGGAGAAAATGATCAACAGTAAAGATCAGCTAAGAGAAAAGATGGCCTTCTTCTGGCACGGCCATTTTGCTACGAGAGTCATCAACCCTAAGTTCAGCAGACAGATCCTGAATGTCATCAGAAAAAATGCTTTAGGTAGTTTTAAAGACCTTCTTTTTGAAGTAAGCCAATCTCCGGCGATGTTGAACTTTCTCAACAATCAACAGAATAAAAAAGGCCATCCCAATGAAAACTTTGCCCGTGAAGTAATGGAATTATTTACTATGGGAAGAGGAAATTATACAGAAAAAGATATCAGAGAAGGCGCAAGAGCATTTACCGGGTGGGGATTTGACAAGCTGGGAAATTTCAGGGAAAGACCCAATCTGCATGATACCGGAACCAAAACTTTCCTTGGAAAAACCGGAAATTTTACCGGAGCAGATGTTCTGAATATTATTCTGGAGCAAAAAGCCACCGCAAAATTTATTACGACGAAAATTTATAAGTTCTTCGTTAACGAAAATATAGATCCTGCTATTATCAATAAGCTGAGCGAGAGTTTTTATCAGTCCAATTATGATATTAAAAAGCTGATGAATGATCTGTTTTCGGCTTCCTGGTTCTATGATCAGAAAAATATTGGAAACAGGATAAAATCCCCTATCGAACTGATGGCCGGAATGATGAGAATACTTCCGATGGAAATACAAAATCCGGAAAATCTTATTGTCTATCAAAAATTATTAGGTCAGATGCTTTTATATCCGCCGAATGTTTCAGGATGGCCCAATGGAAAATCATGGATTGACAGCTCTACCTTAATGCTCAGATTACAGATTCCTCAGATCTGGTCCGGATTAAGGCCTTTGGAATATACTCCGCGACAGGATGATGATATTGATATGGGCATGAAATCCCGTGAAACAGTACTGAATAAAAGCTTTAAAAACCCGAATATCGCTATCGACTGGGCTCGCGTTGAAAAGGCTTTCAGTAATAAAAACTGTGAGGATTACCTCATCCTGAATGTCAAAACACTGGATATGGGGTCTGTGAAAAACTTCTCCGACAACAGTGTAAAAATGAATGTGATCAACCTGATGTCCACTCCCGAATATCAACTCATGTAGTTTTTAGGTCGCAGGTCGCAGATTTAAGTTCATAGTTAACAAACATCTGTAAAGCCTGCCATCTATTACCTCTAACCTAAAACCTAACCTTATGTTAATCAAAAGAAGAGAATTCCTTAAAATAAGCTCATTAGCTACCGCATCATTAATGATGCCCAACTTCTTGAAAGCCATGACTTTGGATGAAGCATTGGAGCCTAATCAGAAAATCCTGATCGTTTTACAGTTTACCGGTGGAAATGACGGCTTAAATACCATCATTCCTACAAAAAATGATATCTATTTCAGAGAAAGAAATAACATCGCTATCAAAGATTCCCTCTCATTGAATGATGAAACGGGGATCAATCCGTCTTTATCCTTCTTTAAGGAGCTTTTTGACGGTGGTGAACTAGCCGTTATGAATAATGTAGGTTACCCTGATCCCGATAAATCACATTTCCGGAGTATGGATATTTGGCATTCTGCAAGCAAAAGCGATGAATATTTGGAAACAGGCTGGCTCGGGCGCTTCCTGGATGAAGAATGTTATCGTTGTGAACATCCTACTCAGGCTTTGGAAGTGGATGATATGCTGAGTCTGGCCTTAAAGGGAGAAAATAATAAGGCATTTGCTTTCAAAGATCCGAAGAGGTTATACCAGACCAGCCAGGAAAAATACTTCAAATCACTTTATGAACATCATCATGATGACGAAACCGTATCCTATTTGTACCAGACTTTAGGATCAACGATCAATAATGCGGATTATATCTTTGAAAAAAGCAAATCGAAAACCACTACCCAACCTTATCCGAATTCACAATTGGGTAAAGATTTTAAAACTGTAGCTTCACTGATCAAATCTGACATCAATACCAGGGTCTATTATCTTTCCATCGGAAGTTTTGATACGCATGTTAATCAGAATGACCGGCAGAAAAAGCTTTTCAATGATATTAATGAGGCAGTGAAATCCTTCGTGGCCGATATGAAAAGCAATGGTCTTTTCAACAACATTCTTCTCATGACCTTTTCTGAATTCGGACGCCGTGTTGCCCAAAATGCAAGCAACGGAACGGATCACGGAACAGCCAATCAAATGTTTTTCATCAGTGGGGGCCTGAAAAAGAAAGGGCTTCTGAATGCGCTTCCGGATCTTCAAAACCTGAATGAAGGTGACCTGGTCTACTCTGAGGATTTCCGGAAAGTCTATGCCACTATTCTTAAAAACTGGCTGAAAGCGGATTCTTCCAAAGTTTTAGGCTGGAAAAACGGAGTTTATGATTTTATATAAATAAAAAGAGGCTTTTCCTTTGGAAAAGCCTCTTTCAATTTTAAACTTTAACTACTTCATTGAGCAGGTAACTGCTTCTTCTCTTCCTTCTTCTCGTTTAATTTTTCTGATATTTTTTTAACTACAAATTCAATCACCAAAGGTGCTAAAACTGCGATCAATGTTTTAAAAATTCTTGATTTCATAATGTGTGGCATTTTATATCTAAGTAAATACAATTTCTAAGCCAACTCATTATTAAGCCATTTAATCTTCGTCCGGAACGACCAGGGCTTCATAATTCATACTTCCTGCCTTGAATTTATCCTGCATTTTCAGCCTTAATTTTCTGGGCTTATGAACGATCAGGCAATCTCCGAATCCTAATAACAGTCTTTCCAGTTCGTAATTAATCTGTACACAAATCTTAAAAACCGTTCCCTCTTCGGTCTCGCTTACAATTTCCTGACTTTTGTGAAACGGCTTGGTTTTCACATAGGGAGCATTGGAAGAATCCACAAAGAAAACCACATTTCTGGGCTTCATCATTTCTGAAACAGTAACTCCTACAATATCCTTAAAATATTCGTCCCCGTCCAGGTCTTTATCAATATATTCTGTTTTTTCGTCGGGTTCAATATTTTCCATCCTGTCCAGCGCCAAATTGTACATGCTTCCTTTGTACAGACAGATCAGGAACCAGCGGTTATTGTATTCTTTCAACAATTGCGGATGCACGGTAAAAACAGTGGATTCCCTTGCTGTAAAGCTTTTGTAGAGAATTTTTAAAACTTTTTTATTTAAAATACTTTCATACAAAACGTCAATATGCTCCAATCCTTTCAACTGTTCATTTTTATCCAGATGAATAATGGATTTCTGATTCTTGGCATGAATAGAATCTTCAAGCTTCTGAATAACCCCGTTCATCTCTTTAAACATAGAGAAATCTTTGAACTGTTTTAGAATCTGAACGGCATTGTTCATTGCCTTCAGGTCGCTTTCGTTCACCGAAATGTTATGGATACTGTAGTCGGGATCACTGTAGCGGTAATATTTCCTGTCATACACTTCAATAGGTGCCTCATATCCGAACTTTTCGCTGCGCATATTCTGCAGGTCAAGCTGAACAGTCCGTTTGCTCACAAAAGATTCTTTTCCTTCAAATTCGAATAAAGCCTCGGAACATTCATCAATCAAATCTTCCAGGGTATATTTACGGTATTTGTTCTTAAGGCATTTATCTAATGTTTTATAGCGGATAAGGGCATTTTTGTTGGATGACATGGTGCTGTGTTTTTTAATTAATCAGAATTTACCTGAGATTCTTCGTTTCACTCAGAATGACAATTGTCAATTATTTCCTTTTTAAAGCTTCCCCTTCAAAAGAAATTCCGTCCCATCCGAATTCCATGAAGTTTCTGATATTCTGGTGATCGGTTCCTTCCGGATTTTTTAACACATCCTCCCTGTAAAACTCTCCGAAAAGATTTAAAACTTTTTCTTTCGGCAGATCATTCAGCTTCGCAAAACTGAATATTTTGCAAGAACCGTTATTCTGACCAGCTTCATTTACGGTATTTCCGTTGGTAAATTTTATAGGGGTAAAATCGTAGTTTTCATCAATATAAGCAATGACTTCTTTAAATTGAATGGTTTCGGGAGAATTTTCCAGTTGTTTGAACAGCATATTTTTATTTTATTTATAAGGTATAAAAGCTTTGCAAAAGTTTTTTTTACACACTTTAAGTTTTTTCTTAGCTTAATTTTCAATATGGTAAAGAAGTACACTCAAGTTGAAATCGAAGATTTTTAAACTAATGTGATTTTGATTTACTTATTAATTTTAAACTAAAGAAAACTTTTGTTTTTTAAATTAAAACTTTTGTGGTTAAATCTACAATCAACAATCCCAAAAAGCCGAAAGCCTATTTCCAAATTGCCAAGAAACTATAAAGTTTAATTACAATTATAATGCTTCACCTTTAGCATTGAAATAATAAATTTATATGTGTGACTTTACAATCATGTACACCTTCTTGCAAATTTAATTTAAAATCTAATAGATACACCGTTTTTTATGCACATACAATGATTAGAATAAAAATTTTTATCAATATACTTAAGACATTATTTTTCATTTGATCAATATTAATATGATGAAAAAACATGATAATTAACGACAATCGACGACTTTATTCTACAGGTTTAAAGGAACTTTCTTATAATTTTGCAGTCGAACAAGATTACTAAGAACATAATAATGAAAAAAACATTCTTAATTATTTTGTGCGTGATAGCACAAATAGATATATCTACAAAATTCATCCCCTAATTTGATTTCTAATAATACTTAATCTTTAATTTAGAAAAGTCAAATTTATTTTAGTTAACTATAAAGGTAAACGATCTATAATGGAAGTACAATTAATAATTTCTTTCTTAAGTGCATCATTGCTATTGTCAATTATCCCCGGACCGGATAACATATTTGTTTTGACAGAAAGCATAACGAAAGGCAAAAAAAATGGAATAGCTATTTCAACAGGACTAGCTTTAGGGGTTTTAGTTCATACTGTCGCAGCGGCAACCGGTTTGTCTATTATTATTCAAAAATCAGCATTGGCTTTTTCGGTCATTAAGTATATAGGAGCCGCTTATTTATTCTATCTGGCTTTTATGTCTTTAAAAGAAAAAAAAATTGAACTGAATCTTCATGAAAATCAAGATCAGAGTAAAGAAAACACAATCTACTTAATTAGAAAAGGCTTTTTAATGAATGTTCTAAATCCTAAAGTAGCTTTATTTTTTATTGCTTTTTTACCCCAATTTATTTCTAAAAGCGGCTTTAATGTCACTTTGCAAATGTTTCTTTTGGGGATTATTTTTGCACTTCAGGCCTTTATAGTCTTCTTTATAATCTCGTCTTTATCCAGCAAGCTAACAAAGTTTGTAAACAATCAGAAGTTTTGGAAAATTACTAAATGGAGCAAAGTCTGTGTACTCTCAGGGTTAGGAATGGCCTTATTTTTTTCAAAAAATAAGTAGATACAATTTATGATAATATGGTGATTGACTTTAAAAATATTCATTTAGGATCTCTGATCAACCAATTAATTAAAGAACGTGATCTGGAAATAGATCGCGTTTGTAAATTCATGAAATGTACCGATGAAGAATTAGCGGCAATACTATCCAGAGAGTTTTTGGAAAGCAATCTTATATTAAAGTTTAGTATTTTACTCGAGTATGATTTTTTTAGAATCTATTCTCATCATCTGATACTTTATTCCCCTCCAAGTAATATGAGTTATAATCAGAACACTAATGTTTCTTCTCTTCCTCAGTTCAAAAAGAACCTTTATACCAAAGAAATTATTAATTTTATATTGGAACTTATCAATATTGGGGAAAAAACTAAACAACAGGTTATTGATGAGTATAAAATTCCCAAAACAACATTATATAAGTGGATAAGTAAGTATAAAACTGAAATCCATAAGATAAATTAAAAGATTACTAATATGTAAAAGGCAAATTCCTGCTCTTTTTATCTATCCTGTCTCATGATTCACAATCAAAAACGTATTTTTATAATAAATACGTTTTACTATTTATTATATATAAGAAATTTAATAATTAAATATTATTTCTGCATAATTTATTATGCATTTTAAAAAATTCTTAATTTTATTTTAAGAAAAATGATTGTTATATCATATACAATTTAATTTTGATACAACTCATTATTTGAATCTCTATCTAATTTAAATTATCTGTGAAAACCAAACTTTTACTATATATTTTCCTGCAACTGAGTACTACTTTTTATACTCAGGATAAAATTAAACAGCAAAAAAGCATTGATAGTCTCATAACGATTGCTAATAATAAAAATTTAATAGCAGAAAGCGGAAATAAAGAAATGCTCAGAATATGTACAGAAATTTACTATCAATCAAAGAATATTGGCTATGACAAAGGTATCATGAATGGAATTATTGGGATGGCTGGAGCATATCTTTATGAACAGAATTATGATGAAGCTTTGAAAAAGATTCCTGAGGGATTGGTTTTAGCCGAAAAGTCAGAAGATTATTTAATGTGGTCTAAAATGCTCTTAATACAGGGAATTGCTTATGCCAGGTTAGGATTTGAAAAAAAATCGAGAGAATCTTTACATAAAAGCTTATATATTGCAGATCATTTTTATGTCGGAAAAAGAAGATATTTTCTTAAATCTGCCATATACAATACCATAGCAATAAATCTACGGGATGACCCGAAGACTTCTCCGGATTCTATTCTCTTTTATTTTCAAAAAGCTTATGAAGAATCTAAGATGGAAGAAATAAACCCGGCTAGAAATATTAGAGTTGGATCATATGCATTGAATGTTGCCTATACTTATATCAAACAAAATAAGCTTTCCGAAGCAGGAAAGTATATGAACGAGTTTGAAGAGCTTATGAAAAATGAAAAAGACAAATCACTTTACATTTACTTCTACATTAATAAAGGGTGGATTGAAAATAAGAAAAAAAATTATACAAAATCTATAGAATACTTTAATCAATCTATCCAACTTATTCATGAATACAGGGTTTTTTCGCAAGAATTAAAAGACATTTATTATGGAATGTCAGAGGCCTATCTTGGACTTGATGATTATAAGAATCAGGCATTATACCTTTCTAAAGTGAAGAATATTACCGATAGTATCTCAATTGTTGAAAAAAAAATCTTAGATAATACGATATCTGCTCAAAATAAAGATCTCAGCAAAACAAAAAATAATGAGGTTTACACTTATATTATTATTGCTGTCCTAATAATAATAGTAGCCTGCATCATATACATATACTTTGCGGCTAGCCAAAAACGTAAAGGGAAAGCAATTAAAAATGACGTATTACCAGTTGTGGAAGAAAAAGATCTTTTTGCTGACGAAACAACTCAATTAGCAAAAGAAAAACAACCTGAAAAAGATGTTCAACTTATAAGAGAACTTATTAAACTGGTCCAAAGTAAGGATAAATCTTTTCATTTAAAATTTTCAGAGGCCTTTCCTGAATTTGACCAGAAGCTTTTACAAATAAATCCGGCGCTTACGCATTCAGACTTGGAGTACTGTGCTTTAATGAAATTGAAATTCGAGACGAAAGAAATAGCTCAGTATAAAAATGTAACTATTAATTCTGTTGAGAGTAAAAAATACAGATTAAGGAAAAAACTAAACATCCCTACCAATATTGATATCTATACCTGGATGTTAAAAATTATTTGATATTGCACTTATAGAAGCGAAAAGATTTCCATAAATAAAAAAAGGAAGTATTCTTTTGTCATTTGCTAAAATTCGAATTAATGATTAATTCGAATTTTTTCTTTTTACACTCATTGCATAAAAAAACAGGATAACTGATGATAATCGACGACCATAATTTATCGATTCCATCGGGGGTTTCCAATAATTTTGCCAAATAATTCAATAACAAAAATTACCATATTACTTCTTATAAAATCATTTTTTTTGACAGTATAAGAGATAAAAATATAAACAAAATGATAAGAAAGAATAATCATTTCCCTCAAATCATGGAAATATGTGCTCAGATAGATATATCTACACATATTTCCTTTCTCACTTTTAATTCAACTTTTTAATGATCCAATGAACCCTGATTATAAAAAAATTTATACTGATATCATAGAATATAAAAAACCAGAGAAGGCAGATGTCTGTAGGCGTTTCTTTGAAAAAGAGAAATTAACGGCATTAGATATTATTAGCCTTAACAATCTCATTTTCGAAACATCAGAGCAAAGTGATTCAAATCCAAAATTCCGCTCTTATAATAAGCAGACAATATTCTACATACTGGATTATCAGAAAAGAAATAACCTCAACAACAGCCAATTAGCTTTAAAATTTAAAATGAGCAGAAATACAATATCAAAATGGAGAAAAATATTTTTAGTCAAATGATGAATCTATCTCTGGAAATGCAGGATTCCTGTAAATAAGCCAAAGATGATACTCTATAAAGCACTACAATTATTAACGTTTAATTTAAAATGAATATTATGAGAAAAAATTTATTACAAATCTTGTTTTTTTTAACCTGTCTTAGCATGCAGGTTAATGCACAAATGATCTGTACCCCCACAGATTTTAATGATGTGACCATTATGAACCCAACCGGGGGAACTAATACTACTAATGGATTACGCACAGAGATTTCAGGAGCTGGAAACTTGCAGGTAATGGCGAACAATCAATATCAGATGTATTCGCCTAATCCACTTCAAGGAGGCTCTCCAAATAATACTCCTGGTGTAAATGGGATTGCTCTTGTAATTGGACAAGATACATACTCAACGGGCTCGATACTTAATCAAATAGGTGTTCCTAGCAGCCATATACTTGTTCCAACAGGCAGTACTTGTAATACCATGGGAAATACTACTGAACATTCTATCACCTTCTCCATTACTAAAAATTCGCTAATCTATGGTTTAATAGTAACATATTCATATACCTATCCCAATTCTTTTATAACCGTGAAATATGATGTTACTATCCCTCCTGGTAATAGTGAATCAGTGAAATTGTCTCAAGCATGGGATACCTATCTGGCAGGTGGAGATTATGGGCCAGGTTTTGTTTCTGGTACAGGCTCAAATCTAACTATGGGAATTCAAAAAACAGTTAGTGGAGAAGTGGTTTATGAAGCATTTAAGTATAAAAGCGGGAAAGCTTGGAATGGATATTATTCAGCAGTTTTTAATGAGATTAATTTTAACTTACAATTTAATCAATATATCTTTAGTAATACAATAGATACAAATCCAACTACTGACAATGGTATCGGTATTTCTATTAATTATGGCAGTTCTGCAGGTACTTTTTCTACCACAAATGATATTATATTCAAATGCAACGCCCCTACGTCAGCCCCTACTTTTAGCTCTACGAGCTATACAATGACATGTGGATCCCCAGTAAATCTAAAAAGCCAATATACAGGTACACCTGAAGCTTCTTTACCTGCCGGAGTAACGCTTGTTTTTTATGATCCGTCTGGAAACCAGGTGGCAGATCCTACGGCTGTTTCAACTCCGGGTACTTATAATGTGTTTTATTCAGATGCCAATAATGCTGGATGTACTTCTCCAAGTACCACACTTACCGTAACCAGCGGAGGCTGCTGTTCAACAGCTCCTTCTTTATCTTCCAACACCATTACTAATACCTGCCCAACGGAAACGGTTAATTTAAATAGTTTATATTCCGGCTCTTTGCCAGCTGGAGTAACATTAGAATGGTATACCAATAACACTCATACAGGCACACCTGTGGCAAATCCTACAGCAGTAGCTACTGCAGGAACTTATTATACTTTTGTGCATGATACTAGCGCATCTTGTTTTAGTCCGGCATCCGTTGCTGTTACGTTTACAAAAACCACTTGTTGTTTAGCGGGTACTGCAGCTCCTGTAATCAATTAAAAAACTGAAAGAAAATGATGAACAAGTTTTTTAATCAGAAAATGCTGATCACCATTTTAATAATGTTGTGCAGCAATGTTTGGTCACAGGTCACAGTCAATTTAAATTCCCATTATACAGGGACTCCGCCGGCAGGTACAACATTTGAGTGGCATAACGGTCTTCCCGTTTCAACAAATAATGCATTGACTACGGCAAACGCATCTGCCGCTACAGTACCGGGAGTATATTACGGGGTATTTTATGATGCTGCCAATAATTGTTATAGCCCAAGCACAAGAGTAAAAGTTGTTACCAATAACTGCCCCGTAATGACGGTAGATTTAACCCAACAAACTTCCTCCACAGCTCCTGCGGGAACTGTTTTGGAGTGGCATACAAGCAGCACTCCATCAGTGGCAACTATTGTAGCAGCTCCGAATGCAGTAAGTTCTGGGACCTATTGGGCGGTCTTTCATGATACCACCAATAATTGTTACAGTCCGGTATCCTCACCTGTGATTGTGGTTACAAGCTCTTGCGTATGTTATAAACCTGCCGTAACAGCCGGAACTCTTCAAGGGGCTACCGTTGGGATTACTGCTTTGAATAGAGCGAGTGCAAATGATGGCAGCTGGCCAAACGTAAGAAAAGGAGCTTGGATTGCTCTTGAAGCCAAAACTAAAGGGTTTGTTCCAAACAGATTAACATCTGCTCAGGTCGCAGCAATTCCAGCCACAGATCTTATTGAAGGGATGATGGTATATAATACGGATTTAAATTGTTTGCAGATTAATACCAATGGTACATCGTCAGGATGGACTTGCTTAAGCCAACAAACATGCCCGGATAATTAATTCACAAATTTAATACAATGAAAAGAAAAATAATATTTAGTATCGTTTCTGCTTTTTCAATTACAGCCTATTCTCAGGTAGCAATAGGGAAGGATTCTGTTTCCTCAGGCTCTGTTTCGTTAGAGTTTGGAAGCGCTAATAAAGGGATGGTTCTTCCGTGGGTTAATTCAGCGGCTTCTATTTCCGGTGCAGAAAATGGAACCTTGATATATGACATTTCAGATCATAAAGTGAAACTGTTGTCTTCAACAGGTTGGAAAGACCTATCAATTGATGTTACAGGCACTACAATTGACCCGATCACCAACATTGATGGTGTTACCCTCCAAAGTTCTCTTACCGAGAATACCGGAGCAAAAGTGGAAATAGGATCAGGAGTTCCTTCATCAAGTTCAGGTATTTTGGTTTTAAAAGATACCAATAAAGCCATGATACTACCAAAAGTAGCAAGTCCACATCTTACTATTATCAATCCTGCTCCAGGTTTGATAGTTTATGATACAACAGCAAAACAGCTGGCCGTTTTCAATGGAAATGTCTGGACTTTCTGGAAATAATGACAACACTCAATACATTCATGTTTTTTTATCTGATCAGGGGAGTGTAATCTCCCTTGATTAGATTTGGTTTCTATGAATGATTTTTTTGAATGTTATCAATCTTAAAACATACAAGCATAAAAATTAAGTGAATGGTAAAATGGTTTAAGGAAATTAAGTTAGAAACAAATAATATAAAGCTTATTCCTATCAATATAGAGCATAAAAATGACCTGATAGTGGTATCTGAAGACGGTAATTTATCAGAATTATGGTATGCCTCTGTTCCTGATTCAAAAAATATTGAGAGCTATATTGCCAAAGCTATTGAAGATTTCAACCAAGATAAAGGATGGCTATTTGTGGTCATTGCTAAAAAATTCAGTCAAATTATTGGAACAACCCGGTATACTAATGCGACACTACAACATAGAAGACGAGAGATTGGGTATACTTGATATTTTTGTAAAAATAATTAAAAAAAGTTATACTACGCAAAAATACTGCGCACTTGTATCGTTACTTTGCATCATCAAAATGAAAAAAACAATGGAATTTAACGGAAATCATTTAATTGAATTAGGATACAGACCGGCAAAATGGTTTAAAGGAGCCATCGATCATATTAATGAAAATAACCTGGATGAAAACCAGATCAAAGAATACCTTGTGCAGTTCAAACAGCCTGAGCAAATCCCGCTTCATGCATCTCCAAAAGATTTTGTGATCAACATCAGAGCGGAACATGAAAATGAGGCTGATAATGTGGAAAAGGTGATCAGAACGATGCAGGTTTTAATGAAAACTCCAACGCTGGTTGGGGGTGCATTAATGCCGGATGCATGTCCTACCGGTCCTGAAGGAAATATTCCTGTAGGGGGTGTTGCAGTTGCTAAAAATGCCATTCACCCGGGATTCCATAGTGCGGATATCTGCTGTTCCGTGATGTTAACGGATTTTGGAAAGGCTGATCCTAAAGAAGTTTTGGATGCTGCTCATTCTGTAACGCATTTCGGGTACGGAGGAAGACCAAGAGGTGAACAGATGCCGATGTCTCAGGAATTGATGGATGCCTTCAGAGCAAACTATTTTCTGAATGATGAAAAGCTGATCAGCATTGCCCGTTCTCATATGGGAACTCAGGGAGACGGAAACCATTTTCTGTTCGTCGGAATTTCCAAAAATACAGGAAATACAATGTTGGTTACCCATCACGGCTCAAGAGCTCCGGGAGCATCTTTGTATGATAAAGGAATGAAGGTCGCCAACCGTTTCAGACAGGAAATTTCCCCTGAAACTTTGAGAGAAAATGCATGGATTCCTTATGATACGGAAGAAGGAAAATCGTATTGGGAGGCGCTACAGTTAATAAGACAATGGACCAAAGAAAATCATACTTCCATTCATGATGCAGTTTTAAACAAACTGGATATAGAAAAGGAAAACAGATACTGGAATGAGCATAATTTCGTCTTTAAAGATGGTGATTTGTTCTACCATGCGAAAGGAGCTACTCCGTTGGATGATAAATTCATGCCCGATATTACTGGACCAAGACTGATCCCATTGAATATGGCGGAACCAGTATTAATTGTTCAGGGAAAAACGAATGAAAGAAATTTAGGTTTTGCGCCTCACGGTGCGGGAAGAAATTTCAGCAGAAGCCAGCATAAGAAATCATTGGCCCATAAAACCATTGAAGACGTTTTTGCAGAAGAAACAAAAGGACTGGATGTTCGTTTCTTCTCCAATGAAATTGATATTTCCGAGCTTCCGACAGCTTATAAAAGCGCTAAAAACGTAAGAGCTCAGATAGAAGAATACGGCCTTTGTGAAGTATTGGATGAAGTGATGCCTTACGGATGTATTATGGCGGGTGATGTGCAGAAAAATGCGCCTTGGAAGAAAAAGAAGAAGTTTAGAAAAGCGTGAACAAAATGAAGGCAAAGAAAGTTCCTATATTTCCCATTTTACTTTCCGCCTTTTCAAAGAATAAGACAAAGGGAGTTCCTATAAACTTTGGAGAATTACTCCCCGTCTTTTTTATAAAAATATAGGTAAAAGGAGTTCCTATATGCTTCATTACAGAATTACTCCTCACTTATTTTTTACATGAAACACAATGAAAACATTACAATTATTTAATGCTATATTAGCAAGAGAATCTAATGAAAAGCCATTCATTTCAGAAGATGGTTTTATCATTGAACCAGGTGCTCTTTGGTCAAAAAAAGAAATTATCAGTTACTATGCAAAGGAAAAATTAAAAGGAAATGATTTAAATAAATCCTTTCATAAATCCTGGCAAAAAATAAAAGACAGTTCAAGATTTGATTTATGGGTTGAGCAAATCAAGCATTACATAACTACCTACGGAACTCGGTTTCAGAATGAAATTTATATTCCCAACGAAATATTAAATGTTCCTGATCTGAAATTAACCTTTAAGGTAGTGAAAGCCTATACCAAAGAAGAAATGCAGGAAAAATGCCTTTCACTGCTGAAATCGGGAATTGCTTTGAAAGAAGAAAAGATTGATGATTTGCTCTATATTCTGCATCATGAGCTTGAATATGATTTTACCGGAAAAGAAAACGTAAGAAATAAAGAAGCGATCGTAAAAATTGCCGATTTGTACAACATTTATCCTGAAAATCCGGTTGAGTTTTTCCGTTACGTCATTTATAAAACTACTCTTACAACACTTTTAATCAAAAATGATGAATTAATTGATCTGATTAAAGAGAGTAAATATAATCCAACGTATCTGTTTGAAAGTTTCGGATTGGAAAAACTGGCTGAAATCTTTAACAGGTTTAAACCTTTATTTCTGGCTTATAAAAACAAAGCTCCAAAAACAATCAATAAAATTTCAAAGCTCTCAAAAATCTATCATAAACCTTTAATAGCAAATCCATTGAATAACGCTACCAATACTTTGCTAGAATATGGTGATTTACATTGGTTGGAAAATGCCACTCCTTTTGCTTTGTTTAAAGCATTATCAGCTTGTCATTCAAGAATATACGGACAGGATACTTTTGTCTACAGGATCAGAAACGGGAAATCGTGGGTTAAGAAAGGTAAAGAAACCTATGTTAATCAGTTGAACTATAAATTTATTTTGGACTATCTAAAACTTAAATATGATCTTTCTGACAAAAGAATTTATTTGCCTGAAAACATAGAATTTGCTTTGCCAACTTCTGAAAAAATGTTTGTTGGAAATATTCCGACAGGAACCAAATTTTATGGAGAAAGGTTAGCTGTGGGAGTTTATTGGGAAGATTCCTGGGGAGCTTTTGATCTTGACCTTTCAGGACTTAATATTTCTGGAAAAACAGGCTGGAACGCAACTTATAATCAGAATAACGGACATTTGATGTATTCAGGAGATATGACTTCTGCCCCTAATGGTGCGGTTGAATATCTTTATGCCAATAAAGGATTGAATACTCCTACACTAATTATGAATAACATCTATTATGGTGACAACAATAGCGGTTATAAAATCATCATAGGAAAAGGGGATAATATTTCTTATGATTATATGATGAATCCCAATAATCTCTTTGCCGAAACCAGATGTAATGCGGTTCAAAAACAAATGATTTTAGGCATTCTTTTGCCAAAGGATGGGAAGCAATGCTTTACATTACTGAATTTTGGAGCGGGACATTCTCATGTTTCAGGGAGCTCCGAAGTTTCTGTAATGGCTACAAAAGCACTATACCAACAATGGTATGAGCCTCTTACTTTTAATCGCATTATAAAAGAATTAGGAGCAATAATCACTTCAAACAGAGAAGAATCAGATTTCGACTTTTCATTAGAAACTTTGGAAAAAGATCATTTCATTAAGGTTTTTAGAGCCTAAATATAAATTTTTATTATTTGAAATAACACTCACTGCGCAAAAATATTGCGCAGTTATTTTTTTACTTTGCACTACAAATAAAAAACGATGACACCAAAAATATTAGATAAACTCAAAGAAGTTGAGGCAAAACGTGGTATAGAAATACTTCTTGCCGTAGAATCAGGGAGCAGAGCGTGGGGTTTTGCTTCTCCTGACAGCGATTACGATATCCGTTTCATATACCGACACGAAAAAGACTGGTATCTTTCTCCCTGGGATAAAGATGAAACGATAGAATTTATGACAGAAGATGATCTGGATGGTTCCGGCTGGGACTTGAGGAAGACTTTTCATCTTTTGCTAAAATCTAATGCAGCCTTATTAAGCTGGTTCTACTCTCCTATCGTCTATAAGGAAAACAAAAAATTTGTTGAACTGTTCAGACCATTGGCAGACAGTTGTTTTTCTCCGGTAGCGGTTTCTTATCACTATCTGAGTATGAGCAAAAAATATCTGGAAACCTGCAGAAACAATGAAGTGAAGCTGAAAAGCTATTTCTACTGCCTAAGAACTGCTCTTACCGGAAAATGGATATTAGAAAAAGGAACCGTTCCACCAGTGCTGTTTAGTGAATTACTTGTTTTGGTAGATGATTTTACAAGAACAAAAATAGAAAACCTTATTGCTTTAAAAGCTACAAAAGGAGAATCGTATTACCATCCGAATGACTGGGAGCTTTTTGGGTTTTTGGAAAAAATGGTTGCAGATAATGAAGAAAGAGCAAAGAGTTTGACTGGAGGAAAGACAGATAAAGATGAGATGGAGAGGGTTTTTAGGGAAATATTGATGTAAATTAAAAGGTTACGGGAAGCCGTAATCTTTTTTTTGTTTTTATCAATATATTTAATTTTAAAAACTTCAATAAAAATTATTAATTTTTGATACACAACAAACACCATGAATAGACATATTTTTTTAAACAATGACAAATCAACCCACCCAAAGTTTAACAGACAAAGAAATGTTGGAGGTGGTAAAAAAATTGATGAGATAACAGAACAAAATGAGCCAAAAGTAATTCAACAATTTCAAAAAGAAAGACTGAGAAAATTTAATATTTCATTTTATGCTAAGCAAAAATTAAGAAATAGTCAAAGAAGTATAGAATTTGACAAAAATATAGACTTAATTAAAATTAATTTTTATAATATTTTCAATTCGGATTTAAAACAAAAATTTTTAACAAAGTACGGCTTAGTTCCTATCGAATACAGAGAGTTTAACAAAACTGTAATTTTTGAAATATATGACCTTAGTTTATTTGAAAATTTTAAAAACCATTTAAAAATTATTATTGGAAGTCCTCATGGAACTTCATACAATAATAAACAGTACAATCTTTTAGCTTTAATTTATAAATTTGAATTCATTGATAGTACAGCACGAATTTTAACTTATAGTAGAAAAGGGATTTTACTTAATTTCATTGAAAGTATTGATGAGATTTATAATGTTCAAAAAGAACGACTTTTTACCTATCTAAGAGAGCATCACTTCAGTTATTCATATTCTGAAATGCACGAAAGTATTTTAGAAATTTATGAGATTAAAAAAGATCAAATTCAATTTATTGCTGACAATTTTGATATAGTTAGAGCAATAACTAGCTCGAGAACTCAAAAGTTCAAACCGGGTTATAATGGTCCAATAAGAGATTATGATTTTGAAATAGAATTGCGGGATAATGTAACAACTGTAGGAGTTATTGATACCGGAGTAGAAAGAATTTTACCGTTACGACCAGTTATTTTAAATGAAAATATTGACCATACTGGTAAGGGTTCTTTTTGGGATGAGGTTGGCCATGGAACTATGGTTGCAGGATTAATTGTCTTAGGGGATGAGTTTTATAATATTATTAAAAATACATATAATGCAAAAGCTAAAATCTTTGTAATAAAAGCTTTACAACAAAGCAATGATCCGCTTGATATTCCAAAACTATTAGAAGACATTAAATTTGCCAAAAAAGAATATGGAATTAAAATTTTTAATTTATCGTTAGTAATTCCCAATGCAAAAAAATATAATGAACCATTTAGTTCTTTTGCATATGAGTTAGATAAAATCGCATATGAAGAAGATGTTTTAATCTTTATTTCAGTTGGAAATTTTAATTCAGATAGTTTAAAATCATTAGTAGATGATGAGTTTCATCCAGATCACGAATACCCAGATTTTTTTTATAAACCGGATGCTACTACTATTGTTCATGCATGTGAAGACACTAATATTTGCATTCCCTCTGAGTCCTTAAATAATATTTCTGTAGGAGCATTAGCTGGTAATTTCGAAGAAAATGACAGCTCAGATATTACTCCAAATGGAATTTATCCTGCTTATTATACAAGAAAATTTCATTATGATTATTCTCAAATAATTAATACCCAAACAATAAAACAGAAAAACAAACATTTGAATAAACCAGATTTTGTATTCTTTGGTGGGGATTTATTTAATGAAAAATCTGGTTTAGAAATTTTAAAATCTGCATTTGCAAACAATGATAAATTTTATGGAAGATCTTCTGGCACAAGTTTATCAACACCTTTAATTACTTCTTATGCAGCCGAAATCCTGAATGAATACCCTAATTTAAAATCTCAAACTGTCAAAGCTTTATTAATAAATTCGGCAAACTATCCTAATAAAAATTCTTTACCTCATTTTAAAGATAAACCAGAATTCCTTTTAAAAAGTTTAATAGGTTTCGGCATTCCAAAAAGAGAACACTTACTAGCTAATGAAAATAATACCATAACCTTCATTATAGAAAATTTTATTGAGGTAGGAGAAATATTCAAAGTACCAATATTTCTTCCTCAGTATTTAAATAAAAGTGGAAATAAATTACAGTTTGACATTTCACTATGTTATAGTTTTATGCCTATAAAAGATAATCAATTAGATTATTTACCATTACATATATCCTTTAATCTTATTAAGGATGTAGAAGATGTAAAGATATTTGAAACTGGTAACCAAAGTGATTACTCAATTAAGAATAACATAACATGGAGTGAAGACCATTTTGGAATAGAAAATCGACAATTTTCAAATAGTCAATTTATGTCTTACAGAATTCAACCAGCTGATTTTAGTAAATTAGATGATAAGATTTCAATAGTAGTTAGATGTTTAGCAAAAAAAGATTATATGAAATCATTAAAAAAACAAAAACATAACTTTTCAATGGTTATTAAAATTACAGAAATATTATCAAATGAAAATACTGAAAATCTATATTCAGAAATGCTAGAGATAAATGAATTTATTGAGATTAAAAATGAAAATAATATAGATCTGGATGCAGAAAATTAAACTCCAATAGATTCTTTTTCAATATCAATTAATTTCTGCCATATTGAAGTATCAATTTTGGCGGAAATTATATTTTCTGGATTATTTATTGCAAATAGACTTCTCTTTATAGCTGTAACTAATGTCTTTTGTATACTATAATAAGATAGTCCAATAGAATTTTTAATGACTTTATTAGCCTTTATCTTACTATCAAAAGAAAAATTACCATTTTTAAGAGTTAGCAATACTAATTCTTTTATTTCTCTTTCCTTTGGTAAATTAAATCCAATAGAAAAATCAAATCTTCTGAGTAATGCTTCATCAAGCATTTCTTTTTGATTTGTAGCAGCAATAACAATACTATTTTGAGGAAGGTAATCAAATAATTGTAAAATAGTATTTACAACTCTTTTCATTTCACCATGATCTTGTGAATAATCTCTAACTTTACCCAAAGAATCAAACTCATCAATAAATATAATACAATCTTCAGAAGCCGCTTTCCTAAATATCTTAGATAAATTTTTACTAGTCTCTCCTAATTTTGATGATACAATTGCTCCTAAATTCACAACAACCATCATCTTATCTAATTCTCCTGCAACAACATAAGAAGCCAAAGTTTTACCGCAACCAGAAGGTCCATGCAACAATAATTTATTTGCTATTGGTAAATCAAATTTTCTAAGTAACTCTGCTTTTTGATGTTCTTCAATAAAATATTGTAAGCTATGAATTACAGTATTATCAGCAACTATGTTATCAAGCCTATAGTTAGAAGTTAATTTTTCTAATATTAACTCTCCGACTTCTCTATCTTCAATTCTATTAAAATAAGATTCAGACCCAACTTTAGTTAATGAATTATTTCTTTGTTGTTTGAGAGAGTCTTTTAGAATTGATTGTAGTTGTATTGCAAAGTTTAATTTTTTGGTATTTTTAGAATGTTCAATTAAATCATTTAATACAGATAATAATTTTTCCTGGTCATTTTCAAGACCATATTTCGCTATATCTTTTATGTAATCAAACTGACTCATTATACTTACAAAAGTAATCATTTTTTTATAGTTGATTAACTTTTTAATTAATAAATTAACTTACGCAAAACATTACGTATTTCTATCATTATTTAACATTCAAAGAATTAGTCATGACCATCCAAACCATAAAATCCCAACACCTCATCCTCTTCGAAGCCATCTCCGGAAGCCGTTCTTTCGGATTAGCTACTGAAAACTCAGATACGGATATCCGTGGAGTATATTATTTACCGAAAGAAGAATTCTATGGGCTTAATTATACTCCACAAATCTCTAATGAAACCAACGACATTACCTATTTTGAGATCGGAAGATTGGTAGAACTGCTGCAAAAAAACAATCCTAATATTCTGGAAATTCTGGCAAGCCCGGAAGACTGTATTTTGCGGAAAAATCCATTGATGGGTCTGTTGAAACCTGAGGATTTCCTCTCCAAATTATGTAAAGATACGTTTGCAGGCTATGCGGTTTCGCAGATCAAAAAAGCAAAAGGACTCAATAAGAAGATCCTGAATCCAATAGATAAAGAAAGAAAATCCATTCTTGATTTCTGTTATGTTTTACAGAATCACGGTTCTGTTCCGTTGAAAAAATGGCTCAGTGAATTCCCCTCCGCCGGAGGGGTGTCCGTAGGACGGGGTGGTCTTTCTCAGGAAAAATGCGGATTGGTGAGCGTTGACAATACCAAAGGAATGTTTGCGGTTTTCTACGATGAATCCGGAAACCTAGGTTATAAAGGAATTATTCAGAACGAAGAAGCCAATCAGGTTTCTGTTTCCTCTGTTCCGAAAGAAGAAAAATCAATCGCATACTTGTTTTGTAACCTCGACGCCTACTCCACGTACTGCAAGGATTACCGTGAATACTGGAAATGGGTCTTGGAACGGAATGAAGACCGCTATAATGTAAATCAGCAGCATGGGCAGAATTACGACAGCAAAAATATGATGCATACGATCCGTCTGTTGCAATCCTGCGAGCATATTTTCAAAACAGGCTCTTTACAGATCCGTGTGGATAACCGCGATGAATTACTGGATATTAAAGCAGGAAACTGGTCCTATGAAGCAGTTATGAAGAAAGCAGAGGACTTAATACAATCTATCGAGCATTATTATAGTATTTCTACTCTTCCTGATTATCCGGATTTAAAAAGGACAGAAAAAATTTTGGTTAAAATCAGAGAAGAATTGTATCATTAATATCTTCACAGTATTAAAAATTGAGAGATTCTTCACTTCGTCCAGAATGACAATTGTTTATAGTGATCGTGGTTATTTCTTCCTTGATTTCTTTGAAGCTTTAGCCACTTCATTATAATCCAGACATATTTTTATCCAGTATTCAAAATCTTCGCGTTTTTGAAAGCCTTCAGGCTCCACATAACAGTATCCTTTAAGCTGCTTTCCTTTCATGATCATAGGTAAGAATCCTTTTCTCCTTGTAACTTCCTCTTCCAGATCCGGATGATACCGGCACATCAGGTTGTCATGGCTCACATTGATACACATTTTACCGTTCACCAGGAAAGATAAACCGCTGAACATCTTTTTCTCGACAATCTCAAGGTCTGGGATCTCTGAGAGCCTTTCACGGACCCTGTCTGCAAGTTCAATACTATAGGCCATTGCAAAAAATTTATTCTAAATTAATTAAAAACTGTTATACCGTAAGATTTTATCCGGGTTTATCTGAAATAAAATATTAATAAAATAAATTTTTATTTAAAATAATTATTGTTTTACGATAATTAATTATACATTTGCAATATCAATTCATTATTTTTTTGACATGGACCAGACTAAAATTATTTCAAGAATCCTCTATTACATTTGCCTGATATTATCCGTGGGTTATTTGCTTACGGCACTGTATTCATTCATTTGTCTGATTACAGGTTTTGAAATTACCCCTTACAATCAAAATAAATATTTACACATCAACTATCCATTGACGGAAAAACCTTTTCTAAATATAGAGAACAATTATCCGTATATCATCTTCTCTTTTTTAATGGTTTTAACGGGATATGGAATTTTCTTTTGGCTTTCCGCCAAAGTTTTTAAAGTTTTCTTTCAGTCGAAATTATTTACCAAAGAAAATACGGTGCAATTGAAAAGATTTTACATATATAATATTTTCTTTCCATTACCAATGGTGATTATCGCAAGCTTCTTTGTGGAGGTGGAAAGCATAATATGGGGACTGGTTTTTATCCATTTCATGCTGGGAATATTCTGTTTATTTCTTGCGAATATTTTTACGCAAGGATTACATTTGCAAAACGAACAAGATTTATTTATATAGAATGTCAATTATAGTCAACTTAGATGTGATGCTTGCCAAACGTAAAATGCAGAGTAAAGAATTGGCAGAAAAACTGGGAATCACGCCCGTCAATCTTTCCATCCTGAAAACGGGCAAAGCCAAAGGGGTCCGTTTCGATACTCTGGAAGCGATCTGCAAGATACTGGAATGTCAGCCGGGAGACATTTTAGAATATAAAGAATGATCATACTATAAACTTTTAAACTTATCAATTCAGCAACCTCAAAAGCTGTTGTATCTTTTGTGGTTAAACTAAAATTTTATCGTCCAATTTTTAAAAGCAATGGAAACATTGCCTGTCCTTCTATTATCCAAATTCAACAATATGAACACTTTATCCATCAACAACCTCAGCCTCACCTATAAAAATGGTTTTCAAGCCATTAAGAATATTTCTCTGGAAATCGGAAACGGGATGTTCGGACTTTTAGGTCCCAACGGAGCCGGAAAATCTTCCTTAATGAAAACAATTGTAGGTCTTCAGAAACCTACTTCAGGGAATATCATATTCAACGGAATCAATATTTCCAAAAATCCTGATTACATCAAACAAAATCTTGGTTTCTTACCACAGGATTTTGGAGTATATCCGAAAATTTCCGCATTTGATCTTCTGGAACATATTGCTATGTTAAAGGGCATTAAAGACCGTTCCGAACGCAAAAATCAGATTTTAAGCCTGCTTGAAAAAGTGAACCTTTCCGATTTCAGAAACAAAGAAGTTCATACGTTTTCCGGAGGAATGAGACAGCGTTTCGGAGTGGCACAGGCATTATTGGGAAATCCTAAAATTATTATTGTAGACGAGCCTACCGCAGGTCTCGATCCCGAAGAACGCAACCGCTTCAATTCCCTGCTGAATGACATCAGTAAAGAAGTCATTGTTATTCTTTCCACCCATCTCGTGGAAGATGTCCGGAATCTCTGTTCAGAAATGGCCATCATGAATAAAGGAGAGCTCCTGAAAAAAGGAAAACCCAATGAATTGATCGCACAACTCGATCAGAAAATCTGGTCGAAATCCATTGATAAAAATGAGTTGAACAATTACCATTCGGAATACCAAATCATCAGTCAACAACTGATTGAAAGAGAATTGCACATTACCACGTTCTCAGAAGTAGAGCCTAAAGAATTTATCCCTGTAAATCCTTTATTGGAGCACGTCTACTTTCATTCCCTCACCCAAAAAATGTAATCATGAACGCTATATTCTTATTTGAAGCCCAACGCAGTACAAAGCATTGGCTAACTTATCTTATTGCCCTGATTCTGATATTTTCAGGAATATTCTGTGGAAATAAATTCAATCTCACCGTCGGGGAAGGTATTTATCTGAACTCCCCTTATACCATTGGCTTTATGACCGGAATGTTGAGTTTGTCCATCATATTTTTCGCTACTATTTTTGCCAGTCAGCAGCTTTTTAAAGATCAGGATTCAAAATTCGACCATATCCTGTTTTCACTTCCATTTTCAAAATGGGATTATGTAGAAGGAAGATTTTATACTTATTTTTTACAGACTTTTTTAAGCTTTACTTTTTTAATGATCGGCTTTATAATCGGTCAGAATATGCGTGCCGGAAGCGAGATACAGCCCCTTTTTAATCTTTGGCATTATCTATTTCCCTTTTTAATTTTCGGATGCATCAATTGTCTTTTGGTCTGTAGCTTTTTATTTTTCATTTCCCTGATCATAAAGAAAAAACTCATGGTGGTTATTGGTGGTTTACTGCTTTATGTACTGTATATGGTCATCCTGTTATTTTCCAATTCTCCATTTATGGCAGGAAGTATTCCTCAATCCTTAGAATCCCAGCAATTATCTGCATTGACAGACCCTTTTGGCTTATCCGCCTATTTTTATGAAGGCAGAAATCTTTCCGCTTGGGAAAAGAACGAATTAACCATCCCTTTATCCTGGTATTTATTATCGAACAGGGTCATTTTTCTGATTATTTCGGTTGTATTTTTAATACTCTCCTACCGTCTCTTTTCTTTTTCCCATTTTTCAGGCAAAAAGAAGAGAAAAACGGAACTCAATTCTGTGTTTTCAGACACCCATTCAGAAACATACACCGTTTCTTCTCTACACTTCAACAATGTTTCTGCTTTACAGTCTATCCTGTCTTTTGCAAAGATTGACCTGATCTATCTTTTTAAAAGCATTGCCATCGTAGCAGCTTCAATACTATTACTTTTCTTTGTAGGAATGGAAATGTATGCCGAAATAGAAAAAGGAATCCGCCTTCCGCAAAAATATGCAAGCTCGGGCTTGATGGCAACCACCATTTCAGAAAACTTTCATCTTTTCGGCTTGTTTATTGCGGCTTATTTCATCAATGATCTTTATTGGAGGAGCCATTCTTCAGGATTCTCCCTGATTGAAAGAAGTACTTATTTTTACAAAAATAAATTAGCCGGTCATTTCTTATCCATCAGTATTTTACTTTTCTTTTTCAGCGGAATATTAATTCTTGAGGGCTTAGTTTTTCAGTTAACCTACCATTACTTTCACATAGACTGGACCGCTTATTTGGGGACTATTCTTTTCAATACATTTCCAATTATTCTTTTTTCAGGCTTTGTTTTGCTCATCAATGATAATATCAGGAACAGGTTTGTGGCTTTAGGTATTTCTGTTTTACTTCTGATTATGGCGGCGACGCCCATTTCAAAGAAAATTATTCTTTATCCGTTACTGAGAATATTTTCAGATTATAAAGGTACATACAGCGATTTTAATGGGTATGGAGTGTATTCAGTAGCCTTTGCAGAAAGGCTTTTATCCGGATTGGGCATTATGGTTCTTTTATGGATGATAAATAAAATGGCTAAAACCCAAAAATGGAGTTTCAAAAAAGCTGTTTTTCCTCTCGTTTTATTAATGATGGGTGCTTTTACAGGAAGCTTATTTATGAAAGGCTATTCTCCGCAAAATAAAGAGGAAGAGATGGTAAAAGCTGCTCATTATGAGAAAGCATTCCGTCACTACGAAAATCTTCCACAACCCGTGATTACGGATGTCCTGACCAAAATCGATCTTCATCCTTCAGAAAATTCTTATGAGATTACGGGAACATATACCTTGATCAATCAGTCTGATCAATCTATTGATAAGATTCTCATCAATTTCCATCCGGATCTGCAGATCGATGAAGCAATTATTCAAACCAATTCAGAAACCCGGAGAATGAGTAAGGCCGTTACAGAGATCCTTTTAAACAAGCCATTAATGCCTAATGAAACAGCCCGTCTGGATTTCAGAATTTCTTATCAATGGTTTGCAGTCAATGGTCATGAATCATTTAACGCTATGATAGAAAACGGTTCTTTCATGAGGATCAGCAGATATTATCCCGTGATTGGGTATCAGAAAGACAATGAAATCGAGGATCAGAAAAAAAGGGATGAATTCAGGCTTGGAAAACAGCAAAGCTTGAAGCAGGCTGAAGCGCCGGAAGTGTTCAGGAAAGATTTTATCAATTTAAATATGGTTATTTCTACGGAAAAAGACCAGACTGCAATCGGGACAGGAGATCTTACTGACCAGTTTACCAGAGGAGAAAGAAAATTCTTTCAATATAAAGCGAATGGCATTCCGTTTCGTTTTGCCGTATCTTCAGCAAAATACAGGCAAAAAAGCATCCATCATAAAGGTATTATGATCCATGTTTTCTACCACGAAAAGCATGATGAAAATGTAGACCATCTTATCCGGAATGCTAAACTTTCACTGGACTATTGCATACAGAATTTTGGGAATTACCCTTTCAAAACCATCAGTTTTGCAGAAATATCCTCATTTACCAGAGGTTTTGCTGCGACAGCCTATCCTTCCGCTATTTTTATGCCTGAAGATATGGTTTTCCATGCGAACATTCATGCAGATGAGGAACAGGATGTTATTAATGAGCTTGCAGGCCACGAACTCTCCCATCTCTGGTGGGGAAACAGCCAGATTGATCCTGATGACAGGGAAGGCTCAACAATGCTTACCGAAACTCTTGCCATGTACACCGAAATGATGCTGTACAAAAAAATGCATGGACAGAGGAAAATGAAGGAAAGAATAAAAGTTCATGAACAGATCTATAATAATGAAAAGGGATTGTCGCAGGAGCAGCCGATCTATAAAGTAACCGGAAACAATACCCATATATCTTATTCCAAAGGTGCCGTTATGATGGTAAAACTAAGTGAGCTGGTCGGTGAAGAAAAGGTGAATCTAGCTTTGAAAAACTTCCTTCTGAATAACAGATATCCTAAAAAACCAACCAGTTTAGATCTTCTCAAAGAATTCTATAAAATCGCTCCGGACGAACATATAAAAAAGAAAATCACCCAATTATTCACAACTATATAAATTGAAAACCATCGTTGATACGGTGGTTTTTATTTGAATATAACCACATAAGTTTTTATAAAAACACATAAGTTATTTTAAAGTTAAAAATGTAAATATTTATGAGTACACATGAGTTTTTTGAAACCTCTGATTTCAGTCTTACGTGATCTTCTTATATATTTCAGCATGAAACTTAAGTAACTAACGTGTTCAAAAAACTTTTGTGCCTTTTGTGGTTAAAATAAATATTTAAAATTTTTCAAGCATGATTGTAACAAAATAAAATTTCACGCAACAAATTAATTGATATATCAATAATTGATAAGTCATTATTTAAATAAGAAATTATGGAAAAATTAAATTCGATCATCTTCTATAATATAGATAAGGCGATAAGATCATACAGAAACTATGCACAACGGCAACTGAAAGCCAACGGCTTCAATATTACAATTGATCAATGGCTTATCATCAAAGCCATTCTTGAAAATCCCGGAATTACACAAAGTGAAATCGGGGATCTGGTTTTCAAGGATAATGCGTCTGTGACAAGAATTATAGATCTTATGGTAAAATCAGGATTTATCATTCGCCATAGTCACCCCGAAGACAGGAGAAAATCCAATCTTGAAGTAACCGAATCGGGAATAAAGATCATCAAAGAAGTTCAAACCTTGATTGAAAGTAACAGACAACTTGCTTTAAAGGGTATTTCAAGAAAAGTGCTGGAAATTATGAATGCAGCATTACTTACCATTTCAGACAACTGTTTAAATTCTAAAAAATAAAACAATGGCCAGAATATTTTTATTCATTTTTGTTTGGATCCTGTCTTTTTTCAGCAGCAGGCTCTCTGCGCAGACAACACAGGATTTTTCACTGTCGGGAAATATCAATTCCTCAGAGGTGAATCAGATGGAAATCAATTTATTCAATTCCGAAAATAAATTGGTAAAAACGGAAATTGCGGATCAGAAAGGAAGTTTCAGTTTTAATGATCTTGCCGCCGGAAATTACTATGTGAAAATCAATAAAAACGGAACGGAAACTTACAGATCGGAACCCATTGCCGTAGCAGGTAACACTACTCTTCCTGAGATTCAGCTCAATGAAAAACAAATCGAAGGCGTAACAATCACGAAAACCAAACCCTATATCGAAAGACAGGAAGGGAAAATGATCCTGAATGTGGAAAACAGCATTGCAAGCACCGGAAATTCGGCATTTGAAGTCCTAGAAAAAGCTCCGGGAGTAAATATTGACAGCAATGACAACATCAGCCTTCGAGGAAAAGGTAATCTTCTGGTACAGGTAGACGGAAAAAATACACCTATGACGGGAGCAGACCTTGCCAATTATCTTCGTGGAATTCCTTCTGCGAGCGTGGAAAAAATTGAATTCATCACCAACCCGTCTTCCAAATATGATGCGGCAGGAACTTCAATTATTAATATCAAACTAAAAAAAGACCAGAGAAAAGGAACCAACGGAAGTGCTTCTGTGGCCTTAGGAACCGGAAGATTCATCAAAAACAATAATAACTTCAGCATTAACCACAGGAATAAGAAGATCAATGTTTTTGCGAATTACAGCTTTGCCTACAGGGAATTTTTCAATCACCTGATGCTGGACAGAAATTTCTTTGATAATGATGGAAATTTCCAAAAAGCTTATGTACAGGATAATTTCTTAAAATTGAACTTCAGGAATCACATCGCCAAAGCCGGAATGGATTATTATATGAATGATAAAAATATTCTTGGATTCTCGGTAGGGTTTATCAGCAATAAATTTGATCCGAAAGGTGATAACTCATCCCAGATTTTGGGCAGCAATTATCTTCCCTCAGGCAGCTTTACCACCCAAAACCGTTCGCATGACCATTGGAAAAATGCTTCCTTTAACCTCAATCATAAATATACTATCGATTCTTTAGGCTCTGAAATCACAACCGATTTTGATTACATCAATTATTCGAATACTTCTTTACAGAATTTTGATACCAGAACATACGGGGTTTCCGGAAACCTGGAGAACGTGGATATTCTGAAAGGCGACATCAATGGAAATTTAAATATTTTTTCTCTTAAATCCGACCTTACCAAGGCTCTGAAAGGAGATTGGAAACTGGAAGGAGGGGCGAAAACCAGCTTTGTAAAAGCAGATAACGATCTTCAGTTCTTTGATGCAAGCTCGGGAACTCCTGTACTGGATGTAAGCAAAACCAATCATTATATCTACGAAGAAAATATCAATGCTGTTTATGGAAATGTCTCTAAAAAATGGAAAAAGTTCAGCTCTACCTTCGGACTAAGAGTCGAGAACACGAATGTAACCGGAACGCAGATCACCACGAATCAGATCAATAAAAAGAACTACACGCAAATTTTCCCGAGTGCTGTTTTTTCATACGATCTGAATGATAAAAATAATGTGGAGCTTAATTTCAGCAGAAGAATCACAAGACCGAGCTATAACCAGTTAAACCCTTTTAAATTCTATCTTGACCCTACTACTTATAAAGCAGGAAATCCGGATCTGAATCCTCAAACCACCATGAATTATGAGTTTACTTATAGCTTCAGTAATAAGTATTTTGCCACTTTAAGCTACAGCAAAACGTCTGATAATATTACAGACGTGATAAAGCCTGTCATTGAAAACGGAGAGAACATTACCGTACAAACCAATGATAACCTGAGCTCTGCTTCCTATGTCGGACTGTATCTGATTGCTCCGGTGAAAGTGACTAAATGGTGGGATATGAACAACAGTGCCAATTTCTATTACGGTGCATATACCGGAAACGTTTCGGGAACACAGATCAATAATAAAGGGAATTTTACGTTCAACCTGAACAGCATCAATTCATTTAAGCTTGGAAATGGCTTTACCGCCGAGGTTACCGGAAATTACAGAGCAAGAGAAGTCTATGCCTATATGGATGTGCAACCCAACTGGTACCTGAACATCGGAGCTCAGAAGAAATTCAAGAACAACAGTACGCTTAAATTTGCGTTCAATGATATTTTCTTTACGAGCAATCCCAAAGCACAAACTAAATTCAACAATTATATAGAAAATTTTGTAGTGGAAAGAGACAGCCGTGTCGTTACACTTTCCTATACCTATAACTTTGGCTCAGGAAAAGCCGGGCAACCAAGAAAAACAGGGGGCGCGGAAGATCTGAAGCAAAGAATCGGGAATGGATAACTCTATTTCAAATTGACGATACAATAAAAAACCCTCCGGTTCGGAGGGTTTTTATGATTTATAATAAGATTGATCTTATGATTCGCTTGATGGATTTTCATTTTCCACAGGCTTTTCAGCTTGAGGTCTCTGTCCTTCAGGTCTGTTTGGTCTTTCCGGTCTGCCTTGTCCTTCCGGTCTTGGTTTTCCTTCTGGTTTTGGAGGTCTCGGTAAAAGAACTTTTCTTGAAAGTTTCATTTTCTTACGGTCATCATACCCCATGAACTTCACTTCCACTTCATCACCTTCCGAATAAGGAACTTTATCCAAACGTGACCATTCGATTTCAGAAATGTGAAGAAGACCTTCAGTACCTTTAGCAATTGCTACAAAAGCACCGAAATCCATTACTTTCACTACTTTACCTTTGTAAACTTCACCTACAACTGGTACGAAAGTAATTTCATTGATTTTCGCAACGGCATTATTGATTTTTTCCCTGTCGGTTCCTGCAATTTCGATACGTCCGATTTCACCTTGTTCTTCAATAGCAATAACCGTATCTGTATCTTTCTGTAACTGCTGAATGATTTTTCCACCAGGCCCGATTACAGCACCAATGAAATCTTTTGGAATTTCCATCACTACCATTTTCGGAGCGTGAGGTTTTACATCTGCTCTTGGCTCAGAAATTGTTTCCGTAATTTTATTTAAAATATGTAATCTTCCTTCTTTAGCCTGCATTAAAGCTTTTTCCATGATATCCATAGAAAGCCCCTGGATTTTGATATCCATCTGGCAGGCAGTAATACCGTCTGCCGTTCCCGTTACTTTAAAGTCCATATCTCCCAAGTGATCTTCATCTCCTAAGATATCGGAAAGTACAGTGAATTTTCCAGATTTTGTATCAGTAATTAATCCCATTGCAATACCGGAAACAGGCTTTGTAATCTGTACCCCTGCATCCATCAGAGCCAATGTTCCGGCACAAACCGTTGCCATTGAAGACGAACCGTTGGATTCAAGGATATCTGAAACAATTCTGATAGTATATGGGTTTTCTTCAGGAATAACAGCCTGTAAAGCTCTCTGAGCCAGGTTTCCATGTCCTACTTCTCTTCTTGAAGTTCCTCTTAAAGGTCTTGCTTCACCGGTTGAGAACGGAGGGAAATTATAATGAAGGAAGAATTTTTCGTCGTAGTTCGCCATTACGCTGTCTACCATATTAGCGTCCTTTACAGAACCTAAAGTTACAGCCGTTAAAGACTGAGTTTCCCCTCTTGTAAATATCGCAGAACCGTGAGCTCCGGGAAGGTAATCAATTTCAGACCAAATCGGACGGATCGTTTGAGGATCACGACCATCCAGACGGATATTGTCTTCCAGGATCATCTGACGCATCGCTTCTTTCTCTACATCATGATAATAAACTTTTGCAAAAGGCGTTACTCTTTCCAATTCTTCAACATTATCAACATACTGTGCTAAAAATTCTTCAAGAACAGCTTTGAATTTTTCTCCTCTCTCTTCTTTTCCTGAAGGAGTTTTAGCTACTTCATATACTTTATCGTAGCATTCTTTCCATACTTTTTCACGAATAGCTTCATCGTGATTTTCGTGTGAATATTCTCTTTTCGGGAAAGCTTTGCCTACTTTTTCAGCTAGTCTTTCCTGAGCTTCAATTTGTTTTTTAATTTCTGCATGAGCAAAAATAATAGCTTCCAACATTTCCTGTTCAGAAATCTCCTTCATCTCCCCTTCTACCATTACGATCGAATCTTTAGTAGCTCCAACCATAATATCCAGTTCTGAATTTTTAAGATCTTCATAGCTTGGATTGATAGAAAGTTCACCATCAAATCTTACTACTCTTACTTCAGACATCGGTCCGTTGAAAGGAATATCGGTAATGGCAATAGCAGCAGAAGCCGCCAAACCGGCCAAATCATCAGGAATAGATTTACCGTCATAAGAAATTAAGGAAATCATCACCTGAACTTCAGCATGGAAATCTTCAGGGAAAAGCGGACGGAGAACTCTGTCCACCAAACGCATGGTTAATATTTCCTGATCCGAAGGTCTTGCTTCTCTACGGAAAAAGTTTCCGGGAATCTTCCCACCTGCATAAAACTTTTCTCTGTAATCTACCGTTAATGGTAAAAAATCTACACCAGGGTTGGCTTCTTTATTGGCTACAACAGTTGCTAAAAGCATTGTTCCACCCATTTTTACGACTACGGATCCATCGGCCTGCTTAGCCAGCTTCCCCGTTTCAATAGTGATTTCTCTGCCGTCTGCAAGAGTAATCGTTTCTGTGAACGCTTGAGGTATACTCATAAATTTTTCGTCTCTAGTACTCCGTATTGAGTACGATTAATATTTAAACTCTTTAAATTTTCAGTTGCAAAGATAATGTATTCTGATGGTTTATTAAATTTTAACAATAAAATATCTGCTCCGGAACTGTAACTTTCGGTAAAAAAGACAAACAAATATTGCAGAGTTTCTTACTATAGAGAACAAGAACCTATGAAAACACAATTGCAGCTGGAATATATCACATTTTTAGTTTTGGGGATTTTGGCCTTTAAGCAAACGGGCTTTTCGTGGTGGTGGTTTGGAGGCTTATTCCTTGTTCCTGATATTTCTATGCTGGGATATGCCGTAAATAATAAAGCTGGAGCTTTTTGTTATAATCTCTTTCATCATTTTGGAACCGCAATCGTAATATATCTTCTGGGAACCCTACTCTCTCTTCCCTATCTCAACATGACAGGGGCCATACTTTTTGCTCACTCAGCTTTTGACAGGATGTTAGGATACGGTTTAAAATATCCGGACAGTTTTCATAACACTCATTTGGGGAAAATCGGAAAAGATAAAAAGTAACAGTATAAAAAAAGCAACCTCTTTCGAAGTTGCTTTTATTTTGAAAATCTTTATAGATTATTTTCTTAAACCTAGTTCAGCAATAATTGCTCTGTATCTTGCGATATCTTTTCTTTTAAGGTAATCTAGTAATCTTTTTCTTTTACCTACCAGTTTCACCAAAGATCTTTCTGTGTTATAATCTTTGTGGTTGCTCTTAAGGTGAGCAGAAAGGTGGTTGATTCTGAAAGTGAAAAGTGCAACTTGTCCTTCAGCACTTCCTGTGTCTTGTGCAGATTTCCCGTGTTTTGAGAAAATTTCCTGCTTTTTTTCTGTTGTTAAGTACATTCCAATATTATTTAAATGATTATTATGTAACGACTGCAAAGATACGACTATTTTCTAAGCCTGCAAACATTATTGATTTCATGTATCAAAAATGATAGAAAAAAATGTTAAAAATTTCTTAATAAATTGTATGCTATCCCATTAAAAGGCAGTAATTTTGCAAACGTATTAGTGATGAGAAAAATTTTAATTTTTACAACGTTTATTTCTTTTTTATTTATCGGCATGGCTACCGTAAAGGCCCAGAAAAATGCCGATGATAGGATAAGAAAAATCCTGTACTTCAATCCTGAAGTAGAACCTGATATTGAAGAAATAAAGGAACCGACGAATAATGCCTTTTTCAGTGCTGTCTCCGATAAAGTAAGCAGTTACAAAAGAAACAGAATGCTAAGAGCGGAAGTGCAGGTTCCTTTTGATAATGTGGATAAGGAAACCATTGTTGATTATTGCCTTAATAACGATGCGGATTTTGCCATTGTCCCTAAAGTAAAATATTTTAAGGTTGGCTTAGGAAAATATGTATTCTCTAATCAGGTTGTCGTTAGCATGAAGCTTTTTGATGCCGAGGGAAATTTTATTACAGAAACAGATTACGATACCTATCGAAAAAATATGCGCCTCTTGGGCTCTACCGAAAATTCCATTAAAATAGGAACCAATGGTGCTTTAAAAGGGATTCTTAAAAATTTTAAAAAAATCAATCCGTCTTCAGAAATGGATCTTTAGTGCTAAACTGAAAACCCAGACATTACGACCTTTTTTCCGTCATAGATAAAACATTGCGTTTCGTATACGTAATGCAAAAAAACGTGTACAAACATTTCATATTATAGTGAATAATTTAAAACATTTTATTACTTTAGTAAGACATTAAAATCTAAATAATATGAAAAAATCAAATCTGAAAAAACTTAGCAGAGAAGCTCAAAAGCAGATCAACGGCGGTGCCTTCAAACAGTGTACCAGCCACGAACAATGTGTCATCGGATGGTGCTGCAACTATATGTGTGTAGAATATGCCTGCATAGAACCTTAAAATCCTGTCGTAATGAAAACCAATCTAAAAAAGCTCGGCAGACAAAAGCAGAAAGAAATTAATGGTGGCGGACTGATCAGAAAATGCAGCGATTCATCACAATGTTGGGCAGGAGAATGCTGTAGCGGTGGAATGTGTATCGCTTCACCCTATCCGATATGTGAACCTCTTATGGAATAAATGTGGAACCTTTTGTTATTTTAATTTTAATTTTGAAGCACCTGTTTACGGGTGCTTTTTTGATCCCCGATAAAAATGAAATTTAAATTAATCCTTAATTTTTCCGCATCATTCTTTCATCTTAAAAATTTGAATTATTTTTGCATAGCCAAAAAATTCACGTTTTGAATTCTACAGACGAACTTATCTTTAACCCTGCCGACATAGCCGAAACTCTCAGCGAACTCCCTGCTGATGAGAGACTATTGGCATTTTTAAAGGTTCCGAAAGAATACAAAGCAGAAGTTTTCTCGCATCTGGACCCTGATTTCCAGGAAGAAACCATCAGAAGTATCGGAAGCGATGAAGTTTCCGAAATTTTGAATGCCATGACTCCGGATGACAGGACGGCATTGTTTGAAGATTTCCCGGATGAACTCATCAAATACTCCATTAATCATCTTAATCCACAGGAAAGAAGAATTGCCTTGAAGCTGTTAGGATATGATTCTGATTCAATTGCACGTCTGATGACACCCTATTACATCCAGATCCGTAAGGAATGGACTGTTAAAAGGTGCCTGCAACAGATCAAAAAGGTGGGAAAAAGAGTGGAAACCATGAACCATTTGTATGTGGTAGACGAAAGAAACCGGCTGATCGACGATATTGCCCTGGGAAGTTTATTGCTGGCTGAAGAAGATACTTTGATCTCTGAAATCACAGACAATCATTTTGTCGCAATTACCACTACTACCTCTAAGGAAGATGCGGTTACCTATTTTGAAAAATACGACAGGGCAGCCCTTCCGATCATTACCGAAGCCGGTGTCCTGGTTGGAATTGTAACTATTGACGACATCCTCGACCAAATTGAACAACAGAACACGGAAGATATTCAGAAGTTCGGAGGACTTGAAGCATTGGATGTTCCCTACACCCAGACTTCTCTTATCGAAATGGTGAAAAAGAGAGGAATGTGGCTGATTATTTTATTCTTTTCCGAAATGCTTACCGCTTCAGCGATGGGCTATTTTGAGGACGAAATTCAGAAAGCGGTTGTACTGGCTTTATTTGTACCGCTTATTATTTCCAGTGGCGGGAATTCCGGTTCACAGGCCGCAACCCTGATCATCAGGGCGATGGCATTACAGGAAATAGGTTTGAAAGATTGGTGGTATGTCATGAAAAAAGAGATTTTTACGGGATTATTTCTTGGGGGAGTTCTCGGCATCATCGGATTTTTAAGGATTATGATCTGGCACAAAACAGGTCTTTTCGATTATGGCATGTATTGGCCTTTCGTTGGATTAAGTGTGGGCGTTTCTTTAGTCATGATCGTGCTTTGGGGAACACTTTCCGGTTCTATGGTTCCTTTTATTCTTAAAAAATTGAATCTTGACCCGGCTACTTCTTCTGCTCCATTTGTAGCAACTTTAGTGGATGTTACGGGATTGATTATCTATTTTTCCGTAGCCGGACTTTTCCTTACGGGTAAACTCTTGTAACATAAAACTTAAAAAAATAATTAAACCACTTTAGTTGCATAAGTCTAAAGCTAAACTGTATAATGAGCTCAGGTAAGATGGAAATCAAAGGTTTCAAAAAAACTGATGTGTACTTCATAAATGCTATTCTTTTAACTCTAATAACTAAAGTGTTCAAAACTTTTGTAATTTTAGGCAAAAGTCTGATTAATGAAAGTTGTTTCTCTTGTGCCCTCAATTACCGAGGCTTTATTTGATTTAGGTTTAACGGAAAATGAAGTTATCGGAAGAACAAAATTCTGTATTCACCCTTATGAAAAGATCAAAAAGGTAGAAATTATCGGTGGCACCAAAAATATCAATATTGAAAAGATCAAAAGCTTACAGCCAGACCTGATTATTGCCAACAAAGAAGAAAATGTCAAAGACCAGGTAGAGGCTTTGATGGAAGACTTCAAAGTGATGGTAACGCATGTGGAAACCGTGGAAGACAATTATTACCTGGTTAAAAACTTAGGAAACATTTTTCATCAGGAAGAAAAAGCGAAAGCTTATAATCTCAAGATTTACGAAGTTCTCAATCAGACAAAGATCAATTCTCCAATAAAAGCCGCTTACCTGATCTGGAAAAATCCTTATATGACTATAGGTTCAGATACTTTCATTCATCATATTCTAACGGAAACAGGTTTTGAAAACAGCTTTAAAGACAAAACCCGGTATCCTGAGATCACCGTGGAGGATTTGGCCGAAACAGATATCATTATGCTTTCTTCCGAGCCTTTTCCGTTCAAAGAAAAACATATTGATGAGCTGAAAGCTTTTTATCCTGAGAAAAAAATTATGATCGTAGATGGAGAAGCGTTTTCCTGGTATGGAACACATATTGCGAAATGTGGAGAATATTTTAAAGAATTGATATCTGAAATAAATTCCCGGCCATAAAAAATTCCGGCCTGGACCGGAAATATTTTATCAACGAAATCTGTTACCCAGATTACAAAATCTTGGATACCTCATGGCACAGCCATTCCAGCATTTCCAGGTCTTCCTTGGTAAAAGGATTCAGCGTATGAGAATCTATATCAATCTGTCCGATGTTGACACCATTTTTAAAGATCGGAACCACGATTTCCGCTTTGGTATCAATGGAGCAGCTTAAATAATTATCCTGCAATTTCACGTCCGGAACAATAAATGTTTCATTGGAAACGGCTACCTGCCCACAAATTCCCTTTCCATAAGGGATGATAGTATGATCTGTAGGTGCTCCTACGTAAGGTCCTAAGATCAGTTCGTCCTTATCTCCATTTTTAAAATAGAAACCCGTCCAGTTGAAATAAGGAATCTCCTGATCCAGCAGGTGGCAAACTTTCTGAAGCTTTTCTTCAGTATTATGTTTCGGACTTTCAAGGATGGAAGAAAGCCTCTTCTTTAATTCTAGCATTATATTTTGTTTTTAGGAGAATTGTTTTAGGGAAAGTTCTTCTTTGTAGCCAAACATTCCGCGTTCTTTAATCATTTCTGCAACACCCTCGGGCAACTGATTTTCCCACCCTTTGATGCCGCAGGCAATTTTTCTCAATATTTCCCTGGAATAGATTTCCAGGAATTCCGGATTATAGTTTTTGATATCTACAATACGGTTGTTCAGCTTGAAATATTTATAGAGCTCTTTCAGGTTCTCTTCCACTTTTAGGTTGGATGCATCTAAAAGCTCATGGGTTTCCGGATCTTTGTAAGGATACAGATATACCCTCATTCCGTTACGGAAGAATTTCCCAAAGGCCTCAAGGATCCCACCTGATAAATTTTTATAGTACTTTTCATCAAATACCATCAACAGGTTATTTACCCCCATTGCCACTCCGATATCTCCTCCTGTATAAGAAGCAAAATAATCAATGAGTCGGTAATATTCAGAGAAGTTGGAAACGATAACGGTATATCCTAATTTACCCAGGATATCTACCCTGTCAAGGAAATCCCTTTCATCAATATCTCCGTCTGCCCTAAGGTTGGAAATGGTGATCTCAATTAATATTTCCGTTTCTTCCTGAGTACAGGTAGCATCTTTCAGAAACATATCGATACCATTCTGAAGCATATCTATGTTTACTTTGGTTACCGGTCTGAAGCTTCCTCTTACCGCAAAAATATTTTTCTTATACAAAATATCCGCAGGCAGCATGTTGTTCCCAGCTGAGTTGAAAATCACAGCATCCGTCATTCCGTTCTTTACCAACTGAAGAGACATCAATCTGTTATCTACGTAAGCGAAAGCCGGTCCGCTGAAATCGATCATATCAATTTCCAGGTTGTCTTTAGCAACATCATCATATAATGATTCGATGAGTCTTCTTGGGTTATCGTAATAAGTAAATGCCCCGAAAATAAGGTTGACTCCTAAATTCCCCAATGTTTCCTGCTGTAAAGTAGCGTCGTTCTCTTTAAACTTAACGTGAATAACAATTTCGTTATAATCTTCATTTTCTGCTACCTGAAAACGGATTCCAACCCAGCCATGACCTTTCTGGGTCTTATCGAAATTAATGGTCGTCACCGTATTGGCATAGGAAAAAAACTTTCTGTTGGGATTGTTTTCCCTGGAAATTCTTTCTTCGATCAACGCTACTTCGTAGCGAAGCATTTTGCGAAGTCTGTTTTGGGTAACGTATCTGTTTTTTACTTCTTTTCCATAGATGGCATCACTGAAATCTTTGTCGTAAGCAGACATTGCCTTAGCAATTGTACCGGAAGCCCCCCCTGCTCTGAAAAAATGTCGAACAGTCTCCTGCCCTGCTCCAATTTCCGCGAAAGTACCATAAATGGTAGGATCTAGATTAATTGTTAATGCTTTTTGTTTAGGAGTTAGTTTCTGATACATTACGACATTAAATTTTTTGTAAATTTACCAAAATTAAACCAACCTCAAAAATAAAATGAAGTTGAAATTTTTAGGTACCGGAACTTCCCAGGGTATACCTGTTATTGGCTGTACATGCGAGGTATGTACGTCCGATAACCCGAAAGATAGCCGTTTCCGGTCTTCTGTGATGATCACCACGGAAGAAAACAAGAAAATACTTATCGACTGCGGCCCGGATTTCAGACAACAGATGTTGCTGAACCATGAGCACCACGTAGATATTACCCTTCTAACCCACGAACACAATGATCATGTGATCGGGCTTGATGATATGCGGCCGCTTATATTTAAAAGCGGAAAAGATATGCCTATTTATTGTTATCAAAGGGTTGGACACGAAATTAAGAGCCGCTTTCCCTATGCTTTTACGGATGTAAGATATCCCGGGGCTCCGGCTTTTGAGCTTCATGAAATAGAAAACCACCCTTTCACCATTTTAGATACCGAGGTTACTCCGATTGAGGTGATCCACTATAAAATTACCGTATTTGGATATAAGTTTAAAAATCTGGCTTATATCACAGATGCCAACTTTATTTCTGATACGGAAAAAGAAAAATTAAGAGATCTGGATGTATTGGTTCTGAACTGTATCCGCAAATTTGATCCGCATCCTGCCCATTTTATCCTTCCTGATGTTGTCCAGCTTTTTAAAGAGCTGAAACCTAAAAAATTATTTTTAACGCACATCAGCCACCATCTGGGATTGCATGATATTGAAGATAAAGAACTTCCAGCGGGAATACATCTTGCCTACGATGGCCTTGAAATAGAATTTTAAAGAAAACTTCACAAAAAATTTTTAAATAGTAAAAAAGTTTTTATATTTGCACACCAATTTAAAGCAGCCCAGGTGGCGGAATTGGTAGACGCGCTGGTCTCAAACACCAGTTCTTAGGAGTACCGGTTCGATCCCGGTCCTGGGTACTAAAAACCTCTGAAATCATTTGATTTTCAGAGGTTTTTCATTTAAGTTTAATCAAAAAGGAATACCTCTTTCTTTATATTCACAGCATATTATTAATTCTGTTAATTTTCTTTAAATATTTTTTTTATAGTAATATTCATTATTAATAAACTACCTTTAACCGTAGAAATACAATTTATAAAAAAACACAAGCTCTTTTATTTCACTATTTATACTTTATATTTCTATTATCCTCATTACCGTGGGGAAAATCCATTAAAGTCATATTAACAGATAATAGCAATGTTTTTATAAATTATTAAACGAACATTTAAGTTAGAACAAGTTATATGTTCATTGACCTCTTGTTAACAGCAGGAGGTTTTGCTTAACAACAGGTTGAGAAAATGCAATGATCACACAACTTTATAGTAAAGAACCAGACAAATAATATTTTTTTAGATGACAAGCAAAATCATAGGTGTTGGCAACTGCATTCCTTCAGAAACAATTACCAATTTATTTTTTGACAAACATATTTTTCTCAACGAGCACGGAATTGCATTACAGGACAACAATTCTTCCATTACCGAAAAATTAAAAAAGATCACGGGTATTGAAGAAAGAAGATATGCCAACCATCAACAGGTAACATCAGATCTGGGGTTAATTGCAGCCCAGGCTGCCATAGAAGATGCGAAAATAGATCCGGAAACATTAGATTATATCATATTTGCACATAATTTTGGTGATGTCCGTTTTGGCACCGTGCAATCCGATATGGTTCCAAGCCTTGCGGCAAGAGTGAAGCACACATTAAAAATCAAGAATAATTTTTGCGTCGCTTATGATGTATTATTTGGCTGTCCGGGCTGGATCGAGGGGATCATACAAGCCAATGCGTTCATCAGATCCGGCATAGCTAAAAGATGCTTAGTCATTGGTGCCGAAACGCTTTCCCGTGTCGTAGATATTCATGACAGAGACAGTATGATTTATGCTGATGGTGCCGGTGCGGTAGTTGTAGAAGCAAACCCTGATGATGATTCGGGTATCAAATCCCATTTATCCGCTTCTTATACGCTGGAAGAAAAAGATTATCTCTACTTTGGAAAATCTTACAATAATGAAAGTTGTCCGGATACCAAGTATATAAAAATGGACGGAAGAAAGATATACGAATTTGCCCTTTTACATGTTCCGGATGCCATGAAGAAATGCCTTGACAATAGTGGGTACTCTATTGATCAGTTAAGTAAAATCATTATTCATCAGGCCAATGAAAAAATGGATGAAGCCATTGTAAACAGATTCTACCAGCTATATGGTGTTCAAACTCCTGTAAATATTATGCCTATGGTTATTAATAAATTGGGGAACAGCAGTGTGGCAACCATTCCTTCCTTGCTTACCATGATTTTAAAAGAAGAGCTGGAGCAGCACAGGATAGAAAAAAATGACATTGTACTTTTTGCATCAGTAGGTGCGGGAATGAACATCAATGCCTTCGTATATAAGTTCTAAGAGGATTAGATAGGAAGTGAATTTAATTATTCTGATCATGATCTATTCTTAATTCCCTTTCTATTTCATCCACCTCTTGTAAAGGAAGGTCATAGCTTTGATCAAGATATTTTAAAATATTCTCATCTGTTGTTTTGTCTACTTTCCGGATAAAAAGATGATTACTGGATTTCAAATACGCAATAACATTATCGGAATTTTGCTTTTTATTAAATATAGATTTACCTATTACCGCTCTTTTATCATCATTAACGATAATGTCATTAAAAGAAGTGTTCATAAGAACTGTTTGAAAAAAAGATTCCGCAGGTAAAAATGTGTGAAGATAATAATCTTCAAAATCCATCACCCTTTTATTATGGGTCAGGAAAGCACAGGTATCTCTGGTAAAAATCACCCATTTCCCGCCTATATAAGGAATCACATCTTTCATAAATTCCCTTTTATACATAAAAGCGGAAATTTTAAGGGACAGTTCCGTAAAATGATTTTGTATCCGTTGAAGCGTGTCGGGGCGATAAAATTTCTGATCATAATAAAAAAGATAATTCCTTCCATTATTGATGGTAAGAAATTGCCGAATGATATTCTGGGATTTAAGAGGATAATCTTCCCCGCTCAGATTGATAAAATAATCCCATTCATTATTTACATTAAGCAGAAATTCCATGGCATTAAGCTCAGCCTTTATCATGCTGAAGCCCCCCGAAACAATATTCATACTTTCCAAAACATATACATTGGGAAAATGCACCAAGTACAACTGAATTTCATCCGTTATCTCCTCACTCGCCTTTTTATCGATATGCACAAGATAAAACTGGTCTCTGGTATAGATTTTCCGGAACATTGCTTTAAAACTTTCAGGTTTATGATGCACCATAATGAAATAAGCAATTTTTATATGCCGGGCAGAATCTTGTTTTAAAATCCGGGGTTGAGGCTGGCTTATAGGAGAATAAATTAGCATAACGGCTGAATTAAAATCATCCGCTTCATGCAAACAATTTGGTTAATATGATAAATATACGAATATATTTTTGATAATCAATTCATTAAACTGGTGGCTATTCCGTTATTTTATTGTATATTTGCAATATATATAAACAGGCCTCTGCCTTTGCTATTCTGTAATAGTTTAAAATACCATTTTTTCTTTCAGTTTTGCTTTTTCAGCTGCCCACTTTCAACTATTAATTTTTATTGAATGAATATTTATACCGGCAGGCTGAACTTCAGAGTAAGAAAAAGCGACTATCAAGTCTGTTACTTATACATTAAACCTCTTATAGCAAGAGAATAAATTTCATTGAGCTGTACTAAAGTACACTCTTATGAAAAGATACACATTGCAAGCTCATCATTATATTCTTTGGAATATTTTCATAGGTAAAGCAAAGCAAAATGATGACTGAAATGATTTCATGCATGTTCATCATATAGAATATACCAATTCGAATCTTAACAGGTTTGGTGACACAATATCGGATATCCGGCAATTTACAAATGAGTTTTAAAACTTTAAATTTAATCAATCCCATTATTCGTGCTGTCACGGAAGCAGGATACTCAAAACCTACAGAAATACAGGATGCGACTATTCCATATATTTTAGCCGGGAGAGATATTATCGGATGTTCCCCCACAGGAACAGGGAAAACAGCGGCTTTTGCCTTACCTGTTTTGCAGCTCCTTAAGAAAAGTACACCGGAACATAAAGAAGTCCGTACTCTGATACTAACTCCCACACGGGAAATGGTAATGAAAATAGAAGAATATTTTACAATTTATAGTAAATATCTTCCATTGTCCCAGCTTTCTATCTTTGGCGGCGTTTTGGCCGGAAGCCAGCTGGCTGCTTTAAGAGCCAGAGTAGATATTCTTATTGCCACGCCCGGAAGACTGCTGGACCTTGTTAACCAAAGACATATCGACCTATCTAAAATAGAAATCCTGGTGATGGATGAAGCTGACAGAATGCTTGGTAAAGAGTTCGCAGATGACGTAAAAAAGGTCCTGGAACTTGTTTCTCAGAAAAGACAAACATTATTTTTCTCCGAAACAATGAAAAGGGATACCAGGAAACTGGCAAATACTGTATCACATAACCCGATTGAGATCGTCATTAATGGTACAGAGGAAGCCTCTTCTTCATTAAGTAATGAAGAGGAAGATTCAAGTTTAAAGAATAATCAAAAGCCAATGGGTTTTAAAATACCTGTTGCTCAAAATAAAAAATTTCAATACACTAATTAAAACCACAGTAATTTATGGGGGATTCTTTCTCTAAAAAAGAAAATTTCAAGAAAAAAGTTCAAAAACAAAAAGAAAAAGCGCAAAGAAGGGAAGAGCGCAAGGAAAACAACAATAAAGGAAAAGATCTGGACGACATGCTTGTTTATGTTGACGAGTACGGCAGATTAACCTCTACTCCTCCCGAAAAACGTATTGAGGTAAACCTCACGGAAATACAACTGGGCGCTGCGCCAATTGCTGAAGAAGATGTCCGAAAAGTAGGCATTGTTACATTTTTCAGTGATAAAGGTTACGGTTTTATTACCGAAAACAGTTCAAAGGAAAATGTATTTTTCCACACCAACAATTGTACTGAGCCTATAAAAAAAGGAAACAAAGTATCATTTGAGAAAGAAAAGTCCGCTAAAGGCTTTTCCGCTATCAACATACAATTGGTCAAATAATTTTAATAACAATTTTTAATAATAATTACAATGCAACAAGGCACCGTAAAATTTTTCAATGAAGCAAAAGGCTTCGGATTTATTTCTCCTTCAGATGGGAGTAAAGATATTTTTGTACATACCTCAGGATTGAGCACAAGATCGATCCGTGAAAACGATAAAGTAGTTTTTGATGTACAACAAGGAGACAGAGGCTTAAATGCTGTCAATGTAAGATTGGCATAATTTGAATTCTCTGATCATTTATGAAAGATAAGTTGGAATCATTATTTATTTTAACTATCCGGATATATGGTCTAAATACGCATTACTATAAATAAAATCATTTATTTTTTATATTGCATTTAACCTCTCATCTAACAATGAGAGGTTTTTTCATAAATGAAAAACCTCCTCCGGTTCGGAGAAGGTCACACCTACCACTTTGCTGCCTCCTTATACAATAAATAAAGAGGCAATTGTATTAGCATCATTACCCGTCAGGATTTCATCAAAAGCAGCGGAACCTGCTGCAGCTCCAAAAGCATTAGATGTATTGTATCCTGCCTGATTGATATTATCTTCGCCTGCGTATACCGGGTTTGTAGCGGCAGGCATATTCCCGCCGTTTGCCAATTCTATCCAGCCTTTATTTGCCCTCATTCTTCGAACCTGCGAAGCATGCCTGGCTTCAACGGAATGAATCTGTAAAGCTGCCTGTAAAACAACCTTATTAGACATTACATTCCCTGCCTGTCCTTTATATGCACGTACTCCCGTATCTTCAAAAGCCTGAGCAAGAATAAGAAACTGATTATAATCGGTAAACGGGGAAAAATTCCCACTGGCCGTAAAATCAAAAGTAGGCTTGGTACCCGGAGTTACCCCCAGGGAAGTTAATGTGCTTTTCAGAAAATTCACATGCGCCGATTCATGCTTGGAAATCTGCATAAACACGGGTCTGTCGGCATTGGGAATAAGCCCTGAAGCAGAAAGCCCCATGCTGTAATATTCATCTTCCAGATATTCCAGTACCAGTGCCAGTTGCAGAGCGTCCGTTAAAACAGTTTTAAAAGTTGTTCCGGGTCCCGGTGCATATACTGTTTCTGTTTTTGCCGATGCCATCGCGGCGGCTCCCAGAGGTATTGAGGCTATGGCTGCCTTTTGTCCCATTGCAGAGCTATTCGTAATGGAGTTTAGCCTTGAGGCTTCCGTTGTAAAAAATTTATCGTTAGAAAGCTTATCCAGTAATTTAAGAATGTTCATAATAATAGATTTTGAAGTGAATAATTAACCAATTCCTCTTTCTTTCCAGGTGAAAGGTGTTTTTATAAACCCTCCTGCCGCCATTACGATATCCTTGGGTTCTTTTGCAAGATCAAGTCCGTTGGCATCTATGACATCATCTCCGGAAAAATCTGTTGAGCCGGGATTAATGATATTCCTGATCGCAGAAGCATGCCTGGCTTCTACAGAAACTATTTTCCCTGCAATGACCAAATAATCAGGATTCGATATATATTTTCCGGCTCCATTGTAAGCAGCTACCCCTGTATCTTCTAAGGCTTTTGCAGTGGCCAGTACAGAATTCCTGTCGTTAAAATTTACATTCGGGTATTGAAATTCAAGTTTCGGAAGCACCTGGGTGGTGGCAGCACCTATAGCCGCCTTAAAAAAGTCCCTGTGAATGACTTCATGATGATAAAGATCTGTAAAAAGTTCTTTTTCAATAGTAGAAATTCCCGCGTAAAAATTATTTACCACTTTGGTATAAAAATCTGCTTCCAGCTGCTCAAGGGCATACGCATAATTAAGAACCCCAACATCACCTTGCCCAAGGTCAAAAACCTTATTATCCATAACCTGAAAGTCATCATCATCGCATCCCACAAGCGCTAATCCCGCCATAGCCAACCCTATGCCGCTGAGTTTTAAAAAATTCCTTCTGCCGGTATCCAGGGTAGCTCCCTGATTAGAAACACTGATTAGTTTTTTCATAATAGCTATTTTTTAAGTGTCTGATTATTATATGGTCTGTTCGGATTTAAAAGAAAACAGCATAAAAACTTATGCTGTTCGGAAAACTAATAAACCTTTACGGCATTAAAACCGTATCTATTACATGAATAACACCATTTGACTGATTTACATCAACTATAGTCACTTTTGCACTATTCCCTTTGGCATCCTTTACATAAAGATCTTTGCCTTTAGTCCAGAATGTAAGTTCTTCTCCTGCTACTGTTTTCATCATACTTTTCCCGTTTCCAGCCTTTACCGCTGCCCAGATTTCCTTGGCACTGTATTTTCCCGGAAGCACATGATAGGTAAGTATCTGAGTAAGCATTTTCTTGTTCTCCGGATTTACCAGGCTTTCTACCGTTCCTTTCGGAAGTTTGGCAAACGCTGCATCGGTAGGTGCCAATACCGTGAATGGTCCCGCTCCCTGTAAAGTTTCCACCAAACCTGCTGCTTTTACTGCTGCAACCAAAGTTTTGTGATCCTTAGAGTTTACCGCATTTTCAATAATATTCTTAGACGGGTACATGAGCGCACCACCTACCATTACGGTTTTTTCTTTCATCATCTGTGCATTTACCTCCCCGCTAAAAACCAGTGACAGGAATCCGATTCCTATGACTGCGATTTTTGATTTTGTGTTCATTGTGTTGTTTTTTTAAGTTTGATATTTGATTTCGTTTGTTATATAGATTTACGAGATAAGCTGAATTTCAGATTTAAAAATTTTTAAATATTATTTAAACAATTAAAAATCAGCTACTTATTTTTCATTCAAAATAAAAACCCAAAATTGGGAACGTTATTTCTAGCCTCAATTTTCATATTTGATAACCATATGAATAATCCTTTGAATTATTTACGATGAAAAAGATCTTTTGGATTCTGTTTGTAATATGTTTTATTTTATTACATTTGGATTGAAAAAACATTCACTATTAAAACAACCTATTCCGAGGAAGAGCTTATCGTTTTATTAAAAGAAAAAAACGAAACTGGTTTTCATTATTTGTATGACCATTATTCCGGCGCACTATACGGGGTCATACTAAGAATCGTACAGTCTAAAGAATATACTGAAGAGGTTATCCAGGATGTTTTTGTAAAAATCTGGAACTCTATTCATCAATATGACAGCACTAAAGGAAGATTTTATACCTGGATGATCAATATTGCCAGAAATACAGCAATAGATTATTTGAAATCTAAGGGCTTCCAAAATGAGCTTAAAAACCAACCTCTTCCAGATTTCGTATATAACACAGCAGAACTTTCAACGCATAATACATCCTCCGATTTTATTGGGTTTAACAACGTGATCGAAAGTCTTGAAACAGATAAACAGGAACTTATTAATTTAGCATATTACCAGGGATATACCCAGAATGAAATATCCGAGAAACTGAAGATCCCCCTGGGAACAGTAAAAACGAAGATGCGGAATGCATTAATGAAATTAAAGGATTTATTAAAAGATTATCAATAAATTGAACACAAAAGAATACATATCATCCGGAATTATAGAATCTTATATTCTAGGTCTTGCTTCTCCCGAGGAAGCAGGGATTTTGGAGTGTGTGATAAAAAATAATGCTGAAGTAAGAGCGGCTTTTGAAGAAGCACAGAAAACGCTGGAAGATTTGGCTACAGCTCAGGCCGTATTGCCACCTGATGATTTAAAATCCAAAATCTGGAACAAAATTCAGCAGGAACAAACTTCTGTAGAAATAAAACCCGTGGTATCGAAAAACATTCCGGCTGCCAAAGATCAGGAAGAGGTAAGAATCCAGGGGAACAACAATTGGAAAGTATATGCCATTGCAGCTTCCATCTTATTCTTAATCAGTATTGCCGGTCATCTATTTTGGATGAACAGCCAATCCGAAACCAAAAAACAAATTACAAAGCTGGAATCTGAAAAACAATCTCAGGATATTGCGCTGCAAAAAATGCAGCAGAAATGGCAGATGCTGTCTCATCCTGATATGCAAATGGTGAAACTGAAAGGTGTGGAAAAGCACCCTGACTCCAAAGCTGTGGTTTTTTGGGATAAAAGTACAAAAGAAGTTTACCTGAATGCGGAAAGTCTTCCTAAAGCTCCTGCAGGAATGCAGTACCAGCTTTGGGCGATTGCGGACGGTAAGCCTGTGAGTGCAGGTATGTATACTGAGGATAAAGACAGTAAAATTGCCCTTTCTCATATAGATAAAGCCCAGGCTTTCGCAATTACGCTTGAAAAGCAAGGCGGAAGTGAAGTTCCAACTATGGAAAACATGTATGTAATGGGTGAAATCTGATTTACTCCATAAGCGCATTTTTATAGGTTTCAAGAGCTCTTTCCCTGGCTACTTTATGGTCTACTACAGGTGGAACCCGATAATTGTCCGGAAGCCATTTTTTGATGTACTCCAGATCCTTATCAAATTTTTTAGTCTGCTCTTCAGGATTAAAAATTCTGAAATAAGGTGCAGCATCGCATCCGCATCCTGCCGCCCACTGCCAGTTGCCATTGTTGGCTGAAAGATCATAATCCAACAGTTTTTCCGCAAAATAAGCTTCCCCCCATCGCCAGTCTATCAATAAATGTTTGGTAAGAAAGCTTGCAACAATCATCCTTACCCGGTTATGCATAAATCCGGTCTCATTAAGCTGCCTTATTCCGGCATCTACCATAGGATAACCGGTATTTCCGGTACACCATAACTCAAACTCCTTTTCATCATTTCTCCATTTCACATTCTCATACTGTTTTTTAAAACAATGATGGACTACATAAGGAAAATGAAACAGGATCTGCATGAAAAATTCCCTCCAGATAAGCTCATTCAGCCATGTTTCACTATGCCGTAAGGCATATTGCACACATTTTCTTACAGAGATCGTCCCGAAGCGGAGCGCAATCCCTAAATGAGTCGTATGATCCATTGCCGGAAAATCTCTGTACCGGTGATAAGAATCTATTATTTTTTTATTCAATACAGGACACAGGTATTGCATTCCTGTTTTCTCAAATCCGATATGCTTCAGGCTCAGAATATGTTCTGGAGATTGTACAGGAAGAAAATTATTCATCTCAGCCTTAAAAAATTTAATCTTCTCTGTTGATAAGCTTTCTTTCCATTTTTTTGAATAAGGAGTAAAAATGGTGTACGGAGAGCCGTCATTTTTCAGAACATCATTTCTTTCAAAGATAACCTGGTCTTTACAATCTGTAAACTTTACATTATTTTTTCTGAGAAAACCGGCCACAATCTTATCCCTTTGTATTGCCTGCGGCTCATAATCCCGGTTACAGAAAACAGTATCAATATCATATTCGCTGATCAGTTTCTCAAATACATCTAAAGGCTTTCCGTGATAGGTAAATAATGCACTGTTGCATGCTTTTAATTCTTCATGGATTCCTTCCAATGCCTGATGAATATAATCCACTCTTTTATCTGATCGGTTATTCAGGTTATTGAGAATATCCGTATCAAAAATAAAGACAGCCATCACCTTGCCCCCCGAGCGCAACGCATGATACAATCCCACATTATCTTCAATCCTGAGATCCCTGCGAAACCAGAAAACATGAATCTTACTCATCCGTTTTGAATTTTAGAAAAAAATAAAGATTCCATAAGATCAATTCATATCCGTACACGGTATCTTCTATAGGAATCGTAAGAAATCTGATGCCCATGAAGTCATTCGGATTATAGTTGACGATCGGGGATTCCAGCCCTGTTCCCGTAAGTATTCCATTAACTGCTATAAAACCGGGCATTAATATCAGATAAATAAAAGACGCTTTTCCGATCCAGCGCACGTTCAACATAAAATATAAAACAAACATACTAAGGGCCGTTGTAAAAAAAGTAATGCAGGTATATATTCTTTCATTATGGTAAGCTGCTATGCTAAACGCCATCACGATACTTACCACGACGAATATTTTTTCCGGGATTGGTTTCCAGTCAAGACGAAAAAACTGATCCAGGCAGTAATAGGTAAACAGGCATGAAAAAGGTATGCTGATAAAGAACATCATCTCTTCCAACGGAAGCCCCAGAAGCTTCAACCCTAATGTATATTTTTCATTGAACCACCACACGCCCATTTTCGTAAACAACGCATCCCAAGTGATAAAGACTGCTCCCACAAGAAAAGCCGCTAACAAGAATGCCCCGAAATGCCTGTTGAATTTTATTTTAGGATGAAAAGAAAATACAAAACAGATGATTACCGTAAAAAAATTGATCAGAAGGTAAGTATACTGTAGCATTCTTATGATTTATTTTTGTTGAAATACATTTTAAAATACTTTACCGGAACCCATAAGAATCCGAAACACTCCCCTTCCTCTTTTTCCGTATGCTTATGATGTTGCTTGTGAGCCCTCCTGATGGCCAGTAAATATGGATTCTGTGTATTACGGAGGATTTTCAGCCTTTGATGAATAAAAATATCATGGACAAAAAAATAAGCCATTCCGTATAATGCAATTCCCAAGGCGATGTAGAAATAAAAATTAAACCCCTGAATGGTTCCGTAATACATAAGCGCTATTGTAGGAACTGCAAATATGATAAAGAAGTAATCATTTTTTTCTACAGGTCCATCGCTGCTGTGATCATGATGGTCCTTATGAAGCACCCAAAGAAAGCCATGCATGACATATTTATGGATCAGCCAAGTAGCACCTTCCATGGCAAAAAATGTACCTATGACAATTAGGAAATTCATGAGGCCTGCTTTTTATTAAATAATTTTTCCAGCACCTTATAGCGATATGCGAAAATATGATCGAGCTTTTTTCTGACCAACAAGCTATGCGCAATATCACCTAAAAACCCGAATGGTAATTCATAATCAACAGTATCCATCATCAAAACCCCTTGTTCATTCGGGATAAATTCATGAAAATGGTTCCAAAGCTTATAAGGCCCTTTCTTCTGAAAATCTGTAAAACTCTTACGGAAGTCTACCTGAGTAATCTCAGTCCTCCAGTCCAGCTTGATTCCCAGTAAAGGAGAGACGTGATAATCTATGATCATTCCTTCATAAATCTCATCCTTCTTCATTGGCGTAAGAACGATGAATCCCATATCCTTTGGAGTGATTTCAGACAGATTATGAGCGGAAGAAAAAAATTTCCATGCTGTATCTATATCGCAATTGAGCTGCTGTTCTCTAACAAGCGTGTGTACCATTATTCCGGTTTAAATTACTATAAAAGTGATATTTTATATTGCAGATAACTGCTCATCATCAAGGATATTTTCCTGCCATTCGAAATTCTTATTCTCTGATTGATGATCTTGTGAGCAGAAGTCTTTTTTATTTTTCTGAAAAGCGAAATATAATAACGATATGCGAGATATACTCCGAATCTTGAAGAACCCGGGAGCTTCTTTATGCCTTCAAGGGCCTCTTTGAACTCCGCTTCTATTTCTTTTTCAATTTCAGACTTTACCCTATTATCAAAATAGGAAATATCAACATTAGGAAAGTAATTACGCCCTAATATTTGACTATCATCTTTCATATCCCTCAGAAAATTAACTTTCTGAAAAGCAGAACCCAATTTCATAGCAAATGGTTGAAGCCTTTCAAATTCCGCAGTATTGCCTTCAACAAATATTTGCAAACACATCAATCCCACCACCTCTGCTGATCCCAGAATGTATTCTTTATATAATTCCGAGTCATACTCTATCTTATGAAGATCCATTTCCATGCTTTTCAAAAATTGCCTGATAAGGTTATGATCGATTTTATATTCATGCACCACCTCTTGAAATGACTGCAGAATAGGATTAAGGGAAATTCCATCCTCCAATGCCTGAAAGGTTTCTTCTTTATATCTCCGGAGTAGTCTTTCTTTGTCGTGTTCATGAAAACTGTCTACAATTTCATCGGCTAGGCGAACATATCCGTAAATGGCATATATGGGATTCCTGATTCTTGGAGACAATGCCAGTATTCCCAAGGAAAAACTGGTGCTGTAAAGCTTTGTTGTTTCCCTGCTTACTTTGTAAGAAAGTTCATCAAATAATTTTTTCATAGTTTAATTCTTATGGGTGGCTTCTCCGGCAGCTATTTTGCCCGAAATAATAGAGGGCGGAACTCCCGGTCCGGGAACAGTGAGCTGGCCTGTATAAAAGATATTTTTTACTTTTTTGTTCCTGAGAGATGGCTTTAAAACAGCAGTCTGGGATAAGGTATTGGCAAGACCATAGGCATTTCCTTCGTAGGCATTGTAGTCTTCTTTAAAATCTTTGATACAATAGCTTTTTTTATACTCTATTTTAGATAACAATCCGGAGGAGCCTGTATGTTTTTCTAATCGTTCAATCATATCAAGGAAATATTTCTCTCTCATTCCTTCAGAATCTTCAATCCCGATGGCAATTGGCATCAAAAGAAATACATTCTCACAATTCTCCGGTGCTACATCCTTGTCGGTTTTTGAAGGACAACATGCATAGAATAAAGGTTTTGTAGGCCATTTCTTATTTTCATAAATTTCCCTGGTATGTAATTCCAGATCATTTTCAAAAAATAAAGTATGATGCTTGAGATTTGGAATTTTCTCTTTTAATCCCAGATAGTAAATAAGGCAAGAAGGTGCAAAAGTCAGATTTTTCCAATAGTTTGACTTATAATTTCTATATTCTTCTGGAAGAAGCTGGCTTTCGGTGTGCTGATAATCCGATGAAGCGATGATCACATCGAAATCCAATGCTTTTCCGTTAACGATCAGGGAAGATGCCTTTCCATTTTCAACAACAATCCTCTGAACATTAGCATTAAAATGAAATTGCACACCGTTGCTTAAGGCTATCTGCTTCATAGCATCTACAATCCTGAAAAAGCCGCCCATTGGATACCATGTCCCTAATTTATATCCCCCATAATTCATGAGGCTATATAAGGCGGGTATATCTTTGGGAGAAGCTCCGAGAAAAATAACAGGAAATTCCATCAGCATGATCAGCTTCGGATGTTTAAAGTACTTTCTGACAAAACGTTGGAAATTAGTAAGCAGATCCAGCTTCAAAGCACTTTTGACAATGGTTGGCGAAACAAATTCCAACCAGGAGTGGCAAGGCTTATTAACAAAGTTCTTCATTCCCACTTCATATTTGTACCGTGCATCTTCCATAAAAGCTTCAAGCTTTTTACCGGCTCCTTTTTCTGTTTTTTCAAAAAGTTCCTGCATTTTTTCATACCTGTGAGGAATGCTCATGGTTGTGTCTGAAAAAACCATTTCAAACTGGGGATCCAGTGGAACCAGTTCATAAAAATCAGAAGCCTTTTTCCCGAAGTCATTAAAAAAAGACTCTATAATATCCGGCATCCAATACCAGCTTGGCCCCATATCAAAAAGATATCCATTATGTGTCCTGAACTGCCTTGCGCGTCCACCTGCATTTTCATTTTTTTCAAACACATGGACCTCATGTCCTTCTTTTGAAGAATATGCCGCAGCGGATAATCCCGAAAATCCGGAACCTATAATGGCAATCTTTTTCATTTTTAGTTCTTTATAAATGTATGTTCCTTATACACCTCATCAATGAGGTTTTTACTGTCAATATTCCTGCTGAATATCAGATGATGAAACTTATCCAGTTTATCCAGAATCCGGATAAGGCTCATCTTTTCAGAATAATCAAGATCACCCGCCACAATATGAGTAGCACTTCTGATCTTGTCCATTTGTTGGGCCAGTGCAGCCAGACCTTCTGCTGTAATAGTGATCATTTTTGTTCTCTTATCCGCATCGGAATCTTTCTGCTCCACCCATCCCTGGCTGATCAGCCTGTTGATGATAAGCATCCCTACCGGCTTATCCTGAATATTCTTTTTAATGAGCTCCATCTTGGTCATCGCTCCAAACGCTTTAAGATTGATTAGGTAGATAAAATCCTCCTGCGTTGCAAAATCCGAATCAGCAATAGCAGATTTTGAATAGGTTTTGGCATATCTGTTCATATGTACTAACAAAGTACTAATCACGCTTTCAGGAGACCTGCCATGTTCTTTACCCTCCCAATAAGGCTCATCTTCCACGATGTCCTGCTGCTGTTTTTTCTGATCATATATCCAGGTTTTGAACCCTTCAATATCTTTAGAATAATGTTGAGTCTTGTTGTCGGTTTCAAACTGATCAAGTAACTGAATTACATCTTTTATGATATTGTAATGCATGATAAATAAATATTAGTATACAAATATACTAAATAAAATAAAATATAGTTTATTTATATTCATTTTTTTAAACAAAAAAATACCTCTCTGTTTCCAGAGAGGTTATGATTAATTACAGAATAACTATATGAGTACGGAATACTAATCAATATTCTAAAGTCTCCATTAAAAAATATGCATTCAATTTTCTTATAGCCAAACTATTTGATTGCTATTCTTCTTTTTGCTGGGCTTTTTGTAATTCTTCTTCAAACTCAACCGTTGCTTTTGCCATACCGGACTTGTGGCTTCCATTCTTTTCTCCTTTATCCCAGATCTGAAAAGCTTCTTTTCGTAAACCTAAGGTATAATAATAAGAACCTAATACCGTATAACCTTCCGGCTCACCCAGGGCAATAATTTTTTTGGAAAGAGCGATTAATTCCGGATGAGGCTTTAGTTTTTTGGATGCGATTTTGTCTGCATCACTCAAAATTCCGGGTGTATATTCAAGCATTTTTAGTCCAAAGAGATTAAGACAGGCTTTCGCAAGTCCCTTATTACAAAGCTCTTCATTAATTTTTGGAAACTCATCTGAAAACAATACATCCAGGTCATTACTTTTTTTAGTTTTATCATAGTATTCTGCCAATAGTTCGGCTTTTTCCTTAGATTTTGGAGAAATAACCTTATTTCCGATTTGTGTACTGTCTTTATTGATGATCCAGGTACCTTTCTTAACCCATTCAGAGGCACCTATCAATTTATCTTTTTTAATTTTGAAGATAAAGATGCTTTTATCCGGATAGATGATAAGGCTGTCATTACGTGTAAAATATTCTCCGTAATCCATATCAGCAATGAACACTTTTCCATTTCCATCAAAATTAAAGCTTTTATAAAAAGTATTATTTCCTTTTTCTTCAAAATATCCATATAAGGAATTATCCGGCGCCTGTGCGGTTATAAATTTTACCGATAAAAAAAGGAATACAAAAAAGATCTTTTTCATGAGTTTCAACTTCTTAATTTCTGAGTACATTGTAAAATATTTATTAATTGTTTAAGATTTTGGTGTGAAAGATGTTCCGTTGATCTCGTAAAAAAATGGGAAAACGGGCCATATCACTGCAAAAATATGAAAAACGAACCGTTTCTTATTCATAAATCCACATCAGGACCGGTTTTTCTGAATTTTGAATCTTGGGATCAATTTCCCGCATGGCATTATTGGAGATCGTAGGACAACCCCAACCTTCAGGAGATCCATGAGGAAATATTTCCTCATCGCTCATTAGGTTCCACGAATGAAATACTATAAATCTTTTCAGAGCATTGCTATTGGATTCATCAAGGCCATGCATCAGATATTTTACATTAATTCCCCAATCACTATACCCTCTACCCTCCAGCTTATATTTACCTAATGACGAAAGATGACTTCCATCCTCATTGCTGAATTGAGGTTTATCTTTGGATTGATCCCTACTCCATGAATTCATCCCACAACCATGACCCACCAAATATTTTTTCAAAACCTTTTGTTTCTTAAAATCCCAGACGAAAAATCTTTTAACCCCGGAATGCAGGCTCATATCGATAAGGATACAAAAATCCGTACTGAAACCTTTGGATTTACAAAACTTTAAGGCTTCTTCAGCTTTTATTTTTGTTTTGGTAAAATCGATTTCAGGCTTTTTAACCTGATTTTCAGAAACAGCAATATATTCTTTCCTGGATTCACTCTTGCATGAGAATAAAAGAAGACAGACCAGTATTGTACTAAAAGTCTTCATTCTATTTTATTTATAGTGCTGAAATATCCCGAAATCTGAAGGAGTCCAGAAAGCGGCTTTTTGTCCGGCTGCTTTTAAAGCATCATTGGACCATGTATTACAGGTATAAAGGAAGCTGTATTTTCCCTTTGCATCGTAAAAAGCATCATGATCACTGTATACCGCATCTGTGGGAATCAAAATAAAATTCCCGTTCTGATCCCTGTCAAATTTGTCTTCTATAAACCGCACAAGATTAGTATACTGCGATCTGCTGATCATGATCATTTTACAGTCACTTCCTTCTTTCATTGTCTTATAATACGTACAATGCATTGCAGATTCGCTCAGCCAGAAAGCAGCTTTAAATGCCGTAGAAAATTTCAGGTCGGCCCAGGTAGGTGTATCCAGATAAAAACCTTTATCTCCCCATCCGATACCTATATAACTATAATCCGTCTGTTGGGAACGTATGTTGGAAAATGGAATTTTGGAACCCCAATCCTGCAGGTCATTCTTTACCGGCATCACAATATCCGTATGAACTCCATTGGTATAAATATAAATCGGAATTTCTTTTTTATGACCATCTTCTTTTGCCTTAATTTCTATAAAAGGCAGCAAATAACCTAATAACCCATACAGAAGAATAATTCCTACTACAATTCCTACTATTTTAAGGAGAGATATTAATACCATTTTCACACTCATATTTTTGGACCGATTTAATAAAAATTTAATTTAATTTTTCTCAAAAGTATTTGTTTTTATCGAAAAAATGATTACATTTAAGTATGAAATATTAGTAAATATGCGTAAAAATTCTAAATCACAAAAAAGATTTAAAATAAGAGTGAAAATAGCTCCTAAAAGAATACAAAAAAAACGTTGATTTTCTGTGAGATTCTAGTCTCCTGAAAGTCATTTTTTCTTTTAAAGAAGGGCTTTATCAAACTTTTATCATTGTAAAATCTTTTCCTCCTTAAAGTACTTAATTTAAGGAATGGCTGATTAACCACTTCAGTTTTGGAAACCAAAATTTCCAGAAAAGAAATCATCACCAAAAATTGAGCATATTATTTACCGGAAAAACGTTCCAAAAATTCAATATTTCTCTTCAATCCTGCAAATTTTGTTCTTTTTACAGGTGATTTTCTGAATATTTCCGAGAACAATTCCTGAGTAAGTTCTTTCCACTCTCCTTTTTTGAAATTTTTAAGCGCTTCGTTGGGGGTAAACCTGCTTTGAAGATTGGGACTGGAAAACCTGTTCCAGGGACATACATCCTGACAAATATCGCAGCCGAACATCCAGTCTTCCATTTTATTCCTGAAATATTCGGGGATTTCATTTTTCAGTTCTATGGTGGCGTAAGAAATACATTTGCTGCCATCAATGATTTTATCTGATATGATAGCTTCCGTAGGGCAAGCATCCATGCATTTGGTACAAGTACCACAATGGTCTGTTGTTTCATGGTCCGGTATAAGTTCCAGATCGCAAATGATTTCTGCTAAAAAATAAAAAGACCCGCTTTGTTTTGTGATCAGATTGGCATTTTTGCCTACCCATCCTATCCCTGATTTCCTCGCCCAGCTTCTTTCCAGGACAGGAGCAGAGTCTACAAATACCCTGAATCCGAAGTCACCGATCTCGTCCTGCAATTCGGCAACCATTTCACGGAGAATTTCTTTAATCACTTCATGATAATCTTCGGCATAGGCATATTTAGAGATCTTAAAATTCTCAAGAGTTGGTATTTTTTCTTTCGGGAAATAATTATAGGACAGGGAAATTACAGATCTGGAGCCTTCAACCAATAGTCGAGGATCAAGCCTTTTATCAAAATAATTTTCCATGTATTTCATTTCTCCATGAAAATTATTCTTCAACCAAGTCTCCAGATGGTGTGCATCTTCCTCTAAAAAATCTGCTTTGGAAATACCACAGTCCTGAAATCCAAACTTTATTGCTTTGGATTTAATGAGTTGTGAATATTTTCCGGCATTTGAATTCATATTTTACATTGCAAAACTAAGATTATTTTATAAATTTGCCGCCGTATTTAAACACAAATGATATTCGCTATGTATTCGTGTTAAATCCTTTAAAATAATTAACTATAGAATAATATTTACCACCTTGAAAAAAATGAGTTTAGTGGCTTGTTTGTTGGCATTTACCGCATACCAGAGCCAGATTAAGTTTGAAAACGGATACGTAATCAATAATTCGGGAGAGAAGCAGGAAGTCCTTATCAAAAATTCGGAATGGAAAAATAATCCTAAAGAAATTGAATACAAGCTATCCGATGCTTCTGATGTAAAAAGAGAAAATACCAATAATATTAAGGAATTCGGAGTAGGTTCATACAGATTTGTAAGAGAAACAGTGAAAATTGACCGTTCTTCTTTGAAACTCACAGACATTTCTGAAAAAAAGGAACCTGAATTTCATCAGGAAACATTGCTTTTAAGATATCTGATCGACGGGAAGGCAGATTTACTATCTTATGAACAAGATGATATCAGAAGGTTTTTCTATAGTGTTGACAATTCCGAAATTAAGCAATTGGTTTACAAAAACTACAATATAGGAAACGGAAGCATAGCTTATAATGAAGAATATAAAGATCAGATCTCAGCTGATTTAAAATGCGGAATTACAGGCAATGAAATTGATAATGCAAAATATTCTAAAAAAGATCTTGTAAATATTTTCAGTAAATTTAATGCTTGTTCTACCGGGTCCACAGGTTCAGAAACTAAAAATACTGATTATACTGTTCAGACTGCTAAAAGAGATATGTTCAATGTAACAATAAGACCGGGTATCAACTCATCTTCTCTTTCTATCGGAAACGAAAATTTCGGTGTAAGAAATACTGATTTCGATTCTGAACTCAATTTCAGAATAGGAATTGAATTGGAATATATTTTCCCGTTCAATAAAAATAAATGGTCTGCTTTTGTAGAGCCGACTTATCAATCTTACAAATCCAGCAAAGAAGTTTCATTTGATGGTGGATACACATCTATCTTAACTGCTACAAGAAGTGTAGAATATTCATCTATTGAAGTTCCTGTGGGAATAAGACATTATTTCTTTCTGAACGATAAATCGAAATTTTTTGTTGATTTTGCTTATGTACTCGATTTTTCATCGAAGAAATCCCAAATAGATTTTGAATACGATAATCATTTGGCTATATCTTCCGGAAATAATATTGCTTTGGGAGCCGGTTATAAGTATAATGACAGGTTCAGCGCCGAATTAAGATATCTTTCACCAAGATCTTTCCTGGATGATTATGTATACTGGAAAAGTAAATATCAAACAATATCTTTGATTTTAGGATATACCTTATTTTAAAAATATACAGCCATCTGAATAGATGGCTTTTATTTTAATCGCTCTCTATTGTCCATCATCAAAAATATCTCTCGAAAGTATTGAAAAGTCAGGAGAATTTTGCGTATTTTCGTTATTATTATTCAGGACTAAAAATAATTTATTATGTCGTTAACAGAAGTATTGAAATCAGGAAATTATGAATTGATCGACGTTCGTGAGCCCATGGAACTGGAAATGGACGGAAACATAGAAGGTGCTAAAAATATTCCTTTAGGTGAGGTAGAAGATAGAAAAGATGAAATCTTATCTATTGAAAAACCTGTGATCTTATTCTGCAGAAGTGGAAACAGAAGCGGAAAGGCATTGGAATATCTTAATTCACAAGGATTAAAAGAAGGCTATAACGGCGGAGGCTGGGCTGAATTAAAAGCCACTTTGGAAGCAAATCAGGGAACTTTTTAAAAAGTTCCTTTTTATTTTTAATTTGTTAAGCATGGATCTGAAAGAAAGGTTTGTACGAAATTCCCAGCAGTTTTCACAAGACCTGAATCTTATTGAAAGTCTTTGGCTTGAAATTGAGAAAAAACATTCCGGTAAGGGACGCTTTTATCATAATCTTGAGCATCTGAACAGCATGTTCTCTGAGCTGGAAGCAGTAAGAGATCAAATTCTCAATTTCACAACTATTACTTTTTCTGTTTTTTATCACGATATTATTTATGATGTCACTTCAAAATCCAACGAAGAAAAAAGTGCCGAATTTGCTGTTTCCAGGCTTGAAAAGCTAAAGGTTGACAAAAAAACCATCAAAGATGTTTTCGAACAGATTTTGACTACAAAAACACATCAGATTTCCGGACATCATGATACTAATTATCTTTTGGATGCTGATCTTTCCGTCCTCGGAAAAGATCCGGAAGCCTATCTTAAGTACACAAAAAAGATAAGAAAGGAATATTCTTTCTATCCCGATCTTTTGTATAAACCAGGAAGAAAAAAGGTGCTTCAACATTTTTCAGAGCTTGATCATATTTTTAAAACCGAGTATTTTAAATCAAAATACGAGAAGCAGGCAAAAGAAAATATTGAAGCCGAGCTTGAAAGTCTGTAGGTCATACATTTTAATTACTGATTGAAATTAAAGTGGAAGCTAAAGTTCACTTTTATTAATTTCCCCCTTGAGTTTTATTTTCATGTTGATAACCAAAAAATCATACAAAAAAAGGAGCATTAACTAACAATATATAGTTTCTGATAAAAAACTTCAATATATTTGTTATTATAAATATACAATTCACAAAATAAAACTTCTGACCTTAATGCTTACATCTTCAATGAGACAATCACTGGGATACCTGTTATTATTTATTTCCCCATTTTTCTACAGTCAGGAAAATAGAACTGCAGATGAATTATTTGCCCAGGCGCGAACTACTGCTTTTGAACAAAAAGATTATAACACATCTATTACCCTTGCCAAAAAGGCGTTGGAAAAAGCCCCTGATTATACTGATATTTCTATTTTTCTGGGAAGGCTATATACATGGAATAAGGATTGGGCATCTGCAAGAGGAGTATTTGATGAACTTGGAAAAAAAGATGTTCGCGACGAAGATTATTTTATCGCCTATGCCTCTCTGGAGTATTGGAATAATCAAAATGAAAAAGCTATAGAAATTCTTGACAAAGGATTATCATACCACCCTCAATCGGAATCTCTTTGGTTATTAAAAGCAAAAACCCATTTTGCCAATAAAAATTATATTGAAGCCGAGAAAGCAATTCAGACTGTGTTAAGCATTAATCCAAAAAATACGGAAGCTACGGGTCTTGCTATAAGAATCAATGAATTTACGGCTAAAAATGCAATCGGTATCATTTATAATTATTCTCATTTTGACGAACAATTTGATAACGACTGGCATATCGTAGGAATCCATTACAAGAGAATCACCCCAATCGGACCCGTTATCCTCAGAGGAAATTATGCCAACAAATTTGCGGAAAGCGGAACACAAATAGAGTTAGAAGCTTATCCAAGATTATCCAAAACTTTATATCTTTATATAGGTGGTGGATATTCCAATGATGTAGGCATATTTCCAAAATACCGAACCGGCGCTTCATTAAATGCAAATCTTCCAAAGGGCTTTGAAGCTGAAATCGGCTACCGCCAGATTTATTTTACCGACAATATATGGATGCTTACCGCTTCTGCCGGGAAATATTATAAAAATTTCTGGTTCAATCTACGCACTTACATCACTCCTAATAAAGAAAATATTGCTCATTCCTATACTGGAACCGTTCGGTATTATACTAAAAGTGCACAGGATTATTTCGCTCTCCAGGTGGGAACAGGAATAAGTCCTGAAGAATACCGCAATAATTTGCTTGAAAATGAAAGCTTTAAGCTTAAAACCTTTAAAATAGGAGCGGAATATAATTTTTCTATCCAAAAGACGAATTTATTTTCTGTATCCACAGTGTATTACAATCAGGAATACCTACCTAACAAGAAAGGAAATCAGTTCGATTTACTGGTAGGATATACTAAGAAGTTTTAAGATTCCGGCGGGCTGAAAGCCCGCCGGAATCAAATATAAAAACAGTTTCGGGCATTTTCAAAGAAAATGCCCGAAACTGTTTATTACTCATTATTTAATCTCTTATTTCAAATGTTCATCAATAAAATCGTCCGTATTGGAGTTGAAAAAATAATCCCATTTACTTTTTGCCGCTTTCTGATTAAGTTTATCAATATGGTAGAAATCATTAGATTTTAGTAAATCTTTTGGAATACATAAAGCTGCTAACCCTATGCACAAAAATGCAAGCCCCACATACATGGATTTAAAAGCTGATTTAGCAGCCAGCCAAAAGGGAATAAATACTGCGATAAGTAAGAGCCCCAATAATGCAAAATTTTTAAAATTAAGCATTCCGCTATGCTCTAAATTCTGCTCTATTTCTGCTTTACTATAGTTTAAAATATCTGCGCCTAAAAGTTGATGGGTTTCCGAAAAATACAGGAACAAAATATATTGAGTTATAATAACGAATAAACCTATGACGATGATTACAGTCTTTGCCCAGCTTTCTTTTATAAAATTCAGCAACAGATAAATAATTCCAATCCCGAATATAAGCTTAAACATAAATATAAGGTTGTCCATGAAAAGGTCTTGAGTTATCTCTGAGACATTCAATCCGGAAACATAATAATGGTACCAAAGCCATTCTACCGTTATTCCTGATAAAAACAGGACAGAAAAAACGATGGTGAACACTCCCCATGTTCTAAGGCTCATTGTAAGAATAGCAGCCACTCTTTCTTTAAAAGGTAAATGCTGAGCGCTTTGATTAAAGCCCTGTCTTGTCATTTCTCCCCAACTATGAGATTTTTTAAAGTAATCTATAAAACCTTTTATGCTTGCTTTGACCACAATAGGATGAAAATAAAATGGTTCCAGGAAAGCGGTCCCAATGAGGGTGAGAAAATCTTTTCTTTTCGTATACACCTGTCGGCTTACCAGGTCTACCAATATGCCGTATATGGAATAAAGAAAACCTGTGGAGATCACTAAAGCAAACAATACGGTAGAAAATTGCCAGTTAATAATTCCTAATAACAAAAAAACAATAAAAATAATATATCCCAAAAATTCTATCAGGGGGCCCAGAAACTCAAAAAAAAGCCAATAAGGAAGACTGATCATTCCCAATTTACCATATTTCGGATTAAATATCATTTTGCGATGCTTCCAAAGGGTTTCCATAGTTCCCCGCATCCATCGGTTACGTTGTTTTTTTAGAATTTCTTTAGTTTCCGGAACTTCCGTCCAGCATAAAGGATCAGGAATGGTAATGACTTCATAAGGCTCCTTCTTTTCTTCCATATATTTCCGCATGCGGACCACCAACTCCATATCCTCTCCTACCGTATTCCTGTCATATCCGCCACAGGCCAGCACAATTTTCCTGTCGAAAACACCAAAAGCGCCGGAAATCAAGATAAGCCCGGAAGCTCTTGACCAAGCCATCCTTCCCAGCACGAAAGCTCGGATATATTCTAAAGCCTGGGTTTTTCCCAATAATGTTTTAGGCATATTCACGTCTACCACCTTACCATTTTCAATTTTACAGTTGTTGGCAAGACGGATCACTCCGCCACAGGCAATGATTTTTTTATCTGTTTCTTCCAGGAATGGTTTTGCCAGGCGAAGAATTGCATCCTGTTCAAGAATACAATCTACATCGATACAAACAAGATAATCTCCCGAAGAAACATTAATTCCAACATTCAAAGCATCTGCTTTCCCTCCATTTTCTTTATCTACCACGATAAGTTTCTTGAAAGCGGGATTTTTACTTTTATAAATACTTCTTATCGCATTGGTTTCTATTTCTCCCTGCACAAAGAAGGATATGGATTCCAGCTCATAAGCTTCGGTCAGCTTTTGCATGGAATCATCTTTGCTGCCGTCATTTACAATGATAATCTCCAGATTATGATAATACAGCGATAAGAGAGATCTTACATTTTCCACAATGGTCATTCCTTCATTGTATGCCGGAGCAATAAGACTAAAGGTAGGCGCATTGGGGTTGACGGCGATAATATTGTAATCCGTAAATGTATTTTCTTTTTTATAGCGTATTACAGCTCCTAAAGCATACACTCCTATCCATCCATAAATAATCGCTACAGCTGAACCGTACAGCAAAAACAACCATATAACGACTTCGTAAACGATATGTGAAAATTCTAGCATATTTTTTCCTGTAAGGCGTGTTTAATAATTTGGACCAATTGTTCTGATGAAGCCTTATCGTTGGCAACCTGCACCAGATAATCATGATGGCCCAGCGAAAAAAGAGCTTCTGCTGCATAAATTTTGACCGCGGAAAAAGGGTTTTCTACCAATTGCTGCTGTAAAAATCCTGCGCAGCATTGTTCTTTCAGCACTCTCATTACCCGGAGGATCTCCAGCTGTACTTCAAAAGGCTGATGGGGATAAATATCCGTAAGTTCCGTAATAGTAGAAGAATTTTCCAGCGATTGAAGCGCCTTTACAGCCTGTATCCTTACTTCAACAGAGGGATGATTGAGCAAATTCATAACCATTGGATAAAGGGATAAGAGCTGAAATTTCTTCAATAAACGGAGGGTGAAAATAACTACCGTATCGTTGGAACTTTCAAGCCAGTTTTTAAGTGTATCATCATAGTCCGCCGGGATATCTGTAATGGAAATGAGCAAACGCAGCTGCTGCCATTCAGAAATTTTAGTGGAAATTGTATCCAAAAAATGTAATCCTTCAAAACCTTTAAAGCTTACCATCGCATATTGGGCTTCCTGGTACACCTGAACGGAAGGATGGGTTAAAAATGAAGAAATTTTTGGAAGTGCCGCCTCAACATTCATGGCGGTAAGCTCCTGTATACCTCCTGCAATCAGATAAGGTTGCTTCTGGTTAAGCTTTTTGAAAGCTTCATTCTGAAGGTTATAATCATTGAATAAGTCTTTTATTTTGTTCTGTGCAGCACCGGAAAATTTATTATCCGTTTCTACCAGCTTTTTCAGGAATAAGTTTCTGAATAACGGGTAATCGGAAAATGCAGCAAAACTATTGTTCGGAGCTATTTCTCCTTCATCATATACAATGGTTTCAGTTACTTTTTCATTAATGATACCGGACCATTGGGAAACCCGAACAGATTCTTTATACTGATAAAAGCTATAGATAAGCACTACTATTATTAATAATACCACCAATGACAGCATTCCCAAAAAAACAAGGAAAAGGTAATGAATTGAGTTTGAGTTGGTTAAAAGAAGCATTATGATTTTATTTTGGAACAAATCTTTTAATTCTTAACATCAATTCATTGGGGCTGAATGGTTTTACAATAAAATCGGAGGCACCCATATCAAAAGCATTCAGTACTACTTCTTCCTGTCCCATACTGGAAAGCATGATAACGGGTATCTTTTTTTCCATTGTTTTTATGGATGAAAGTATTTCAATTCCTGAAGCGAAAGGCATCATGATATCGGTAATGGCAAGATCCACATCTTTATTTTTCAGGGTATCAATGGCTTCTTTCCCGTTGCGGGTCAGGATCACTTCATGTCCTTCTTTTAATAATTTGTGTTCAATTGTTTTCAAAATCAGTTCATCGTCTTCAGCGATCAAAATCAACATAAATTGTTTTTTATTTTATTAAACTTTTAATTAAATTCAGTCCTATTGCTACTTCCTGAGCGATTTCTTCCTGCATGGAAGCATAGTCATTACCCTCTTCTATTTTATTTTCCCACTTGGCAAAAGATTGGGCAAGTTTTAATAAGCCTGCTACTCCGGCTGTTCCTTTGAGTTTATGTAGAATAGCTTTTACCCCTGTTAAATCTTTTTTCGTTGCGGCAAGTTTTAATTCTTCTTCAGAGAGGGTTAGCTCTTGCACAACCAGATTCAGGAATACTTTTCTAAAATCCTCGTCATCTCCGGTTTGTTCATTCAAAAGGTTCATATCAAGATGTTTCTCAGGTTCTAAAGGATTTTCATTTTTTATCTTAGTATCCTTATTACTCAAATGTTTCTTCAGCATTTCCAGAAGGTCATTCTGCCTTAAAGGTTTGGGCAGGAAATCGCTCATTCCCGCTTCAAGGCATTTATCTTTTTCACCTAAAACGTTCCCTGCTGTAACTCCAATGATAGGAATTGTTGCATAGTCTGATAACAAACGTATTTGTTTTGTAGCTTCAATTCCATCCATTACCGGCATCTGGACATCCATGAGTATAAGATTGAAGCGTTTCTGTTTACATTGTTCCAAGGCCTGAAGTCCATCTGTAGCCTCCGTGAGTTGTGCATCCGGTATCAACGACTTCATCATTTTATGGTTTAATACCATATTCACCGGGTTATCATCTACTAGCAACACCTGAAGTGAAGGCTCAAATAACGGTTTTTCTGTTTCCGGTGATGATATTGTTTTACTCATTTCTTTTTCAGTATGCTTTGCTACATGCTTTAAAGTCCTGTATAATTCTTCTGACTTTATGGGCTTTAACAGGAAATAAGAGTTTTCTTCCTTACGGAAAGAATTAATAACGTCATGTTCTTCTGATGATGTATGAAGAACAATAAGAGGAGAATGCTCCCCTTGTGTATTAAATAATTCCTTGATTTTTTCTATGGTTTCCAGTCCTGATATCACAGGCATATGATAATCCATTAAAATAACGTCAAAACGCTCTCCACGCATTAGTATCTGAAGTGCTTCCATTCCGTTAGCCGCCAGTTTTGAATCGATATTTTTATAAGCCAGCATATGCTGAAGGATGATTCTGTTGTTTTCATTATCATCTACAATAAGGACTTTATTGAGCCTTAAATCTTCATCTTCATCATGAGAAGCCATTTCATACGGAACCTCAATATCAAAGTAAAACACGGATCCTTTTTGCAGCTCACTGTTGAGCGAAAGTTTGCTTCCCATATATTTGAGGATATTATTTGAAATGGTAAGCCCCAATCCTGTTCCTCCGTAACGTTTGCTTACGGAACTGTTTTCCTGGGTAAAAGCATCAAAAATATGCTGCTGCTTTTCTACCGGAATACCGATTCCCGTATCTCTTACGGCAAATCTTAAGGTCATATTTTTATCATTCAAATCCAGCTTTTCAACTTTTAGCTCAATTTCACCCTGTTCTGTGAATTTGACAGCATTTCCAAGGAGGTTGATCAACACCTGCTTAAGGCGTGATTCATCCACCCAGATTGTTTTTGGTAATCCCTGCTCTATATTCAGGAGCAGTTCAATATTCTTTTTCTGTGACTGATAAAGGATCACATTAACGACCTGGCCTACCAGATCATAAATATTACTCTTTTCAATCAGAAGATCCATTTTCCCTGATTCTATCTTAGAAAAATCGAGAATGTCATTGATGATATTAAGCAGATTTTCTCCTGATTCATTAATGTAATTCAGGTATTGTGTCTGCACTTCATTGAGCGGTGTTTTTAGTAAAAGATCTGAAAACCCTATCACTCCATTGAGAGGGGTCCGGATTTCATGACTCATATTGGCTAAAAATTCGGATTTGGCTTTACTGGCAATATCTGCCAAATCTTTGGCTTTTTTAAGCTCTTCATTGGTTTTAATCACATTAGTGATATTCTGAGCCGAAATAATAATCCCACCGATACTGTCCCCTGAAAGATACCATGGTCTGACTTCCAGGTTATAATGTTGCTTACCGTCCTTATGAATGGCATCTATGGCCATATTCTCATTTTTATATGCTTTACCTTCCAGAGCTTCTTCGTAAATTTTTCTTCTTTCCTCCGGTACCTGGGAAACCGTAAACATACTTTTCCCTATAAGCTCTATATTATTCATCTGAAATTCATCTTTCCAGCTTCTGCTTACCGAAAGATAATTGAGATCTTTATCCAGCATAGCCACAGGTGCGGGAACATAATTTATAAATGACTGAAGCATAGCTTCTTTTTGAGCTAACTCAAGGTAAACTTTCTTGAAAGCATCAATATCCTGAATAATCCCGAATATCTTGGTACAAACTCCATCTTCGAACTCCGGAATGCCTTTTACTCTTACCCAAATAACCTCTCCGTCGTTGCGTATAAGCTGCAGTTCTTCGTCATACGGAATTCCTTTATTTACCGCCCTGTCAAACAAAAACTTGATTCTGTCTTTACTTTCTCCTTCATAAAAGCCTACTGCACTTTCAAAATTGGGCTCAAAGGTCTTATCCATTTTATGGATATCTTTTGTAGATTGTGACCAGAATACGGAACCGGTTTTAAGGTTGATCTCCCATCCTCCTACTTGTGCTACCGCATTCGTTTGTTCCAACATTTTCTTCGCATATACCAGATCTCTTTCCAACATCATTCTTTCTGTCACATTCAGGGCTGTGCTGATGACATAGGGATTACCATCTTCATTAATTTCAACCATATTGTGGTACATCCAGATCATTTCTTCGCCTTCCTTCGTCTTAAGAATCATGGTTCCGAAATCTTCTTTATTTTCATTGATACGCTGGATGTATTGCTCAAGCAAGGCCCAGTTTTTTTCAGGCACAAGATCTTTCAGATTCAATCCTTTGATTTCATCAGCCCCATAATGCAGGGTTTCCCTTCCTTTTTCGTTGACAGCCAGGATATACCCTTCCATATCATGCATGCTCATGAGGCCTATGGCATTTTCAAAGAAGCTTCTGAACCTTCGTTCTGAACTTTCCAGTTTTATTTTTTCTTCAATAAGATGGGTAATATTAATTCCAAAACATAAAATTTCGGAGCGGTCCTGATTTTGTTTTAAAGACCACTCAATAATAATGGATGATTGATCAACTATGGTAGAGGTAGTGAACTTAAATTCCTCTTGCGTTTCAGGAAATGTTTCCACCTGTGCTCTTAGCATCGGACAATGTTCTCCTAAAAGAGTTAAAAAATTTTGATCTTGTGCCTGCTGTTTTTTTAGTCCGAATGTTTTTTCGAAAGAAGGATTAACATCTTTAATCATGAGATGGTTATCCAGAACACAAATCAGGTTATTGGAAATACTAAAGGTCTGTTCAAAATACTCCGCCTGAATATTTTTTCTTTTTCCCATCAGCATTTTTGTTACAGCCTCTCCTATTTTTATAAGCATGCCCAGCTGCTCATCTGATATCGTTTTAGGCTCAAAATCAATAACGCAGAGAGTACCCAGTACGTAGCCTTCATCATCTTTCAGTGGTACACCTGCATAAAAACGGACTCCGGCATCTTTCATCATCTGATTATAGCATGATCTCTCGTCCAACGAAGTATCGTTGATTACAAGCACTTCCCCAGTCGCAATTGAATACTGACAGATCGTATTTTCCCGGTCTACAAAATCTACAGGAAGTCCGACACAACTCTGGATCGTCTGGGTGTCTCTCTCCATCATCGCAATAAGAGAAGCCGAACAGTTGCAAACCAAACAGGCAACCTCTGCAAACACATCCAGTTGGGGATCTTTTCCTAAATTTAAGAGATCAAAAAATTCCAGCTTTTTGATGCGTTCTTCCTCATTTTCAGGAATGGGGTATTTATTCATAATACTTTTAAATAGGATTTCACGATTTCTATTTCTCGGTGGGAAAACACGTAAAAGCAAGTTACAAATTAATCCGTATAGAATTATAAAAAAAATTAAAATAAAGACATATATATAATAAATCAATAAATAATTCAAATTATGAAATAAAATAAGTCAATAACATCAAATATTGACTAGCAGGAATTTATCTGATTTAAATTAAATTTAATTCACTTTCAGGCTATGCTTTACTTTACTATAAAAAATGTAATTTGTGAGGTTTTAATCAGATATCTTAAATAAAACAGAAGCGGGCTAAAGCCCGCTTCTGTTTTATTTAATCCTATTAATAAATTCCACCGATCTGGTAATAACCAATTCAGGGGCTTCTTTATGCGGAGTATGCCCAATATCCGGAATAATATATTTTTCTGCAGTTCCACTTGTCTGACTGATTGTTTTTTCAACCTGATCCAAGGTTCCGTATTCATCGGCATTTCCCTGAATAAATAATAAAGGACAGTGTATATGGGGTAAAAGATATTCAATGTTCCAGCTTCTGAATCGATCGCTCAACCAGATTTCTGTCCATGCTTTAAATAATCTATTGGCCTTATTTCCGTGGTATCTCTGGAGGCGCTCTCCCAGATTAGTTGTTTTAAAAGCTTCTAAAGCATCTTTAACACCCTTTACCGTAACATTTTCTACGAAAATATGCCCTGCTTCACAAATCACTGCATTTATCTTTTCAGAATATTTACTTGCGGTAATCAAAGCTATGGTACCACCATCACTGTGCCCAAATAAAACAGCGTTATTAATGTTCAATTCATTCAAAAGATCATTCAATACATCTGCTTCCTGCTCCATGTAATTGTTTTCTCTTTCATGAGTAAGCATTGGGTGGGATTTCCCATAACCCAGCCGGTCATATACCAAAACATTACATCCGGTCTCTTTTGCTATCTTAGCAGGAAAATCTCGCCAAAGCTGGACACAGCCTAAAGAATCATGCAGGAAAACAAGGGTTGGCTTATTTTCAAACGAATTGTTATATTCTATATAAAGGGTTTTCCCTTTGACTTCAATAAATTTACTTTCTATCAAAACTCAAAACGTCACTAGAATGCAGGCATTTTTGTATCCTCAAATTCCTTCAATAAGTTATTGAAAACGGTTTCTACAGGAAGAATCTCATCAATTAACGCTGAAACCTGCCCTATTTCCAGCTCTCCTTCTTCCATATCTCCCTCAAACATTCCTTTTTTAGCCCTTGCTCTTCCTAAAGCGGTCACCAAAGCTTCCGTATTTCTTCCAGTCTGATAAATACCTTCCAGCTCATTAAAGAACTTATTTTTCACCATTCTTACCGGTGCCAATTCTTTCAATGTAAGATGTGTATCTCCTTCCTGAAGCTCTGTAATTTTCTTTTTCCAGTTTTCATGAGCACTGGCTTCAACAGTTGCGGCAAAACGGGAACCTATCTGAACTCCGTCTGCACCTAATATCATGGCTGCTTTCATTTGTGATCCTAAAGCAATTCCACCTGCCGCGATCAATGGTATGGAAATATGTTTTCTGACATTGGGAATCAGGCAAAAAGTAGTTGTTTCATCTCTTCCGTTATGTCCTCCCGCTTCAAAACCTTCTGCCACTACAGCGTCGACTCCTGCATCTTCACATTTCATGGCAAATTTTGTAGAGGATACCACATGAGCCACTTTCAGTCCTTCTTTCTGTAAAGTTTCCGTATAGGTTTTGGGATTTCCGGCAGAAGTGAAGACAATTTTCACACCTTCTTCCAGAATGATCTGAATAACCTCATCAAGATTGGGGTATAGCATCGGTACATTCACCCCGAAGGGTTTATCTGTGGCTTGCTTACATTTTTGAATATTCTCTCTTAAAATATCGGGGTACATGCTTCCCGCTCCTATTAAGCCTAATCCACCACAGTTGGAAACCGCCGAGGCCAGTCTCCATCCTGAATGCCAGATCATTCCCGCCTGAATGATCGGATATTGTATATTGAATAGTTGTGTGATTCTATTTTGATTGTTTTGCATTTCGTGAAGCTTTTTAGCCGAGTTGAAATCTATAAAATTGCTCATGCTGTAAAAATACTAAAAACATAGTTTTTTGAAAAATTTTATCCGGGAACACTGATAAAAAAACCTCCAGATTTCTCTGAAGGTTTCTATTTTATTTCTTAATTGATTCTTTTTTCCAGTTGGCTTTAAAGTTACAAGAATCATAACGGCCGTCTATTGATATGAAGGTTGTCGGAAGCTTGGAGTTGACAAACTTTTCAACCATTTCATTTCGCTTTTTATTAAGTGCCATTTGTTTGATTCTGTCGTAATCTGTTTCCAGCGTAATCTGGTGAGCAGGAATCACATCTTCAATTTTCACAATTTTAACGGCTTTTCTTCTGTTATCTTCATCCTCAAAAGCTGTTGTGATATCTCCTTTATTTAATCCTGCCAATTCGTAGCTGATTGTTCCCGGAACGGATTCTCTTTCAATTTTACTTGACCCGTCTGCACCAGGAATTAAACCTGCATTAAATTTGGTTCTTTTATCATCAGAATATCTGAATGCCACATCTTTGAAGGTCATTTTACCATCAATGATTAAAGTTCTGAGACTGTCCAGCTTTTTCTTCGCTGTCTTAATCTCATCATCAGTAGGAGTAGCCTTCAAAAGGATATGCCTCGCATCGTATACTTTACCCGATTTTCTTACCAGCTGAATGATGTGATATCCGAATTCAGATTCAACAGGTTCGGAAATTTCTCCTTCCTGAAGGTTTAAAGCCGCAGCTTCAAACGGCTTTACCATCTGTCCTTTATTGATGTTTTTATATAATCCTCCATTAGCCGCCGATCCTTCATCTTCAGAATAGATTCTTGCCTGACTTTCAAAACTTTCTCCTGCCTGAATATCCTGCTTGATTTTCTTCAGCTTATTGATCAGTTCTTCTTTATGAGCTTCCGTAAGTTTAGGATATATCATAATCTGAGCAAGGGAAATCTCATCTTTTACTTCAGGAAGTTGCATCTTATACATATTGTAGAAGTCTGTAACCTCATTTGGAGTAACGTCTGCTTTTTCTGTTACTCTTTGGTATTTAGCCTGTCCGTAATAAGTATCAGTATCAATTTTTTCGATGGCATTCTTCATCTCATATCCGGTTCTGAACTTATAGGCTGCAAGCATTGATTTTTCATCCGGAAACTGAGAAAGTAACTGATTATACTTAGCATTCGCCTGCTCTTTAATTCGTGCAGATTGGTTTTCAATCAAAGTATCTTTTTTTGCTTCGTAAACAAGAAGCTTATTATTGATCAGATTTTCCAAAAACTCACACTTATCTGTATTGGATGCTCCCTGCTGCTTTGCATAATTCATCTGCTCGCTTACATCAGATTCCAGAACAATTTCATCCCCGATTACAGCTGCAATCCCATCTACCAACTGCCCCTGCTGTAACTGAGCTTGGGCATGCCCGGAAAACAACATCATAAAAACACCTAAAAGAAAAGTGATTTGTAGTTTATTTATCATTATACTATTTAAATAAGTTGCAAATTTAGAATTCTTAGCGAATTACACTCAATTTTTTATTATAAATATTTCTTAAAAAGACTTATTTATTGCAGTTCGACATCAAATGTCGTCAATTCTTTGAATTGTCTTAATCTGCTGAACATATCCGATTCCGTAACTTCCTGAAGCCTTTCGGTTCCGAATTTCTCAACGGTGAATGAAGCCATCGCAGAACCTACGATTAATGCAGATTTCATAGTTTCGAAATCAAATTTTCCTTTTTTAGCTAAATAAGCGGCAAAACCTCCTGCAAAAGTATCGCCAGCTCCGGTAGGATCGAATACCTCTTCAAGCGGAAGTGCAGGGATCGCGAAAATTTTGTTATCATGGAAAAGCAATGCTCCGTGCTCACCTTTTTTAATGATTACAAATTCAGGCCCCATGGTATGAATCTTCTTAGCTGCTTTTACCAGGGAATATTCTCCTGAAAGCTGTCTTGCTTCTTCATCATTAATGGTGATCACATCTGTTTTGGCAATCATATCCATTAAGACATCCCAAGCAGTGTTCATCCAGAAATTCATAGTGTCCAGAATAACCAGCTTAGGGCGCTGATTCATTTTTTCAAGAACGGATAACTGAACTCCGGGATGCAGGTTCCCTAAAAGTAAAATCTCAGAATCCTGCATAGAATCAGGAATTTTAGGATCAAAATTTTCCAGAACGTTCACTTCTGTTACTAAAGTATCCCTTGTATTCAGATCATTATGATATTTTCCTGACCAGAAAAACGTTTTGCCATCCTTCACAATTTCAATACCCTCGATGTTTACATCTCTATCGGTAAGCAAATCCAGATATTCCTGCGGGAAATCACCTCCTACTACGGAAACGATTCCTGATTTCACTCCTAAAACGGATGAAGTAAGCCCTATAAAAGTGGCTGCACCTCCTAAAATTTTATCTGTTTTGCCAAAAGGGGTCTCAATTGCATCGAATGCAACGCTTCCTACAACTAAAAGTTTCATATGTTTTTCAATGTATTTTTGTACGTAATTATTTTTTCCATTCAAATGTGTCCAGCAGGTGCATCATGTCTTTTTTGATGTAATTAACTGCGGGGGCCAGCGAATCCGGCTTTGGTCTTGTGTTAAAGTATAAATAAGCAGTCACAAAATGTCTTGTGCTGTCTGTAGCGTAAAACTGAAGGTTGGAGGCACTCTGCCCTTTTAATTCATAAAAGTTTCCGTAAACTTTTCTCTCAGGATATTCAAAAGATTTAGTATCAATAGCACTTGCTTTAATGGTATGTTCATACACCATTTTTTCCGCTTCTTTGATATGGTCTGCAAAATCATTCTGGATCGGATAATAGGTGATGAAAACTTTCGCTTTCATTTTCGGGTAATTCAGGTAATACCAACAAGGTCTTTTGGCATCCGTAATGGTTGCAAAATCAGAATACTCAAAATTATAGGCACAATCCTTATCCAGTTTCTGATATTTGGGTGCCGGATATTCCAAACGAAGTTCCCCATATGGCTTGGGAATAGGATCTTTTCCACAAGACAACAGTAGTAATGAAGCGAAAATAAAAATGACTTTTTTAATCATTTTGCAAAAGTACAAATTAGATTTTAGATTTAGGAAGACAAATTTCAGTCTTTCAGTGAGTTTATATTTAAAATAAGTTTAACCACAAAAGACACAAAAGTTTTAAACACTTTAGTTATGGTAAGTTAAAATATAGTTATTGAGAAGTTCACGTAAGTATTTTAAAACCTCCGGTTTTAAATATGATGTGTTCTTAATATTCTCAAAGTATTAAACTTTAAACTTAATTGCTCTAAAGTGTTTCAAGAAAAAAGCTTTTGTGCCTTAATAATTTATTTCTGATTTCGGTTTTGGATATAATTTTCCAGGGGTTTAGGAAAAGATTTTTCATGGGAACCTTCAAAATCTGTAACGAGATATTGATTTTGAGCGATGAATTGCTTCCAGGCAGGTTCTGAAGTTACTTCTATATTAGAAATTTCGATAGTAAGGTTCTTATGCGTCAACTTATGATTCACGGTTTTCACTCCTTTATTGAATGATTCCAGTTCTTCAGGAATAATTGAAGGAAATTCAAATAATTTTTTCCAGATAAAATCGTCTTTTCTCTGCTGAATTAGAAACTGGCCATTCCTGTGGACAAAATAGTATTTCAGATGAAGATTTTCACTTTTCACTTTTTTGGTTTTCACAGGGAATTCCGAAATTTTGTTGAGTGAAAATGCCAAACAGTCTTCATTCAAAGGACACTCTCCACACAATGGATTTTTCGGCTTACAGATTTCCGAACCGAGATCCATCATGGCCTGGTTGAAATCACCTACATTTCCAGGCAGAATTAATGTGGCCAATTCTGAGAAATAGGCAAACGCTCTGGAGTTGGATATATCAAAATCATCTGCAAAAACCCGGCTTAATACTCTGTAAAAGTTTCCGTCCACTGCCGGAATTTTACCACCAAAACAAATACTTGTAATGGCTGCCGCAGTATATTTGCCTACTCCTTTTAATTTCAGGATTTCTTCATATCGGGACGGAAAAACACCACCATAGTCATTTATGACTTGCTGGGCCGCTTTGTGTATATTAATGGCTCTCGAATAATATCCCAAACCTTTCCAATACAGTAAAACTTCATTTTCTTCAGCTTCTGCCAAGGTCTGCACATCGGGAAACCTTTGAATAAAATTATTATAATGGTTCAACCCCTGATTGATTCTTGTCTGCTGAAAAACGATTTCACAGATCCAGATTTTATACGGATCTTTTGTTTGCCTGAAAGGTAAATCCCGGGCATTTTTCTTATACCAGCTCAGAAGTTTGTTGCCCAGGTGTAAAAAGTCCGAAGCTTTGTTATTTTTGTCCAAAAAAGTCATCTCATTAAATCCCTGCAAAGATAAACTTATTTGTTTTCTTTACCTACAGAATATACCGAAGCTCCTTTCAACCATTGATATTTAAGATTTTTTTCTTTGGCGATAAAACGATACCCATTAAGCTTTTGAAGGTATATGTACATGGAATCTTTTCCGAGCTTTAACCTGGAATTGGAAAGAAATTGCAATGGATAATGAACAGCAGAATCCCGTGTTGTTTTTACCAAATCCCCTGAGTTGATTTTATAGATAAAAACAGCCTTACCGCGGCCGGAAGAACTGTCTACCAGCTTTACATCCGCACTGGTAATGACCATTTGACTTTGATCGTAACATTCTTCTTCACTCATTACATACGCCTTACCTTCATGCCGTTCATCTGCAAAAAGGTCTATCTTATGTTCAGGGCTTTGAAGTTTTTTATCTTCACAGCTTATCAGAAAAGCCACAATAAATAAAGGTAAAGCATATATGAATTTACTTCTTTCCATAATAATTTTCATAGTATCCGGTAGAAAAAAACCGATGTAAAAATGCATCGGTTTTTTATATAAAAATTTAGGTCAATTTATTCCTGAGCGTATTCTGCATCCCATTCGTTACCATCATCTCCTTTGTGCCCGTCTAATTTAATAACGAAGCTTTTGGTAGGGAAATACGGGGTTAAACGGATATCCAGCCATACTCTGTCTTTGTTCACTTTATCCTGTTCAAAACGAACGATCTTGAATTTCTCGATCAGTTTATCCGGTCCTTTAATGCCATCTAAGAATGTTACGATCTGTCTTCTCAAATCGTCTTCATTTCTTGCATTCCAGTTTTCGAAAGCCCTTCTGTTTAAGAAATCCAATAAAACTTTAGTTACATAATCAAATACACGAACTACTGAATATGTCTGAAGTCCGATATTATCTCCTGTAAATAATGTTTTTGCAGAGAAAGCCATAATTTTGCCATATTCATTCACCATCGGCACCAATCCCATTTTTTCTAATTGGGAAATCTCACTTTTCTTTAATTCGAATTTTACGGCATCCACTTCGTTGATGTTCCCATGTTTCTTACCTGCAGCCACCTGAGACATCAGTGTTTTATGAATTTTCCCGGCTAAGGATGTTGAAGGCGGAAGTTCTACATTTTCCTCTTCACCCACTTCTTCAGCTTTGCCACGTCCTACAAGCCAGTTACACGTCATAATCACATTACTTCTGTGCAATTCTCCTCCTGTAAGGTTGGCGGAATGGAAAAGGTCTACCACATCATCCGGTTTATCAAGGTTCGCGAAATCCGTAACCATCATCACTTTGTTCTCATTACAGATTTTCGCCCATTTTTCGATTACCTTATTGGATCCCAGATATCCCGGAATGGCCAGAATGGAATAATTATCCCTAAGATCCAGACGATCATAGTAGTTTTTAAATTCATCAGCAATCGCGTCAATGAAAATCGGATTATCCAAATCCGTTACCTGATCAATGCTTGCATTAATAATATTTACATTGTCTACTTTGTCTAATTCCGTATTTTTGTAGAACTGCGCTACGGTTCTGTAGTTGGTTTCCAGCTGGCGAACGGCATCAAGGGTGTTTTTCAGGTTTCTTTTTAAACTCTGATCAGCCTGTTGCGCTTTATTTTTGCAGGTTTCCGCCATTTTATCCGCAGATTCATTTTCTTCCAAAAGCTGCACCCAAAGATTTATTTTTTGGAGTAGTTCTTTTCTTTCGTCTGCTTTATTGGTATCATTAAGGAAAATTTCTTTCCTTGCTTTTCTTGTCGGATTCATATTGGCAATGCCATCCACAACGGATTCAACAAAGCCGAAACCTCCTATTTTATTAAGTTCGGCCAGCGGATTTCCTTTTGGTTTACCCGTCTGTTGCTGTTGACCTTGTTGTTGGCCTTCTGCTGCCTGTAGTTTACTGTCCATGATTAAAGTCTTTAATTATTTTTCAAGTTCTTGTGCCACTTCTTTCAATACTTCCACAAACGCTGCTCTCGTTTGCTCGTTTTCCAACATATTACGCAGAATTTTATTTGTTTTCAGCTGACGTACAATTTTGTTGTACTGCTCCTGCTCCATGCTGAGCTGCTGTAAATAATTTGAATTCTGGGTAAGATTTTTGGGTGTGAAATCCGCAAGATTCTGAAAACGGAATTCTTCTTCTACCACTCCGCCGTCTTCTGTTTCATGCTGTACGCTTACAGAAGGCTGAAAATGTTTGAAGACATCATCCACAGTCTTTAATCCTGTTACAATTTCAGGGGTATAAGATTCCTCGGTTGTAAGCTGGCTTACAATGAGTGATTTATTCTCTTGTATTTCCTGAATAGCTTCATTAGCGTCTACTTTAACTTCGTTTCCGCCAACACCATAATTGAACATTGCCATATTATTATTATTTTGAGATTTTTGATTTTGGTGAGGATTGCTTTTAAAATAACCTGTTGCGGAATCGAACAAGTCACCAATCCAATGTTTAAATTTAAAAAAAAACTGTAACATACAAAATTTTGTTAAGATTTTTCTTGAAATATTTAATTTAATCCATTATATATCAATTAAAAAATAGTATTTAATGATGTCACTAAACTATGAAAAATAAATAAAAAAACGCATCAAAATGATGCGTTTTCTTTTCTAACAATTGCTGGTAAACTATTACCAGATTTTTATTCTGTCCTGAGGGGCCTTGTACATTTTATCCCCAGACTTTATATCAAATGCTTTAATAAATGAATCCTGATTCACCAGCGGACCGAATGCCCTGAAATATCCCGGTGAATGCGGGTCTGTTTTTACCTGATTGACCATATGCTGGTCTGTGGATTTTGTTCTCCAGACTGTTGCCCAGCTCATAAAGAATCTCTGGTCCTGAGTAAACCCACTGATTGGCCCTGGATTTCCGTGGTCTTTCAGATACATCTGAAGGGCATCATAAGCAACAGCCACTCCACCTAAATCTCCGATGTTTTCACCACTTGTAAATTTACCGTTTACAAAGCTTCCTTTTACGGGTTCATAAGCATTATACTGTGCGGCTAGTTGTCCTACTTTTGCATCAAAGTTCTTACGGTCTTCATCTGTCCACCAGTTATTCAGGTTTCCGTCTCCATCAAAACGGGAACCGCTGTCGTCGAATCCGTGAGAAATCTCGTGTCCGATAACGGCACCGATACCACCGAAATTAACGGCTGCATCAGCTTTAGGATTATAGAACGGAGGCTGTAGAATAGCTGCAGGAAACACGATTTCGTTGTTTGAACCGTTGTAATATGCGTTTACCGTTTGAGGAGTCATTCCCCATTCTGTTTTATCCACCGGTTTTCCTACTTTTTCCAGGCTTCTCTGATATTGCCATGCTGCAACATTCTGAAGATTGGAATATAAGGTTGCCCCTTGTTCGGGAGAGCTTACTTTCAATTGAGAATAATCTTTCCACTTGTCCGGATAAGCGATTTTCACAGAGAATTTAGATAGTTTCTCCTGCGCTTTTACCTTGGTGGTTGCAGACATCCAATCCAGGTTATTGATGTGGGTTTTGAAGGATTTCAACAGATAGTCGATATAAGTTTCCATCTGTTGTTTTGCTTCCGGAGTAAAATATTTTTCAACATACAGCTTACCGAAAGCTTCTCCAAGAACTCCATTGACAAGAGACAGCCCTCTTTTATCCATCGGACGCTGTTCTTTCTGTCCCTGAAGATATTTTGAATAGAAATCGAATCTGATCTGTTCTAAATTCTGATCCAGGTTACTCGCATTTCCGTTGATAACATGGTATTTTAAGTAATCTTTTAACAGTGGAAGGTTTTTCTGAGTCAGGAACTGATCCATATTCTGGTAATATTTCAGTTCTCCGATAATTACTTTATCTGTGTTGACACCCGCACCCGTTAAATATTTTGCTAAGTCGATATTTTTAACCAAATCTGATAATTCGGATACTTTTTTAGGGTTATATCTTAAATTGGCATCTCTGTTTTGTTCAAGTGTTAAAAGGTATTTAGCCAATTGCTTTTCAAAAGCCACTACATTCTGAGCTGCCTGAGCTGAGTTTTTATATCCTAAAACCCCGAATAATTTGCCCACATAATTCTGATACTCTGCTAAAGTTTTAGCATTGGCCTCATTGTCTTTCTGGTAATAGTCTCTTCCTAAACCAAGATCGGGACCGCCAAGGTATACGGCGTTCATTTTAGAATCCTTCATATCTGCCCTTACTCCCCATCCATAGAAAGAATTGTCTCCAAACTTCGTTCCTTCTAAAAGATATTTCTGAAGGTCATTGAGGTTTTTGATGGCATCAATTTTTGCCAGATCTCCTTTGATCGGAGCTAAACCTTCCGCATTTCTTTTGTTGGTATCCATGAAAGAAGCATACAGGTTCTGAATTTTTTGTCCTTCCGAACCTTCCGGATATTTTTCGGAAAGAATTTTATTGAGAATATCAAGAGAAGCATCATCCACATTTTCTCTCAATGCATTGAAAGAGCCCCAGCTTGATTTATCGGAAGGAATCTGAGTGGTTTTCACCCAGTTTCCGTTAACGTAGCTAAAAAAATCATCTTGCGGACGTACACTTTTATCCATATATGATAAATTGATCCCTTCTTCCTTCACTTCTTCTTTTTTCACAGGTTCTGCAACGGCAACTGCAGTCTCGGTTTTGGTACTGGTATCAGCAGTTTTTGCGGTACCGCAGGAGTTTAAAAATACTATCCCTGAAAAGGCAAGTATTGCAATATTTAGCTTTTTCATTAAAAATAATTTTTGATTGAACACAAACTTACCAAATATACGAATTGTTTACTAATGATCATTGATAAATAATAAATGATATAAGATTCGAACTGGATATGTAAAGATCAATATGCAGGTGAATTTTTAAGATCAATGACCGATTATCAATTATCATTAATAACAAAAACCGCTCATTTCTGAGCGGTTTTCTATTTTTTGGTAATGATTACCAGATTTTAATCCTGTCTGCAGGTTTTTTATACAGCTTATCGCCTTCTTTTACGTCGAATGCTTTATAGAAAGAATCAACATTAATAACCGGACCGAAGCTCCTGAAATATCCAGGGGAGTGCGGGTCTGTTTTCACCTGGTTGATCATGTATTTCTCGCTTGACAATGTTCTCCAAACAGTTGCCCAGCTCATGAAGAATCTCTGATCCTGTGTATAACCACTGATGGATCCAGGATTCCCTTTATCTTTCAGATACATTTGAAGCGCATCATAAGCGATATTTACACCTCCCAGGTCAGCAATATTCTCACCGTTCGTGAAAGTCCCGTTTACGAACGTTCCTTTTACTGGCTCATACTTATCGTATTGAGCAGCAAGAGCTTTTGTCGCTTTTTCGAAATTGGCCTTATCTTCCGGAGTCCACCAGTCTACCAGGTTTCCGTCTGCATCAAACTGTGCTCCTGAATCATCAAATCCGTGGCTCATTTCGTGACCGATAACCGCACCGATTCCACCAAAATTAATGGCAGCATCAGCCTGAGGATTAAAGAAAGGTGGTTGAAGAATCGCAGCAGGGAAAACGATCTCGTTGTTTACCGGGTTGTAATAAGCATTTACCGTCTGCGGAGTCATTCCCCATTCTGATTTGTCAACAGCTTTTCCGATTTTCGCCAAATCTTTGTTATACTGCCATTCAGTGATGTTCTGAAGGTTTGAATATAAGTTTCCACCTTTAGCTTCAGAAACAATATTTAGTTTAGAATAATCTTTCCATTTATCAGGATAAGCAACTTTTACAGTGAATTTGTTCAATTTCTGCATTGCTTTTTCCTTTGTTGTAGCAGACATCCATGTCAAACCATTGATGTGAACCGCGAAACTTTTCTTCAGGTAATCAATTAACTCAACCATTTGAGCTTTTGCTTCAGCAGGGAAATATTTTTCAACATATAATTTTCCGAAGGCTTCGCCCAAGGTTCCGTTGATCAGTTCATACCCTCTTTTGTTAAGAGCTCTTTGTTCTTGCTGACCTCTTAAATATTTGCCGTAGAAAGCAAACTTCATGTCGCCCAGTTTTTCGCTTAAATAAGAAGCACTTCCGTGAAGCATATGGAATTTCAGATAATCCTTGATCACAGGAAGATTCTGGGCATTGATGAATTTATCCAGGTTTTTGTAATACCCGATTTCCCCGATAATTACTTTATCCGTATTCACCCCCACTTTTTTAAGGTAAGCAGGAAGGTCTACATTTTTCACCAATCCGGAAAGTTCCGACATTGTTTTTGGATTATACTGAAGTGTATTGTCGCGGCTTTGCTCGTTCGTCAAATAAGTCTGTGCAATACTTTTCTCATAATCAACAATTCCTTTTGCAGCTGCATCAGCATTTTTGTAACCCAGTTCTTTCAACATGGAAGCTACATATTTTGTGTATTCTGCAATAGCCTCTGTATTTTTTTCATTGACTTTCTGATAATAATCTCTTCCTAAACCAAGAGCAGCATTACCTAAGTAAACAGCATTCATTTTAGAATCTTTCAGATCTGCATCCACTCCCCATCCGTAGAAAGTATTTTCGCCTTCTTTCGTTGCTGAAGTAAGATAATTCTGAAGATCCGCAACATTTTTGATAGCATCAATTTTGTTGATATTTGCCTGAATAGGCTTGATTCCGTCTGCATTTCTCTTCTGCATATTCATATAGGTAGCATACAGGTCCTGAATCTTTTTCCCCTCTGTTCCATCAGCAAATTTATCTTTCAAAAGAGAGTTCAGGATCGTCATGGAATTATTATCCGTATCATCAGCAAGCTTGTTGAAACTTCCCCAGGTTGGCTTATCAGACGGAATTTTAGCAGTTTTCATCCATGTTCCGTTCACATAGTTATAAAAATCATCCTGAGGACGTACAGATTTATCCATCAGACTAAGGTCTAATCCTTTATCTGTAGCACTCACAGCAGTTTTGTTTGCATTAGCCTGAGCCTGCAATACATTCTGTGAACAAATCCCTGTTAATAAGAACAGAGAAAGCGTTAATTTTTTCATTCTAATTACAATTTATACAATATGTATGTCTTTTCTTCAATTTGTTACTGAAAGTATTTTATTTTCCAGCCGCTTATGTACATTACTGATTATCTTCAGTTTGTATCAGCATCCCGATCAGATCCTGAAGGATTTTCTGTGAAACAAAATTCATAAAATCGAGCCTTTCCAAATGAGGCATATAGAGTTTTGAGGTTTGTTCTTTTTCATTGATTCTGATGGTATAGAAAACAGTTCCTACTTCTTTCCCGTCCTCACCTTTTCCCGGCCCGGCCACTCCGGTTGTGGAAAGAGAAATATCTGTATCAAATAATTCCTGACAACCTTTTGCCATTTCCCGGGCAACCTGTTCGCTCACTACCGTATACTGATCAATTGTATCTTGTGAAACTTTTAAAATTTCGGTTTTCTTTTCCGAAGCATAAGCAATGATTCCCCCCAGAAAATATTTTGAGCATCCTGAATTGGAAGTGATCATTTTGGCCAGTTCTCCTCCCGTACAGCTTTCCGCTGTTGAAATAGTGAGCTTTTTCTCACTCAACAATTCACCTAAAATCTTTTCAATTTTATCTTCGGATGTGGCAATGGTATGACCTTCCACTAAAGGGAGCAGCATTTGAACCCGGTCTTCCAATTGTTGCTGTAACAGCTCTTCATTATCTCCTTTCGCAATTAATCTCAGTTTCACCCTGGTTCCTACCGGAAGGTAAGACAATGCCATGTTATCCGGAAGGGCCAGTTCCCAGTTTTCAATGGTATCCGCTAAAATACTTTCGGGAATTCCTACAACGGAAACAATTCTTGTAGTGATATAGTTGAGATTGAATTTATTTTTTAAGTAAGGAATGATCTGATCTTTAATCAATGGCTTTACTTCATAAGGAACTCCCGGAAGACTGAAGCACAGCTTTCCATTCTGCTCCATCATCATACAGGGAGCGGTTCCGTAATAATTTTGGAAAACTAAAGATTTTGTAGGGACAAAAGCCTGTTCTCTGTTTCTTTCAAGAATCTCAAGCCTTCCTCTTTTTTCCATATACTTTCTAAGATGTTCAAAAGTAACCTCATCCAGAGCAATCTCGTCATTGAAAAATTCAGCCAGGGCCTTTTTTGTTTTGTCATCTCTGGTGGGTCCCAATCCACCTGTTGTAATCACAAGGTCGCCCGATTCCAGTGCAGCATGTAAAGTTTTTTTGATGGTTTCAATCTCATCTGAAATGGTGAAGATCTGTACAACCTGTATTCCTATGTTTTTAAGTTCAGTAGCAATAAAATTAGAATTGGTGTCTACGGTATTTCCTGAAAGAATCTCATCACCAATGGTAATCAGAACAGCTTTTTCCATATGTATATTCTCGAAAATTCTTATACAAATGACGGGAAAATATATGTGGCTGACAATATATTTAACTTAAAATCGTACTTAAAAAATTACTGATTGTGCCTTACCCAAATCAATTCATTTGTATTATAACCGATCTTTTTAGCTTTTTCAAGAAATCTTTGTCGGATACTCTCAGGAATTTCTGTAGTCCTGGAAAGTATCCAAAGGTATTTTACACTGTTCCCGGCCACTAAGGCATATTGATAATTTTCATCGATGTCTATAACATTATAGCCGGACCAGATGGGCTTAAAGAATGAGACTTTAAGACGGGCTTCCGTTTTGTCTTTTACGAATCTGGCTTCTCCTATCGCTTCTTTCCATTCTTTTTTTACCACATTATACCCTCTGTTTTCTACCCGAATGCTTCCGTCAGAATTTTGAGTATAGGTAGCCGTAACATTATCCATATTCCGTTCAAATTTATAATCGAAACGTGCCACTTCATACCATTTTCCCAGATATTTCTGGGCATTAAAATTTTTAACGGCTCTTGCCCCTTCCGGAATTCCCACTGAACAGGAATTAAATAAAATCACTCCTAAAATACCCAGCGAAACAGGGACTATTATTTTCTGAAAATTTTTCATAATACTAACGTTTTGTGGTTGTATGAAAACTTCAAAAATAATGCCTACGCCTTATTCATCTATGAGAAAACTTTCAGAAAATTATCTTTAAAACTTCCGGAAACTTCAATCTCCGTATTGTCGGATAGTGTTACTGTTCCACTTTTATGGTAAGATTTAACAAAATTGGTATTGATGATATGGGAACGGTGTACTCTTACAAAAGGATTTTCCAACAGATCATCGAAATGTTTTAAAAACCTGCATACCATTTTTTTCGAATGGTCCGTAAGATAGACCTGCGTGAAGTTTCCGTCTGCCTGAAGCCGTACAATGTCTTCCGTTTTCACCACATCAAAGCCTTGTAAAGTAGGTAAAATGAGTTGCTGCTTTTCAGGTTTTAGCTTTAAATTCTCCAGCAAAATTTTATTTCTGTTGAGCTCTTCTTTCTTTTCAATACTTTCAATCACCTTATTCACCGCAACAATCAATTCCTGAATATCAATCGGTTTTAAAATATAATAGCTTGCAGATTTGTTAAGTGCCTGCAAAGAATATTGTGAAAATGCGGTAATAAAAATGGTTTCGTAAGAAAATTCTTTGGTGGCTTCCAATACATCAAAAGCATTCCCGAAAGGCATTTCCACATCCAGAAAAACCAATTGCGGTTGCTTTCCGGCAATTAAGGGAACCGCTTCTTTTATATTTTCCGCTTCTCCTACAATTTCAACCTGCGGACAATATTTGGTGAGATAATTTTTTAAAACATCTCTTGCAATGGCTTCGTCATCTACGAGTATGGCTTTTATTTTCATTTTTTGAATTTAGGTTTAGAAAGAGATGATCCATCAGAAACTCATAACTTATAACTCATAACTTATAACCACTAAAACTCCCTGTTCATTTTTCTTATCTGTTATATCACACTGAATATGGCGGCTGTATAAATCATTCAATAAAGCAATTCTCTCCAGTGTGTTCTTCATTCCCCGGCCTTCTCTTATTTTTTGGTGTTCTGTTTTTTGCTTTTTACTTTCTTCTATTCCTATTCCGTTATCTTCAATGGTGATTTTCAAATGATCATTAAGTTTTTCAAAGCTCAGATTTAGAAGCCCTTTCCCGCTTCTATAGCGCAGCCCGTGCCAGATTGCGTTTTCCAGAAACGGCTGAACAAGCATTCCGGGGATTTGCAGGCTTTGTAAATTCAGGTTTTCATCCACATGGATCTCATAATCAAATTTATCCGCAAAACGTGTTTTCTCTAACGCCAGGTAGTTTTGTAATAAATCCAGCTCCTGCTGAAACGGAATGAAGTCTTCCGTAGAGTTTTCCATCACTCCACGCATCAGCTTTGAAAACCTCGTCAGATATCGGTTGGCTTCCAGTTCATTATTGGTTGCAATGAATTGATTAACACTATTCAGGCTATTAAAAATAAAATGAGGATTCATCTCACGGCGAAGCGACTGCAAGGCAATTTTTTTATTCTTAACCTGAACTTTTCTCAGTGTCCAGAAAATGAGACCTACTAATCCTGATAAAAGGATCAAAGCCCCTATTAAACCATAATTGAATATATTTTTCTTACGAATAAGCTCATCTTTAAGCTTTTTTTCTTTCTCCAGCTGTGAAATCCGTTCTTCGGTATCTTCTAATATTTTGTTATCTACCAGGCTTCTGTCTTTGGAAACCAAATCGGGAAGCTTTCCTAAAAAATCCCTGTAAAGTTGCACGGAAGCATCTGTATTTTCAGATACATTATATAAACTGTCCAGTTTCTGAACGCTTTTCTGAGCTTCCAGTGTATGTCCTTTTTCAAGGGCAATGGCATAAGCATTTTTCAATAAATTAATAGCTTCCTGCGGGTCATTCTTTTTGATATAGATATCCGCCAGTTCCTGAATCTGATTTACTTTTTCCTCTGTGTTCTCTTTTACGAAATCTTCTTTCAGCACTTTCTTTTTAGCCTCAATCGCTTTATCAAAGTTTTTGTTGTCTACGTAAAAATCTGTGAGTTTCTGATTGATTTCCAATGCCTGTTGCGGAGCTGCCTGCTCTTTAGATATTTCATAGGCGTTGTTCAGGTTTTCTTCCGCTTTGGGAATATTTTTCTGCTGGATATTCAGGTCTGCCATTTGGCTGTAACCTGCCGCTAAATCACCTTTTTCATTTTCCTTCCTGCTGATATTTATATTACTCTGAATCACTTCGGCCTTCAATTCAGGTGAAGAAGTGGATAATCTTGCAGCATCATTATAATTGACAGCCCTGTTTTCTTTGGAGGAACTTATTTCCGCAGCTTTACTGTAGTTGGTAAGCGCCGGGGTAAATTTATTTTGCTTTTCCTGGGATTGTGCCAGTTTTCTGGTGACCGTTTCAAGATTTTTTTTGTCATTCAGGCTCTGATAAATATTTCTTGCCTTCAGCAAATATTCTTCGCTTTTAAGATAATTACCCTTGTTATAGTAATCGTTAGCTATCCCTACATAAATATCTGCAACACCCTTTTCGTCATTATTATCAACTGCCTTTTTCAGTTTCGATGCAGATTTAAGGGCCTTTGAAACCCGCATAGAGTCCTGGGCAGAGGAAAGATTTCCAGCCGCAAATATGAAAACTAATATGATTTTGAAGAGTAATTTCACTATTTCCCAATCTATAATGCAAAGTAACTAAATCTTTATTTATACTTCCTCATTCTTCACCAAGTCAGAACTCCTTTTCACCAAGTTTACCTTTGCAAAACTTTTCAATATCAAAAAATCATATCCTTGAAATTTTATAACATTTCATCGGAACTGTTTCGTTATTTTTGTTCAAATAAAAAGAAAACTTAATTGAACCATGAAAAAAAATTGTTATCTATTTATTATTGCATGCTTTCTGAGCAGCTTCATCCATACCTTACAGGCTCAGACTTATATTGAGGATGTTACCATTGTAGATGTTATCAATAAGAAACTTATCCCTAATCAAACCGTTATTATTAATAAAGATATTATCTCTGAGATTAGGCCCGCCGGAAAAGTAAAGCCTTTCCAGAATGCCCATATTATTCATGGTAAAGGAAAATTTTTAATCCCGGGAATGACTGACGCACATGTGCATTTCTTTCAAAGCGGAGGTTTGTACGCAAGACCTGATGCATTAGACCTGAGGAAACATACTCCCTACGAAAAGGAAATCGATTGGGTTCATGATCATATGGAAGATTTTATGCAGCGCTATCTTAAATCCGGGATCACATCCGTAATTGACGTGGGAGCTACCTATAATTTTCTAACCCTCAGAAATTCATTTTCACAGAAGGCTAATCTGCCTACTGTATATATGACGGGGCCACTCTTAACTACCTATGAGCCCGAAGCTTTTAAAAAGCTGGATAAAAATGAGCCCTTCAGCCTTGTCACTTCTATAGAGGATGCAAAGAAACTGGTACAGGATCAGCTTCCTTACAAGCCTGATTTTATCAAAATATGGTATATCGTCATGGGTGAAGGTAAAGAAGCGGAGGCTGCCGCAAGAAAGCATGAGCCCATTATAAAAGCAATCATTGAAGAAGCCCATAAAAATAATTTAAAGGTAGCTGTACATGCTACTGAACGGATCACGGCACAAATTGCAGTTCAGCACGGGGCTAATTTTTTAGTACACAATATTGAAGATGAAGTGGTTTCTGACGACTTTGTAAAATTATTGAAATCAAAAAAGGTGGTTTTATGTCCTACGCTTATCGTAGCGGATAACTATTACAAAACGTATGCTCAGAAAAATGCCTACACCACTTATGAATTGGAAAATTCTAATCCTACAGCAATAGGATCCATATACGATCTGAAGCATCTGTCTGATACTGCAGATTCGTTAATGATTAAAAAATTAAAGACCAGGTTTAATCTGCCACAAATAAATACTTATATGGAAAAAGTAGATTCCATCAGGATAGCTAATTTAAAAAAACTGGCTGACGGTGGCGTAACGATAGCTGCAGGTACAGATGCTGGAAATATCGGGACTCAGCATGCGGCATCCTTCATTGCTGAACTCAGAGCTATGAAAGCAGCAGGAATGAGTAACTGGCAAATTTTACAATCCGCTACTATAAATCCCGCTAAAATATTCAATAAAGAAAACAGCTCCGGAAGCGTTTCTTTGGGCAAAACTGCTGATCTAGTCCTGTTGGACTCTGATCCTATTGAAAATTTAGAAAATCTCACAAAGATAAATCTGGTATTTAAAAACGGGCAGGCATTAGAAACCGGAAAAATAGTGAAAGTAACCCCGGAAATTTTAGTGCAAAAGCAGCTTAATGCTTATAATGCAAGAAATATTGAAGCTTTCCTGGAACCTTATGCAGATGATGTAGAGCTTTACTTTTTTCCTAATAAATTATTGAGCAAAGGCAAGGAAGCCATGAGAAAAGACTATAGTGATATGTTCAAGAGGCTTCCAGATCTTCATTGTGAGCTTAAGGAAAGGATCATCAATGGTAATTTCGTTATTGATAAAGAAAGTGTTTCCGGGATGAACCCGATCAAGAAAGTGGAAGCAACCGCTATCTATGAAATCAAAAATAATAAGATTTCCAAAGTTTATTTCATACGATAATAAGACTTTATAAATCAGAATACGAGACAATCCTTACCAGGATTGTCTTTTTTTATGTCCACCAAGTCAAAAAGCAGTTTCACCAAGTCTCCCGGTTTCAGGTTCTTAATACAGCTACCTTTACTTCAGAATTTAAAACCCAAAATTATGAAATTGAGACATTTTTTATTGATCGGATTCTTTACGCTAGGAAGTTTAGTCCATGCACAGGAAGTAAAGAAAAATGCAATTGAAGTTACCGGAATTGCCGAAATGGAGGTGGAACCTGATGAAATCATCTTCAATATCGGCATAAAAGCGGATAATAAAAATGATCTGACTGAAAGCGAAAAGAAGTTATTCGAGATCCTAAAAACCCATAATGTGAAAAATGAAGATATAGATTTCAAATCTATGTACCAGAATATTTATTCAAAAACTAAAACTTTTACGAAAAGCTACCAGTTTAAAGTCAGTACCAAAACAGAGATAAGCAAATTGTTTGAGGACCTGAACCAAAAATGGGTAAGCAATATGAACATTGCTGAAATTAAAAATACCAAAATAGCTGACTTTAAGAAAGCGGTAAAAATAAATGCTTTAAAGGCAGCTAAAGCAAAAGCAGACTACCTGTTGGAAAGCATTGGCAGGAAAACAGGAAATCCTTTGGAAATTATTGAGATCGAAGATTATACAAGTGATGCAGTTTTACCTGCTTATGCTCAAAAAATGGTAAGTAATGTTCAAATACAGTCTGAAGCAGTACAAGATTATTCTTTCGACCATATTGAAAACATCAAGCTGAAATACAGCATCAAAACAAAATATGAAATCCTTTAAATAATAACATCATGTCAACTTTAAAATTTTTAACTTTAGCAGCGGGAGCGGTATTTTTAAATGCCCAAAACCCTTCAACTGTCGGCTGTATCAAAAGAAATCCGAACATTCAAATTGAAAGAACATTTGCACAGAATGATGCTTCTTCAACCTCCCCATCTCTTACCGGCAAGGAGAATAAAATCCAGGTGGCACTTTTACTGGATACATCCAACAGTATGGACGGGCTTATTGATCAGGCTAAATCTAGGCTCTGGAATATTGTGAATACTTTAACCACCTTAAAGTATAACGGACAGGCTCCACAGATTGAAATTGCCTTATATGAATATGGTAATGACGGAATAAGTGATGAAAATTACATCCGGCAGGTAACTCCGTTAACACAAAATCTTGATGTAGTTTCCGAAAAACTGTTTGCTTTAAGAACCAACGGTGGAAGCGAGTTCTGTGGTGCCGTTATCCGTGATGCTTCCATGAATCTGAACTGGGACAGCAATGATAAAAGCATGAAACTGATTTATATTGCAGGCAATGAGCCATTCGACCAGGGAAGAATCAACTATAAAGAATCTGTTTCGTCAGCAAAGGCTAAAAGAATCTATACCAATACCATCTTCTGTGGAGACAGAAACGAAGGGATCCGGACTTCATGGCAAAACGGAGCAGTGCTGGGTGACGGAAAATATTTTAATATCGATAGCAATAAAAAGGTAATTTATATTGAAACCCCTTATGACATCAGAATTTCCGAATGCAATACAAAATTGAACGATACCTATATATATTACGGAGACAGGGGCTATGAATATAAAAAAATGCAATTGGTACAGGATAAAAATGCGGTAATGCAGTCTGCCTCCAATGCGGCAGAAAGAACCGTAGCCAAAGCGAAGAAAAATGCTTATAAAAATGATAACTGGGATTTGGTTGACAGGGCAGAAAAGGATGTCAACTTCATTAGTTCCGTTAAAGAAGAAGAGCTCCCTGAAGAATTCAAGGGCAAAAGCAAAGAAGAGGTAAAAAAAGCCGTAGCCGCCAAATCTGCCGAGCGTGAAAAAATTCAGAAAGAAATTGAGGAATTATCAAAAAAAAGACAGGCCTACATTGATGCCGAAATGAAAAAAAGAGGCAATGCAGACACAGACGATCTTGGAAAAGCCATTGAAAGATCTATTGTAGAACTGGCCAGGGAAAACGGATATAGTTTATAATACCTTAGGCGGCCGGCTCAAATGAGCCGGCCGCCAATACACAAAAATAAAAACACAAATGATTATTTTATCTGATGAATGGAGAATAATGATGAAGAGCCCGATAAGAGGTCCAGTGAAGAGATAGATGCTTTGGCTCCGAAGAAAACCTGATCTCCGGTTTTCAGCGCTACTATGGCCTGTGTTCTCCTTGTAGCAGGAGATACGGGAATCCCGAGAAGGCTAAGATTAGTATAGCTTTCTTCCGCTATTAGCTCAGGTGCCACCACTCCTTTTTGTACAAAAATTCCTATTCCCAACTCCCCTGCAGAAATAGCTGAGGAAACTTTATACTGAACATACACCTCGTAAATACCGTCCAAAGGAGCTGTAAAAATGTTATTTACTATATCAAAATCATTATTTTCATCTATAAGTTCCTTATCAAATAATATTTTCCCCCAGTTGGTAGCAGATGAAATTGCCACAAGAATGACACTACTGTTTCCCGTACCGGATACAAAGGATTTATGAGCAGGAGCAGTTAGTTGTGCTTTTGAAATAGTCTGGACATAGCCCTGTGCATTTCGCACTAGGATAGAATCTGTACAAGAAGGTCCGATGCATTTTTCAGTAACACGAACACGTAAATTTCCATTAATATCCAGGGTAGCTTGTGGATCAGTTGTATTGATTCCCACCTGTGACTAGCATTGCATTCCTACCCAAAAAAGCAGCAATACTGTAATGAAGTCTTTTTTTTTCATGATCTGGCTGATTTGAAATTCTTCAACAAATCTAAACCCTATCTATAAATAAATTATCATAATCACTACTAATATGACATTTTATTAACGAAAGCTAAATTATTTATTAACAACTGTTAATGATAAAATAACAAAACATCACAGTTTATTATTTTTTCCTCATTCACAATTACCTGAATTGAAATAATATTATTACATTAGTTAGTATAAAAACACATATGAGATCTAATGAATTTACTCAAGATTATTTTGAGCAGAATGACTTTCTTCATGACCGTGATAAGGAAAAATTATTAGAACTGGTTCAGATGGTTACCTTTCCGGAGAATAAAATAATCTTACACAGAGGAGAGCAGATCAGTCAGGTCGGCATTGTACTGAAAGGACTTATAAGAGTATATGATAAAAATAATAAAACTGTATGGTTTGTTCCTGAGAACAATATATATGGCTGCATGGAGATTTTAGCACTTAACCGCCCTTCATCACTTACCTATGAAGCATTGGAGGAAACCACCATGTTCCTTCTGAATTATAATGAACTGGAAGAATCGATTAAAGATTATCCTAATATAGCCTCCTTACTTTTAATGTACTGGAAAAAAACCGCCATGGATATTTACAGTAATTTTTATTCTTTTCTCCGCTTGACCCCGGAAGAAAGGTATCTCCAATTACTCAACCAGAATTCCAAATTAATCCTGCGGGTAAAATCGAAAGATCTTGCCACCTATTTGGGTATGCATCCGGTTTCATTAAGCAGATTAAAAAAAAGGTATTTTGATTCAAACGGCAATAAGCTTTAGCGTATCACCTTCCAAACTTAAAGTATTTTGATAAAGGATGTTTTTTGTTTTTCATAAATAGAGAAGCCATTTCCATTCCGGCCACTGAAAAAGTGATTCCGTTTCCTCCGAAACCGAGAACAAAAAAGGAGTTTTTAAATTTTTCATGGGTTCCGATATAGGGAAGCCCGTCTTTGGTTTCACCAAAAGTGCCTGCCCAAACGAAATCGGTATAAAAATGGTAATCAGGTTTGATTTTTTTCAATGCTTTCAGGATTTCCTTTTCTTTTTTATCAAGAAGGGCATCCCGTTTCCCGGCATCATAAAAATCTTCGTCTCCACCACCGATCAGCATTCGTCCATCATCTGTAGTACGCAGGTAGAGATAAGGCTTATCGGTATTCCACACCAATATATCAGTAATATTCCGGAACTTTATTTTATCGATCTCAGAAACTATGGCGTAGGTGCTTTTGAGGTCAACAAAATTTTCTTTGATCAGGTTTTTACTTTCATATCCGATACAATAAATTATTTTCTTAGCTCTTATCGTAGGACCATTGACAGTAGAAACTAAGTTATAGCCTTTATGATATTGTACAGATTTCATTTCTGTCTTGTCAAAAATCTTCAGTCCTTTCTTTATATTAAGCTTATATAATTCATGAGCCAGTTTAAATGCATCAATACTTGCTCCCTGAGCGGAAATTATTCCTCCATAAGTATTCTTAAAACCAAATTTTTCAATAATTTCTTCCGGTTCCAGCCACTTTACCTTAAAGCCCGCCTTTTTACGGGTTTCAAATTCATTTTTCAACCAGAGAATATCACTTTTATTGGATGCAAAATAGAGAGACTTTTTTCTTTTAAACCCTGCATCCGACCTGATTTCTTCTGATAACTTCTCAATCTTATCAATGGCATCAGAACAAGCCTGATAACTTTTAACAGCACCGTTTTTGCCCACCTTTTCGATGAGTTCTGAAAGGGGAACATCAATTTCATATTGAAGCATTGAAGTGGTAGCCGAGGTACTTCCATTACATATTTCTCTCTTATCGATAAGAATTGTACGGTATCCGTCTTCAATCATTTGATGGGCGATTAAGCTTCCTGTAATGCCACCTCCCACAATAAGGACTTCACAGTCTTCATCTGATTTCAAGGAAGGATAGGAAGCAATAAGCCCATTTTTCAACAGCCAGAACGGCTCATTCGATTTGAGATCCATATTCATATTTTATACTAAAATAGATAATATTTATAACTTTTTTAACGATTTTTCATTAATTTATGGTTTAATTATTGCTGTTTTTTCAATGCAACCACATTAAATATTAGACTATGATTACGATTATTCCTGAAGCACCGGAAAATGTTGCGGCTTTCAACGCAACTGGTGAAGTAACTAAAGAGGATTTTGAAAATGTTGTTATCCCTCATGTAAAAGCTAAAGTAGACGAATTTGAAGAGCTTAATTACTTACTTTATCTGGATACAGACCTGAGTAATTTTACGATGGGAGCCTGGCTGCAGGATGCGCTTTTAGGGTTGAAGAATTTAATAAAGTGGAACCGCACTGCCATTGTCACAGACAAAGAGGGAGTGCAGAACTTCACTGATATTTTCAGTGTTTTAATGCCCGGCGAATTCAAATCTTTTCCGAAAGAAAACTTGTACAACGCCCTTTACTGGTGTAAAAACGGCGATGAAGTTGAGGCATAGTAAACAATTTAAATAAAGAGGAAAAACTGTCTCCTGTGATACCACAGGAGACAGTTTTTTTATTTCTGCCGTATAAATACCTAATAACCAATTTGGTGTTTTCTACTCTATATATTTCCCTATATAGTGAATACATTTGTAATGTTAACCAACATAAAATTTTACATCATGTCAACATTCAAAATCAACATCATTGCAGGACCACTTTGGAACAATGATGAAGCACAAAAATTAGGAGGTCGCATTGCTGCGGCACATTTAGGAAAATTTACCGGACAATGGTCAACCATTGTAGAGGGAGAAATGAGTGTTATAGAAGTAGAATATAGTACACAACCAACCGGGAGCTCAGAATATGCGTTGGATGTCCTGGCAGGCCCTATCTGGAGCGATGAGGATGCTAAAGCGGTCTGTCCTGCCATTTGTGCCTCTTACGGTGGTACCTGGAACGGACAATGGACAACCGTTGTGGAAGGTAAAATGAGCGTTTGCGGCTGTGTATTCAAATTCTAAACGAATGTACACAAAAAAGACGGCCTCCTTGCGGAGGCCGTCTTTTTATTGATCGCAGGAGACATAATCCCCTAATATTTCCTCTACACCCTCATTTATGTTTCTGTACAGATACATATACCGGATGCTGATCATCAATCCTATAAAAGTCATTCCCACCCCTACCAATGCAGGATAATTGAACGACAATCCATATTCCAGAGGAATTCCTCCTAAAAATGCACCCATCGCATTAGCGATATTAAAAGCAGCCTGCATAAAAGCAGCCGCCATCATTTCACTTTTCGGGGCCGCTTTCATCATCATGATATTAATGGGAGATGAAACCGACATGGATAATGCCCCGCAAATGAATGTCAACACCAAAGCAATATTTTGATATGCCGAAAGAAAATAAACGCCGGCCAAGGAAGACATCATCAAAAAGAGCAACAGGCAGCATGTTCTTTCAGGACCTAACTTATCCGATAAAAATCCTCCGGCCAGGTTTCCCACCACCATACCTCCTCCTGCGAGGATCATAACGTATGCCATCTGACTGCTTTTAATCCCTGCAATGACCGTCATTAGAGGGGTAATATAACTAAACCATGTGAAAAGGCCTCCAAATCCAATGGCAGTGATCAATAAAACCAGCCATGACTGTTTATGCTTAAGGAATTTCAGTTCCTCCAGGAAATGACCATCTTCTTTCGTTTCCATCACAGGAAGCCAGAGTTTCAGAGATAATAAACTCAGTACACCAATACCAGCCACAATGGCGAAATACCAACGCCAGTGAAAGGCATGCCCTATATAAGTAACCAACGGAACCATGGCCAGATTGGCCACTGTGAGCCCGGTAAACATTAAAGAGATGTAAAGAGCCTCTTTTCCTTTTCCGGCAAGTCTTGAAGCAACCACGGTTCCTACTCCGAAAAATGCACCATGAGGTAATCCGGACATAAACCTGATGATCAGCATGCTGGTATAATCAGGTGCCACAGCGGATAAGGCATTGAACAATGTAAAAAGAATCATCAGTACAATCAAGACTCTCTTGGGCGGAAATTTGACTGAGTACCCGATCAGTATCGGTGCCCCGATTACAACACCCAAAGCATATGCGGAAATCAGATGCCCTGCTTCCGGAATTGTAATCTGTAAAGTTTTTGCCATATCGGGAAGCAACCCCATGATTGTAAATTCTGTAGTTCCGATCCCCAAACCACCAATAGCCAGTGGTATTATCCTTTTGTCGAGCATTCCTTTTTATATTTTAAAGTTCCTAAAGTGATGATGATCCGGTAGTTTTAGAAAAAATTCAGAATCTGTCATCAAGATATCATTTGAAATGCAAAAATCGAGAGAAATATTGATTTTCACTTCTCTTTGAATGATCTAAATTTGCTCTGTATTAACCTTTATTATTAATTTTAGTTTATTAAATCATTAAAATAGAACCAAAATGAAAATCCAGAAAGAAATAATTGAGTTTGAAGACGGAAAGTCTTTTAAGCTTTTCTCCCCTTCCTTAAAGAATTGTTTTTTCTGGCATTATCATCCTGAAATAGAACTGGTATATGTAGAAGCGGTAAGCGGGATACGACACATTGGCAAAGATATTTCCGGATTTACAGAAAGTGACCTCCTGTTGATCGGCTCCAATGTCCCCCATCTTAATTTTGATTATGGAATTCAGACTGAATGTTGGCAAATGGTATTGCAAATGAGGGAAAATTTTCTTCAGAATACTATTGTTCCTGTGCCTGAATTTGAAAAAATAAAGCTTCTTCTGGAACGTTCCTATCTGGGTTTATCATTTTATGGAGAAACCAAAAAACTGATCGTGGAAAAGCTCCATCTCCTCAGAAAGAAGAGTTCAATTGACTCATTATTGGGATTGATCGAAATTTTACAAATTCTGGCAGAATCCGAAGAAGTAAAAGAGCTCAACAGTGAAGATACCCGAATAAAATGGTTCCTGAATGACAAGATCAGAATGGGGACCATCTATGATTACATCCATGAAAATTATGATAAAAAACCTAACGTGAATGAGATTGCAAAAATTGTAAGTTTGAGCACTCCCGCTTTTTGCCGGTATTTTAAGAAGCAAACCGATATGACTTTCACAGATTTCGTGAATAATTACAGGATCAATCAGGCCAGGATATTCTTATTAAAAGAATCTTCAATAACGGAAGTCTGTTTTCAGGTTGGTTTTGAAAGCATATCTTACTTTAATAAGCTATTCAAACAGCATGTGGGGGAAACGCCTTCAGAGTTCAGAAAAAAGCATTTGAATAAAATTGACAGGTCAATTGAAATAAATAATTTCTAATCACTATACTTCAAAAAAATCGCTCCGATTCGGAGCGACTGTATTTTAATGAATATGTTTTTCTGCGTGATAAGAGCTTCTTACCAGAGGAGAACTTTCAACGTGTCTGAAGCCCAAGCTTCTTGCAAAATCTCCAAATTCATCGAACTCTTCCGGAGTAATGAATTTTTTCACCGGCAAATGCTTTTTGGTAGGTTGAAGATATTGCCCCAGTGTAATGACATCCACATTGGCATTTCTGATGTCTTCAATGGTTTGGAAAACTTCATCTCTGGTTTCCCCCAATCCAAGCATTACTCCTGTTTTTGTTCTTCTTTGTCCTGCTTCTTTCAGATACCTCAACACTTCAAGGCTTCTTTCATATTTGGCCTGGATTCTTACCTCCCTGGTTAAACGTTTTACCGTTTCCATATTATGAGAAATCACTTCCGGAGCCACTTCCACCAATCTGTCCAGGTGTTTGGTAATCCCCTGAAAATCCGGAATAAGAGTTTCCATTGTAGTTCCCGGAGAAATTCTTCTTACGGCGTTCACGGTTTCTCCCCAAAGAATAGAGCCCATATCTTTCAGATCATCACGGTCTACAGACGTAAGAACCGCATGCTTTATCTTCATTAATTTAATGGAGCGTGCTACCTTTTCAGGCTCATCCCAATTTACATCGAGTGGTTTTCCGGTTTTCACTCCACAAAATCCACAACTTCTGGTACAGATATTTCCCAAAATCATAAAGGTGGCTGTCCCCTCTCCCCAACATTCGCCCATATTCGGGCAACTTCCACTCTGGCAAATGGTGTTTAATTTATATTTATCCACCAAAGTCCTTAATTCTCTGTAATTCTTTCCTGTAGGAAGTTTTACACGGATCCACTTTGGTTTTTGAACAGTAGTGTCTTGAACTGAATTTTCCATTTCTAAAATTGAAGGTCAAAGTTAAGGATTTTTTAATGGAAACCATCTAATGGAAAAATTGATGGAACAGATAATTAAAATATAGTCGTAAATTTGATGCAACCAAATTTACATCCCATGAAGAAGTTATTTTTCCTTTTATCTATAGTATCCGGTACGTTTTGTTTTGCTCAAAAAGAATTTCAGCCTGCAGGTTCAGAAATTATTGAAACGGTAGACGGAGATCTCGACGGCGATAAAATTCCGGAAAAAGTAATTGTCTATAACACGAACGATACTACAGATACAGGAAATATCCGTGAAATCCAGATCTTAAAAATGGTCAACGGAAAATGGACTGTATTAGAAAAATCCAGAAATGCTGTTCTTGAAAGTAAGGGCGGCGGAATGATGGGTGATCCTTATGGAGACACGAAAATTGAAAAAGGCATCTTAATGATTTCCCAATCCGGCGGAAGCAGCTGGAAATGGGGCTATACAGATAAATACAGGTTTCAGAACGGACATTTTGAACTGATTGGTCACTCTTCTTCTTACGGCAGACCCGGAGATTATTGGGTAGATGTAGATTTCAACCTTTCTACCGGGCAACTGGTTTATGAAAAGGAGGTAGAAGATACTACTAACCCCAGTAACGGAAAATCCCAAAAGGAAATCTATAATAAAAAAGGGTTAAAAATTAATCTGCAAAACAGAAACCAGGAAGATCAAAGAAAAATCGTTTTACCAAAGACAAAAGCAGAGATTTATATCTAATTAAACTTGTAAGGAATGATAAGACAATGAGATAGTAAACTTAAATCCTGATAAACTTTATTAATCCTCTTCAAACTCATTATTCTTCAACAATTCTGCCAAGACTTTTTTGGCACGCATCACCCTTACTTTGGTATTGGCAACGGAAATCCCCAACTCATCGGCAATTTCTTTGATGCTTTTTTCTTCGAAAAACCTCAGCTTTATAATATCCTGGTAATTAGCATCTAAAGATTCGATTGTTTTGATGATCTTTTTTTGTTCTTCTTCAGAAATCATCAGTTCCTCCGGAGATTTTGCATACTGATTTTTCACCTCTTCAAGATTCTCGGTAGTATCCTGGTTTTCCCTGCTTCTTTTTCTCCAGAAATCGATAACTGTATTCTGGGCAATGGTGAGAATCCAGGTTTTGAACTGGAAATGCAGATCATACATATCCAGTTTGGATAAGACTTTGGAAAAAACATTCACGGTAATTTCATCAGCATCATTTTCATCCCTCACTTTTTTCATGACAAAAGAAAATACATCCACCCAAAAAATATTAATGAGTTTCGTTTGGGCTTTCTGGTCTTTATCCTTTGCTCTCTGGATGAGCAAAAATAGTTGTTCTTCGTTCATTACTAACAAATATAATTTATTTTAGGCAAAACTGCAAAGGACCAAATATTGAGCTTTATTGCTCCTTACCTATCTCTACCATATAAAAAACAGGTAATAACAGGCTTGGCATTCATAAAATATGATTCATAGCGATGAAGTTTTTGCTATTATCCCGTTTTGCTTTTTACCTTTTGTGCTCATACCTCTGAATTTACTATCTTTGCACCGTTAAATTGTAAAGAAAATATAAATGAATTCCTTTATTGAAGAACTAAAATGGCGTGGTCTTTTTGCCGATATGATGCCCGGAACTGATGAGCAACTGAATAAAGAGGTAACTACCGCGTATATTGGTTTCGATCCAACGGCTGATTCTTTGCATATCGGAAGTCTTATTCAGATAAAAATTTTAGCGCACTTTCAGCAACATGGCCACAAACCTATTGCTTTGGTAGGAGGTGCCACCGGTATGATCGGAGATCCTTCCGGAAAATCCGCAGAAAGAAATCTTTTGGATGAAGCTACGTTGCTTCATTATGTAGACTGTCTGAAAAACCAGCTTTCAAGATTTTTGAATTTTGAGGGAAATGAGCCGAATAAAGCGGAACTGGTAAACAACTACGACTGGATGAAGAATTTTTCATTCCTGGATTTTGCCAAAAATGTTGGTAAAAACATTACGGTCAACTATATGATGTCCAAGGATTCTGTGAAAAAGAGACTTACGGGTGAAGGCGGCGCAGAAGGAATGAGCTTTACGGAATTTACTTACCAGCTTATCCAGGGGTACGATTTTCTTCATTTATACCAGAATAATAATGTGAAACTTCAGATGGGAGGTTCTGACCAGTGGGGAAATATTACTACCGGAACGGAATTGATCAGAAGAAAAGCTCAGGGTGAAGCATTTGCACTCACTGTACCTTTGATCACTAAAGCAGACGGTTCCAAGTTCGGAAAATCTGAAAGCGGTGAAAACTACTGGCTGGATAAAAAGAGAACTTCTCCTTATAAATTTTATCAATTCTGGCTGAACGCTACAGATGAAGACGCGGAAAGATTCATCAAGTTCTATACGTTCTTAGGGAAAGAGGAGATTGAAGACTTAATTGAAGAGCATAAAACAGCTCCACATGAGAGAAAACTTCAAAGAAAACTTGCCGAAGAGGTTACCGTTTGGGTTCATGGAAAGGAAGAATATGAAAAGGCTCTAAAAGCTTCTGAGATTCTTTTCGGACGTTCTACCGCAGAAGACCTTATAAGCCTTGATGAGGAAACTTTTTTGGAAGTATTTGATGGAGTTCCTCAAAAAGAAATTACCAAAGCAGATGTATTGGGAGTAAACATTATTGATCTCCTTTCTGAAAAGTCTGGCTTTTTAAAATCTAAAAGCGAAGCCCAGAGGGAAATAAAAGGAAATGCGATTTCTGTAAACAAACAAAAAGTGAACGACACCTTCACGGCCAATGAAAATGACCTGATTGACGGTACGTTTTTATTGCTTCAGAAAGGCAAGAAAAGTTATTTTATCATTAAAGTTCAGTAAACAGACTTCAAACAATATCATTATATGAGAAAGCCACCTTGATTATCAAGGTGTCTTTCTTTTTTTAATACAAAATTAACCGCATGAAAAAACTACTTCATTGTTGAAAATCAATTCAAGTAAAAAAAGCCGTGCGGATAGCTTCACGGCTTTTGAGAAAGTTATCATTTTTTAAAAGTAGAAATCTGTATAAGCTGCTATGTATTATCAACCACTTTGTGGCTTGTGCTATTATCATCATCGCTGCATCATGGCGTAATATCTAAGAATAATACCGTTAATAAAAAATAAAAGCATATCTGAATGATTGGTGTATGTTAATTTTTTTCATATTTGGTTTTAGTATGTAACTGATTAAAATTTATAGGTTATTCCCGCCTTTCCTCCGGAAGCTATCGTTCCGCCTCCGAACTCCACATTCACTCCGAAATGGTCTGTGAAATAATATCTTGCTCCGGCTTGCCCCGCAAAACCAACTCCTGAAGATTCGCCTCCGAAATAATCATAATCAGATCCGTTATACTTATAAGAGAATGAATTATAAGCTAAGGTTACTCCCGCATAGATATCCCACTTATTCGGTATTTTAAAAAGGGTATTAAAATGATAGTTTCCATTCACTCCGATTCCAAACCAGGTCCCCTTGATATCACCTGTGTATTTTTCAGTAGTAAAGCTTGCTTCGGCACCTACCGTAATATCATTGTGGATCCCATAATCAAACCCTGCATAAATAGGCATTCCCCATCCGTTTGAGAATCCGATTCCTGCATTTATCTGAGCTTCTCCTTTCTGTACTCTCTGTGCATTCATTATTCCAAAAAGGGAAATCAAACCCAGTAAAAAGATCTTCTTTTTCATTTAATAATAATTTTAATGTTTAATTTGAGAATTCATATGTCTTTGTGACTTCTGCAAAGCTATCAGAGTACAGCACAGACTGCAATCCTTAAAAAACAGTATTTTTTTCTACCTGTTTTCAGGTATATTTAATGAGTCGTTTATGCTGTATCTTTGGCAAAATATATCTTCAGGAATTATAATTTTCACCCATAAGACTGTCATATAAAATAACATACAGCAATATCATTATTCTTTTAGTGTATTTTTTTATTTTTGAACCTCAGCAATCCTATTACTTCCCCATGGCGAATAAATATTTATTTTTCTTTTTACTTTCACTGTTTGGCTCATATAAAGTAAATGCCCAAGCTGCCTATTTTTATTATCTGGAAAAAAAGAACAGTAATTTTGACAGCCTGGTTACCGCAACCAACAATGAAACCATAGATACTGTAAAAGCTCTTAAATCTTATCAGCTTGCCGCTACTTATTTCACAAGACAGGATATAGAAAATTATAATAAATATGTAAAACAAGGCCTTAAAAGCTCATCCCAAAGCCAATTGTATAAGGATATAGGGCTTTATTATCAATCTTTAATCAATTTCACGAAGCCTGATGTGGCCACTCTTCTTGAAAAAGATTTTACAAGCATAGAATCTATTCTGAGGAAATATAAAAGTAAGGAGGCGAAAAAAATAAGAATCATTATGCTTCAGAATCTGTCTTTATTCAAAAGAATGCAGAACAAAGAAGTGGAATCCATGAATATTATTATCACCAAAGCAATTCCTTTGGCACAATCTATAGGAGATTATGAGCTCATTGGCGGATTGTATAAAGGGGTGGCCCTTTCATTTTACAATTCACAGGATTTTTCAAAAGCCATAGAACATTGTAATATGGCAGAATCTTTTTTTAACAGGTTAAAAAAGCAGACCCCACAATCAAAAGGCTTTCTGGGGGAAACCCTTTTGATAAAAGCAGAATGCCTGATGAGAGAAAAAAGGATGCAGGAAGCAAAAACGGAACTCAATAAAACGTATGCTATCATTAAAGATTATCCGGAATCTAATTTTCATTCCCTTTACTTCAGTACCTTAGGCTTTTATCATATGAAGCTGGGGAATTATTCCGAAGCATTCAAAAACTTTGATTGGGGGCTCAGTAATGCCGAAAAATACAAAAACACTACAATCATTGAAAGAATCAACTTATTCAAGCAACAGATCTATCAGGATGCAAAAGACTATAAGAAATCCAATGAAATCCTGACTAAGGTATATAAAACCTCTGCCTATCAAAAAAACAGACAGGAAACTCTAAAAGGACTGACCAAAAATTTCACAGCCCTGAAAGATACAGTCAATGCCAATTTATATGCTGAAAAGTTCATCAACTCTATCGACAGTACTAATACGGTGCTTATTCATCAAAATATAGCTAACCTTGAAGCCAGGTATAAAAAAGCGGAAGCCGAGAAAAAAATTGCAAGCCTCAATAGGGAAAAAATACAGAAACAATTAGAAGTCAATAAAAAAGATTCTTATTTATGGATATTAGGTCTTGTTTTATTGTTATTTCTCAGTCTTTTGATTTTCTTATTTCTCCTGTACAGAAAAAACAAGAAGTTATCCGAACAAAAAGAGATCAACCTGCAGCAAAAAATAAAAGATATCAAACAAAAGGAAGAATTATCTCTCACAAAAGCCATTTTGGAAGGTGAAGAAAGGGAAAGGGAAAGGATTGCCAAAGATCTTCACGATGGTCTCGGCGGAATGCTTGCAGGGGTTAAAATCAATTTTTCCACATGGTCATCAACCAATCTGGAAGCAGATCAGCATAAAGATTTCTATAAAATTCTGAATCAGCTGGATCATTCGGTTACTGAGCTAAGACATGTCGCCCGGAACCTTATGCCCGAATCTTTGCTGAATTTCGGCCTGGAAACAGCTCTTAAAGACCTTTGTGACTTTTACACCAGGAAAGATCTGGAAGTGGATTTTCAACCTATTAATATCAGCAAAAACATTCCATTATCCATACAGCTTAATATTTACAGAATCGCTCAGGAGCTATTGACTAATTCGGTAAAACATTCAAAAGCGACCAATATATTACTGCAATGCTCACAATCCGATGAATACTTCCTGATTACTGTTGAAGACAACGGACAAGGATTCAAGGAAGAGGATTTTAAAAAATCAAAAAGCATGGGACTTCATAACCTTAAAAACAGAGTCGATTATCTTAAAGGCAAGATGGAAATCAATTCTGATCATGAAGGAACAATTATTAATATTGAATTAAACACTTATGCAATCTCATAAAATAAATGTCGTTATTGTAGATGACCATCCAATAGTTATTGAAGGGTTGAAAATGATGCTTAAAAATCAATCATTCCTTCATATCTCTGAGAGCTTCACTTCAGCTTCAGAAATCATCCAATACGTAAAATCCAATGCCGTAGATATTATTCTGCTCGATATTACTTTACCTGATGCCAATGGCATTGAGTTGTGCAAAGAAATAAAGAAAATATCACCCGATACTTCCGTCATTATGTTCAGCAACCGCTCCGAGCGGAGTATCATTATGCAATGTATCCAAAACGGAGCCAGTGGTTATTTACTGAAAAACACCTCTATTGAAGAGCTTATAGAATGCATAAAAGGTACACTTTCCGGAAATATTGTGTTCTGTAACGAAACCAAGCAAATCATCAGCAAGCCTTCCCAAAGTGAGCTTTCCTTGCCCAGACTTACCAAAAGGGAAAAACAGATCCTAAGGTTGGTGGCCCAGGGAAAAACAAGCAGTATCATTGCAGAAGAACTTTACCTCAGCCCTCTCACTGTAGATACCCATCGTAAAAACCTGTTGCAGAAGTTTCAGGCAAAGAATTCAACAGAGCTTATTACTATTGCTTTGCAACAAAATATGATAGATGAATAGTAATCTTCTTCTTATAATTTTTTAAACAAAAAATACCGCCGATCGGCGGTATTTTTATATATCTTAATATGTTATTCTGATTTACAATTCTAAGAAACTGTGAGCTACAGAAACACTTTTCGTTCCTGCACCTTCTACAGTAGCTGTTTCGGCAATCTCCCCGTCAATCCAAATAGTTACAGTCAATTTAGAATCCGCATGTAACAATTCTGCATTAGCGGCTAAATTCAATTGCGATTGGCTAGAATTTACAAAAAACTCCCCACTTGTCCATGTAAAACCCGGCGGATCAAAAATAGTATTTGAGCTGGTTCCAACCTGGGTAACTACCGTTTTAAATTTACTAAAAGTAGTCGGTGGCGGAGTTGCAGGTCCCCCGTTAACTATTTTTGCTTCAAACTGAACAATATGATCTGTAAATTCATCATCATCGTCATCTTTACAAGAATTAACAACAGAAATTACTGAGAATAATACGATGAATAAAAAGGAAAGTCTAAGTAAACTTTTTGATTTGTAAAATTGCTTCATTTCTCCAAATAGATTTTTAATGTTCCAAATATAGGTTTTTTATCAATATAAAAATAACTTTTATGAAAAATTTCCAATAAAGATTTCTAAACAGTATCAAATCAATAAAAGCTGAAAAAATTGTATATTTAATAAAAAATTATATTAAACTTAATTATATATAAAAATTATAATACACTATTAATCAATAGTTAAAACTAATTTTATTTAAACTAAAACTTTACATTTTTAATATTATCAGGTCAAGATCTTTTTTAATTCAATTTATAACTATATTTGTCTTATGAATTTAGATTACATCATTAGAGAACCGGAAAATATTACTCCAAATACTCCTGTACTTTTTATGCTTCACGGATATGGCAGCAACGAGCAGGATCTTTTCAGCTTCAGAGAAACACTTCCCCAAGATTGGCTTATCATAAGCTTCAGAGCTCCAAGAGACACTCAATTTGAGGGATATTCGTGGTATGATATAGATTTCGACAACCCTGAAAATTTTATCAATGTCGATCAGGCTAACGAATCCCTTCGTGCCGTGTTGGAAAGTGTCCTTGAAATCATTAACCGTTATGGACTAACCGAAGGACAAGCTCACTTATGCGGATTTAGCCAGGGAGGAATATTATGTTATGCTTTGGCTTTACAATATCCTGAACTTTTCAACCGTGTTGCATGTATGAGCAGTTATCCTGAAAATAAATTACTGGGCAACATCAAAGACAAAAAGAAACTGGAGCACCTGCGATTCTTTATATCTCACGGTACAGATGACGCAGTTATTCCATTAGAATGGGGAAGAAAAGCTGCCGATCTTTTATATGATCTTAACTGTTATTTTACATTCCGTGAATACATGAGCGGCCATGGAGTGAATCAAAAAAACTATATGGATTTGATGGACTTTTATTCAAAATAGCCTACACTATACAAACAATTGCCGGTTTTATTGCAGTTTATATAAAGATTTTCACCATTGAGAATCTTTTTTGTTTTTCGTAAGAATAAATTCACTAAATTCAGTAAATGAATTTAAGATGTTTTATAGTTGCGCTATTTTTCAGCATTTTCCTCAATGCCCAAAACGCTTTTGAAATAAAAGATGCTAAAAAAACAGTTATCCCGTTCAAGCTCATCAATAACCTTATTTTCATTCCTGTTACCATTAATGGAGCTGAACTTACCTTTTTACTGGATACCGGGGTAGCAGAAACACTGCTTTTCAGTCTGGAGAATAAGGAAGTAAAGCTGACCAGCGTTGAAAAAGTCAGATTTTCCGGATTGGGAGGGGATTTAAGTATCGACGGATTCAGATCGGATAACAATATTGGAAAGGTGGGAAACAATTTCACGAATCGTTCCATGACTATTTTCATTATCACCAATCAGGAATTCAATATTTCCACTCATGTCGGCATTCCTGTAAACGGAGTGATCGGATATCATTTCTTTAAGAACCATCCTGTTGCCATAGACTATCTTTCAAAAAAAATTACCGTCTACAACGATACTGATTTATTCCGGAAAAAATCGCAGCGTTTTGAAGAATTCCCCATATCCATCGAAAAGAATAAACCCTACATTTATGCAGATATAGAAATGACGAGAGAAAAGAAAAGCTCAAAGATGCTGATTGATTTGGGAAACAGTGATCCTATATGGCTCTTCCCTACCCTTATCAAAGATTTTGTATACAATCGTCCCAATATTGATGATTTTTTAGGAAGAGGTTTTAACGGCGATATTTTTGGAAAGAGAAGCAGGATCCATAACTTCTATATCGGCGATTTTAAGTTTGAAAAACCTCTTACCGCGATGCCCGATGAGTATTCTATCCAGCATGTAACCATCGTCGAGAACAGAAAAGGATCCGTAGGAGGCGAAATAATGCGTCGTTTTACGGTTATTTTCGATTACCTTAACGGGAAGCTGTATTTAAGAAAAAACAAGAATTTCGGGGACCCATTTCATTTCAACATGAGTGGCCTCGATTTCAGGCAAGACGGACTTCAGTGGGAAAAAGATTTCGTCTCTATAGAAACTACCAAAACTAATAAAATTGCCGCTGAGCTTACAGCCGGTGAAAGATTTCAATATAAATTTGTCTTAAAGCCCATTTTCTCTATTTCCGGGGTAAGAAAAGATTCACCAGCCGACAAAGCAGGTTTTAAAAAGGATGATCAGGTTATTACCATCAACGGAAGCAAAACCTCTGATATGACAATGGAAAAAATACTGGAAATCATGAAATCCCAGGAGGGAAAATCTATCACCATGGTTGTACAGAGAAAAACAGAAAAACTGACTTTAAGTTTTGTATTGGAAGATCCTATCCCGTATCAAGATCAATATTAATATGAAAACCGAGGAAACCACTTTAGATAAAATAAGAACCCGCCCGAGATTCAAGATGTTTACCGGTCTCAGCAAGGAGGAATATGCCGAAAACCTCAGAACATATCTTAATGAGCATAAAGATGAATTTTCCGGCAATATCAATAAAGAAGTCGCTACTATTTGTGTGGAAACAGAAGATGACAACTACTGGAAGCCAAGGTTATCATTAAGGATAGAAACAGAAGATGATCAGACAGCCATAAGGGGTGTGTTCGGACCAAGCTCGGCGGTATGGACGTTTTTCATGTTTCTTTACTTCTCTTTCTCGATCTTATGGATGACTTTTTTCACCATGTATTACGTTGAAAAGCAAATCAACAGCAAGGAATTCCCATGGGCCTTAAACGCTTCATTTATCATGCTTGTTTGTATAGGACTCACCTATGCTGCTGCGAGATTCGGGCAGATTAAAGCTAAAGATGAAATGCAAAAACTGAGAAAGTTTGCAGAAGAGTCCACTTTACAATTTGAAAAAAAAGATTAATTAAGGCTCAATAGCCTTTGGTGTCTGCGGCATTTGCTCAAGTACTGCTTTCGCTGCATTTATAGAATCTACAACTTTTTCTCTGTTATCCTGCTCCTGTAATATTTTTTCAATACTGGGTTCGATCATTTTCGTCATTTCCTCTACAGAAATATTATTTGCATTAGGATCATCCAATAATTTTCTCCAGGGCTTTCTTCCGCCCCATTTGTAATCCCCATATACCAAAACAGCTGTACCTTTTGCTTTTGTGGTTGCTCCGCCCGGATTCAGAACCCAGGTGTCCGCATAGCCATATAACCATTTGGCATCATTCATTAACAGTCTCAAACATGAGTGTGATGCAGGATAACCCGGAAGATCATACTGATGCCATCCGATTCCGTCAAGATTAAAAATATTAAAGTTATAAGGTAATTTCCATTCGCTGCTTACGGTAGATATGGCCAGTTTCTTTTTCCAGTTGGCGAATGTTAAGCCTGTTTTTGTCTTTGCCGATTTTTTTCCCATACTTGTCGGACCCCATTTAACCAGACTTCCGTTGGAATACACTCCATAAGCCTGAATAGGATAGGAAAAAACAACGAATTTTTTTACAGGGCTCAATACATCCAATTGCATTGGAAACGGTGAATAAGCCATCAAAGTAGTGTCTATTTTCACAGGAACCACAAGGGTGTCCGCATTCCATTTGTTTTTGGAGTCCAACCGGTTGAGCGCAAGAATTGCGTAACGCTCCTTTTCTGTGTATTGTTTGCTGAAGACCGAAAACATGGAATCCCTTAGTTTTTTATCTTTCGGAAGTATAAAAGCTCCGTAAAATCCATTATCCTTCATTTGAGCAGGAATAGATTCTTTTTGTACTACAGAATCCTTTTTGATGGAATCTTGTTTTTCTGCCGGAGATTCTATGGAAGAAGTATCTTTAAAAGTATCGCTTATTTTCTCTATTTCTTTTTTACATGAGATCAACAATAAAGCACATAAGCATGTGTATAGAAATGATTTTTTCACAAATATGTTCATAAAATAATTAGGTCATTGAGTTTCGCTTCTGAAGTACAAATATCAGACCTAAAATTGAATAATACTAATTATTCATAAAAATATCGGGAAAATACGGATAGACTAAAAAAACGTAAATAATAAAAAATAAAAAAGCCTCCTATTTGATAAGAGACTTATGCGATCCGGACGGGACTCGAACCCGCGACCTCCGCCGTGACAGGGCGGCATTCTAACCAGCTGAACTACCGGATCAATTTTTTTAAAGTAAACTGATAAAACTTATGCGATCCGGACGGGACTCGAACCCGCGACCTCCGCCGTGACAGGGCGGCATTCTAACCAACTGAACTACCGGATCAATTTTTTTAAAGTAAATTGATAAAACTTATGCGATCCGGACGGGACTCGAACCCGCGACCTCCGCCGTGACAGGGCGGCATTCTAACCAGCTGAACTACCGGATCATTTTTCTTAAAGAGCTTGTTTCTTTTTGTGATTGCAAAAATACATCTTTTTTAATTACCTGCAAATTATTTTAAAAAAAAATGCCTCCCATAGCTGGAAGGCGTTCATTATCAAAGTTATTTTTTTATAAGTGTGCGCTTAGCTTTTCAGCGATAACATCTTTTGGAGCTACCCCCACTAATTTATCTACAACTTCTCCGTTCTTAAAAATGAGAACAGTAGGAATATTTCTAATGCCATACTGCATTGAAATTTCCTGGTTGTTGTCCACATCCACTTTTCCTACTATTGCTTTCCCTTCAAAATCCGCCGCCACTTCTTCGATGATCGGACCTAAAGTTCTGCATGGTCCACACCATACCGCCCAAAAGTCTACTAATACCGGTTTATCTGATTTCAAAACCGTTTCCTGGAATGAGCTATCTGTAATTTCTAAAGCCATTTTATTTTTTATTTAATTAATTTTATATTTAATTCTACAGTTCAAAATTAAGACTTTTAAGCGATAAGCCTATCTATGTTCAGCATTTGTTTTTTCTATAACGAAATCATCTGAAATTTCTTTCAGGGCAGTTACTAAAGCATCAATATCTTCTTTAGTAGTCATATGACTGAATGATATACGTAATGGCGTACAATGATCCATTTCATCCTCAGATAAAACCATCATCATAACCATTGAAGGCTTTGAGGCTCCTGAAGAACATGCGCTTCCCTGGGAAACCGCCACTCCTTTCATATCCAGCTGAAGGCCTATCAAAGGATTTTTGTAGGGCAATAATGCACTTAAAACCGTATAGAGGCTATTTTCTTTTTCTGCACTTCTTCCATTAAATTTAATTCCCGGAATTTCTGCAGATAATCTTTCAATCGCATAATCTTTAATCCCCTGCATATGGTTGGTATAAGCTTCCATATGATGAAGAGATAACTCCAGCGCTTTTCCTAATCCTACGATACCGCTTACATTCTCTGTTCCGGCTCTCAAGCTTCTTTCCTGAGGTCCTCCGGTGATAATTCCTTTTAAACCGGTTGCTTTTCTGATGAAGGCAAACCCGACCCCTTTTGGCCCATGGAATTTATGAGCACTGCAGGAAGCAAAATCAACAGAAATATCAGAAAAATCAAGGTTCATATGAGCCATTGTTTGTACGGTATCAGAATGGAAAAGGGCGTGATGCGCTTTACATAATTCCGCAATTTTTTTGATATCAGCAATATTTCCGATTTCATTATTGGCATGCATCAGGCTCACTAAAGTTTTTTTATCTGAAGATTTTAATAATTCTTCTAATCTATTAAGATCAATATCTCCTTTTCCGTTGGGGCGGATGTAAGCCACTTCCACTCCTTTTCTGTTCTTCATATCCAAAATACTTTCAGAAACACACTTGTGTTCCAAAGGAGAACTGATGATCCTCTCTACACCAAGATGTTCTACAGAGGATTTGATAATCATATTATTTGATTCTGTTCCGCATGAAGTAAAGATAATTTCAGCGGGAGTAACGTGAAGATAATCTGCAACCTGCCTTCTTACATTTTCAATCAGGATTTTTGCTTCCTGTCCAAAGCTGTGCGTGGAGGAAGGATTTCCAAAGTTGGTTTTCATGATGCTTACCATGGCATCAATAACTTCTTCTGAAATAGGTGTTGTTGCAGCGTTATCTAAATATACTTTATTCATTTTTACTTTTACTTTTTACTTTGAATATTTTAATTCTACGGAATTGAACTGATAATCCGAAGGAACGGCAAAGATGATCCACGGTTTTGAAATCACCTGTATTTCCATACCTCCTGAAACATAGGGTGGAACTTCTACATACAATATATTATTTTTCACCGAAATACTTTTTATTTCTGCGATTCTATGGTCTCCCGATCTGAATTCTCCCATATTATATAAAATAACTTTTTTATTTTTAGGAAAATCCGGATAATCCACAGCCTGTTCTTTGCCCGCCTCTGCAATTGTAAAATTACCGCCCTGAACAGCTTTCTGAAACTCCTGTTCGTTTTTTAAAATAACAAATCCGGGACGTTCTGTTCCGCCCTGTGATTCTGACACAAGAATTTCAGCACTGGTCTGCATACTCTGAGATTTTTGAGAGGTTGGGGACGGTGTGTTTGCACAGCTCATCATGATTGCAAAACTCCAAACAAGCAATTTATTCATTGTTACATTTTTACCATCCAAAATTAGTGAAAAAATTGGTAATGACCTTCATTTGCCCATTTAAGCATATACTTGTCTCCGGAAGTGTCTCCAAAAGCAATGATCTTATCGAATTTAGAATCACTGATCTCTTCTTTTATCCTTACCAGCTTTTCTTTTCCGTTGCAGTTTTTGCCGATAAAGTTTCCGGTGAACACTCCATTTTTGAATTCGGCTTTTGTAGAAACCAACTGCATTTGCAATGCATCGGCAAAAGGTTTTGCCCAAATATCCAAGGATGCAGTAACCAATAGACTTTTTGTATTACTGCGATCCATATTATTGATAAAATCCAAAGCATTTTCACGAACGATCTTAGGATAGTTGTGCTCAAAAAACTCTTTGGATTTCTTTTCTATCTTTTCCTGAGTCTGCCCTTTAAGAATAGAACCAATGAAACTTTTTTTTACTTTTTCAGTTTCGGCAAGCTTTAATTTTAATAAAATGAAAAGCGGAACGTGTTTAATAAATTGTAATCTGAATTTGGTAGGGTCATAAAATTTAAGATACATGAACATGGTATCTTTATACGTTATAGTACCATCAAAATCAAAACAATACAATTTTTTCATTCTTTTAAAGCTTTAATTTTTTGAAAATAAATTCAGGAATATTTCTTATGATCATCATAATAACGCCCCAAACTGGTAAAACGTATGCAACATCCTTTTGTTTTTTATAAGCTTTATAAATACAGTCTGCCGCCTGTTTTGGAGTAGCCGTCAATTTTGGGTTTAATGGAAGTCCTTCTGTCATTTTTGTAGCCATAAATCCGGGCTTGATCGTCAATACATGAACTTTTTTATCAAACAGGTAATTTCTCAAACCACTTAAATACGCTGTAAAAGCCGCTTTTGCGCTTCCGTAAATAAAATTGCTCTGCCTTCCCCTGTCTCCTGCTACAGAAGATAATCCGATAATCGTTCCCGATCTCCTGCTTTCAAATTTTTGAGCAAAATAATTGATCACCGGAACGAGTTTGGAATAATTGATATCGATGATCCTGTCTGTATTTTTATTGTCATACAGCCCTTCCTCTGTCCCTTCTCCTAAATATCCTGTGGCACAAAATAAAAGGTTGGATTGGATGGTATCAAAAGCATTATAATCGATTTCTTTTAATAAATCCAGCTCAATGACTTCGGATTGCTGAAGAAATTTCACATCAATATGTCTCGCAAATCTTTCAGTAGTTTCTTTATTTGAGGTAAAAAGGTATATTTTTTCAAATTTTTCGCCTTCCTGAAGCGCTTTTTCCACAAAAGCCTGTGCTACTTCAGACGTACTTCCCAGAACTATCATTGGCTAGTTATTATTTATGATTCTTTTGTGCTGTAAGGACACAAATTTAGGATTTTGAACATTTTTAAGGTAATTGGTTAATGAAGATCGGCTCATGCTGTCTTTCGTCAGATAAATCCTTCCTCCGAATTCCTGAACAATCTCATCCAACTGATCAATCAGCCTTTTCAGTTTTGAATTCACCTTAAAATCTAACGCCAGGGTGTACCCTTCAAAAGGAAACGAATTATAAGCTTCCGGGTTGTTTTTACCAAACAGCTTTAATACAGCCAGAAAAGAACCATTTCCACTATTCGCAATAGTTTCCAGAATTTTTTTCATCCCTTCTTTTCCGGTTTCTTTTGGAATAACCATCTGATATTGGATAAATCCTGACTTTCCGTAAATTTTATTCCAATCATTAATTGCATCCAGGGGATAGAAAAAGGTTTCGTAATCAATAAAGCTTTTCACCTCTTTTTTTGCCTGCTTTTTATAATACAATAAGTTAAAGATCTTTACGGTAAGAGCATTCAGAACGAAATTAGGAAAATAGAAAGGTACCGTTGGCTGGAATTTCTTTTTCAGCCTTAACGGAGTTTTGGCCAGATGTTGTGGTAATTCGTGCTGAAAAGCATGCTCTCCTCTCATTAAAATGCTTCTTCCTATATTTTTACCTTTCTGAAGGCAGTCAATCCATGCAACGGTGTACGTCCAGCTTTCACTTTCTTCAAACAGCTTGAAAATTTCATCAAGGTTCTCGGCTTTTATACTTTCCTGACGGATGTAGGCTGTTTCTATATTTTTAAGTTTGAACTTTGCCGTCAAAATAATTCCGGTAAGCCCCATTCCGCCGATAGTCGCCCAAAATTTATCTGAATTCTCTTCCCGCGAACAAGTAATGATTTCCCCATTTTCATTCATTAATTTGAATTCTATCACATATTCTGAAAAACAGCCTTCTGCATGATGGTTTTTACCATGAACATCTGATGCAATTGCTCCCCCCACAGACACAAACTTAGTTCCCGGGGTTACATAAAGAAAATATCCCTGCGGAACCGTTACCTCCAGAACTTCTGAAAGCAATACTCCTGACTCGCATTCAATGATCCCGTTTAAACGGTCGAAACTGATAAGTTTATTGAGTTTTTTTGTAGAAAATATATGTTCTCCCAACGAAGCGTCTCCATAGCATCTTCCGTTTCCTCTTGCAATGACTTCATTATGGCTTAGTACAAATTCTTTTATTTTGCTGAAGCTGTCATCAGACTTCATTTCTTTCTCCACTATAGGATAATTGCCCCAGTTTGTAACCTTCTGTATAAAATTCGGCTTCATTTTTTAAAATAAATTTGAATTAAAAATGCAGCAACCCACAATAATAAGGTGACCTGTATATATCTGTCCCTGTAAACAATTTTTGTAGGGGATTCCGTCCTGTTATACACCAATGTCTGTTGCAGATACCTTAAGAATGCAAATACTACGAAAATAACCGTGTAAAATACCCTTTCATGAAATCTGTCCTGCACCTCCGGTGATAGCGTAAACATCAGGTAACAAACAATGGCTAATGTTACGGATATGGAGAGCGCAATATCTGCGAACTGTACATTATATCCGTCCAGTGCTCTTCTTGTTTTTCCTGAAACCTGAGCATTAATAAGCTCTCCCCTTCTTTTTCCAATCGCTAAAACCAAAGCTAAAACGAATGTCAGCAGGATAGCCCATTGAGAAATGCTGATCCCCGTAATATATCCTCCCGCCAATACTCTCAGGACAAACCCGATAGCAATAATAAAAATATCAATAATCGGAACGTGTTTTAGCTTAAATGTATAAGCAATATTCATCACAAAATAAAACAGGATGATGGTAGCAAACTTCCACAAACTCTTATGAAAATAAGCCTGGGCAAAAAACACAAGGGCAATGTCAGCTGCAATTAACCCTATTAGGATTCCTATCGCTTGTGATTTTGAAATAGCTCCGCTGGCTAAAGGTCTTCTTCTTTTTTCAGGATGTTTTTTATCCGCTTCAATATCGTTATAATCATTAAGGATATAGACTACACTGGCGGCGAGGGAAAATATGATAAAAGCAAATATACTTTTGGTAAGCAGATCCAGATTGGTAATATTGCCGGAAAAAAACAACGGGACAAAGACAAAAAGATTCTTCACCCATTGCTCTACACGCAGCAATTTCAGATATTTCTTCATTTATGTTATTTCAATTGCAAAAATAGTGATTTCAAAATTTATAGCATAAAAATACAAAAAAAACCGCCGAAGCGGTCTTTTAAGAAAATATTTATATGTTTAAATTAACTATTGACCCTGTTGGGCATCATTAATCATTTTTTCGTTAGCAGTAATCGCAAATTCCACTCTTCTGTTCTTAGCTCTTCCTTCGTCTGTGTCATTAGTAGCTACCGGCATGCCTTCTCCTTCTCCCATGGCAAACAATCTGCTTGAAGCAATACCTTTAGCCGATAAATATGCTTTTACGGAATTGGCTCTTCTTTCTGATAATTTCATGTTATAATCATCTGACCCTTTACTGTCGGTATGACCATAAATATTGATGTTGGTATCCGGATTATTGATAAGAACCTGAGCCAGTTTATCTAAGTTTGTTTTCGCTGCAGCGGTAAGATCTGATGAGTCAAAAGCGAAGTTTACAATACTTTCACTCATGGTAATTTTAATACCATCTCCTACTCTCTCTACTTCAGCTCCTGGTAAGGTTTCTTTAATTTCTTTAGCCTGCTTATCCATTTTAGAACCGATAACGTTACCGGCTACCCCACCTATAATTCCTCCTAATACAGCTCCTAAAGCAGCATTTTTACCTTTTCCGACATTATTTCCTAAGATCCCTCCAATTACTGCTCCCGAAGCCGCTCCTACTGCAGTACCTCTTTGTTGGTGATTTGAGTTCTGAACAGCCTCACAGCTTGTTAGCAACAATGCGGATGATAAGAATAATGCTCCGATATATGTTTTGTTAAATTTCATCTTATTTAATATTTATCATTAATTATTTCATTCCTGTTCTCTGAAAATTATACACTACCCTTACGGTGCTTCCATCAAAAGGAACATTCTGTTCAAGCGAAAACTGGTCTGTAGTCTGGTTGATCAGGTTTAAAGTGTATCCTGCGGTATTTTGCTTTGCTTTTGTATCCGGTGCAATTTTCTTGAACGAGAAAGTATTTCCTCCTGTTGCATCAATTTTGATCGGTTGTGTTACAGTAGGACAAGATCCACCACCGTTTAAAGTGTATGCTCCTGTATAGTTATTAGGGATTAATCTCCAGTGGCTTCCTACAAAGCACTGGGCATCTGCACCCTCATCAAAAGGTTTGATTTTATACTTTTTATCGTAATCAATGCTTACGATTTGCCAATCTCCTTTTAATTTAAGGAATTCCGCTCTCTGATTTTGTGATGTTTTTGCATTGTTAACGGAGGAACAAGACACTGCAAAAAGTGATGTTCCCAACATTCCTGCAAGTAGTAACTTTTTCATATCTGTTTATTATTTAGATATTATAAAGTTACAAAAAACCGTGCCAAAATCATAAAAAAACAGAAAAAGTCCCAAAGATTGGAACTTTTTCTGTTGTAAATTTATTATAAGTATTTATTTTATAGCTTAATGGCTTTTCCGGCAGGCTTTTTAACTTTCTTTGCAGGTTTTACAGCTTTTTTAGCACCTGAAGATGATTTTCCGTTATAAAAATTAGCATAAGCATATTCAGCAGCTTTTTTCAGATCTATAACACCCCCCGACTGAGAGAAATCTCCGAATTGGTTTTCGGTGTTCGGATTACTTGATTTTACTAAAGATTCAATTACCTGATCCGGTTTAAGAGTTGGCATATAGGATAACAGAACCGCAGCAGCACCAGCTACAACAGGAGAAGCCATTGAAGTTCCCTGAAGATATCTGTATTCGTTTTTCGGAACGGTAGAATAGATTTCTTCACCCGGAGCGAATACATTTACCATCTTTTTGTTGAAGTTAGAGAAACCAGCCCTAAGCTCATTGTTTCTGTTGGTACTTGCTCCCACCACGATAACATTGTTTACAAATGGTTTCTCATCTGTAACATTTTTAAAGTTAGTAGGATAAGCAAGATGCTCAGCCACATCTTCATTTTCGTTTCCTGCAGCTTTCACCAAAAGAACTCCTTTATCCTGAGCATATTTAAATGCATCCCAAACTACATTTTTCCCCGGAGAAACCGGTTTACCAAAGCTCATATTTAAAATTTTGGCTCCGTTATCTACTGCATATCTGATCGCATTCGCAACGTCTTTATCTCTTTCGTCACCATTTGGAACTGTTCTTACAGACATGATCTTCGCTACTCTTGAAGCAACACCGTACTGAACTTCTTTTCCTTGAGGAAGTCCGGCAATGATACCCGCAACGTGAGTTCCATGTTCTGCATCAGGTCCTTCATAGTGGTTATTCCCATAGTTTTTTTCAGAATAATCCTCATAGTTATCTCCTACGATTTCCTTTCTTGGATCGTAGTTTACATCATATTGCTTGGATTGAGGCCCGAAATGGTCAATTGCCTCTTTCATTTGCGATTTCATTTCTTTTTCAAAATCAGCAGTAGATTTCCCTTTGAATTCCGGGCTTTGAGCTACCTGATTTAAAATCTGAAGGGCAATGGCATCTTTTTGATCCGTTGATGGTTTTATAGCAGCAATATTTTCCGCTGTAACAGATTTACCGTTCAATAATTTAACCATATTAGGAATTAAATCATTGATCATGGTATAGGTCTGCATGCTTTGTTTTGCTTCGATGCTTTTCTTACCGAAAATCTCTTTGGACTTCATATACATGGCAAACTCTTCGGGCATTTTAGCCTGATTTGCTTTGTTTTTTGCAGAATCATCCCCTTCAAATACCGGCTTATATTTGGCAACCACTCGGGTTACTTCCATATTATCAACATCAACATCTCCATTTTTGCCTCCTATAAAATTCCATCCGTGAATATCATCTATGTATCCGTTTCCATCATCATCTTTTCCGTTATTCGGAACTTCATTCGGATTAGTCCATACATTTTTAATTAATCCGGGATGGTCTACCTGAACCCCACTATCTAAAACTCCTACTACAACAGTTGTAGGCTTTAATCCTTTGGATTCTAAAAATTTATATGCATTTTCCGTATTCACACCGTATACTTTTGCCGTAGCATAATCTTTATGATACCACGTCATCAAGTCTTTATTCTCTTTAGGGTCTAGGGTCTTCACTTGCGCTTCCTGAGCATATGTAAAGCTAAATCCCGCTAAAAAAACAGCAGCTAATAATACCTTTTTCATGTTAGTATAAATATTTAATATTTTTAATATAAGTCAAAGATTCCGGTCCTTTGTTACAAATTAGGTCCAAAATTGACAAATCTTTTAAAAATCCTGACTTATCCGAGAATGTTTGATAATATTCTTCCATTTCAAATTCTGAAGGAAGCTTGGCTGAGAAACGTTCTCTGAAATTGAGTTCTTCCGGATTTTTGATATATTCTTCATTCAAAGAGTATGCCTTTTCTGTTTTTAAGGTCTGCAAAATAATTTCTAATCCTTTCAGATTAAAATTGACCAGGTTCTTTTCATCAATATCAAATATTTTTCTGATTTTATCTTCATAATATTCGAAATAAGGGGAACTTTGATACGCGGTCTGAATTGATTTCCAGTGAAGTTTTCTCCAATCTTCAGATTCGGAAATTTCAATGTCCTTTAATTCTCTTTTTCCGTTGTGACTAATAGGAATAATCAATGAAAGTTTCCCGTTGGCTCCATAAATATTGGCCCTGTTTCTGTAGGTCTGTTTTGGAAAGCTTTCAAACTGTTCAAACACAATATTATTCTCAGGATTCAGAAAAACTGAAAACCATGAAATAGGTGGCAAATAAAATACCGGCAGTAATACGTTCTTCATATTCTTTATACAAAAATGAAGCATTTTTTCAAATACTTCATTTTAGTTTTAGTTTTATTTAATTATAAATCTTCTTCTGTTTTTTTCTTTCTGAACAGCTTCACAAAATACTCCCACCCAAAGAATAAGATAAGAATCATTGCAGCGATCCACCAGTAAGAAGTTTTGTTCGCCTCTCCTGTATTGGTTGCTTTGAACATTCTTTCCCAGCGTACTTTAAACGGAGCCTGATAAGAAGAGCTTGCATCTGAGAATGCTCCCTGTAAACTCATCCATGTAAACATTGGTTTACCCACGATATTCTCTTCTGGAACGAAACCAAAGAATCTTGCATCCAATGAAGCATCTCTGTTGTCTCCTACCATCATATAATAATCCTGCTGGATTGTATATTGGCTAGCTTCTTTCCCGTTAATGAAAATTTTCCCGTTCTTATTTTCCAAGCTGTTGTGTTCATATTCTGAAATGATCCACTGATACATTGGAAGTGTTTCTTTATTAATAGCTACTACATCCCCTTTTTTAGGAATTCTTACAGGACCATACCAATCCTGGTTCCAAGGTTTGTTGATCGGGAAAATAGATTGAGTAGTGTCAATACTTTTTGTATAGGCTGTTTTATCAGCGTTTAATTTATATGAAATGGTTGCAGAATCTTTCGGATAGATGTTTTCTTCCATTGAGATCACATTCGGTAAGGCTTTAATTTCTGCTGCCGTTTTATCTGTTAATCCTTGGAAAATATATTCAAACCCTTTATCGTTTTGCATTTCTCTTACCGGTAAGAATCCGTAAGTATTATACAGTGACGGAATATCTAATTGCTCTCCCGCATTTACCGTATAAGCATGCTGAACTTCCTGATCGCCAAGAACCGTTTCAGGTTTTCCATTCACGAAAAGTTTTCCGCCCCTCATTTCAAAGGTGTCTCCGGCTACCGCTACACATCTTTTTACATAAGGATCTTTTCTGTCGATGGCCGTATGCACGGAATCCTGAGGATAGTTGAACACTACCACATCATTTTTCTGAGGCTTATTGAATTGTAATATTCTTGTGTATGGCAGCTTTACCCCCTCCACATAAGATTTAGGATCATTTTTAGGGTTTCCATCTTTTTGGCTATCATAAATTGTACCCTGTAAGAATGGGATTGCTACCGGTCTCATTGGTAATCTGTATCCATAGCTCCATTTGTTTACGAAAAGGAAGTCTCCTACTAATAATGTTCTTTCCATGGATCCGGTAGGAATTCCGAAAGGCTGTGTTACAAAAACGTGGATAATGGTTGCAAAAACTACAGCAAAAGTAATAGATCCGATAAAAGTATCTTTCTTTTTAGCATTTTTCTCTTCGTCTGTTAAAAATAACTCATTCGCATTTTCATCTTCAAGCTCCACATCTTTGGAATAGTTTACCGTTGCCATATATATGAAAGGAAGAATCACTGTGAGAAGCTGGTGCTGGAAAAGGCTTTTCCCGAATTTTTTCATTAAATAAATATGGAAAACAGACATCATAATAGGTCCTACAATGGGTAGATAGGATAAAATAGCCCACCATTTCGGATGCTTCGTTTCTTTTAAAATAATGAAGTAATTATAGAAAGGTATAAATGCGAATAACGGACTATAGCCCATTTTTTTGAACAGCTTCCATGTTGAAATCCCCATTAATATGGAGAGAATGAGAACATATACTGTATAAGTTAAAAAGTAATTCATAAATTTTCGTGCCTATTCTGTTAATTTGTGTTGAGCAACTTATTATTAGTTAATGATTATGAAGTTTTGTTACAGATCACAGTCCCAAAACGTCTTTCATGGTAAAGTTTCCTTTTTTATCTTTAATCCATTCTGCAGCCACTACAGCTCCCAATGCAAAACCGCTTCTGTTGAAAGCTGTATGCTTGATCTCAATTTCGTCTACCTCACTTCTGTAGAATACACTGTGGGTTCCAGGAACCTCATCTTCACGGATCGCAAAAATCCCTAATTGATTTCCTTGTGTATCGTCCAATTTCCAGGCATCAAATTTCGGATTGTGTTTAAAGATACCTTCTGCCAAAGAAATAGCGGTTCCACTCGGAGCATCTAATTTGTGGATGTGATGAATTTCTTCTAACTGACAGGAATATTCATCTACATTTTTCATCAGATCAGCCAATTTTTCATTTAAAGCAAAAAACAAGTTGACACCTAGACTGAAATTAGAGCCGTATAGGAAGGCCGTTTCGTTTTCAAGAGCCATTTTCTCAATTTCCTGTTTCTTTTCCAGCCATCCTGTAGTTCCGCAGATCACGGGAATTTTATTTTCCAGAGATGCTTTTATGTTGTTGAATGCCACTTCCGGCAATGAAAATTCAATAACGACGTCTGCATTATTAAGGTTTTCAGCAGTTGGGGTCTCTTTCAGGCGGGCCACCACGTCATGGCCTCTTTTGGTTGCAATTTCATCAATGATCTTGCCCATTTTACCATATCCAACTAATGCTATTTTCATATTTTTTTATTTAACCATACGTTTTGTTGAGTTTTCATCGCAAAGAAATTAAAATGCTATATGTTTTTAACTCTCAAAGGCATTCATTTAGCAAAGTATTATCAATTAAAACGTACTTACTATTTATTAAAATCTATAACTTAAACTCAAACCTGTTTTCGGAGGTGCCATACCATACTGATCCTGAATTACTGCAGGGCTGAAAGACAGGTCGGGGTCGTGGCGGCTTTCATAGAGGTGGGCATCCACTACTGCGTCTACAATATTCAGAATGTATATGAGAGCTGTAAAAGCTATGGCATAATCTCTTTGTCTTTTTGCTCTGTCCTGTGCATTTCCTAAAGCCACTTTATCCAGCCAAGGGTGAGTATCTACAAATTCATTGGGGGTACCATTCAATTTGGCAATATAGTATTCTCTGTATTTTCTGTATTGTTTATCATTCCAGACTGCAATTCCTGCACCTGCACCTACCGCACCCCAAACGATTGGGATTTTCCAGTATTTTTTATTATAAAACTGTCCTAATCCCGGAAGAACCGCAGAATATAACCCGGCTTTTGTGGGATTTAACTTAAGGGTTTGTTTTGTAGGTCCGTTGGCGTTTTCAAGATCTGCAATAACCTGGGATTCGGATTTGGCAGGTTTTGCCGCAGAGATACTGTCTTTCGGATGATATTCCACCCGAATGGTATCATTTGGATTTACCTGTGAATATGCCGTCACAAACAGGCATAAGAAAAATGTGAAAAGTATTTTTTTCATTTATTTAATATGGGATAAAATATATTCCAGCTCGTCTTCATTTTTGAAGTCCAGAACAATTTTACCTTTTTTACCATTTCCGGAGGTTTTGATCTCCACTTTTACATCTAAAATATCAGAAATTGTCTTCTGCGCTTTTTTATAGTTGTTTGACAATTCCGGCTTTACTTTTTTAGCAGCGGGAGATTTCGGGTTTTTAAGAATAGCGGAAGCCTGTTCGGTTTGGCGAACATTCAATTGTTCTTTGATGATTTTGTCAAACAAAATTTGCTGTAATTCTTCATTTTCCAAACTGATAATGGCTCTACCGTGTCCCGCAGAAATTTCCCCGCTTCGGATTGCATTCTGAATATCGGGACTTAATCTCAATAATCTGATGGAATTGGTAATCGTACTTCTATCTTTCCCTACCCTCTGGCTCAGATTTTCCTGGGTCATCCCGATCTCATCCAAAAGTCTTTGATATGTCAATGCAATTTCAATAGAATCAAGGTCTTCCCTCTGGATATTCTCCACAAGAGCCATTTCCAACAGTTCCTGATCGTTGACTAAACGGATGTATGCAGGAATAGAAGTAAGACCGGCCAATTTGCTGGCTCTGTAACGTCTTTCTCCTGATATGATTTCAAACTTTTCGCCATCTTTTCTTAAGGTAATCGGTTGGATTACTCCTAAGTTTTTGATGGACTGCGCAAGTTCATTTAATGCTTTTTCGTCAAAATAAGTTCTTGGCTGGGTGGGATTCGGATAGATATCTTCTATAGACACTTCTACAATATTCCCTACAAATTTATCTGCGCCTTCATCGGTAGCAGAATTGATTGTCGCCTTGGATTCAGCACTTAAAATAGCACCCAAACCACGTCCCATAGCTCTTTTTTTGTCCTTCATATTATACTTCAAGCTTTAAGCTTATGGCTTTAAGCTAATTTTAATTCTTTACTAATTTTTCGTTTTTCAGCAGTACTTCTTCTGCCAATTGAATATACTGGATAGCTCCTTTGCTTTCGGCATCGTAATTCAGGATACTTTCCCCGAAACTCGGTGCTTCACTCAATCTCACATTTCTGCTGATGATGGTTTCAAAAACCATTTCAGGGAAGTGTGCATTTACTTCTTCCACTACCTGGTTAGACAGTCGTAATCTGCTGTCATACATCGTAAGAAGCAATCCTTCAATATCTAAATCCTTATTATGGATCTTCTGTACGTTTTTAATGGTATTCAAAAGTTTTCCTAATCCTTCCAATGCGAAATATTCACACTGGATCGGGATAATTACCGAATCTGCCGCGGTAAGTGCATTGACGGTAATCAGACCTAAACTCGGTGCACAATCGATAATGATGAAGTCATAATCATCTCTCACACTCTGTAAGGCTTGCTTAAGCATATATTCCCTGTCGTCTTTATCTACCAGCTCTATTTCTGCCGCTACCAAGTCTATGTGTGATGCAACGATATCCAAATTAGGTGTACTCGTTTTCTGGATACAGCTTTTTGTATCTACGCTATGCTCCAATAAATTATATGTGGAATACTGTACTTCCTCAACTCCCAGGCCGGATGTTGCATTGGCCTGCGGATCCGCATCAATAATTAATATTCTTTTTTCCAATACCCCTAATGCTGCAGCCAGATTTACAGCTGTTGTTGTTTTTCCAACTCCTCCCTTTTGATTAGCGATACCTATGATTTTTGCCATTATTAGAACTTTAAGCTTCAAAAATACACTTTTTTTCTTTGCTCTTCGTGAATGCTGAAACCTAAATTGAGTTAAAATATTGTTAATAAGGATTTTATACATTAAAAAAATTATCCACAAAAAATAGCTCTTTGTGGATAACTGTTCAAGATTTGTATTTACTATTATTATTCGAATTTCATGGAAATCGGAAATTTGAAATAACTTCTTACGGCTTCTCCTTTTTTATTTTTTCCGGGAACCCATTTTCCTTTTACAGACTTAATGGTTCTTATGGCTTCATTATTGAAATCTGCATCTCCTCCATTGGCTTTGATTCCGGAAATAGTTCCGTCGGTTTCCACAATGAAGGTAATGGTTGTTTTCATCAAATCTCCGCTTCCTTCAAAACCGGATCCGTCAAAATTACTGATGACTTTATTTCTAAATGAATTGATTCCCCCTACAAAGTCGGCTTCTTTACTCAATTCTCCAGCATCGGCAATTTTATTGGGATCTGTTTTCTCTACAGGTGGTTGAGGCTTTACTTCAGGCACAATAGGTCCAATTCCTGTATTTGAAGTTGTAGGAACATAAGTATCTGATGGATTTGGTTCAGGCTTAAAATTATCAACCAATCCGGGCTTAGCCGTTTCTGGGATATCTTTTATGGGTTCATCCGGAGCATTGCTTGAAGGTGTAGGAACAGCACTATTAAATGTTTGTTGTTCCGGAGCGGTCGGCTGAACAGGTTGTACCGGCGGTGTTTCTGGAACATCAGGAACAACAGGATCAACAAATTCAATAACTACTCCTCCTGGGCCTTCTGTTGGCACATCATTTTTAAATGTAGAGATCAACATTGGAGTAATTGAAATCGCAGCCAATAAACCAACACCTACAAAGAGTGCTTTCGTTAGTAGTCTGTCTGATTCATTTCTTAATACATAGGCACCGTATTCCTTGTTACGATGCTCAAAAAGGATTTCATTCAAGCGAAATTCCTGGTTGTGTTGTAGGTGTTTCATCACTAGTAAAATATTTAAACTGTTAATACTTGTGATTATTAGTTTTTCAATTCTTATTAATAAGTATTATATCGATATCAAAACATTTGCCAAAATTTTACCAAAACAATAACATTTTATAAAATTTTATACATGTATGTTAAATTTAACTATGTATATAATAACAACCTATTAACAATAAGACCATTACAATTTTCACATATCAACAATAAACATTAATAATTAACAAAAAATCAACATAAAATTAAAAACAGTAAAAACCACACCCCCAAAATCGGAAAAATACTGAGATATTTTTTCCGGACCCGGAATACATTTGTACCATACAAAACAAACAAAAAAGGGTAAGCTGAAAACCTAACAGAGTAAGCACTATTTAAAAACTGATAATTATGCCAACTTTAACACAAGAAGCAAAATCAAACTCACTGATGAGTATGCTATTAAAGCAAGTTTATGACACTGTAACTAACGGAGGAAATCCTGATTCTTTGGGACCAGATGATTTCATCGCCTTTGACCCGGTAGGGATTACTCTTTCTGAAGATACTTTCGATTATGCACTTAACGGGCTTTTCGGAGATGCTCCATCACCAAAACCAATGCTTGACGGGACAGGAAAACCGATCCTTGATGCCAACGGAAATCCTAAAGTAGATATGGAAGCGTATCAAAATGCTTTATCTAACAGCAAATTCAGAAAATATCTTCAAATGGAGCAATTTGCTGCCATGGTAGATGTCGTTCCCTCTCAGCTTCCCCCTCTTACACCAGACGGAAACGGAAGATCAATGACTATCATGAGTGTTATGAATGATTCTCAGAAAAGAGTTTCTAAAGTATATGAGGATCTTTTACAATGGTCGGTAGTTGTAGACACCCAGTTTGATGAAAAGGTTGAAAAGAAATTAGACTCTTTAAGAGATAAATTATTCAAAATTAAAAAACTAAAAAATCCTGATTTTGATGAAAACGCACCTATCGATGATATGAACAAGCCGGAAATCTTCCACACTTTCGTATCTCCAACGTACGCAAAATACATCGAATATCAAATGAAATATTACGATGTGGTAGATGCTAACAACGAAATCAGAACGGCTGCCGATAATGGGGACGCAGAAGCTATGGCTAAACTTTCCATCGACGGTAAAAACATGAAAAAACGTGAAGATGCAGCCTTAAAAGCATGGCAATCTTTAGGGTATAAAGAAGCAGTGGAAAGAATCCAGAATTATCTGAGTGAAATTGAAGAGAAACACATGCTTGTCATCAAGAAAAGAATCCAGTCTGAGTTCAGAAACAGCCAGAGAACAAGAGTTCTGGATTACACCAACTACTCTCCTTCTATCCCGGTTGCAGCGAATGCATTAAAAGAATCTAAAGGATGGCCTACTATTACCATTACCGAAGGTGAATCTAATTATGACTATTCAAAAACGGTTCATAACTGGAGTGCTGCAGGAGGATTCAGCATGGGAATTTTCTCTATAGGAGCTAAAGGTGGAGGAAAACACGAGAAAACCAAAGTAAACACAGATTACACTAATATGAAAATCTCTTTCAAATTAGGAAAAGTAAGAGTGGAAAGAGGTTGGTTCAATCAACAATTCGTAGAATCCAAATACTGGAAATTACATGAGCAATCTCCACAAGCATTAAACGGAGATATGATCAGCGATGGTAAAGGTAAAGGATTGATGCCTTCTATCATTACGGAATTAATCATTGCTAAAGATGTTTCTTTAGATTTCACCAACAACAGTACAGCATTCACGGATGTTAAAAACTCAGTAAGCTCAGGAGCAGCGGTGGGAATCGGACCTTTCGTATTCGGAGGCAGCTACAGCTATGACAACCAGGATGTAAAATCCAATGCCAAATGGAATGGTAAAAAGTTAACTTCAGATGGGATCTACATCATCGGTTACAAATGCCACGTAGTTCCAAAATCTCCAAACCCAAATCCGGAGATCAAGAAGTGGACAGACGGAAAATCATAATATCTTCTCTATAAATGAGTAACCGGCAGGAGTTTTTCCTGTCGGTTATTTCCAAAAACCAATACCCAAAACTAATAGCCATGAAATATTTTATTGCCGTTTACCAGAAGCTGAAAAACATATATATGTCTCAAAGTTCCATGGAAAACGATTTACCGATGATCTGCCCGTCTTTGAGAATCTATGAGAATGAAGAGCTTGAATTATTGAAACCTCAAAGCCTGCTTAATGATGAACAGAAAAAAGCTCTTTCCATCATTAAAAAACAGAATATGGCTTATGAGCTTAACTCTGTTCCTATTTCTCCCAACTTCTGGGATCTCAACCCTAATAATTCCCTATTCGATATCTACAGGGATATTCTTGAAAAAAACAACCTGAAAAATATTGAAGAACACCTGGATAAAGTATTAGAAACAAAAAGCACCATTCTTTTTGATGCTAAAAACAATGATACGAAGGAGTTTAAAGCCTATAAAAAGTATCGGACCAACCATGAAACAGCAGTCAATAATATTACTTCCCATTTGGAATTATTTGACGGGCTGGATACGGATGAAGAAAAAAACAACTGGAATGATCAGCTGATCCACCTCAACAATATAAAAGAACTTGCCTTTTCCGAATGGAAAGTAAAAGGCAATAAAGATATAATCGAAAAAGAGCTTGCCAAGATCAATAAAGCAACGGAAGCTGATCTGTATATAGCCATGGCTCAAAATGCCAGAAACACTTTTGAAGCGGCAGAAAAAACGGATGTTATCAACCAGGCATCCATACATGATATCAATTTTATCCCTTATGATTTTATGGAAAACGAATCGGGATGGAACAGCATGCGGATTGAAAAATCGGAACTGGACGGTTTACATTCTGAAGCTAAAAATGCTACTGAAAACCTGCCTTCGGAAATCATGTCTATTGATTATGATGAAAGTATGATCGAGGCAGTGGAACTTGAGTATTCCTTTGTTCATTTAAAAAGAAGCTGGTTCAATAAAAACTTTATGCTGTCTTCCGTATTTGAGTGGAATGAGCCTAAAAAGATATCAGACGGACAGACGATTTCCAATGATTTTAAACTTCCTGCATTTCCCAAAACCATGATCCTGATGAAAAACCTTAAGATCATTTTGAATCCGGCCATCAATAGTGAAGCGGTAAGCAATCCGAATCAACTGGTGTATTTTGGCCCGCTGGTGATGAAACAGCAGGTTTTTGTGAACAAAAACAATAATCAAAAATTTTTAAAAGCCATTACGAATGTAAAGACCATAAAGTCTGATCAGCTTAATTATATGGCCAAGAAAACAGCTGCCGTTGAAACGGTAAAAATGGCCCCGGCCAATGACATCTCTGTAAAACCAGCCGCTGAACCGGCACCTGAAGCTATGAAAGCCGCGGCCAGCACTGCTTTTGCCAACAAAATCAATCTTGGTGGAATGATGGGCGGAATCAAGATTCCAGGAACCCATGGAGCAAGTCCGGTACAACCAACACCAAAACCCGTGACACCTTCCCCAACTCCAATTAAAGTTCCTTGGGGAACGTGGGGACCAAAGTATCCGACAACCCCTATCCCAACTACTCCGCCACCTCCACCACCTACAGGAGCCAATGTGCAGTTCAAGGTTCTTGATAAAATGAATAACGAGCCTATTTATAAATGTGCACTTTCGATCAAAGGAACCAATAACAACCGGATTTTTGAGATCGAATCCAATGAGGTGGGAATCATCAACCAGTTTATTCCTATCGGTGATTACAGTATTGAGCTCAGAATTGATGATTATGCTGTGCTGCAACAGAATTTCAGTGTTACGAATGCCAATCCATTGACTCTGGAATATAAGCTTCAAAGAGAGGAAGTGAAATTCAAATCCTTCTTCCTGATCGGCATGATCTGCGAAAGAATGCCTAAAATACCTATGAACTCATAACCCCTTAAAAACTAAAACCATGAAACTTTTAAAATATTATACAAAATCACCGGAAGTTCTCACCCTTTGTGAGCTTCTTCATAAACTAGGATATACTATTAAGATCTCTGATTCTTTTACTTTGGAGGTAGATGCCGCCGTAAAGGATTTCCAAAAGAAAAATTTTTTGGTAGTGGATGGAATTGTTGGCGTAAAAACGTGGACAGTACTTCTTCAAAAAACCACCACCCCTGTTAACTCCATAGACAAATTTTTAAAGGAAAGCGATCTTATCAGCTTTGCCAGTCAATACGGGCTTGAATTAGCCGCCGTAAAAGCTGTCAACGAAATTGAAAGCAGCGGAAAAGGATTCCTGATCAACAATAAGCCTAAGATTTTATTTGAAGGGCACATTTTCTGGAACGAACTGAAGAAAAGAGGAATTGACCCAAGCTCCTATTACAATGCCAATAATAAAGATGTTCTGTATCCTAAATGGACTAAAATTTATTATCAGGGAGGCGTAAAAGAGTATGACAGGCTCAATGAAGCCATTTCATTGGGAAATGACCCGAAATTTAAAGACGCAGCATTGTGTTCCGCTTCATGGGGATCATTCCAGATCATGGGATTTCATGCTAAAAACCTGGATTATGCAGATGTGAATGATTTTGTTTCCAAGATGGAGATCAATGAAGGGGAACATTTGAAAGCATTCGGAAAATTCCTTGAAAAGAACGGGCTTTTAATTCATTTAAGAAATAAAAACTGGGCAAATTTTGCAAAAGGTTATAACGGTGGCGGCTATAAGCTCAATAAGTATGATGAAAAGCTTGCAAAAGCATACGCTAAATATTCCAAAAACTAAAAATACTTATAACCATGGCACTTTCAAAACAATATGAATGGCTTGTCAAAGAGAACGGGCCTATCATGATCAAACAGGCGTTAAACCTTTATGGCACTACGGAAATACCCGGCGCAGCCAATAATGCTACCATTTTATCCTGGGCACAGGAGGTGGGACAAGACCCGATGTACAATGGTGTTAAAAAGTTCTATAATGCCGACTCTATTCCCTGGTGCGGGCTTTTTATGGCGGTAGTGGCTAAAAGGAGTTCTAAGCAGATCGTTAAAGATCCACTTTGGGCATTGAACTGGGGAAATTTCGGGAAACATACTCCCACTCCCATGTTAGGTGATGTCTTGGTGTTTATCCGAAATGGCGGCGGACACGTAGGTTTGTATGTAGGTGAAGACGCTTCCTGCTTCCATGTACTGGGAGGAAACCAAAGTGATAAAGTATGCATTACCCGAATTGAAAAAAAACGGCTTTATACTGCCAGAAGGCCCAACTATATCAACCAACCCGTTAATGTAAGAAAAATTTCACTTTCTTCTTCAGGCACCGTTTCAAGCAACGAGGCCTAATAAAAAATCCTGCTTTCGCAGGATTTTCTTTTTATCTTAGAATAATTCTTTTCTGATGATGTTCTGGCTTCTTTCAGGACCTACAGAAACAAGGTAAACGTTGATTCCTAAATACTGCTCGATAAACTCGATGTATTTCTGAGCATTGTCCGGTAGCTCATCATAGCTTCTCGCCTTCGTGATGTCTTCAGTCCAGCCCGGAAGTTCTTCGTAAAGCGCTTCGTAGTCATATAATTTTGTAGTGGAAGAAGTGAAGTAATCGATGATTTTTCCGTCTTCCGTTTTATATTTCGTAGCGATCTTCAAGGTATCGATTCCTGTAAGAACGTCTAATTTGGTAATTACTAAATTATTGATCCCGTTGATCATACAAGCGTGCTTCAAAGAAACTAAATCCAACCAGCCTGTTCTTCTTGGTCTTCCGGTTGTAGCCCCGAATTCACCACCAATCTGTCTGATCTTCTCACCCAATTCATTATCCAATTCAGATGGGAAAGGCCCGTTTCCTACTCTTGTACAATATGCTTTCGCAACACCTATGAGGTTTTGAAGGGAGGTAGGCGGAACTCCCGCTCCTGTACAAACTCCTCCAGTTGACGGAGAAGATGAAGTTACATACGGATAGGTTCCGAAGTCAATGTCCAGCATCAAAGCCTGAGCGCCTTCGAATAAAACATTTTTACCGTCTCTGATCGCTTCATTCAATTCCAGTTCCGTATCAACGATTCTGTCCTGAAGCTGTTTTCCGATTTCTACATATTCGTTGTAGATTTCTTCAACGTCTAATGTCGGTTTTCCGTAATATTTTTCAAAAAGAGAGTTTTTAACTTTTAAGTTTTTCTCAATTTTTTCTCTTAAAATTTCAGGATTTAAAAGGTCTACCATTCTGATCCCCACTCTTGCAATCTTGTCTTCATAGCAAGGTCCGATTCCTTTTTTGGTAGTTCCGATCTGTGTTCCCCCATGCTCTTCCTCACGGTAGGTATCCAATAAAATGTGGTAAGGCATGATCACATGCGCTCTTCTGCTGATAAAAATGTGGTCAGTTCGTAAGCCTTTGCTCTCAATCTGTCCAACTTCTTTAATGAAAGATTTAGGATTGACCACTACTCCGTTCGCAATGATACATTTCCCTTTGCACTGTAGAACTCCTGAAGGAAGAAGGTGCAGAACAAATTTTTCATCGCCTACATAAACGGTGTGACCTGCGTTGTCTCCCCCCTGGAAGCGTACAACGTAATCCGATTTGGCCGATAAAACATCCGTGATTTTCCCTTTACCTTCATCTCCGTACTGAAGACCTACAACTACGTAAGTTGACATATTTTACTTTTATTTTAGATTCATGCAAAATTACTTTTAAAAAATTGGGTGAGCAAATTTGAGGGGAATTTTATTTTTTGGGTGGGTGGAAATGGTTACGGTTTCCCACAATGATAACTTGACAATTTATCTGTTTAGAATCTGTTTTTTTGTTTCTCTAAACTTCACAATAAAAATAAGTATCTTTGATTTCAACAAACTAGAAACCATGAATAAGCCATTAAAAATTTTTCTTTTTCTTTTACTTCCATTGTTTTCCCTGCATGCTCAAAATAAGATAACCGACTATCTGAATGTTCCGGGACCGATTATAATTGGCTCTAAAGTGTATAATTTGACATGGAGTTCACATCCCAACGAAAATTATTTTAAACAGGAATATCTAAGTTCAAATGAAAATATTGAAAAATATAACACATTAGTATTAGTTGAGTTTGTAAGAGGGAACTTTGATATTAAAGATGTTATTAATCAAAAAGTGACTGAACTTGAAGAAATGAAAAAGGCCAATCCTTTAGTCAATTATCAGATATATGAAAATAATGGAGAATACATCCTGGATTTCCTCGTTAGCGAGAACTCTAAAGACGGCAAAGAAGTAACAGTCGCCGAAAGAAATATTTACCGGTATAAACTGGTCACAGAAAACAATAAAGGTATTTTACTTTTCGCTGTAAGTGAAAGAGGTTATAAAGAAAATATGAATGCCTTTTTTACTAATTTTAAAAATAATTCCACTCAATGGATAGAAGCAGTGGGAACCTATCCATTACCCAACATTAAAATAAAATAATCATTTCTTCTATAGGAATCCAAATAAGGTTTTCACAATTCAACCGTTTGGATTCCTACGAAAAAAGCAAAAAGCAGATAATTCTGTTTTTAATTTTAAATCAGCAAAATTTCGTCTTTCACTCCAATCTCCTCCAGAAACACCTCATCATGCGAGATCACCACCAAAGTCCCATGATAATCTTTAATAGAATTCGTAAGTATTTCCACATTTTGAAGGTCTAAATTATTCGTCGGTTCATCGAGAATCATCATATCGGGAGCTTTATTGCTGATGGAAAGCCCGCATAGAAGTAGCCGCAAGCGTTCTCCGCCGCTCAGAACATTACATTTTTTGTCCCACGTTTCCTTTCCGAATAAAAATCTTGACAAAAAGGTTTTTATTTCGAATTCCTGCATGGCATTGTCGTTGAACTGTTGGACAAATTCATATACGGTAGAATTTCTATCAATTAAAGAATATTCCTGGTCAACATAAATCGTTTGAAAATCCGCTCTGGTAATTTTCCCTGCAGAGGGCTCCCAATCTCCCAATAACAATTTAATCAATGTTGTTTTCCCGGAACCGTTGGAACCTTTGATACAAATCCTGTCTCCACTTCGGATTTCAAGACTGAGATTTTCTTTCCAAAGATTTTCTTCCTCATATTTAAAATTAATTTCCTCCGCAGAAATCAGAATTTTCCCCGAATGTAAATTCGAGTCATTGAAATTCACTTTCATCTGATCCGCATTCCTCACAGACGAGCGCAAATCCCGTAAGTCACCGGAAATATCATTGATTTTCTCGGCATGAACGCTTTTTAATCTGGAAGTATTTTTCTCCGCATTATTCCGGAGTGTATTCATCATAATTCTCGCCACTCCGGATTTTTCCTGCTTTCCTTTTCCTCTTGCGTCAAGTTTTTGTTTTCGTTCCATTGTTTCACGTTCTTTTTCTTTGGCCTTTTTCAACGCCCGTTCTTTGGAATGAATATCGTTTTGCAGGGCTTCATTTTCGATTTCTTTCTGTTCAGCATAAAAATCATAGTTCCCGCCATAGGTAGAAATTCCCTGATTGCTTAATTCAAAAATAGTATCAACCAGATTCAGTAAAGTTCGGTCATGACTGACAATGATAACCGTTGAGCTTGTTTTTTCAATAAAATCATACAACAGGTTTCTTCCCTCCAAGTCCAGATGATTGGTAGGTTCATCAAGCAAAATAATTTCCGGTTGGTTGATCTGAATTCCGGCAAGAAAGACCTTGGTTTTTCGACCGCCACTTAAGCTTTCCAGTTTTTGATGTACACTAACATTTTCAAGTTTCCAGTATTGTAAAGCATTCTGACAACGTTCTTCAATATCCCAGTCGTCATTCAATGTTTCAAAATAGATTTCATCCACTTCGCCATTAGTGATTTTTTGAAGCGCTTCTAACTTTTTCTCAATTTTCAAACATTCTGCAACGGTCAAATAATTACAGTTCCCGAACATTTGCGGAACGTACAACAGATCACCTTGAATATTGATATTTCCTTCCAGAGGTTCAATTTCGCCGGCAATCAATTTCAGTAAGGTAGATTTTCCCATGCCGTTACTTCCGACCAAAGCCGATTTGGTATGAGATGGTATCGTTAAATTTATAGAATTAAAAAGCAGATTTCCCGCAGGAAACCCAAAGGATATATGATGTAGAAAAAGCATGATTTCTTTCTTAATTAAGGTTAAACGTCAATAGCACGAATGGTTATTATTCAATTAAATCTGAAAGAAACTGTATCCTACATGTCTTATATTTTGGGGTTTGAAAGGACAAAGATAGTGATTCTTTTAAATTTGCTTTTTATGTTTCAGTTTTTGCCATTCTGAGGAAGGAAGAATCTCTTATCCTCTATCCCATAATCTGTCAGATAGATTCTTCGCTCCACTTTGTTTCATTCAGAATGACATTTCAACTTAAATCCTTTTCGGAACTTGAAATAAAACAGGAAAATATTTTCATCAAAAATCCGTAACTTTGCCACCTACTAATTTTATTTATGGAAAGCATTCAAGTTCACGACAAAACTTTTGTTCCTTATCTGAAGGACGCCGAAATTCAGGAGATTGTAAAAGCGACAGCTTTAAAAATTTATGAGGATTACAAGGACGAAGTTCCTGTTTTCATTGGTGTTTTGAATGGCGTAATCATGTTTTTTTCTGATCTTTTGAAATATTACCCGGGAAATTGCGAGATTGCTTTCATCCAGATGAGTTCTTATGCAGGAACAGAATCTACGGGGATTGTTTACCAGAAAATGGAGCTTACCAAAGATGTGAAAGACCGTCATATTATCCTTGTGGAAGATATTGTAGATACAGGAAATACGGTGGAAAGCCTTTTTAAATATTTCAAGGAAACACAACGTCCGAAGTCCGTAAAACTGGCTTCTTTCTTATTGAAACCTGAAGTGTATAAGAAAGATTTCAAGCTTGATTATATTGGAAAAGAAATTCCAAATAAGTTTGTTCTTGGTTATGGATTGGATTATGATGAATTAGGAAGAAATTTACCCAATTTATATCAATTGGAAGAAGGACAAATCAATCATTAACGCTGTTGGCTATGAGCTGATAGCTTTTAGCCTAAAAAGTAGAATAAAGAAATACATTCAATAATAACTTAAAAATAGCTAAAAGCAAAAAAGCAAACCGCCAATTGCCAGAAGCCCTTCAACATTATGATAAACATTGTTCTGTTCGGCCCTCCAGGAAGTGGAAAAGGAACACAAGCACAAAATCTGATCGAAAAATTCAACCTAAAGCAGGTTTCTACCGGTGATCTTTTCAGATACAACATGAAAAACGATACTGAACTGGGAAAACTGGCTAAATCCTACATCGATAAAGGAGAATTGGTTCCGGACCAGGTAACAACAGATATGCTGATCGACGAGATCAGAAAACCTACTGATACGAACGGATTTATTTTTGACGGGTATCCAAGAACTGTAGCCCAGACTGAAGCATTGGAGACAATCGTTAAAGAAGAACTGAATGATGAGATTGATATCTGTCTTTCTCTGATCGTAGAAGATAAGATCCTCGTTGAAAGATTATTAAAAAGAGGGGAAACCAGCGGAAGATCCGACGACAGCAATGTAGAGATCATTGAAAACAGGATTAAAGAATATTATACAAAAACAGCAGAAGTTGCCGAGCTGTACAAGCAGCAAGGTAAATATGTAGAAGTAAACGGTGTTGGAGAAATTGATGAAATTGCTCAAAAATTGTTTGCTGAAGTAGAAAAAATAAAATAGTTAAAAGTTGTGGGTGATGAGTTATAAATTTTTACAATTCATACTCATAATTCATAACTCATCACTCCTAATTATAAGAAATGTCAAATTTTGTAGATTACGTAAAGATTCATTGTAAAAGCGGACATGGTGGTGCAGGCTCTGCGCATCTCCGCCGTGAAAAATATATTCCAAAAGGTGGTCCTGATGGTGGAGACGGTGGACGAGGTGGACATATCATTATGAAAGGGAATGCTCACGAATGGACTTTACTTCCTCTCCGTTATACCCGTCACGTAAAAGCGGAACGTGGTGAGAACGGTGGTAAAAATCAGTTGACAGGAGCTTTCGGAGCTGATGTTTATATTGAAGTGCCTATTGGTACGATTGCTAAAAATGAGGACGGCGAAATTATCGGTGAGATTTTAGAAGACGGACAGGAGATTATCCTGATGCATGGAGGAAAAGGTGGTTTAGGAAATGAGCATTTCAAATCTTCAACCAATCAGACTCCAAGGTATGCACAACCGGGACTTCCGGGTGAAGAAGGATATATCACTTTTGAGCTTAAAATTTTAGCAGATGTAGGATTGGTAGGATTCCCGAATGCCGGAAAATCTACTCTTCTGGCTTCCGTATCTGCCGCAAAGCCTAAAATTGCGAACTATGCCTTTACGACATTAACTCCTAACTTAGGAATTGTAGATTACAGAAATTATAAGTCTTTTGTAATGGCCGATATTCCGGGAATTATTGAAGGAGCTGCAGAAGGAAAAGGACTTGGACACCGATTTTTAAGACATATTGAAAGGAATGCCATCCTTCTCTTCTTAATTCCTGCAGATTCCGAAAGCCACTTTCAGGAATTCAAAATTCTTGAAAATGAATTGAAAGAATACAACCCTGAACTGCTTGATAAAGACTTTCTTATTTCCATTTCAAAATCCGATCTTCTGGATGATGAGCTGAAGAAGGAAATAGCTGCAGAATTTCCGGAAAACAGACAGCCTCTGTTTTTTTCAGGGGTAACCGGAGAAGGACTCACAGAATTGAAAGATGCTATCTGGAAGAAATTACACGGATAGAGCAAATAAAAAAGGATAAACAGTTTTGTTTATCCTTTTATTTTATAAAGCAGGTTTTATTATTTCCTGCAAATGATTATTCTTTCTTTATCCGACAGCCCATAAAAATGATCAGCAGCAAAAGTCCTGACTTCAGTTGTTAAACCGGCCTCCTTTAATCTGTTTTCCAATCCTGACACGGAATAAATCCTCACATGATTATCCTGTCCGAAATATTTCAGCCTGTCTTCGGGAGTTGTAATGCTATAATCTTCATAAATTTCCCCATCTTTGAAAGGTGTCTGTACCAGTAAAGTACCTCCCGGCTTTAATACCCTGTGCAGCTCTTTCATGGCTTCCGTATCCTCGATAACATGTTCCAGAATATGATAGCATGTAATAAGATCAAATTTATCATTTTCAGCATCTATATTTCTGATATCAAAGTGATAATCTGCCAGAAAATCATCTTCATAATCCGAAGAAAAATACCGGATATTCTTTTTAGCCTTTAATTTTTTATACAGGACTCTGAAAGGAGAGAAATCAAGAAAAGAGATATTCGGTTGTAAAAATTCTGTTTCCAAAAGCTTATACAGCCTTCGTGCCCTTGGCAGGCTACCACATACCGGACATATCTTTTCCCCGTTTGGCAATTCTGCAAACCCCTTCAGTTGTGTTCCACAAACATTACACTCATTACTATTTCCTTTATAGAAAGGCGCTAATAATTTTCTGAAATTTTCTTCATTATTGATAAGTATTTTTTCAGGAATTAAATTTTTAGCCACTGATTTTAAAAAGTTATACATGAGGAAATGTTTTTAAAAGACTGTAAAACTGTTTACAAATCCGTTTAAAAAACGGTTTATATTAAGGTTTTATGACACTTCGATAGTGTTACATGCAAATATAAAACAAATTTACCTTACTTTGCCTCAAGAGCTTCAATACGCTTTTGCTGTTCAATCATATACAACGTGAGTTCTTCAATCTTTTTCAGCAACAGAATATTCATTTCTTTTAATTCAATGCCGTTCCTCATGGCTTCTTCTGTTGTAGGAACTTCAGGTAAATGACCGTTCTGAGCAATGTATTTTTCCAGATCATTTAGTGGTAAGAGCTTATAGTCTTTCTCAAAAACGTAATCTGCCCAGCCATTGGCAGAAGAAACATCTACTTTTACTTTTTCTGTTTTGATGCCGTCTTTTACAAAAAGCTTGTATTTATTTCCATCGGATGCTACTCCATCTGCCGGTAATTGATTTGTAAATGTTCCTATTCCTATAGTTCCATTGTTTCCTACGATCCAGTTTCCGATATTAAGTTCATTATTAGGTGAGGTGGTATTATAAGGAGTAATATTGCTTCCAATAAAAATATTATTATTTCCGGATGTAATATATCTGGCATTTGAAAAACCTAAACTTACATTATTCGATCCGGTAGCTAATGCTCTATATGAATCTGCTCCAATAGCTACATTGTTGTTTCCTGAATTTAAATATCTTAAAACGTTAAGCCCTAATCCTACATTGTTATTACCGATTAAGTTACCTAAGGCCATTGAACCTGTTCCTACAGATGTATTCCCGTCACCTGACTTAAAATTTTCCAGCGCATTCATTCCTACCGCAGTATTGTATGTACCACTTTGTGTATTTCTCATACTATTCAAACCCAGAGCAACATTAAAATCTCCCCCCGTCATAAGAGACATCGCATTATTTCCCAAGGCCGTATTTCCACCTCCCACAGTATTTTGGGTAAATGCTCCTATTCCAAAGACAACATTTCCTGTTGCTGTAGGATTATCTATTCCTCCACCGAAAAACAGATTCTTATCCCAAACCTGTCCTGGTGTAGCCACATTAAAAAAAATAAATCTTCCATTAGGTGTTATCTTTACTTTCTCTGTATTGTTGGTTTTAAAAACTAAAGATTGATTATCCGTAGTTCCTATAAAATCCGTACTTGGATTTGTTCCCGTATTCCCCGAAAGATTCCATGATTGTGCATTGGCGCCAAGAGCCGAAACCGCTCCCAGCAAAATAATAATTTTTCTCATAAGGTATTATTTGGTTTTTCGTAAATATAAACCCTATAAAATAGAAGTATTTATATAATTCATAGCAATTATTATATGATCCCTACCTATTCATACTAACAAAACTTTAGTCTCTGCTTTGGAACAGTTCTTGACAGATTCTATCAAATTTGAATTATGAAATACGTATTAAGCCTTTTCGCATTTGTCCTCTTACTTTCATGCAATACTCAAAAAGCACAATCAAAATACTCCGTCATTGAATATGAAGCAGGTGCATGTTTTGGCTTTTGCCCTATCTTCAAAATGACAATCAATTCGGACAGGACTGCCGTGCTGGAAGCAGAACATTTTAACTTTACAAAAAACCCTTCCAAGGCCGAGTTTTCCAAAGAACGGGAAGGAACTTTTAAAACCACCATTAAAGAAACAGATTATAACAAGCTGATTTCATTATTGGACACTCTAAATATTAAAAGCCTGAACGATAAATATGGAAATAACAATATTACCGATCTACCTACCTCTTACCTCAGAATTAATTTTGCAGACGGAAGTTCTAAAAATGTAGAGGATTACGGGAAAAACGGCAGTGAAAAATTGGCACAGCTTTATCAGTTCTTTGAAGATCTGAAACATAATCAACAATGGAACAAGGTAAAATAATCCTTTAAAATATTTAAACTACCTTTGCAGAATCAAATTCCTTCGAATTGAAGGAATTTTTATTTTAATTAAAAAAACAATTCATTTGAATTTTACAGACTTACATTTAATAGAGCCTATTGCAAAAGCAATTCAGGACCAAGGATATATCAATCCCACCCCTATTCAGGAAAAATCCATTCCAGAAATTTTAAAGGGTAAAGACTTTTTGGGATGCGCACAAACGGGAACCGGAAAAACGGCAGCGTTTGCCATTCCTATTTTACAGAACTTAACCAATAATAAAACGCCTAACCGCCATATCAAGGCCCTTATTCTTACTCCTACAAGAGAATTGGCTATACAGATTGAAGAAAACATCAATGCCTACGGGAAATATCTGCCTTTAAAACAGCTTGTTGTTTTCGGAGGTGTAAAGCAAGGCAATCAGGAAGCGGCCTTAAGAAAAGGAGTCGATATATTGGTGGCAACGCCGGGAAGACTGCTTGATTTTATTTCGCAGGGAATTATCAGCTTAAAAAATATTGAAATTTTCGTTCTTGACGAAGCGGACAGAATGCTGGACATGGGTTTTGTGCATGACGTAAAGAGAATCATCAAACTTTTACCCCAGAAAAGACAAACGCTTTTCTTTTCAGCTACAATGCCGGCAGAAATTCAGAAATTAGCCGATTCCATTTTACACCAGCCTGTAAAAGTTGAAGTCACCCCCGTTTCTTCTACGGCAGAAACGATCAAACAATCTGTATATTTTGTAGAAAGGGAGGATAAGCTGAATCTTCTTACCCATATTCTTCAAAACGATATTTCAGAATCGGTTTTGGTATTTGCAAGAACCAAAAGCGGAGCAGACAGAATTACCAAAAAGCTTGTAAAAAGTAATATTTCGGCACAGGCTATTCATGGTGACAAATCTCAGAATGCCCGCCAGAATGCACTCAATAATTTTAAAAACGGAACAACAAGAGTACTGATCGCCACCGATATCGCAGCAAGAGGAATTGATATTGACGAACTGAAATTCGTTATTAATTTTGAGCTGTCTGATGTTTCCGAAACCTATGTTCACAGGATCGGAAGAACCGGGAGAGCCGGTGCTGAAGGAACTTCAATTTCTTTTGTTGATAGTTTAGATTTGTTGAACTTAAAAAATACCGAAAAACTGATCGGAATGAAGATTCCTGTCATCAAAGATCATCCTTTCCATACGGATAATCTGGTAGCTCAAAAAAGAGATTCCAACAATAAGCCTGTTCCTGCACAAGCGGAAAGACCTAAACCCTCTCCTGCTTCAAAATCCAGGAACAATAAAAAGAACCCTGAGGTATCAGCGGGGTATAAAAAACCTAAGAATAAAAATTTCACAAGAAAAAAATAGAAAAAGCTTTCCGGACCGGAAAGCTTTTTAAGTTTTGCAGCTTTATTTTTCATTGAACGGATCAAAGCCTGCTCCTTTATATAACAAACATTTTTTTTGCATTTTCAGTAGTGATTCTGTCGATCTCAGCAAAATCCATATGATAGATATTCACGAGCTTACCCACTACCAGATCCAGATAAGCACTTTCATTACGTTTTCCTCTATGCGGAACCGGTGCCAGATAAGGTGAATCCGTTTCCAGAACAATTTTATCCAGCGGAATTTCATGCAAAAACTGGTCTATTTTACCATTTTTGAAAGTAACGACTCCCCCGATCCCCAAAATAAAATTCAGATCGATGGCATGTTTTGCCTGCTCAAGGTTCCCTGAAAAGCAATGAAAGATCCCGCGAAGTTTTGCATGTTTTTTTCTTTCCAGCACTTCAAATACTTCATCAAAGCTTTCCCGGGTATGAATAACGATAGGTAGATCTTTTTCAATAGCCCAGTCAATTTGCTGTTCAAAAGCTTTCACCTGGATGTCTAATGTCGTTTTATCCCAATACAGATCAATCCCAATCTCACCTATTGCAGGAAAATCTCTCTGATCAAGATAATTTTTTACAATTTCCAGTTCTTTCTCCCAAGATTCCGGCTTTACATAGCAAGGATGCAATCCCATCATGGAAAAAATTTGTCCGGGGTACTCTGTTTCCAGTTGAAGCATTTTTTCATGAGACTCGGAATCTATCGCCGGAAGATAAAATTCCGTGATTCCTTTGTCCAGAGCTCTTTGAATAGCTTCTTTTCGGTCTTCATCAAATTCTTCTGCGTATAAATGTGTATGTGTATCAATCATTTTGAATTATGAATTATAAGATATGAATTATGAGTTGCGAGTATTGTTTATGAACTAATAACTCATGACTAATAACTCAAAACTATCTAAATATTTTATGCTTTACTTTCTTCCTCTGAACTTCAATTCTGTGATTCAGTTTTTCTTTGAATTCAATATATTTCGGATCTTTTGGATCTTCAGTCTTATGTTCCAGAGCTTTATTGATCTTGAAATTTTCCTTAATGAAATCCTGGGTATCTTCAGAAAAATAAGCTTTCCCAAATTTTTCAAAAATATAATTGATCGCCTGGGAATTCGGATGAATCATATCTTCTTTATAAAAACGGTAATCGCGGAGATCATCCATTACCATTTCATAAATAGGCAAATAATGGCAATTTTCTAATCCTGAAATCACTTCATGAATGGCAGTGATCAATTTAGATTTGCTTAACTGATTTTCAACCATTCCGTCTTTGGTATGACGAACCGGGGAAACGGTGAACAGAATCTGTACATCATCTCTGCAAATATCTTTCAGATTTAAAATGGTATTATAGATAGAATCCGTAATTTCCTGCTGCGTTAAAAGTCTCTTCTCAAAATATTTCTGCGGAATTTTATGACAATTGGCCACCAGTTTTTTCTTAGGAATAAATTCATAGATAAATGAAGTCCCATAAGTAATGATCACCCAATTGGTTTCCTGAAGAAATTGATTGCCTTCAACTATTTTGGCATTGATCTTTTCTAAGGTCTGATGAATGTATCGTGTGTCAAAACCTGTATGATGGTCCAGTGAAATGTATTCATCATTAAACGTGATTAAATCCTCTTCCGTATAAAATTCCGAATCATGGAGCCTTTGTATCGAGTTATTGATCGAAAACGGGTTAAAAATGGTTCCAAATGGATTATTAACGGTCTGAAGCTGTCCTTGTTTGAACAAATCTGACATTTCTGAAGCAAAACAAGAACCGATTGAAAATATTTTATCTTCAATTTCTATTTTGTACTCCGATTCATGAATGTCAACTTCTGTTCTGAATTTCATTGTATAGGGATTAGGTTGCAGTTATAAGGTTGCAGCTAACTATTACCTACGACCTAAAACCTGCTCCCTAAATTTAACTTTCTCTTCTCAATAAATAATTCGCCAATTCTATGAACGGCTTTTTCTTTTCCTCAGGGATATCAATTTTTTGAAGATAGCTCTGTCCGATTTCATTATGTTTTTCAATTAAACGTAAAGCTTTTTCATCTACTTTAGTCCTTCTGAAAATCTTCTCAACTCCGTATACTTTATCTATGTTATCGGTTTTTTTAGAATACCAGTAATCCAGTTCTTTTCTTTCCTCTTCAGTTCCGTGCTCTCTTGCCAGCAAATAAAGAACTGTTTTTTTATTTTCGTAAATATCTCCTGCATGCTTTTTCCCGAACTGTGCCTGATCTCCGAATACATCCAGGTAATCATCCATGATCTGGAATGCGATTCCAATATGTTTTCCGAAATTAAAGATTGCTTTAGCATCCTTAAAATTCGCTCTTGCGATCAAAGCTCCGATTTCAAAAGAAGATGCGCTTAAAACCCCCGTTTTGTAGGTAATCATTCTGATATAATCATCATAGGTCACATTTTCCTGGGTTTCAAAATTGATATCATACTGTTGACCTTCACATAATAAAAGTCCGGTATGGGTAAAAATCCTGATACACGCCTTGAAAATCTCAGGCTCAAGGTCTTCAAAGAATTTATACGCTTTCAGCATCAATCCGTCTCCGGAAAGAATCCCTACATTTAAACCATGCAGTGTATGAATGGTAGGTTTGTTTCTTCTTAACGGGGCTTCATCCATGATATCATCGTGGATCAAAGTAAAATTATGGAAAAACTCGATAGCCAGAGCAGGTTTTACTGCCTGTTGAAGATCACCACCAAATAAATCACAGGCCATCAGAACCATGATCGGACGAAGGCGTTTTCCTCCGTGAGAAATGATGTAGTTCATAGGTTCGTATAATTCAGTAGGCTTGTCTTTGAAGGTGTATTTGGTAATGGCGTCTGCAACCATTTGCTGGTATCTGTCTAAAAATTCCATAAAATGCTATAATTTCAACAAAAATACAATTTTTCAGGGCTTTATAAAACAAAAAACTTTGCCTGTGGGGCAAAGTTTTATATTGGGATTCAATTGTTAATTTAAGATAACCAGGTTACCAAAAGATAAGTAATTCCTGCAACGATCGCAGAGATAGGAATCGTTAATACCCAAGCCCAAAGTAAGCTTACTGTAATACCCCATCTTACGGCAGAAATTCTTTTCGTTAAACCTACCCCGATAATAGATCCTGTAATCGTATGTGTTGTAGATACAGGAATCCCGAAATGGTCTGTGATAAATAATGTAATAGCACCTGCTGTCTCAGCACTCACCCCTTCCAAAGAAGTTACTTTGGTAATTTTAGTACCCATCGTTTTGATGATCTTCCATCCGCCGCTCATTGTTCCTAAACCAATCGCCAGGAAGGAAACCAAAGGTACCCAAAGGTAATGTTCGGCAAAATAATCGAAACGGGCCGCAGATTCAAGATTTACATAAACAGGATCATTCAATACCTGTACGTGATAGTAGATCAATGCTGCTCCAATGATACCCATTACTTTCTGGGCGTCGTTCAAACCGTGCCCTAAACTGAATAAAGCGGAAGAAACAAGCTGTAATCTCTTGAATGATTTATCGGCTTTATGAGGATTCGATTTTTTATATAGGTGAACAATAATCAATGTAATAATGATCGAGATGATCATCCCTATGATCGGAGCCATGAAAATGAACAAAAAGATGGGAATCACTTTGTTAAATTTCACAACATCCTGGGTCGTTAATTGATGAAACGCCAGCTTAACAGTATCTATAAAGCCAAGATCAGGCTGACTTGCTAAGACATCATGATAATCCATCATAAAGGCATGTGTTAAAGCTGCTCCTAAAAATCCACCGATCAAGGTGTGCGATGATGATGAAGGAATTCCAAACCACCATGTTAAAAGGTTCCAGGAAATCGCTGCTATAAGGCCTGAAAATATAACTTCCAGATTGATAAAATTTTCATTTACCGTTTTGGCAATCGTGTTACCAATTTTAAATTCTCCAATGACGTACGCCGCTAAAAAGAAAGCCGCGAAGTTCCATAATGCTGCCCAAAGTACAGCCTGGAATGGAGTTAATACTTTTGTAGAAACTATAGTTGCAATTGAGTTGGCTGCATCATGAAATCCGTTGATATAATCAAAGATCAGCGCCAAAGCAATAATAACTATCAGTAAAACCGGAAATTCCATGTGTTATTATTGTTTAGGCGTATTTAATCATGATGTTCTCAATCGTGTTGGCAACATCTTCTGCTTTGTCTGTTACAATTTCAAGGTAGTTCAATACAGATGAAACTTTGATGATGTTGATCGCATCATTGGTTTCAAATAATTCTACCATGGAGTTGGAAAGCAAATCGTCTGCAATATTTTCAATAGAATTTACTTTGATACAAGCTTCTTTCACCTGCTCCATATTTTTAAACCCTTTAAGGTTTTTCATTGCGTTCTGGATTTCAAGGCAAGCTTTATGAATTAATAATGAGAAGTCTGCATATGCTCTCATTAAAGGTGATTTATATAGGAAAATGTATTTTGTGGAGGCGTAAATGTAATCTGCAATATCATCCAATCCTGTAGCTAGTGTATGAATGTCTTCACGGTCGAACGGTGTGATGAAGTTTTTCCCTAATTCCACGAAAATCTCGTGAGTAAGTTCATCATTTTTGTGTTCGTAGTCGCTCATTTTTTTCAACATAGAGTCATCGTTAAGATCAAAGTCTTTTACTCCATTATTGAATTCTTCAGACATTGCAACTAGATTTTCAGTTACTTTTTCAAAAAGTACAAAGAAGATTTTATCTTTTGGTTGAAAAGCGTGGAAAATATTACCAATTCCCATTGTAAAGTTTTTATAATTTGTTTGCAAATTTCCTAAAAAAGCACGGTACCTGAAACAATCTTATGTTAAGTTTTATTAACATTGGCTTAACATCTGAATATCAAATAAAAAAACCGGCTTAAAAGCCGGTTTTATATAGTTTAGGAAAGGATTAATTCGCTTCTTCAGCTCTCATATCTTTTCCTCTGAACTTCATGGATTGAATATTACTCAAAAGGTCTCCTTTAAATGATTTTTCAACTTCAAAGAAAGAGAATTTCTCTAAAATTTCAATATCTCCGATTTCCGCTCTTTTTTTACTTTTTCCGGCAGTCGCTTTATTGATAATATCTAAAACATCCAGTTTCTTCAACTGATCTTTTTTACCCAAGTTAAAGAAAAATCTCACCATATTTTCGTTCTTTCTTCTAGGTTTTCCTCCACGGTCTCTTCCTCTGTCTCCTCCTCTGTCATGATCGCGGTCTCTTCCTCTATCCCTGTCACGGCTTCTGTCTCTTCTTGAGAAGTCATCATCTCTGCTGCTGAACTTCTGCTCAACAAGATCATGCTTATCTTTATAGTACAATGCAAGATCCTTCAATTGGAATTGTAATAGCTGATGAACAAGCTCTTCTTTTGTAAAATTGCTTAAATCCGGAATCAGCTTATCATCAAATTCGAACAGATCTTCGTGTTCAGTAAACAGTTTTTCAAAAACACCTTCCACCTGAGCTTTAATGATTTCGTTTCCTGTCGGGATTACCTTCTCATTGATATCAATTTTTGTGGAAAATTTGATCTGCTTTAATTTTCTGCTTTCTTCAGGCTTGATTAATGCCATTGATATTCCGTCTTTTCCTGCTCTACCTGTTCTTCCGCTTCTGTGAACGAATACTTCAGGATCATCTGGTAAAGAATAGTGAATAACGTGAGTAAGAGAGTTTACGTCTAGCCCTCTTGCCGCAACATCAGTGGCTACCAAAATATCAATATTTTTCAATCTGAATTTCTTCATCACCGTATCTCTCTGCGCCTGAGAAAGATCTCCATGCAGCGCATCCGCCGCATATCCGTTCTGCATTAAGAAATCTGCCACTTCCTGGGTTTCCATTCTCGTTCTGCAGAAAATAATGGAATATTGGTTAGGATTGGCGTCGATGAGTCTCTTAAGAGCTTCTTTTTTCTGACGGTATCCTACTACATAATATTCGTGGGTAATGTTCTTCTTAACTTCATTAATAGAACCTACAGAAATACGATGCGGCTTTGTAAGATAGTTTTTAGAAATCCTCTCCACTTCTTTATTCATCGTAGCCGAGAATAAGAATGTTTGTTTTGTTTCAGGAGTTTCGCTTAGAATGGTTTCCAATTCGTCTTTGAAACCCATGGAAAGCATTTCATCGGCTTCGTCTAATACTAACCAGTGAATGGCTGAAAAATCAAGGGCTTTTCTGTTGATCAAATCAATTACTCTTCCCGGAGTACCTACAATAATCTGAGGCTTATCCTTCAGAGATCTCATTTGTTCTGTAATGCTGCTTCCACCATAAACCGCAGTAGTTTTGATGTTTTGCATGTATTTAGAATAGTTTTTTATGTCTTTAGCAATCTGAAGACATAATTCTCGTGTCGGACAAAGCACCAAAAGTTGGATTTTGCGACTCGTATCGTCAATCATATCCAAAATCGGAAGCGAAAATGCTGCTGTTTTGCCTGTCCCTGTCTGCGCAAGTGCGATTAGATCGCGAATATCTGAAAGAATAAAAGGGATAGTCTGTTTTTGGATTTCTGTCGGGCTTTCGTAGCCCATTTCACCAATCGCCTTAAGAATATCAGGACTTAAATTGGTTTCCGTAAATAAATTCATTAAATATTATAAAATTTCTGCAAATATACAATTAATATTTGAATTTTATCTCAGCTAATATTACGAGATCAACAATTTTATTTTGAAAAACCTGGTTCATTTTAAAATTTTCTCAAAAAAAACATATTTTTATTACTGTGCATTCAATAACATTTCAAGCAATATTTTCATAATCAAATTATTGGAAATATTTTTTTGAAAAAATATAAAATGCAGGAAGAATAGCGTTTGGGGTATGAACGGATTTAATTACATTTGGATAAAATTAAAAAAAATGTCAGCTATTATTTCTTCAAAAACATTTGAATTCTTAAAAAAGTTAACTAAAAACAATAACCGCGAATGGTTCAATGAAAATAAGGCACTTTATACAGAGTCTCAGGAAAATGTCATTGCTTTTTTAGAAGATCTTATTAAGGAAATGGGTGAATTCGACGAAGAATTATCAAAAATTGACGTTAAGAAATCCCTTTTTAGAATTTACAGGGACACGAGATTTTCAAAAGATAAATCTCCTTACAAAACCAACTTCGGAGCTTCTTTGGGAATGGGTAAAGGCAGTCAGAAAGGCGGTTATTATCTTCATTTAGAACCCAACAAATCTTTTCTTGCCGGAGGAATTTACATGCCTGAATCTTCAGTTTTAAAGGAGGTGCGTAAAGAAATTTCATTATATGGCGAGGATTTTCTTAAAATCCTAAATCAGAAAGATTTTAAAAAGCATTTTCCGGAACTGGACCAAGACGACAAGCTGAAAAAAGTGCCTCAAGGCTTCGAAAAAGAAGACCCGATGGCGGAATTTTTAAAACTGAAAAATTTTATTGTAGTCTATCATTTAAAAGACGAAGAAGCCCTTGATAAAAATGCAGTGAAAAATCTGGCCAAGATTTTCAAGCTGATGAAGCCCCTGAATGATTTTTTAAATGCCCCGTTCTTATAGAATGTAAAGGACATATTTTCAATACACTTTTATATGACATTATACCCCCGGCTTTAAGCAACTTTTTGCTTAAAGCCGGGGGTATAAAATTATAAGGATGATTCAGCTGTAATTACCATTACGTTCAATGTTCTTTATAAATAAATGAAGGATAAACATCAAATACTGAAAGTCAATCGATTACAGTTGAATAATTTTAACATTAGTTTAACATTTTTACGTATATTTGCTATTCGTCAAAACCTAAAGGATGTCTTTGTACCAGAGAATTGCAGAAAAATTACAATATATCAGTCCGGATTTTTATAAAAAAAGATATTTTAAAAATTTAAACCATCTTACTAAAGATAATTTTTCAAAACGGAATGTGGAACCGGAATTGGTATGGATTAAAGAATATCTTCCCAAAAATGCCATTATTCTTGATATCGGAGCAAATGTAGGAAGTTTTCTTTATCAGCTTGAAGGCAAGCTGAATCATGAAAATATTTATGCCTTCGAGCCTAATAAAAAGTTATTCCGCCGTTTGAAGAGGATATTCCCTTCTTTAAGGGTGCTTCCTCTGGCTCTTTCGGATGAGAATACGACTGCAGAGTTTAAAATTCCCGTCATTAATGGTAAAATCATCTCTTCAAGAGGGACCCTTAATACTACCTATAAGGAACAGGGCGAGCAAAAAAGCTACACTGAAAAGGTAAAAGTGATCAAGCTGGATGATTGGGCAGCGCTGGAACATTTCCAAAGGCTCGACTTTATTAAAATTGATGTGGAAGGCAATGAAATGAAAACGCTGTCAGGGGCAAAAAAAACGATTAAAAAATTCCTTCCCACTCTGATGGTGGAAATGGAACAAAGGCACCATGAAAAGCCTATTTGGAATGATATTTCCGAGATTGAAAGTTGGGGGTATGAAGCCAGATATCTGAACAGAAACAACTTTGAGCTTAATAAGCTTTCTGAAGAGATCCTTACACGGAATACTGATGATGAAAAGAACAAAACAGAATACATCAACAATATTATTTTTATTCCTAAAAACCCTTTAAAACAGTAGCATGAGTGTAGTAGCAAGGCAAGGATTCAAATATTCCATTATCGGATATATTGGTTTTTTGTTGGGTACGGTTTCAGCAATCTTTATTTTCCCGAATGATTTTGAATTTTATGGGAAACTACGCTACATTCTTCCTACAGCAGAAATGTTGGTTCCATTTGTAGTACTGGGAATTTCTTATTCTAACGTGAAATTTTTCCATACAGTGGAAAAAGACGGCAAAAATCAGAATATGCTTTCTTTGTCATTACTAACGATTTTTGTCAACTTTCTGGTTTTTACGATCATTTTTTTCCTTCTTCCCTATATATATCCAAAGTTCCGGAGCTCGGAAGCCTGGAAGATCAAAGAAATGATTCTTCCTTTGATACTGGTTCTTTCATTCTGTGCAATTTTTAATAAATACACTTCCAATTATAAAAGGATTGTAGTTTCTAATATTTTTGATAATCTTTTTCCTAAAATAGCCAATCTGGGCGCTTTCTGCCTTTTTTTCTATTTTGCTTTGTCTGAGAAGATTGCCTTTGCATTTTTCTTCGGAATCTTTGCGTTGATGCTTTTCGGATACATTTACTACACGAACAGACTGGAGAGAATAAAACCGGATTTCAATACAGAGTATTTCAGGAAGAATAATTTCTGGAAAGAATTTTTCAATTACAGCTTTTTCGGTTTTTTAGGCACTTTCGGAAATTACCTGGCGATCAATAGTTTTATGATCGGCGAATTTTTAGGCATGGAAGAAGTGGGAATATATTCTGTTCTGTATGCGCTGATCTCCCTTATTTCGATTCCACAGCTGGGCTTATTTAATATTTCCGCACCGATCATCAATAAAACACTGATTGACGGGGATATGGAAGAGCTTGACAGGTTTCATAAGAAGACTTCTCTGTCTTTATATTTTTTAGGAGCGGTTTTGTTTTCATGTATTATGGTAGGGTTTCCTTATTTAACCCAGTTTATGCCCAAAAACGGAACTATGCTGAGGGAGTATGAACCGGTAGTCTGGATATGGGGTTCTGCCGTTCTGGTGGATCTGGCAACGGGTTTTAACGGAAATATTATTTCTCTTTCCAAATATTACCGATTTAATATTCTGGTGATGCTTTTACTTGCCGGACTTACGATCGGTTTGAATTATTATTTCATCAAGAATACGGATTTAAAGCTGATCGGAATTGCTTTATCTACTGCTATTTCCCTGACTACTTATAATGTTATCAAAATCATCTTTAATTATATTATGTTCAAAGTATCCCCTTTGAGCATTGAAATGATCTTTGTTTCGATTATCTGTACTTTGGCCATAACAGTTGCTATTGTGCTTCCGAATTTCAATAACAATTTCATTAATCTTATCTACAAACCTGCCGTTGTATTGGCACTGATTTATGTCGGAAATTATTTCACAAGGATATTTCCGGTAGAAAATTACCTGAACATTGATTTTATAAAAAGTATTTTGAAATTTAAGTAGATATCAGTTTTTTTAAAACTTCTTCCAGGCGTTGTTGCACTATTTGTTTTCCGTAGTTTTCATGAAAATCAAAATTCCTGCTTTTAAGCTCCTGAAACTGTTCAATAACATTTTCATGTTCGGGAACAATAAAAGGAAGTGCAGAAGGATAATTGCCCGGAAAAACAGCTAATTTACCGTATGTAATGGCATCACCTATGTTCCCTGTCATTTTGGTAATCCCATAGGTTTCTTTTTGACTGAAAAATTCGGTTTTCTGCTGTACCGGACACCACAAAACATCTGCTTTCTGCATCCAGCTTTCAAAATCTGGAGCGGAGACCCTTTCTGAAAAATATTTGACCGTAAGATGCTTCAATGAACGCTCTAAAGCAATAATATTCTTTAATTCCCGCTCTCCGGCTTTACCTAAAAATACAAACTCCATCTGCCCGGCTTTCGCATCAGGGTCTTTTTTTACATCGTTCTCTTTTTCTTTTATAATTGAAAGGATTTTCTTGTAATCTCTTCTTTTTTGAGAAACACCTCCTGGAACAACTACCGTAAGCACAGCATTTTCGGTCTTATTTTCATTTTTCGTGTAAAAAATTGGTAAAAAACAGTAATTCTCTGTTGCCAATCCCTGATCCAGAACCAACAAATTCTTTGCTTTTTTATACACTTCCGGAGCAGAAACCAGACCCTCTTTCCACCATAATTTAAGTCTGTAAATAAGATCTTCTTTAAAGATATTTCTGATCAACCGAAAAGCTGAAGTCTGTATAAAATTCAGATTGTGAGCTATTACGGCAGAATTATATTGCTGAACGATTGCCAGAAAAGTATTAAAATAGCGGTGTACGGTTCCTATAATAACAAGATCATATTTTTTTGATTTCAACTGATCAAGGATCATTGAACTATCTGATAAATAAATATTTTCGCCATCCTCCCTGATCTGATCTTTGATTTTTTTTGAAAAATAATAGTCTACAGCAAATTCATCCGAATCCTGCATGATTTCCATAAATCCCTGTGCTATTTCTGCATGGGTATCGATTTCTATGTATGCTATTTTTTTCAATTTCTTAAATTTTCAGCCATTTATTTTTTAAGGCTTTCCAGCGTTGCTGATTAATGATCCTCTGTTCTTCTTTCGTGATTTTAAGTTCCAGTTTTTTTGCCCTGCAATTTTCATAGGTTTTTACAATCCGGAAGAAGAATGAAACCGATTTGCTTTTCATGGCTTCCTTTGAAGCGGCAATATAAGCCAGAAATCTTTGCAGTCCCAGGAAATAAAAATACCGGCCATAATAATCGGATTCTTTTACAGTATAATCCGAACCTTTGACTTTGATTAACTTTACATGCAGTTCAGGCAGCACAAATTCTTTCCAACCTAAATTTTCGAGCAGGATAGAGTCTATATTATCCCATCCCAATGTTTCTCTCAATCCTCCGATTTCTATAAAACATTGTTTTCTGTAAGCTTTCATCGGACCTCGTACATGCTGTTTATTTGAATTTCCTTCGTAGATCCATTCTCCATTTTTCTCAACATAGAGCAATCCCCCCACCAAACCATATTCCGGGTTTTTCTGAAAAGCGTTTTCAATACTCTCAAGATAGTTCTCCGGCAAAATAATATCCGCATCAAATTTGCATATGATATCAAACTCATCTAAATGCTGAGTTTCCAATCCTTTTTTGAAGGCATTGACTACCTTAGAGCCCGGCTGATGAACTGATTTTTGAAGATTGACGGTTTGAAAACGGGAATCCTCATCTGTAAAGATTTTGATGACTTCCGGGGTTTTATCCGTAGAACCATCATTAACGATCATTACTTTAAAATCTCTATAGTTTTGCTGCTGTAAAGATTTTAAAGTAAATGAAAGATTATTTTCTTCGTTGTGAGCAGGAATAATAATTAAAAACCTCACTTCAGTTTTATTTTCAGAATACTATTTGTTATGAGGTTTCAACATATTGGCAGGATCGAGGATCTCATCGAGTTTTTCCTGAGAAAGCAATCCTTTTTCCAATACCAAATTATAAACACTTTTTCCTGTCTCCAAAGCTTCTTTTGCGATCTGTGTAGATTGTTTATACCCGATATACGGGTTAAGTGCAGTAACGATTCCGATACTGTGTTTTACCATATTTAAGCATACTTCTTTGTTGGCGGTAATTCCCACTATACATTTCTCACGAAGTGTGTCTAAAGCATTGCAAAGGAAATTAATGTTTTCCATAATGGCATGGGAAAGTACCGGTTCCATTACATTTAATTGTAATTGCCCTGCTTCTGCAGCAAAAGTCACGGTGAGATCATTTCCTATTACTTTAAAACATACCTGGTTAACCACTTCAGGAATAACAGGATTCACTTTTCCGGGCATAATGGATGACCCGGGTTGCATTGGCGGTAAATTAATTTCAAAAAGCCCCGCTCTTGGTCCTGAAGAAAGCAGCCGAAGATCATTACAGATTTTAGAAAGTTTTACAGCAAGACGTTTCATCGCCGAAGAATAGATCACATAAGATCCCGTATCCGGAGTTGCTTCTACCAGGTTGGGTGCTGAAATTACCGGATAACCTGTAATCTGGGCTAAATTTTTCGCACAAAGGGTTGCATAACCTACCGGAGCATTAAGGCCTGTACCAATGGCGGTTGCTCCCATATTGACTTCAACAAAAAGGTTGGCGTTATTGTTAAGTTTGGAAATATCTTCTTCCAATGTAGCGGCAAAGGCTTCAAACTCCTGCCCCAAAGTCATTGGAACGGCATCCTGAAGCTGAGTTCTTCCCATTTTTATGATTCCCTGAAATTCTTTTCCTTTAGCACGGAAGGCCTCAATGATTTTCTGAAGTTTCACAACCAGGGTTTCATTCATCTGAAGCAATCCCATTTTTATAGCTGTTGGATAAGCGTCATTGGTGGACTGAGACAGATTGATATGGTCATTGGGAGAACAAAATTCATATTCTCCTTTATTTTTTCCTAATTTTTCCAGCACCCTGTTAGCGATGACTTCATTCGCATTCATATTAATGGATGTTCCCGCCCCACCCTGAATCATATCTACAGGAAACTGTTCATGAAGCTTGCCATCAATGAGCTCGTCACAGGTTTCCGCTATTTTGAAATATAAATTTTCTTCAAGTAGTCCTAGTTCATAATTGGTTTTAGCAGCAGCTTTCTTTACAAAAGCAAGTCCTTTAATGAATTCAGGATAGGAAGAAAGGAGCTGGCCGGAAATTTTAAAATTATCGATCGCCCTCTGAGTCTGCACTCCATAATAAGCATTTACCGGAACATTAAGTTCGCCCAATAAATCACTTTCTTTTCTGAAATTTTCCATTACAGGTATTTAAATTTATTTTTGTGTGTTGATATGACAAAAACGCATCTTAACGATGCGCTTGTATTTATTTTACAGGATATTTTTGAAGCAAAGCCTGTAATATTGCCCACGTTTCCGCATCCATGATACCATCATAGTTTTGCGGGCGGAAATGATATTGGAATGCTTCTATTGTTTTTTTCGTAGCATCATCCCATTTCCCACTAAGCTCTACCCCATATCCAAATTTTTGCAATTGGGTCTGAACATTAAATATAAATGAAGATTCATTATATTTTGCGGCAAAATCCATCATGGCGAGATCATGATAACTTTGTTTTGTCTCCTGATCATACCACATTCCTATCTGATATTCATCATACAACCTTTTCCATGGGAATAAAGGCCCCGGATCCTGCTTTCTTGTAGGAGCAATATCCGAATGCGCCAATACATTGGTGGCAGGGATCTGATATCTTGTAATAATATCTTTAGCCAGTGCCGCTACTTTTTTAATCTGGGCATCGCTGAAGGGAACAAATATTCTTTTCCCTATACTATCCGCTGTATAACCGCTGTTAACGATTTCTATACCGATAGAGGTATCATTCAGGTTTTTATCTGTTCTCCATGAACTTACTCCCGCATGGTAAGACCGTTTATTTTCGTCTACCAACTGGTAAATTTCATTATCTCCGGTATTGTTTACCAGATAATGTGCACTTACAGCCTGCTGTGTAAGAACAGTGATGGATTTATCATCCGGTAATGCCGTATAATGCAATATTAAATATCTTTGTCTGAAATTCTGTGCAATGGCAGGAAAGTAGGTCTTCACGACTTTGTATCCGGCCGGTTTTGCTGAAACAATGGAGCCATAACTTATGGTATTATCGTTTTTTGCAGCATCAGCAATATTGGTAGTGAAAAACTCCACCCCCCGGTCATTGGTAACCTGAGGTTTTGCTTTTTCAGAAGTTGGCGTTTTTGTTACTGTTTTAGGCTGTACTGTCGTAGCTTTTGGCCTGTAAGAGCTTGTTTTAACATTTTTCTGCGGAGCACACGAAAGGATGATTGTCCCTAATCCTATGAAATATAATATCTTACGCATTGATGTTTATTTTAAGTCGTTTATCACCTCAAAAATACACAAAAATTTCTTGAAAAATATTTGGTAAATAAAGAAATCTGCTCTATATTTGCACTCGCAATAAAGCAATAGCGATCATTAGAAAACAAAGATAAAAGGAGGGTTGCCGGAGTGGTTAACGGAGCAGTTTGCTAAACTGTCGACGCGAAAGTGTCGCAAGGGTTCGAATCCCTTACCCTCCGCTTTCTTTACTTATATATTCGGGGCGTAGCGTAGTCCGGTCATCGCGCCTGGTTTGGGACCAGGAGGTCGCAGGTTCGAATCCTGCCGCCCCGACTTTACGAGCTTATTTACTAAGCGGGAATCACATTTATGGGTGCGTAGCTCAGCTGGATAGAGCATCTGCCTTCTAAGCAGACGGTCACAGGTTCGAATCCTGTCGCGCTCACTTAATGACATCATTAGCAAATGGTGTCATTTTTATTTATAAACACCTCTCAATCAAGCTATTTATAAATCTCTTTCTTAAAAAGCAATATTTACTCTTTTCTCGTTTATATTAAGCCCAACAACTCTTTAAAAATAAGATGATCCTAACAGGATTCAAATTGGACCACTTCCAAAAAACATATAATACCAATCAATTTTAAGAAATTTTGGTTATTTAATTCTACTTCCAAACACATTAAACACTGCATTTTACAGGTATTATAGCCTCAGTGAATCGTCTAGCTCATTCTGCTTTTGAGAGCTGATTAATTAAATTTAAAATAATCATATTTAATTATTAGTAAATATATCGTATTAGTAATGTGAATTTTTTTATACTTTTGAATTCGAAAGGTTTTCCGGATAAAAAATTTAGCCCGCAAAGCATTAACTTATTAAAAGCTACCTAACCATAACACTATATTAAGCATGAATAAAAAGATAACAACTATTATGGGATTATTATTTTATTCCATAATTTTTGGCCAATTCGGTAATGCTCAAATGAATTCGATCCAACCTGTCAATTCAGGCACAACCATTGCAAAAGTAACGGATACTGATGGGGATGGAAGCACAGATGATCTGGATAGAGACGATGATAATGATGGTATTCCTGATGCATTAGAATGTCCCGGGCAATTTTACTGGACAGGCCCTATTACTTTCTCTGCAACAGATAATACCGTTGCTACAGGAACCATTAATGGAATTGGCTATACCTATACCTCAACTCAACCTTTACAAGCCTCTGCCAGTGTTTATAACTACGGGGTTTTTCCGGCTTCTTATGGAGTACCGAATAATAACCCGACCATCAGAAACATACAGGCTACAACAAACACCTTGACTTTTTCTTCTCCCATGACCGACCCGATATTGGTTTTTGCCTCCATTGGAAGCGGAGCTGCATATGTTCCCATTACATTTAGCAATCCCATAGAGATTATATGGTCCTCAGGAGGGAATACTCTTACTGTAAATTCCCCTACTCAGATTACAGGACACGAAGGCTATGTAATCCTTAGAATACCTGGGGTTCATAGCAGCATTTCTTTTAATTATACCGTAGCGGAAAACTGGGCGAACTTTACATTTGGAGCTACTTTACCATTACCTTGTGATGTGGATGGAGACGGTATACCAAATAGTTTGGATCTAGATTCGGATAATGACGGCTGCCTGGATGCTGCGGAAGGAGATGAAAATGTATCTTCCGGTCAGTTGGTACCGGCAGGAGGAACAGCAGTTGTAGGACCCGGCTCCATAGCACCTAATAAAAATATCTGTGCTGATGCTTCATGTGTTGATGCATTCGGAATACCCGTTCTTGTAAACACCGGAGGAGCGGCTGATATCGGAAGTGACCAAGGACAAGGTTTAGGAAGCTCTCAAAATGTTTCCGCATGCAGTAGTTGTTATAAACCCGGAATTACCACAGGAACATCCCTCGATACAAAACTGGGAATAACCGCTCTGGGACGGGCAGGGACAAATAATCCGGACAATTGGCCTATGATCAGAAAAGGCGGCTGGCTGGCATTAGAAGCAAAGACCAAAGGTTTTGTATTAAACAGAGTCCCTTTTGATCCTTCGGGTAATCCCGTGGGCATCTCTTCATTAAACTTTGTTGAAGGTATGACTGTATATGACACCACCAATAACTGCCTGAAGATTTATACCACTACAGATAATGGCAATACCTATGGATGGCAGTGCATCAACATACAAACGTGTCCTGACGCATAAAGCCAAAGTAATTTATATTAAAAATAAATATTGATAACATGAAAAAAATTGCTATACTTCTTCCAATATTGTTTTTCAATCAGCACTTCGCTCAGATTGCCATTGGCAAAAGTTCAGTGAGTAATCCTTCAGTATCTCTTGAGTTTGCTGACGGAAACAGAGGCCTGATCCTTCCATGGGTTACATCAGCAGCTTCAGTAACAGGAGCCGTAGATGGTACAGTTATTTATGATATTGCTGACAGAAAAGTCAAATACCTCAGATCAGGTATTTGGGTTGATCTAAGTATAGATACAACAGGAGTAGTGAATACTGTTTTACAAAATTCCAAAACCGAACGAACTAACTCTAAAGTGATTATAGGCAGTGATGGGAGTACAAATACTACACCCGGGATTCTCATTCTTGCCGATAATGATAAGGCAATGGTGCTACCTAAAATGGATAACCCACATATAAATATCATTAATCCGACAGCAGGAATGATGGCCTATGATACAGCCAACCACCAGCTGGCCATATATAACGGAAGCGTCTGGTCCTTTTGGAAACCATAATTTTTAAAATTGATAGATCTGCCCTTTGAAGATTATGGAGATGTAAGGACGATACCTATTACTATTTTTAAAGTTTAAAAAATGTAGAATCATCACATTTTAATATTCTTTTTACAAGCTCATAAAGGGCTACGTACCAAACCATTATATATTCTGTTTTTATTTATTTTATTTTTTATTACGATTTTACTTTTTTAAGTCAAAAAACTATCATATATTTGCACCCGCAAAAACGAAGTAAAATCGTTATGATTGATACTTCTTTCGGGGCGTAGCGTAGTCCGGTCATCGCGCCTGGTTTGGGACCAGGAGGTCGCAGGTTCGAATCCTGCCGCCCCGACCGATTAACACTTTTAGGGTGCGTAGCTCAGCTGGATAGAGCATCTGCCTTCTAAGCAGACGGTCAAAGGTTCGAATCCTTTCGCGCTCACTTAAGGAGACACTATTGAATAGTCGTCTCCTTTTTTTATACCCATAAAAATCTATAATCCAAACTTTTACTATTGGGACAGTGGAATTCGATTTTCGAAGCTTGAATCCTTCTACTACCTGTATGAAATTGTCTGAGAAGAGCTTCAAAATATTTTCTACAGGACATTTTCCGTAAATTTGAAATCCCTTTAAGGCTATAGTGCCTTTTTTCTGGTTGTTTATAAAATAGCCGCACTGCATTTAGCTACAAATTGCTCAAACTTCCGATTTGTATTTCGCATGATCGGCCCATGACCAAAGCAGATAATGGCAGGGTTCAGTTTTGCTAACTTTTGGAGTGATTTGATATTGCGCTGCTGATCCGAGGTGAATATGTTGGGCGGAAGCCGCAGACCGGTCGCTGTCGTGAGCAGGTTCATATTTGTCGCTACATCTCCGATTATTAACACACCATCCTGCTCACGGAATAAGGAAATATGACCTGCCGAATGTCCGGGCGTTTCTATTACCCTAAAATTTCCAACCCTATCGTTTTCAACGATTGTCTGTTCGACTTTATGTCCCTGACCTGCCCAGTATTTTTGCTGAAGCTTTGCTATCCAATGTTGCGGGGTTGGATAGTCGTTGGTTACCATACCCGTTTCCGTTCTAAAAACCTCATCGGGATGACAGAATAAGGGTATCGCGAACTCAGCGCATATCTGATCGCTACAGCCCTGATGATCCGCATGTGCATGCGTCAGGATATGTTGATAAACAGGAATTTTCTGGAGCGCTTTCTTTACAGCAGCATACGAACTCCTTATTCCCGAGTCTACCAATAAACCTTCGATAATATAGCAGTTGATACTGTTTCGTGGCATCAGTGAAATCTGAAACACTTCGGGAGCAATTTGACGTAACATAGCTTTTTTTTTGCAAATCTACATCTCTGGCCAGGACTGCATAAGGACATTTGTCCTATAATTCGTTGGGTCTATGTATTTGTCTTTTCGCGCGTGTAAGCGATCGCTGCGTGATGCCCAGATACGACGCCAGATCCTGCGTTGCTATGCGCTGAATGAGCATCGGTTCGCCAGACAAAACATGACGGTATTTATCCACAGCCGACCTATTATTGTAATTCATCAGATAACGCTCCTTTTGGTTATACTCATGCTCCATCACCGATTTTATAACTCCGTTCCAGGCGGTCAGCTGACCAAGCAGATACTGATAGTCCGGGTAGGTTATCTTATAGATTACGCTATCTTCTATAGCCCTGATACTCCTTCTGGATTTTGCCTGCGTTACAAACTCCTGAAATGAGGTGGCAAATTCATTTTCAAACTTGAAACAGGTTATGTTTTCTGTTCCTTCTTTGTCGATAGCGTATGCTTTTACAGCACCACTGGCAATAAATCCAATATGCCGGCATAATTCATCCTCCCGAATAAAAAAATCACCTTTTTTCAGTCGGATCGGTTTGAAGAATTGCGTAGAAAAGTTGATTTCCTCTGCTGATAGTCTTCCTGTTGAAGACAGGTAGATTTTAAATATGTCAGTCATTTCGTCCTTTTATCTCTTCTTAGCTGTCTATCGATTACAGACCAAGTCCGGCATCTACATCTAAGAATATTGTACATTCAAAGCTAACAATTATTATATATTCAAAAAAAGATTTCAAAATTTACTCCTCGCTATCCATTGCCGGAGCCTGCTCTTTTTCTGAAAGCATTAAAAGATAGGCAGTAGGGGTATATCCCGTTATTTCTTTAAAAACCTTAGTGAACAAGGTAGACGTTGGGAATCCTGAGATTTCTGCAAGGTGGCTTATTTTATATTTTCGGAATGAAGAATCAGTTTCAATTTTTTCAAGTACAAAATTTATTCGCAAAATATGAATGTAAGATTTAAAACTTTCTGCTTTATGCTTTTTAACAACCTCCGACAAGTACCTGACATTTGTTTCTAAATCTGCCGCCAGATAAGCCAAAGTAATTGCTTTATTAGTAAACTCTTTCTTTTTTTCAAACCTTTTCAATCCGTTTAAAATATGCTTTTCCGTATCACTGCTCATTACTTCATTAAGCTTCGGAACATTTTTAGAAATTAAATCTGGTTCTTTTTCTTTTCGAGAATGTGGATCAACAGTTAAATAAGAGATGCCAAAAAATACTTTGTTTTGCTTCTTCTGATACCTGAACAAATACAACCCTCCCCCTAGTAAAATCATTACCAAATAAGCATACAGCGGTTTATAAAATTTGGCATCTACTGCTTCAAATCCACTTACAATATTGGGCATATTTGTTTCAAAAAGCAGGATGGCATTTTGAAAGACATTGCACAAACTCTCCGTTATACTTTGGTCTATAGATAAACTCGAAAGAAGGAGTCCGAAAATAAAATGGTAATTCTTTTTCATGGTAAAAGCTGTTTGGGAACTAATAATTTTGCTTTGATATACAAATTTAACCATTCAAAATGTATAACAACCACATTTACTTCACCATCTAGTGGATTAAACACTTAACTATTTGATTATCAGTATATAAAATTTTCCACATTTTCTGAAAACAACATACTATTTTCGGAAAATCAATAACAAATATCTTTTATTATTGAATAATTGAATATACTTTTACAAATATTAATTGAGAATATTCACAAATAATCAATTACTATAACATTTTTCATTTAAAAAATAAATCAAAACTAATACGTATTATGAAAAAGATTCTTTTACTCGTGTGTTCATTAGGGTTTTCAGCACTGTATTTTGGTCAAGTTGGGATCAATACAACAGCACCAACTGCTACATTGGATGTAGTTGGACAACCTACTACCGCTACCACTGTTGATGGAATTCTGCCTCCACGTCTAACAGGTGATCAGTTACAGGCAAAAGATGCCATCTATACTGCTGCACAAAATGGAGTGATTGTATACGTTACTTCTGCTGTCACAACTCCATCCCCTAAAACAGCAAATATTACCGCTCCGGGTTTTTATTATTATGATGCCGTAAACAGCTCTTGGTCATCTTTAAGGAGCAGTGGCCAGGCCGGTGGAACGGGAACGGCTTTATATGCAAGTAGAGACGGTGCATGGTCATTAGCCAACTTAGGCATTGCAGGTACCAATTGGAATAAAATCAGTTTAACTTCTACAGATACAATCACGGGAGTTCCTTCATTAATCAATAACGGTGTGTATACTGCTCCAAAGCCGGGGTTATATGAAGTTAAATATGATGTTCAGCTGGAAGGCGGTGTAGATTTAAGCCTTTTAGGTGGGAAAAGCCTGGGTATTATAAAAAATGGAACCACTATAATAGACCAGAAAATTTTTGATGCAGTAAGGGTATCCATATTAAGTGTTACATTGGCATCCGTTCCGGTTACATCCACTACTTTAAATACGGTAGTTCAACTTAACACCGGTGACACTTTAACTTTTGCTGTTGAAACCGGAGGTGTGAATTTAGGATTATTGACTGACGGCAAAGTATCTGTAAATGTTTATAAAATTTCGGAATAAGGCTTAGATTGTATTGAACTGCATAGAATTTTAGTAGAATATGAATTTTAAGCATATCCATATTGGAAATTTAATCAAACAAAAAGTTGAAGAAATCCAAATAGACCAAGATCGAATCTGTAAATTTCTCAGTTGCAATGAAACCGATTTACAAATAATGTATAATGCCAAAAGCCTTGATTGTGATATCATTCTGAGGTGGAGCAAATTATTAGATTACGATTTATTCAGGATATATACACAGCATTTGATCTTATTCTCGCCACAGAAGAAAAGGAACATTGTTGAAAGCAATCAACCGTTAAAATCTACCTTACCTCAATTTAAGAAAAACATTTATACGGTTGAAATTATTGATTTCATCATGGAAAGGCTTGCTAATGGAGAAAAGACAAAAGCTCAGCTAATTGAAGAATATAACATTCCTAAAACTACCCTCCACAGGTGGGTAGTAAAATATCAAAAACCAGAAACTGAACTAATTAAGTGACATTATTTATCAATAATCCATATGATGCCTAATTATAAACAGATATTCACGGATATTCTGAATCAAAAGTTCCCGCACAAAAAAGAATTTTGTAAAAATATCTTGAGCAAAGCAAACATTACGCAATTGGATGTTATCAAGCTTAATCAAATCATTTTTGAAAGTAAACCCAAAATTTCAACAACGAATCAAAAATTTAAGGCTTATAATAAATCCACCATAGTAAGAATTTTGCGATATCAAGCACAAAATCAATTAAATAATACACAAATAGCTAACCACTTTAATTTGAGCAGAAACACAGTTTCCAAATGGAGAAAACAGTTTGAAATTAATTAGATCAAGCATAATCTCAGCAATAATTGAAAGTGAAACGATTCTAGAAACACAAAAAGAAAACCAATCCGGTTTTCTTTTTTTATTCAATAACCGCAAATCTATCTTTGCATTATTGCTTAACCAACAAAGTGCAAAAAGTAATAAACTTCTTAAATTATAAAATTGGTATATTTATATGTGCATTAAAAATCTAAACTGGTATGAGAAAGCTAATTGCAGCCATCAATATGACAATTGACGGGTTTTGCGACCATACGGCTATAACACCGGATGAAGAAATACATCGGCATTATGAAAAGGTGTTACTCGATGCGGGTGTTATTCTGTACGGCAGGGTAACCTATCAGCTTATGCAATACTGGCAAACGCTTATTGAGCAGCCAAGTGGTGAAAAATCAATGGACGACTTTGCCCTGGCTATTGATAGCATTCCGAAAATTGTTTTTTCCCATACGCTGGAAAGTACAGGATGGGCCAGTGCACAATTGTCTCATCAATCCCTTGAAAAAACCGTTGCTGAACTAAAACAACAACCGGGAAAAGATATTTTGGTTGGCAGCAGAAGTCTCATCATTCAGCTGATGCAGCTTACTTTGATTGATGAGCTTCAGCTTTGTATACATCCTGTTATTGCCGGCACAGGCTTGCCATTATTTGAGGATATGCACCGCAGGATGATTCTTACATGTATCAAAACCAAAACCTTTGATAGCGGTGCTGTGATCCTTTATTTAAACCCAAAAAATTAGACCCTATCTTTTGTGGATTAATGGTTAAAAGGTACAGTAATAGAATGCTAATGTTTGTTTCAGTTCATAAATTCTGTCAATAATAAGCACATATGACTATGCTTATAATTGATGCAGTTGCTAATCCCATTGATAATCAATGAGGCTTACTTCTTTCTAAAATAGGCTCCGTTCCAAAGATAAATTATAGACGATCGCTTTATCTTTTCCTTATCATTATCGTCTTTTTCCATTTCTTCCATTTCCCAAACAAAAGCATTGGGAACGCCTCCTTTATCATTGGGAAATATAAAATTTTCACTGTGATAATACACATCTGCGTCTCCTACGTTCATCAATTGAGGAAGCGCAATCAATTTTTTATTACTGAAAAGAGCATACTGGTCATAGCTTGCAATTCCGCAGGCTTCTCCCGAAACCATTGCTTTTAAGGTCAGCTCCACATCTTTTAGCTGATGATTACTTTCCATATTGAATGTAGCGTAGCTTAAACTCTCTCCGGAACCCGTATCAAAGAAAACCTCATCAATCAAAGTATTTTCCTGAAGAACTTTTATACTTGCGATATTTTGTCTGAAACTCTGTCCTGATTGTTTATCTTTTCTGGTTTCTGTTTTGGAAAGTCCAAAAAGGAAATCATATCCGTTTTTATTTCTGTATCCAACACAGAGGTTACCACCCCAAAGATAACCCTCCGAAATTTTGTCTCCTTTTTGATAAGAAACTTTGTACCAGTTGGAGGCTCTTTCGCCCAACTGTAGAATTTTATCCTCTTTTTTAAGAATAGTGACTTGCTGATTGGTTGATAAAGAATCTAAAATTTCTGCATTTACATCTGGTTCCAGTCTTACCCTGGTCCAATCGGTAAAGATTTTCTGGGTTTTATTTTCCTCAAATCCAAAAATTCCGTTGGCATATATTTCTTCCTGTGCAGAAAACAGCTGCAGAATAAATAAGGATAAGATAGACAGTAAAAATTTCATACTCATATTGGGTAGTATTATTTTTCAAGCAACAAGCTCACCCATTCTTCACGCTGCAGCTTCTTTTTCAGTTCAAGACCGCTTTCTTTGCACACTTCCATAATATCATCCACATCAAAGAAACATAGCCCTGAAAGTAATAATTTTCCATCGTCATTCAACACAGAAACATAAGTTGGAATGTCCGAAATCAGAATATTACGGTTGATATTGGCTAAAATAATATCATACTTTTCATTTCCTAAATTCTCTGCGGTTCCCAGTTCAATATCCAGCTCTACTCTATTTCTTGCTGCATTTTCTTTTGAATTTTCAACCGACCATTCATCAATATCGATAGCCTTTACTTCACCGGCTCCCTGCTGTTTTGCATAGATAGCCAATACGGAGGTTCCGCATCCCATATCCAATACTTTTTTACCTCTGAAATCAAAATCCATCATTTGCTGGATCATCAGGTGGGTCGTTGGATGATGCCCCGTTCCGAAAGACATTTTGGGTTGAATAATGATTTCATGCATTCCCGGTACAGATTCATGGAATTCGGCTCTGATGAGCACTTTATCATCTATATTGATCGGGGAGAAATTCTTTTCCCATTCCTCATTCCAATTGATATTCGGCATTTCCTGGAAAGAATATTCAATCGTCACATTTTCATTTTCAAAAATCGGTAATGCTTTAAGCTCATTTTCGTGGAACAGATCTTTCTGAATATATCCTAAAATTCCGTCATTTTCTTCTGTGAAACTGTCGAAACCTATTTCAATAAGCTCTGCCATTAAGATTTCATTCCATGGCTGAAGCGGGGAAATTTTGAAATTGAATTCTAAATAATTTTGCATGTGATAAATTTGATACAAAAATAAAGCTTGTTTTCCGATTTCATGTTTTTTAAAGGGAAAAGTTTAGGCTAAAGCCAATTTATTGGTGATTAAAAAAGCGGGCTAAAGCCCGCTCCTGATGATAAGTATTATATAGTAATCGCTTACGGATTAGTCGAAAAAATGGATCCATTGGCAATTAAAGCCCGCCTGTTCATTTTCAGGATATCCCTTACCCATTCTGCAAAATCTTCAGGCTGAAGCACTTTTTCAGGATTTCCATCCGTTAAACCTCCCTGAATACTCATATCTGAAGCAATCGTACTTGGCGTTAATGTGATTACCCGAATATTATGCTTTCTCCATTCAGCCATCATCGATTGGGATAAAGAAATAACGGCGGCTTTGGATGCAGCATAAGCGGACATATTCCCACCTCCTTTCAAACCGGCTGTTGACGCTACATTCACAATATCACCTTCTCCTTTTGCTTTCATGAAAGGATAGGCTGCTTTTGCTGCATAATATACTCCGAAAAGATTGGTCCTGATTACTTGTTCCCATGTTTCGGAAGGCATTTCCTCAATGGTTCCAAAGTCCCCGATTCCTGCATTGTTGATCAGAATATCAATACCCCCCAATTGTTCTGCCAAGGATTCTATTCCTGCTTTTACCTGGATTTCATTGTCTACAGAAAAAACTGCATACGTGGAGTTCACTCCCAACTTTTTGATCTCTTCAACCGTCATTTTAAGGTTCTCTTCATTTCTGCCTGTAATAGCAACATGTACTCCTTCATTCGCTAAAGCTAGTGCAACGGCTTTTCCAAGTCCTCTTCCACCGCCTGTTACAATGGCATTCTTTCCTTTTATATTCATATTATAAATTTTTCGATGACAAATTTACGAAACAGCTTCCGGAAAGGTCTTGAAAACAAAGAGATTTTCCAAGCTTTCATGATTTATACTTTCTATAAAACAAAACCGGCTTAAAAAAACCGGTTTTGACATTGAAAGTAAGTATAGTAAAAAATGAAAAGCTAGGGAATAACGATAGGTTCTTTCACCTCAAATTCTTCTGATGCCGAGAACTGGTTTCCGTACATATCTGCTGCTCTTACTTCAACCTTGTGTTTTCCAAGAGCTAATTTTTTTGGGAATCCTGCTACCCAGATGTGTTTTGACATTTCAGGATTGGAAGGTCTTCTTCCCGGGAAAAGATTCTGTGTGGTATCCCACTTGAAAACTGACAATGCAAAGTTAGGATCAATGGTTTCATCATATTCCATGGCTTCCCATTCTCCGTTATCAATTCTGTATTCCACTTTATCTTTTTTGCTTCCCATAAAGAAGTTGGCCAGAATTTTGGCAGATGTCTTGGAAGGGAAAGGAATGACTTCCGGAGCATATAACTGAATCTGATAATCATCCGGTTTTCCGGCTGTCTTATATCTCACTTTATACTGATTGTCCGTAAAGCTGATGAAAGAGTACCCTTTTGAAGTTCCGTCCCTCATGGTTGAAGTTGGTAATCCTGCTTCATCCGGTGTTCCGGAATACCAGTCTCCACAAGTTGTTCCTACGTTATATTCGTGTAAGTCTTTTGTTCCGCTCCATCCAGCTTGTTTCCCATAGAAAATCTGTTGCTGAATATGGGTATGAGCAGAAAGAATCAATGCATTCTGAAAAGGTGTTAAGAAGTCAAACAATTTCTGACGGTCTGCATCTCTAAAGTTATCTTCATTTTTATGATCTAGCGGAATGTGGAAAGAAACCACAACCAGTTTGTTTTTGTCTACCAGTTTCAGATCATTTTCAACAAATTTCAGCTGATCTTCACGGAAACCGCCCCAATAACCTTTTCCATCTCTTGGGTCCGGGTACAAGATATCATCAAGGATGATGAAGTGTACATTTCCGTAATTGAATGAATAATTGGCCGGTCCAAAGTTGAATTCAAATGTTTCGTCTGAAAACAGGTCTTCTTTAGCATCATAATTCATATCGTGATTCCCCATGACATTATACCAAGGTAAGCCGATCTCTTTCATTACATCTGCATAAGGTTTTTGCAGGCTTAAGTTATCTCCCACCAAGTCTCCCAAACTTATTCCCAACACTGCATTTTTCTTGGTATTTTTTACCTCATTTACGATTCCTCTTCTGAAATAATCCAGTTCTTTCTCCGTATAAGGCTGCGGATCTCCAAAAACCAGGATATCGAAGTTCTTGCTTTCGTTCTGTTTGTTTAAGGCAAAATTTATTTCTTTCGGAAGTTCTCCTGTTGGTGCGGTTCCTTTATATTTAAAGTCTGCGGGCGAACCTTTTGGCTTGTACTGATAATAGTACTGAGGTAAATTATTACTATTCACCGGTGTCATATATCCTGAAGGCTTGATTACAAATACAGTCTGATTTTCCTGTATGGGTAAGCTATATCTTCCGTTTTTATCTGTTGAAACCACTTGTACTCCATTGGAAACAGCTACCCCTTCAATTCCTTTTTCACGGTTTTCCTTTTTTTGGTTTTTGTTGCTGTCTTCATATACATACCCTGATACGGATGTCTGTGAAAATGCCATCGCTGAAACGAGTACGCATGGCATTAAAAGTTTTATATTCATTTTCATTACTTAATTATTAATTGTTGATCCCATTATTGATTCCACCACATTTTGATGTTGATATCATCACCTCCCATTTGCTGAACGGCCGCCTGATAATTAGTCGTATTCAGTACTTTTGGATTAGGAGGATACATCAGTCTTTGGGGTAGGTTTCCATTATTTAAGAGTCCGCCGTTGTTTGGAAGGACCGGGAATCCTGTTCTTCTTTTTTCAAACCATTGTTGCTGGTCAACAAAGAATAATGACACGTACTTCTGCAGCATGATTCTTTCTAAGGTTCCGTTATAGGCTACATTGGCATTAGCAAAATAGTTGGCAGGCATTGTAGAACCCCATTGTTCAATGGTTGCTTTTACCCCATTTTCATAATAAGTCTGCGCACTTCCGGGAATGATTCCTTTAAAAGCAAGCTCAGATAAGGTAAACTGTAATTCTGCGTATGGATAAATCAGGATATTTAAAGGGGCTTTTGCTAAGTTTTGATTCATGTTTGACGGCTGATAAGTGAAAACCGTTCCAAATGCATAGCCTGATGGAGCACCTTTATATCCGATATTCTGGTTGGTTGCAATATCTTTTGCCTGAGAGAAGAACATTGCCAGACGAGGATCATTATTGGCTTTTAATGTTTCTACAAAAAATGCTGAAGCGGCTCTTCCCGTTGTAAAATCCTGAGGTCTTGCAATAGGAGGAAGCAATGGAGATACTCCAGTGACATTGAGCTTTGCAGATTCATTGTTATTCTGGAAAATTGGATAAACAGTAGGGTTACTGATGATTTCCTGAATTCTCTGATTCACGTTTACTTCTCCATTTTTCTTTAAGATCCTTGTCAGTAACCTTAATGAAAGGGAGTTACAGAATTTTTTCCAGTTGGTAATTCCATTGGCATCAGATTCTGCTTTATAGAAAAGATCGTTTCCTGTAAGCATTTTAGTGGTAATGAAAAGTGAGTTGGCTTCTTTCAATTCATCCAGCAATTTTATGTAGATATCTTTCTGCCTGTCGAATTTAGGCTGAGAAATACCTTCATCCAATCTTGAAGCCTCTGAAAAAGGGATGTCTCCATAAGTATCCGTAAGATTAGAATAAATCCAGGCATTTAAAACCATGGCAATAGCCTGATAGTTTTTATCGTTTTCCAGAATGGCTGCTTCCTTGAGGTCTTTTACCTGTTTCAGCCATTTATAACTGTTATTCCAAAAACCTGTTCCTGTATTTTCTGTTAAATAGTAACGGCTTAAAGAATTTCCTTCATTGGGAAAGTCCAGGGAAACCTGCATGATGTCAAAGGTAAAGTCATTGGCTCTCATATAGTTTACCGCTGCCATATTATATTGGATAGGGATCAGGAGTTTAGCGGAAGCAGGGTCGCTTATCCTGCTTTCATCAGTATTTACTTCATCCAGGCTTCTGCTGCATGAAACCGGAATCAATCCGATACTTGAAATCAATAGTATATTTAATAGTAATTTTTTCATGATCTAAATTTTAAAATTTAACATTAAGCTGAATACCTATAGTTCTTGCTGTTGGCAATTGTCCCATTTCCACTCCCGGAGTAATCAAATTATCGTTAAGAGTAGCGGCTTCCGGATCAAATAGCGGGAATTTTGTCCACATCCATAGATTTCTTCCGAACAGAGCTAAAGTAAGATCTGTTAATTTCAATTGTTCCGTCACACTTTTCGGGAAAGAATAGGAAATCCTTGCATCTCTTAACTTAACAAAAGAAGTATCGAACGAGTTGGTTTCCACATTGGCTCTTCTGTAGTAATCTGCATAGTATGCAGATACCGCCACTCCTTTTGTATTCGGAGAATATGATCCGTCTGCATTTTGTACTACTCCCTGTCCTATGATCAATCCGTTCGGATTATCTCTTCCTATTAAAGTATGTCCTAATTTTCCTTGTTCCGTCATTTTGTGGTGAGACTGTGAATAAGCCATACCTTTGTACTGGCCATCAAATGAGAAACTTACCGTAAAGTTTTTGTATCTGAATTCGTTCTGAATTCCGGCTCTCCATTTTGGATAGGCATTTCCGATTTTCTTCATCTGAGTTGGTTTTGCCGTTAATCCATCACTTCCGAAAACCACCTGTCCGTCCGGCGAATACATTAATCCGTATCCGTACATATCTCCTAGTGATCCGCCTACAACTGCATTGTAATAGACTACTCCCCCTACACTACCCATTGTATAAGGTTCCCCATGGAATTCTTCCGGAAGGGACAAAATTTTATTTCTGTTCATTGACCAGTTGGCATTAACACTCCATGAGAAGTTTTTGTTTTTCACAGGAAAAGTGTTTAAAGTCATTTCAACCCCTCTGTTTCTGATCTCACCGGCATTGATTGTTCTTTTGCTGTATCCTGTTTCAAGTAAAGCCGGAATATCTACGATCTGATCTTTGGAGTTGTTCTGATAGACGGTAAAATTGTAGCTGATCCTGTTTTTCAGGAAGCTGAAATCCATACCTGCTTCTATATTCGTCAACATTTCAGGTCTTAGATTAGGATTCGGGTATAATGAAGGAGCCTCCACTGATCCTGAGAATACACTGTTATTATAATATTTGATTAGTTTATACGGATTGGTATCATTTCCTACTTTTGACCATGATGCTCTTAATTTCCAGTAATTGAACTGGCTGGAAGTCATCTTGAAAATATCAGAAAGGATGAAAGACATCCCTGCTGAAGGGTAAAAATAAGAACGGTTATCTTTTGGAAGCGTGCTGCTCCAATCATTTCTTGCTGTAAGGTCTAAGAAAATTTTATTCTGATACGCTAACGTTACCAATCCATAAGTACTGTTTACCTGCTTGTCACTAGGTGTAGCAAACTTGGTAATGTTCCCGATTCCATTAGGAAGGGTATATATTCCCGGTTTAAGAAGTCCGTCTGCCATATAATCATACATGGTATATTCGGAATAACGGATACTTCCCCCCACCGATGCACTGAAATCGAAATCGTTGAATGTATTTTTATAAGTGAACAATAGGTCATTATTCAAATCCATTAGCTTGATATGCTGTTCTCTGTACATTCCCTGAAGATAATTGGCTGAACTCCACGGTCTTTTTTGAGTACGTTCTTCATTGGTCAATTCCATTCCTGATCTCAGCATCACCTCGAAATTTTTAGCAAGCTTATAATTAAGGTTGATGTTTCCCGTAATGAAGTTTTTATCAACTCCATTCAGCATTTCATAAGCGATCATATAAGGATTATCGATGAATGAACTGAACGGGTGAATCTGATCAATCTGGTATTTATCTTTTTTCCAGATCGGTTCATACCAAGACAAATCTATATTCGGGTTCTGGAAGATCATGAAATAGGAAATAGACTGGTTGCTGTATCCTGTTGCCGGTAAATTATCACTCTTCGTTTTATTGTAGTTGAATTTCAATCCCACTTTTAATTTTTCGTTGATCTTATGATCGAATGAAAGTGATGCATTGAATCTGTCAAAACCTGTATTAGGCATCATCCATTCATTTTTAAGATAGGTTAATGATGTCCTGAATGATGTATTTTCGTTGGAAGTTTCCAAGGCAACGTTATTGGAGAATGTAGTCCCGGTTTGCCAAAAACCTTTGATATTATCTTTATATGGTCTCCAAAGTTGTCTTGTTGCACTTTGCCCTTCTACTGTAGGATCGTACTGGAAATAATACTGTCCTGCGAATTTCGGTCCGAAAGCACTACTGGTAGAACCTGTATTCACTCCATCTGCAGAAGCTCCGTAAGAATAATAGTAATTTCCTTTGGTGTCTTTCTGCATAGTTCCCTGCCCGTATTCATACTGATAATCCGGCCATCTCAATACAGTATCGTAGCTTGAATAGGAGTTTAAAGTAACCTGTAATTTCCCTTTTTTAGATTTTCCTGATTTAGTGGTGATCATGATGGCTCCTCCCGCTCCTCTTGATCCATATAAAGCTGCTGCAGTAGAGCCTTTCAGTACTGAAATAGATTCAATATCATCAGGATTAATGGAATTGATCCCGTTTCCGTAATCAATCGGTAAATCTGCTTTGGAACCTGCTCCATACGCCGAAAATCCTGTCCCTGTTGTTGTATTGTTTAACGGAACACCATCTACAACAATCAGTGCATTGTTCTGGTCCATGTTCATGGAAATATCTCCACGTAGTTTGATCACTGAGCTGCCCAGAGGACCTGCTCCTGCAGTCTGGATCTTCAAGCCTGCCACTTTTCCTTCCAAAGCCTGTGCCCAGTTGTTATTCTGGGTTTTCAGAATTTCTTCGGATTTAATGGTTTCTGTGGAGTATCCTAAAGACTTGTCCTGTCTTTTTATCCCTAAAGCAGTTACAACTACTTCATTAATGTCATTAATAGTGTCTTTCTTTGCTTTTTGCTGAGCTGCCATATTGACGCTGACCAATCCTAACAGTGACAAAACAAGCAACTTTTGATTCTCTTTTCGCATATCCTTTTGTTTGCGCAAAATTAGAGCGACCAGGCGAGGAAGGTTTTAACAAGACTTTAACAATTATTAAATGTTTATTAAACGAAATGTTAAAAAATCATGAACCACAACAGATAACGGTTTGACTTATAACATATTAAAATAATTAAGCTTTTTTAATATTATCAGTTAATATTATTCATATATCTTTGTCGTTATCTCTATTTGAGACCATGTTTTCGACATTTTTATAGCTGATTAATACAACGATAAAAGCCCGCCTCAAAGAGGCGGGCTTTATTTTATTAATTAAAACAGTTATTTATTTTTTAACTGGTCCGGAATATTGGTGGTAATGAAACCTATTCCCTGGTTCTTCAATTGCTCATAAACTGTGATATCATTTACTGTCCAGGCATTGGTAATCAACCCCAAAGCTTTTGCTTCAGATATCCAGGTCGGATTTTTTGCGAAAATGCTGTAGTGATAATCTATTCCATCTAATCCTTCCGCCTTAATCTGCTCCGGAGACAATTCTCCGTTCAGGTACTGAACTTTAAATTCAGGGGCAAGCCTTTTGATTTCCTTGCAGATATTCAAGCTGAAAGAAATATATTCACTTTGGGATTCCAGTTTCAGCTCTTTAATCAATTTAATCGTTTTCGCTACCAGTTCATCTTCAAGTGCCTTTGTTTTGGCTGGCTTTATTTCTACGATCAGCTTCAGAGATTTATCTTTCTTTCCTTGCTTCAGATAATCCTTTAAAGTCGGAAGTTTCTCTCCATTAGACAACTTCAGTTTTTCCAGCTGTTTAAAATCTGTTTCTGAAATTTCCATTTTCCCGTGATGTTCGTCATGGTTTACCACCAATACTCCGTCCTTCGTCATTCTCACATCAAACTCAGATCCGTAAATCTTCAGTTTCTGAGCGTTTTCCAAGGATGCAAGAGAGTTTTCCGTTGTAGGAGGCTGGCTTTGCCAATAACCTCTGTGTGCTATAATTTGGGTCTGTGCCTTCATGAGTACCGTACTTAAAACTGCTAACCCTAAGATAAAATTTTTCATAATATAAAGATAATATTAATTTTTTAGAAAGTATATTTTGCCCCTAACTGAATTTGGTAAGGGTTTCCTGACAATGGCTCCAGACCACTGGTATTTAAGCTGTATTTAAGCTGCTTGGTAGCTGAATCAAAGCCTGTGATCCTGTACAATGACGTGTTTCCGTAAGACTTGTTCACTCCCCATTCTCTATTAAGCAAATTGGCTACGTTAAAAATATCCAGAGAAAGCTCAAATCCGCCGATTTTCTCAAATTTTATTTTTTTTGCTACACGGACATCCCAAATTCCATAGAAGCCGTTTTTCCCTCCATTACGCTCTGCAATGCCGTTATTATATTCCGTAATGTAATCTTTCAACGCCTTTCCTACCTCAGGATTATCCAGTAAAGACTGAGTCAGATTCGGAAAAATATAAGCCAGGTCATTAGAGTCAACAAAATCCCCATTCACATTTCCTCCCGTGGTAACCGAGAAACGCGTTCCTCCGATTCCTGAATATCTGATCCCAACCGTAAACCCATAAAACGTAGGTGAGTTTCCGTATAGAACCACTTTGTTACGGAACTGGTTATCCGAATACGTCATTCTTAAATCTCTAGGATCACTCTGTATCATTGTCGACAAAGTAGCTGAATTGGCCACATTTCCGTTGTAAGAAGTATTATCCTTGATATCCGACCAAGTATAACTTGCCGTAATTTCCCCGTCTTTATAATAACGGTAACTGGTATCTAATACGAATGAAAATTGATTTACCTTTCCATCACTCACCAATTCCAATACTCTTCCAAAATTAGAATTCACTCTTCCATCTTTCCAATTCATGGTTCCGTTCGCATTTACTGAAGTGACGGGTACAAAAACCCCTCTTCCGCCTTCATTATCCAGTGTAAAATAAGGATTGGACACCATGTTTCTGTCATAATAGAAATAATTGTTCCTTCCTAAAGCCATATATCCTGCAATCCCGGCTCTAAATCTTTCGTTGAAGAAATGCGTATAGGAGATATTCGCTTTATACACTACCGGAACTTTAGCATCCTCCCCTGTATAATTAATGGTAGGAAGCTGATACTGAGCTAATGTCGGAACCGTTCCATAATCACTCCTGTAACTCGCAAAATCCGGTGTAAGACCAATAGTCGTAGGATTCACATCCACAGTTGCCAAATGTTTTCCATCAAAAACAAGATTGTTGATGATCATATAGTTGTTGATATCCGAAGAGAAGACTCCTGCACCGAATTTCAGGAAATCTTTGTTTTCTTCATTGATATTCCAATCGAACTGGAATCTTGGCTGGATAATAAATGACTGGATCTGGTTGTCTGTTCTGATTCCCATTTCATCAAACAGCTTCTGATTGAACTCCGCTTTCGGATAACCGCCGTAATCTACTCTTAAGCCTCCGGTGAAATCCAGACCTTTCGCTATTTTAGACTGAATCTGCCAGTAAAGCCCTACATTCCAGATATCCGATTTCACTGAGTTATCCTCCATTAAAGGAACTTCCCTGTAGAATCTGTAAGGCGTAAGATTATTGAAATTATCAATTCCTAAAAACTGAAATCTTCCGTTCACCTCGCTTCCATAAATAGATTTGGCTCTTGTGTACATGATATCGGCTCCGAAAGTATATTTCACCTTATCCGTATTGTAATACACGTTGTCTACGATCTGGAATACATTGTTTCTGAAACTTTCCTGTGCAAAACGATGTCCCCCGATCTGAATGTTCGTCGTAAGATTACTTCCTTCAATGGTAGAAGGAACACGCTCCACAATGGCCCTCGGAACAGGACGCCCCAACTCATCATTCTGGTAGCTGTCCTGGAAAGTATATAAGTATTGCGCTTTTAACTCGTTCGTTAAATTAGGCTTTACATTGGATCTTAAGGTCAATAATAAGCTGTTGTCAAGGTTTTTATCATTTCCGTAGGATTCAAAGAAATTGATGGCTGTATTATCCGACAAACCATTTTTATTCATATCATACGTAAAGTTGTTTCTCAACGTCAGTAAATGTTTCGGATTGATCTGCCAGTCTAAACGTAAAAATCCTGCATCCGAATTTCTTACCTTATCAAAAGTTCCAAACTGCGGAGTATTTCCAACACCGTATTTCGCTCTTGCGATATTTAAAACCTGATTAAGGGTTTCATTGGTCACATTAAACCGAAGCGCATCTTCTTTGGTCTGCACATCGGCAATAATCAGCGGTCTTGAATCTAATTGATGATCCCATGCTGCAAAGAAGTGTAATTTGTTCTTAATGATAGGCCCTCCTAAGGTTACCCCGAACTGGGAAGTTGAGAAATCATTCTTCCTTTCATTTCCTCTGATATCATATTTACTGGATAGCCAGCCTGTTCTTAAATATTCAAAGGCACTTCCGGAGAATTTATTGGTTCCGGATTTGGTAACGGCACTTACCGTACCTCCTCCGCTTCTTCCTAAAGTAACGTCATATTGGTTCGTTGTAATTTTGAATTCACGAACGGCTTCAATCGAAATGGAATAGGGAGCACCACTCCTGCTTGTTGTAGAACCGGCGGAAGTAGGGTTCTTAGCAGTCATCCCGTCAATTGTGAAATTCGTGGAAGAACCTAACTGTCCTGATAAATTCCCTCCTCTTCCACTCAAAGGAGATAAATCCGTGAGGCTGGTAAAATTTCTTCCGTTCACCGGCAAAAGCCCGATGTTTTTTGCGGAAATAGCCGTTGCCGCTCCTAAATTTCCGATCTTATTTTTCAGGTTTCCGTTTACCACAACCTCTTCAATCAGTTTTTCACCATCTCCCAGGCTCATATTTACCGTCACCTGATCTCCAAAGTTAACACTGTAGCCATCCTTTTTTTCATCATTTACGATGACCGTATAAGGCCCGCCGAGGGGAATTTCCTTAAAAATATACTCTCCTTTTGAATTCGTTTCCGTTTCTGTTTTGAAACCCGTTGATTCATTGATAATAGTTACCTTTATCTTTTCCTGGGGAGCATTTCCGGTACCCGTAACCTTTCCTAAAATGGACGCTTGTGTTGTTTGTGCATAAGCCATCGTACCCAGACTCAAAAACAACATTCCCAATACAATCTTTACTTTTCTCATGTTTATAATTTAGCTGGTGCAAAGGTATTTTGACTTTCATACTCAGCTGTTTAAGGGAATCTTAAGGTTTTTTCAATTATATTGAAACATTGTGTTAACTCATTGTAAATAGGAGTTTTATTCTGAACAGAATCAGCCTATTGGAATATGTTACATGATCTTAATTTTCTCATAATATTTAATTCACTTATTTTTTAAATGGGATTACTTTAATTATTTTTGCTCAAAAGTGAATCGCAATGCCTGAAAACATTCAACAGAAAATAGAACAGCTCCGCAAAGAGCTTCATCAGCATAATGAAAATTATTATCTACTGGATACTCCTACCATAACGGATTATGAGTTTGACCAGCTATTAGAGGAACTTCAGGATCTGGAAGCCAGGTATCCGGAATTTTATGATGAAAATTCCCCTACCATGCGTGTCGGAGGAGGTATTACAAAGGTTTTCCCGACCATTCAGCATAAATTCAGAATGTATTCTCTTGATAACTCCTATGATTTTGAGGATCTTGAGGATTGGGAAAAAAGAATAATCAAAACGATTACTGATCCGGTAGAATTTGTGGCAGAATTAAAATATGACGGCGCGTCCATTTCCATTCTGTATGAAAAAGGCAAACTGGTTCAGGCGGTTACCCGGGGGGATGGGTTTCAGGGAGATGAGATCACAGGAAATATCCGGACGATTTCAGATGTTCCCTTAACGTTGAAAGGTGATTTCCCTGATCATTTCTTTATGCGGGGTGAAATCTACCTGACCAGGAAAAATTTTGATAAAATCAATAAACAGAGAGAGGAAGACGGTTTGGACCCTTTTATGAATCCCAGAAATACAGCGAGTGGAAGTTTAAAGATACAGGACAGTGCGGAAGTAAGAAAACGTGGCCTATCTTCTGTTCTCTATCAGTATATTTCCGATGATGTTCCTGCAGAAACCCACTGGGAATTATTGGAAAAGGCTAAATCATGGGGGTTCAAAACTTCGCAACAGGCCAAGCTTTGCAAAACATTGGAAGAAGTTAAAGAATTCATTAGCTACTGGGATACGGAACGCCATCATCTCCCTTTTGAAATCGACGGAATCGTGTTAAAGGTAAACTCACTGAAACAGCAAAGACAGCTTGGATATACGGCAAAATCTCCCCGTTGGGCAATGGCTTATAAATTCAAAGCGGAAAAAGTGGAAACCGAATTACAAAGTGTTTCTTACCAGGTAGGAAGAACAGGGGCTATTACCCCGGTGGCCAATCTGAAGCCTGTTTTGTTAGCCGGGACTATTGTTAAAAGAGCCTCACTTCACAACGAAGACATCATCAAAAAACTCGATCTGCATGAACACGACTTTGTATATGTGGAAAAAGGAGGCGAAATTATTCCGAAAATCGTTGGCGTAAATACTGAAAAAAGAGATGCAGGAAGTAAGGAAATAGAATATATCAGGCATTGCCCTGAATGCGGAACGGAGTTGGTGAAAATTGAAGATCAGGCCATCCATTTCTGTCCTAATGAGCTTCATTGCCCACCACAGGTTGTGGGAAGAATGATCCATTATGTTTCCAGAAAGGCCTTAAATATTGATAATCTCGGAAGTGAGACCATTGAACAGCTCTACAGGGAAAAGTTGATCGAAAACCCGGCAGATCTTTATACCCTGACAAAAGAACAGCTTCTTCCTTTGGAAAGAATGGCTGAAAAATCTGCGCAGAATATTATCTCAGGAATAGAAAAGTCAAAAGAGATCCCGTTTGAAAAAGTATTGTATGGAATCGGCATCAAGCATGTGGGAGAAACCGTTGCCAAAAAGCTGGTGAAAAATTTCCCAACTATTGAAGAGCTTAAAAATGCTACTATTGAAGAACTTTGCCAGGTGGAAGACATCGGAACTAAAATCGCGGTAAGCATCGTTGAATTCTTCAGTAACCCTGAAAATGTTCTGATGATCGAACGCCTGAAATCATTCGGAGTACAGCTTGAAAAGGGCGAAAGCACTAATGAAGTATTATCCAATGTACTGGAAGGAAAAACTTTCCTTTTCACCGGTAAGCTGTCCTTATTCACAAGGGAACAGGCGGAAGAAATGGTGGAAAAGCATAACGGGAAAAATATTTCGGCGGTATCTAAAAACCTGAATTATCTTGTAGTCGGCGAAAAAGCAGGAAGCAAGCTTAAAAAAGCCCAGGATATCGGAACCATTGAGATCCTTGATGAACAGCAGTTTTTGGATTTGATTGAGAAACAGTAAGTGAAATTTCAAATAAAAAGGCAGGAGATTTTCCTGCTTTTTTATTTAGTTTTTTGTAGATTTTTCCTTTTCCAGAACAAAAATATCATCAACTATTTCTCCGTTAAAGTCGGCTTCCAAAATATAATATCCTATAGGTTCTAAATTATCTAAATAAATATCATTGAAAATATACAATCCAATCCTTGTATCAATGGTAGCTTCCGAATACTTTTTATTGATTGTATAACTGTATTCATCAAAAATAGTCTGTATTTCAGATCTCTCATATCCATTCAAAAAATGCACTTCACTTTTCAATCCCTCTGAAATAATTTCTTCTAAAGATTCAAATGCTTTTTCTCTCAATTTAAATTCTTCACAGATTGTAAGCAATTTTTGTTCGAGGTCTTCTTCTATTTTCATAACAATGCAGTTATTTTTTTAAATTTCCAAATTACTTAATTTTCATTAAAATCGGCTTTCATTTTCAAGTCCGTCATTAAAATATTTTATCGTAATTTTAATCTAAGCATGTTTAAAAGATAAAAGATGGAATTTTTACAGGATCATTCTATTCAAAATGAGCTTTTGCTGATTTTCATTTCCGTGCTTCTTGGTGTTTTAATCGGTGCGGAACGTGAATACCGAAACAAGTCCGCGGGATTGCGAACCTTTATTCTGGTGTGTTTCGGAGCATGCCTGTTTACTATCCTTTCTATTAAAATCGGCACTGATGATCCGGATCGCATCGCCGCTAACATTATCACGGGAATTGGTTTTTTAGGCGCAGGTGTGATATTCAAAGGAGATAATAAAATTGACGGAATCACTACCGCAACCACCATTTGGGCGACGGCTTCCATAGGGATGGCGGTAGGTTCAGGGTATGTGTACCTTTCTCTTTTAGGAACTATTTTAGTGTTGCTGGTATTAAGTGCTCTTACCTATCTGGAAGATATTATAGATAAAAATCATAAGATCATAGAATATAAAATCGAAACTGTAAATTCCGGCGATATTCTTCACTGTGAAGAGCTTTTCAAAAAATATCATCTGAAATCTAAGGCATCCAAACAACAATATTCACAAGGAAACCTGAGTACAACCTGGATACTGACAGGTAAAAAAATAAATCATGAATCTCTTATAAAAGAACTGAGAAGTGACAGCAAAATTATCGCTTACCAGTTTTAGGATAAAAAAATAAAGGCTAAACGCCTTTATTTATCATTTATTTTTTCTTGAATACGTAGAGGTCTTTATTCGGACCGTCAATTTCTTTTCCTTCAAGATCCAGCTGAATAAGTTTATTTTCTCCTACTTTATATTTATACTTTGCACTTTTACCGCTTAAAGTAATTATACTTCCCGTAGCATCCCATACGAAAGTACCTTTGTCTTCGTTTTTAGATTTCCTGTCGATATATTCTTCCGTAATGCTGAAAGTTTTATCCTTATTCAATGTTAAAGTTGTCTTTATTCCGGGGCAATCAGCACAAGGAACCGTAGCCTCATACGTCCCGTTCCAATCCAGAGAATTCTGAGAATTATCTGCTGTTGCAGCTGTAGTGGGAGAAGCTGTAGTATCAGCAGGAGTTTGAACCGTTGCAATCGTATCTGTTGAAATAGCAGTTACTTCTTGGGGTTTTTGCTTGGAACATGAAGCTAATACGATAACAGCAACAATTCCTGATAAGAATGTTTGATTTTTCATAACAATATTTTAGTGGTTAACCTTTATAACGCAATTTGCGGAAGTATTATTACATTTTTGTTTTTAACCGGCTGTTTTATCTTTTAACGTATGCTTAGGATTTATATCCTGTATGTTTATTTTTCTTTGTAAATTAGGGCAAAATTTTGATTATGACAAAAAAGATACTTTTATCTGTATTTCTTTTGCCGGCTGCAATGGCTTTTGCTCAACAGTATGGTGGAATGTGGATTCCTACAGAGCTTAATGAAAAGGAAATGAAAGATTTGGGAATGAAAATCTCTGCCAAGGACATCTTCAACCCACAAAAAGCAAGCATTAAGGATGCAGTTGTTCAGTTCAATGGCGGATGTACTGCGGAAATTATTTCCCCGAAAGGATTATTATTAACCAATCACCACTGCGGATATGGGCAGATCCAGGCCCACTCAACGGTTGAGAACGATCTTTTAACGAACGGTTTCTGGGCCAAAAACATGAGTACGGAACTTCCCAATCCTGGCGTAACGGTTGATTTTATTGTAGATATCAAAGAAGTAACTAATCAAATTGTAGAAGGTACGGACAATCTTACGGAGCCTGAACTTTCCAAAAAAATCGCCAACAATATTGAGGTTTATAAAAATTCCCAGAAAATTGAACCTTACCAGTCTATTTCTGTGAAACCCATGTACTATGGAAATAAATATTATGCCTATACCATTGAAACATTTAAAGATGTTCGTCTGGTAGGTGCACCGCCTCAAAGCATCGGAAAATTTGGAAGTGATACGGATAACTGGGTGTGGCCGAGACATACGGGAGATTTCTCCATGTTCAGAATCTATGCCGACAAGAATAACAAACCGGCTGAGTATTCTAAGGATAATGTTCCTTACGTTCCGAAACATTACCTTCCGGTTTCCATCAAAGATAAAAACGAAAACGACTTCACGTTTGTATTCGGATTCCCGGGAAGAACTACAGAATATCTTCCGGCTATTGCAGTGGAAAAGATCATGAATGAAATTGATCCTGCAAGAATTGCCGTGCGTGATGTTGCGCTGAAAACATTAGACGAGAAAATGCGTGTGGATAATGCAACACGTATCAAATACGCCTCAAAATATGCTTCGGTAGCCAACTACTGGAAAAAATGGATCGGAGAAGTGGAAGGATTGAAAAAATCCAATGCGGTAGAGAAAAAAGTAATGTATGAAGGCTCGTTGGTTGCTAAAAATCCTGAAGTAAAAACGACTTTGGACCAGCTAAACAAACTGTATAACGATCAGGCTCCTTATGCTTTAAACAATGCCTATTATTCTGAAGTAATCAGAAATGCAGAAACATTAACGCTTGCCAATCTTTACTCCAATTATATTGCGGCTGTTGAAGCAGGAAGAATGGATGAAAAGAGCTTAGCTTCCTTCAAAAATAGGCTTTCTTCTTTCTATAAGGATTACAGTGCTGAACTGGATGCAAAAGTAACTGCTAAACTTTTAGCTTTATATGCGAGTAAAACAACCCCTCAGTTTTTACCTGCCGGGTTTGAAAAATATAAGAATGAAGCTCAGAATATCCAGTCTATTGAGGAAATCTCTAAAAATTCTATCATCACCGGAAGATCAGAAGTTAACGGAGCTTCTTTAGCACAGGATATTGATAAAGCATTTTCTAATCAGGATAAATTAATCAAAACCTTAAAGAAAGATCCGGTTTACCTACTGTTTACCAATCTAAAGGAAACATACATGAAAGCTGCTGATCCGCAATACACTTCTCTTCAGGCGAAGATTGATGCTTTGCAGAAGAAATTCATGGCTCAGCAAATGGCAACGGATAAAGACAGAAAATTCTTCCCGGATGCTAATTCAACCCTTCGTGTGACTTACGGAAAGGTAAAAGGCTCAACTCCTAGAGATGCGGTTTCTTACAACTACCAGACTCACTTAGCGGGAGTGATGGAAAAATACGTTCCGGGAGATTATGAGTTCGATGTTCCTAAAAAGCTGATCGATCTTTACAACAGGAAAGATTTTGGAGTGTATAAAGACAAAACAGGTGATGTTCCTGTAGGATTTACAGCAACCAACCATACTACCGGAGGAAATTCGGGAAGCCCTGCCTTGGATGCTTACGGAAACCTAGTAGGACTGAACTTCGACAGACAGTGGGAAGGAACTATGAGCGATATCAATTACGATCCGCGTTTCAGCCGAAACATCATGGTAGATACGAAATATATTCTTTTCATCATTGATAAATATGCCGATTCCAAATGGCTGATTGATGAAATGAAGATTGTAAAATAATACCTAATCAATAGTTTCGGCGGCGCTTTGCGCCGCCGAAACTATAAATAATAAAAGAGGCCTTGAAGGCCTCTTTTATTATCAATATCCGAAAATTTCTTCCAGCGTTACTTCCTTAAAGGGTCCCATTTGATGGACGGCATCCATATTCAGGTTCTCCTTTTTCCCGATAATAGCGGTATTGAAATGTAAAGGTTGTATAGAAGTCTGATAAAACTGTTTGATGTCTTCAAATTTCATCCCCTGAATCTGGTGATAAATATCTTTTCTGAAATCATGGGAAACTCCCAGTTTTTTGAGTTTCAACGTATTGAAAAAGACATTGGTTCTTGTAATTCTGGTAGATGCAATCTGTTTTAAGGCTGCATTTTTGGCATTTTCAAATTGAATCGGCACTTCCGGAAGATTAGTCATCAGATCGTTCATCGTATCTACTGCGATCTGAAGTTTATCCGGCTGAGTTCCGATATAAGTCGTTACATAATCCGGGTGTCCCAATTCAGCATTGGCAGCATAAGAAACATAAGCTGAATAAGCTAAGCTTTTACTTTCACGGATTTCCTGGAACACGATAGATGATAATCCACGCCCGAAATATTCGTTAAAAACATTGATTTTACCAAAATCTGCCGTATTCACGTTATTTCCTTTTCCAATTTTGCTCATTTCTATCTGAACCATATCATATCCTGTAAAGTATACATTCCCATCGGTTTCCGGTTCCGGATATTTTTTAGGCTCCGGAATAGTAAAGATTTCTGTTTCGATATATTGATCAATATATCCCTTGAAGCTCTCAAAATCTTTTCCGTAGAAGAATATTTCATAAGGGAATTTAAAAAGCTTTTTCATTCTGTCTGCAAAAACTTCTACCCTGCTGTTTTGCAGTTCTTCTTTGGAAATAATGTCTGTGAAACGTGAAAACGCCCCAAGTTTTGTATACGTCGTTAAAGCGGTCATGATCCGGTTTTTATCCTTTTTCACCGCTTCACGGTTTTCTAAAACAGTATCTACAAATTGTTTATAAATCTCCTGGTCAGGCTTCACTTCATACATCCAGTGCTGAAGCAGCCCAATTCCTTTTTCAATATTTTCTTCCAGCCCGCTCAACGAAATCATAAGCTGGTCCGGAGTCGTTTTAAAATCATTGCTTACCCCGATCTTGAAAAACTCTTTTTTCAGGTCTTCAGGTGAAAACTTTTCGGTTCCCAGATACTGCAGAACCTGAGTGGAAACACCCAAATCTCTGTCATGATCACTTCCGAAAGGGAAAATAAAATGAGCCTGGGCAATATCATTGTATTTATTAGTAACAAAACTCAGTTTCTTGTCTTTGATCTTATCTGTTATAATTTCTTTATGATAATCAAGAAATTCCGGCTGAATGTCTCCTGTTTTTTCAGAAAGTATCTGCTGTAAAAAAACAGATTGGGCTTCACGATTGATCTTAACAGGCGTAATTCCGGGATTTTCAACCCTTACCAGTTTATCATTAACTCCTTTTTCTTTATGGACAACAACATAATTATCTTTAAAAAATTCGTTGGCAAACTCTACCACATCCTCTTTGGTAAAAGATGCATATTCATCCATTTCGTTCAGCTCCTGCTCCCATGTTCTGTTTTTAATGTAAGTATCATAGAGGTTAGTGGCCAAACCTTCTGCTGTTTCAAGACCTTTCATTCTTTGAAGCTTAAAATCATTGATGATAGAAGGAAGCATCCAATCCGGGAATTCCCCTTTCTTCACCAGTTCTATCTGCTCCAACACCATATCCTTTGCCTCATCCAATGTTTGTGTTTCCTTGGGAACAGCTACAATGGAAAAATATCCATACTGCTTCAAACCGACAGAAAAAGCTTGTGCCCAAAGCATTTTTTGAGTCTGATTGATATTGAGGTCCAATAATCCTGCTTCACCCCTGTTGCTTAAAATATTCACGACAATATCCGCCAACATAGCTTCCCTTGTTCCATAGCTATCTGTTCGCCAGGCTAGTTGAACTCTTGGTGTAGTCGGGCTTTTCACCGCTCTTTTTACAATACCTGTAATTGGCTTTTCAATAACCGGAGTTTTCTTCGGCAGTTCTTTATAGGGAATTGCTCCGAAATACCGGTCTACAAGCTGAATGGTTTCTTCAAAATCAAGATCACCTACCAAAACCATGGCATAGTTATTAGGAACATAATATTCATCAAAATATTTATGAATAGCCTTCATGGAAGGGTTTTTCAGATGCTCCGGTCTCCCAAGCGTGGTTTGTTGCCCGTTCGGATGGGTTGGAAAAAGAGCGCTCATTAATTCGTAGTTGACCAATCGGGTATCATTGTCCTGTGCCCTGTTGAATTCTTCATACACCGACTCAAGTTCCGTATGAAAAAGACGCAGAACGATCTCAGAAAATCTTTCTTTCTCGATCTTCAGCCATTTTTCCAATTCGTTGTTCGGAATATTATTTTTATACACTGTTTCATCAAACCAGGTGTGCGCATTGGTTCCGCTTGCTCCCAGTGAAGAAATAATCTTGTCGTATTCATTGGCTATCGCATATTGGCTGGCCTCCTGAGAAATTTCGTCAATTTTTTTATAAATCTCTTTCTTTTTTTCAGGATCGGGCTCTGCTTTATGCCGCTCGTATAGCTCAGAAATCTGGTCCAGCAGAATTTTTTCTTTCTCCCAATCACGGGTTCCGATCTTTGAAGTTCCTTTGAACATCATATGTTCAAGATAATGCGCCAAACCTGTATTATCAGCCGGATCATTATTGCTTCCAGTTCTCACCGGGATGAACGTTTGAATTCTTGGAGCATCAAAATTCTGCGCAAGAAAAACCTTTAATCCGTTTTTCAGCGTATATATTCTTACTTTATTTTCGTCGTGAGTTACTGTAGTATATTCGTAATTGTTTGTATCGGTATGAAGCGTTTCTTTATACTTTCGGTCTGTCATATATAAATCCATATTCATTCTTTTTATCCTGAATGCCATACAAATGTAAGGAATAGAAAGAGATGCTATGTATTTTTATTTACTCTTGTATCTATAATGATATTTGAAAAAGTGAATTACTTAAGATCCTTTAGCTTTACAACCGCATGGGTCTGAAAATTTTCTGTCAGATTAAAAATTTTACCCAATTTCTGAGAAGCATTGATAAAAGAAATAAAAGTGCATAATTCTGAAATCTGTTGATCTGTAAAATATTCTTTCAACAAATCAAAATGACCACTTATAATAGAATGGTGGTCTTTACAAAACAATTCTGCAAACGCTGCGGCTATGGAAATTTTCATTTCAGAGGAATCAAAATCAGCCTTTCCGCCTTTAACCATACAGTATTCGCAGCCATTTTCAAACGCCATGGTTCTGCGGACCTGTTCCAGCAGTTCTTTATCTAAAGAGGTACTTTGCCAAAAAGTCTCTTCAAGCTGATTCCAGTTATGAAGGATGGTAACGTTATGGCCAATCAGTTTTTCAAAAGCAGTATTTCCGTTTTCAGAGAATGGTATTCTTGTCATTTTTTTTGATTTTATACTCATTCAAAGTTCGTTTTTATTAAATTTTCACTAAAGCGGAATTCACTGTAAAAATGATTAAATTTACCAGATTTAATTTATTTAACATACAATTACAACGAAAATGGCTTTAGATGAATATGATTACAAAATCCTCCAGATCCTGAATGAAAATTCAAGGCTGAGCTATGCTGAAATCGGAAGAAAAATTTCTTTATCACAATCAGCTACCAAAGAACGCGTATTGAATCTGGTCGAAAATGGAGTGATCAAACAATTTAGCGTGGATATAGATTTCACAAAACTGGGGTATGGATTAAAGGTTGTCATGAGCTTAAAGTTCAAGAATGATGAATTTAAAACATTCCTCAATAATTTATCAAGATTCCCTGAAATTATTAGCTGTAAGCGTATTACCGGTGAATACTGCCTGGTTGCAGAATGCATCCTGGCCGACAGCTCACACCTGGAAAACCTGATTGATCGCCTGATTCCTTATGGGATACCAACAACATCCGTTCAGCTTTCAGAGGTGAAAGTTGACCATTTTTTTAAACGTATGATTTAATTGGCACAATGTCTTAAGGTTGAAAAGTGTAGCGAAAATGATACGATCATCTTTTCCAAAACAGTAATTAAAAAAATAAAATTGTAATATCTTTTTTTTCAATAAAACTTCTCAACATTCATTTTGTTTATATAAGTTTACTTAAGTTTGCACTAGTTTTCCAAAAATTCACACCATGTCCGGAAACATTCTGATCATCGACGATGAGCTTAAACTCATTACACTTTTAGGAATGATCCTTTCTCAGGAAAATTTCAATGTAAAAGAAGCTTCCACTGCCCGTTCTGCAATCACTATGCTTGAACAGTATGATTTTGATGTCGTATTAAGCGATGTCCGTCTGCCGGATGTCTTTGGAATCGACCTTGTAAAGTCCATCAAAACCAAATATCCTCATCTTGAAATTATTGTAATGACTGCTTTCGGAAATATTACGGATGCTGTTCAGGCGATGAAAAACGGTGCTTATGATTACCTTGTCAAGGGCGATGATAACGAGAAAATCATCCCTTTGGTCTATAAAGCATTGGAAAAAGTGAAAGACAACAGGTCTAAAATTGTTCAGAAAAATACTTCTCAAAAAGGATTTAATCAGATCATAGGAAGCTCTGTGGCTATCCTTCAGGCTAAAAAAATGGCAGAGAAGGTAGCATTGACCGACGCTACCGTACTTTTAACCGGAGAAACCGGGACCGGAAAAGAAGTTTTTGCCAATGCCATTCATGAAGGAAGCGATCGAAAGAAAAATAATTTTGTAGCGATCAACTGTTCCGCTTTCAGTAAAGAAATTCTGGAGAGTGAACTTTTCGGGCATAAGCAAGGGGCTTTTACAGGAGCAACGAAAGATAAAAAGGGATTGATAGAAGAAGCCAATGGCGGAACTCTATTTCTGGATGAAATCGGGGAAATGCCGATCGAGCTTCAGGCAAAGCTGCTCCGTGTGCTGGAAACCAGAGAATTTATTAAAATGGGCGAAACTAAAGTTTCCAGATCAGATTTCAGATTGATTGCCGCTACCAACAGAAATCTTGAAGACGAAATCAAGCAAGGGAATTTCAGGGAAGATCTGTATTTCAGGTTAAACGTATTCGAAATCAGCCTGCCTCCGCTCCGGGAACGAAAAGAAGATTTAAAAGTCCTGGCCAAAAGCTTTATTGATATTTTCTCCCATAAGCTTCATTTATCTTCCGTTCAGGTCAATCCGGAATATTATAAAACACTGGAAAAGAATGACTGGAAAGGAAACATTCGTGAATTAAGAAATACCATTGAAAGAAGCCTGATTCTGATGAATGACAATACGCTAGATTCGGAAAGTCTTCCACATTATACTGATAAAAACACCAGTGAAAACGATTCTCTGAGTATAAAATCTTTAGAAAAAGATCATATTCAGAAAGTTCTGCAATACACAAAAGGAAACAAAGCAGAAGCTGCCAGATTACTGGAAATAGGAATCGCTACGCTGTACCGCAAACTGGAGGAATACGGATTGAGGTAAACAGTTATAAGTTATGAGTTATAAGTTATGAGTTTGTGTAGATAACTTTAATACATTTTATCATATTAATAAAGAGCCTATCAAAATGATAGGCTTTCTTAATTTCCCACCTAAAGAGAAACAGGACTAACTTATTCATTTAAAAATACTTACAACAAACACCCCCAAAATGGATCTTCTTTTGGCATATAGCCTACAGATAAATATTAAAAAATGACAATTGTAAAAAAACCTCAGCGAACCGGAATATCCGGTTTTAGATTCTTAATGGCATTGTATGCTGTACTTATTGTGTTAACCCTAATTGTAAAACTGTCATGATGTTAGCTGTTTTGATACTTCTGTGTATCGTTATGTTTTGGCTGTTATATAAATCCGTAGAATTTTTTGATAAAATATAGAATACTATGTGGAGTTTATTTTTCCTTTCAATATTAGCCTTTGTGTACATCTGTTATGTTCTAATGAACCCTGAAAAATTTTAATCAATCATGAATACAGAAATTTTAGGCATCATTGCGATGTTTGTGATCACATTAGTTATCGGTATATTTTTAGGTAAATATATAGCTAATGTGTATGGCTATAAAAAAACGTTTTTAGACCCGGTTTTTGCCCCGGTAGAAAAATTTATATATGCAATTTCAGGAATCAATGCCCATAGGCAGATGACCTGGAAACAGAATATGTATGCCATGTTAACCATCAATCTTGTATGGTTTATCATTGGATTTTTCATTTTATTAAACCAGTCATGGCTTCCTCTCAATCCGGACGGAAATCCTGATATGTCTCCTGATCTTGCTTTTAATACGGCCATATCTTTCCTGGTTAACTGTAATCTTCAGCATTATTCGGGAGAAACAGGTGTAAGTTATTTAAGCCAGCTATATCTGATGTTTCTGCAATTTGTAACAGCAGCAACAGGAATGGCCGCTATGGCGGTACTTTTCAAGGCATTTAAAGATAAAACGACAACGGAATTAGGCAATTTTTATGACTTTTTAACCAAATCAATTATCAGGGTACTTATCCCGGTAAGTATCGTTGTGGCATTTATTCTTTCTGCGAACGGAAGCCCTATGACTTTTGAAGGGAAAGACCATATCACCACATTGGAAGGCCAGAAAGTGGATGTTTCCAGAGGTCCTGCCGCGGCTTTTATCGCCATTAAACATCTGGGAACAAACGGAGGTGGCTTTTTTGGAGCCAATTCGGCACATCCGTTGGAAAACCCGAATTACCTGACCAATATGACTGAAATGGTAACTCAAATGATTATTCCGTTTGCTTTGGTTTTTGCTTTAGGATTTTATTTAAATAAAAGAAAGCTTTCGTGGACGATTTTTACGGTGATGACCATCGGCTTTCTGGCACTTACCATCCCCAATATCATTAATGAGACCAACGGAAATCCATTGATTACTCAAATGGGTGCAGACAGTAATTTAGGAGCGATGGAAGGGAAAGAAATCCGTTTCGGAAGTGCTGCTTCGGCTTATTGGAGCATTGCCACCACCGTTATTTCAACCGGTTCCGTGAACGCAATGCATGACAGTACGATGCCGCTTTCAGGGATGAACCAGCTTCTTGCGATGATGATCAACTGCTTTTATGGAGGCTGCGGCGTCGGAATCCTGAATTATTTCATCTTCATCATTCTCGCTGTATTCATCAGTGGCTTAATGGTAGGAAGAACACCTGAATTTTTAGGCAAAAAGATCGAAGCCAAGGAAATGAAGATTGCGATGATCGTCGCTTTATTCCACCCGTTCTTAATTTTGGTGGGGACAGCTTTAACAGCATACTTCCCGGAATTTGGAGCAAAAACATTAAATAATCCGGGGTTTCACGGGTTCAGTGAAATGCTGTATGAATTTACTTCTTCTTCCGCGAACAACGGTTCCGGCTTTGAAGGGCTGGGCGACAACACTCCATGGTGGAATATTTCAACCGGAATTGTACTGCTCTTATCGAGATTTATCCCGATTATCGGACCCATTGCCATTGCAGGACTTTTGGCACAGAAGAAATACATCCCTGAAAGTGCCGGAACATTGAAAACGGATACAGCGACCTTTGGATTCATGACTTTAGCCGTGATTCTGCTGATCGCAGCACTATCCTTCTTCCCTGCCCTTACATTAGGACCGATTGCAGAACAGCTTCAATATTTCAGTCATTAAAAGATTTAAAAATTAAAATATTTAAAGATTAATAAATCATTAAGAGGAATTTAGAAGTGGAACCATTAGGGAAAATATTTTAAGCTTATTACTCTTAAACATTCCGAATAGCTCAATATTCTTAATAACTTAAATGAATCTTAATGGTTCAAAAAAATCAAAATTTAACCATTCAAAGCAATGAAAAATCAATCACAGACATTGTTTCAAAAAGATTTGGTGAACGAAGCCATCAAACAGTCTTTCGTCAAGTTGAATCCGAAAATCATGTTTAAAAATCCTGTCATGTTCCTGGTGGAAATCGGGACGGCTGTTATGCTTATCGTAAGTATATTCAGCTTAACCGGAGACCACACACAAGGCAGTTTTTCATATAACTTTTCAGTATTTATTATTTTATTTTTCACGGTTCTTTTTGCCAATTTTGCAGAGGCCATCGCAGAAGCAAGAGGAAAAGCCCAGGCAGATACGTTACGAAAAACACGTGAAGAAACTCCTGCAAAGCTGGTTATCGAAAATAAACCGGGTTTTCAGGTAGAAACTGTTCTGAAAAAGTCTGCCGAAATGAAACTGGGAGATATTTTCTTTTGTGAAGCGGGAGATCAGATTCCGATGGACGGGGAAATCATCGAAGGTCTTGCGACTATTGACGAATCAGCCATCACAGGAGAAAGTGCACCGGTAATCCGTGAAGCCGGAGGTGATAAAAGCTCTGTAACCGGAGGTACAAAAGTACTTTCAGACAGAATCAAAGTGAAAGTCACTACGAAACCGGGTGAGTCTTTCCTGGATAAAATGATTGCTCTTGTGGAAGGGGCTTCAAGACAAAAAACCCCTAACGAAATTGCATTAACCATACTTTTAGCAGGATTCACTCTCACATTTATTGTCGTGACGGTGACCCTTAAACCTTTTGCAGATTATGCGCAGACTCCAATTACCATTGCGGCTTTTATATCCCTTTTTGTTTGCTTGATTCCGACAACGATTGGAGGCCTTCTTTCTGCCATCGGGATTGCCGGAATGGACAGGGCTTTAAGAGCCAACGTCATCACAAAAAGTGGTAAAGCGGTGGAAACAGCAGGAGATATAGATGTTCTGCTGCTTGATAAAACAGGAACCATTACCATTGGAAACCGTAAAGCCACTCAATTCCACCCTGCTAATAATATCCAAATAGATGAATTCATTAAGGCCTCTGCCTTAAGCTCTGTTGCCGATGAAACACCGGAAGGGAAATCAATTATAGAATTAAGCCAGTTAAAGACGGAAGATTTGATCGTTTCCAACCCTACTTATATTGATTTTACAGCCGAAACCAGAACTTCCGGGATTGATTTTGAAAATACGAGGATCCGAAAAGGAGCTTATGATACGATTAAAAAACTGACTGAAAAAGCAGACAATATTTTCCCTCAGGAAACTCAGGATGCCGTAACTAAAATTTCTGAAAACGGAGGAACACCACTGGTGGTTTCCGTGAATGAAAAAGTATGGGGGGTTATTGAACTTCAGGATATTATCAAAACAGGAATTCAGGAGCGTTTCCAGCGACTAAGAAAGATGGGAGTGAAAACGGTGATGGTAACGGGAGACAATCCTTTAACGGCAAAATTCATAGCAGAAAAAGCCGGTGTTGATGATTTCATTGCAGAAGCCAAGCCTGAAGATAAGATGAACTACATCAAAAAAGAGCAGCAGGAAGGGAAACTGGTGGCTATGATGGGAGACGGAACCAATGATGCCCCCGCTCTTGCTCAAGCCGATGTAGGTGTTGCCATGAACAGTGGGACGCAGGCTGCCAAAGAAGCAGGAAATATGGTGGATTTAGATAACGATCCTACCAAGCTGATTGAAATTGTTGAAATCGGGAAACAGCTGTTGATGACAAGAGGAACTTTAACCACATTCAGTATTGCGAATGATGTTGCCAAATATTTTGCGATCATTCCGGCATTGTTCATCACGTTTATTCCGGCGCTTCAGAAGTTGAATATCATGGATCTTCACAGCCCGGAAACAGCGATATTATCCGCGATTATTTTCAATGCAGTGATTATCCCTATTCTTATCCCATTAGCATTGAAAGGAGTTACCTATAAGCCCATCGGTGCAAGTGCTTTGTTGAGAAGAAACCTTTTGATCTATGGTTTGGGAGGGATTATCGCGCCATTCATCGGAATAAAAATTATTGATCTGTTTATCAGTTTATTCTTTTAAATTTAAGAAAATGAAAAATTATATTGTATCAGCATTCAGACTGACTATGGTGATGCTGGTTATTACAGGTATTTATTTAGCTATCGTGTATGCAGGTTCAAAAGTATTGCCTACTCAGGGAAATGCAGAAACCATTCATTATAAAGGGCAGAAATTCTATACCAATATCGGGCAGGAATTCAAGTCTCTAAAATATTTTCATGGGCGTCCTTCCGCAGTGGATTATAATGCCGCAGGAAGTGCGGGAAGCAATAAGGGACCGAGCAATGAAGAATACCTGCAAACGGTACAGAAACGTATTGATACGTTGAGAATGCAAAACCCGGGTATGGAGAGTGTAAAAATACCCGTTGAACTGGTTACAGCAAGCGGAAGCGGTTTAGATCCCGATCTTTCGGAAGAAGGAGCTTTATATCAGGTAAAAAGAATTGCAAAAGAGAGAAATATCTCAGAAAAAAGCATTGAAGATTTAGTTAAAAGCCATATGGAAGCTCCATTTTTAACCCTTTTCGGTCCTTCAAAAGTGAATGTTTTACAGCTTAACATCGCATTGGATCAATTAAAATAATTTTTGTATTCGGCATGAAAAAATATATCATTAGTACCCTATTATTAGGAACATTTTTATCAAAAGCACAGACTTCGGATTCATTGAAGGCTCATCATCAGGTCACATTTTCTGCCTATGCGGAACTGTTTTACACTTATGATTTCAATGAACCGGCCAATCACATCCGTCAGAATTTTCTTTATTCCTATAACAGGCATAATGAAGTGAATCTGAATTTAGGATTTGTAAAAGCAGCTTATCAAAGTGAACAATTACGGGCTAATTTCGCCTTAATGGCAGGAACGTATGCACAGGACAATTTGGCGGCTGAACAGGATGCGCTGCGGTATGTCAACGAAGCCAATGTAGGAGTGAAAATCTCAAAAAGCAAAAACCTGTGGCTCGATGCAGGAATTTTGCCATCCCATATTGGCTGGGAAAGTGCGATAGGAAAAGATAATGTGAATCTTACAAGGAGCTTTGCCGCTGAAAATTCGCCTTATTTTGAAACGGGAGCTAAAATTTCTTATACTTCCGATAACGGGAAATGGTTTGTAAGCGGACTGGTTTTAAACGGATGGCAAAGAATTGCCAAAGCCGAAGGTAACCAAAGTATATCTTTCGGGCACCAGGTAACTTATAAACCGAATGATAAAATCACATTGAACAGCAGCTCATTTATCGGGAACGATAAACCTAAAGACGAAAAAAGAATGCGATATTTCCATGATCTGTATGGAAATTTCCAATTGACAGAGCAGTTTTCTGCATTGTTTGGTTTTGACATCGGAGCAGAGCAGAAATCCAAAGGAAGTGACAGCTATAATATTTGGTATAGCCCGAATATTTTAATGAAATATCAATTGAATGAGAAATGGGCTTTAGCCGGAAGAGCTGAATATTATAACGATAAAAACGGAGTCATCATCAGTACAGAAACACCGAATGGTTTCCGGACTTTCGGATATTCTTTGAATGTGGATTATGCTATTCTGAAAAACGTGGTTTTCCGTACGGAAGCAAGAGGGTTTACTTCCAGGGATGCCATTTTTGTAAAGAATAATGAGTATCAAAAAGGTAATTTCTTCATTACAACGAGCCTTGCCGCTTGGTTTTAGTTAAGATGGAAGAGGGACGTCGGAAGCTGGAAATAAAACAGTCGGTTGATTAACTTCAAGCTTAAAGCAACATGATGTTTCAGAAAATACAATTAAAAAAGATAAAGCCAATGTCTTCAGCCAAAGATTTTTTAGAGCTTATTCAAAAATCCCGGAAAGGAAAATTTAAGATTTATATCGGGATGAGTGCAGGTGTCGGAAAAACGTTCCGCATGCTTCAGGAAGCACATTCTCTGATCCGGAATGGTATTGACGTAAAAATCGGTTATATAGAAACCCACGGAAGAGAGGAGACTGTGGCATTGGTTGACGGGATTCCTGAAATTGCAAGAAAATCTGTTTTCTACAAAGGAAAAAGCCTGGAGGAAATGGATGTTCAATCCATTATCAATGAGCATCCGGAAGTGGTGTTGGTTGATGAACTTGCCCATACGAATGTGGAGGGTTCCAAAAATAAAAAAAGATGGCAGGACGTTCTTGAAATTCTCAATAGCGGCATCAATGTGATCAGCGCTATGAATATCCAGCATATTGAAAGCCTGAATGAGGAAGTGAAAACCATCACGGGAATTGAAGTTTCTGAACGTGTTCCTGATAAAATCCTCGCTCTTGCTGATGAAGTGGTGAATATAGATCTGACTGCGGATGAGCTTTTAACCCGTTTAAAAGAAGGAAAAATCTATAAAAAAGAGAAAATCCAGACGGCTTTAACTAATTTTTTCCAAAGCTGGCATATCTTACAGCTTCGGGAACTGGCTTTAAAAGAAGTGGCGACGCATGTTGAAAGAAAAGTAGAAACCGAGATCAAAACAGAGAATTTTAAGCCCATAAAGTTTCTTGCCTGCATTAGCAGCAATGAAGTCATTTCTAAAAATATCATCCGTAAAACAGCCCGTTTAGCCAGTTATTATAACAGTCCGTGGACTGTTCTGTATGTGCAGAAACCGTCGGAGAGTTTCGAAAAAATAGCGCTTAACAAGCAGCGGTTTTTGATTAATAACTTTAACTTAGCACAGGAATTAGGAGCTAAAGTAATCCGGGTAAAAGAAGACAGTGTTCAGAAAGGGATCCTGGATTATGTACTTCAGCACAATATCACTACGGTTTGTATAGGAAAACCTCATGCGAAATTCTGGCAAAGAATTTCCGGGTACAGCTGGATCTATACTCTGATGAACAGGCTGAATGAAAAGCAGATTGATATTATTATTTTATCTTAACAGCGATGAAACTTAAAACAAAACTCACATTAGGTGTCGGTCTTTTATTTTTACTGATTGTTCTGCTTTCAGTGATCGCATCGGTGTACATCAATAAACTTAAATCCGACACGGAAAAAATCCTTACCGCCAATTACAATAGCATTGAGTTTTCTAAAAATATGTTATTGGCATTGGATAAAATAAATGTAGACAGCGCCGTAGCGGTTAAAGATTTCCAGAAATACAATGCTTTACAGGAAAAAAACCTGACGGAATTCGGAGAGAAGGAAGCTACCCAGAATCTGAGTCTTCATTTTGATGATTACCTAAAGCAACCCGTCTTTGAAAAAGAAAAGCTGATCCGTGAAGATCTCATGAAGATTATGTCTCTGAACATGAAAGGTATTGAAAGAAAGAGTGATATTGCCATCATTACGGCCGAAAATGCCACTTTTTGGATTGTAAGTTTGGGTACTGTATGCTTTTTAATTGCTTTCATCCTTCTTTTCAACTTACCTCAAACAATTGCAGAGCCTATCAATCAGCTTACCTTCAGTATCAAACAGATTGCCAATAAAAATTATAACGAAAGGGTACATTTTAAAGGGAGTGAAGAATTCAATGATCTTGCGAATTCCTTCAATGTGATGGCGGAAAAACTTCAGGAGTATGAAAGCAGTACGCTTTCGAAACAGCTGATGGATAAAAAGCGGATCGAAACCCTGGTGAATAATATGCATGATGCCGTGATCGGACTGGATGAGAATCATTTTATCTACATGATCAATGATGAAGCTTTAAAGATTACTAACCTCCGTAAAGAGGAAATCATCGGCAAAACAGCTCATGAAGTTGCTATCAATAATGACCTTATCAGAGAGCTTCTGAAAAATATTGATTATCCGGCCAAAGAACCGATCAAGATTATTACTGATAATAAGGAGAATTATTTTGAACAGGACATTATCCCGATCAATATCGTGAAGACAGGCGAAAAGGAGAAAAAATATATCGGAAGGGTGATTCTTTTAAGAAACATTACTCCTTTTAAAGAACTGGATTTTGCCAAAACCAATTTTATTGCCACGATTTCCCATGAACTGAAAACACCTATTTCCGCCATAAAAATGGGAGTTCAGCTGTTGAACAACCAGAAATTCGGGGAACTGAATGAACAGCAGCAGGAGCTTCTGAAAAGCATTAATGAAGACGGACAAAGATTGCTGGATATCACCGGAGAATTACTGAATTTATCCCAGGTTGAAAGCGGCAATATCCGTCTGAATATTGAAAAATGCTCACCCAAAGAAATCGTTCAGGCTTCCATTAAAAATATTGAAAAACTGGCAGAGCAAAAACATATTTCCATCAGTCCGAAATATTTTCTGGATGACCAGGATTCTGTTTCGGCAGATTTTGATAAAACAGTGTGGGTGATGAATAACTTCCTGAGTAATGCCATTAAACATTCTTTTCAGGATGAAACCATAAAGGTTACCGTAGAAAAATCGGATTCCATGATTGCTTTCAGTGTAACAGATACCGGAAACGGAATTGATGAAAAGTACCACCGCCAAATCTTCGACCGCTATTTTCAGGTTCCGGGGGAACAGCAGAATGGGACTGGCTTGGGATTGGCTATTTCTAAGAATTTCATTGAAAAGCAACACGGTGAAATTGGGGTGCATAGTTCTTTGAACCAGGGAAGCACATTTTATTTTAAATTGCCGTTGATATAAAAATTATTTAATACAATGTTTGAGAATTTATTTCAGTTTCCTTTTCCATTTATTTTAATTGCTATTTTATGGATCATTATTTCCAGTATGTATTTTTTAATTCAAAAAAAAGAACATTCTTTCAAATTATAAGCAATCTGATTCGAAAGAGCTAAAGAATATTAATGGTACCATCATTACAGCAAAAGGATTTTTGCGAAAAAGTATCCAATGGTGCAGTTTTGATATACTTATCAACCAAAATTCAATCTTTCTATTTTCAAAAAATTTTCACATCCTTCCATCCAAGGTAATTAATTTAACATTTTCCCATTCTAATAAGGCAAATACTAAAAGACCTGCTCTATTGAGAGAGTTTAAAATCAGCAAAAATAATATTGAGCTAATTTATTATCCACATTATCTTATTGGTGGACAACGCAAAATATTTTTGAAAAATCTTACTTCTGAGCAATTCTCCATTTTAGAGAATACTTTAAAAAATAGCAGAAGGGTTTATTAAAACTAATTTTGAAAAATCTCTTGCATAGTTTCAAAATTTATTTTTACTTTGCAATTCAAAGTTCTTTTAGAAACGAATTATTGATTTTTAAAAACACAGCATTATGACACAGTCTACACACTCTATCAACACAGGATCTTTAATAAAGAAAGTAATATCAGGAGCAATAATAGGATTGCTGATTATTTCATTTTTTGTATTTACTGTAGATCATCCCAAACCTGAATGGGGAAAATTCTGGATGATCAGGCCTTTAATCATTACCCCTCTTGCGGGAGCATTTGGAGGCTTTCTTTTATTTTCTCCGCAATTTTTGAATATCCAAACTCCATGGAAGAAAATGGGGATAACCGTTCTAAGTTTTTTTGCCTTTATCATTGCCCTTTGGATGGGAATTATATTGGGACTGGACGGTACCCTTTGGGACTAAGCTAAACTCTATTATATTGTGACTTCGGGCTGAAATTTCATTTCAGCCCGAAGCTTTTGTAACGGATCCGTATTTACACTGACCCATTATAGTATAAACAAAATCTTATATAGAATGTCTGCTACTTTTTTTGCAACACAGGAACAATTCAGGGCGTGGCTGGAAAAACACCATGCTACGGAAAAAGAACTCTTGGTAGGCTTCTATAAAGTCGGCAGCAAAAAGCCTTCAATGACATGGCCTGAATCTGTAGATCAGGCACTTTGTTTCGGCTGGATCGACGGAATAAGAAAGTCCATTGATAAAGAAAGCTATTCTATCCGTTTTACCCCTCGAAAACCGACAAGTATCTGGAGTGCCATCAATATCAAAAAAATGGAAGAACTCACAAAGGCGGGTTTAATGACCTCTGCAGGACAAAGGGCTTTTGAATTGAGGAAGGAAGAAAAGTCGGGGGTCTATTCCCATGAAAAAGAGGCTGTTGAATTAGACCTTACCTATGAAAAGCAATTTAAAGCCAATAAAAAAGCCTGGGAATTCTTTATCAGTCAGGCTCCTTCTTATAAAAAAGTCATGATTCATTGGATCATGAGTGCCAAACAGGAAAAAACCAGACTGTCAAGACTTGAAAAAGTGATTCGTGAAAGCGAATTGCAAAAACGTATACAGTGAAAAAACAACTCTATGAAAACAAAAGTAATTATCATCTTATTTTCTTTATTTTCCATAATTTCTTATGGCCAGGCAAAAGATAACACCTCGCTTGCAGAGATTAAAAAAACATTGACTTTATTTGCGAAAAGCCTACAAACAAAAAATATTAACAATACCGTTGAGCTTATTCATCCTAAGTATTTTACGATTACTCCAAAGGATAAGATGTTACAAATGCTCAACTTCACTTACGATAATCCTTATCTTAAAACCAATGTTCAGAGATTTATTATCCATAGTGTCGAAAAACCGGAAAAAATTGGCAATGAATACTTTGCAGTAACGGATTATTCATTCAAAATGAACCTGAAAATTGACTGGGCCCAGCTTCCGGTAGCCGAAGAGATGAAAAAACAAATCAGGCAGTCTATTACCAAACAGTTTGGGGATGAAAATGTACAGCATGTTCAAAAAGGAGACTATTATATCATCAATACCAAAATGAAAGCCTGCGCCATTTCAGGAGATAACAAGAATTGGAAACTTATCATTCTGGAAAAAAACCAGAAACCTCAGCTGATGAAAATTTTGCCGAAGAAGATTGTGGATAAGGTTTGAAAAAGCATTTTTAAATGAAATGAAACAAAGTATAAATAGAATGCTTGATGAAAAGAAAAACCAATATTTGTAGATCTTACTTATAATTTCTCTATCAAAGATTCAGCGACGCCTTCGGCGTCGCTGAATCTTTGATATAATTATGGATATAAATTCTAATGCGCTTCCAGCCAGTTATTCCCCACTCCCACTTCAACCAACAACGGAACCTGTGTTTCAACAGCACTTTCCATTTCTGCTTTGATTAATTGGGAAGCGGCTTCCACTTCATCTATAGGAGACTCGAACAACAATTCGTCATGCACCTGGAGAAGCATTTTGGTTTCCAGGCTTTGAGATTGTAATTCATGATCGATTTTAATCATTGCAATTTTGATAATATCTGCAGCGCTTCCCTGGATCGGGGCATTAATGGCGTTTCTTTCCGCATGTCCTTTTACTACAAAGTTCCCTGAGTTAATATCTTTTAAGTGACGTTTCCTACCTAAAAGGGTTTCCACATAGCCTAATTGACGGGCTTTATTTACCTGTTCCGCCATGTATTCCTTTAATTTTGGGTAAGTGGCAAAATACGCATCGATCATTTGTTTGGCTTCCGTTCTGGAAAGTCCGGTCTGCTCTGCCAATCCGAAAGCACCCTGACCATAAATAATTCCGAAGTTTACGGTTTTCGCCTGGCTTCTCTGGGTTTTAGACACCTCATCCAACGGAATTTTAAAGAGCTTCGCAGCCGTAGAGGCATGAATATCTTCTCCATTCTGGAATGCTCTGATCATATTTTCTTCACCGGAAATTTCGGCGATTAAACGAAGCTCGATCTGTGAATAATCGGCAGATATGATCTTCTTTCCTTCTCCTGAAACGAAAGCTCCACGGATTTGCTGTCCTCTCAGCGTTCTGATCGGAATATTCTGTAAATTCGGGTTCACACTTGCCAAACGTCCGGTTGCTGCCGTTGTTTGAGAGAAATTGGTATGGACACGGTTGTCATTTTTATCAATCTGTGATGGCAGTGCATCCACATAGGTTGATTTCAGTTTCTGATAGGTTCTGTATTCAAGGATATGCTGGATGATTTCATGTTTGGAAGCCAACTTCTGCAATACATCTTCTGAAGTGGCATATTGCCCGGTTTTTGTTTTTTTGGCTTTCGGATCAAGCTGTAGCTTTTCAAATAACACTTCTCCAAGCTGTCTTGGGGAGTTCATATTGAATTCTTCTCCTGAAAGTTCAAATATTTTGGACTCTAACTGTCTTAAATCACTTTCCAGGTCTAAACTTTCCTGGGCCAGCCATTTTTCGTCCAGAGAGATTCCGGCCAGCTCCATTTTAGCCAAAACTTCCATCAACGGCATTTCTATTGTAAAGAACAGGTCTTCCAATCCTTCTTTTTTCAGTTGTGGGGCAAACAACTCATATAACTGGAACGTTACATCTGCATCTTCCGCTGCGTAGTCGGTTTGGGTTCTCAGATCCGCATCCCTGAAATTGCCCTGATTTTTTCCTTTCTTTCCAATAATGGTTTCTATGGAGACAGGTTTATAATTCAGATACATTTCTGAAAGGTAATCCATCCCGTGTCTTCCGTCCGGATTCAGAAGGTAATGGGCGATCATGGTATCGAACATCGCACCTTTTACCGTTATTCCGTATTTCTTAAGAATTTTATAATCGAATTTAAGGTTATGAGCAATCTTCAGGATATCTTCTTTTTCAAAGAAAGGCCTGAAAATTTCCAGGGTTTGCAAAACTTCTCCCTGGTCTTCAGATAAAGGAATATAATAAGCCAGTCCTTTTTTGTAGGAAAAGCTCATTCCCACCAGCTCAGCTTCCAATTCGTTCAATGAGGTGGTTTCGGTATCGAAGCAAACTTCTCTCTGTTTTAGTAGGTTGTCAACTAAAATCTTTTGTGCTTTCGGGTTATTGACAAACTGGTAAAGGTGATCATTTTCCGTAATGGTAGATTTTGTGGAAGTAGCCTGATCCAGCTCTTCAAAATTGGCAAACAGATCAAGCTGCGTTACCTGGCCTTTCACTTGGGTTCCGGCAGAAGTCTGGGTTACCTCAACCTGGCTTACAACTACTGTTTCAGTAGGGGCAAAGGCACGGTAAAGGTTTTCATATAGCCTTCTGAATTCAATTTCCTCAAAAACTTCTTTTACTTTTTCAAAATCAGGAGTTTCAAGGTCATACTGCTCCTGATGGAATTCTACAGGAGCGTCACATATAATAGTAGCCAGCTTTTTTGATAAGATCCCGCGTTCCGCAGAAGCTTCCACTTTTTCTTTAAGTTTTCCTTTTAATTCATGGGTATTAGCCAAAAGGTTTTCTATGCTGCCAAACTCTTTAAGAAACTTCATAGCCGTTTTCTCTCCCACTCCTTCCAATCCGGGGATGTTATCTACTGCATCTCCCATCATGGCAAGAAAATCGATCACCTGCTTAGGATCTTCTATTTCGTATTTGGCCTTTACTTCTTCTACACCTAAGATTTCTATATCACCTCCTTTTAGACCCGGTTTATAGATCTTGATTTTATCTGTAACCAACTGGGCAAAATCTTTATCCGGCGTCACCATATACGTGGTGTAGCCTTCTTTTTCTGCTTTGCAGGCAATCGTACCGATCACATCATCCGCTTCATATCCTTCCACTCCTAAAATAGGGATGTGCATGGCTTCCAGAATTCTGTGGATATATGGAATTGCAATCTTAATAGCTTCGGGAGTTTCACTTCTGTTGGCTTTATAGTCTGAAAAATCCTCAGTTCTTACGCTAGCCTGTCCCACATCAAAAACCACTGCCAAATGAGTTGGCTTTTCTCTTCTGATCAGTTCGATCAAGGAATTGGTAAAACCAAAAATCGCTGAAGTGTCCAATCCTTTACTGGTTAATCTCGGATTTCTGATCAATGCGTAATATCCTCTGAAAATCATCGCATAAGCATCGATGAGAAACAGCCTTTTATCTTGTGTTGCGTCCATATTTTCTGATAATGAACAAATATAAGAAAATAGGAAATTTTTATTCTACTTTTGGCGAAGGGAATTTAATGATCATAAAAAAGACCACTTATATAGCAGCCTTATTGGTATTTTTCTAAACTGAAACATTTTCCAGTTTCCTGTTTGTTTCATCCAGGTAAGTATTATTGTTCCAACCGTACTCATCTTCTTTAAGAACCTTGAAAACAGGATTATCATCTTTAATAAATGTGAATTTATAATAGACTTCTTCTTCATGAACATTTTCATCAGGAATCCCTAAGCAAACTTCAAATAAAATACTGTAAGTCCCGGTTTCAAAATTCATTGATCCATCAACATTTAAAGGATAATATTTTCCCTTTTCCTTTTCTTCACTTACGTTTACGGAGGTATCTTTATATAATTTCACTGATTCTGAAACGGTATTGATACTAAAATCATCTAAATTTTTAATTTCAAATGGGAGTATTGCTGCTCTTATAGAATCCGGGCTTACTTCTACTTTTTCTTTTTTATCTATAAGAAACCAACAGCCAAAGGAATCATCTACCAAAGGATCTAAAACAATATAATCTTTATACCAGATAATTCCGTCTTCAACATCTTTTTCGCTCCAGGTTTGCTTTTCCAGATCAAAAGGTACAGAACGAATTATAATCTGGTTATGAGATACTAAAATGTTTTCTTTAATCATATCTTTATTTTTAATCTATTATAATAACTTTAACAACGGTACCATTTGGATAATCGCTGAGAGCATTACCTATTGCACTTCCCGCTCCTCTGTTATCCGATGGGTTAATATGTCTTACACTTGCACCGGTTCCGCCTTCTTTAAACATTGCCATTGGCCATTCATCCCTATCTAAACTTGGTTTGGTTTTTATTCCTCTCAGGGAATTGGCTCTGTTTGTTTTTGACCCGTCTCTGGCAATGGTTACTACGCTTAGTTTTCCAGAAGCAATAGCGTCGGCAATATGTTGTGCCGTTTCAGGATAATCTGATTTGCTTATAGTTACTTCTACTGTATGCGGCTGGCCAGTAACATCTCTAACCTGAGCTTTATTGGTATATCCATTATGTACTAAAATACCATCCTCAGTTACATAATAGTTTTCATTGCCTTCGATATCAAAATTATAAACTTTTTCATAATGTGGCAAGGTTTCTATGCTGATTACCGTAGTGTAATGACCTCCTCTTAAATGTAGTAAATCTCCTGGTTGGAGTTCTCTGGCTTCAATCCATTCATTATTGCAATAGAAACGGTGTTCCGGGGTTACTCTTACAAATTCACCTGTAGGTAATTCAATAGAAAGCATTTGTAGAGTGAATCTTTCATGTCTTTTCAGAATGGATTTGTATTCTTGTTCTTTGGTTAACTCATTAAAAGTAAGAACCAGGTTTCCTTCAAACAGATCTTCAATATTGGCTAATCCGTCAGAAGTATGAACTTTTGTTCCTGCCGGGAAACATACGAGACTGGCTCCTTTGGCGGCAAATACACTTAAAATCAAAGAAACACTGCTTTCTTTTAATTTATCCAATGTATCCTGATCGCTGCTCCAGATATTATACTGCTCATAGTATGCCCCACCAATTCCTAACCCTCTCATGATCTTACAGAAAGTGGAAGCTTTGGTAAAGCCTTTAAAAGTAAACTGCTCTATAAGTTCTTTCCTTGCCGTATTTAAGAATTGTTTTCCAAATTCTCTCCCAAAAGTTGCTGCTCCCTGTCTTGTTGCCAAAGCAGACATTCCGCCTGCTGCGGATGTTGCACCCATCGTCATCCCGCCTAGACCTCTTCCTGCCAGAAAACCAAACGCGAAATTGGCAACATGTCCCAGATTGGTTAATGCAGCACTTCCCCATGCTTCCCAAACAGTTTCTTTAGGGGTAATGGTTCCGCCTTCTGCAGGACAGATCATTATAGATGACAAAGTCAATGCTTTTTTGCCCTGAATTTCCACCACCGGAGATTGTTTCGTCCAGACTCTTTGGGTTGCGGCCGCTTTACATTTGAAATAGCCGATGGCGATCGCGGCGGCAATTGCCGCCGCGATAATGGCAGCAACAAGCCATCCCGGACCGGGAATACAGCAGCAAACTCCGGCAACAGCTCCGGCTATAAAGGCAACACTTCCAAGACAAAGAAAATTATTATTTTTCAGGGTATCTTTTTCAGTTGCAGCTAAATGACCACTCATATAGGTAAAGTTCTGGCTCGTTACTTTCATCTGTTTGGGAGCCATCCCTTTATCACATACGAGATAGTGTTTTTCGGTAAGATACTGTTCTTCTGCCATAATTTTATTCTTCCAGCGTTAATCGAAGATAGGAATGGTTATAGTAAAACTCTCCCAACTCTTCGGTAATGGTAAAATCAGACTCTAATAATGTGATATTATCATACATATACTTCCCTGTCATTTTATATTCAGGATGCATATACTTATCTTTCGTAAAGGTTCTCAGTCTTTCAATAACTTTATTGTCCCGTACCATTTTGCCTTCATAAGTCCGTTCTATAGTTCCGTCCTCCAAATCCTGTTCTCTAAGATTAATATTGACAGGAACCACTATTCCGCCACCGAAACGATCCATCTCATTTTTTTTGATATACCTTACATTTCCGTTTTCAGCACTTTGTTTAAAAATGAAAAAATACTGATGCAAAAAATGAATGAAACGGATGTTTTTAATTTCCATTTCTTCATTACTCAGTTCATATTCTTTAGCACGTATAATTTCGTAAGACTCCAGCGGATGCGAATTGGTAAGCCATTCTTTTACTTTCTGCCACTTTTTGCGGATCTCATCCCTGTTGTATATTTTCTCGATTACCCCTTCTGCATTGATTCCTATTTCAATCTCTTTGTAGATGCTGCAAATTCTGTTGGTCATTTCAGCAATCTGAGTCATAATAGGATCTTCATAATCAGCCAGTTCATACAATGTTTCCACAATATTGAAGCGATACAATCCATCGTCCTCAATCCCTTTATAGGTTACTTCATTTTTTATATTTATTTTGTAGTCGCTTTTTATACTGTGTACTTTGGTAGTCCCTACAATATCGGTATTATATTTAAAGGCTTTATCCTTTTCCATTCCTTACGTATTGATTTTTACTTTTTTACCACCTACATTGACTTCACTTTTACCTGCAATATTGGTAGTTTTACTTCCAATATTGAATTCATTGGCTCCTGATGCGGTAATTTTTTCTGTAGCGTCCATGATGATCTCTTTCCCGTTGATGGTAATTTTTCCGGTTTTGTCTATAGTTATTGTACTTGCTCCCACAATAATTTTAAATTCCGTATTGGCCGTGAGTGAAACTTTCCCGGTTTTGTCCATCTGAAGAATGGAAGCATCACCAACATTGATCATATTGGTATTTCCTGCTTTTACCGTGTTATTATTTCCCACCGTTACGGTCTTATCATTATTGGCATTCGTCATCGCATTTCCTGCTCCGTCAAATTTCATATTGGCACCGCCCTGATCTGTAAGAAAAACCGAACCGGCTCCATCATCCAGTTCCAGTTTATTACCGCTTCTGCTGCTTAAACTTTTCACATTGTTTCCGGCTCCGCCTCCTGCGCCAATTCCACCATGGAACATTCCGCCCATCACAAACGGCCTGTCAGGATGCTGATGTACAAAATTCACAACAACCTGATCCCCCACTTCAGGAATGGCCATGAAACCTCTGTTTTTACTTACCTTGTCACTGCTTCCTGCATCAGGGGTCATGACACGGATAAATTCAGTTGTTGCGGATCCGTTTTGCCAGTCAAACTGTACTTGTACACGTCCCTGATTCATAGGGTCTATATTGGAGATCACTTTTGCAAATTGAGCGTCTGCTTTTGGAGTCTGAAACTCAGGACGCGGAATAAATCCCGTATCTGAAGCGATAGCATCGAATGTTCCGGTGTAATAGCCTCTTGCATCTACTTCATGATTCATCTCTATGATCATTAGTTTTGTAAAATATGAGGTTTGATTGCTTCCGGTTTTACGCATTTCAATATCTGCGGTACATCCCGGATACAGAAAAGGAACAGTAGTAGTTCCTGAAGTCACAAAAACATCTGAAGCTTTGCTTCCTGCCGTTCCTTTTTGAGAAGCATCAATATCCATGAAAGACACTGCTTTTATTGGGGCTACTCTTAATGAAGGAGTTGTAAATGTTTTTTCTGATATTTCATAAGCGCGTTTTGCAATGTCTGATGTATGGCTTATTTTTGAGCTTCCGGCAGTCAGTTTTTCATTTTTACTGCTGTTATATCCATAAAAGCTAGGATTCACATGTTGCGCTTTCATTTTGATTTTTACATCATTCACATTACTGCCATAGGTTAGCTTCACCGGTTTTTCCTGAGGAGGAAGCTTTCCGAAATGTAATACTTCCCCGTCATAATAAAATTGTTCCCCGTAAGCTTCTGCCATTCGTGCCAGGTAATTGTAATGAGTTTCTTCATATTGTGAACTGTAGGAAACATTTCCATATTGGGCGTCTACACGGAAATCAAATTTATTCTGTCCCAAACCTTCTTTAATAACCTGATCGGCAATACTGTTTAAGCTTATTTCCTGAGCTCCTCCAAAGCTCTGAATATGAGGAGCGGCATCCAAAAGCACCGTCGGACTGTAACCTGTAAGGACAATATTACCTAAGCTTCCTTTTTCCTGGCTGAATCCAACTTCAGTAATTACTCCTACAAAACTTCTTTCAGGCCCTTCTTCCACATCTTTATATTTGAAAACTACTGTAATCCGTTTTCCCAAAAAGTTTTGTGCATTTTCCAGATTGTGGTTTTCAGCATTTCCTAAGGTATCATGGGCAAGCATCAGGTCGAATTCATGATGTCTGATCGCACTTTGTTTCAATTTAAAGTGTTTGAAATGCTTGATTACCTGTCCTTCAACCACTATTTCAAGCTTTACAACACGATTGATTCCCAGAATCTGATTTTCAGGAATGGCTTTCGCATTATGTATTTTGGAAGTGGGCTGTTGAGACCATACTCTATTTTCTACTAAAGTAGGTGCGGTAGACTGCATTTTTTGATTCATAAACATATTGCCAGCATTTTGAGCAACTCCGGTATAAGCTTGCGCCTGAGCAAGTTTTTGCCCGGCTTTCTGAATTTTACCTTCTGTTTTTTCCTGAACCTTCTTGGTGGTTTTATTTATGGCCTGCGTTTTTGCCACTTCCCCCATCTGCTTACTGATGGAAGGTTTTCCAGCTTTTGAAGCAGGGACTTTTGGCGATTGATCATCTTGAAACATGGCATCTATTTTTTAATTAATAGTGTGATTGGTGGTTGTAATATTCTGTGGTTTATAGGGACCAAATATTTTCGATTTTTAACCATATTGATGAATCTCATTCAATATGTATTGCAGAAACAGAAAAACAGAATAGTATACCCGGGTGAGTGCACTATTCTGTACCAATTTTATTTTACTAAGATGATGTGTCGATTAGCTACTTGGCCATTGTGCCTCATGTTTCGAATTTCCGTAATTGATAATTTCGGCACTTACCACAAAACTGATCAGCATACTGTTTTCGTCTACGGCATCAAATTCCACTTCATGCTGGATCACATATCCGTTCTCCCAGTTCAGGGTGATCAGCGTTCCTTCTTCGTGAGATTTGTTAAAAGTAACTTCACCAGTTGTAGGCTTATACTTTCCGTTGAGTAAGCTTTCTAGGATGTCTGATTTTTCAGTAGCTTCTACTTTAAGTTTGATAATGGCGTTTGACGGATCTGAAGCTACTCTTCCTGATACGTCTGTAGATCTTGATACGCTATAGTTTAGCTTTAATAATTTCTGACCCTCGCCTCCGTTGAATTTTAAGATTCCTCTTGAATTAACTGCCATGATTTGTAAATTTTAATCGTTAATATTTTGTGATTTGGTGATTGTTTGGTATCCCAAAGATAGACCACTTATTCGGTTCTGAAAAGTTTTTAAACTGCAATCTTGTTTTTTGTCGTATTTCTACGATTTGGTGTCGTAATTCTACTACTTTGGAAATAAATAAGATTATAACAAATTAATAATCATTATATTAAAATAAAAAATACTGCTATTTTCCAACAGTATTTATACACAATTTTGGGAAATATTAAGATAATCTAATATTTTTTTTATAGCCTTTCATAACATAAAATTTCGTTGAGCGGCTACCTTAATTTTATTACTAACCATTATTTAACTACGGATACTTCGCCGGTCTTTGAATCAATTTTTGCTAAAAAATGCATCTTCCCTTCCTTTGGGCCTTTTTTATCATATTTATGGATATATCCAATATAGTAATTGTTCTCATAAATATAGATGACCTTCCAAAAGTAAGAATCTATCTCTGCCTTATTTTCCCCAACAAAATTTTCCGTAAAATGGTCATCATAAAATCTAATAGCCTGCTGTTCTTTAATTGCCAATTTTTTTTCAATTGTATCAAATTCCGGAGTTCCTGCATAGCTTTTCCCGGTATCACCGTCACAGCTGTTTAAAGAAAACAGCGAAGATAGTATAGACATATAGATTATTTTTTTCATGTTCATAATTAATTTTTCCAATCACTTGATTCCTGCTTTATCACGGTAATGGTAGACAGTTGTCCGGCATGTTTTTTAGAAGTACTCACAAAAGATTTCAGATCTTCTAATAATCCTTTCGGTGTCTGTGTTGTATCAGGAATATAATTACCCATAACCGGTTTGCTAATATCAAAAGGGAAAGCCTGCTGAATTGCAGTTTTAACGGTAGTTGTACATTGCTCGCCCGTCCATGGATATACACTATAGATCTTCAGATGCCTGTATCTTTCTTCCCACCACTTTATCATTTTATTCGCCTCACTTTCTTTTACATAGAATTCAATAGTATGCACTTTTCCATACACATTATTTTTATGCCAGTGCTGAAGAACAAATGCTTTAACCTGATCCAGCTTAACATCATGTACCGAGATATTATTGACTTCAGCAACCATTTCTCCCCACCAAGGGCGTCCCGGAGTATTTTTAAAATCAAGAGTACCCTCATCAAGGTCAACTCTATCATCTTTATCGCCATCATCATTAAAATCTACATCATAATCCTTTTCACTTACCTGTACTATATCTCCGGCAATATTATTATTGTTCAGATCATAATCTGGACCATAATCGAAATACCTTTGTCCAATAGCCATTGCAGAATGTCCTGCCAAGCCTTTGGCTCCCCAACCTGTTTCTTTTGAATGGGGCAGCTCCACAATTACTGTTATTAAGACCTCTTTTTCATATAAAATCAGATAATCCCATGTATTTACAGGAAGATCTATCTTTTCGTCTTTATAGGTACACTCTACAAAGAGTTCAATCTCATTTCCTTCCATAGATTCCTCAAGAAGCTTTCTGCTTCCCTCACCGGTTGTCCATTCTGCATACCCCTTGCCTCCCTGTATCTTAATCTTGTCGGATTCTTTCTGGGTACTCTTATCTGTAAGTTGCAGCTTATCATTCATCCACTTCAGGTTATCCCAATCATACACCGTAAAAGTAACCTCTTCACCGTCTTTTATCCCTTGTGTCTGGATATGAAATCTTATAGTATCTCCTATAACAGCTTCTTTGATAGGCTTATCATTTTTATCGGTCCACCAGCCTTTTATAAAATATTTACCCGCTTCAGGCTGTTTCGGTTTTCCATGATTGGTAGCTTTTGCTTTGAATGCATTATTTTCCCCGGCACTCATAGCCAGAGTATCATAGAAACCCGTAAAGTTTTCCTCCACTAAAGAGGAAGAGCTTCCTAATGCTATTCTTGTAATAGTTCCACCAGCCATATTCTATTTACAGTTATTTATAAGAGTATCCGGTCTATAAAAATTTCCGTATTTTTCATTATAATATCTTAAAACCCCTACTTTTTTCAGGGTATCTTTGTCACATTTTACATTTTCAAAGGACGCAATTCCTTCTTCTTCCTGGTATCTACCCAACTCTTCACTGGAAAATCCTCCCGGATCTTCTTTATGGTCTAAGAAATACTTTGTATTGCTAGTATATTTATAAAATTCTACGTCATCTTTCAAGGAGCTCTTAATAACAAAATCCTGAATTATTTTCTTTGCTGCAGAAGCTTCGCCGGGAAGATTCTTCACCAGATAAAGATTTTTATAAACCCCGGACTGTATGAATTCCGTTTTTTTCTCCTCACAGGAAACCAGCATGATTCCTGTCACAATAATACAAAGTATCCTTATCATATCTTAAAATTTAGGCCCGCTCAGGGCTTCCAGCATTATCTGTCTGTTTTGTTCTTCCGCTTCTTTTTTTGCCTGATCTCTTTGAGCTGCTCTTTCGGCAGCACCCATATTAAGGTTCCCCTTTAATTCTCTTGTGAAATTCATTTTTGTCAGAAAAGGTTTATATCCCCAAAGGTGCTGCAATACAAACCAGGCCCTGAATCCTGCACCATAAGAATAAAATTTTTCCATATCAGGTTTATCCAGTCCGAAGTGATCCCAAAGAGTAACCTCATATTTTGCAGTATAATCATCTCCTGTAAAACGTACTTCTTTCAGGATGATTTCCGTGGCCCAGATGTCATTTAATGCAATGGTTTCTCCCCGCAATACATTCCAGTTTTCTTTCCAGGTAAAAGCCGGGCTTCTGAACTGCTTGGTCCTCTTTCCTTTTGTTTTGTTAGAGAGGTGATCTATTTTTCCATCCTTACCTACAGCAAAATAAGGCTCTTTATCTTCCACCTCTTCCAGTTTTGCTAATTTTGACTTCAGTTGTTCTGTGATGTAATCTTCCACTTTCTGTAGATAACTCAGGGTCGCAGGGTTTTCCAGTATGGCATCCGTGAGTTTCTGGTTTTCAAAAACCCCGCCTTCATTACGTTGCATTTTGCTGATCATGAGCGCTATATTATCATTCAGTTTCCCTCTGGAGAGAAGTCCCTGAGACATGGCCCGGAAATCAAACCACAATGCTCTTTCGCTATCAGCCCCTGAGGTTATTCCCATCAGCCAGCCTAAATCTTCTATTTCATTTCGGGAATAAATTGCTTTTTCATTTTTCTTATCCTTCTGCTTTTGCTGGTCAGAGATTTTCTCCGGTGCGGGATAATCAGGATGGTGCACCCGGGTATGGTCAGCAGGCTGACTGGCAGAAACATTTAAATTATTTTGTGGTTTAGACTCCTGGGCAGGCCTTGAGGCAGTCACCACTACTCCTTCTAAATCAATAATTTCGGATTCTTTGTTTGCAAAGATCGAATGATTGTTCATATCAAAACCCGAAACGGCATATTCTTTTTTATACTGGTCAAGCGTTCCGCTACTGTATACAGGTTTTTTATAAGGGTGTCCTGTGCCGTAAGTCATATCATCTGCGATATCAGATCCGTCAGGTTTTAAGCCCGGCATTTTGTACCTGTCAATGACAATAGCGCCTAAATTCAGATAATCCTGAAAATTATATGGCAGCTCTACGTGTTCTGTTTCTCCTCTGTTAACATAAGAACATCTGAAGTAAAGCTCAAAAATTCTGTCTTGATCCAATTGTTTACTCCAATGTTCCAGGGTATCGGTGGTTGAAAATTCAATGATAACCTTAAGTTCATCATTTATTTTTTCAAAGGTATACGCCCTGCGGCTTCCGTCTTTGTGTTCTAAGGCAATCGGGTCATCTGCTTTTATCATGTCATTGCCAAAAGAACGCATATCGCTATCATACAAGCTGAAATACACTACATCCCCGGGCTTGGCATATTCCTTGTCCATTTCTATATGAAACCTGAGCACCTGCCCATATATAGCCCTTTTGATAGGCTCGTCCCTATGATTAGTCCACCAGCCTTTTATAAAGTATTTACCCGCTTTGGGTGTTTTTTCCGGTTTTCCGAAATTGGTCACTCTTGCTTTAAACGCATTGTTTTCACCTGCATTCATTTCAAGCTTGTCATAAAAACCGGTAAAGTTTCCTTCAACTGATGTGGAAGAACCGCCTAATGCTATTCTGGTAATTGTTCCTCCGGCCATGATTAATGTGACTTTGAATTTTGACCGCTATTGTTATTAAATTCTCCCTGGGTATGCCAGTTATTATTTCCCTGAACGGAAACTTCTTTGGTCTGGGCATTTTCTTTCATTTCTTTTGCCCTGGATTTTCTTTCTCCCTGGGCTACTTCCATAATATTGGCTGCCATTAGGGAATAATCCAGGACGGCATTCTGCGTCATCATTCCTCCTGCTACGCTTGTATGATTCATTCCGGCTCCTTCTGTTATATTCATTCCGGCATTGGACGTAATATTTTCAGAAGCTGTGATATTAATATTTTTTGCAGTGATATTAATGGTTTCAGGAGCGGTGATATTGATATTACTTCCTGTTGTATCCAGATGTATTTTATTTCCTGATTTATCAGTAATGATAATGCTTTCATCCTCGGTAAATACAATTCTGTGCCCGCTTCTGGTCTGGATGGATTTCACCCTGTTGTCGACCCCTCCTCCTAATCCTACAGCTCCATGGAACATTCCTCCCATTACGAATGGTCTGTCGGGATGACTGTGCACAAAATTGACCATAACCTGATCTCCAACTTCCGGAACGGCTACATATCCTCTGTTTTCCGTAACACGATCGGTACCTCCCGCATCCGGACTCATTACCCGCACAAAATGGGTGCCGTCACTGTTCTGCCAGTCAAACTTCACCTGCACTCTTCCCTGACTTTCCGGATCTGCATTGGATACTACGGTAGCGATCTGAGGCTCTGCTTTCGGAATGGTGAAGTCCGGCTTAGGAAGAAAGCCCGTATCTGCCGCAATGGCTTCAAAGCTTCCATTATAGTGACCTATGGTATCTATTTCATGAATTGTTTCCGTAACCATTATCCTGGTAAAATAGGAAGTTTCATTGGTGTCCGGCTTACGCATTTGTACATCTGCAATACAACCTGGATGTAAAAAAGGAACAGTTGTATTTCCGGATAATGAAAACACATTGACTGCCTGGCTGCCTGATGTACTTTTTTGGGAATATTCCACATCAAGGTGGGTAGATGCTTTAATAGGAGCTACCTGTAAAGCTGGTGTCTTATATATTTTATCATTATGCTCATAAGCAGTTTTTGCCAGATCCCCTACATGTTGTACCGGAGTTGCTCCTGATGTAAGTTTTTCATTTTTGCTGCTGTTGTAGCCGTAAAACTGCGGTTTGGTGTGTACTGCTTTTAATTCTACTTTTATATCATTCGCATTGCTTCCATAAAGTAGCTTGATGGGCTTATTCTGAGCAGGAAGTTTTCCGAAATGAAGCACTTCTCCATCATAGTAGAATTGTTCTCCATATGCTTCCGCCATTCTCGCCAGGTAATTGTAGTGAGTCTCATCATACTGACAGCTGTAAATAATCTGTGAGTAATCATTGGTATCCACTCTCACATCGAAGCGGCTTTTATCTATTCCCTGCTTTATTACTTCTTCGGCGATAATTCCCATATTGACAGGCTGATCGCCTCCAAAGCTTTGGATATGAGGTGCACCATCCAATAAAATTGTCGGGCTGTAACCGGAAAGTACTATATTTCCAAGGCTCATTTTTTCCTGACTGAATCCAACTCCGGTTATTACTCCCACAAACGTTCTTTCCGGACTGTTTTCTATATCTTTATAAGAAATAACCGCCGTTAAACGTTTTCCGAGAAATTTATTTGCTTCTTCCAGGGTGTGGGTTTGGCGGCTTCCTAAGGTGTCATGAGCTAAGGTAAGCGTGAACTCGTGGTGGCGCTGAGCACTCTGCTTCAGCCTGAAGTGTTTGTAATATTTGATAACTTTGCCCTCTATAACCAAAGATAATTTCACCAAACGGTTGATACCGGCATGATGATTCTCCGTAACTCTGTCTGCATTCTGAGACGGTTTAAACGAAGGGTTCTTCAACATATTTTGTGACTCTGCTTTCATATGATCTGTGTTTGGTAGATTAATAGTATCGCTTAGTGTTTAATGTATTATTTACTTCCCATCCGGATGGAGCGGGAAAGTATTTTATTTTTTTTCAAAAGAAAATCAGGCATTAAATCCATGGGAAGGTAAAAAAGACTTTCCCCCTTATGCTGGAGCTCTTCTTTAATTCCGGGATTCCATGCAAGTATTTTATCCATACCGATCTGAAGCTCATCCGCAATGACCTCCAGATTAAAGCCGGCATTAATTTCTGTTTCGGATAGTGAAATATTATTATTCCGGCTGCCGCCTTCCGCAAAAAACACCTTGTTCATTCTTGAATTGTTATAATCCGTGAGTACACTGTGCAGTTCACCCGTCGCATAACAGGCATTCAGGTATTTTTTGACATGATTAATGGTTTCCGCAGGGAGATATTGATAGAACACGTGGTATTGTGAAGATCCTGCAGTTGCCATTGCTTTTGCAATATTTCCTTCCCCACAGTTATAGGCAGCCACAACGGTAATCCAGTTGTTATATTTTTTATAAAGGCTGGATAAAGAAACTACGGCTGTTTTCGTACTTTTATATAAATCCGTACGGTTCTGCTCCGAAAGCCCATATTGATTGGCGTGGGAAGTCATAAACTGCCACACTCCCACTGCTCCTGCATGCGAGGTAATAGTCCTGTCAAAATGGGATTCTATGAGAGCCAGATTCCTCAAATGTTTCGGTAAACCTTTCTGAACCAGAGAATATTCAATAAATTCAACAATTTCTTTATTGGAATTAATAATGCTTTTATAACGTTTCACACTGCTTTCAGATGTGTCGGATGCAGTAAGGAACTGCCCGCTGACCAGCTGGGAAAACAGTAATAAAAACATTCCTGTAAAAATATGTCTGAAATGCAATTCCATTGTCAATATTTTGTTGTGTCTAATACAAAAAGGCTAAAGACAAATAGCGTTTTTGCTGTTTACTTTTACTCAATCACTCTACTTTCCAACTTAATTTCTCTTCATCTTTATTCCAGTCTACATGAATAGTCTGTCCGGATTTCACTTCTTCTCTTACGATCATTTTGGAAATCGGTCTAGCCAGCTGTGCCCGGATTACTCCTGAAATCTGTCTTGCGCCATATTTGCTGCTGAATCCTCCCAATGCAAGATTTCTGACCGCTTCATCACTAATTTTCAGCGCAATCCCCAATCTCGTTAATGAAGCATGCAGGGATTTCAGCTGAATATTAAAGATCCTTTCAGCGATGGATTCCGTAATTGGTGCAAAAGGAATAATTTCTGTAATTCTCGCCAGGAATTCCGGTCTGAATCTTCCTGAGTTGGACATGATCTGCATCAACGAAGATGATTCCGGTATTTTTCCTTCCTCAAACTGTTTTACGATCTCCTCACTTCCGATATTTGAGGTAAATAAGATCAAGGCATTGCTGAAGTCTCCTTCCTTACCCAGTTTGTCGTGTACTTTTCCCTCGTCCATGATCTGTAAAAAAACGTCAAAAACCGAATGGTGCGCTTTTTCTATTTCATCAAATAAGACCACTGTATAAGGTTGCTGCCTGATTTTATTGACGAGCATTCCTCCCTCCTCATATCCTACATATCCGGGAGGAGCCCCATATAAAAGGGCTGCGGAATGTTCTTCTTTAAATTCAGACATATCGAAACGAACCATGGCTTTTTCATCATTGAAAAGTAATTCGGCCATAGATTTCGCCAGTTCTGTTTTTCCTGTTCCGGTAGGTCCCAGTAGGAAGAATGAACCGATAGGCTGCCCCGGTTTATTCAGTCCGCTCCTGTTTTCCACAATGGCATCTGAAAGGATTTTCAGGGCATGATCCTGACCTACCACTCTGTTCAACAGAAGTGATTCCATATTCAGAAGCTTTTCTTTTTCCTGTGCTTGGATTTTTCCGATAGGAATATTTGTTTTTGCGGCCATTACTGCGGCCAATTCCAAACGGTCTACTTTTTCTCTTTTCTTGGATGCATGCTGCAACAATTCCGAATAGGTATCGTCGATAATTTTCCGGATCTGCTCCACCGGCATTGAGTTATCAATTGTCGGCTGCTCACTTAAGGACCCCCACAAAATCGGACTTATTTTATCTCTTAAGAGGTTATACGTCCAGATCAGCTCATCAGCCTTATCTTTATTGTCGTGGTATTCTTCCTGTAAAATAGCATCGTATTTTTCTTTCCAGCTTTCCAGTTCTTTTTCAGAAAGCTCATCCAGCATTTTGATTGCAGCCATTGTCCTGTCTAAAAGATCGATAGCTGCATCCGGTAATTTCTTTCCTTTTGCATAACGTTTTGCCAGACGTACACATTCAGGAAGGGCTGTTTTTTCGACTTCAATATTGTGATGTTTTTTATAGCCATCAAGAAGTACATCTATCATTTTGACGCAAGTTTTCTCATCCGGCTCATTCACTGTAAGGACTTCAAAGCGGCGGTTAAAGGCCTGCTCGGGTTCAATGATCTTTCTGTATTCTTCCTGAGTGGTAGCTCCTATCACCGTAATTTCTCCTCTTGCCAGTTCAGGTTTCAGAAGATTCGCCACGTTTCCTATACTTCCTTTAGGGTCTAAAAGGGTATGGATTTCATCAATGAACAGTATGGCTTTTTCTATTTTTTTGCATTCATTGATTACTTTTTTAAGGCGGTCTTCAATTTCGCCTTTGTAGGATGTTCCTGCGAGCAAGGCACCTGTATCTAATTCCAGAAGGGTGGCATTTTTAAGCATTTCAGGGACATTGCCTTTTGTAATTTCAATAGCAAAGCCTTCTACCAATGCTGTTTTTCCTACTCCCGGCTCACCGATGATGATGACATTCGGCTTACTTCTTCGGCAAAGAATTTCCACCAGCATTCTCAATTCTTTGTCTCTTCCGATGATATTTTCCAATTCTCCTTTTCTGGCTTGTGCCGTTCTGTCTACGCAATAATTTTTAAGGGAAGGAAAGGAAGAATCTGAAAAGCCTGATCCGTTGGAAAACAGGGAAGGAAATTCACCGTTCTCTGATGCTGCAAATGGGATGTCTTTTCTGTACAGGTTGAATATCTCATGTTCTCTGAGTGGCAATGATTTAAGCTGCTGCAGGCTAAAGGCAACCTGAGGCTTTACAATGGCCGTTAAAATACAGATAGGAGTAATTTCGTCCAATCCGAGTTTCAGCCTGATATCATCAGCTTCCTCCAAAATATTGTCCACGGCTTCCCCTTCTTGTATTTCTTCGGGAAGATGGGTGGTTTTTGGCTCATCTTCAATGCGCACATCTGCCCATTCGTAGAAATAGCCTGGATCTTTATCTATGTTTTTCAGGAATTCATTAAGCCCGATATCTTTATGCATCAAAGCCTGCAGAATATGCGGCCCGCCATAGGTTGCATTATAATTTTCCCTCGCTATCGACTGAGCAATATGAAAAAGCTGTTTTACTGTTTCGTTGGTTACCAGAACTCCCATTGTAGTATTTTTCTCAAAATTTATTAATATCTCTGACTTTGGTGTATTTCTTTAATTATATTTTCGTTAAATCTTTCCAGCTTTCAAACTATAATCATTGAAATTTTTATTCTATACTAAGATATTGGTTTTTTTTAATAATATAATGATATATCTTCAAAATGTGATATACTTATGATGAACGACTTCATATTTTTATCTTCCGTAGTCTTTCAATGGTAAAAAAAGACCGTCTTTTGGACAGTCTTTTTTATGAATGTTAATGGTAAATCAATTAGCTAGAGGGCCACTGAGCCTCATGTTTAGAGTTTCCGTAACCTATAATTTCGGCACTTACCACAAAACTGATCAGCATACTGTTATCATCTACCGCATCGAAATCTACTTCATGTTGGATCACATATCCGTTCTCCCAGTTCAGGGTAATCAGCGTTCCTTCTTCGTGAGATTTATTGAACGTAATCTCACCAGTTGTAGGCTTATATTTTCCGTTGAGTAAACTTTCTAAGATGTCTGATTTTTCAGTAGCTTCTACTGTCATTTTAATAAGAGCGTTTGACGGGTCTGAAGCGACTCTTCCTGATACGTCTGTAGATCTTGATACGCTATAGTTCAGCTTTAATAATTTCTGACCTTCACCTCCGTTGAATTTTAAGATTCCTCTTGAATTGCCTGCCATATTTGTAAATTTTAATCGTTAATAATATTTTGTGATTCAGTGATTGTGTAACAAAGATAAATCCGTTATTCATTTCCTGAAAATTTTCAAATGCAATTTTTATTTTTTGTCGTATTTCTACGATCAGCTGTCGTAATTCTACGACTATAGATTTAACGCATACTTAAAAACTCTCTATTTATCGACATTTAAGTTATGCTAGCAATGGACACAGCTGTCAAGTATTTAACACCATATTGAGAAATATTGTAATTGATATCTGCTTTTTTAACAATCCCGGTATGGGTATAAAGTGTATAGGTTCCTATATAATTAATTATGTTTTGAGGTTCTTCACTTTTGAGATTCTGTAATAAAGTAATCTCTTCCGAATAATTAATATCCTCTACTTTCTGATTCACCGTTACGGGTATATTTTCATGCGTGATGAAATGTTCATAGGAAGTTTTGCCATTTTTAAAGGTATTCCTCAACGGAGAAAAGTACATTCTGATGAAAGTATCTTCTTTCATTCTTTCGTTGAAGAGTGTTTTATTCAGAATGGCATACTCAAATTCTTCGATATACAATGCGGCATACTGATCCGAAAAAAGATCTGTCAATCTTTCTTTAATATGCTTAAAATTATCCTCTACTTCCTTTGTCAAAGCTATTTTTAAAACTTTCCCCCGGGAGTTGGTAATAACCTCTATAGGATTTAATGACTGGATACATTCGGTAGCAAGGTCTCCCATTTTACCTCCATTTTCGCTACGGAAGTTATTTTTGGAGAGGTGAAAAACATGCTGTTCATCTTCTCTGCGCATCCATTGCACGGTAACGTCAAAGGAAGTTTCATTGTTTTTCACAATGCCGTTTGTTTCGTTTCCTTCCGTAATGCTAACCTGATATTTCTGATGTAGATTTTCGGGATTGAACTTCAATTCGGGATTCAGTTCCTTTCTTTTGAAAGGAGCGTCATTCCGGCTGTTATATTCTTTAATTTTAACAATATCCGGAATCAGTAGCTTTTTTCCGGGTAATAGTTCATTGTCGATACGCTCTTCCCTTCCGCAACGCTCGTTATGGTATTCTTTCAGGTATTCCGCATTTTCCAGTTGTATTTCATCGGAAATACTTTGTAGTGTTTCACCGGGAAGGATAAAATGAATGATCATATTTTTTTCAGCCTGTATTTATTCTTTGGCAAATTCCAGATATTTATCTTCACATTGGGTAAAGTGTTCGAATTCATTCATTGAATTCCCATAGTTTTGTATTGTCAATATATCATCTGCATATATTCCACCTATATTGCCCATTGTTATGTTTATTTCATTGGAGTCAGATTCTTTACTTATTTCAGCTTTTCCAGAACTTATTACTTTTTTTCCGTCATAAACTTTAAAGGTAGTGGTGCCTCCGGAATTTGAAATAACAATGGAAAATCTGCCATTTTCACAATTCCGGGCCACAAACCTGCCTTCAATGGTATTATTTTTCACGGAAGATCGGAGACTGGAGTTTTCAGTCTTAGGTGTTGAAACAGGCTGCTCTGTCTTTCCGGCAACAGAATCTTTTAAAGTATTTGCTGAAATTTTGTTGGGGGCTACCGCAGATGTTGTTGCGTTTTTTATCAACGAATTGTTTTCCTTTTTACATGCAAAGAAAAAAAGACCCGTTAATAATAGGCAACCTAAAATATTTTTCCTGATCATAAATTTTATTTTAAAGCAATTTAAATATTTCAAAAACAAAAGCTGAATAAGATAATCTACTCAGCTTTTATTTCAATACAAAGCGTCATTATTTACTTTTTATTATTTTTCCATCGGCAAGTATTTTATACTTTCCGGCATTCTTTTTTTTAAGAGTCTCATAATTAATTTCATATATATCCACTGTCATGTCTTCATTAACCTTAAACGACTCATACGTTTGATTCTCAGGCATCGCATATCCTACTGATTGGCTGGCAATAACCTTATTACCCATTACAGTAATCAATTCCTGTGAGCTGGAATCTCCATCGAAAAAAATGATATAGACTTTAAGGTCATTCTTAAAAGAAGAATTCAATTTGAATATTCTTTCCGGAGTTCCTTCCATTTGTGCTGATAACTTTCCCATAAGATCAGTGGATTCAGTCTCAGCTATTGACGGATATCTTTTGGAACAGTCTTCAGCGCTTTGTTGAATGCATAGAGAGGTGTATTCTTCAAAATCAAAAGGCAATGCCACAACAGGGCCGTTATCTGCAATCCGGATATTTTCTATTGAGGACGGTTCGTTGACAACTGCAATTTTCGGTGCATGGATATTCTCCGCCTTAAGCTGCTTTTTACAATAGATCAAGAAAGTAAAAAGTAATGCAGAAACCGTTATGGTGTATATAGTTTTCATTATTTATTTTATAAACGTTAAAAAGGGGAAGACTTTCATTTTATTTTCCCTGTAATGCTTTTAATCTTTTTTCAGCAGCTTTCAGAACTTTAACGTGTGCTTCATTTACAGTTTTTCCTTTCACTTTTTTCTGGGTATAATATACCAGATCACTGAAACCTGCCATCTTTTGGATCCCATACCAGTCTGCAGCAGAGAAATTATCATCCACTAATTCCAGAAATCTCGTATAGCCTTCAATTGCTTTCGCTTTATCTTTGGTACATCCTTTTTTGGTAAGATCCGGATCATGCCATAATCCCCATGCAAAGGAGCCTCTTTTATCATGATAGGCCTTACTTTCCTTGAACAGGAATTCATCTGTTTTCTTTTCATCTTTATCCTTACATGATGAATACAGGTTCTCGTAAGCTTTTTTAAAGTATTTCAACCGGTCATTATAACCATTAAACCCTCCATTAACAATTCTGGTAATATAAATCAAATCATTAGCATCGGCATTTTCATTCAGCTGTTTAAGATTCGTCCAATACCATCCCGCTGATCTTACGCTGTATGGAAGTTTTTCAAGCTTCATTTTGTTTTCCAGTGTTGAAGTAAAGTCCTGCCCTTCATATTTTCCGTAATTGGTATAATTCTCTTTTCCTGTTAATTGGATAAGCCCTCTTCCTTTAAATCCTCCATAGGCAGTATCTGCCACACCGAGCTCTTCGGTATAGTTAAAATTTCCTGATTCGTGGATCAGTTGGGCCAGAAAATGGGACTTTCTCAGACAGGTATCAATCTTATAGTCCGTCATGGTTTTATTCAATGCCTCAAGGTACTCTTTGGCTTTAGCCTTTGAAACCCCTGCAGCCACCAACACTTCTTCTGTAAGATCTTTTGAGCAATAACAGTTTCCGGATTTATTTTCAGGTGGTTTTTGTGCTTTGAAACTGCTCAGGCATTCACAAACTTTACCATACCCCAGTTCTTTTGCCAGCTGAACAATACTTTTTCCGTTAAGTTCGGTTAAACTTTTACAGAAATATTTATCCTCCAGATATTGGGAATTAAACTCACGGACATCCATGTGTATCCAGCTAAAGGTGTGATCAAACCTTACATTCCCTTTTTTATCATATAACAAATCAATAGGTTCAATAGAAAATTTATCTTTAGCCGGCCATTGATTCTGTGCTCCCAGGTATTTTATAAATATAGAATCTCTGATTTCCCTAAGCTCTTTTAAATTCTTTTTATCAGCTTTTCTTATGGCCCAGGTTCCTTTACTGAACTGCATATCGATGGCTTTACCCTGATGGTTTGTTGTAGTATAGTTTTTGAACCTGCAACGATAACCGGAACTAAACGAATCAAAAGAATATGTTTTCTGAAGGCTAAAATAAAATCTCAAGGCTTTGAACCCAAACAAAAGGGATCTATGAATTCCAGGATATTCATATTTATGATAGGCTTCATCTTTAGTATTGGATTTGTAGGTACCTTTTCCTGTGCTGTCTCCAAAACCTTTACAATTATTGGTTTCTTTTATCCCTCTCAATTTGCTCGTAGCTTGTTTTCCTTTTGTCTTGCAAGAGCACTTCAACTGTTCCCACCATCCGGCAGTGATATCAAATTTTGTGGAAAAATCATCAATTGCCCTTAGAACATTACCACAAATTTTTCCTGTTTCAGGCACTTTCATATAATCCTTCTGAAACTGCTTGATCATCTTCTCCGTTTTATCGGTAAATTCATCGGTAGGCACATTTCCTCCAAAGCCTGCAAGACGTATATTGATCTCCCGGATCAGTTCGCTTTTATCTCCTTTCTTGATACAATATTTTCCACCACAATCAACAGCATTTTCCTGATCATTTACCTTACTTTTAGCTTTTCCTTCAGGCTTTGGGGTAACAGGCTTTCTAAAAGGGTTTATGATTCCTTTTGATTCTAAATAATCCCAAAGTTCCTGTAGTTTATCTATCGCCTGATCCACATACCCTGTTTCTTTATTGGAAGGTGGCTTCTGTGCCGCTGGCGAACCTTTTGATTTGGATGGAGTACTTTTTGTAGGGGCTGGTGTCGGAGCCTTTGGAGCAGAAGGTCTGTGTTCCGGATTTTTCACATCTACATTTTCAGAACTGTGTTTCTTGTCCTTGTAATATTCTACGGTAACGTAAAATTCCAGCTCTTTAGGATCAACCTCCCCTGTAGCGGCTTTTTGTACTAATGCTTTTGTAAGCAGAAATTCCGCACTTGCGGTACCGTTAGTACCTACTGTTACCTCTTTTTTATCCACAAAAAGATTTTGAGCATTGTGTCCGCTGCCCCGGCTATCATCTTCCCAAAGTGTAAAAAGCAATTTTTCTCCTGCAAGGCTTACACATTGTGCTTTGGCTACCAGTTTTTCCATATAGCTGAATGTATTCCCTTTGGAATCATCCGCATAAAAAAGCTCTACTTTATTAATTTTAGGGATCTCGGTGGGCTGAGGATTGATCTCTATAGTTGTTGAATTTTTACCTTCCGCTTCATATAAATAAGCTTCCAATCGATAGGTATGTTTATGGGCAACTTCTCCAAAAGTAAAAGTCCCGTCACCCTTTTTTTTGATATTGGTAGTGGTAAAACTTCCGTTGGAACGTTTTTTAAACAATTCCCATGTTACCTGTGCCGGATCGCGATTTTCCTCCGGGGTCCCGGGATACCATTCAGTAACAGTATAGGTGGTTCTTTGCCCGACCTTCGGTGTTGAATTTCCTGATATTTTTAAAACTCCTTTTTTTGACATGACAACAAGTTTTAAAGATTAATAAGCATCTATTTCACTTTCTTCAACAGTTTCTTTGAAGTCATTCATTTTTACGAGAGGATTGATGTGCTGTACAGTTTTTGTATCTGCATTTTTCACATTTTGTTTACTCATCTCACCACGTTGTCCATGGTCCTTGATCGTAATTAATCCACCCACAGCACATTGAAGTTCAGAAGCTTCGGTAACGCATTTTTTATCCATTACCTTTACTTTATCATATGTCTTTTGCCATTTTCCGGCAGGAGCATATACACATGGCAGATACCCGCTTGAAGAAGGCCTGAGCTTACATTTTCCAAAGCTTGGACCAGAGGGATTAAACTGAAGATCGTCTTCCGTAACGGCTAAATAGTCCGGTTTCCCATCAGAATCATTCCAATAATGTTGCTGATGCGAAGTTACTTTATATTGAGGGAATTGGTCACCCTGATTGCACTGGGCCTTACCCTTCTGGATGACAAAGTGTTTGCCATCATGAGGTGATGATTGATTGGACATATTTTTATGATTTGGGTGATATAAAGATAAAAATTTTTCAATAAAAACATAAAAAGCAGAAATAAAATCCTGCTTTTTATCTTATATAACTATTTAATGTTTAGTATATTCCGGTTCTTCAACGGATAGCATTGTAGGCATAAAATATTCATTCAACCAATAAAAAGTCTGTCCGTTTTGCTGGATTTTTACTGCCGGATTGTTTCTGTGGGCAAGCATTCTGTCTGACAAATCTTTGTAATGACGGAAATAATTTCTCACCGTTTCATTGGTAACTATTTTAGATTTTTTCCAACCTTTAAGTTTGTATTTAGACATCAGTTCTTCATCTGAATTATCAAAGCCGGTACTCACTCCTACGGCATACGACATAGGTTGCTCATACAATTCTCCTTTATCCAAGAACTTGATAGTAGGATTGTACTTTTTCAGAAGCCTCATATATTCTTTTACCGCTCTGGACTGGCTGAAATCTGATCTTCCGGCTCCTGTTTTCTCATATACCTCAGTATAAAAAGCTTTAAGGTTATCATATTCGCCTTCTGAAATCAGAATTCCTTTTTCCAGGCCGGGCTGGAAATCTTTCAACTCTTTCGGAATATATCCTTTTACTAAGAACGGACTTCCGTAATTGATCAACTGTGCGGCAATTCCAGCCGGAACAGGATTGGTAAGACCCGGATACAGATATTTGTATTTCAAGTCTACATCGGTTCTTCCCGCTCCCACTGAAGAGTGAAAATAGTCGTTAAGAGATTTATCTAATGTCTCATTATCCAATGTTACCTGAGCAATCAGGCTGTCAACTGATTTTTTAAGGTATCCCGGAGTCGCAATATCCCCTTTTTTAGGGAAAATAACGAATCCCTGAGACATACTTTGTTTGGGATAGTCCAGAGAGAAGAAGCCTTCATCACCTTCTATCAGGTTAAAATTATTTTTTGTTAAAACATCATTCTGATTGATAATTTTCTGCTTTTTAAGCTCAGCAATGTTTTTAGCCGTATTGGTAACCACATTTTCCGCCATTAATACAAAATCATTGTATGTGTCTGATGATCTTGCGCTGGTCTGGAACATAATTAATCTTGCCTGTGCCTGTGTAAGGGAATTGATAACTCCGTACATATTTCCACTCTGATTAGCGGAAGTTCCTACCGTAACCACAATATTGGTTTCATCCGGAACATTTGCCAGAAGATTTCCTGCCGCGATCAACCCTTCATTCACCGGCTGGTAACCATTGTTGTTCGGACAATTCATTTCATTGGTTTTCTGATCAATAAACGTTGTAATTTTACTATAATCCGTACTTAAATTGGACACCGCCACATTATCACCACAGGAATTATTTTTGTATAAAACAACCCCGTATTTCACTGAATTGAAATATGAAGGTTTTTCAAACCTAAGTTGCAGATCCTGCAATAAAGATTTTACAATCGGTGCATAAGGTGCGTTCGGAGCACTGATATCTAAGGCAAATACGATATTTATTTTTTTGTTTCTCTCCGTGATTTCTCTGTATCGGTCAAAATAAATTGGTTCTCCCAACACATTGAAAACATAATTTTTGCTGTAGTCTAAAATATTCGTGAAATATTTTGTTTTGGAATCCGGAGTCGAAGTTTCCGTTAATGCTAAATTAACCGGGAAAATGTTTTCAAGAGGTGTTCTTTTATTGACATCAGTAAGAAGTATGGCCGTTCTGCCTTCTGCATCTGTTCCGCCCGGAGATCCCTCATGGATTCCCAATGCGGTTTCAGTAATGCCTGTTGAATTTTTCATTTTCACCGCAGAGCGCTCTCCCCATGCGGAAATCACATTGGAACTTACCCAGCCGTATAAGCCTGTATCAATACTATCTAAATCAATAGACGGTTTTTTCCCAACAAGAAACCGCTTATTATTTTCCGCGTGTTTGTAAACATAAACCATCTGCCCGTTCGGGATTTTTACATTGGCGGTTTCAATAAGACTTGGAGAATTGAAAACCATGATGGAATCATTCTTATAATATCTTTCAGCATTTCTGATCACATCGCTGTTACTTGGCACTACAGCTACTCTTACAGGATACCCGGTTTTTTCGTTTTTCAAAGAGTTATTCCAAAGAAGCAGATCGGATTCCGGGATCCATCCGTATGTTTTGATGGATTTGGAAGATACTTTTTTCATCAGGGCATCAGGAACGTATTCTGCTACTTTCACCATTCCGTCTCTGTGCTTTAAAACCATTAAAGGTTCTAAAAATTTAACTTCTTTGTATGATTTTTCGTCACTTTTATCAAGATAAGCCGTGTTTCTGGACCGGTCTGAAATAACGATCCATGGAACTGACTTTTTAGGAAAACCGTTGATAACAGGTGAATTATCAACCTGTCCGTATTGTGAAGGTTCCGGAGTTTTTTTGGAAGGCAGTTTTACCTGACAACCCGTTAATAGAACCGAAACGCCTATATAATATGCTGCTAGAGGAAGTTTATTTTTCATCCTATTTTATATTTTATGATTTGAGTGGTGGTCCGGAAGACCGGATAATTAATTATTTGCTCTGATTGATGTCAACTTTGGTTACACAATTCTGTGTATCATCAAAATTTACCTTTACAGTCTGGATGACATTATTTTTATCAAACTGAAGCCCTGCACAATACATGTAGAAGTTATTCACTTTACTGTCATTTACTTTTACTACCGTATTTTCGTTGTTACACAAGTAGGTTCTCAGCAAATAATTGTAATGGGTATTGAAGCTGTTGCCGTTGGCAATCTGCTGCAGGTGATATTTGAAATCGTTGTCGATCTTTTCATAAGCATCTTCCACAGATACTTCTTCCTGTTCTAAAGAATTATAAGCCGGAAGGATTTTAATGCGGTGTGTAATCGGCTCCATACTTTCGTCCGTAAACAGGGTCACCACATAATCACCCGGTTGTTTGTAGGAATAAATAGCCAGTTTTTCTTTAGAATCGGTATTTCCTGTCTCCCCGAATTTCCATGCGAATTGTTTGGCATCGGAAACAGCACGAAACTGAATGTTTTCAAACTGCATTCCCTGGGACTGCGCATCAATGGTTGTTTTAATTTTTGCAGTATCATTCGGTTTAGGAAGACTTCTTGCCGAAATCATTACGGGAAATGATTTAGAATATTTATTATCAATAGTAAGAGTTACCTGATAATATCCCGGCTTTTTATAAAAATGAATTCCTCTTTCTTTGTCAGAAATACTGCCATCCCCGAAATTCCATTTTTGGCTTTTCGCGAACTGTGTTTTGTTTTCAAATAGAAGAGTATCACCTACCGACAATGAAGAAGGATATACATTTCCTATAATATCATCCGCGGAATGGATCACTTTTTTCTGAAGCCACAATGCAATAAGTGCTGCAATAAGCAATGCTGCTATGACACCAATGATAATGTTCTTTTTGTTTTTTTGAAAATAATTCATAGTTAATAATTGTGATGTATTTTGTGTTTTGTAGTGATTGGATATGGATTTACTGGCTTCGTGCTTTCAGGGCGGTTTCCCGTTGGAAAAGCTGATTCTGCTTATCTTTAAATCCTATATGGCATTCTTCAACCTGTTTTTCAAACTCTTTGATATCCTCCGTTGTCGTCGAAATAATTTTCTTGTCTTCGAAGTACATTTTATAAAATTTAGCAATCTGTGGATAAGCTTCTTTTCTGATATCGCTTACATCATTGTTCTGATAATAGTTGGCCAGATCATTAATGCCATACATAATGTTATTTTCCACAAATGGCTGTGGCACTTCATCCGTAAGCTTTCCTATTTGTGTAAACGTACTGTCCTGTAAACGTTGGGTAAATTTCTGCTGCTGATCAAACTTGGCTTTCTGTTCCAGATTACGGATCGCTATAACATCTTCATCAGAAAATGGAGACTGGTATCCTTTCAGAAAAATAACTCCTAAAAATATAAGTGCTGCTAAAAGCATTAATATCAGGTAAAAGAACTGATAATGCTTTTCTTTTTTAGATAATGTAATGTGTCCTTGCATAACCTGTGTTTTTATCTTCTTCTCCTCCCTCCTGAAAACTTTCTGGTAGGATCTTCTCTCAATTCACTGTTCGCTCTTCCCACTTTGCCCATACATTCTTCCAGATCCCGGAGCACTCTCTGCTTTTGATAAGAAACATTAATAATCTGGTTTTTGAGGCTTAGCATCGGCTCTATCTGTTTCATCAGGACAGCATAATGCTTAAAGTTATCTATACTGTCTTTCCCCATAATATTCTTGGCATCCATTACGTTTTCCATAATGTAGTTTCTGAGAATAATTTCATTATCCACCTTGCTGATATCAAGCTGGTTCATTCTGTAATAAATACTGTCGACATGGGTTCTTAAGAGATCGCTACGGCTCAGCAACTCTCTGTAGGCTTCTGCTTCTTTGCTTATTCCCTCTCTTTGCGTGTCATAACTCTTGAAAAAGAACAAAACACAGCAGAAAGAGACCGCAGATAAAACGATAAAGGATAGAGCAAACTTCCAAATGCCCATCCTGACGTCTGATTGGTTTAACTTTTTCTCCCTATTCGAAGACATATTTTGTGATTTGTTTGGATCGTGAAATTATGAAAAAAAAATTTATGCACAAAAATTATATTTTTTTAGCACAAAAGCACTACGCAATTAATTAATTTAAGATTAATTTTCACTTTCATAAGTTTTTCATAAATTAGGCCTCTGAATTTTAAATATCAGTCACCAAATCGATATTAAAATGAGTAAATTATTAACTAATACTGTGCGGTTTTCCATAGCAGACAGTGATTTTTATTTTAAAAAAATCATGATTAAAACGCTTTTGGAAAGTCCGTTTTACATGCTTCTTAATGATTGTAACAACGGGCACGAGCTTGTGAACAGGATTTATAGAAGACAGGAAGACGTATTCATCGTCGAGCTGTTCATGCCGGTATTAAGCGGAATTGAAGCTATAAAATATATCCGCAAAAACAATAACGAAACGCCTATTATCACCTATTCCGGAACCTATCAGGAAGATATGGCAGAAATTCTCGCCAAGGTCCCAAACTTATATTACTGTGAGAAAAAAAGTAATATCATTAAAGATATCATCAAAGGAAAAGTAACATCCAATACTTTTGATTACGAATCTTATACCAAAGAATGGGAGCAACAGCCTTTGGCAGTACAGGAATATATGGAACGCCAGAAGAAAAGCCAAGAGGAATTATCTCCTACCGAAATACAGCTTATGAAATTCTGTTATGAAGGTTTCAGCAATAAGGAAATAGGGGAAAAACTCAACCTAAGCACCAGAACGATTGACACTTACATCAACAGGCTTACTGAAAAACTGGGACTGAAAACCAAGTTCCATCTTATCCGCTTTTGTGTGGAAAACGGTTACTATAATTCCAGCACTTAAATCTCATTTAAGATACCATTCACATATAGTAAACATAAAAACTTCAATCAATTACCAAAAAATATTTTGTCACTAATTTGCTAGTATTCAATTTTTTTAAGTAAATTTGCACACCTAAAATTTAAAATTAAAAAAGGAAATGACAAAGGCAGAATTGGTAAACACCATCTCAAATAAGTTGGGAACCGAAAAGAATGAAACACAGAAAGTTGTAGAAGCTTTTATGCAGGAGATCAGAACTTCTATGTACAATGGAGATAATGTTTATCTAAGAGGTTTTGGTTCTTTTATCATTAAAACAAGAGCTGCTAAAACGGGAAGAAATATCTCTAAGAACACTGCAATTGAAATCCCTGCACACAACATTCCTGCTTTCAAACCTTCAAAATCTTTTGTTGAGAAAGTAAAAACCAAAGTTGCAGTAAAATAACAACATTAACTGAATATTAACTAGTTACTAAAAATTAAAATTATGCCAAGCGGAAAGAAAAGAAAAAGACACAAGGTTGCAACTCACAAAAGAAAGAAAAGAAGAAGAGCAAACAGACATAAGAAAAAATAATCTCTTTTTTTCGAGATCTACAATATAATAATATAGTTGGTGATTTTAGTTTTTAAAAGTTCGCCGACTATATTTTTGTTTTACAACTATTAAGATTATACAGAAATAAAAGACTTTATATTCTTTTTTATATAGCATTTGCAGTTTTCCTTAGTAATTCTTAAATTGAAAACTGATTTATTTGAGAAAAACCCATGTCTATTTCCTACAATCTTAAACCATTTATCTTATAACAAAATGAAGAAAGAACTAATAGTTTCGCATGAAGATGTATTTACAAAGATTGCTTTGCTGGAAGACGGAAGACTATGTGAACTTCATGAGGAAGAAGACAAAAGTGATTTTATAGTTGGAGATTTGTTCATTGGAAGAGTAAAAAAACTGGCACCCAATCTTAATGCCGCATTCGTAAATATAGGCTATGATAAAGATGCTTTTCTGCATTATCAGGATCTCGGCCCACAATATCTTACGTACAGAAAGTTTTTAAAAGATACGATTTCTAAAAAACAAAATACTTCGAGCCTAAAGAACTTTGAAATACAACCGGAAATTGACAAAAACGGAACAGTAGACAAAGTAATCGCCAAAGATGACCTTGTCCTGCTTCAAATCACTAAAGAACCTATTTCCACAAAAGGACCGAGAATTTCAACACAAATTTCCTTAACCGGACGTTTTTTGGTCCTAATCCCTTTTGACAATAAGGTTTCCATTTCTAAAAAAGTGAGAAGCTCTGAAGAAAAAGAAAGACTGAGAACTCTAATTGAAAGCATCAAGCCCGAAGGATTCGGGGTCATCATCAGAACCGTTGCCGAAGGAAAAAAGGTAGCCGATCTTCACAATGACATGAACCAGCTGATCGAAAAATGGGAAACCACATTCAAAAACATACAGAGAAATAAGGTTCCGGCCAAAGTTTTAAGCGAAGAAGATAAAGCTTCCGCTATTTTAAGGGACAACTTCAATCAGGACTTTGTAAGCATTATATGCGACGATGAGCAAATGGTTCAAGAAATGAAGAGCTATCTGGAAATCATCGCACCTGAAAGAAAAAATATTGTCCAGTTTTACGATTCTCATATTCCTCTTCTGGAATATTATAATGTTGAAAAACAACTTAAGCAAAGTTTTGGAAAACACGTTAATATTCCAAGTTCAAAAGGTGCTTATCTTGTGATTGAACACACTGAAGCCCTACACGTTGTCGACGTTAATTCCGGAAATAATATTACCGTCGGAAATACTGCCAATAAGGAACATGCCTTAAAAGTAAATAAAATGGCAGCCACAGAAATCGCAAGGCAATTGCGTCTCCGTGATATGGGAGGGATTATCGTTATCGATTTTATTGATATGCCTAACCCGGATCACAGAAAAGATTTGTACGAACATCTGAAAGAAGAAATGAAGCGTGACAAAGCACGCCACAAGATTTTACCTCCGAGTAAATTCGGTCTGATCCAGATAACCAGACAAAGAAACCGTCCGGAAAAACAGATCGAAACCAAAGAAGAAAACCCGAATAAAGATGGAGAAATTGTAGCTCCGATCGTTATTGTGGAAAGAATGGAAGAAACCATCAGAAATATTATGCAGAAAGAAAAAGGAAAATTATATCTGCACGTGCATCCGTTCGTGGAGGCTTACCTTACCAAAGGAATCAAAAGTGTCCAGATGAAATGGTTCATGAAATATAAGAAATGGGTCACCATCATCCCAAGGGATTCTTTTAAATACTTAGAATACAGAATTTATAATTCCGATAAAGAAGAATTGACAGGATATTCTAATTAACAAAATACAAACCTCCGGCTTTCCGGAGGTTTTTTTTTATTTAAATTATTAAATTAGGGGGTACAAAACTTAAAAAGTAAAAGCACAACCATGAAAACACTGTTACCCATCATTTTCCTTCTGGTTACCAACATAATAGCAGCCCAAACCCAGAATGCCATCACGCTCTTCAATAAAAAACTCAACCAATTTCTTAACGTAAGGGATTTTTCTATTTCAGAAGATGGAAATGAGGCATTTTTTACCATACAAAGCCCCAATCAGGAGGTTTCTCAAATCGCTTATATCAAAAAAGAGAAAAATACATGGTCTGAACCTCAACTTTTGTCATTTAATAATACCTATTCTTATTTAGAACCATTTCTAACTAACAGTGGAAATCGTCTTTACTTTATTTCCGATCAACCTCTGGATACAAATAAAACCGAAAAAAAAGATTTTGATATCTGGTATGTCGAAAGGAAAAATAAAAATTCCGAATGGTCAAAACCGGTAAATATCGGTAAACCAGTAAACTCTGAAATGAATGAGTTCTACCCCACCATTGCAGATAACGGTAACCTATACTTCACCATGGAATCTCCCAAAGGATTGGGAAAGGATGATATTTATTTCTGTACATGGGAAAACCACACCTATTCTGAACCTCAACTCCTGGATGAAAATATAAACAGCAGCGGTTATGAATTCAATGCTTTTATTTCCAAAAAAGAAAACTTTATCCTTTTCACAAAATACAATGAAAAAGGAGGACAAGGAAGCGGTGATCTTTACATCGCAAGAAAGAATCCGGACGGAAAATGGCAGAAAGCGGAGAATTTAGGTATCCCCATCAATACAAAATATATGGAATACTGTCCGTTCTATGATGAAAGTAACCAAATCTTATATTTTACAAGCAGAAGAAATAATCTGGCTCCCAAAAGGTTTAAAAATATTTCAGAATTTCAAGAGTATGTAAATGATGGAGAAAACGGTTTAAGTAAAATTTACCAGGTACCCTTTAAAATAAAATAATAATAAAATCCGATGAAACGTTTATTACTGACATTAATAATCCCATTGACAATCATTTCATTATTTATCTTTACAAAATGGTGGTATGTATTGCCGGTGGATGCTCCGGATACTATGATGATGGGGTTTCCTTTACCTTATGTGTCTGATGGATGGCATACTTCAATGTCTCTGCAGATTTTTATTGCTGAATTTGTCGCAGACCTTCTTACACACCTTACATTCTGGTTTCTGATCATTTTCTGCATTCATAAATATGTCTTAGTAATCAATATTTCTAAAATTTTGATAATAATTCTGTGGGCAATCACTATTACAGTTTCATCTTTAGTTATTTTCGTTGCTGTGATGCCCGATCAGGTATTCAAATTCAGAAGAGACTGGGAGATGCAGGTTATAGATACAGGTTATAAATTCATTTGGCAAAATCGAGAGAGACCTGTAATTGGGAATGAAAAAATTCTGGAAGAAAATAATCGTAATAATAAAAATTAAAAATGAATAAAGAACATCACTATAAAACGACTATTCAATGGACAGGAAATAAAGGAACAGGAACCAATGGCTACCGTAATTATGAAAGAAGCCACACCATTTCTGTAGAAAACAAAGCGATCATCGAAGGATCTTCCGATCCCGCTTTTCGGGGGGACAAAACAAAGTATAACCCGGAAGAAATGCTTTTGGCCTCACTATCTTCGTGCCACATGCTGTGGTACCTGCATTTTTGTTCCAAGGAAGGCATTATAGTAACAGATTATAAAGACCATGCAACGGGAATCATGATGGAAACAGCAAATGGAAGCGGCCAATTTACAGAAGTAACTTTATATCCGGAAATTATTGTTACCGATGAATCAATGATAGAAAAAGCCAATAATCTCCACCATAAAGCTAATGAATTTTGTTTCATCGCCAACTCTGTTAACTTCCCTGTAAAACACAACCCTACCGTATCAGTAAAATAACTTCAAAAACAACACTAAAACAAACTGATATACTGATAATTATAACAAATAACTCTAAAAAAATATATGCTAAAATTCAACAACAAGAGAATTATTTAATATTATTCAATAAAACATAAAAAATATTATATTTATTTTTAATAAATTTCACATATTTTTAAATATTTCACTCAAATATCAAGTTTTTTTTATATTTTTATATAAATAAAACTAAACCGTGATGAAACCAAGATTAACTATTTTTGACGAACCGCTGTTGTATACAGAAGGTTTGTCAAAACTCCTTGAACAGAGTGAAATTTTTGCCAGCATTCAGATTTGTAATTGTCCGCAAGCTCTTTCTATACTTTTGAGCGAAGACCCACCGGAATATCTTATGATCAGCTCAAACATGTGGGTACTTACCGATATCTGCAAATATGTCGAAAAAATCACTCAAAAAAACAAAAACATAAAAATCATTATTATCGGGAACAATTATGATGTTATAGACATCAGAAGGCTTTTTAACAAGGGTATCAAAAGTTACCTGGATAAAAACAGCACCTATGATGAGTTTTTGAAATCCATACAGGCACTGCTATTAAATGAGATTTATATCTGTGACCATGCCAAAAACAGGATGATTAATTTCATTAGTAAGGATCAGAATCAGGAAAAACTGCACATCAAAGATCCGCTTACCAGGCGCGAAATGGAAATACTGAAGCTTATCTGCGACGGACTCAGCAGCAAAGATATTTCCGAAAAACTTTTCATTAGCATCAATACCGTAGAAACCCACCGCAAAAGAATTCTTTTAAAGTTAAACGTAAAAAATTCTGTAGGAGTCGTAAAGTATGCTATTGAAAATCATATTATTGATTAATACAATCATAACACATATCAGACACAAAAATTCCAAACCATTTCTGGTTTGGAATTTTGATTTGAGTATTTTTAATTCTGGCTTTATGTTATAAATACTTCATTTTTCAAGAATTCTCCTTATTTTTTATCCTCCTGTCCGTAATGCAGAACGGACAAGAAGATAAAAATTACAAGCTTAAGGAGTAAACTTTCATCATTTGTGTTTTTTGATAATTTTTTTCATCATTTGTATTTAAGAATATTCTCAAGATGTATCTGTATGATCCCATTACTCTAAAATCCGAATATCAGCACTTTGCAAATATTAATTCTGGAAATTGACTGTCAATTATGTATCGTGTCAACATCCCGGTACATCGGCTGCAATTTACGGGTAAAGAATGTAAAGGGTACCTACACTTCCTTTCGATATAAACATGGTATTAATTTTTTTATAAAGATACTGCATTACCCTACATCAGAAAACACATAAATCTGGTAAAATTATAAAATCACGGTTTCTAGGTATGTATTTCCAATGAAAAAGAAGAATACCGCTGCTTCCCGTTATTTATTTCAAAACCCGTATTTATAGTTAAACGCTAAACATGTTTTGCACATCCTGAATAGAAGGGTTAATTAATGTTAAGCCTCTTCATTTCTTCAAGATATATTCCTAAATTTGATGTATGGAAAATTTTGGAAAAGATTTATTGAGGAAAATTAAAAGTGCGGAATTACCCGGAGAAAATGCCCACGGCGTTTTTTCCCCTCCGTATCGTCCCGTATTTACCTACAACGAAGTTTTAGAAAGAAATCCAAAATTTGCGGCTGTAAATATCCTGATGTATCTGAAGAACAATGAATGGTATTTTCCCCTGATCCAGAGAACTGTAAACGAACACGACAGGCACAGCGGGCAAATATCTCTTCCGGGAGGAAAACGTGAAGAGATGGACCAGGATTTTGCGGAGACTGCTATTCGGGAGACTTCGGAAGAAATAGGGATTGACAAGCATTACGTGAGAATTATTCGGGAAATGTCTCCCATCTACATTCCGCCAAGTAATTTTTATGTGTACCCGTATATTTCATATACTAAAAAGAACCCGCTTTTCGTTTTGCAGCAAAGCGAAGCGGTGGAAACCATAGAATTCCCGGTGACTTCTTTTTTAGGCCTTCCGGATCAACCTGAAATCATGGCCTTGCCCAGTGCAGGTGGACATGAGGTTCCTGTAATTAATTTCAACGGATATATTATCTGGGGAGCTACAGCAATGATATTAAGCGAATTCAGTCAGTTGCTGAAAAATATGTAACTTTGCAGCACCGTGTTTAATTGAGAGATGGCGAAGAAGAATATTTTCACCGATGCATTCGGAACACCTTATTTTTTAAAAAGGTTCATTATTTTTATTTTAGGAGTTGTATCTTACAGAAGATTCAACGGCTTTAATAAACTGAAAATCACCGGTACTGAACACCTGGTGGATCTTCCTGATTCAAACGTATTGTTCGTTTCCAACCATCAGACCTATTTTGCAGACGTTGCAGCAATGTATCATGCATTCTGCGCCGTCAATAACGGATATTTAAATACAATTAAAAACCCGATCTATCTGCTTAACCCAAAAATAGACTTCTATTACGTTGCCGCAGAAGAAACCATGAATAAGGGCATTCTTCCCAAAATCTTCAAAATTGCAGGTGCCGTAACGGTAAAAAGAACCTGGAGAGCTGAAGGTAAGAACGTCAACAGAATGGTGGATATGAGTGAGGTGGATAATATTATGAAGGCCTTAGACAATGGCTGGGTAGCTACTTTCCCTCAGGGTACTACATCAGCTTTTGCGCAAGGAAGAAGAGGAACGGCCAAACTGGTCAAAAATCAACGCCCTATCGTAATCCCTATTAAAATTAACGGATTCCGAAGAGCGTTCGATAAAAAAGGGCTCCGGGTAAAGGTGACAGGCGTAAAACCTACCATGGAATTCAAAGCTCCTCTTGAGATCGACTACGACAAAGAAAACGCACATGAAATTTTATTGAAAATCATGACTGCCATAGAGCAGACAGAAGATTTCAATGTATTACACAGTTATGATGAAGAACTTAAAGCTAAAAAATTAGAACAAAAGGATTCAGATAATTAAAGTAAAAATAATATGAAAAGAATAATAGGGATCTTATTCACAATCATAGTATTAGTTTCATGTAACAGTCAAAAAGTATATTCGGATTTTGATATCAGTTATTCCAGAAACGGAGGTTATGCACCGATATATGAGAATTTACTGATCAAAGATCACAACGCCCACTACTCTTTTGAAGGACAGGGAAAAAAGTTTAAGCAGGATTTTAAGATTTCGGAGGAAGACTTAAAAAAGCTTAACAAAACGCTTTCCCAAAATAATTTTAGAAGTATACAGGAAGACAGAAAGAAATTATATGACAACATTACTACTTCTATCAATATAAAAAAAGGGCCTAATGAAGGAAGTAAAACAGATGCAAGTTTGATCATGCCGAATTATACAACCAACTGGAACAATATTATGAATGCTTTCCAGGAGATCATTAATAACAATGTTAAAAAACAGTAAATAAGTTGAAAACCCACTTCATTGCTATTGGCGGAAGCGCCATGCATAACCTTGCGATTGCATTAAAAGATAAAGGATATCAGGTGACAGGCTCAGATGATGCCATTTTTGAACCTTCCAGATCAAGACTTGAGAAAAAAGGAATTTTACCTCAGGAAATGGGTTGGTTCCCGGAAAAGATCACTTCCGATATCGATGCTGTTATTCTCGGAATGCATGCCCATCAGGATAATCCTGAACTGGCCAAAGCAAAAGAATTGGGGCTGAAAATATATTCGTATCCGGAATTCCTTTACGAACAGTCTAAAAATAAAACCCGCGTGGTAATCGCCGGTTCCCATGGTAAAACAACCATCACCTCAATGATTCTTCATGTTCTGAACTTTCATCAGAAAGAGGTGGATTTCATGGTGGGTGCACAGTTGGAAGGCTTCGACTGCATGGTAAAATTGACCCAGGACAACGATTTTATGGTATTGGAAGGTGATGAGTACCTTTCCTCTCCTATTGACCTGCGCTCTAAATTTTTATTATACCAACCGAATATCGCTTTAATGAGCGGAATTGCATGGGATCACATCAATGTTTTCAAAACATTTGACGACTATGTGGAACAGTTCAGAAGATTTGTAGCGAGCATTACTCCGGGAGGTGTTTTGGTATACAACGAAGAAGATGCGGAAGTAGTGAAGGTGGTAGAAGGTGCTGAAAATTATTTCAGAAAAATCCCTTACAAAACTCCCGAATATGAAATCAGTAACGGAAAAGTATATCTAAAAACCGAAATGGGAGATGTTCCGCTTTCCGTTTTTGGAGCCCACAACTTATTGAACATGGAAGGAGCAAGACACATTTGCCGGCAACTGGGAATTATGGACGAAGATTTCTATGAAGCGATCATGAGTTTCAAAGGAGCTTCCAAACGCCTTGAAAAAGTGGAAAGAGAAGATAAAGGAACACTTTACAAAGATTTCGCCCATGCTCCAAGTAAGGTAAAGGCTACCGTAAAAGCTTTCCAGGAACAATTCAACAATGAAAAGAAATATGGTTTCCTTGAACTTCACACCTATTCAAGCCTGAATCCTGTTTTCTTAGAGCAATATGATCATGCAATGGACGGACTGGATGAAGCCGTGGTTTTCTATTCGGAAGATGCTCTAAAGATCAAAAGAATGGAACCTATTTCGCCCGAACTTATCAAAGAAAAATTTAAAAATGATAATCTGAAAGTTTTTACCAATGCGGAAGAGCTTCATGCGTATTGGGATACTTTAGATAAAACCAATGGAGTTTATTTAATGATGAGCTCAGGAAATTTCGGAGGTCTTGATTTAACAAAATAACTTATTATTTTGTCATTCTGAACGAAGCAAAGTGAAGTGAAAAATCTTAAAAATAAAAAGCTGTCTCTATTTGAAACAGCTTTTCTTTTTTTATTAAAACTTATAATGTTTCACATTCCTGGATAAGCTTTCTCAAAATGTCCTCCGTAGAAAGCTCACTGTAATCATGAATCGACTGTCCTGCCCAAATGCTTACAAAATCAGCATTGTTCAAAGTTTTTGAAACCCTTCTTAATTCATTCGTCAGTTTATTTTGATAAGGATAAGGTAAAATATAATCTGAATGGTCAAGAGTTTCGATGTACTTATTTTTAATTCCCCTTGCATAACGTCCCGAGAAACTTCTCGTCAAAACAATATCCTTTTCATTCACATTTTTTAGCCTTTCCTTTTCATACGGCTGTAAAGCACTTTCCTGAGAAGCCAAAAGAATACTTCCCACCTGAAAACCTTGTGCTCCCAGATCTTTTGAGGCTTTCAACGTCTTTGCATTATAAATTCCGCCCGCATAAATCAACGGCAGTTTTACATGGTCATAAACCTGAGAAAACAAAGACAAACCTCCGATTTGAGGAATATTTTCAGCATCGAAAGTTCCTCGGTGTCCTCCTGCTTCAATTCCCTGCACACAGATCATATCGATTCCGGATTTCTCCAATAGTAAAGCTTCCTCCACAGAAGTACAGGTCCCGATAAGCACTACTCCATTTTCTTTTAATTTCAGGATCGTTTGAGCATCCAGATTTCCGAAAGTAAAGCTTACGATTTTACAGTTTTCTTCAATAATGGCATCGATTTGCTCATGATAACCGTTTACTTTTATTTCCTCCAATTTCGGAAGATTCACCTCAATGCTATTTTCTTTTGCCAATTGTTCTATGAACAGTTTTGTGCGAATATATTTCTCCTGTAAAGAATCTGTGATTTCAGGAATGTCATGAACGAAGATATTAACTGCAAATGGCTTATTCGTAAGCTTTTTCGTTTCTCTGATCAGCTCAACAGACTTATCCGCAGAAAGATCTGCTAAAGCCAATGAACCCAGACAATAGGCTTTAGAAGCGGCAGAAGCCATTTGTGGAGTACTCACTCCAAACATCGGAGCCTGGATCACCGGATATTTCACGCCTAATCTTTTACTTATAGTATCAGTATCTGACCAAAACATAATGTATTGATTTAAAATTCATAAAAAAAGAAGCACTACCGCTTCCTTTGTTCCTTATAATATTTCTTTCTCTCTGTATCCAATTTTTCTATAGCATACGAAAAAGTAGCTGCAGGCATGGTTTTCACATATCGGTCCAGAAAATCAAACAACCTTTTCTGATCTTTTTTACCCGCTTCCCTCACCCAACTTCCGACTGCTTTATTTACTAACTCATTGGAATCATGAACAAGAATTTCAGCAATTCTGAACGTATCATCTACATCATTTTTTCTAATAAAAGCATGAGTACTTACAATGGCGGTTCTTCTTTCCCACGGACTCTCAGATGTTGCCAACTGATACAAAATATCTCTCGGTTTGTCAATTAAATACTCGCCGATAATATTTCTTGCGGCTCTGTCCACAAAATCCCAGTTATTCAGGCGGTCATGACGAAGAATATATAAATTGAAAAGTTCTTTTTTCTTTTCCGCCGAAGTCTTTTTATTTCCTGCCTGAAAATCCATGATACTTACCGCTCCCATTCTCACTTCATAGAAATCACTATCCAATAATTTGCTGACCTCATCCAAAGGCATGGCGGAAAACTCTTTAGCTGTATTAAAAACATCTCCAAACTTCACTCCGAAAGATTTTGTAACACCATCGTTTCCTTTAAAAAATTTCTCCACCTTATCAAATTCTTTTTCATTGATGAAGGTGGAAAGTTTTTCTATGAATTGTTCTGCAGTCATGATTTCATTTATAAAATTTTCTCTCGCAGATTAACGCAGATTTTTTTGAATATTTTTAAAATTTATCCTTACAATTAAAAGCAATCATCTGCCAAATCAGCTCAATCTGCGAGAGATTATAATTAAATATCCGCTACAGATCTCAGCATTTTCTCTTCCCAAGCCGGATCTTTCGGATCAAAGAACAATCTTTTTCCTGTATCCAGAGAACGGACTACATTCATTTCATCTTCAATCAGCTCAAAATCAAAAATATTGAAGTTTTCTTCAATTCTTGAAGGTGTTACCGATTTAGGAATCACACAGAATCCTTCCTGCAGATGCCATCTTAAAATAACCTGTGCTACTGTTTTATGATACTTTTCAGCGATAGTTTTTAATTCTGCATTATTTAATAGTTCTGCATTTCCATTTCCAAGCGGGCTCCAGGGTTGGGTCACAATATTATTCTCCCTGTCATATACCTGAAGTTCTTTCTGCTGGAAAACCGGATGCAGCTCAATCTGGTTGATCACAGGCAAGACACTGGAATTAGCTTTTAATTCTTCTAGTTTTTCTACTGTAAAATTACATACCCCGATCGCTTTTATTTTTCCTTCATTATATAACTCCTCCAACGCTTTCCAGGCTCCTAAGAAATCCCCGAAAGGCCAGTGAATAAGATACATATCCAGATAATCCATCTGCAGTCTGTTTAATGTTCTCTGAAATGCACTTTTCGCCTTTTCATATCCATGATCCTGAACCCACAGTTTTGACGTGATAAACAACTCATCTCTGTCTATTCCGCTATTTTTTACCCCGTCTCCTACTGCTGTTTCATTAAGGTAAATAGAAGCCGTATCAATCATTCTATACCCCGTATGAATAGCTTTGATCACTGCGTTTTCACACTCTTTCATGTCTTCCATCTGCCAAACTCCAAACCCTAAAGCCGGAATATCCACCCCGTTATTTAATCTGATCACAGGTTGCCCTGAATATGTCTTTTGTTGCATAACTCCTTATTTATGTTGTTTATGTAAAGTGAAACAAATTTGCGACAAAAAATTGAAATTTTATAGGTAAAACCATAGACTGTGTAAAATTTCAGAATAGTTTATTTTTGTATTAAATTCTAAAAATGCCCCATCAAATCAGATTAGCAGAACCAAAAGATTATCCCGGGATCATGGAAATATGGGAATCTGCCGTAAAAGCCACCCATGATTTTCTGACGGAGGAAGATTTCAATTATTTCAAAGAAGTGATTCCTAAAGATTATTTACCCAACCTCGATGTATATTTGCTTACTGAAAATGACGAAGCAAAAGGTTTTGCATCCGTTGCAGGAAGTAATCTGGAAATGCTCTTTATTCATAATGATTCACGTGGAAAAGGATATGGCAAAAAACTATATCAATTCATGAAAGAGACAACCGGGTTGACCAAAGTGGATGTGAATGAACAAAATCCTCAGGCAATCGGGTTTTATAAAAAAATGGGATTTAAGCAGATGGGAAGATCGGAGAAGGATGGTTCCGGAAAAGACTACCCTCTTATTCACATGAGTTTATAATGGAAAAATTGACGTTCAATATACTTAATCCGGATTCAGAAATTCCGTATCAATTACTTTTATTGGCAGATGAAACAGTAGAAGCCATAAACAAATATATTTTCAATTGTTCCATCTATGTCTTAAATGATGGAACTGAGGACATTGCGGTAATGGCTTTGCATGCAAGCAGCAACCTAGAACTGGAAATCAAAAACATAGCCGTTATTGAAAACTACCGGAATCAGGGAATTGGGAGCATTCTCATCAACAAAGCCAAAGAAATTGCCCGGCAAAATCATTATACCTCCTTAATAGTAGGAACTTCGGATACCGGATTCCAGCAGATCAGGTTTTATGAAAGGAACGGTTTCATCAAAAAAGAGATCCGCAAAAATTTCTTTATAGAAAATTATCCGTTCCCTATTTACGAAAACGGAAAGCAAATGCGCAATATGATCGTTCTAGCTCATCACCTGCCTGAATAATCCTTTGATATGGTCAATCTCCGACGGATAATTGGTATTTTTCCTGCATCCGAAATACAGCGTATTTTCCAATTTCTTTTCTCCTTCCCAAATAAGCTTGATTTCTCCGTTCTCAATTTCATTTCGGCATAAAAAATCAGGAACTACAGCCAATCCGGTTCCCCCTTTCAGACAACGGATGATTGAATTTAAATTCGGGACAATATAATTCGGTCGGAAATTCGGTTTATGCCCGAAATTAAGAATCCAGAACTGGAAAAGATGCTCCATATCTCCTGTTGTTCCGTACCATTTCTCCTGTTTCAACCATTCTTCTACATGTTCGATACCCTTGTTTTTTACGGTATCATTAAAACTATCGGTATCAATATCTTTTCCACCTACCAGAATAATTTGCTCTGATGAAAAGGCTTCATGACTGATATTTGGAGAAACTCCTTTTTTAGGCGTAATGATCAGATCGAGGATTCCTTTATCCAGCTGATCCAGCATTTCAGGATATTCTCCGAAACAGATGATCAGATTAAACGGCAACGTCGAAACATATTGCTCCAAAGTCGTCTGAAATGTTTCAAAACACATTCCCACACTGATGGTCGGAGTATGTTTTTCCGTAGATTTCTGGAAGTTCTTTTCTACATCTTCCAGCTTGGTTAATGGTTCGGAAACCGCATTGAACAGGACTTTTCCTCTCTCGGTCGGAATCATTTTCCTTCCGGTCCTGTCGAATAATTTATAGCCTACATAAGCTTCCAGAGAGCTTAAATGTAAACTTACTCCCGGTTGCGAAATAAATAAGGAGTCTGCAGCCCCCGTTAAGGTTCCGGTTTTATATATCGCTTTAAAAGTACGGTACCATTCTAAATTAACCATCACTTTAATTATTATAATTATAATACAAAGGTATAATTTATATTATTTTTATTATACAAAAATCGAAACTAATTTTGCATTGTAAAATTTAACAAATCAAAAACAATGAAAAAAGTATTAATAATCAACGGGGGACAAAACTTCGGACATTCCGGAGGAAGATATAATAAAACAATTACAGAAAACACGTTAGAGGTTTTACAAAAGTTCGAAAATGTAGAGGTAAAGATCACCCATGTAGATAGAGATTATGATAAAAATGAAGAAGTTCAGAAATTCGTTTGGGCAGATTACATCATCTATCACACGCCGATCTGGTGGTTCCAGCTTCCGAACGGATTGAAAAAATATATCGATGAAGTTTTCACCGCCGGACATGCTAAAGGAATTTATATGAGTGACGGAAGAAAGCCTGAAAACCCGCAAATCAATTACGGAACCGGAGGAATGCTCGGAGGAAGAAAATATATGGTAACAACAAGCTGGAATGCTCCTGCAACCGCTTTTACACTCCCTGGAGAATTTTTTAACGAAACCAGTGTGGATAATGGACCGTTATTTGGATTTCACAGAATGAATGCCTTTGTTTCTTTAGAAAAAATGGAGAGTTTCCACTTCCATGATGTAGAGAAAAACGCGAACGTAGAACGCGATATGAAACTGTACAGAGAACATCTTGAAAATGTTTTTGAAAAAGAGCTGAAACCAGAATTAGTGTAATCTGATGAAAAGAATATTAATTACAGGAATCACCGGGTACATCGGTGGAACCATAGCTAAGAAGTTGCTGGATAAAAATTATACAGTAATTGGCCTGATCCGTAATGAAGTTCATGCTCAAGAACTGGAAGCGGCCGGAATTGAAACAGTCGTAGGAAACATCCATGATGAAACAATTTTAAGATCAGCAATTTCCAATGCGGATGCTATTATTCATAATGCGGATTCTGCAGATGATGCCTATGTTGCAGACAGTATCGTGAATGCGCTGGAAGGAAGCGGGAAAACATTTATTTTCACTTCCGGCTCAGCGATATTTGGTGGAAAAGAGAATGGAGAGAAAAATGATTTTGTATTTACAGAAGATATTCCATTACAGCCAAGACTGGAAATGGCTTCAAGGGTACTCATCAATCAGCATATCCTTCAGTCTGCCAGAAAAAATGTGAGAAGCATCGTTATTGTTCCTACTATGGTGTATGGAGAAGGTTTGGGTCTTAAAAAAGACAGCATTCAGCTTCCTGCTCTCACTCATTTCTCCAAAGAGAAAGGTTTTGGAGTTTACTTCGGAAAAGGGGAAAACATCTGGTCAAACGTTCATATTGAAGATCTTGCAGATCTTTATGTACTCGCACTGGAAAAGGCAAAAGCGGGTTCTCTCTATTATGCGGAAAACGGTTCTTCAACAATAAAGAATTTAGCAGAAAAAATAAGTGAACGCTATGAACTGCAACCTGCACAATCGGTGACAGTTCAGGAAGCTGTTAACCAATTTGGTCCTGCAGGAGGATATTTCGGGTTTGCATCCAATAGTCTATGCAACGCCGATAAAGCCAAAACGGAATTGAACTGGAAACCACAACATCAATCGATTGAAAATTATGTGTAAACTATGAAAATTTATCTTACAGCCATCATCAAAGCAAAGGAAGAATACAGAACTGAAGTATTGAAAACCCTTCAAAATATGGTCGGAGAAACCAGAAAAGAAGAAGCCTGTGAGTTATACAGCCTGCATCAGGGAATTGAAGACCAAAATCAATTTGTTTTCTACGAAATCTGGAAAAATGAAGAAGGGTTGGCTTTACATAACCAACAGCCCTATATCCGGGCCTTCGGAGCTTTGGTTGATGAAAAATTACAGGAAAAACCACAAATATATACAACTCATATTATCTAACCGTATGAAAAAATTAGTGTTTTTATTCATAAGTTTATTGTCAATAAGCTTATTCCAGTCACAAAACAAAAAATCTATTACAATGAAAAAGAAAATTTTATTTGTCGTAACCAGTCATGACAAAAAAGGAAACACCGGAGAAAATACAGGATATTATTTAGGGGAAGTTTCCCATCCATGGGAGGTTCTTCATCAAGCAGGGTACGAAATTGATTTCGTAAGCCCGAAAGGCGGAACTCCACCTGTTGACGGATTTGATTTAAGTGATCCTGTGAACAAGGAATTCTGGGAAAACAAAGAATATAAAAATAAAATCGACAATTCATTAAAGCCTTCTCAGGTAAACCCATCTGATTATTCAGCTATTTTTTATGCAGGAGGCCATGGTGCCATGTGGGATTTGGCTGATAACACTGAATTGGCAGGAATCGCTTCAAAAATTTATGAGAACGGCGGAATCGTAGCGGGTGTTTGTCATGGTCCTGCAGGTTTGGTGAACATCAAGCTAAGCAATGGAAAATATTTAGTAGATGGAAAAAAGATCAATGCTTTTACCAATGAAGAAGAAGCTGAAGTGAAACTGACGAACGTAGTTCCTTTCCTTTTAGAAGACAAATTAAAGGAAAGAGGAGCAAAATTTGAAAAATCAGAGCTTTGGCAGAATCATGTGGTAGCCGATCAGCGAGTGATCACCGGACAGAACCCTCAATCTGCAAAAAGTGTTGGTGAAGCTATTTTAAAAGAATTAAAAAAATAAAAAGCTGAATCATTAAGATTAAATGGAGAGATTCCTTCTTATGTCGGAATGACATTCGAATGCTTTTAATTTTTCTATACAAAAGAGCTCTTCGAAATTGAAGAGCTCTTTTTTGTAAATAACTGTGTTCCTGAAATTACTTCATAATAGGAAGATGCGTACTGATTGCAATCCTGTTCCATGAATTGATGGTCACAATAGCCATAATAATCTGTGCGATTGTACTTTCATCAAAAAGCTGTTTTGCTTTGTAATAGGTTTCCTCAGTCAATCCTTTTTGACTGATCAAAGTAATTTCTTCCGTCATCGCCAAAAGAGTTTGTTCTTCTTCCGTATACAGCTCTGCTGCTTCTCTCCAGGCGTTTAAAAGATAAATTCTCTGTGGAGTTTCCCCATATTTGATGGCATCTTTCGTATGCATATCCAGGCAGAAAGCACATCCGTTGATCTGCGATGCTCTGATCTTAATCAGTTCTTTCTGAATAGGGTTTAAAGAAATGTTCTGAAGATAGCCTTCCAGTCCCATCATAGCTTTGTAAGCTGCGGCATCCGTTGTAGCGATGTTAAGTCTTGTACTCATATTGAATTATTTTTTGGTTAATTGATCTATACTAAAAGAATATTGTTGTTGAGAGGCTATTAAAAAGGCACCTGCGCTTCCCACCCAAACAGAATAATCAAGCGGAGCTTTAACTCCCAAGGCGATCGTCATGGACAAAGCAAAAACCAGTAACAGAAATCCTGTTCCGCATGCTGCCATTCTGGTTTTAAATCCTAAAATCAGCATCAAGGAAAAAACTATTTCTAAGAAAGTAGCTGCGTAGGCTGAGGTTCTGCTTAGAAATTCCGGAAGAAAGAAAGTGAGCTGTTGCGTATACTTTTCAAAATTCCCCCAATTTCCCCATGCAGAATTTTTACCCCAAAATCCGAAACGGTCTCCAACGGCAGAAAGCATCGTTATCCCAAGGGCAAATCTCAAAAACAACTGTTGAAACTGAATTTTTTGATTAGTCATGATGTTGGCTTTTAATTACATGACAAAGTTCCGGTTTCTCAACCGTAATAATCTTAAACTGGTTTAAGAACGTAATTTCGCCCTGATCTCACTGAGGTATTCCGGAGTAAATCCTAAAAAAGAAGCAATGAGGTATTGAGGAATTCTTTGAATAAACCACGGGTATTGGGTACTGAAATGTACATACAGCTCTTCTCTTGACATTTCGTATAGATAACGGATTCTTCGTTCGGATGCAGCATAAGCTCTCTGGTAGACCATCCTGAAATAACGCTCCATCACCGGATGCTTCTTCAACAGTAATTCCTGGGTTTGAAGATCAATTACTAAAATAGAAGACTTTTCAACGGCCTGAATACAAAACTCAGATTTGATCTGCCTTTCGTAAGCAAACGTATCTGTGATCCACCAGTTTTCAATAGCAAATTCCGTAGTTTGCTCCACTCCTTTTGCATTGGTGAAAAACTTTCTGAGACAACCTTTCACGACAAAATACAAATTCTTACAGACGTCTCCATCAAGCATCAGACTCTGTTTTTTCTTAACTTCCTGTACCTGGAAAAAAGAAAGGATAGAAGCATATTCTTCATCATTTACCGTAATAAATTTATCTAAATGTGCTTTGAATGTGTCCATTTTGTAATTTAGTATTCAAACTTAACTTTATTTTTTTAGTTTTACAATGACAAAAAACAATAATCATGGAAATTGTTGCCAAAATTCTGATCGCTGTTGTAGCACTGGAACACCTTTATATTCTGTGGATGGAAATGTTTGCCTGGGAAACCAAGGGTAAAGAAGTTTTCAAATCGGCATTGCCTGCGGAAATGTTCAAACCTACCAAAGGATTGGCGGCCAATCAGGGATTGTACAACGGTTTTCTTGCAGCCGGCCTTATTTGGTCTTTTTTTATTGAAGATCAGAAGTGGCAAACCAATATTGCCCTTTTTTTTCTGGGATGCGTAGCTGTGGCCGGAATTTACGGAGCTATTTCTGCCACCAAGAAAATATTTTTTGTCCAGGCACTCCCAGCAATTTTGGCTATAATCGCAGTACTTTTGAAATAAATTATTTAAACTGGGAAGAAATTTCCAGCAATTTCTGTTTTAATTTTTCAGGCTTAAGTTGTCCTTCATGATAATACACCAGATTTTGGTTCTTATCCAGAAAAATCCATAAAGGGTAAACAGGCTGGTTTTTATTTTTAGACAAAGCTAAAGCCAGTTGGTGAATTCCTGTATTTCCACTGGATAAATAAGTAAATTCCTGATCCTGAAAACGGATTTTCTCTTTGGTTTTTTCCGCTTCAAAATTGATGAAATAGAAATCTTTATTCATCATTTTTACCACTTCTTCATCCTTATTCATGGTAAAAGATTCTATTTTACAAACCGCACACCAATCCGTATAAAGATGAATGACAACAGGTTTAGCCTGTTCTTCCCGCATGGTTTCCAGTTCAGAAAAAGTACCTGTCTTTACCTGTGAAAGATAAAAACAGGGTACTAACATTAAAACTATATGTATAATCACTTTCATTTTAAAATGTATTTTACGCCTAAAAACCCTCTGATCTTCTGCATCGGAGCATAACCATAGGTTGTATCAAAAGTATAATGGTTCGGATTGTTCACCGGATCATCAACATATTGGTCAAACGGGTCAAACGGCCGCATCAAAGGATCTTTCGGAGTGAAGTTGAACAGATTTTTCATACCACAATAAACTTCAAATCCTGACCTGAAGCTTTTAGACACCTGAATATTGGCCAAAGAATAAAATGGTGAATATTCAGGACGGTAATCATCCGGTAAAACAGGTAACCGCATAGGTCCGTAAAATTGACCTGTGAAATCAACAGTCACATTACTCGGGAATTTATAGGATAGATTATAAGTTCCGCTCCATTTCGGAGCATGCAATTGTTGAGATTTCTCACTTTCACCATCCAGTTTCTGATATACATCAAGATAAGTGACTCCCAAATTAATGCTCAAAGGAAAACTGAAACTGTAATCCACATTTATAGAAGCTCCTCTTGAAATACCATATCCGTGAAGATTATCATAAATAATTTTATCCGGTTCCGTATCAAAATCCCCGACAATTTTATTGCTGAAATACGTATAAAATGCAGACGCATCAAGATTGATCATACGATCTCCTGCAGGAATTTTCCAGACATAATTCAGATTTCCGTTGATGGATTTTTCAGGCTTTAAATTGGCTTTAATCACCACTTCACGGGAACCCGTCAATGCCGCATGATCCTCTGTAAATAAATTTACTACCCGGAAACCTGTTCCGAAATTGAAACGTAAAGTATGGTAAGGGTTAGGAGAAAATTTCCAGGCGAATCTCGGTGAATGAACAGAGTGATGGATTTTGTCATAATCATATCTGTATCCCAACAATAAAGTGTTTTTAGAATCTATCTCCCATTGATCCTGTATAAAGGCACCCCAAATCGGCGACTTCATCGGCTGATTGGTAAACCCATCTGCGGATAAGGTTCCTGGAGTATTATCATCATAAAAAGTTTTTTTGAAAGTCAGTCCTAAGATCATATCATGACTTCCCCATTTTTTATCCCAATACGTCTGTACAAAAGCTACTTTCTGCAAAGCATCAAACGGGTTACTCCCATAAAAAGAATCCTGATTATGATAATTATAAGAAAATTGAGTAATCACCTGCTCTTTGACCGGCCATTGATATACCCCGAAAGCTTCTACCCTGTTCGTATAAATACTCTCACCATAGACCTCAGTACTTCCTCGATAAGACTTATTCCATTGCATTTCTCCTCCGAATCGGTCTTCATATAAATATCTTAAGGCAAAACTCGCCTGTCGGTTCTCTTTTCTTTGGAAATTCCATTTATTGAAAACAGAAACTCTGTTTTGTAAGGCGGCGTCGGTAAAATTATCCTTATTCTGATCAAATCTTTTACTGAAATTAAAATAGTTCAGGCTTAATAAGGACGCAACATTTTTCCCAAGACTAAATTTTGTCGACAAGTCCAGGTTATTTTCACTCCAGGTACTTGTCATGACATCAACACTTAATTGAGGAGCGGTCAAAGCATTTTTAGTAATGATATTGATAACTCCTCCCATCGCTTCAGAGCCGTACAGAGACGAAGCCGGACCTTTTACCACTTCAATCCGGTCAATCAGGCTGTTTGGGATTCCACTTAAACCGTATACCGTGGAAAGTGAGCTTACAATCGGCATTCCGTCAATCAAAATCATGGTATATGGACCTTCCAATCCATTGATATGGATATCTCCCGTATTACAAACCGAACAGTTGAGCTGAGGTTTTACTCCATTGACCATTGCAATGGCTTCAAAAATACTGGGTGTAGGATTCTTCTGAAAAAATTTCTGACTGTAAATTTCTACCGCTACCGGACTTTTCGACTTGCTGATCGGCTTTATGGTTCCGGTAATGACTACATCATCTATCAGCTTCGCCTTGATTTCTTTTTTAGGACCTGCCAGAGAATCTTTTTCGCTTGGATTCAACTGCAAACTGTCCGCCTCCTGAGAAAAGCAATAGGATGATAATAGGACAATAGAAAATAATATTCGCGTCATGAAATTAAAATTGTTAGACAAAGCTAACAATTATTTTTAGAACTACAAAACAACATGATAAATGTTGTTAAAATCAATTCATGAAAAATTATTAAATTTGAGAAACTACATTTAAAGTAAAATGAGATATCATCTAGCGGGAAATATCCCACAAAAAAGACATACGATTTTTAAATCTCCGGAAGATCAATTTTACTATGAGCAGCTTTTCGGAACGGAAGGTTTCCATGGTATTTCTTCTTTGTTGTATCATATCCACCGTCCTACGCAGATAAAATCTATAGGACCGGCAAAAGATGTTACACCAAAAATCGCTGTTGAGAAAAACATTACACCCAGAATGTTCAAAGGGATGAATGTAACTCCTGAAGACGATTTTATGGACAGCCGAAAAATCCTTTTGCTGAACAATGATCTGAAAATGGGATTGGCCAAGCCGAGAAAATCGATGGATTACTTCTATAAAAATGCAGAATGCGATGAGCTTTTATACGTTCATCAGGGAAATGGAGTTTTAAAAACTTTTGTGGGAGATTTAGAATTTTTCGTTGGTGATTATCTGATCATTCCGAGAGGAACGATTTATCAGGTTGAACTGAAATCTGATGACACCGTATTTTTCGTACTGGAAAGCCACTCTCCGATTTATACCCCGAAAAGATACAGAAATGAATTCGGGCAGTTATTGGAACACTCTCCTTTCTGCGAAAGAGATATCATTGCTCCCACTTTCGTTGAACCCAAAGATGAAAAAGGAGAATTTCTCATTAAAGTAAAAAAAGAAAACCAGATCACAGATTTCATCTACGCTACCCATCCATTCGATGTAGTAGGTTGGGACGGTTACTTTTACCCTTATAAATTCAATATCAAAAATTTTGAACCGATTACAGGAAGGATTCACCAGCCGCCACCGGTTCACCAGAATTTTGAGGGCCATAACTTTGTAGTTTGCTCATTCTGTGCAAGAATGTACGATTATCATCCAATGGCAATTCCTGCCCCTTACAATCACTCCAATATTGATTCTGATGAAGTGTTGTTCTATACGGAAGGAGATTTCATGAGCCGTAATCATATTGACTTGATGGACTTTACGCTTCACCCCGGGGGAATTGTTCACGGACCTCATCCGGGCGCTATGGAGAGAAGTATCGGGAAAAAGTTCACTGAAGAATATGCTGTGATGGTTGACCCTTTCCGCCCCTTGAAAATTACGGAAGAAGCATTAAAAGTAGAAGATCCGTCCTACAAAACTTCCTGGTTGGAAGAAAACGATAAAACACTGGAAGATCGCTCACAAGAGTAATTGCATAACATCATATCAAAAATATCAATATGTACAATTATATTAGTGCAGAAGAAGCTGTATATACCATAAAAAGCGGAAACCGCGTCTTCTTTCATGGAAGCGCATGTACTCCTAACTACTTGATTGATGAATTGGCAAGACAGTCTCACCGTCTCCATAATGTAGAGATGGTTTCCATCACACAGCAAGGAAATGTAGAGGTTGCCAAACCGGAATATAAAGACAGCTTTTTTATTAATTCTTTATTCGTTTCCACTCCCGTTCGTGATGCCGTTAATTCTGACAGAGGGGATTTTGTTCCGGTATTTTTAAGCGAGATCCCTATCTTGTTTAGAAAAAACATTTTACCACTCGATGTAGCACTGGTGACGGTTTCTCCACCTGATAAACATGGTTTCTGTACATTGGGAACTTCGGTGGATGTTGCCAGAGCCGCCGTAGATACCGCAAAAATAATTGTCGCTATTGTAAATCCGAGAATGCCGAGAACCCATGGTGACGGGATGATCCATGTGAGTAGAATCCACAAATTGGTTTGGCATGAAGAAGAGCTTCCAACGGTAGATTACGGTTCAAAAGTAGGCCCCGAGGAAATGATGGTCGGAAAGAACGTTGCCGAGCTCATTGAAGACAGATCAACCCTTCAGATGGGGATAGGTACGATTCCTGATGCTGTTCTGAAATGTCTGAATAACCATAAAGATCTGGGAGTTCACACCGAAATGCTGAGTGACGGGGTTATTGATCTGATCCAGAATGATGTAATTAATAATAAATACAAAGGATATAACGATAATAAAACCATTACCAGCTTCTGCTTTGGAACAAGAAAGCTATATGATTACGTGGATGATAATACAGTATTTGCATTCAAGGATGTGAGTGATGTTAACTTCCCTATCAATATCATGCGGAATAAAAAAATGGTAGCCATTAATTCTGCCATTGAAATCGACCTTACCGGACAGGTCTGTGCAGATTCTATAGGAACATTACAGTACAGCGGAATCGGAGGTCAGATGGACTTTATGAGAGGGGCTGCCTTAAGTGAAGACGGAAAGCCCATCATTGCCATTACGGCGAGAACAAAAAAAGGCGTTTCCAGGATTGTTCCGTTCCTCAAGCAGGGAGCAGGCGTTGTTACGACAAGAGGACATATCCATTATGTGGTAACAGAATACGGAACCGCCTATTTATACGGAAAAAGCCTGCGCCAAAGAGCCCAGGAGCTTATCAGCATTGCCCACCCTGATGATAGAGAAATGTTGGAAAAAGCCGCATATGAAAGATTCAAACATTAAAATTTTACATTAATTTTGCTATTTTAATTAATTATTTTTTATAGTAAAAATAATAATTACGCTATACAAGATATAGGGAAATAGAAAGAAGACCAGGGCTTTGGCAATATATTTGATCAAACCCCTCTAAAAAGCTCACAGATTGAAAACAATTTATAATGCAATTAGGGAAGAAGTCGTACGACATCCTAAAGTAAAAAATTCTGTTTTAGGGAATGTTAACGAATGGAAAAGAAGTCATTATATTATTCTTTCCGAAATCATCAAAGAAGAATTATCCGAAGCCGAAGAACTAAAAGGAGGAAAAAAATTTGAAATAGGTAATACTATATCGCATGTTACCCTGCAACGTTTTTTCGAAAATGATTATCAGGATAAAACCCATAATGATCTAAGGTTTCTGAAAACGCTCGATAAAATTTGTATTTTCCTGGGACATAAAGATTTAAATGCTTACATATTGTCCAATAAAGAAACCCGCATCAGCAATGAGCAGGATGACCGTACTTTTTTAACCAAAATCGTATACGATTACTGTGCAACTGTTTTTGAATTTTATAAAAAGTTTCCGGCACATCATCCGGAGCTTTTCAAAGACCTCGTTTTCAATGACTCTCCTTTTCTGGAAAGAGCAACTCATTTCAGTAAAGAATTATGTGATAGGGATTTCAAACTGGTGACCAAAAATAACCGCTCCAACTATGAAGTTTTTGATATCCGTATTGTAACAGATGAACCGGAAAAAAAGATATTAGAATCCCAGGAATTCTGGAATCTCTTATTTAAAGTAGGAGAAACCGGTGAAGAGCATTTTGTGAACCAGCTGAACACTCAGATTTATTTTATCCGCAAAATAGATAACACCTGGAAAATCTGGGACAATTATAATCCTGATGCCGGAAGGCTGAATAACAAAAAATAAAGCTGTAGTAATGTACTACAGCTTACTTGTTTCGAAATATTTTTTTCACTTGTCTTTTGTAATTACAAATTTATACCTCTTTACCCCAATACAATAAACTTAAACATACTTAAATGAACTTTTCTTTAAGTTTCTGTTAAGCATCTCGAACTAATTCTTTTTTCGGTTTTTTCCATTGCCAATATTTTCGTAATTTGCATACCCATAAAATAAAAAGTAAAAAGAAAATATGTCAACACTTACATTTGCCGAAAAAATTGCTCAAGCAGAGAATTTTTTACCCATTAACGGTACAGATTACATTGAGTTTTATGTAGGAAATGCTAAACAGGCTGCCCACTTTTACAAAACCGCTTTCGGTTTTCAGTCTTTAGCATATGCAGGTCCTGAAACAGGAGTCAGAGACCGTGCATCTTATGTTCTTCAACAGGGAAAAATAAGGCTGGTTTTAACAACAGGTCTTAAATCGGACTCACCGATCAGCGAACATGTAAAAAAACACGGTGATGGGGTAAAAATTTTGGCACTTTGGGTAGATGATGCATATAAGGCTTTTGAAGAAACTACAACAAGGGGCGGAAAACCTTATCTGGAGCCTGTAACATTAACCGATGAGAATGGTGAAATAAGAATGTCCGGAATCTATACCTACGGTGAAACGGTTCACATGTTTGTAGAAAGAAAAAATTACACAGGTCCTTTCATGCCTGGCTATGAGAAATGGGAAAGCGATTATAATCCTGAAGAAACAGGTTTATTATATGTAGACCACTGCGTAGGTAATGTAGACTGGAACAGAATGCTTCCTACTGTGGAATGGTATGAAAAAGTAATGGGATTCGTCAACATCCTTTCTTTTGACGACAAGCAGATCAATACAGAATATTCCGCATTGATGTCCAAGGTAATGTCGAATGGAAACGGGTATGCCAAATTCCCTATCAATGAGCCGGCTGAAGGTAAGAAAAAATCTCAGGTGGAAGAATATCTTGATTTTTATGAAGGAGAAGGTGTACAGCATATCGCTGTAGCTACAAAAGATATCATCCATACAGTAACCGAACTTAAAAAACGTGGCGTGGAGTTTTTATCCGCTCCACCAGAGGCCTATTACGAAATGGTTCCCGAAAGAGTGGGCCATATTGATGAAGATCTTAAGAAACTTCAGGACTTAGGTATACTTATTGATCATGATGAAGAAGGATACTTATTACAGATCTTTACGAAGCCTGTAGAAGACCGTCCTACTCTTTTCTTTGAAATCATTGAAAGACATGGCGCACAAAGCTTTGGTGCAGGTAACTTCAAAGCATTGTTCGAAGCATTGGAAAGAGAGCAGGAAAGAAGAGGAAATCTTTAATTTTAAATAATAATATAAAGTTTTGTCAGGATGAAAAATCTTGACAAAACTTTTTTATAAAACACGCATTCATATGAAAAAAATTTTTATCGGAATGGTATTTTTAGGTGCAACGTTGGGAATAAAAGCACAATATGGCTCAATCAATACAATTCTTACCAGACTTGAAGAAAGAAAAGGCATCAATCAACATCTTGAAAGTGTAAGCATTGATAACAAGAAATTTGTTTTCATTAAAGATGCGGAAGACCATACGGAAAGGGATTTTATTATCATCAAAGGAAAACTGGCTACCTATGTGGAAGTTTTTGATGATAAGGCAACCGGAGAAACCAGCTCTAATGTTTTTACCGGGGATATTATCCGGAAAAAGAATATTATTTCCTTAAGAGCAGATATGCTTGAAAATAAAAAAGTCCCGATCCCGGTTACCAAAACTTTGTTGCTGACAAAACAGGATAACATTCTTTATCTGATCGATGTCAACACCAAAGACAGATGGATTGATGAAGCCTCTTTTTTAAAAAAATAATAATCCGGCGAATTCAGAATACATATATTCTGATTCCCATTTAATTCAAATTTTATGAAATCATTTGTAGAGTATTCTTCCCAATCAGATTTTTCTATACATAATATTCCTTTCGGAGTAGCAGTTTTTAATAAAGAGTATATCGGATGTTGTACAAGAATCGGTGATCAAATCATTGATCTTGCCACGTTATATGATCTTGCCTATTTTGAAGACATTGAAGGGCTTGACGACAATGTTTTTGAAGCTTATACATTAAACGAATTTATTGAGCTGGGAAAACCTGTTACCAATGCTGTTCGTTCCAGAATACAACAATTGCTTCAGGAAGGTTCAATATTGTCAAAAGACCAGAAAACTATTGAAGAAGCGTTTTATGACCTTGATAAAGTAAAAATGATGATGCCTGTTCATATCCCGAACTACACTGATTTTTACAGCAGTATTGAACATGCTACCAATGTAGGAAAAATGTTCCGCGATCCTGCCAATGCTTTACTACCCAACTGGAAACATTTACCTGTAGGCTACCACGGAAGGGCTTCTTCCATTGTGGTTTCCGGAACGGAGATCAACCGTCCGAAAGGTCAGATGAAACCTGCAGATGCAGACAAACCCGTTTTCGGACCATGCAAACAGCTGGATTTCGAATTGGAAATGGCTTTCATCGTCAATAAGAATACTGAAATGGGTGAAAGCATTTCTACAAAAGAAGCAGAAGATGCTATTTTCGGAATGGTGATTTTCAATGACTGGTCTGCAAGAGACATCCAGTCTTGGGAATATGTTCCGCTTGGACCATTCTTAGCAAAAAATTTCGGGTCATCAATTTCTCCCTGGATAGTTACCCTGGAAGCTTTAGAGCCATTCAGAACAGCATCTCCTGTACAAGATCCTGAAGTATTAGACTATTTAAAATTCGAGGGAGATCAAAATTACGATATCCATCTTGAAGTATATTTACAACCTGAAAACGGAGAGGAAAACCTTATTTCTGAAAGTAATTATAAATTCATGTATTGGAATATGGCTCAGCAATTGGCGCATCACACCGTAAATGGTTGTAATGTGGAAGTGGGAGATTTGTATGCAAGTGGAACCATTTCAGGAAGCGATCCAAAATCTTTCGGGTCTATGCTTGAATTGACATGGAGAGGACAAAATCCGATTCAATTAAGTAATGGAGAAGAAAGGAAGTTTATCAATGACAATGATACGGTTACGATGAAGGCATGGGCTGAAAAAGATGGTGTAAGAGTTGGTTTCGGTGAAGTTTCCGGTAAAATTATTCCTGCGATTTAATTTATTTATATGTCAAATCCTTATATTGAAAACGCCGACAGATGGCTTTCCATAGCCGAAGTTGACTATTTAACATTATTTGTTAAAGCGTGGATACCTTTTAACGCTTGGTACAGAAATTCTTATCCTCTTTTAAAAACTGACAAAGCCGCAATTGATGAAATAAAATCTAATCCAAATGTTTTTAGAGATAAAATAATTTCAATAATCAATAGTGCCGAAACAGAAAACATAATAATTAAGGGGTATATTTCAGATCTACATAGAATTTTAGAAAATAATTATATTCCGAATTCTTTAAACAGAGTATCTTTTCATAAACTAGTACTAGAAAGGAATCCTATTCAAGTAAAAATTGAGGTGAAATATTCCTGGACGTATAAAGTTGAACTTATTTATACTGGTTTTAGTAATTATAATATTTCAGTAATTATAACTGATGGTAATGGAAGTACAAAGTATACTTATTCGCAAAACAAGTATGATGTAGATGATTTGGAACGAAATATTAATACTACCTCATTAACTTCCAAGCAAAAAGAATATTTAAAAAAAATTTATTTAGAAATTAATCCTAAAAAAGAAATAAGTTTGATTACTGATAAAAGAGAATACATTTCAATTTCAGGTACAAAATTCATCAATGATGATTTAAAAATATCCAAAGGAGTTATAGAAATCTTATATAAATTACGATGTATTCTATTTCATGGAGAATTAAATCCTACGAAAGAAAATCAAGCTGCATATAAACCTGCTTTCTATATTTTGAAATTTTTAATACAATCATTAAGATAAACTATCTATGTCAAATTCAGCAGCAAACAAAATAGATGCTCAAGATAAAAATCTGAATGAGCTTTTGAGTTCAAAAAAATATATAATTGATTTTTTTCAAAGAGAATATAAATGGCAAAAAAAACATATTGAACAATTATTAATTGATATTGAAGAAGCTTTTTTAGAAAACTATACATTTGGTGATTCAATTGAAGATGTTTCGAAATACAACTCCTATTATATGGGACCTGTTATTTTCTACAATAAAAATGGTACGCTTTCAATTATTGATGGTCAACAAAGATTAACTTCACTTACACTTTTATTTATTTATATATATAATTTTGCTAAAGAAAGTCGTATAGAAATAGAACCTGTTGAAGATTTAATTTATTCTAGGAAATTTGGTAAAAATAGCTACAATTTAGATATTCCTGAGCGTAAAGAAATAATGGATTTTCTTTATAAGAAGGAAAAGATTACGGATATTGATGAAAACCCAGATTTTAATGAATCAAAAAATTTATCTATTATTAACATTTATGATAGATATCAAGACATAAAATTATTGTTTCCTGAAAATCTAAAAACTGATAAATTAAATATATTTATTGAATGGCTCAAAGAAAAATTAATTTTTGTCGAAATAACAGCCTTTTCAGATAAAAATGCTTATACTATTTTTGAAACAATGAATGATAGAGGATACAATTTAACTCCTAGTGAAATGTTAAAGAGTTATCTTCTTTCAAAAATTGATAATGAAAATTTTTTGAATGAACTAAATTCGATATGGAAAGAAAAAATTTCTAAACTTCATTCTATTTCTGTGGATGAAGATTTAGAATTTTTTAGAGCTTGGTTAAGGGGACAATATGCTGAAACAATGAAAAAATCTACTTCAGCAGGAACTGATAGAGAAGACTTTGAAAAAATTGGAACAAGTTTTCATAGCTGGGTTAAAGAAAAAAGCTCACATTTAAAACTTAAACATGAAGAAAATTATTATTATTTTGTAAAAGGCGATTTCTCTTTCTATTCTGACCTTTATTTAAAAATTAAAAAATTAGAAAAAAGTAATAATAATAATTTACCCTTGGTAAATCATTTGACAAATTACAATATTGCTACTTCTCTATCGTATCCATTATATCTTGCAGCAGTTAAAAAAACTGATAGTGAAGATATTATTGAGTCAAAAATTGATATAATATCAAAATTTATTGAAAGATTTATTATTTATAGAACTTTTTCAAGAGAACCAATCTCTCAAACAGCTATAAGACAGATAATTTTTAAAGATGTAATTACTGAAATTAGAGATCTAACTATAGAAGAATTGATTGATTATTTAAATAAAATCATTAATTATGAAAATCTTTTTAAAGGATTAACTAATATGCGATCATATTTCTTTAATAGAAAATTTATCAGATATTTTTTTGCACGAATCTCTGAACATTTAAATCTTTTATGTGATATAAATGAAGATTTTTATGATTTAATTTCTGCTAGAAGAAAAAATGGAACTAATATTATAAATATATTTGAATATAAAGAATTAGAAAATAATGGTCACAAGGATGAATATTTTAATATTGCCAATACTATAATCAAATTAAAAAGTAGTTCTGATGGTAAAAATGAAAATATTCTTTATAGATATTTAGTCGAAAATGATCTGACTGATAAAGAATCTGAGATATTATATAATAATTTTGGGGAACCAAAAGAATATAAATTGAATAAAAACTTTTTTAATGAAAGAAGTAAAATTTTAATTAAAATTTGTGAAGATGTTTGGCAACCTATCAGCTTAGATTAAATAATAATGAAAACAGTAACACCCTCCGAAATATCCCCGGTACAGCTGCAAACCATCATGCAGACCGCTATTGCGCCGCGTCCTATTGCTTTAGCTTCAACTATAGATAAAAACGGAAATATCAATCTGTCTCCATTCAGTTTCTTCAATATGTTCAGTACGGTTCCTCCCGTTTTGATCTTCTCACCATCGAGAAGAGTCCGGGACAATACCACAAAACATACCTTGGAAAACGTGCTGGAAGTTCCGGAAGTAGTGATAGGAACTGTTAATTTCCCTATTGTACAGCAGATTTCTTTGGCATCTACAGAATATGAAACCGGAGTGAATGAATTCATCAAGTCCGGATTAACAATGAAAGATGCAGATCTGGTTAAGCCTAAACTTATTGCCGAATGCCCGGTCAACTTTGAATGTAAAGTTCTGGAAGTAAAGCCTCTGGGAGATCAGGGAGGTGCCGGAAATCTTGTTATTTGTGAAGTTCAGAAAATTCATATCAGAGAAGAGTACCTGAATGAACAGGGAATTCCGGATCAGAAGAAACTGGATATGGTAGCCCGTTTAGGCGGAAACTGGTATTCCAGAAATAGTGCAGACAATCTTTTTGAAGTACCTAAGCCACTAGTAACGAAAGGAATCGGTTTCGATCTTCTTCCGGACGCCATTAAATACAGCAAAATATTCACAGGAAATGATCTGGGAATGCTGGCCAATGTGGAAGAATTGCCGGGAGACAATTTCCACGCAGATGAAGATATTCATCAGAATGCTCAGAAACTGTTATTAGAAAACAGGATTGAAGAAGCCTGGAAACTATTGATCATCTGATTTTTAAAATAAAAAAAGCCTTCTCTAATCGGGAAGGCTTTATTTTATATACATTGAGGGATGGATTTATTATGTATGGCTATTCTTCAATGTCAAGATTATCCTTCAAATCTGGATTCAGCCTTATCGCTTTTTTCTGTTTGCTTCTGAAATTGATATTCAATAATTCAACCAATAAGCTGAACGCTAAACATGAATAAATGATATTCTTGCTGATATGCTGATGAATTCCTTCCGCAACCAGCATCACCCCGATCACAACAAGGAAGGATAAAGCCAACATCTGTAAGCTCGGGTGTTTATTAATAATTCTGGAGATTGGCCCCGCAAACATCATCATGATCGCTATAGAAATAATAACAGCAATGATCATAAGCACCACATTGTCTACCAATCCTACTGCTGTCAAAATGGAATCCAAGGAAAATACCATATCTACCAAAATAATTTGGATAATCACAGTGGCTAACAATCCCGAACCCGCTGATTTTGGGGCATGCTGAACTTCATTGATCTGCATTTTGGAATGAATTTCAAATGTACTTTTCAGGATCAGGAAAATACCTCCGGCTAAAAGAATAAGGTCTTTCCAGCTTACCTTTAAAGCCTGTTCCGTGCCCGGCTCATGAATAAACCCTATCGTAAAAACAGGATCTTTCAGCCCAATGATCCAGTTGATCATCAACAGCAGCATCACTCTGAAAATCATGGCAAGGATCAGACCTATACTTCTTGCTCTTTTCTGGTGAGCTATTGGTAGCTTATTGGAAATGATTGAGATGAAGATAATATTATCTACTCCTAAAACAATTTCCAGAAAAGTTAACGTTAATAAACTGATCCAAATCTGAGGGTCTGCGAAATTGGGGAGTTCTAGTGCCGAAAACAGATCCATATAAAATATTTTAAGGTGAGTATCAAAAATACGATTAATTACATTTTCCGCTTCATAAAATCAATACATTTTTCTGTCAGCGTATGTAAATCTGCAGAAAGATGATCTTCGTCCCAAGGTTCTTTGGCTCCGAAAGTATGATTGGCATTTTCAATTAAAAACAATTCGGAATTGGGATTTAAAATATGAAGATGTTCTGCATTTTTCACACTCACACTTTCGTCCTGGGTACCGTGAATTATTAAAAAATGAGCTTTTGCCATTTCTGCCGCTCTTTCTACATCAAAACGGAGTGCATTTTTTTCAAAGTCTTCATAAAACTGATAGTAATGGGGCATTTGCTGCCTGGTTCTGCCATTTAAAACATAAAAAACACCCTTTTCTCGCCACTTCTGAAGATCCTTATTTTTTGGAAACCTTTCTAAGGTATCCACACTGGCAAGCGTGATCAGTCCATTGATTCTTTCATCTTCGGATGTTTTGATAATAGAAATTCCTCCTCCCCTGCTATGCCCGATAAGAATCACTTTTTGGTCATCTACTTTGGGATCTTTAATAAAATGATCGATAATAACACCCAGATCGGACAATTCCTTGGAATAATTATTATTTCCGAAAGCTTCCAGGTCTGCAAAATTATGTGGCTCTTCAAGGGTAGTCCCGTTATGGGAAAAATTGAATTTAACAAAGAAAAATCCGGCTTCTGCAAACTTTTCAGCCATCAGATTCCATGCGCCCCAGTCTTTATAGCCTTTATAACCGTGGACGAAAATGACTAAGGGTAATCTTTCGTTGGTTTTAGGGTAAAATGCATCAGCCAAAAAATCTTTAGTTTCAGGGTTGGAGATGATAATATTCTGTTTTTTGATAATATCCATATTGAAATTGTCTTGTTTTCTAAAAATATTAAATTAAAATCAAATGCAAAGATTAATTTTAATCTGATGAAACAGTTTTAAGACAATAAAGAGGATTAAAAACCTTATTTTTGCTGTATGTTGGATCTAAGAACAGTCACTGTCATGCGTTATATTCTGCCTTTAAGAGAAGGAGGCTCTCTTCCGGCTTTGGCAGAAGCAGATGATGATTTTAAATATGTATTGAAATTCCGTGGCGCCGGTCATGGAGTAAAAATGCTGATTTCGGAGCTTTTAGGCGGAAAAATCACGGAAGCTTTAGGCTTGAAAATTCCTGAGCTGGTTTTCATCAACCTTGATGTGGATTTCGGTAGAACGGAAGCTGATGAAGAAATCCAGGATTTGCTGAAGTTTTCGGAAGGATTGAATTTAGGATTACATTATCTCTCAGGGTCAATAGCATATGACCCAAGCGTAAAAATTGATCCTCTTTTAGCCTCAAAAATCGTATGGCTGGATGCGTTCATCACCAATATTGACCGTACTTTCAAAAACACGAATCTTCTGATGTGGCATAAAGAGCTTTGGATAATTGATAATGGAGCATCATTTTATTTTCATCATTCATGGCAGAATTTTGATACGGCAGCTAAAACCCCTTTCAAATATGTGAAAGACCACGTTTTACTTCCGCAGGCAACCCAACTCGATGAAGCTGACAAATTTGCCCATGAAGTATTGAATGATACTGTTTTCAGGGAAATCGTTAACTTGATTCCTGAAGACTGGCTGCATTGGAACGATGCCGATGAAACACCGGAAGAAATCCGTGAAGTGTATTGTCAGTTTATGAAAACACGATTGGAACATTCTCAAATCTTTGTAAACGAAGCTCAGCATGCAAGAGGATAAAATATACGAATATGCCGTTATACGCCTGGTTCCAAAAGTTGAAAGAGAGGAATTTTTCAACATCGGGCTCGTTATGTTTTCAAAAAAGGAAAAATACATTCGTGTGGAGTTTTATCTTTGTCCTGATAAATTCAGACTGATGCACAGTAAGCTCGATTATGAAGACATCATCCAAAATCTGGTCAGTTTTCAAAAAATAGCGAATGGAGATAAGGACGGAGGCCCTATTGCACAACTGGAAATTCCTGAACGTTTCCGTTGGTTAACAGCAGTGAGAAGTTCTGTAGTACAAACTTCAAGACCTCATCCCGGCAAAACCAAAGACCTGGATCATACTTTTGGTAAACTTTTTGAGGAATTGGTGAAATAACTGAACATTTTTAAAATAAAAACGGATTCAAAATTTGAATCCGTTTTTTATATTTTTAAATCTTAGTCAGCTTCGCAAACTTCAGGATAAGGTTTTTCTCCCCTTCATGCTGGAAGATTACCTTTGCTTTAATATTCTGCGGGTCTGTCCCATCTAAGAAAGTAACTTCTCCAATTCCGAAACGGTCGTGTCTCACCTTATCTCCCACTTCAATATCCTGGGAAGAAGCTCCGCTTGGATTGATAATTTTTGCGGTACTTACAGGCTTCAGTTTTCTTGGTTCAGCAATAGGTTTTGAGGAATCGCTTCTTTCAATGGTTTTCTTCTCCACTTTTTTGAAGCTTCTGGCTTCTGTAGGATATTCATCAAAAATATTGGATTTAACTCCTGAGTTATTAATGAAACGTTTTTCAATCGCAGGGTTTACAAACTCTATGAATTCTTCATCAATTTCACTTAAAAATCTTGAAGGCTCCGCATCGGTAATTTTCCCCCATTGAAAACGGGAAACCGCATAAGAAAAAAACACCTGCTTCTCAGCTCTTGTTAAGGCTACATAGAACAAACGTCTTTCTTCTTCCAGATCTTCTCTTGTTGCTGAGCTCATGAAGCTCGGAAAAAGGTTTTCTTCAAGACCGACAAGATGTACTACAGGGAACTCCAAACCTTTGGAAAGGTGAATCGTCATTAAAGACACCATATCCTCTTCATCATCCTTATTCTGTGTATCTGCAGAAAGGGCGATATTTTCAAGGAAATTGGATAAACTTGGATCCCCGTCTTCCAGCTGCATTTGTTCTTCAATGAATCCCTGCATGGAGTTCATCAATTCCTGAACGTTTTCCACCCGGGAAATCCCTTCAGGAGTCTGGTCATCTTTTAAAAATTTGATCAATCCGCTTCGTTTGGCCACTTCCATCGCCACATTGTAAGCTGTTTCAGTCTTCAATAAAACCTGAAAGGCTTTGATCATAGACCAGAAATCGTTCAGTTTGGTAATTACTCCGTTATTGAACCCTAAATGAGGGGCATACATTGGAAGATTATCCAATACCTTGGAAACCGATATATTTTGGGCGTCTGCAAAAACGATTAATTTGTTTTGGGTGGTCTCCCCTATTCCTCTGGTCGGGTAATTAATGATTCTCATTAATGCTTCCGAATCATTTTCGTTGATCAGAAGACGGAGATAGGCTAGTAAATCTTTCACCTCTTTTCTTTGGTAGAAAGACAAACCGCCATATACTTTGTAGGGAATATTTTTACGTCTCAAAGCGTCCTCAAAGGCACGGGTCTGAGAGTTGGTTCGGTATAGAATGGCAAAATCGCTGTATTTTCTCTGGTCCCTGTTGCGAAGTTCCCAGATATTTCCGGCTACGAAATTAGCTTCATCAGCATCGGACAGGGAACGGTATACTTTTATTTTGTCCCCTTCTTCATTATCACTAAAAACATTTTTCTTAAACTGCTGAAGGTTTTTAGCGATCACCACATTCGCTGCATTCACAATATTCTGTGTCGAACGGTAGTTTTGCTCTAGAGAAACTGTTTTGGCATCCGGATAATCTTTCTTGAAGTTTAAAATATTATAAATATTCGCTCCCCGGAAAGAGTAAATAGATTGCGCATCATCTCCTACCACACAGATATTTTCAAATTTCGAAGCTAAAGCTTTTACAATAAGATACTGCGAATGGTTCGTATCCTGGTACTCATCTACCAGAATATATCTGAATCTATCCTGATATTTTGCCAGAACCTCAGGAAAACGCGTAAGCAATTCATTGGTTTTTAATAACAGGTCGTCAAAATCCATTGCTCCGTTTCTGAAACAGGCTTCCACATATTTCTGGTAGATCTGTCCGATGAATTTCATATTGGCTTTTTCATCTGCTTCAATCAGTTCCGGATTATTGAAATAGGCTTTTACCGTGATCAGATTGTTTTTATAAGTGGAAATTCTTGCCTGTACTTTTTTAGGTTTATAAAGATCGGCATCAATATTCATGTCTTTCAGGACTTTTTTGATGACGTTTAGAGCATCCTGCTGATCATAAATGGTAAAATTGGAAGGATATCCTAAATAATGGGCTTCGCTCCTCAGAATTCTTGCAAAAACGGAGTGAAATGTTCCCATCCAAAGGCTTCTTGCATTGCTGTCTCCTACTACTTTGGCAATACGCTCTTTCATTTCTCTCGCTGCCTTATTGGTAAAGGTTAGAGCCAGGATATTGAAAGGGTCTACTCCATTCGTAATCAAATGAGCAATACGCATCGTTAGTACACGTGTTTTCCCGGAACCCGCCCCTGCAAGAACCATTAAGGGCCCCTGTAATGTGGTAACAGCTTCGAATTGTGATTCATTCAGTCCTTTCAGATAATCCTCCATACAACAAAAAAATTTGGAACACAAAATTAATGCATTAAAAGGAGAATTCAAATTTTTAAAAGCAGGCTATCAGATATTTAAAAAAAACTGTATTTATTAAAAATAATCACATCAGTATTGTAACATTTAGCTTATTTTTGACACTAATTGACAAAACAATTTCTACTATAATGAAAAAACGACTTCTTTCTGTTGCTGCAGCAGCTTTCTTCGGAATGGCTTTGAACGCACAACAAATTAAATTCGAAGAGTATGACTTACCAAATGGTTTACACGTAATTCTTCATCAGGACAATTCCGCACCGGTAGTTACAACAGGAGTAATGTACCACGTAGGTGCTAAAGATGAGGTAAAAGGAAGAACCGGTTTTGCTCACTTTTTCGAACACCTTTTATTTGAAGGAACACCGAACATCAAGAGAGGTGACTGGTTCAAGATTGTTTCTTCCAACGGAGGACAGAACAATGCGAACACTACGAATGACAGAACATATTACTATGAAACTTTCCCTTCCAATAATGAGCAATTAGGACTTTGGATGGAAGCTGAAAGAATGCGTCATGCAGTGATCAACCAGGTAGGTGTAGATACGCAAAGAGAGGTAGTAAAAGAAGAAAAAAGATTGAGAATGGATAACCAGCCTTATGGAAATCTTTTCACCACAATTCAAAAGAATCTATTTACCAATCACCCATACAACTGGCCGACAATCGGTTCTATGGAGGATCTGAATGCAGCTAAGCTAGATGAGTTTATTGCATTCTATAAAAAATTCTATGTTCCTAATAACGCTACGTTAGTGGTTGCGGGAGATATCAAGCCTGAGCAGACTAAAAAGTGGATCCAGGAATATTACGGAGGAATTCCAAAAGGAACAGTTTACCCTAAAAACTTCCCTAAGGATACTCCAATTAATCAGGAAAAGGAAGTTACGGCTACAGACCCTAACATCCAGCTTCCAGCATATGTTTTTGCATACAGAACTCCGGGGAATAAAGAGAAAGACGCCTATATCTTAGATATGCTTTCTTCTTATCTGAGTAGCGGAAAATCATCTGTATTGTATAAAAAATTAGTAGATCAGGAGAAAAAAGCACTTCAGGTGGCGGCTTTCAACCAAGGTCTTGAGGATTATGGTATTTTCGCATTCTTTGCCATCCCGATGGGGCAAACTACCAAGCAAACGTTACAAGCTGACATTGATGCCGAAATCAAAAAGCTTCAGACTACTTTAATTTCTGAGGAAGATTATCAAAAGCTTCAGAACCAGTATGAAAACCAATTCGTTAACGCTAACTCAAGTATTCAGGGAATTGCTGCTTCATTGGCAACCAACCACGTATTGATGGGAGATACTAACCTAATCAACAAGGAAATCGACATTTACAGATCTATCACAAGACAGGATCTGCAGAATGCTGCTAAAAAGTATTTGAATTCTAATCAAAGAGTGATCATTAATTACGTACCTGAAAAAAAATAATCTCTGAACTTAGGTTTAACAAGTGATTATCAAAAAATAATTTTTTTACAATGAAAAAGCAATTAACATATATAGCTGTCGCGTTCTTATTCTCAGGAATGCTTTCGGCACAAAAAATTGACCTTAATGCAATGCCAAAGCCAGGACCAACTCCTGCGATCAACATTGCTAAGCCAAAAACTTTCCAGCTGAGCAATGGGCTTACGGTAATGGTGGTGGAAAATAACAAGCTACCAAGAGTAAGCGCCAACCTTTCTATGGACAGACCTCCCTATTATGAAGGGGGAGTAACAGGCGTAAGCCAGATTATGGCAGAACAGCTTGAAAACGGAACAAAAAACATCAGTAAAGATGAATTCAATAAAAAAGTAGATTTCTTGGGCGCAAGTTTAAGCTTCAACTCAGGAGGAGCTTTTGCAAATTCCCTTTCAAAATATTTCCCTGAAGTTTTAGGACTAATGGCAGATGCTATTATCAATCCTAACTTCTCAGCTAAAGAAATTCAGGATTCTAAAGAAAGAGCTATTGAAGGGCTAAAATCCGAAGAGAAAAATGCTTCTTCTATTGCTTCCAAAGTTTCAAGGGCTTTAATGTATGGAAAGAATACATCGAGAGGGGAATTTGAAACGGTAGAATCTATCAACAAGATTCAATTGGCGGATGTACAAAATGTTTACAAAAAATATTACGCTCCGGACAACACCTATTTAGTGATCGTTGGAGATGTGAAATTTGATCAGGTAAAATCATTGGTTGAAAAAGATTTCAGTGGCTGGAAAAAATCCAATACAACGTTTGCTGCTTTAGAGCCTGCTTCCAATGTAGCTAAAACCGAAATCAATGTTGTGGATGTTCCTACGGCAGTACAATCTGTTGTATCGGTAAACAACCTGAACAACCTAAAAATGAAAGATCCTAATTATTTTGCTGCTACAATTGCCAACTACATCTTAGGGGGTGGTGGTGAAGCAAGACTTTTCATGAATCTTCGTGAGAAGAACGGATTCACTTATGGCGCTTATTCAAGCTTAAGCGCAAGCAAATACTCTCCTGAATTCTCAGCTGAAGCGAGCGTAAGGAATGAGGTGACGGATAAAGCGGTTAAAGAATTCATGAACGAACTTAATGGTATTTCTACTGTAAAACCGGAAGAGTTGGAAAATGCTAAAGCTAAGTTGAAAGGTTCTTTCATCATGTCTTTGGAGCAGCCTTCCACCATTGCAAGATTTGCATTGAATCAAAAGGTTCAGGATCTTCCGGCTGATTTCTATACCAATTACTTAAAGTCTATCGATAAGGTAACTGCTGCAGATGTTTCAAATGCAGTAAAAACTACTATTTTACCTAATCAAAGCAGAATTTTCATCGCCGGTAAAGCTTCTGATATTTCTGAAGGATTAGAGAAACTGGGATACCCTGTAAAATATTTTGACAAAGAAGCAAATCCCGTTGCAAAACCAACAGCTCAAAAAGTTGATGCCAGTGTAACGATCGGGTCTGTAGCAGATAAATACATCAATGCGATTGGTGGTCTTGCGGCTGTTCAGAAAGTAACGTCTATTTCTTCCGATGCGACTACAAAAGTACAGGGAATGGATATGAACATGAAAATGATCCAGGCTAAAGGCGGTAAAATGGCAATGAACATCAGCATGATGGGAAATACCGTTCAGAAAATCGTTTTTGACGGAAAAGACGGTTATATGGAAGCTCAGGGACAAAAAATGCCTTTGAACGATAAGCAAAAAGCTGAGATGGCAAAAGACACCGAGCTTTTCCCGGAACTTACTTTTGCTAAATCACCGGAATATAAGCTTGCCGGAATCGAAAAATACAACAATGAAGATTCTTATGTTGTAAAAGGTGGGAAGACAACTTACTATTACAGTGTAAAAACAGGCTTAAAAACCGGAGAGGTGAAAGCAGGGGAAGGCGGATCTGTTCCTACAAGCTATGCCGACTATAAAGATGTTTCCGGTGTGAAACTTCCGTATACCATTATGCAGAATATGGGAGGAATGGATATCAATTTAACGGTGAAATCTTACCAGATCAACCAGGCTAAAGATTCTGATTTCAAATAAGAAATAGTCTTACTTATATAGAAAAAGCGGCAACAATTGTTGCCGCTTTTATTTTTATCAACATTTGATCAGATCTTTTTTTGTTGTTCGATAAAAAAAGACTAAATTTGCCCATTCAAAAAGATATCAGAATTAATGGATACTATATTTACACTATTGATGGTTCTTGTTATGATTGCGAGTGTTTTACTTGTAATTATCGTTATGGCTCAAAATCCAAAAGGCGGAGGTCTTTCCAGCACTTTCGGAGGTGCATCGTCTGCACAATTTGGGGTACAGAGAACCAATGACTTCATGGAAAAAGCGACCTGGACTTTAGGAGCTGTTATTATCATCCTTATCCTTTTAAGTGTTGTCATTACTGGTAAACCATCACAAGTAGCTCCAACGCAACAACAACCTGTGAAAAAAGAAGCACCAGCACAATCTGCTCCGGCTTCTCAGACTCCGGCTACAACACCGGCAGCTAATAAATAAGATATTTATTTTACATCATAGAAAAAGCAACCCGGTCGGGTTGCTTTTTTATTTTAATTCATTTTAAAAAGAATTCCAGTAGGAATCCTGATCCCGAAAAAATAAACATTCGATAAATGAATCCAGGGACATCATGTAAAGCACATTATCATCCATACGTATAAATTTCGTTGTGAAAAAATCAGGCTGCAGTTTTACATTCTCACGGTCTATAACTAAAATATTGTCCGGATGGTAGAAAGGGTAATTTTTAATATCGGCATTTGTAGTTATCAGTTTCCGACCGGCCGCAAGTACTTCGAAGGTTCTGATGGTTAATCCGTTCTGAAAAGGCTTGTTAATATCCAATACCGCTTTCGATCTTTTATAGTAATCAATGATTTGCTCATGATTCAGCTTTTCAAAACTGACTTTCTTAAGATCAAAGAGCTTCAGGCTTTTATCAAAGAGCTTTTTTAGTCTGAACGCTATTTTTCCCATTGCGTAATAGTAAAAAAAAGTCCTCAAACGGAGGTTATCTGCTGCTGATTTCACTTTTTCACCTACAATATACCGGTCTGTATGGGCGCTTCCGACAAAAACCATATCATAATCAAAAGACGCTGTTTCCTGCGTGGAGTCCTTATACTCATTTAAATAAAATAATGGCCTGAAATGCAGATTAAAAGTTTGAGCATCCCTACGCTCAAAAGTAAATTTTTTATCAAAATATTTTAAATTCGAAATCAGACCGGGATATTCCGATAACGGATCAAAATTATAGTGAATCATTTCCATCCGGGGGTTATCCTTTTTAATTTTTTCAAGAAAAAAAGCAGGTATAGCCTCGCCTTTAATCAGAAGGAAAAAATCATAATTCCTTCCCTGAATTTCGTTTAAAATTTTATGGTAATATTTTCGGATCTGTAGTTGGTAAAGTTTTTTATTGAGGCGGATAATTCCTTTTGAAATATTAGTATTAGAAGGCCTTTCATCGTAAAAATCAACCTGAGCTCCCATTTCAGTAAGTCTTTTTACAATCGCCTGTTCGTATTTAAAAAAACTCACCGATAAGAAAAGTATCTTTTTATCTTTTAACCCGGTCATTTCAAAAGTCCTTTAACTTTCATTTCTTCCAGCGATTCTTTGAATTTCACGTCGCGTATATTTTGCTGTAATACCCATTTGGTAAACTTAGATATACCTTCTTCAAAAGAGACCTGAGGCTGAAAATTCAATCTGGATTTAATTTTACTGATATCGGCAAAATTGTGTCGGATATCACCTAAACGGAATTGTCCTGAAATATTAATTTCAAAATCCCTGTTATAGAACTTTTTTAAATTTTCAGCAACGGTAATTACATCTGTAGGAATTCCGGTTCCTACATTAAAAACCTCCCCGTCAGCCGAATCGTTCTCAATACACTTCACAACAGCTTCCACAGCATCATCAACATGGATGAAATCTCTTGACTCTTTACCATCTTCAAAAACATTAATATCATTTCCGTTAAGGATCTGTGATGAAAAGATGGATAAAATGCCGGTGTAAGGATTTAATAACGATTGTCCTTCTCCATATACATTCTGAAATCTTACGGCAACAGGAGCTACTCCCATGGAGGAGCAGGCCGTCATCACCATTTGTTCCTGTGCATATTTGGTAATCCCATAAATGGATGTCGGATGTATTTTAGATTCTTCATCTGTAGGAAGCGCCGTAAGAAACTGTCCGTCCGGATATTGTATTTCAAAATGTCCTTTTCTCATTTCTTCTACATTTCTTGGTTTAGGATAAATAAGTCCTAATTCGGGATGAAGGTATTTTCCTTCTCCATATACGGCTCTGGAAGAAGCAATAATTACTTTTTTAACCTGGTGGGGTTTGTTAACTAAGAGATCCAGCATTTTTGCAGTTCCGGACACATTCACACCGGTATATTTTTCAATCTGGTACATGGATTGTCCGGTTCCTGTTTCCGCTGCCAAATGTACAATCACATCCTGCCCTTCAATAGCCTTTTCCCAGTCTTCGGAACGAACAACATCTCCATTAATGAAATTAACCTGCCCTGCAATACTTTTATATAGAGGGGAATCTGTTTCCGGATTTTTCCCGTGAATTTGTGAAGAGAGGTTATCCATTACAGTTATTTCATACCCCTTCCTCTTAAGTTGTAAAGACAGCTTACTTCCAATGAATCCGGCTCCCCCTGTGATTAAAATATTCTTCATATAATTTTAGCTACATTTTTCCCATTTGCCCGTTTCAAGATCATATTTTTTTACAATTCTGGCCGGCGCCCCTACAATGACGCAATAATCCGGAAATTCACCTCTTACAACGGAATTGGCTCCCACAACACATTGCTTTCCCAATTTTGTTCCCGCCATAATGGCGGCACCCATCCCGATATAACAATTTTCTCCGATGATTGTATCTTTTATCATATACTCCTGCTTCACGACATGTCTACCTATTTCTTCATAATCATGATCAATATTGGTAATAAACACATTGGCCAGAATCAAAGAGCTTTTTCCAATGACCATATTTCCTGCCGAAGTGATGTGTACATTCTGTGAAATCACCACATCTTCGTGGATATGAATACTTCCGGAGCGATGCACTTCCATTCTCAGGTGGGGAAAAATCCGTACTCTTTTATCGATGAAAACTTTTTTGATTCCCATTAAAAACAAAGGCCTGCCCAAATACGAAGGAAGTCCGAACTTCCCGAAAAATGGTGCATACAACAATGCTCTTAACGCCCAAAAAAGTTTATAAATCATAATTTATTTTTAACAATCCTGATTCCGTATTTTATTTTTGAAAACAGGAAAAACAGGATATATTCCGGATAGCTGATTCTCTTTGTATCATACATTTCTCTCAGATTTTTCTGTATTCCTTTTTCCATTTCCTGAAGATTGGCAGATAAGCCCGAAATACCGAAAGATCTTTTTCCCCCGCCTGTAAAAGCTAATTCTTCCGCTAATATATACATATTATTGCTTTTTGAAACCCTCATCCAATAATTGGCATCTTCTGAATATTTCTGGTTTTCATCAAACCATCCGGTATTCTCAATAATCTTTCGTTTAAATATTGCCGTAGAAGTCTGTCCGTCTACTCTCAGAAGCAATTTTCTGAGATTCATTTCAGCCAGATTATACTGTTCCACTTGATAAGGAAACCAAATCTTCTCTCCGTTTCTTAAAGCTGTAATGAAATCCACATGAAGAAGATCGTTTTGTAAAAACTTCAACTGCTTTTCCGTTTTTTCGGGAAGCCATTCGTCATCGGCATCCAGCAACGCGATATAATCTCCTTCTGCAACTTTCAAACCCGTATTTCTTGCTTTCGAGACCCCACCGTTAGGCTGGTTAAGTATCCTGATATTCATCTCCTGATGATTTTCCATATATTCCCGGACAAGCTTTTCACTCTGATCATAAGAACCATCGTTTACAACGATCACCTCAAATTCCTGCACCCCAACAGTTTGAGCTTTAATCGAATTTAAAGCATTAATAATGGTATTTTCTGCGTTGTACATGGGAATTATTACGGAAATCATTTTCTTCGATTTAAAGGATTAAGAAGCTCCTTCATCATAAGGCAATCTGTTCAGAATCGATCTTCCTAATGAAATCTCATCCGCATATTCCAGCTCATCTCCAACAGAAATCCCTCTGGCAATACTCGAAAATTTTACCCCAAAGCCTTTGAACTTTTTATAAATATAATAAGCTGTAGTGTCGCCTTCCATGGTTGCACTCAAGGCAAATATGAACTCCCTTACTTTTCCTTCGGTCAATTTTCTCTCTATACTCGGAATATTAAGCTGATTCGGGCCTACTCCTTCCATCGGGGAAATTTTACCACCTAAAATCAAATATTTTCCTGTATATTTTCCTGTATTTTCAATGGCAATTACATCCCTTACATCTTCCACGATACAAATAAGGTCATCATTTCTCTTAGGATTACTGCATATCTCACAAGTATCAAAATCAGAAAAATTATGACAATCTTTACAGTATTTGATGTCATTAACAAGGTTAATAAGGGAATTCCCAAGGCTGACTGCTCTGGAATTGGGTTGCTTTAATAAATGTAATGCTAATCGCAAAGCTGTTTTCCTGCCAATCCCGGGTAACCCTGAAATTTCATCCACTGCTTTTGCCAAAACTTTACTAGGATAATCCATAATGACAAAAATAAAACAAAAAGATGAGTATTCATGGTTTACAGCACGTGAAAATCATCTTCTTTCCCCATAAAACATTATCTTTGAAAATAAAATATGAAAAAAGTAAACTAAATGGTACTTAACAACCTAAATTATCCTCTGGATTTCAAGTTTAAAATCACCACATTATCCAGTGATTTCAACATTACGGACAGAAACGGAAATTATGTAGCTTATGTCCGCCAGAAAATGTTTAAGCTTAAAGAGGACGTTATTGTATTTAATGATGAGAGCAAGTCCAAAGAACTTTTCAGGATTAAAGCGAATCAATGGATCGATTTCAATGCTTCTTATTCTTTAAATGATCTTATCAACAACAAAAATTTCGGACGACTGGCCAGAAAAGGAATGCGATCTCTTTGGAAATCAACATATAACATACTGGATGCCAATGATCAACCAAAATTCACTGTAACGGAAGACAGCGCATGGGTAAAATTCTTCGACGGCGTGGTGGGTGAAATTCCTATCATCGGCATCTTTACCGGATATTTCCTGAATCCGTCTTACACGGTAAAAGGAATGGATGGAAAAGAATATTTTAAATTAAAGAAAATGCCTTCTTTCTTTGGCAGGAGATTCCAATTGGACAGGATTATCGATATTGATGACGAAGAAGAAAGTTTGGTTATTCTTTCATTATTAATGATGGTTCTTCTGGAAAGAGCCCGAGGATAAAAACTTACACAGACAATGAAATATTTAATCATCACTTTTTCAGCATTTATGCTGATCGCCTGTAAAAAGGACAGAGAAACAATTTCCAATCATTCATCAGCAGACTCTTTGACTATGATACGGGATTCTGTGAATGTTGATACAGTTGCAGATGGGAAAATTTTAATTGAAGTTATCCCCTTTCCGAAAGAAATTAAGGAATGTTCATGCTATTTCGCCAAAAATAAAGCTGATTTCGAAGCTGAAAAATACATTTATGCTGATGATGCCGGAAAAACAGCCTATATGAAACTGGACGGCAAAAGACTGGCCATGAATCTGATCTCTTCCAACGATATGGAAGTAGATGAAGAGCTGAGCAAAGAAATAGAAAATGAAAATTATAAGATCTCTGTGAAGGGTAAAAAAATAAAAAGTGAAGAAGCTTTATTATTCGAAGGGACATTAACCATTGAAAAAGCTGACGGAACGGTTATATCTACTCCTATTTATGGAGAATGCGGATGTTAAGAGTAAAATAACGAAAAGTCAAATTTCCGATTTTACGATTTACCCGTTTTGAGGTTTCGTACCCCAACCAAATAAAGAAAAAAGAATGCTCCTGAATTAACGGGAGCATTTTTTATTTTGTAATTTTGAGAAAAATAAATTTTATGGAATTATCCAATATAGAACCACAAATCATTTGGAAAAACTTCTCTAAACTTAATGCTGTTCCGAGACCTTCCAAAAAAGAAGGAAAAGTAATTGCATTCATTAAGGAATTTGGAGAAAACCTGGGGTTGGAAACTACTGTAGATGAAGTAGGAAATGTTATTATTAAAAAACCTGCCACAGCAGGAATGGAAAACCGTAAATCCGTTATTCTTCAGTCTCATCTGGATATGGTTTGCCAGAAGAATAATGATGTCAATTTTGATTTCGAAACAGAAGGGATCAAAATGGAAGTTGACGGAGACTGGGTAAAGGCAAAAGGCACTACTTTAGGTGCTGATAATGGTTTAGGTGTAGCAACGATCATGTCTATCTTAGAAAGTTCAGATATTCCGCATCCTGCTCTGGAAGCTCTTTTCACCATTGATGAGGAAACAGGAATGACGGGAGCTTTAGGCTTAAAACCGGGACAACTTACCGGAGATATCCTTTTAAATCTTGACACGGAAGAAGACGATGAAATCGATATAGGTTGTGCAGGTGGAATTGATGTAACAATCACTCAAAATTATGAAGTTAATCCGGCAAACGGACAAATCGTAAGAATAGAAGTTAAAGGTTTGCAGGGTGGTCATTCGGGAATGGACATTCATAAGGGCTTAGGGAATTCCAATATAATTTTGGGAAGATTGCTTTACGCAGGCTTGGCGAAGGAAAACATTCAGCTGATCTCTATTGACGGAGGTGGTTTGAGAAATGCCATTCCGAGAGAAGCAGTTGCTATTATTTCTGTTCGTAATGCTAATGAGTTCATTGAGGAAACTACCAATCTGAAAAAAGAAATTTTAGAAGAATTTGCAACAGTTGAACCTAATATTCACATCAATTTAGAGAACTCAACAAGTTCTGAAAAGGCTCTTTCTGAAGAAGATTCAAAAAAAATCATCTTGGTACTGAAGTCTCTTCACAATGGAGTCTACAGAATGAGCCCGGATGTAAAGGACCTTGTGGAATCTTCCAATAATGTAGCCCGAGTTGAACTAAAAGGAGGAGAATTAAAGATCTTAAACCTTTCGAGATCATCGGTAGAATCTACAAAGAATTCGGTAGCAGAACAATTGAAATCAGTAGGCGAATTAGCCGGAATGAAAGTAGAATTCAGCGGTTCTTATCCGGGATGGAAACCAAAACCGGGTTCTGAAATCGTACAATTAATGGAGAAAATTTATACCGATAAATTCGGTGAAAAACCTCATGTTGTGGCTTGTCACGCCGGATTAGAATGTGGAATCATTGGAGCTAACTATCCTGAAATGGAAATGGTAAGCTTTGGCCCAACGATCAGAGGAGCTCACTCTCCGGATGAAAAAGCGAACATCCCTTCTGCACAGAAATTCTGGAATTTCACTAAAGATATTTTAGCAAATATTCCTGTTAAAAATTAAAAAATCTATTCAATGGAGCCGATAATTTGGAAAGGAATAGTCTATCATTCTCTTGAATATTTCAATCTGATTGAAAATGAAGGAAATTATGTGGCAACTTCAAAAATTATCGGTTCCTTTGAGGATAAAATTTATTTTGTCAGTTATTATATAACAATCGATAAGGATTGGCTCATTCAAAAGTTCATGATTGAATATGAAGTTAATGGGAAAAAGTCAAAAGTTGAAGGGATAAAAAACGGAAGTGACTGGGAAATTAACGGGAAGAATCATCCTGAATTTTCAAATTTTAAATACATCGATATTTCATTAACTCCTTTCACCAATACACTACCGATTAATAACCTACAACTGTCTGAAATGCAATCCAGAGAAATCGAAGTTATTTATATCAACATTTTAGGCAATGAGATCAAGCCTGTGAAACAACAGTACACCAAAATAAACGGAGCCGAGTATTTATATGAAAATATTCCTAAAAATTTTGAGGCTCAGATTTCGGTTGATGGCTCAGGTTTGGTTGAAAATTATCCGGGGCTTTTTGAAAAGGTCATAGTATAAATTTTATGAAAAGTATTACCATATTTTGTGGTTCCAGTTTTGGCACAGATGATATTTACAAAAAACAGGCTATCTTACTGGGACAAACATTAGCAAAACAAAACATTCAATTGGTGTATGGCGGTGCAGATGTCGGATTAATGGGAGCAGTAGCAGATGGGGCCTTACATGCAGGCGGAAAAGTCATCGGTGTTTTGCCTTACTTTTTGCAACCCAAAGAAATTGCCCATAAAAACCTTACGGAGCTTATTCTGGTGGAAAGCATGCATGAAAGAAAAACCAAGATGAATGAGCTGTGTGACGGAGTCATTGTTCTTCCCGGAGGTTATGGAACACTGGAGGAATTCTTCGAAATGATTACATGGGCACAATTGGGACTTCATCAAAAACCCATCGCAGTGTTAAATATTGACGGTTTTTACGATGACCTGATTAAGCTTGTTCAAACCATGGTGAATAAAGGATTCTTAAAGCAGGTTAACCGTGACATGCTGCTGATGAGTGATAACATTGATGAATTACTGGAGAAGATGAGAAATTATCAGGCTCCTACGGTTGGAAAGTGGATTTCTAAAGGAGAAGTTTAATACATTTGCAGTATCAAAACTTACCACCCATAAAAGAAATATAATAATGAAAAATATCATTTGATGTTGAATGAATAGTACAATAATGAGATCGATATCCTTATTATTTTTATTATTTTTTGCCAGCAATATCTGCATGGCACAGCAAGAATCGACAAATACTATCATCAAAGAATACAGAGGTGATTTAAATAATGATAAGATTTCGGATATAATAATGATTGAAGCTGCTAAATGTGGGTATTATGATGATGAAGCGCGATGCAGAATAGTTACAATAAGTTTACTCGATAAAGATGGATCGTCTTTATTTTCTTTCTATAGTCCGAATATTATTCCTTGCTCATTTTGTGATGACCATAATATTAGTACCCTTAAGAAAGTAAAAATTAGAAAAAATAGTTTTTCTTTTATTCTGATTCATAAACTTATTCCTGAAGAAACTACAATAACAGAAACAATGAATTTTAAGTATCATAAAATTGTAAATAATTTTATTCTTCAAAAAAAGGTTAGAACAATTAAATCCTATAAAAATGGCAATGTTGAATTTAAAACACAAATTCAAACTCCCAAAGATTTTGGACAGGTTTATTTTTCTGATTACAGATAATATTTTTGACTATAAAAACAAAACTCCCAAAGAAAAATCTTCGGGAGTTTTTTATCATTTAAATTAAAAATTTTCTAAGGATACGGAGCAATCTCCACTTCAAGCCCCTCCATTTCAGGCATGATATGCAACTGGCATCCCAATCTGCTGTTATCTTTCACATGGAAAGCTTCTCCTAACATCGCATCTTCTTCATCACCCATCGGCTCTAAACCGGGATCGTTAACTACATATACCTGACAGGATGCACACATCGCCATTCCTCCACAAACTCCAATCGTACCCTCTTCAGCAAGCTCATATGAACGGATGACTTCCATTAAGTTCATGGACATATCCGTTGGAGCAATAATATCGTGGCTAACCCCTTCTCTATCGGTAATTTTTATATTAATATCACTCATTCCAGTTGATCATTGTTCTTTGTTCGTTGATAGTAACAGCCAGTTTTTAACTTGCAACTGACCAGCCGTCAACTGACAACTAATTTAGTCAATTTTTTTCACAACAGCTTTCTCTGCTTCCTTACGGCTTCCGTCGAATCCGTCTACTCCACTTACGGTTGTATACTTTAAAACGTATTTTTTACCAGGATTTAATCTGTTGTAAACGCTTTGGCACATTAAAGTAGCCTCATGGAAACCACAAAGGATCAGTTTTAATTTTCCGGGATAAGTATTGATATCTCCGATGGCATAAATACCATCAATATTCGTCTGATAATCTAACGCGTTGTTCACAACAATTGCATTTTTCTCGATATTCAGTCCCCAGTTTCCGATCTCACCCAATTTTGGTGTTAATCCGAATAAAGGAATAAAATAATCTGTTTCAATATCGTACGCTTCCTGACCTTCAACTTCTACAGTGATCGCTTCAACTTTTCCGTCACCCTTGATCGCTGTAACTTCAGCAGGAGTAATTAATTTAATCTTTCCTTCATTTTTCAGATCCTGAACTTTCTCTACAGAATCCAAAGCTCCCCTGAACTCATTTCTTCTGTGGATCAAAGTGACTTCACTTGCCACATTGGATAAGAAAATACTCCAGTCAAGGGCAGAATCTCCACCTCCGGCAATAACTACTTTTTTGTTTCTGAAATGTTCAGGCTCTTTTACAAAATATTCAAGGCCTTTTTCTTCATAGTCAGCAATATTTTCAATAGTTGGTTTTCTAGGTTCAAACGTGCCTAAACCTCCTGCAATCGCAATGGCTTTAGCTCTGTGAACGGTTCCCTTATTGGTAATTACTTCAAACCATTCATCATCTACTTTTGTATAAGAAACAGCCGTTTCACCTAATGTGAATCCTGGCTGGAATTGTTTGATCTGTTCCATTAAATTATCTACCAATTCTCCCGCATTTACCGATGGATACCCCGGAATATCAAAAATAGGCTTTTTAGGATAAAGCTCTGCCAATTGTCCTCCCGGTTGAGGAAGTGCATCGATGATATGACACTTCATTTTAAGTAAACCTGCTTCAAACACAGCAAAAAGCCCGGTTGGCCCGGCTCCTATGATCAATATATCGGTAGTTATCATAATAATAAGATAATTTAATTATATGCGTATCTGCAAATTTACTAATTTTAATGCGAAGCATATTTAATTGAGTCTAAATAAAAACCTGAGATTTATCAAATAGCTTCAAAAAAATAAAGATATTCAATTTGGCAGCCTTTTTGTAAAATTCAAATTATGAAGAAAATTTTAAATATCATTACCATATTCATATTCTGCTTCGGTTTTGGACAGATAGACAATATTGCAGACGGAGAATCGATCACTTTCAGAATCCATTATGGGTTTCTGAATGCAGGAACAGCCAACCTCACCACTCAGAAGACCAACTATAAAGGAGTCCCCCATCTTTATGCTAAAGGAACCGGACAAACAACAGGTGCCGTAAAAGCGTTCTTCAAGGTAGAGGATCTGTATGAAAGCTTCATTAATACCAACACTGGCCTGCCAAGCTTTTATGTGAGAAACGTAAAGGAGGGAGGATACCGCCAACACTTTGAAACCACTTTCAATCATGATAATCATACATTAATCCTAACAGATAAAAAGAATCCCGCCAATGGTTCTAAGGTGATAAAATCTGTAAAAGGCGTTCAGGATATGCTTTCCTGTTTTTATTTCCTGAGAAGTAAAAGTCCCGGTGAGCTTAAAGTAGGCACTGTTATCAATATGAATGTCTGGATTGATGATGAAATGTTTCCGTTCCAGCTGAAAGTGATCGGAACAGAGAACCTGAAAACCAAGTTCGGAACCATTAATTGTTTAAAAATTATTCCGTCTGTGAAAAGCGGCAGGGTATTTAAGGAAAAAGAAGGCGTAACGATGTGGGTTTCCAATGATGCCAATCACATACCGGTTCTGTTAAAGGCAGAATTGGCCGTAGGTTCCTTAAAAGCAAGTATCGAAAGTTACAAAAACGTAAAATTCCCTTTAAAGTTTACAAAATAAAGAGATAAATTTTTCCAATATAAAATGTCTGCAAAAAAAATGCAGACATTTTTTTATAGGATATGTAATAGATCATAAAGTTGGATTGTCATGATTGTATAACACTAAGAAACATGAAAACCAGATTACTTATTATTATATTCTCCATCTCTTTTTCCCTTATTTATTCACAGAAAAAAGATCAAGACAATATCATACGAAAGAAAATCACCATTACCAAAACCTCATCATCACCCAAAATTGATGGCATCCTCGATGACCCGGAATGGCAAAATGCTCCCATAGCTACCGATTTTATTGAGAGAAATCCCAACAATGGAAAACCACAGGCTGATTCTATAAGAACGGAAGTGCGGATTTTATATGATGATACGGGAATTTATTTCGGGGCTCAAATGTATGACCCTACTCCCCACAAAGTAGCTAAAGAGCTTACGGAAAGAGATGGAATCAATAATGATGATTTTTTCGGAGTAACGCTGAACGGATATAATGATAAACAGCAGAGCCTGGAATTTGTAGTCACCGCTGCAGGAGTCCAGTTTGATGCCAAAATGACCAGTGACGGTGAAGATGAATCCTGGAATTCTATTTGGTACAGCGGAGCCAAAATCAATGATAAAGGTTGGGCCGCAGAAATAAAAATCCCTTATTCGGAACTGAGATTTCCCGGCAGCAATGTTCAGGAATGGGGAATGAATATGTTCCGCAGGATTCAAAGGATAAAAACATCCTATGACTGGAACTTCGTGGATAATCAAAAAAATTCCTACACTTTATTTGATGGAATCTTACAGGGGATTGAAAACATCAACCCTCCTACCCGGCTATCTTTTACGCCTTACTTCTCTACGTACATCAATAATTTTGACGGAAAAACCACTTCAAGCTTCAACGGTGGAATGGATGTAAAGTACGGCATCAACGATGCCTTTACATTTGATATGACCTTGATTCCGGATTTCGGACAGGCTAATTTTGACAATTCAATTTTAAATTTAACTCCTTTTGAACAGCAGTTTTCAGAACAACGGACATTTTTCACGGAAGGAACCGAACTTTTCAGCAAAGGCGGAATGTTCTATTCCAGAAGAGTTGGCGGTGAGCCTACAGCATACCCCGTTACCAATGAAAAGGAAGAAGTCCTGGAATATCCTGCAAAAGTAAAACTGTTTAATGCTTTTAAAATATCAGGAAGAACCAACGGCGGATTGGGAATAGGTTTTTTTAACGGAGTAACCCAGAAAATGGAAGCCACAATCCTTAATTATGAAACCGGCGAAAAAAGAAAAGAAGTGGTAGAGCCCTGGACGAATTACAGTGTTTTGGTTTTTGATCAAAGGTTTAACGGAAACTCTTCTGTTTCTTTAGTCAATACCAATGTAACAAGAGACGGCAATTTCCGCGATGCCAATGCAACAGGGATTCTTTGGGATATTAATAACAAGAAAAATATTTATAAAACATTTGGTAGCTTAAAAGGCAGTTGGGTAATGAACGGAGAAACCAAGTTTGGAGCCCGCGGAGAAGCCGGATTTGAAAAGATTGCCGGAAAAAACCGTTTTTCGATTAACGGGAATGTGACGACAAAAGACTGGAACATCAATGACCTGGGATTTTCTACGAAAACCAATTTTGCCAATTACAATGCATGGTATGGGTACAGAATTCTGCAACCTACAGAAAAATTCAACAATATCTACCTCAACTTCAATATCAATTATTACCACAGATTGGAACCTTTTATATTTTCCAATCTTATATTCAATAATAACAATAGCTTCACAGATAAAAAATTCAGGGTTTTCGGAGGGGGAATTGAGTTTACGCCTTTCGGGCAGAATGATATTTATGAACCCCGAACTTTCGGAAGACATCTTAAAGTTCCCGGATATTTCGATTCATGGGTTTGGTTTGAGAGTGACAGTCGAAAGAAGCTCCAGTATAATTTCACCGTGGATTATTACGCCTTTAATGAAAAAGGAAGGAACCAGGTTTTCACCAATTTCGGGCTTCGTTACAGGTTTTCAGATAAATTTAATGTTCACTGGACCTTCAATCCAAGTTTCAGTAATAATGAAAAAGGGTTTGCCGGAAAAAATGATACGGATATTTTCATCGGCAGAAGACAAAGAAACACTTATGAAAATGCTTTGACTTCAAAATACACTTTCAATGAAAAAATGGCTCTGTCTTTAGCTTTCCGTCATTATTTTTCAGATGTTACCTATAAACAGTTTTATACGCTTAATCAGGATGGAAGCTTAACAGATACTTCTGACTTCGATAAAAATTTAAACGGAACCTATAATGCTTGGAATGTTGATTTAAGATTTTCATGGTGGTTTGCACCGGGCAGCCAACTGACTCTATTGTACAGAAATGCCACGTCCAATTACCTTGAAACATCAAGATTAAATGTGAAAAACAATTATGATGTTCTTTTCAATGAACCGATGGTAAATAATTTTTCTTTAAAGCTGACTTATTTTTTAGATTATAACACGGTGAAAAGCTGGGCGAAAAAGAAGAAAACTGAAAAAAGTTAATGAGAAAGTGACAAGAATCTATATTTGGCGAAAAGAAATTTTCCATTTCGCATACTATAAAATAAGCAAAAATATTCATAAAAGTTTTTAATTACGTTTTGTTTCTTAGGTCAGTAATTAAAAACAAAAAGCCTCCGGAATTTCCGGAGGTTTCTTATTTTTCTCATTTGTGTAAATGTGGTCTTTAATTCTTTTTTATCATTTGTGTTTATGTTCAGAATCAAAGATCATATTAATAATTTTTATTTCTCATTTGTTGGTACAAAGATATTAATAGATTAGTTTTCATCACTTGAAATGACCTAGATATATGTCGATACAATTGTAGATGTTTTTCTATAAAACGGTTTAATCATTTCAGCTTAATTAATTAAACAGACACCCCGGATTTTTTGAAGAATTTTTTGGTGAGTCACTGAAAATAAAAAAACCTCCGGAAATTACGGAGGCTTCTGTTTTCATCATTTGTGTTTATAAGTTCTCTGATTCTTTTTCATCATTTGTGTTTTGTTTGAAATCAAAGAATATTTTTAATTATTTGTTATAATAATTTTCATTCCTTATTTGTAATACAAAGATATTAACAAATAAGTGCACATTACTTAAAATAACCTAGATATATATCGTCAGGGTAATAGATATTTTTCTATAAAAAAACCTCCGGAAATTCCGGAGGTTTGATTTTTATAATGTTTTAAACTGTTCTAGCGTTCTGATATCATTTTCAAAGAACATTCGGATGTCGCTCATTTGGTAGAGAAGCATTACGATTCTTTCAATTCCCATTCCGAAAGCATATCCTGAATATTTCTCGGCATCGATATTCACATTTTTCAACACGGCAGGATCTACCATTCCGCAACCCATAATTTCCAGCCAACCTGTTCCTTTTGTAATTCTATAATCAGTTTCAGAGTTTAATCCCCAATATACATCGATTTCAGCACTTGGCTCTGTGAACGGGAAATAAGAAGGCCTCATTCTGATCTTAGACTTTCCGAAAAGCTCTGTAGTAAAGAACTGGATCGTTTGTTTCAAGTCTGCGAAACTTACGTTTTCATCAATATACAATCCTTCAATCTGATGGAAGATACAGTGAGAACGTGAAGAAACCGCTTCATTCCTGAATACTCTTCCGGGAGATAAAATTCTGATGGGAGGTTGGTTTTCCTCCATATAACGGATCTGCACAGAAGAGGTATGGGTTCTTAAAAGGATGTCCGGATTCTGCTCAATGAAGAACGTATCCTGCATATCTCTTGCCGGGTGATATTCCGGAAGGTTAAGGGCCGTAAAGTTATGCCAGTCATCTTCAATTTCCGGTCCGTCTGCAACCGCAAACCCGATAGATTTGAAAATCTCAATAATTCTGTTTTTAACAAGATTAATAGGATGTCTTGAACCTAAATCCAACGGAAAAGCAGGTCTTGTAAGATCTTCCTTCTCTACTGCAATAGAAGATTCGGAAGCGTTTTTCAGATCTTCCAATTTTACAGCCACAGCTTGTTTCAGAGAGTTGATCTTTTGCCCGAATTCTTTTTTCTGATCATTAGGAACTTCTTTAAATTTTTCGAAAAAATCATTCAGAACTCCTTTTTTCCCATTATACTTAATTCGGAAATTTTCTATTTCCTCTTTTGATGTAGCATTGAAACTGTTTACTTCGACTAATAATTCTTCTATCTTTTCTATCATTCTTTTACCCTTTCAAAAATGTTTTGCAAAAATAAGGTTTTTCGGTGTAATAATTTTCTTTATTTGTCATAAAAAAATCTGCCCCTTTATCGGAGGCAGACTTCAATCACTTATTTCACTTAAATAAAAAAATTATTTTTTTTCTAAAGCTTTGATGCTGATCTGAAGAGTCACCTCATCTTTAATCACTCCATTCTCTGCAGGAGCCTGGAACTTCACGCCAAACTCTTCTCTTTTAATATCTTTGGGCTCAGTAGCAATGCTCACTTCTCCTTCTTTTACGGAAACATTGGCTTTAAACTGAGCAGGTTTTGTAATTCCCTTGATGGTTAAATTCCCATCCAAAAGTGTATTGTAATCCCCTTCCGTTGCCGGTGTAACTTTGGTAATTTCATAAGAAGCCGTTGGAAATTTCTCTACTTCAAAGAAGTCACCGCTTTTCAGATGTCCGTTAAGCTTTCCTAATTGCTCTGCATCATCTTTAAGGTCAACAGAAGTCAGGGAACCCATATCTGCAACAAATTTTCCGCTTTCAAGCTTTCCGTCTTTTACCGTTACATCACCGGTTTCAAACTTAATGGTTCCGAAATGGCTTGTACTTTCAGATTTAAATATTTTATATCCTTTCCACTCCACTTTACTGTTTAAAGTATCCAACGTATACTGAGCTCCTTCTTTTGTCGTTGTAACTTCATTATTCTCACTGGCAAGAGGCTTGTCTTTTTTACAGGAAATAGTGACAGCGGCAATAAAAAGGCCGGGGATAATCAGGGAAAACAGTTTTTTTCTCATTTTTGATATTTAAAATACTCCTGCTAATATAATAAAAAATTTCGTTATTTTATAAAAATAGTACATTTGTAATATGCTATTAGAAATAAACAATCTACATTTTTCATATTCCAAAGAAAAACCTCTGTTTCAGAACCTCAATCTGAGATTTGAGGAGGGTAAAATCATTGCATTGGCGGGAGAAAGCGGATGCGGAAAATCAACATTATTAAGTTTGATTTACGGACTTTTAGACTGGGAAGGCGGAGAGATTATTTTTAACGGCACCCGGCTTTTGGGCCCGAAAGGAAACCTGGTTCCGGGAGAAGCCGAAATGAAATTTGTAGCACAGAATTTCGACCTGATGCCTTATGCTACTGTTGCTGAAAATGTGGGGAAATTTATTTCAAATATCAACTTAACCAAAAAAAGAGAAACTGTTCAGGAACTCCTGCAAGTGGTGGGATTAGAAGAATTTGCTCATGTTCTCCCTAAATATTTAAGCGGCGGACAACAGCAAAGAGTGGCTATTGCAAGAGCTCTTTCCGTAATGCCCCAATTGCTTATCCTGGATGAGCCTTTTAGTAATCTTGATTTTTCGAGAAAAATAGAGCTTCGTGAAAGACTGTTCAGATATGTGAAGCAAAATAATATCTCCCTGATCATTTCCACTCACGAACTGCAAGACATTATCCCATGGCTGGACCAGATCGTGATTCTCCAAAATGGAAGACTGATCCAAAACGAACATCCTGAAGAGACATATAAGAAACCCTATAACTCTTATGTTGCCCAACTTTTCGGGGAAGTAAATATTTTCAATGAAGATGAAATCAGAGACTTCGGGCTTTCAAAATTCTCATACTACCCTCATGAGATCAGAATTTCTGATAACGGTATAGAAGCGGAAGTTCTGGAAAGCAGATTTGCCGGAAACCATTACTGGAATAAAATCAAAGCAAAAAGTAGAGAATTGATAGTCTATACGGATAAAAAGCTGAATGACCCAATTCAAGTTTCATTCGCATAAAGTAAATTATGGATTGCTTTTAGTTCTTTGTCCCTTAACAGATTTTGCAGCCTTGTCACCATCTACGCAACCATCAGATTTACTATCAGTTAATGTTAATTTGTGGATAAAAATATTAAACATAAGAAGTGGTTTTTAAAACTTTTTCTTACATTTGTATTTCTACAGCATAAGGAAATTTTTGGTTAATTCTCTTTCTGCCTCTGAGACGAAAATTAGCAGTACTGCAATCTAGTCTTTGAAAGATTACACTGTCCAATTTTTTCCTTTTTTTATGGCTTATAATAAAAAATGTGACCCTGAAGACACATTTTCATATTGAAATCTTAAGCTTTTTTCACAAACTCTGACTTTAAAGCCATGGAGCCGAATCCATCAATTTTACAATCGATATTATGGTCGCTGTTGAAGTTCAAACGAATGTTCTTCACTTTCGTTCCCGCTTTTACAGGTTTTGGTGCTCCTTTTACTGGTAAATCTTTAATAACCACTACAGAATCTCCATCCTGAAGCTCATTCCCGTTTGAATCCAATATTTTTCCTGCATTGGCAGCTTCTGTGGCTACTTCTTCCGGGTTCCATTCATGAAAACATTGTGAACATACCATCATATTATCACTCGGATAAGTAAATTCGGAACCACATTTCGGACAAAGTACAGTATCACTCATATTTTAATTTTTTGCAAAGGTAAGTAAATTTAAAAGTTATGAATAATGAGTGACCGGATTTACATTAATCAATACAAACTCATAACCCTTATAACTCATCTGAAACTCTCAACTTTAATTCGTATTTTTGCAAATTGAAATAGCAGAAGCAAAAATTTATGGAACTTATACACAGAAATCTGGCGATCGGTATTCACGATGCATTACAGGAAACGTTTTTTGAGAAAAACAAATATGCAGATAAAGTGATTGAAAGGCTTTTGAAAGCCAATAGAAAATGGGGAAGCCAGGACAGAGCTGTTGTTTCTGAGATTTTCTATAATATCATCCGCTGGAAGAGACGCCTTGAGTATTATATGGGAGAAGGCGTTAAGCCCGGAAACGTATACAAGCTTATCCTTGCTTATCTGCTTTGGAGCGAAACAAATTATAAAAAATTCGAGGAATTTGACGGAATAAAAATCGCGGATATCCTTACAAAACTTAAAAAGGGAACAGTTCCTACCAAAGCAATAGAACATTCTATTCCGGACTGGTTAGCAGAAACTTTAGAAAAGGAACTGGGAGCCGGCTGGGAGAAAGAAATGAAAGCTTTAAACGAGCAGGCTCCAACTGTTTTAAGAACTAATTCTTTAAAGACTTCTACAAAAGAGCTTATTTCAGACTTATCAGACGAGAATATTACAGCTTTTAGCATTAAAAATTATCCTGATGCTGTACAATTGGAAGAAAAGAAAAATGTGTTCCTGACGACAGCTTTCAAAGACGGTTTGTTTGAGGTTCAGGATGCGTCTTCCCAGAAAATCGGGTATTTCCTGGATGTAAAAGAAGGGCAACGAGTAGTGGATGCGTGTGCCGGAGCAGGAGGAAAAACACTTCACCTGGCTGCTTTAATGCAAAATAAAGGACAGATCATTGCCTTAGATATTTTCGAATGGAAATTAGCGGAACTAAAACGCCGTGCAAAAAGAGCCGGAGCCCATAATATTGAAACAAGAATGATCTCGGACAATAAAGTAATTAAACGTCTTTATGATAAAGCAGACAGACTTTTAATTGATGCCCCATGTTCAGGTCTCGGAGTTTTAAAAAGAAACCCTGACAGCAAATGGAAAATTGATCAGGATTTTATTGACAGGATTAAAAAAGAACAGCAACAAATTCTTCAGGATTATTCAAAAATGCTTAAAAAAGGAGGAAAAATGGTATATGCCACATGTTCTATTCTGCCTTCTGAAAACAATGAGCAGGTAGAAGAATTCTTACGAAACAATCCGGGCTTCAAAATGATCAAGGATGAAAAAGTAATGCCTAGTCAAGGGTATGACGGTTTTTATATGGCTTTGATCGAAAGGATTTCATAGCAAAAGAAACTTACAATATATTATAATGAACTACTCTATTTTTTTGGAGTAGTTTTTTTTATGATAAATCCTTGAACTACAAAATTCAGCATCCATTGAAAAAACAAAATTCTTGTAAATTTTACAGTTGAAATAAAATCCCGGATATATCTATTTTAGACAAGCGACTGTAACTTTATTGCCAATATTTCAACTTATTCATTAGAAACTATTTTTGAAATTCACAAAGTTGATATTCCGCCTAGTAAAATTTATCTTTGTGAGAAACCAACTTTATCATGCACAAAAGAATTTTACAGGTCTTTTTTATCGTCTTGTTTTGTCTGAATTATGCACAGACCTACGAAATCCAATATTTAAGTTCCAGCAACGGAAAAGTATCCCCGGAACAAACTCCTACCCTTGTCTGGGTGAATGAAAAGGAAAATTTTATTTTAAATAATAAAATCAGGGCACAGAAAAGCGATTATCCTTTTGAGATCACTAAAATCGAAAAACCTTCCAACACTATTGTATCGTATGGCTTTCTGAAGCAGGGAGAAATCATTTCCACTTCCGACACGGAATCTGTGGGGAAGCAGACATTTGAATTGACTAATGAAACCAAAAAAATTCTAGGTTACAACTGTAAAAAAGCAGTTACCAAAATAAATTCCAACACCATTGAGGTGTGGTACACCAATGATTTAAAAATTAATGGCGGTCCTTCAAGCTTAGGCCAAAAGCTTGGCTTGGTGCTGGAAATTGAAAGAAATAAAAATTCCGCCATTACAGCCAATTCTATTAAAAAAGTAAAGAAGACCAATATTGAAGATATTTTAAAGGGTTCGATTAATACGACCGATGTTCTCGGGTACAGAGATTTATTATGGAAAAGCAGGTTTACGACTTTAAAGGTATTTGAAAATGAAACCATTAATTTTTCTGATGAATCAAAATCTGATGAAAACATTAAAAGGTTTGCGAACGGAACAATTATCCTTAAAAAAGTAAAATTTCCTAAAATTTCTGAAGGTGAAAATATCTTTGTTGAACTAAAGCAACAATCAAACGGGGACGCGTATGACAGAACGGGGACCGTATTCTTTATTCCACAGGATAAGTCTCAATCTTTTTTTGACGGATTGGAAAAAGGAGCAAAAACGCTGCCCGTTTATGATAATGGAAACGGAAAACAATACAATGGCGTTATAGCAACAGAAAACTATAATCCTGCTGTTGAAATGATGAGATTCTTTACCGCTTTTGGAATTGAAAAATTCAATCATATCCAACTAAAAGGGAAAAACTGGCAGAACATAAGCCCCTTCCGTCAGGATGTTACCGAGCTGAAGCCTGAGCTCTCCGAGAAAGAGATATGGGTGGGTACATTTATTGGTAACTATGATAAAGGAGGCCACAAAGTGAGTCTTGAAATTACAATTCATAAAAGTGATCAGGGAGTCAATAAAAACAACAGGGTAATTCCTTTGTTCAATACGGTGAACATCATGGAAATGGCGGGACAGGAATATGCCACCATGTTCAATAATGATAAAGGCCTCTTCGTTGAATTTACCCTGAAAAAAGATTTAAAAAGGGCACAATTACGCTATATTACTACCGGACACGGAGGTTGGGAAAACGGAGATGAATTTGTTCCTAAGGCCAACTCCATCTACTTGGATGGACAAATGAAATTCTCTTTTGTGCCTTGGAGAACAGATTGCGGCTCTTATCGCTTGTATAACCCGGCTTCAGGGAATTTTCCGGATGGACTTTCCTCTTCGGATTTGAGCAGGTCCAACTGGTGTCCCGGAACCATCACGAATCCTGAATTTATCTCTTTGGGAGATCTAAAAGCGGGTAAGCATACTATTCAGGTAAAAATTCCTCAGGGTGCCCCGGAAGGAACAAGTTTCAGTGCATGGAATGTTTCAGGAGTGTTAATAGGTATTGAATAAAAAAAACCTTCTTGCAAATTGAATTGCAAGAAGGTAAAAACACAAATGATGAAAAAAAATTATTTCGAGCCACAAAGTAAGGGGTAATATTTCTATAATAAATTACCATATATTAATAAATATTTCATTTTTATTTCGTATGTAGCAATTAAATAAAGTTTCAAAGCGAAAAAAATCCACTCAAACACTCTGTATTATCAATAATTGTTTATATCTTTCTTAATAAATGATTATTTAATTAAAATTTTTAACTTTTTAAATATTTTAATTGCTCATTTTAAATTACAATTCTATTTTTACTTCAAATAAATAACAAAAATGTGTGGAATTGTATGCTTGTTTGATGCCAAACAAAAAACTGAAGTGTTAAGGCCCCAGGTCTTGGAAATGTCAAAAAAAATCCGTCACAGAGGTCCGGATTGGAGTGGTGTATTTCAAAATGAGAAAGTAATTTTTTCTCATGAAAGGCTTGCCATTGTAGATCCCACTTCCGGAAAACAGCCTCTATTCACTAAGGATGGTAAAATAGTCCTGGCCGTTAACGGTGAGATTTATAACCACAGGGAATTAAAAATTGAATTCCCTGATTACGAATTTCAAACCGAGTCAGATTGTGAAATTATTTTAGCTCTTTATAAAAAATACGGAAAAAATTTCATTGAGAAACTCAACGGAATATTTGCTTTTTCACTTTATGATCTCGAAAACGATATATATTTAATTGCTCGTGATCATATGGGCATATGCCCGCTTTATCAAGGTTGGGATAAAAACGGAAACTATTATATCGCATCTGAACTGAAAGCTTTGGAGGGAATCTGTAAAACCATCGAAACTTTTTTACCCGGTCATCTTGTATTCAGTCCGGAAGGAAATGAACTCCAGCAATGGTATCAAAGAGACTGGGAAAGTTACGACCATGTAAAAGATAATCCAACAGATATTGCTCAATTAAGAAAAGGGCTTGAAGATGCCGTTCACAGACAATTAATGAGTGATGTTCCTTATGGGGTCCTGCTTTCGGGTGGTTTGGATTCGTCCATTATTTCAGCTGTAACAGCCAAATTTGCAAGACAAAGGATAGAAAGCGGAGACACTCAGGAAGCATGGTATCCAAGACTGCACAGCTTTGCAGTAGGCCTGGAAGGTTCTCCGGATTTAGCCGCAGCCCAAAAAGCCGCAGAGCATATAGGATCTGTGCATCATGAGATCCATTTTACGGTTCAGGAAGGACTGGATGCGATCCGTGATGTCATTTATCACCTGGAAACGTATGACGTCACTACAGTAAGAGCATCCACTCCAATGTACCTTTTAGCGAGAGTAATCAAATCTATGGGAATCAAAATGGTACTGTCCGGAGAAGGCTCCGATGAATTGTTCGGTGGATATCTATATTTCCATAAAGCTCCCAATGCCAAAGAATTCCACGATGAAACAGTGAGAAAATTAGGCAAGCTCCATTTATATGATTGTTTAAGGGCCAATAAAGCACTGATGAGCTGGGGAATTGAAGGAAGGGTCCCTTTCCTGGATAAAGAATTTATGGACATTGCCATGAACATCAACCCGAAAGATAAAATGGTGAATGCTGCTGAAGGCAAAATTGAAAAATGGGTTTTGAGAAAAGCTTTTGAAGATATTCTTCCCGAATCTATTGCATGGAGACAGAAAGAGCAGTTTTCAGACGGGGTAGGCTATTCCTGGATTGATACCTTAAAAGAAGTGGCTGAAAAAGAAGTTTCCGATGAAATGATGGCCAATGCCAAATTCAGGTTCCCGCTAAACACTCCTCAGAACAAGGAAGAATATCGCTACAGAACTATTTTCGAGGAGCATTTCCCGAGTGAAACTTCTGCAGCAACGGTTCCATCCGTGCCTTCTGTGGCCTGCTCCACTCCTATTGCCCTGGAATGGGATGAAGCATTCAAAAAGATGAATGACCCAAGCGGAAGGGCTGTAAAAGTTCATGAAACTTCCTATGAATAAAATCATCATTAAAAATAATTTTGTCAATCCTGTAGTAATACAGGATTTTCTTTTGAATTAACGACAATAATATTGACAGAATTTAACTGACAATGAAAAATAATATCTAATAAATAATTATATTTGGAAAACGAAAAAATCAATTATAAAGAAATGAGAAGAAACATTACTATTTTATTTGCTTTATTATCCATCAGTTTTGCTTTTGGACAGGGAAAATACGGCAAGTACCTTAATTCAAAAAAACTTGCTTTAACCTATAAAAGTGTAAAGGATGGTGACAAAGAGGATTATTATCAACAATATTACTGGCTGGTAAAAGCTGAGCAATTAAAAACATATCCTCACCTTAAGGACATAAAGCCTGTTGTTTTATATGAGTTCGTAAAAAAAGTAAATCCGCAGAATCCTACTAAAAAATTGGACAAAAGGGGAAAAGAGCTTAGAGAAACTGCAGAATTATCCCTGAATCAATATTTTAAAAACAAAAAATTCGACAACAATTCTGTACTGATGTACAATCTGGAAACCTACGTAGATCCATCTAAAGGAGAATATTATACAAAAGTAGATCCTGAAAAGATCAAAGAACTGGTTCCTAAAGAATTGTTTGCATTCAATTCCTTCAACAGAAATACAGGGGAAGAGAAAACATATTATCTGTGGATCAACAAGGAAAAAGATGATTTAAATATCGTAGACATTATTCCGAATGCAGAAGACAATAAAGCATTCTATGCAAGACTGAAGCAATATCTTCCAAGCTATAAATTCTCCAAATATGTACCTTCTGTAAAAAAAGGAAACAAAACGGATAAAACAGATGCTGATTATTACTACATCATGCCGTTTGAGCAGAATACAGATAATATTGAATACAAAACCAAGGATTTCAAAACTTTCGTTTTAAGCCAGTACAGAAAAGCGGGCGATGAATGGAAAGGAGTAGAAAAGCCTAGAAAATAAATTAAAAAGTCCTGTGAAATTTCACAGGACTTTTTTAATTTTATATCTAATACATTCTTTAAAAATTCTTTTTTAAAGAGTAACCAAAAACAAAATGTCTGAAACACCTTCGTCAACAACCTCTATAAAAAAGACTCTCCCACTGATTCTGGCAACCGCAATCTTTATGCAGATGCTGGATTCTACCATTCTTAATACTTCTTTGCCTTCCATTGCAAAAGATTTAAAGGAATCACCGCTCAATATGCAGAATGCCATTATCAGTTATGTTTTAACACTGGCTGTTTTCATGCCCGCAAGCGGATTTTTGGCGGACCGGTTCGGGACGAGAAGGGTTTTCATTTTTTCTCTCATTCTTTTCAGTATAGGATCCTTATTTTGTGCCTTATCACAAAACCTCACCCATCTTGTGATTTCACGGGTGGTACAAGGCGTGGGCGGAAGCTTAATGACACCGGTAGGAAAACTGGCCTTAATTAAAACTTTTGATAAAAATGAATTATTAAAAGCCATGAATTTTGCCATTATCCCCGCACTGATCGGACCTGTATTAGGGCCTTTGGTAGGTGGCTATATGGTTGATTTTCTTTCATGGCACTGGATTTTCCTCATTAACATACCCATAGGAATTTTAGGAATTATTTTAGGTGCGAAGTTTATGCCTAATTATAAATCAGACGATGTGGATTTTGACCTGAAAGGCTTTATGATCTTTGCAGCAGCTTCCCTCCTGCTTTCGGTTTCGCTGGAGCTTTTCGGAAATATTCAGAATACGACACCGGTACTCTTTGTTCTTATTTTAGGATTTCTGTTTCTATATTATTATTACAGACATGCCAAAAAAGGAGGCAATCCTATATTTCCCTTAAATCTTTTCCAGGTAAGAACATTCCGTGTGGGAATATTGGGAAACCTGGCAACACGATTAGGAATCAGTTCTGTTCCGTTATTGCTTCCTTTAATGATACAGATCGCTTATAAACAATCTGCGATTACTTCAGGATGGATCGTAGCACCCATGGCGCTTACCGCTATTTTCGGAAAATCCTCAGTTATTAAAATTCTAAACAAATACGGCTACCGGAAAACATTAATGGTCAATACGTTTATTATCGGGTCCTTAATATGTTTGCTTGCCATACCTGATATTCATTCCTCATTATATTGGTTTGTTCCCATCATTGCAGTATTAGGATTTTTCAATTCCATTCAGTTTACCTCGATGAATACCATTTCCATTGCCGATCTACGGAATTTCCAGACCAGCAGCGGGAATTCTTTAATTTCCGTCAATCAGCAGCTCGCCATAGGATTTGGAATTGCATTCGGACTTATTGTTTTAAAATTATTTGAGAATACGGATATTGTTCATGGAGAAATTCATAATGCATTTCGGTATACTTTTCTTACCGTGGGGGTCTTAACTATTATTTCAGGTCTGGTTTTCAGAAGACTACATATTTCAGACGGCAAAAACATGAATTCAGAGGAATAAACCGGAAAAATGATATGAACTTACCAAAGATCAATGCCACTGATTTTTAACTATGATAACTTTGCTTAATAAACCACAATTATTATGGCAATTAAAGACATAGAAATCATAGTATCTCCCAAGCCCGCACATTTTGTGGGTGACGGTTTCAGGGTTCATAATTTTATTCCAAGCATTCATGGACTTGATATGAAAAGAATGGATCCTTTTATCATGCTTGATTATAATTCTAAATTCCATTTCAACGGTTCTGAGAATCCAAGAGGCGTCGGAGTGCATCCGCACAGAGGTTTTGAAACAGTGACCATTGCTTATCAGGGTAAGGTTGAACATCATGACAGTGCAGGCGGCGGCGGAATAATCGGTGAAGGTGATGTACAATGGATGACTGCTGCGAAAGGAGTTCTTCACAAAGAATACCACGAAACGGAGTGGTCTAAAACCGGAGGAATTTTCCAGATGGTTCAGCTTTGGATTAATCTTCCTGCTAAAGACAAAATGAGCAAACCTAAATATCAGGCAATCAAAAATTCAGAAATGGCGAGAGTTGAATTGGCTGAAAACGGTTTTGTTGAACTTATAGCCGGTGAATACCTTGGAAAGAAGGGTCCTGCAACCACTTTCAGCCCTATCAATATGATGAATGCCAAATTGAAGGCCGGAGGAAAAGCTGAGTTCAGCTTCCCTGCTCATTTCAATACGGCTGCGCTGGTTGTTGAAGGAAATATTGCCATCAATGGAAAAGAGAAAGTTCCTTCCGATCATTTTGTTGTCTTTAAAAACGACGGCGAAACTTTTACCCTTGAAGCCCAGGAAGACTCCATAGTACTCATCATCAGCGGAGAGCCTATAAAAGAACCTATTTATCCTCACGGACCTTTCGTTATGAATACAAGGGAAGAAATCTTACAGGCTTTTGAAGACTTCAACACCGGAAAATTCGGTTACCTGGAAGATTAACTTAATGATTTATTCAATTTTTTAAAACTCACATTTTTAATAAAAATATTATGAAACCTGAATTTGAAAATATCCCACTGGTAAAAACCGGAAAAAGATTTGAAATAGAAGTTAACGGACATTTTGCATTTATAGATTATCGTGAAATGGGGCATCAGATTGCTTTAGTTCATACGGAAGCGGAACCTGAGCTGGCCGGAACGGGAGCTGCCGCAGCTGTTGTTGAAAAGACACTTCATTATATCGAAGACAATCAAAAGAAATTACTCCCTTTTTGCCCGTATGTCTTTGCCTACATCAAGAAACATCCGGAATGGAAACGTATTGTAGATGAAAGATTTGAGGGCTACAGCCAACTTTAATTTTACGTAAAGTAGCATAAACATTAAATTTATTAACTAAATTAGCTTAACAAACCCATTTTCATCATGTCAAACATCGGACTTATCATAGAAGAAAAAGCAGCAGATATCGGAAATTTTTTAGTGGGAAGACTTTTGCCTTTCCGTGAAAAAAGAGCAGTCGGACCATTTGTTTTTATTGATCATATGGGACCGTCTGAACTGATGGATTATCAAAATCTTGATGTTCCGCCCCATCCGCATATCGGGCTTTCCACGCTAACTTACCTGCTTGAAGGATCTATCTTTCACAGAGACAGCATCGGAAGTGCGATCGAAATAAAACCGGGGGCCGTCAACTGGATGACCGCAGGAAAAGGGGTTGTCCATTCTGAGAGGACTCCTGAATATTTAAGAACAACAGATAAAAAACTTCATGGATTTCAGATTTGGGTCGGACTTCCTAAGCACTTAGAACAAACTGAACCATCTTTTCATCATATTGAAGCAGAAGACATTCCTGTTTGGGAAGAAAACGGTATTCAATATAAATTAATTGCCGGAGAAGCCTTCGGAAGAAAATCAGCTGTCCCTGTCCACAGTCCGTTATTCTTTATTGAAATCAAGACGAAAGCTGCCCAGAAAATTAGCATAGGACAAGATTTATACGGTGAAGCAGCGATGTATGTCCTGGACGGAACCGTTAATATTGAAGGAAATTCTTATGGCTCCAAACAATTACTGATTGCAAAAGATACCAAGCTGTGTGAATTCGAGATGAGTGAAAACGGAACAGTATATCTTTTCGGAGGTGAACCTTTTCCGGAGGAACGATTTATATTCTGGAATTTCGTAAATTCAGACAAAGAATTGCTTGAACAGGCAAAAGTAAACTGGAATGACCAGAACCATGATGCCTTTCCTTTGGTTCCGGGGGATGAACACGAATATGTACCGCTTCCAAAAGCCATTCTGAACAGAAAGTAATTTGGCAACGATTAAAAATAAACTATGAGAATATTAGCATTTGCAGGAAGTACCTCTTCCACTTCTATCAACAGGGAGCTGGTAAAATTTGTCCTGAAAAATTTCCGGGATGAGGACATTAATTTCATCGATCTTAATGATTATTCCATGCCTGTTTTCTCCGTTGATCTTGAAAAGAAAGGATTTCCTGATGAAGCGCACCATTTTTTAAAAGTTATTGAAGAATGTGATGTGATCATTTGTTCTCTTGCAGAGCACAACAGATCGTACAGTGCAGCTTTTAAGAATATTTTTGACTGGGCTTCGAGGATCAATGTAAAAGTATTTCAAAACAAACCTATGCTTCTAATGAGTACTTCACCCGGAGGTTACGGTGGTGGAAATGTGATGAATACAGCCAAAACGTTTTTTCCACAGTTCGGAGCCGAAATCAAAGACACATTCTCACTTCCTAAATTTTATGAAAATTTTGATCTTGAGAGTGGAGTCATTAATCCTGATATTCTACAGGAGCTCAACAATAAAATTGAAAACTTTAAAAACGAAATTAAAAACTGATGAATAAAGGGAGACTGGAAGCATTCAGTGATGGGGTTCTGGCCATTATCATTACGATTATGGTCCTTGAACTTAAAGTTCCGGAAGGAAACAGCTGGGCCAGTCTGAAACCTATGCTTCCCCGGTTTCTGGCTTATATTTTCAGTTTCATTTATGCAGGGATTTACTGGAATAATCATCATCACATGTTCCAGGCGGTAAAAAAAGTAAACGGAAACGTACTTTGGGCCAATCTGCATTTATTATTCTGGCTTTCATTAATGCCTATCGCTACGGAATGGATCGGAACAACCAATTTTTCTGAAAATCCGGTGGCAACGTATGGAATCGGATTAATTATGTGCGCAATAGCCTATACCATCCTGGAAAATGTAATTATTAAAAGTGAAGGAGAAAATTCTAAACTCAAAGAAGCCATTGAATCAAGATTTAAAGAATATATTTCTATTGTGCTTTATATTTTAGGAATCGCTACTTCATTTTTCTATCCTTATATTGCCGTAGGCTTTTATTATATCGTTGCTCTCATCTGGCTGATTCCGGATCGGAGAATTGAAAAATCATTAAAAGATAAATAGCATGGAAACACATGAATATCTTAACGGTGACATCACTGTTATCTGGCAACCACAAAAATGTATCCATTCGGGAGTATGTGTAAAATTACTTCCAAAAGTATATAATCCCAAAGCCAGACCGTGGATAAAAGCGGAAAATGCAACGGCTTCGGAACTCAAAAACCAAATAGACCAGTGTCCTTCCGGGGCATTAAGTTATCAATTCAATACAGAAAAATAATGGGAGTAACCGTAAAAGCAAGTTTAGGAAAAACAAAATATTACACTGAAGTTATTGCAGGCGAAAATCAGCTTGTTACCGATGAGCCTGTAGATAAAGGCGGACAAAATAAAGGCTTCAATCCTTTTGAGATTTTAGCTACTTCTCTAGCAAGCTGTACTGCTGCTACTCTAAGGATGTATATCGACAGAAAAGAATGGGATGTGGAAAAAATCAACGTGGAAGTAGACCTGGAAAATTTTCCGATTACCAAATTAGCTGTCTTTAAAAGAGATATCAGCTTTGAAGGCACGAATCTGGATGAAGAGCAACTGAAAAGACTTCATACTATCGCAGACGCCTGTCCTGTTCATAAAATACTAACCAACGATATAGAAATATTAACCAAATTTTCATAATATGACAGAAGTAAAACAAAACAACGGAGAAAAACACGGAAGTTTTGAGGCTTTCATAGACGGAAACCACGCGGGACTCATGACCTACACTTGGGCGGGAGAAGAAAGATTTATTATAGATCATACAGAAGTGGAAGAAGCCTATAATGGTAAAGGCGTAGGTAAGGAAATGGTGTTGGCTGCTGTAGATTTTGCAAGGAAGCAGGGCAAAAAAATCATAGCACTCTGCCCTTTTGCAAAAGCTACTTTCCAAAAGAATAAGGAGCTGCAGGATGTTTTAGCCTAACGAAGTTGAAGCATTCAATACATAAATAACCTTTCAGTGGATATTTCTGAAAGGTTTTTTCTTTTTCATCAGAAGAGAAAAAAACTATATTTGTAAAATTTTAATTGAAAAAATATGTCTCCAATTATATTACTGTCTATCATTATCGTGTATTTTGCGCTCCTTTTATGGGTAGCCTATAAAACCGGAAAAGGAAGCGATAATGAAAGTTTCTTTATCGGAAACCGTAAAAGTAATTGGATGCTTGTTGCCTTCGGAATGATTGGGACTTCCCTTTCCGGGGTTACTTTCGTAAGCGTTCCTGGGGCAGTAGGAAAGGATAATTTTGCTTATTTACAAATTACATTAGGCTACCTTATAGGTTATATTGTGGTTGCCTATGTTCTGCTTCCCTTATATTACCGTTTAAAACTGACTTCCATTTATGGATATCTTCAACAGAGAATGGGACAGCTTTCCTATAAATCCGGGGCATGGATCTTCATTGTTTCGAGATTGGTGGGAGCTACGGCGAGATTATATCTGGTTGTCAATATTCTCCAGGTTTCTATATTAGACAGTTTGGAGGTTCCGTTCATTGTAACCACACTCATCATTCTTCTAATGATCATTCTTTATACGTATGAAGGAGGTGTAAAAACAATTGTATGGACAGATACTTTACAGACTTCATGTATGCTTCTGGGATTAATTATCTGTACATTTTACATGCTGAATCACTTAGATTTAAATGTAGGACAAAGCTTAACCGCCATGCATGAAAAAGGATATACCAAAATATTTGAAACCAATTTCAATTCACCGGGATTTTTCATCAAGCAAATTCTTGCAGGTGCATTTATCACAATTACCATGACCGGAATTGACCAGGAGATGATGCAAAAAAGCCTTTCTGTAACCAGATTGAAAGACTCTCAAAAGAATATGGTAACACTTGGTTTCATTTTATTGGGTGTGATTTCCCTGTTCCTTTACATGGGAGGTCTTCTTTATCTTTTCGGAGAAAGTGAAGGAGCCCAGCTTACAGAAGTAATGAAAGACGGTGTTGCTAAAAAAGAATTTTTGCTGAACGGGAAAGATATTTTCGGGGATAAGATATTTCCGGAAGTGGCTTTAAATCATATGCCCGGTTTTATTTCAATTATTTTCATTATTGCATTAATTTCGGCACTATTTCCAAGTGCGGATGGCGCAATGACCGCTCTGACCTCTTCTTTATGTATTGATATCTTCGGAATGAAGGAAAGAAAAGACTGGGATGACGGAAAGAAAGAGAAATTCAGAAAAACGGTTCACTTACTTGTAGCGCTTTCGTTCCTGGTTATGGTGATCATATTTAAAGTGATCAATGATAATTCCATGATCGGATTAATCCTGAAGCTTGCAGGCTTTACTTATGGCCCGCTTTTAGGACTTTTTGCCTTCGGAATTTTCACCAAATATAAAGTGAAGGACCGTCTTGTTCCTTACGTTTGTATCGCGGCACCTGTGATCTCTTATTTCATTGATAAATACCAAAGCAATATCTTCGGGGACTTTAAAATCGGATTGGAATTACTGATCATCAACGGATTACTGACATTCATCGGACTGTTCCTGATCAGGAAAAAATAAACATTAATGCAACACTTAACAATCAAAATATAACAACTATGAAAAAAATTATCCAGCTACTATTATGTGTATTCACATTCAGCTTGATGACGGCTCAGGAAAACCTTGAAGTTTCCACGTTAAGAATCGGACCATTTAAAATGTTTATGGATAAAACCGAAGCGGAAAAACTTTCAGGAACCAAACTGAAACTATCTGACGGAGAATCCAAAAACACTGTAAAATATAGCGGGGAGATCATTCTCATCGATATTTACGAAAGATATATTGATGAAAAGAATCCTAACAGGCAAAGTGTGTACGGAATTTCTACAAAAAGTAAAAAATTCAAGACCAAAAGTGGTATCGGGGTAGGAAGCACCAAAGACGAAGTTATCAATGCCTATAAAAATTATTCCAGTTTTTCTGCGTATCCCGCGTGGAATGATAAGGGTGAGAAATTAAAAAACGAAAGCTACTTTATCCTTAACGATGATGATGCGGGAACGATGCTTTCTTTCAGATTTCTTAATAATATTGTTACGGAAATGTCTGTATACATGAACGAAGGCTGTTAAAAGAAAACCTATTATTTAAATAATTCAGAGTCCGAGTTTTCCGCTCGGATTTTGCATTTTTGTAAGCCATTAAAAAGTTGTAAATTCGCGTGCAAATAAATCAGATATAATGAGTAAAAGTATCGAAGAGTTAAAATCTCTTACTACGCAAATCAGAAGAGACATTTTAAGAATGGTTCATGCTGTTAATTCAGGACACCCGGGCGGAAGTTTAGGTTGTACAGAATACTTCACAGCACTTTACGGAAAGGTAATGAACTATAAGCTTCCTTTCACAATGGAAGGCAAAAATGAAGATCATTTTTATCTTTCCAACGGGCATATTTCACCGGTGTACTACTCTACTTTGGCAAGATTCGGTTTCTTCCCGGTAGATGAGCTGAGAACTTTCAGAAAATTAGATTCAAGATTACAAGGTCACCCTACGACTCATGAGGGTTTACCGGGTATCCGTATCGCTTCAGGATCTCTTGGACAGGGATTATCTGTAGCTATTGGTACCGCTTTAGGTAAAAAACTGGATGGTGATGCTTCTCTTGTGTACTCTTTACACGGAGACGGTGAGCTTCAGGAAGGTCAGATCTGGGAAGCGTTGATGTTTGCAGCAGCGAAAAAAGTAGATAACATTATTTCAACGATTGATTACAATGGTCGTCAGATTGATGGAGATACGGATGATGTATTAAGCCTAGGTAATCTTCATGCTAAGCTTGAAGCCTTCGGGTGGACAGTTCTTGAAGAAAAGAACGGTAACGATCTTGAAGCGGTAATTGCTATTCTTGAAAAAGCAAAATCAGAAACAGGAAAGGGAAAACCTGTAGTGATCATCCTTCATACGGAAATGGGTTATGGTGTAGATTATATGATGGGAACTCACGCTTGGCACGGAAAAGCTCCTAACGATGAGCAACTGGATACTGCTTTCAAACAATTATATTTAGAAGCACCTTCTGATTACTAATATCTTACCATCACATTTATTAAGTTTACCATGAAAAAACTCATCTTAATCTGTCTTATGACCAGCTTTATTTGGGGAGCAGCCCAAGAAAAGAAAATTTCTTTTGCAAAAGAGCTGAATTATCAGTTTGTAGAGAAAAACACTCCTCAACCTGCTCTGAAAATGTACGCAAGTAATACCAATGAATTCCTTACTAAGCTAAACTACAAGGAAATGCCAATGTATTATTATACCGACAGATTAGGAACCAGTATGGTTGCAATGGATATGAACAACCGTCTCAACGGCACTGTAAGCTCTTTGTTTTTCGGAATGAATTATTATTATGGCGAGGGTGATAAGGAAACTTTTACCATGGAAACCCAAAAGCTGGATACTAAAGAAACCATTTTAGGAATTCCTTGTTCACATTTTCTGATTAGCCTAAAAGACGGGCCAAGAAAGGATGAGAAAATGAAAATCTGTGTTGATGATCAATCTCCGCTGAATAATTTTTCTGTTCTTAACGGAATTCTTAATCAGTATATGGGAAAATCTAAGCTGAATGGCGCAGGACTGAACGGAATGATCTTAAAAGGTGGCCCTGAAAAGGATTATGACAAAGAATATATTGTTCTGGCTTCTATCAAAGATACAAAGGACGTTGTCTATTTCGACCATAAAAAAGCAATGACAGACCAGCAAAGAAAAATGGATTCCATCATGCTTGCTTATAAAAAAATGGATGAAGAATATGCGGTAGCGGACTCCGCAGCGATTGTTGCAGATTCTGCAGTGGCGGCTGTAATGGATGACGCATATATGGAAATTTCTATTCCTGATTATGTTTCCGAGTACAAAAAAGCCCAGGATGAAGACGGAAGTCTTGCCATCACCAATATTCCTAGTGAAAGCCTTTGGAAAGGATTGCCTAAACATTGCAAAAACTTTGAAAAAGACCTACCGGAATTCAAGAATAAAGACCTGAAAAAGCATTTGAGAAATTACGTAGGACAAATGTGTGATATGTATCTTACCCAAGCCAGAAGTCATAGTGTAGGCATTAAAATCACGCTGGATGAAATAAGACGGGAAGTTGTATACCTCAACGATGTTCATGATCAACTTGATGAATCTGATCAAAAGAAATTAAAAAATTATTTAAAAAATCTCGATTAAAAAAATAAAAATGAAATATACATATACAGAAAAAAAGGACACTCGTTCCGGATTTGGAGCAGGATTAGCAGAACTTGCTGATAAGAATCCCAATGTGGTAGCTCTTTGTGCAGACCTTATCGGTTCTTTGAAAATGGAGAAATTCATTGAAAAGGCTCCTGAAAGATTTTTCCAGATAGGTATTGCTGAAGCTAACATGATGGGTATTGCAGCAGGTCTTAGTATCACAGGGAAAATCCCTTTCACTGGAACTTTTGCCAACTTCTCTACTTCCAGAGTATATGACCAGATCCGTCAGTCTATTGCTTATTCTGATAAGAATGTTAAAATCTGTGCTTCTCACGCAGGTCTTACTTTAGGGGAAGACGGTGCTACGCACCAGGTTTTAGAAGATATCGGCATGATGAAAATGCTTCCGGGAATGACGGTAATCAACCCGTGTGACTACAACCAGACTAAAGCAGCTACTATTGCTATTGCTGATCATGAAGGCCCTGTATATTTAAGATTCGGAAGACCTACCGTTCCTGTTTTCATTCCTGAAGATATGCCTTTCGAAATCGGAAAAGGAATCTTGTTACAGGAAGGTACAGATGTAACGATTGTTGCTACCGGACATTTGGTTTGGGAATCTCTTGTTGCCGCTGATGAGCTTGAAAAAGAAGGTATTTCTTGTGAGGTGATCAATATCCACACCATTAAGCCTTTGGATGAAGAGATCATCTTAAAATCAGTGGAGAAGACAGGAAAAATTGTAACCGCTGAAGAGCACAACTACCTGGGTGGTTTAGGAGAGTCCGTTGCGGGAATGTTGGCAAGAAAAAGACCTACAAGACAAGAATTTGTAGCTGTGAATGATACCTTCGGAGAGTCTGCAACGCCTGCTGAACTGATGAAGAAGTATAAGATTGATGCTACTGCTGTAAAAGAAGCTGTAAAAAGAATTTTAGCTTAATTACATCTAAAATATATAATAAAAGTCCTCAATGTTGAGGACTTTTATTATTTGTAGGTTTCGACTAAAGTCATAGAATTTGCTCATAAAAAAGCGGGCTAAAGCCCACTCCTATAGATTTTTTATTGGGTAAATTTTTCTTTATCTTTTATTCTACTTAAAAAATTTCCATTTCGGAATAATCGCCAGCATCCCGAATCCTGTAAATAGGAAAAGATTGGTAACATCAGTATATAAAAATGTGGATAAATAATAGTTGTGCATGAAGAAATGCAATATCAGCAAAGCCGGAAATGCAAAGATTCCGATTTTTTTGTAAAAGAACATCAGAATAAGACTGATCACCATCAATATGTCTATGGTAAAGATCACATAGAAATACCATTTTGGAATATTAAGATATTCATGCTGTACATATTCATCAATATCAATCCCCAAACCCATTATCGTAAATAAAAGCAGTGCAATTATGGTTAAAATAAAACCGGTTCCTTTTTTCGGATCTTCATCAAAGTAGCTGTATTCTTCTTTCATAGGTACAAAAATAAAGAACTTATGAAGAAGTTCATAAGTTCTTTGATATATTTATTAGTTTAAAATTTGACTATATAGAAATAGCGTTGATTAATCTATTTTTGTCACTTAAATATTCTTCCATAGAGATCATACTCTCAGTTCTCATTACGTCCTGAATGTCATCTATTTGATAGATAATTCTTTTAGCATCATCCGTATTTTTAGCTTTAACCTTACAGAAAATATTGTATTTTCCGGAGATCACACTTGCCTCAATAACGTTAGGAATCGTTGATAATTCCTTTAAAACCTCTTGAGTGCGGTTTGATTTTGTTAAAAGGATTCCGATAAAAGCTGTAAAATGATAATCTAATTTACCATAATCAATATTAAGAGATGATCCCAAAATAATTCCTGCATCTTCCATTTTTTTCACTCTTACGTGAATTGTACCCGCAGAAACATCCATCTGCTTTGCAATTTCAGTAAAAGGCATTCTTGTATTTTCTACTAAGAAATCAAGAATCTTCTTGTCTATTTCGTCCAGTTGATAGTTCATATTAGTTAAATTACAATTTTCTTAAAAAATCTATGTATTTTTTGCAAATTTATAAAAAATAATTAAACTAAAAAAATTATCTCAAAGATTAACAATAATTAACATATATGATAAAAATCATTAAAATATTCTGATTATTTACTATCCGATTTTATAGAATCTGTTTTTATTACTCCTTTCTGTTCAATAGGTTTTTTTTCCTTTTTCTTCTTTTTAAATAGTGAATTAAAGCTTTTACTCCAAACAATACCCCCACCATAAGCTTGATTAGCAGTACCATTCGAGCCTGCACCGGCAATCATTCCGATGTTGGAAGGCTTGGAATATCCTCTCAGAATTAAGCTTCCGTCATTCTTTTTAGAAATATCATACTCAATAGACCCTTCCCCTGAAAGGTAATTAGCTTCTGTATTCTCCGTTTTTGTTAAAGGAATTCCAAGACCTGTTTTTACTTTTACCCTTGGGGAAAGTGCAAAGCTCACCCCCGCATTGGCCCTGTCACCCGTATTCGAATACTGATCGCCCTTCACATAATTCAGGTCGATCTGGAACTCATTGCTCATCGTATTAAGCACTGATCCGAGTTGTTTTAAAAGCATATTATATCCCGAGGATTCAGCTACTCCCGCTACGTCCAGATCTACTCCGCCGGAATTGGATACGTTAAAGCTGTTTAACAGCAGGATAGATCCAAACTGCAATACCTTTTCTCCTTCCTGGCTCATTTTAGCGGCAAGGGTTTCTTTTACCTGGCTCGAAACATCTAAGGCCGAAACATTCAGATCCACTTTAGGCTCTACAAGAGACTGGCTTATATTCGCCTGCAACAAGATGCTGATCGGCTGAAGGCTTCCCATATTAAGATATTCTCCTGCATTGGAAACCATCCTTACATAGTTGGCCGTAATATCCAAAGCAGGTTTCATGGCATCTCCGTCCCAACGGATGCTGCTTCCCTTTTCAATCTGGAACGTTTTATTAAGAATCGCTTTTGAAACAAATGTTCCATTTTCAACCCTGTATGTTCCGTTCATTGCAATATTTCCCTGTCTGCTCATCTGGAACCTCAGATTATTGGCAACTCCTTTTACGGCAATATTTCCTACATCATCTCCAATCAGTACATTCACGGTTGTTCCCTTATCCACATCCAGGGAAAAGTCAATATTCATATTAGCTCCGGTCTTCTTCTTCTCCTCCAGGGTGATCAATCCGTCTTTTCCTTCTTTCAGGAACCTCAGCATTTTAAACTCTTCTACATTTGAAGTAGATCCTGAGTTGAAGGTAAAGGTACTTCCGTTCAATGCTTTCATATTCGGGGTTGATAAGCTAAGGGCTGAAACCGGACCATCCACATACAGGTCTCCTTGGCCATAGACTCTACCCCAGAACAAATCAAATTCCTTCTGTGTAGTATTTAACATTAATAAATTATCCGCTCTCATTACCAGGTTGACCCCCATGGAAGACAGCGTTTCGAATTGAATTGCCCCGGAAATTGTTCCTTTGGAATTGGATCTTCCGTCGTGAACTTCAATATTGTTGAGAATAGCAAGTCCTTTGGATAAAGGGATCACGGTATCATCAAAAGAATAATCCACGCCTGTAAATAACAGCTTCAATCCAAATCCTTTTAAACCAATATCTCCACTATAGTCAATATCGCTTAATTTTCCGCTGATCTTAAGATCTCCCGTTGCTTTTCCTCTTAAATTGCCAAAAATGGATCGTACAAACTGCTGGGCAAATGCAAGATCAAATTCCTTCATCTCCGCTACCAGATCCAAAGTTGGTGTGGATGTATTATTATTAACGGTTCCTGTTAAGTGCAAGTTATTATTTCCGATAACCCCGGCTGAAGTTACTTTCACATCAACATCATATACATTCAATGAATAGCTGTTGGTTGCAGAAATGGAAATATCTCCCATATCATTTCCGTTCATCATTATATCATCAACCGTGAGATCTACCAAAGGCTGTAATGTATTTTTATCCATTCTGATTTTAACGCTTCCGTTGGCTAATCCTTTTATATTCATGGAGTTTCCACCGGACTGCATTTCAAGCAGCTTTTCAATAGCAAAATTATCTATATCGGCATCTACATAGAAATCTTTGGCAGATTTAAATGTTGCCTCCTTAATAAATAACGCACTGTTGTCTGAAAAGACTCTCAGATTTCTTATATCAAAATCACCCGTCTTTTTCCTGTAGGTTATAGAATGATCAAGATCCGAACTCGTGTCAATTGCCCAGGTAACGTCATTGAACTTCACTTCCGTAGGCTCAAACCTGAAAACATAGTCTCCTGCGGCATTGGTTGATTGATTGACATTGACCGCATAAGCTTTCAGTTTATCGTCCAGCTCATCTTCAGGGCTTCCATGCTTAAATGCAGCAGCCAGATGAAGAACTGTATTATTCTCATTTCGGCCGCTTAATGTAACATCCTTAAGAATATTTTTATTATACTCTACCCTGCTTATTCTTGCATAAATCTGCTCATTTAGATTGGCCGTATTGATTCTTACCATGACACTATCCACCATTGCACTGTCTCGGGAGATCTTATCCCTTTCATTGATTTTATAGGCAGGGTTTGCAGCGGCCAACGCTTTATCAGCATCCGATATCTCTTCTTTTTTAGTCATGATATACTTTAAAGAAGCCGCGTCAAGATTCAGGATCAGATTATTTGAATTCCCATCATACTGTCCTTCCACTACAGCACCTTTCGGGAGTTTCAAATCAGGCATGAAATAACTCACCAAGCCTTGCTGAACATCAAAATTCATCGTAAAGCTCTGGCCTCTGTAGAGTTTTCTAGGCGGCGGACCAACAAGAATTTTCCCCAGTCCGTTTTCCACCATTCCGGCTAAATCAGCAAGGTTATATTTTCCTGAAATTTTTCCGTTTACAGCACCCGGAGCATCCACCAGAATGACTCTTCCGCCGGATTCCAGATAGGTTTTCACTTTAGCATTCGGAATGATATATTTTTGAGTTGCCGTAGCAAAACTTACATTATTTGCTTCAACATCCAGGTTTAAGTCATTAACAGAAGTCATGGACATTTTTCCGGAAACCTGGCCACTTACTATCTGATTTCCCGGTTTATCGGTAAAATAATTCATGTTCAGATGATCCACATCTGCATTCACATTCATCAAGATCCTTGAAGTACTGAAATCTATCAAACCTTTTATGGACGCCTTTGCCTGTTCGTCATTTACGGTAATAAGCCCGTTATATTTTTTATGATCCAGGAGACCGTCCAGATACACATTGTTGATCTCTTTGTTCATGATTTCAATACTGGAAATCTGTGATTTGGTAGTCAGACGCATAGTATTAACGTCAAAGCTTTGCCCCGTAATATTAAATTTACCGGAAATCAGCCCTACCGATTTGTTTTTAGTAATAACAGAAGTATTCAGATCCTTGATTTCCACATATCCTGTATATTTAGGTAATGCTGTGCTGTAACCGGTAAGGGAAAAGTTATTGATTTTTGCCTGTCCGATTCCGGTAATTAAATTTCCATTAGGAATATATACCTGATTAGGATTTACCCTTGCAGATCCATTATACTTGAGCTTTCCGAAATCATCCGCAAAATTTTTCATCTTTTTGGAGATGAATGAAGGCATCATCGCTTTCAGGTCTTTATAGGTAAAATCCGTGGATAAATTATTGGTTTCAATCAGGAAGTTGCCTTTCAGAAGATTTTCCACCTTCATTGTTTTAGTGGCAATATTCACATCAGGGTTTCTGATAAGAAAATTATCAAGATAAAATTTGTTCAAGGGACCGGTCATTTTTCCGGAAATATTGAAAGGCTTATAATTATCCCAATTGGTAACAAAATAACTGATATCATATCCGCTAAGCTGGCTTCCCTGTAGGAGATCCATATCCCATCGAACTCTGTCAGCGAAATCCGCCCAAGAACCTTTATTCAGATTAAATTTAATATTTCCCTGCAGCAATGTATGATCCGTATTTAAAGTCAAATCTTTCAACGAGAGAAAATCCTCCGTCATAGACAGCTCCGTAGAAAAGGTGTCTACAAAATGAGATTTCCCCCATCTTTTTGTAATGAAGGAAAAATTATTGATCAAGGCAGAAATATTGCTGCCATTTATTTTAACATTAGGGGCTTTCAGATTTACTTTGGTAGCAGTCAGCCATTTTCCGGCTTCTCCCGGTGAATTCTGATTAACAATAGAAACTTTGGAATCAATAAGCTCTACTCTGGAATTCAACTGAAAGGGAGGCTTTTTAGGGTCCCTTTTCTTACCGCTATCAAATAATTGGGTAAAACGGATAAAATTGGAAATACTGTCTCCTTTATAGGTAATTACTTTAACATCCGCATTGGTTAAAGTAAGTGCATTGAAACTTAATGAATTGCTTTTTCCGGAAATAGCATTCGCAGCCAGAGCCATCCAATCCGAATTGGCGCGAAACTCCCTCGCTGTAATAAATTCAAAACCTTTATAATCTTTAATTTTTAAGCCTTTTATCGTAACGTCACCGAAATAATCCACATGTACACTTTCGGTAGACATTTCTGCTTTAAAATCTTTATTAACAATCTGTAGTGCCTGATCCGCCGCCCATTGTTTGGTCACAGGAAGGTTAATAGCAACGAATATTCCGACAACAAGAAAAAGACCGATCCAGAAAAGGATTAAAAGAAGTTTCGCCCACCAGGAATAACTGGTAACATCATGCACTGCCTGTTTACCAAATTCTTCAGCCGTTTCTATAGGATGGTGGATGGCATCTGAGGCTAATTCAGATGCTTCTTTAACTGTTTCCTTCACTGCTCCTTCAACATTTTCCACAGTCTTCTGTACCTGATCACCTAAGTTTTCAGCTACTGATTTTTTGTTCTCATTCTCGTTATTATTCTCTAACTTTGCCATTATTATGAGCGACTCTATAATTTTAGGTATTGAATCATCATGTGATGATACATCAGCAGCTATCATCAAGGGGAACCGTATTCTTTCGAACATTGCTGCTAATCAGGCCGTCCATAAAGAATATGGTGGTGTTGTCCCTGAATTAGCTTCACGTGCCCATCAGCAAAATATTATTCCCGTTGTTGAAAAATCCATCACTAAAGCAAATATACAACAAAATGCCATTTCTGCTATAGGATTTACCCGTGGACCCGGACTTTTAGGTTCACTTCTTGTAGGAACCTCTTTTGCCAAGTCTCTGGCCATGAGCTTAGACGTTCCTTTGATTGAAGTAAATCATCTCCAGGCACACATTTTAGCCCATTTTATTGACGATGCAAATCCTATGCCGCCAAAATTCCCGTTTTTATGCCTTACGGTAAGCGGAGGACATACCATGATTGTTGTGGTAAAGGACTATTTTGATATGGAAATTATCGGAAAAACAACAGATGATGCAGCAGGTGAAGCCTTTGACAAAATCGGTAAAATTTTCGACCTTGATTATCCGGCCGGACCAATCATCGACAAACTGGCTAAAGAAGGTAATCCTGATACTTTTAAATTTAATAAACCTAAATTAGATAATTACGACTATTCTTTCAGTGGGATCAAAACTTCCGTTCTGTATTTCATCCAAAAGGAAGTAAAGAAAAATCCTGATTTCATTAAAGAAAATCTGAATGACCTGTGCGCATCTGTTCAGAAATCCATTATTGAAATTTTAATGAATAAGCTTGAAAAGGCTGCCAAAGAGTTAGATATTAAAGAAGTGGCCATCGCCGGAGGTGTTTCTGCCAATTCTGTATTAAGAAAAGCCATGGAGGATAACCATGAAAAATTGGGTTGGAATATCTATATCCCGAAATTTGAATACACAACAGATAATGCCGCGATGATTGCCATGGTAGCACAACTCAAGTTTGAAAGGGGAGAATTTACTGATTTAAGAACAACGGCAACAGCAAAATACGATTTGTAAATGAAGCTTTTTTACGGAGAAATCGAAGGGGACACTATCATTATTAACGACGAGGAACAACAACACATTGTGAAAGTTCTTCGCATGAAAAACGGAGAAGAAATTCATGTTACCGACGGAAAAGGAAATCTTGCATCCGGAAAACTGGTTATTGAAGGTAAAAAAGCAGGTATAGACGTTTCGGCTATCAAAACAGATATTCCGGATTTCAATCCGAAACTGCATATTGCCATTGCTCCTACAAAAAACATTGACAGGATTGAGTTTTTTGTTGAGAAAGCCGTGGAGATGGGAATTTCTGAAATCACTTTTTTACTGACTGAAAAAACTGAACGTAAGAACATCAATATCGAAAAGATCAGGAAACAAAGCATTGCAGCATCCAAACAAAGTTTACGATATCATTTTCCCATTATTAACGATTTCGTAAAATTAGCCGACTTCCTGAAAAATATTAATCCTGAGAACACATTTGTTGCGCATTGCCATGAAAGCCTCGAAAGGACGGAGCTCACTCACATCCCACCTATGGAAAATTATACTGTTCTTATAGGTCCTGAAGGTGATTTTTCAGAAAAAGAAATTCAATATCTATCGCATAATAAAATAAGAGCTATTTCCCTTGGAAACCAAAGACTTAGAACTGAAACCGCAGGTGTATTTATAGCAGGATGGAATTATCTTAACTTAAAATTAATAACAAAAAGTTATTAATTTTAGTAAATTTTTAATAATTTCGCGTGCAAACTAATGTACCGTGAGACAAATTCATTTATTGTGGTGTCCATTTATATGCTTATTGAGCATATTTGCGCCTCAAGTATTTTATTCACAAGCTACCTATTTCGACTGTTCAAAATTTGTGACTTTCGAAAATCACACAGATACAGTCACTAAAAAACAATCTCACCTATCTACATCAACGATAGTTGTTAAAAACATTACCGATCCGTTAGCTTCTTATTTTTTTACTACGGATGATTACACTTTGATCAACATATATAATAGACATATAAGGCTCCATATCAATTAATTTTTGCTTACGCTGCCATTAATTGATAAGGAGTCTAAAAGTTAATGGCAGCGGTTTTTAATCATAGTAAAGAATTTCCCTTCAAATACTTTTTAAAAATCTTATCCCAACCATTTTAATCATACAAATTACCGTAATTGAACCTGAAACAGATACAAAGGGTCTGGTGCAAATCCAAGAATGTAATTTATAAAACTTATATAAAAAATGGCTGTTAAAAAATTTAACAGCCATTTTTTATTTTCTTTATCAGGAATATTATTTTTTCACAATTAATTTTCCTGTTTGAATTGAATTTCCTGTTTGAACTTTTACAAAATAAATACCGGAAGTAAGTTCAGCATTTATTTTAAGAATCTTACTATTTTCATTAAATTCAGATCCAAACACAAATCTTCCACTTGCATCCGTGATTTCCACCTTCCCTTTTTCACCAGATGAATTCAATTTAATAAAGAAATTACCATCATTGGAAGGGTTTGGATATATACTGAATGATCTATCTTTGGCTACCAGTATGGAAGAATTTTTTGATGCCGTACCGTTTCTAAAGATTACTGTATAGTCCTCCATTTGTCCACTCTGCATAGTAAGGCACACACTGCCAGTGCCTGTACCCGGGGTTTTACCGGCAATAACCCTCATTCTCAAAGGAGTATCCAGTACTGTAGTAGCAGGTGCCATGAAAGATCCGTTCCAAACCGTATCTGTAGAGCCTGAGGCAGCAAAGCTGTTTATATAGGTTGCCAGTTCTCCGGTTTCAAATAATCCGTTATTATTGTAATCTATCCAGACTCTGATATTTTGAGTAACTGATCTAATGTTAACCTGAATATTTTGCAGGTCTGTCACAGTTAATTCGGTAAAGAGGTTACTTGAACACTGCTGGTTTGTATAATCTATATAGAACTGGTTTCCATTCTCATTAGACTGCGCATCCGTCCTGTTATCAATAGTTCCCAATTTTACCAGTGTAGGCCCTGAATAATAGCTTCCTGAACTTGTCGCAGTAGGTACACAGCTTGGCGGGACAGGGGTGCCAGGCAAAGCCATTCCGCCTAATGACTGGGCCAAATCTCCTCTTAAACTTAAAAACTGTGCCAAAGCCCTGTCTCTCTGTCCCGGGGTAAATTTTCTTGAATCATTGCCATAACTCATCACGTTATATTGTACTCCTTCGTATAGTGCACCCGTACAAGGATTAATGTCTGAATTGGTTGGCATTACACTTCCGTTGATCTTCATTATTGGAGGAGTATCACAAATTTTATCACCGTTTATCGTACAATCACTATTTGCAGGACAAGTCGTATCATTTCCTCCCTGAAAAGTATGATACAACCCCATAGAGTGGCCAAACTCGTGGGCTAAAGTTTTGGGGCGATTGGTAACCACAAAAGACATCATAAAGGAATCATAGTCGCTATCCGGACTTGTGGGAAAGCCTGCCCAGCCCAATACCCCATTGTTATCATCACCATCCACTTTATTAATGACATAAATATTAAAATAAGAAGATTCCGGCCAATGCGGAGCAATAGCTCTCACCGCGTCTTCAGTAGTCCCGTTGGCAGTGTGTTTTTTTACACCATAGGTATCATATCCCGGAATGCCACCACCCTCATATCTAATGATCCCGGTTGTTGGCTGGCAGTGTTGGTCTCTTTTAGCTATAACCAATTTTATAGGTATTACAGTCCCCCCGTCACTTCCTGTTCCTTCTGCATAAAACCCATTACCATAAGTTGTTGCATAGATCTTATTGGTATCATCAATCCAGGCTGCAATTTCAACGTCAGTTTTGTTATATGGTGTACCCGTTGCAGCACCGGTAGGCTTAATTATATGAATTACAACCGGGATCTCATATACTGTTCCGGTAAACTTTCCCGCAGAATTACCAGTTACGGCCAATTTTTTGAGATACTTTTGAACACCTTCTGCCAGAAGTTTTGCATCTGCATCCAGTCTTGCTTTTCTAACAGACGGATTTTTTGCTTCTAATTCAGCCTGAACTTTTTCTGAGGCACACCATTCCTGTGCATAAGTTTCAAGGAATGTCAATCCAAATAAAAGAATAAATAATTTTTTCATAAGTAACTTTTCTTTCGAAGTTACACCGGATTGTACTGAAAACCCTCAAAACCCACCACTGCATTTATACTTCTTTTATCTGCATTTATGCTGCATATCTACATAAAGCACAAAATAGTGACAGATTCTAACATCTGATCATAAAAATTAAATATTTTGCATTATTATTTATTGGTAGCTCACTCAATTATTCAGGTATTATCCTTCAGGTATTTTTCAAAAATCTGTTCACCGCTTCTTATGGAATTCACAGCCCAGCGGATTTTCATTTTTAACAGTTTTTCCTGATCAAGTTTATAGTCAACCCTGGAATTAAGGAGTTTTTGCTTGAGCTCATACATACAGATTCCTGCTGCTACAGAGACGTTGAAACTTTTTGTAAAGCCATACATAGGAATGGCTAATGTTTCATCCGAAAATTCAATTACTTCATCCGAGACCCCCTCCAATTCTGTCCCGAACACTAAAGCAATAGGCTCAGTAATCTGGTAATCCGGAAGCATAACCGCATTTTTTTCAGGGGATACGGCTAAAATTTTATATCCTCTTTCCTTAATAGCTTGTAAAGAATCAATATTTTTAGGCATTTTTTCAACTTCTACCCAGGTTTCGGCACCTTTGGTTACGGTAAGGTTCGGGTTGAAGATATTTTCTTCCTCCAACGCAACCACTTTATGAAATCCGCAGGCTTCCACAGACCTTACAATAGCCGCCGCATTTCTAAACTGATAGACATCTTCCATTACAGGAAGCACAAAATCAGAGCTTTCCTGAGAAAAATGTTCTATCTTTTTCAGCCTTTCTTCCGTTAAGAATTGTTTTAAATATTCAAAAGTTTGTGCTAAATCTTTCATCTGATGATATATATTTTCCAGTAGCCAGACGTAACGTTCACAATGACAGGCTTATTATCATATAATTTCACCCATAAACGTCCATTCATTTTCAAATCTTTGCAAATTAACGTAATTTTGAGGTTACGAACCTGAAACAGGCTCAAATTCTTAATAAAAAGTACATGAAACGAAAAGTCCTGCTCATCTATACCGGAGGAACCATCGGTATGGAAAAAGATTATGAAACCGGCAGCCTGCGTGCCTTTGATTTTGGGAATATTTTTGAAAAAATGCCAGAAATGAAACTGATGGAGTGTGAAGTATTTGTACATCCTTTTGCCAAGCCTCTGGATTCTTCAGATATGGGACCGGAAGAATGGAAGATTATAGCCAACTATATTCACAAGAATTATGAAAAATATGACGGCTTTTTGATTCTTCACGGCACTGATACGATGTCTTATACCGCTTCTGCTTTAAGTTTCATGCTTAAAGGTTTAAAAAAGCCTGTCATTTTAACAGGGTCTCAACTGCCGATCGGGGATTTAAGAACCGATGCCAAGGAAAATCTTCTGACAAGCCTTTATTATGCCAGCTTATATGAAAATGATGAGGCCGTAATCCAGGAGGTTGCCATTTATTTTGAATACAAGCTCCTAAGGGGAAACAGAACCTTAAAATATTCTGCGGAGTATTTTGATGCCTATGCGAGTCCCAATTATCCTATGTTAGGGCAATCCGGAGTACATTTAAATATTATTAAAGAGAATCTTTACCGGTCTGATTCAAAAGACAGTACATTTACCGTGGATGATCATGTTTCTGAAGATGTTTTATTCTGGCGTATTTTTCCGGGAATGCATTTAAGCCATTTTAAGGAAATCCCAAGAATGAAAGTTTTGATTTTACAGGTTTTTGGTTCGGGAACTATTTTCAGCAGTGAAAAGACACAGGAAATCCTTCAGGAGATCCGGGATAACGGAACGGAAATCGTAGTGGTAAGTCAGTGTATTTCAGGAGGAATCTCATTCGGAAAGTATGAAAACAGTAATATTTTTTCCAAAATCGGAGCCATCAGCGGAAAAGATATAACGGCGGAAAGTGCCATTACCAAAGCGATGCACTTAATTGACAATCCTAACTATGAGGGAACCTTCGCGGAAAACTTTTCCAAAAGTCTTTGTGGAGAAATTTCCGAGTAATTGCGCAAATAATTTGCTAATTCAAGAAAATACACTATTTTTGCAATCTCGAAATAGAGAGGTGTCCGAGTGGTTGAAGGAGCTACCCTGGAAAGGTAGTATACGGGTAACTGTATCGAGGGTTCGAATCCCTTCCTCTCTGCAAATTATCCTAAATTCTCAATATGAGCAATTTAGGATTTTTTTTTGCGTTATTTATACCTTAAAAGAAAAACTCCCGATCATTCCTGACCAAGAGTTTCTCTGGAAAATATAATGAAGTTGAAATGAATGTTCTTTAGAAATATATATTAATTACATATCGTCAAAAACTGATGATTCATATGTACTTTGAATTTTGCTTCTGCTTTTAATTTGGTGTAGATCATGTTTTCAAAATTCTGTACAGATTTTAATTTGTGATCAATAAATTCTGCAATCTGAACAATGGAGAAAAGAAACTCCCTGTATTTTACCATATCTACCGTTCTTCCGAAATAAGGCAGATAGGCTTTTAAAAAAGGTATAGTGGATTGATGCTGATTATAATTAACGCAATACCCGGCACCTTCCCTGGAAGTAATCACTTCATAATGATTCACATAGTCTATAATAGTCTTATCATCAAGATTGACATTATTCTTTAAAAGATGCCTGTTAATCTTATCTAAAATATGCTGTGCATATTCCATCATACTGATTGTTTTCCATTCGAATATATGATTCATTCCCTTGACAGCATGGGTTGGTTTCCCGTTTTCACATTGATTGCAGAAGGAAATTCCGATCTTGTCGTGATTCGGGAAAAAGCAGTCTTTGATTTGAATGGAAGCATCTGCCTGCAACCTGTCGTTGGCAAAGCTATAATAGAGATAGGGAGCGTATAATTCTGCCAAGTTTTTTAAATAATCAATTTCATTGGTGTTATGATACTGCTCAAACCATTTCTCAAGGTTTTTGTAATAATGATTTTCAAATTCGTTATAATTCAAGTAAAACGGCAATTCCATAGCTTCGTATTTTATTTGAAACAAAGCTATTCCGGTAATACGACAAAACTTGACGTGTTATTTTTTTTCTGAAAAATATTTTAAATATTTCATTGAAAACTATTGATCATAATTCTTCATAATGTATTCAAAATAATGAATCATCTTCATATAGTTTTCAATACTGAGGTATTCATTCGTACTATGGATGCTCTGCCTTTCAGCGTCATTGATCTTAATAGGCATAAACCTGTAGATATTTTTGCTTACAATCTGATATTTATAGGCATCTGTAGCCGCAATGGTCAGATAGGGTGTGGCAATTGCATCCGGATAAATTTCTTTAATTCCTACTTCAATGATTGTAAAGCTTTTTGTATGGGTGGATGAAACGGCAGAAGCTTCTTTTGTATTATCTATTTCTTCTATCTCCACATCAAATCCTTCCGTAGCTTTTGCAATATGGTCTTTAACGTCTTTCACTGTATTTCCGGGAAGTAGTCTGAAATTAACGATAAACTCAACTTCGGGCGAAAGAACATTGGGGCCATCGCTTCCCTTCATCATGGTTAAAGCTGTAGTTGTTCTCACTAAAGCATTCGTACTGTTATTCTTGGTTAGCTGTGACAGTAAAACAGGTTTCAAAAACCATTGGTTGGCAATGGCTAATCTGTTGACAAAAGGCATTGTTCCCCCCACATTATCAAAGAATTGTTTAATGAGTGGAGTCATGATTGGTTTCATCTGATCATCCTCCAGTCTCTGCATAATGATGGCTGCTTTTCCCATTGCGGTTTCCAGCGGAGGCATGGAAGAATGTCCACCCAAACCTTTCACTTTGATTTTGGCAGAGAGAAAGCCTTTTTCTGCACATCCGATGACTGCCACATCAGAGTTGATTCCTTTCACACTCCCCTTCTCTAAAATCAATCCGCCTTCATCATATACGGCTTCGAACTTCAGTCCCTGTTTTTTGAAATGGACTGCAATTTGTGCTGCTCCTTTGGCTCCGCCAACTTCTTCATCAAAACCGAAAGCCAGGTATATATCACGTTGCGGAGTATATCCACTTTTGATCAGGTTGTTCATGGATTCCATTAAGGAGAAAAGCATTCCTTTCATATCAATCGCGCCCCGTCCATAAATTCTTCCATTTGCAACCGCACCTGAAAACGGACCGAAATCCCAGTCTGCCGCCACTTTTGTAATGGGAGATAGTGGTTTATCATTTGGGATAAAAACATTTTCCCGGCTATTCTTTATATCAGCATCTCCAGGAGGAACCACATCGATATGAGAGAGAAATAAAATAGGCTCAAGATTAGGATTATTCCCTTTCAGCCTGAACACCAACCCGTACTTATTGATCTCATAATTTTCTGTATTTTGATAGACCAGCGGATATGAATTTCTAAGATATTCTTTAAATGTTTCAAAGGGAGAATAATCAAAGTTTCCCAGCTCACCTGTTGAGACCGTAGGAATTTTTAGTCCACCTGAAAATCTTTGGACAGCAGAATCGTTTTTCATCGCTTTCCAACCTGATTTTGTTCCGGAACTATTTTTTTTGAATGGATAGGTGAATGTTCTGATAAGGAGAACGGCAATGAGAATGATGAGGATACCGAGGATGAGGAAGAGGAGTTTTTTCATGAGAGGGTTTTGTGGTGATGATGTACAAATATAGAAATATGACCAATGTAAAATGTGTTTTCTATAAAATCTTGTAAATAAAATTTATTTGCCTCAAGATAACAACAAACCCTTGCAAGTTGCAAGGGTTTGTTGTTATCTTATAAATTTATAGTTACTTATGGTTAATTTGAAGATCTTAAGGGCCTTCTTCTTTGATCTCTTCCACCAGAACATCTAATGCTTTAGCGAGTTTTTCCCATTCATCATCAAAGATTCTTACCTCGCCATTTTCTTTACGGCTGTAGTTAGAGACTCCGTAGAAATAATCTTTGACATATATTACTGTGTGTACCCCCGCTTCTTTCTTAAGTTCTTTAGCTTTTCCATAAAATAATACTATTTGTGCTTAATACAAAGATAGAGATTTTTAAGGCTGTAATAAATAAAATTTCTATACAAATAATGTTTCGTTTTCCACATGAAGACACAACCATTTTACAAAACAAAACCCACCGCTATTGCAGTGGGGTTATTTTTATCCGCTTAAAGTTACAAACTTTGCGTAGCGGGTTTTTTATCAGCCTTTTCAATTAAAAACTCTTGATTACATAAAAAAGCATAATCAATTTCAGGGTCTGAAAGAGATTCTTTTTTTATAGAAAGAGATAAAATACCATATAATCCCTCTTCAATAGAAATAATCTCAGCCTTAGTATTTTTATTAAATATAATATAATCCCCAACATCTATAACTCCGTTTGGTTTGCATGACAAAAAGTAGCCATCATTTTGGAAATCTCTAAATATATTTTGAATTAAAACTGTAGTCATAAATTTTTATTATTCTTTTGTAAATGTAGCCTTTATTCCATTTTGCATTGGTTGTACACTAACATTATTAAACCCATTCGCTTTTGCCTGACTTCCAGACCAAGTACTCCAGGCTGCTTCGGTTGGGCTTGCTCCACTTTGTATAGCGTTATTATACTGAATTAAATTTTTTGAAGCCCCTGTTTCGCCATATAATTTAGTACTTTGTACCCATTGGGCTTCAAATGCTGTCTCTCCTTCAACTGCAGTGCTAAATATTTTAGAACCTATTCCCATACCTTGCATATCCTTTGATAGGTTGATTTCCATTCTAACAGCACTGCCACTATAATCTATAACACCAACTTGCTTCCCATTAACATAAGCAGACGTTATTGGTGAGGGAGTATTAGAAAATTTGACTTCTGGAGTTACTTTTACAGCTTTGGATACATTTGTAACTCTTCCATAACCTCCATACATATTATACGCTCCGCCTCCAAAATTCAACATTTCTTCATTTTTGCTATTGCCTATCAAGCGGAATATCCTGTCCATCTTAGTCTCTCCTTCATTATAAAACGGACTGCCTTGCCATTGACGGTAAGAATTTAATCCCCCATATTTATCAGCATTAGTTTTAGCACTATATTGATTTGTAAAAGTTCTTTTAACCCAATTCCAAAAACTTCGAGTTTTTTTCTGTGCATAAATTACAACTTCTTCTATCTCAATGGTTTTTCCATCACCCTGATCACCTGGACCTCCAGGAGCCCTACCGTCTGGGTCGACAAAATTAATAGGATTGTTAAATACATAATTGTAAGGGCTATGGCGACGCATCATTTCCGCCAACGGATCCATTACACCCCATCTACCAATATCCGGCATATAGAATCTTGCTCCATAATCATACATCCCTGTCTCCTGTAATTCCTTTCCATTGTACTTATAATTTTTATAACTTCCTGCTCCAAAATAAGACTCCTCTTCGGCATTTCTTATAAAGCTCATTCCAAAAGGATAATAATCATTACTGTCTACAACCTGAACATCGTTATCTTTTCTCTGGAAACTTACCCTTACATTTCCTAAATGATCTTTATACTGGTAAATATACTTATTAATTGTGAAATCATAAAATCCTTCAGCTGTTGGAACAAATTGCAGTTCGGGATCAGGTTTTATCTGAAGTACTTTATCAATAAAGGCTTCCTGTTCGTAAGCAAAATCAATAGGATTATCCTGGTTATCAGGCGATCCCTGTGTGGTTAAATAATGAAAACCATCCAGGTATTCCGTAAAGATACCAAACACTCCGTCTGGTTTTGTAATATGGGTCAGTTTTCTGAGCTTGGTCCCATCCGCCCGGTACAGGTAGAGCAACTTATTCGTATTATTATTGATCCCAAAAGCATTCGGAAGATTAAGGAAATTATATCCGATCTGATTAATCTGCTTGTCCAGCATATTGATCATATTGCCATTAGCATCATACTCAATCGGATTCCCACCACCTTCGTAGCCGGAAGGGTTTCCGCTGGCATCATTCACTACGTGAAGTTTATTTCCATCATATTCATACGCCAAATCATCAACAATTTCATAATTATTGCTATAAAAAGAAGGTGCATTTCTTGACAAATGAGTGATATTCCCGTTCAGATCATATTCTATTCCCTCATCATAATACCCATTGAAAGGAACGGTTGTATTAGGTATTGAAAATGCGGCTTCTGTTAACCGATTAAGCGGGTCATAATGATAGCTGTATCTTTTTAACATACTTTCAGTCCCGATTTCTACCCTTTTTTTCCAATCCACTTCACCAATGTTTCCATTATACCTTCCCGGTGCATTCACAGGATTGGTATACTTAATTGCATATCCAAAGAGTTTTTCATCCAAATTTTCAGGATCATTAATCCTGGTCATCCAGCCTCTGATGTTGTACTGATAATCTATGCTCTGAAGATTGTTTCCTACTTGTTTATTGATTAGCTGTGACAATTCATTGTATGTATTATCTGCCAATAATTCCTGTGGTTGGCTCTCTACCTGATGGTAATGTTTTTTAAGCCTGTTTTGGTTGTCATACTCAAATGTTTCGGTAATGACTTTTTCTGTATCGGAACTTAACCTTTTGTGGTAGGTTTTGGTTTGCTGTACTGCTCCTGCAAAATCCAGATCAGATTCCGTTTTGGTATAGCCTCCTAAATAGTTAATGGAATGTGTTCCAATGGTTCTTCCTTTGGTATCATAATAACTATAATTTTTGGTCCAGTTATCATCTTCGATATTTTTTACAAAAGTCATCACAGGAAGACTTTTGGTACTTTTTCCTATGGTTGCCGGGTTATCCGTTAAAGTCTGTTTTCCGTAAATGGTTCCCGGGAAACTTGGGTTGAAGCTGTATGAAGGATAAGAGTCATAGTAATTTAAAGACAATAATGTGACCCATTTTGTTGAATTAGGATACGAAGTGTCGGGATTATCATAATACACATCCATGCCCTGTCTGTTGAAGAATACATAATTGATCCTGTTTACATTATTAGAACCCAATCCATCTACTTCGTTCTGTTCCCAGGCTCTTGATATAGAACCTGTAGAAATACCCGTGATAGCAACCCTTCCAAATTTATCATATTTGGTATATAGCCATTGTCCATTTTCTCTCAGTTTGGCATCCTGAGTAGCTACCAGGCGGTCTTGCTTATCATACACCATATATTCCCAACCTTTTCCGGGAAGCTTTTTTTCTACAAGCCTGCTTCTGCCGTCATAACGGTATTGATAGCACAGCTCATCATGCTTGACAGTATTGGTTGCAATATCTCCTCTGATACTCGCTAGTGGAGGAAGAACATAAACCAGCTGGTTGTACTCATTATAAACATAATAGGTATCAGCATTCTCTGTGGAGCTTACTACCTTTCTCACCATAACCACTTGACCCTCTCCATTCTTGAATTCTATGGTTTTGTTGCCATCTTCATCCGTTACGGTATTTTTATAGAGTTGTCCGTCAGTATACAGCCAGTTCTCACCTAATGTTGTTTTGGTGGCTCCGTTTTCCCAAATCGTGGAAGTGGTAAATTTCCGTACTCCATCAGCTACCGTACAGGCATCATAATCAAACTTCACAGGTTTGGTACTCCAATCGTTTCCTACCTGAATTTGTTGCTGAATCCTGTCTAATGGTGAGTTTTCCAATATTTTCTCAGCATAGATTTTTTCAGCTCCATAAATTGTTGAAGCATTTCCCAGGGGTGAAGTATAAATAGCTCCATTCTGGGTCCCTGATTGTGGAATAGGAAGATAATCTTTGACCTGTCTTCCGAATCCGTCATATTCAATATGGGAAACCACATCTTTTCCTGTTGGGGACGCTTTTACATTCACGGCCTGTTTTGCTCTTCCCAATCCGTCAAAATATTGGATGGTTTCTGAGGTTTTTGGAGTTCCTGCTGTCGGATCTGATAAATAGGTTTTCGTATATACATAGTTTTCGGTACTGCTTGGAGTGGTCTGGGCATGAGCTAAGCCAGCTACCAATAAAGCACTTATCGGGATGATTATTTTTTTCATATCTGTGTTTAGTTTTTATAGTTGTACTTGAATTCTTTCAGCAGCTTGCCGTTGACATCCACGATCTTCTCCAATCGATTCGCAGTATCATAGACATATACTTCCCTGATTCCTGAAGGTGGAGTAATGCTTGTTACTCCAATTAAAGGATCATAGGTATAAGTTGTAATCTGATACCCCGATAAAGATGTATTGTTTCGGAAGTTATCTAATGCTGCAATTAAAGCTCCCTCGTTTGCCGGATTAGAGGCATCCGAATCAGATGCCGAAACAATAGAAGATATAAGTCCTGAACTTACCAATTGGTCATAAGTTGCTCCTTCTATTTTAGCAATTGGTTGTGTCTGGTTATATCCCCATACAATAGCTACAGGAATCCCTGATTTAAGAGTATACTGCAATAGGTTTCCTTGAGTATCATATTTATTGTATGTTATCTCAGTAGATACTGTCGTGGGATTCTGAAGGTCATAAGATAACACTGAGATTGGCAGTACTAAACTTCCTGTTTCAGCCGTTGGGACCGAAGTTGGATATATCGTTTCTGTTCTCGATAATGTTTTGGTTATATTGCCAATAGTTTGCGTAGAAACCGTTTCCAATGGAATACCAATCATATTTTTCTCAATCATCAATTGATTACCTTTTTCATAAGCATATTTAAAAGATTTTTCTGTAGTTGTATTATCCGGATAAATGGTATTTTGCTTTTCCAGTTGCCTATATATATTATTGTAGTAAAAAAAGCTTTCTTTTGTTACCAGGGTTGGAACCCCATTAACAAAATCCTTTATTGTTTTTGATTTTATCTTATCAAAACCTGAATAGATTTTGCGGTAAGGAATGTAGGTGCTTGAAAGATGACCTGTCGGATTATACAAATTATATGGAATTAAAAGATTGGGGTCTTGGACAAAATCAGCAGCATAAGTATTTGATAGGTCTATATGTTTGGAAGTTTTCCATTCCGTTCCACAATAAAATTCTGTGTAGTCAACAAGATCTGTTGTGATCTCATCTACTTCATCCAGCTCATGTTCTATTGCTTCTCCATTATAATCAAAGCTGATTTCTCTTACTACTTCATTATTCTTGAAATACTGAGTACTTAAAAGTTTTCCTCTCTGCCAGCTTTGAGGTTCCTGCTCTCTTGACAATGAGTATGAAGAAATTTCACTATAATATGGATCCTGAAAACTAAAGTAGTTGGATTCCTTAATTTCAGAATTATTTGATATGTTGACATCTGTTTTTGTTACTTTCGTATAGCCAACATTAGCTCCGGAAGTCTTATATAATGGAGTCATTGGCTCAGTAGACATTCTGGTTGTCAAGGTATACTGAGCAGGTATATAATCTAATCCGTTTCCAGAAGATGGACTTCTCATTTTAAAGAATTCATAATAGCTTGGAGCATTCATTGCTTTACCAGAAGATGTAGTATTATCATCCTGTACATAAGAATACTTGGTTACATAGTTCGGTGAAGAAGAAATATTTCCGTTGGTATACGTGTTGATTTGTTTTATTCTAAGTCCCCCGATTTTGACTTCATCAGATATTGTTTGTCTGTATTTCAAGTTTACCGACGAACTATGACCAACATTCACATTATTGGAATCATTAACAGTAGGTTGATAAACGATCATTATGATTCTATATATACCTGTATTGAGTGATGATGATGTACCTGTATTGATGTCTATTTTCCCTTCTATTCCGTTCATGTTTTCTGATTTGGAAATTTTCCCCAAATCCCTGAAAAATTCAAAATCATTTCCTGATTTTTTTTGGATCTGAAATGCTACATAATTATATTCGCTATTAATATTTTGATAGTCTGGAACCTGAAAAGGCAGACTGGAATTAATGTTTAAAGACACCTCATTAGGAGACATGGACTGATCAGGAGCTTTTATTTCAAACTCATTTCCTAAGATTACTTTATGTCCGGGAGGATAATTACTAAGTTGTAGGTTTGATGGAGTAGGATAATAGTTTAAAAGATTATACCCACTTACATATAAACTTTCATTTTTAATGGTAAAGCCATCATCAGTAATATCATCATAGTATCTTCTTATTCTTGAGTGGGGTATTGCCGTATGGCTTTCATAAATAAACTCTTTTGTCCCGCCTTCAGGATATTTAACACTTTTTAAACTAAACGTTTGGGAGTACTGACTGTTGATTTGTTTTGTTTTCGGGAAAGTAGATGTGCTATAAGTACCCCCGTTGAAATATCCCCAATGGTCCCTCTTTACTGTCGTTTTAGCTGGGATCTTATCAAACAGATAATAATCAAATTCATAGGATTCATTAGAACCCGGAGAATTATTGCTACCATTAATAATTTTAACTGAATTTAGTTTTAACCTCTTATTGACAATATTTGCATAATCCGGGCTATTGGGGTTGTACGGATAAGGATCATCATTTGCATCAAAATAACTTTGATTAAACTCTATCGTTTTAATAGCTTTTCCTGAAAGATCAGTCACGATGATTTTAGTAAGCCTTTTTGAATTGGGCATCAAATCTATTCTGTTATCATACATAAATTCTATTTTACCTTCAGGGAAAAGAATGGTGTATGGTAAATTATCTTTATTTGAAACTTCGTTACATTTCATATACTCTGTAGATATTTGGTTTGTACTTTTTATCAATGTACTTACTGGGAAAAAATTAGTACACAGAGAGTATTCTATAGGTAAATAAGAATAAGTTACAGTGTTGCCTACAGGGGAAGTTATGCTCCCGACCTGCCATGTCTGGTCGAACAAACGTCCACCCGTCATCAACTTATACATAGATTTAATTCCGCCCCTTCCAAAATTAAATTTGTATCCATCAGAGGAGATGAATACAAAATCCAGATTCTTCTTTGTATAAGAACCATAGGATGTATTCGATATGCTATAGTCAGTCTTGATATCATCAAATGGGATAATCACAAATTTTGAAGTCTTCTGACTGTACATAATTTTGCCGGAGTGCCCGGGTATACTGTAGAAGAAATCATCAGGTCTTGCATCCACACTTTCATAGGGTGCTAATGGGTCACTTGAATCATAAGCTCTTTGATAAAAATTGGTAATATTTTGTATCTGAGCAGTTAAATTGGATGAACAATACTGTTCACTATAACCGGGGAACCCGGACGAATTAACGTTTACTGATTTTAAATTACCAATACCCTGTTCCGGAGCATCATATGATGTTGCCATCAGATAATTTTCATCCAATGCTCCATGATTGGTTCTATTGATTTCTCCACCTATATCTAGTGACCATCCCAATCCAACAAATGTGGCATCTTCATCTGTTTTAACTCCTCCTGAATTATAGGAAATAGAGATAGGAATCTCCATTCCATCTAAGTCAATGGTATAAATTGGAATTGAGATACTTGGCTGACCTGTGTATAGTGACACATTGTTTACTAATCTTTTTTTGAATTGAAAGGATTCGGGCGGCATAGGTGTTTTAAAATCCAGTTCAGAAGATTTCTGTCCTTTCATTATACCAATTCCTCCCAGAGCAATAATGCTCCACATATATATTTTTCTCATTACTATTTGTGTTTATTTCTTAATGATTTTCGCACTTGCGTTTTGATTGGTATCTGTTTTTATCGTGATCAGGTAAGCTCCCTGGATCAGAGGCTGAGTATTGATCTTCGTTACCTTATTCTTGGTCTTGGTTTGCTGTAATAACTTACCACTCATATCATACAATAAAATATCCGCTTCCTTAAATTCATACCCGATCTCTACATAGGTGTAATCCGATACAGGGTTTGGATAGACTTTGATGTCCTGCTTTTCAATCAACTGATCAATTTGTCCGTCTCCTAATTTCACGATCTTCCAGTTCTCCTTTCCTAATTCCTCTGCGCTAGTTCCTGCTAAAATGATCGAACCATCCCTGTTAAGCTTGATATCCGATAATCTTTCTTCCTTCTTTCTGGATTCTCCCTTCACATGTTTTCTCCACTCTTCTTTCCCTTCCTGATTCAGATACAACATCCAGAATGTTTCATCATCACTCTCTATTCTTCCTTCTGCCTGGGTATAACCTCCCAATAAAATGCCTTTAGTTGACAGGGTAGAGTTGTCAGTTGAAAGCTTCCCGCCTCCTGCTTCTTGCTTCCCGCTTATCACACTCATTCCCATAAGTACATCCCTGTTCTTAAAATTGTAGGATTTTTGCCATAATTCTTCCCCTCTTTCATTCAAAGAAATCAACCATAAATCTGTTCCTTCTTCTATTCCAGAGGTTTTATTTCCTGATCTTTCTGATCTGGATTCTCCACCAATCAAATATCCCGTGGAAGTTAAAGCAAGGGTTCTCAGATGATCATCTGCCTTTCCACCATAGTTCTTTTCCCATTCCACTTTTCCGTCTTTAGAAAGCTTGATGATCCAGTAATCGCCTTCACCGAAGTTTTCTGTTTTCTTGGATCCTCCGATAGTGCTTCTGGAATAGATTCCTAATAATGCACCTCCATCTTTGGTCGGAATCATTTTCTCCACTTCATCGAGTCCTTTTCCTCCTAAGATCAGTTCTGAAGTTTGCTTTCCTGTTTTATCGAGTCTTATGATCCATATATCTTTAGAACCATATCCTTTAGCTGAGTTCTGAACATTTCCTGCTACAAAGTATCCTAAATCTGTGGTTTGAATCACAGCTCTGGCTTCTTCATCGGAAGCAGTCCCTAATGTTTTCTGCCACTGCTCTTCCCCGAATTCATTGATTTTAATAAGCCACAAATCTGAGCCTCCTTTGGACTCGTCTTTTTTATCCTGTCCCTTCAAGGAGAAAGTGGTACCTGCTAAAACAAATCCACCCTCTTGGGTAGCGATGCTAGAAGATAAGAAATCATGGTTCTGTCCTGAGAAGTATTTTTCCCAGACTTCTTCGCCTTGCTGGTTGAGCTTGACTAAATGGAAATCGTAGCCGTTATTTTGCTTACTGCCTGAAGCCTGAGACTTAGAGCTTTGAATGGAGCTTCCTGTGATAAGATACTGTCCGTCAATAGTAGTGGTTACTTGTGAAAGGAAATCCTGGGTATTGGATTTGATGTCTTTCTGCCACAATACGTTTTGAGAATACAGCACAGCCGTAGTGCATAAGAAGAATGCACTCATGTAGATTTTTTTCATCTATCTTGTGTATTTAAAAGTTAATACTAGTGTTTATTATTAAAATATTGCAAATTTAACAAATTTTAGCAATTCAATTCACATTAAAAAGATTTAATATCATTACATACATTATTTATTATTTTCACAAAAATATTATGGGATAACGTCAAAACATGACGTATTAAAGAAAGGGTTTAATTCATTAGAATTAAACCCTTTCTTTTTGCAAAAAAATATTTGAAATTATTTCCAGCCTCCGCCTAAGCTTTTGTAAATATCCACAACTGTACTCAGTTGTTTTTCTTTCGCTTCAATCAGTTCCATTTTAGCATCCAATGCATCCCTCTGATTCAATAAAACTTCCAAATAATCTGCTCTGGAATTTCGAAATAATTGATTGGCAATATCAATAGACTGTTCCAATGCATGAGTTTCCTGAGATTTCAATTGATAATACTGATCAATATTTTTGATCTTTGACATCAGATTAGCTACATCAAGATAAGCTTTCAGAATCGTTTTGTCATATTCATACAAAGCCTGGATCTGCCTTGCATCCGCTGTTTGGAAATTGGCTTTAATGGCACTTTTATTAATCAGCGGACCAGCCAATTCTCCTGCTAAACTTGTTGCCATAGATTCCGGTAATTTAACCAGGTAAGAAGGTTTGAATGCCTCTAATCCCAATGTTGCAGAAATTTCCAGTGACGGGTAAAATTCTTTTCTGGCTGCTTCCACATCAAGCTTTGCGGCTTTTAATTCTAATTCGGCTTGTTTTATATCAGGACGGTTTGCTAATAGTTGTGAAGGAATTCCCATATAAACCGTTTGCGGAATCATTGACATAAAATCTTCTTCAGTTCTTACAATTGGTTGTGGAAAACGTCCACAAAGAGCATTAATCTCGTTTTCTTTTTCCGTGATTTCCTGACGAATGGTATATTCTGTCGCTTTTGACTTTGCTAGTTCCGCTTCGAACTTTTTCACCGCCAATTCAGTAGCAGCCGCAGCTTCTTTCTGAATTTTCGAGATCTCCAATGCTTTTTGCTGAAGCTTGACATATTGCTGAATAATATCCAACTGATTGTCCAAAGCCAGCAATTCATAATAATTGTTGGCCACCTCTTCAATTAAGTTGGACAGTACAAAATTTTTCCCTTCAATCGTTGAAAGATAATGAGCAACCGCAGCTTCTTTTTCTGTTCTGAGTTTTTTCCAGATATCAATTTCCCAGTTGGCCATTAATCCCCCTTCAAAATTGCCAAGCGGATCCGGCATTTCTTTTCCGGGTTCTATCTCCGTAGTGGCATCACCTGCTCCTTCACTCGTGTAACGACCTGCTTTTTTCACTCCGGCACCGATTCCTGCAGAAACAGTTGGAGTTAATTTTCCTTTTTTAGCCAAGACTCCACTTTTGGCGATCTCAATCTCCTGTAACGTGATCATTAATTCCTGGTTGTTTTTTAATGCAGTTTCAATTAAGGCAACCAGATTCGGATCTGTGAAAAATTGTTTCCAAGGAGTTGTTCCGCTGTTGATGTTGACATCACTCTGTTCTTCCTCATTAAAATTTTGAGGCAGATTTTCTTTTACTTCATCTTTTATAACTGTAGCCATCGGGGCTTTACAACTTGCCAAAACAAGCGATAAGGCAATCGCTGTGATAATACTTTTAGTCTTCAAATTTTCCATCATGTTGATAAGGTTCAGTTTGTTCAGTTAAAGGGTTTTCTTCTTCGTATCTTGCCAGTCTCGATTTCTCTGCGATCGTTCCGAAAATATAATAAAGCCCGGGAATGATCATTAATCCGAATATAGTTCCGATGAGCATACCTCCTGCCGCTGCCGTACCAATGGTCCGGTTACCAATTGCTCCGGGTCCGGTTGCCATTACCAACGGAATTAGTCCGGCGATGAAGGCAAATGAGGTCATTAAGATCGGCCGGAAACGGATGGCCGCTCCTTCAATAGCTGCCTGTGCTACAGATATTCCCTCTTCGGCTTTTTTCTGTACGGCAAACTCTACGATCAATACCGCATTTTTACCTAAAAGCCCGATCAGCATAACCATAGCAACCTGCGCATAAATATTGTTTTCCAATCCTAATAGTTTCAAACATAAGAATGCTCCGAAAATACCTGTTGGTAAAGATAATATGACCGGTAACGGAAGAATGAAGCTTTCATACTGTGCGGAGAGAATCAGATAAACAAATCCTAAGCACACCAGGAATATAAATACCGCTTCATTTCCGCGGCTTACTTCATCTTTGGAAATTCCTGCCCAGTCGATACCAAAACCTCTTGGAAGCGTTTTATCAGCTACTTCTTTAATGGCTGCAATAGCCTGTCCGGAACTGTAACCCGGAGCCGGAGTTCCACTTACCTCCGAGGAATTGTACATATTATGTCTCGTAATCTCCGACAAACCATACACTTTTTCCAAATGCATGAAATCTGAGTACGGAACCATCTGTTCTTTATCATTTTTAACATACAGCTTTAGTAAATCCGTCGGCAAAGCACGATATTGCGGTCCGGCCTGAACAATTACTTTATAAGGTCTGTCGAAACGAATGAAGCTCGTTTCATAATTTGAACCGATCAGCGTTGATAGATTGTCCATTGCATTTTCTATCGTTACACCTTTTTGTTCGGCAAGGTCATTATCAACGCGCAGCATATATTGAGGGAAGCTCGCTGAATAGAATGTAAAGGCAGAACCCAATTCAGGACGTTTTTTCAATTCTTTTACAAAGTCATTACTCACCTGTTCCATTTTGTGATAATCTCCGCTTCCGGCTTTATCCAGCAAACGGAGTTCAAAACCTCCTGCAGCACCATATCCAGGAATGGATGGCGGTTGGAAGAATTCAATATTGGCACCCGGAATATTTTTAGCTTTTTCTTCCAGTTTTTCTATAATTTCTGCGGCTGATTCTTTACGGTCTTCCCAACTTTTAAGGTTAATCAGACAAGTCCCGGAATTGGAGCCTGTACCTTCAGTCAGAATTTCATACCCTGCTAATGAAGACACAGATTGTACGCCGTCGATATCTTCAGATTCTCTTAATAATTCTTTTGCTATCTGATTCGTTCTTTCCAATGTTGAGCCGGGAGGCGTCTGAATAATGGCATAGATCATTCCTTGGTCTTCCGCCGGAATAAAGCCGGATGGCAGCGAGTTGCTTAAAAAGAAGGTACCGGCACAGAACGCTAATAACAAAGGAAGTGTGATGGTTTTCTTTTTCACTGTTTTATTCAACATTCCCTCATACTTTCCTGCTCCTTTTGTAAATAGGCTATTGAATTTATCTAAGAATATAGTAACCGGAGTTCTTCTCTTGGCTTTTCCGTGATTATTTTTTAGGATTAAAGCACACAAAGCCGGCGTCAATGTCAAGGCTACAACTCCGGACAGGATAATTGCCGAAGCCATGGTAATAGAGAACTGACGGTAAAATACTCCCACCGGACCCGACATGAAGGCAATAGGAATAAATACGGATGCCATCACCAGAGTAATCGCGATAATTGCACCACTGATCTCATGCATGGCTTCTTCTGTCGCCTTTAAGGGAGAGAGGTGCTTTTCCTCCATCTTAGCGTGAACCGCTTCAATAACTACAATGGCATCATCAACTACGACTCCAATCGCCATGACGAGCGCAAAAAGGGAGATCATATTTAATGTAATCCCGAAAGCGGACATAACGGCAAAAGTACCGATCAGAGAAACGGGAACTGCAATAGCCGGAATTAAGGTGGAACGCCAGTCGCCTAAGAAAAGAAATACCACAATAGCTACTAAAACAAAAGCTTCAAATAAGGTATGAATTACCTTTTCTATGGATGCATCGAGGAATCTTGATACATCATAACTGATATCGTAGTGCATTCCTTTCGGAAAAGTGGTCTTCTGTAATTCAGCCATCAAAGATTTTACGTTTTTGATAACGTCACTTGCATTGGAACCATATGATTGCTTTACCGTGATCGCAGCTGAGGGTTTGCCATTCAATGTGGAATAAATATCATACATGGAGGAGCCGAATTCAATATCCGCTACATCTTTCAGCCTGATAAACTCGCCATCTGACTTGGCTTTAAGAATAATATTCCCATAATCTTTTTCATTGTTGAAACGGCCGGGGTATTTTAGGATATATTCAAATGACTGAGATCTTTTTCCTGAACTTTCCCCCGTTTTTCCGGGAGAAGCTTCCAGACTTTGTGCATTTAATGCCTCCATCACTTCATCGGCTGAAATACTGTACGCCGTTAATCTATCCGGCTTCAGCCAGATACGCATGGCATATTCTCTTGTTCCTAAAATATCGGCGAAACCGACACCGCTTACCCTTCTCAGCTCAGACATTACATTAATATCGGCATAGTTGAAAAGAAATTTCTGATCAGCTTTCGGATCATCGCTGTATAAATTAATATACATCAGCATATTGGGTTCTTCACGGGTAATTTTCACCCCTTCACGAACTACCAGCGGCGGAAGTTTATTTACCACGGAAGAAACACGGTTCTGAACGTTTACCGCAGCCACGTTCGGATCAGTTCCCAGGTCAAACACCACCTGAATGGAGGCTTCGCCGTCGTTTCCGGCATCGGAAGTCATATACTTCATGCCTGGTACTCCATTAAGACCTCTTTCCAATGGAATAACCACGGATTTGATCAGTAATTCATTGTTGGCTCCCGGATATTCTGCGGTGATATTTACTTTGGGTGGTGAAATGGAAGGGAATTGGGTAACGGGTAATTTTACCAGGGACAAAATTCCCATAAATACTATAATCAAAGAGATTACGATAGACAGAACAGGTCTGCGAATGAATTTTTTAAACATACTGCTTCATTTAATAAGTCCTACTCTGCTTTTAATCTCAATGACTGAAGAACTTTCTTCGGATCCTGAGGTTTTGTTTTTATTTTCTGATCATCTTTTACTTTTTGAACTCCTTCCAGAAGAACCTGATCCCCTTCGGAAAGCCCCGCACCTACTACATACAGATCAGGAAGCTCATAAGCCACCTTTATATTTTTAGATTTGGCAACACCGTTTTTATCAATCACAAAAACATATTTTTGGTCCTGAATTTCGTAGGTTGCTTTTTGTGGAATAATCAAAGCATTTTTAAGTGGTAAAGTCATTTGTACCTTTCCGGTTTCACCATTCCTTAACAATCTGTCCGGATTAGGAAATTTGGCCCGGAAAGCAATGTTCCCTGTTTCATTATCAAATTCTCCTTCTATAGTTTGAATTTCTCCTTTCTGTGGAAGTGCCTCTCCATTGGCCATAATCAGGGTTACCTGATTACTTCCTCTATCATTGATATGGGTCTGATAGCTCAGATATTCCGGTTCTGAAACATTAAAATAGCTATAAACATTAGTATTATCAGACAGGGAGGTCAGCAAATCTCCTTCATCTACAAGGCTTCCCAACTTCAAAGGAATTCTATTAATAACTCCTGAGAACGGAGCTTTAATATCGGTAAAGGATAAGTGAATCTGAGCCAGTTTCATTTCTGCCTGGGCAGCATCAAGCTTAGCTTTTGCCATTGCTTTTTCATTTTTGGAAACCACATTGTTATTGGCCAGCGTGGTTGCATTTCTTAATTCTATGGAAGCCTGCTCTACTTCTGCCTTGGCTTTCATCAATTCTGCCTGATACAACTGGGGCATAATTCTGAACAATGTTTGTCCTGCATGGACATATTGGCCTTCATCTACATAGATTTTTTCAAGAAACCCTTTCTCCTGAGCACGAATTTCAATGTTTTTTACAGATTGTATCTGTGCCACATATTCCTTGTTGATCACGGTATCCATTTTTACGGGTGAAGTGACAGGATACACCGCCTCTTCTTCTTTTTCTTCTTTTTTACTGCTACAGGCAGCAAATAACAAGAGGGTACTAAGCATCATGCTTACGACAACTCTTTTCATCATAATTCTAGAGTATATAAATCGTTAAATATTAATTTGAAAATTAATGAGACTGTTTGTGAAAGGAAGAATTATTGGATCACAATACAGTATATTCCACTCAGTTCATGAGTGGAAACAGAATGGAAAAAAGGTATTTTAAATCCTGATAGAACGAATCAGAATGAATCTCTTTACATGGAGACAATTGAAAAGAAGGCCATGTATGGAGGATTTCAGGCGTTTTTTACTTCGCAGCCCCCAAATATATACCCAACTGAAAATGCTGGCAAAAACAACAATGGTTTGTAAGGTATCTGATAATTGAAAATCATCTTCTGCCAGTTCCAGAGAGTATGAAGAATCCACATTATCTGGTACCTGCTGAACAGAAAGCTTTTCATAAGTCTGGTTCAAGCGGTTTGCCTTTTTAGGCATATGTTGAGAAACATGACCATTATAGTCATTTCGGAGAGTTTTGACATTCATTTTGCTTTCTACTACAAATAGCAGAAATAAACTGGTCAAAAAATATATTATTATGTTTCTCATTTGAAGATGCAAATCTACATCTTGATTTGAATATCTGAATATAGATTAACAATATTTAACGTTCCTTTAAATAAGCTGAAATATGCATGGTTAAAGGAAAATCCTTATTTTAAAAGCTTTCTCAAACAAAGATCATTTTAATAAAAATTTCCTTTTTCCGGGAAGGAATTCAACCATCTTAAATATTGATATTTTAATTAATTTATCAAAATTTAACACATAAACATTAAAAATATTTGTAAATTTATACAATATTAACATCATTTCATGACACATTCAATCACCTATTACTATGAAAAAATTATCAGTAACAATTATCATCAGCCTGGCTGCACTTTCTGTAACAGCGTGTAAGCAGCCGGTCAAGGAAACTGAATCTCTTGCAGAAATCCAACCCAATCCTGTGAAAACCGACAAGCTCACAAAAGAAGTTTTTACAGACAGTTTTGGTGATCAGATGGAAGTTACCGTTAATGAGACCCAAAATACCATAACCGTACATTTGGACGGCAAAACCTATGAATTGAAAAAAAATGAGGATTTACCTGAGTATACCGCTTCCAATGCCGAGTATCAATATTCCGACATCAGGGGTAATATTACTTTCCTGAAAAAAAATGTTGATATGGTTTTATTTCATTATAAACATAACGGAAAGAACCGGACTTCTGCTAAAATGGCATCTTATTAATAATTCACTTTTAAATATTAGATATGAAAAGACTATATAGTTATGTAGCCCTATTATTTGTGGCAATTATGCTTTTTTCGTGTAAAAGCACTACACCTCCAGCACAAGGTTCTGCTGATATCACAGGAAAAACCTGGAAACTCACAGAGCTCAACGGTAAACCTATAACACTTCATAATCCGAAAAGCAATCCTTATTTTTCACTGAATATGACGGATATGAGATACTCAGGACATGGAGGATGTAACGGCGTCGGAGGAACCTTCGAAATTAAACCGGAAGTTATGCGTATTAAATTTAATCAGGGAATGTCTACCATGATCGCCTGCGAAGATCTTGAAACCGAACGTTTATTCACACAAGCTTTATTGGCTGCAGATAATTATTCCGTAAACGGAAATACTCTAAGTCTTAATAAGGCCAAAATGGCCCCTTTGGCTAAATTTGTACTTCAGGAATGATAATATACTATTCCTATATATTGAATCGGGCTTTTACTTCCGGTAAAAGCCCGATTTTATTTTTTGTATATGAAATAACAAATCAAAAGAATGCTATTCAGGAGCACCGAAAATGCATTGGATATTATAATCGGCCATTCTTCTTTAATAATTCCATACCATACCCATAAAGAAACACCGGATATAAGAACCAGCAGCATTACCCAGGAAAGGTCATCAACGTTCTTTTCCTTCAAAACTTTTAAGAGTTGGGGAACCATTGAAGCAGAAGTGAGAACACCCGCTATGATTCCTAATATATTTTCGTTCATAACCTTTGATTATTTATTAAATCTATTAATGGATATTTCTTCGTGCAGCGGAATACTATTTTCTATAAAATCGTATAAACTTCTGGAAAAATAACATCCGTTTAAAATCCCTCTGGCTCCCAATCCATTGAAAACATACATATTTTTATGTTCAGCATGCCTTCCTATAATAGGTCTCCGGTCTTTCACCGTTGGCCTGAAACCAAAGCTGGCATCACTAATTTCAAAGTCATAAGGATAAAACTCTGATAGTCCACGGACCAATTGTTCTACCGCAGAATTGTCTATATGATGGTGCAACTGTTCCCGGTCATAAGTTCCTCCGTAAAAGTACAAATCGTTACCCAAAGGAAACAGAAAATGTTTCTTTTTAATGGTCACATTTGCAGGAATACCTTTGGAAAGTTTTACTTTTATATGATGCCCCTTGTTAGCGTTTACCTGAATTTCAGAAAAATAAGGATTTTCCTTCACCCCCATTCCTTCACAGAAAACAATATGCTTAAAAGTAATGTTTTTGTAAGAAGAATCTGAAGGATTAAGTTTAGCATATTCAAATTTCTCTTTTACCAAAGCAGACTGGTTTTCAAAATATCCGAATAAATCATTGAAAAAATTATTTACATCCAATCTTGCCGATTGATCTACTTTACCCGTTCCAAAGTCATTCTTTACGATCCCCAAATGTCTGAATTCTTTATCCAAAAATGCTGAAAGCTCTTCATTATCTGACTTTTTCAGCCATAACTTCTGTTCATTCTCATCGTGGAAAATCCTGTGGATAGCAGCATCAATTAAATAGTTTTTCCCGGTATAGGATTGTATTTCATGAAGGGTGGTTTTCAGGAAATCTATTTGTTCCTGCGCTTTCCAAAATGTAGTAAACTTTTTTAATACCACCGGGTTGATAATCCCTGCAGAAACCTGAGAAGCACTTTTTCTTCCTTCTGAAAAAATGATAAAGGATTGGTTATGCTTCATCAACTGATGAGCAAAGAACAATGCGGCATACCCGTCTCCCACAATGATATATTCTACATTTTTCATATATAAAAAAAACCTGAGTAAAAATACTCAGGTTTTATATAAATATCAAGCGAAATTTTAGTAATTCCACATATCATTTTCCATTTGAAGAATCTGCTCCTTAATTCTGTCGCTTTCTTCTAACTGCTCTTCAGCGTTTTTTGGAATGTAGTCTTTGATAACACCATCTCCTAAACCACTAGAAGATTTATAAATGATTGAAGAAAATCTTCTAGCATTTATAATATCATCGAAAGATAAATCTGCAGCTGAGTTCTTTTTGTTGTAAACATAATTGTTTGCTAAGATATCTCTTGCGCTTGGGTAGTAGATCCAGAAAAGATCAATAAGCTCATCTGCACCTGCTAACGGCATTCCGTCAGGTCCAACTTTACCTTGGATAGATGGATCTGGTCCCATAGCAGAAAGAGCTAAAGGTCTGTATTTCATCTGTCCATCTCTCTTATCGATAAACCACATTCCCATAATTTTAAGAACTTTTACTTTATCAGTAGTAGTTTTAATATGGTCGGTATATTCTTTTTTCTCCTGTTCAGTTAACTGACGTCCTGAGTTAAGAATATCAATAGCGGCATCGTCAATAACTATTGCTTCTAATCTTTTTTGAATACCTTCAGGAGATAATTTAATTGATAAATTTTCATCATCATATACCTCTTTAATTTCTCCACTTAGAGCAGCATCTAATAATAATTGATATAAAGATCTTGTAGGAGTAGATAATAATCCATCAGGGTTGTCATAATAGAAAGGCTGATTAATTTTATCATTCATATCTATTACTTCCCATACAAACATACTCTTTAGAATATCCTTATCATCTACAAATCCATATTCAAGAGGCTTTACTTTGTTACTCATAACAGTATCACCAACTTTTCTCATAGACTGTGCTCTCATATCTCTAAACTCTTCTGGAGAAGAAGCATTCAGAATAGTCTGGGAAAATACAAATCCCGAAACTAATACTAAAAGACTGCTAATATATTTTTTCATAATGTAATTTTAAATTTTAAATCTTATTGTATATTAATAACAATTGGAGATATATTTTTAACAATCTGACCATCAAGTCCAGTAGCTGTAGCTTTAATATCATAGATATAAACCACGTCTCCTGTTCTTAGATTTTTCGTTAATCCTGCAGCTTCACCTAATGTATTTCCAGAGATCAATAGACCTGCTCTACCCGGAACTTTAACCATAAATCCAGTTACATTAAATGTCACAGGGAAATCAAAGTCAGGGATTGCAGCTTGTACAGACTGGTTAGGTACTGAAGTAGCAGGCATTGATAATACATTTTTCCCTCTCATTTGACCTTGTGGTGGAGGTACATTTTTAATTCTATACTCAAATACCTGAGAAATTGATTTACCCGTAGGATCAACTCCTGATAAAGTCAACTTAACAACATTACCTGTTGAAGGTTTAACAATCCATTTTCCAGGACCAGTATTTCTTACAGAAGCTCCCGGAGCAGACAATGATAGTTTAGCATTATCAGCACCTAAGATTGATCCTGAAACCGGGTTCTCAAGTCCTCTATACATTACATTCATCTTATCAGCAGATAATAGTAATCCTTTCTGAAGTTTTACTAACTGTGGTCCTGCAATTACGTTATAAGTATGCGTCCACGGGAAACTTTGTGGTTTTCCTGAAGCATCTGTTAATGTAATAGTACCATTTAAAGTACGAGGTCCTTCTGCACCGCTTCCTGAAATCGGAATAATACCTTTTCCATTTTCTTGTCTGCTAACTCCACTGATTCTGATCTTATCACTATTAGAATAAGTACCTAACATTACTTTAACTTCAGCTTGTTCTCCAGCCTGGATATCAACCGGTCCGGAAACAATTGGCTCATAGCTGCTGAATTTAATGCTTGCATCTACTTTTTCTTGTAACATTAATGCCAATGCATCTGACTGAACATTTCTAGCATCATTCTGGATAATCTCCAGGTTTGAAATCGCAGCGATTAACGGCTGATGATAAAATTTATTCTGGAACCAAGTTTTCTCATTTGGAGATTTTCCTTTAGGATATTCAGCGATAAGAGACTTGTTTGCTCTGTCCACTAAATCCTGAAGCTGAGGATTGTTTCCAAAAGTTGCATTAATATAATTTCTTACATCATCAATTTTAGATTTCAATTCATCTGCTCTCTTTGAAGGAGAGTTTTCGTCACCTTCATTAAAGAAATAATCAGTAGTTGGCTCATTGTTGTTAAGTGCAGCAAAATTCTCACTTACATCAATACCGTCTTTAAATTCAGTTTCTTTCTTTAATTGGGTCTTTATTTTTTCAGCATGAGCAACTAAAACATTGATTTTATTCCTAAGAATTTGATAATCTGCCCAAGGCTTCGCATAAGTATCTGGTACTTGTTGCGCTTTTGCCTCAAGGGTCTTTTCGAAAATCTTCTCGTTTTTTCTTTCGGTTAAAGTTCTTGTTTCATTAAGTGCTCTCGTAGAGTCATAATATGATCTGATGATCTCTGCATCAATATTTAGGGCCATCATAGCGATGAACACCAAATACATTAGGTTGATCATCTTCTGACGTGGAGTCTGTTTTCCTTGTGCCATTCTCTTTTCTTTTGTTTGATTAAGTAGTTAAATTTAGAAATGGTTTGGAATTAAGACTTCATTGCAGTTAGCATACCACCATACACTCTGTTTAAGTTGTTCAAATTAGATGTTAAACCTTGTAACTCTTGATTGAATTTCTCTGAATGTTCAGCAGACTTCTGCATATCTGCAACATATTTATTAGCAAATTCAGATTGTCTCTTACCATTTTCTATCTGAATTGCATATAAAGCATTCATACTTTCCATGTGTTGGGCAGCTTTATTTAACTGCTCATTATATTTATGTGTGGAAGCAGAAACGTCAACGGTTTGGTTGATCTGGTCAACAGAACTTGAAAATTTATTGATACCTGTTCTTAGACTTTCGAATAATTGAACATCTAATTTTGCATCTTTAAGCATCTGATCTAATTTACCGGAAAGAGAATTTTCTAATTCAGCAAAATGATCGATATTATTTTTAGAAGATACATTAGAATGTAATGGGTTTGGGTTGGCATGTTTATCTAATAGTTCTGGATATACATTTTCCCAAGCATAAGACTCTTCAGATTTTGGCGGGTCAAAGGCGAAAATAATGAAAATAATTGCTTCAGTAATAAGCCCTACTGTAAGAGCCATGTTACCATTAATGGGTCCCAAGGTAATGTGAGTAATTTTAAGCCAAGCTCCAAGAATTACAATTGCAGCACCGAACGAATAGAAGAAATTCATCCAAGCATCTTTAGTCTTAAACATATATTTAGTTTTTTTTAATGTTAAATAAAATTGTTATTGAAAAATAATTTTTGATTGGTTGATTATCTGTTAACTCTCTTTGGTTTAACAGCAGCTTCAGGGATATCCTGTACAGTTCTAAATCCGATATAACTTCTTGCAGAGTCTTTTCTCTCCCAATCTCTTGCACCTGTCATAAGCATATAGCCTACGTCTTTCCAAGAACCACCTCTTACCGATTTTTTAGTATCAACTTTATCTTTAGTAGATGGGTTTAATGTAGAAGAGAATCCATATGAAGAATTGTTATACGCAGATAGGGTCCATTCAGAAACGTTTCCAGCCATATCAAATAATCCAAATCCATTTTTCTTAAATTTCTTTACTGGAGCTGTATATGTATAAGTACCTTTTTTATCATCTTCCATATAGTTACCTCTCTTAGGTTTGAAGTTAGCCAGGTAGCAACCTCTGTCATCCAATAAATATGGACCACCCCAAGGATAAGTAGCATTTTCCATTCCACCTCTTGCAGCGTATTCCCATTCAATTTCTGTAGGAAGACGGAACTGCAATGGTCTTTGTTTTCTTCTTTTTAAGCTTTCGTTGTAATCAGATTTTAATTTAGATCTGAAGTTACAGTAAGCTCTTGCCTGATCCCAGGTTACCCCAACAACAGGATAATCTTTATAGGCTTTATGCCAGAAATATTGTTCAAATAAAGGCTCGTTATAAGCAAAGTGGAAATCTTTTACCCAAACGGTTGTATCAGGATAGATCGCAATGCTTTCACTTTTAAGATAGTTTACTCCTCTTTCGTTATCAGCAATTGCCGCGTCCATATCTTCCCATCTGTATGTATATTTCAACTTACTAACATCTAAGATTCTTTCATTTCTGATTCTTGAAGAAGCAGGTAAATACATAGATTCCAAAACTTCCGCATATTCTACGTCCGGGTATTTGGTTGTATTCCAATGCAAAGGAATTTTCCAATCTAATCTTTTGGTAGGATCATATCCACCATCTTCACGGCCTCCCTGTCCTTCTAAATATTCCTGATATGGTGTTAAATTTTCTTCTTTTTGAGCAAGGTATGCATAATCTCCTATGCTTGCACCTCTGCCTCCACCTTCACCACCTTCTCCGGCAGCTTCAGCAAGAAGGGTTCTAGCAATAGAATCTCTTACATAGTTGATAAATACCCTGTATTCTGCATTAGTAGTTTCTGCTTCATCCATGAAGAAAGAAGAAACAGTCACTGTTTTCAATGCTGCTTTCTCAGGAGTACTGGTTGGATCCTGATCTGCCAGACCTGCAATAAATGATCCTGCAGGAATCGCAACCATACCATAGGGTCTTTCCGCAACAAACGATTTTGTTTTTTCTCTTGGTATCAATTCTCCTTTTGTTCCGGGCTTCCCAACCGAAGAAGTTCCACCACCTGAACAAGATACCGATGCTACTGACGCAGACAATAATAAAAGAAATATCCTTTTCATGTTAATTTTTATAATTAAGCCGTAAATATATAATTTTTTTAAGAAACTTTTAAGATTTTTTTTGAAATAACGGAAGAAATCTAAATTTATTTTATTTACAAGCAATTTTTTATTCCACGGTTACAGATTTTGCCAAGTTTCTTGGCTGGTCTACATTAGCTCCTCTATATACAGCAATGTAATAAGCAAGTAGCTGCAGAGGTACTGATGCAACAATTGGCGAGAAACATTCTGAAGTTTCAGGAATTTCAATCACGTAATCTGCCATTGCGCTTACCTGCTGATCTCCTTTATTCACTACAGCAATAACTTTCCCTTTTCTGGCTTTAATTTCCTGAACGTTGCTGACAATTTTATCATAGTGTCCTTTTTTAGGAGCAATAATCACAATAGGCATGTTTTCATCAATTAAAGCAATAGGACCATGCTTCATTTCTGCTGCAGGGTAACCTTCTGCGTGGATATAAGAGATTTCTTTCAGTTTTAAAGCTCCTTCCAATGCGGCAGGATAATTATATCCTCTTCCTAAATAAAGGAAATTGGTAGCATTAATGAAGTCCTTTGCAATATTCTGCACCAATTCATGAGTAGTATTTAAAACCTCCTCGATTTTCTTAGGGATCGCATCTAGTTCCGAAATCAGGCTCATGAAATCCGCATTCCCCAAATTCCCATTATGCTTTCCTAATTTAAATGCAATAAGAGTAAGGATGGTTAATTGAGCTGTAAATGCTTTTGTTGAAGCAACCCCGATTTCCGGTCCGGCGTGAGTATAAGATCCCGCGTCTGTAATTCTTGCTATTGACGAATCCACCACATTACATATACCATAGATGAATGCTCCTTTTTCTTTAGCCAATTTCAAAGCGGCCATGGTATCTGCAGTTTCCCCGGATTGAGAAATGGCAATCACCACATCTTTATCCGTAATGATAGGATTTCTGTATCTAAATTCGGACGCATATTCTACTTCCACAGGTATTCTTGCATATTCTTCAATAAGATATTCCCCGATAAGACCTGCATGCCATGAAGTTCCGCAAGCGATAATGATAATTCTGTTGGCATTTTTGAATCGTTCCACATGATCCCAGATCCCTGCCATTTTAATGATTCCCTCCTCTACAAGAAGTCTTCCTCTCATTGTATCGTGAATAGATTTTGGCTGTTCGAAGATTTCTTTTAACATGAAATGTTCATAACCTCCTTTTTCTATTTGCTCTAAGCTTAATTTTAATTCCTGAATTTCAGGTTCAATTTTGGAATTATCATTAATGGTTCTGATATCGACTCCTTTTTCCAATGAAATTGTTGCCATATGACCTTCTTCAAGATATATTGCCTCTTTGGTAAATTCCACAAAAGGAGATGCATCCGAAGCAATGAAATATTCTTTTTCACCAATTCCTATAGCTAATGGCGACCCCAATCTTCCTACCACCAAAACTCCCGGATGATCTTCGTGCATTACCGTAATAGCGTAAGCACCATAAACTTCATTCAAAGCATATCTTACTGCCGTTGGGAAATCGGTCTCAGGGTTTAAATCCATGAAATACTGGATCAGGTTTACCAATACTTCCGTATCTGTTTCTGATTTAAAAGTAAATCCTTTTTCAGTAAGCATTGTTTTAATAGTATCATAGTTTTCAATAATACCATTGTGAACAATTGCTATTTTTCCATTATTGGATAAATGCGGGTGGGAGTTTCTGTCACTTGGTACACCGTGGGTAGCCCAACGGGTATGTCCCATTCCAATTTTAGCGATTCCTTTAAGTTTTTCTGAAATATCAACAAGGTCATCCACTTTTCCTTTCGTCTTCTCCACCTCAAATTTATTATTGGCATCTTCCAAGACAATTCCTGCACTATCATAACCTCTATATTCTAATCTTCTAAGACCGTTGATAACTATGTCGTACGCGTCTTGAAATCCTGTATATCCTACAATTCCACACATATGTAATCCGTGTTTTTAATTATTTTTTACCGTAAGTAATCTTTAGTTGAATTTTTTTCGCATTATTGGGGTCAGAGCCTACAAAAACAGCTCTGTCTCTTGCAAAGTTTCTTGATGTATATTGATATCCTGCCAATGCTCCCGTCGTAGTGGTCAGGAAGCTTCCTAAATCAATTTTAAAATATTTATGAGTATAATCTGTACCTCCTTCTACAATATCTTTAACCGATTTTGTAACTGTAAAGTCATAATAAGCAGGGTTCTTATCCAAATCATATGATCTGAACATTGCAAAATTTACTGAACCCGCCAGACTGAGCAAGTCCGTAGTGAAATTGGTTGTTTCTTTACCATTGCTATCTTTATCTTTTTGTACAAAAATAAAATTGGATGGCTTTGCATATTTATTATTCCAGTTGTCCGGATCTGTATAAATTCTGATTTTAGCGCTGATAATTGCAGCTTTTTCATTTTGATATAGCTCTTTCAGCTTATCAATCTCTTCTTTTTTGAATTTAATTCCAATAGAAGGACCTCCCATTCCTTGTGCAAAAAGTTTAAGATCTCCTGTTGTAGTATTGCCGGCAACATAAGATTGGAATGCAGCTCCAGCCCTGTCATATTCATAATGTCCGATATGGGCATTTCCTGCTCCTAAGGCAAATGTATAAGTAGTCTGCGGTCTTGTTGTTGTACCGTTCTCAGTTTTATCATATTTATAATACATAATTAGTTCCATATCGTTCGGAGAGAATTGGAATAAATATCCGTCATCTTCCAATACAGAAACTTTAAGGCCTTTGAAATGCCTGATGAAGTTAGAAACATCCTTAAGCTCAGGTTTCCCTTTGAAATCTATGATTTTGGTTTTGAAAAAACTTGCAGATAAAGGAATTCTGAAACCTACAGGCGAAGTGAATATGGATGAATTATCCGAATCTTTAGTAATAGCTACTGAGCTTACATTTCCATTGAACACTTTTGAACCGATTTCCTGGCCAACAGCATAATTGGTATTGGAATACGCAATATCGGTTGACGCTTTCAAGAATTCTGTTACTTCATTTACTTTAACTGTAAATTGGGGAACCGCACCATTAATTTTAGCTTTGCCATATTTATTTACCGGATAAGTATTCACTACTTTCTTTGCAGCCACACTTCCGTCAGGATGAACATAGTTTTCATCCGTACTCGTTTTAACAGTATCCGAAGCATAGGTGGGCTTAATTACCAGCACCACTGAGTCTACTGCTGCATTAGCTCCGAAATCAGGATCATAGGTAGACAATCTCAACTGAGTAAAATAAGAACCTCTCTGCATCCCAAACTGTCCTTCTTTGAAAGCTCCTACAACCGCTACGCCTAATTTGGCGGCATCACTTCTGATACTGTCGTTATTATTAATATTATATGCAATCAGATCATAAGAAGTTTCTTTACCCTCCGCTGCTCCATTTAAAAATAACTGCTCTCCTAAGGAATCCGGGTCCGGTTCACAATTATAAAGCAATACACTTCCAAAAATCGCCAAAAAAAGTATGGCGAAAGTTCTTTTAATAGTATAAGTCATTAAGGTGTTTTTTAATAAAGTTGGTTTATAGAATCAATGTCCAGATATTCCGATTTCGAGGTGGTTGTTTCATTAAATGCCTGATCCAGATCTCCGTCTAAAAATTCGTCTCCTTTCACTACTACGTCCACATACTTCATACTTTCGATAACGAAACTCTGAATACTCGGGTTATCTAACGCTTTTAATCCTGAAATATTATCAAACTGTAGTTTTTCACTTATCTTGCTGTCCAAGGCAACATCTTTCTCATTATATAGGGAAAGAACAATCTTGGCATCTTTAAAATAAGTATCGGATTCATAATATGTTTTAAGGTAAATCGGGACAAAAGAAGACATCCATCCGTTCAAATGAATAACATCCGGAACCCAATTAAGCTTCTTAATCGTTTCAATAACTCCTCTCGCAAAGAAAATCGCTCTTTCGTCATTATCTTCGAAAGGATTTCCTTCATCATCAAAATAGTATTGTTTTCTTTTGAAATATTCTTCGTTGTCTATAAAATACACCTGAAGTCTTTCTCCGGGAAGAGAGGCTACCTTAATAATTAAGGGCTGATCCAGATCGTTGATAATAATGTTCATTCCTGAAAGGCGGATCACCTCATGAAGCTGGAATTTTCTTTCACTTATTTGTCCAAATCTTGGCATAAAAACTCTTACATCATTGCCTTCATTGTGCATCTTAAGTGCCATTTTGTTTACCACTGCAGCCATATTTGTGTCTTCTTGATATGGATACATTTCTGTAGTAATGTACAGTATTTTTTGATTCGGCATAAACTTCTATCTAATTTTTGTAAAAATGCTTTAATGTGCAAAATTACAAAAAAACATCCAACATTATTTTAATTAACATTTTTTTACGATAATTCCCTTTTTCAAATTATCAAAAACACATTTTATTATATGATATTTTTAGTATTTTTGAATTGCTATTACAATAAACTATGGAAGTTCTAAAAAGTAAAAAGACTCTTCAGGATTTTGTTGAAAGACAAAAGGAAATGGGGAAGAAAATAGGTTTTGCACCTACCATGGGTGCGCTGCATAACGGGCATTTATCTCTGTATGAAGCAGCTAGGGAAGAAAATGACCTTGTTGTTTCCTCAATTTTCGTCAATCCAACCCAGTTCAATAACCCGGAAGACTTGGAGAAATATCCCCGCAATATAGACCGTGATATTTTGATTCTGAAAAATTCCGGACTGGTAGATGCTGTTTACATACCGGAAGTACATGATATTTACCCTGAAAAAGCCGTAAGCCAGCATTATGATTTCGACGGATTGGAAGATGAGATGGAAGGAAAATCCCGACCAGGGCATTTTGACGGTGTAGGAACGGTTGTGGAAGAGCTTTTCAGACAGGTAAAGCCGGATAATGCTTATTTTGGAGAGAAAGATTTTCAACAATTAGCAATTATCAAAAAAATGGTCGAAAAAAAGAAGCTTCCTATAAAAATAAAAGGAGTTCCTATTTACAGGGCTGAGAATGGCCTTGCATTAAGTTCCAGAAATCAAAGGTTGCATGAGGACAGAAGGGAAGCCTCAAAAATTATTTATGAAACCTTAAAAAAGGTGAATGACTGGTTCCGAGTGGTTACCATTCCCGAAATCAAAAACAGAGTGACTGATATTTTTGATCATCAGCAAGGGATGAAACTGGAGTATTTCCTGATTGCCGATGAAGCCACTTTAAAAGAAACTGACTTTTTTTATACGGATAAACAATACAGAGCCTTTATTGTGGTTGTGGTAGACGGGGTAAGGTTAATTGACAATATGCATTTGGACTAGCAAAATCCTGCAATAAGATATTTTATAAAATAATAAGCGTTGCTTTTCAAGCAACGCTTATTTATTGCAAAAGGAGTTTTAAAAAATCCTGTAATATCATACATAAAAAATCAAAGGCTTCCTAGGGAAGCCTTTGAAACACCAAATCACAAAATATTAATATGAAAAAAATTTACTTTTCAGTAAACTCGTGACCTGGCTGGGATTCGAACCCAGGACCCATACATTAAAAGTGTATTGCTCTACCAGCTGAGCTACCAGGTCGGCCACAATTAATAATGTTAAATATAAAATTATTTTTTAATTTTTCACTATTAATTATTTATTTTTTTTCTGCAGTGCCTGCGACTGGACTCGAACCAGCACATCCTTAGGAAACCACCCCCTCAAGATGGCGTGTCTACCAATTTCACCACGCAGGCAAAAAAAACATAATTTCTTATGAAATTTTTGCTTGTGACCTGGCTGGGATTCGAACCCAGGACCCATACATTAAAAGTGTATTGCTCTACCAGCTGAGCTACCAGGTCGGCCACTTTCTACAAGCGATTTACGTTGAAGTAATGTCCCTTGTTTTAAGTGGTGCAAAGATATGACTTTTTTTAATTTCTCAAAACTTTTTCGCAAATTTGTTTAAAATTTTATCATGATAATTTCACTGGTCGGATATATGGGAAGTGGCAAGTCTCACGTTTCCAAAATTTTAAGCGAAAAACTCAATTTTAAATTAATTGACCTCGATAAAGAGATTTCCAGAAGAAACAAGCTGACGATCCCTGAAATCTTCGAGAACAAGGGGGAAATTTACTTTAGAAAGCTGGAAAGGGAAACTCTGGAAGAAATTCTGGCAACGCAGGAAAATATTATACTAAGCCTGGGAGGCGGAACTCCTGTATATTATAATAATATGGAAATCATTAACCATAACTCAAAAAGTATTTTTCTGAAGGCTTCCGTGGCTTCTTTAACAGAAAGACTTTCAAAACAAAAAGAAAAAAGGCCTCTTATTGCCCATATTTCCGATGAAAGCCTCCCTGAGTTTATTGCCAAGCATTTATTTGAAAGAAATGAATTTTACAATAAGGCACAATTCAGTGTGAATACAGATTCCCGCGACCCGGAAGATATTGTGAACGAAATTATAGAAAAACTTTATTTATGATTCATCATCATGATCTGAAGGATTACTTTCACCAAAAAAGTCATCCCAGTCTGTAAAATCTGACGTAACATCATTTTCTACATATTCATCCATGTCTCTCCTGTCCTTTTTGGTAGGCCTTCCTTCTCCTTTAATCCTGTAATAGTCCTGAGACATTTTACGTAATTTAAGAAGCTCATACTGTTCTTTATCTGTTACATCTTTGATATGGAGGGGTACCAGTTTGGCCCCTATCCTGCTTTTGGGAATTTGTATAACTTTAATTTTATAGTCTATCTGATTTTTACGGATCTTTATTACATCTCCTTCTTTCACCTCTTTAGAAGACTTTACAGTGGCTTCCCCAATAGCAACTCTGTTCTTCTTAATTTCCTCTGTTGCAATAGTTCTCGTCTTATAAAAACGAATGCTCCATAAAAATTTATCTATTCTCATAATTTTTTATACTTTTGTCGTTATATTATTTGTAAAGTAATTAAAGTTTTTTGAAATGAAAAAAATATTTTTATATATCCTTGCGGGGTCATTATGCTTTTCAGCCTGTAAAAAAGATGATGATGTGGAAACTTATGTAGAGCCTGAAGATATTGCAGTACAGAACAATTATGATGACCAGGCGATCCAGAAATATTTAACCGAACATTATCTGGATTCCCAAGGAAATATAAAAACCTTCAGCAGCACAGATCCTGCTGATGACAATGAAACCAAATTATCAGCGATGAGCCCTGTAACATTACCTTCCGGTGTTGTATACATTATCAGAAACGGAGCTCAGCCGGACCCTGGTACCACAATCGGAGCAACAGATATCACCAGAATCATGATGAAATCACAAACTGCTCTTGCTGCGGATAACGATGGGAATGTCACTTTTATTTCCTATTCCGACTTTTTTAATACGATTGACGGAACCGGATCTCCTTTAATAGACCCTAAATTCTATTATATTGCTGATCAGGATCCATTAATTACAGCAGCAACTACTGATGTTGCGAAACAGAAGAATTATTATATGATCGAAGGTTTCAGTGAAGCATTACAAAAATACAAAGCCTTCAATAAAGCGGATGACGAGAACTATAACCTTCAGGGTGTTATTCTTGTTCCGTCAAGAGCTGCTTTTGCAAGAGATGCCCATTATAATTATACAGGATATTCTTTCAGAAACAGAACATTTATCTTTAATTTCCAGGTGTATAAAACAGAAGCCAGACCTTAATAAAATAAAAACCGTTTCAAATTGAAACGGTTTTTTTTATCTCTAAAATTGAGTTCTCTGCTTCACATTCCCCAAAATATCCGGGAAATACAAATCGGAAAGATGGTCGAATTCATCTCCTCTCATAAACATGGTGGCATCTACTTCTTCGTAGGAATTTCTTCCTGCCGCAGCAATTAATTCATTACAGGTATGAAGGGTGTTTTTATGGAAATGATATACCCTCTCACTCTTATCCGTAACATCAAGACCTTTGATCAGCATCTTATCCTGAGTGGCCACTCCGGTAGGACAATTATTCGAATTACATCTCAAAGCCTGAATACAACCCAATGCAAACATAAATCCTCTTGCATTGTTACACATATCTGCTCCCATAGCAATCGCTCTCAGGATATCCAGACTCGTCAGTACTTTTCCGCTTGCAATGACTCTTAATTTATCTCTTAAATTATAATTTTTAAGGGTTCTGTTCACGAAGATCAAAGCAGGTTCCAAAGGCATTCCCACTCCATCTGAAAACTCAGGCGGGGCAGCCCCTGTTCCTCCTTCTGCTCCGTCCACAGTGATGAAATCCGGATAGATCTTCAGGACATTCATCTGAACACAGATATCTTCAAATTCTTTAGTATCTCCAATACAAAGTTTAAACCCAACCGGCTTTCCTCCCGAAAGTTCTCTTAACTGCTGTACAAACCTCAACAATCCTGCAGCATCCGAAAAAGAAGAATGTGAGGGCGGTGAAATAATCGTCATTCCCGGGGTTACGTGACGGATTTTAGCAATTTCAGGTGTATTTTTCACTCCGGGTAAAACGCCGCCATGACCAGGTTTTGCTCCCTGTGATAATTTAATTTCAATCATTTTCACATTGGGAAGAGTTGAATATTGGGCAAATAATTCAGGATTGAATTTTCCCTCATCATCCCTGCAACCGAAATACCCGGTTCCGATTTGCCAGCATAAATCTCCACCTCCTTCTAAGTGATAAGGTGAAATCCCTCCTTCTCCCGTATTATGGTAGAAATTACCTTTTTTAGCCCCTTTATTCAATGAAACCTGAGCCCTGTCACTCAAAGAGCCGAAACTCATGGCTGAAATATTGAACAGAGAAGCGTGATAAGGCTGTGTACACTGCTCTCCTCCTACCCAAACTCTCGGAAGCTCTTCTGACGGAGACTTCGCATATATAGAGTGTTTGATTCCTTCATATTTTCTGTGATTAACTTCTAATTGTGTTCCAAAAGCAACTGTATCGCCAAGGTTTTTAGCACGTCTGTACACTGCAGAACGCTGATTTCTTGGAAACGGTTTCCCATCTGTTTCTCTTTCGATAAAATACTGCTGCATTTCGGGAGAAATTCCCTCGAAAAAGTATCTGAAATAGCCCAAAACAGGGAAATTCCTCAAAATGGCATGTTTGGTTTGATAAGCATTGTAAACGCCCAATGCATAAATGGCGGATAACAGGATGGGTATCCAATAATGTGCTCTGATCAGTAATGCTATAATCCATGTAGCAACTACCAATACAATTCCCCAAGATAAAAACTTATCTCTCATGAATCTAGGATTTAAAAGTTAAAAATAAATGTAGTGGAAATTTAGCAAAAAGAACTATGCTTTTGCTAAAAAACTTTCGTATGAAGATTGCACAGAAACCGTGCCATCTGACAGGATTTTTTCTAAATTTAAAAATTCTATCTGATTAACTGAAGCCGGATCAAAATCTTTTTGTACTCTCACATAGTTTTCTGTGAAGCCGAACATTTTTCCGTCTTTATTTTCGTGTTCCCAAAGTACAGGAAGTGTTTTTCCAAGCTGGGTCTGGTAAAATGCCATTTTTTTCTTTTCTGAAAGAATTCGCAGCATTTTGTTTCGTTTTTTTCTTTCGGCTACCGGAACTACTCCGTCCATTCCGGCAGCTTCGGTGTTTTCTCTTTCGGAATAGGTGAAAACATGCAGATAAGTAATCGGAAGTTCATTCAGGAAGTTATAGGTCTCCATAAATCTTTCTTCAGTTTCTCCCGGGAATCCGACAATAACGTCTACGCCTATAGCAGCATGAGGCATCATCTCACGGATTTTGCTTACTCTGTCGCTGTACAATTTAGTCAAGTAACGACGTTTCATTTTTTTCAATAAATCATCGCTTCCGGATTGTAACGGAATATGAAAATGCGGCACAAAGCTTTTGCTTTTAGAAACAAGCTCTATGCTTTCGTCCTTTAACAGATTAGGTTCTATGGAAGAGATACGGATTCTTTCAATGCCGTCTACCTGATCAAGCTCTGAAATAAGATCCAGGAAGGTATGCTCGTGTCTCTTGTTACCCAACTCCCCCTTTCCGTAATCTCCAATGTTTACTCCGGTAAGAACAATCTCTTTGATATCTCTTTCAGCAATTTCTTTAGCATTTTTCAATACGTTTTCGATGGTATCTGAACGGGAAATCCCTCTTGCCAAAGGAATGGTGCAATAGGTACACTTATAATCACATCCGTCCTGAACTTTCAGAAAAGCCCTGGTTCTGTCTCCAATGGAGTAGCTCCCGATAAAAAAATCGGTTTCTTCAATTTCACAAGAATGAACAACCCCTTCACTTTCAGATTTTTTCAGATCATCAAGATAGCTCAGGATATTGAATTTCTCTTTAGCTCCCAATACCAGATCCACCCCCTCGATTTGTGAAATTTCTTCAGGTTTCAGCTGGGCATAACATCCAACGATTACCACCAAACCTTCCGGGTTGGCTTTCATGGCTCTTTTCACATGAAGTTTACATTCACGATCTGCATTTTCAGTTACGGAACAGGTGTTAATAACATAAATATCTGCTTTATCATCAAAACTTACCTTATCATAACCTGCATCTGTTAATTGACGGGCAATAGTAGATGTTTCCGCAAAATTTAATTTGCAGCCAAGGGTATGATATGCAGCAGTTTTATGAAGATTTGACATGGATACTTCCTGAATTTTTTCTGGGTGCAAAGATAATGATTTTAATAACAATACTAAATTGATTGAATCTATTGCTTGTATTCATCCCTTACTTCAGGGCTGTTTTGAAAACATACAGGTGATGAATTTGAGCTTTGTCCGCTTCCGGAAAATTTATCTTTCATCTCCGAATTAAACTCCTGAGATTTGTTTCGGGCAATGGAAAGTGTTTTCCAGTCATCATTTTTCATCATCTTGGCAATATAAATGATTTGCCCTATGTGATACGGGTAATGAGCCAATTGACGGAAAACCGCATCAATCACAGAATGTGCTTCTCCTCTTATATAAATGGTGGCATATACATTGTCATCTGTGATTTGTTCCAAAGCGTCAAAAAAACATTTCCAGCCTTTTACCCAAAAATCAATGACTTCTTGTTTTGTGGTAAAAGTGTTGACAAATTCTTCATCACGGTTTCTCCAAGGTTTTTCACCGTCTTCGGTTAGAAAATTGGTCCATCGTGATAACATATTTCCGGCGATATGCTTTACAATCATTGCTATTGAATTGCTTTCTTCATTGTATTGCCAGAAGATCTGCTCATCGGAAAGCTGATCAAATGTTTTGTCCCCCAGTGATTTGTAATATTCGAAACGTTTGATGAACAGGTCTTTCATTTTATATAGTTTGTATCAAATTTAAAAAGAAAACAGCTTCGGAAGTTTCAATTTGAATTGATAAATTCTATTTGTATAAGCCATCTTTGCTATCCGGAATGATTATTTTATACTGGTAATATTCCCGCAGAGATTTTCAAGGTGAAAAATTTTATGGAACGGGCTTTTCACTTCTTTTAGGTGTTCTTTATCCTGGATAAAGGTATATCGTGAAGCCAGGGAATTCATATCAGAAACTATTACCAGCCAACATTCATCTACAGAAGTGTCATAATAGGGGAATTTTTCGTTTTTCTTTTCTATCAGCTCCAGGATCTTTTCAGAGCAAAGTTCATCAAACAGGTTCATATTATATTCATGAGTAATGAATACATTTCTCCGGTGGACGGATTTCCGGATACTTTTTACACAACCGACCGGTTTATGCTTTTTAATGCTTTTATAAATAGCCAGGATAATTTCCTGCTGATCTTCCAGCTTATCGAACTTGATATGAGAGTGGAATTCTAAAAAATAAACACCACGATATTTCGTAGTGTCTTCTTGTTCCAATAGTATTTCGGCCTGACGGAAAATCTTATTTAAGCAGCTTTCAACCTTTTTCATTTCCAGATGGTTGATCACTTCAGTAAGTTCGATTCCAATTTTTTTGTCGTTGAATTTAGCAATAAAGTCGGGACTTTCACAGGTAAGATTTTCAAAAGTAATCTCCGGAAAATGATGCATAAAAGAATTAAGGAGTAAAATCTCGGACTTCTTCTTGTACTTTTCCCGGTCGTGAAGCGGAGATTCGTCTATGGTACGGTGGTATTTCTCTATCGGCTTTTTTTTCAAATGTCGATTCAGGTAATATAGGCTTAGATTCTTGATTAAATCTTCATCTGAAAACATCTTTTTCATCACGAGAAGCTTTTGATTATCAAAAATTTACAACCTAAAGGTAAGTAAAAAAACTATTCGAGAGATAGTTTTAAAAATAATTTATTAAATAATTAATGTAAAGTTTATTTTCATAATTAATACCTTTGCCCCTTCACATACAAAAACACAGTTTTATGGATTTTAAGAATTTTAAAATACCTTTTAGCGTACATCCACAATATTCTAAAAAAGTAGCCTATTTTTCAATGGAGTTTGCCATTGAGCAGGTATTGAAAATATATTCGGGAGGATTGGGATTTTTAGCTGGCTCTCATATGAGAAGTGCCTATAACCTGAAGCAGGATCTTATCGGAATCGGCATTCTTTGGAAATTCGGTTATTATGATCAGGCAAGAAATCACGACCAGACTTTACAACCCGTCTGGACAAGGAAGATGTATAGTTTTCTTGAAGATACAGGAATTAAATTTCAGATTGAAATCCACAGTGCTCCTGTTTGGGTAAAAGTATGGTATCTGGATCCTGAAATCTTCAATACGGCACCTATGTTTTTCCTTTCTACAGATGTGCCTGAAAATGATCACGTTTCGAAGACCATCTGCCACAAATTATATGATGCCAATGAATCCACCAAGCTTGCTCAATATATTCTGCTGGGAAAAGGAGGAGCCCAATTATTGGATGAAATGAATATTGAAAGAGATATTTATCACTTGAATGAAGCTCATGGACTTCCCGCAGCATTTCATTTACTGAAAAAATATAACGGTGATCTTAACAGGGTAAAGGAAAAACTGGTATTCACTACCCATACTCCGGAGGAGGCTGGAAATGAAAAGCATAATTTGAGATTATGTCATGATATGTCTTATTTTTCAGGCTTTAGCATGGAAGATGTAAAAAGTATTGAAGGTGCTGATGATGACCGTTTCAACCATTCACTTTGCGCTTTGAAAATGGCAAGAATCGCTAATGGTGTATCACAGCTTCACGGAATTGTTTCGAGGGCCATGTGGAGTAAATATCCCGGAATCTGTGAAATCACTTCCATTACCAACGCTCAGGAATTCAAATACTGGTCTGATAAGCCTCTTTATAATGCGAAAGATGAGAATGACGAAACTGTTTTCGATTACCGCAAAAAACATTTAAAAAAGAGACTTTTCAAAATCGTTGCAGACCAAACCGGAAATTTATTTAATCCGAATGTGTTTACCATAGTCTGGGCAAGAAGATTTGCCGGATATAAACGTGCCGATCTGCTTTTGCATGATAAAGACAGGTTTTATCAACTACTGAATCATCCGAAATATCCGGTACAGATCATCTGGGCAGGTAAACCTTATCCGATGGATTATTCTGCTATTTCCACATTCAATACTTTGGTAGAGGAAAGTAAAAATCACAAAAACATGGCCGTTTTAACGGGTTATGAGCTTTCATTAAGCAAATCTTTAAAACAAGGCTCCGATCTTTGGTTAAACAACCCAAGAGTTCCGAGAGAAGCTTCCGGAACTTCCGGAATGACGGCTGCAATGAATGGCTCCGTAAACTTATCTACAGATGATGGATGGATTCCTGAATTCTCAAAACACGGAGAAAACTCATTTGTCGTTCCAAAAGCAGATTATCTGAATATGAGTATTTACGAGCAGGATAATTATGATTTAAACAAATTGTATGAGATCCTTGAGAACGAAATTCTTCCCACCTACTATGACCGTCCGGATACATGGAGAAAAATCCAGTATAACGCAATGAATGATGTTAAAGACCAGTTCAACAGCGACAGAATGGCGGACGAATATTATAAGGTACTGTATAATTATAAAGGCTAGAATGCAGGAAAGGTAATCTGCAGACTTTAAGAAACAGCTTTTATCTACCTATAAAACGGCTTGGGAAAATTTCCCAAGCCGTTTTCATTACTTTCATCTCAACTTAAAAAAAGATTTACTATTTCGAATCGTTTTATTTCTATTATTTTAAATCTTTAACACATCTGAAGCCTGTATTTTCCAAGCTTGTATCGGGGCTGCTTTTCATACGTCTTGCCACCCTGTAACCACTGCAATAGCTGTCATTACACATAAAGCTTCCGCCACGCAAGCTTCGTTTTGATGTATAGGGCTCCTGTGGATCATAAGATGTATCTGGACCTTTGGGATTTAGGCTTACCTTACCCTCCAATTCCTTATAATAATTGTAAGAATAAAGATCACTGCACCATTCCCAAACATTTCCAGCCATATCATACAGTCCATATCCGTTAGCTTTGAATGATGTTACGGGAGCAAGCTCTGTGTATCCATCTTTTTTTTCATTAAAATACGGGAATTTCCCTTCCCAACTATTTGCTTTCGGTAAGCCTTTATTTATGGATTCGTTGCCCCAAGGATAAATATTATTTTTCAATCCGCCCCGGGCAGCATATTCCCATTCAGCTTCTGTCGGCAGGCGTTTGCCCGTCCATTTGCAGTATGCCTGGGCATCGTCCCAGCTTATATGTACAACCGGATAATTATCTTTGCCTTCAATATTGCTTCCAAGGCCTTTTGGATGCTTCCAATCGGCTCCCTTTATCCATTTCCACCATTGGGTATAATTATTTAAATCTACTGGTTTTCTGGTGGGCTTAAACACTAATGATGCAGCTACTAATAAGCTATCCGGAGGTTTGGGCGTTCCTGCGGGTACATTTTTTTTCAATTCTTCCCAATCGGGGATACGCTCTGCGGTCGTTATATATCCGGTAGCATCCACAAATTTTCTGAACTGAGCGTTGGTTACTTCCGTTATATCCATATAGAATGATGAAACCTGTACCTGATGTTTAGGATATTCATCCGCATCGGCCTGATTATTATCGCCACCCATATCAAATCTGCCTCCGGGTATCAATACCATTCCTTCTACTGAGGTATTCCCTCCAAAAGCTATATCTGACGAATCTGCAGCTCCAAAACGTCCGGGCATAGTCATGCAGCTATGGGCATTTTTTTGATCTAGCTGCTTTTTTAAGGCTTTATCTTTGTTACAGGCACATAAGATGATTAAGATGCCTGACCCGAGAAGGATCATTTTTGTAGAGGTCATCGAATTTTGATCTGTTTTATTAATATCCTTTATTGGGGCTTGCTATATCGCCATCCTTTTTTCAATTGTAAAGAAAGTTGATTTATAAGCTTTTTATTTGCTTTTTCTCCAGCAATATTCACATTTTCATCAGGATCATTTGTATGGTCATAGAGCTCCCGCGCCAGATAAGCTCCAGGTTTTGAGGTTTCTTTATTCCATTCGAACCATTCCACATACCGGTATTTATCTGTACGGATGGCATATCCCATTTTTTCAGGTTTTCGTTTTTCTTTAGGGCCAAACCTGCCCATCAAATATTGGCTATAGGCTGCTGTTTTCCATCTCCTGTCCGGATCAGTAAGCAAAGGTTTCATACTGGTCCCTTGAAGGTAGTCAGGGATCGTTATCCCGGTCATATCACATAGAGTGGGATAAATATCCACAAACTCAGTGAGAGCATTACTTTTTTTCCCTTTTGCCTGTACGCCGGCCCCGCTAATAATAAGGGGAACTCTTGTGTCTATTTCATAATTACTTTGTTTACCCCAGCTATTATGTTCTCCCAATTTCCATCCATGGTCTCCCCATAGCACCACTATGGTATTGTCACTAAGCCCCAGTTCGTCCAATGCATCCAAAAGCCTACCGATCTGGGCATCTGTATAGGATACTGATGCATAATAGGCGTGTAATAAATGGCGTTGTTTTTCCACATCATAAGGAGGGTCCCATGGTGAAGGAAGATCTGCCCTATCGGTATAACCCCTCAATTCTTCATCACCATACAGGGCAAAATCAGGTGCATTTTTGGGAACAAACTGATTTCTGGCAAGCGGAATATCATTAGGATTATATAAATCCCAATATTTTTTGGGAGCGTTAAACGGTAAATGTGGACGGTAATATCCTACTGAAAAGAAGAAGGGCTCCTCTTTTTGTTTCAGTTCTTTCAGTTTCCTGATGGCCATTGAGGTTTGAGCTCCATCATAATAAGCATCATCATTTACATCTGCCTTTTCTGTAGAATTGGCTTTAACGTATATAAACCCATATTTATCAAACGTAGCTTTCCCGCTTCTCAAAATTGCCAGTTCCTTTTCTTTCTGGATGATAAGATTGTCTGTTAACTGATATGTTGCATCAGGATCAAAAGGAAATCCGTCTACATGGAGATCTTCATTCCATGAAAACGCATCAGGATAATCATTGTGAAAAGCTTTTCCAATACCTACCGTATAATATCCGTTATTTTTAAATATCTGAGGAAGGGTGACTACATCCGGCATCTTTTGTCTGAGATCTGTCTTAAGATCCCATACCTGGGTAGAATCGGGACGTAAACCTGTAAGCAAACTCGCACGTGACGGATTACAAACGGCCTGCTGACAATACGCCCGATTAAATACAACGCCCCTTTTGGCCAGCCTGTCTATGTTAGGTGTTTTTATGATCTTATTACCATAACAACCTGTATCCGGCCTGAGATCATCAATAGGGATGAAAAGAACATTTGGTCTTTGTTGCTTTTGTGTGGGCTTTACTTTCCTTACAGGATTTTTTTTGCTTCCGGGATTTTCAGAAAAGCTCATCACCATACAACATAGGGATAAAGCCCATATAGCTTTGATGAAATTTTGATATTTCATATGTAATTTCTTTTTAAATTATATTATGAATTTTCTTCGGACTTTTCAGTGAGCAGCAGTAATCAATTGGGTTTTTACCGCTTTCCATCCTCGTTTGCGTTGCTCAGAGAGCTTGTCAATCAATTCTTTATTCTCAGGATAAACTGCTATATTAAAGTTCTCTTGTGGATCGTTGGTCAGGTCATAAAGCTCCCTGGCTACTAAAGCTTCGGGCTGTTTTTTTTCTTTATTCCAATAATACCATTCTACAAGATGGTAGTTTTTGGTCACCATTGAATATCCCATATAGTCTTTCTTGCGTATATCAGAACCTTCGCCTGCCGGACGAAGAAATTGATTGAATGCGGCTTGTTTCCAGGTAATGTTATTTTCATTCAACAGTTTTTTGAAACTTAATCCTTGTAAATAATCCGGTGTTTCGATGCCTGCGAGGTCACACAATGTAGGATAGACATCCACCATTTCAACAAGCTCATTATTTTTATCTCCTGAATTTTTCATTCCCGGAGCATAGACGATGAGCGGTACACGGGTATCATTTAAAAAATTAGTCTGCTTACCCCAGGCATTATGTTCGCCCAGCTTCCATCCGTGATCTCCCCATAGTACAATAATGGTATTATCCATCAGCTTTTGTTTTTCCAGCTCATCTATTAATCTTCCGATACAGGCATCTATATAGCTTACTGAAGCATAATAGCCATGCTTAAGTGTCCTTGCAGCATTTTCAGGCATTCTGAAATAAGCAGGCGGCTTCACATATTCAAGATCATAACAGGCTGTCATTTCCCGTTGGTTATAAAGGGCCATGCTTGGCATATTGTATGGAATAAAATCATTGTCGGCCAATGGTATTTGCTTAGGATCATACATATCCCAGTATTTTTTAGGAGCTACAAACGGTAAATGTGGTCTGAAATATCCCATAGCCAGAAAGAAAGGCTTCTTTTTATTTTTGATCCTGTTTATAGTTTTGATAGCGAGGGCTGTCTGAGCGCCATCATATAAAGAATCATCCGGGCAATTTGCTATTTCTACTGAACGGCCGTAGGCCCATCCGTTAGCATACCGCTTAGGGTTTTTAGCTAATCTTTCTAATCTTTTGGCTGCTAATTCCTTTTTAAGGTCCTCATCAAAATAGAAAGATTCGGGATCACGGTCTACCATATCCCTAGTTGTATAGGCTGCAGGACGAAGATCCGGCTCATCAAAAGAAAGTGAGTCCGGCATATGATTATGAAAAATCTTTCCAATAGAAACGGTATGATAATTGAATTTCTTAAACTGTTGAGGGATGGTCACTATATTCGGATGGATCTTGCGAAACTCTTCGCCCAGCACCCATACCCTGGTAGAATCCGGCCTTAGCCCCGTTAATGCACTTGCTCTTGACGGAGCACAAACAGCTACCTGACAGTATGCATTTGTAAATGTCATTCCTTTCTTTGCCAGTCTGTCAATATTAGGGGTTTTTACAGGGCTTCCGTATACTCCCAGTTCTGGCCTCAGATCGTCCACAGTAATAAATATAACATTGGGACGGCTACTTTTTTTCCCTTGTGCCATACCCATAATTGGTAGGATCAAAAGGATAACACGCAACAAAGATGTTGAGGATAAAAATTTGAACATATACTAAAATTTTAAAGTTTGTTTATCTTTTAATAGCTTCAACAGTTGGATAAGTTTTATAATCCAGCCTGATGACTCATTTTTGCTTACGTGCACGACAGTTTAAATAAAATACTTCAGGGAATTAATGAATAAGCTACTTCCAATTGATGCTCTATTGGAAAAATAACTGTATAAAATATATACTCCGTGGAATTGTATTTAGAAAACCTCTTCTCTTACTATTGAAAGCACCTTACAGGTATGTAAAGTAAGAACAGTAAGGTGCTTTTTTCCTGTATTGATCTGATGAGATTAATTGCCTTTCAGGAATAAGAAAATTAATCTTTCTTTTTTTTAGGCGGTACTTTCAAGCCTTTTTCTCTGGCTTCAGAAATACCTATGGCAACCGCCTGTTTTCTGCTTGTCACTTTTTTTCCGGAAGAAGATTTTAACTTTCCTTCCTTGAATTCGTGCATTACTTTTTCTACTTTGTCCTGAGCTTTATCTGAATATTTAGTCTTGCTCATGATAATTCTTTTTTAAGATTTTGGCAGGGATACCCCTAATTCATATACTTTAGCATGCTTCAAATATTTTGAACGCTCTCTTGAAGTTACCGATTCGAAATGATCATTTTTGAGCACCACAATCGGGTCTTCTGCATTTTCAATCTCAAAATTGGCTAAATATCTTTCATCTATGGCATCTTCTCTTAGCTTTGATTTTATCTTCTGTAATTCGTCCGCGTATTTTCTGAATCCGGGATCAGATGAATGGATAAATTTGTATTCATCACCTGCATCTACATAATAGTGGAGTTGTTTTTCAATAAGCCCGGCTTCATTTCCAGTAATTTCCGGATTATCATTTCCATCCTTAAAAGCGACTTCTACCAAAGTACCGCCTTTTTTCTCTGCACATTCCTCAGCATCTTTAAAACTTGAAAATCCTGTATAGATAATTTGATCATTCAATACGTAACGGTTCAGTTTCTGGTTGTAAGCATTTGTTTCCATAATTATTATTTTAATCTGATTTATAATAATATATTCAATTCTTTTGCCAATCTTGCAAAATAATAACAGAAATAAACCTCCTATAAACCAGATATTAATTGGCTGAATACAACCTTTTCCATTTTGCTATGGTATTCCTGCTCAGCTGAAAATGAATAGCCACCTGGCTATTATTTAAACTATTTTTTTCCTGGTATTTTAGTATTTCCTGAATAGCTGAGGGCTTGTAGGACCTGTGCCTTTGATTAAATGCCAACGTTTCCTTGCTAACATTATCGAATATCATTGCATTAAGCCTGATAATATCCAGGGCAGATAGGGTATCTTTTTCCAATATATAAAGGCATTTTTCTTTTTTATCCGGGTATTTTCTTACAATAATATCATGGTAGATACGTCTGTAATCCGGAGAGTTTATTTTTTGTACTTTTCTATCCATTTGTATAAGGTAGTTTTAGGAATTTTATATTCATCGATGATCTGCTGTTTCGTCTTTTCTTTTGCCTCCAATAATTCCAAAATAAAATCAATTAATTCTTTAGTATAAATATTCTTTCTGAACTGAGGAGGATGGATGAGATGATGATCAGAACCCATAGTATTCTTTATTACATTTGACTGGGGAGAATACAGGATTAAATGTTGAGAATATATTCTGAAAAAATCATATCCCAATAGTTTACTCCATCGCAAAAGGGTATTAGAATCCAGACTTTCCGCACTATACATTTTCTCTATTTCATTTATTTCACATTTAAAGAAGTTACATATACGGGATATATCTATCCCGTATTCTGTAACTCGCTTATTAATCAAAGATCCTATATGAATGTTTTTGAATTGCATATTTACCTGCTTATTTGTTTTTTATTTTCCCTGCAGAACGAGCTTTTCAAGTTCTACATTCTTCTCCTCCAGGGATTTAATTTTTTTATTAAGCTCTATAACATGCAGGTATAACTCTTCAATTTTTTCCATATTGGTAATGGAGTTCTGAGTAATATCTACCGCCATATCCTTTTGCTTCACCTCTTCCAAGGATTGATATCCGGGAAGATGCCCTTTCTCTTTAATAAAGCTCTCCACCTCATCCAGCTTTCTAAATTGGTAGGCAGGATTGATCTTTGAGAAGCCTTTATAATATCCTTCGAAAACATAGTCCGGGTAGGTAGTCGTTCCAGATATAAGGGAACCTGAAGCTTTTATATTGCCTGCAACGTCTAGTCTTTGAGATGGTGTGCTCGTTCCTATTCCAAAATTTCCCGTCCCTGTAAGTACAGCCCTTTGATTTCCAGCAGCAAATATTAATGGTGCAGAATTAGTGGAAGTCCCTATAAGTAGTTCTGTATTACCACCAGAAAGCAGTCTGGCTTTTCCATCACTTAGAATTTCCATATCAAGGGTATGATAGCCTGCTGCTATTGTACCTACTGCGGCACGTATCAGAGAACTCACAGATCCTTCTGAAAGAATACGGGAAACGCCTGTAACTGTAGAGCCAACATCAAACCTTATATTATTGTTTGTATCCTGTGAAAGAACGAGTGGGTTCTTATTCATTGAAACAGTTCTGTAAGCAAGAAGCGTCCCATCAGAGTTATAAATATTAACTCCCTGCGGAAGCGTAACAGCGCTGGAAGGTATCCCGTTTACGGTAGTAGTAAGGGTATTTCCTGAAACCGTGTTCGTTACACTATTGATAATAGGTGCCGTATCTGTTACTCCGTTGACCGTTGAGGTCATTGTATTTCCGGAGCTGTTCAGTACATTGGTTGTAGCTGCTGTAATAGCCGGAGCCAGATTCACCGCAGTGCTTGAAATTCCATTCACGGTACTGGTCAGACTGCTTCCTGATAACGTTAATGTATTGCTGTTGATAATAGGAACAGTAGTACCTGTTATTCCGTTAACAGTAGTGGACAAGGT